>NZ_JBPXMS010000001.1:0-2117773 GCF_051842815.1 Microbacterium sp. A84 | reverse complement strand
AAGAAGTGTGGTGTGGTTAAAGGAGGGGCTCCTTGAACAAAAGGAAAGTTGGGGGGGGGCCCCCCCCCCTGCCCCCCCGCCACTCCCCATCCCTTACGGCTTCACAAACACCTCGTCAGCGAGCATCCCCGGGCGAACCCGGATTAGCGCCGTCTCGCCGTCCGGCACGAGGAACGCCTCGGAACCAGTGGCGGATGCGCCGTTATAGAGTTCGTCCATCCCGATGCTGTCGGCCAGCATGACCATCGCGTCGTAGCTGTTCACGACATTGCCAGCACTGGTGACGAAGGCAATGCCGACCTCGGCTGCGAGGCCTGACTCGTCACCGGTGTACGTGACCGTATAGTTCACGATCTCGTAGTGCGACCCCGCAGGCGCCGGGTCGTTGAACATGTTGCCCTCGGCCACCGCAGCCGCACCGTCGGCAGTGTGGCTGTTCACGACGACAGCCCAGTCGTCGGCGCTGATCTGCGAGGCGAGCGGGTACGGGTTGTCGCGCGTGCCCTGCTCGGCAGCATCCGCCGGCTCTTCCTTAGCTGCCACCGCGGCGTCTTCCTCCGCAGGCTGCGTGACGGTGGTGTCGCCGTCGCCGAAGGCCTCGTTAAACGCGTCGTCGGCTGCAGTCGCGACGACTGCGAGGAAGACAACGACGCCGATGATCGTGCCGACAATCGAGAGGATGAGTCCGACGACGCCCATCCACTTGCGATCGCCCTTGATGAAGAACGACACGATGCTGAGAATGAAAGCGATCGGCAGGAGGATCCAGCCGACGATCAATGCGCCGGGAATGCACGCGAAGATGAAGCCCACGGCCGCAACGATGAGCGCGATCAGCGCGACGACATTCGTCTTCTTCGGTGTGGGCGTAGGCGCCTGCGGGTCAGCCGGCGGGGCGGGAGGCATCTGCTGCGGCGACGGAGCCGCAGGAGGGTTGGGTACGGACATGTAATTCTCCTTCAGGAGTGTGCGTGGAGCACCGGCCTGCCTCACGACGGATGCCGTAGGGCGACGGTTCGCACGCACGCCGAATATCGCCCCAAAAGCAGGGCGCGAAATGGGGAACTCGGGTGGAGTTCCAGGGTCCGTGCGGACCTATCGAGGCTCAGTGTATTCGGGGGTATGGACATTGGCCCCGATCCCTTGTGCCGACTGGGATGTCGGGCGATCGCGGTCATGACCCGCATGGTTCCCGCACGTCCTCGTGCTCCCAGCGCAAGGTCCGAAATGCTTGGCCAGCCGTGTCGACGGCTTCGGACCCTGGCATGATGAATACGCCTCGGTCCAGATTCGCCGGGCAGAGCGGAGCGCAAGACCTTGAGCGGTGCACCTGAGCGCGTCTCGCGCGCAGAGCAGAAGCGGCGCACGCGAGACGCCCTGATCTTCGCGGCCCGCGGCCTGTTCGTCGCACAGGGTTATTCCGCGACGACGGCAGACGCGATCGCGAGAGCGGCGAACGTCTCGCGCGCAACCTTCTATCTCCATTTCCGCTCGAAGGCCGAGATCATCATCGAGCAGATGCGCTCGGTTGAGCCCGAGATCCTCGCCGACTTCCGCAAGCTCGCCGAACTCCCTGCTGAGCAGGAGGCTCTGGAAGTCTGGCTCCGCCAGCACGCGGCGACCTGGCGCCGCCACCAGATGGAGTTCAGTGCGATCGTGCAGGCCATGGCTGCCGAGCCCGCGGTCGCCGACGAGTGGTTCGAGGAGTACGGGCGCATCGTCGCCGAACTGCCCGAGCTCGTCAGCCGCCTCGTTGACTCGGGCCTCGACGACAACCGCGCCCAGGCACGGTTGATCGCCGTCGCGATGACGATCGACCGCGCATTTTATTTCGGAATCATCGGTGACCGGCCGGACTTTCTCGACACGATCATCTCCGAAATCGCCTCCACCCTGGCCTTCGGGCTGACGATCCGTGCATGAATTTAGGTAGACACATGTCTACTGAGTGAGTTACTCTCTCGAAGATGCACGGCGCCGACGCCGTGCCAGACAGAGAGTTGAGACGATGACGTCCTCCGACATCGCTCCACCGGTCACGTCCGGCGGAAAGATCCGAGCAACCACCCCCACCGCATACCTCCCCTGGCGTCGTGCCGGCCTGGCGATGGCCCTCACGTTCTCGTTGCTGCAGCTGCTCAACGAGGTCGGCGCCATGATGGCGATCCCGCTCTACGGATCGATGAGCAGCGAACTCGCCCTGAGCCCAGGTCAGGCCACCTGGGCGCTGATGAGCACGACCATCTTCGGCGCGGCGACTATCGCACTGCTGTCGAAGGCGGGCGACCTCTACGGTCACCGCCGACTGATGGTGATCTCGGTGCTCGGTATCGCCCTGGGCTTCGTGATCTCAGCCCTCGCGCCCAATTTCATCGTGCTCGTCATCGGACGCGCCCTCACCGGCACGATGGCCGGGCAGGCGCTGTGCGTCGGCATCCTCAACGCTCGACTGTCGGTCGGTGACCGCACGCGTGCCGTCGCGATAATCGCGGGCGGCCAGGCCATCGGTATCTTCGTCGCATTCGCCTTCGGTGGCATGATCGTCGAGTTCGGCGGAACCTGGCGCGGCGCCTTCTGGATCGGTGGCGTGTTAACCGCCCTGAGCCTCGTCGCCTTCCTCATCTGGGGTAAGGATTCGGATGCACGCAAGGAATCGGATGCACGGCTCCGCAGCGCCGGCACGCGCAAGCGCATCGAGCCCGGAGGCGTGCTGCTGCTGGGCGTCGGACTCACCATGCTCTGCATCGGCATCGCCCAGTCCACGACCTGGGGCCTCACCTCGCCCGCCACACTCCTCACAGTGCTCGGCGGCGCGGCATTGCTCGCGGCATCGTTCTTCGTCGAGTCGAAGGCGAAGAACCCGCTCCTCGACGTACGCTCGCTGCTCGGGCGCAACCTGACCCCCGCCTACCTCGTCTTCCTGACGCTCGGCGTGTGCGGGATGCTGCTCTACAACCTCACGCTCACGCTCCTGCAGGTGCCCGGCGACCCGGTGAGCGTCGGGTTCGGCCTCAGTCCGCTGCAGGCCGCGTTCGTCTTCCTGCCGATGACGCTCGCAGGCCTCCTCGCGGCGAAGACTATCCCGATCCTCGTGCGCCGCACTTCCGCAGGGGCCACCCTCGTGATCGGTGGGCTGCTGCTCATGGCCGCGTTCATCGCGCTACGGTTCGGTCATGCCTCACTGGTGGTGATCGTCGTGGCGATTCTCGTCTTTGGATTCGGCTACACGGCGCTGCTGACGACGGCTCTGTCTGTCATCACGGCAGAGGCTCCGAAGGCGACAGCAGCCGGAACCGCATCGCTGTACGTCTCGATGGCGCTCGCGGCATCCTCGCTGGGTGGAGCGATCTTCGCCGCATTGCAGGCAGCGAACTCCGTGCCGGTCGAGGGCGGCGCGCTACCCACTGTGGGGCTGTTCGACACCGGCTACCTCGTCGCGGCAGGTGCGACGCTCGTCGCGATCGTCTGCGGCCTCGTCATCCGCCCGACCAAGCTCACGGGCAGCAACATCGCACACTGAGAAAAGAACCTGTCTGCCACATTCACTAGACACATGTCTAGCGAATGTGGCAGACTCATGTCACGGTCACGCAGACCGTCACTTTCGCTCAAGGAGGAGCACATGACATTCGAGGGCACCGTCGCACTTGTTACCGGGGCTGGCTCCGGGATGGGACTCGCCACTGTTCGCGCGCTGCACGCAGCGGGCGCCACCGTCTACGGATTGGACATCTCCCCGAGCGTCGCCGACGTTCTCGCCGACCTGGACCGTGCCACCGGTCTTGCCGTCGACATCTCGGACAGCGCCGCAGTTGACGCTGCCTTCGCACGCGTGGAGGTCGAGCAGGGTCGCCTTGACGTCCTCGTCAACGCCGCGGGAGTCAACGCCCCGAACCGTGCAGCACTCGAAGCGCTCAACGACGAGAACCGCAAAATCTTCGATGCGATGAAGGCTGGTCGCAAGCATGACTCCGAACTCTTCGAGTTCATCAGCGACGAAGACTTCGATCGCGTCATGCGCATCAACCTGTACGGCACCTTCTACACGATGCGTGCCGCAGTGCCGCTCATGAAGCGCAACGGCGCAGGCTCCATCATCAACTTCTCGTCGGCTGCCGCACTCATGGGCGTCACGATGCCCGCCTACTACCCGGCATCCAAGGCCGCAGTCCTCGGCCTCACTCGCGAGGGTGCTGCGGAGCTTGCCCCCTTCGGTATCCGCGTCAATGCGCTGGCGCCTGGCGCAATCGACACACCGTTGTTCCGCCAGAGCGACGACGAATTCGCTGAGTTCCTCATCGGGATGCAGCCGATCCGCCGTGCCGCGCAGCCCGAGGAGATCGCCGAGATGGTGCTCTTCCTCGCCGGCCCGTCGGCCTCGTACCTGACCGGTCAGACGATCTCGCCCTCGGGCGGGCTCGTGATGGTCTGAGTGGAGCATCCGATGACAATCCCCGTTTCACAGACCAGCGCCGCCGATGTCATCTCGCGTGACGACGTCGACCCTCGCGCGCTCGAGCGCTTCACCGCCGAGATCACCGCCGATATCGAGCGCGGTGCCTACGATGGCGCGCACGTGATTCTCGCCCGTGGTGGCGAGAAGGTGCTCGACACCACGATCGGCTGGTCCGAGCGTGCGTCCGGACGCGAGATGCGCCCGGATGACGTGTTCCGGGTGCTCTCGCTCACCAAGGCATTCACGAACCTCATGGCGCTGCGCGCCATCGGCGAGGGCAAGCTTGCGCTCTCCACCCGGGTCGTCGACCTGATCCCCGAGTTCCTCGGCACCGATCCCTTCCGGATGCTGCGCAAAGACCGCATCAACCTCATTCACCTGCTCACGCACCGCTCCGGTCTCACTCCCACGCCGAACCCGGGCCTGGGCCCTGACGGCTTCGGCGTGCTCGCCGATGTCATCGGGGCGCTCGGCGGCGTGGACGTGCTGTTCGAGCCGGGGGAGAACCTCAACTACGCACCGGCCATCAACCACGCGCTGATGGGCGAGATGCTCCGCCGCGCCTACGGCGCCGACTCGTTCGGAGAGCTTGCGCAGGAGATGATCTTCCGCCCGCTCGGTATGACCGAGACGTCCTTCGGGCTACCGAATGCGCTGGCCGATCGTGCTGTGCCGTTGAAGGCATACCTCCCGGAGGGCGGGTTCCTGCAGCCCAGCGACATCGAGGTACTCAACGACGTGATTACTGCGGATGCCGAGATGCCCTGGGTAGGCTCGGTCTCGACCGCTGATGATGTGCATGTGTTCGCCGAGTGGCTGCGTCGTCGCGGGGAGCAGGGCGGCGAACAGCTCGTCGCACCCGCAGTCCTCGATCAGGCCACCACGTTGCAGACCGGTGACATGCCCAACGACCTCTACGCCGAGATGGCGAAGGCGCGCGGGTGGGAAATTCCGAAGGGCAACTTCGGCCTCGGCTTCTCGCTGTCGGGCACCGATACGGCGCCGAACTTCTTCGGACCGTTCACCTCGCCGCGCACGCACGGCAACTACGGCGCCGGCTCATCGCTGTTCTGGATCGACCCAGAGCGCGACTTCACCTTCACCTTCCTTTCTGCCGGAGTCATGGAGGAGAGCGAGAACGTCGCCCGCTTCCAGAAGCTGTCGACGATGGCGATCGCCACCGCCCTCTGACCGGCACCCGCAACCACACGAGAACAACGGAGTTCGACATGACCGACATCCTCACGGCACCCGCGGCCCCGCGCCTCGTGGCCGCCACGTTCGACGCCATGAGCGACGACTACTACCGCGACCCGGCCGCGCACTTCGCCGCTGTGCGCGACGAGAATCCGGTGTTCTGGTACAGCTGGTTGAACGCCTGGATCGTCACGCGCCGCGAAGACGTGCTCACCGTGCTCGGCGACTGGACGGAGTTCTCCTCCGCCGGAAACACCGCGACCATCGACGTTCCGGAGCGCTTCCAGCACATCGTGCCGCCAGGGCTGATGGCCCAGCTCATCGTCGGAATGGATCCCGACGAGCACACGCTGCATCGCAACATCGCCCTGCGCGGTTTCACGAAGGCGCGCATGGAAGAGCTGCGTCCGCAGATCGAGGAGCGCGCGCACCGCATCCTCGACAAGATCCAGCAGCAGGGCTCGGCCAACATCATGGCTGAGTACTGCCTCGAGCTGACAACCCAGACGCTACTCGCTCACCTCGGCCTCGGCTGGGAGTATGACGACCTCATGCGACGGTTGCGTGGCGACATGGGGCGGGTGCTCTCCTCTGCGCAGGAAGAAATGCCAGCCGACGTCATCGACGAGGTGTGGGAGGGCTTCTCCGGCGCCTTCGCCGAGATATCCACGGTGGTCGCCGAGCGTCGTAAGGCTCCCGGCACCGACTTCATCAGTGAGATGGCCGTGCAACGCGGCGCCGACGGCGACTACGCGCTGAGTGTGCCGCAGATCGCGATCAAGATCTGCGAGTTCGCGATGGCAGGCACCGACAGCACCGCGCAGGCAATGACCAACGCCATCCTCTTCCTCAGCCAGAAGCCCGAGTACATCGACGAGGCCATCGCTGAGCCTTCGCTGTGGGCTAACGTCTTCGAAGAGACGGTTCGTCGCCGTCCGTCGGCGCCGTTCGCCTCCCGTCAGGCCATGCGCGATCTTGAGCTCTCGGGCGTGCAGATCGCCAAGGGTGACATGATCTGGGTCGCCTTGGCGAGCGCGAACACCGAGGCCGCGCACCACGCCGCGCCCTTCGACTTCGATATCCACCGCGATAACCCCACCGACCACCTCGCCTTCACGATGGGCCGTCACACCTGCCTCGGTCAGGAGCTCGCCCGCGTGCAGGGCGCGACCGGACTGAAGGTGCTCTTCGAGCGTCTTCCGTCGCTGCGGCCGGTGCCGGACTTCCCGCTGGAGTTCATCAAGATGGCGCTCCTCCCGGTGCGCACGAGTCTGCCGGTCGTGTGGGATGTCGCCGATATCGAGAAGGCCAAGAAGAACGTCAAGCGCGACATGAGCCTCACGATCGCGAGCAAGGCGGATGCCGCCGACGGTGTCGCAGCCCTCACGCTGCGGCATCCTGACGGCGACGTGCTTCCAGACTGGCTGCCCGGTGCGCATGTCGATGTGGCGGTTCCCGTCGTGGGTGGCGGCGTGGTTGTGCGCCAGTACTCGCTGTCGTCGTCTCCGAACGCGCGCAGCGAGTGGCGCCTCGGCATCCTGCGCGAGGCGAACGGCCGCGGAGGATCGCTGGCTGTGCACGACGCGCTGCGTTCGGGCGACATCATCCGGGTCGGATGGCCGCGCAACAACTTCCACTTTCTGCCCTCGAAGCGCTACGTGTTCGTCGCCGGCGGCATCGGTATCACTCCCATGCTGCCGATGATCGCCGCGGCACAGGCGGCCGGGGCCGAGTGGGTGCTGCACTACGGCGGACGTTCGCGCCGATCGATGGCCTTCGTCGATGAGCTCACCGCGTACGGTGAGCGGGCGAACCTGGTTCCGCAGGACGAGTTCGGTCACCTCGACCTGGCCGGGATCTTTACCGAGGTCGCCGCAGACACTCTCGTTTACGCGTGCGGGCCGGAGCCGCTGCTCAAGGCGCTCGACGCGGCCCTCGCGCACTGGCCGGAAGACACCCTGCACACCGAGCGCTTCGCGCCCAAGAAGATCGAGCGGCCGAGCCCCGACACCGAGTTCGAGGTCGAGTTCGCGACGTCGGGTCGCATCGTGACCGTTCCGGTCGGGGTCTCGATTCTGGATGCTGCTGAGAAGGCCGGTCTCACCACGATCTCGTCGTGCCGTGAGGGCACCTGCGGCACCTGCGAGACCCCGATTCTCAGTGGAGCGGCCGATCACCGTGACTCCATCCTCACGCCGAAGGAGCAGCAGCGTGGCGAGTCGATGATGATCTGCGTCTCGCGAGCCATGGGCAATTGTCCGCGGCTCGTGCTCGACGCGTGAGTCACTCTATGTACCTCGAGTGGAGCATCAAGCTCAGCCTTCTTCTGTATGTCACGTCATCGCCGGGTGGTGCGGTGCGCGCCGATGGCGTGACGTCGGAGAAGGGGCAATTCCGGTTCCCTCTGGTCGTCTCCTCTGACGGCGAGCATGTGACGACCGGATCGGTCGCGCTGTTCGCCCACTACGGAATGCCGATCACCTCACTGGAATCGCCGCGCGCATATCGCTCTGCAGACGGCTCTTGGCTGCTCGCCATCTCACCCGGCGGGCAAGCTGTAGATGCTTTCGCACTCAGTACGCCCCGCGAAGAGGGCGACAGCGTCGTGTTCGATCAGGTGACTCTCACCTCTGCCGGGGCGGAGCTGTTCGGCGGTTCGTACCCGGTTGGCGAGGCGTTCGATCCGATTGTGTTGCACTGCTCGGTTTCCTGACGGCACACGCGTTCTGACCCTGGTGGATAGGCTGTCCGCATGCGCAGCCGTGCCGAGATCGATGACGAGCAGAACAGGCAGCACCCACCACGAGTGATCCACACCGGGCAAGCGCTGGTCGACCTGGTCATCGAAGTGCCCGACCTTCCCGCGCGCGGACAGAACGTGATGGCCGACTCCGTCGCACAGTACGCGGGCGGCGCGGTCACAGTGCTGCTCGCGGCAGCACGGCTGGGCGCACAGTGCGTGCACGCCGGATCGCTCGGCACCGGTCCGCACGGCGATCTGATCCGCGAGGCACTGGATGCCGACGGCATCACAGCATCCGCCCCGCAGGTCGCCACGCAAGACACAGGCGTGTGCGTCGTGCTGGTCGAACCGACGGCAGAGCGCACCTTCGTCACGACGCTCGGCGCCGAGCGCGACATCACCGTCGACTCCCTCGCGAGTGCCGCCGTCCAGCCTGGCGACCTCGTCTGCGTCACTGGATACTCACTCGCCGTCGCGCAGACCCGCGATCCGCTGCTGGCCTGGCTGGCGACCCTTCCCGAGGCTGCGGTCGTCGTCCTTGACCCTGGGGCGGCGTTCGCCGCGCTGCCCGACGACGCGCGCGACAGGATGCTCGCCCGCACCGACGTGTGGACCAGCAACGCAGAGGAGGCGACCGACCTGCTGGCCGCGCTGTCTGTTCCGATCGAAGCATCCGAACGCGAGATCGTGGAGCAAGCCCGCGCGCTGGCTCCGCTAGTGCGCGCCGGAGCTGTCGCCATTGTGCGCGACGGCGGCGAAGGATGCGCGGTGCACGCACACGGCGAGACCACCTACGTGCCGGGCTTTCCGCAGACCCCCGTCGATACCAATGGCGCCGGTGACACCCACACCGGCGCGCTGCTGGCCGGCATCGCCGACAGCTCGACGTGGGTGGATGCTTGCCGACATGCCAACGCGGCAGCCGCGATCAAAGTCACCCGTCGTGGACCGACGACGGCTCCGACCGCAGCTGAGGTCGAGGAGTTTCTCCGCGACCGGTGAATCCACCTCAAGGTGAATACGGCGAGGTGAACGTCGGGGATCGGCGGGGTCGCGGCCGCCCCGTCGGGTTGGCGCCACCGCAGGCGATGGGGGGATGAAAACCTGGCTGAAACGCGCGATTTAGCCGGGAAATCCTTCCCGCGACAGGTGTGGATCGCGCGGTCAGCGGCGCCATCCGGCATCCGTCCACACCTACGCTGGTCCATATGTCTTCTTTGACCGCCGTCAGCCCGGCCGTGCGCCGCGCCCGCATCGGCGTCGCGCTGCTGTTCCTCACCAACGGCGCGCTGTTCGCGAACATTCTGCCGCGCTACCCCGAGATCAAGGCCTCGCTCGGACTCGACGCCGCCACCTACGGACTCGCGATCGCGGCGTTCCCGGCCGGCGCGATCGTCGCGGGGCTGGGTGCCGCGGTGCTCATTCGCCGATTCGGCTCGGCGAAGGTCGCCGTGGCCGGCACCATTCTCACCAGCCTGGGCCTGCTCGGTGCGGGCCTCGCACCGTCCGTCATTTTCCTCGTACTCGGCCTCTTGATTGGAGGGGCAGCGGATGCCATCACTGACGTCGCCCAGAACGCACACAGTCTGCGCGTGCAGCGTGGCTACGGGCGTTCGATCATCAACTCCTTCCACGCGATCTGGTCGATCGGCGCGGTGCTCGGCGGATCGATGTCGGCGGCTGCGATCGCGCTGGCGCTGCCTCTAGGCATCCATCTGACGATCTCGGCCATCGTGTTCTGCGCTGTCTCGCTCGTCGCCCTGCGGATGTGTCTGCCCGGCCGTGATGATGTCGTCGAAGAGGAGGCGATCGCCGGCGGCTCGGAGATCGGCGGCGCGCTGCGTCTCGGCATCTCCGGAAAGACGGTCGCCGTCATGGGTGCGCTCGTGCTGATCGCGATCGCTGGCGCCGTGGTCGAGGATGCCGGAATGTCATGGGCGACCCTCTACCTCGGTGCCGATCTCGGCGCCCCCGCGGCGATCGCCACCACCGGATATATTGCCCTCGTCGGCGCCCAGTTCATCGGCCGGATAATCGGCGACGGCATGGTCGACCGATTCGGCCAGCGCGCTGTCGCTCGTTTGGGCGGGATTCTCGTCGCCGTCGGCATGGGGTTGGCCTTGGCGTTCCCGAGCGTTCCCGGCACGATCGCAGGCTTCGCGGTGGCGGGCTTCGGCAGCGCGACCCTGATCCCGGCGGCCATGCAGGTCGCCGACTCGCTGCCGGGCCTGCGGCACGGCGCCGGCCTCACGATCGTGTCGTGGTTGCTGCGTCTCGGATTCTTGCTCTCACCGCCGCTCGTCGGCTTCATTGCCGACAACGCCGGGCTGCGTGCCGGGCTGCTCATCGTGCCGATCGCCGGCGTCGTCGCGATCGTGTTCGCGGGGGTGCTGGAGGCGCGCCGCAGGCCGTGACGCGGGTGGCGCGGGTGGCCTGTGCCGCGCCGCGGGCGATATCGCGGGAAGAAAAACCCGGCTTGTGTGCGAGGCGAATTCAAGCGGCTATTGCAACACCGGTGATGTTTTTGAATAGTACCTCGCGTGGTTTGGCCCATTCGAGGGTTTTGCGGGGGCGGCGGTTGAGGAGTCGTTCCATCTCCGCGAGGTCGTGGTCGGTGACCTTGTTGAAGTTCGTGCCTTTGGGATGAAAGTCCCGGATGAGACCGTTGGTGTTCTCGTTCGTGGGGCGTTCCCAGGGTGAGTGCGGGTTGCAGAAAAACACGGGGCATCCCGTCGCGATGGTGAACTTCTTGTGTTGTGCCATCTCCGCGCCCTGGTCCCAGGTGATCGTGGTGAACAGCGTCTCCGGAAGACGCTCGATCATCTGCTGCAGGATCCCGGTCACGGTCTCGCTATCTCGCATTCCAGGGAGCCTGCCGATGAGCGTGAACCGGGAGCGACGCTCGACGAGCGTGATGAGGCCGGATTTCTCCGGCCCGACGACGAGATCACCTTCCCAATGCCCGGGGACAGCCCTGTCCGCGGCTTCCGCTGGCCGGTCCGTGATCATCGCACCTTCCAACCATGGCCGGCTCCCACGGCCGGGGAGCTTGGATTGGGGTTTGCGTGTTGTGCGCCCGGAGCGGAGAGCCTTCTCAACCGTCAACTCGTGCCGTAATGCGCCGCGTCCTTGCACATAGAGGGCCTGATATATCGTCTCGTGAGACACGTGCATCTCCGGCTTGTCGGGGAATTTTGTTCGCAGTTCGGCTGCGACTTGCTCTGGTGAGAGCTTGTCATTCAAGCGTGACACGACCGCCCCACGCAGGACCGGCTCCTCCAGCTTCCCCGGCCGTGACCGCGATCTCTGCTGTCTGGCAACGAGATGCACCGCTTCGGCGTGATACCGGGGCTGCTGGTTATGCCTGACCTGATGAGCGGTGAGCTCTCGAGAGACCGTCGAGGGGGCTACCCCGAGCTCAGCGGCGATCTTCCGCATCGACAGCGGCGTCTCCAGAGCCCTCGCAGCCTGGATGAACGACCGATCAGCGAGCGTGAGCCGACGATACCCGCGGCCTGGATCCGGCGTTGAGATATCCAATGACACAGGAGCAACACCACCATGACGACCCCGCGCAAGCTTCATACCCGAGAGCCTGCCCCACCTTGACACCGTCACTGATCCCAGGCCCAGCGATTCGCTCAGCTCTACAGCCGATACACCGCGCGCCAGCCCAGACAAGGCCTCAGCACGCACTTCCCACGACACAACCCGATCCGCCATAACAACTCCTCAAATAGAGGTGTTGCGCTAGCTCCCTGAATTCGCCCGAGTTTGAGCCGTATTTTCCTTCCCGCCACGGGCGTGGATCGCGATGGCTCGCACAGCAGCGCATCCACTTTCTTGCCTCTAAAGGCTCGACCTTTTTCCCTGGGTACTCGGTGGCGACAGTGAGATCCTCGACTGGGGTCGGGAGAAGCGCCTATTCACTCGAGCACAGCGACTTGCGCTCGTCGAACGTGACGGTGGGTGCGCCATGTGTGCGCTCCCACCCGAAATGGTCAAAGTGCATCACATTCGCTGGTGGAAACGACACCACGGACGAACCGACCTGTCGAACGGCATCCTTCTCTGCGAAACCTGCCATCACCGCATTCATGACAATGGCTGGGGGATACGCGTCGACGGGGCGGGCACTGCTGCGCACGTCTGGTTCATCCCGCCGTCGTATGTCGACCCCGCACAGACGCCACGGCTCGGTGGTCGAGCGCGATTCGACATCGCGGCATGAGTGCCGGGGCTTCCCTAACGATACTGAACGATATATCGTTAACGTCCATCGTTCCCACGATCGAGGAGGTCAACATGAACGGTTCGTTCCCGACAGGCGGATTCAGCGGCGCGGCAGGTTTTGGCGGTCCGGGTGGTTCCGGTGGCCCGGCATCTATGATTTTCGAGGCCATGGACCAGCTCCGCAAATCATTCGAACAGCGCCCCGGTGGTTCTTCGCGCATGGCGCGCGGCGACGTGCGTGTGGCGGTCATCACGCTTCTGACCGAAGAGCCCATGCACGGCTACCAAATCATCAACGAGATCGCCGAGCGCTCCGGCGGTGCCTGGAAGCCGAGTGCCGGTTCCGTTTATCCGACCCTGCAGTTGCTTTCGGACGAGGGCCTCATCACCGCCGAGGAGCAGAACGGTCGCAAGACGTACTCGCTCACCGGAGCCGGACGTGAAGAAGCAGAGATCGCCGCGGAAAAGCCGGCCCCGTGGGAGGCGTTCTCCTCTCGTGACGGCGCACACATCACGGCATTGCCGAAGGCCGGGATGGACCTCGCCGGTGCTGCCGCTCAGGTGGCCCGCACCGGTTCGCCCGAACAGGTGCAGGAAGCGGTGACCGTGCTCGAGGAGGCCCGACGTAGGCTGTACGCGATCCTTGCTCAGGACTGACACCACGCCTGAAACCAGGAGCCGCGAAAGGATGACTCGATGACGGATGCCGCGGGTCAGGGTGCCCATCGCGCCCGTTATCGTCGGATCCTTGGGTTCGCTGCTCGGCAACTCACGCAGCTCTGGTGGTTCGAGCTCTTCCTTCCGCGGATCGGGCTCTCGCGGATCGCGGAGCGCACCCGCGCTGACCGGATGCGACGCCTCGCGCAGCGCTTCCACATCCTCGCCGTCGACCTCGGCGGGCTGATGATCAAGGTCGGCCAGTTCCTCTCTTCCCGCATGGATGTGCTGCCTCCCGAGATCACGGAAGAACTCGCTGGCCTGCAGGACGAAGTCCCCGCGGTGCCCTTCGTCGAGATCCGAACACTCGCCGAGGCGGAGCTGGGTGTGCCACTGGAGCGTGCGTTCGCATGGGTTGACGAGCAGCCGCTGGCCGCGGCATCCCTCGGCCAGGTACATCGCGCGCACCTCTCCGAACTTGACGCAGCCGACGCCGGGCTTCAGAACGTCGTCGTGAAGGTGCAGCGCCCCGGTATCGAAGAGATCGTCGCGACCGATCTCGCGGCCCTCCGCCGTGTCGCGGGCTGGCTGCGTCGCATCCGCCTCGTTTCCGACCGTGTCGATGCGCCCGCCCTCGTTGAGGAGTTCGCGCAGACGAGCCTCGAGGAGATCGACTATCTGCACGAGGCCGCCAACGCCGAACGGTTCGCCGAGAACTTCGCAGACGACCCGCGAATCGATACTCCGGAGATCATTTGGGAGCGCGTGACGCGCCGAGTGCTCACGCTCTCCGATGTCACCGCGATCAAGATCAACGACACGGCCGCACTCCGCGCAGCAGGCATCGACCCGAGCGAGGTCGCGAGCGTCTTCGCCGAGGTCATGTTCGACCAGGTCTTCACGCATCGCTTCGTGCACGCCGACCCGCACCCCGGCAACATCTTCGTCACGCCGATTCCAAAGCGAGCGGATGCCGCCGGCCCCACCTGGCGGCTGACGTTCATCGACTTCGGGATGATGGCCGCGGTGCCCGACAACCTGCGCGACGGACTGCGCACGCTGCTCATTGCCGTCGCGGGCCGCGATAGCAAGGGGCTGGTGGCTGCCGCCCAGGCGATTGGCGTGCTGCTTCCGTCTGCCGATACTGCCGAGCTCGAACGCGCACTGACCGCGCTGTTCGCCCGCTTCGGAGGGATGGGCTTCGCTGAGCTGAGCAAGGTCGATCCGCGCGAGTTCCGCGACTTCGCTAACGAGTTCGGCGACATGGTGCGCTCGCTGCCGGTGCAGCTGCCGGAGAACATGCTGCTGCTCTTCCGTTCGGTCGCGCTGACCTCGGGAATGTGCAGCGGACTGGACCCTGCCTTCAACGTCTGGGATGCCGCGGAACCCTACGCCGCGCGCCTGCTCCGCGACGAGGCAGGCAACATCGTGCAGGAGTTCGCCCGCCGCGCGCTCACGACAGCCGACGTCACGTGGCGGCTGCCGCAACGCATCGACAACGTCATCACCCGCATCGACGACGGAACCGTGACGTTCGACACCTCCCGCCTGGAACGACGCCTCGACTCGCTCATGCGGATCGGTCGCCGTGCAGTCGCTGCCGTGCTGTTCGCGGGACTGCTCGTCGGAGGAGCACTGCTGCTCGCGCCGTTGCCGGCGCTCGGAACCGCGCTCATGGTCGTGTCGGCGGTGCCGCTGCTGTACGCGGCGTTCGCCGGGCGGCGCTGAGTCGGACGGCCCCGAGCCGGACGGTACCGATCAGAACGGCGTCTCGTCCGATACCGACCATTCCGCATTAGGAGTCGACCACGAATCGGTCGCGGCTGCAGCCGGAGCCGTCGACGTTGGTGCCGCTGACACCGGTGCCGCACCGCCGCCAGACCGATCGCCGCGGGCGACCTGTGCGGTCGCGTACTTGAGCGACGGGCCGATCTCGTCGATCTGCAACTCCATGCTCACGCGGCTGTTGCCCTCGCGGTCTTGATAGCTGCGCTGCTGCAGTCGTCCCGATGCGATCACTCGGCTGCCCTTGGTCAGCGATGCGGTGATGTTGGTCGCGAGATCGCGCCACGCGGAGCAGCGCATAAACAGCGCTTCGCCGTCTTTCCACTCGTTCGCCTGACGGTCGAACGAGCGCGGCGTGCTGGCAATTGTGAAGCTCGCGACCGCGACCCCGGACTGCGTCTGGCGCAGCTCGGGCTCGGCGGTGAGGTTTCCCACGATGGTGAGGGCTGTCTCATTCATGTTGTTCACTCCGGTTCCGTATGTTCTTCATCTCGTGTCGAGACCGTCTCATCGGTGAGACGTGATCACTGTAGAGCGAGCATCCGACATTCGCGCCTCGAATCGAGCGCCACCCGCGCACGTGTCGCCGAGTCGCACGGGGCCGACAGGTGCGATGATCGTTGGGAGTTGAGGGTTAGGTCGGGGTGAGAATGAGTGCATCGGATACGCGGCACGCGATTGCTGAGGCAGCGGCGCAGGAGATTCTCGCGCGCGGGTACGCAGGGGCATCTCTGTCGGCGATCGCCGCGAGGCTGAACCTGACCAAGGGTGCGCTGGTGCACCATTTCCCCGCCAAGTCCACTTTCGCGAGTCACCTCGTGGGAGTCGTGCGCGCGGCCACCCAACAGGCGATCGATTTCTCCACGAGCGCGTACCCGGACTCCGGGTCCCGCCGCCTGATCCTCTACTTCATGCTCATGAGTCGATGGCGGGCGCACGAAGCGCAGTACGCCGCGGGGATGAGTCTCTTCTCCGACAAGGCATCGCCAGCATTCGAATCCGGTGACGTCATCGACAGTTGGCTGGCGCTCAGCATCGATGCGCTTGAGGCCTCACGGAAGTGCGGTGAGATCGTCACGGACATCTCCACGCAGGAGGCCGCAGAGCTCTTCCTCGTCACGAACCTGGGCGCGCAGATCTTCAGCCGGTACGTACGTGCGGATCTTCCCGGGGCGGCGCCGTTGCGGTTCGTGCTGTTGTCGCTGCGCGTCGTCGGGGATGCTGACGTGGACGTGCACGCCGAGGAAGTGCTCGCCCGTTTCGAGGGCAAGCTGCCCGATCTCGCAGCCGGCATTCTCGCGTAGCGCACGGGGGTTTCCGGATCGAGGATCCTCTTGACACGACATCCGCCTCGTCGTAATGTACAACCAAATGGTTGCACAACATGAATTGAGCGAAGCGGAGGTCGACCGTGTGTTCCACGCACTGGCGGCATCCACCCGGCGTGACATCCTGCGCCGAACGATCGAGCGGGAGCACTCTGTCTCCACGCTGGCTTCCGAGTACGAGATGTCGTTCGCGGCAGTGCAGAAGCATGTCGCCGTGCTCGAAGCCGCGCACCTCATCATCAAACGTGCTGAGGGACGCGAGCGGCTCGTCCGCGCGAACCCTGAAATGATCGCGCGCGCTCGGGCGCTCCTCGCCCGCTACGAAGAGCTGTGGCGCACCCGCATCTCCCGCCTCGACGACCTGTTGGCGTCCGAAGCGCCGAACTCCTCGAACACCTCTGATCCATCCGACCCAGATTCACCGAAGAGAAAGAAATGAAATGCCTGTCACCGACATCAGCACAGACGCTGAGAACCGCACTATGACTCTCATCGCTGACTTTGCGGCCCCGCTCGAACGCCTCTGGAAGGCCTTCACCGATCCGAGCCAGCTCGAACGATTCTGGGGTCCTCCCGGATGGCCGTCGACTTTCCACCAGTTCGACTTCACCGTCGGCGGCAAGGCGGTCTATTACATGACCAGCCCGCAAGGCGAACGCTCCGGCGGATCGTGGGAGTTCCTGAACATTCTCGAACCTCACGGATTCGAGGTCATCGACGCCTTCGTCGACGCCGAGGGCAATCCGCTCGAAGGCTTCCCGTCCATGCGCATGTCGTTCGCCTTCGAGTCGACCGCCGACGGCAGCCGCATGATCAACACCACCCACTTCGACTCTGCCGAAGCGTTGGAGCAGGTCGTCGCGATGGGCGCCGTCGAGGGTTCGCGCATGGCGATGAACCAGTTGGATGCCGTGCTGCAAGACCTGCGCGAATATGCCCAGGGCAAGGGCACGCGTGTCGAGTTGCTCGACGACACGCACGTGCGCATCACCCGTCTCGTCGACGGTCCGCGCGATCTTGTCTGGCGTGCGCACCACGAACCCGAACTGATGAAGCAGTGGCTGCTCGGGCCCGACGGATGGGAGATGACGGAGTGCGTCATCGCGACCGCGCCCGGCGACGCGCACCGAACTTCGTGGGCTCCAGTCGGCGACACCGAGGGTGAGGCATTCGGGTTCGAGGGCGAGGCTGTGCTCGTTGACGCACCGAGCCGCGAGGTGAGTACCGAGCGGATGCAGGGCATGGAAGGTCCTGGAACGGTGAACGACCTGAACCTCTACGAAGAGGACGGCGCGACGCTCATCACTCTGTTGATCGAATACCCCGACAAGGAGATGCGCGACATGATCCTCGCCACCGGCATGACCGACGGAATGGAAACGTCGTACGCGCGGCTGGAGAGCGCCCTGCTTACGGTGTGAGTTGCGGGGCGAATGCGCCTACCGCCCCATCGCCCGCTGGGCGGCGAGTCGGATCGGCGCATTCGCGCCCCCGTAACCGTCGTACTCTCCACGTCGCTCGACCACCTCGAAGAACACGTCACCAATCGTGCGTGTGTAGAAGTGGATGAATTCCCCCGCGGAATCCCGGTCGTAGAGCAGATCCAGCTCGCGCAGCGAGGAGAGCAGTTCTTCCGAAAGGCCGAACCGCGCTGACAGATCGTCGTAGTAGTTCGCCGGAATCCGCAGATGATCGATGCCCCGCTCGCGCGCACGCCGCGCGACTGTGAAGACGTCATCCGTCCTGACCGCGATGTGTCGCGCGGGCGTCGGCGCCGTGGGAGGCGCCAGGTTGATCGGCAGACGCACGATGCCGTCCGGCGTACGCATCACCTGGCTACGAATCAGCCCGCGCGGGCCGGGCACATCGGCGGGCGGTTCGGCTCGCAGCGACAGCACGCTCGACATGAACAGCACCGCCTCATCGAAGTCCTGCCAGGCGTACGCGAGGTTGATGTGGTCGATGTCGCCGACCAGCGGGTTCACTGCGCCGGTGCCGCCATCGAACTCCTGCAGCCACGACTCCGCGATGGGCAGCGAGCTCCAAAACACCTGCGTTCCATCGGGAGCAGCGACGCCACGCAGCTCTTGCTCGCCTTCATACGTCCGACGGAATATAGCGGTAGAGCCCAGTGCGATCGCGCGTTCGACAGCGGCCTCGGCGTCTGCCACCTGCAGTCCGATTCCCGACAATCGTGGCTCATCATGGCGCACCTGCTCGTTGAGGATCACGCGTGCAGAACCGGCGCTCCACAGACGGACGGGCTTGGTCCGGTGGCGTCCCTCGAAAGCAAACCCGAGCTGGGCGAGCAACTCATCGACCTCGGCGAGATCCGCTCCGGCGACCTCCACGAAATCGAGGCCACTCGCCTCTGACGCGTCGCCCAGGCGCCCGTCGCTCCAGTCGTTCGCGGCTGCCGTGCGGTCGGCCAGCCACACCAGCGACCGCTGCGCATGCGCGGCCGTGCGCACTGTGTCGGTCTGGCGATAGGTGTCATTGAACACCTCGAGCGACCACGGACCGGTGTAACCGGCGCGCACAACATGCGTCATGAACTTCACCAGATCGAAGTCGCCCTCGCCAGGGAACAGCCGGTGGTGGCGGCTCCAACTGAGCACGTCCATGTCGAGAGTCGGAGCATCCGCCAGCTGCAGGAAGAAGATCTTCTCGGCATCGATCTCCTCGATCCCGGCCGGGTCATGCCCGAGCGAGAGAATGTGGAAACTGTCGAGGCAGATCCCGAGGTTGGGCCGATCGGCCTTCTTCACAATCGACCAGGTGCGTCGGTAGTCATCGACGTACTTTCCCCAGGCCAGCGCCTCATATGCAAGCCGAATGCCGTGCACCGCTGCCCTGTCGGCCAGCTCGCCCAACTGCCGCGCTGCCACTTCGTCATCGTCGATCGTGGCCGTGCCGACGTTGCTGCAGACCAACATCAGATCGGTGCCGAGGCGCTTCATGATTTGGAACTTCGCCTCGGCCCGCCTCAGTGTGTCGGCGAAGACGTCATCTGCCACGCCCTCCACGTCGCGGAATGGCTGGAACATGTCGATCCGCAGTCCGAGTCGGTCACAGAGTGCGCGGATCTCCTCTGGTGACTCGGGCGCGGCGATGAGATCGGCATCCATGATCTCGACGCCATCGAAGCCAGCTTCGGCGCAGGCGTGGAGTTTGTCGACGAGTCCGCCGGATAGGCAGACGGAAGCGATTGAGGTGAGCATGGCAGTGAACGTACCAGTTTGTACATTAATTTCCCAGGGGTGTTGCCTAATCAATGTACTAACCGGTACATTCGGTTCTGCATCACTCAACTCGAGGGACAAAGGCGTCGTGACTCAAGAACATCAACCCCAACGCACCGGCACTCTGCGCCGCATCGCGCGTGTCATCACCGGCATAGAACTCACCATCGGCGCTGTCGCCGTCATGGTCATCCTCGTCCTGGTGTTCTACCAGGCACTGCAGCGATATCTGCCGATCGAAAGCATCGCGTGGACAGGTGAGCTCTCCCGCTTCGCCCTGCTCTGGGCGACCTTCTCCGCGATGGGCATACTCGTCACGAGCCACGGCCACATCGCTCTCGAACTCGTCGACTCGATCCGCAACCCCATGGTGGTGCGCATCATCCAGGTGTTCGCACTCCTGGTCGTCGCCGCTGCCGGTTTCGGGCTCAGCCTCGAAGCGTGGGCGCTCGTAGAGACTCAGGGAATCGTGAAGTCACCCGTGCTGCGCATCCCGATGTCGTGGGTCTACGTCCCCGTACTCATCGGCACCATCAGCACCACGATTCGCGCGCTCATATCCGCCGCCGATATTGCAATGCACGGCCCCGTGGCCGCCGTTGTTGAGGAAGACCTTCCGGAGGCTGCAGGACTATGACTCTTCTTTTCCTCGCCCTCGCGATCGCGCTTCTTCTGGCGCTGCGCGTACCGGTGCCCTTCGCTTTCCTCGGCCCATCCCTGGTCTATATGGCCATCGAAGGACAGTCGGTCGGCATGGCGCTACGTACCGTCACGAACGCCGCCAGCAGCTTCCCGCTGCTCGCCGTGCCGCTGTTCATCTTCCTCGGCGCTCTTGCCAATCACGCCGGCATCGCCGACCGCCTCTTCCGCTTCGCACAGGAGGGGCTCGCGAACATCCGCGGCAACCTCGGGTACGTCGCCGTCGGCACCAGCGTCGGCTTCTCCTGGATGAGCGGATCCGCAGTCGCGGATGCTGCAGCCCTTGGCAAGGTGCAGATCCCCGCCATGATCCGCGCCGGCTACGGCCGCCGCTTCGCCACAGGCGTCTCCGCGACGTCCTCCCTCATCGCGCCGGTCATGCCGCCGAGCATCCCCGCGGTGATCTACGCCGGACTCGCCGCCGCGTCGACCGGAGCGCTGTTCGCGGCATCCGTCATCCCCGCCTTACTCATGGCCATCGGCATGTGCATCGTCGTCTGGGTGCTTGTGCGGCGCATGCCGAACGTCAAGAAGGGCACCTTCAATAAGGCGGAGTTCCTCGACTCGACGAAGGGCGTCATCCTGCCGTTGCTCGCGCCGTTCATCATTCTGGGCGGCATCCTCGGTGGCTTCTTCACTCCGACCGAAGCGGCAGCCGTCGGCGTCGTCTACATCATCTTCGTCGGCCTGGTGCAGCGCTCGCTGAGTATGAAGAGCTTCATCAAGGCGCTCACCGAGACCGTCACCATCACGGCATCGATCATGATCATCGTGGCTTCTGCGTCGCTGCTCGGTTACATCCTCGCTCTCGAGCGGCTGCCACAGATGCTCACCGAGTTGGTGTTCGCGATCACTGACAGCCCGACCATCTTCCTCATCCTCGTGGCGGTGATGATGCTGATCCTCGGCACCGTCATCGATGCGACTGCGATCCTGGTGCTCACCGTGCCCATCATCCTGCCGATCGCGAACCAGATCGGCGTCGATCCGATCGTGCTCGGCGTGCTGATGATCCTGTCGCTCATGATCGGCCTACTCACTCCGCCGGTCGGCACAGTGCTGTTCGTCACCGCCGCGGTGTCGAAAACGCGCATCGGCGAGGTGTTCCGTGGCTCGCTACCGTTCATCCTTCCGCTGCTCGTTATCTGTGTGCTGATCATCGCGTTCCCGAATGCTGTGATGTGGCTGCCGGAGGTGCTGGGTCTATGACGCTCGCTCCCTCCGCGACACTCGTCGCCGCTCGTCGGCGGGCCGTGCTCATCGGCCTGATCGGCGAGGGAGTATCCCCATCGCTCACGCCAGCCATGCACGAGTACGAAGGTGCGCGGCACGGAATGCACTACGTGTATCGCACGATTGATCTCGCCCCGAACGAGGGCACGACCGCCTCGCTCAGTGCGCTGCTCGCCGCTGCTCGCCGCCTCGGATACGACGGGCTGAACATCACGCATCCGATCAAGCAGGCGATCGTACCGCTGCTCGACGAGCTGACCGAAAGTGCACGTGCCGTCGGTGCGGTGAACACGGTCGTATTTACGGATGCCGGAACCGTTGGCCACAACACCGACGTGTCGGGTTTCGATGCCGCATTGAAGGATGCCTTTGGCACGGAGCGGCTCGGACGGGTCGTGCTGCTCGGCACCGGTGGTGCAGGCTCCGCCGTCGCGACGGCGCTGGCGCAGCATCCGATTGATGAGCTTGTGCTGATCGATCAGGTGACAGAGCGTGCAGAGGCGCTCGCCGCACAGGTCAGAGCGCTGGGCGGTGTGAACGAGAGCGGTGTGAATGTGAGCCGCCCGAACGTGCGCGCAGCCGGTGTCGACGAGTTGGCGCAGCTGGTGGGCGATGCCGATCTGATCGTGAACGCGACGCCAACTGGCATGGCTGCTCATCCAGGAGCACCGTTCGACGTCGCGTTGCTGCCCGACAGTATTCGCGTCGCCGACATCGTCTACCGTCCCGTCGACACCGCGCTGCTGCAGGCGGCCAGCGCCAGGGGCATCCGCACCATGTCCGGGCTCGGCATGGCCATGCACCAGGCAGCCGACGCCTTCGAGATCTTCACCGGGGAGCGCGCAGACCGCAAGGCCATGCTCGCCGACCTGAATGACTTGGTCGCCGCTGAGGCGACCACGACCCCCGCCACCGTGGCATCGAAAACCGTGGCACCAGAAACAGCACCAGAAAGAGGAGAATAACCATGAATGCATCACGCACTCGGCGAACAATGTGGCTCGCCCTGATCGCGGCACCGGCAATGATGCTGGTCGCCTGCTCCGGCGCAGGAGACAGCACGACCGGATCCGACACTGGCGATGGTGGCGGCGATGCCGCCACCGTACAGAAACTCACACTCGCCCACAGCTACAACGAGGACCAGCCGCAGCACCGCTGTGGCGCACAGATCATTGCCGATGAGGTCGCTGCCGCTGACGTGGGACTCGAGATCGAGATCTTCCCGTCCAGCCAGCTCGGTGGTGACGCCGACCGCATCGCCTCGGTCGCGTCCGGTGACATCGACATCGATATCCAGGGCGCTTCGGCACTCGGTGCCGTCTACGAACCGATCAGCGCGCTCGACGCCGCCTACGCGTTCGACGACCCCGACCACCTCGCCGCTTTCATGGCGAGCGACGCATCCGATACCGTCACCGCGGCCTTCGAAGAGGCAGCCGGCGTGCACACGCTCGGTGCATGGTCGGCGGGTGCCCGCCAGTTCACCGCGAACAAGGCGATCCGCACGCCGGCAGACCTCGAAGGTCTGCGCATGCGCTTCCCCGGTTCACCGCAGTTCCTCATGAACGCCAAGGCGCTCGGCGCTGAGGCCACCGAGGTTGCGTACGAGGAGCTCTACCTCGCCCTGCAGCAGGGCACAGTCGACGGCCAGGAAAACCCGATCACCAACATCGTGGCCTCGAACCTCAAAGAGGTTCAGGACTACGTCAGCATGAGCTCGCACCAGCTGAACACCAACCTGGTGATCATGAGCCCGATCTGGAACGACCTGAGCAGCGAGCAGCAGGATGCCCTGACCGCAGCCACAGAGAAGGCCGTCGCCGAGGTCACCACCTGCGTCGCCGAAGACGAAGAGGCCCTCCTCGAAGAGTGGCGCACCGGTGATGACTGGGAGGTCATCGAGGATGTCGATCGCGACGCATTCAGTGAGAAGGCCGAGGAATACCTCTCCGGCGTTCTGACCGGCGACTCGCTCACGGTGTACGAGGCTATTCGCTCCACCTCGGAGTGACTCTTCCTGCATGACGCGTTCGGTCCCCACGTTCACGGGGTCGGTGAGCGCAGATGAACTCGGGATGACTCTCATCCACGAGCACATCTTCGTCACCGACCCCGAGCTCGACCTCAATATGCCTCATCCGGAATGGGATGAACAGGCGATGATCGAGCGTGCCGTGGAGCTTCTATCGGAGCTGTACGAACAGGGCGTGCGTACCGTCGTCGATCTCACCGTCATCGGGCTGGGCCGCGATGTGCGCCGCGTCGCGAAGGTCGCGGCCCGGGTGCCGGTGCAGATCGTGGCCGCGACCGGATGCTACGCCGCAGAAGTTCTTCCGCCGTTCTTCCGGCTGAACGGGCCGGGGCTCGTCGTCGACGGCCCCGACCCGCTCGTCGACCTCTTCATCGGCGACATCGAACAGGGCATCGCCGGTACCTCGGTGCGGGCAGGCATGATCAAGATCGCCTCGGATGCCGCGGGCCTGACCCCCGACGCCACGCGAGTATTCGCGGCCGCCGCTGCGGCACATCTGCGCACCGGTGTTCCGATCACGACGCATTCGCATGCGGCATCTCGCGGCGGATCGGCGCAGCAGGACGCACTGGAGCGCCTGGGCGTGCCGCTGGACCGAGTGGTGATCGGGCACAGTGGCGACTCGACCGACATCTCCTACCTGCGCGGCCTCGCCGATCGCGGGTCGTTCCTGGGTTTTGACCGGTTCGGGATGGAGCACGTCGCACGCGATGCGGATCGGGTGCGGATGCTGCTGCAACTGCTCGACGCCGGGTACGCCGGCCGCATCGTGCTGTCGCATGACGCCGCTGTCTTCAGTAGAGTGACGCCGCCGTCATGGCGCGCCGCCCACGTGCCGTCCTGGCACATGTCGCATCTGTTCGACACGGTGCTGCCGCAGCTGCGCGCGGCCGGGGTCGATGACGCCACACTGCAGCAGTTGATGGTGCTGAATCCGCGGCGGGTGCTGACGGGTACGACATGATGTGTGCACAGCGAACTGTTCTGGATGCCGAGGGGAAAGAGAAGCGATGACAGGCAGCGTGACCGAACCGGTGGTGCGTAAACGCGACGCCGAGCGCACGCGCGCGGACCTGCTTGCGGTCGCCACAGAGGCCTTCGCGGAGTCAGGTTATGCCGGCACACGGGTCGACGAGATCGCCGAGCGTACCCAGACGACGAAGCGGATGATCTATTACTACTTCGGCGGCAAGGAGCAGCTCTATCTTGCGGTGCTCGAGAACGCGTACCGCGGCATCCGTGAGACCGAGCAGTCGATTCACGCCGGCGATCTGCCGTCGGTCGAAGCATTGCGCCAGATCGCTGAGCTCACCTACGATCATCACCGCAATCACACCGAGTTCATCCGGTTGGTCTCGATTGAGAACATCCACCGAGGCGAGTTCATCAAGCGACTCGACGGACTGCGCACCCTGAACCAGCCAGCGGTCGATGTGCTCGAGGTGGTGCTCGCTCGTGGACGCGAAGAAGGCACTGTGCGCTCGGATGTCGACGCCCTCGACGTGCACCTGCTGATCAGCTCGTACTGCTTCTTCCAGGTCGCCAACCAGCACACCTTCGGGTACCTGTTCGACCGCGACCTGCTCGCCGAGGAGCGCCGCGATCACCTCCGCTCGATGATCGGCGACGTGGTCGTGGCCTGGCTCACCACCGGAGTGTGAACCTTCTCTGGTAGAGAGGGAACATGGAACTCATCGATCTTCTGCGCGAACTGGATGCCGGACGCACCATCACGGGAGCATCGCCGCTGCACGAAGTGATGCATCGGACGAGCCAGGAGGCGCTGCGCATAACCGGCGAGCTGAACGGCGGATATCACGAGCCGCAGCAGGTACGCAGCCTGCTGGCCGAGCTGATCGGCAAGCCCGTCGATGAGACCGTCACACTGTTTCCGCCGTTCTCATCGGACTTTGGCAAGAACATCACCCTCGGCAGGCGAGTGTTCATCAACTCCGGATGCAAGTTCCAGGATCAGGGCGGCATCACCATCGGCGACGACTGCCTCATCGGGCATAACGTCGTCATCGCCACCCTCAACCATGACCTGGCACCTAGTCGCCGCGGCGACCTGCATCCCGCCCCCGTCGTGATCGGGCGCAATGTCTGGATCGGGGCGAACGCGACGATTCTTCCTGGAGTGACGATCGGAGAAGACGCCGTGATCGGTGCGGCGTCGGTGGTCACCAAGGATGTTCCCGCGAGGGCAATCGTCGTCGGCTCGCCCGCCAGGTTCGTGCGCTCAGTCAGCGACTGAGCGGTTCCTGAGCCGTTCGAAAGCTCAGATCAACCGGCGCAGCGCGTCTTCCAGCGAGATCCCCTGGGCGTCGGCGCGGTCTCGCAGCCGCGCGTGCTCATCGGATGTGAGAGCGACGCGCAGGTCGACGGGCGACGTCTCGAGCGGGCCGTCCAGACTGTCGAACAGGCTAGATGCCTCGGCCCATAGCGGGGCGGATGCCGATGGTGCTGCGGTAGCCGGTGCCGGGGCAGTTGCGGGGGCAGTCGCTGCGACGGGCGCTGCGGTACTGGCACGCGAACCCATCGTGAACCCGGGCCCACGCTTCGGCTCCTGCTTGGCTTGGTATGCCTTCGCCGCCGAATTCGCGCGCACATCGGCGGCCTCGTTGAGGTCGTGCCCGGCGTGCCCCTTGACCCACTCGAACTTCACGTTGCGGCCCTGCATCGCCTCGTCCAGCGACTCCATGAGCTCGCGGTTCAGCACAGGAGCGCCATCTGCCTTGCGCCATCCGCGGCGCTTCCAACCAGGCATCCATTTGGTGATGGAGTCGATCACGTACTTGCTGTCGCACATGATCAGCAGCGGCTCATCGGTGCCGGCCGTCGCGATTAGCAGTTCGAGGACCGCTTGCAACTCACCCTGATTGTTGGTGCCGTGCGGGGAGCCACCCGCCGCCCAGTTCGAATCGTCGATGTACCAGGCCCAGCCATTGGGGCCGGGGTTTCCCAGGGCGGAGCCGTCTGCCGCGGCGGTGATCGTCATCCTTCAACCGTAATGGGGATGACCGGTCGTCTACGCCCGCCGGAATCACTCGTCGGCGGGCTCCGGCGGCACGACCGGGAACGAGATCGAAGTGACGCCCGTTCCCAATCCGAGGCCGAGTGGGGAGACGTCTGACTCGGGCAGGGAGTCGACGGATCCCTCGCGCTCCAACGGTTCGCCAGGCAGCGCGGCCCAAGAGCTTTTCTCCGCTGGTTTTTGTGTGAACAGTCCCATGGATTCCTCAGAAGTCGGCGATGATGAGTTTTTTCATCTTCATCATCTTCTCGTATGCACCTGGCCGTGACATGAGTTCGCCCATGTTCTCCGGCACTATCTGCCAGCTGAGGCCGAACTGGTCGGCGAGCCAACCGCAGACTTCGGCTTCGGGCACGGTGGTCAGCGCATCCCAATACCTGTCGATCTCGGCCTGATCGGCGCAGCGCACTTCAAGTGAGACACCGCACGTGAAGGTGAAGTCCTGCTCGACGGCCGAATCCATCATCGAGAACCACTGCCCCGCCAGGCGGAACTCACCGAACATCACACTGTCGGCATCCGCTGGGCCCGTCTTCTCCGGATAGTCGGCGATGAAGCCGACCGCGGCATCCGGGAACAGTGAAGAGTAGAACGTTGCCGCCTCACGTGCTCTGTTCTGCACGGGACCTGCGAACATCAGCTGAGGCACCAGGAACGGGCGCGGCTCGCCCTCGGGGCTCGTGAGCAGTAGCTGCCAGTTGACACCGTAACGGTCCTGCACCCAGCCATAGCGGGGGCTGAACGGATACTCGCCAAGCTCCATGAGTACCGAGCCGCCGTCGGACAGCTTCGCCCAGGTCTGATCGAGTTGCGCCTGGGCTGCATCCCGGTCGTCATCGAACCGAAGCGGATCGAAGTTCAGCATGAACGACACCGAGCCGTTCGGCCGATACTCGTCACCGGCGTTGACCAGCGTCAGCAGATAGCCGTCAATCACGAGATCGACCGTCAGGGTCTTGCCCGCGAAATCTGCCTGCCAGTCGGGCACGTCGTCGGGGTATCGCGCGCCGACGGTGGCCGTGGCGCCGGGGAAAATGTCCATGTAGAACGCACCAGCTTCATCGGCGTTCCGGTCGAACCAGACGTTCGGAATGATCTTCTGTGACATGACAGCTCCCTGCTGCGGATGGTCCCTCTCGTGCGATTAAGCGTGCGCCGTCTGCGTCGCGTATGCAAGGGGGTTGCGGCGCATCTGGGCACACCTGCCTAGGGTGGGGAGATGGCTCCCCTCACTACATTCGACATCGACTGGGCTTCGTGGCTGGGAACGCTCGTCGCCCTGCTCGTGGGAATCGCCGCCGCCGCAGCTCTCGTGATCACCGTGCGCTTCATCGCCAACCGTGTGCGCGGACGCTCCGCCTGGATCGGCGATCTGGAACGTCGCATCCGCGTGCCAGGCATGACGCTCGCGTTCCTCATCGCCGGATGGATCGCGTGTGCGGTGACCGCTCCGTCGACGCTCTCCTGGTGGCCAGTGCTGGAGCGCATTCTGCTGATCTGCGTGGTACTGGTCGGGGCCTGGCTGCTGTCGACCCTCGTCACGTTCGGCGTGGAACGACTCATGCAGTACGACAGCGCGCGGGATGATTCCGGCCCAGAGGCGCGGCGTCGTCAGACTCAGCTCACCGTGCTGAACAGGCTTGTCATTGTGCTGATCTCGATCATCGCGATCGGTGTCGTGCTGTTCTCATTCCCCGAGGTTAGGGCCATCGGTACCAGCATCCTGGCATCCGCGGGTGTCGTCAGTATCGTGGCCGGCCTGGCGGCGCAGTCGACCTTGGGCAACCTCATCGCCGGCGTGCAGATCGCGTTCACCGATGCGATCAGAGTCGGCGATGTCGTCGTTGTCGAAGGCGAATGGGGAACGATCGGCGAGATCAACCTCTCGTATGTCGTCGTCTACATCTGGGACGAGCGTCGACTCATCCTGCCGTGCACGTACTTCACGTCGAATCCCGTGGAGAGTTGGACGCGGAAGTCAGAAAAGATTCTCGGTACCGTCCTCATGGACCTCGACTGGCGAGTGCCAGTGGATGCTGTGCGCGAGAAGTTCATGGAGATCATCGAGGCGTCAGATGCCTGGGATCGGCGTTCCGCGAATGTGCTGGTCACGGGATCCGAGGGCGGGTACGTGACGGTGAGGTTCAAGATCTCGGCCGCGAACTCGGACGATCAGTGGGATCTACGCTGCCTCGTGCGCGAAAAGATCATCACCTGGTTGCAGCAGGAGCATCCAGAGGCTCTGCCCGTCACGCGCGTGACGCTGGAGAGTCCGGAGTAGCCGAAGCCTCACGGACCGCATCGACCAGCCTGCGCCACGGACCGTCGAGCGCGGACTCCGGGAGCTCGCGTTCATGCCGCGCATCGGGGGTATGGGCGCGGATGCTCCAGATATAACGGTCGGCACCGCGCTGCGTCGGACACGGCTCTTCCCACGGGCAGCGATCGATCAGCTCGACCCAGCGCGGCACCTCTTCGCGAGGCGGCTCGACCTGCCAGTGACGCCGGATGCCGGCGATGCCACCGGTGCGGATGACGGCGATGAGGATGCGGGGGCCGTCATCCGGCTCACTCTGCGGGGCTGCGTCGCTCATCTTCCAACACTCCCACGCTCTTCCAGGCAGCGCGCACTGCTGCGGCGACTTCATCATCGACAGCGGCGGCGAGCGTGGCATCCGCGAACTGGCGGAACGTCGCCGTGCTCGGCAGGCTCCCGGTCAGCGTCCGATACCAGGTGAGGCCCGCACGCTCCCAGGCGTTGCCGCCGAGAATCGTCGCCGTGAGCGCGAAGGCACGGTTCGGGATGCCGGAGTTGATGTGTACCCCGCCGTTGTCCTCCGTCGTCTGCACGAAGTCGCGCATGTGTGCGGGTTGGGGGTCCTTGCCGAGCTCGTCGTCGTCGTACGCCGTGCCCGGTTCGAGCATGGAGCGAAGTGCCTTGCCCTGCACCTCGTCGGTGAAGATGCCTGCGCCGATCAGCCAGGTCGCCTGGTCAGCGGTTTGACCCTCGGTGAACTGCTCGGTGAGCGCACCGAACACATCGGCGATCGATTCGTTCAGTGCGCCAGGCTGACCCTGATACTCCAGGTTCGCCGTGTGCTGAATGACGCCGTGCGCGAGCTCGTGGCCGATGACCGAGATCGACCCCGTGAAGCCACGGAACACTTCGCCGTCGCCATCTCCGAAGACCATGCGCTGGCCATCCCAGAAGGCGTTGTCGTAGTCGGTTCCGTAGTGCACTGTCGCATCGAGTGGTGCTCCCGAACCATCGAGGGAGTTGCGACCGAACGCAGCGAGCAGCAGCTCGAACGTCGCGCCGAGACCGTCGAACGCCTCGTTCACCGAGGCGTCGTCGACGGGCGGCTCTTCCTCGCGACGCACCACGAGGCCGGGCAGCTTCTCGGTGTTCTGCGCGTCGCTGATCGTGCGGTTCGGAGCATCCGTCAGCTCGACGACGAGGTCACCGTGCTCATCGATCGAAAGGTTGATGCGGGCGCTGAACGGCGGGCGGCCGGCGAGCAGGGTCTGGCGCGCAGCATCCGCCGCCTTCGGGAATCGACCGGATTCCGCGAGGCGCGAGAGCAGGTATGCCGGGATGATGCCGCGTGCGCTGTGGTCCATACGGCGACGATACGCCGGGTGACGGACGTCTGGGGAAAGTGCGGACGCGGAAACTATTTTGTGACGTTCTGTGCCGCACGTGCGTCCTATCTATGACGCGGCTTCCGCGCACAGGCATCCACATCCGGATGCTGACACCGAACAAAGGACCGGAAATGGCGAACGTGACTGGTGGCACCCAGCCCAAGGCTCAGACTGTCGTGACGAACAACGTCGGCGCAGCATCGGGAAAGACGACCATCGATGACAGCGTGGTTGCGAAGATCGCGGGCATCGCTGCTCGTGATGCGGCCGGCGTGTACGCACTCGGCGGAGGTGCCGCCCGCATGGTCGGAGCGATCCGCGATGCGCTCAACACTACTGATCTCACTCAGGGCATCAGCGTGGAGGTTGGCGAGACACAGGTCGCCGTCGATGTGACCGTCGTCGCCGAGTACCCCGTTTCCTTGCAGAAGGTTGCAGATGACGTCCGCGCATCGATCTACCGCGCGATGGAAGATCTCGTCGGCATGGAGGTCACCGAGGTCAACGTGACGATCAACGACGTGCACATCCCCTCGGAAGATGAGGACGCTGCACCGCAGGAGACACGAGTCCAGTGAATGCCACTGTGAGCGGCGCCTTCGCGGCAGGTGCGCTTGCCATCATCTGGATCGTCCTTGGTTTCTGGGCGTTCGTGCTGGTGACCCTCGCTGCGCTCGTCGGCGCGGCCGTCGGTCGCATCCTGGAGGGACGCATCGACGTGCGCGCCCTCGCCGACGTCTTTCGCGGGCGGCGTTCATCGTCATGAGTGCCACGGACCGTTCCGATATCGCGGGCGAAGTCCTGCGGGGACGGACCACGCTCAGCGCTCGCGCTCTCCAGAATCTGGCCGTCGGGGTGGCGAAGGATGCCGCCAGCGTCGGACCGGGTGAGGTCGCGGTGACGCTGTCCGATGATGGTGGATCCCTCCGGGTATCCGTCGTCGTGCCGGCACTGATCACGACGCCGGCCATGTCGATCCCCGATCAGAGCGCCCGCGTGCGCGCAAGGATCATCGTGGGGATGCAGGAAGGCGCCGGCCGTCGGGTACGAGCAGTCGATGTCCGCTTCGCAGGAGTGCGACGCACAGCAGAAAGGAGAGTCGCATGATGGATCGCACCGCCGTTTATCGGCGACTCGTCCGCCGTGAGACGCACTCGTCACGCTCCGTGGCTGCCGTGTTCGTCGCCGCGGTCATCGCCGTGGCATTGTTCGTACTGCTCGGGCTCAGCGCCTGGGCTGCATTCGATGCCGGCTTCCGGGACGCTGCGACGACATGGATCACGGATACCGTGGCCGGCCTCGACGCCGAATCGACGTTGACTGTCGTCGGCATTGTGGCACTGATTCTCGCCGTCATGCTGTTCCTCATCGCGCTCACTCCCGGCCGTCGGGCTCGCCATGCGCGGGTGACGGATCGGATCGCTCTGGTCGTCGACGACGGCGTACTCGCGGATGCCGCAGCGGATGCCGTGACGCGGCAGTGCGCGCTCGCGCGGAGCCAGGTGTCCACGACGATGACGCGTCGCGCGCTGACTGTTCGGGTCACGCCGACCAGCGGCCTCGGAGTCAACGGCGATCGTGTTAAGGCGGCGGCGCTCGCCGCGGTCTCCGGTGCGGGCTTCGACAAGGAAGCGAACGTCGACATCGCGCAGCGGGGAGTGATCGCATGACTTCCACGAACCGCACCCTCAATCGTGTTGTGCTCGTGTTGTGCGCGCTGCTGCTCACCGTGGCTGGCGCTGCGGCCCTTCTCTGGGCGTTCCGCCCGGGCTGGGCCGAAGAGTTTCTGACAGAGGCCGAACGGCTCATCGCCGATGTTCTCGTCGGTGCCGCGGCATCCACGGTCACGATCTCAGGAGTCGGCGACGTTCCCATTGCCCTCATTGCGGCGCTCCTCGCCGCCCTCATACTGGCTGTCGCGCTCACCATCTTCGTGTTCGCTCGAGGACGTGGGGACGTCCGAGAGGTCTCGCGGATGGCAGCCTCCGACGGTCGAACGGACGTCGACCGCAACGTGGTCGACGTCGTTCTCACCGGCGCGCTGACCGCGCGCCCTGATGTGCTGTCCTCTCGCACCGGGGTCTACCTGGTCAGGGGCACACGAACCGTCCGGCTCGCCGTGACCGTCCGCCAGGGTGCGTCCCTCGGCGACGTGCTCGCCGCAGCCGAACGGGCGATCAAGGATTGGGATTCTCTGCTGGGGGGCGAGATCCCGATTCTGATCCACCTCACCGACCGCGGATGGCTGGACCGTTATCGCTCCGCCATCCGCGTTCGGTGAGTCAACCCTGGACGACATCCTCTTCTGAACACAGACTGAACACACAGCACGAAAGGCAACACTCATGAGTTTTCTCGGATTCCTTCTTCTCGGCCTGATCGCCGGAGCGATCGCCAAGCTCCTCCTCCCCGGTAAGCAGGCAGGCGGCTGGTTCATCACCCTGATCCTCGGCGTCGTCGGCGCGATCCTCGGCGGCTGGATCGGAAGCGCGATCTTCGGCGTCGGCGTCGATGCCTTCTTCTCGTTGAGCAGCTGGTTGCTGGCGATCGGTGGATCAGTGATCGTGCTGCTCATTTACGGTGCAATCGCCGGACGGCGCACGACCAAGTGACACGACCATCTCTTGTCCGCCCCGGCCCCCGCATTCTGCGGACGGCCGGGGCGGTTGTGCGTGGAGGGAAGCGCCGCGAATGACAGACGAAGAACAGCGGAGTGCTCGGCTCGCGGCCGCGGATGATCGTATCGTCGCCGGCCGCGCGATCGACGGTGATATTGCGGCCTTCGAGGTGCTGGTGCGTCGATATTCGCCCATGATGCGGGCATACGCCCGACGGGTGATGAGTTCCAACGCAGACGTCGATGACGTCGTGCAGGAAGCATTCGTCATCGCCTGGCAGCGGCTCTCAGAGCTTGAGGATCCGGCGGCGGTGAAGAGCTGGCTCATGCGGATCGTAGGTCGCAAGGCAATGGACCGCGTGCGATCAAGGCGTCCGCAGATCGACATCGATGAGATCGATCACCCGGCAGCCGTCGATGCGACGCCTGATCGCACGGCGGAGCATCGTGCAGGTGTGGAAGCGCTGAGTAAGGCACTGGGGGAGCTGCCCGATGGGCAGCGGCAGAGCTGGGTTCTGCGCGAAATCGGTGGGCTCACCTATGAGGAGCTGTCTGCTGAGCTGGGGATGCCCGTGACCACCGTGCGCGGGCTGCTCGCTCGCGCTCGAAAGCACATTATTGTGCGGATGGAGGAATGGCGATGACCGAAGAAGGCAGACTGCCGCTCGGGCTCGACCCCGGAGACCTGGGTGGACACACCATCGAGGAACTCACCGACTACCTTGATGCCGGCCGTACCCCGGCCGATCCGTCGATCGACGACTCTTCCGGCTGCGCCCTCGCACTTGAGGCATTGGCGCGACTGCGCGCACTCACGCCGGAACTGATGGCGCGGGATGCGGCGGCCGAGCCAGAGCCAGAGCCCGGCTGGATTCAGTCGATCCTCAGCGGAATCATGCTGGACGCTCGCTCCGGTCGGCGTATCCCGCTCGCGGATGCTGACGAAGCATCCGACCTCGCCATCACCGAGGGTGCGGTGCGCGGACTCATCCGCGCGGCCGAGAACGTCTTCCCCGGCATCCTCATCGGCCGCTGCCGACTCAACGGCGACGTGACCGAGCGGGATGCTCCGATCGGTGTCGAAGTCGACGTGAGCGTGCCGTTCGGCGAGCCGATCGTGCAACTGGCAGACCGGCTGCGATCCGAGATATTTGCCCGCCTGCGCGCACACACACGTTTGGCCGTCACAGGGATCGACATCACGGTGCACGACATCTCGACCTGGACGGAGGGAGACCGATGACCGAGCTCGTTCCGGATATCGAAGTTCTTGTTCTGGCGACGCCAGGCGTCCTTGCGCTCTATCGCACCGGCTCCGTGGTGACGAATCTGATCAGCGCGGCAGTCGAGCAGTGGGGAACGTCTGAGGATGCCGCGTCGCGGGTGGTCGTGACGCGCCGTGGAGATGTCGCGGAGGTGGATATAGCGATCGGGATCGAGTCGGCAGCAGGTGCTGTCGAGACCGCGCAGGCAGTGCATGAGCGGGTGCAAGCGCTGCTTCTGTCTCGAGGTGAGCAGGGGGCATTCGTGCGGATCACGGTTGCGCACGTCGCCGACGGGAGGCCGCTGGCGTAGCGACGGCCCGTCGGGAGCACTCTCCCAGCGCTCTGGCGTAAAATCAGCCCAATGACCGATGTGCCTGCAGCCGACACCTCTGACTTCGGCGACGGGCTTGACCCCGCTGATCTCGAGACCACGTTGCGCGTGCTCGCCTCGATGGATCAGATCGACGAAGAGCATCCCGACTATGTCGCCGTCCGCCGCGCGACTGCCGCGATGTTCAAAGCCGTCAAGCGCGTGCGCCGCAAGGAGATCCGCGACGCGATCGCCGAGGCAGACAAGGCCGTGGTCGCGAACACCGCGACCGGCGCGCCAGACCGCATCGATGACGAGACGCGCGGGAACGATCTGCAGACGTCGACGGATGCTCCGATCGCAGGCGAGCTGCTCAAACCGCGCAACTGCTACATCTGCAAGCAGCCGTACACGCTCGTCGACGCGTTCTATCACCAGTTGTGCCCCGAGTGCGCGCGCTTCAGCCACGGCAAGCGCAACGCGCGCACCGACCTCACCGGCAAGCGTGCGCTGCTCACCGGGGGACGCGCGAAGATCGGCATGCACATCGCGCTGCGGCTGCTCCGTGACGGCGCGCACCTCACGATCACGACGCGCTTCCCGCGCGATGCCGTTCGCCGGTTCTCTTCGCTGCCCGACTCAGCGGACTGGTTGCACCGATTCCGCGTCGTCGGCATCGATCTGCGCGATCCCGCTCAGGTGATCGCGCTCGCAGATTCTGTGGCGGCGCAGGGGCCGCTCGACATCCTCATCAACAATGCCGCGCAGACTGTGCGGCGCTCGCCGGGTGCATACTCGTTGCTGGCGGATGCCGAGATGCAGCCGCTTCCGGATGGTCCGCTGCCCGAGATGGAGACATTCGGGCACACCGCGGATCCGCACCCGCAGGCGCTGCAGGCATCTGTTGCGGCGAACCCGCTGCTGTCGGTGGCAGCCCTCGGCGGCACGGTTGCCGAGCAGGGCGGGCAGGCGCTGACCGCCGAGGATCTCGCTCGCCTCGCGATGGCGCCCGGCTCGTCGTCGCTGGCGAAGCACGCCGACGGCTCGGCGATCGACGCCGGTGGTCTCGTGCCCGACATCGCGCACGTCAACAGCTGGGTGCAGAACGTCGAGCATGTCGATCCGCTCGAGATGCTCGAGGTTCAGCTCGCGAACACCACCGCGCCGTTCCTGCTGATCAGCCGGCTGCGCGCGTCGATGGCTTCTTCTTCTGCGGACCGGAAGTACGTGGTGAACGTCTCAGCGATGGAGGGGCAGTTCTCCCGCCGCTACAAGGGCCCGGGGCATCCGCACACGAACATGGCCAAGGCAGCGCTCAACATGCTCACGCGCACCAGCGCCGGCGAGATGCTCGAGACCGATGGCATTCTGATGACCGCCGTCGATACGGGCTGGATTACCGACGAGCGCCCGCACGCCACGAAGGTGCGTCTCGCCGAGGAGGGTTTCCATGCGCCCCTCGACCTCGTCGACGGTGCGGCGCGGGTGTATGACCCGATCGTGCAGGGTGAGCTCGGCGTCGATGTGCACGGAGTGTTCCTGAAGGATTACAAGCCGAACCCCTGGTGAGTTCGCGGGCGTTGCGCCGGCCGGGTGTTGCGCCGGCTGGGTGTTGCGCCGACTGAGTGTTGCGCCGACCGGAGCCCGTTACACTTGACGGACTTTTCGGCCGGAAAACTCCGACGTCCGTAACAGGCTCCGACTGGCGTCACACCAGCGGTCCTCAGCGCAGCGACCCGAAGAACTCCCGTAGGTCGGTCAGCAGAATCTCGGGCTCCTCGAGGGCAGCGAAGTGCCCGCCCCGGCCGTCGACATCCGTCCAGCGAACGATGTTGTTCGCCTTCTCCTCCGCGAAGCGCAGCCCCACGTCGTGTGCGAACACGATCACGGCGGTGGGCACGCCCGAGCTCTCCGGCACTGCACCCCACCCGGCATCCTGGGCATAGCCGACGTACGCCGCGGTGCCGCCAGTCGCCGTGAACCAGTACAGCGAAGCGTTGTCGAACAGGAACTGCGCGCCCACGATATCGGCGACCGGAGCGTTGGCGGGATGCGTCCATTCCTGCAGCTTGTCGAGGATCCACGCGAACTGGGCGACGGGGCTGTCCGCGGTCATCGCACCGATCAGGGCGGGCCTGGTCGACTGAATCGCGATGTACCCGAACTCCTTCTTCATGAATTCGCCGACCCTGCGCAGGCGATCCTGCTCGAGGGGTGTGAGCGAAGCCGCAGTCTTGTCGTCGATCTGTCCGACGAAAGTGCCGAGTGATCCGTTCGCATGGATGCCGATCACCCGGTCGGGAGCGAGGCGGCCCATCTCCGGCGCGACACCGGCACCCATGTCACCGCCCTGCACGGCGAAGCGTTCGTAGCCGAGCCTAGTCATCAGCTCGAGCATGACGACGGCGATGTCGCTGCGCTTCCAGTCCTTGCCGACCAGCGGCATCGAGAACCCGAATCCCGGATGCGAGGGGACCACCACGTCGAAGGCATCGGATGCTTCGCCACCATGTGCGACGGGGTCGGTGAGAGGTCCGATCAGCGACTCGAATTCGAGGAAGGATCCCGGCCAGCCGTGCATCAGCAACAGTGGGGTCGCATCCGGGTGTGGGGAGCGCACGTGCACCGCGTGAATGTTCTGACCGTCGATGTTCGTGATGATCTGCGGCAGGGCGTTCAGTCGCTCTTCGGTCGCGCGCCAGTCGTGATCGGCCCAGTGCGCGATGAGCTCCTGCAGCTCGGACGAGGGGATGCCGGTGCTGCGGTCATCGACCGGGAGCGGCTGCTCGAACCGCGCGTTCTTCAGTCGTGAGCGGAGGTCGTCGATGGCGGCATCCGCGATCTCGATGCGGAAGGACTGGATGCGAGCGTCGGTCTGGTTCGTGTTCATGTCTTCACTCTCTCGCTCAAAACGGTCACAATACGTCCTGATAAGGAATGAGGATGGGAACATGACTCGGACCACCGGCCGCACCCTCGCTCTTCTCGCTCTGCTGCAGGTGCGCAGGGACTGGAGCGGCGCCGAACTGCGTGAGCGACTTGAGGTGAGCGATCGCACGCTGCGGCGTGACATCGACGATCTGCGCGAGCTCGGTTACGGCGTTGAAGCCACGCGCGGCCGGCACGGCGGGTACCGACTCGGCGCCGGCGCAGAAGTCCCGCCCCTCACTCTCGCCCCCGATGAAGCTGTGGCGATCGCCGTCGGACTGCGGATCGCAGCGGGCAGCGTGGTGACGGGAATCGAGGATGCGTCGGCGCGGGCTCTCGCGAAGCTGGAACAGTCGCTGTCGCCGGCGACCCGTCAGCAGATCAGCGAGGTAGAGCAGGCAATGGTGCCGCTGGCGGGCGGACGGCAGAACGTCGACCTGTCCGTGGTGACGGTCGTCGCGGCGGCGATTGCCGGACGGTTGCCGTTGCGCATCGACTACACGCGTCATGACGGCACCGAGGTGCAGCGGATCATCGAGCCGCATCGGATCGTGCATACCGCCGAGCGCTGGTATCTCGTCGCCTGGGTTCCCGAGCATGAGGCGTGGCGCACGCTGCGGGTGGATCGCATTCGTCGCCCCGTCGCGCTGCGCGAGGAGTTCCCGCGGCGCGACATCCCTGACGCGGCGCTGCAGGAATTCACGACGCGGAGCATCACGACGGCGCCGTATCCTTATCGCGCGAGACTGCGAATGCACGCGTCGGCTGAGGTCGTATCGCAGCACTTCGACGCAACGGTCGCTGAGGTCGTCGAGGAGGGTGACGGGGCCAGCATCCTCACCGCCGGATCCCAGTCGCCGGAGGAATTCGCGCTCTATGTGGGGATGAGCGGAATCGAGTTCGAGGTGCTCGAGGGGGAAGAAGTACGGCGGGCGCTGGGGGAGATCGGGGCGCGGCTGCTGCGGGGCCAGGCGGCGTCACTCTGAGGGTGTCGACGGCAGGCGCACCGTGACGACGAGTCCGCCGCCCCTTCGTGACTCCAACTCCAGCGTTCCGCCGTGGGCGCGGCTGATTCCCTCGGCGATCGCGAGGCCGAGGCCAGTGCCCACAGGGGCCGCGTCCGTGCTGCGAGACCTGGCGGCGCCGCGTTGGAATGGCTCGCGCAGTGTCGCGAGGAAGCCTGCGGGGATGACCTCACCGGTGTTTTCGATGATCACGACGGCTCCCGCGGGGCCCGACTCGGTGTGCACGTCGATCCAGCCGTCGGCCGTGAGGTTGTGCACAATCGCGTTGTGGACCAGATTCACGATGAGCTGCTCAAGGAGCGTCGGCGATCCGCTGGTGACGGCTGTCGTACCGCGGATGCTGAGCGTGACGCCGCGTTGGTCGGCGAGCGGATGCAGCGTCTCCACGGCTTCTTCCGCCAGGAGAGACAGGTCCACACTCCGGCGCTCGAAGGTACCGCCATCGGCGCGTGCCAGCAGAAGAAGCGCGTCTGTCAGCGCGATTGCCCGCGCATTGACATCCTGCAGGCGATCAATAAGGACTTCGACGTCGCGGTCGGGGTCGTCGCGTGCCACCTCGAGCATCGTCTGCGAGATCGCCAGCGGCGTGCGCAGTTCGTGTGAGGCGTTGGCGGCGAAGCGCCGCTGTTCCTCGACGTGCGCTTCGAGCCTGGCCAGCATCGTGTCGAAGACGTCGGCGAGATCGCGGAACTCGTCCTTCGGCCCGGCCATGTCGACGCGATGCGAGAGCGATCCCTCGGCAGCCAGACGCGCAGCGGCGTTGAGGCGGGTCAGTGGCGCCAGCATCCGTCCGGCCAGGAACCATCCGCCGATCAGGCCGAGCGCGAGAAGGAAGAGGAGTGCGGCGGCGGCGGGCGGGGTGAACGCGCGAAGCAGGTCGGTGCGATTGGGGATAAACGGTCCAGGCCCGGTGAATTGCCCATCCGGCACATGGCGCAGCAGGAAGACGCCGACGATAGCCATCAGCAGCACACCCGCGATCATGAGGAAGCCGGCGTAGCTCAACGTGAGCTTCAGCCGAGCGCTCATGCCCGGTCGCCTAGGCAACATCCACGTCCGCATCGATCCGATAGCCCACCCCTGGCACCGTGCGGATCAGCCACGGTTCGCCCAGCCGCTTGCGCAGTGATGACACGGTGATGCGAACGGCGTTCGTGAATGGATCCGCGTTCTCATCCCATGCGCGCTCCAGCAGCTCCTCCGCGCTGACCACCCCGCCGGCCGCGCTGATGAGCACCTCCAGTACGGCGAACTGCTTTCTCGTGAGAGCCACGTATTGGCCGTCGCGATACACCTCCCGGCGGAACGCATCGAGTCTGAGCCCCGCCATCTCCTGCACTGGGGGACGGGCATGGGCGCGGCGACGATCCAAGGCGCGTAGACGCAGTACGAGCTCTCGCAGTTCGAAAGGCTTGGTGAGGTAGTCATCCGCGCCGAGCTCGAAGCCGGAGGCCTTGTCATCGAGACGGTCAGCAGCGGTGAGCATGAGGATCGGGATGCCGCTCCCGGAAGCGACGATCTCGCGCGCGATCTCGTCGCCTGAAGGCCCAGGGACGTCGCGATCGAGCACGGCGATGTCGTAGGAGTTGATGCTCAGCAACTCAAGAGCAGTGTCGCCGTCGCCGGCAATATCGGAGACGATCGCCTCAAGGCGGAGTCCATCGCGGATCGCCTCGGCGAGGTAGGGCTCGTCCTCCACGATCAGCACACGCATGGCTGAATCCTACGCATCGGCGCATATCGGGAGCGTATGAAGAAACGCATACGGCCTCGTAACAGCCGGATGCGTTCACTGGAGACATGAACACCACCCCCATGTCTCCCGCAGCGCGTCGACGACGCCGAATCCTGCTCCCCCTCGTGTTTCTGGCCCTCGCGGTGATCGCCGCTTTCGCGGTGCAGCAGTCGTTGGCGGTAGCATCCGCCCCGTCCTCTGCCTCAATCAGCGGAGCAGGAGCATTGGGTGAGGTCACGGAAGCGGACGGGGCCATTCGCGATGGCGGGCAGCCCTCGGTCTTCGATGACGCATCTCCCGCAGTGGAGGGCCTGCGACCGGACCTGCTCGCCGCGCTGCGCAGCGCAGCGACGGATGCGAGAGCGGACGGTGTCGAGTTCTGGGTGAACAGCGGTTGGCGCTCGCAGGCGTTGCAGGCGCAACTGCTGCGCGAGGCCGTCGTAACCTACGGATCGGAGGAGGAGGCAGCCCGTTGGGTGGCGAAGCCGGAGACGTCCTCCCACGTCACCGGGGAGGCCGTCGATATCGGGCCACTTCGTGCGTTGGACTGGCTGGCGCAGCACGGCGCCAACTACGGTCTCTGCCAGACGTACAGCAACGAGTCGTGGCATTACGAGCTGCGTCCGGAGGCTATCGAAGCCGGATGCCCGCAGTCCTATGCAGACCCGACCGAGGACCCCCGGCTGCAGTAAGGGGCCTACAGCCGATCCATGCCGGTGACGGTGACGACGGCTTCGCCCGCCTCATCGGACGCCGCGAGGTCGATCGTCGCGGCGATGCCCTAGTCGTGATCGCCGGTCGGATGCGTTCGCCGACACCGCGCGCGAGCTGAAGGAGAACGCGGAGGAGTCAGCGCGGGTCTACGGACAGGAACTGGCCACCGCTCGCGGAGATATGGCCTGACCTCCGCCCATGCGCGGCGTGAGCCCCAGCATCCCGCCGTGGGCGAGGTGGCGTGGTTCCGCGATCCTGCCGGAAATGTCCTCGTCGCCATGCGAATCTGAGCAGGTGGTTACTGCTGTGGTGCCTCGCGATGGTGGTCGACGGTGAGCTCGTACAGGTCGCTGCGGTAGAGCGATCTGGTTGATTCTGCGATCGCGCCGTGTTCGTCCTTGGCAGTAGCCTTCACCGCCAGGCACGGCGTGCCGGTTTCGATGTCCAGCATTCCGGCGGTCTCGGCATCGGGCAGCACGGCGCTGATCCGCGAGGTCGCGCGCTCGATGCTCGTGCTGTAGTGGTCGCGCAGCACCGTGTAGAGCGAACCGCTGAGGTCGTGCCCGAGCAGCCCGGGGAACCGGTCGGCAGGCAGCGTCGACACGTCGACGCCGATGGGCGCATCATCTCCGAAACGCAGGCGGCGGATGCTGTAGACGTGGGTTCCTTCGGCAACCTGCAGGCTCGCTGCGGTCTCTTCGTCGGCCGGTTCCATCGACATGCCGAGCACTTGCGAGTGCGGCACCCGGCCATGAGAGCGCATCGCCTCGCTGAAGGACATCAGCGTCATGGTTCTGGTCATCGGACGCTGCGCGACGAACGTGCCCTTGCCGCGGATGCCCACGATGCGCTTGGCGTCGAGGAGGATCGTGAGCGCGCGCCGGGTCGTCATAGGAGAGACGCCGAACTCCTTCGACAGCTCTTCTTCGCTGGGCAACGCATCGCCAGCGCTCATCGTGTCGATGCGCGAGGAGAGTGTGTGCAGAATCTGCTGATACTTGGCAACCATGTTCGATCTGACCCTATCGGTGTGTGATGACGCGCAACAGCTTTGATTCTGCGGACGGATTCTCGATGCGCAGCAGGCGCTCAGCGCCGTCGAGAGGGCTTCCCTCAGCAGGGACGAATTCGAGGGGGAGGTCAAGAGCGCGCGACCTGAGCCCGGGCATGAGCAGATCGAGCGCGGCTGCCGCTCCGCCCGTGAATGTCGTGGTGATCGTCTCGCCATCGGTGGCTGCGGACCTGACTGCCGCGTGCAGGCGGTCAGCGATATGCGCTCCGGCCGCGGTGAAGATCGCCGCGGCGTCGGCGTCGCCCTCGCGGGCATGCAGTGCCAGTGGTGAGCAGAGCGCGGCAAGAGCGCGGGGTCCGGTGCTCAGAATGCGTTCGGACCACAGCGTGATCGGACCGAGTTCGCGGATGCAGAGCTCGAGGATGCTCTGGTGGTCGCTGACGCCTTCGTGGGTGTCGATGGCATCGCGCACCGCGCGCTGGCCGATCCACGCGCCGGAACCGCGGTCATCGAGCAGAAGTCCGTATCCTCCTATGTGCGTGAACGAGCCATCTGCCGTCATGCGCACGGTGACGAGCCCGGTGCCGATCGCCACAACGATGCCCGGGCGGCCTGCCAGGGCGCCCAGATGCGCGGTCAGCCCATCGTCTGCGATGCGCACCTCGTGAGCGCCGAGCGGACGGAGAGCCGCGGTATCGAAGCGCGATGCATCCCCCCAGACTCCGGTCGCGCCGACCGCGACGCGTTCGCAGCGGATGTCGAGCGCGCAAAGCTGTGCGACCAGCTCCCCGAGGGATTTGGAACTAATCATAGAGTTGACCACAGCATGATCGCTTGCGCGCAGCAGTCTGGCGCGGACGCCGGTCCCACCGATATCTATGCAGACATCGACGCTGTTCACGCCCCAGTGCTGAGTATTGACGATTCCGGTCATGGCTGTTAGCTTATCGCGTACACCTAGTGTTTAACCAGATCCCTAGGGTTGTTGTGATCTTGAGCAACGGGAACTCGTTGCAGGAAAATATTCGGACGGAGTAGTCGATGAAATTTCGCAGATTTGCGCAGCTGTCGGTGGCAGCGATCGCTGTTTTCGCCATCGCAGGTTGCGCCCCAGGCGGACAGGCGACGCAGAACAGCGCCGGTGCAGAGGATCGAGAGGTCTCCACGGAGATCGGTCCGGAGGAGGTCACTCTGCGGATGGCGACCACCGCACCTCGCGAGATGGTCGAGGCGTACATCGAAGGGTTCAATGAGCTGTACCCGCAGGTCACCATCGAACCCGAGTACGCGGAGTTTGCGGCGTACAACACCAGCGTCAACCTGACGATGACATCGAACACTCCGCCGGACATCGCCCAGTACGGCGTTGTGATGAAAGAGCTCGTACCAGGCGGTGAGCTGCTGTCGCTCGAGCAGTACCGCGAGGCCTATGGCTGGGATGACGTTCTCCCCGGTGCAGCCCTCGCGTTCTCCGAGTTCAGCGACGACGGCAAGCGCTTCGGCGAGGGAGACCTCTACGGTGTGCCGACGGCTCTTTCCGAGACCGGGATCTTCGTGAACAAGGCCGTTGCCGCAGAGCTGGGCATCGAGCTGCCGATCGCGACTCTCGGCGACCTCGAAGACGCGATGGACAAGGCGCTCGCCGCCGGTTACACGCCGATGGAGGCGGGCGGGCTCGACACCGGAACGCTGCACCTGTGGGCCAACCTGCTGGATGTCCTGATGCCGTCGGATGACTTCCGAGCCTGGGTCAACGGCCAGGAAGGCGGCTCGATCACGGGTCCCGGCGCTCTCGCCGCCACAGAGAAGCTCGCCGACTGGGCTGCTCGCGGATACCTCCCGGCCGACGCGAACGCGAACGGCCAGGCGCAGTCGACAGCGAACTTCGTCGAGGGCGACACGCTGTTCCTGTTCAACGGAACTTGGGCGGTCACGCAGGTCAACGACGTGCTCGGCGACGATGGCGGATTCTTCACCATGCCCGGTGAGACGGCGGATTCTCCCGCCACGATGTCAGGATCTTCGGTCGCGTTCATGGTCTCGAGCCGCACCGAGCACCCGGATGCCGCTGTGGCGTTCCTCGACTACATGGCATCCGCTGAGGGCGGAAAGGTCGCCGTCGATCAGGGCTACATGCCCCCGCACGTCGATACCAAGGTCGAAGCAGAAGGCGCCACCCGCGATCTGCTCGACGCGTTCGCCGCGGTGATGGCTGACGACGGCATGAAGCGCTTCCCGGACTCGGCAGCGCCCGGCATCATCGACCGGATGACACCCGGAATCCAGGCGCTCACGGCGGGCCGCGGCGACCCCGTCGCGTTCCTCGCGGAGCTGCAGGAGTTCCGCGACGAGTACCACTCGGAATGATCGAGTGACCTCTGCAGTTCAAACGCGCGCTCCGCGCGCCGGGGTGACGGCCACGTCGTCGCCCCGGCGCCGGCGCCCGCGTCGTCGCCTTCGAATCGCCGGGTACGGGTTCGTCCTGCCCGCGCTTGTGCTCTACCTCATCTTCGCGATCATCCCCGCCGTGCAGACCCTGCAGTACTCGCTGTACGACTGGAACGGCATCTCGCCGAGCACCTGGGTCGGGTTCGAGAACTACGTCGAGGTATTCGCCGATGAGCGGCTCCGTCGTACGCTGCTCAACGCTCTGATCCTCGTGGCGTTCTTCTCGATCCTGCCGATCGGCATCGGGCTTCTCGTCGCCGGCATCGTGGCCAAGATCAAATCGCGCTGGATGACTGCGGCCCGCGTGCTGCTGTTCCTGCCGCAGATCTTCCCCCTCGTCGTCGTCGGCATCGTGTGGCGATGGATGTACGCCGACAGCGGTCCGCTGAACGAGCTGCTGCGTGCGGTCGGTCTCGAGTCCATCACCCGCGCGTGGCTCGCCGACTTCGGCTTCGCCCTCGTCGCGGTCGGTCTCATCGGCACGTGGGTGATGACCGGTTTGTGCATGCTGCTCTTCTCCAGCGGAGTGCAGAAGATCGATCACTCGCTGTACGAGGCCGCTCGCCTGGACGGCGCCGGGCCAGTGCAGGAGTTCTTCGCCGTGACACTGCCGGGCCTGCGCGGTGAGATCCGCGTGGCGCTCACGATCACGATCGTTGCGGCGCTCGCGAGTTTCGACCTGGTCTTCACCACGACCAACGGCGGACCGGCCGACCGCACGCTGGTGCCGAGCCTGGTCATCTACCGACTCGCCTTCACCGAGCACGACATCGGTCTGGCCTCCGCCGTCGGCGCCTGCCTGAGCGCGATGATCCTTGCCGTCGTTCTCATCGTCAATCGAATCACGAGGGAAGAATGACTCGCCATCTCGGCCGCACTCTCGCCTATGCCATCGTCGCTGTGCTCGTCGTCGTCACGATGGTTCCGCTGGTCGCGCTCGTGTTCTCGGCGCTCTACCCTTCGGGCAGCGCTATTCAGGGGATCGGCTGGCCGGACGAGCCCACCCTGTCGAACTTCGCGGAAGCATGGACTTCGGCCGGGATGGACAAGCTGCTCTGGAACAGCGTCATCCTCGCCGTCATCATCGTTCCGCTCACGCTGATCATCGCGACGCTGGCGGGCTTCGGCCTGGCCTGCCTCAATCTGCGATGGAGCAAGGGCGTACTCGCCTTCTTCGTCGCTGGCCTCACGATCCCGATCGAGCTCGTGATCATCCCGCTGTACTACAACCTGCAGTCGGTGGGGCTGACGGACACCTTCACCGGTCTCGTGCTCGTGCAGGTCGCGCTGTACATGCCGTTCAGCGTCTTCTGGATGTACACGCACTTCGCGTCGCTGCCCAGAGAGCTCATGGAAGCAGCGCAGATCGACGGAGCCCGTTCGACCACGATCCTCCGTATCGTTCTGCTTCCGCTGTCGGGTCCGGCGATGACGACTCTCGCCGTGCTGGTGTTCATGTGGTGCTGGAAGCAGTTCCTGCTGATTCTGATCCTCATCCAGGATTCGTCCAAGCGCACAGCCCCTGCGGGCCTCGGCTTCTTCATCGGGGAGTTCACGATAAACATTCCCCTGCTGTCCGCGGCATCCATCATCGTGGTGCTGCCCATCCTCGTTCTCTACATCGCCCTCCAGCGCTACTTCGTTGAGGGCCTCACACAAGGAGCACTGAAAGGTTGACTGCCAACATGAATACGCAGACTGCATCCGAGAGCCTGCTTCACCGCCTGCTGGGCGACAGAGCATCTGACTTCCGCGTCGAGATCGATCCGCACGCCGGAGGGGATGAAGACTCCTTCGCGGTCTCAGCATCCGACGGAATCGTCACGCTGCGCGGCACGAACGGCGTCGCGATCGCCTCTGCCCTGCGGTTCTATCTGAGCAGCGCGTGCGGCCTGCAGATCGCACGCGATACCGGAGCAGTGGAGCTGCCCGCTCGTCTTCCCGACTTCGAGCTCACCGAGCGCACGTCGCCGTGGGAGCACCGTTACCACATGAACTTCTGCACGTTCTCGTACACGACGGCGTTCTGGGACTGGGAGCGCTGGGAGCGCGAGGTCGATCTGATGGCGCTGCACGGCATCAATCTGCCGCTGAACGTTGTCGGCAACGAGGGCGTCTGGTACCGCGTCTTCCAGGACTTCGGCATGAGCGAGGAAGAAGTGCTCGCATTCATGGGGAGCGCGGCCTTCCTGCCGTTCACCTGGCATGGATCCGTGCGCTACCACGGTGGCCCGATGACTGTGGAATGGATCGACTCGCACGTCGAGCTCGGACAGCGCATCATGGATCGCCAGCGGAGCCTGGGTATGAAGCCGGTGCTGCCGGGATTCGCCGGCTACGTGCCGGAGATCCTCAAGGGCGAGACCTCGTTCGAGGTCGAGTGGATGGACCGGTTCAACTACGTGCTCGGCACCGACGACCCGACGTTCGAGAAGCTCGGCAGTGCGCTGCTGCGCGAGCAGGAGCGACTGTTCGGCAGCGACGGCTATTACGCGATCGACCCCTTCATCGAGGGCCTGCCGCAGCTCCCCGCTGAGGACGGCGTCGAGCCCGGAGCGGCGATGGTCGCCAAGCGCGCCGCGCAGATCACGAAGATGCTGACCGGCCACAACCCTGCAGCGGTCTGGGTACTCATGAGCTGGGCCTTCCAGTACCGCACCGAGTACTGGACGCCGGCACGGATCACCGCCGCGCTGAACGAGATGCCCGTCATGAACACGCTCATCCAGGACACCTGGGGCGAGCACTCGCCGGTGTGGGACAAGACCGAGGAGTTCGAGGGTCGTCCCTGGGTATGGACCATGCTGCACAACTTCGGGGGTCGACCCGGTATGCACGGTGCGCTCGACCTCGTGGCGAACGAGCCGTTCCGAATTCTCAACCAGCCCGCGCGGAGCATGGCCGGCATCGGCCTCTCACCCGAGGCCCTCGACCATGACCCGGTCGCCTACGAACTGATGGCCGATGCCGTGTGGCGCCGTGAGGCGATCGATCTGGATGCGTGGATCGACGACTATGCGCGGATCCGCTACGGACGGCTGGATGATGGTATCCGCGAGGCCTGGCGCATTCTCCTGCGAGAGGTGTACACACACGGTGAGCGCACCGGTCCTGTGCGCTCGGTCATCATGTGCCGCCCGCGCGTGGAGGGTGACCTCGCCGCTGAATGGACGGGCAACACCACGGAAGACTTCGAGCCGAAGGATCTCTCGGCCGACATGATCCGTGCGTGGGAACTGCTCATCGAGGCAGCGCTCGCAGACGGCGCGACACCAGGGCTCGAGCGCGACATCGTCGACCTCGGACTGGAGGTGCTCTCCCGCACGGCGAACGGCATCCAGATGCGTGCGCGCTCGGCCTTCGTCAAGCGCGATCGAGCGGAGTTCGACGAGGCGGCGGGTGCACTGCTCGACAGCATCCGGTCGATGGATGAGCTCGCAGACCGCTACCCGGGCTATCGGTTCCGCACCTGGCTGGACGCGGCACGCGGCTGGGCGACGAGCGAAGCGGAGGAGCAGATCCTCGTGCACGACGCCACGCTGATCAACACCTCGTGGTTCGCGCCGGGTCTTCCTATCCAGGACTATGCGGGCAAACACTGGAGTGGTCTCATCTCGGGCTACTACGGCGAGCGTTGGGCTCGCTGGGTGCACGCGCTGGAGGCGGCCTGGGAATCAGAACTCGACGTCGATGCCTTCAACGAGCAGCTGTCGCAGTTCGAAGCAGCGTGGCAGCATGCGCCGAAGTTTGAGGACCCGGTGTCGGAGCGCGTCCTCGATACCGCGGTCCGGCTGCGGGAGTGGAATCGTGCCGTCGCCGCAGTGGCACAGCCATGACCCGGACGGCCATCACAGGTGGGTGAGATGAGCGATCTGGTCCTCGGAGGCGACCTCGGCGGCTCGACGACGCGCATCGTCATCGCCGATGCCACCGGTGCCGTGCGCGGAGAGGGGACGGCCCCCGGGGGGAATCCCGTGTCGCAGCCTGAGACGGCGCACCTCGCTTTCGCCGCCGCGCTGCGCGCAGCGCTCGGCGACCTGGATCCGGCACGGATCCGCGGAGGCGTGATCGGGATGGCCGGGAGCACTGCGCTGCGAGAGCAGCCCGCGCGACGGGCCGGCTTCGACGCGGCGTGGGCGCAGTGCGGCCTGGCCGGAGTTCCGCGCATCGTCTCGGATCTCGAAGCCGCCTACGCGTCAGCGACCGATCGAGATACCGGTGTCGTGCTCATCGCAGGAACGGGCGCCTCTGCAGCGCTGATCGACGGATGGCAGGTGGTTGAGCGCCGCGGAGGCTATGGATGGCTGCTCGGCGATGAAGGCGCGGGGGTCTGGCTTGGACGCGCTGCGGTGCGTGCGACGCTGGCGGCATTGCAGGAGGGACGGGTCTCGACGCTCGCATCGTTGGTTATCGACCAGTTCGGCCTGACGATGCGACCCGGAGTGCAGCAGAGCGCGGAGGCATGGCCGGGGGAGGCGCAGGCTTCGGCTCTGATCCGGGTCGTGAATGATTCGGGGCCACTGGCTCTCGCGGAGCTCGCTCCTCTCATCACCCTGGCATGCGACGAAGGGTCCTCAGATGCGGCCGAGATCGTCGATGAGGCGGCCCGGCACCTGGTCCGGACGGTGTCCGGGCTGCTCTCGTGGGCCCAGGACGGGCCCGTGGTGCTCGCCGGGAGCATCCTTGAGGAATCGCTGCCGACCGGCAGGGCCGTCCGCGAACTCCTGACGCCCGACTACGGTGATCGGCTGCGCTTCGCGGCGAGCGGCACACAGGGCGCACTGGCGCTCGCAAGACGGGAGCAGCGATGAAGCACGGGGTGTTAGAAGCTCTGGCCGGAGGACTGATCGTGTCCTGCCAGGCATATCCGGGAGAGCCCATGCGTAATCCGGCGACGATGGCTCAGATAGCCCGCGCCGCCGTCATCGGGGGAGCCGCCGGCATCCGCCTGCAGGGCATCGATGACATCAGCGCAGCATCCGACCTCGAGGTGCCGATCATCGGCCTGTGGAAGGACGGCGACGACGCGGTTTTCATCACGCCCACGCTGCAGCACGCGCTCGCGGTCGTGGAAGCGGGGGCCGACGTGGTCGCGATCGACGGCACGCGCCGTCCTCGTCCGGATGGGCTCACTCTCGCGGAGACGATCGCGGGTGTGCGCGCGAGGAGCGACGTGCTGGTCATGGCTGACTGCGGATCGTTGGGTGACGCGCTCGCGGCTGAGGCTGCCGGCGCGGACATCCTCGGGACGACGCTGGCGGGATACACGGGAGAGCGCCCGAAGTCGGCGGGTCCGGATCTGGACCTCATTGCGCAGATCGTCGAACGGTGCCGGAAGCCGGTGATCGTCGAGGGGCGCGTCCGTGTGCCGGCCGATGTCACCGCTGCTCGGGATGCCGGAGCGTGGGCCGTCTGCGTCGGGACGGCGATCACCCACCCGAGCACGATCACGTCGTGGTTCGCGGACGCGATGCGCGCATAGGACGGGCGCCGGAACAGGACGCGCCGAGAACTGCGCCTGCGGCAGCGTCAGCAGCGGCACCTGCCACGCCCACCCGCGATCGGGGTCGGCGTAGAAGTGGAACTCGTCCATCACGACCTGACCGACCTCAGCCGAAGGCCCCTGGTAGCACCGCCCGGTCGGGAGGCCTGCGCCCGATCCGGAGCCAAATTGGGGCATCCGCTCCTCCCATTCGTGCGGAGTGCTCCGTTTCGGATGCCCAGGCTCGCACTTTTTGTTAACCTCCACGAGGTAAACCTCGTGTCATGTCTGCTTTGCGAATCTTGCACCTCACCGACACCCACCTCTTCGGGGATGACACCCTGCACTACGGGGTCGTCGACACTGCCGAACGGCTACGCCTGACGCTCGCGCATATGGCAGATCGCCCCTTCGATCTGGTCGTGTGCTCGGGCGATGTCAGCGAAGACGGGTCTGAGGGTTCGTACCGGCGCGCTCGTGATCTGATTGGCGAACGGGCGCGCGAGCACGGCGCGCGTGCGGTATTTGCGATGGGGAACCATGATCGCCGTGCCCCCTTCCGCGCGGTGCTTGGTGGCGGACAACCGGATGCTGACGAGCAGATCCTCGAAGGTGCAGATGCCCCTATCGCCTCAGTCGCAGAGCACGGCGGCTGGCGAGTGATCGTGCTGGATAGCTCGGTGCCTGGCCGAGGGTACGGCGCCATCGATCAGGCACAGAAGCAATTCTTTGAACAGGCGGTTCACAGCCCGGCCGAACACGGCACCGTCGTGGTCGTGCATCACCCGCCGATTGACGCGCAGACCGATCTCCTGCAGGCTCTCTGCCTCGATGAGCAGGATGCCGCGTGGCTGTTGTCAACGATTCAAGGCACCGATGTTCGGGTCATCCTGAGCGGTCACTACCACTTGCCGGTTGTTGAAACCGTGTGTGGGGTGCCGATCGTCGTCGCCCCAGGGGTAGCAAATATCGCCCGGGCTTTTGATCGCCGCACCGAGGAATCTGCCATCGACGCATACGGCGGAGCGACGGTTGATATCTCGGCTGACCGCGTGCGTGTCGTGCCTTTCGAGCAGCGGATGACGGCGGATGCTGAAGTCTTTCGGTTCACGCAGGATGCCGTAGTTCGCATCATCGCCGCCGCCGGGCGCTAAGCTCGAACCGATTCGTGCGAAGTCCTGAGATTCAGATGCCGCGGGCAGCGCCCAAACCCTCAGAGTGCGTCGTTGTCGTAGCGCAGCACGAACTTCGCTTCGTCGCCGCGTAGCCGGCGGCGCACATAAAACACGGGGGTTCCATCCGCATCGGCGGAGACGCCATCGCGCACCAAAAGCGCGGTTCCCGGGGGCACATCGAGCACATCGGCGTCGTCGAAATCGGCGGCAACAGCACTAAAAGCGCGCCATAAATAGCGCAGGTCAAGGCCGAATCCATCGGCGAATGCGCGCACGACGAGGCCGTGTTCACCGACCCGATCCAGTACCCCCGACCACTGCGCAGAGTGCCAGTACGAGTTGGCGATCCAGCGACGCCCCCCGCGCACCATCACAGTGTCGATCCGGTGCATATCGGCGACCGGAATCCCCAGGTGCCCAGCTGCTTCTTCGGCGAGCGAACCAGATGCAGGCCCGAACGACAAAACCCGCTCATCCACTTGGCGCACGGGGGCTGCGGAGCGCCGGAGTGCTGCCGAATCGAGGGCGTCGGCGGTGGCATCCGACTGTTGACGGGATCGCGGCAGGGTGGCAACAATCTCGACCAGATCGGGAGGGGACACGACGAACGTCCCTACGCCGCGACGGATCTCGACGGCACCCAGGCGCTGCAGTTCGATAATCGCCTGACGCAGGGTAAGTCGAGCCACCCCGAAGCGCTCGGCGAGCGTGGCTTCATTGGGCAACCGTGAACCGGCTGCGAGCGCACCCGACTGAATTTCTTCCCACAGCTCTGTCGCAATCCGACGGTAAACCGGCCCGCTGTTGTCCACGCGGCTACGACCACTTTGCATACCGTTCACCTGAAACTCCTCATCGCGTCATCGACGATCCGTAGACATATAGACGTCTTGATCACAGCACGCAGGGATCCGAAAAATTACCTGCAAGAGAAAGGTACGTCATGCGCAGAATGATCGCCTCGACCGGTATGGTCCTCGGCGGAATCCTCCTGGTCGGTTGTGCGACCGGTGCAGGTTCAACTACACCGGCGAGTGACCCCACCTCGGTCGCATCCGATGCAATCGTCGACATCCGCGTCGGCCTCGAACCCACCAGCCTCGATGTGACCACCACCTCGGGCGCAGGCCTCGTGCAAGTCATGCGGGGCAACGTCTACGAAGGTCTCGTCGGTATTACCGAAGACCTCCAGATCGTTCCGGCGCTCGCCTCGGAGTGGGAGGTCAGCGAAGACGGCCTGACCTACACCTTCACCGTTCGTGACGACGTCACATTCCACGATGGAACGCCCATGACCGTGGATGACGTCGTGGCATCCCTTCAGGCCGCCAGCGCCGAAGGATCGGTCAACCCGGATGCCAAGCGTATGACCCAGGTGGCAAGCGTCGAATCAACCGATGCCTCCACCGTCGTGATCACGCTCGAAGAGCGCGACATTAACTTCTTGGACACCCTCACCACCGCTGCCGGATACGTTGTGTCCAGTGCGTCTGACGCAGACCTTGCGTCCGAAACCAACGGCACGGGCCCGTACACGCTCGACCAGTGGAACCGCGGCGCAACCCTCGCCCTCACGCCGGCCGACGACTACTGGGGTGACGCTCCCGCAAACGGCGGTGTGGTTTTCCACTACATTTCCGATGAGACCACCGCATCTACCGCTCTGCAGAGCGGCGAGATCGACATGATCGCCGGAGCGACAGCGGAAACAGCCGAACTGTTTGGTGCAGACGACGCCTTCCAGGTTGTCGAGGGTGACTCGACCAGCTGGATGACCCTCGGGTTCAACCACACTGTCGAGTCGCTGTCAGATCAGCGCGTACGCCAGGCCCTGCGCCAGGCAATTGACAAGTCAGAACTCGCCGAGATCGTCGGTCAGGCTACTGAAGCCGGAAGCATCACGGTTCCGAGCGACCCGTGGTTCGTAGACATGACTGAGTCGGCGCCGTTCGACCCGGAAGCTGCGAAAGATCTTCTCGCAGAAGCCGGATACAGCGACCTCGACCTGACGCTGACCGTGTCGAATACCTACGACACGATCATCACCGAGTTCATCGCCGCTGAGCTCGCCGACATCGGAGTCAACGTCACGATCGATACCGTCGAGTTCGCCACCTGGCTCGAAGACGCCTATACGAACAAGCAGTTCGAGCTCACGATGGTGCTGCACGTCGACCCGTCGACGGCCACGTACTACGGCAACCCGAACTACTACTGGAGCTACGACAACGCCGAGGCACAGGCTCTTGTTGCCGAAGCGCGCACAGCCACCACCACCGACGTACGCGACGAAAAGATGCGCGAACTCGTCACCCTGGTTGCTGAGGACTCGGCTAGCGACTGGCTCTACACGGCGCAGACCGTCGTTGTCGCGAATGCCGACGTTGCCGGATTCCCTGTGGATCGCATCTCGAACAACTTCCGCGTCAGCGGTATCACCGTCGCGGAGTAACGTGACCATCTCGGCGACCTTGAGCCGGCCACGTGCCGGGCGCGAAGAACTCCTTCGCGCCCGGCACGTCGTGGCCGAAGTACTCGGAGAGATCGGCATCCTGCTGCTCTCCCTGTTTGCCGCGAGCATCGTGATCTTCGGCCTTCTGGCGATCCTTCCAGGAGACCAGGCCGCGATGCTGGGCGGGATGGATGCTACGCCCGAACAGATTCTCGCGTTGCGCGCCCAACTGGGCCTAGACCGACCCATCTGGGAGCGGTACTTCGACTGGATCGGCGGCGTACTTACCGGCAACCTCGGAGTCTCCGGGCTCGACGGTCGCGCGGTCGCCGCAGAACTCGGCGAGAAACTACAGGTCACCGTGCCCTTGGGTATCTTGGCCCTGCTGCTTAGCGTCGTCATCGCTCTCCCCGTCGGCATTCTCGCGGCGGTATATCGCGAGAACGCTTTTGGTCGTGCGATTGCGGGGCTCAGCCAGCTCGCCGCAGCCATTCCCACTTTCGTTTTGGGGCTGTTGCTCGTCGTCGCTGTCGCTCTTCCCACACGCCTCCTGCCGGTGCAGGGCTTCCCCGCTGATCGCTGGGCCGACCCCGCAGAAGCGCTGCGCTCACTCATCCTCCCGGCAACGGCCATCGCCATCGGGCAGGCCGCAGTACTGGTGCGCTTCGTGCGCAGCGCCACCATCGACGTGCTCATGAAGGACTGGGTGCGAACCGGGCTCGCCCAGGGATGGCCGCTCAGCTCAGTGCTGCTGCGACAGGGCCTGCGCAATGCGTCGCTTCCGTTGCTCGGCGTGCTGGGGCTCGAAATTGCTGGCGTTCTCATGGGATCGGTCATTGTTGAGCAGCTCTTCGCGCTTCCTGGTGTCGGAGGAATGCTGCTGGCGGATGTCGGTAACCGAGACATCGTCTCTATTCAAAGCACCCTGTTCGTGCTCACCGCGCTCGTCATGATCAGCACGATGGCACTCACCACTCTTTCCCGTGTTCTTGACCCCCGTATCCGGAGGACCCAGTGATCACTCGTTTCATCCGGCATCCGCTGGGCGCCATCGGCCTCGGGCTCGTGGCGATTCCCACGTTGGCAGCCCTGCTCTCGCTGGTGTGGACGCCCTATGACCCGGCCGCCTTCGACCCGATCAACCGCTGGTTGCCGCCCTCGCCAGAACACCTGTTGGGAACGGATGCCGGAGGGCGTGATCTCTTCAGCATTCTGCTTGCCGGTGCCCAATCGACTATGACTGCCACCGTGCTTGCCACAGCGATCGCCGTGGCGGTGGGCCTGCCGCTGGCTATGGCGACCGCCCTCGCGGGGCGGCGACTGGGGGCAGCCCTCGAGCGAGCAATTGATGTGGCCATTGCCTTCCCCACGCTGGTGCTCGCCATCATCCTGGTTACCTCATATGGAGCAAGCCTCTGGGCCTCGTCCGTCGCGATCGGCCTCGGCGGCGCCGTCGTCATCGCCCGCACGATGGTGCCCGAACTGCGTGGTGCGCTCGCCGCTGACTACGTGACGCTCGCCTCTTCTGGCGGGGTCGGCACCCTGGGTATCCTCTCGCGGCACGTCTTGCCCAACGTCGCACCCACGCTTCTGATTCGCGCCACGCAGCTCCTTGCGGCTGCCGCGCTCGCCGAAGCCGGGCTCTCGTACCTCGGTTTCGGAACCCCTGCACCGACGCCGTCGTGGGGTCGGACTCTTGCCGACCTGCAGTCACAGGTGCTCGTGCGCCCCGAAGTGCTGATTGCCCCGAGCCTTGCGATCACCACTCTCGTGATTGGGTTCGCACTGCTGGGCGATGCGCTGCGGGATGCCCTCGAACCCGGCCAGCGCAGCAGGCCCGTCACGCGTGCGCAACGCCGACATGCTGCATCCGTCCCCGACACTGTTTCCGCCCCCGACACCGAGAAGGTGACCGCATGACTCTCTTGGATATCCGCGACCTCACAATCAGCATCGGCGACCGCCGTCTCGTCGATGGGATATCGCTAAGAGTCGAAAGAGGAGAGCGAGTGGGGCTGATCGGTGAATCCGGATCAGGCAAATCACTCACCTGTATGTCGGTGCTCGGGCTGCTGCCTGCGCGCGGACAGGTCAGTGGCAGTATCACGGTCGAGGGTACGCAGATAATTGGCGCCGACCAGCGCACGCTCCGAGACCTGCGAGGTCGGCGGGTCGGCTGCGTGTTTCAAGAGCCGCAGAGCGCGCTCGACCCGCTGCTTCCCATTCGTCGACACCTCGTTGCACCGCTGCGAGCGCACGGACTGCTGCGCCGTGCGGATGCTAGAGCAACCGCCGTTCGCCTGGCGGAAAGCGTGGGGCTTCCTGAACCAGAATCAATGATTCGTCGGTACCCGCATGAACTTTCCGGCGGACAACGCCAGCGCGTCATGATCGCGATGGCCATGTCGACGAGTCCGTCGCTGTTGTTGGCTGATGAACCAACCACCGCGCTTGATGTCACGGTGCAGGCGAAGGTGCTCGACCTGATGGGCGACCTGGTTCAGCAGAGCGGCGCCGGCAGTTTGCTCGTGACACACGACATGGCCGTTGCCGCGTCGCACTGCGATCGCATTGTCGTGATGCGCGCGGGGCGAATCATCGAGGAGGGTACCGCCGAGCAGCTTATCCAGCGCCCGCGGGAGGGGTACACCGCCGATCTCATTGATGCGGCGTATGCGACAGGATGGCAGCCGCAGGTCAAGACCCGTGTGGCGGTGGCCGCATGAACAGCGAACTCTTCAGGGCCGAAAACGTGCGGATGGTGCACCCCGGCATGCGGCGACCGGCGCTGGATGGTGTGAACCTGACGATTGAATCGGGTCGTAACCTCGGCATCATTGGTGAATCAGGATCGGGTAAAAGCACGCTCGCACGCATCATGCTCGGGCTGCAAAGCCCGACATCTGGAACGGTTTTGTACCGCGGCGAACCGGTTCCAACCGGGCGCGGTCGTCGGGCGCGAGAGTTTCGCCGCAGCGTTCAGGTCGTACTTCAAGATCCGTTCACATCGCTGAATCCCCGGATGCCAGTAGGCAAGATCATCGCTGAACCCGTGCGTGCATTGCGGCCGAAGTGGGATGCTGAGGCGCGAACTTTCGAGTTGCTGGCCGCCGTTGAACTTCCGGCAGAGGTCGGACAGCGGCTTCCCCGAGAACTCTCGGGCGGTCAGCGTCAGCGGGTCGCTATTGCTCGTGCGCTCGCCGTGCGACCCAAAGTTGTTATCGCCGATGAACCCGTGAGCGCGCTCGATGTGTCGGTGCGCGCCCATGTGCTGCGGCTTCTTAGGCGACTAGTCGCCCATGAAGAACTGACCATTGCCGTCATTTCGCACGACCTAGGAATCGTCGACGGATTGTGCGCCGATGCAGCCGTCATGTCGGCGGGAAATATCGTCGAGCACGGACCCGTCTCGCAGGTGCTGGATGCGCCGCAGCATCCGTATACCCGCGAACTCATCGCTAGCGTTCCGGTACTTCCGGTACGAAAGACCGCATTTCGAGAGGAGGGCGAGCATGACGCTCCCCGCTGAAACCACTGCACGCCTACATAATTTGCGCCCCGTGGGCGGATTGCCCACCAGCAGCGGAGAGTGGGTGCGTGACGACCTGATGTGGCGTTCGGCAGCACCATTCGCCGCGCGCGCACATGCGAGCGATCTGATCGCCGGACTCGGCGTCACCTGCGTTATCGACCTGCGCGATAGGGGAGAGCGCGACCGCACCCCCGGGGCCTGGCGGCATGACGACCTCGCCGTGCGAGAGATGCCGGTGTTCGACGACCGGCTGCGGGACATCACCTTCGATGGTTTGCCCGAGCTTTACACGTATATGACCGGCGATTTCGCCCCATCTCTGGTCGCCGCATTCGCGGCGATCGCCGAGCAGGCCGAGCAAGGCGTGCTCATTCACTGCACCGCTGGTAAGGACCGCACCGGCATGCTCAGCGCTTTTGTACTGGATGTGTTGGGGGTCGACCGCGCGCTGATACTCGATGACTTCGCGGCATCCCAGAGCCACCTAGGGCCTGAGTATCTCGCTGATCTCTTTGCAGATGCTGACGTCGAGAACCTACCCGGAATCGTCGCCCACCGCGCCACGGCTTCACCGCCCGAGCTTCTCGCCGACGCACTCGACGCTCTGGAATGTGAGTACGGCAGTATTGCGGCTTTCCTGCTGGCACACGGAGTGAGTCAGGCGCAGCTTGAGAGCCTGCGCGCGGTGTTGGTGGTGCAGGGGCGGGACTAGCCCTTCGCAGGCACGCCCGATTCGTGCCAATCCGGAGGTCTTCGCGCGATCTGGAGGCCACATTGTGGCATCCAGCCCTCCGTATCGGGTGTTTACCCCCGGATCGTGCGACCGAAAATGCCGGATGCCGCGGCTACAGCCGATTAACCCCGCTCACCGTGACCACGGCCTCGCCCGCCTCATCGGACGCGGCGAGGTCGATCGTCGCGGCGATACCCCAGTCGTGATCGCTGGCGGGGTCGTCGATGATCTGACGCACAGTCCAACTGGTCGCGCCCTCGGTGAGCAGCAGCAGCTTCGAGCTACGCGCTTCCGGCCCGGTCAGGATCTCGTCATGGTCAGCGAAGTAGCCGTCGAGGGCGGCATCCCAGGCATCCGCTCCGAAAGCGGGGTCGAGCGCGGCCAGCGCATCGACGTCCTCGCGGGCGGCGAGCTGTACCCGCCGGAACATCTCGTTGCGCACCAAGATCCGGAAGGCGCGCACATTGCTCGTCAGACGCTTCGGCGCCGGCGGCACGATCGGCTCGTCATCATGGCGTGGAAGGTCGACCACGCCGTTATCGATTCCGGCGCGCAACTCTTCCCACTCATCGAGGAGGCTGGAGTCGACCTGGCGGACGAGCTCGCCGAGCCACTCGATCAGGTCGCGCAGGTCTTCGCTCTTGAGGTCCTCCGGGATGGTCTGCGATGCCGCGCGATACGCATCCGAGAGGTATCGAAGCACCACTCCCTCTGACCGCGCGATCTTGTAGTACGCGACATATTCCCCGAACGACATGGCTCGCTCGTACATGTCGCGCACGACGGCTTTCGGATGCAGTTCGAAGTCGCGGATCCACGGCTGAGCGGCGCTGTATGTCTCGAACGTCGCGCTCAGAAGCTCCTCGAGCGGCTTCGGGTACGTGATCTGCTCGAGCCGCTCCATCCGCTCGTCGTACTCGATGCCCTCACGCTTCATCTCGGCAACGGCTTCGCCCCGTGCGAGGAACTCCTGCTGGCTCAGCACCGCCCGCGGGTCATCCAGCGTCGCTTCCACAATCGAGATCATGTCCAGGGCGAAGGTCGCGGCATCCGGATCGAGTAGTTCGAACGCGGCCAACGCGAACGGCGACAGCGGCTGGTTCAGCGCGAAGTTCGGCTGCAGGTCGACAGTGAGGCTGATCGTTCCGTCGGCGGACTGCTCGACGATGCCCGATTCGCGCAGTGTCCGATAGATCCCGAGTGCTCGGATCGCCAGCATCCGCTGCCGCGCACGTGGCTCGTGGTTTTCATATACCAGCGCGCGCATATTGCCGAACACATCTCCACCGCGGCCGATCACGTTGAGCATCATCGCGCTCGTGATCTGCATGTGGGAGGTGAGTGTCTCCGGCTCGGCATCCACGAGCTTGCGGAATGAAGGCTCTCCCCATGACACGAATCCGTCCGGAGCCTTCTTGCGGATGAGCTTCCGCTTCTTCTTCGGGTCGTCTCCGGCTTTCTTGATCGCCGCGGCGTTCTCCGTCTCGTGCTCCGGCGCCTGGGCGACGACAGTTCCCGCGGTGTCGAACCCCGCGCGCCCGGCGCGGCCGGCAATCTGGTGGAACTCGCGGGCGTTCAGCTGCCGCATCCGGGTGCCGTCGAACTTCGTCAACGCAGTGAACAGCACCGTGCGGATCGGCACGTTGATGCCGACGCCGAGAGTGTCGGTGCCACAAATGACGCGCAGCATCCCGCGCTGCGCGAGCTGCTCGACGAGCCGCCGATACTTCGGCAGCATGCCGGCATGGTGCACGCCGATGCCTGCACGCAGGAACTTGGACAGCGTCTTGCCGAACGCCGTCGTGAAGCGGAACTCACCGATGAGCGCGGCGATCGCATCACGTTGTTCGCGCGTCGCGATCTTCGTGCTCGACAGTGCCTGTGCGCGCTCCATGGCCGCGGCCTGCGAGAAGTGCACGACATAGATCGGCGACTGGCTGGTACCCAGCAGATCTTCCACCGTCTCGTGGATCGGCGTCATCTCATAGAAGAAGTGCAGCGGCACCGGCCGCTCGACACCGGTCACCGTCGCGGTCTCACGGCCGGTTCGACGGGTCAGATCTTCGGCCAACGCAGTGACATCGCCGAGCGTCGCCGACATCAACACAAACTGCGCCTGCGGCAGCGTCAGCAGCGGCACCTGCCATGCCCACCCACGATCGGGGTCGGCATAGAAGTGGAACTCGTCCATCACGACCTGGCCGACATCGGCCGCTGGCCCTTGACGCAGCGCGAGGTTCGCGAGGATCTCGGCTGTGCAGCAGATGATCGGCGCGTCCGCGTTCACCGAGGAATCGCCAGTGATCATGCCGACATTCTCGGGCCCGAACGTGTCGACGAGCGAGAAGAACTTCTCGCTCACCAGAGCCTTGATCGGCGCGGTGTAGTAGCTGCGGCGTCCCTCGGCGAGCGCGGAAAAATGCGCACCGATGGCGACAAGCGACTTGCCGGTACCGGTCGGCGTCGACAGGATCAGGTTCTGCCCCGAGACGATCTCGATGACCGCCTCATCCTGCGCCGGGTAGAGCTGGATACCGGTGGACTCGGCCCATTCGACGAACGCCATGTACACGGCATCCGGGTCAATGGCTCCTGCATCGTCGCGCAGGGAAGTCGGATCGAGGCGCACGGAGGAAGTCATGGTTCTTCGATCATCCCCCACTGAGCTGACCGGCGCCGTCAGCCAGCGGCGGTCGCTGCGCGCAGCGCGATCTCGATCATGTCGCCGAAGGTCTGCTCGCGCTCCTTAGCTGTCGTCTCTTCGCCGGTCACGAGGTGGTCCGAGACCGTGCAGATACTGAGAGCCTGACGGCCGTAGTACGCCGCCAGTGTGTACAGCCCGCTCGTCTCCATCTCGACGCCCAGGGCGCCGTGTTTGACGAAGGCCTCGTTCAGCTCGGGGCGGGTGCTGTAGAACTGGTCGCTCGAAAACAGCAACCCGACGTGAACACTCGAGGAAAGTGGCATCTCCTCGCTCGCCTCGACGGCAGCGCGCAGCAGCGCGAAATCGGCGACCGGTGCGTAATCGAGTCCGTTGAACCGTACGCGGTTGATGCCGGAGTCGGTGCAGGCGCCGTTTGCGATGATGATGTCGCGCATCCCGACCTTCTCAGTCAGGCCCCCGCACGAGCCGACGCGCACGATCTTTTGTACGTCGTATTCGTTGAACAGCTCGTTGGCATAGATCGCCATCGACGGCTGACCCATACCCGACCCCTGTACCGAGACGCGGTGGCCGTTCCACGTGCCGGTGAATCCCAGCATCCCGCGGGTCTCGGTGTACAGCACCGCGTCGGAAAGGAACGTTTCAGCGATCCACTTCGCCCGTAGCGGGTCACCGGGGAAGAGGACGATGGGGGCGATCTCGCCAGTGGCGGCGGCGATGTGGGTGCTCATGCCTCACACCTTCTTCACGACGCTCGACTTCAGCAGCATGGCGCCGAAGCCGTCGATCTTGCAGTCGATGTCGTGTCCGTTCACGGGATCGATGAGGCGGATGCCGCGCACCTTCGTTCCCGCCTTGATGCTCAGCGATCCCTTGACCTTGATGCTCGTCGTCACGGTGACCGTGTCGCCATCGGAGAGAACGTTGCCGACAGAATCTTTTACGACCGTCGCGGCGGGCTCGCCGCTTTCGGATGCATCCGATGCGTCGGATGGCGACCATTCGTGGCCGCACATCGGGCAGACGAGCAACGCGCCCATCTCATAGGCATGCTCACTGGAGCACTCGGGGCACAGCGGGAGTGAATCAGACATAGCTCCAGCGTATCCGGGTGGTGCCCGCCCGCCTCATCCTTCCCGCCGCCGCACGATCTCGTTGATCCAGATCGGTGCGAATGGGGACGTGCAACCCGGGGGAGTCGGATAGTTGTGCCAGGTCGAGGCCGTCTGGCGCCTTCGCCACGCGCTCGGATGTCAGAGACCAGGCCGCGGCGGTGACCGTCGGGTCGGCATCACCGAACCAGAGCAGTCGCATCTCCTCGGCGAGCGGGGTCTTCTTGGCGATGTAGTTGACGAACCAGTCGTTGACCTTCGGCGGACGCGTCTCGCGGAGCATCGTGTTGAGCTCGTCGGCGGAGAACTCCCGCGGCTTGCAGATCAGCAGCGCGAGCAACCGTGGCGCGGTCCCGCGGCCTCAGATCACCTGGACGGCGCAGCGGATGCCTGGGGCGTCGGCGATGCGTCGATCCCGGGTCAAGAGCGCGCACTCCAGCAGTTCGGCGAGGGCGACGTACGTCGCGTCGTAGGTGGACAGATTCTCTCGCAGCTGCATCGCGCGCGGGATCAGCATGCTGGATGAGTACCGGGAGGCTTCGAAATGGGCGAGGTCGTCGACCGTCGCGTGCAGTCGCCCGGTGTTGACCTTTCGGCCAAGCCAGAGCCCTCGAAGCGCGGACGCGACTTCCACATCGAGCAGATCGGGCGCGGCCAGGTCTGCACTGTCGATCCGCCCCGACACTGCCGCATCCAGATCGCCAAGAAGATGATCGAGAACAATGGACGCGTCCACGACAAACATCATTCGGCGCGCCCGCGATGGATTGCGTCGAGAATCTCCTCAGCTGTGAGGTGGATCCTGTCGCCGCGGGCGGTGATGGCGGCGGTCAGCTCTGCGTTCGTCTTCGTGCGCGCAATGCGGGTGAGCTCCTGCGTGAGGTACTGCTGCAGCGACTGACCATTGGCCTCGGCGCGCGCGGTCAGCACGGCGTGCACCTCAGGGGGGAGGTCGCGGATCAGCACGTTCGGCATGCTTACAGTATGCATGCGTTGCTTCCCTGCCGGTAGAGGCATCAGAACAGCTGCATCCGGGCAAAGGCACGCACGGGTGGAGTGAGCATTCCATAACTCCCGGGGCCGCCGAGAGGGGCCAGCGTCTCCATCAGCCCTCGGACAGTTTCCCGCGCCTCTTGCTCCGAGCCATCCCCCGCACCCTTGAGCGTTCGCAGCCCCGCCGCGACCTGATCGATGACTCCGTCGACAGCTGCCCCGCTGCCATCGGCGATCGCGAGCAGCGCCAGGGTGCTCGCGTGGTCCGGACCCCAGGTGTAGACGCCCCGCCCCGGGTGGAGTGTTCGCCGTACATCCTCGAGCGCGCGCAGCGGCTTCTCCTTGATCGCTCTCGACTTCACTGTCGGCATGATGCTCCCCTTCAGCCTTCGAGTGAAGTGGGCAGACCGTGCGAGCCCGAGCAGAGCATGCCCTGGCGACGGCGGAGACCCGGATGCGGGAACCCACTCCATTGCCGTTTCCGCCTCGCGGGCCAGCCACTCCGGGAACCCGCCGTGCTCGTCCTGCTCGACGCCCTCTGGCCCGAGCCGGTGGGTCAGCCAGCTCACGCCACTCATCAGTAGTCGAGCGGTCTTCGCGTCCAGTGGCGGCGATTCGAGGAGCCCGGAATCCGTCAGATGGGCGCGAAGGGCAAGGCGCCGCGCCGGCGGCAGGGTGAGTAGCAGCGACGTCAGTGGAGAAGCGCCGAACTCGCGGGACAATTCAGCGGCGCCGGAGGTGTCTACCTCAGGCAACACGACTCCGAACATGCGAGTCAGCTCCTGTTGCACGTGCGCGTTCCGCAACGGCGCGGGTGCGCTCTGCCATGGCCCCGAGGTCCGTGCGGCTGAGTCGTCGTCGACGATTTGTACGCGCGGTTCGCCGACCTTTGAGTTTCGTGAACTCATCACGTCAACCAGGCATCCTTCAGCGACGCCGGGAACGTCGATCGTGCGGTCGGCACCGAACGTGACTGATCGGACTTCTCGTTGGTAGCTGTCGTAGTCATGCGCCTCGCCGAGTTCTGAATGCCCGGTCGCCAGCAGGAATGCATCGATGAGCTGCGATTCGGACGCCCGCTGCGACATGTCGAACGTGCGCGTCGTCGGTGGCACGGTCAGCGCCGTCACTCGCACGCGCATGGACGAGCGCAGCATTGAATAACTGTGGTCGTGGTAGCCGTCGTAGAAGCCATTGTCGTAGTCGTCGTCGTAGGACATGACGCCCAAGCTAGGCGCTGACGCCACCGCCGCAGGGTCCAATTCACACGACCCGTGGAGAACTCCCTGTCGCCGCCGACGGTGCAGGAAGAGTGCGTCCGAGCTCAGTCCTCGACGAGCGCTTCGCGAATCCGGCGCAGGTCCTCCAGCAGCGAGCCGATCAGAATCCAGTGACCGGATGCCGGCGGCTTCACTCGCAGCGGGGCGGTCAGCGCGGGGATCGCCGAAGTCTCAGAAGACGGCTCTGGCGCGACATCGGCGATCTGCACGGCGAGCCGCACATCGTGGCCAGCTCGCCGCAGCTGCTCGGCGATCGCATGGACGGTCGGCTCATCGGCGAGCGCGTCGTCGTAGTGGTCGAAGTACGCGCGCGACATTCCGATCACCTGCGTCACGATCGGCGACAGCTTCTGCAGCAGCGCGCGCATCTCGGCAAGATCGCCTCGCGCCGAGCGGCGCGGGTTGAGCGTCAAAGATTCCTCGCCGGTGGTGACGGATGCTTCGGCCGCAGCCTGCATCGGCCGCAGCAACCTGGCCTGCAGCATCAGCTCCTGTAGCCGTGCCGGTTCCTGCACGCTCGGCAGGGCAACGGCGAGCCGGTCGAGGCTGGCGGCGAGCTCGGCGCCGAGCAGCCCGAGGTCGCGCCGTGCGGGAGCGGTGAGCACGGGTGGCACGATCAGGGCATTCACGATGATGCCGGTCACGACGCCGATGAGCGTCTCGAGGATCCGGTCCGTCGCATATTGCGGGCTTGATGACCCGAGGGCGAGTACGAGCATCGCCGAGATCGCGACCTGGTTCCCCATGCCGGGCGTTGCGCGGAAGACCCATGCCACGAGCATCGCCACCACGATCGCCAGCAGCACCACCCAGCTCTGCGGGCCCAGCAGCAGGCTCAGTCCGGTGGCGATCACGACGCCGACGATTACGCCGATGCTGCGTTCGATCGCCTTGGTGAACGACTGGTTGACGCTGGGCAAGACGATCAGCAGCGCGCCGATCGCAGCGAACACCGGTAGGGGGCCAGGGATCAGCCACCCCGCGATCAGCCACGCGCCGATCGTTGCCACGGCCGACTTCACGACCTGCAGTAGGGGAGCGCGCTTCGTGCTGCGCATCGCCGATGTCATCCGCATCTCCCCACGTTAGCGCCGGATCACAGAAAGATATCGACAACTGAGGCGACCCTAACCACGTGTTAGATTAGGCGAGGCTTACCAAAGTCTCACCCCCACATCACGAACCCGAAAGGGAAGCCTGTGCGCATCTCCCGTCTTCTGGGCATCGGCGCCGCCGCGGTCCTCACCGTTGGCCTTGCCGCCTGCTCGACGCCCGCCCCCGAAGGCGCCGCTCCAGAAAGCTCTGACTCCGCGGCCGGCTCGAACCCGGCATCCGACAGCGCATTCCCCGTCACGGTGAAGCACATCTACGGTGAGACGACCATCACCGAGAAGCCCGAGCGCGTCGCGACCCTCGCATGGGCCAACCACGAAGTTCCCCTCGCACTCGGCATTGTTCCGGTCGGCATGGGCAAGGTCAGCTGGGGCGATGACGACGACAACGGCGTGCTCCCCTGGGTTGAGGAAGAGCTCACCTCGCTCGGCGTCGACGTCTCGTTGTTCGGCGACACGAAGGCTGAAGAAGCCGGCGACATTCCGGTGCTGTTCGATGAGACCGACGGCATCGACTTCGAGGCTGTCTCTGACACGACTCCCGACGTCATCCTCGCCTCATACTCCGGCATCACGCAGGAGGAGTACGACACCCTCTCCAAGATCGCACCGGTGATCGCGTACCCGGACATCCCCTGGGCCACCTCCGTCGAGGACATGATCACGTTGAACTCGACCGCACTCGGCTTGGCCGACGAAGGCGAAGCGCTGATCGAAGAGATCCACATCGAGACGGATGCTGCGCTCGAGGCGCACCCCGCGCTGAGAGACGCGAAGCTGCTCTTCACCTACCTTGACCCGAGCGACCTCAGTCAGATCGGCTTCTACACGCCCGCTGACACCCGCCCCGGCTTCCTGCTCGATCTCGGACTGCCCGAGCCCGAAATCCTCGTCGAGAACGCGGACAGCATCGAGTTCTACCTGTCGCTGAGCGCCGAAGAGGCCGACAAGTTGAACGATGTCGACGTGCTCATCACCTACGGCGACGAGTCAGTAATTGCCACGCTCCAGGCCGACCCGCTGCTGTCGAAGATTCCCGCGGTCGCTGAAGGCAGGATCGCCGTCCTCCCCGATGCGACGCCGATCGCGGCATCCGCGAACCCGTCGCCGCTGTCCATCAAGTGGGGCATCGACGAGTACTTCGCGATGCTCGAGGCCCCATTGCTCGAGGCTCCGCTGCTCGCGGAGTGACCTCAGCCGCCACGACCTTGACACCGGGCGCCGCGAATCTGCGGCGTCCGGCGCTGGCGCGTGTGCTGTGGCCGCTGCTCGGCGTCGGAGTCATCCTCGTCCTCAGCATCCTCTCGGTCTCATTCGGCGTTCGCGCCGTCTCGATCGATGACATCTCGGCGGCGCTCACCGGGCATGACGACACCATCGCGCAGGCCGCGATCATCAAGCGCATCCCGCGGACGGTGCTCGCCATTCTCGTGGGCGCAGCCCTCGCCCTCTCCGGAGCGACCATGCAGGCGGTGACCCGCAACCCCATCGCGGATCCAGGCATCCTGGGCGTCACCAGCGGCGCGTCGCTCGCGGTCGTGTTCGGCATCGCCTTCCTCGGCGTCTCCAGCGCATACAGCTACATGCTCCTCGCGATCATCGGCGCTGCCGTGGCTGCCGTCTTCGTCTACTCCGTCGGCTCGCTCGGACGCGGCGGTGCCACACCGCTCAAACTGGCCCTCGCAGGAGCGGCGACCGCAGCCGCGCTCGGCTCGCTCATCAGTGCCATCATGCTTCCCCGCGTCGACCTGCTGCAGACCTTCCAGTCCTGGCAGATCGGCGGGGTCGGCGGTGCGGAATGGCCGCGCATCGCCATCACCGCGCCCGTGCTCGCGATCGGCGCCTTGATCTGCTTCGCCTGCGCGCGCGGCATGAACTCGCTCGCACTCGGAGACGACATGGCCGCTGGCCTCGGCGAGAATGTCTTCCGCACCCGGCTCATCTCCGCGGGCGGCGCGGTCATCCTCGCCGGCGCCGCCACCGCGATCGCCGGTCCGATCGGATTCGTCGGACTCGTCATCCCGCACATGTGTCGGATGCTCATCGGCACCGACCACCGCTGGCTGCTGCCCTTCTCGGCCATTGCCGGCGCTGCGCTGCTACTCGCCAGCGACATCGTCGGGCGCGTCATCGCCCCCTCGAATGAAGAGATTCAGGTCGGCATCATCACCGCGGTCATCGGCGCCCCCTTCTTCATCTGGATCGTGCGCCGCCAGAAGGTGAGAGAGCTGTGACCCTTCTTCAGACTCAGGGACCGGCCGTGATTGTCGCCGGACGCCGCTCCCGCCACCGCCGCCACGCCGTGGCCAGCATCGTGCTGGGCGTGCTGCTGTTCGCTCTCGCCGCGGTGGCACTCATGGTCGGCAACACCTTCTACACGCCCGGCGAAGTCATCCGCGTCATTCTCGGCGAGACGGTCCCAGGAGCATCCTTCACCGTCGGAGAGTTGCGCCTGCCGCGCACAGCTCTCGCGATTCTTGCCGGAGTCGCCTTCGGCATCGCCGGCGTCTCCTTCCAGACGCTGCTGCGCAACCCGCTCGCCTCACCCGACATCATCGGCATCACCGAGGGTGCGAGCGCGGCGGCGGTCGTCGGCATCATCGTGCTCGGAGTCAGCGGCCCGATGGTGTCGATCCTCGCACTCGCGGGGGCACTCATCACCGCGATCGCGATCTACCTGCTGTCGAAGAAGGGCGGCTTCTCCGGCATCCGTCTGATCCTGATCGGAATCGGCGTCGGGGCCATGCTGCAGAGCGTCGTCTCCTACGTGCTCTCACGCGCCGCACAGTGGGACATCCAGACGGCCATGCGCTGGCTCACCGGAAGTCTGAACAATGCCTCCTGGGAGGATGTCGCCCCGCTTGCGATCGCCAGCGTGGTCATCCTGCCGCTCCTGTTCAGCCAGGCAAAGGCGCTGGGGATGCTCCAGCTCGGCGACGACTCGGCCTCCGGCCTCGGCGTTCGAGTGAACGCCACACGGCTGACGTTCATCATCGGCGCCGTCGCGCTGCTCGGGTTCGCAACGGCCGCCACCGGCCCGATCGCCTTCGTCGCGTTCATGTCCGGCCCGATCGCCGCACGCATCACCGGCCCCGGCGCGAACCTGCTGCTGCCGACGGCTCTCGTCGGCGCGGTACTCGTGCTCGGCGGTGACCTGATTGGCCAGTTCCTGTTCGAGACGCGCTACCCCGTCGGCGTCATCACCGGCGTGCTCGGCGCGCCGTACCTGATCTATCTACTCATCCGCACCAACCGCTCGGGAGGCTCGCTGTGACCGAGGCCCACACTCTGTCGGCGGAGGGGATCACCCTCGGCTATGGCGACCGCACCGTCATCGAAGGTCTCGACCTGGCCATCGCGCCAGGAAAGATCACGTCCGTTGTCGGGGCGAATGGATGCGGGAAGTCCACGCTGCTGCGTTCGCTCGCACGATTGCTCTCACCGTCATCCGGTCAGGTCGTCCTCGATGGCAGATCCGTGCATTCGCGCCCGACCAAAGAGATCGCACGCGTGCTCGGCCTGCTGCCGCAGTCGCCGATCGCTCCGGAGGGGATCGCCGTCGCCGATCTGGTCGGGCGGGGACGGCATCCGCACCAGAAGATGCTGGCGCGCTGGAACGCGCACGACTACGAAGTCGTCGCCGACGCACTCGAGGCGACCGGCATCACCGACCTCGCCGATCGCAGCGTCGACGAGCTCTCCGGCGGGCAGCGTCAGCGCGTCTGGATCGCCATGGCGCTCGCGCAGGAGACCGACATCCTGTTGCTCGATGAGCCGACCACATTCCTCGACGTCGCCCACCAGGTGGAGGTGCTCGACCTGCTCACCGACCTCAGCGTCTCGCGCGGCACCACGATCGTCATGGTGCTGCACGACCTCAACCTCGCTGCCCGCTACTCCGACGAACTCGTCGCGATGAAGAACGGGCAGGTGCATGCGCTGGGAGCGCCCAGCATGATCCTCACCCACACGCTGGTCGAAGAGGTCTTCGGCATGGCGAATCAGATCACCACTGACCCGGTTTCCGGAAAGCCGATGGTCACACCAATCGGGAGGCATCATGTCCGCTGAACTCCGTCAGTCGAAGAGCGCGAGCACTCGTCCCTCCTACGTCCTCGCCCGCGCCGAGGTGCGTGGCGTTGATCGGGTGTCACCGAACTTCGTGCGCGTCACCTTCGGTGGTGCGGAACTTGCCGAATTCGGCACACCCGGCGATGTCTACGACGCGCGGATCAAGCTCGTCTTCCCGCCGGCATCCGGCATCCTGCCTCCTGTCGCGCGTGACACCGACGACTGGTGGGGTGCGTATCTCGCCATTCCGGAGGAGGAGCGCGGCTCGATGCGCACGTACTCGGTGCGCTCACTCAACGTGTCGGATGCCGGCACCGAGGTTGTCGTCGACTTCGTGCTGCATCTGCAGCCCGGACTCACCGGACCGGCGTCACTGTGGGCGAGCACGGCTGCCGTGGGTGACGAGCTGCTGGTCGTCGGTCCACGGCGTGGGCGCGAGGATCGCAGTGGGATCGAGTACGCACCGGGAGCGGCGTCTTCGGTGGTGCTGGTGGGCGACGAGACGGCCGCTCCTGCGATCGCGCGCATTCTTGAGGATGCTCCGCGAGACCTCCGTGGCCTCGCGTTCATCGAGGTGCCGACCGCGGAAGACGCGCTCGCAATCGATGCGCCAACAGGCGTCGAGGTGCACTGGCTGCCGCGCGGGTCTGCCTCGCACGGCCAGCGCGTGATCCCGACGGTACTGGACTACCTCGGCGACAGCGATGCGACCGGCGAGATCAAGATCACCGACCTCGAGGGGGAGGAGCTGGTCTGGGAGACCCCGATCTACTCGGGAAGCGGCGAAGAGGTTGCTCCGACCTCGGCTGGCGTCGAGCGCTACTTCTGGATCGCGGGGGAGAGCGGCGTCGTCACGACGCTGCGCCGTCACCTCGTGAAGGACATCGGCATCGACCGCTCGCGGGTCGCCTTCATGGGGTACTGGCGCCGCGGCGTCGCCATGCGCTGATTTTGCTCGCAGCCGCCCCGCCCGAGATCAGGACAACCGCCCGAGATCAGGACGTTTCGTGCGGAATCGTCCTGATCTCAGGACAACCTCCTGATTTCGGATGCTGTGGCGAAGCCCCGGCGCATGGTTCGATGGATGCATGAACGAGGAGCAGCAGATGGCGCGGGAGACCCGGGCGATTTGGGCGACGCTCGTCTGCTTCCTCGTCGGCGCCGGCGTTGGCACGCACGTGCTGTGGGGAAACCCTCGGCCGATCGCCGGAGACGGGTCCGTGGGACTGCCCGCAGCGTTCGTCGCCGGAGCGATTGCCGCGGCATCCTTCGTCGTCAGTACTTTCCTGCACCGCCGCGGTGAGAATGCCGCGATGCCGCGGTGGCAGGTCATCATTTCGGCATCCTCTGCCGTCGCCCTGACTGTCGCCTTCGCCGGAGTGACCGCGCTCGGGGTGCTGCTGGCGAGTGAGGTGCTCGGCGTCGGTCTGCAGGGCCTGGAGCTTCCCGCGTTCGGCGGCGGCATCATCACCGGCGTTGCCAGCGCCGTCGGCGGACGACTCGCATTCGATGCGGGCATTGGCCTGCGCACCACCGACCTCGCCACACTGCTGTTCAGCTACCTCGTGATCGGCACGCTCTTCGCGATGCTCACGGCCGCGGACCCGCGCTGGTGGGAGACGAACTTCTCGCAGCTCGGCATCGGCATCGGCGCCTGGGCATTCAACGGGACGCTCGTTGTCGCCGGCATCCTCATCTCGACCGTCGGGATGTACATCGGCCGTGACCTGCACCGTCTGCGCGGCGACGACTGGTTCGGGCGCATCGCCACCGTGGCGTTGCTGTGGGTGGGTACCGGAATCTCACTCGCCGGCGTCGGCCTGTTCCCCCTCGAGGAGAACATTGTGATGCACAACATCGCCGCGGTCGCCACGCTCGTGCTGTTCGTCGCCGCCGGAGTCGCGACGACTGCGGCGATGCCTGGGCCGCCGCGTCCGCTGCTGCTCACCACCGTCGGCATTGCGCTGATGCTCGTGGTCGCGTTCGTGCTGGCCGACAGCTTCCACCTGTACTCGGTCACTGTGCTCGAGGCGATCGTGATCGGCCTGGGGCTGCTCTGGCTCACCACGCTCGTGCGTATTCTTGCGGCGCTGGCGCCGGAGGGCAGCAGGCCGTCGGAGCGTGAGTCGCTGCTGCACGCGTGAGCTGCACTCGCCGTGTGAGCACCCAGATCCCACCCTCCCGAAATCAGGAGCTCAGCCCCAGATCAGGATGATCCGTGTTGAATCGTCCTGACTTGGGGACATGATCCTGATTTCGGATGCAGGGATGCAGGGATGCAGGTGCTGCGGCGCTCAGGCGCTCTCGCGCACGACCAGTTCGGTGTCGAGAATCACCGACCGGGGCGGCGCCCCGGCGATCACGTCGAGCAGAACGTGCACCATCTGCGAGCTGATCTGCTCCCAGGGCTGACGCATGGTCGTGATGGCAGGTTCGTGCGTTGCGGCAAGGCCCGAGTCATCGAAGCCGGCGACGGCGACATCCTCTGGCACGCGCAGTCCCGCGCGGCGCACGGCGGCAATCGCGCCGGCAGCCATGCGATCATTCGCGGCGAACACGGCATCCACGCCGCGTTCGAGGAGCCTGGTCATTGCCATCTGGCCGGATTCAAACGAGTAGTCGCCGGTCTCCACGAGTGCGTCATCGAACCGACCGCCGAGCTCCTCACGGAAGCCGACCAGCCGGTACCGGCCACCGGGGGTGTCATCCGGCCCCGCGATCATACCGATCCGCTCATAGCCCTTCTCGCGTAAGTAGGCGACCATCGTCCTCGCCGATGCCACCTCTTCCACCGAGACGGTGGACAGCTCGCTTTCGTGCCCCAGCGGAACGCCACAGCTCACAATCGGGATGCCGTCGTCGAGGAGCTGCTCCAGCAGCGGCTCCGACTCATGAGACGAGATCAGCAGCACACCGTCGACGTGCCCGGCGCTGATGAAGTGTGCCACGCTGTCGCGCTCGGCCGGAGTGCCCGCGACGAGGAGCACGAGCGTCATCGAACGCTGCGCCAGGGCCTCGGCCGCTCCGCGCAGCAGCAGAGCGAAGGTCGGGTCGTCGAACAGCAGTTGCTGCGGCTCGGTGAGCAGAAACGCCATCGAGCCTGCGCGTCCGGTGGCGAGGCTGCGTGCGTGATGATTCGCGGTGTATCCGGTGGCGAGGATCGCCGCATCGACCGCGACGCGCGCATCGGGCGACACCCAGTGCCCGCCGTTGATCACGCGCGAGACCGTGCTGCGGGAAACCCCGGCCTGCACGGCCACATCGCGGATCGTCGGCTTTCGCCTCGCCGTTACTTCGCTCACCGAAATGACTCTACCCACTCCCCGCCCGCGAGGTGCGCGACGCACTGGGACCGGTCTCAGTTGCGTAACGGTTCACATCAGGGATGCCCTAACCCATGCGCTGGTGGGGTAGAACTGAGACCGGTCCCAGTAATCGATTGCCTCATACTGAGACCGGTCCCAGCCGGAACAACCGGCGGGGACGAGCACCACGTACCGAACCAATGGAGTGACGATGACCGCCCCCCACGCCTGGCCCGAACTTCGGGGAATCGCCTACGGCGGCGACTACAACCCCGAGCAGTGGTCACGTGAGACCTGGCGCGAAGACGTCGTGCTCATGCGCGAGGCCGGCGTCAACATGGTCAGTGTTGGCATCTTCTCCTGGGCGCTCATCGAGGTCGCGGAGGGCGAGTTCGACTTCTCCTGGCTCGACGAGCTGCTGGACCTCCTGCACGAGAATGGCGTCGCCGTCGACCTCGGCACTCCGACGGCATCCCCGCCGGCCTGGTTCTTCGCCAAATATCCTGACGCCCGCGTCATCGACCGCGACGGTCGCGTCATGGGCTTCGGCTCGCGCGGCATGGCATCGCACTCCTCGCCCGCCTACCGCGAGGCCATCGTCCGCTACGCCGACACTCTCGCTGCGCGGTATGCGAAGCATCCGGCAGTCGTGCTCTGGCACGTGCACAACGAGTACGGCGTTCCGGTCGGCGAGGACCACTCCGCGCATTCTGCCGCGGCCTTCCAGCTCTGGCTCCAGGAGAAGTACGGCACACTTGACGCGTTCAACAGCGCGTGGGGCACCGCCTTCTGGGGCCAGCACTACACAGCGTGGGAGCACATCAACACCCCCGCCGCAGCACCCAGCGTCGTGAACCCGGCTCAGCGATTGGACTTCGCACGCTTCACCGACCACCAGTTGCGCGCCTGCTACATCGCTGAGCGCGACGCGATTCGCGTGCACGCCGACCAGCCGATCACCACGAACTTCATGGCGAACCAGAGCTGGACCACTGACCTGTGGGCCTGGGGCCGCGAGGTTGATGTCGTCTCCGACGACCACTACCTGTGGGCACCGGATGAGGACGCGCACATCGGCCTTGCCATCGCGGCAGATCTCAGCCGTTCGGTCGGCGGGGGCAAGCCGTGGATTCTCATGGAGCACTCCACCTCTGCCGTGAACTGGCAGCCCCGCAACATCGCCAAGCGCGCGGGGGAGATGGCGCGCAACTCACTCGCGCACCTCGGCCGCGGCGCCGACGGCATCCTGTTCTTCCAATGGCGTGCCGGCCGCTCGGGGGCAGAGAAATTCCACTCCGCGATGCTTCCGCATGCGGGCGTGAACTCGCGCGTCTTCCGTGAGGTCACTGAGCTCGGCGCTGACCTGGGGCGCCTCGCAGAGGTTCAGGGTTCGACGGTCAAGGCCGACGTCGCGATCCTGTGGGACTTCGAATCGTTCTGGGCTCAGGACCTCGAATGGCGACCCACCGATGATCTGTCGCACCAGGAACGCATCCGTGCCTTCTACGAGAGGCTGTGGCGCGATGGCATCACGTGCGACTTCGCGTTGCCGGGGCAGGATCTCTCGGGCTACAAGCTCGTCATCGCACCAGCCCAGTACCTATTGACTGCGCCGGATGCCGACAACCTCACCCGCTACGTCGCTGGCGGCGGCACGCTGCTCGTTTCGTACTTCTCGGCCGTGGTCGATGAGAACGACGCCGTGCACCCCGGTGGATTCCTCGCCCCGCTGCGCGACGTGCTCGGTGTCGACGTCGAAGAGCACCTGCCGCTGCGCGAGGGTCAGACGGCGGCCGTCACGACATCCGCCGGCGAAAGCCTGAAGGCCGATCACTGGCAGGAAGCGCTGCGTCTGCATGGGGCTGCAGTAGTTGCCACCTACGCAGAAGGCCCCGGTGACGGCGAGCCCGCCATCACCCGCAACTCGCATGGGGCTGGCACCGGTTGGTACGTCAGCACCCGTCTGGATGCGGATGGCCTGAACCACATCATGCACTACGTATATGCAGATGCGGGCATATCTCCCAGCGGACTCCCGGAAGACCTCGAAGTGATCACGCGCCACGGCGACGATGCGACCTACCTGGTCGCCGTCAACCATGGTGAAGAGAATGCCGTGCTGCTGGCCGCGGGGCACGAACTGCTCAGTGGTACTGCCGTCCAGGAAAGCTTCACGATCCCCGCGGGCGGCGTCGCCGTCATCCGCTCTTCGAAGACCCGCACCGCCTGACAACTGAATCGCGCGAGGTCACCCGACCCCGCTGCACACCCCCGGTCGTGACGATGCGACTCGCTCTGCGAAACGCATCGTTGGCCACAACAGAATGGAACCAGCATGCGCAAGTACATCGGAGTCGGCGCCTTCGCTCTGGCGGCGGCTGTCGCCCTGACCGGTTGCAGCTCGACCGCGCCCGAGGCAGCCGAGGAGGCCCCCGCCGGCGACGCCGCGGAGCTCGTCATCTGGACGGATGCCGAGCGTGAAGCCGCACTCACTGTCGCCGCCAAGGCGTTCGAAGAGGAGACCGGCGCGAAGGTCACCCTCGTGCAGAAGAACTTCGAAGACCTCCGCAACGACTTCATTGCACAGGTGCCGACCGGCGAAGGCCCCGACATTACGGTCGGCGCGCATGACTGGCTCGGTGCACTCGTCGCGGCCGGCGTCGTTGACACGATCGACCTCGGCGACGCCGCCGGTGAGTTCGAGCAGGTTGCTCTCGACGCCATGACCTACGACGGCCAGCTCTACGCGCTGCCGTACTCGCTCGAAGCGGTCGCGCTTATCCAGAACGTCGACCTTGTGGGAGATGCGGCTCCGGCCACCTGGGACGAGATGATCCAGAAGGGCATCGATTCGGGCGCCGAGCGTCCGTTCGTGATCAACACGGCCGGCGAAACCGGTGACGGCTACACGATGTACGGGTTGCAGACCTCGTTCGGCGCTCCGGTCTTCGTGCAGGATGAGTCCGGCTCGTACACCAACGAGGTCGGCATGGGCGGCGCCGCGGGCGAGGCCTTCGCGACGTGGCTCGGAGCCAACGGCTCCAACGGCACCGGCTACATCTCCACCACGGTCGATTACGACATCAACAACGAGCTGTTCACCTCAGGCAAGGCGCCCTACACGATTCAGGGCCCGTGGGCGATGAGCCTGTTCGAGGACATGAACGTCACGGTCAACGCGATCCCGTCCGCCGGTGGCGAGGCCGCGGCGCCCTTCGTAGGTGTGCAGGGCTTCTACCTCTCCAGTGCGAGCAGCAACGCACTCCTCGCCCAGGAGTTCCTGGTGAACTACCTCGGCACTGAAGACGCGCAGCGCGCTCTCTACGAGGCCGACCCGCGCATTCCTGCATGGACGAGCCTTGCCGAGGAGGTCTCGTCTGACCCGATCACCGCAGGCTTCGTCGCATCCGCTCAGGGTGGCGTGCCGATGCCGTCGATCCCCGAGATGGGTTCGGTCTGGGACCTGTGGAACGCCGCGCAGGTGCAGATCATCAACGGATCCGACGCGGTATCGACGTGGAACACCATGGTCACCGACCTCCAGGCCACACTGGCTGGTTGATCCATCAGGTCGGGAGGCGTGCGCGCCTCCCGACCTTCAAGAAGGAGTGATGGATGTCGACTGAGGCACCGACCGAGACCGCTCAGACCGAGCGGGCACCGCTGCGTGAATCCCACGCCAAACGCTGGCGCGGCCCCGGCTGGGGATTCATGATCAAGCTGGCGCTGATGGCGTTGGTCAACGCTTTCGGCATCCTCACGGCGATTTCCGCGTGGCGCGCCGAGTCATGGGTCGTGCTGAGCGTCGTCGTGCTGCTCGTCGTCGTCGTCGACATCGTCTACTTCGGCAAGCGTGCGCTGCCGATGAAGTACCTGCTGCCTGGATTGATCTTCCTGCTCATATTTCAGGTATTCATCTTCGGGTACACGGCGTACATCGCATTCACCAACTACGGCACCGGTCACATCGGCTCGCAGGAGCAGGCGGTCGAGGCGGCACTCATCCAGGGCGAGCGTCGGGTCGATGACTCGCCCACCTACCCGCTCTCGGTCGTACAGCGCGGAGACGAACTGGGCTTCGCGATCGCCACAGACGACGGTGAAGTACTGGTCGGCTCTGCGATCGAGCCTCTTTCCGAGGCATCCGGTGCCGATCTCGGCAGCACCGGCGCACCCGGCGAGGTGCCGGGCTGGACGGTCATTCCGCGGGCCACGGTGCTGACCGACTCTGCACTGCAGGCGCAGATCAACGACCTTCGAGTCCCCGTCTCGGATGACGCGAACGACGGTTCCGTGCGTACACGTGACGGGTCATCCGGAGCGATCTACGAGTCCACGCTGGTGTGGGATGCCGATGCGCAGGCCATCACCGACACCACCAGCGGCACCGTCTACGCCGCAACCGACGATGGCTCATTCGTGGCGGAGGATGGCACCGCGCTGCCCACTGGCTGGTACGTGAATGTCGGGTTCGCGAACTTCCTCACGCTGTTCACCGACTCCGCGCTCGCGGGCACACTCGGCAGTGTCACGATTTGGACGTTCGCGTTCGCCATCTTGTCGGTCGGGCTGAGCTTCGCCATCGGTCTCGGTCTCGCGATGGTTTACAACGATCCGCGGGTGAAGGGGCGTCGCATACTGCGGGCGCTGTTCATCCTGCCGTACGCCTTCCCTGCATTCATGGCCGCACTTTTGTTCCGCGGCATGTTCAATGCCGAGTTCGGCATCATCAACGACCTGTTCCTCTTCGGCGCCCACATCAACTGGCTCGGTGATCCATGGCTCACCCGAGCCGCGGTCATCTTCGTGAACGTCTGGCTCAGCTATCCCTACTGGTTCCTGGTGTGCACGGGTGCACTGCAGTCGTTGCCAGGCGACACGCTGGAAGCGGCAGAGATCGACGGCGCGAACCGCTGGCAGCGCTTCCGCTCGATCGTGCTGCCACTGCTGCTCGTGTCGACCGCGCCGCTGCTGATCGCCTCGTTCGCGGTGGCGTTCAACAACTTCACGGTCATCTACACCTTCAACAACGGCGGACCGGCGATACCGGGAGCGCCGTACGCACTGGGCTCGACAGACATCTTGGTGTCGGCGATCTACGACGTCTCTGGCGTCTCCGGCGGTGCCTCTGACTACGGTCTCGCGAGCGCACTGTCGATCGTCGCCTTCATCGTGGTCGGCATCATCTCGGCGCTGAGCTTTCGTCAGACCCGCAAACTCGAGGAGTACCAGTGATGTCCACGCAGACCAGAGCAGTGGTGACAGGTTCTTCAGCGGATGCCGCGGCAGTTCGAGCCGGCGCGCGGCGGCGTCGATGGTGGGCCGAGGTCGGCTGGAAGTACATCCTTGCGGCCGTCGTGCTGTTCTTCGCCGCCTTCCCGCTCGTGTACGTGCTCTCGGCTTCGCTCAATCCCAAGGGCAGCCTCGCGGCAAGTAACGACCTGTTCGCCATCGTTGATATCTCGAACTACATCGCACTGGGTGAGTCCCGATACTGGGTGTGGTTCGGCAATACCTTGCTGATCGGCGTGATCACCGCGGTGAGTTCGGTGGTCATGGGGGCCGCCGCGGCGTATGCGTTCTCGAGATTCCGATTCACCGGGCGGCGCGTGAGTCTGACGACGCTGCTGGTTGTGCAGATGTTCCCGCAGGCGCTCGCATTCATCGCCATCTTCCTGATGCTGCTCACGATCGGCGAGGTCGTGCCCGCGCTCGGCATCAACTCGAAGCTCGCGCTGATCTGCGTGTACCTCGGCGGCGCGTTGGGTGCGAACACCTTCCTCATGTACGGGTTCTTCAACACGATTCCGATCGAGATCGACGAGTCCGCGAAGATCGACGGCGCCAGCCACGCGCAGATCTTCTGGAAGCTGATCATGCCGCTGGTCGTGCCGATCCTCGCGGTTGTCGCGCTGCTGTCGTTCCTCGCCTGCTTCGGCGACTTCATCCTGTCGAAGATCATCCTGACCAGCGAGGACAACTGGACGCTCGCGGTCGGTATGTACCAGTGGGTGTCGAACCAGCTCACCTCGCGTTGGGGGCTGTTCGCTGCGGGAGTCGTGATGGCGGCGATCCCGGTGCTCGCACTGTTCTTCTCGTTGCAGAAGTACATCGTCGGCGGGCTCACTCAGGGCTCCGTCAAGGGGTAATCCCCGGCATTCGCTCGTCTCCTTCATCCTCGAAAGGTCGTCATGCACCGTCGCACACGCCGCTTACTTTCGGCAGCTCTCTCCACTGTCACCGCACTCGCCATGATCGGCATTGCGATACCCGCGGCGGGTGTCACCGCTGGTGCTGCCTCCGAGCCGGTCGAGGCCACGATCACCGTGCCACGGGTCGAGAATCTGCCTAGCGACTTCATCGGCGGTGTGGACGTCTCGTCCGTGCTGTCGCTGGAAGCGTCTGGCGTTGTCTTCCGTGACGCCGACGGTGCGCCGGGCGACCTGTTCGAGATCCTCGCCGCTGCGGATATCACCGACGTGCGGGTGCGGGTATGGAACGACCCTTTCGATGCGTCAGGGAACGGTTACGGCGGCGGTGACGTGGACGTCGACCGCGCGATCGAGATCGCCCAGAGAGCGACGGATGCCGGACTCGGCGTGCTCGTCGACTTCCACTACTCCGACTTCTGGGCAGACCCAGCCAAGCAGCAGGTGCCGAAGGCGTGGGAAGGGCTGAACGCCGACGAGGTCGCTGCGCAGGTCGGCGTCTTCACCAGCGACGCCGTGCGCCGGATGGTCGCAGCAGGAGTCGATGTGCAGATGGTGCAGATCGGTAACGAGACGAACAGCGGCGTGGCCGGAGTGCGCGGCTGGGACGACATGTCGAAGGTATTCTCCGCCGGCTCTGCCGCGGTGCGTGCCGAAGCCCCGGATGCCCTGGTCGCCCTTCACTTCACCAACCCAGAGCGGGCGGGCTTCTACGCGAATGTCGCCGCGCAGCTGGATCTGCGCGATGTTGACTACGACGTCTTCGCTTCGTCGTATTACCCGTTCTGGCACGGCACACCTACGAACCTCACCGCAGTACTGAAGGACATCGCCGACACCTATGACAAGAAGGTCATGGTCGCCGAAACCTCGTGGGCGTTCACGCTTGAAGACGGTGATGGCCACGGCAACGTGATCGACCTGCCAGAGGAGGCGACGCAGTACCCGGTGAGCGTGCAGGGCCAGGCGAACGCCGTACGCGCGGTCGTGCAGGCAGTGGCCGACGTCGGAGATGCCGGTATCGGTGTCTTCTACTGGGAGCCAGCATGGCTGCCCGTCGGCACTGCGGAACAGCTCGAACAGAACCGCGTGCTGTGGGAGCGCGACGGATCCGGGTGGGCATCGAGTTTTGCCGGCGAATACGAACCGGATGACGCCGGTCAGTGGTTCGGTGGATCAGCATGGGAGAACCAGGCACTGTTCGGATTCGATGGCACAGCATCCGACGCGCTGAACATCTTCTCCTATGTGCGCACCGGTGCCACAGCTCCCCGACAGGTCGAGTCGGTGCAGCCGGTCGCACTGCAACTCACCGAGGGTGACACCGTGGTGCTGCCCGGTGAGGTCACTGTGCAGTACAGCGATGGAACCTCTGAGCAGCAGGTCGTGACGTGGCCGGAGGCCGTGCAGTACATCGAGGGCGTCGGCAGCTACACGGTCGTCGGGCGAACGGGCGCTGGTCTTGAGGCATCCGCCACGATCATGGTTGCCGCGCACAACTTTCTGTTCAATCCCGGATTCGAGGAGTCAGACACGAGCATGTGGGCGGTGACCGGGGCTGGGCTGACGCTGCGTTCCTGGGATGACCCGCACGGTGGGTCCTACTCGGCGCACTTCTACGCGGCATCCGCATTTTCCTTTGAGCTGTCGCAGACGGTGACGGGACTGCCGGAGGGCGCTTATGTCGCTCGCGCCGTGTTGCAGGGCGACGGCGAGGGTAGCGACGGGAACGTCACACTTTCGCTGGCGACACCGGAGCAGACAGGCACACCGGTCGTCTTCACGCTCGACGGATGGCGTGCGTGGTCGACTCCGACCACCGAGGCAGTGCACGTCGGTGCCGATGGCGTCGCAACGCTGAGTCTGACGGGCGCATTGCCCGCTGGCGCGTGGGGCACGATGGACGACTTCGAGCTCGTGCAGATGCCGGAACCTAGCGCCGACACCACGCAGTTGCGTGCGAGGCGGGATGCCGCCGCTGCGATCGATCCGGCCCAGTATGTTGCTGATTCGACGGCCGGATTACAAGGCGCAATCGAGCGTGCGGACATCGTGCTCGCCGCAGCGAACCCGCATGACGAGGCGGTGGCGGGTGCGCTTCAGGAGCTGAACGCTGCCCTCGACGCTCTCGTACTGTTCGATGACGCGCCGGCCGCGCCGGCCCGCGGGGTGTTGTCGCACGACAACGGACACGACACCGGGCTGCTCGACGGTGACTTCACCATGACGATGAATCTGTGGTGGGGGCAGAACGCCACCAAGCTGCGTCTGTTCGAGAACGGCGAGCAGATCGCGACCGTGCCGCTGACGTACGGCGGCACCGCAGCGCAGACGGCACAGATCGCCGTGAGCGGCAAGGCGAATGGCAGCTACGTCTACACCGGAGAGCTCGTGAACTCGCGCGGCATGACCGCTGTGCAGTCCGTCACCGTCACGGTGAAGGATGCCGCACCCGGGGTGCCGGTCCTCTCGGCCGAAAATCGGGATCGCGACGGGAACTACACGGTCACTGCCAACATGTGGTGGGGAACGAACGCGACCGGCTACCGCCTCTTCGAGGACGGCGAGCTGCTGACCGAAGGGGCGCTTTCCTCGCAGACCCCGGCCGCGCAGCGCGTCTCGGTGCCGGTCACTGGACGGACGGCGGGGACGTACACGTACCGCATGGAATTCGTGAACTCCGCCGGAGTCAGCACGAGCAAGGCGTTGACGGTCACCGTCGGGTAGGGCTGGCCCCCGGCGTCTGGCCCTGCCAGGATCGAGTGACTGCACCGATCAATACGAAGGGACGACGATGTCCGATCAAGTGTTCATCTTCATTGCACTGGGGCTGTATTTCGCGGCCATGCTCATCATCGGCTACATTGCATTTCGCAAGACGGCCGATCACGAGGACTACATGCTCGGCGGCAGGAACCTGCCCCCGTGGGTCGCGGCGCTCAGCGCCGGAGCATCCGACATGTCCGGCTGGCTCGTGATGGGGCTGCCAGGAGCCATCTATCTCTCCGGACTCATCGAGGCGTGGATCGCCGTCGGACTCACTATCGGCGCGTATCTGAACTGGCTGCTCGTGGCGCCGCGCCTGCGCGCCTACACGCAGGTCTCACGCAACTCGATCACGATTCCGAGCTTCTTCGAGAACCGGCTGCGTGACTCATCACGGCTGCTGCGCATCCTCGCCGGCGTCGTGATCCTGGTGTTCTTCACGTTGTACATCTCCAGCGGCATGGTCGCCGGGGGCTTCTTCTTCGAGAGCTCGTTCAACTCTGACTACCTGCTCGGCATGGTCTTGGTAGCTGGCATCACGCTGCTGTACACGCTGTTCGGCGGATTCCTCGGAGCCTCGTTCACCGACGTCGTGCAGGGGCTGATGATGCTGATCGCCCTGATCGTCGTTCCGATTGCTGCGATCATCGCCGTCGGCGGTTTCGGCGAAGTGGCCACCTACGTCGAAGACCTCGCCCCGAACCACATCTCGCTCATTGGCGGAACGGCTCTGACCGGTGGAACGATTCTGGCTATCATCTCGTCGCTCGCGTGGGGCCTTGGCTACTTCGGCCAGCCGCACATCATCGTGCGGTTCATGGCGCTGCGTAACCCCGGTGAGGCGAAGGCGGCACGCCGTATCGGCATGAGCTGGATGATCATCTCTCTGACCGGCGCAGTGTTCTCCGGCTTCGTCGGCATCGCCTATATGGCACACCAGGGCATCGACCTCGCGAACGCTGAGACGGTCGTGCTGGTGATGGCGCAGACGCTGCTGCACCCATTCGTCGCCGGTCTCGTGTTGGCTGCGGTGCTCGCGGCGATTATGAGCACGATCTCGAGCCAGTTGATCGTCGCCTCTTCCGCGCTCGTGGAAGACCTCTTCAAGATCGTCAAGAAGGAGCCCTCGCCCAAGTTGCTGATGACGCTCGGGCGGATGACCGTGCTTGGCGTCGCCATCATCGCCGGGCTGCTGGCGATCGTGCCCAATGACACGATTCTCGGGTTGGTCTCGTTCGCGTGGGCCGGCTTCGGGGCGGCGTTCGGTCCGCTGATCCTGCTCAGCCTGTTCTGGCGCAAACTCACCAACTGGGGTGCGCTGGCCGGCATGTTCGTCGGTGCTGCTGGTGTCTTCATCTGGAAGGCCATGTGGCCGGAGATGTACGAGCTGCTGCCGGCATTCATCTGCGCGATGATCGTTGCGGTGGTGGTGAGCCTGCTTACCCATCGCGAAGGATCCGAGCAGCAGAACGAGATCCTGCAGGAGTTCACCGATACTGGCACCCTGCTGACTGTGAACGGTGTCGGGCGCGGTGCGCGGACGGACCGGATGACGCCGTAGCGGCTGTCAGCTAACCACCCGAAATCAGGAGCAACGCCCGAGATCAGGACGATTCATCCAGAAACGTCCTGATCTCGGGGCATCTTCCTGATTTGGGATGCCGATGTGCGGCCTTACTTGGCCAGGAACGCAGCCAGCGCAGCGTTGACCTCGTCCGCGTGGGTCCACAGCAGTCCGTGCGGGGCGCCCTCGACCTCGACATAGTCAGCTTCGGGGAAAGCCTTGTGGAAACGTCGGGCGGTGGCATCGATCGGCAGGATGTTGTCGCCGGTGCCGTGCAGGATCAGCGAGGGCTTGCCGCTCGCGCGAACAGCCTCGACATCGCCGCGGAAGTCCTCGATCCAGGCAGGCACGACCGCGTATGCGGCAACGGGGGCGCTGCTGGTCGCAACGTTCCAGCTGCCGGTGACCGCCTCCGGGCTGATGCGCGTGCCGAGATTCTCGTCGAGGTTGTAGAAGTTCTGGAAGAACTGTGTGTACCAGGCGTAGCGGTCACCCTTGGCGGCAGTGGCGATGCCGTCGAACACGTCCTGCGGTACGCCCTCTGGGTTGTCGTCGCGCTGCACGAGGAATGGCTCGAGTGAGGCGAGGAAGGCGAGCTTCGCGACGCGCTCGTGTCCGTAGCGGGAAACATAGCGGGCGAGTTCTCCGGTGCCCATCGAGAAGCCGACGAGGATGACGTCGCGAAGGTTCAGGGTCTCGAGCAGTGTGTTCAGATCTGCGGCGAAGGTGTCGTAGTCGTATCCGCTGTCAACCTTGGATGACTGGCCGAAGCCGCGGCGATCGTAGGTGATGACGCGGTAACCGTTTGCGAGCAGCTCGCGGGTTTGGCGCTCCCAGCTGTGTCCGTCGAGCGGGTAGCCGTGGATGAGCACGACCGGCTGGCCGGAGCCCTGATCTTCGTAGTAGAGCTCGATGGCGGTGCTGTTCTCGGTTCCTACGGTGATGTTTCCCATGATCATGCCTTTCGCTTGCGGAAGAGAACGAGCGTTCTCCGGTGATGAGTCCAAACATAGAGAACGATCGTTCTCGTGTCAAGTAGGATGGAGAAATGAATTCGGAAGAAGCTCGCGAGCGCATCCTCGACGCCGCAGAGGGGCTCTACTACGCCAAGGGATACGCGGCTGTCGGCATGGACGAGCTGCGCACCGCCGCGGGCGTCTCGCTGAAGCGCGTCTACACGCTGTTTCCGTCGAAGAACGACATCATCATCGCCGTCCTCGCGCGCAAGCATGAGGAGTGGGAGAGTTTGCTGACCGGCGCCGTGGCGGTCGCTGGCGACGATCCACGCGCGCGCTTGCTGGCCGTGTACGACTTTCTGGAGGGCTGGTTCTGCACCGACGACTTCCGCGGATGCGCGTTCATCAACGCGTTCGGCGAACTCGGCGGCACGACGCCCGAGATCGCTCAGATCGTCCGCGAACACAAAGCGTCGTTCCAGCAGTACATGGCCGGACTCGTCGCCGAGATCGGCGCTCCTGATGCACTTGCCGCGCAGTTGTCGATCCTCGCTGAAGGTGCGCAGAGCACGGCTGCGATCTCCTCGGATCCGAGGGTTGCGGCCCAGGCGCGTGGGGCCGCTGAGGTGCTCATCGCCGCGGCGATGGCCGCGGTCTGAGGCATCCGCCCGCGCGGAAATAGGGCATCTGCCCGATGTCAGGCGGGTGCCTTAGAGCGGAATGTTGACTCAGCGCATCAAAACGAAGCGCCGAGGAGGAGTCAGCACCATGTACGAGCACCCGGCGATACGCCGCCTCTGGTCAGAACTGCCTGACACCGTGCGCTCTGACGACTGGGCGACGATCCTCGACGCGATGCTCGACCCGTCGATCGACGCGCTGCGTGCGGCGATCGACGTCTCCGAGAAGCACGACATCCCGGCGACAATGCGCGGCGTCACCCGTCTCGAACTGGCGCGGATGCTCGTCGCGACGGGTGACAGAAGCGGCGCTCAGGCTGTGCTGGCAGATGCGTCGAAAGCGGCAACGGCAATTGGACACGTGCCACTTCGGGAGAGCGTCGCAGCGTTCGGGCTGGCGAGCGGAATCACTGCCAGCGAGCGTATGACCGACGAGCTCGAACTCACGACCCGTGAGCGCCAGGTGCTCGCACTGGTGGGCGAGGGCCTCAGCAACAGGCAGATCGGAGAGCGGCTCTTCATCAGCGCGAAGACTGCGAGCGTGCACGTGTCTGCGATCCTGCGAAAGCTGGGTGTCGCCACCCGCACCGAGGCGGCGTTGGTGGCGGCCAGGCGCTGACAACCTGGCGCTCGCACCCTCGGCGTGAGCTTCCGGTCGGCGCTCTCGCAGGTTTCCTGTCTAGCGTCGACGCATGGCGCCAACCGAATCGACCTGGGAATACGCACCCCATTCGGCGGTCGCTACCTTGACGCTCATCGGCGGATGGGTCGTCTGCGCCATTCCGCTTCTCATCGTGTTCGGCGCACTGGTGTTCGCTACGCCCTGGGATCCGGACGATCTGACACCGCAGATGTGGCTTGCGCAGGTGGACGGCTACCGCGAGACGCGGACATTCGCGCTGACTCTGCTCGCACCCCTCGCGTGCCTCGCACTGATTACGACGATCGGCGGGATGCTGCGGCGCTGGGTCGCGCCACTCGTGTTCGCCGGTGGGCTGTGGCTGAGCGTCGGCATCCTCGCTCTCGGCGCCACGGTCGGGTTGGGGCAGGAGATCGAGGCAGGTCTCGCGTATGCCGAGGAACCGGTGCCGGGGGATCTCGAGATACTCGCTCCTTCTGCGCCGACTGTCACGACGACCGACATCGAGGCCGCCGTGCGCGATCGGCTCGATCGCAGCCTCGAGGCCGCCACTGGTCCGGTTGTCTTCGCGGACGCCGAGCCGGTCTCCGGGGCGGATGCCATCGTGATCGACTTCGTCGCGTGCGAGACCGGCGGCAGTGCTGCGGCCGTCAGGATCGAGATCCGCACCGGCGACAACGTGGCGAGCGAAGAGGCTATCCTCAGCGCCTGGGTTGAGGACGGGTTCACCCGGGATCGCGCGGCCGGCACGAACCTCCTCTACGGCGATGAGACAAACGCGATCCAGCAGGGAAGCCTGCGTGGCAATTCGGATGGCCTACTGCGGCTGACGATCCAGAGTCGCTGCGCTCTCAGCTGATGCACGGCATCCGCTCGCAGCGAAACGCACAGCGTGTTCTGAACACGGCCGCGTAACGTCGGTCTCATGACGACTCTTCAGGTCAGCGAAGACGACATCCATCAGGCCCGCGAACTCCGAGACGAGTTCCAGCGCTTCCTGCGCGAGTACGAGTTCGGGATGCGCGAGGTCGAGACGAAGATCTCGATCCTGCGAGATGAGTTCCTGCACGATCACGCCTACAACCCGATCGAGCATGTGAAGAGCAGGCTCAAGACGCCCGACAGCATCGTGGAGAAGGTCGCCCGAAAGGGGATCGAAGAGCCGGACTTCGCACGTATCCGCAAGGAGATCACCGACATCGCCGGTGTTCGCGTGACGTGCAGCTTCGTCGCCGACGTCTACCAGTTGTTCGATCTGCTGACCGAGCAGGATGACATCACAGTGCGCGCGGTGAAGGACTACATCAAAGAGCCCAAGGCCAACGGCTACAAGAGCCTGCACGTGATCATCGAAGTGCCGGTGTTCCTGTCGACCGGGCCACTGATGGTTCCCGTCGAGGTGCAGTTCCGCACGATTGCGATGGATTTCTGGGCGAGCCTGGAGCACAAGATCTATTACAAGTTCTCGAACCAGGTGCCTTCGCATCTCGTGGAGAGCCTGGCGGACGCCGCGGATGCGGCGAGCGAGCTCGACAGCCGCATGGAACGCCTGCACCGAGAGGCGCACGGCGTGCCCAGGCGGCAACTGGATCCGCCCCCGCCCCGCGTCGTGAAGGTGTAGCGGCCTTCGTCGATCGAGAACACACAAACCGTCCCTCCGGACTAGCAGGAAGGACGGTTTGTGTGTTCTCGGCATCTCTTTAGCCGACGGCACAGCCCAAGCACTCTCGCACGGCCGTCGCTCAGGTCTGCGGAACGTCGAGGCGCACGATGAGGCAGGTGCTCGACGCGGTGGCCAGGATCAGTCCAGCCGCGTCGCGGAGGTCAGCCTCGGTGAATGCCGCGTTCCGGCCGCCCTTCGTTACCCAGCCGTGCGCGGTGACCGTGCCGGTATCGGCGGTCACTGGCCGCAGAAACGAGACCTTGAGATCGAGGCTCGTGTACCCGACACCAGCCGGCAGCGTCGAGTGGGCGGCGCAACCGCACGCCGCGTCGAGGATGGTGGCGAAGAAACCGCCTTGGACGGAGCCAAGCGGGTTGTAGTGCGACTCGTTAGGCTCGGCGGTCATCACGATGTCGCCGTTTTCGACGCTCACGACGCGCAGGCCGATGTGGCTGCCGATTGGCGGATACGCCACCGCACCAGTGGCCATCGCTCGGAGGTACTCGAGCCCCGACCGTGCGAACACCTTTCTAGCGTCGCTTTCCGCCGGGTGGTACTCGAGCGTCTGCGTACGGATCTCGGGGTCGGTCATCGCATCTCCTTCGAGGCGATCGGTGTGCAGCAGCCAGGCAAGCGGCCCTGGTCTACTCTTTCGACGGTGCCTCAGGCCAAGAACTCCCGCACGGCCGTGGACATCGCTGTCACGCCGATCTCGATGGTCGGGTGGATCTCCGGCGCGAAGAACGGCGAGTGGTTCGTCGGAATGTCGCTGTCGACGGTGCCACCGGCCACTGCGGCGGCGTACGTTGCCGGATCAAGCCCGCCCCAGAACCAGAACACCAGCGGTGCGCCGGCATCCCGAGCGAACCAGGACACGTCTTCACTGCCGGTGAACATGCCCGGATCGATCACGGATCCTTCGCCGAGCACGTGAGTCAGCGCGGTGACCACTCGTGAGGTCGCGTCCTCGTCGTTGATCGTCGCCGGGAGAGTGTGATCGGTGCGGATTTCGGGCTCGCGCTCAGCGCCGGATGCCGCAGCCTCTGCGCGGACGATGCGCTCGACGCTCGCGAGCACCTTCTTGCGCATTTCGTCGTTGGGGTAGCGCAGGCTCAGCTCGAGCGTCGCCTCGGTCGGGATGATGTTGTTCTTGAGCCCGGCGTGGATCGAGCCGACGGTGACGACCGCCACGTCCTTGGGATCGATCTCGCGGGATGCGATCGTCTGCAGCCGCATGACGGTGGCCGCCGCCATCACGATCGGGTCGATGGTGGTGTGCGGACGGGAGCCGTGCCCGCCGCGGCCATGCAGGGTCACGGTGAGGCCATCGGATGCCGCCATCTGCGTGCCGCTGCGCACGCCGATGATTCCGGCCGGGAACGGAGTGACGTGCTGGCCGAGCACAATGTCGGGCTTCGGGTAGCGGTCGAGGATTCCGGCATCCAGCATCGCCCGCGCGCCCGCACCATACTCCTCGGCCGGTTGGATGAGCACGACCAGTGTCCCTGACCATTCGCCGCGCTCGGCGACGAGCTTTTCGACGGCGCCGACCATTGCGGTCACGTGCATGTCGTGGCCGCATGCGTGCATCACGGGCACGGTGTGCCCGGCGGGATCTATGCCGGTCGCGGTGCTCGCGTAGGCCAGCCCGGTCTGCTCCTCGACGGGGAGAGCATCCATGTCTGCGCGTGCCCAGACCACGGGACCATCGCCGTTGCGCAGCAGAGCGACGACCCCGGTGATGCCGACACCTTCTTCGACCTCGAGTCCGAGATCGCGCAGATGCTGGGCGGCGATGCCCGCGGTGCGTGTCTCCTGGAACGACAGTTCCGGATGCTGGTGCAGATCGATGTACAGCGCCTCAAGGTCGATGCTCATGGCCTCGACTCTATCTGCGGGAGGGGCTGTGGTGTCCTCATCTCAGGACGCTGCGCGAACGTAACTTTCCAACTCCGGCCCCGGGCGGAGAACGCCGTTCACGATCGCACGGATCGCGAACTCGCTCGCTTCGCCGAGTTCGACGATGTCAGGATGCAGCAGCCACTGCAGTTGCAGTCCGTCCATCACCGCGAGGATGGCGGCGGATGCCGCGGACACAGTGTCTGGTTCTGCCACGCCCTGCTGGACGCACAGCGCGTGAAACGCAGTCGAGACCTCATGGCGGAGAGTCGTGTAGCGCTCCTCGAAGAAGCTGCGCGCCGCGTGGTCGTCGGTCACCGACTCAGCGGACAGCACCGTGTACGCCTGCACGATGCCAGGCCGCTGGGCGTTGGTGAAAGCTGTGCGAACCAGGTGCAAAAACAGCTCGGCCCCGCCGGGGATGTGCTTTTCGAGCAGTTCGGCGACATCGTCCTGGTCGCGGAAGGCGAGCACCTCGAGCAGCAGGTTCTGTTTCGAACCGAAGTGATGGAGCACGCCGGCGTGCGTCAGCCCGACCTGCTCCGCGACGTCGGAGAGGGTGCCGTTCGTTGAGCCCTTGTTGCCGAAGATGTCGATCGCGGCTTTCAGGATCTCGGTGCGCTTCTCGAGCGTGGCGGGGCGCGTTCGCGTCGTCTCTTTTGGGTCGGTGGCCACGGCATCCTCCTGGGGCGAGTGTAACGGTCTGGTAATGGTGACTTGCAAAGCTTACTGACTTGTAGGTAATCTCACTAAAGTTTACTTTCCCGTGAGTAAGTAAAGCCCCTGCACAAAGACCGTGTCCAAGGAGAAGCAATGAAGCTCAGCAGATCTCTGATCGCCATCGGCGCGATCGCCGCCCTCAGCACTGGCGTCCTCGCCGGCTGCTCCTCGCCGTCGTCCGACGGCTCCAATTCGAACGGCCCCAGCGGTGCGGCGCTCACCATCGCCAAGCCCGATGGCGCGATCACCACCGAATCGCACAACCCCTACCTCGGCGACTCCTCCGCCTCGAAGTACGGCTACGCGAAGGTGATCTTCGAGCCCCTCGCCCTCGTCAACCCGACTGGCGACCTCGCCACCACCCCGTGGCTGGCCGAATCGGTCGAATGGAACGACGACTACACCGAGGTCACCGTCGTGCCCCGCAGCGGCGTCAACTGGAGCGATGGCACGCCCTTTACCGGCGATGACATCGTGTTCACCTTCGACCAGTTCCTCAGCGGCAAGCTCGCCGACTCCCAGGGCCTGCACTACGAGGGCGCGACCGTCGACGGCGATGCCATCACCTTGAAGTTCGCCGACTCGAAGTACACCGCCCAGGCACGCGTGCTGCACACACCGATCGTCCCCAAGCACATCTGGGAGAACATCGAAGACCCCAACACCGACCCGCTCACTGCAGACGGGCTCGCCGTCGGCACCGGGCCCTACGCGCTATCGAGCTGGACTACGGAGTCGGTCACCCTCACCGCGAACGAGGACTACTGGGGTGGCGAGCTCGCGGTCCCCGAACTGCACTACGTCTCCTACGGCGACAACGCTGCACTCACGACCGCGCTCGCATCCGGCGAAGCAGACTGGGCACAGGCCTTCATCCCGCAGATCGAAGCAAGCTATCTGTCCGTCGACGAGGACAACCACTACCTCATCTCATCGACGGCCGGTGCCGGAACGCTGTTCTTCAACCTGCAGACCAAGCCGTTCAACGATCCGGCACTTCGCGAGGCTCTGGCGTGGACGATCGATCGTCAGGCCTACGTCGACATCGCCCGTGAGGGCGCGAGCGAGGTCATCTGGAACGCGACGGGACTCGGATCCCTGCTCGAAGACGAGATCATTCCCGAGTACCAGGGCGCTGACTACTCCGTCGACATCGACAAGGCGAAGCAGATCCTCACGGATGCCGGCTACACCTGGAAGGACGAAGACCTGATCGACCCCGACGGCGAGGCAGTGTCCTTCTCGATCTCGGTCCCTGCCGGGTGGAGCGACTGGAACACCGAGCAGGCACTCATCGCGGAAGAGCTTGACGAAGGGCTTGGCATCGAAGTCAAGATCGACCAGCCCGACTGGGGCGGGTGGGATGCTGCCCGCCAGGAGGGTACGTTCCAGGCGATCATCCACTGGCTTGAGGACACTGGCAATGCCTACGGTCTCTACACCTCAACGATGGACCCCAAGTGGATCGTCGACGGCAAGGCGCAGTTCAACTTCGGTCGCTTTGACGACCCGGAGGTCACCGCGGCACTGAACACATACGCCAACGCCTCCTCCGATGAGGATCGTGCAGCCGCCCTGACGGTGATGGAGACGGCTTTCGCTGAGAACGTACCGGCGATCCCGCTCGGCTCACACCCTCTGCTGGGTCAGTACAACACCCGCAACTACGTCGGATGGCCGACCGAGAGCGATCAGTACGCCTCGGCCGACCCGACTCAGCCGGGCATCGTCCAGATCCTGACGGCACTGACCCCCGCGTCCTAAACCCTCCCGCGAGACTTCGCGTGTGTCACCGTTTCCCTCGGATTCCGTGACACACGTGAAGTCTCGCGGGTGCGGTGAGCATGAAAGTGATACCCATGTCAGACCCACTTCTTTCCGTACGCGACTTCTCGGTCGTGTACGACGTGGACCCGCCCGTGGCGGCGGTGAAGAACGTCAGCCTCGAACTGCAACGCGGCGAGATTCTCGGCCTTGCCGGAGAATCCGGATGCGGCAAGACCACCCTCGCCTACGGCATCCAGCGCCTGCTCAAGGCGCCCGCTGTGATCACGAGCGGCTCCGTTACCTTCCACGACGGAATGGGTGATGACATCGACGTCGGCACCCTCGACGCCGAGCAGATGCGACGGTTCCGCTGGGACAAGATTTCGATGGTGTTCCAGGGTGCGATGAACGCGCTCAACCCCGTGGCCACGATCGGCTCCCAGCTCGAGGACGTCTTCGAGATCCATCGCCCAGGCATGAGCAGGCGGGAGCGCCGTGAGGCGGTCATCGAGCTGCTCGAGATCGTCAAGGTGGGCGCGCAGCGCATCCGCTCCTTCCCGCATGAGCTATCCGGCGGCATGCGCCAGCGCGTGATGATCGCGATGGCGCTGGCTCTGCGACCGCAGCTGATGGTGATGGACGAGCCGACGACCGCGTTGGACGTGCTCGTCCAACGCGAGATTCTGCGTCAGATCTCGCAGCTGCGCGAGGCCTTCGGCTTTTCGGTCATCTTCATCACCCACGACCTCCCGCTGCTGCTGGAGATCAGCGATCGCATCGCGATCATGCGCGAAGGCGAGATCGTCGAGCTCGACACCGCAGAGCGCATCTGGAACGCCCCGCAGGACGAGTACACCCGTACGCTCCTGTCGTCGTTCCCGCGCCTGACCGGAGAGAAGGGGGTGGTCCTCCGATGAGCATTCTCGAGGTCCGAAACATCACGAAGATCTACAACGTCCGAGGTGCCGGTCAGATCACCGCGCTCTCCGACGTCAGCTTCACCCTGGAGTCAGGGCGCACCCTGGGCCTGGTCGGCCAGTCCGGCAGCGGCAAGTCGACGATCGCGAAGATCCTCACTCAGCTGGAGAGGCCCACCAGCGGCGAGGTGCTGCTCGACGGTGCCCCGATCCCGCGTCGCGGCAAGGGGCTGCGCACGTATCGTCAGCAGCTGCGCATGGTCTTCCAAGACCCCTTCGCCTCCCTCAACCCGTACCACTCGATCCGGTATCACCTGGAGCGCCCGCTGCGTCTGGACGCCGTCGTGCCGAAGGACGAGACCGAGGCCGAGGTGCGCCGCCTGCTCGAGCGCGTGCGGCTGGATCCGGATACTGTGATCGATCGCCGTCCACACGAACTCTCCGGCGGGCAGCGTCAGCGCGTCGCAATTGCTCGAGCGTTGGCATCCCATCCTTCGATCCTCGTTGCCGACGAACCGGTGTCGATGCTCGACGTCTCCATCCGGCTCGGAGTGCTGAACCTGCTCGCCGACCTGCAGCGCGAGGAGGGACTCGGCGTGCTGTACATCACGCATGACCTCGCCACCGCTCGCCATTTCAGTGACGAGATCATGGTGCTCAACCAGGGTCGCGTCGTCGAGCACGGCCCGGCCGATGATGTCATCCTGCGGCCGAAGGACCCGTACACGCAGGAGCTGCGCGCCGCATCCCCCGACCCTGAGCGATTCTTCGCCGACACCCTCGGAGGTGCACGATGACCGCCGTCGAACCCCAGGCCCCTCTCGCCGAACAGCATGAGAGCGTAAACGCCGTCGAGATCGGCACCACGGCGACGAAGGTCATCGCCGGTCGCTCGCGCATCCCGTGGCGCTTCCTCGGCGGACGCGCCGCGTTCTACCTCTTCACGCTGTGGGCGGCTCTCACGATCAACTTCTTCCTGCCCCGCATGATGAAGGGCGATGCGGTCACCCAGTACCTCGCGCGCAACCGGGACGTCTCCCCGGAAGCGGCCGACGCGCTGCGTGCCCTGCTCGGCCTCGACACAGACAAGAGCCTCTTCCAGCAGTACCTGGACTACTGGGGATTGCTGCTGCATGGAGACCTCGGCGTCTCGCTGCTGCATGGCCTGCGCCCAGTCACCGAGGTGATCAGTCAGGCGTTGCCGTGGACGATCGGGCTGGTCGGCTTCGCGACGATCGTCTCTTTCGCAATCGGCACGATCGGTGGCGCGATCATCGGATGGCGCCGGGGCAGCCGCCTGGAGGCGTTCATCCCGATCACCACGTTCCTCAGCACCATCCCCTACTTCTGGCTGGGTCTGCTCGCGATCGCCGTCTTCTCGGTGAACCTCGGCTGGTTCCCGATCGGCAAGGCCTATGGCGTCGGGATGGTGCCCGGCTGGAACCTGGAGTTCATCGGCCAGGTCATCCACCACGGCACGCTTCCCGCAGCGACCATCGTCATCGCCTCGCTCGGCGGATGGATGCTCGGGATGCGAAACATGATGCTCACCGTTCTCGATGAGGACTACATCACTGTCGCGCAGGCGAAGGGCATGCCGAACCGGCGTGTGCTGTGGCGGTATGCCGCCCGCAACGCCGTGCTGCCGCAGATTCAGAGCTTCGCGCTGTCGATCGGCTTCATCGTCGGCGGCACGATCGTCATGGAGATGGTCTTCAGCTATCCCGGCGTCGGCAAGCTTCTTCTGGATGCCACGAACGCGAAGGACTACGCGCTCATGCAGGGCGTCTTCCTCGTCCTCACCCTGTCGGTGCTGGTGGCGAACATCCTCGCTGATATCGCCTACGCATTCCTTGACCCGCGTACGCGCCAGACGGAGGCCTGAGCGATGACCATCACTACATTCCTGACGAAGACCGCCAGCGCCTTCGCGATGTTCCGCAATGCGAAATCGATCACTGGCCTGTCGATCCTCGCGTTCTTCGTGCTTGTTGCGATCTTCGCCGATGTGCTCGCACCCTTCTCGCCGACGAAGATTGACAACTCGGCCCGGTTGCAGCCGCCCTCCGCAGCTCACTGGCTGGGGACGACCCATATCGGTGAGGATGTTCTCAGCCAGGTCATCCACGGCACCCGCGGTGTCATCGTCGTCGGCTTCCTCGCAGCTCTCATCGCAACCCTCATCGCGATCACCGTGGGTGTGATCGCGGGCTACCTCTCCGGGTGGAAGAGCGAGGCGCTGTCGGCGCTGACCAACGTGTTCCTGGTGATTCCCGGCCTTCCACTGATCATCATCGTCTCCTCACTGTTCGAAGACCCGCCGTTGGTGCTCATCGCCGGGGTGCTGGGGCTCACCGGATGGGCGTGGGGAGCGCGCGTGCTGCGCGCGCAGACCATGTCGTTGCGCAACCGAGACTTCGTCCAGGCCGCTCGCGCCAACGGAGAGCCGTTGCGCCGCATCATCACCGTCGAGATGCTGCCGAACCTCATGGCACTGATCGCCGCGAGCTTCGTCGGCACGGTGACTGCCGCCATTCTGGCGCTGACGACGCTGTCCTACATCGGGGTGATCCCGATGACCACCTACAACTGGGGCACGATCCTGAACTGGGCCTCGGCGCAGGGCGCCTTCGGTCAGAATCAGTGGTGGTGGTACATGCCTCCGGGGCTCTGCATCGCAGCCATCGGCGTCGCCCTGTCGCTAATCAACTTCGGCATCGACGAATACGTCAATCCGCGGTTGCGCTCCGCCGGCGAACGCGCCCGCGCCATGAAGAAGAAGGGGCTCGACGTCAACGACGCCGTCACCGTCGTGCGCACCGAATCCTCCCTGAAGACCATGACAGAGATCAAGAAGTGATGACACACCCCACACTGAGAACCGTCCCCTACCTGAACGCCGATCTGCCCATCCCGGAGCGGGTCGCCGACCTCCTCGGGCGCATGACGCTTGAGGAGAAGATCGGGCAGATGCTGCAGCTCGACGCGCGCGATGATCTCGACGATCATGTGCTGCGCCGCTCGGTCGGATCGATTCTGCACACCTCTCCGGAGCGTCTCTTGCGCGCGAACGAGCTGACCGCTCAGACGCGGCTGCGCATCCCGCTGATCGTCGGGGAAGACTGCATCCATGGCCACTCCTTCTGGCCGGGTGCGACGATCTATCCGACCCAGCTCGGAATGGCCTCTTCATGGGACGCTTCGCTCATCGAGCGCGTCGCCCGTGCAACCGCGGTCGAGGTGGCAGCCACCGGCATCCACTGGACATTCTCACCAGTGCTCTGCATTGCCCGTGACCTCCGCTGGGGGCGCGTGAACGAGACGTTCGGCGAAGACCCGTTCCTCATCGGCGAACTCGCCTCCGCCATGGTGCGGGGATATCAGGGCAAAGGGCTCGACGACCCGACCGCGATTCTCGCCTCGGCCAAGCACTTCGCCGGATACTCCGAGACCCAGGGCGGACGCGACGCCAGCGAGGCGGACATCTCGCGCCGCAAGCTCCGTTCGTGGTTCCTGCCACCGTTCGAGCGCGTCGCACGGGAGGGATGCCGCACCTTCATGCTCGGGTATCAGAGCACCGACGGCGTCCCGATCACGATCAACGACTGGCTGCTCAGCGACGTGCTGCGTGGTGAGTGGGGCTACACCGGCACGCTCATCACCGACTGGGACAACGTCGGCCGAATGGTGTGGGAACAGCACGTGCAGCCCGACATCGCGCACGCCGCCGCCGCCGCGGTGAAGGCCGGCAATGACATGGTCATGAATACGCCGACCTTCTTCGAAGGTGCGCTGGATGCTGTCGCCCAGGGCTTGCTCGACGAGAACTCCTTCGACGCTGCTGTCGAGCGGATCCTGACGCTGAAGTTCGAGCTCGGCCTTTTCGAGAACCCGCGGCTTCCTGTCGAAGCTGTCGAGCAGCTCGTCGGGACGGCCGCGCACGCGGAGCTGAACCTCGAGGTCGCCCGCCGCTCGCTCGTGCTTTTGGAGAACGACGGTACGTTGCCACTTGCGCCGGCTGCGCCTGGTGGGCCACTTGCGCCAGCGACCGTGAAGCGCGTCGCCGTCGTCGGGCCGCTCGCGGATGATGCGCAGGAGCAGCTCGGCGACTGGGCCGGTGGATCCGGCCAGGCCGGCTGGCTCGACGGGCAGCCACGCGAGATGATCACGACCGTGCTCGACGGTCTGCGCGAGATCGCGCCATGGGAGGTCGTGCACGCACGCGGTGCGGACATCCTCACTCTCGAACCCGACCCACGCGGCGTGACCTGGCCGGATGGCCAGCCTCGGCCTCCGGTCGTGTCGCCCTGCGCACCGGATGCCGATCAGATCGCTGCGGCTGTCGCGGCGGCCGAGTCTGCGGATGCCGTCATCGCTGTCGTCGGCGATGCGTTGGGCCTTTACGGCGAGGGCCGCTCGACCGCGACGCTCGAACTAATCGGCGGGCAAATCGCCCTGCTTGACGCACTGATCGAGACCGGTAAGCCGGTGATCGTCGTGCTGCTCGCGTCGAAGCCGCTCGTGCTGCCGGCATCCGTTTCGCGTGCCGCGGCGGTGCTGTGGGTGGCGAACCCGGGCATGCAGGGCGGACGCGCGATCGCCGAGCTGCTGACGGGTGTGACCGAACCAACCGGCCGTCTGCCGATCTCGTTCGCCAGGCACGCCGGTCAGCAGCCGACCTACTACAACCAGATCCGCGGGCAGCACGGTGACCGCTACGCCGACCTCACGCAGTCGCCGGCATGGGCGTTCGGTGAGGGCCTGTCGTACACGACGGTTGCGTATTCCGATCTCGTGGTCGAAGAGGCGACGCTCGCGGCATCCGACACCGTCGTCGCGCAGGTGACGGTGACGAACACCGGTGAGCGTCCGACGATCGAGACAGTGCAGGTGTACGTACGGGACGCCATCACCAGCGTCAGCTGGGCCGACAAGGAGCTCAAGACCTACCGCCAGGTGGCACTGGCGCCGGGAGAGAGTGCCCGGGTACGGCTCGATCTGCCCGTCGCGGACTGCACGATCGTGGATGCCGCAGGCAACAGGGTCGTGGAACCAGGAGAGTTCGACCTGCTGGTGGGCCCGAGTTCGCGGGATGAGGTGCTGCTACGCACCGGTTTCGTGGTCGCCTGAACGCGGATCGTTCCCCGGCTACAGTGGATCTGCCCCGGTCGGGGCGTTCACCTCTGGAGTCTTCATGACCACTGCCGCTGACGATCGCGCCCGCTATCGCGCGAATCCGTCTGTTCTCACCGCTCTGAAGAACCCGCGGATGCTGACGCGCGAAGTCCTCGCGGGGCTCGTGGTGGGTCTCGCCCTCATCCCCGAGGCCATCGCGTTCTCGGTGATCGCCGGAGTCGACCCCAAGGTCGGCCTGTTCTCGTCATTCATCATGGCGGTGTCGATCGCGTTCCTCGGTGGACGTCCGGCAATGGTCACCGCGGCCACCGGTGCCGTCGCACTGGTCGTCGCTCCGGTAGCGCCGGCCTACGGCCTGGACTACCTCATCGCCACCATCCTGCTCGCCGGGCTGTTCCAGGTGCTGCTCGCTGTGCTCGGAGTCGCGAAGCTCATGCGCTTCATCCCCCGCAGCGTCATGACCGGGTTCGTCAACGCGCTGGCGATCTTCGTGTTCAGCTCGCAGGTGCCGCACCTGCTGAACGTGCCCTGGCTGGTGTATCCGCTGGTGGCGCTTGGCATCGTCGTCATGATCTTCATGCCGAAGATCACCAAGATCATCCCGGCGCCACTGATATCGGTGATCATCGTGACCGCCGTGGTCATGGTTTTCGCGATCAGGGTGCCGACGGTCGGCGATCAGGGCGAGCTGCCGCAGAGTCTCCCCGAGCTGTTCATCCCGAATGTGCCGCTCACCTGGGAGACGTTCACGATCATCGCGCCATCCGCGCTCGCTGTCGCCGTGGTTGGCCTCATGGAGACGCTGATGACGGCCAAGCTCGTCGACGAGATCACTGACACGCACTCTCGCAAGACACGTGAGGCCTGGGCGCAGGGCGTCTCGAATATGCTGTCCGGGTTCTTCGGCGGCATGGGCGGATGCGCCGTGATCGGCCAGACCATGATCAACGTCAAGGAATCCGGCGCGCGCACCCGCATCTCGACGTTTTGCGCCGGGATCTTCCTGTTCCTTCTCGTTGTCGTATTCGGCGACTTCGTCTCGACGATTCCGATGGCCGCGCTCGTCGCCGTCATGGTCATGGTCGCGATCGGGGCATTCGACTGGCACAGCATCCGTCCGTCGACTCTGAAGCGGATGCCGAAGAGCGAGACCGCGGTCATGCTCGTCACAGTGCTCGCGGTTGTCATCACCAACAACCTGGCGATCGGGGTCATCGCCGGGGTGCTCATGGCGTCCGTGCTGTTCGTCAGGCGGGTCGCACACTTCGTGACGGTGGTCCGAACGGTGGCGGGCGACACTGCGCACTACGTCGTCGACGGCCAGCTGTTCTTTGCCAGCAGCAACGACCTGACCACGCAGTTCGAGTATGCCGACGATCCGGGCCGTGTCGTCATCGACCTGTCACGATCGCGAATCTGGGACGCGTCGACCGTCGCCGCACTGGACGCAATTCAGACCAAGTACGCACAGCACGGCAAGTCCGTCGAACTGGTGGGGCTCAACGACGCCAGCGGAATGTTCCACGGGCGGCTGAGCGGCGGCTTCCCGCCCGCCTGATCCGCGGAACCTGCTGATCCGCGGAACCGCCTGATCCGTGGGAACGGTGCGGGTCAGCGTCGCGCGGTCGTCCCGCGAACCCGCAGTTCGAAGGGCAGTGCCTCGTGCTCCTGAGGGGTGGCCGAATCCGCACTCAACCTGGCGAGCACGGCATCTGCTGCCCGCTCGCCCTGCTTGAACGGGAACTGGTCGACAGTGGTGAGGCGGAAGACCCGGCCCAGGTCGTGGCCATCGATACCGATCACCGACAGATCTTCGGGAACGCGGTAGCCGAGGTCACGTGCGGCGAGGATGGCGCCGACCGCCATCTCATCGGATGCCGCGAACACCGCCGTCGGGCGGGCGCCCGGGCGCCCGAGCAGCTGCTTGCAGGCCCGATAGCCGCCCTCGACCGTGAAGTCCGCTGGCTCGAGCAGGGCGGGGTTCAGGGTGATCCCGGCATCCGCCAATGCCTTCTCGAAACCGAGGCGGCGATTGGTGGGGATGTGGAAGTCGATGTCGAACTCTGGGTTCGCACCGATATGCGCGATCTCGGTGTGACCGAGGCCCAGTAGGTGCTCAGTGGCGAGCTGGGCGAGGGCGAAATCGTCGACGGTGAGGGTGTCGAGCTTCGGATTCGGGCCACCGATCGCGATGACAGGCAGTCCGAGAGCGAGCAGCCGCGTGGTTTCGGCCTCGTCGAGCTCGATCGACACGGCGATCACGGCATCCACTCGCTGCCTGCGCAGCGCCGTCTCGAACACGTCCTTGCGGGCATCCGCATCCGCCGTGATGTTGTAGAGCGTGATGTCGTAGCCATGGCGCATCAGGGCGCTGGAGACACCGGAGAGCACGGTGCTGAAGAACCAGCGATCCAGGAACGGCACGACGACGCCGATGTTCCTGGTGCGGCCGGAAGCGAGGCTCGATGCGCGTGACGAGACCACGTAGCCGAGCGATTGCGCGGCTACGTGGACTCGCTCACGGGATACTGCTGACACATAGCCGCGACCGCTGAGCGCGCGCGAAACCGTCGCCGTGGAGACTCCGGCCAGCTTGGCGACCTCATCGATGCTGACCATGTGGCGGGGTCAGGCCTTCAGATACCAGGCGGCGGTGTCCGTCGGCAGTGCGGTGCCATCAAAAGCCTGACTCTGCACGACGAACGTCACGCCTTCGCCCAGCTCGAGCGGAGCATCACTCAGGTTCACTGCCACGTGCAGGTCGCCGCGGCGGAACGCGACAGCATCCGTGCCGAGGTCTTCCCACACCAGCGAACCGGTGCCCAGCGCGCGTTCGCGACGCAGGCGCAGCAGTGCCTTGTAAAGGTTGAGGGTGGAGGTGGCATCCGGCTCCTCGACGTCGCGGGCGAATGCCGCCCACTCGGCCGGCTGCGGCAGCCACGCATCACCGGAGTCGTTGAAACCGTAGGCAGGAGCATCCGCTTCCCAGGGGATGGGCACGCGGCATCCGTCACGCCCGTAGCGCTCACCATTCGTGCGGAACCAGGTCGGATCCTGACGGAACTCGTCGGGGATCTCCATGGCCTCTGGAAGACCGAGCTCTTCACCCTGGTAGAGATACGACGAGCCGGGGAGTGAGAGCATCACCGTGGTCGCTGCGCGTGCGCGGGCCAATCCTGTTGCCTGGTCGGGCTTGCCAGCAGAGAGTGGGCCGATCCCATCGCCCTGCGGGCTGTCGGCGGTGAGTGCGAGGCGCGAAGCGTGACGGATGACGTCATGGTTCGACAGTACCCACGTGCTGGGCGCGCCGACCTCACCGAACTGATCCAGCGACTCGCGGATGACGCTGCCGATGCGCTCGGCATCCCACTCGGTCATCATGTACGGGAAGTTGAATGTCTGGTGCATCTCGCCCGGCCGCACCCAGAGTGCGGTCTGCTCGAGCGTCGGCAGCCAGGCTTCACCACAGAGTGCGCGTTCGCCGTCGTACTCGGCCAGCACGTTGTGCCAGTCACGGTAGATGTCGTGAACGCCGTCCTGTCCCCAGTACGGCACGTCGTCCACGCCGCCCATCGAGCCGGCATCTGCCGGAGGCGTGTAATCGGGCAGGCCGTCGGCCTTGATCATGCCGTGGGCGACATCGACGCGGAAGCCATCGACGCCGCGATCGAGCCAGAAGCGCAGGACGGAGCGGAACTCCTCACGCACCTCTTCGTTGGTCCAATCGAAGTCGGGCTGCGTCGCATCGAAGATGTGGAGATACCACTGGCCGAGGTTTCCATCGGCCTCGGTCACCCGCTCCCACATGCCACCGCCGAAGACGCTCTCCCAGTTGTTCGGGGGCAGCTCGCCGTTCTCGCCCTTGCCGTCGCGGAACATGTAGCGCGCACGCTCGGGGCTTCCGGGCGCGGCCTTCAGCGCCTGCTGGAACCAGACGTGCTGGTCGGAGGAGTGGTTCGGAACGAGGTCGACGATAACGCGGATGCGGCGAGCGTGAGCCTGCTCGAGCATCTCGTCGAAGTCGGCAAGGGTGCCAAAGATCGGGTCGACGTCGCGGTAATCGGTGACGTCGTAGCCGGCATCCTTCTGCGGACTCGTCATGAACGGGCTCAACCAGATCGCGTCCACGCCAAGATCTTGCAGCGCATCGAGACGGCTGGTGATGCCAGGCAGGTCACCGATTCCGTCGCCGGAGGCATCGGCGAATGACCGCGGGTAGATCTGGTAGATCACGGCGCTGCGCCACCACTCGGAACCGGGCGCGGCGGACTGCTCAAGCTCTGTCATGCGATGAGCCTACTGCAAGCGCTTACAGAAACGCTAGGGCGCCGATCGAATCGGTTCGGTGTCAGTCGTTGATCACGACGTTGACGGGCGCGCCACCGCTCAGCATCCGCTCGATCTGCGTGCGGACCAGCCGGGCGATGCGCGGGTTCATCGCGGTGGATGCCCCGCCCACGTGCGGCGAGATGAGTACACCGTCAGTCTTCCAGAGCGGATGCTCCGCCGGAAGCGGTTCCGGATCGACGACGTCCAGGGCTGCGCGGATGCGTCCGTTCTGGCGCACGAGCGCATCGCTGTCGACGAGTGTGCCGCGTCCGACATTGACCAGCAGAGCGCCGGCGGGCATCAGGGCGAGCAGCTCGTCGCCGAACAAATGATGCGTCTCGGCTCCGCCAGGAAGCGCGAGGATGACGATCTCGGCGTCAGGGAGCAGAGCGGGCAGCTCCTCAATCGCATGCACCTGCACCCGGCCGAGGCGTTCGTGCCATACCGGGCGTGCGGTGCGCGCGACCACGGTCAGCTCGATTTCGAACGGTTCGAGCCGCACGGCGATCGCTTCTCCGACACCACCGAAGCCGACCAGCAGCACCTTGCGATCGGCCAGGCTCTCGGCGAAAACCGGCGACCACTCGCCCTGCTGCTGAGCGAGCACGAATCGCGGGAACTGCCGTTGCGCGGCAAGGGTCAGCGCCAGAGCGATCTCGGCGGTGGACGTCTCGTGCACACTGGCGGCGTTCGCGAACGGGACGCCGGCGGGAAGGGCATCCGCCACACCGTCGTATCCGATCGACTGGCTCTGGACGAGTCCGATGTCGAGGCCGGCAAGATTGCCGAGCACCGTCGAGCTTCCCATGTACGGCGTCACCGCGAGGTCGATGCGCTCACGCGGCGCTGGCGACTTCATGTCCCAGACCTCAAGTTCGACGCCCTCGGGGAGGGTGCCGATGTTTTCAGCCAGGCGGGCGGTGGGGACGGTGACGAAGAGGTTCACATCCTGAGCCTATCGACCGCGGAGGGCCTATCGATCGCGGACGGGCAGGGGAGTACTCTCGGCCACAACGGCGACGCTCGGTCGCGCAGATTCTCGAGGAGGAGCAATGATTCCGGAGATCAACTACTGGGCGGTGCTGCTGGCCATGCTTTCGAGCATGATCGTCGGATCGATCTGGTACACCCCGAAGGTGTTTGGCACGAGATGGGCGAGGCTGGCGAACGTCGATATCTCGGGCTCAGCCAAGAGCGCCGTCTGGCCGATCATCACCACGGTTCTCGTCAGCTTCGTCACGGCATGGGTGCTGGCCGGAGCATCCGCCATCGCCTGGCACTTCTACGAGGGATCGTTCTTCAGCGCGGCTGTGGTGACGTCGATCCTGCTGTGGGCAGGGTTCACCGCCGCCCGGTTCATCACGCATGATGCCTTCGAGGGGCGGCCGACCCAGCTCACGACGTTGAACATCGCGCACGAGCTCGTCACCCTCGGGATCATGGCCGTACTTATCGGGGTGTGGCCGCCGGCCGGCATCTAGTTCTGATGCGTTGCGGCTGCGGCAGGCTACGCGGCGACGCGGCTGACCGCGGCGATCGCGCTCGTGAAGAACGCCAATCCGTCGATGCCGCTGCGCATGGCGGTGGCAGTGTCGGGGCCGAATCCAGGCTCGGTGGCGTGCTCGGGGTGCGGCATGAGCCCGACGACGTTCCCTGCCTCATTGCGGACGCCGGCGATATCGCGCAGCGAGCCGTTCGGGTTGACCCCGGCGTAGCGGAAGGCCACCAGGCCCTCACCCTCCAGGCGGTCCAGCGTCTCGTCATCGGCGATGTAGCCGCCCTCGCCGTTCTTCAGCGGGATGATGATTTCTTGGCCCTGGGTGAACTCATTGGTCCAGTCCGAAGTGGTGTTCTCGACGATTAGCTTCTGGTCGCGTCGCACGAAGTTCTGGTGGTCGTTGCGGATCAGGCCGCCGGGCAGCAGGTGCGCCTCGACGAGCATCTGGAACCCATTGCAGATGCCGAGAACGGGCATGCCCTTGGCCGCGGCATCCTTCACCTCGGCCATGATCGGCGAGAGCGCAGCGATTGCACCGGAGCGCAGGTAGTCGCCGTAGCTGAAACCGCCAGGCAGGACGAGCGCGTCCACGCCTTCGAGATCATGGGAGCCATGCCAGAGCGCGACGGGCTCGGCACCTGCGAGGCGCACGGCGCGCTGAGCGTCGCGATCGTCCAGGGAACCCGGCCAGGTGATGACGCCGATGCGGACGGTCACTCGACGACCTCGATGCCGACGACGTCCTCGATCACGGAGTTCGAGAGCACCTCATCGGCGATTCTCTTCACCTCGGCGAGCACAGCTTCGGTCACTTCGCCATCGACTTTGAGTTCAAAGCGCTTGCCGATGCGGACGTCACTGAAGTCGGTCACGCCGAGGCGTGCGAACGCGCCGGAGACGGCCTTCCCCTGCGGGTCGAGCAGTTCAGACTTGGGCATGACGTCGACGACGATGGTGGGCATTGAAGGCTCCAGAAGTCGCGGGAAGGCGGGCATGCCCAGTCTACCGTCCCGCCAGCTCTCGCTCAGCGCCGGAGCGGTGTCAGGATCACGCGCACAAGAAGGCCGGCCAGCAGCGCCCAGAATGCGGCACTGATTCCGACGAACGAGAGCCCGGATGCCGCGATGAGGAAAGTGACGACGGCCGGCATCCGCTCTGCGGGTTCAGCCACGGCCTGGTGCACAGAGGAGCCGAGGGCGGCGAAGAGCGCGAGACCGGCAACGGCCGGAATCACGGCGGCAGGGGCGAGGAGTACGAGCGTCGAGAAGGCCGCGGCGCAGCCGCCGAGAACGATGTAGGAGAAGCCCGTCGATACGCCAGCAACCCAGCGGCGGCTCGGATTGGGGTCTGCTTCTGGGGCTGCGGCGAGAGCGGCGCTGATCGCCGCGAGATTGATTCCATGGCCGCCCGCGGGTGCGCCGAGTGCCGTGCCAATGCCCGTTACGAACATCGCCGGACGCCACGGCACCTCGTAACCGTAGCTGCGCATGATTGCGACGCCTGGCACGTTCTGCGAGGCCATCGTCACGACAAACAGCGGCAGGGCGATGCCGACGAGCGCGCCGACGGTGAAGGTCGGGGCGACGAGTTCAATGCGGGGGATGAGAAGCCCGGCATCCACGGCAGCCCCACTGCGGATCAGCTCCACGCCGACCACGATGGCGGCAGCGACGAATGCCAGGGGGACTGCCCAACGCGGCGCGAGTCTGGCGAAGATCAGCCAGGTGACCACCACCGGAATCACACCCCAGGGATTCTCAGCGATGCCGACGATGGGGGCGAGGCAGAGGGGGAGCAGGACCCCCGCGAGCATCGCCTGGGCGATGGATGCCGGAATCCGCGCGATGAGTTGGCCGAACCCTGGCCATAGTCCTGCGAGCAGAGTGAGCGCTGCCACCGTGAGAAATGCGCCAATGGCGGCGGGCCATCCGCCTTCGACCACTCCGGTTGCGGCGAGAAGTGCGGCACCGGGCGTCGACCACGCGACGGTGATCGGCATCCGGTATCGCCAGGCCAGGATGACGCAGGCCAGCCCCATCGTGAGACTAAGAATCAACAGGCCGCTGGCTGCCTGAGCCGGTGTCGCGCCAACGGCGTCGAGCCCGGTGAGCACGACGGCGAATGAGCTGGTGAAGCCGACGAGTGCGGTGACGATGCCCGCAAGGACCGGTCGAGACAGCGGGGCGGGCGCGTCAGTCATAGGGGTGAGGGTAGCGCGAGATGGCGCTCACAGGGAACTGACTGCATGCGTTGGAATACAATCCTTCATGCGGTCGTTGCCCACTTGAGACCGCAAACGGTTCAGCCTGATCTCAAAACAGAAGGAATACCAGTGACTCGCACCATCGGATACATCGTCGGCAGCATCTCGAGCACGTCTATCAACCGTCGCCTGGCGCGCGTGCTGACGAACCTCGCTCCCGAGGGTGTCGAGCTCGTGGAGATCTCGATCAAGGATCTGCCCTTCTACTCGCCCGACTACGACGGCGACTTCCCTCAGGTTGCGCTCGACTACAAGAAGGCAATCGCCGACGTCGACGGCGTCATCATCGTCACCCCTGAGTACAGCCGCTCCATCCCCGGCGTGCTCAAGAACGCCCTCGACTGGTCAACCCGCCCCTACGGCGAGATGTCCTTCTTCGGCAAGCCGGTCGCCGTGATCGGCACCTCAGGCTCGGGTGTCGCGACCGCTGCTGCTCAGCAGCACCTGCGCGCGATCCTTGGCCACTTCAGCGCGGTCACCATGGGTCAGCCCGAGGGCTTCATCCAGGACCGTCCGGGCCTCTTCACCGAAGACGGCCAGGTCACCGATGACAGCACCGCCGGCTTCCTCGTCGGCTACCTCGAGGCATTCAACGGCCTCATCGCTCGCGTGCAGCACTCCGCCGAGCTCGTGAACGCCTAATCGTTCTCGCTTGATCGGATGCCCTGCAGCCTTGCGCTGCGGGGCATCCGTCGTTTTCGCGCATCCGTCGCCCTCGCTGTCGCGCCCTCCGTGTGCGGAGAACAAAAACCCGGCTTCCCATGCGGATTCAGCCAGGTTTTTCTTCCCGCGCCAGCGGGGCCTGCGCTACGCCAACCCATGCCGCAGCGCCAGCACCACGGCCTGCACCCGATCACGGGCGCCGAGCTTCTGCAGCACGCGTGAGACGTGAGTCTTGACCGTTGCTTCGCCGATGAACAGCGCTGCCGCGATCTCCGCATTGCTCATCGCTTCGGACAGGAGCGCGAGAACTTCTGCCTCACGCTCGGTAAGCGGCTCGATGAGATCGAGTGAACAGGCGGATGCCGTGACCACAGCTCCGTCGCCCGTCGCGGCCGTCGCATACCGCTGCACGACACGCCTGGTGACCTCTGGTGCCAGCATCCCGGAGCCTGCGGCGAGCACGCGCACCGCGGCGACCAGATCCTCCGGGCCACCGTTCTTCAACAGGAAACCGCTCGCGCCAGCATCCAGAGCGCTGAACAGATAGTCATCGCGATCGAAAGTCGTCACGATCGCGATCGCGGCGTGCACGTTCGGATCGGAGATGATCCGTCTGGTCGCCTCGATGCCATCCATATCGGGCATCTGTACATCCATGCAGATGACATCCGGGTCCAGAGCGGATGCCGCAGCCACCGCTTCGGCGCCGGTCGACGCTTCGCCGACCACGGTGATGTCGGGCTGGATGTCGAGGATGGTGCGGAACCCGGCACGCAACATCGCGTGATCGTCGACGAGAAGAACGCGGATCGGGTCGGTCATGCGGAGGCTCCTGCCAGTTCAGCGTGCGCGTCCAGCGGAACCTGCACGCGCACGCGCCAGCCTCCGCGCTCGCGAGGTGCAGATTCAATCGTGCCACCCGAGGCCAGGGTGCGCTCACGCATGCCCAGCTGCCCCATTCCCGGCCGGGGCGCGAGTACCAGGCGGCCCGTGTTCACCACTTCGAGCTCGACGTCCTCTGCTGTGTAGCGCAGACGCACGTCGGCTGTAGCTCCGATGCCCGCATGGCGGCGGGCGTTGGTGAGTGACTCCTGTGCGATGCGATACAGGTTTACCTGCACGACCGACGGCACTGGCCGTTCTTCGCCGACGACCGTGTATTCGGTCGGGAGTCCTGCGCCATTCGACGCCGTGACGAGTCGCGCGATGTCGGCGAGCGAGACGGTGGACGCAGCATCTTCGTAGTCCCCGTTCGACCGCAGGGTCTCCAGTAGGTGTCTCAACTCGCTGATGGCTTCGCGTGCCGATTCTTCGACGCTGGAAAGGATCTGCTTCGACCGAGCGGGATCCTGATCGAGGACCATACGCGCGGCCCCTGCCTGCACGCCCATCACCGATACATGGTGCGCGACGACGTCATGAAGCTCGCGCGCGATGCGGACGCGGTCGAGCGCCACCGCCTGAGCTGCAGTGACCTCGCGTTCGCGCTCCAGGTCTTCTGTGCGCTGCTCGAGGGACTGGCGCTGCATCGCGGCTTTCCAGGCATGCTCTCCGAAGTAGTAGGCGCCGCCGAAGTAGAGCACGTTCACCAACAGTTGCAGCATCATGAAGGCGAGATACGGCGACATTGCCCCCGCGACAATCTCCTCTTCGTTGGCGGTGTCGATCGCGTCGCGGTACATCGTGATCATCAGCCAGATGAACATTCCGACGATGATCGACACCCGCACGATCATCGCCGCACGGCGGTTGGCCATCCACGCGCCTACCGTGTACAGCCCGATGAACATCGCGATGTTGCCGGCATACATCTCCGGCACCCGCAATGTCGCGGCGAAGAAGTACGCGACTGAGACGATGACCGCGACCTGAGCAGGCCAGATGCGGCGCGCGGCGAGCGGAAGCGCGAGCACGAGCAGGTAAACGATCGCCTGCCACAGTGGTGCCTGCTCTTCGCCGTACAGGCCGGAGACCGCCGACAGCGCGGCGCTAATGATGCCGGCGACGAACACGACGCCGGCGAGCAGCAGGTCGGACTGTCGTTGGCGCGCGGTCAGCGCGCGTGATGATGCGGACATGCTTCCACGGTACGGGCAAGCGGATGCCGGGACATCCGCCGTACGACGGACTCGGCGGCCCGACGCAACTTGCTATTGAAAAGCGCGGTTGTTGTTCGCAAGCTTGAAGAATCGATACGACAAAGGAGCCAGCATGCCCACGAAGGTCTTCGTCAATCTCCCCACGTCCGATCTTGAGCGCAGCAAGGCGTTCTACACGGCGCTCGGATGTGACATCAATCCGCTCTTCACGGATGAGAACGCGGGGTGCATCGTCTGGAGTGAGGACGTCTTCTTCATGGTCCTCAAGCGCGAGTTCTTCGCCACCTTCACCGATAAGCCGATTGCCGATCCGCACGAGGTCGCGCAGGTCTCGGTCTCCTTCAGCCAGGATTCCAGGGAGGACGTCGACGCGATCCTCGCAAAGGGCATCGATGCCGGGGGCGCAGAGCCGAAGCCCGCACAGGATTACGGATTCATGTACTCGCGTGACCTGGACGATCCAGACGGCAACTCGCTGGGATTCCTCTACATGAGCGAAGAAGCAGCCGAGCAGGGCCCCGATGCGCACACGGCCGAACAGGGCGGCGCATTGTGACTGGCCGCATCAATCATTGATCTGTTACCAGCGTCATGGGCTCCGACTGACACGGTTCAGACGTGCGCGCCGAGCACCCGTTCGAGCATCAGCGCGACGCCATCTTCGGTGTTGGATGCGAGTGAGATCTCGTCCGCGGTATCCTTCACCACAGCATCCGCGTTGCTCATTGCCACGCCGTGCCCTGCCCACCGCAACATCTCGACATCGTTCGGGGCGTCACCGAAGGCGAGCACTTCGTCTGCGGTGATCCCCAGGTGTGCGCACAGCTGCTCGAGCCCCCACGCCTTGGTGACGCCTGCTGCCATCACCTCGACGAATGGCGCGCCGGATACCGTCGCCTCGAAGCCGCCGAGGCCGAGGCCAGCGATTGCAGCGAGGATCTCAGTAGGAGGAAGCTTCGGATGCCGGATCACGAGCTTCAGACTCGGTGCCGACAGCACTTCCGAGAGCGGCACTTCGGTCATGCCCGCCGGATCGCGCTTGTGATCGGATGCTTCGGCGATCGCCGCGTATCCCTGCTGGGGGAAGAATCCCTCGCCCGCATCCCGCACACTGACGTGCAGCAAACCGGGCACGCGCTCTGCAAGCGCGGCGGCCAGCGCCTGCTGAGCGTCAACGGTCACCGCGCGTTCGAACAGCAGTTCACCTGTAGTCAGATGGATCGCGAAGGCACCGTTGCCGCACAGTGCCCACTCCTCGAAACCCGCACCGTCAGCGATCGCACGGATTCCGATCGGCTGCCGCGCTGTGACCGGCACCACATGGATACCCGCCGCGCGCGCCGCGTCGAGTGCCGCGCGCGTCCGCGGTGAGACTGTGGAGTCTGCGCCGAGGAGGGTGCCGTCGAGGTCGCTGGCGATGAGTCGCGGCAGCACGCTCACGCGAAGATCATTGGCATGTCGTCATCATCATCGGTGCCGCCGAAGTCGAGGTCGACGACCACCGGAACATGGTCGCTGGGCTGGGTGCCCTTGCGCTCGTCCCGGTGGATGGATGCTCCGGTCACGGCATCGGACAGTGCCTTCGAGCCGAGCACGAAGTCGATGCGGACGCCCTCGTTGCGAGGGAACTTCAGGCGCTGGTAGTCCCAGTAAGTGAAACCCTCCGGCAGTAGCGGACGCACGACGTCGATGAGACCGGCATCCTGGAACGCGAAGAACGCCGCGCGCTCCTCGGGAGAGACGTGCGTGGAGACGCCCTCGACGATGTCAGGGTCGCCGTTGTCAGCGTCGAACGGGATGATATTGAAGTCGCCGACCAGAGCCAGCGGCAGGCCGGGGTTCTTCTTCAGCTCGGCGGCAGTGTGCTGGCGCAGCTGCTCGAGCCAGTGCAACTTGTATGCGTAGTGCGGGTCATCAAGGGAACGGCCGTTCGGCACGTACAGGCTCCAGACCTTCACGCCGTCGATGGTCGCGCCCAGCGCACGCGCCTCGAGCGGAGCATCCGGTCCCTCATGCCCCTTCGCGAAACCAGGCATCCCGGTGAATGCCGTGTCGACGTCGGTGACTGGCAGGCGGCTCGCGATCGCGACACCGTTCCACTGATTCAGCCCGTGCACCTCGACGTGGTAGCCGGCTTCCTCGAACGGCGCGTACGGAAACTGCTCAGGCTTGCACTTGATCTCCTGCATCGCGAGCACGTCGATGTCTTCCCGCACGGCGAACTCGACGGTGCGGGTGACACGGGTGCGGATGGAGTTGACGTTCCAGGTGGCCAGGCGCATGCATCCAGCCTACTTGCGGGGTCGGACGTCAGCGCTCCGAAGGGTCGGCGGTGCCAATGAGGATGCCACGGGCGAGCGAATGGAAGTGTCGGTTGAATCCGAGCACCGCCGGCGTCGATCCAGGGGTGATGTCGAGGGTCTCGACATCGAGGGCGTCGACAACGAAGAAATACCGGTGGATGCCGGTGCCCTTCGGCGGTGCGGCGCCGATGAAACGCTCCAGGCGTGCCTCGTTCGGCAACACCGTCGCGCCGTGCGGAAGAGCGGCCAGATCGCCGTCGCCGCTTGCCAACGAGGTGGTCGTCGCGGGCAGGTTGAACGCGGCCCAGTGCCAGAAACCCGAGCCGGTCGGAGCATCCGGGTCAAAACATGAGATCGCGAAGCTCTGGGTGCCAATTGGTGGCGTCGACCATTGCAACGTGGGCGAGCGATCCTCACCGCCGCGGTCGGCCGACCAGGCGAACAGCGGTAACGCACCGCCAGGCTCGAAATCAGGGCTGGTGAGCTCGAGCGGCGCGAAGTCGCGCAGCGTAGCGAGCTGCGCATAGGGGTCGTACGAGAACATGGGGCCTCCGGGAATCTGATCCACCGCCACGATAGGCGAACGGCGCATGCGTGGCCAGCGGCGCCGCGCCCTACACTTAATGCCGTGACTCTCGACGCTGACCGCCAGTCCCTGCTCGCTCTCATCAAGGATGAGGCGGTGTTCCACGGCGACTTCATCCTTTCCAGCGGTAAGCAGGCGACGTACTACGTCGATATGCGCAGGCTCACCCTCGACCACCGCGCAGCCCCGGCCATCGGTCGAATCATGCTCGACCTGGTCGGCAACCTCGACGTCGCCGCTGTCGGCGGCCTGACGCTCGGTGCCGACCCGATCGCGAACTCGGTGCTGCACGCATCCGTTGCCGCCGGGCGCCCAGTGGACGCTTTCGTCGTTCGTAAGGAGCCGAAGGATCACGGGCGTGGTCGGCAGATCGAGGGCGCGGACATCGCGGGCAAGCGCGTCGTCGTGCTGGAAGATACCTCGACCACTGGCCAGTCCGCGCTCAAGGCTGTCGAGGTGTTGCGCCGCGAAGGTGCGGAGGTCGTCGCCGTCGCCGTGATCGTCGACCGCAAGACCGGCGCGCAGGCAGCGATCGAAGCCGAAGGGCTGGAATGGCGCGCGGCGTTCGATCTCGATGATCTCGGGCTTGCCCCGCAGTGACCCGTTACGCACTGGCTGTCGACGTCGGCGGCACCAAGCTCGAGGCGGCGCTCGTTTCTGATGCCGGTGTGCTCGTCGAGGGCAGCCGTAACCGCCAGCCCACCGGTCGCACCGCAACTTTCGAATCGATGGATGCTGCGATCGCCGCGGTCACGGAGCATGCCCTCGCAACTCTGCCAGCTGGTGCTGAGCTCGCCGGGGCCGGCGTCGGCAGTGCTGGTCCTGTTGACCGCACGACCGGCCAGATCTTCCCGGTGAACATGCCCACGGTGCGTGGCTACAAACTGGCGGACGCCGTGCGGTCCGCAGCATCGGCCGTCGTCGGACGCGACGTGCACGCGGTCTTCGGGCACGACGGTGGCGCGCTTGCGCTCGCCGAGTCCTGGTTCGGTGCGACGCGTGAAGCGCGGGCATCCCTGTCGATCGTCGTTTCGACCGGCGTCGGCGGCGGCTTCGTTGTCGGCGGCGCCTACATCGCTGGAGCATCCGGAAATGCAGGACATCTCGGCCAGGTGCGTCGCGAGGGTGGTCTGACACTCGAGGAGATCGCGTCGGGACCCGCCAGTGCAACATGGGCGCAGACCCAGGGATGGACCGGTTCGACCGGCGAGGATCTCGCCAGGGATGCAGCGTCCGGCGATGCCGTCGCCCGCGCTGCGATCGAGCGCTCGGCGCGCGCAGTCGGGGAGGCGCTGGCGGATGCCGCGACCCTCGTCGACCTCGATGTCGTCGCGATCGGTGGCGGATTCTCCCGCGTCTCAGACGACTACATCGATCTCGTGCAGCAGGCACTCACTGCCAGTGCCGCACACGAGTACTCCCGTCGCGCGCGCGTGGTGCGCTCGGGGCTGGGGGATGAGGGTCCACTGATCGGTGCCGCGGCGTTCGTGCTGCGGTAGACGGCTCGAGCCCACGCGTCGGTGGGTTGACCCGAGCTCGTACCACCTGCAGGGTCGAACAGACCTGCAGCTCGGAAGACGACGGAAGGACTGCGGATGCGCGTACTCGGCATGCTCTCGGGCACCTCGCACGACGGGATCGACGTCACGGTCGTCGACTTCACCGAGACCGATGGTGCGCTCCACGCCGCCGTGCTCCACGAGGACAGCGTCCCCTATTCGCCGGGCCTTCGGGCGCGACTCATCGCTGCCCTTCCGCCGGCGCCGACGACGCTGGCCGAGATCTGTGAGCTCGACACTCTGATCGGGCAGGCTTTCGCCGAGGTGGCAGCGGATGCCGCAGCATCCGTCGGCGGGATCGACGCAGTCTGCACCCACGGCCAGACCGTCTACCACTGGGTCGAAGGTGGCCGAGCGCGTGGCACACTCCAGATCGGCCAACCCGCCTGGACTGCGGAGCGCGTTGGCGTGCCGGTCGTTTCGGACGTCCGCATCCGCGACATCGCCGTTGGCGGACACGGCGCCCCGCTGGTGTCATTCCTTGACGAGCTGCTGCTCCGGGGCCGCGCGGGCACGTCGGCTGCGCTCAACCTCGGCGGCATCGCGAACATCACGATCGTCGGGCCCGACGGCATCTCGGCTTACGACGTGGGTCCGGCGAACGCTCTCGTCGACGCGGTTGTGGTCGCCGAACAGCTGAACGATCTCGGTTACGACGAGGATGCCCGTATCGCCCGATCGGGCGCGGTCGATGTCTCACTGTTGGAGTCGCTGCTTGCCGATCCGTACTACGCGGTCGCCGCTCCGAAGAGCACGGGTAAGGAGCACTTCCATCTCGACTACGTGCGCGGGCACCTGGCGGGCCGGGCCGTTCCGCTCGCCGATGTCGTGCGCACCCTCACCGAGCTCACCGTACGCACGGTCGCCCAGGACATCCGCGCCGCTCGCGCCGGTTTTCTTGCCGTCTCAGGCGGCGGATGCCACAACCCGTTGATCATGGACGGGCTGCGGGCCGCGCTCCCCGAGGTGGAGGTCGTGCTCGCTGACGCGCTCGGCGCCTCAGCGGACAATAAGGAGGCGATCCTTTTCGCGCTGATCGGCTGGTGCACGATGCACGGAGTGCCCGCCGTCACCCCCGGTGGAACCGGCGCGCGCGAGCCGCGCATCCTCGGCACGATCACTCCCGGTTCTGGTCCGCTCCTGATGCCGCAACCCGTCGCCGAGTTGCGCACCCTCACCCTTAGTTCGACCGGAAGTTGAGCTGGTCCGTCCGACACGGTGGGTCTGCCCGGCCGCATGAAATCAGCGTTTCCGGTCGTCGTCCTATGGGCCTTCCCACCAGTTGCCGGATCGGGTGTCATCGTCGGGCCCGCGTCGACGCGAACGAACAAACTGCACGATGATGATCGTCAGCGAAGACACCCCGATCAGGATCATCACGAGAAAGAGCAGATCCTGCTGGGTCACGGTCGCTTCCCCTCTGCGGCATCCGCCACGATCTTCGCGATGCGGGATGCCCGGGTCTCGGGTCGTTTCGCCGTCGCGATCAGGGCGCCCATGTCAGCTCGCAGCAGCCTCGGGGAGCAGATCGGCAACCGAGTTGACGATCTCGTCCGGGCGGAACGGGTACTTCTCGATCTCGGCCTGATCGCTGATGCCGGTGAGCACGAGCACGGTGTGCAGACCTGCCTCGATGCCGGCCACGATGTCGGTGTCCATGCGGTCGCCGATCATGCCGGTCTTCTTAGAGTGCGCGCCGATCTTGTTCAAAGCAGAGCGGAACATCATCGGGTTCGGCTTGCCGACGACGTACGGCTCGCGCCCGGTGGCCTTGGTGATGAGTGCTGCGACGGCACCGGTCGCCGGCAGGGCACCCTCGGCGCTGGGGCCGGTGGCGTCCGGGTTGGTGATGATGAAGCGCGCGCCGTTGTTGATCAGGCGGATCGCCCTCGTGATCGCCTCGAAGGAATAGGTGCGAGTCTCACCGACGACGACGAAGTCGGGGTCGGTCTCGGTCATGATGAACCCGGCGTCGTGCAGGGCGGTGAGGATCCCGGCCTCGCCGATGACGAATGCGGATCCGCCCGGCACCTGCTGCTGCAGGAATGCCGCGGTGGCCAGAGCTGACGTCCAGATGCGTTCCTCAGGAACATGCAGGCCGCTGGAGCGCAGACGCGCGGAGAGGTCGCGTGCGGTGAAGATCGAGTTGTTCGTCAGCACCAGATACGGGATGCCGCTGCTCTCCCAGCCGGCGAGCAATTCAGCAGCACCAGGAATGGCGTCGTTCTCATGGACGAGCACGCCGTCCATGTCAGTGAGCCAGCATTCGATTTCAGAGCGATCAACCATGTGCTCAGCCTAGAGGTCGCGGGTTTCGTACTCACGCCAGCGCGCGTTCGAGTCGCGCCTTGCGACGCTCCCAGTCGGGCATAACACGCGTCAAAAGCTCAAAGAACTCTCGCGAGTGATTCGGCACTGCGCGGTGGCAAAGCTCATGCACGATCACATAGTCGATGGCATCCACTGGCGCGCGCACCAGGTCAGGGGTCACGCTCAACCGGCCTGCCGGCGACATCGACCCCCAATGCGTGCGCATCGTGCGTAACTGCACCGAAGTCGGGGTGAACCGCTCGGCAGGATGAAACCGCGTCAGGCATTCATGCAGTCGTCGTCGCAAATGCGCTTCAGCGTGCTGCCGATACCATGCGGTGACCAGGTTCTCGATCGTCGCCGCGTCGTCAAACTCCACACCAGTCACTGTGATGAACCCACGGATCAGCTTTACAACGCGTGGTTCGTGCGTGGCGCCAGGAACGATGCGCAGGCGATACTGCCGCCCCAGGTAGAGATGCGTCTCCCCTGGTGCCCAGCGCCTGGGAGGAGTGCGAGGCAGGAACTGGGCGAAGTACGCCTGCTGCGAGATCACCCACCGACCGCGCTTGCGTACGCGTGCAGCGACTGCCTCGGTGCTTACCTCCAACGGTGCCACCACGCGTACCTGCCCGTCGGGCTGCACGGCGATCTCGAGCGTCGATCGTTTCGTACGCTCAATGGTGAAGGCGATGGTGTGCGCGCCGTACTCAGTGGTGAACGTCACGCGAATCGTGCGCGCGCCAGCGCGAGCACGGACGTCTGCAGCTCATCGGCAAGCTCCGGCGGGATGAGCAGGCCGCGGGTGCGTTCGAGGTCTTCGAGGATGTAGTCGTCGAGAGCGTTGAGCAGATCAGTCTGTGCATCGGAGTTTGACCAGATGCCGACGATGATGTTTGAGGCGACGATGTCGAGCATTCCGATAGCGATCTCGGCGATTTCAACCTCTGAAAGCTGGCCACCAGATCGGACTGCGACATCGCCGAGATCTGCGGCAAGCAGTGTCTCGAAGATCGAGGCGGCGTGCTCGTTGTTGGCCAATACCACCGGCAAGGCGCGCCCTCGATCACGTGCGGCCACACGATCTGCCAGCGACTTCATCGACGCGAGATAGTCGATTTCGGACAAGCGCTTCGCGCGGTACTCGTCGATCGTGTTCTGAAGCATCTGCGAGAATCGCGCATAGAGTGCCGGGTCTTCATCCATGCGTTCGTGGATGGAGCGTCTGGTGGCGTTGGCGATGCGATCCGCTCGAGATGCCGCGCTCACGCCTGAATCGGCGACTACGGCCCCCAGGGCATCCGCATCGTTGATGTCAACGAGGTGGATGATCGTCTCGGCAGGCATCGCTGAGACGTGGTCGTCCAGGAGCTTCTGGATCTTCGGCTCAAAGTCGTGCAGATCGACGATCTCCTGGTAGCGGATTTGCACGGCTCGCCTGAGAGCCACGAAGTGCTTCCAATCACGTCGGTAGCGTTCGATGTTGTCGGCAGAGATCTCTTGCTCCAGCGAGTCGCTCGATAGGGCCATGTGCAGGCAACGGGCGAAGATGGCGAGGCGTTCATAGAACTCGTCACGCTCTGCGTCATCCGCCAGGAACTGTTCCAGGGCCTCCATGTCGGTCTTGTTCGGCACGGCGTTGAAGATATCCCAGACGTGTGACCACCGGCCAGGAAGCAGTCGCACCTGCTTGCGGATGCCGTGCACGGCCCCGGTCAGTTCGCCCTCCTCGAAGCCTTCGAACGCAGAATACGTCGTGAGGGCCTTGTCAAGCTCACCGAGCAAGCCCTCGTAGTCGATGATGTACCCGAACTCCTTTTGGGTGCCGGCATCCGTGCCATCGGCGCCCTCATCGTCACTCTCGTACAGCCTGTTCACGCGCGCGATGGCCTGCAACAGCGTGTGCTCGCGCAAGCTGCGGCACACATAGAGCACTGTGTTGCGTGGTGCATCGAAACCGGTAAGTAGCTTGGAGACCACGATGAGGATCTCCGGACCGCCGCTGCCTTTGAAGGCCTCCACGATGGTGTCGTTGTAGGTAGTCTCTCCGCCGAAGCGTTGCATCGCGCCATCCCAGAACCGCTGCACCAGATCGCGGGAAACGCGATCGACAGTCTCGTGGTCTTCGTCATCCCCCGGGGCAGAGATGACCACCTCGCTCGTCACATGCCCGATCTCGTCGAGGACTTCTTTGAAACGGATCGCGGCGGCCTTGTTCGGCGCGACGAGCTGTGCCTTGAAGCCAGTGCCCTGCCAATGTTTGCGGTAGTGCTCGGAGATGTCGAAGGCCTTGGCGCGAATCACTTGCCCAGCACCGGAAAGCGCGTCCGCACGCGAGAACTTGCGCTTCAGATCGCGTTTCTGCTCGGGGGTAAGGCCCTCGCTGATCTTGTCGAACCAGCGGTCGATCACGTTTTCGCTGATGAGCTGCTCAACCATGCGCCCCTCATACAACAGCGGCACAACGGCACCGTCGGTGACGGCATCCGCAATCGTGTATTTGTGGAAGAGCTCGCCGAAAGTGCCGAACGTACTCTTCTCCCGTTTCAGCAGCGGAGTCCCGGTGAACGCGAGGTAGCTGGCGTGGGGGAGCATCCGGCGCATGGCTTTGTTGTATTGGCTGCTGCCGCCGTGTTTGCCTGTCTGAGTGCGATGGCTTTCATCGACGAGCACGAACAGGTTCGTGTCGTCGTCGACGAGTTCGCTCACACCGTCGGGGGACAGCACCTGGGACGCTGCCTCGAACTTGTTCACGATTGTCGTGATGAGCGGTGCTTTGTCGCTGATCAGTTGGGCGAGTTGCTTACCGCTGGTGGCCCGTCTGGGCTCCAGTTGGCAGGAACGGAACGTATCGCGAATCTGCTTGTCGAGATCGACCCGATCGGTCACGATTACAATGCGAGGGTTTCGGATGCCGCGCTCAAGGGCCAGCGCCTTGCCCAGCATCACCATGGTGAGGCTCTTGCCGGAGCCCTGCGTGTGCCAGATCACGCCGCTTGGACGTGCGGACGCTGAGTCGACGGATGCCACGCGCGCGAGGGTCTGCTTCACCGCGAAGTACTGCTGGTGTCGGGCAACCTTGCGCACGCCTCCATCGAACACGGTGAAGCGCCGCACGATATCGAGGAGGCGTTCGGGGCGGCAGAGCGCGTATAGCAGGCGGTCTTGCGCGCTGATGAGTCTGTCGCCGGACGTCACGTTCGCGTCAAAGTAGGCGCGAGCGCCGTTCATCTCGCTGCTGAACAGTGCATCCTTCTCTGCATCGTTGAGGGGGTGGTTCGCGGCGGCGGCAATGTCGGTGTCGTCGTCTTCTTCATCACGCCAGGTGTGCCAGAAGCGGCGCGGTGTTCCGACGGTGGCGTAGCGCGCTTCTTGCCGATTCATCGAGAACAGGACTTGCGCGTAGTGGAAGAGCTGCGGAATGTTGTCGGTGCCCTGATAGCCGATCAACTGACTGCCGGCCTTTTGCACAGAGACAGCGGGTTGCTTGTTCTCGATGACGATGAACGGGATGCCGTTGACGAAGGCGACGATGTCGCACCGTTTCGTCATTGTGCTGCCGGTGCGCTCCACGCTGTACTCGGCGGTCACGTGGTACGCGTTGTTGGCGGGGTTCGTCCAGTCGACGTAGCCGAATGAATAGCTCTTGCTGTCACTGTCGATGCTCTTCGTCAGAGTGGCACCGAGCAGCAGGGTGTCGTAGACCTCTTGGTTGGTGGCTTGCATCCCCTTCTGCTTCTCGAGCGTGGGGGCAAGTTTGCGCATCGCTTCATGCGCGTCGGCCACATCGAAGTCGTAAGAGCGACCGCGGTAATCGAAGCTGTTGAGCGCGAGCGTGCGTTCGATCAGTACGTCTTCGAGCAGCACGCTGTGGCGGCGCCCGCCGCGCATCGCGAGTGCTTCGGCTGGCGCCAGCGGGGTGAAGCCCAGGCCCACTAGCATCTGCAACGCGGGAACTTGTGACTGGAACTTCTCGCTCGGATCGAAGACCTGCTCAGTCATTGCTGCTCCTGGTAGTCGGCTTGTGCGGTCGAGGTGCGGACGCGTATCCTGAAGGTGGATTGGGAATGCCCGGTCGGCAACTGGACTCGAGAAGGCTCGGGTCCTTTTGTTTTGGGCGCAACCGGATCATGGGAACACCTTGCAATTGATGATCTTCGGGCGGATGATTTCATACGCCCGATTGACCTGATCTGGTCGCAATGCTTGGAGTGCGATCGGACGTGCGGTGAGATCGGCGAGCTGTAGTCCGCTTGAGTTGGCCGCCTTCTTGGTAAAGACGGGGCAGAACTCAATGCGAGTGAAGTCGTCCTTTCGGTAGCCCCAGCGCACTTCATTTGCGCAGATTCGAAGAAATTCGAGCTTGAGTTCGCGGTCTTCATTGGCGCCACGGCTCTCGAAGACGAGGTGCACTCGTCGGCTGTGTTGGCCGCGTGAAATCAAGAAGCGCAGGAGACGTTCCATACAGAAAAGCAGAGCGATCTCATAGGGGCTCATGGGCTTCGTATAGGTGCGCAGTTGCCGTCGCTTATCGATGACCGACGCGATGACACCGAAGGGGGCATTCTCGATCACAGTATTGAGCCTCCCAAAGAATTCCGCACGGATCTCCTCGCCGCCCAGAAGCAAGGAAAAGGGCCCTCGGCTCTTACGGATATCGTTCTCGTGAAGGACGACAGAGTCATGGCCCCAGGTGTCGAACTTGAACTTCTCGAGGCTCGGAACAACGTTGCTGTAGTACTCCACCTTCTGGAAGACGCAGAAGCTGAGCGCAAACATCGGAAACTCGGGGTCGATCGATGTGAGGCTGTGGTCGCCGCTCTCGTCGACGTACACGACATAGTCCGAGTAGTGCATCTTGGTTGGGCTGCTCGTGTTCGGTGACATCATTCCGTCTCCTTGGGTGCCACGCGCACTTCGCCGGTCAGGAGCTTCTGCATGAGGCCACGTTTCTGCGTGCGGAGCAGTTCGAGGTTGCGGTTGAGGAGGTTGATCTCCGCTTTGGCCGTGTCAAGAATGCTCACGATGCGTGCTTGTTCGTCCGGCGGTGGCGTGTGGATAGAAATCGCTGCGAGGTCGTTGTAGTAGGTGCGAGTGCGGACGCTTCCCGCCGCGCCAGCATTTACATAGTGGCGCCACCTGCTCGTGGACAGGACATGATCGAGATAGCTCGGAATCAGCTCCGAGGGGTAGCACTCAAAGAGTACGTAGTCCGGGCTCACGAGAACGTCATAGGTGAATGTCGACATCGCGATCGACCCCACGTTGATACGCATCGGGTTGTACGCGAACGCTCTCGGCGGCAGCACCTGGTAGCGGGAAATGTCACCCGCAATCGTTTGTGCTCGCATAGGGACGAGGCCTCTGCGGTTGGAGACGCCCATCACCTTGTTTCGATCCAACTGACCAACGGCATTCCGAGTGGAGATCTCTGCTGTCATCTCGGAGAGGTGGCGCGACGCTGGAGCTTCGGGCGTCAACAGGTTCCTCGCGATGCTCTCGAACCGCATCGCGAGGTGGTCGCGAAGAACTATGGAGCGGTCGATCGCGTCGTCCCAGGTACGGAGGATCTCGGCAATCTTGCGTTGCTCGGACAGCAGGGGGAGGAGAACTCTGAACCCGCGAATGTCACGCGGACTGATATGTGGTACCGCGGTCTCAGTTTTGGCGGATTTAACATATTCTTCGAACGCATGCCCGCTCACCAGTTGATGCATGAACGCCTGGTCGAGTGAATGCTTTGCGCGCAGGCGGGCAACTCGTTGTACGAGCAAGCACGGAAGATCAGATTCCTTGACGGATGCGACCTTAGCGCCTGCAGCGATCCAGGTACGATCCATCGCGATCACAGTGTCCCCGACATTAAGCGCGTATCGGCTCAAGGCGTCGGAGGAATCAAGACTCCAGCGTTTTACACCTTCCCAACGCAACTTTTGCGGTAGGACGTTGTCTCCGCGGAGGAGCCGCACATCAGAAATGACAGCGGAGTACGCGTTACTGTCGAACGCAAATCCCGTCAGAAGGTCTACATGGGCTCCTAGCGTCCCGCTGGCCCAGCCCTCGGGCGCATTCATTCCGATCCCTCCGCAAGCCGCTCGAGCTCCGCAATGTCGACAGCATCGGCGGCCGCAGAATCCGTCGACTTGCGTCGTGCGTCGAAGTCGTCGTACCGCGTTTCGGCGAGCTTCTTCGCGACGGCGGCGCTGACCACGCCCGCGTGCGTGAGCAGTTCACGATCGTTGAATTGCAGGAAGGCGTCGAGCTTGTCTGACCAATCGGCCATGGTCATTGACTGGCGGCGCTTGGCCTGGTCTTCGGCGTAGTCGAGGTACATCGTGACGATGCGATTGAGCTCGTCGACCTCCTCAGCGGTGAGGTAGTTCTTGCCTGTGACGGCGTCGCCCTTGCGCACGATCGCGCCGGCCCAGCTAGTGAGCCCCATGTTGGGAGCACCCGCGTCGCTGCGCGCTTTGATCAGCTCACCTGCGGTCATTCCTGTGACAGCCCAGAGCATCTTGTTCTGCACCACCTGGAAGAAGGTGCGAGTGGCATCAGACTTCGAGTCGTAGTCGATCGCGGTCATGTAGAGATCGCGAACCTTCTGATAGAACCGCTTCTCACTAGCACGTATGTCTCGGATGCGCTCGAGCCACTCGTCGAAGTAGTCCCACTGGTCTGTGCCCTTGAGTTTGGCGTCGTCCATGGCGAAGCCCTTGACCAGATAGTCGGCCAACACCGTCGTCGCCCAGCGGCGAAACTGCGTGCCGCGGGGCGACCGCACCCGGTAGCCGATGGCGAGGATTACATCGAGGTTGTAGTGCCGAAGTGTGCGCTGCACCTTACGGCCACCCTCGAGGCGAACTTGTAAGTAGTCGTTACAAGTTGCCGATTCGATGAGCTCGCCGTCGGTATAGATCGAAGAGATGTGCTGCGTCACCGCCTGCGGAGTCACCTGGAACAGCTCAGCCAGCTGCGCTTGGGTCAGCCATGCGGTGCCGTCGATCGCGCGCAGCTGCACGGCGGCTCGACCGTCATCGGTCGTGTATAGAATCACCTCTCCGGCAGCATCCGCTGCTGCTGTGGCATCCGACTCAGGCATCAAGACCCAGCTCCCTCAGGTAGCCGGCCATGCGTGCGCGTACGTCGATCAGCTCGGTTTCGACCTGTTCGATCTCACGCTGCACGGCGGCGACGTCGATCTGCTCTTCGGGCTCGAAAGTGTCGACATAGCGCGGAATGTTGAGGTTGAAGTCGTTGCCGGCGATCTCGTCGAAGCTCGCGAGATGCGAGTAGCGCTCGATCTCAGCGCGCTCGATGAACGTCGTCACGATCTTCTCGACATGGCTCGGTTCGAGCACGTTCTGCGACTTGGCCGCCGTGAACTCCCGGCTCGCATCGATGAACAGCACATCCCGCCGGTTTTCATTGGTTCCACCTGCCTCGCGGGAGCGGTCGAAGATGAGGATTGCAACCGGGATGCCGGTCGTCGTGAACAGGTTCGCGGGCAGACCGATCACAGAGTCGAGAAGGTTGTCCTCGATCAGGGCTTTGCGGATACGCCCCTCAGCTGCGCCACGGAACAGCACGCCGTGCGGCACGATCACTGCCACTCGACCGGTCTGTCGCTTCGCGACCTCGATCATGTGGGTGATGAAGGCGTAGTCTCCTTTGCTCTTGGGAGGAACGCCGCGCCAGAACCGCTTGTATTTATCGCCCGCGGCATCTTCTGCGCCCCATTTGTCGAGCGAGAATGGCGGGTTCGCAACCACGACATCGAACCGGCGCAGCTGGTCGTGCTGCAGGATCGTGGGGTTATTGAGGGTGTCGCCCCACTCAATCGTGGCCGCATCGTTCGCATGCATGAACATGTTCATGCGCGCCATCGCCCAGGTGCCGCCGTTGACCTCTTGGCCGAAGAGCGCGTAGTCGTTGGAGCCGACCTGCGCCGCCGCCTGAATTAGCAGCGAACCCGAACCGCAGGCGGGGTCGAAAATCTCATCTCCTGGCTTCGGAGCGGCGAGGGTAGCCAGAAGCGCCGACACTGTACGCGGAGTGTAGAACTCCCCAGCTTTCTTGCCAGCATCCGAAGCGAATCGAGAGATCAGATAGATGTAAGTCTCGCCGATGATGTCGTCGCTGACTCGCGAGGGTCGCAGATCGAGGTCGGGCTTGTGAAAATCTTCCAGCAGGTTCTTCAACCGGCGATTGCGATCTTTCACCTTGCCGAGGTTGGCTTCGCTGTTGAAGTCGATGTTGCGGAAGACTCCATCGAGTTTGGCGCGGTTCTTGTCTTCGATGTCTGCGAGCGCGATGTTGATGAGTTCGCCGATGTTATCGGCATTGCGCCGAGCGTAGAGCTCATCAAAGCTGGCGTCCTTTGGCAGTGGAAAGCGCTCTCGTTTGAGTCGCCGCTCGATGCGACTCGCGTCGCCCGCGAACTGTGCTTCGTACTGCTCGTTGTGGTCCTTCCAGATGTCGGAGATGTACTTGAGGAAGAGCATCACCAGCACGTAGTCCTTGTACTGGGTGGCATCCACGACTCCTCGGAACGTGTCGCAAGCGGCCCACGCAGCCTGGTTGATGCGCTGCTGGGTGACGGTGTCAGTCATCGTGAGTTCCTGTCGTGAGAGCGGCGTTGCTGATGCGCGCGTGGAGTCGAAGGGTGAGGAGCTTGCGACGCAGCGCGATGAGCTGTGTTTCCAGCACGCGCTCGCGCGACGCGAGACGGGCGACGGTCGCTACATCGTGCTGGATCGCGAGCGGAGGCAGGTCGATCGGTAGGGACGTGATCGCGGATTTCTTGATCATCTGAAGGTTGCTGCCTACGGTCTCACGGGCGAAGTGCGCTTGTGCGGCAGGCTGCATGATCAGCCAGGCCAGGTACTCGGCGTCGAGAATGTCGGGGGCTGGCCGCAGAATATACAGCGGCAGGAGTGCGATAGCGGGCTCCTGGAGACTTTCGTCGACGGCCCAAGTGGAGGCGGCGCTGCCGCGCGACCGGAAGAGCACATCCCCGGTGCGGACAAGATGTCGGTGAGAGCCAGTGGCATGGGAAACGCGTGACGCGAGTGACAGGTCAGGTTCGCCCTGTTGCGTTACGCAACCCTGATGCAGTGCGAGGAGCCCAGATGATTCTGGCTCGAGCCGAGAGCGCACGCTGAAGCCTGGGTCGACTGCGCAGGCTTGTTCGAGGAGCATTTCTTTACAGTAGCTGGTCTACTCCACATTCCGCAAGTATTTTGTGCAGTACGACTTCTACTGTGACGCTACGCTGAGCCAGACGATCTCGGCTGCGCCGTCCGGCAGCGCCGTCGGAGCGCCGTCGAGCTCGATGCCACCCGCCGTGACGCGCACTAAGGAAGAGACCGCAAGCCCGAGCGCTTCGAGCGCGCGCAACAGCTCCGCATCGGTGTCGGCGACACGCAGCACGCGACCCTGGTGTCCGAGTGGCGCGTCAGCAAGCAGCACAAATGGTTCGCGAACGACTTCGCCCGCGGCATCCGGAATGGCGTCCCCGTGTGGATCGAATCGAGGCCGGCCCAGACGTGCGTCGATACCCTCCAGCAGCCGGTCGCTGATGGTGTGTTCGAGAACCTCAGCCTCGTCGTGCACTTCATCCCACGCGTAATCGAACTCCCGCACAAGCCAGGTCTCGATGAGTCTGTGCCGACGCACGATTGCGAGGGCACGCTCTGCGCCGGCATCCGTCAATCGCACTGCGCCGTAAGGGACATGCGAGACGAGCCCGGAAGCAGCGAGCTTCTTCACCATCTCGGTCACGCTCGATGGCGCGATGCCGAGTTTCGCAGCGAGCACGGATGGAGTGATCGGAGCGTCCTGCCACTCGGTATGCGCGTATACCGTCTTCAGGTAGTCGTCTGCTGCCGGGGATGCCACGGCTCCAGACTACGCTGACTGAGTGACCGAGACTCCTGAGCGCACCACCCACGGCCTCGGCCCCTGGGAGGGCGAGTGGCCTGAGGGCGACCAGTACGACCCTGAGCTGCTGGAGAACGGCGACACCCGCAACGTCATCGACCGCTACCGCTACTGGCGGATGGACGCGATCGTCGCCGACCTCGACACGCACCGGCATCCGTTCCATGTCGCGATCGAGAACTGGCAGCACGACATGAACATCGGTTCCATCGTGCGCAGCGCCAACGCGTTCCTCGCTGACACCGTGCACATCATCGGTCGTCGCCGCTGGAACAAGCGTGGCGCGATGGTCACCGACCGCTACCAACACGTCGTCCACCATGAGGATGTCGCTACCTTCGCCGCGTGGGCTGCGGCAGCAGGCATCCCGATCATCGCGGTCGACAACGTCGACGGCGCAATCCCCGTCGACCGGGCGGACCTTCCCGAGCGGTGCGTGCTGCTGTTCGGCCAGGAAGGGCCGGGGCTGACGGATGAGGCGATCGCCGCGGCATCCGGCCACATCGAGATCACCCAGTACGGCTCCACGCGATCCATCAACGCCAGCGCCGCAGGCGCCGTGATCATGTACGAATGGTGCCGCCGCTACGCGAATTAGCCTCAGCGGAAACGCGCTGAAACGCTGAGCTGATCGCCGGTCTCGATGCGCACATCGTGGAGGCGTGTCGGCGTGCCGTCTTCGGCGATGATCTCGTTGAGGTCGAACGTCTGCCCGATGACCCCGCGAATGCGCTTGCGCGCGAACAGCAACCCCGCTTTGACAAACAGGTTGCGGCTGCCGACCGTGAGATCACGCACGGTGATGACGGCATCCCGCGTTACCTGGATGCGCGCATCGGCGCGTGCTGACGCCATGAGCAGCTTCCAGCGCAGTCCGGCATACGCCGTGACGCGGATGCCGTCGTCGCCGTCGTCGGTCAGATCGAGTTTCACGCGGCCGAGGTGCGCACCCGCCTCACGCAGCATCGGGCGTGTGACGGAGGTGATGAGGGGGACAAGATCCTTCGTCGCGATGGTCGCGTGGAAGGTGCCGTGCAGCCCGTCGAGGTCACCGTCCGGGACGAGCATATGAATGCTCTCGGGAAAGTCGGGTTCGGTGGGTTCGGCGAAGGTCAGCCAGGCGATCGGGACGTCAAAGGCCTGCACATCGATGCTCAACGGAGTCTGTTCGATCCGCATCGGTCGAGCCGTGAAGCGGAACGTCTTCACGATGCCGGACTCCCGGGTGAGGGGGGCGGGTTCGTCTTGTTCAGCCGCTGCGCTGGAGGGAGCCGGATGCGCGGGCGGGGTGGAATGCCACCCGAGCCGCAGCCTCACACCGGTGGCATCCAGCGTCAGATGCTCGAGGTCGTTGCCGGCGAGACTGGCTGTGACCGTGATGTCATCGAGCCCTTTCAGCTCGACGTCCCCCGAGTCCTTCGCTGCGTGCTGGATGACGGCGCGCACCCAGCGCGCGACGGTCGCGGAGTCGCCGGGCCAGGATGCAGTCATACGACCATCCTGGCTCACCGGCCGCCAGCGTCAATCGCGATCGTTGCCGAATGAATGGCGGTACAGGGCGTTAACATCGCGATCCAGATTGTCGATGCGGCGGTGGATGCTGCCGAACTCCGCCTTCATGACATGGATGAACAGCGTCGACACGATCGTCAACATGCCGAAGATTGCTGCGGCGAATACGCCGATCAGCACCCAGACCTGGGGTTCGTTCATCGTCAGCATCCCTTCATTGTCGTCGCCTGCTCATCAGAATGCCAGAGACATTCGGCCCTACCCACGAACGGTGGACAACTCCGAATTACGTGCGACCGTGCAGAACAGGTGGCCTACGCCGAAGCGCTCAGCCACCTGCCGGTCTTCACGCGCCAGCCCAGCGTCGCGAAGCGCGCGAGCATGTAGACGCCGAAGAAGCAGACGGCGAGCCAGGTGATCCCGGCCGTGCCATCGACTCCGACGAGCGTGAAGATCCACAGTGCGGGCAGGAACGGCACGAGGTTCAGTGCACCGGCGATCGCCAGGTAGCGCACGTCACCTGATCCCATCAGCACGCCGTCGAGTACGAACACAATCCCTGCGATGGGCTGCGCCACCGCGAGCACGAGCAGCGCAGGTTGGATCAGCGCCGCGAGCGCGGGGTCCCCGGTGAACGCGAGTCCGATCACCCCAGACAGCGCCGCGATCACGAGACCGACGATCACGCCGAACCACGCACCCCATGCGACCGTTCGGGCGAGTACGTGCTTCACGGCCGGGATGTCCCCAGCGCCGAGGCCTTTCCCGATCAGCGCCTGGGCTGCAATAGCGAGGGCGTCCAGGGCGAATGCCGCAGCGGAGAAGATCGTGAAGATCACCTGCCACCCGGCGAGCTCAGTGGTACCGATGCCGGTGGCGACGCCCACCGTGATGAGGAGTGCGACACGCAGGCTCACGGTGCGCAGGAACAGCCAGCCACCAGAGCGCGCTGAGCCACGTACGCCGTCGCGCTGCGGACGGAAAGTGGCCGAGTGCTTGCGCGCCATCCTCCCGATGATCACGACATAGGCGGCGACCATGCCCCACTGCGCTGTCACCGTACCGATGGCGGATCCGGCGATGCCCCAGCCGAAGCCGTAGATGAACACGACGTTGAGCAGTGCATTCGCGCCGAACCCCGCTCCGGCGATCCACAGCGGTGTCACGGTGTCCTGCATCCCGCGCAGCAGACCGGTTGCGGCGAACACGATCAGCATCGCCGGAAGTCCCCACATGCTGATCACAAGATAGGTGTCGGCCTGTGCTGCGACCTCTTCGGTGGCGCCGAAGAGGGAGACCAGCCAAGGCGACGACAGGGCTCCGACGACGGAGAGCACCGCTCCGAGCCCGAGCGCGAGCCACATGCCGTCTATGCCGACGGAGACGGCGTCCTTGTGCTCGCCGGCTCCGAACTTCCGTGCGACGGCCGGTGTTGTCGAGTACGCGAGGAAGATCATCAGTCCGACGATCGTCTGCAATACGGCGCTTGCGATGCCGAGTCCCGCGAGCGGCACAGTGCCGAGATGGCCGACGAGCGCAGCATCCACTATCAGGAAGGCAGGCTCGGCGACCAGCGCGCCGAGTGCGGGGACGGCGAGCCGCAGGATCTCCCGGTTGAGGGATGCAGGGCGCGCGGTCATCCCTCGAGCCTATCGACGGGCGCGGGCGCAGTTGCGCTCAGAGCAGTTCAGCGCGCAACTGCTCCGGAGACTTCGGCGAGAGGAGTCCTGGGGCGATGTCGTACACGGTGTACGCGCCCACCTGGCCCGCGATGCTCATGCGGTGCACGGCGCGCGCATAGGCGACCAGGACGCTGGCGGTGAACTCCGGGTTGCTGCCGAGCGTGAGGCTGTACTCGACGGTCTGCGTTGCCCCGTCGCCGGTAACGCCACTGCGGATTACGAAGCCGCCGTGCGGCATGGCGGAGTGGTCGCGCGCAAGTTCCTCGGCGGTGATGAACGTAACGGTCGTGTCGTAGTCCGCGAAGTAGTCGGGCATCGAGACGATCGCCTGGCGAGTGGCATCGGCATCCGCACCGTCATCCAGGACCACGAAGCAGTCGCGGGTGTGCTTCTGTCGCGTCGTGAGCTCGGGACGATCGCCTGCACGCACCGCTGCGATGGCGGTCTCGCTCGGCACGGTGTATTGCACGCCCCCGGCGACGCCGGCGACTCGCCGGATCGCGTCGGAGTGCCCCTGGCTGAGGCCGCGGCCCCAGAAGGTGTAGGTGTCGCCATCGGGCAGCAGCGCTTCGCCGAAGACGCGGTTGAGGGAGAACATTCCCGGGTCCCAGCCTGCCGAGATCAATGCCGTCGTGCCGGCGGTGCGCGCCGGAGCGTCGACCGCGGCGAAATGTTCGGGGATGCGTGCGTGCGTGTCGAAGCTGTCGACGATGTTGAACCGCGTCGCCAGCTCGGGAGACTGCGCCGGTAGATCGTTCTTTGAACCGCCGCAGAGGATCAGCACGTCGATATCGTTCGTGTGCTCGGTGAGAACATCCATCCGGTACACGGCGATCTCAGGGTCGCGGGTCTCGACGGTTGCCGGATCGCGACGTGTATAGACGCCGACCAGCTGCATGTCGGAGCTGCGATCGATGGCAGCTTCGACGCCACGGCCGAGGTTGCCGTAGCCGACGATTCCGATGCGGATCTGAGCGGTCATGCGTGCATGCTCCTTTGAAGGATAAGCGGGACGGAACCCAGCGTATCGGGGTCGGATGAGCCTCTCGCGTGGGAGTCACGGCGTGGTTGTCGCCGAAGACAGTGACGGCCGAACACTCGGCCATCTGCCGGGCTTCTTGTTCCGCCGGGTGTGACGACGTCGGAGGCCGGACATAGGCTGGGACGTATGACTGATGTTCTCCCCGCAGGTCTTGCCACCGAAGAGTTCAGCTCCGAGATTCGCCCGCAAGACGACCTCTATCGGCACGTCAACAACGAGTGGTTCAAGAAGACCGAGATTCCGGCTGACAAAGCCCGCTGGGGCTCGTTCCATCTGCTCGCAGAGCAGGCTGAGAAAGACGTCCGCACGATCATCGATGAGGCGCAGGCTGCCGAAGGCGGCACTCTCGAGCGCAAGATCGGCGATCTGTTCACGAGCTTCATGGATACCGAGCGCATCAATTCCGCGGGCCCCGCACCGCTCGCGCCCACTCTCGCCGAAATCGACGGCATCGACAGCATCCCCGCCTTCTTGCAGACCGCTGGCGCCTACGAGCGCGACGGCCGCGCCCACCTGATCGGGTTCTACGTCGACGGGGATCCCGGCAACCCCGAGCGGTACCTACCTGTCCTCGTGCAGTCCGGTCTTTCGCTGCCCGACGAGAGCTACTACCGCCTCGACAGCTTCGAGGGAACCCGTGCTGTCTACCGTGCGCACCTCGAGCGTCTGCTCGCGCTCGCCGGAATTTCGGATGCTGCTGGTGACGCCGAGCGCTCCTTCGCACTCGAGACCGAGCTCGCCTCCCACCATTGGGACAATGTCGCCAGCCGCGATGCCGTGAAGACCTACAATCTCAAGACCTGGGACGAGTTCCTGACCCTCACCGGCGTCGACCTCGCGCCCTGGCGGGACGCCGCAGGTCCCACGAACGCGGATGCCTTCGCCGAGGTCGTCGTCTCCCAGCCGAGCTTCTTCGAAGGTCTCGGAACACTGTTGACCGTCGACCGTCTCGATGACTGGAAGGCGTGGCTGCGCGCGCAGGTTGTGCACGCCGCCGCCGCCTACCTGACCGACGACTTCGTGCAGGAAAACTTTTCGTTCTACGGCACCGAGATCTCCGGGGTTCCCACGATCCGCGAGCGCTGGAAGCGTGGCGTCTCGGTGACCGAGGGTGCCCTCGGCGAAGCCATTGGCGAGGTCTATGTCGCGCGCCACTACCCGCCGACGGCCAAGGCAGCAATGGATGAGCTCGTCGCGAACCTCATCGAGGCGTACCGTCAGAGCATCACGACGCTGGAGTGGATGAGCCCTGAGACCCGCGAGCGCGCGCTCGCCAAGCTCGATGCCTTCACTCCGAAGATCGGACACCCCGACCAGTGGCGCGACTACTCCTCGTTGGTCAGCGATCCCGCCGATCTGTTCGGCAACGTCCGCCGCGCGAACGTGTTCGAGCACGACCGCAACGTCGACAAGGTGGGCAAGCCTATTGACCGGAACGAGTGGCACATGCCGCCGCAGATGGTCAACGCCTATTACAACCCCTCGATGAACGAGATCGTCTTCCCCGCGGCGATCTTGCAGTACCCGTTCTTCGACGCCGGCCGTGATGCCGCCGCCAACTACGGTGGTATCGGCGCGGTGATCGGTCACGAGATCGGCCACGGCTTCGATGACCAGGGCAGTCGCTACGACGGATCGGGCAAGCTCGATGACTGGTGGACGGATGCTGACCGCGCCGCGTTCGAGGACCGCACGAAGGCACTGATCGCACAGTACGACGCACTCGTCCCTGCCGGGCTCCCGGACGAGAACCACGTGAACGGTGCCCTCACGATCGGTGAGAACATCGGCGACCTCGGAGGCCTGAGCATCGCGCTGAAAGCGTACGAGTTGTCGCTCGGCGGCGTTGAGGCTCCGGTCATCGACGGCCTCACCGGAGTGCAGCGGTTGCTGCTCAGCTGGGCGCAGGTTTGGCAGCAGAAAAGCCGGGATGCCGAGACCATCCGCCTGCTCACGATCGACCCGCACTCGCCGAACGAGTTTCGTTGCAACCAGATTGTCCGCAACATCGACGCCTTCTACGCGGCGTTCGATGTCACCGAAGCGGATGCACTGCACCTGCCCAGCGACCAGCGTGTGACGATCTGGTGACTGTTGCCCATAGCGCGTGACGTGAACCGGGTGCCGGGGCTACGATAGCCATGCCGCTGGGGAGCGCCCTCCCAGTGGCATCCCCCGATAGCTACCTTCCTGGGAAGGAACACGCGTGGGCACTCCCCCCGAGCCTGCGATGTTGCGCCGATCTTTGCGCAGCACTCGACGTCTGCCGCGCCGTGCGGCCATCGGCAGACGGACATTCACCTCGACCACGCGTGCACTTGAGCAGTTGGCGGATGCCGGCGCCCAAGTGTCCGTGTACGTCACTGACCTCGACAATGACACCGAGGTGCTCACCGGTGACGATCATGTGACGATGCCCATCGCGGGGCTCGGCGTGGTGCCACTGCTGATCGAGGTTGCCGCCGGGTTCGAGGCGGGGACGCTAGATCCGTTGGAGATCGTCGAGCGCTCCTCCACCGAAGCCGTAACGACCTCAGGCATGTGGCGCCATTTGTGGGCGCCGGCGCTGCCGCTCGGCGACCTCGCGGTGTTAGCGGCCAGCACAGGGGATCCGATCGCGGTCAACATCCTGCTGCAGCGGGTCGGACACCACCGAGTGCTCCGCAGAATCGAATCGCTGGGTCTTCGCCGCACCGCCGTGCTTGATCGCTTTCGTGACGTACGAGGGCCGGATGACGCGCCGCACGTCGCAGTCGGCACGACACGCGAGCTTGCCGGACTCTTCTCAGCCCTGGTGAATTCGAAGGTTGTGGATGCTGCGGTCAGTTCTCAGGTTTCGGAGTGGCTGAGCTTGAACCATGACCTGACTCTGGTCGCCGCCTCTACGGGGCTGGACCCGTTCGCGCACGACCATGATCCGCACGGGCTGTTGTTCATCAACAAGACGGGGCGTGACCGCGGTGTTCGTGCGGAAGCAGGTGTGCTCGCCGGGCCTCGCGCCGGTGTCGCATACGCGATGATCGTCTGCTTCGACGACCTCTCCATCGCCCACCGGCTGCGCGCACATGATGCGTTCCGGTTGCTCGGGCTCGAGTTGATGGAGTACGCCCACTAGCCAGGCCCGGCCACCTTGCAACCCTGCACACTTGCAGGGCGATCGAACGGATGCAGGGCCATCCGGCGGCGTGTCACCCTGCATTCGTGCATCGGCCCTGCAGGTGTAACCCGGGCGCGCCCGGGAGTGGGGCCATCGAGCCCGGCCTCAGGGCCGGACGCGGCGGGCGCCCTCGCCGAGCTCGGTGAGGGGACGCGCGGCATTCGCCGTGATGAGGGCCGCGATGAGGGCCTCGGTGCGAGGGCGGCTTCCGGCGGTGGTGGTGGCGATCGTGCTCATGATTGCGATGCTATCCAGCGCCGTGCGCGGGGAACTATTCGCGTGACGAAGGGTGACGGTTAGTTGTCGGGCAGTTGCGGTCCGAACCGCTGCAACGGATCGAGGCCGGCGATGACCGGGGCCAGGGCATCGGATAGTGCATTCAACTGTTCTGGGGTGAGGTGGTCGAGCACCAGGCGGTGAACCGTTTCGAAGTGGCCAGGGGTGGCCAGCACGGTCTGTCTGCGTCCCTCTCCGGTGAGGCGGATCTGAACGCTGCGGCGGTCATTGGCGCTGCTCTCGCGCTCGACCAGGCCGCGCTGCTGCAGGCGGCTGACGACCTTGGATGCGCGGGGAAGCGTCGCGTTCGTGGCTGCGGCCAGATCGCTCAGGCGCATCTCGCCGCTGCGGAGGAGCGCGCCGAGGAGCATGTACTCATAGTGCGTGAGCGACGAGTCGCGCTGCAGTTGCGCATCGAGAGCAGCGGGCAGTAGCTCGGCCGTCGTGATGAGCGATATCCACGCTCGTGATTGCTCAGCGGTCATGCGGGTGAGTTTTCCGGCCATGCATCCATTCTGTCGGGAATAGTTGTCACGGCAAGCGTGTTCCAGTTATTAGTTGCCGAAGCAACAATGCTGAGGCTCGCGAACGAGAGGCAAGACAATGACTGCGATCACCGTCATCGGAACAGGGAACATGGGGCAGGGCATCGCCGGCATCGCGGCGAAGAGTGGCGCGAGCGTGCAGATCCTGGCGCGCGACCTCGAGAAGGCCGGCACTGCAGCAGCGGCGATCGGCGCGACCGCCGGAGTCGTCGGCGACGCCATCACCGGCGAGATCGTCGTGCTCGCCGTTCCTTACCCGGCACTCGCCGAGCTCGCGAAGACCTACGCAGGCCAGCTCACGAACAAGGTCGTCGTCGACATCACCAACCCGGTGGACTTCGCCACCTTCGACGGTCTTGTCGTACCGGCCGATTCTTCCGCCGCGGCCGAGCTCGCAGCCCTGGTTCCCGGCGCCAAGGTGGTCAAGGCGTTCAACACGAACTTCGCCGCGACCCTCGCCTCGGGCGAACTCGGCGGCGCACCGACCGTCGTGCAGATCGCCGGTGACGACGAGGCTGCCAAGAAGCTCCTTGCTGAGGTGGTGACCAGTGCCGGCCTCGTGGTGGCGGATGCCGGTGGGCTGAAGCGTGCGCGTGAGCTCGAAGCACTGGGCTTCCTGCAGATGGTGCTCGCGGTGCGCGAGCAGATCGGCTGGACCGGCGGCTTCGCCGTCAAGGCCTGATCTCTGCACCCTTCGCCCGCGACGGCCCCTTTACCGGCTTGCGAGTGGTCGTTTGTGGCTCACTTCTGGCGCGAAATAGAGCCACCAGCGCCCACTCGCAAGGGGGCATGCGTACGATCGACGGATGGATGACTGGACACCGCACCGCCGCGACGACGGCGAACTGCTCGGCTGGATCCACCCCGCGGGAGATAGTTGGGTTGCCGTTGACGTGCTCGGCCGGCCCGTCTCCGACCCGATCGAATGGTTGGATGCCGAGGCTGCCCTCGAGACGCACGGGCTCGGCTGGCTGGCAGACCCGTGGATGCTAGACGGCGAGGCCGCCCGCCCGCTGCGCGTGCGCATGGTCGAAGTCATCCCCGCTCGGGGTGGTGCTCCGGGGCGCATCGTGGTGAAGGTCGACGACTTTGGTGACATGACTCGAGACGCCGCCGAGCAGTTCATTCTGCCGTGGCCCCTGCCTGTGCGCCTGCGCCCGCCACTCCCCACCGACCCCGACCCCTTCGCCCGCTAGCTCCTGCGGTTCACCCCTACCCCTTGCGAGTGGCCACTTGTGGCTCGGTTCTGCGTCAGAAACGAGCCACAACTACCCACTCGCAAGCAGGGAAGAGGTGCTAGCGCAGGGAGGGATGCCGCTCTGCGGCGGGGGCCTTCGGGATGAACAATGACAGCACCAGGGCGATGGCGCCGGCGATGATCGCAAGCCAGAAGCAGACGTCGAAGGCCTCACGAGTCGGTACTGCGACGCCATCGACTTTGACGCTCATCGAGGCGAGCACTCCCCCCATGACGGCTGAGGCACTGGACGTTCCGACCGAACGGAACAGGGCGTTGAGGCCGTTTGAGGCCCCGGTCTCGTTGGCAGGCACTGAGCGCATGATGATCATCGGCATGGCGGCGAACGTGAATCCGATGCCGACGCCGATGATCGCGTTGGCGATGAAGATGTGCATCCACTCGGTCGACCAGATGAGCACAAAGACGTAGGCCAGTACGATCGCGGCGGCACCGGCGGTGAACAGCGGCCGCGGACCGACTGTGCGCTCCAGCCAGCCAGACAGCGGCGAAATCAGCATCATGACGATGCCGGCGGGCATCACGATGAACGCCGCTGTGAGCATGTCGAGCCCGAAGCCGGAGCCGGTTTCGACGGGCAGCTCCAGCATCTGCGGGAACGTCACATTGGACGAGAATAGGGCGAAGCCCATCCCGATCGCAGCGATGTTCGTGAACAGCACGGCGGGTCGCGCCGCGACGCGCAGATCCAGCAGTGGGTCCTTTGTGCGCAACTGATACCAGCCCCACAGCAGCATCACGAGCACGCCGCCGATGCTGAGCGTCAGGCCGATCGGTGAGGTCCACCCCCACTCCGCTCCGCGCGACACATACAGCAGCAGACCGCTGAGGCCGATCGCCAACCCGATCGCGCCGAGTACGTCCAGGCGACCGGGTGAGAGCAGCACGTCTTCCGGTACAAACAGGTACACGAGCACGAGTCCGATGACACCAAGCCCTGCAGCGAGCCAGAACAGAGAGTGCCAGTCGGCGTTGAGTGCCAGGTAGGCCGCAAGTGGCATCCCGAGCGCTCCGCCGACACCCATGGTTGCGCTCATCAGCGCGACCGCCGTTCCCAATCGGTTCGCCGGTAGGACGTCGCGCATGATCGCGATGCCGAGTGGAATGACGCCGGTGACCGTGCCCTGGAAAGCGCGACCGACAATCACGCCGACGATGGAGGTGGAAAGTGCTGCGATCACTGAGCCGACGATCAACAGCATCATCAGCACGACGATGACACGGCGCTTGCCGTACATATCTCCCAGGCGCCCCGATATGGGGGTCGCGATCGCAGCGACCAGCAGCGTGATCGTGACTACCCAGGTCGTGTCTTCGCGCGAGGCGTTCAGGAGTGTCGGCAGCTCAGCCTGGAGCGGGACGACCAGAGTGAACATGAACGATGCGGCCAGGCCGGTGAAGGCGAGCACGGCAACCGTCAGACCCCGGTTCGGAGAACGGGAGAGTCGCTTTCTGGCTCTCTCGTCGTCGTCTCCCATTACGTCAGGCTATCGGCGCCGTGACGAGGTGGGGGCCATCGCCCCTGTTCTTCCCGGCGTACCGCGATCAGGAATCAGTCCTGGTGCAGGCTCGGCGGTGCAGTGGAGGAGCGCAGAATCAAGGTCGGCTCGATTCTCGGCACATCGCCCAGTGGCTCGGTGCCTTCGATCTCTGCGATGACGCGACGTGCAGCGGCCGCGCCGACCTCTTCGAATGGTTGTCGCACCGTCGTCAGTGCGGGCGAGGCATACGCAGCCAACGCAATGTCGTCGACGCTCACGATCGAGACGTCTTCTGGTACGCGGCGACCGGCCTCGTGCAGTGCGCGGATGACACCGAACGCCATCTCGTCGCTGCTGACGAAGACCGCGGTGGCGCCGGGGATCGCCGCGATCGTACGACCGGCGCGATATCCAGATTCTGAAGTCCAGTCGGCGGGAATGACGGGTGGAGGCTCGATGCCGTGCTCTCGCAGCACACGCTCCCAGGTCTCCCGACGCTGGACGCTCTCCGTCCAGTATTCGTCGCCGGAGACATGCCATACGGTCTCGTGACCGAGATCGAGCAGATGCTCGACAGCGAGGCGGGCGACCTCAGTCTGGTCCACAGCGAACGCGGCGTCTTCCTCGGGGGAGACCCGCACGTTGCGTGTCGAAGGAGTGCGTTCTGTTCGCGCCCTCATCCCTGGGTGATCCAGCGACACTGGCACTCCCAGGATGACGCCTTCGGCACCCTGCCGTTCCAGACGGTCGAAGGCCGCCAGGATGTCTTCGATCGTGGCGTGATCTGAGACGGATGCCGTGGTTACGGTGAAGTTGTTATCCGCGGCCACGCGCTCGATGCCGACGCCGAGGGCTGCGGTCGAATAGCGGTTCGTGCTCAGCACGATGACCCCGAGAATGCGGGTGCGACCTGAGGCAAGTGAAGCAGCGGCGGCGTGAACCCGGTAGCCGAGTTCCTCCACCGCGTTGAGCACCTTGCGAGCGGTCTCGGGGCGCACATTGCTCTGCCCCGACATGACGCGGGACACGGTCTGGGCCGAGACGCCGGCGACACGGGCGACGTCGTTCTGATTGGGAGCGCGATCAACGGGAGCCCGGCGGGGAGACATGCGTCCCATGCTAGCGATCACGCGGACTCAGGGCGAGCTTCATTTCCTCCAATGGTGCGATAATGTGAACGCAAACAGTTTTTGTCATGCCGAACCGCGCAGTGACGCCTCTCGGGACGAATGAGCTCTCCAGATGCGTCGTGTGCGGGCGCACGCGGCAGGTATCCATTCACCCTTCGGATCGCTCCGGAGTGAGATAGTCACGCAGGAGTCCCTGATGAATCACGCATTCTCGCCTTCCCCGGGCGTTGACCCGGCGATCACCTGGCGCGATGGCCAACTCATCCGCAATGGCCGTCAGCACCGCATCCTCGCCGGAGCGATGCACTACTTCCGTGTGCACCCCGACCAGTGGGAAGACCGCCTGCGCCGCCTCGCCGCTATGGGCGCAAACACGGTTGACACATACGTGGCCTGGAACTTCCACGAGCGCATCGAAGGTGAGCCCCGTTTCGATGGCTGGCGCGACCTGGAGCAGTTCATCCGGCTGGCCGGCGAGGTGGGCCTGGACGTGTTCCTCCGCCCCAGCCCCTACATCTGCGCCGAGTGGTCGAACGGCGGTTTGCCGCACTGGTTGACTGGACGCGTGAGCGCGCTGCGCACCAGCGACCCTGAGTACCTCGCAGCCGTCGACCGCTGGTACGACGAGCTGATCCCGCGGATGGTCCCACTGCAGGCGGCATACGGTGGCCCCATCGTGGCAGTGCAGATCGAGAACGAGTACGGCTCGTTCGGCAGCGACCACGCATACATCGAGCACCAGCGCGATGCGCTGCTCTCGCGGGGAATCGTGGAACTGCTGACCACAGCTGATGGCATCACCACAGACATGATCACGCACGGCTCGATCGAAGGTGCGCTGCCCACCTTCACTTTCGGCACCGGGGTCGCGACGGCCGACGAGCTGCGCAAGCCCAACGACGCGCTGATGTGCAGCGAACTGTGGGGCGGATGGTTTGACCACTGGGGCGAGCAGCACCACGTGCGTTCGGCCGAGAGTATGGTCGGCACCGTCAACGAACTGCTTGCGGCCGGCGGCTCCGTCAGCATCTACATGGCACACGGTGGCACGAACTTCGGGCTCTGGAACGGCGCCAATTATGACGTCGCACTCCAGCCGACCATCACCAGCTACGACTCGGATGCACCAATCGGAGAGGCAGGTGCACTGAACGACAAGTTCGAGGCGCTGCGCGCCGCGTTCGCTCCGTTCCACGATGGTGAACTGCCGGATCGTCCGGCACCCGCCCCGGTCCAGCCCGCACAGACGGTCGCGTTGAACCCGACGATCTCCCTGCGTGAGCTCGTCGAGACGTTGCCGAGCGTCGGCGAGATGACCGCGATGCCGCAGACTTTCGAACAGCTCGGCGTGGAGGACGGCATCGTCGTCTACCAGGCGCAGATTGACGTCCCCTCGGATGCGACGGTGAACGTCGATGGGCTGCACGACCGCGCGACAGTGTTCATCGACGGTGAGCGTCTCGGCACGCTCGAGCGCGACGGTCAGCTCTCGCTGATACTTCCCGGCGGCGCCCGCAGGGCACAGCTGACGATCGTGGTCGAAAGCCTCGGCCGCATCAACTACGGGCCGTACACCGGTGAGGGCAAGGGAATCATGCGCGGGGTGCGAATCAACAACCGTCGCTACGTGCACGGGTGGTCGCACCGCGCGCTGCCGCTCGACGCCCCGAGCGCTACCGGCGTCCCTGCCCTTTCTGAAACCCCTGCCCTTTCTGAAACCCTCGCCGCCGACGGTGTCGCCCGCGCCTCGATCGTGGTCGAGACTCCGGCGGATGCCTGGCTCGCGTTCCCTGGCGGCACCAAGGGCATGGTCTGGCTGAACGGCTTCCTGCTCGGTCGTTACTGGAAGGTCGGGCCGCAGGAGACGCTGTACGCACCGGCTCCGCTGTGGAAGACCGGCGCCAACGAGATCGTGGTGCTCGACACCGACGGCCTCGGCTCCACAGTCGAGGTGCGCGAACAGCCGAACTTCGGTCCGACCGAGGAGTTCATCGGCTCCTGACGCCGGTCCCACGCTCCTACAGCCCGCGAGACTTCGCCTATGTCATCGTTCTGACGGATTTCGATGACATGAGTGAAGTCTCGCGGGCGTAAATAGGGGAATTGGTCACACTTTGGGGGCGACGAACGTCTCCTTCATGAACCGCCACACGGCGGACATTGAAGGAGAAGACCCCATGCCTGCAACACGCGACGAACAGCTCGAGGATTTCACCGGCACGATCGTCACACCCGATTCGCCGGACTACGCCCAGGCGGCGCGCACGGCGCTCGCGTTCGCGAACCCATCGCTTGTGTTGCGTCCGTCCGATATCGCTGGCAGCAGGTGGCAGACGCACTGGCGCCACACGGGTTGGTGATCTCCTCCGGGGATACCGCAGATGTCGGCGTCGGCGGCCTGACGCTCTCCGGCGGAATCGGATGGCTCGTGCGCCAGCACGGCCTCACTCTCGATCATCTCCGCGCAGCCGAGCTGGTAACCGCGGCGGGTGAGGTGATCGTCGTCGACGAGACACATCACGCCGAGCTGTTCTGGGCCCTGCGCGGTGGTGGTGGCGCGTACGGCATCGGGGCGTCCTTCGAATTCGAAGCGCACCCGGCCCCGACGTTCATGTTCGCCGCTCTCACGTTCCCGGCCGACCGGGCAGAGCAGCTCGTGCCTGCCTGGTCGCGTTTCATGCGCACCGCACCGAAGGAGATCAGCTCGACCATGGTTCTGGCGAACCCTTTCGCCGGCGGTCTCGATGCGCCCGTCGAGGTGACGTTCGCGAGGTGCGATGCCGGTGCCATCGATGACGCATCGTAGGAATCTGACGGCGGTCGCCTATCGGATGCTCGGCTCGCGGGCCGATTCGGACGGGATTAGCCCTTGACTGCACCTGCGGCCAGGCCCGACTGCCAGAAGCGCTGCAGGCTGAAGAACAGGATGATCAGCGGGATCACGCCCAGCAGGGCGCCGAGCATGACCGCACCCTTGTCGGGAGCGAAGTAGCTCATCATGCCGTAGAGGCCGAGGGTCACTGGCTTCAGTTCCGAGCTGGAGATCATCATCAACGGCAACAGGAAGTTGTTCCAGGTGGCCACGAAGACGAACAGGAAGATTGTCACCATCGCCGGAGTTAGCAGACGCAGCACGATGGTGAAGAAGATCCGGCCCTCGCTCGCGCCGTCGATGCGCGCGGCCTCGAGCAGCTCGGTCGGCACGGAGGATTCGGCGTAGACCATTCCGAGGAAGACGCCGAACGGAGACACTGCCGAGGGGATGATAATCGCCCACATGGTGTTCGTCAGCCCGAGGGCGTGGAACTCCATGTACAGCGGCACTGTGAGGAGGGCGACCGGCAACAGCAGGCCCGCCATGATGATGCTGACGGCGATCTTCTTGCCGGGGAAGACGAACTTCGCGATCGCGTATCCGGCCATGATCGCAAAAAGTGTGCCGATGACACCTGCCATGGTCGAGTACAGGATCGAGTTGCCGACCCAGCGCCAGAACATGCCCTGCGTCCAGCTCATGAGGCTGTCGTAGTTGGTGTCCAGGTTCCAGTTCGCGAACCAGAATCCGAAGGTGTTGGTCAGGTCGGCGTTGTTCTTCGTCGACGCCACGATGACCCAGTAGACCGGCATCAGGAAATACAGCAGCGCGACGACGAGCGCGATGATTCCGAAGGTCTTGGCGACCGGACTGGGGGCGACGGAACGCGGCGGCATGTCCGCATTCGCAGGAGACGCCTTGGGCGGCTTGCGCTTTGTCGCGGGCGCGGTGATCAGTTTTGTGGTGCTCATGTCAGTTCGCCTTCTTGCGCTGCGCAAATGAGTAGATGACGGCGAGAGCCCCGGCGATGATCGCCATCAGCAGGGAATAAGCGGATGCCGGACCGCTGCCCGAGGGCGAGATCTCACCCATCATCGAGTTGTAGGTCAGCATCATCGGCGTGTAGTCCAGGCCCATCCAGGAGTTCGCGCCCTCCATGATGACCGGCTCGTTGAAGAGCTGGACCGTGCCGATAATCGACAGCAGAATCGCCAGTAGCGCGGCGCCGCGCACCATCGGGACCTTGATCTTCGTGGCGATCTGGAAGCCGTTGGCGCCATCGAGGCGCGCGGCTTCGTACAGCTCGCGCGGGATGGACTGGAGCGCGGCGAGGAAGATCAGCATGTTGTACCCGGTGTAGGTCCAGGTGGTCATGTTGGCCATCGAAGCGAGGATCGTGGTCGGGGCCATGAAGTTCGTGCCTTCGGGCAGGAACTGCATGAACGGCGAGACCTCGGGCGTATACATGTACAGCCAGATCATTGCCGCGATCACGCCGGGGATCGCGAACGGGAGGAAGAAGGCGAGCCGGAAGACCGCCGGTCGTCGAACGATGAACGAGTCCAGTAGCAGCGCCAGTGCGAGGGCGAGGATGATCATCACCGGGATCTGGAATGCCGCGTAAATGACGACTCGCCCCATGCCGCCCCAGAAGGCGCCGTTGGTTGCTGCCGCGATCAGCTGGTCGAAGCCGACGAAGGTGTCGACCAGCTCGCCGCCACCGAACAGACCGCCACCCGCTGGAACCTGCGCGAAGAACGCTGATCGGACCGAAATGATGATCGGGATCAGGAACACCACGATGAACAGGACGGCGAACGGAGCCATGAAGAGCCAGCCGTTGCGCGCTTCCTGTCGCGTGCGGAATCCCTTTCTCGTGCGCGGCCGTGGGCCGATGGTCTCAGCGGAAGTGGTCACAACGTGATCTCACCTTTCGAAAGAAATAAGTCCGGCGGAGGACACATTATCGTCGTGTCCTCCGCCGGAACTGCGTGCTCAGAGAGCGGGGGAAATTACTTGGCTACCGGCAGGCCGAGGTCTGTCAGCGACTTGACCGCGGTGTTCTGGGCGGTGGTGAAGATGTCCGCGACCTGCGCGTCGCCTGCGACGACAGCCGCTGCAGTCTCGTTCATCGCCGCGAGGGTCGAGAATCCGGGAGCGTAGGGGAAGTCCGGGTTCATGTTTGCGGTAGCAGTAGCGAGCTCTTCGAGCACTTCCTGGCCACCGAACTGACGGAGCATCTTCTCGCTGGTCGCTGGCGTGCCCGCGGCCGCGACGACGAGACCCTGAGATGCGAGGTCATCGATCTGCGTGTTGAACCAGTTGTTGAACTCCATGGCCTCGGCCGGGTACTCGCAACCGTTCAGGACTGCGACACCGGAGCCGCCGTCGGGGCCGGTCTGCTGGCCTGCACCGAAGTCGGGCAGCTGCGCGATGCGCCACTGGCCCTCGGCCGGGGTGCCATCGAGCGAGTCGAGCAGGAAGCCCGCCTCCCACGCGGCGCCGATGTGGCCGATGAGGCTGCTGTCGTTGAGGGCGATCGTGAATGGCTCGCCCCAGCGGTCGGCCTTCAGTGTCTGGTCGGTGTCGAGCAGGTTCTGCCAGAACGCGGCGACGGTCTGTGAGCCTTCACCCTCAGTGTTGACGACCCACTCGTCACCCTCGGTGGAGAACCAGGTGTCGCCGGCTGCAGCGGACTGCGCGGCGAGCCAGTGGGTGGCCTCGTCCGCGGAGAACGCGGTGAGGTACTTGCCTGCGGCTGCTGCCGTGGCCGACTCCGCCGTGAGTTCTTCGATCGTGGCTGGAACCTCAAGGCCCAGGGCCTCGAACTCTGCCTCGTTGTAGAAGTAGACCAATGGGCCGACGTCCTGAGGCAGGCCGACGATGACATCTCCGACGCGCATGCCGGCGAAGGCTCCAGCCGAGAAGTTGTCTGCGTACTTCTCCGCCTCGGTCGTGACGTCTGCGAGGAGACCCTTCACGTAGAGCTGAGGGGCTTCGGAATAGCCGACCTGGGCGAGGCACGGTGCGTTGCCGGCCTTCACGTCGGTCTCAAGCTTGAGGATCATGTCCGTCGCAGCACCGTCGAACTTGGTTGTCTTGACCTGGATGTCGGGGTGCTCTTCGTTCCAGCGCTCGGTGATCTCAGCGACCGTGGTCATGTCGGCGCCGTTGTCGAGACGGTGCATGTACTCGATCGTGATCGATTCGCCTGCGGAGTTGTCGCTGCCGGTGTCGTCGGCCGAGCTGCATGCTGCGAGACCGAACGCCGAGATGGCGCCGACGGTGACGACGGCTGCGGTGCGCGTGATTCGTTTGGTTGCCATGAAGTGTTCTCCCCTTTGAGGGTCATGTGACTGACTGTCAGAGCGGATGCCGTGAGACATCCGCGTCCGTGAACCATTAAACCCCGAAATGTTTGCGCTCACAAGCGCGCCCGGCCTGGCTGTGTCTGAACTGTTATTCATTGGTGTCGTGCGCTGACATTCTGAACGCGGAAGGTAGAGCGACAGAGGTGGTTTCCGGTAGCGGCCGGTGAAGGGGCAGACTGTGACTGTGCGAAGCATCCGTGAACTCGACACCATTGAACTCATCCTCCAAGCGCAGTCGTTGCTGGACGCCATCCGCGGGCCGGAGCGCGTCGTCGACGCCGGCACCCTGCGCGCTCTCGAGCAGTCCGGCAACTACGTCGTCGGACTCTTCGACGATGAATCCGGTGAGGACGAGATGGTCGGTGCGTCGGTCGCCTTCTTCGGCGCCCCCGACCAGCGCTCGATGCACTCGCACATCACCGCCTTGCTGCCCGGCTACCGTGGGCGGGGCTGGGGGCGCGAGCTCAAGGAACATCAGCGGCAGTGGGCGTTCTCGCGCGGTGTCGGACACATCACGTGGACGTTTGATCCGCTCGTTGCCCGTAACGCACACTTCTTCCTCACCGTGCTCGGCGCACGCGTGACCGGCTACGCGGTCAACAACTACGGCATCTTCGGTGGCGGAGACGCGGGAGATGAGAGCGACCGGCTCGATGTCCGCTGGGCGCTCGCCGACATCGCCAAGCCGCCGGCAGACGGAGCTGTCGAGGCCACGCTAGAGATTCCCGCAGACGTCGAGAAGATGCGCGAGACGGATCCGGCCGCGGCCCACGAATGGCGCCTGCGCCTGCGCGGTGAGATGGAGGAGCTGCTCGGCCGCGGTCTGCGCATCGCCGGCTTCGACGTCGCGCGGGGATATCTGTTCACTGCCTGAGTCGAGTGCCGCGGCATCCGCAGGTGGGTGACGCGTGAGGCGGTACCACTTTTTGCGATAAGCGGTACCATTAATTCGTGGCGATGAATTTACGGCTCAGGGATGATGCGGTCGTCGCGTTGCGCGCGGAATCCGAGCGCACGGGCTTGAGTCAGCAGGAGATCCTTCGGCTCGCAGTCGACGAGCACCTGGGCATCTCCGGATCTGTCCGCGCGCCCGCCTACCCGGAGTGGGTGACTCTGCCGGAGCGGGTGTACCGGCCAGTCACGCCTGCTCTGCGGCTGCCGGATGGGTTGTCCACAGCGGATCTGCTTGATCGTGACGACCGGGTCTGAGGATGCTGATCTATCTCGATACCAGCGCCGTACTCAAGCGTGTGTTCCAGGAAGATGAATCCGAGGCACTGCGCGACGCGATCAGCAGGGCGGTGGCTGAGGGGAACGGGCTGATCTCGTCCGCCCTCACCCGAGTGGAACTGGGGCGCAGTATGCGCCGACGCATCGACGCCATGAGCCTTCAATCGTTGAATACAGCGTTCGACCTGGCGATGGGGGACATCGCGTTTGCGCCGATGGTGTCGGCGGTCGTCGAGAGCGCCCGGATCATCGGTCCGCCGATGCTCCGCTCCCTCGATGCGATTCATCTCGCCACTGCGATCGCCGTCGGCGCGCAGGAGATGTGGACCTACGACGAGCGCCTGGCGACAGCCTCCGAGGAGATCGGCATCGCCCCGCGGATGCCGTCGTGACGTCTTCTGGTTTCATAGACGGATGACCTCCGAGGAAATGCCACTTCTCGCGCTGGAATGACGACTCAGCGCACCTTCGCCTGTGGGCCTATGCGCGTGCTGAGTGGATTGTCCGAGGTTCGTTTGTCCGACGTTCGTGGCATCCTGAACCGCATGGATGATGCAATGGGGCAGCCCGGCGGGTCGGTCGAGAAGCCGGCCGTGTTCTTCCGCGACGCGGTGGAGTTCCGCGCGTGGCTGGAGCGTCATCACTCCACCGCGACGGAACTGTGGATGGAGCAGCGCAAGGCCCGCGTCGCCGACCGTGGTCTGAGCTGGGCGGATGCCGTTCCCGAGGGGCTGTGCTTCGGATGGATCGATTCTCTCTCGCAGCCCATCGATGACGATCGCCGACGGCAGCGTTGGACACCTCGAAAGCCGGGCAGCACCTGGTCGAAGATCAACATCGCGCACGTCGAGCGGCTCATCGCCGACGGACGGATGACGCCTGCGGGTCTCGCCGCGTTCGAAGCGCGCAGCGCCGCACGCACCGGAACCTACTCGCACGAGAACGACGAGGCGGAGCTCGAACCCGAGGTGCAGGCGGTGCTCAGCTCGTCGGGCGCAGCGCAGGCCTTCCTCGATGCAGCGACGCCCGGGTACCGCAAGACTGTGCGGCACTGGATCGCGACGGCCAAGCGTCCCGAGACCCGCATCTCGCGTGCCGGGCAGCTGGTCGTAGATAGCGCGGCGGGGCGGCTCGTCTCGTTTGCGCGGGTCGGGAAGGATCCGGCCTGGCTGACGCGCGCTGCCGCTGCGGCGGCATCCGTCGAGGGCTGAACCGATGTGGTGGCGCGGATAAGATGGAGGATGCCGCGGCATGTGCGCGCGCGGAAACAATCCACCCTCTTCCGACCATTGGAGCCACCGTGGCCGAACAGTCCCGCCTTGACAAGGTCATTAGCCTCGCCCGCCACCGCGGGTTCGTGTTCCAAGCAGGTGAGATCTACGGCGGTTCGCGTTCAGCGTGGGACTACGGTCCTCTCGGCACCGAGCTCAAGGAGAACATCCGTCGCCAGTGGTGGCAGAGCTTCGTCCGCGGACGCGGTGACATGGTGGGTCTGGACTCCTCGATCATCCTCCCCAAGCGTGTGTGGGAGGCGTCTGGCCACGTCGCGACGTTCAGCGACCCGCTCGTCGAGTGCCTGAACTGCCACAAGCGCTTCCGCGCCGACAATCTCGTCGATGAGTTCGAGGCCCGCAAGGGACGTAAAGCTGAGAACGGTCTCGCTGATGTTCCCTGCCCGCACTGCGGCAACAAGGGACAGTACACCGAACCTAAGGCCTTCTCTGGCCTGGTGAAGACCTACCTCGGTGTCGTCGATGACGAATCTGGCCTGTACTACCTGCGCCCCGAGACTGCGCAGGGCATCTTCGTGAACTTCGCGAACGTGCTCACCGCGAGCCGCAAGAAGCCGCCGTTCGGTATCGGCCAGGTCGGCAAGGCGTTCCGCAACGAGATCACCCCCGGAAACTTCATCTTCCGCACTCGCGAGTTCGAGCAGATGGAGATCGAGTTCTTCGTTCCGCCGGCCGAGGCTCAGGAGTGGTTCGAGCACTGGGTCGAAGCGTGCTGGGCGTGGTTCGTGGACCTTGGCCTCAACCCCGAGAACATGCGTCAGTTCGACGTTCCCGAGGATGAGCGTGCGCACTACTCGGCCGGCACCATCGACTTCGAGTACCGTTTCAACTTCGCTGGCTCCGAATGGGGCGAGTTGATGGGCGTCGCCAACCGCACGGATTACGACCTCAACAGTCACTCCGAGGCATCCGGTCAGAGCCTGTCGTACTTCGACCAGGCATCCGGCGAGCGCTACACGCCGTACGTGATCGAGCCGTCCTTCGGTCTCACGCGTTCGATGATGGCGTTCCTTGTCGACTCCTATGTCGAGGAAGAGGTGCCCAACGCCAAGGGTGGCACCGACACCCGCACGGTTCTCAAGCTCGACCCGCGTCTGGCTCCGGTCAAGGTTGCCGTGCTCCCGCTGTCGCGCAATGAGCGACTGTCGCCGCTGGCGCGTGAAGTCGCCGACTCGCTGCGTGGCCGCTGGGCGATCGACTTCGACGATGCCGGTGCCATTGGCCGCCGCTACCGTCGTCAGGACGAGATCGGCACGCCGTTCTGTGTCACGGTCGACTTTGATTCGCTCGATGACCACGCGGTCACCGTGCGCGACCGCGACACGATGGCGCAGGAGCGCGTCCCCGTCGACGCGCTGAACGACTACCTTGCGGAGCGTCTGAAAGGCGCCTGAGTCGGTTCGTCACCGCGAGGGCAGTAGCAGGGATGAGCACGCCGATCATGTCGACGGGTCCGTCAGCTTCGTCATCCGCTCCGAAGGTCCAGGCGGCCGGCTGAACGCTGAATCCGAGACCTGCGCATTCGGTGGCATGGGACGATAGAAGCGTGGAGACCACGACTTTCGCCGCGACCGACGGCTTCCCGCATACAGCCCTCGTCGGGGTCACCGGCCCCGACGAGACCATCGCTGTGCAGGGTGATCCGCACGCCGCGCTCGCGCTCGCCTCGGTGAGTAAGCCGCTCAGCGCATGGGGCGTGCTGATCGCCGTCGAACGCGGGCTCGTTGACCTTGATGAGCCCGCTGGGCCCGAGGGATCGACGCTGCTCAACCTGCTCGATCACACCAGCGGGCTGCCCTTCGAGGGTGAGCAGATCCAGGCATCCCCGGATACACGTCGTATCTATTCGAACGCCGGCTTCGACGCGCTCGGTGCGCACGTCGCGGCCGCCGCCGGAATGGAGTTCTCCGATTGGATGGCTCGCGAGGTCGCGCAGCCGCTCGGAATGCGCGATATTGATGTGACCGGGCGCCCATCCGCCGGCTACCGGGCGTCGATCGCTGATCTGCTGATCTTCGGCCGTGAGGTGCTGCGGCCTACGCTGATCCCCACAGCGCTCCGTGACCTCGCCCTCATGGTCTCGCGGCCAGGGCTGCGGGGAGTCGTTCCCGGTTACGGCTCATTCGACGATAACCAGTGGGGTCTGGGGTTCGAACTCAAGGGGACGAAGAGCCCGCACTGGCTGAGCGACTCGTTCGCACCAGAGACGGCGGGACACTTCGGAGGGCAGGGTAGTTTTCTTTTCATCGACCGCTCCCGGAACCTGGCCGCAGCGTTCCTGTCGGGGGTGGCCTTCGGCGAGGAGCATAAGCGCATCTGGCCGCCGCTCACCGATGAAATCGTCGCACGGTACGGGACGCACGCGAGACCATGATCGACGAGCCCATGACCGTCGTCAATGCCGCGGATCGAGACGCGCGCTCTCGCCGACGCACGTGGGTGACCGGCGGAGCACTGCTGCTGCTTACCGCGTTGGTCGGCTTCGTCGCACGCTTCGACCTCGCCCAGTTCCATTACTGGAACGACGTGTTCTGGGCTGTCGGAGTGCTCGTGCTGGTGATCGGGTTCGGCCGCGCCGGAAGCATCACCGGTCGACGGCCGTTGGCGACGATCGTGACGGTGCTGCAGTTGGTGTTCGCGAGTCCTCTCGCAGCCGGTTACCTCAGCAGCCTTGTGCCGAGCGACCCGGGTAATCCATACGCCGAGGAAGACGCGTGGATCGCAGTGATGTTCCCGTATTTTGCCGTTGTGCTGGTACTCACCGTCGCCGCTGTGATTCTGATCGGAATCGCGAATGCACTGCCTCGGCACTGGAGTTGGGCACCCGCCTTGGTGCTGGCGGCATCAGCCGCCTCGAGCGCAGCATTGAGCTTGTTCTCAGCGGGCGACGGAACGCTCGGCATTGTCACCCGGATGCTCTACGAGGTCCCCGGGGTCGGAATCGCATTGCTCGGGGCGCTTGCGATCGTGCTCGGCCTCCGTGCGAAGTGGACTCGCTGACTTAACCGGTGAGGGTGATGGCAGCGTAGCCGTCGCCGCCGGCCTCGGTCCAGGCGAGCGTGCGAACCAGGATGCCGCGGAGCACGTCCAGATCGACCTTCTCGAGGTCCTTGATGTACAGGCATCCCTTGCCGACCGTGTGCGGGCCGAGCTGGGCGAGTGCGTCGCTGTGCCGGTCGGTGCTGTCGAGATAGATCGTCGATGCGCTCTTGCGTGGGGCGAACGCGAGGACGGGCATGTCGCCTTCGCTGCCGGTGGGATAGCGGTAGTGGCAGCTGCCGAACCCGATGATCGTGCCCCAAAGAATCGGCTCGCGACCAGCGATCTCCTGAAGAAGAGACGTCAGCGTCTCGGCATCCCGCCGTCGGCGCTCGGGCGTGACGGCCGCGATGAACGCGCCGACGCTTTCGCCGGTGGGTTTCACTTAGCCGCCTTCACGGCGGCCTTCATCGCCTTCTTGTGCTCGCGCACTTTCGTGAGCGACTCCGGTGAGACGATGTCGGCGACGCTGCGCAGCGACCCCTCCTCGCCGTAGGGAGCGGATGCTTCGCGCCAGCCATCGCCCGTGAAGCCATACTGCTTGCCGAGAAGTGCGAGAAAGATCTTCGCCTTCTGCTCGCCGAAGCCTGGCAGCTTCTTCAAACGGTTCAGCACTTCCGCGCCGTCCGGGTTGCCCTGCGTCCACAGTGCCGCGGCATCCCCGCCCCATTCATCGACGAGTTCGTGGCAGAGCGTCTGCACCCGTGCGGCCATCGATCCGGGGAATCGATGCACAGCCGGCGTCTGTTTGAACGCCTCGAGGAAAGCTTCGGGATCCATGCCGGCGATGGCTGCGGCATCCACTGCACCGGTGCGCTGCTCGATCTTGAGTGGACCGGCGAACGCGGTCTCCATCGGCACCTGCTGATCCAGCAGCATCCCGACCAGCAGCGCCAGCGGGTTGTCGGTGAGCAGCGTATCTGCGGCGGTGTCTCCGGTGATGTGCAGGGCCATGCGTTCTATCCTCTCTCACGACCGGATGTCGGTGCGCCGACGCAGAGTTGGATTGGCGAGTCCGCTGCGAAAGGGGCGCCATCCCAGCCGCCGAAGCGCTCGACCAGCCGGAGTCCGGCGTGTTCGAGAAGTACTGGCAGCTCCTGGGGGAAGATGCTCCGCACCTCGAGCGACACCTTCTGGAAGTCGGGTTCCGAGTCTGTCGAGAAGTACCACGTTCCGCGAGTCACTTGCGCGGCGGCATCGTAGGCGTCGTCGACGTCGACCTGGACGTCGCCGCGGTCGGGATCGGTAAAAGAGGTGCGCGGGCGCCGCATCCCGTCGGCGCCAGCCAGAAGCCGCACGTTCGGATTGAAGACGTCGAATGCGAATCGCCCGCCAGGTGCGAGGTGCCGCCTGACTGCGCGAAAGCACTGCACGATGTCGTCGGCGTCGTGCAGGTGCAGCAGGGCGTTGGCCGCGATGAAGATGAGGTCGAACTCGCCGCCCAGGTCGAAGTCGCGCATGTCGCCTTGCAGCCACTCGACTGACACGCCTCGCTCATCGGCCTTCCGGCGCGCCTCGGCCAGCATGTCCGGCGACAGGTCGAGTCCGACGCTCGGGTGCCCATCGGCCGCGATCGGTATCAGCTTGTGCCCCGTGCCGCATCCGAGTTCGAGCACGCGCCCTCCCTTGCCGTCGGCTTCGGCGCGGTAGAAATTGACTGCCGCTTCGTCCGCCGGAAACAGCAGATCGTACAGTCTCGCGTCCGAGTACAACTCCTGTGTCATTCGGGCCTCCTGGGCGCCCATGCTCTCACGACTGTGTCAGAGTGTGCGCTGACGCGGTTCGGGGGAGTCACGCTCACCGCATGGTTAGCGCACCTGCTGGTCCAGCAGCATCCCGACCAGCAGAGCCAGCGGGTTGTCGGTGAGCAGCGTGTCGGCGGCGGTGTCTCCGGTGAGGTGAAGGGCCATGCCCATAGTCTCTCGCATCGACGCTGGACGAGCCAGCCTCGCGACTGGGCTGGTCTCCGGAGGTGGAGATTGCAGGACATTGGCCCCCTTTCCCGGAATCCATCGGCGCGATATCATCATGATATGAGCGAAATGTTGCGCGAGTTGCGCGAGCGAGCTGGGCTCAGCCAAGCGCAGCTCGCGTCGCGCAGCGGTGTTGCGCAGCCAAACATCGCTGCTTATGAGTCTGGGCGGCGGAATCCGTCGAAGGCAATGGTCGATAGATTGCGGTCGGCCATGCGCCCCTTGCCTCATGAGGCGCTCGAACAGCATCGTGACGCACTAAAGGAGCTCGCTGCGGAGTACGGGCTGAACAACGTGCGAGTGTTCGGCTCAGCCGGGCAGGGCACGGACACCACGCAGAGCGACCTCGATATTCTTGTCACCCGTTCGCCGAACGTCGGATTGCTGACGATCGCTGAGTTCTCCTTCGCCGCCGAACAGTTGCTCGGGGTTCCGGTCGACGTGGTCACAGACGGAGGGCTCCCCGCTGATCATCCGATCCTCCGGTCAGCGGTGGCCGCGTGAGCGATAGGGACGAACGGTCGCTGCGTGAGATCGTGCGGTTGTGCGACAACGGCATGCGGCTCGCCGGTCGAGGCCGCGAGTGGTACGTCTCGGATGATCTCAATACACCGGGGCTTGCGGCCGAATCGATCATCATCAAGGTTGGTGAGAATGTCGCGCGGTTGAGCGATGAAACGATCGTCGCGAACCCGCGGGTGCCCTGGTCGAGCATCAAGCGCATGCGCGATCGGCTCGCGCATCACTACGAGGCGACCGATTACGACGCGGTGTGGGCCACACTCAACGTCGATCTTCCTCGCGTGCGTGCAGCGATCGCATCGATCCTCGCCGAAGTGACCGATGATTGACCACAGCTCTGCATCGCTGGACGAACCCGTCAGAACGAGATCGGCGGCAGGTCCCCTTCGCGGGCGACCTCGCCGTCATCCCAGGTGAATGTCGAGGTGGCGGAATCGAACGGGCCAGCACTTGAGCCACCATCGGGCACCCACTCCCAGGTGACTTCGATTGCATCATCGGCGGTGCGAGTCACCTGAGGCATGCGACCGTAGATCTCTTCTGTGGCGGTGCCGGTGTACTCACCCTCGTGGAACAGCATGATTGCGAACGGGAAGCCGGCGAGGCAGCAGTCGGTCAGCGGAACAACGGCCCACGAAAGGGTTGCGCAGGCGTCATAGGTTTCGGCGGCCCATCCCATGAGGTCGCGGGCATCCCAGGCACCGGATGGCGCGGTGGGCAATCCAGCCGATGCCGCAGCAACAGCCTGGGCGCCGGTGACATCCGCACAGGTATCGGCGGTGATCTCAGGAGCCTCCGCGCGCACGAGCATAACGGCGGTCTGGCCGTTCCAGATGCGGTCGGTGTCGGGCAGATCGGCGCCGGGATAGTACTCGGGGGTGCCGCCCGGGAGCTCGGTACCGGCGGGATAGTAGTCGCCGAACGGGGCGCCGATCATGGAGAACCCGAAGCCGCCGCTTTCGAGCGATGAAGGGGAACCGTGCTCGGCAATGTTCGCGACGGTGCCGTCGTCGTACGTTGCGTTGGGTAGAGCGATTGTCACGCACAGCTCTTCGGTCGGGCTTTCGGCCGTGGGGCACCAGCGACCAGTGGCATCTTCGGCGGACGGCTCTGGTGCCACGGTTGGCGTCGGCGACGCGGACGCAGTCGGGGTCGCGGGCACATTCGCGGCCGAGGTTGTTTCGGGAGTCGCAGGCGCGCAAGCCGTGAGGCCAAGAGATGCGGCACCGATTACAAGAAGTGTAAGGACGCGGGACAGGGCTGCGTTTAACGGCACAGGATCACTCCGAGGTGTTGGCGGACAACCTTGCCACGTTAACACGCGGATCAAGCCGTCTCAGTCTTGGAGGCGGCGTGCTCAGGCGATTTTGGATGCCGTGGCGTCCGCTGCTGCCGGAGCGATGCCGTAGATCGTTTCCAGAGCCGTGGTGAACTCATCGCCGCGTCCTTCGGCGGCCAGCTCGTGAGCGCGCGTGGTCGGTGTGTGGGTCAGAACACCCGCGAGGTGCCGCATGGCCTGCTCAACTCTGCCGTCTTCGTCGCCGCGGGCGCGCGCACGATCGATCTCGGCCTCCATCAGGGCGAAGATGTGCGAGCGGAATGCGACAACCGACCCGGTGACGCTCTGGCGATCGCCGACGACGTTGAATGTGTCGGCGGCTTCGCGAACCACCGAGCGCGCCGCATCCGTCGCCTGTAGCTCTTCGAGTGGCGCGTGCAGACGAATGGTCTCGAGATCCAGTAGCGCGACACCCTCGAGACCGGCGACCGCGGGGTCCACGTTGCGGGGCATGCCGAGGTCGATCACGAGTTGGGAATGCTGTCCCATCGGGCATCCCGCTGGCACGGGGCCGGTCGGTGCCTGCAAATGCTCCGGGCCGAGAACCGGCTCGGTCGCCGTCGTGCAGGTGATCAGCAGACTCGAAAGCGATGCCGTACGGGCGTAGTCCTCTTCGGCGACCGCAGCGATGTCATGTTTCTTCGCGAAGAGTTCGGCGCGGCCAGACGGCGAATAGACGGAGATGTTCGTGGCGCCGCGCTCACGCAGGGTGGCGAGTGTGACGGCGGCATAGGCACCGGTGCCGACCAGCAGTACGCGCTCGGCAGACCAGTCCGCGATGCGGCTGTCGGCCAGCTCGAGCGAGAGTCGCACGAGGGAACGGCCGGCGCGGCCGAGGGCCGTAACATTCTTGACCTTGCGCTGAGCCTGACTTGCGCGCTGGAACAGTCGCTCGAGTTCGGGCGAGGTGGTGCCGTCCTTGCGTGCCGCGTTCAGCGCGCGGCGCACCTGGCCGGCGATCTCGCCCTCGCCGGAGACGACGGACTCCAGTCCGGATGCCACGGCGAACAGGTGTTCGGCGACGCGGCGTCCGGAGTGCACGGTGTAGGCGCCGTCGAGTTCTGAGGCGGGGATACCGGCTGACTGCTCGATCGCCTCGAGCACCGCTTCGACGCCCACAGCTCCGGCAGCGGTCAGTGGCTCATCGACCTCGACGTAGGCCTCGAATCGGTTGCATGTCGACACGACGACAGCACCCTGTACGCATGGAGCGATGCGCAGAAGGTTCGGCGCAACGTCATCAGGGGTGCGGCTCAGTCGTTCGAGCATTTCAAAGGAGGCGGTCTTGTGGCTCGCCGTCACACACAGCAACACGCCACCATCTTACGTCGAGTACCAAAGAGCCAGCTGAAAGGACGGTTCTCGCGACTGAATGGGAGAATGTCGACATGCCTTCCTCTCACGCCCCGTTGTTGCGCGCGCTCGCCGGAGATCGACCCGAGCTGACCCCCGTCTGGTTCATGCGTCAGGCCGGCCGCTCGCTCCCGGAATACCGAGAGCTCCGCGTCGGCACTCGGATGCTGGATGCCTGCCTCACCCCTGACCTCGCGGCAGAGATCACGCTGCAGCCCGTGCGCCGTCACGGCGTCGATGCTGCGGTGTTCTTCAGCGACATCGTCATCCCGTTGAAGCTGGCCGGCGTCGATGTCGTGATCGAGCCTGGCCGAGGCCCGGTGTTCGCAGAGCCGGTGCGCACCCGTGCCGACGTCGACAAGATCACCGCGATCGACCCCGACTCGCTCGACACCACCGCGATCACCGAGGCCGTGCGCATCGTCACGGCCGAGCTGGGTGACACCCCACTGATCGGTTTCGCCGGTGCACCGTTCACCCTGGCCGCCTATCTGGTCGAGGGTGGACCCTCCAAGGAGCACCTGCGTGCCCGCGCCATGATGCACACCGATCCCGAGGCCTGGAACCGTCTGGCCGGCTGGCTCGCGCGCGTCTCTCGACGATTCCTCGAAGCGCAGCGCGATGCGGGAGCTGCGGCCCTGCAGCTGTTCGACTCGTGGGCAGGCTCCCTCAAACCCGCCGACTACCGCACCTTCATCGCGCCACACTCGACAGCCGCGGTCACCGACCTCGGCGTCCCCGTGATCCACTTCGGCGTCGGCACAGGGCCCTTCCTCGATGACATGCGCCTGGGCGGCATCGCATCCGCTGTCGGCGTCGATTGGCGTCAGCCGCTCGACGAAGCGGCCCGTATTCTCGGCCCCGACGTCACGCTGCAGGGCAACATCGACCCGGCTCTGTTGTCCGCGCCGTGGGACGTGCTCGAAGCGCACGTGCTTGACGTGCTGGAGCGCGGTCGTGCCGCTCGCGCTCACATCGTCAACCTCGGCCACGGTGTTCCACCCGAGACCGACCCGGCCCAGCTGACCCGCATCGTTGAGCTGGTGCACGCGCGCTCGGAGGGGGCGCAGGCATGACCGAAGAGGCAGCCGATCTCGCATCCCGTGCAGCTCAGCGCCACGTCGTCGTCATCGGTGGCGGTATCGGCGGGCTTGTTGCAGCGCGTGAGTGCGTCAAGGTCGGGATGAGGGTGACTCTCATCGAGGCATCCTCCGCTCTTGGTGGTGCGATCCGTCGCGCTGAGCTCGACGACGTGGTGGTGGATGCTGGCGCCGAAAGCTACGCGACTCGCGGCGGGCACGTGCGCACGATGCTCACGGAGCTCGGCCTGACTGATCTCATCGTGACCCCGAATCCGGCGGGTGCCTGGCTGGTCGGTGCCCCCGGCGTGGACGCGGCACCGCTGCCCAAGGGTGGTCTTCTCGGCATCCCCGCGAATCCGTTCGCTGACGATGTCCGCCGCATCATCGGCTGGGGTGGCGCGTGGCGTGCGTATGTCGACCGTCTGCGTCCGCCGCTGACCATCGGCAAGGAACACAGTCTCGGAAAGCTCGTAGCGACGCGGATGGGCGACAAGGTGCGTGACCTGCTGGTCGCGCCAGTGACAGCAGGGGTCTACTCGGCGCACCCCGATGACGTCGACGTGGAGATCGCTGTCCCCGGGCTCAATGAGGCCCTCACCCGTGCCGGATCGCTCTCTGGCGGCGTCGCCCAGTTGCTCGCGGATCGCACCGGCGGGGCGAAGAAGGCACCTGGATCCGCAGTCGAGGCGCTGGCCGGCGGCATGAGCACACTCGTGGATGCGCTGGCTGCGGATCTGATCGAGCTCGGCGGCGTGATCCGCACTGGCGTGGAAGTAAATGCGCTCGAGCGCCAGGGCGACGGCTGGACGGTCTCCTGTCCCATGCCGTCCGACGGCGCAGAAGACGCCAAGACCGCTCCCAAGGACGCACCAGAGCCCGCTCCGGAGGCCGTCATCGAGACGCTCTGGGCGGATGCTGTCATCATCGCGACCGCAGAGCCCAGCGCCCGCGCGCTCCTGGCCGGTCAGGTCGGCGGGCTCGGCGACGCCGGTGACGCCCCACAGATCGAGATCGTGAGCCTGCTGCTCGACGCGCCCGCACTGGATGCTGCGCCGCGCGGCACCGGCGTGCTGACCGCTCCGGGCAGTCACACCGCCAAGGCACTCACACACGCCACGGCGAAGTGGGGGTGGCTGCGCGAAGCCGCGGGAAATCGGCACGTCGTGCGGGTCTCTTTCGGATCTCAAGGTGAACCTGCAGCGACAGCTCAACTCGATGATGATGCCGCGGCCCGCCTCGCGCTGAGTGAGGCCTCGGCCCTGCTCGGGGTGCCGCTACCCGCGTCAGCGCTCATCGCCTCACACCGAGCGCAGTTCACGCAGTCGCAGCCGGCATCCCTCATCGGAGCGGTGGACCGTCGACGCGAGGTGCGCGCTGCTGTGCAGAAGGTCGACGGTCTTGCCGTTGTGGGTGCGTGGCTGGCCGGCACTGGCCTCGCACAGGTCATCCCGGATGCGAAGCAAGAGGCTGATCGCCTTCGTCGCGCCTTGCTCTGGAACTGAACGCACGCCGGTTGTCCAGGCCTCCGATGTGTCGATGCCGTTTTCGGCATATGGCGTTACGCTGGTAATCCTGGCCGCCGGTGTCTACGCCAGCGGCTCGACCGGAACAACGTGAGGAGACCCCATGAAGGGGAAGATCGGACTCGTCGTCGGACTCGGCGTCGGATACGTACTCGGCACGCGCGCCGGACGTGAGCGCTACGAACAGATCAAGACGCAGTGGTTGAAGCTCTGGCACCTTGACCCCGTGCAGAATCAGGTCGCCAAGGTCAAGGGCTACGTCGGTGAGAAGGCCGCGGCTGTCCCCGGTGCCGTCTGGACCGGCCTGGTCAAGGTCGCCAAGGCAGCCGGCAACGCAGACACTCCCGGCAAGAAGCTCGACTCCGCCATCGTCGCCGGCAAGAAGGTCGCATCTGACCTCGAGGATGCGGTGGAAGACGCAGTAGACGAGGCCCAAAAGAACGCAACGGCCGCGAAGAAGAAGGCGGCGGCGAAGAAGCCTTCGGCAGGCTCAGCGAGCGGCAAGAGCGGCAACTGACATGGCCCGCGGATATCGTGACCGTGCAGACGACAGCCTTCTGACGCTGCTCGGCGACCTGCCCGACCTCGTCAGCAAGCTCGTCAAAGCCGAGATCGACGCGGCCAAAACGTGGATCTCTCGCACCGCGAAGGATGCCGGAATCGGCAGCGTCTGGTTCCTGGTGGCGCTGTTCTTCCTGTTCTGGCTCATCCCGATGATTCTCGTCTTCGCCGTTGCCGGACTGTCCTCCTGGTGGCCGGTGTGGCTCTCAGCGCTGGCGGTGATCGGCCTGCTGCTGCTCTGCCTGATGGTGTGTGCAGTGCTGGGGCTGCTGAAGTTCCGCAAGGTCCTGCGCCGGGAGAACCCTGGCCAGGCTGTCGCGACCGATATTCGACTTGTGAAGGAGGCCGGCGATGACACTCTCTGACCAGAACCTGCCCCGCACCGCCGTTGCCCCCGGGATCACTGATCCCGTGGCATCCGCTCGTGCAGAGCTCAAGGCGGCGCTTGCCGCGATCGAGGTCAAGGGCAACTTTCCCCGGCGCATCGAGAAAGCGTCCACGCGGGGAGCAGCTAAGGCTCGCGCTTTCGCCGACCGCAACCCGGTCGCTGCTGTCGCTGCTGCCGTCGGCATCGCTGCGGCCGCAGGCGGACTCGTCTGGATGATCGCCCGCACGCTCGCGCGCTGACTGCTCCCGACTGCAACGCATTCGCTCCTGCCTCCAGAAAGAGGCAGACTGGATGCATGTCCGAAGCAGCAGAAGACAACCCGTCCGGCTTCACTCTCTGGGCGGTGTGGCGCCGCAACCCGGATGCGCCCGTGATCGAGACGGATGCCACAGAGCTGGAGACGATCTCCGGTTACATTGAGGACTCCGGCGTCACCATCCGCGGCTTCTACGATGTCTCGGGTCTCAAGGCTGACGCCGACCTCCTGGTCTGGTTGCACGGCGACACCGCAGAAGACCTGCAGAAGGCGCTGCGGCGCCTGCGCCGCACTGAGCTCCTGCGCACGCTTCTGCCCGTCTGGAACGTCATGGGAGTTCACCGTGACGCCGAGTTCAACCGCGCGCACGTACCGGGGTTCCTGCGTGGTGTCGAGCCCAAGGGTTGGCTGTGCCTGTATCCGTTCGTGCGTACGCCGGAGTGGTACCTCGTCCCGGATGAGGAGCGTCGCGCGATGCTCGCCGACCACGGTCGCAAGGGCGCCGCGTTCACGGGCGTCGTCGCGAACACCGTCGCGGCTTTCGCGCTCGGCGATTACGAGTGGCTCCTGCCGCTCGAGGCTGATGACGTCACCGAGCTCGTCGACCTGATGCGCGACCTGCGCTACACCGAGGCTCGCCGCTTCGTGAAGGAGGAGGTCCCGTTCTACACGGGACGCCGCCTCCGTTTTGACGAGATCGCGGACGTTCTCCAGTAGGCATCATGACTACTCCGATCCTTCAGCGCCCGATCCGTCTGGGCACACGCCGAAGCGCCCTCGCTCTGGCCCAGTCCGGTCACGTCGCCACCGCACTCGAGAAGATCTCCGGACGCAAGGTCGAACTCGTCCCGATCGTTTCCGAGGGTGACACCAACAGAGCATCGCTCTCCGAGATCGGCGGGCTCGGCATCTTCGCCACCCGCCTACGAGAAGCGCTGCTGGCCGGTGAGTGCGACATCCTCGTGCACTCGCTCAAAGATCTGCCGACGGATGTGCCGGCCAGGTTGCTCATCGCGGCAACCCCCGTTCGCGAAGACGCCCGTGATGTCGTGATCACCCGCGATGGCACGCCGCTGCACCAGCTGGCAGCCGGCGCGAAGGTCGGCACGGGCTCACCGCGCCGTATCGCGCAGGTGCATCGCCACGCGCCACGCGCCGAGGTCGTCGACATCCGAGGCAATGTCGACTCGCGCCTGGCGCGGGTGGAGTCTGGTGAGTTGGATGCCGTGATTCTCGCCGCTGCCGGGCTCTCCCGCCTCGGTTCGGAAACGTCCCTCGCGCGGGAGTACCTGAGCCTGGCCGAGTGGCCCACAGCTCCGGGACAGGGCTCTCTTGCGGTCGAGACGACAATGGATGCTTCCGCTGAGCTGCTCGCGGCACTTGCACAACTCGACGATGCTGACACGCGGCTCGCCATCACCGCGGAGCGCGGCATCCTCGAAGGTTTGGATGCCGGATGCCAGGCGCCGATGGCCGCCCACGCGGTCGTGACCGGCGACTCCATTCACGTGCGTACAGCCGTCTACGCGCCCGAAGGAGAGCGGCAGATCGGCCTCGACGTCACTGAATCCCTGAGCCGGGGGTATATTCGTCTGAACGGCAGTGGCAATGGAGCGGATACTGCCGATGGTGCGGACCCGAATCACGCAGCACGCGAGATCGGACTTTCTGTCGCCCGTCGGCTGCTCGCACAAGGGGCGGCTGAACTCGTCTCCCGAGAGCAACTCTGATGATCAGCACACCCGAAACGAACCATGAGAAGCCGTTGACCGGCTGGCGCGTCCTCGTTCCGCGAGGAGGCCCCTGGGGCGACGGCGTCGCCGCGAGCCTTCGTGCGCAGGGCGCAGTGCCCGTTGTCGCACCCCTGATCAACTTCGGACCCACGAACGATCAGGTGGCGCTGGACGACGCTCTGGAGAAGCTCGCTGCCGGCGAGTTCGATTGGCTGACGGTTACCAGCGCGACGACCGTGGACGTGCTGTTCGCGCATCGCGCTGCCGTGCCGAAATCGACCAAGATCGCGGCGGTCGGTGAAACCACAGCGGCCGCGCTTCAAGCGGTCGGCTACGAGGTTGCGCTGGTTCCGGAGCGAGACAATTCGGCCGAAGGCATGGCCGAGCAGCTGATCGGCCTCGAGCCGGAGCCGCGCCGCATCCTGACTCTGCGCAGTGAGATCGCAAAGCCGGTGCTCACGCGCTCGCTCATCGATGCCGGCCATGACGTCTCGAGCGTCGTTGCCTACCGCACGGTCGGGGTGCCGGTCACCGATCGCATCCGCCGCGATGTCGACAGCGGACGCATCAACGCCATCCTCATCACCAGCGGCTCGGTCGCACAGCAGGTGCGCGAGCAGTTCCCCGACATTCCTGACGACACCCTGCTGGCAGCCATCGGCCCTCGCACGGCCAATGACGCACGCAAGGCAGGGCTGCCCATCACGGTGGTGGCAGACAAGCAGACCGTGGATGCGCTCATCGATGCCGTCTCGCACTTCACCCTTCCGCACGCGGCCGATGAGTTCGCGCCGTGAGTTTTCCTGAGATCCGCCCGCGCCGGCTTCGCCAGTCGCTGGCCGTGCGGAACCTGGTGCGCGAGACGTCGCTCGAGGCACGTCATCTCGTGCTTCCGATGTTCGTGCGCGAGGGGCTTAATGAAGCCGTGCCGATCAGTTCGATGCCCGGCGTTGTGCAGCACTCGATGGAGTCGCTCCGTCGGGCAGCGGTCGAGGCGGCAGAAACCGGCGTCGGCGGTGTGATGCTGTTCGGTGTTCCCGCCACGCGCGATGCGATCGGCTCTGGTGCCGATGATCCGAACGGCATCCTGAACCTGGCCGCCGCCGCTCTCGTCGAAGAGGTCGGTGATGCACTCGTCGTGCAAACCGACCTGTGCCTCGATGAGTTCACCGACCACGGTCATTGCGGAGTACTGGCCGCCGATGGCTCGGTAGACAACGACGCGACACTTCAGCGGTATGTCTCGATGGCGCTCGCGCAGGCGCGCGCCGGTTCTCGCCTGCTTGGCCTGTCCGGGATGATGGACGGCCAGGTCGCGGCAATCCGCCAGGGACTCGACCGTGAGGGCTTCACCGACACACTCTTGCTCGGCTATGCGGCGAAGTACGCGAGTGCGTTCTACGGACCCTTCCGTGAGGCCGTGGATTCGCAGCTGCAGGGCGACCGCCGCACCTACCAACTCGACCCAGGCAACCGACGCGAGGGGCTGCGTGAGGCGCTCATCGATGAGGCCGAGGGTGCGGACATCGTGATGGTGAAACCGGCCATGGGGTTCCTCGACGTGCTGCGTGAGGTACGCGATGCCGTGCACATTCCGGTGTGGGCGTACCAGATCTCCGGCGAGTACGCGATGATCGAGGCCGCCGCAGCCAACGGCTGGATCGATCGTGAAGCTGCCGTGCTGGAGTCACTGCTTTCCATCCGCCGCGCCGGCGCGGACGCCGTGCTGACGTACTGGGCGACCGAGGCCGCGCAGTGGCTTCGTGACTGATCCGGTTTCCTGACTGATCCGGCTTCCTGACTGATCCGGTTTTCCTGACTGAGGAGCTCCTGATGACTGACCGCAACGACGACCTGTTCACCGCCGCACAAGCCGTAACCCCAGGAGGGGTGAACTCACCGGTGCGGGCGTACGGCTCCGTCGGCGGGACGCCTCGGTTCCTGGCATCCGCCAAGGGTGCAACGGTGACGGATGCTTCAGGCATCGAGTACATCGATCTCGTGGCCTCGTGGGGTCCGGCGCTGCTAGGTCACGCACATCCGGAGGTCGTCGCCGCCGTGCAGGATGCCGCGACCCGCGGACTGTCGTTCGGCGCGCCCACCGAAGGCGAGGTGCAGCTGGCACGGATGATCACCGAACGCGTGCGACTCGGCGACCTCGCACCCATCGAGCGGGTACGCCTGGTCTCCACCGGCACCGAGGCGACGATGACGGCGATCCGTCTCGCGCGCGGCGTGACCGGACGCGACCTGCTGGTGAAGTTCGCCGGTCACTATCACGGCCACTCCGACGGGCTTCTGGCCGAAGCGGGCTCCGGCGTCGCGACGCTCGCTCTGCCCGGCTCTGCCGGTGTGCCAGCGCCGATCGCCGCGCAGACACTGGTGATCGGTTACAACGACCGTGCGGCGCTGGAGACTGTCTTCGCCGAGCATGGCGACCGCATCGCGGCTGTCATCGTCGAAGCAGCTGCGGCCAACATGGGAGTCGTCGCCCCCGAGCCGGGCTTCAACCGCTTCATCGCCGATACCGCGCACGCGCACGGCGCGCTGATGATCCTCGACGAGGTGCTCACCGGATTCCGCGTGCACCACGCCGGGTACTGGGCGCTGCAGGCATCGCTGGGCGAGGAATACCTGCCGGACATCATCACCTTCGGCAAGGTCATCGGCGGGGGCATGCCGCTGGCGGCACTGGGCGGTCGCGCCGAGGTCATGGACCAGCTCGCGCCGGTCGGCCCGGTCTATCAGGCAGGAACCCTGTCGGGTAATCCGCTGTCGGTCGCGGCAGGACTTGCAACGCTGCGCCTTGCGACACCAGCGGTCTATGCCAGGGTGGATGCTGCCGCAGCCCGCGTCGCGAACGCCCTCGATGCTGCGCTCACTGACGCAGGTGTCGTGCACGCGGTGCCCCGCGCGGGCAACCTCTTCGGTGTCGTCTTCGCCGCGGAAGCCCCCCGCAACTATGCGGAGGCGCTGGCGCAGGAGTCGTTCCGCTACCCGCCGTTCTTCCACGCGATGCGCGAGCAGGGTGTCGCCCTGCCGCCGAGCGTGTTCGAGGCCTGGTTCCTCACCGCAGCCCACGATGACGAGGCCTTGACGCGTATTGAGCGTGCGCTGCCTGCGGCAGCCGCTGCGGCGGCATCCGCCCGGTCATAACTCTTGGCGCACTGCCACAACATGATTGTTGTGGCTCTGTGAGCAAGTTGCCGACCGTTTATCGGGTGTCGCTGGCAGACTGGAACAATGGTGACGCTGCTCCTGGATCAGACACAGCTGGAGGTTGTGCTCTCACCGGTCGAGCGCGCGGCGACATTTCACCGTGAGAACCTGCGGATCTCTCGCGACACGATCACCAAGGTGCAGTTGACGGATGACGCCTGGACCTGGCTCCGCGGCGTTCCGGGGCCAGGGACGCGGATCCCGGGCCTGATCGCCGCCGGCACCTGGAAGGCCGCTGCCACCACCGACTTCGTCATGCTCCGGGGTCGTCGACCGAGTGTGATCATCGACCTGGAGGGTGATGAGCACTTCGACCGACTCATCTTCACCACGCGTCACGGACTTTCGCTGACTCAAGCGCTGCGACTCGACGTTTCAGACAAGCCGGTCGATGTCGTAAAGATCGCGAGCACCGCACCGATTCCGGTCGTGAAGGGGCGCCAGCGCCCGGTGATCAGGCCGCGTCCGGCGTGACGTCAGCGCTGGTCGCCTTCAGTCACGTCATCGTCTGTAGCGACGTCATCGGACGCTTCGACGGCTTCGACGGGTTCGACTGTCTCGTCTGATTCAGGCGCGGCGGACGCTGCGCCTTCGGTGCCAGATTGCGGCGCCGGCGAGGAGAACACGCTCGCCATAGCGGCGAGGCCGGCAAGGCCGGGAAGGGGACGATCGGCTTCGGCGGGGTCAGTCTCGGTCTCTTCTGCAGGCTCAGCGATCGGCTCCGGAGCTTCGACGGGTTCGGCGGCCTGCTCGGGTTCGGCGGCCTGCTCGGGTTCAGCGGTCGGTGCATCGATGATCGGCAGAGCGGTCGTCGCATCCGCCACCACGGGCGTAGCGGGCGGCACGTAGCGGTCGTTCACCAGATCGAGGAAGACATCTTCAAGTGTCGGGCCGCGCTGCTGCAGCGTGGTGAGGGCGACTCCGGCGCGAGCGGCGATTGCGCCGATCGTCGCAGCGTCGCTGCCGCGCACCGTGAGCCCTGAACGCAGCACCTCGACCTCGAAGCCCGCTTCGTGCAGCGTGGTGGACAGTGCAGAGCGGTCAGCGGCATCCACCACAACCGGTCCCGTTCTCGGGTCGGCGAGGTTCTCCATGGTGTCGGCAAACTTCAGCTCGCCGCGTGCGATGACGAGGATCTCGTCGACGGTCTGCTCGATCTCCGAGAGCACGTGAGATGAGACCAACACTGTGCGGCCTTCATCAGCGAGACGACGGATGAGAGTGCGCATCCAGCGGATGCCCTCAGGGTCGAGCCCGTTCGCTGGTTCATCGAGCACGAGCACACCCGGGTCGCCCATCAGCGCGGTGGCTGCGCTCAAACGCTGACGCATGCCGAGCGAGAGAGCGGCGATGCGGGTCTCGACGTCTGCGCCGAGCCCGACAAAGGAGATGAGTTCGCCGACGCGGGCGAGCGGGATGCCATTGGCCTTCGCCGCTGCGCTGAGATGACGCTCGACCGTGCGACGGGGGCGGAAACCGGGGTCTTCCAGCATGGCGCCGATGACACGTGCGGGATTGCGGAGGTCCGCGTAGCGAGTACCACCGATCGTGGCACTGCCAGATGTCGGTCGCTCGAGTCCGAGAAGCATCCGCAGTGTGGTGGTCTTTCCTGCGCCGTTCGGGCCGAGGAATCCGGTTACGACACCGGGGCGAACTCGTGCAGAGAAGTCCGAGACGGCAGCGACGGCGCCGAAGCGCTTGGTCACGTGGTCGAACTCGATCAACTGTCCGTCGGGCATCCGGGGCCTTTCCTGCATGGTCTTTCCCCCTATCCTGCCGGAAAACACGCAGAATCTCGCGTTGGGAGTGCGCAGACTGAGCAGAACGGTCGATGTAACGTGGCTTGCGTGACTGACTTCGACGAGGCATCCGCTGTTCTGGTTCGCACCGAGGGAGCGCTCGGACGGCTGACGCTGAACCGGCCGAAGGCGATCAACGCGCTCAATATCGACATGATTCGACAGCTCACGGCCGCGCTTGTCGCCTGGCGGCATGACACCGACATCGACATCGTTGTCATCGAAGGCGCGGGGGATCGCGGGCTATGCGCGGGCGGTGACGTGCGGGTGCTGTACGACGAAATCACTGCGGGCCGCCCGGAGGGAACCGTCGACTTCTTCCGCTCGGAGTATGCGCTTAATCTCATGATCGCCGAGTATCCCAAGCCCGTCGTCGCCTTCGCGGACGGCATCACCATGGGAGGCGGCATCGGTCTCGCAGGCCACGCGGCGATCCGCATCGTCACCGAGCGCAGTCGTCTGGCGATGCCGGAAACGCGAATCGGATTCACACCCGACGTCGGTGGGACGCTCCTGCTCGGTCGCGCGCCGGGTCGGATCGGCGAGTACCTGGGGCTGACCGGCGGCACAATGTCAGGCGCGGATGCCATCTATGCCGGATTCGCCGACCACTATGTGCCGTCGCAGCACCTGCCCGAACTGCGTGAGGCGCTGGGCAAGCGCGCTGATCCGACGAGCCCGGCCGAGCTCGTGCTGCTCTTCGATGAGACACCAGAGCCCTCGGTGCTCGTGGAGCAACGGGAATGGATCGACGAGGTGTTCTCGGCAGACACAATCGGTGAGATCATGCAGCGGCTGTCTGCGCGGCCGGAGCCTGCGGCATCCGCCGTGGCCCAGACGCTCGCCGAGCTGTCGCCGACCGGCCTCGCCGTCACACTCGATGCTGTGCGTGAGGCGCGCGAGGGCGATCTGCGCGAGGCGCTGATCGGCGAGTACCGCCGAGTGCTCTGGTTCGGTGCTGAGCACCCTGACCTCGTGGAGGGGATCAGGGCGCAGTTGGTCGATAAGGATCGCTCGCCGAAATGGCAGCCGGCGACGATTGCCGACCTCGCGCCGGATGCCACGGCTGCCGCCCGCGCGTACGTGCCGGAGGTGGCACTGTTCGACTGACGCGTTGTCGGTTCTTGTTGTACCGGGTGGAGAAAACCGGGTGTCATCTGCGGATCGTTTCGCCCTGAGCGGATAATTCGGCCGAACCGTTCTCAATGTCCGAGGTCCGTGACACGCTATCTTGTGGCCGCTTCGGCCCCTCTCCCACAAGGACGTCTCATGCTCGGAAAACTCCTCGTCCGCTACCTCTCAAAATATCGGTGGCTGCTCGTCGGCGTACTGGTGTTCCAGTTCGCCAGTGCACTCGCCACGCTCTACCTGCCCCGTCTGAACGCCGACATCATCAACAACGGCGTTGCGCAGGCAGACACCGGCTACATCTGGCGTACCGGCGCGTTCATGCTGCTCGTCTCGCTCGGTCAGATCGTGTGCGCGATCATCGCGACCTACTTCGCGGCGAAGGCGGCCATGAGCGTCGGACGTGACATCCGCGCCGACGTGTTCTCCCGCGTCAGCGGCTTCTCCGAGCGAGAGGTCTCGCATTTCGGAGCCGGTTCGCTGATCACCCGCAACACCAATGACGTGCAGCAGGTGCAGATGCTGGCGATGATGGGCGCGACGATGCTCGTCACCGCGCCTCTGCTCGCGATCGGCGGCATCATCATGGCCGTTCAGCAGGATGTCGGACTCAGCTGGCTGATCGCCGTCTCAGTGCCCGCCCTGCTCATCGCCGCCGTGCTCGTCATCGGCCGCATGGTTCCGCTGTTCCGCCGCAACCAGAAGCAGCTCGATGCGATCAACCGGGTCATGCGCGAGCAGCTCACCGGCGTGCGGGTCGTCCGCGCATTCGTGCGCGAAACCATCGAAGAAGAGCGCTTCCGTGACACGAATACCGCTCTCATGATCCTCGGTCGCAAGATCGGTTCGCTCTTCGTTCTGCTCTTCCCCGTGTTCATGCTGATCCTCAACGTCACCGTGGTCGGCGTGATCTGGTTCGGCGGTATCGAGATCAACGCGGGCAATGTCGAGGTCGGCACGCTCTTCGCCTTCATGCAGTACATCGGCCAGATCATGATGGGCGTCATCATGTCGAGTTTCATGGCGATGATGATCCCGCGCGCTGCCGTCTCGGCCGAGCGCGTCGGCGAAGTGCTCGACGCCGATTCGAGCATGGAACGACCGGAGAACGGAGTGATCGAGTTCACTGCGCCCGGCACAGTCGCGCTCGAGGACGTCGAGTTCACCTACCCGGGTGCAGACGCACCTGTGCTGTCGGGCGTCACATTCAGTGCCAATCAGGGCGAGACGGTCGCGATCGTCGGCTCCACCGGCGCCGGAAAGACCACACTCATCTCGCTCCTTCCCCGGCTGTTCGACGTCACGGGCGGCACAGTCAAGGTCAACGGAGCAGACGTGCGCGAGGCCGATGTCGAGGCACTCTGGAAGAGCATCGGGCTGGTGCCGCAGCGACCATTCCTGTTCACCGGAACGGTGGCATCGAACCTTCGGTACGGCCGAGAAGAGGCCACTGACGAAGAACTCTGGCACGCACTCGAGATCGCGCAGGGACGCGACTTCGTCGAGGAGATGCCGGACGGCCTCGAATCGCGTATCGCCCAGGGCGGTACGAACGTCTCAGGTGGGCAGCGGCAGCGACTCGCGATCGCCAGGGCGATCGTGCATCGGCCGCAGATCCTCATCTTCGATGACTCGTTCTCAGCGCTTGACCTGACAACAGATGCCAGGTTGAGACAGGCGCTGTGGCGCGAGTTGCCCGAGGTGACGAAGATCGTCGTCGCACAGCGTGTGTCGACGATCACTGATGCTGATCGGATCGTCGTTCTGGAAGGCGGCACGATGATCGGTGCCGGAACCCACGAGGAGCTTCTCGCTTCGAATGAGACCTACCGAGAGATCGTCGAATCGCAGCTGGGGGTGGACGCATGAGTACGCCGGAACAACTCACCGCAGAAGAACAGTACGAGGCAGAGCTCGCCGATGCGGCGCGCCTGGAGGCGGGTGGCTGGGATGCCCCTGCCCCGGGGAAGGCCGACAACTTCGGCAAGAGCTTCGCCCGGATGATCGGGCTGCTCAAGCCCTCCGCCCTCGCTTTCGTCTTCGTCTCGGTCCTCGGCGCGATCGGCGTCCTGCTCACGGTGGCTGCGCCGAAGGTTCTCGGCGAGGCGACCAACATCATCTACGAGGGCTTCATCTCGAAGACGCTCGGCGACAACGGTGTTCCCGCCGGAACGTCGCAGGAGCAGGTCATCGAGATACTGCGGTCGCAGGGTCAAAATGACTTCGCGAACATGGTCGCTGCCTTCACCGACTTCCAGGTCGGCGCAGGCATCGACTTCGAACGGCTGCGGGGGATCATCATCGCGGTGCTGGCGATCTACGTCGGCGCGGCGCTGCTGACCTGGATCCAGGGCTACGTCATCAACGTGATCATGGTGCGCACCATGTGGCGCCTGCGTGAATCCGTCGAGGCGAAGATCAACCGTCTGCCCCTGTCGTACTTCGACAAGGTGCAGCGCGGTGAGCTGATCTCCCGTGTCACGAACGACATCGACAACATCACGACCGCGATGCAGCAGTCCCTCTCGGGCGCCGTGACATCGGTGCTCACCGTCATCGGCGTGCTCGTGATGATGTTCACGATCTCGTGGCAGTTGGCGCTCGTGGCGCTCGTCGCACTTCCCCTGATGGGCGTCATCTTCGGAGTCATCGGGCCGCGCTCTCAGAAGGCGTTCGGTATGCAGTGGCGCAAGGTCGGTCGACTCAACGCCAGGGTCGAGGAAGCATTCTCCGGCCACGCACTGGTCAAGGTCTTCGGTCGCGAGAAGGACGCCCTCGACCAGTTCCAGGCTGAGAATGAAGAACTGTTCCAGGCGAGCTTCAAGGCGCAGTTCCTGTCGGGCGTCATCATGCCGGCCATGACATTCGTCGGCAGCCTGACCTACGTCGGCATCGCCGTTCTCGGCGGACTGATGGTCGCGAGCGGTCAGCTCCGACTCGGTGACGTGCAGGCGTTCATCCAGTACTCGCAGCAGTTCACACAGCCGCTGTCGGAGCTGGGTGGTATGGCGGCCGTCGTGCAGTCCGGCACGGCGTCGGCCGAGCGGGTGTTCGATTTCCTCGATGCCGAAGAGCAGGAGCCGGATGCGGAAGACGCACCCGCCCTGCGCAAGGGCGACGGCGCAGATGGAGGCGGCGTGATCGAGTTCGAGAACGTGTCCTTCTCCTACACGCCAGAGCGTCCGCTGATCACGGATCTGTCGTTCCGGGTCGAGCCGGGACAGACCGTCGCGATCGTAGGGCCGACCGGCGCGGGTAAGACCACGCTGGTAAACCTCATCATGCGCTTCTACGAGCTCGACTCGGGCCGCATCCTGCTTGACGGACAGGACATCGCCGCGGTCACGCGCGACGATCTGCGTTCGCGCACCGGCATGGTGCTGCAGGATCCGTGGCTGTTCGCCGGATCCATCCTGGAGAACATCCGATACGGTCGCGCCTCTGCGAGCGATGAGGAAGTGCTCGCTGCGGCCAGGGCAACCTACGTCGACCGCTTCGTGCATGCGTTGCCGGATGGGTACGAGACGGTGCTGGAAGAAGACGCAGCCAACGTCTCTGCCGGTGAGCGCCAGCTCATCACGATCGCACGTGCGTTCGTGGCACAGCCGTCGATCCTCATTCTTGATGAGGCGACGAGCGCCGTCGACACCCGCACCGAGCTGCTGGTGCAGCACGCCATGGCGGCGCTGCGACAGGGGCGTACCTCCTTCGTGATCGCGCACCGCCTGTCGACGATCCGCGACGCCGATCTCATCCTCGTGATGGAACACGGCGACATCGTCGAGAAGGGCTCGCACGAGCAGCTCATCACGGCACAGGGTGCGTACTGGCGGCTGTACCAGTCGCAGTTCGAGCAGGCCGCGACCGACATCGACGCGGAGGAAACCCTCACCGGTTCCATCCCGGTCATCGTCACCGGTGAGGCCGGGGTCGAGGCTGAGGCCGAGGCGCAGGTCTGAATCTCTGAGGTCTGAGATGAACGACTGTGGCCGGCTGCAAGTGCAGCCGGCCACAGTCGTTTCATTTGTCAGCCGGCTTCAGTGAGCCCGAGAATCTCCAGCGGATGCATCAGGCGCCACAACGGGCTCGGTCCTTCGAGCTCATCGGCGAGCGAGACGCTGGAGTCCGTGGCATTTACGGGGCCAGTGACCGTGAGCGTACCGATCGCGTCACCGTCGGCGCGCTGGTCGCTCAGGTCGAAGTCCACTTCCGCGCTCGCAGATACACCGTTCCACAGCACGACGTTCGCGTCACCGTCGGTGACCACGTCCACGCTCGTGCCCCACGGGGTACTGACAGTGCCGACAACGGTGCCTTCTGCCACAGCCGGAGCAGTTGCCGCCAATGCAGCCTCCACGCCGGCGAACAGTGACCGCGTCACTTCGAGCCGTTGGTCGTTGTCGTCCTGGTTCAACACCGACGCATACAGGTGCACCGTCGTATCGCCGATCGTGATGTCCTTCGCGGTGAGCAGGCTCCAGCCCACGAGGGTTCCAGTCTTGATGCCGACGACACCCGGGTCTGCGAGCATACCGTTGGTGTTTTCGACCAGGCCGGCGCCGGGGATCTCGACACTTGCGGTGCCGACGATTTCGGCGAACACGGGGTTCTGCATCGCACGCTCTGCGAGCCGCAGCAGTGCCTCCGGCGTGGCGATATTGTCCTCATCAAAGCCGGAGGGGGTCACCACTGTGATCCCGGAAAGGCCGCGGTCGGCGAGCCATCGCTCTGCGGCTTCGGCAAACTGTCGGTCGGAGCCCCAGAGCTCGCGGGCCAGTCGATCGACATAGTTGTTGGCGGAGCCGAGTAACGTGCCCTGCAGCATCTGATACTCCGTCAGCACACCGTCGACCGGAACATCCAGCGCCGACTGATTCGCGCGGCGGTAGTTCCAATAGTCGAGCGTGTCGCCGTAGGTGAACGCGAACTCCGGGCCCGATTCGCCGAGCTGTAGCGGCATCTCATCCAGCACCATCAGGCTGGTCACGACCTTCGTGAGGCTCGCTATCGAGGCCGAATCAAGAGTGGATGCCGCAGAGGAGACCCCGGCGACACTCACACCGGCGCTGCCGCCGGCGGGCCAGCTGAACGTGGCAGCTTCGGAGGCCACGGTCTGGAATTCAACGGCCTGCACCGTCGGAGGCACTTCGTTCAGTGGCCACAGCAGCATCGTCGCGGAGTAGGCGATGGCGAGAACAGCGACGGTGCCTAGCGGTGCCATCCAGGTACGCAGGACGCCGGAGCGCAGAGAAGCATTCGCGAGCAGGTCGGGCCCCGTCTCGCGCATCGTTACCGCATCGAGATCTGCCGGGCGGGTGCCTTCGCTGACATCGTCGACGTCGAGCCAGGTGAGGGCGGTGACTGGGTGCGTGGCACCCGCCCACTCTGCGTCCGGGGCCGTCTCGTCCACCGCGCGCTCGAGCACGTTCAGATCAGCGTCGGCGTCGAAGTCGAAGACTGTGGCGGCAGAGGAGGGCGCATCCGGTGTCTCCGCGGCATCCGGTGTCGGTTCTGGCGTGTCTGAGGCGGTCTCTGCCGTGTCTAACAGTGCCTCCAGGGCATCTGGCACCGTCTCCGGGGAGTCGCTGGGCGGCAGGGCTGGGGAGCTCGCGGCATCGACGGCTCCCGTACGCGCGCGAAGGGCACGCCGGCTGAGCGTGCCAGTATCGGGCGTCGCATCGTCAGGGGTCACCCGCCTACGCTATCGAATCCCGCTCCTCGTGTGCGCAGGGGCACCGGCATCCTGACAGTTGGGTAAGATCGTCAGCACAACCACGGGAGTCCGATGAGTCGGGCTGAGAGGAAGCGAACCACGCTTCGACCGTCGAACCTGATCTGGGTCATGCCAGCGCAGGGAGGAGTTCAAATGAACACGTCTACACGCACGCCCACTGCCGCCCGCACCGGGCTCATGCGTCCAGAGATCTGGCGTTGGCGCATCGTCGACATCGTCGTCGCCAGCGTTCTCGGAGTCGCCTGCGGGTTCCTGTTCCTGGCATGGAATGTGGGTTATCTCGGGCCGAAGGCGCTGCTCGAGCCGCTCCTGCCCGGTGTGCAGGGGCTTCTTGACGGTCCGTGGCTCATCGCCGGCGTTCTCGGCGGCCTCGTCATTCGCAAGGCGGGAGCCGCGATCTACACCGAGGTGATCGCTGCAGTGGTCTCCGCGCTTGCGGGAGCCCAATGGGGCGGTTTCCTCACGATCGAGGCAGGACTCGTGCAGGGCCTTGGCGCCGAGATCATCTTCCTGCTCTTCGCCTACCGCTTCTGGTCACTGCCGGTGGCTCTCCTGGCCGGCGCGGGCGCCGCACTTGCCGGCGGTGTCAACAACCTGATCCTTTGGTACGCAGGCTCGGGGGCGACCTTCACCATCGTCTACCTCATCAGCACGGTCATCTCAGGGGCCGTCCTTGCCGGCGCGCTCGGCTGGGTGCTCGCGCGCGGTCTCGCGGCCACCGGAGCCCTTGATCGGTTCGGCTCCGGCCGCGAGGTGCGGAACCGGGTCTGACATGCCAGCCGGTAACGTCCGGCCCGCAGCGGTCGAGGCACGCGGGTGGGGATGGCGTCACGCGAGCAGGCTCGCGTGGGCGCTGCACGACGTCACGTTCCGCATCGAACCTGGCGAGCGGGTGCTCCTCCTCGGGGCATCCGGCGCCGGAAAGTCGACGCTGCTGCACGGGCTGGCCGGGGTGCTCGGCGGTGACGAAGAGGGCGAGAGCGCCGGCGAGTTGTTGGTTGATTCGGCTCCGGCCGCCGCAACTCGCGGCCGCTCCGGGCTCGTGCTCCAGGATCCAGACTCGCAGGTCATCCTCGCGCGGGTAGGAGACGACGTCGCGTTCGGCTGCGAGAACATCGGCATACCGCGGGAGGAGATCTGGCCGCGGGTGAGTGCAGCCCTCGACGCCGTCGGCCTTGACGTGCCGCTCGACCGGCCCACCAAGGCGCTGTCCGGAGGGCAGAAGCAGCGCCTCGCGCTCGCGGGCATCCTTGCGATGCAGCCGGGCCTGGTGCTGCTCGACGAGCCGACAGCGAATCTCGATCCGGACGGTGTCATTGAAGTGCGCGACGCCGTGCAGCGCATGCTGACAGCGCATCCCGCCACGCTGATCGTCGTCGAGCATCGCCTGGATGTGTGGCTGCCGCTGATCACGCGGGTGATCGTCGTCGGTGAGGGGGGAGTGATCGCGGATGGGGCGCCGGACCAGGTGCTCGGGACCGCCGGTGCGGAACTCGCCGCCGCAGGCGTGTGGGTGCCGGGTCATCCGCCGGCCTTGCCGCAACCGCCACGTGCTGAGCCGGGAGCGATCCTGCTCGCCGCGCACGACCTCTCCGTTGCTCGGGTGAAGGGTGTGACTGTGGCATCCGATGTCGACCTGGTGGTGCGTGCCGGTCAGGCGCTGGCGATCACCGGGCCGAACGGCGCGGGAAAATCCACCTTGGGACTCGCTCTTGCCGGTCTCCTTCCTCCGGCGGGGGGTCACGTGGAAGCATCCGGTGCGTTCGCCGATGGTGCGGGTTCCGCGCCCATCCGCTGGACGTCGAGGCAGTTGCTGACGCGCATCGGGATGGTATTCCAGGAGCCGGAGCATCAGCTGCTGGCGAAGACCGTACGAGACGAGCTCGCGGTTGGTCCGCGCGCGCTCGGGTTGAGTGCGGATGAGATCGCTGCGCGCACTGACGAACTGCTCACGAGGCTGCGGCTGGCGCATCTCGCGCTGGCGAATCCGTACACGCTGTCCGGCGGAGAGAAGCGTCGTCTGACCGTTGCGGCTGCGCTCGCGACCAGACCACGGATGCTCGTGCTCGACGAACCCACGTTCGGCCAGGATGCGCGCACGTGGGCCGAACTCATGGCGATGCTGGCCGTGCTGCGCGATGAGGGTGCGGCGATCGTCACGATCACGCATGACCTCGACGTGGTGCGCGCGCTGCGCGCGGAGCGCTTCGAGCTGAGTGGCATCCGATGACGTTGCTCGAGAATCGTGCGCGTACCGGCGTCGTCGCGCAGATCAATCCGGTGGCGAAGCTGGGCGTCAGCGCGCTGATCGCGATCCCGCTGATTCTCACCCTCGACGTCGTCTCCGCTGCGGTCGCCCTGGTGCTCGAGTGCGTGCTGTTCCTCTTCGCCGGTATTGGTTGGCGGGAGTTTTGGGTGCGCACCTGGCCGGTCTGGCTGGCAGCTCCCCTGACCGGTGTCACGATCGCGCTGTATGGCGAGACGAGCGGGGAGATCTACCTGGAGTGGTTCGTCGTGCGCGTCAGCGAGGGGTCGCTGGCGCTGGCTTTGGCGACGATGTTCCGTGTTCTCGCGATCGCTCTGCCTTCGGTGGTTCTCTTCCTCACGGTCGATCCGACGGACCTCGCCGACGGACTGGCGCAGATCCTGCGGCTGCCTGCCCGGTTCGTGCTCGGCGCGCTCGCTGGCCTGCGCATGGTGGGGCTGTTCCTCGACGACTGGCGTGCGCTGGAGTTGGCCCGCCGGGCGCGCGGCGTCGCCGACCGTGGTCGTATCAAGCGCTTCCTCGGGATGGTGTTCGCGCTGCTGGTGCTTTCGATCCGTCGGGGTGCGAAGCTGGCGACGGCGATGGAGGCGCGCGGCTTCGGCGCGCCGGGGCAGCGCACCTGGGCGCGCGAGTCCACCTTCGGTGCGAGGGAATGGATGCTGCTGCTGATCGGCGCCCTGATCTCCGCGATAGCGGTGACAGCCGCGGTCATAACCGGCTCCTGGAACTTCATCCTAGGCCCGAGTTCTTAACCCCTTCCTCCCCCTTGCGAGTGGGCACTTGTGGCTCATTTTCCACGCGAAATAGAGCCACAACTACCCACTCGCAATCAGGGGCGGGTCGTCAGGTGCTCGTTGTTTTGGGGCAGCGTGTCAGCTAGCTCTGGGGCATCCCCGATGGTGATTCCGGCGAAGGTCATCGGGACTCCGATGGCCGTCCAGAGGGAGGCGCGGTCCATGAGTTGAGCATGCACGTGTGGCTCAGTGCTGTTGCCTGAGTTCCCGCAGAGACCGATCTGTTCGCCCGCTCGGACCGTCTCGCCGACTCGAACCGTGACTGACCCGCGCTGCAAGTGTGCGACGGTCGCGTGCACGCCATCCGCGCCGCGGATCGTGACGTGGTTGCCGACGATGAACCCCGGGCCTCCCGACTCACGGATTGCACCTTCGAACAACAGGTAGATCACGGCGAGCAAATTGGACCGCGCTCGGTGATCGCGTCGCCAGTCGGATGCGCGCACCACCACTCCATCGCACATGGCGAACACCGGCGCTCCGAACGCGGGATACTCCGACGGTGCACGCATCGCTGAGCCGCCGCCGAAGGGCGGACGGACCTTATCGACCGGCTCGTTGACGAGATCGATCGCGTACGTCTGGCCGTATGCACGGACTCCGTGGCTCGGGACCTTCGAAGCAGGGCTGTTCATCGCAAGCCACCGTCCGCGCACCGGAGAGGAGACTTTCACTGTTTCCCGCTTGGGAAGAAAAACAGGCGCGGTGAATGCGAGCACGATACAAATTGCCAGCACGCAAAGTGCGATCGGCGACAGGATGCCACGCGCCTGCCGCGCAGTCTCGCCCAGGGTGAGGAACGTGGACAGGGCGACGGCGATCAAAGTTGCGGTCGCTGCGTAGTAACCAGGGATGCGGAGGCGATAGACGGCAATGAGCGCCCGCCTCATCGCTCGGCTCCGAGCATGCACGCCAGCAGGGGGACGATCCGTGCCGCTGGAACCGCGTAGTTGCCACGCCCGCTCTGACGTACCCATCCGGCGCTGAGTAGTTGTCGCAGGTGGTGGTGTAGCTGACCGGTCGTTCCGAGTGTCTCGATCGCCGCGAGATCGGCAGTTGCGTGCACCCCGGAAAGGATGTGTCGCAGCAGTTCCACCCGAACCGGATGCCCCAATGCTGCGAACACCGATGCCTGCTCTGTCCAGTCCGTCTCCAGCATCCCCGCGGTTCCGACGCTCTGCTGCCACGACACCGGAGCCCCCGTAGGCAGAGTCAGCGATCCCACCAGCATCACAGCGCCATCGACGGTAGAGGGGGTGTCCGCGAGGCGTGACTGCAATCCAGCCAGCGCCCAGAACGCGTCCGCATCGACAGGTGATCCTTCTGTCTGCTCCTGCACGTCGAGGGCATCGACCCGTTCCGTCAGGACACGCACGGCGTCGCGCAGTGCTGCCAGTTCATCATTCATGCATCAATAGTACGTTAATACGTATTAGCAAACAATGAGTTGGTGGTCGCTACAGCCCGTCGAGCTCGCGCACCAGTCGTTTCGGAGCGGTCACCCGATACGAAGCATCGACGAGTTCGGCGATCTCCTGCCAATCCGTCGATTCGTCGAGGTCGATTCCGAGCCATCCGGACGGGCCGAGATATGCGGGCACCCAGAATCGTGTGTCTTGTCGCAGCGCGGGATCGTCGCCGGGATCGGGTCGCACCATGATTGCTGCGTCGTGGGCGATCCACTCATCGTTTATGCGTTGGGAGCCGCCGAAGTAGCAGAACACCTTCTGCGTGAAGAAGGCCGGGCGACCATGGCTGACCTTCTCGTCGGCCTCAGGCAACGCGAGCGCAATGGTGCGCACCCGCGCCAGCAGCGGATCGTCTTCCGTGAACATGAGGGGATGAGACATCAGCTGACCTCCGTCAGTCGCGTTGACCTGCGACGCCGAGGAATCGGATGAAGACCGAGATCCATCCGAAGATGAGCGCGAAGACGACGATCTCGAACGCGGTCAGCCCGAAGAATCCGACGACGAAGAGCAGCGTGGAAACCAGCACTGCGGCAAGGAAGACCCAAGATGCGATGAAGTATGCGCGTGGCATCCCGCGGAGTATCCGGTGTCCGCTTGCGAGCATCCCGATATACATGACGGCCATACCGCCCGCGCAGAGGTTGTGGATCAGCAGGCTCACGTTTACTGGGACGAGGCCGACCCCAGCGAGCATGATGCCCAAGATGATGAACATCCTCGCGATGATCTTGGGACCGTCTTCGCGCGTGAGGATCCGCCGTTCAAGGAGGGCGTTCATATCATTTGTGAGATAAACGGCGAAGGCGGTGACGAGGAGGCCGCCGATGGCCAGGGTGCCGTTGAACACCAGACTCGACACGCTCCAGAAGGTGCCGAGGTGGCTGAAGTGCGTTTCCCACCAGAGGGGATCCGGGGTCATGAGCATCGCCGCGAAAGTGCCGATGCTGACAAAAGCCATCAGCAGTGAAGACATCCGCCGCGTCGTCATGCGCGACACCGACAGATAGGTGAGGTATGCGCTGAGCCCGAGGCTCACCGCCATCAAAACGACCGTCCAGAACAGCTCGACCTTCAACCCGATGAACCCGAGGCTGAGGATGAGGAAGGCCGCAAGCGCCGCCAATACGGCAAGCACGAGGTGTACAAGCACCACTGCGATCGTGTTGACGGTGAAGGTCGCGGCAGACAGCGAGTGTCGCCATTCCTGCCCAGGCATTCCTCGCACGCGCCAGTATCCGATGCCGCCGGCGATCGCCGCGACCGCTCCCGCGGCAATGGCGACGATGCTCCCGAACGACCAGTCGCCGAACAAGCTGAGCGGGGGCAGAGTGACGCCGATGACTATGCCGAGGAGTGCTCCTAAAACGCCAGCGGCGAGGGCGGCGTAGATGGCCTGCGACTCCACACGAAGGGAGTGCGCTGGCTCTGCCACTACGCGTGTTGTGGCTGCATCGGCTGCGGACATGATGGAGGCCTCATTCCAGGCATCAGAGTTTGGAGGTGCGGTCGGTGAGAGCGGTGCCCGCGAGGATTCCGAGCGCGATCGCGACCATTGTAGCGATCGTGGTCACGAGGGTGATTGCTCCAGCGCTGTCGCGAGTCACTGCAATGCGGATGTCAGCCGGGCCAACCCGTCGATCACCTTCTCGCGCAATGGTCGCCTTGCCCATGCCTCTGGGCCCAGCCGGATGCTGTTGCGACGGTAGTTGTCCTCGACGAGCTTCAACTGATCGACGAACTTACGCCCGCGCACCAACACCGAGACCTCCATGTTGAGACTGAATGAGCGGATGTCCATATTGCTCGATCCGATGACGGCAACCTCGTCGTCGATCGAGAAGTGCTTGGAGTGCAGTACGGTCGGCGACCGGTACAGGTAGACGGCGACCCCCGCGTCCAGAAGGGCTGCGTAGTACGAGCGTTGCGCGTGATGGACGAGCACCTGATCTGCGACTTCCGACACGAAGAGCTCGACATCCAGGCCGCGCGCGGCCGCCGTGAGGATGGCCAGCATCGTCGACTCATCCGGAACGAAGTACGGGCTGGTGATGCTCACCCGTGAGCGTGCGTTCTGGATAAGCATGACGAAGAGCTTGAGATTGTTGTCGTTCTCGAAGCTGGGGCCGCTCGGAATCACCTGCGCGTCGATGTTGTCGAGCGGCGTATCGTTGAGCGGTTTTTCGTTTCCCGAATCGGATGCCGCGATCGCGGCGGCCTGCACCGGATAGGTGTGAACGGGGAGGAGCTCGTCTGTTTCGCTGAACCAGTCTGTGATGAACACTGCATCGAGCTCACCGACCACGGGCCCCTCGAGTCGGACCATGAGTTCGATCCAGTGCAACCCGCGGCGAACGTTCTTCGGCTTCAGGTACGTCGAGTCGATGAGGTTCTGCGAGCCGGTGTATCCGACGCGCCCGTCGATGACGACCAGCTTGCGATGATTGCGGAGGTCCGGGCGCTGCCATTGCCCGAGATGAGGGCGCAACGGCAGCATCGGCCTCCACTGCGCACCCATCTGCGCGAGTGCTTCTTGCGTCGCTTTCCGGTGCGGGAACATCAACCCCGAAACGTGGTCGGAGAGCACCCGCACGATGACTCCCCGGGCGACCGCGCGCGCGAGCGCGTCGAAGAACGGCTGCGTGGTGGTGTCTCTCACCAGAATGTAGAACTCGACGTGCACATATTCGCGGGCGGCGTCAATGTCGCCGATCATCGCATCGAACGATCCCTGGTAGTCCTCAATCAACGTCGTTCTGTTGCCCGCGACGATCGGGAGCGCACCGAGTGTCTCGTTGAGTATCACGGCCGTGTCCAGCCAGTCAGGGGTCGATGGCGACGCCCGGTGTGCGGTGACGCCCGAACGGGCGAGCATCAGCGCATTGACCTCCTTTTGCTTCTCGCGCCGCCGCCTGGGAAGTCGACCGAAGCCGATGAGGAAGAAGGCGATTGCCCCGAGAAGGGGGATGAAGATGATCGTCAGGATCCAGGCGATCGCTGTGGCGGGCTTTCGGTGCAGCGAGATCGCCACCGCCGCCACGAACCCCATGATGACGTGAACGCTCAGCAGGATGATCCCCACGATGTCCGAAGTGCTCACGATGCGAGGACTTCCGGAACAGTCATCCGCTGGTCGGTCGTCTTATGCATCCTTGCTCCAGTCATCACGTTGCATTCCACAGCGCCCGGTAATAGTCGAGACGTTCACGGTCAGGGTCGAGGCCGTACGCGTCGATGAGTGCGTCCTCCCAGCCTGGGCCGCAATTCCACTCGGTGCTCATCGAGGCCACGGCGATGTCCGCCCAGCGGTCGGCGGTGCCGAGGACAGCGAGATCGACGTGGGCGAAGGGGCTGCCGTCGGCGTTGAGGAGGGTGTTCGGCATGCAGGCGTCGCCGTGGCACACCACAAGCCGATCGATCGGCGGCGCGTCACGGAGTCCTTCGGGAATGCGGATGCCACGGGCCTGAGCGTTCGCGATCCGGGATGCAACGCTCCACTCCCAGCGACACTCGTCGACCGGGAGTGCGTCGTGCAGCGCCCGCAAGCCCTCGCCGACGGCGCGCACAGCGACGGCTGGTTCTGTGATCCAGCGTCCGTCGACGGCGCTGAGTCCGTCGAGCGCGACGGTCACGAGCCACTCGTGCGTGGCATCCTCGCCCTGCTCGACCACTTCGGGCACGGTGATCCACTCTGACGCCCACCGCATGCGCTCGGCCTCGTCGCGCATGTTCGCCTCGGGGTCGAGCGGGCCCCACTTGATGAAGCGACGGTCGTCCGTGCGGAACGTCAGCCCGCCATTGTTGTTCTGCCACACCGGTTCGAGACTGGCGGCGTGTGCAAGAGCCCGCACGCGCGCAGGGATCTCGATATGTCCCGACGGAATGCTCACCGCCCCATCATCGCGTGTTTCGCGTGGGTTCACAGCAACGGAAGCAGGCACTCCTCCAACACGACGGCGTGGTTGTGCTGCTCGTCGTGTGCGGCGTACACGAGCGTGACGATTGGATGTTGGCGCAGCTCGACCGCCAACGACTCCAGCGCCGACGCAGTCTCGTTCTCCAACTCTGCACGGTATCGCTCGGCGTAGATGCCCCAGTCCGCATCGGATGCCGCGTGCCAGTCTCTCCGCAGCTCAGGGCTGGGCGCGGTGTCCTTGGCCCAGAGATCGATCGCCGCGTGCTCCTTCGAGACTCCGCGGGGCCAGAGTCGATCGACGAGCACACGGAACCCGTCGACGTTCTCGGCGGTATCGTAGGCTCGCTTGCGACGCAGTTCCATGACTACAGCCAACACCTCGGCCGTCACATAAGCCATAGGTGGTACTGAGGATTGCGTATGCTGGGACTGAGTTGCAAAACGTTCGAAGGAGAACACATGCAGATCCAGGGATCTGGGGCACTGATCACCGGAGGGGCTTCGGGGCTCGGCCTTGCAACGGCTCGCGTTCTCGCGGCTGCCGGTGCGCACGTCACGCTGCTCGATCTGCCGTCATCCGCAGGTGCCGATCTCGCCGTAGAACTCGGCGGGACGTTCGCGCCCGCCGACGTCACGAACGTCGAAGACGTGCAGGCAGCCGTGGCTGCGGCGAACGAGCAGGCGCCGCTGCGCATCGTCATCAACTGCGCCGGCATCGCACCGCCCGCCAAAGTGCTCGATCGTGAGGGCAACCCTGCCGTGCTCGCCGACTTCGAGCGTGTCATCCGCATCAACCTCGTCGGCACGTTCAATGTGACTTCGCAGGCATCCGCCGTCATCGCGAAGAACGAGCCACTCGATGGCGGCGCCCGCGGCGTCATCGTCAACACGGCATCCGTCGCGGCATTCGACGGGCAGATCGGCCAGCCCGCGTATTCGGCGTCGAAGGGTGGCGTGCACGCCATGACGCTTCCGATCGCGCGCGAGCTTGCCCGCTACGGCATCCGGGTCTGCACGATTGCTCCGGGCATCATGGAGACCCCGATGCTCGCCGGCCTGCCGGAGGCCGCGCAGGCATCGCTCGGTGCGCAGGTTCCGTATCCCGCACGTTTGGGCCGGCCCGATGAGTATGCCGCGCTGGCCGTGAGTATCGTCACCAACGATTACCTGAATGGCGAGACCATCCGCCTCGACGGCGCCATCCGCATGGCGCCGAAGTGAACGAAGAGCAACGAAGGAGCAGCATGAGCACTCTGGCAGGCAAGACGATCCTGATGTCGGGCGGCAGTCGCGGCATCGGCTTGGCCATCGCGCTGCGCGCAGCGGCGGATGGCGCGAACATCGCGATGCTGGCGAAGACGGACACCCCGCATCCGAAGCTCGAAGGCACGATCCACACCGCTGCCGAGCAGATCCGCGCGGCCGGTGGGAACGCGCTGCCGATCGTCGGCGATGTGCGCGAGGATGACGACATCACTGAGGCCGTCATGAAGACGCAGGGCGAGTTCGGTGGCATCGACATCGTCATCAACAACGCCAGTGTGATCGATCTGTCGCGCTCGCTCGATCTCGGCGCGAAGAAGTACGACCTCATGCAGGACGTCAACGTGCGCGGCACCTTCATGCTGTCGCGCGCGGCGATCCCGCAGCTGCGGGAGTCAGCGAACCCGCACATCCTGTCGTTGTCGCCGCCGCTGAACCCGACCCCGAAGTGGCTCGGAGCGCACACCGGTTACTCGCTGGCGAAGTTCGGCATGACCATGGTCACGCTCGGGCTTGCCGCTGAGTTCGAGAAGGACGGAATCGCCGCGAACACGCTGTGGCCGCGCACGACCATCGCGACGGCCGCCGTGCAGAACCTGCTTGGCGGCGACAAGGTGATGGCTGCGAGCCGCACGCCGAATATCTATGCGGATGCCGCCTACGCCGTGCTGATCAAGACGGCAGCCGGGTACACCGGACAGAGCCTGATCGTGGAAGACGTGCTGGAGGCGGACGGTGTGACCGACTTCTCCGGCTACGCCGCGATTCCCGGTACGCCGGATAACCGCCTTTTCCCCGACATCTTCCTGGACTGACGCCCGCCCCGGGCCGGAAAACGCAGACGCCGCTCGGCGTGTCTCGGCGCGTTGTGCCACGGCACGCCGCCGACACACCAGTTCGTCTGGGTTTCCCGACTCGAGACGGGGCAGGGGACTGGCGCGGGTTCAGAACAGCAGGTACACGGCGCCGACGATCGTGAGGCCGATCACGATCTTGTCGAACACATGTTGCTTCATTCGGCGCGCCAGTCGTATCCCGAGTAGGGCTCCGATCACGACGAGGGGCACGAGTGCGGCATCCATCAGCAGCACGGGGCCGTCGAAGAGCCCGATGCCGGCGAGGAACGGCACCTTGAACAGGTTCACGATCGCGAAGAACCAGGCCGAGGTGCCGAGGAACACCTGCACCGGCGTGCGCATCGCGAGAAAGTACATCGACATGACGGGGCCCGCGGCGTTCGCCACCATCGTCGTGAATCCGGCGAGTGAGCCATAGGCGGATGCGGCGACGATGCCGCCGCCGGAGGCGGGCGTGGCATCCACTCGACCATGCTCTCGAAGACTCTGTCGCCAACGCCGCCACAGCGTCACTGTGATCATCCCGAGAAGGATGACGCCGATCGCGCGGCGTACGACGGCGTCGTCTCCGAGTGCGAGAAACGCGAAGCCAGCCAGCAGCCCCACCACGACCGCCGGCGCCAGCCGCAGCAGCGTCGGCCAGTGCGCGTGCCTTCGGTACGCGATCAGCGCGAACATGTCGCCGACGATCAGCAGGAGCAGCAGTGCGGCCGTCGAGGTACGCGCCGGAAGCACGGTCGCGAACAGAGCGACGGGCAGGATGCCACCACCGGGGATCGCGGTCTTCGCGAGGCCGATCATCAGCGCGGCGACGGCCAGAACGACCCAGGCCCACGGCAGCAACTCAGGCAAAAGGGGCCGCTCAGCCGCTGATAGCGGCGAATGCGGCAGCGAAGCGTTCGGCGCGCTGGGTGAGGTCGGCCCAGTGTGACGCCTTGATCGATGCAGAGTTTGCGAGGTCGCCGCCGGCGCCCACGGCCACCGCGCCCGCGGCAAACCAGTCCGCGAGGTTGTCCGGTGATACGCCGCCAGTGGGCATGAGTGGAGCGTCCGGGAACGGTCCGCGCAACGCCCCGAGGTAGGCCGGCCCGCCGAGGGATGCCGGGAAGATCTTCACGAGGTCAACCCCGAGCGCGAGCGCGCTCATGACCTCGGTCGGCGTCATCGCCCCGGTCATCACGACGCGGCCGGTGTCGAGCATTGCACGCGTGAGGTCGGGCAGCGTGCCGGGGCTGACGAGGAACTCGGCGCCGGCGTCGGCTGCAGCGGTCGCCTGCGCAACTGTGGTCACGGTGCCCGCGCCGATGTAGGCGGCGTTGCCGTGCCGTGCGATCAGCTCGCGGATGACGGCCGGGGCGTCAGGTGTGGAATACGTGACTTCGATCCCGGCGACCCCGCCGCGGATAATCGCGTCGGCGGCTTCGAGTGCGAGCTCGGGGGAAGGAGCGCGCAGGACGGCGAGAACCCCGGTGGTGCGGGCGCGGGCGAGACGGTCAGTCATGGGGGCTCCTTCATTGGCGTACGTGCGTCCCATTCTCGCGGAGTGAAACATGTAATTACAAGCTCGGTCGGACGATCCCCGTGTCGGTGACATCCATCGCGCCAGTCTATGGAAGCCCACCCCAGCCGCTTCCCACCTGCCACCGCGTACCCTTGGATACATGACTGAGTCCTCCGCCATCCGCTCGACGGGTCCCGCCAAACCGCAGGTGCGTCCTCGGACCGAGGGCTGGACCCAGAAGAAGGATGCCGAAGGGCGTCCGCTGCTGCAGTTCGCGAGCCCGAAGCGGGGCAAGCCGCCCGTGCACCTCGCCGATCTCACGCCCGAAGAGCGCGTCGAGAAGGTCAAAGAGCTGGGCCTGCCTGGCTTCCGTGCCAAGCAGTTGTCTGCCCACTACTTCACGCACTACACGTCCGACCCGGCAGAGATGACCGATCTGCCCGCCGCGCAGCGCGAAGAGCTCGTCGCCGGCATGTTGCCTCCGCTGCTCACCGAGGTGCGCCAGCTGAAGACGGACAAGGGCGACACGATCAAGTTCCTCTGGCGTCTGCATGACGGCGCCCTCGTCGAGTCGGTGCTCATGCGCTACCCCGGCCGCATCACGCTGTGCGTGTCGAGCCAGGCCGGCTGCGGCATGAACTGCCCGTTCTGCGCCACCGGCCAGGCAGGGCTGACCCGCAACATGTCGTCGGCGGAGATCATCGAGCAGATCGTCCGCGCGAACCGTCTGATTGCCGAAGGCGGTCTCGGCGGCAAGAAGGCTGATGATCACAGCATGGATCGCGTCTCCAATATCGTCTTCATGGGCATGGGTGAGCCGCTCGCCAACTACAAGCGAGTGATGGATGCTGTGCGCGTCATGGTCGCTGAGCAGCCCAACGGCCTGGGCATGAGTGCCCGCGGCATCACCATCTCGACCGTCGGACTGGTCCCCGCCATCCGCAAGCTCTCGGACGAGGGCATTCCGGTGACGTTCGCGCTGTCGTTGCATGCTCCCGATGACCACCTGCGTGATGAGCTCATTCCGGTGAACTCGAAGTGGAAGGTCGACGAGGCTCTGGATGCTGCCCGCGAGTACTACGAGAAGACCGGGCGTCGCGTCTCGATCGAGTACGCGCTCATCAAGGACATGAATGACCACGCGTGGCGCGCAGACCTGCTCGCCACGAAGCTCAATGAGCGCGGCCGCGGCTGGGTGCACGTGAATCCGATTCCGCTGAATCCGACTCCTGGTTCGGTGTGGACGGCATCCACTCGCGAGGTGACGAACGAGTTTGTGCGTCGACTCAATGACGCCGGCGTCCCGACGACCCTCCGCGACACCCGCGGCAAGGAGATCGACGGGGCCTGCGGCCAGCTTGTGGCGACCACCGAGGACGAGGCCGCCGCAGCGGCCATGTAAGACCACCCCGCCCGCTCGCGGGAACCGCGCGGTGACACGCGGATGCGCGGCGCGTAGGATCGCAGCATGGATCCGACACGACGCTCGACCGGCTGGGTTGCTCTCATCGGCACACTTGCGATCACCGCGTATGCCGTTCTCGCCGCCCTGCAGATCATCGTGTTCACTCCGCTTGCGGCAGTCCCTGGGCACACCCTCAATGAGATTCGCGCCGAGATGGCGGCCGCAGGTGAAGCCCCGGGAGATGCCGGGGTGCTGATCATCCTCGGCATTGGTGTGGCGATCGCCGTCACCGTCGCGGTGCTCGTCATCCGAACCCATGGGCGCCCGGTGCTCGCGGCGCTGCTCTTTCTTGCGGTGCTGACGATGGGTGCGCCGGCATTCTTCATCGCCTCCTTCGGCCCCGGAATGTCGCTGTCTGACACGTTTATGGTCTCCGGAGGCGTCACACTGTACGGCGTCGCCCCGTTCTACATCGTCAGCGCGCTCGCGGGTATGGCGTGCATCGTGCTCGGCATCAGCGCGGCCATTCGTCCGCACCCGGTGGCCGTGACAATCTGACATTCTTCGGCCGCGACCCCCGCGGAGGCTCTAGCGTTGAACCATGGTCAACTATCGCTTCCTCGGAAACAGTGGTCTCAAGGTCTCTGAGATCACCTACGGCAACTGGGTCACGCACGCATCTCAGGTTGGAGATGACGCGGCGGTCAAGACGGTGCATGCGGCGCTGGATGCCGGCATCACCACGTTCGACACTGCGGACACCTACGCGAACACGGCGGCGGAGGTCATCCTCGGCAAGGCGCTGGAGGGCCAGCGCCGCGAGAGCTTGGAGATCTTCACCAAGGTCTATTTCCCCACCGGACCCAAGGGTGCGAACGACACAGGTCTCAGCCGCAAACACATCTTCGAGTCGATCAACGGCTCGCTCACGCGCCTCGGCACCGACTACGTCGACCTCTACCAGGCACACCGCTTCGATTACGAGACGCCGCTGGAGGAGACGTTCCAGGCGTTCGCCGACGTGGTCCGGCAGGGCAAGGCGCTGTACATCGGCGTTTCGGAGTGGACCGCGGAGCAGCTGCGCGAAGGGCATGCGCTCGCGAAGCAGCTCGGTGTGCAGCTCATCTCGAACCAGCCGCAGTATTCGATGCTGCACCGTGTGATCGAGGGCAAGGTCGTGCCGGCATCCGAAGAGCTCGGTATCTCACAGATCGTCTGGTCGCCGATGGCGCAGGGCGTGCTCAGCGGCAAGTACCTGCCCGGTCAGCCGGTGCCGGAAGGATCGCGTGCGACTGATCCGCACAGCGGCGCCGACTTCATCAAGAGCTTCCTGCGCGATGACATCCTCACCGCCGTGCAGAAGCTCAAGCCCATCGCCGAGCAGGCGGGGCTCACGATGCCGCAGCTCGCGATCGCCTGGGTGCTGCAGAACAAGAACGTCGCGGCAGCCCTGCTCGGAGCATCCCGCCCCGAGCAGCTCGCTGACACCGTCAAGGCATCCGGGGTCACTCTCGATGCAGATACACTCGCCGCGATCGATGTCGCGTTGGGCGACGCGGTCAACAGCAACGCCGAGGACACGTACTCGGTCTCGCCGAAGCGCCGCCTGGTCTGAGCCCGGCGCGGATCAGTCGAGTGTGATGTCGACCTGGAGTTCGGCGGTCAGCCGCTCCAGGTCGGCGCGCAGCGACGCAAGATCAGCGGATGCCGGAATCCTTGCCGACACCGTCGCCTCGAACAGGCGGCCGCCAGCCATCGCGGCATCCTTCGTCTCGGTCGTCATGTCCTGGATGCTGAGCTCGTGCGCATGCAGCACCGCCGACACCTCGCGCACGATGCCAGGGCGGTCGTTGCCCAGGATCTGCAGCGTAATCGGCTGATCGGTCGCGGTGCGAGCACCCGCTCCGGTGTGAACCGCAATCGTGAGTAGTCCGTCGAGGGCGCGCAGCGCGGACTCAAGATCGGACTGGCGGTCATCGGCGACGGATACCTGAATCACGCCAGCGAAAACACCCGCGAGTTCGGCGAGCTGGCTGTTCTCCCAGTTGCCGCCATGCCCATCGACAACATCGGCGACGGCTGCGACGAGGCCGGGGCGGTCGGATCCGGCGACGGTGAGGATCAGAGTGGTCATGTCTGAAGCGTAGCCGCGCAGGCTCAGCTGTCCCAGACCCCGGTCTCGAGAAAATCATCCATCTGCGCGCGATGCGGCGCGAGGTCCCAGCCCTGATCAACGACCCACTCGTCCGAGTAGTACGTGCCCGCGTATCGCGCGCCGCCGTCACAGATGAGCGTGACGACACTGCCCTGCTCGCCCGCGGCGCGCATTCGTGCGATCAGTTGGAACGCTCCGACGAGGTTCGTGCCGGTCGAGCCACCGGCCCAGTGCAGCGTGCGATCCTTCAGCAGGCGGATGGCTGCGATGGATGCCGCATCCGGGATCTGCAGCATCTCATCGATGACTCCCGGGACAAACGATGGCTCGACGCGCGGCCGACCAATACCTTCGATGCGGCTCGGGGTGCCGGTGGTGTAGTCGGCGGCTCCGGTGCTCCAGCCGCCGAAGAACGCCGAACCCTCGGGATCGACAACGGCGATGCGCGTCGGATGCTGGCGGTACCGCACGTAGCGTCCGAACGTCGCGCTGGTACCGCCGGTGCCTGCACCGACCACGATCCAGTTCGGGATCGGATGCCGCTCACGCGAGAGCTGGCTGAACACGCTCTCGGCGATGTTGTTGTTACCGCGCCAGTCGGTGGCCCGCTCTGCGTACGAGAACTGGTCGAGGTAGTGGCCGCCGCACTCGGCGGCCAGGCGCTCCGCCTCCGGATACATGTCCGGCGCAAGATCCACGAAGTGGCAGCGACCACCGTAGAACTCGATCAGATCGATCTTCTCCTGGCTCGTCGACCGCGGCACGACGGTGATGAACGGCAGCCCCAGCATCCTCGCGAAGTAAGCCTCGGACACCGCGGTCGATCCACTGGATGCCTCGACGAGCGTGGTCCCCTCGTGGATGCGTCCGTTGACCAGCCCATACAACAGCAGCGATCGGGCAAGTCGATGCTTGAGGGATCCGGTCGGATGCACCGACTCATCCTTCAGATACAGGTCGATTCCCCACTCGGGCGGTAGGGGGAACACGTGCAGATGCGTGTCCGCGCTGCGATTGGCGTCAGCTTCCAGCAGTGCGATGGCGTTGCTCGCCCAGGAGGTCATGGGTTCGAGCGTAGCTGCGCGCTCATAGTGCCACGTACAGGGCGACTGCGCCGCCGGCGAGCGCGACGATGACGAGTGCCAGCACGAGCGGGACGACCCAGCGGGGGCGGCGTGTGAGAGGACGGATAGTCGGTGACGGCTTGGTCAGCGGGCCAGGTGTCAGGGCAGCACGGCCGGTGAGATCGATCAGCGCGGGCGGGGGCCCGCTGGGGGCGGGCTGCTCCTCATCCCGATCGTCGCTCTTGTTCTCATTCATCGGAGTACCCGCCTTCACCGGTGTCGCCGTCGTATCGGAAGACGCGATCGCTGAGCGCGCAGGAGGTGGCGTCGCTTCGTGCTCGTCGACCATCGTCCGCATCCCCTCTGAGCAATCGCCATCATCCTCAGAGACATCCTCAGAGAGAAACTGTACCGGCACGCGATGTGCCGCCATGGCCGTCGACGTGCAGCAGGGAGGCCTGCGATTGCTCCTGGCGCAGCTGGAATTCGAAGCGTGAGCGATCACCGCGGTGCAGCGCGATGAAGTACTCGATCGGAGTACCAGTGGCATCCCGGCTGATGCTGCGCAGTCGCAGTAGCGCCGACCCTGCGCTGACGTCCAGATGTTGGGCCTGGTCATGGGTCGCGACCGTCGCCTCGGCCGAACGCACGCCGTCGGTTGCCTGGATGCCGTGCTCGGCGAGCACGCGGTAGAGGGATGCATCGGAAAGATCCACGCCGAGCGTGACAGCGCCGACAGCATCCGGCATCCACGTCGTCGAATATGACCACGGCTGGCCGTCCACGTGCCGGAGGCGCTCGAGAGCGATGACGGGGGAGCCCACCGGAACCTCGAGGGCCTCCGCGACGTCGGCGTCAGCATCCTCGCGTTCATGGCGCAGGATGTCGCTGCGCACGTGACCGCCACGCTGTTCGACGTCGTCGTAGAGCCCGATCAGCGTGTGCACCAATGATTCGGCCGTGCGGGGGCGCGAGACGAAAGTGCCTTTGCCCTTGACTCGCTCGACAAGTCCTTCATGCTCCAGCTGCGCGAGCGACTGACGCACGACGGTGCGCGAGATTCCGTAACGCTCACAGAGCCGGTGCTCGCCGGGAAGCGGGTCGCCGGGCTTGAGGCCGTCACGGGCAATGCTGTCGATGATCAGCTGGCGCAGTTGGTCGTACATCGGAGCGGCGGAGTGCCGATCGATCGCGTCGTCCGCTGTCGGGTTCGAGGCCATCTAGTACGCCACCCCCGCGTGCAGGATGACGTTGGCGTAGGGGGTGAGCTCGCCAGAGCGTACGAATGCGCGCGCCGTGTGGGTGCGCTTCTTGAACTCCACATGCGGCACGAGTTCGATCTCGATTCCCGGCAGGCGTTCACGAAGAGCCGCGAGCACCTCTGGACTCGTCTCAGCGATCTCCGCGGCCACTGTCGCGCCTTCGACGACCATCTCGGCAAGCACGGTGTCGAGCACGTCGAAGAACGCGGGCGCTCCGGGGCGATAGGCGAGATCGATCCGTTCGGAGCCGGGAGGAATCGGAAGCCCGGCGTCCGTCACGACGATGAGGTCGGTGTGTCCGGTCTCGCTGATGACGCGGGAGAGGGCGGGGTTGATCGTGGTCGAGGTCTTGCGCATGCGAACTCCTGATCAGGCGGGGGTGCGCGATGCCAGGAAAGCATCGACGTCGCGGCGGAGAGGAAGGCTGGGGGATGCGCCCTGCTTGGTGACGGTCAGCGCGCCGGCGGCGGTGGCCAGGCGCACAGCGTCGGTCAGTGAGGCGCCGTTTGCGAGGGCGGCGCCGAGGTAGCCGGCGTATGCGTCACCGGCAGCTGTGGTGTCAACGGCCTCGACCGGCAGCGGCGGCACGATCTCGGCGCCGTCTGCGGTCACGACGCACGACCCCTGTTCGGCGAGTGTGATGACCGCTGCGCCGACGCCCTGGGCGAGGAACCAGCGACCGGCCTGCTCGGCGGTGGCGGCATCCTTCACCTCGATGCCGCTGAGTACGGATGCTTCCGTCTCGTTCGGCGTGACGATGTCGATGTTGCCCCACACCTCTGCGGGCAGGGGTGCGGCAGGAGCCGGGTCGAGAATCACGGTCATGCCGTGCTCGCGTCCGCGCGCGGTGATGTGCAAAGTGAGGGCCGACGGTGTCTCGAGCTGAGTGAGTAGCACCGAGGTCGTCGCAGCCAGCGCGTCGAGTGCGGCGTCGATCTGCGTCGTGCTCAGCTCGGCGTTGGCGAGCGGCACCATGACGATGTCGTTCTGCGCGGAGGCGTCGACACGGATGTGCGCAATGCCGGTGGGGCCGGGGACTGTGCGCAGGTGAGTGAGGTCGACTCCGGCCTCGCTGAGACCGTCGATGACGAGGTCATGGAAGAGGTCGTCGCCGACGCATCCGACGAAGCTCGTCGTTGCTCCGGCGCGCCCAGCGGCGACCGCCTGGTTGGCACCCTTGCCGCCGAGCATCAACGTGAACTGATCACCGAGAATGGTTTCTCCTCGTGCAGGAAGGCGCTGGGAGAAAGTGGTCACATCCGCAGTGACGCTGCCGACGATGACGACGCCGGTGCGTGCGTCAGTGGCCGTCTCGATGCGTGCATCGATGGGGGAGGCGGTCATGGGGCTCCTGATCTTCTTTGACTTCGCTGAGTCCTGTCATTACATTAGCCGAGTCAGTACCTGTAACGACAGGTTGACCACAAGGAGCCGAACCCATGTCTGCTGTCGCCGCCATCGCCCCACGCCTGTACGTCGACAGCGCCGATCTCGAGCGGGTCTCACTGCTGCTGGATGCCGGAGTCGTGCACGGTGTGACCACCAATCCGACGATCCTTGAGCGCGGCGGACGCACCGCTCGGGAGATCCCCGATCTCTATGCCCGTTGGGAGTCGGAGGGGGCGAAGGAGATCTTCTTCCAGACCTGGGGTGCTGACCGTTCCGAGCTGCTGCGCAATGCTGCGATGATTCGCGCGCTCGGTGAGCGGGTGGCGGTGAAGGTCCCGGCGACCGCCGATGGCTTCGCCGTGGCATCCGCTCTCGTCGGCGACGGTGCGACGGTTCTCGTCACGGCCGTGTACTCGGTGGCACAGGCGCTCGCCGCGGCGAGCATCGGGGCGACGTACATCGCGCCCTATCTTGGTCGTCTGCGCGATGCCGGGGTCGACGGCGATGCGCTGATTCCCGAGATGCAGGCGGTGTGTGCGGGCAGCGCGACCAATGTGCTCGCTGCGAGCCTGCGTTCTGCGGATGACATCACCAGGCTCCGGCTGGCAGGCGTGCCGTACTTCACTGCCGCACCGGATGTGCTCGACCAGGTGCTGTTCCACGAGGTCAGCGACAGCTCGGCCGCCGAATTCGAAGCCGCAATGGGGCGGATCGGGGCCTGAGCCCCTCGGCAAGCGCGACGGGTCAGGCGTCGGCCGCGGCCTGACGCAGCCAGCGTTCGACGCCGGCGATATGCGCTGTGGCGAGGGACGTCGCAAGGCTCGGATCATGCTGGGCGATCGCTTCGGCAATGGCTCGGTGCTCCGATAGCGTGCGCTCGACCGCTCCCTGCTCGGTGAGACCGCGCCACACTCGTGCGCGTACCGTCTGACTGCTGAGGTTCTCGATGAGGCTGGCGAGATAGGTGTTGCCGGCCATTCGGACGATGTCGCGGTGGAAGCGGATGTCATGTTCGACCAGTTCGTCGATCGTCACCGCGGCGCCGACACTGTCGAGTTCCTGATGCAATTGGTCGATCGCGTCGCGCGAGCCGAGCGTGGCGGCCAGGCCAGTGGCCTGAGATTCCAACATGCGCCGCACGGCGAAGATCTCGAGCATCGAGTCGTCATCGTGCATGTCGACGACGAATGAGATGGCTTCCAGGAGCAGGTGTGGCTCCAGGCTCGTGACATAGGTGCCGTCGCCACGGCGTACATCGAGAACTCGGATTACTTCGAGCGCCTTGACTGCTTCGCGCATGGAATTACGGGAGAGTCCGAGCCGCTCGGCGAGTTCCTTCTCGGGTGGGAGACGGTCTCCGGGGGAGAGCGCTCCAGACACGATCATCGCTTTGATCTTCTCGATCGCCTCGTCAGTGACAGCCATAGCGTCATTCTAGCCAATCATCGGATGTCTGCGGCAGGATGGGCTCATGCGCGTTCTCGACTCACACCTGCACCTCTGGGATCCGGCCCGTCTTGACTATGACTGGCTCACCGGTCCGCTGCGGGCGCGGTTCGATGCGGACGAGTTGGCTGCCGCTGTGGGCGGCCTCAGTGACGCACGTGGCTTCGTCTTCGTGCAGGCCGGTAGCGCCGAGGACCAGTACCTCGACGAGGTCGCGTGGGTGACCTCGCTGGCATCACGGGTGAATGTGCGGGGAATCGTCGCCGGCGCACGGCTCGATTGTGGCGCAGCGACGCTCGAATACCTGGATGCCGTGGCAGCCAAGCCGCTCGTCGTCGGCGTGCGTCACCTGCTGCAGGGGGAGCCAGCCGGTTTCGCCGGGACGACCGAGTTCCGTGCCGGAGCGGTTGCACTCGTGGAACGGGACCTGACGTTCGACGCGTGCGTTCGAGGGACAGCGCAGTTGCGTGATGTGGCGGCCCTCGCGGCGGAGCTGCCCGAGCTGCGGATCGTGCTCGACCACCTCGGTAAGCCGTCGGTCGGCACGGCTGAGGCACCGGTCGCACCGTCGACGCAGTGGTCGGATGGGATGCATGCGCTCGCCGCGAACTCCCAGGTGTTCTGCAAGCTCTCCGGGCTTCCCGCCGAGGCCGGTGGAGCATGGGATGCCGCGCAGATGGTGCCCTTCCTCGACGTCGCGCTCGCGGCGTTCGGGCCGGACAGACTGATGATCGGAAGCGACTGGCCGGTGTCGGCGGTGCATGCAGCCGGGGATGCAGCGACCATTGATCCTGCTGCCATCCCCGCGTGGACGGATGCCGTGGCATCCTGGGCCGCGTCTCGCGATCTCGACACCGACGCGATTCTCTGGCGGGGCGCGGAGCGGTTCTACGGGATCGGGTAGCGCGGGCGGCGGCCCCGCGCCCCGAGCCCCGCGCCCGCGGTCCCGCGCGTCCGCGCCTACTCCGCGCGCAGGCGCAGCTGCGCCATGCCGCCGTCGACCTCGATGAAGGTGCCGGTCGTCGACCCGGCGGACGGGGAGACCAGGTACGCCACGGCCGCGGCGACCTCATCCGGGCTGACCAGACGGCCATGCGGCTGACGCGCCTCGAGCGCCGCGCGCTCGGCGGTGGGGTCATCCGCCTGGCCGAGCAAGCGTCCGACCCACGGGGTGTCTGCGGTGCCGGGGTTGACGGCGTTGACCCGGATGCCCTCACGCAGGTGATCGGCAGCCATCGCGCGGGTGAGCGCGGAGACCGCTCCCTTGGATGCGGTGTACAGCGCACGCTGCGGCAAGCCGGTAGAGGAAGCGATGGATGCCGTGTTGCACACCGCCGCAGCTGGCGACTGGCGCAGCCAGGGAAGTGCCGCCGAAGTCACGCGGGCGATGCCGGTGACGTTCACCGAGAGCACCCGCGCCCACTCCTCATCGTCGTTCGCGCTGATGTCGCCGGTCGCGCCGATGCCGGCGTTGTTCACGACGATGTCGATGCGTCCGAATTTCTCGGCGACGGCGGTGACCGCAGCATCCACGCTGGCGCGATCCGAGACGTCAGCGGTGAACGCGGCGAAGCGCTCGTCGGCACCGGAAGGGTCACGGTCAAGCACAGCGATCTGCGCTCCGTCGGCGTGCAGTCGCTTCGCGATCGCGTCGCCGATCCCGGATGCACCGCCGGTGACGATCGCAACGAGGCCCTCGAGGGCCGAGCCCTGAGCGAGCGGAGCGGTCATTTCTGCGCCTCCCATGCCACGAAGTTCTGGCGCTGATGACCGAGGCCATCGATCTCGATATCGACCACGTCGCCGGCCTTCAGATAGGGGAACTTGCCCGACAGTGCCACGCCCTGCGGCGTGCCGGTGAGGATGAGGTCGCCAGGCTCGAGCGTCACATACTGCGAAAGGTGGTGCACGATGTGCTCGATCGAGAAGATCATGTCGCGGGTGTTCGAATCCTGGCGGGATTCGCCGTTCACGAAGCTGCGCAGGCCCAGGTTCTGATGATCGACCTCGTCGGGGGTGACCAGCCAGGGGCCGGTGGGATTGAAGCCGGCGGCGATCTTGCCCTTCGACCACTGCCCCCCAGAAACGTCCATCTGGAAGGCGCGCTCGGAGACGTCGTTGGCGACGACGAATCCCGCGACGTGATCGAGTGACTCCTCGGTGCTGTCCAGATACGCGGCGCGCTTGCCGATCACAATGCCGAGCTCGACCTCCCAGTCGGTCTTCTCGCTACCTCGGGGAATCGTCACGTTGTCGTTCGGTCCGACCACTGTGTTCGGTGTCTTCAGGAAGATGATCGGAATCTTCGGTGGCTCGGAACCGGATTCGGCCGCGTGGGCGGCGTAGTTCATGCCGATGCAGATGACGGCGCTGGGCCGTGCGATGGGAGCGCCGATGCGCAGATCTTCGGCACCCTCAAGCTCCTCGAGCTCGCCGGCGGCGAGGGCTGCCGCCACTCGCGAACGGAAATCTCCGGACAGAAAATCCCCGTTCACATCGGATGTCACCGGTCGCAGGTCGAGGTGACGATCACCGTCAACCAGGACGGGAATTTCGGATCCAGGGGCGCCAAGCCGCGCGAACTTCATGGTTCTCCTACCTCGTTGGGGAGCCGCAGTCGGGCGGCATGTCTGATTGACAGTATAGACATCCGATGTTTACACTCCAAGAGATCCGTGCAGAAACTTCGTGCTGCACCAGGAGAGGAACCCCCGTGAGCCGAATCGTCGCACTCGAGACCACTGACATCCGTTTTCCGACTTCGTTGAGCCTGGATGGCTCGGATGCCATGAACCCTGACCCCGACTACTCGGCGGCATACGTGATCATCCGCACCGACGCCGAAGATGACATCGCCGGCCACTCGTTCGTCTTCACGATCGGTCGCGGCAACGATGTGCAGGTCGCTGGCATCGATGCGCTCGCCGGTCATCTCGTCGGACGCGAGATCGAGCCGCTCCTGGATGACATGGGCACGACGTTCCGTGACATCATCGGCGACTCGCAGCTGCGCTGGCTAGGCCCGGAGAAGGGCGTCATGCATATGGCCATCGGCGCGGTGATCAATGCGCTCTGGGACATCAAGGCCAAGCGTGCGGGCCTGCCGCTCTGGCAGTTGCTGGCGCGGATGACGCCCGAGGAGATCGTCTCGCTCGTCGACTTCCGCTACCTCACCAACGCACTCACACCCGAGCAGGCGCTCGAGATCCTGCGTGCCGCCGTCCCCGGACGTGAAGAGCGCGAGGCCGAATTGCTCGCCACCGGTTACCCCGGCTACACCACCAGTCCCGGTTGGCTCGGATACTCCGATGAGAAGCTCGAGCGCTTGGCGCGCGAGGCCCTCGCCGATGGCTTCACACAGATCAAGCTCAAGGTCGGTGCCGACCTCGACGACGACATCCGCCGCTTCCGCAAGGCACGTGAGGTGCTCGGTCCTGACTTCCCGATCGCGATCGACGCGAACCAGCGCTGGGAAGTCTCCGAGGCGATCGAATGGGTCGGCGCTCTCGCCGAGTTCAACCCGGCATGGGTGGAAGAACCCACCAGCCCCGATGACGTTCTCGGCCACGCCGAGATTGCCCGCGGCATCGCTCCGATTCGCGTCGCAACCGGCGAGCACGCTCAGAACCGGGTGATCTTCAAGCAGCTGCTGCAGGCGAACGCCATCGAGGTCATGCAGATCGACGCGGTGCGCGTCGCGGGCGTCAACGAGAACATCGCCAACCTGCTGCTCGCGGCGAAGTTCGGGGTGCCCGTCTGCCCGCACGCCGGCGGCGTCGGCCTGTGCGAAGCAGTGCAGCATCTGTCGATGTTCGACTTCGTTGCCATCACCGGCACACGAGAGGGTCGCCTGATCGAGTACGTCGATCACCTGCATGAGCATTTCGTCGTTCCGACGGACATTCAGGGTGGTTCCTACATGCCGCCCATTGCTGCGGGTGTCAGCATGGAGATGAAGGCGGAGAGCATCGCGAAGTATGCCTGGACGGGTGCGCATGTCACGGACTGAGTGGAACATCCCGGCTCTCGGGTACGGCGCAGCAAACGTCGGCAATCTCTTTCGTGCACTGACGGATGCCGAGGCCTGGGCGGTGCTGGAGGCTGCGTGGGAGAGCGGCATCCGCTACTACGACACCGCACCGCACTACGGGCTCGGACTCTCCGAGCGTCGCCTCGGGGCGTTCTTGCAGACCAAGCCGCGCGACGAGTTCGTGGTCTCGACCAAGGTCGGTCGTCTGCTGCGTGCCAATCCCGATTTCGACGGCGGACTCGACACTGACAACGACTTCTTTGTGCCGAATGATCTGCAGCGAGTGTGGGACTTCTCGGATGCGGGCATCCGCACCTCCCTCGACGAATCGCGGGAGCGCCTGGGGCTCGACCGGATCGACCTCGTCTACCTGCATGATCCAGAGCGGCACGACCTCGACCTCGCGCTGGCTGAAGCGTTCCCCGCCCTCGAGCAATTGCGGGCCGAGGGGGCTGTCAGTGCGATCGGTGTCGGGGCCATGACCAGTGCGGCGCTCGCCCGTTCGGTGCGCGAGGCCGACCTCGACATCGTCATGATCGCCGGCCGCTACACGCTGCTGGAGCAGCCGGCCGTCGCCCAGGTGCTGCCAGCTTGTCGCGAACGCGGCACCGGGGTGGTCGCGGCATCCGTCTTCAACTCCGGCCTGCTCGCGAAGGCTGAGCCCACCCGCGATAGTCGCTACGAGTACGGCGGGGTGCCCGACGACATCTGGGACCGTCTGCAGCGCATCGTCGCCGTCTGCCGCGCGCACGACGTCTTGCTGCCGGCTGCCGCCATGCAATTCCCGCTGAGGGATGCGGTGACCCGCTCGGTTGTTGTTGGCAGCTCTCGCCCGGAACAGGTACGTCAGAACGCGGCGCTCGCCGCCGCCGAAATCCCCGCCGCATTCTGGGATGAGCTCGTCGCCGAAGAGCTCATCCCCGAGTGAATCGACGGGAGTAAAAGGAGAAACCATGCTCGAAGGAATCAACCCGTTGCTGACCGGTGAGCTGCTGCTGCACCTCGACCGGATGGGGCACTCCGATGCCGTCGTGATCGCGGACGCGCACTTCCCGGCCTGGGGACTAGGAGAACGCGCCATCGATCTGCCGGGGACGACGACGCCCGAGGTCCTTGCCGCGATCCGCTCGGTGATCCCGCTGGACGATGCACCGGGACTCGACCTGATGGCCTCGGCCGACGGCGAGATTCTCGACGTCCAGCGCGAGCTCATGGCCGCCGCCGGAACAACGCTCGAGACGACCCAGTTCGTCGAGCGCTTCGCCTATTACGACATCGCCGAGGCCGCGTACCTCATCGTGCGCACCGGCGAGACGCGCAAGTACGGCAACGCGCTGCTGCGCAAGGGTGTCGTCGGGCATCCCTCCGCGTGAAGGGTGCCCGACCGGATGCCCGCGTGGGGATCAGTGCAGATCGATCGTGCCCACGGCGTGCAGTGCGTCGCGAATGTAGCGGTTCGCGTGCGCGGCGAGGTCGTCGGAGTCCTGCCAGAGGTTGCGCCAGATGCCGAGGGTGTTGCTGAGTTCGGCGCTGACCACGGCCGAGGAGAAAGACTCGAACACGACGGGTCCGTCGTAGGCGACGTCGTGCAGTGCGCGGAAGAACGTCGCGAAGTCGACGGTGCCGGTGCCGAGGTATCCGCGGTGGCTGTCACCGATGTGTACGTAGCCGAGCTTCCCGGCCTTCGCGACGTCGTGCACGGGTTGGAAGAAGTCGGACTCCTCGATGTTCATGTGGTACGTGTCCAGATGCACGCTGACATCACCGGAGATGCCCTCGATGAACCCCAATGCGCCACGACCAGTGTTGAAGACGTTCGACTCATAGCGGTTCACAACCTCGAGCGACAGGCGGATGCCGCGCTCGGCCGCGATTGCCGCAAGGTCCGAGATTGCGGCCTGGCTGTTCGCGATGCCCTTCGGCGTCGCGGGCGTCATGTACTTGCCCATCGCCGAGTAAATGACGCCGCACAGCACTTCGCCGCCCATCGTGGCGACGTGGTCGAGGCAGCGCTCCAGCGTCGATACACCCGCGGCGACGACGGCGGGGTCTTCGCTGGTGAGGTCAGTTGCCGCTGTCAGGCCGAGGGACGCCGTCACAGCGAGGTCGTTGTCGCGCAGCATCCGCCCGGCGAGTTCCGAGTCGAAGGCTGCGGCATCCATGAGGGGGATCTCGATGAGATCGAAGCCGGCATTCTTGGTCCCCTCGATCGCGCGCCGCAGGCCCGCCTCGTCGAAGGTTCCGGTGAAGACCAGTCCGTGCGCACCAATGAGCATTTTCATTCCCGTCTCTGCGCATCCGCGCGCATCTGTGACCAAGTTGTTATTACAGGTTTAGCATGGGCATGGCATCGTTAGGTACATTCAGATACAACTTGCATCGAAGCGGATGCTGATAGAGAATTGATCCGATGTTTAAGATGGCACGCACAGCGTCCACGCATCATGACAGACAACGACCTTCAAGGGGGCAGGTGAACATATGAGCGATCCCATTCTCCGAGTGGAAGGCATCAGTAAGGGCTTCCCCGGGGTGCAAGCACTCCAAGACGTGCACCTCGAGGTGCGCGCTGGTGAAGTGCTCGTGCTCGTGGGTGAGAACGGCGCCGGTAAATCGACGCTCATGAAGATCCTCTCCGGGATCTACATGCGTGACGAGGGCACGATCACCTTTGAGGGCGAGCAGGTCGAGCTGACCAGCCCGCTTCAGGCGCAGCAGCTCGGCATCACGATCATCCACCAGGAACTGAATATGATGCCCGACCTCACCGTCGCGCAGAACATCTTCATTGGTCGGGAGCCCAAGTTGGGGCTGCTGCTGTCCGAGCGGACGCTCAACCGACAGACTGCCGAACTGCTGAAGGGCCTGGGTATTGCGCTCAACCCGAAGCAGAGTGTGGGAGAGCTCACGGTTGCCGAGCAGCAGATGGTCGAAATCGCCAAGGCGCTCTCCTTCGACGCCAAGGTCCTCATCATGGATGAGCCGACGTCGGCTCTCACCGACAGCGAGGTCGAGACACTTTTCCGCCTGATCGAGCAACTCAAGGCGAACGGCACCGCCATCGTCTACATCTCACACCGTATGGACGAGCTTCGCCGTCTCGCTGATCGTGTCTCCGTGCTTCGCGACGGTCAATACATCGGATCACTTGAGAAGAGCGAGATCAGCATCCCGAAGATCATCGAGATGATGGTCGGTCGTGTCATCGATGAGGGAACGCGGCCGACGGCACGCGATCACGCGAACGACCCCGTCGTTCTCGACGTGGCGAATCTGTCGACCAAGTCGCTCCTGAAGGATGTCAGCTTCCAACTGCGGCGGGGCGAGATCCTCGGGTTCGCCGGCCTCATGGGGGCAGGTCGCACCGAGACAGCCCGCGCCGTGATCGGCGCCGATCCGCGCAGCGCAGGGACCATCTCCATCAATGGTCGAGAGGCCAAGATTCGCCAGCCCGAGGATGCCGTGAAGCGCGGTGTCGGCTACCTCTCCGAGGATCGCAAGAAGCTCGGTCTCATGCTCGAGCAGGACGTCACGTTCAACACCGTCCTGGCATCCCTCGGCCGCTACGCCAACGCGATCGGCTGGATGGGCGACAGCAAAGCGAAGAACCAGACCAAGGAGTACGTGCAGCAACTGCGCGTGAAGACGCCCTCGGTCAACCAGATGGTCAAGCTGCTGTCGGGCGGAAACCAGCAGAAGGTCGTCATCGCCCGTTGGCTGATGCGCGACTGCGACATCCTCATCTTCGATGAGCCGACTCGAGGAATCGACGTCGGCGCGAAGGAAGAGATCTACCGGCTGATGCAGCAGCTCGCTGACGCCGGAAAGTCCATCATCGTCATCTCGTCGGAGCTACCAGAGATTCTGCGCGTCGCCAACCGTATCGCAGTGTTCGCGAACGGTCGGATCGCCGGCACGCTCCGCAACGAAGAAGCCAGCCAGGAGAAGATCATGCAACTTGCAGCCCACGGGGAGGAAGACTGATGAGTACCCCACAGCAGCCCGGATCGACGACGACCGTCATCCAGCAGGCCGTCACAGAAAACACCGACAAACGCGATATCGGCGGCTTCCTCAAGCGTCAGGTGCAGCAGTCACTGGCGTTCGGCACGCTCATCGTGCTGGTGATCTTCTTCTCGATCGCGAGCCCGAGCTTCTTCACGTTCAGCAACATCGCCACGGTGCTGCTGTCGACAGCGGTCATCGGCATCCTCGCCCTTGGCACCACGTTCGTCATCATCACTGGCGGTATCGACCTGTCGCTCGGCACCGGCATGGCGCTGTGCGCGGTGATGACCGGTGTTTTCATCACCAACATGGGTCTGCCGGTCTGGCTCGGTGTGCTCGGCGGCATCGCCACGGGTGTGCTGATGGGGCTCGTCAACGGTGTGAACGTCACCTACCTGAACCTGCCGCCGTTCATCGCGACGCTGGCCATGATGATGATCGCCGGCGGCCTTGCCCTGGTCATCTCCGGGGTCGCACCGATCTACTTCTCCACCTCAGCGCCGGACTTCAAGAAGATCGCACTGGGCACGATCATCCCGGGCATCCCTAACGCCGTGTTGATCACCGCAGCTCTTGCGATCGTCGCGTTCATCGTGCTGTCCAAGACGCTGCTGGGTCGTTACACCTTCGCGATCGGCTCCAACGAGGAAGCGACGCGCCTGTCGGGTGTGAACACTCGCCGCTGGACGATCCTCATTTACATGTTCGCGGGCGCTTTCACCGGCATCGCGGGTGTCATCATCGCCTCACGGCTGGATTCGGCTCAGCCGCAGATCGGAACCGGATACGAACTGCAGGCGATCGCCGCGGTGATCATCGGCGGTACCTCACTGCTGGGCGGACGAGGCTCCATCATCGGCACCGTGATCGGCGCGCTCATCATGAGTGTGCTCGTCAATGGCCTGCGCATCCTGTCGATCCAGACCGAGTGGCAGAACGTCGTCGTCGGCGTCGTCGTGCTGCTGGCAGTGTTCCTCGACTCGCTGCGCAACCGCCAGCGAAATTGATCCTCGGGTGGTGGCGATCCCCGTGCCCGCCACCATCACGATCGGCTTCGGCCGAAAACCGCGGAGTGATCCGCACCGGCACACACCACCGGAATGTCCACATCGTCGGTCGTGAGATCGACACCCACAGAACAATGGAGTTTCCATGCGATTTGGCAAGAAGACCGCATTCGCGGCACTCGTGGCCGCATCCGCGCTTGTGATGGCGGGCTGCGCAGGCAGCGGCGACGTCATCGATGAGGGCGCCGGCACTGACGGCGGCGGCAGCAGCGACGAGATGTACATCGCCCTCGTTTCGAAGGGCTTCCAGCACCAGTTCTGGCAGGCCGTCAAGCAGGGTGCAGAGGAGAAGGCCGAAGAGCTCGGTGTTCGCATTACGTTCGAAGGCCCGGCCGCGGAGACCGAGCTCGCGCAGCAGCTCGAGATGCTCACCACGGCGATCGACAAGAACCCGGATGCCATCGGGTATGCGGCTCTGGACCCCCAGGCCTGTGTCGCCCCGCTCGAGAAGGCGGCAGCGAACGACATCCCGGTCGTCTACTTCGACGCACCCTGCGACGGTGATGTCGGCCTGAGTCTGGCGGCAACCGACAGTGAAGTCGCCGGGGCACTGGCTGCAGATCACATGGCTGAGATCATCGGCGGCGAAGGCGAGGTCGCGATCGTCGGTCACTCGCAGATCAACTCGACCGGTGTCGAGCGCCGCGATGGATTCGTCAACCAGATGGAGGCCGAGTACCCGAACATCGAGATCGTCGACATTCAGTACGGCGACGGTGACCACCTGAAGTCGGCAGACATCGCCAAGGCCATGATCGCCGCGCACCCCGACCTCGCCGGTATCTACGGCACCAACGAAGGCTCCGCCATTGGCGTCGTCAACGCGGTTGGCGAGCTCGGCCTGGAGAAAGGCAAGCTGACAATCATCGGCTTCGACTCCGGAGCTGCGCAGATCAACGCCATCAAGGACGGCACCATGGCCGGTGCCATCACTCAGGACCCGATCGGTATCGGCGCTCAGGTCGTTCAGGCGGCGTACGACGCAGCCAACGGCGAGGCCGTCGACGAGTTCTACGACACCGGCTCGTACTGGTACGACGCCACGAACATCGAGGACCCGAAGATCGCCGCGGTTCTCTACGAGTGATCTGACCAGTCAGATGCGGCCCTCACCTTCGGGTGGGGGCCGCTTTGCTGTCAGGAGTGGAAGACCGTGTGCAGGTCGCCGGCGACCTCACGCCCGCCGAGGCCTTCGATCTCGAAGAGCACCGAGATGCCTGCGACGTGCGACCCGAGTCGCTCGATCAGCTGACGCCCGGCGGCAAGCGTGCCTCCGGTGGCGAGTACGTCGTCGATGAGGAGCACGCGCGAGCCTGCTGGCAGATCGTCGTGCATCTCGATCGTCGCCGTGCCATATTCCAGGGCGTAGTCGATGGATGCCGCGGGGCGAGGAAGCTTGCCCGCTTTGCGGATCGGAATCAGGCCGACGCCTGCGACGATGGCGGCAGCACTGGCGATCAGAAACCCGCGGGCCTCGATGCCGGCGATGACGTCGAACTGTCCGATGAAGGGCGCGATGATCGCCTCGGTCGTGGCGCGGAGCGCGTTAGCATCCGCCAGCAGCGGGGTGATGTCACGGAACAGGATGCCGGGTTCTGGGTAGTCCGGGATGCTGCGGATGAGGGATTCGGCATGGGCCAGAGCAGGGGAGAGTTCGGCGGAGGGCACTGAAAGATCGTACTCCAGCGTCCTGAGACGGCTCTGCGCTTGACAATCGTGGGAGCGCTCCCATATGGTTGCTCAACAACACGTGGGAGCGCTCCCACGTGAAACCCAAATGCCCAACCACTGCACCATCTCTCACAAAGGAGTGACCGTGAATACACGTGCCCGCCGACGCATACTGACCACAGCAGCCTTCGCATCCATCTCTGCCCTCGCCCTCGCCGGGTGCTCGTCTGGCGCCAGCGACGCAGACGCAGGCGCCGACACCGACGAGCAGATCACCCTGTCCGTCACAACGTTCGGCGTCTTCGGCTACGACGACCTCTACAAGGAATACGAGGCCGCCAACCCGAACATCAAGATCGAAGCATCCAACATCGACACCGGCGGCAACGCGCGCACCGACACCTTCACGAAGATCGGTGCTGGCGGCGGACTCAGCGACGTCGTCGCGATCGAAGAAGGCTGGCTCGGCGCCATTATGGATGTCTCTGACATCTTCGTCGACCTGCGTGACTACGGCATCGAAGATCGCAAGGGCGACTGGCTGGAGTGGAAGTACGACCAGGGAACTGACGCCGAAGGGCGCGTGATCGGCTACGGCACTGATATCGGTCCGAGTGGCATCTGCTACAACGGCCCTGCCTTCGAAGCCGCAGGGCTCGCCAGCGACCGCGAATCCGTCGCAGAGCTGCTCACCGGCGACTGGGAGAACTACTTCGCCGTCGGCGCCGACTACACCGAGAAGACCGGCAAGGCGTGGTATGACCACTCCGGATTCGTCTGGAACGCGATGGTCAACCAGATGGAGGAGGGCTACTACACCGCCGACGGTGAGCTGAACATCGAAGGCAACGCTGAGATGAAGGAACGTTTCGAGCTGCTGGGGGCAGCGACCGAGGGTGGACAGTCCGCGGCGGAGGCCGCATGGGACTGGAACGGCGGCAAGTCGTTCGTCGACAGCAGCTTCGCGACGTTCGTCTGCCCCGGATGGATGCTGGGAAACATCGCCGGCAAGCTGGAATCAGGTGGCGGTGACGCGTCGACGGGCTGGGACTTCGCCGACGTGTTCCCTGGGGGTGCGACCAACTGGGGTGGCGCATTCCTCACTGTTCCGGAGAGTTCGGAGCACAAGGAAGCAGCCGCGGCCCTCGCCGACTGGCTGACGCAGCCGGCGCAGCAGGTGAAGCAGTCCACGGCTGCTGGTAACTTCCCGTCGACGATCGCGGCGCAGGAAGAGATCGCAGCTGCCGCGACGCCGAACGAACTCTTCAACGGTGCACCGACCGGCGCGATCCTTGCGGAGCGCGCGAAGGGCATCGTCGCGCAGTTCAAGGGTGCCGATGACTCCGTCATTCAGGAGAACGTGTTCGGTCCGCCTCTGAGTGGTCTCGACCGTGGGGAGTCGAACACTCAGCAGGCATGGGATGAGGCCATCTCGCTCCTGAACGAGCTCGTCGGCTGATCCTTCGACAGGCTCGGTGACCGGTCAGCCGGCCACCGAGCCTGTCACAGCACTGCTCATGCATTGCGCACCAAGACGGCACACAAGGAAGAAACAATGACACTTACCGCTCCGCCCGAGCAGCGTCAGGACACGGCATCTCGTCGACGTCCGACAGTCACGGCGAAACCCTCCTGGCGTCATCGCGCATCCCGGTTCGATCAGAAGGCCTCGCCCTACTTCTATATCTCGCCGTTCTTCCTGGTGTTCGGCATCGTCGGGCTGTTCCCCCTCATCTACACGGTTTACGTTGCCGTGCACGACTGGGATCTGCTCAAGGGCGAGGGAGATTTCGTCGGATTCGGCAACTTCGTCGAGATCCTCGGCGACAGCATGTTCTGGAACTCGATCTCCAATACCCTGAGCATCTTCTTGCTCTCCGCGATCCCGCAGCTTGCGGTCGCTCTGATCGTTGCCTACCTGCTGGACCGCGGACTCCGCGCGCCGACGTTCTGGCGTATGAGCATCCTCATTCCCTTCGTCGTCACGCCCGTCGCTGTCGCGATCATCTTCTCCAGCATCTTCAGCGAGGCTGACGGACTCGCCAACAACCTGCTGAACCTGATCGGCATCGTCGATCAGGAGTGGAAGCACGACACTTTCCTCTCGCACGTCGCGATCGCCACGATGGTCAACTTCCGCTGGACCGGGTACAACGCCCTCATTCTTCTCGCCGCGATGCAGGCGGTGCCGCGTGACCTTTACGAGTCCGCTGCCATTGACGGCGCAGGCCCCATCCGGCGCTTCGTTTCGATCACGATCCCGACGATCCGACCGACCCTCATCTTCGTGATCATCACAGCCACCATCGGTGGTCTGCAGATCTTCGCCGAACCGCGCCTGTTCGACGTCTCCACTGCCGGCGGCATCGGCGGCAGCGACCGCCAGTTCCAGACCACGGTGCTGTTCCTCTGGGAGATGGCGTTCTTCCGCCGGAATCTGGGCGAAGCATCCGCCGTCGCGATCTTGCTGTTCCTTCTGATCATCGGAATCGGCGTGATCAACTTCCTCATCTCGAGGAGCATTTCGACGGGTGACGCACCCAAGAACAGGGCTGCGCGACGTCGCGCCCGCCGTAACGCGAAGGAGTTGACTCGATGAGCGCCACCCAGGCACTGAGTGTGCCCGAGAAGATCAGGCGTCGTCGAGGCATAACGGGCGGCAATGCTGGCATCGGCAGTCGTCCCGGATTCCTCACCTACGGACTGCTGGCCGCGTTCATCATCGGCAGCGTGTACCCGCTGTGGTGGTCGGTCGTCGTCGCCAGTGGCACGAACTCCACCCGCGGCGAAACGCTGCCGATGATCCCCGGTGGCAACTTCTTCGCCAACGCCGCCAAGGTGTTCGACGCCATCCCGTTCTGGCTGGCACTGGGCAACTCGTTCGTCATCTCGAGCGTGATCACACTTTCGGTCGTGACCTTCTCCACGCTTGCCGGCTACGCGTTCGCGAAGCTGCGGTTCAAGGGCCGCGACGGCCTGATGATCTTTGTCATCGTGACCATGGCGATCCCGACCCAACTCGGGATCATCCCGCTGTTCATGGTGATGCGCGAGCTGGGCTGGACCGGATCGATCGGTGCCGTCATCGTGCCGACGCTGGTCACCGCGTTTGGTGTGTTCTTCATGCGCCAGTACCTCGTCGATGTCATCCCGGACGAGCTCATCGAAGCCGCACGCATGGATGGTGCAAATCAGTTCCGCACCTTCCTCACCGTCGGTCTTCCCGCCGCACGGCCCGCGATGGCCATTCTGGGACTGTTCACCTTCATGACGGCGTGGACGGACTACCTCTGGCCGCTCATCGTGCTCTCGCCGCAGAATCCGACACTGCAGACGGCGCTGAGCCAGCTGCAGTCCGGCTATTACGTTGACTACTCGATCGTGCTCACCGGTGCGGTGCTCGCAACCCTGCCCCTGCTGATCCTCTTCGTGGTCGCAGGCAAGCAGCTGGTCAGTGGCATCATGGCGGGCGCGGTGAAAGGATGAGCCCTATGACCCGGTCCTTCCCCAAGAACTTCCTCTTCGGTGCGGCCACCGCGGCGTACCAGATCGAGGGCGCCGCCCACGAGGACGGCCGCACGGACTCGATCTGGGATGCCTTCGCGCGCGTGCCGGGTGCCGTCATCGGCGGTGACAACGGGGATGTGGCATGCGATCACTATCACCGGTACCCCGAGGACGTCGCGCTCATGAAGGAGCTCGGGCTGCAGACCTACCGCTTCTCCACGTCGTGGTCGCGGGTGCGCCCGGACGGCGGCGCGGTGAACCAGGCCGGAGTCGACTTCTACAGTCGTTTGGTCGACGAGCTGCTCGGCGCCGACATCTTGCCGTGGCTGACGCTCTATCACTGGGACATGCCGCAGGCGCTGCAGGAGAACGGCGGCTGGACGAACCGCGACAGCGTCGATCGCTTCCTCGAGTACGCGGGCACCATGCACGACGTGATCGGCGATCGCGTGAACGTGTGGACCACGCTGAACGAGCCGTGGTGCTCGTCGTTTCTCTCCTACACCGGCGGCGAGCATGCGCCGGGGCACACGAGCGTCGCCGAAGGGCTGCTCGCCGCGCACCACCAGCTGCTCGCGCATGGTGCGACGATCCGCGAGTTACGCGGCCGCGACGCGTCGCTCGATCTCGGCATCACGCTCAATCACACGGTGACCGACCCGGCAGATCCGCAGAACCCGGCCGACGTCGACGCTGCGCGTCGCGTGGACGGTCAGTTCAACCGCTGGTTCCTCGACCCGATCTACCGTGGCGAGTACCCGGCTGACATCATCGAAGACATCCGCGCGGTCGATGCGGGTGCGGTGGCGCAGTTCGAGGCGGCGATCCACGACGGCGACCTCGAGACGATCTCGCAGAAGATCGACACGCAGGGAGTGAACTACTACCACGGGGATTTCTTGGCAGGCGCCGCTCCGGCGGTCCCACCGGTCTCGGGTGGGCCCTCAACCGAGCGGAAGGGGCGCAGCCCGTATCCGTCGAGCGAAGGCATCCATTCTGTGGAACGCGGGCTCGCACGCACCGCCCAGAACTGGGAGGTGCAGCCGGAAGGTCTCACCCGCCTGCTTGAGCGCATCTGGACGGAGTACGCCCAGCCTGCTGGCACCGTGCTCTACATGACCGAGAACGGCGCGGCCTACGACGACGTCATGGTCCGGGAAGAGGGCGAAGCGCGCGTTCACGACGCCGATCGCACCGAGTTCCTGCGTCTGCACCTGGGCGCAGTGTTGGATGCGGCGGAAGCCGGCGTCGACGTGCGCGGGTACTTCTACTGGTCAATGTTCGACAACTTCGAGTGGGCCTGGGGTTATGACAAGCGTTTCGGTATCGTGCGCGTCGACTACGACACCCAGGAACGCAGCATCAAGGACAGTGGTCGGGAGTACGCTCGGATCATCGCCGCTCGTTCTCTCTGAACGCACGGAGAAAGGGAGAGCTGTGCCGCCACGCGCGACCATCGAAGAGGTGGCGGTTGCCGCCGGAGTGTCACGATCGACGGTGTCACGTGTCGTCAACGGCTCGACAGCGGTGAGCCCTGAGGCGCTCGAAGCCGTGCGGACGGCGATCGCGACGCTCAACTATGTGCCCAATCGGGCGGCCCGTTCGCTCGCCTCCCGGCAGACGCATGCGATCGCGCTGATTGTTCCGGAAGACACGACGCGCTTCTTCGGCGAGCCCTTCTTCGCGTCGATCGTTGCGGGTATCACCAGTGCTCTCGGCGGATCCGACTACCTGTTGAATTTACTCATCGCCAGTGACGACCCCGGCGCGAAGATGGCCAGTTTCGTGCGCAATGGGGGCGTTGATGGTGCGCTGATCGTCTCGCACCACACCAGCGATGCATTCATCGAGCAGATCGCGGATGCTGTGCCGGTGGTGTTCGGCGGCCGCTCGGCGCATCCTCGCCCCAGCGATTACGTCGTCGATGTCGACAACGTTGCGGCGGCGCGCGCAGCCACCCAGCACCTCATCGACATCGGGAGAAAGCGCGTCGCGACGATCTCCGGTTCATTGACGATGATCGCTTCGCTCGATCGCGTGCAGGGATTTCGCGATGTGCTCTCGGAAGCGGGGCTCACACCGTTCGCCGAAGCCGAGGGTGACTTCAGTGAGGAGAGCGGCGGCGAGGCCGTCAGGCGCATCCTCGAAGTGGGGGTGCCGGATGCGATCTTCATCGCCAGCGACCTCATGGCGCGCGGTGCGCTGACCGTGCTGCGAGCCAAGGGGATCCGCGTGCCGGAGGACATCGCCATTGTGGGCTTCGATGACTCAGCGGTCGCGCTCAGCAGCGTTCCACAGTTGACCACGGTGCGCCAGCCGATGTACGCGATGGGCGAGACGATGGCAGCAGTGCTGATGTCGCGCCTGAACGGCGGAGAGCCGCCGCAGACCACGATTCTGCCGACCGAGTTGGTGGTGCGCGCTTCGGCGTGAGGCCCGTCGTTCGTCCGAGATTAGGCCAGCTGCGCCTTCAGCGTGTTGTGCCACGGGTCGAGGAAACTCAGCGACTGCCCATCGTCCTGCACCTGGGTGCCGAAGTGTGTGAGCCGTTCGTTCAGCTCGCCGAGTGCATCCGCGTTCGGCAAGGCGAGATCCACCTGACCGAGTCCGAGTGCCGGCATCCGCGGGCCTGCACCACGCGAGTTCCAGACGTTCATCGCCATGTGATGGTGATACCCGCCCGCGCTCACGAACAGCGCCTGGTTGCCGAGGGATGCGGTGGCGTCGAAGCCGAGACGGTCCACATAGAATTCGCGGGCGGTGGCGACGTCGCCGACCGAGAGGTGCACGTGTCCGATCTGCGCGGGGTCCGAGTCGGTGGGCGTCTCCTCGGTGAAATGCTCCTTCAGGAACGTGTTCGGGTCGAGGTAGAGGGTGGCCATCTCAACTTCGCCGTGCGTCCATGACCACTCCGAGCGGTCGCGGTCCCAGTACAGCTCGATGCCGTTGCCTTCGGGGTCGGTGAGATAGAACGCCTGGCTGACCAGGTGGTCGGCGCTGCCGGTGAAGGTCTGCGGCGCGCGCTGAGCGACCGAGAGGAGAGCGGATGCGAGCGCTGCCTGCGATTCGAACACGATGGCTGTGTGGAACAGGCCTGCGGAGCCGGTCGCCGCGTGGGCGAGTGTCGGCTCGTGCTGGAGGATCACGATCGGCGTCCCCGCGCGGCCGAGCACTACCGAGTCGCGCGCGGCGCTCTGCACCTGAAGCGTGATGACGTCGCGGTAGAACGCGGTCATTGCGTCGAGGTCACCGACGAGCAGAGTGACGGCTCCCATTGTGGTTGCCGCGGCAAGTTTTTCGTTCATGTGAGATGGAACGGTCGGCATCCCAGATCTATTCCCGCCTAGGCGTGGCCCATTCGGGCGAACGCTCCCAGTACGAGGCGTTCGGACTGGATGAGGTATCGCTCCAGTGCGTCGGCCGCAGCATCCGGTCCTTCGTCGAGCAGTGCAGCCAGCACCACGCGGTTCTTGCGAACGAACGGCTCGTGCAGCGCGCGCGGATCATCGATCTCGAGGAACACCAGTCGCAGTTCCGCGGCCAGATTCCGGTAGGTGCGGGCAAGCCGGGGGCTGTCGGCGAGCGCCACGATCGCATCGTGGAAGGCCATGTTCGCGCTGCCCACGCGGCGCCATTCCTCACGGGGCAGGTGGAGTTCGGCTTCAGCGAGGGCATCCTTCATCAGTTGCACCGACGGATGCTCCGGTTCTGACTGGCGAAGTGCCGTGCCCTCGATGATGCGGCGTGCGCGATAGATGTCGATGACGTCAGCGATCGTGGGAGCCGCGACCGAGACGCCGCGATTCGGGATGTGCTCGATGAGCCCTTGCTCTGCCAGTACTCGGAACGCCTCGCGCAGCGTGTTGCGCGACACCTCGAATCGTTCGGCCAATGCCGATTCGGACAGGCGGGAGCCTGGGGCGAAATCACCATCGATGATGCTCTGTCGCAGCACATCGGCTAATACTCCCTGTTGGATCACGCCTTCATATTATGCGCCTGGCGCGGCGCGCGTAGCATGCCGGAAACATAGTTGTAGAACAATCAGCTTGAACTTGTTCTACACTCGGTGTCATCCGACACCCAACAATGACGATGGGAATCCCCTCCATGTCCGAGCAATCTCAGACTGAATCGCAGCTCGCCGCCGTAAAGAAGCGCGTCGGCCGCAGCGCCGTCATCGGCGCGATCTTCCTGATGGCGACATCCGCCATCGGCCCCGGTTTCATCACGCAGACCGCGACCTTCACCGCCCAGATGGGATCCGCGTTCGCATTCGCCATTCTCGTCTCGGTGCTGATCGACATCGCCGTGCAGTTGAACGTCTGGCGGATGATCACGTCGTCCGGTAAGCGCGCCGGCGAGCTCGCGAACGCAGCGATTCCCTACTCTGGGCACCTGATCGCGATCCTCGTCCTGATCGGTGGCCTTGCTTTCAACATCGGAAACATCGCCGGTGGTGGCCTCGGTTTGAACGCACTGCTGGGCATTGACCCGAAGATCGGCGGGATGCTGACCGCTGCGCTGGCAATCATCATCTTCCTGGTCAAGAAGGCCGGCAAAGTGATGGACATCGTGCTGGTCGTCCTGGGTGTCGGCATGATCGTGATGACAGTCATTGTCGCGATCCTTGCGCAGCCTCCGATCGGTGACGCGCTGCGACAGACGATCCTTCCGGACGAGCTGAACTTCGCCACCATCACCACGATCGTGGGTGGCACCGTCGGCGGATACATCACCTACTCGGGTGCGCACCGCTACCTCGATTCCGGCCAGACCGGACCTCAGCACGCCGGCCGTGTCATGCGCGCTGCTGCGAACGGCATCATCATCACCGGCATCATGCGCTACGTGCTGTTCCTGGCGATCCTGGGTGTCGTCGCCTCCGGTGTTGCGCTTGACCTTTCCAGCCAGGCGGCAAACCCCGCCGGCCAAGCTTTCGGGGCTGTGCTGGGAGACGCCGGCCTGCGCATCTTCGGCGCGATCTTCTGGGCCGCAGCCCTCAGCTCGGTCATCGGCGCGGCCTACACATCGGCGACGTTCCTCTCGGCGTTCAACCGCCGACTCGCAGCTGGTTGGCCGCTGCAGCTCGCGACCGTGGCGTTCATCGTCGTCTCGCTGATCGTGTACCTGTCGATCGGAACTGCCCCCGCAGCGATCCTGGTGTTCGTCGGTGGCTTCAACGGGCTCATCCTGCCGATCGGTCTCACCGTGTTCATGTACATCGGCTGGTTCCGACGAGACCTGCTTGGAACACGCAAGTACCCGCTGGTGCTACTGATCGCAGGTACGCTGGTCACCCTGCTGACCTGGTACATGGGTATCGTCTCGGTCGGCCCCATCTTCGCCTTCCTCGGAATCGGAGCGTGATCCTGTGGTGAGCATCGACCTGAACTCGGACCTCGGCGAGAACGTCCCCAGCCGAATCGTCAGCGATGACGTGAGCATGCTGCGCATCGTCACGAGCGCGAACGTGTCGTGCGGCTTCCATGCCGGGAGCCCCGAAGGGATTCGCGAGACCTTGGATGCAGCCGTGCGGGGTGGCGTCGTGATCGGCGCCCACCCCGGCTACCGCGACTACGAGAACTTCGGTCGCACGAACGTCGAGATCGATTCGGCGACGCTACAGGCGCACGTCGAGTATCAACTCGGCGCGATCATGGGCCTTGCCTCATCGGTCGGCGGCAAGGTCTCGTATGTGAAGCCGCATGGTGCGCTGTACAACGCCATCGCTCGCGATGAGCGGCAGTCTGCCGATGTGGTCGCGGCTATCAAGGCGATCGATCCGAGCCTCGTGCTGCTCGGCCTCGCCGGCGGTGTCGTGCTGGATGTCGCTTCCCGCGCCGGACTCGCAGTTGCCGCGGAGGCCTTCGCCGACCGGGCGTACCTGCCCGACGGGCAGCTCGTCTCGCGCACCCAGGACGGGGCCGTGCTGCACGATGCCGCCGCGGTCGCCGCGCGCATGGTGCGACTCGCATCCGAAGGCGTCATCCGGGCGATCGACGGCACCGATGTGCGCGTCGATGCGCAGTCGATCTGCGTCCACGGTGACAGCCCCGGATCGATCGAGATGGCCGCAGAGACGAAGCGGATGCTGCAGGACGCCGGCATCACGATCGCCCCGTTCGCCTGATGCGCATCCTTACGGCATCCGATCGCACGCTTCTCGTCGAGGCCGCCGACCTCGACGAGGCGATGCGCCTGAACCTCGCCTGGGATGGTGTGCCCGGCATCGTCGAGCGAATTCCGGGTGCGCGAACGGTGCTCGTACGATTCGATCCGGTGCGGACCTCTGCCGCCGCTCTGGCCGCAGTGCTGGAAGCGACAGAGGTGGATGCCGAGCACACCACGCATGCACGCGAGGTCACGGTTCCAGTGCACTACGACGGGGAGGATCTCGCCGAGGTCGCAGGGCTCCTGGGTGTCTCGGCCGAGGAACTCGTGAACCGGCACTTGGCCGCCGATTGGCAGGTCGCGTTCTCGGGCTTCGCGCCGGGATTCGGCTACGTCGTGAGCGGCGACCCGCTGTTCGATGTGCCGCGGCGGTCGTCGCCGCGCACGCGCGTGCCGGCTGGCTCGGTGGCGCTGGCCGGGCAGTTCACCGGGGTGTACCCGCGTGAGAGTCCCGGCGGCTGGCAGTTGATCGGACGCACGGATGCCGTGATGTGGGACATCGACCGAGAGCCGCCCGCACTCCTCGCCCCTGGTGTGTCGGTGCGGTTCGAGCGGGCTGGGCGGGACGCCGTCGTCGGGCAGACCTCGGAAAACAGAGACGACCTGGCGAGTCGTCGGGGTGTCGCCGCTCGCCACGCCGGCGCCACGCCAAGTCGTCTGGGTTTTCCCACGGGAGCCGCCGTCGAAATCGTCCGCCCGTCGCTGCAACTGCTGGTGCAGGATGCCGGTCGGCCAGGGCATGCGGCCCTCGGCGTCTCTGCATCCGGCGCCGCTGACCGCACGGCGCTGCGCGATGCGAACCGTGCGGTGGGCAACGATCCCGCCGCCGCGGTGCTCGAGAGTGTCGGCGGTGCGGTGCTGCGCTTCCACGGTGACGGTGTCGCCGCGGTCACGGGTGCCATCGGCACACTCACGCTGACGGATGCTGACGGCATCGTCCGCACGATCGGCCACGGCGAGCCCTTCGCCACAGCTGACGGCGACCTCCTCGCCCTTGGTCACCCGAGCCACGGACTTCGCTACGTCATTGGCGTCCGTGGCGGATTCGCCGCGGCATCCGCTCTGGGTAGCCGCGCCAGCGACACCCTTGCCGGACTCGGGCCCGCTGCGCTCGCATCCGGCGATGTCATCGCCATCGGCGATGCCGGCGTGCATACGGTCGCCCCCCGTCCGGTGGCACGAGAGCTGCCAGCATCCGGCGACCTCGTTGAGCTGACGATCACGCTCGGCCCGCGTGATGACTGGTTCACCGCGGCGGCGCTGGAAGTCCTGACCGGACAGGAATGGCTCGTCACTCCTCGCTCCGATCGGGTCGGCATCCGCCTGCAGGGCGACGTGCCGCTGGAGCGTGCCGAGCAGGGCGAACTGCCCAGCGAGGGCGCGGTGACCGGTGCCATCCAGGTGCCACCCGATGGGCAGCCGGTGCTGTTCCTGCCCGACCATCCGCTCACCGGCGGCTACCCGATCATCGGCGCGCTCACCGACCACTGTCTGGATACTGCGGCACAACTGCCCCCCGGCGCGCGCATCCGTTTTCGCATTGAAGAAGGTCTGTCATGAAGAAGGTACTGATCGCCAACCGTGGCGAAATCGCGGTGCGCGTGATCCGCGCGTGCGCCGAAGCCGGATACGCCTCGGTCGCCGTGTACGCCGACCAGGATGCCGATGCGATGCACGTCCGCCTGGCCGATGAAGCCGTCGGCCTGGGCGGTGCGACCGCAGCCGAGACGTACCTCTCGATCGAGGCGGTGCTGCGTGCGGCAGTGACGTCCGGGGCGGATGCCGTGCATCCCGGTTACGGGTTCTTGTCCGAGAGCGCGGAGTTTGCTCGTGCAGTCGAGGATGCTGGTCTCACCTGGATCGGTCCGGCACCGGACAGCATCGATGCGCTCGGTGACAAGATGACCGCGCGTCGGATCGCGCAGAGAGTGAACGCGCCGCTCGCCGCCGGCACCGATGAGCCTCTCGCCGGCCCTGCCGACGCCGTGGCTTTTGCTGAACAGCACGGGTTGCCCATCGCGATCAAGGCGGCATTCGGCGGTGGCGGCCGAGGACTCAAGGTCGTGCGCGACCTTTCCGACGTCGCCGAGGCGTTCGACGCTGCAACCCGCGAGGCCGTCGTGGCCTTCGGCCGGGGCGAGTGCTTCGTTGAGCGCTTTCTGGAGAGCCCTCGCCACATCGAGGTGCAGGTCCTCGGCGACGGACGCGGTGCGATCACGGTCGTCGGCGACCGTGATTGCTCGATGCAGCGCCGTAACCAGAAGCTGATCGAAGAGGCACCGGCTCCAGGATTGACGGTCGAGCAGCGCACGCAAATCCATGATGCCGCCCGTCGGATCTGTGCCGAGGTGTCATACCGCAGCGCGGGCACGGTCGAGTTCCTGCTCGCAGCTGACGGGACGATCTCCTTCCTCGAGGTCAACACGCGACTGCAGGTCGAGCATCCGGTGACCGAGGAGGTCACCGGGGTCGACCTGGTTGCCGAGCAGTTCCGGATTGCCGAGGGCCACGGCCCGTCGTTCACCGAGACCCCGGTGCCTCAGGGGCACGCATTCGAGTTCCGGATCAACGCGGAGGATCCGGGGCGCGGCTTCCTGCCGAGTCCTGGACTCGTCGAATCTCTGCGAATCCCCGGTGGTCCCGGCGTCCGCTGGGACAGCGGAATCGAGGCGGGTGACATCGTCCAGCCCGCGTTCGATTCGATGATTGCGAAGCTGATCGTGCACGCCAGTGACCGGGATGCGGCGCTCGTGCGCGCCCGGCGGGCCCTGCGCGAACTGTCGGTCGAGGGGCCGGCGACGGTGATCCCGTTCGATCGGCTGGCTGTCGATCAGCCCGAGTTCGCGACCGCGACCTTCGCGGTGCACACGCAGTGGATCGAGAGCACGCTGCTTCCTCGTCTGGAGCCGCAGGTGCGCCCGGCCCCGATCGAGGATGCCTCGCTGCAGCGCTTCGCCATCGAGATCGACGGACGTCGCGTGATGCTGGGCCTGCCCTCGGCCCTGCTGCGCGGATTCGCGGCCGGATCGGCCGAAGCGGATGCCGTCGCTACGGTCGATCCTGCCGCGCTGCGGGCATCCGTTCCGGGCAGTCTCGTGCGCTGGCTCGTCGAGGACGGCGCGGCTGTCGCCGAGGGCGATGCCGTCGCCGTGCTCGACGCGATGAAGATGGAGACTCAGGTCGCCGCGCACCGGGCGGGGACGCTGGTGCAGGGCGCCGCGGTCGGCGCGATGGTTGCCGCCGACGCGGAGATCGGCCGCATCGGCTGAGCAGGACGCTCCGCCTGGTGCCGAGGCATCCGCACACGGCGAAGGCCGGGCGCCCCGAAAGGATGCCCGGCCTTCGTGATCGCTACTCTGGGTCGCCGCCCAGAGGGCCGACGGCGGGGATCGGGCCGCCGTCGTCTGCGCCGGTCTTGCGCGCACGGGCGATCGCGTTGCCCAGGTGGTAGACCAGCAGGGCCGCGAACGTGCCGATGACGATGGCGCCGAGCTCGAAGCCTTCCCACTTCATCGCGAAGCCGCCGACGGCGATCACGAACGAAACCGCGACGGTGTACTGGTTCACCGGACGTGAGAAGTCCACGCGGTTATCGACCCAGATCTTGATGCCGATGACACCGATTAGGCCGTACAGCGCGGTGGTGACACCGCCGAGCACACCAGCGGGAACCGTGTTGAAGATCATCCCGATCTTGGGGGAGAACGCCAGCAGGATCGCAGCGAAGCCGGCGACCCAGTATGCGGCGGTGGAATACACGCGCGTCGCGGCCATTACGCCAATGTTCTCGCCGTAGGTGGTGGTCGCGGATCCACCGAATCCGCCGGCGAGGGTGGTGGCGAGGCCGTCGGCGATGAGCGCGCGACCGGTGTGCTTGTTGATCGAGGGGTCGTTCGCCATGGTGGCGACACCTCGCACGTGTCCGATGTTCTCCGCGATCAGCACGAGCACGATCGGCAAGAACATGGGGACGAACTTCCACGCCTCCGGGTCGGTGACCGCAGCGAGGTGGAATTCGGGCAGGCCCACCCATGCGGCATCCGCGATCGGCTGGAAGTCGACCTTTCCGGTGAACACGCCGACCAGGTACCCGACGATCACGCCAAGGAAGATCGAGATGCGCCCGAGGAAGCCGCGGAACAGCACGCTGCACAGGATGGTCGCCGACAGCGTGATGGTCGCGAGCACCGGGTCGAGGTTGAAGTTGTTCCAGGCGGCAGGGGCGAGGTTGAAGCCGATGAGCGCGACGATGGATCCGGCGACAACGGGCGGCATGAGCTTGTCGATCCAGCCGCTGCCGACGGCCTGAACCAGGAAGCCGATACCAGCGAGCAACAGGCCGACGACGAGCACACCGACGAGTGCCTGGGCGATCTGCTGCCCAGTCTCGAGTGACTGGCCAGCGTTGATCGCGGTGATCGGTGCGAGGAAGGCGAACGACGAGCCCAGGTAGCTGGGGAGCCGGTTGCGCGTGATCACCAGGAACAGCAGGGTGCCGAGTCCAGAGAAGAGCAGAGTCGTCGATACCGGGAAGCCGGTGATGATCGGCACCAGGAAGGTGGCGCCGAACATGGCGACGATGTGCTGTGCGCCGATCGCGAAGGTGGCAGGCCAATTCAGGCGCTCTTCTGGCTTGACGACTTCGCCGGGGGCGACGGTGTGGCCGTCGCCATGAATCTTCCACACGGGCATGCGGGTGCTCCTCAAGTTTCGGGTAGTGGGAGTGCTGGAGCAACACTATCGATTCCTGAGTGTTCCCTGGGATGCTGGCGCGGTTCTGCACTGGGCGCGTCCGTGTCGGATGTCGAGGGTAGAACAGTGGCAACAATGGTAGAAGGGTGCGAAAATGGATGCTATGAGCCTGAACATCAAGAACGAGCGGGTGCATGAGATGGTGCGCCAGCTTGCCGAGCTCACCGGGCAGAGTCAGACGAGCGCGGTTGAGGATGCGGTGCGGCGGAGGCTCGAGGAGATGGGCGGCGCGAAAGAAGCGGAAGTCGCGCGACGGCTAGCAGCAATTCGTGGGGCAGTTGTGGAGTTCAATAAAGATCTGCCGCCCAGACCCACGTATGAGGAGATCATCGAAGACATGTATGACGACATGGGTCTTCCGCGATGATCGTCGATACGTCCGCGTTGATGGCAATCCTGCAGGCGGAGCCGGAGGCCGAGCGCTATAGTCAACTGCTCGCGCGAGAGGACAGCGTCATCTCCGCTGGAACGCTGCTGGAGGCGCGAATTGTTGTGCAGGCCAGGGGTGCTGACAAGATCGCGGCGCTGGAGACCACGATTCGAGGAAGCGACACTCGTGTGGTCGCAGCAGATGAGGAGCAGGCTCGAATCGGATCGGATGCCTACCGTCGCTACGGTCGCGGATCAAAGCACCCCGCCAAGCTCAACTTCGGGGACTGCTTCAGCTACGCGCTTGCGATCGCGCTCGACGAGCCGCTCCTCTTCAAGGGCGACGACTTCATCCACACCGACGTGCGGGTAGCCGCGCCCTGATTACGCGGTCAACCGGGTGATGAGCTCGCGGTAGCGGTCAGCGGTGCGCACGACAATCTCCTCGGGCAGCACGGGCGGGGTGCCCTGCTTGTCCCAGTTCGACGCCAGCCAGTCGCGGACGATCTGCTTGTCGAAGCTCGCCATCCGCTCGGCCGGTATCGTGCCGGACTCCCACGTTGCGGCATCCCAATAGCGCGATGAGTCGCTCGTGAGCACTTCGTCGCCCAGCCGCAGGGTGCCGTCGGCATCCGTGCCGAACTCGAACTTGGTGTCGGCGAGGATCAGGCCGTGCTCTTCGGCGATCGCCGCGGCACGAGCGTAGATCGCGATCGATGCGTCACGCAGTTCGGCAGCGCGCTCCGCGCCGACCAGTTCTACGGTCTTCTCGAACGTGATGTTTTCGTCGTGCTCGCCCATCGGCGCCTTGTATGCCGGGGTGAACAGCGGCTCGGGTAGGCGGTCGCCGTTCTCCAGGCCAGCGGGCAACGGGATGCCGCAGACGGTTCCACTCTCGACGTACTCGGCCCAGCCCGACCCGGTGATGTACCCGCGGACGACGCACTCGATCGGCAGCATTTCCAGCGACTGCGCGAGCATCGCACGGTCGGCGACAGCATCCGGCATCTCACCCTCGGCGAGGTGATTCGGGAAGTCGAGCTGCGCGAACCACCACAGGCTGAGCTGAGTCAGCAGTGCACCCTTCTCGGGGATGCCGGGGGAGAGCACGAAGTCGAAGGCGCTGACGCGGTCGCTCGCGACGACGAGGATGCGGGTGTCGTCGGCATCCTCCGAGGCATAGAGGTCGCGGACCTTGCCGGAGTAGAGGTGTCGCCAGCCGGGGATGCTCAGAGGAGTGCTCATCCGCCCATTATCCCGTGTCCGCCCCATTGTTGTGGGCCAGGTGTAGCGTTGCCGCGTGACTCAATCCGCAGCATCCTCCATGGCGTCCTCGGCGGCACCGGAACGCAGCCCGTGGCCAGCGCTGTGGGCGCTGGTCATCGGCTTCTTCATGATCCTCGTCGACACCACGATCGTCTCGGTTGCGAACCCGGCGATCAAAGCAGCGCTCGACCCGGAGTCGAACAACCTCGACCGGGTCGTGTGGGTCACCAGCGCCTACCTGCTCGCGTATGCCGTGCCACTGCTGATCACCGGCCGGCTCGGTGACCGATTCGGTCCCAAGAACATCTACCTCATCGGCCTCGCGGTGTTCACTCTGGCGTCCCTGTGGTGCGGGCTGTCAACGACACTGGACGGACTCATTTGGGCGCGTGCCGCGCAGGGGATCGGCGCAGCGCTGCTGACCCCGCAGACGATGGCGGTCATCACTCGGACCTTCCCGCCGGAGCGGCGAGGCGCGGCGATGGGGCTCTGGGGCGCAGCATCCGGCGTCGCGATGCTCGTCGGCCCGCTGGCCGGCGGATTCCTCGTGGATGGTCTCGGGTGGGAATGGATCTTCTTCATCAACCTGCCGGTCGGCGTCGTCGGATTCATCCTGGCGTGCATTCTCGTGCCGAAGCTTGAGACGCATTCCCACCGCTTCGACATTCCCGGAGTTTTCCTCAGTGCGATCGCGCTGTTCCTCATCGTCTTTGGCCTGCAGGAAGGCGAGGCCCACGACTGGGGCATGATCTGGGGGCCGATTTCGGTCTGGGGTCTGATCGTCGTCGGTGTTGTCGTGCTCGGGCTGTTCCTCTGGTACCAGGTGCGCACCAAGAACGAACCGCTCGTGCCCATGGAGTTGTTCCGCAACCGCAACTTCGCGTGGTCGAACGTCGCGATCGCCACGGTCGGATTCACGGTGACGGCGCAGGCACTGCCGCTGATGTTCTTCCTGCAGACGGCACGTGGGCTCACTCCCACCGAATCCGCGCTGTTGCTGATTCCGATGGCGCTCGCCGCAGGTGTGGTGTCGCCATTCGCCGGTGCGCTGCTCGACCGCATCGACCCGCGGACCATGCTCATTCCAGGACTGCTGCTCGTATCAATTTCGCTGTTCACGTTCGCCATGATGATGAACACCCAGATTCCGATCGGCTGGCTGCTGGTTCCATCAGCGCTTCTCGGCTTCGGCAACGCCGGCATGTGGGGCCCGCTTGCCACCACAGCAACTCGCGACCTGCCGCTGCACCAAGCTGGTGCCGGATCGGGCATCTACAACACCATGCGTACGTTCGGTTCGGTGCTGGGCTCCGCCGCGATCGCCGCATTCATGCAGAGCCGACTTGAGGAAAACCTGCCCGGCGTGAAGGATGCGACGGGCGGCTTCGGTGAGGGCCAAATGCCAGATGCGATCGCGGCCTCCTTTGCGGATGCCATGGCGCAGACGATGCTGCTTCCGGCGGCGTTCATTCTGCTCGGCGTCGCGGCGGTGCTGTTCCTGCGTCGCCCGAAGCACCTGACTCGCACCGCATCAGAGGATCTGGTGGACGAGCCGGTGGTCGAATAACCGATCCGTTCGCGCGTCCGTTTGCGCTCGGGGTTCTGATCTGGTGTCCTGTTGCGATGACGATTGAGCTCACCCGCCCTACGACCGACCTCTTCGACTCCTGGGCGGCGGCCGTCACCGAGTTCGACGGCGCGCACATCGACGGTGGTGGGTATGACGCAGGCATGGTGCCAGATCGTGCTGCATGCGAAGGCTTCATCGCGAAGGCAGCACTGTATGCCGATGCTGCGGCAGAGCTTCCCGACGGTCACGTCTCGTGCGACTTCTTCTGGATCACCGCCGCTGGTGAGGTCGTCGGCTTCATCGCGTTCCGCCGCGAGCTCAACGACCATCTGCGCCAGTTCGGTGGCCACATCGGCTACGCGGTGCGGCCGTCACGCCGGCGAGAGGGCATCGCCAAGGATGCGCTGAGCCTCGTGCTCGACACGGCCAGGGCGCATGGCCTGGACCGCGTGATGCTCACCTGCGACGACGACAACCCCGGGTCATTCCGCACGATCGAGGGAGCCGGTGGCGTACTGCAGGACACGATCGATGCCACCGAACAGGACCACCCACAGCTGCGCCGCTACTGGATCACGCTGTAACGGCGAGGCACACGTCTCACCGTGGGTTCGCGTGATTGAAGCCTGCTCGCGCTGCTGAGCCCTAGTCCGAATTACTCCGAGACGCGGGCGGCGATGTCGCTACGGAAATGCGCGCCGTCCAGTCCGATACGGCCCATCGACTCGTAGGCCTGAGCGCGCGCGGCGGTGAAGTCTGATCCGACGGCAACGACGTTGAGCACACGGCCGCCGGTGGCGACCAGGTCTCCGCCCGGAGCATCCGGGCCGGCGGTCGCCGCATGGATAATTCGCACGCCCTCGACGCTGGCGGCATCCGCAAGGCCCGAGATCTGCCGACCAGTCTGCGGCGCCTCCGGGTAGCCTTCGCTGGCGAGCACCACGGTGATCGCGACGTCGTCGGAGAATTTGGGCTGCGGCTGATCTTCAAGATTTCCGGATGCTGCGGCCAGCAGCAGCTCCGACAGGGGAGTGATCAGACGTGGCAGGACGACCTGAGTCTCGGGGTCACCGAAGCGTGCGTTGAACTCGATGACCTTCACGCCGGAGGCAGTGAGGATGAGGCCGGCATAGAGGAGGCCGATGAACGGGGTGCCCTCGGCATCCATCTGACGGATGACCGGCAGTGCGACCTGTTCGGTGACGAGTTCGACGAACTCCTGCTCGCTGCCGAACTGCTCATTCAGCCACGGCAACGGCGAGTACGCGCCCATGCCGCCCGTGTTAGGGCCTTCGTCGCCGTCGTAGGCACGCTTGAAGTCTTGGGCGGGGCTGAGCGCACGCACCGTGTCTCCGTCGCTGAGGAAGAAGAGCGACACCTCAGGGCCAGCGAGGAACTCCTCGATAAGTATCGGGCCTGCGGGCAGGTAGTGTGCGGCGTGCGCGAGGGCCTCGGCACGGTCAGAGGTCACGATGACGCCCTTGCCTGCGGCCAAACCGTCGGCCTTCACCACGTAGGGGGCACCGAGGTCGTCGAATGCGGCCGCAACGTTGGCGATGGATGTGGCGCGCACAGCGCGTCCGGTCGGCACTGATGCGGCATCCATGATCCGTTTGGCGAAGGCCTTCGATCCCTCCAGCTGGGCCGCGGCCTTGCCGGGGCCGAACACCGGAATGCCGCGTTCACGCAACGCATCTGCAACACCGGCGACGAGCGGAGCTTCGGGGCCGATGACGACGAGGTCGACAGCGTGCTCGTTCGCGAAGGTGGTGACCGCACCGCCGTCGAGCTGGTCGACGACGACGAGTGTCGCATCCTGAGCCATGCCGGCGTTGCCGGGTGAGCAGAGGATCTCATGCTCGGCCGCTTCTGCTCGAAGGGCGAGGATGATCGCGTGCTCACGGGCACCGGAACCGAGGACGAGGATCTTCACAGTCCCAGACTACCGAGCCGGGCGGCGACCGTCAGTTCGTCACCGATCGCTCGTCTGTCTCATCCCACGGCACAGTCCACCCGCACGCGTCGAACAGACGATCAAGCACCATCGCCGTGAAGCCCCAGATGATCGTGCCGTCGACATCGAATGCAGGCCCTTTGAAGCTCAGCGGGCCGCGGCTGGTCACAGAGCGGAAGCGCGTCGCCGGGTCCAGAAGCTGAGCGACCGGCACTCGGAACACTTCGACGGTTTCCGCGTGATCGACAGCCGCCACCTTCGATGGCGTGGTCCACCAGCCGAGCACGGGTGTGACTCGGTGGTTGCTGACCGCAAGAGGAATCTCGGGGAGGGTCGCGAGCACCTCGACCCCGGTCGGATCCAGTCCGGTCTCTTCTTCAGCCTCGCGCAGCGCCGTGTCGACGACGTCACGATCGCCTGCATCACGCCCGCCGCCAGGGAACGACACCTGTCCTGGGTGCGACGAGAGGGTAGACGCGCGCCGCTGCAGCAGTACGTCGAGATCTCGCGCGACCGCGGCGTCGACCGTGCGGGCGGGGATGCTGTCGAGCACCCCGAACAGGATGAGCACCGCCGATTCGCGGGCAGCGCTCCAGTCGGCCAGCTGGGGGAGCACTCGAGCGGCCCAATCGCCGGTCTGTGCCGCGTTCAGCAACTGGGCACGGGCGCCGTCTGGATGCTGAATGTCACTCACACTTTGACCCTACGCGGTGCGTGGGACGGAGGATCCGGGAAGATGGACACATGGCCAAGAAGATCGACATTGCCGACGGGCGGGCGGCGCTGGATGCGGTGCGCACCGCGAACGCGGCAGGAGAGAAGCCCGCGCGCATGGCATCGGCGACGGCCGTGCGATACCTGCTGCAGTTGCTGGATGAGAAGGCCCCTGGCAACAGCGTCGAGGTTCGGGTGCCGCCATTCGGTGCGGTGCAGGTTGTGCAAGGGCCTCGGCACACACGCGGCACCCCGCCGAACGTGATCGAGATGGATGCCGCGAGCTGGATCGCCGTCGCGACCGGTTCGGAATCCTGGGTCGAGGTCGTCGCGGCAGGCAGGGTGCAGGCATCCGGCACTCGTGCCGATCTGTCAGATCTGCTGCCGCTGCGGCCCTAGTGGCCCCGTCTCCGCAGACACCATCCGCTGGCGCATCCATAGATGAACAGTGGGACAATGGAAGCATGTCTGTCCCCGAGCCCCACGAGATCGTCAAAGCAACCGTTCGGCGTGTGCCGCGGTACGGCGTGTTCATGGCCATCGGCGTCGTGCTCGGCATCGGCGCCGCTGGCATCCTGACCATGATGGGCAGCTACGAGCCATCGGCGGCGATTGGCGTGGTCTACCCGCCGAGTCAGGTCTTCGGGTTCGCCCTGCTCTGGACGGCCCCGATCGGGCTTGCCCTCGGCGCCCTCTTCGCGATGCTGCTCGAGCGCATCGCGCGCCGCCACGACCGCGTCGTTCAGGTCGACCGCTCAACGATCATCGAAGCGGACTGATCCCCCACCCCTCGCACCCCTTGCGAATGGTCGTTTGTGGCTCAATTCTGCGTGATTTTCGAGCCACAACCGGCCACTCGAAAGCCTGGCCCGGCGCTAGGCCAATTCGGCGATGACCGGGCGGATGGCGGCGTCGAACGCCACCACGTCTCGTCGCAGTCCATCGGTGACGGCGACTGAGAGAGCGCCGATCCACCAGATCCCGCGCTGCGAGAACGGCAGTACCTGCACGTTAAGTTCAAACGAATGCGCACGCCTGCCGATCTCGCGTTCGAACTCGGCAATCGCGCTCGCATACGCACGATAAGAACCGCCACCGGTGGCAGTGTTCATCGAATCGACGTAACGGTTGTGCGCAGTCTGGGCGTACTGCTGGGCGGCTACCGCGAGCGGAGTGATCGCCTCGCGCAGCTGCCCGGCGCCGGTGGCGGGCAGCGCGACGATCGTGTCGAATCCGTCGACGAGTTCCAGCGGTACATCAGAGTGATGCGCGCGCGGCTCGACGGTCATGTTCCAGTACTCGCGCCACTGGGCTTCCAGCTCTGGGGTGGCATCCGTCGCGTCCGGCGCTCGCACCTGAAGATCACGCAGGCTCGGCAGGTCTTCTGGCTCACGGATGCCGAGCATTTGGCGCAGCGCGAGCGCGACGAGCACCGGAACTCCGGCGTCTTCGCGGATCAACCACTGCGGCTTGTCGGCCATGGCCCCATCCTAGGGAGATCGCGTGGCGTCTGCGGGTCCCGGGGTGGCTTACTGGATGGGACAGCTGTTGCCGGTAGTGCGCCCGAACCCTAAGTTCAGGATTCAGCTGGCATGTTCAACGTCGCTGGCATCCGATACGAAAGATCAAGGGAGATCACGTGAATTCCTTTTTGCGTTCAGGGATCGCGCTGGTGGCAGCCGCGGTGCTCGGCGCCGGTCTATTTGCTGCGAGCTCAGCAACCGTCGCTGCCGGCAATGGCAACGGCAATGGAAACGGCAATGGAAACGGAAACGGCAACAAGCCGGTCACCGCTTCGGACATCTATCTCGACGGGGTGGCAGATTACGGCGTGTGCCGCGGTACCAATGCTGACTGCTACCACAACTGGGGCAACGGCTGGGTGGAGGGTGAGGAGAAGAAGATCCTCATCTGGAGCCGCACCGGTGGTCCGCGCCATGCGCACCTCGGCACGCCGCTCGCACCGGGACTGAACCCGGCTCTGAACGCCGACAATGTCGCACAGGCTGGTCTGAAGAGCTGGGCAGAGGAGCGTGGAATCGCGGTGGACTACACCGAAGACCTCGCAGCATTCTCCCGACTCGGCAACTATCAGGCGATCGTGTTCCTCAGCCCCACCCGTGACAGCCTGGACGACGCAGCCCAGACCTCTCTCCAGAAATACATCCGCGGTGGCGGTGGGTTCGTGGGCATCCACAATGCGCTCGGCACCGAGTACAACTGGCCGTGGTACGAAGGCCTGCTCGGCGGCACGAACTTCTTTGACCACGCCCCTAACCGTGCGGGGACTGTGGAGGTCATGAACACGAAGGACGTGACGACGAGCTTCATGCCCAAGACATGGGCGTTCACAGACGAGTGGTACAACCTCTACCCGTACCCCAGCTACGTCAACGTGCTGCTTGAGGTCGACGCGGCGACCAGCCTCAACGGCCGCACAAGCGGCCACCCAGGGCACGGTGAGAACCACCCGGTCAGCTGGTGCCAGTACTACGACGGCGGTCGGTCATTCGTCACCAGCCTCGGCCACGCGGCAGAGAACTGGACGGATGCTGAAACAGAGAACGACGAACTCTTCAAGAGCCACGTCATGGAAGGTCTCGAGAGCGTGATGGGGATCCAGCCTTTCTGCAAGTCCTGATCCGCGAGGTGGGCCCGAATGAGCGACACGCTGTTCGGGCCCACATTGCGTTCCCTCACACCACGCATTAGCTTCAGTCTCGGGCAGGTCGAAGAAGCTGCCCGACGAAGGGTCCCGATGTTGCGTCTCTCCAGCTCCCCAGCTTCCAGCGGTCCAGCGTCTGTGCTTACGCGCATTCTTTCGATACTCGATGCGGTCAAGCGTGCAAACGGCACGGTCTCCGTGACCGTCATCGCCACAGCGACCGGCATCCCGAAGTCGACCGCCGCGCGTCTGGTGAGTGAGCTGGTCTCGCAGCGCTATCTCGCGCGTGACAGCGAGGGTGTCACGTTAGGCCTGAGGCTGTTCGAACTAGGCGCATTGGCCACCATGCCGCGGCGACTGGTCGCTGCGGCCGCACCGATCATGAGCCAGCTGGCACAGCACACCGGCGAACGTGTCGGACTGTGGGTGCAGCAGGGCGTCGATATGGTCTCCCTCGCGGCCGCTCCCGGGCGGCTTCCGATGCTGCCCACCTGGGCGGGGATGCGCTCGCCGGCGTTGACAACTGCGAGCGGCAAGGCGTTCCTCGCCTTCTGCGACGACCAGCACGTCATCGATCGCGTCAGCGCGCCGCTGTTCGCGGAAGAGGCCAAGCATTTCCAAGAGGAACTTCTGGCCGTTCGGACATCGATGCTTGCCACCGATGCCGGCGCGTCTTATCAGGGCGTTTTGGCCGTTGCGAGCCCGATCATCAGTTCAGACAACAGCGTCATCGGTGCGATCTCTGTCGCGGGTCCTGCAGGTGGAATGCGCCCAGACAACATCGCTCCGCTGGTGCGTGCCGCTGGCGTCTCGCTGGCCAGACGCCTCGCTGCGGCCTGAGCGCCATGCGCACCGCACCCTGGACGGAGACCGTCAGCGTTCTCGATCGGATGACCGCCATCCTCGACGCCTTCAGTGAGATCGGCGAAGCAGGAGAAGGATTGGGCGTGACCGAGCTTGCTCGGCGCGCGAACCTTCCGAAGTCGACCGTCTCTCGCATCGCGGCCGATCTCGTCGCGGAAGGATATCTCGACCGCGTCGGTGGTCGACTGTATCTGGGCCTGCGACTTTTCGAGCTCGGCCAGAGTGTGGAGCGACCGCGGCGGCTTCGTCGGCTCGCCATCAGCGCCATGGCCGGCCTGCGCGATACCACCGGGCACAATGTGCAGCTGGCGATCGCCGATGGTGAGGACGTCGTCGTGATCGCCAATGCGCGAGGAAGGGATGCCGGGTTCCCCGCCGCGCGCATCGGCGAGCGGTTGCCCCGTGCCACGACAGCGCTCGGTGCCGTCTTCACCGCATTCGAGCAGCGAAGAGAGCAGACGGCCGGTGCTCACGACGCGGTGACGACCTATGAGGCCTTCCATGGCAGCCACCTGTGCGTGGCGAGCCCGGTGCAGGAACGCGGGCATACGGTCGCTGCGCTGGCATTGAGCGGCACGATCGGTGCGCTCGATCCCGTCGACGCCGCACCGATCGTGCGGCGCGCGGCAACGACGATCAGTCGCCTCATCGCCGCCTCCTAGAACTCAGCCGAGACAACGCCGGGCGCCATGCGCGCGCCCGCCACACACAACGAAGCGGGGCGAGCGCTTTCGCGTCCGCCCCGCCCCGCCTTCAAACGTTCAGATCATTTCGAGGAGTCGCGAATGCTCTGGTAAGCCTCGAGCGTCTCACCGGAGTAGTAATCCTTGAAGAACGACTCCGCCTTCTTAATGAACGCGTCGATGTCGATCTCGTCCTTTTCGATGACGGTGAAGTCGGGGTTGTCGCGGTAGCCCTGAATGATCTCTTCGGTCTCCTCGTCGACACAGGTGCGGTTCTCGCCCCGGATCTCGTGGATCGTCTTCTCCAGCAGTTCGGTCTGCTCTTCGTTCAGCTTCTCGTACGTCTTGTCGCCGACGACGACGAACTGGATGCCGACGTTGTGGTCGTTCAGTATCGCGACGTTGAGCACGTCGTCGTAGCTCGACGAGTGGGTTGCAACAATCGGGTTCTCCTGACCGACGGCGATGCCCTGCTGCAGGGCCGTGTAGACCTCTTCCACGGCGACCGAGACCGGGCTGTCGACTCCCAGCGCTTCGGCGTTCGCGAGGAAGCCGGGCGAGTTCGGGAAGCGAATCGGCACGCCGGCGAGGTCGTCAGGACTGCGGACCTCGACGTCCTTGGTCGTGAAGGTGCGGTTACCGAACAGCCAGCCGTCGACAATCTTCACACCGGTCGCGTCGTGGAAAGCGGTGAAGAGGTCTTCTGATCCTTCATCCATCCAGGAGAACGCATGGTCGGTGTCGTCAAAGGCGTACGCCGCGTCGACCGCTTCGATCGGAGCGAAAGTGGTGGCGAGCTCTGATCCGCCGAGCAGATCGATGTCGATGTCGCCGGCCTGCACCATCGGGAAGCGGTCGGCGTGCGGGCCGAGCTGGCTCGAGGGATACAGGTCAACGGTGAAGCCCAGCCCCGAGGACTCCAGGCGATCCTTGAGCAGTTCAACACCGCAGTAATAGTTGGGGGTCTGCTCGTTCTGGGTGAGCGAGACGGCGAGTGTGACCTCGTTGGTGCCCGATTCGCCCGCCGGCTCAGGTGAAGTAGCGGCACTGCACCCAACCACCATGAGCGCGGTTGCCGCGAATGCCGATGTGGCGACGATGCTTCGACGCATCGTGATCTTGCTGACCATGTGATTCTCCTCTGTTCGGGCGCTTCATTGCGCTGGTCTGCTGTGTGTGATGACTCTTACTCGTGGGTGTCCGATTGCCAACTGCGCTCTCGGCGAATGGAACGGTTACGCGGCGATCGCGTCCGCGGCGCGGACGGCGAGCTCGTAGCCGTAGGCCCCGGCCCCGGCGATGACCGTGGTCGCGACCGATGACATCAGGGAATGCCGATGCGCTTCATCTCGGGCATGGATGTTCGAGATGTGAATCTCGACGATGGGAATGTTGAGGATGCGAAGTGCATCGAGAACGGGGACAGACTGAAAGCTCAGCCCCGCGGGATTGATCACGACGGCAGCACCGTCACGGTACGCATCATGCAGCCAGCCGATGATCTCGTGCTCGGCATTGGACTGCGCGAACATCAACTCGAATCCGACCTCGGCGGCGACTCGAGTGCACTCGGACTCGATGTCCTTGAGAGTTGTTGTCCCGTAGATCTCGGGTTCGCGATGGCCCAGCATGTCGAGGTTGGGGCCGTTGAGTACGTAGAGCTTCCTGGTCACGGTCGAGTCCTTTCGGTGACTCACGTCAGAGGTTGAGGAGGGTGGGCACGATCGTGACGATCGCGGGGAAGAGCGTCAGCAGCAGGAGCACCAGACCAAGCGGAATTAGGAAGGGAAGGACGCCGCGGAACAGCTCGCCCATAGGCCTTCGGGTGACCGATCCGACCACGAACAGCACCGCGCCGACCGGCGGCGTCAGAGAGCCGATCATCAGGTTGATGATCATGATCACGCCGAGGTGCACCGGGTCGATTCCGTAGGTCGCGCTGATCGGCATCAGGATCGGCACGAGAACGAGGATCACCGGCGCCGCCTCCAGGAAGATGCCCAGCAGGATCAGCAGCACGTTGAGCAGCAGCAGGAAGACGATGGGGTTGTCAGTGAGAGTGGTGAGGGCTTCGCCGAGATTCCGGGAGACCTGCTCGCGGGTGAGCACTTGGCCCAGCAGGTTCGAGGCGCCGAGGATGAGCAGGATGCCACCGGACATCAAGACGGTCTCCTTCATGGCCATCCAGAGCTTGCGCCACGTGAGCGTTCGATAGACAGCACCGAGGGCGAGCACGACGGCTGCCGCGATCCCGGCGCTTTCGGTGGGGGTGAACCATCCGCTGAAGATGCCGCCGAGGATGATCACCGGGATCGTCATCGGGCCGATCACGCGGACCGTTGCGCGTCGCAGCATCGCGCCGCTGAACGAGCGACTTCCTGCGATCTCCGGATGCATGCGCACCCAGATGAAAATATAGATGGCCAGGCCGATCGCCATGAGGAGCGCCGGAAGTACGGACCCCGCAAACAGGGCGCCCGTCGAGATGGATGCCGTCGCTGCGAACAGGACGGCGGGGATGCTCGGAGGCATCACGGTGCTGAGCAGCGAGGCGGCCGAGGTGAGGCCTGCGGAGAAGCCGTAGGGGTAGTTCGCCTTGAGCATCTGCGGAATCTGCACCTTGCTCGTGGAGGCGGCGTCGGCCAACGCCGACCCACTGATCCAGGAGAACCCGACCGCGGTGGTGAGGTTGACATAGGCGAGGTTGCCGGGCAGTCGCGGCAGTAGCGCCTTTGCGAAGTCGTACAGCCGCGTGGCGATGCCGAGGTGGTTCGCGATCGTGCCGACGAAGATGAACAGCGGGACCGCGAGCAGCGGGAAGCTGTTGATCCCGTTGACCATGGAGGTGGTCGCGTACCCCGCGGAGAGGTTGTGGCTGTAGAAGTAGAGCATGCTCGGAGCGATCATCGCGAAGGCGACGGGTACGCGCAGCAGCATCAGCACGACCATGAGCAGGACAAAGAGCCAGAGATCCATGGATCAGCCCTCCATTTCGGAGATCTCGAGCTGACGCTCTGGTCGGTTCGCGTGGGGAATCTTCCATATCGAGTGGATGCCGGTGGAAAGGCCGCCGATGAAGGCGAAGATGTAGAGGATCCCCAGCGGTATGCCCATTGCCGCGCTGACACGGGTCCATTCGAGCCCGATCTTCACGGAGGCGTCGTAGACGAGAGCGATGCTTGTGACCACCATGATCACCGCTGCAATCACGCGCAGCACCACGAAGAGCTTCTTGCCACGCAGCACGCCGTCGAATACCTCGATGACGATGTGGCCGTTGCGTCCGGTCAGGTAGCCCATCATCATGAACGTCATCGCGATCATCGACAGCAGCGCGAGCTCACCGGAGCCGACCCAGCTCAGGGCGGGAAAATATCGACCGATCACCTGATGCATGACGCCAAAGAAAATTCCTGCGAAAAGCGCGACGGAGATGATCATTTCGGCGTTCGAGAGTGCGCGGATGAACCGTGACTCCTGCGGAACGCCCAGGTTCACATCGGGTGTGGTGAAGACGGTCTCGGTGGGACCGTAGATCGACTCTTCCGGGTCCTTTTTCGGTCCCATGATCTGTCCTCTCTGTCGTGGCGATTCGCTGACCGCCGTGGCCACTCTGTCTGTGGTGGTTGTACTCACCAAGCCATGTCCCAGCGAATGGGACGAGCCCAGAGCGCACGGGTGCCGCGCCGCCATTGAGGCGACGCGGCACCGGATCGTGCGCGTTGGGCTACTTGGCCACGGTAACGCTCACCGTCGATCTGACCTCTTTCTGCACGCCGTCTTGCACCGCATTTGTGACGACAGTCAGCTCAGTCACTCCGATCGGCACGTTGTTGTCGAGATCGGCCTTGTCGAACTTGATGACCAGGTGGTTCTTGCTGCCCGTCACCTTCGACGCGGTGATCGGCTGCAGTCCCAGCGCGGTCTCCAGGAACACGTCGCCCTCCTGCGTGTATCCCTTCGGGAGATCGAGATGTGCAGTGATGGTGCCCTTCGCCGTGGTGAAGAGACCGTCCTGCACGCGGAGGTTCACCTTTCCTGAGGGAATCGAGAACGCACCGGGAATGTCCTCGGATGCGGCGTACACCTCGATCTTGCCGGTGGGACGCGGGTCGGTGCAGTCGTTGAAGAAATAATCGCCCGCCTTGTCGAAGGTGTGCTGGTAACTCTCTCCCGGCTGCAGACGTGCATTGAACTCACCCTCGAAGAACTGGGTGGCGCAGTGCTCGAGCTTGTTCGGATACTGCGCGAAGGTGTCCGCTCCAGGATTCAGGAACGTCACCGCGGTGCCGACCGGGACGCGCAGGTGCGTGGGCTGCATGGCCGCCTGGTTGGTGCTGTCCGCAGCCTTGAGCGTGTCGGAGGTGCGATCAGCGCGAGCCAGCAGCACCGTGTTGTCGACGGTGCTGCCTTCGACGGCGTTCCCGCTGACGGGTCGGCGGATCGACAGCGGTGCCGTCAACGGGCCTTCCTGGCTGCCGGAGGCCGTGACGTAGTCGCCGCCGAGCTTGAACGCCCACAACGAGTCGCCCTTGGTCACCGAACCGCCGTACGGGTTCGTTGTACCCGCCGCGAGAACGGCGACGTACTGTTCGCCGTCGATCTCATAGGTGACGGGTGCGGAACCGATGCCGTTGCCGGTCTGGAAATCCCAGAGCACGTCACCCTTGTTGGCATCCATCGCGAGCAGGCGCCCGTCGATCTGGCCGACGAAGACCAGGTCGGATGCTGTCGCCAGAGGGCCCTGACCGTGTGACATGTCCGTGCCGAGGTGCTGGGTCCATTCGACCGCGCCGGTGGAGGCGTCGTAGGCGACGATGCCACCGGTCTGGTACTGGCCGATCGCGCGCTGACCGTTGGCGGATGCGCCGTTCCAGTGCGCCACGTTGTTCGTGCCGTACGGGAAGTACACGAGGTTCGTGCTGTGGCTGTAGGCGTTGTTCGACCAGTCGCCGCCGCCGTTCTGGCTGGTGGTGGAGAGGATCGGGAGATCCCACTGCGGGTCGTACATGCAGCCTTCGCGGTTTCCTGCGCTCCCTTCCGGATACGTCAGGTGATCCTGGTCAGCGGCGACATAGCTGTCGGGGTTGAAGACGAGCTCGCCGTCTTCGTTCGGCTGGTACCCGTTGTAGTTGGGCACACCACGCCACGGGTCACCAGGAACCGTATCCGCGCCGAGTGACTGCCAGACGACGCACTCTGGGAGCAGTCGCTGAGCGGGGAAAGGCTGCGTGGCGGAGTTCGCCTGGCGATCATCGGTGATCACGGGCCTTTCGGTTACCGGCAGAACCGGCTCGCCGTTCGTGCGGTCCAACACGAACTGGTGTCCAGACTTACTGCCGTAGAAGATCACCTGTCGCTCTTCGCCGTTCACCTCGATGTCGGCCAGGTTCGGGGCGTGCACGTTGTCCATGTCCCAGATGTCATGGCGGATCGACTGGTAGTGCCATTTGTACTCGCCCGTCGCGGCATCGACTGCCACGAGAGTGTCGGAGAAGACATTGTCACCGGGCCGACCGGAGCCATCCTGCGAGGTGTTGCAGCTGCGCGGGTTGCCGAATGTCATGTAGTACATGTCAAGTTCGGGGTCGACAGCGCCATGCATCCAAGAAGTCGCGCCGCCCTCGACCGCACAGTCGGTGCCGTCCTCATGCACGGGGCCCCACGTCGCCGAGGCGTCGAAGGTGTTGCCATTCACATCGGTGAACTCTTCACCGCGGTTGGGGCCGCCGAAGAAGTGCCAGACGTAGCTGCCGTCGTCGGCGTTGAGGGCGACCACCGCGCCTCGATCGCCGTCGGCGGCGTGCGCATATACGAGGCCTTCCGAATAGACGGTCGCGACCTTGGCGACGCGTCCGAGGTTCTCACCGTTTGGGCCTGTCGGTTGAACAGCCCAGATTTCTTCGCCGGTCGTCTGATCGAGGGCAACGACGCGGTTATCGCCGGCAAGCGTGTAGATGCGTCCTTCGCCGGCAGACACCCCGCGGCGTGTGCTCGACATGCCGTAGTCATTGTTCTCCCACTTCCAGGAGGTCTCGCCGGTGGCGCCGTCTACTGCGGCAACGCCGCCGCTGGGTGTGTCGAGATAGATCACGCCGTCGACGACGATCGGCGTCGTCTGCTGGCCCATGTCGTCAGATGCTGGCGCCGCTGCAGAGAGGTGGGTCTGCCATGTGGGAGCCAGTTGGTCGAGATTGCTCTTCGTGATCTGAGCGAGGGCAGAGTAGTGCTGGTTGCCGAGGTTTCCCCCGACGGTGGGCATGTCTTCCTGCGTCGGCGCGGTGGCGGTCAGGCCACCGCCGACGGGATCATCGGTGGCGAATACGGGGCTGACGGCGAGTGAGAGCGTCACTGCCGCCGCGATCCCCGCCACCCCCAATCGTGTCGCGAGATGTGTGGACATCGTGAGCTCCTTGGTCGTCATCGGTCCCAGAACTCTTCGGAAGCTATCGATCTTGCGCAGCCCAGCCAACCCTCGGCCCATCGGGTGGGACGGACGCGGAATATCGACCGCTCCGGCGGCGGTAGTCTTGTCACGTGGCTGCCTCCCCCACTAACCCCTATTCCGAAGCCGGCGTCGACACCGCAGCAGGTGATCGTGCGGTCGCGCTGATGAAATCTTCTGTGCGCGCAACGCACGGACCCGAAGTGCTCGGGGGGTTCGGCGGCTTCGCCGGTCTCTTCGACGCCAGCGCCCTGCTTGGGTACACCAAGCCGCTGTTGGCGACCAGCACCGACGGCGTCGGCACGAAGGTCGCCATCGCGCAGGCGATCGACAAGCACGACACGATCGGGCAAGACCTGGTCGGCATGGTCGTCGATGACATCGTCGTGGTCGGTGCCAAGCCGCTGTTCATGACCGATTACATCGCCTGCGGCAAGGTCGTTCCCGAGCGCATCGCCGACATCGTGCGTGGCATCGCGGATGCCTGCACCGCGACCGGCACGGCACTCGTCGGCGGCGAAACGGCAGAGCACCCGGGCCTGTTGGGTGTGAACGATTACGACGTCGCAGGCGCTGCCACCGGCATAGTCGAGGCTGATGCCGTACTCGGAGCCGAGAAAGTGCAAAGCGGCGATGTCGTGCTGGCACTGGCATCCAGCGGACTGCACTCGAACGGCTATTCGCTTGTGCGTCACATCATCACCGGTGCAGGCATCGGCTACGGCGACACCGCCGCCGACTTCGGTGCAACCTGGGGTGAGACACTCCTCGAGCCGACACGCCTCTACACACTTCCGTTGCTGCGTCTGCTCGACACACTCGCCGACGGTGCAGTGCACTCGCTCAGCCATGTCACCGGTGGCGGTATCGGCGCGAACCTCGCACGCGTGCTGCCACAGGGCAGCTGGGCAGAGGTCGACCGCTCCACGTGGTCGCCGAGCCCGATCTTCCGCGTGCTCAGCGACATCGCCGGATCCACCCTGGAGTCCGCCGAAGGCACCTGGAACCTTGGCATCGGCTTCCTTGCCGTGATCGACGCCGGCCAGAAGGATGCTGCCATCACCGCGCTCGCCGCAGAGGGCATCCATGCCTGGCAGGTCGCCACAGTCGGAACCGGTGCACGCCCGGCCGGAGAATTCGAAGAGGGCGCCAAGGGCGTCGATGGCGGTGCGGTGCGTCTGGTTGGCGCATACGCGGATGGAGCGAAGTAATACCCCATGTGTGGAATCGTCGGAGTGGTCGCAGGCGGACCGGTCAACCAGGATATCTACGACGCGCTCCTGCTTCTGCAGCACCGCGGGCAGGATGCCACGGGTATGGCCACAGCGGAGCCCAATGGTGTCATGCACATCACGAAGGCCGAAGGCATGGTGCGCGAGGCCTTCCGCACCCGCGACATGCGCACGCTCCTCGGCAACGTCGGCCTCGGCCACGTGCGCTACGCCACCAAGGGCACGGCCTCGAGCGAAGAGGAAGCCCAGCCGTTCTACGTGAACTCGCCGTATGGCATCATCCTCATCCACAACGGCAATCTCACCAACACTCGTGAGCTCACCGCGACCATGGCCAAGCGTGATCGGCGCCACCTGAACTCGTCCAGCGATACCGAACTGCTGCTGAACGTTCTCGCCGGTGAACTGCAGGCCACGACTTCGGACGTCGACCTCGACCCCGAGCGCATCTTCGAAGCGGTCAGTCGCACGCACCAGCGCATCGAAGGCGCTTACGCCGTGATCGCCGTGATCGCCGGTTATGGTCTGCTCGCGTTCCGCGATCCCTTCGGTATCCGCCCACTGATTCTGGGACGCCGCGACGGCGTAGAGCACGACGAATGGGTCGTCGCCAGCGAATCGCTTGTGCTGGAGAACGGTGACTACGAGGTTGTCCGCGAGGTCGCACCGGGCGAGGCCATCTTCATCAACGATCAGGGTGAGCTGTTCAGCCGGCAGTGCGCCCAGAACCCCATACTCACTCCCTGTGCCTTTGAGTACGTGTACCTCGCTCGTCCAGACTCGACGATGAACGGCATCGCCGTGTATGAGTCGCGTCTGCGGATGGGTGACCGTCTCGCCGACACGATCGCCAAGCACGTGCCGATGGACAAGATCGACGTCGTCATGCCGATTCCAGACTCTGCACGGCCCTCGGCGATGGAAGTCGCCCGCAAGCTCGGCATCGAGTACCGCGAAGGTTTCTACAAGAATCGCTACGTCGGCCGCACGTTCATCATGCCGGGCCAGGCGGTGCGCAAGAAGAGTGTGCGACAGAAGCTCAACGCGATGTCGACGGAGTTCCGCGGCAAGAATGTGCTGCTGATCGACGACTCGATCGTGCGCGGAACGACGAGCAAAGAGATCATTCAGATGGCTCGGGATGCCGGTGCCCTCTCGGTCACGTTCGCCTCAGCTGCCCCACCGGTGAGGCACCCGCATGTGTATGGCATCAACATGCCGTCCAAGCACGAGCTGATCGCTTACGGCCGTACGATCCCGGAGATCGCCGAAGTGCTCGGCGCCGATCATCTCGTCTACCAAGAGGTCGAAGACCTGAAGGCCGCGATCATCGAGGGCTCTGACGTCACAGACCTCGACATGAGCTGCTTCGACGGTCGCTATGTCACGGGAACAATCACTGAGGAGTACCTCGCCTGGGTGGAGAGCTCCCAGACTTCGTGACGAATACGCGTCCGCTGTGACCACTGCGCGTCCGCTATGGCGAGGGCGTGTTCTTGCCGTTCTCGGCATCCTGCTGTGTGCGTTCTCGCTGCGATCAGCGGTAGCGTCGCTGTCGCCGGTGATCGACTACATCGCGGCTGACTTCCCACTGCCCGCGGCGGTTGTCGGTCTGATCGGCACGGCGCCACCGGTGTGCTTTGCTATCTTCGGGCTCTGCACGCCGTTGCTTGTGCGCCGGCTGGGCCTGGAGCGGGTCACGATCATCGCGCTCTCCGCGATCGCCGCGGGCCTGGTGCTGCGCGGGTTCTCGATCGACTCGGTGTCGCTTCTGCTCACCACCGCCCTGATCTTCGCTGGCGTCGGCATGGGCAACATCCTTGTGCCGCCGCTGGTAAAAAAGTACTTCCCTGATCGCATCGGCACGATGCTGACGCTGTACACGACGGCGATGGCGTTCTCGACGTTCCTGCCGCCGCTTGTCGCGGTTCCGGTGGCGGATGCTGCGGGCTGGCGCGTGTCGTTGGGGCTGTGGGGCGTGTTCGCGATCGCCGGTGTCCTGCCATGGATCGCCATGCTCGTGACCGGGCGCGCGGTGGCGCAGCCCGCTGCGAACGCTCCGCTACGCGTACCAGAGACTGCCTCGGTCGCAGCATCCGATCCGGCGGAACTGTCGACAGGACCGATCGCCGTGGCACCCGCGAATTCGGGGGCATTCTCTCGCCTAATCCGGCTGCCTCTTGCCTGGGCGATCGCCGTCGTCTTCAGCACCTCGTCGATCATCGCCTATGTATCGTTCGCATGGTTGCCGACGATTCTCTCCGACGTCGCGGGTGTCTCGGCGAGTACCGCGGGTCTGCTGCTGTCGGTGTTCGCTCTCATGGGGCTACCCGCATCGTTGCTCGTGCCTGTGCTGGTGGTGCGCTTCCAAGCCACTCGTCAGGCGTACGCGGTTGCTTCGGTGTGCGGGCTACTCGGCGTTGCCGGGCTTCTGTTCTGGGCGAACCCGATCACAGTATGGCTGTGGGTCACGCTCTTCGGCATTGTCGGCGTGATGTTTCCGCTGGCGCTCGTCCTCATCAGCATCCGCTCGCGCACGCCGGAGAGCGCGGTGGCACTGAGCAGCTTCGTGCAGAGCGTCGGCTACATCATCGCCGCAGGTTTCCCTCTGTTGATCGGCGTGCTGCACGAGGTCACTGAGACCTGGACGATTCCGTTGCTGGTCATCGGCGGCGTGCTCATCGCCTCGATCCCGTTCGGGTTCATCGCGGGTCGACGTCGTACGGTCGAGGAAGAGTGGGAGCTGCGCCACGGGCGCTGGTAGCAGCGCACGACGAAGGCCCCGCTACCGAAGTTGCGGGGCCGAGCGCGAAAAAAGGTCAGGCCTTCTCGAGCTTGTCTTCGTCTTCCTCTGCGTACTCGTCAGCCCATTTGTCGACGTAGGCGTTCTCGTCGTCGGAGGGATGCGCAAGCTCACGCTCCAGCGCTGAGGTGTTCAAGGACGGACTGTACGCCTTGAGTTCTCGGGCGATTTTAGTGTGTTTCGCCTTTTGACGGCCACGGCCCATGCGCGAGACCCCCTTACGAGTTAGGATGCGGGCGTTTAGAGTGCCCGATGCAGTTCACGACACCGGCGAAGGCCGGTAAGAGTAACATTAAGAATAGCACGAGGGTCAGGTCCTCTGGCCTTCGCCGGCAGGTGAAGGGAACGATTCTCATGGCAGACGCAGCCTCCTCCACGTCCGACGAAGTGGCCCAGAATGCCGCACTGCAAAGAGCAGTCATCGTCGGCATGCAGCCCGGTCAGGCCACGCACGTCCTGCAGGAAGCAGCGCGCTATGCGAAGTTGCTGAGCGCCCCGCTCGTGGTTGTGCACGTGGATGTCACGCGCTTTGTCACTTACGAAGATCCGGACGGCTACGTGCACTCTGCACCGATCGATCTGAATCTCGAAGCCGGCGTCGCCGAGTTCCAAGAAGTCCAGGCTGAAGCTGATGCAGCCCTTGGCAACACCGGGCTGACCTGGACGGCACGTCAACTTGTCGGTGACCCCGCCCTGGCGATCAAGCAACTCGCAGACAAGCTCGATGCGCAGCTCATCGTCATCGGAACACGTAAGCGTGGCATCGGCGAATCGATCCGCGAGTTCTTCACCGGATCAGTTGCCGCGCGTCTCGCTCACCGCCAGCACCGCTCGGTGCTGGTCGTGCCATTGGAGGAGTCGGTACCAGACGACCAGCCGGAGATCTGGACCGAGTAGCGCTCAGTGACCGGATGAGCCGAGCGCTTGCACGACGCGGCGAGCCGCCGCATCCAAGGCATTCTCCAGATCGGTGACGACCGTCGAGGCCAGGGTTCCACCACGGGCGACGTGCGTGCGCAGATCGGTGCGAGTTCGCGCGCGAAAGGCGTTGATTGCCGCGTCAGCGCGATGCAACTCCTCGCGGCTGGTGACACGCTCATCGGACATCGGGGAGGACGTCGACGGCCGACTCTTCGCGGCAGCCCGCTCATCATGCGCCGCAGAGGCGAGGTCGGCGCGAAGGCTCTTCATGGCATCCTGAACGCTCTGACGCACCTCATTGGCGATCAGTCGCACTGAATCGGTGAGACCAGATTCGATTCCGGCAAGATCGCCCTCACGCCCGGCGAGCTCTGCCCGCCCAGCATCCGTGATGGCATAAATCGTGGTGCGGCCGTCGATGGTCTTGGTGACCAGGCCCTCTTCCTCGAGCTTTGCGAGCCGCGGATAGATGGTGCCGGCGCTCGGCGTGTACGTGCCGCCGGTGCGATCGGTCAGCGCCTGGATGATGCCGTAACCGTGTTGTGGCGACTCGGCCAGCAGCGACAGCAGGTACAGGCGCAGGTCGCCGTGCGAGAAGACGGCGGGGCTCATGAGTCCCACTCCTCATCGTCGGCCACAGTGATCATGGGCTGGCGCAGGACGGTGATGTCGCCGGAGACCGAGTTCGTGCGGATGTCGACGAAGTTACCCGCAAGCTCGCCGGTCGATCCGGTGTAGTTGGTCGGCCCGGTATTCCCGCGGTCGATACCGTCGATCATCACGCCGCCGCTCATCGAGCGCACCACGTAGTTGGCGGGGAGCGTCTCTTCGAGGCGGATCGTGCTGCTTCCGGCAACCGTGTTCAGGCTGATGGTGTTGACGGCGCCGGTGGCATCCACCCAGATGGCGCCCGAGACCGTGTCGATCGTCGTCTTGCGCACTGAGCCGGTGATGGCGACGTCGCCGGAGACGCTGTTCGCATTCACGGCACCGGTGAGTCCGTGCACCTGCACATCGCCCGAAATCGAGTTCAACGTGAGGTCGCCCGTGTGTGTGTCGACGATGAGGTCGCCGGAGACTGTGTTCAGCCGCGCGTCATTTGTGAGGCCAGAGACCAGGGCGCCAGCGCTGACTACGCCGAGGTTGAGCGCGATGTTACGGGGGACTGCGACGCTGACCTCCGCACGCGGGCCGCCCGAGCCGAAGTTGCGGAACACGTCGAGGAAGTTGTCCCAACCCAGCTGTGGGTGGTCGATCTCGATCTGCGTGCCGTCGGATTCGATGCGGAGGTCTTTGATCGTGACGCCGTGGACCTCGATGCGGATGCCTGGTTCGTCGTGGGCGATGACGTCAACCTGTCCGCCGACCAGTCCGATCTTGAGTCGGGTCGCCTGCGCGATGTCGATGACGCGTTCCTCGCCGGGGGCGATGAGCCACTTCTCGGTCATGTTCACTCTCCTGGGTTGCGGCGATATCAAGCTATATCGCGTGTGAAGAGAGTAACACGATATATCTCGAGTTCGTCAAAAAACTCTGGGGGAAGCCTTGACATTGACGTTGCGTCAACTTCTAACGTGGAGGAATGGCAACGACGGAAGGGCAGATGCTATGGACAGGCAGGACTGGTCGATCCAGGAGATCGCGCGGCTGGCCGGCACGACCAGCCGGACGCTGCGGCACTACGGCGACATCGGGCTGCTGAAGCCGACGCGGGTGGCACACAACGGCTACCGGCACTACGACCAGGCAGCGCTCGTGCGCTTGCAGCGGATTCTGCTGCTGCGCGAGCTCGGACTCGGGCTGCCGCAGATCGCGGAGGTGCTCTCTTCGAGCGACGCGGGGGCCACCAGTGGAGGCATCCGCTCTTCGTCGCCACCTCGCGTACTTACGCGCGGAGCAAGACCGACTGGCGCGACAGATCGCGTCGGTCGAATCGACTGTAAACGCATTGAAAGCAGGTGAATCTCTCATGGCAGAGAACATGTTCGACGGTTTCGACCACACCCAGTACAAGGATGAGGTCGAGCAGAGATGGGGCAAGAAGGCCTACTCCGACAGTGACCGTTGGTGGCGCGGGAGAACGGATGCCGAGCGTGCCGAGTGGCAGCAGCTCGTCGCCGACCTGGGTCGCGACTGGATCGCGGCCGCCGAGAACGGCGCGGATGCGGCATCCGATCAGGCTCAGGCCCTCGCGAAGCGTCACGTGGAATGGCTCGTGAGTGTGCCTGGTACACCGGGAGCCTCCAAGGAATACATCATCGGCCTCGGTGAGATGTATGTCGCGGACCCGAGGTTCGGGGCCAACTACGCCACGAGCGCGGGTGGCTCGCAGGGTGCCGAGTTCGTGCGCGACGCGCTGCGCATCTACGCAGAGGCGAATCTGTAGCGGGGTGTGGAGGGCTGTGAGGATTAGAGTGACCTCGTGACCCTCCGCCGACTGCTCCTCGTCGTGCTCGGTGGAATGCTCGGCACGGCAGCGCGTCTTGCGCTCGGGCTCATGATTCCGGATGCTGCCGGACTGCCCCTCGCGACTCTCGCGGCGAACGTGCTCGGTGCCTTGCTTATCGGGGTGCTCGCCGCGCGACTTCCGCGCTCGTCAGAGCGACGGGTGTTCCTCGCTACGGGCATCCTCGGCGGGTTCACCACCTACAGCGCCTTCGCGGTCGGCTCGATCCAAGCGTTGGCGAGTGCACCGATGCTCGCCGTGCTGTACGCGCTCCTCACGCTGGTGCTCGGCATCGCGGCTGTTGTGCTGGGGATGCGACTGGGCAGGAGGCGCGCACAGTGACTCCGCTCCTCTTCGTTCTGGCATCCGTCGCTGGCGGCCTCGGCGCCGGCGCGCGCTACCTCGTCGACATCGCCGTGATGCGCCTGACCGCGGGGCGATTCCCCTGGGGGATCGTCATCGTGAACATCACCGGATCGTTCGCGCTGGGGCTGGTCACCGCATCCATCCCCGAGGCGGCCTTCGTCATCGGCGCGGGGTTCCTCGGTGGTTACACCACCTTCAGTACGGCCATGCTCGACACGCTTGCGCTGTGGAAGGACGGCGAACGGCCGGCATCCGTCTTTCATCTGTTCGGAACGTTCGGGGCATCCGTGCTCGCGGCGCTCGCCGGCCTCGCGCTCGGCGCTCTGATGTGACTGTGCTCTGATGTGACTGCGCTCTGATGTGACTGCGCTCTGATGTGACTGTGCGCGGGCGGTCGTCTCCCAGGTAGCCTGGATATTGAAGATGTACATATGTACATGTACTGATGTCTGCGACCGGGGAGGGTCATGACGGTGACACTGCGCCGCAAGCGTGACCCCGAGGGCAGGCGGCTCGCGATCATCGAGGCGGCCGCTGAGCTCATTGTCGAGATCGGCGGCGACGCCATCACGCATCGCAAGGTCGCGGCCAGAGCCGGCGTACCGCTCGGAGCGACGACTCAGTACTTCGACACGCTCGATGACCTGCGCGACGCCGCCGTGCGTCACTTGTCTGTCGAGGTGGATGCTCGGATCGAGATGATTCGCCGCACGGTCGAGCGCGATGGCGCCTCGGCGCGGGTCCTCGCTGAAATCCTGCACCGCGGACTCATCGATGCGCATACTGTGCGTCTCGATCGCGCGGTCGCGACTGCGGCCATCCATGATCCGCAGCTGCATGGGCTCGCCCGGCGCTGGTCAGCCCAGCTCGTCTCCTTCCTCGCTCCCGTCCATGGTGAGGAGCGGGCGACCGCCGTCGCCATCTTCATCGACGGCGTCATGTGGCACGCGCTGCTGAACGACGCCCCACTCCCGCAGGAGCTCATCGAGTCGGCCCTCACCGGTCTGCTCGGTACCCCTGCGGTCACGCCTGCCGAAGCATCCGTCTCGCACGACGCATCCGTCCGTACTGATCGAGAGAAACCCCGTGTATAAACTCGCCGTTCTCAGTCTGCGCAACCGCGCACTGATCGCCCTCATCACGATCGTCGCCGCCGTGTTCGGTGGACTCGCGATGACGAACCTCAAGCAGGAGCTCATCCCCTCGCTTGAGCTGCCGGCGCTCATCGTCATGACGACCTACCCCGGCGCCTCGCCTGAGGTCGTTGAGAACGATGTCTCGACGCCGATCGAGACGGCGATTCAGGGTGTGCCGGGGCTCGAGGCAACGAGTGCGACCAGTACGACGAATGCCTCGATCATCCAGGCGACGTTCACCTATGGTGAGAACCTCGCGACCGCCGAGCAGAAAATGCAGCAGGCGATCAACCGCATCTCCGCACAGCTGCCGGACGATGTCGAGCCGCAGGTGCTGTCGGTGTCGATCGATGACTTCCCGGTGGTTCAGATCGCCGTGACCGGTTTCGATGACGCCGAGACAGCTCAATCAGATCTCGAGAACGTAGCGATCCCTGCGCTCGAAGACGTCAACGGTGTCAATGCCGCCCAGATCGTCGGAGGCATCGGGCAGCGAATCACCATCACGCCTGACAATGCGAAGCTCGCCGAAGCGGGTCTCACAACACAGGCGATCAGCTCGGCGCTGCAGCAGAACGGCACACTGTTCCCCGGCGGCAACATCACCGAGGACGGTCAGACGCTGACCGTCCAGACAGGCGCGAAGATCACCTCCGTCGAGGAGATCGCCGCCCTCCCGCTCGTCGGTGCGCAGGCCACGATCGCCGATGTCGCGACGGTTGAGCTGGCATCAGAGTCGACCTCGTCGATCTCGCGCGTGAACGGCGAGGACGCGCTGTCGATCTCGATCACCAAGTTGCCTGCGGCAAACACCGTCGAGGTGTCCAACGGCGTGATCGCCGCGATCGACGAACTGAAGAAGGCATTCCCGGATGCCGAGTTCACCGTCGTGTTCGATCAGGCTCCGTTCATCGTGCAGTCGATCGAGACGTTGGCCACCGAGGGTCTGCTCGGGCTCGTGTTTGCGGTGATCGTCATCCTGGTGTTCCTGATGTCGATCCGTTCGACGCTTGTCACCGCGATCTCGATTCCGACGAGCGTGCTCATCACCTTCGTTGGTCTGCAGGCGTTCGGATACTCGCTGAACATCCTCACCCTTGGCGCGCTGACCATTGCGATCGGTCGTGTGGTCGATGACTCCATCGTCGTCATCGAGAACATCAAGCGGCACTACGTCGGCGACGCGAACAAGGGCGATGCGATCCGGCTGGGCGTGCGCGAGGTGGCTTCGGCCATCACCGCATCCACCATCACGACCGTCGCGGTGTTCCTGCCCATCGTGTTCGTCGGCGACATGGTCGGTGAGCTGTTCCGACCATTTGCGATGACCGTAACGATCGCCATGGCCGCGTCGCTTCTGGTGTCGCTGACCATCGTGCCGGTCCTGGCGTACTGGTTCCTCAAGCCGGGCAAGGAACTGCTCGACGACAGTGGCAAGGTCATCGATCCGGAGCATCCGGATGCTCCGCCGACCAAACTGCAGAAGGCGTATCGACCGATCCTGAGCTGGACTCTTAAGCACTCCGGCCTCACCGTGATTCTCGCCGTCGTCGTGCTGGGCGGTACGCTCGCGGCGGCTCCGCTGATGAAGATCAACTTCCTCAGCGACACGGGTCAGAACACGATGACGGTCACACAGGATCTCGGTCCGACCGCGAGCCTCGAGACGAAGGATGCCGCGGCAGCAATCGTTGAGGGTGCCCTGTCGGGCCTCGACGGAATCGAGAACGTGCAGGTGTCGATCGGCTCGAGTGGATCCTCCCTCATGGATGCCTTCTCCGGGGGAGCCGGGGTGACCTACTCGATCATGACGTCGGCGGATGTCGATCAAGAGCAGCTCAGGGCTGACGTGCTGGATGCTGTCGACGGACTCGACGGCGTCGGCGAGATCAGCGTCAACGCTGCTGCCGGCTTCGGATCCAGCGATATCGCGGTGAACATTACAGCGCCGAACAGTGAAGCGCTCACCGCAGCCACCGAAGCGGTGACCGCTGAACTTGAGGGACGCGACGGCATCGGCCAGGTGACCGACAACCTCGCCGCTTCGCTGCCGTACATCGCTGTCGTCGTCGACCGCCAGGCGGCGGCAGACGTCGGACTGTCCGAGGTCGCCGTCGGTCAGATCGTGTCGAGCACCATGCGTCCGCAGCAGATCGGCTCTGTCGAGCTGAACGATACCGCGCTGACCGTTTACCTCGCAGCGACCGAGCCGCCGACCACAGTCGAGGCCCTGCGCACGCTGACGATTCCGAGCGCGCTCGGAATCGTGCAGCTGCAGGACATCGCCGCCGTGGAACAGCGCGAGGGACCGACCTCAATCACCACTGAGCAGGGTCGCCGCACCTCGACGGTCACCGTGCCGCCGGCATCAGACAACCTCGCGGTGGCGACTGCTTCGGTCACCGCAGCGCTTGAGGCAGTGGATCTGCCCGACGGCGTCAGCGCCGAAGTCGGTGGAGTCGCATCCCAGCAGGCCGACTCGTTCTCGCAGCTCGGACTCGCGATGCTCGCCGCGATCCTGATCGTCTACGTGGTGATGGTGGCAACCTTCAAGTCGCTGCGCCAGCCGCTACTGCTGCTCATCTCGGTGCCGTTCGCGGCAACCGGTGCGATCCTGCTGCAGATCGTCACGGGCGTGCCGCTGGGCGTCGCATCCCTCATCGGTGTGCTGATGCTGATCGGCATCGTGGTCACGAATGCGATCGTGCTCGTCGACCTCGTCAACCAGTATCGGGAGAAGGGCCTGGCCGCGCATGACGCGGTCATGGCCGGTGGCGAGAAGCGTCTGCGCCCGATCCTGATGACAGCGCTCGCGACGATCTTCGCCCTCACGCCGATGGCGTTGGGGATCACCGGTCACGGCGGGTTCATCTCGCAGCCGTTGGCGATCGTCGTGATCGGCGGTCTGGTCTCATCGACCGTGATGACGCTGATCGTGTTGCCGACTTTGTACAACCTCGTCGAGGGTGCGAAGGAACGCCGCCGGGCGCGTAAGGCCGGGCCGGATGCGTCGGCTGCCGACTCGAACGACGAGCCCACGCCGGATTCGCCTGAGGATGCCGGTCGCGTGCTCACACGTCGCGAGATGCGCGAGCAGCAGGGGTTGTCGGCGGCGAACCCCGTCGACTGACGCCCAGCAAAAATACATCACCGGCTCGCGGAATATTCCACGAGCCGGTGACGTTAAGCGACCAGTGCGCTGATTTCAACCCAGTGCCCAGAAAGAGCGTCAGTGTCTTGAACGATGTCACCACCCTTCCCAACCAGGACACGATCGCGAACGAGACCGCCGCGTCTCAGGAGCAGTCCATCCTCGACGAGGCCTTCGCTCGCAGGGATGATCTCCTCAGCGAACTCGACGCCGAGCTGGACAAGCCGGCGACGGATGCCGTTCACCACGCGCGGATGCGCATGATGACGCAGCGGCGTTCCGAACTGCGGTACGCCGAGCAGGGCCTGATCTTCGGCCGGCTCGACTCGCTCGACCAGAGCGTGCGCCACCTCGGCCGGGTCGGAATCCCCGGTGCAGACGGCGATGACGATGAGCCCCTCGTGATCGATTGGCGGGCGCCGGCCGCTCGTGCCTTCTACACCGCGACAGCGGTCGATCCCCAGGGGCAGGCGCGTCGCCGGCACATCCGTACAGATGGCCGTACGGTGCTGAGCATCGATGACGAGCCGCTCGACGGCTCGACCGCGAGTGATCTTGTCGGCGAAGGGGCACTGCTCGCCGCACTCGACGAACGCCGCACCGGACGCATGAACTCGGCCGCGGCGACGCTGCAGGTCGAGCAGGACGACGTGATCCGCGCGAGCCCGCAGGGACCGATCGTCGTGCAGGGCGGACCGGGCACGGGAAAGACCGTCGTGGCGCTGCACCGCGTCGCCTACCTGCTCTTCACCCACGCGCAGCTCGCCGCACAGGGCGTGCTCGTGCTCGGCCCGTCGATGCGATTCCTGGATTACATCGCCCAGGTGCTGCCGGCTCTCGGCGAAACGGCTATCGTCTCTGCGACCTGCGACACCCTGGTGCCCGGGATCGCGGTCGAGCGTGACGAACCGCGTCACGTCGCCGAGATCAAGGGCCGTGCGCTCTGGCAGAAGGCGCTGACCGACTACGCCGCGTCGCTGACACCGCGGCCCGCTGCCCTCGAGCTGGTCTGGGAGGGCGAGAAGTACGCGCTCGACGAGCGCCGGATCGCGAACGCACTGGCATCCGCTACATCCGGACGCTCGTACCACGCCGCACGCGCCGCCTTCAGTGCGCACGTGCACGATCTCCTCACCGACGCGGTCGTGGAGCGCAGCGAGGAAACGCTCGCGCAGATGGAGGAGGGTCTGGAAGATCTGCTCGGTTCCTTCGACGCGAAGCTCGAGCGGGCGGATGACCGCGGCGTGGCCGACGGTGTCTCCGGCGCCGAGGCCGACGGTGTGCTGTCAGAGGAAGACATCGAGCGGCTGCGCGATCGCATCGCGGACGACCGTGGACTGGACGATCTGCTCGCCCAGTGGTGGCCGATTCTGGATGCCACGGACGAGCTCGTGCGTCTGCTCGGCGACGACGAACTGCTGCAGGAATGGGCACCGGACCTCACCGAGGCGGAGCGCGAGGCGATCACCCAGGAGTCGAGCGGATGGGTGAGCAGCGACATTCCGCTCGTCGACGCGCTGTCGGATCTGCTGGGCAACCCGCTCTCCGACAGTGAGCAGGGCGAGTTCCTCGCCGATCGGGCCGCATCGCAGCGCGACTGGGTCTACGGTCACGTCGTGATCGACGAGGCGCAGGAACTGTCAGAGATGCAGTGGCAGATGGTGCTGCGCCGGTGCCCTTCGCGCTCGATCACTGCGGTCGGTGACATCGATCAGGCGGAAGCCCCGCACCGGCACGTGACCTGGGCGCAGGCAGTTGACGCCGCATTCGGCGAGCGCTGGACTGAGACGAAGCTGACGATCTGCTATCGCACGCCGCTTGAGGTGATGCAGCTCACCGCTCCCGTGCTCCGCAACGCAGGAAGCGTGAATGAGCCGCCACGTGCGGTGCGCTCCTCCGGCATCGAGCCGTGGTCGCGCGACGTCGCGGAGAGCGACATCGCCGCGGAAGCCGCGCGCCTTGTCGATGACCTGGCACAGCGCTGGACCGGCGGAACGGTCGGCGTGATCGCGCCCATCGGTCGTCTGGCCGCGCTGCGCGCCGCGCTTCCCGGTGTCACGGTGATGTCTGCGACCGACTCGAAGGGCCTTGAGTGGGATGCCACGCTGCTCGTGGATGCCGACGGCATCGCCGCCGAGCCACGTGGCTGGAACGGACTCTACGTCGCGCTCACCCGCTGCACTCAGGAGTTGGGACAGCTGCATGTGATGGAGCGAATCAGCTGAGCTCGATGCCCCAGGTCAGCGTGCAGGTTTCGCCGGGGGCGAGGCGGCGGATGCCGAGGCCGCTGTTGAACGCGTCAGCGGGAGCCGACATGGGCTCGATGGCGACCGCGAGAGCCTGACCCGGATAGTTCGTCGTCGTGTACACCTGCACGAAATCGAAGCCCTCGCCCTGCCACAGCGTCACCTCGCGACCGTCCTGGGCGGTGAGCGAGTGGCGCACCTTGCCGTCTTCGTCGCGGGCGAGGTCAGTGAAGCCGGTGTCGAGCGTGATGTCGCCGAGGCGCACCCCGACACGCAGCGACTCAGGTGCAGGCGAGGTTCCGGTCGGCAGCATCCGCTCGTCGGTGTCGAACTGCGTCGCGGCAGGAACTGTGAGCACCAGATCATGCGCATCGACGTCGCCGATCGTGGCGAAGGGGTGCGTGCCGATGGCGACGGGTGCTGTGGCGTCCGACCGGTTCGTCAGCGTGTGCGTGACCTGGATGCCAGCATCCGTCAATGCGTACGCGACCGTCGTCGCGATCTCGTAGGGGTACCCGGTTTGGGGGTGGATCGTCGCATGGAGGATGGCTGTCGCATCCGATTGTGTGATGTCGTAAGCGGTGAAACGCAGCAGCCCGTGACTCGCGTTGTTGAGCTTCGGCTCGGTGATCGCGAGATTCTGTACCGTGCCCTCGTCATTCCAGACCCCATCACGCACGCGGTTCGGCCACGGCGCGAGCACGACACCCGAGCAGGACGGGGTCGGAACGTTTTCCGGGTAGCGCGCGACGACGTCGACACCGCCGACCGTGAGGCCGCGAAGGGATGCTCCGACCTGGGCGATCTGCGCCGTCACGGCGCCGCGCTGGAGGTGGATCTGGGTGCCAGTGGGGGAGAGAGAAGTCACCTCGCAATCGTACGGGGGTCTTTCTCAGGCGTGTCGGCTAAACTGGTGAAGTCGGCTTCGGACAGCCGCGCGATAGCGCGAGCGTTTTTGTGGTCCAGGGGCCGATGGTGAGCGTCGATCGACGCACATTACCATCACATGAATGGCCCCCGGCCGACGGATGTCCGGGTTATCCCTGCGCGCGTACGTAGGTGCTGTTCTCGTGCAGAGAACCAGAAGGATTTCCCCTTGCCTAACAACAAGAAGCCCCAGGGCGGCCGAACCGGCCGCAACTTCGAGCCGCGCTACGGCGAGAAGAAGACCTCGTTCCACGACCGCCACGCTGGCCGCCCCGAGGGCGACCGCGGCGGACGCTCGGACGCTGGTCCGAAGCGTTCTGCGGGAGGCCCCAGCCGCAGTTTCGACCGTAGTCCCGGTAGCAAGAGCTCGACCCACCGCGGTTACCGCCCGGCCGAGGCCGACACCGGAGCACCCAAGCGTCGCTGGACTGACCAGGAACGTGCCGGTCGCGATGATGCTCGTGGCTTCGCCGGTCGTAGCGATTCGGGTCGCCGCGATGCACCGCAACGCGACGAGCGTCCGCGCACCGGCAGCGACCGTGGCAACGACCGTCCCCGGTTCAACAATGACCGTGGTGGCGAGCGTCCTCGTTACAACAACGACCGCGGCAATGACCGTCCTCGTTTCAACAGCGACCGTGGCGCTGAGCGTCCGAGCTACAACGCTGATCGTGGTGCTGGGCGTCCGAGTTACAACAACGACCGTGGCAATGACCGCCCTCGTTTCAACAACGACCGTTCCGCTGGGCGTCCGAGCTACAACAATGATCGTGGCGCTGAGCGTCCCCGTTTCAACGACGACCGTTCCGCTGGGCGTCCGAGCTACAACGCTGACCGTGGTGCTGGGCGTCCGAGCTACAACAACGACCGCGGCAATGACCGCCCTCGTTTCAACAACGACCGTTCCGCTGGGCGTCCGAGCTACAACAATGATCGTGGCGCTGGGCGTCCGAGCTACAACAACGACCGTGGTAACGACCGCCCTCGTTTCAACGACGACCGTTCCGCTGGGCGTCCGAGCTACAACAATGATCGTGGCGCTGAGCGTCCCCGCTACAACGCTGACCGTGGCAACGACCGTCCGCGTTTTAACAGCGACCGCGGTGCTGAGCGTCCTAGCTACAACGACCGCCCCCGCACTAACAGCGATGACCGTCGTACCGAGCGCCCCCGGGTCAACGCGGAGCGCTCCAACGATCGCCCGCGTACCAATGACCGTGAGCGCTCCAACGATCGCCCGCGTACCAATGACCGTGAGCGCTCCAACGACCGTCCGCGCAGCAACGACCGTGACCGTCGCAGTGAGCAGCGCCCCGGCCGTGACAACTGGAACGCTTCGACAAGCTCCGGCTCCAGCGGAGCGAAGTTCACTCCGGGCGCCGACGTCGTCCACGAGCGTCTCGCGGCGAAGACTGTCGCGGCCCCCGAGGTCGATGGCACCACGTTTGCGGACCTCGGTCTGGGCTCCAACATCGTCGAGGCGCTGAAGGAGCTCGGTGCATCCGCACCGTTCGCCATCCAGGCAGCGACCATCCCGTCGATCCTCGAAGGCCGCGATGTGCTCGGCCGCGGCCGCACCGGCTCCGGCAAGACCATCGCGTTCGGTGCGCCACTGGTCGAGCGTGTGCTGAAGTCGCAGGCCGGCAAGCGTCGCGAGTTCGGCCGCTCCCCGCGCGCGATCATCCTTGCTCCGACGCGTGAGCTCGCACTGCAGCTCGACCGCACGATCCAGCCGATCGCGCGCAGCGTCGGGCTGTTCACCACGCAGATCTACGGTGGCGTCCCTCAGGGTCGTCAGGTCGGCGCATTGAAGAAGGGCGTCGACATCGTGATCGGCACACCCGGTCGCGTCGAGGACCTGATCAACCAGGGCAAGCTCGACCTGTCGGACTGCCTCGTCGCAGTTCTCGACGAGGCAGACCACATGTGCGAACTCGGCTTCGTCGAGCCGGTGCAGCGCATTCTGCGCCACACAGCAGACGGCAGCCAGAAGCTGTTGTTCTCGGCGACGCTTGACCGCGAGGTCGCTGCTCTCGTCGACGAGTTCCTCGTGGATCCCGCCGTATACGAGGTCGCTGGTGAAGACCAGGACTCCGGCACGATCGAGCACCGCGTCCTCGTGATCGAGCACCGCGAAAAGGCTGACATCCTGACTTCGATGGTCGACCGTGCGGGTAAGACGCTGGTCTTCGCTCGCACTCGGGCCTACGCCGAGACGCTCGCTGAGCAGTTCGATGACGCCGGTATCTCGGCGGTGTCGCTGCACGGTGACCTGAACCAGGCCAAGCGCACCCGCAACCTCGAGCGCATGAGCTCGGGTCGCGTGCAGGTTCTCGTGGCCACCGACGTCGCAGCTCGCGGCATCCACGTCGATGACATCGACCTGGTGATCCAGGCAGATGCGCCGGACGAGTACAAGACCTACATGCACCGCTCGGGTCGTACCGGGCGCGCAGGTCGCGCAGGCCGCGTCGTTACGCTCATCACGCGTCAGCGCGAGCGTCGGATGACGGACCTGCTGGGTCGCGCCGAGATCGACGCACCGTTCGAGTCCGCTCGCCTCGGCGACGACGTGATCGAGGAGATCACTGGGCGTATGCCCACCAACGCCGAGATCACCGCGTAACAGCGTTCATAACTCCTCAGATTCCTGAGGAAAAGGGCTCCGGAAGTAGCTTCCGGAGCCCTTTCGCGTCTGAGTGAGGAGTTGTGACCGACTCAGGTGCGGGGAGTAGCGCCCTGCACGTGAAGGGCTGAGCTGAGGTTCGTCCCGTTCAGGTCGAGGTAGAGCTGGCGTTCGGTGACGGTGAGGGTCACCGTGTTACGACGCTCAATCACCCGGACGGCGTCGTCGATGAAGCCAGGGTCGAAACTGAAGACTTCGATCTTGTCGATGTCATGGATACGCTTGCCCGCCCACGGGGCGATCACCTTCGTCGGGTCACGGTGCGTGTAGACGACGGTGCGCTCGGCGAGGCGGCTGCCATAGTGCATCCGCTCGGCGTCGGGTGCCCCCACTTCGATCCATGCGGTGATTTTGCCGGTGAGGTCGCGGGCGAGCACAGCCGGCTCTTCCGTCGACGAGAGGCCCTCGCTGAATGCGATCCCCTCGCCGTACTCGAGGCAGTAGGCGAGCAGGCGGGTGACCATGTAAGCATCGGTCTCGGACGGATGCCGGGCGACGCGGAGTGTGAAGTCGTCGTAGGCGCCCCGATCCATATCGGCCAGTTGCACTGTGAACGTGTGGATCATTGCGCCGATTGCCATAACTGTTGAGCCTACGCGCCGCGGCTGCGGGGGCCTGACCGAGTCATCAGAACAGCATCGGTGCCGGAGCTGAGGTCGCGGGTGCGCTTACGGATGTCGGCCGCATCAGCTGTCGTGTCGGATGCACGTCATCGGAATGCCGTGCTTCGAGTCCGTGCATGCGGATGAGTGGGCGTGTCCGCTTTGCCAGCCATTGCCGGTACGGCTTCGGTGCTTCGGAAGCTGCCCCGGGGTAAAGGCCGCGGTACGACGACATGAGCTCCGGATGCTCGCGCTCCAGCCACTGCATGAACCACGGCTTGACTCCCGCGCGAAGGTGCAGTGCGCCGTAGATGACGTGGTCAGCTCCGGACTGCTTGATGCGCTTCAGTGCATGACCGATCGCCTCGATCGAGTCGGTCAGGTGCGGAAGGACGGGCATGAGGAAGACACCGACACGGAAGCCGGCATCCGTCAGTGCCCGCACGGTATCGAGGCGCGCCTGCGTCGACGGGGTTCCTGGCTCGATCGAATGCTGCAGTTCGTCGTCGTACATCGCGATCGACATCTGGATATCGATCGACACACTCTTCGCAGCCTCAACGAGCAGCGGAATGTCGCGGCGGATCAGCGTCCCCTTGGTGAGGATTGACATCGGCGTGCCCGATTCCGCGAGCGCGCGGATGATGTCGGGCATGAGCTTGTAGCGGCCCTCGGCGCGCTGATAGGGATCGGTGTTCGTGCCGAGTGCCACCCGCTCGTGCTGCCAACTGCCACGGCGCAGCTCTTTCTGCAGCACCTCGGCGACGTTCGTCTTCACGACGATCTGCGAATCGAAGTCGCCACCGCCGTCGAGGTTGAGATACTCGTGCGTTCCGCGAGCAAAACAATAAACGCAGGCATGACTGCATCCACGGTAGGGATTGATCGTCCAGCTGAACGGCATCCGCGAACCGGCGGGAACCTTGTTCAGGGCCGAGCGTGCCAGCACCTCGTGGAAGGTCATGTCGGCGAACTCCGGTGTAGTCACTGATCGCACGATGCCAGTGCGATTCTCCATGCCGGGCAGCGCCGAAGCATCCTCTTCGTCGATCGTTTGTCCCTGCCATCGCATACACTCATTCGAACAAATCCTCGATGTTAAGTCAAGCAGAAATGAGAGTTATGTTCGATCAGCGTTTAAGGGGACAATGGAACCCATGAGTGACGCACTGCAACCCCGGCATGCGTCGCGCCGCCCCCGTGCGTTGAGGATTGCCTTGCCCGTCGGTCTGGCGGTGACGGCGCTCGGTGCGCTGTGGGCGATCGCTGAGATGCCGGGGGTTGCCGGAGCAGAACTCCCGCCCATGCCTGTCGTGGCTGCCCAACTCCCGGTGATCGATGTCGCAGGCGTCACCGCCGCCGATCCCTGCTCCGAGCCCACGGTGATCGATGCGCTCGCCGCAGGCGATGATGAAGCGGCCATTGCGGCTTTCGGTGGTGGCGCCGCATTCCGCGACGCAATGGTCATCGGCAACGCTCCCTGCATCTCGCTCACTGACCCCGCGCGCCGATGGGTCATCGTGAACAAGACCCTCTCGCTGAATCCGGTCGACTACGCACCGGCCCCACTCAGTGGCACGTCAGTCGAAACGACCACGCGGTCGAATCAGCTCCGAGGCGACGCAGCATCCGCTCTCAACGAGATGGCCGCCGCTCTCCATGAGTCTGGCGCGGGCGTGCTGGGAATGAACAACGGCTACCGTTCGTATCGTCTGCAGGTTGCAACGCATGCCGGACACGTGAGTTCCCTCGGGCAGACGGCTGCCGATCGGGTTTCCGCACGCCCTGGCTTCAGCGAGCATCAGACCGGACTCTCGATGGATCTCGTCGCGTGCAGCAATGGCTGTGGCGAGATCGGCGCCTTTGGTGGCACACGTGAGTCGGAATGGGTTGCCGAGCATGCCTGGGAGCATGGCTTCATCGTCCGCTACGAAGAGGGCGTGACCGACACCACCGGGTATGTGCAGGAGCCCTGGCACATGCGCTACATCGGTCCGGCGCTTGCGGCCGCCTATCACGACAGCGGATGCCGATCGCTGGAAGAGTTCTTCGGGCTCCCTGCTGCGCCGGACTACGCGCACTGACCCTCCTTCTGTGGCTTCCCACAAACGCGGTACGCAGTCTCACGTAGCGTGGGATGCATTCTCACAAGGCTCTGGCTCGGCATCCGTTCTCCGGCATAGACTCGCGGGAGCAATGACGCCACACACGTTCGGGAGGACGGCATGGAACGCGATATCTACGATGAAGACCACGAGGCATTCCGCGACCTGGTGAAGGACTTCGTCAAGCGCCACGTCAACAACGAGAGCATCGAGAAGTGGGATGCTGACGGCGAAATCGACCGGGCGACCATGCTCGCAGCCGGAGAAGCAGGAATCATCGGACTCTCCGTTCCTGAGGAGTTCGGCGGCGCCGGCATGCTTCAGGACTACCGATTCCGCACCATTGTGAATGAAGAGGTCATCGGCGCCGGTGCCGGCTCCCTCGCTGGTGCCTTCGGCATCCAGGACGACCTCGCTGTTCCCTACCTTGTGCACATGGGCACGCAGGAGCAGAAGGACAAGTGGCTGCCTCGGATGGCCACCGGAGAAATCCTCGGCGCTCTTGCGATGAGCGAGCCCGGAGCGGGCAGCGACCTGCGCGGTATCAAGACCACGGCGAAGAAGACCGACGGCGGCTACATCGTCAACGGAGCGAAGACCTTCATCTCCTCGGGCAAGACCGCCGACATCGTCGTCACGTTCGTGAAGACCGGTGAGGGCAACCGTCCGGACGCGTTCAGCCTACTCATCCTCGAGAACGGCATGGAGGGCTTCGAACACGGCAAGAAGCTCAACAAGATGGGCTCGCACGGACACGACACCGCAGAGCTGTCGTTCAGTGACGTCTTCGTCCCCGAGGCGAACCTCATCAGCGGTAAGGAAGGTCAGGGCTTCCTGCAGCTGATGATGAACCTGCCGCTTGAGCGTCTTTCGATCGGCATCGCTGCGGCATCCGCTTCGCAGGCGGCGTTCAAGTGGACCGTCGAGTACACGAAGGACCGCGAAGCCTTCGGTGAGCGGATCATCGACTTCCAGAACACTCGCTTCAAGCTGGCGGATGTTGCGACAACCGTCGACGTCATGTGGGCGTATCTTGACCGTGCGCTGCTTGCCTACAAGGACAAGAAGCTCACCGGAGAAGAAGCAGCGAAGATCAAGTTCTGGACCACCGAGCGCGAGTGGGAGATCCTCGACACCTGCGTGCAGCTGCACGGCGGCTACGGGTACATCACCGAGTATCCGATCACCCGTGCCTTCCTCGACGCGCGCGTGCACCGCATCTATGGCGGCACGAACGAGATCATGCGCGACATCGTCTCGCGTCAGATCGCCGGCAAGCGCTGAGTCGAGCCTCGGCACGTGCGCGACCGTTGAAAGAATGAAAACCCGCCTCCCGAGCCCTTGAATCCAAGGCATCGGGAAGGCGGGTTTTTCTTGGTTATAAGAAGACGAAGAGCAGGGCGGATGCTGCGAGGAACAGCACGATGAAGACCACGTCGCGCCGGCGGAAGGGCACCAGATACCGCTCCGTGCGAGTGGCGTGGGCGCCGAAGGCTCGGGCATCCATTGCCAACGCGACGCGTTCGGCATGCCGGATCGCGCCGGCCAGCAACGGCACGATGTAGCCCCAGCCGCGGGCGATCCGCGCGAACGGTCCGCGTCCGCCGTGGTGTCCGCGCACACGATGCGCGGCGCGGATAACAGCAAGCTCATGGCCGAATCGCGGCACGAAGCGGTACGCGGCCAGGGCGGTATAGCCGATCCGATACGGCACGCGCAGTTGCTGAATGCTCGCCCGCACGAGGTCGGGCCCGGTCGTCGTGAGCCCGCCGATCAAAGCGAGGGAGAAGATCGCAGCCACGCGAAGAGCTGTGGCGAAGCCGACCTGCAGCGCGCCGGAGAACAAGGTCCAGCCGCCGATCTGCAGGAACGGTGCGGTCTCGGCGACGCCAACGGCATCCACCCACAGCGAGAAGCCAAACCCGATTGCGACGATGCCGAGTGGCACGGCGACGAAGAGAAAGACGGCAGATCGCGACGTGATCCGAGCGCCGAGCAGAATCACGAGGTACGCGAACGCGATGAACGATATCGGTGTGACAAGGTCGCGCACGAATATGAGCAGCAGCATCGCGGGTGCGACGGCCGCAACCTTCGATAGCGGATTGAGATGGTAAAGAAAGTGCCTGGCGGATGCCGGGGTCCCGGGCGTGAACGGATCGATGGTCTTCGTCGGCGAGGTGATGGCGGTCATCGCATGCCCTCGGCCAGAGTGCGGCGAATGCGGGGCGTGAGTGCGCGGTGCAGCATCGGCAGCCGTAGGCCGGCCGACTCGAACAGGCCCTCGGTGGCGAACAGCTCGGCGGTGAGGCCCGCGGCGTGCACGAGGCCCTCGGCGAGAATGACCGTGTGCGTGGTCTGGTCGGCGACCAGCTGAAGATCGTGCGTCACGATGATGATCGTGGTGCCTTCGGCCTGCAGCTCGGTGAGCAGGTGCAGCAGTTCGGCGGCGCGGGCGCGATCCTGCCCGAATGTCGGCTCGTCGAGTGCGAGCACCCGCGGGTGCGTGATCAGTGCTGTTCCGACCGAGAGGCGACGCTTCTCGCCACCGGAGAGCAGGAACGGATGCACGTCAGCCTTGGCTTCGAGGCCGAATCTGGCGAGCATCTCGCCGACCCGCTCGCGAATCTCGTGCTCGGGTGTGTGCAGCAGCGTGAGCCCGTGCGCGAGTTCGTCGAATACGGTGTGCGCGATGAACTGGTGCTCCGGGTTCTGGAAGACGAAGCCGATGCGGGCGGCGAGGTCACGCGGAGACGCTGTGCCAGGGTCGAGGCCGTCGATCGTGACCTGGCGTTTCGGCGGGGCAATGACTCCTGCCAGCGACTGGATGAGTGTGGTTTTCCCCGCACCGTTCGCCCCGATGATCGCCGTGAGCGAGCCGGCGGGGATGTCGAGGTCGATGCCGTGCAGGATCTCCTGCCGCCCGCGCTTCACTGTCAGGCCGCGGGCCCGCACGATCGAGTGTTCCGCGCCCGACGGCTGATACAGATGCAGGGCGGATGCACGGATGTCGGATGATTCCTCGGCGTTTCGCCCTGCAGGCGTGCTTCGACCCTGCAAGTGTGCCCCGGTGTCCGCCTTGTTGTCGTCGGCCTCGGCCATCGCCGCGGCGAGCTCCTCTGGGGTCAGGGGCAGCGGCACGTCCTCCGGCAGGATGCCGCGCGCGCGCAGCATCCGTCCCGCCAATGTGGCAGCCGGCAGCCATACCCCCATCGCCACGAGTTCTTCGGTGTGCCCGCGCAGCACCTCAGCGACCGGGCCGTCAAAGGCGAGGCGACCCTGCTGATCGAGCACGAGGGCACGAGTGGCGAAGCGCATCGCGGCATCCAGATTGTGCTCGACCAGCACGATGGCATGATCTCCCGCGGCGACCAGATCGCTGAGGGCGTCATACACGTCGTCGATACCCTGAGGATCGAGGTTTGCCGTGGGTTCGTCGAGCACGATCAGCGGCGAGCCCACCGCGAGTGCGCAGGCGATTGCAAGTCGTTGGCGTCCGCCGCCGGACAACCGATCGGGGTTCCAGCTGCGACGATCCCACAGGCTCACTCGGCGGAGTGCCTGCTCGGCGCGTTCCACGACCTCGGCGACAGGAAACAGCAGGTTTTCCAACGCGAAGGCGACCTCGTCGAAGACGGTGCCGGTGACCAGTTGTGCGTCCGGATCCTGGAACACCATCGCCACCGTCGTGCTGAGTTCCGCGACCGGTGTGGTGATCGTGCTGCGCCCGCCCACTTCCACGGTGCCCTGAACAACCGCCGGAACAGACTGCGGCAACAAGCCGTTGAGCGCGAGGGTGAGTGTTGATTTCCCAGAGCCGCTCGGACCCAGCACGAGCACGACTTCGCCAGGATGCACGTCGAAGCTGACACTGCTCGGTGACGGGCGCGTAGCACCGGCGTGAGTGAGAGAGAGGTCACGCACGCGAAGTAGGGGCGCGGATGTGCGCACGGCGAAACCCCGAGTCTGTGGAAAGAGTACGGTACTAGGTTAGCTGAGCCTAACCTGACGCGCACGCAGGGGGTTCACCCGCGGATGACTCCTGCACGTCGCAGCGATGACCCCACACCGAGGCCGATCACTGTCCACGCGACGGGGCCGAGCACGAACAGTGCGACGAAGCCGATTCCGCCCCACAGTGGCAGCGCGCCGACGTCAAAGGCGAACCACAGCGGCACTGCGATCACGATTCCGGTGATCGCAGCGGAGAGCAGGAAACGCCACGCCTCCCAGTGTCGATATCGCAGAAGCGCGGAGACACCTTCTTGGACGCCGCCGAACACGATCGCAGCGAGCAGATAGCGACCCGCCATGGCAGGCACGAAAGCAGTGGAGATGAGCGCCGCGATCGCATGGGTGATCAGTGCCACCCATGGCGCCCGCAGTACCTGTTGTGCGATCACGCCGGGAAGTACGTGGAAGCCGAGGACGAGACCGTACAGCGGCACGGCTCCGACGGCAACGATCACGTGCAGGCCCGCCCACAGTGCCGAGACGAGCCCGGTCGCGACGCCGATAGCAGCGCAGATCAGCAGCACGCGGGTCGACATCACGCGTTTCGTTGGCACTGTCCCAGCCTATCGCTGGGTTCACCGGGCCGGCCCACTGTCGCCTCTGGTGCTCTGGGGTAAGGGACGTTATACCGCGTCGGGCGATCGGAATCTACCTCTGGTGCGCGGCAGCGGCCGGGTCTATGTTAAGCGGCGGATGCGGCAACGAAGCCGCAGCCGCAACCATCGGAGAGACACATGGGTCGATCACCCTTCCGGTTGGCGATGGCCGTCACATTGGCCGCAGTCGTCATCGGTTCCTCGGCAACCGCCAGCTTCGCAAGTGCCGAGGGGGTGACACATCCCACACCTGTGGACGGCACACCGGGGCACTACATCGTCTTGATGAAAGCCGATCCCCTGGCCACGTACGAAGGCGACACGAACGGCCTGCGACGAACCATGCCAAAACCTGGCACGCAGCTCGACGCCCATTCCTCGGACTCGCAGAAGTACATCGCGCACCTCGCGAACGAGCAACGCAAGCTCGCGAAGGCCGAGGGCGTCACCACAGACGCGACCTACCAGGTGACGGTCAACGGCTTCAGCGCCGACCTCACCGGTGAGCAGGTCGATGCGCTGCGCGCCTCGAAGGACGTGATCGGGGTGTTCCCGGATGAGATCCGGCATCCGGATGCGCAGTCCTCCACCGGCTTCCTCGGACTCGGCGATGACGCGAACGGTGCGGGCGGCGTCTGGGACGCCACCGGCGGGGTCGAGCACGCGGGTGAAGGGGTCGTCGTCGGTGTCATCGATACCGGCATCGCCCCGGAGCATCCGTCGTTCGCGGGCGACAAGCTGAAGAAGCAGAAGCAGAGTGGCGCCGAGGCGTACAGCGACGGTTCGTACGTCTACTTCGACAAGTCCGACGGTGCACAGTTCCGCAGCACCATCGTGCAGGGTCAGGACTGGAACAAGCACGACTACTCCACCAAGCTGATCGGTGGACAGTACTTTGCGACCGGTGCCACGGCGGCCGGATTCGACTTCCAATACGACTACCTCTCCCCGCGCGATGGCGACGGACACGGCTCGCACACCGCGAGCACGGCTGCCGGCGCCTTCGGCGTCGAAGCCACCGTGGAAGGTGTCGGCCTCGGCACGATTTCCGGTGTCGCCCCGGCCGGCAAGGTCGCGGCCTACAAGGCCTGCTACGTCGGCCCGGATCCGCTGGTCACAGAGGACGACATCTGCGCCCTCAGCGACCTCATCTCCGCGATCGATCAGGCAGTTGCCGACGGCGTCGACGTGATCAACTACTCGATCGGCGGCGGAGCCGCCACGACCGTGCTGGCGCCCGATGACATCGCGTTCCTGAACGCCGCTGCCGCCGGAGTGTTCGTCTCCGTCAGTGCCGGCAACGCCGGACCGGATGCGGCCACCGCAGACCACGCGTCGCCCTGGTACACCACGGTCGCCGCATCCACGATCCCGACCTGGGAGGGCACGGTCGTCTTCGACGGGTTCGCCCAGGCCGGAACATCCGTTTCTGTCCCGTTCGGTGAGACGGTCACCGGCCCCTCGATCTACGCAGGCGATGCTGCTGCGGCAGGAGCGGTGGATGCGCAGCTCTGCCTGCCAGGCACCCTCGACCCGGCAAAAGTCACTGGCCACATCGTTGTCTGCGATCGCGGCAGTAATGCGCGTGCGGAGAAGTCACAGGTCGGGAAGGATGCCGGCGGCATCGGCATGGTCCTGGTCAACGTGCCCGGCGGTGCCGACTCGCTAGACAACGACTTCCATGTGATCCCCACGGTGCACCTCGCCGCCGCACATCGCGAGGCGGTTCTCGCGTATGTGCAGGATGGTGTCGACCGGCCGATCTCACTGATCGGCGAGAACACGACGGGCGAGGTTACTCCGGTGCCGCAGATCGCCGGATTCTCCAGCCGCGGCCCGATGCATGCCGACGGCAGCGACGTCATGAAGCCCGACATCGCAGCCCCCGGTGTGGCGATCCTCGCCGCGACGAACAACGGCAGCAAGGATGCACCGACCTTCGGCATCCTCTCTGGGACATCGATGGCGTCGCCGCACATCGCCGGTCTTGGCGCGCTGTATCTCGGTGAGCGTCCGAACGCGTCGCCGGCGGAGGTGAAATCGGCGATGATGACGACCGCCTATGACACTGTGAACGCCGACGGATCGGCGAACAACGACCCGTTCGAGCAGGGGGCCGGTCAGGTCGACCCGACCCGCTTCTTCGACCCGGGGATGCTGTATCTGAACGACGTTGCGGATTGGGTGGCGTTCCTCGAGGGCAAGGGGCTGGCGCAGTTCGACGGCGTCGAGCCGATCGATGGCAGCGACCTCAACCTCGCCTCGATCTCGATCGGCACCCTCGCCAGTGCGCAGACGATCACCCGCACGGTCACGTCGACTGAGGCGGGCACGTTCACCGCGAGCGTCGACGTGCCGGGCGTGAACGTGAGCGTCGAGCCGTCCACGCTCAGCTTCGGCGCGGCCGGCGAGAGCGCGACGTTCACTGTCACCTTCGATAACGAGAGCGCTCCGGTCGAGCAGTGGGCGACCGGATCGCTCACCTGGTCGAGCGAGGCGAACACCGTGCGCACGCCGATCGCGGTGTTCCCGGTGACAGCGGACGCACCGGCCGAGGTGACCGGAACGGGCGTCGACGGCAGCACGGTCGTGGAGATCACGCCCGGCATCAACGGCGACCTGCCGCTCAACCTCGCGGGGCTCACGCCGTTCCAGCTGCTCACCGACCCGAGTCATCCGGTCGACGGGCACTCGGGCGACGAGAACTCGGGCGATGCCAACAAGGACGTCGCGTGGATCGTCGACGTGCCGGAGGGCACGACGCTGTCGCGCTTCGATCTCGATTCGTCGGATGACGAGGGCAGCGACCTCGATCTGCTGGTGTACCGCGTGGTCGCCCCCGACGATCTGCGCTACTACGAGGTGTGGCAGTCGGCGACGGCCTCGGCCGACGAGCAGGTGACGCTGCCGACGCCGACGGCCGGCACGTACCTGATCGTGGCGAACGTGTACTCGACGACCGCGCCGATGACGTGGGACATGACCTACGCCAACGTGGCGCCGGGCGGAGAGGGCGCGTTCACGGCGACGCCGAACCCGATCGCTGCGACGCAGGGCGAGGCGACGAGCTACGAGGTCAGTTGGGCCGGTCTCACAGTCGGCACCCGCTACCTCGGGGTCGTGCAGTACGCCGATTCCGACGTCCGCACGATCGTCTCGGTAGACACGGCGCCGTAACGGGTCTGAGGCGCCCTGTGCTCTTCGGAGCGCGGGGCGCCTCTGTGCGCGGCACACTTGCAGGGCCGAGGCACGGATGTCGGGCGAAACACCGGCGTGTCGCCTTGCATCCGTTCGATCGCCCTGCATCTGTGCCGGGCAGGCGATCAGATCCGGCGGTGGCGCGGCTTCAACGTCACATGCGGGAGCTCAGGCGCGGGGATCCGCTCGTCGCCGTGGGTCACGACATGACCGAAGCGAGCGGATGCCGCATCCGGCGTCTCCCAGTCGTGCCGCGCCTGCGCGATCTCATCGTGTGTGCGGGCGGCGAAGTTCCACCACATCACAAGGTCTTCTTCGAAGGGCTCCCCGCCGAGCACGAAGAGCAGCGCTCCTTCTGCGCTCGACACTGAAACGTGCGCGCGGGAATCACCGAGGTAGAGCATCTCGTTCTGGGAAGAAGAACGGTCATCGATGGTGACGTCGCCGTTCACGAGCACGATCGCGTGTTCCCAGGCAGGGTTCAGCGGCAGATCGACAATGCTGCCAGCGGCGAGCGTGATCTCCGCGCCGACGATCGGTGTATGCACTGTTGCAGGGGAGCGCACGCCGGCGAACTCACCGAGCACCACCGTGGCAGTGGCATCCTCACCAGTGTCAGCGGAAAGCGTGAGCTGGGGCAGTGAGGTGTGCTGTTCAAAATCGCCGGCGCCGTGACGTGCCGATTCGGGCAGCACCACCCAGAACTGCAGGGCGTCGAGGGGGAGTGCCTCTTCACCGAGCGAATACTCGGAGTGCGCGATGCCGTTGCCCGCCGTCATCAGATTCAATTGGCCGCGCGTCAAGGTCACGTCCCTGCCGATCGAGTCGCGGTGCCGCTGCTCGCCGATCAACGGCCAGGTGACGGTCTGCAATCCGATGTGCGGGTGCGGCTCCACACGCATGCGCACAACCTCGGGCCCGAAACGGTCGAGGAAGCACCACGCGCCGACCGTCGGCAGGTCGCGGTTCGGCAGAGTGCGCAGCACGTTCATCCCGCGCAGGCCACCGAGTGGAACCTCCCTCGGTTCGAGCGAGATGCTGTGCTGGCCGATCATCCCGCGCTCGCCGCGTCGGCGGGGTCGGTAGGAAGCTGCGGCCAGCGGATCTTCGCGCCAGCGACGTCGTGCTTCTTCAGATAATGGGCGATGTACGGGCAGTACGGCACGATCGTGTCGCCGGATGCCGCGGCATCCGCCAGAGCCTCCGCAGCGAGAATGCCGGCCAGCCCCTTGCCCTGGAAGGCGGGGTCGACCTCGGTGTGTGTGAAGAGGATCTCTCCTGGGCGCCGTTCGAAATCGGCGAAGCCAGCCAGAGTCTCCCCGAAGAAGATCTCGTAGCGCGATGCGTCGTCATTGCGGGTGACTGTGGTCTCGTCGGTCATGGATGCTCCTTCGTGTTGCACCCACCTTAGGGTGCTCAGCGTCTGCGGGGGTGGTTACGCTGGAGGGATGCCGCAGACTCCTGGTGACCCGTACGAGGACCTGCCGTGGAATGACACTCCGCCGCCAGAAGAGATGGATTGGGAACCGCAGGACTCGGATTACGAGCCGCCTCTTGACTGGGGACCGGGGCCCGCGACGTCGGTCGCCACGGCATCCTCAGCATCCGCTCCGCGCTCCGCGACGCCTTCTCGCTACGCGACCGCGCGCGAGGCGCTGCACACGGTCTTCGGTTATGACGTGTTTCGCGGCGACCAGGAGGCGGTCGTCGATCAGGTGATCGGCGGTGGGGATGCTGTCGTCCTCATGCCAACCGGTGCGGGAAAGAGCATCACCTATCAGGTCCCCGCGCTCGTCCGCGAGGGGACCGGACTCGTGATCAGTCCGCTCATCGCCCTGATGCATGACCAGGTCGATGCGCTGCGCGCCAACGGTGTGAACGCGGCGTACCTGAACTCGACCCAGTCGGTATCCGAGCGCGCAGAAGTCGAGCGGGCGTACGTCGCCGGCGAGCTCGATCTCATTTACGTTGCCCCCGAGCGGCTGTCGAATCGGCAGACCACCGCGCTGCTGCAGCGCGGCACGCTCAGTGTGATCGCGATCGATGAGGCGCACTGTGTGTCGCAGTGGGGTCACGATTTCCGCCCCGACTATCTCGCACTTGGTGATCTGGGGGAGCGCTTCCCGGGGGTGCCGCGGATGGCGCTCACCGCGACGGCGACCCGCGCCACACACAAGGAGCTCACCGAGCGCCTGCAGTTGGATACCGCCAAGCACTTCGTGGCGAGCTTCGATCGCCCGAACATCCAGTACCGGATCGTGCCGAAGGTCGACCCGCGCAAGCAGTTGGTGGCGTTCATTCGTTCACTTCCGGATGCGCCGGCAGGCTCGGTGTCCGGCGGCTCGGGCGCGTCCGCCGGAATCGTCTATGCGCTGAGCCGCAAGTCGGTGGAGCAGACCGCCACTTATCTCGCCGCTCAGGGCTTCGATGCGCTGCCGTACCACGCGGGCCTTCATGCCGATGTGCGGGCGGCGAACCAGTCGCGGTTCCTCCGCGAAGACGGCGTGGTGATGGTCGCGACCATTGCGTTCGGCATGGGCATTGATAAGCCGGACGTGCGCTTCGTCGCGCACGTCGACCTGCCGAAGTCAGTTGAGGGGTACTACCAGGAGACCGGTCGCGCTGGTCGTGACGGTGAACCAGCGGTGGCCTGGATGGCGTATGGACTCGGCGACGTCGTGCAGCAACGGCGGATGATCGACCAGAGCCCCGGCGACCGCACGTTCAAGATGCGGATGGGTCAGCATCTCGACGCCATGCTCGCGCTGAGCGAGACGGTCGAGTGTCGGCGCCAGAACCTGCTGAACTACTTCGGTCAGGATTCCGCAGCGTGCGGTAACTGCGACACGTGTCTCGAGAAACCCGAGACCTTCGACGGGCAGGTCCCCGCGCAGAAGCTGCTCTCGACTATCGTGCGGCTCAAGCGCGAGCGGCGTCAGGCATTCGGTGCAGGCCACCTCATCGACATTCTCCGCGGATCGTCGAACGACCGCATACGCCAGCAGAAGCACGACGGTCTCGCGACATACGGCATCGGTGCGGATCTCTCAGATCAGGACTGGCGCAGCGTTGTGCGGCAGTTACTGGCCCGCGGCATCCTGGTCGCGCAGGGCGATTACGGCACGCTCGCGCCGGGTGAAGCTGCCGTCGGAGTGCTGAGTGGTGAGACTCCGGTGCCGCTGCGTAAAGACACCATCGGGCGGGTCAGTGCGAGTCGCACGCGTAAGGCGTCGGCGGCTTCAGATGCCGTGGCCGAGGGTGATCGCTCGCTCTTCGAGGCGCTGCGCGTCTGGCGGGCCGAGACCGCTAAGGAGATCGGCAAGCCCGCGTACATCGTCTTCGGTGATGCGACGCTGCGTGCGCTCGCCGAGTTGCGACCGGCATCCGTCGGCGATCTCGACGGCATCACCGGAATCGGTGAGAAGAAGCGCGAAGCGTACGGCGATGCGGTGCTCGCTGTGGTCGCTGCGAACTGAGTAACCCCTCCCGTGTGGGTCGAGGGCGATGGAATCTGTAACATCTCCACTTCTTTGTGGTGAGGTTTCACCTTTTACTGTGAGTTGGCTGGACACGCACTTGCGGCGAACGTCATACTGGTTAGACATGAGCTCTGTCGGCATTCGCTGACGCCTGGGGAGGGTCTTGTGGCGCGAACTTAGTCCGCATCACGGGAGGGGCAATACAAATGAGAACCACGGGGAGAACTCTGCGGAGACGCAGATGGACCGCGATTGCGACGGCTACGGCCCTCGTCGCGGGAAGCGCCTTCGGCGCTAATGCAGCATTCGCGCTTCCAGATGCAGACGCGGGAGACCCGTCTGCAGCGGAGGCCCAGATCCTGGGCATTGACGCTGGTTTGCTCAATGGGCTAAGTGTTGCCGCTCTCGGCCACACCTCCACGAGCAACCCGAGCGCTGTGGGGCCGGAGCCTGGAGCGCTCGACGTAGCCGTTCTCGGCGGACTGTTGAACCTGAACCTGGGCACACTGAACCTGCCGCTGCTGTCAAACGGGACTAACAATGGTCTGCTTGACCTCGGCGATCTCGGTGCGGCTGCAAGCTACAGCAGCTCGCCCAGCCTGACGCAGTCGACGGCCGCATCCGGCCTCATCACCGCAGACGGCGCGATTGACACTGGCGCCATTGACGGCAGTACTGACCCCGCATACCTGGAGCTCACCGACCTGCTCTCGCAGCTCGGCGTGGCAGGTCTCACGGATCAGATCATCGACCAGGCCGGCATCCAGATCGGCGCTCTTTCCGCACGGGCGGAGAACACAACGGGCACTGGCCCAGTTGACGACTCCTACGCGATCGCGGATCTTAAGCTGAACCTGAGCAGCCCGCTCGTGGACACGCTCTCCACGACGCTCGGTGGAGCGATCCAGGGAACTGTCGCTCCGGTGAGCGACCTGCTCGGAACCGATGGCGCGCTGACTGGTCTTGTGACGACCATCGTCAACACGGTCAATGCCATCCCCGATGTGCCGCTAGTTGCGTCGTTCGACGCGACTGGTGGAACAGCCACGATCACCGGACTTGACACGATCGGCGACACCGTCGTCACTGAGCTGCTCACGCAGCCGGTCGAGAACGCGACGGGCTCAGTTCTGATCGATCTCGACGGGGGGACGATCACCGTCGACCTGGCGAAGATCCTCGTTGAGAGCGGGGCAGGCGCCGACCTCAACTCGCTCCCCGCGAACACCCCGGTGCTGTCGGCGACGACGATCGCCGCGATTCAGCAGGGCATCACGTCGGCTCTGACTGGCACGCACGAGAACAGCCTCGTCGGCAAGACGTCCACGCTCCTTGCCACGGCGCTCGACGCGCTCACTGTCGACATCGAAGTTGGTGTCACGTTGTCGAATCCGCTAACTGGAATCGAGCTCCTCTCGGGCGACGTTTCAGTGATCGGATCTCTGGCGCAGTTCGCTGGAACGGACACGACCGCACCGACGGTCACTACCGATCTCACGCTGGCCGGTCTGGACATCGGCTTCCTGCTCGATCCTGTGATTGCTGCAGTTGTCGGCGGTATCGCCGGAACAACCGGTCCGCTGGTGGCTACGGCCGTTGACAGCGTGATTCCGCTCGTGCAGCCCGCGCTGGCAGTTCTCACGACGCCGCTTCTCGCGACGTTGGATCCGGTGTTGACGGGTGTGCTCGACCAGATCGTGGACCTCACGATCAATGAGCAGCCTGCCGTGGGTGACCTCGGTGCCGGAAGCTTCACGGTTCGCGCACTGAGCTTGAGCCTGCTTCCTGCTCTGGATGCTGTCAACGTCGATCTGGCTTCGGCCACGGTAAAGGCCGCTGCTGCTGCCCCCGTGCTCGTCGCGAGCAGCCCCGTCGTTGCTGGTGCTAATACGACGGTGACTTCATCCGGATGGGGACCGAGCTCGGTGGTCACGGTCCAGTTGAAGGACTCCACTGGTGCTAACGTCGGCGGACCGGTTACGGTCACCACTACTGCCGCGGGTGCGTTCCCGGCGGGCACGGTTCTGATTGTTCCGGCTGGTACCGCTGCTGGTGACTACACGGTGGTCGGTACGGATGCGGCGGGAAACACTGCGTCTGACACGATCACGGTGACGGCCGCTCCTGTCTTCACTCCGGTTTTGGATGCGTCGAGCCCGGTTGTTGCGGGTTCGGACACGACGGTGACGTCGACGGGTTGGCCGGCAGACACGGTTGTGACCGTGCAGATCGAGGATGCGGACGGCAACATTGTCGCTGGTCCGATCACGGTCACGACTGACGCTGATGGCGCGTTCCCGGCGGACACGGTCTTGACCGTTCCTGCGGGCGCGACGCCTGGTGACTACACGGTTGTCGGTACGGACGCGGATGGAAACACCGCTGAGGACACCATCACGGTCGAGGCAGTTGTCTTCACTCCTGTTCTGGATGCGTCGAGCCCGGTTGTTGCGGGTTCGGACACGACGGTGACGTCGACGGGTTGGCCGGCGGACACGGCTGTGTCTGTGCAGATCGAGGATGCGGACGGCAACATTGTCGCTGGCCCGATCACGGTCACGACTGACGCTGATGGCGCGTTCCCGGCGGACACGGTCTTGACCGTTCCTGCGGGCACGACGCCTGGTGACTACACGGTTGTTGGTGATGACGGTGCGGGTAACACTGCGTCTGACACGATCACGGTGACTGCGGTTGTCTTTACTCCGGTTCTGGATGCGTCTAGCCCGGTAGTTGCGGGTTCCGACACGACGGTGACGTCGACGGGTTGGCCGGCGGACACGGTTGTGACTGTGCAGATCGAGGATGCGGACGGCAACGTTGTCGCTGGTCCGATCACGGTGACCACGGATGCTGGTGGTGCGTTCCCGGCGGACACGGTTCTGACCGTTCCTGCGGGCGCGACGCCTGGTGACTACACGGTTGTCGGTACGGACGCTGACGGTAACACTGCGTCTGACACGATCACGGTTGAGGCCGCTCCGGTCGTTTACACCCCGGTTCTGGATGCATCGAGCCCGGTTGTTGCGGGTTCGGACACGACGGTGACGTCGACGGGTTGGCCGGCGGACACGGTTGTGACTGTGCAGATCGAGGATGCGGACGGCAACGTTGTCGCTGGTCCGATCACGGTGACCACGGATGCTGGTGGTGCGTTCCCGGCGGACACGGTTCTGACCGTTCCTGCGGGCGCGACGCCTGGTGACTACACGGTTGTCGGTACGGACGCTGACGGTAACACTGCGTCTGACACGATCACGGTTGAGGCCGCTCCGGTCGTTTACACCCCGGTTCTGGATGCATCGAGCCCGGTTGTTGCGGGTTCGGACACGACGGTGACGTCGACGGGTTGGCCGGCAGACACGGTTGTGACTGTGCAGATCGAGGATGCGGACGGCAACGTTGTCGCTGGTCCGATCACGGTGACCACGGATGCTGATGGTGCGTTCCCGGCGGACACGGTTCTGACCGTTCCTGCGGATGCTGCTGCTGGTGACTACACGGTTGTCGGTACGGACGCTGCGGGTAACACGGCGTCTGACACGATCACGGTTGAGGCTGCTGCGACAGCTGACGCCGCGGCGACTGCTGATGCTGATGTGAACACGAACGCGGCGGCTTCGGCTTCTGCTTCGGCGAACGCGGATGACGACAGCAATGCTTCGGCTCAGGTTGCGGCTCAGGCTGCTGCTCAGGCGGATGCGTCGACGACGGCTTCGGCTGCGGCGGATGCAACGGCTTCGGCTGCGGCTGATGTTGCGGCGACGGCGACGTCGTCGGCTGATGCTTCGGCTGATGTCACGACCGACGCGAACGCTTCGGCTGCGGTTGCTGCTCAGGCAGCTGCTCAGGCGGATGCGTCGTCGACGACGACTGCTGATGCGACTGCTGCGGCAGATGCGGACGCGGGTTCTGCGGCAAGCGTTGCCTCTACGGCAACGTCGTCTGCTGATGCCTCTACGGCTGCGGCTGCGGATGCGGATGCTGACCCGGATGCTTCGGCAACGACGGACGCTACTGCGACGGCTGATGTGAACACGAACGCGGCGGCTTCGGCTTCTGCTTCGGCGAACGCGGATGACGACAGCAATGCTTCGGCTCAGGTTGCGGCTCAGGCTGCTGCTCAGGCGGATGCGTCGACGACGGCTTCGGCTGCGGCGGATGCAACGGCTTCGGCTGCGGCTGATGTTGCGGCGACGGCGACGTCGTCGGCTGATGCTTCGGCTGATGTCACGACCGACGCGAACGCTTCGGCTGCGGTTGCTGCTCAGGCAGCTGCTCAGGCGGATGCGTCGTCGAACACGAACGCTGCCTCGACGGCCGCTGCGGACGCGAACGCTGCTGCTGCAGCTGACGCTGCTTCGACGGCTACCTCGTCGGCTTCTGCATCGGCCACGGCCGCTGCGGACTCGTCGGCTTCGGCCGCTGCTGACCCGGCAGCTGCAGCGTCGACCACGGCAACTGCCACAGCTGACGCCGACTCGTCTGCCACAACTGATGTGAACGCGAATGCTTCGGCATCCGCGTCTGCGTCAACGAACGCGGATGACGACAGCAACGCTTCGGCTCAGGTTGCGGCGCAGGCTGCCGCTCAGGCGGATGCATCGACCACGGCTTCGGCTGCGGCGGATGCCTCGGCTCAGGCTGCGGCGCAGGCTGCTGCTACCGCAACGGCTTCGGCGGATGCGTCCACGGATGCAACGGTGGACGCGAACGCGTCGGCTGCGGTTGCTGCTCAGGCTTCGGCTCAGGCAGACAACTCGTCGAACTCGAACGCTGCTTCCACCGCAACGGCGAACGCGAATGCTTCGGCATCTGCGAGCGCAGCGTCCACGGCGACGGCATCTGCGGACGCTTCGTCTGACGCGGCGGCGTCGGCTTCGGCCAGTGCTTCGTCGAACGCGAGTGGTAGTAGCTCGGCCTCTGGTTCAAGCGATGCGGACGCTAACGCGAACGAACTCGGGATCACCGTCAAGGTGCCTGTGCTCGAGCGTGGCGACAAGCAGACTGCAATCGGTACCGGCTTCAAGGCAGGCGAGGTCGTCACCGGTGTGATGAACTCCGCCCCGCTGGCACTCGGCACCCAGGTGGCGAATGCGGAAGGTACCGTGACGTTCACTTGGACGATCCCGGCAGGCACCGATCTCGGCAACCACTCGGTGACTCTCACCGGTGCGGAATCCGGTTCGGTTTCTGGCACGTTCAAGGTCGTCGCAGATGGACTGGCGGCAACCGGTGGCGAGCCCGCGATGGGATGGGTTGCGCTCGGTGCGCTGCTCGTCATGCTGGGGATCGGCACCGCGCTGATCGCTCGCAACCGTCGCACCCGGATGCACGCAGAGTAAAGCAATGACACTGTAGAGGTCGGGGCCGCCTTGGTGGTGGTCCCGACCTCTCGGTGATGATAGGGAACGGTCGCGCATGACGACGAAACGAAATGAAGACCCTGTCGATATGACGGAGGACGCCACACCATCTGCATCCGCCGCCGTGCGACCGTACCCGAAACCGACGTGGGTGGTGCGCCTGATCGCGCTCATCGCCTGTTTGTTCTGTCTATGGCACGTGGCAGCGTCGTTCCTGTGGATCGCACCCCCGTCAGCACTGCGCGAGATCCCTACGCAGAAGGTGCTGTCTGCCTACATGCTTCCGATGTTCGGCCAATCATGGAGCGTCTTCGCGCCCGAGCCGATCAACGGCGACTACCACTTCAACGTACGTGCCGTCATCGACGTAGACGGTGAAGACGTCACCACCGGATGGGTGAGCGCCACAGATGTGGAGCTCTCAATGATCCGGTACAACCTGTTTCCTCCCCGCGCCGGAATCCAATCGACCGAGGTAGCGAGCGGACTGGCAGGCGCCTACAACAAGCTCAACGCAGAGCAGCAGGCTGTCGTCGCACTCGATTTCGCCAAGGACGGCTGGGAAGACTGGATGGTGGGATCCTTCGACAAGCTCGAAGACGGCCCCTCCACCGTGACGTATATGGAGCAGGAACACCTGTCCACGGCATATGCCACACAGGTCGCCTATGCGATCTGGGGAAGTGACGTGCTCCAGGTGCAGTACCGTGTCAGCCGGCAGAATGTCGTACCGTTCGCCGAGCGCAACGACGCTGCAGCGCAACGCCCAGAACCGAGTATGTCGACCACGGGTTGGCGAGCTCCGGTGGAAGAGCCCGGCCAGAGTCGTGACAATTTTGGTGACGTGTTCCGCGCGCAGTTCGAGAGGACCCAGGGATGAGCCAGACGAAGGCGGATCGCCCCAAGACGGTCGAGAACAAGCCCGAGACACCTGCCGCAGAACCTGATCCACCTGCGGAACAGGTCGTCCCCGTGAGCACACGGGTGCTCACCTTTGCCGGCAGTATGATCGCGGGCCTCTGGGCAATGGTGGTCTCAGCGATCGCGCAGATCAGCGGATTCATCGAACGATTCCTCTACGACGGAAAGAAAGCGCTCTACGGACTCGCGGTGACCCGCATCCTGTTCGGCGTCACGGCGCTCGGCCTACTGGCCGCGAACTTTGGCACCCGGCTGTACACGTTCGGCTCCGGCTCGGCATGGAACGGCGAACTCGCCGAGCCCGTCAGCGACTTCCCGAAGATCTGGATCTTCAGTACGTTCCATGCGGCGATGGGCAACGACGTCCTTTACACGATGCTCTATCTGCTGCTCGGCGTGCTCGCGGTGCTCTTTGTCGTCGGCTGGCGCTTCCGCATCGTGCATCCGATCTTCTTCTGTATGTGGGTCGGTTTCATCGAGGCCAACGACATGGTCGGCGACCAGGGTGACAACATGTTCCGGATCGCACTCCTATTGCTGTTCTTCGCCGATCCCGCCGCCCGCTGGTCTCTGGACGCGCGCCGTCGCGCCAAAAAGGGGGAGTGGTTCCCTCCCGGAAGCCAGCCTGCGCAGATCGGGACGGTGTTTCACAACCTCGCCCTGGTGGCGCTCACCGCGCAGGTCTGCTTCGTGTATGCATCCGGTGCGCTGTTCAAGGCCGGTGGAACGCCGTGGTCGGAGGGGTACGCGGTTTACAACCCGCTGCACACTGCTCGCTTCGGCACCTGGCCGGTGCTCAGTGATCTGGTGACCGCGTGGGGGCCGATGGTCGTCGCGTTCAGCTGGGGGTCGATCCTCCTGCAGGTCGCGTTCCCGCTGATGCTGCTCACCCGACCGACACGGCTCATCGGGCTGATCGGGATCCTGTCGTTCCACATTGGCATCGGCGTTCTCATGGGACTGCCGTGGTTCTCGCTCACGATGATCGCTATTGACTCGATCTTCATCCGCGATCGCAGTTGGGAGCGGCTCAGCGCCGGCACCGTGGCCCGGTGGAAGAATTCGAATCGATTGCCGGCATCCACGCTCGTGACGTGACCGTACAGCCACGTCGGCGCAGGGGGAACCAGAGCGACCCCGCTCGCTAGAGTGGGGGGATGAATATGGCGCAACGCGTGACGGGAATCGTCGCCACGATCGTTGTACTCATCGTCGCGATCGGGACGATCCTTATCGTCTCGCCCCCAGGCACCCCACTGCGTAGCGAGGTCCGCGCCGTTGCGCTGCCGTACTTCGGCCAGACGTGGAAGATTTTCGCACCGAGCGTCATGAAAGCGAACCGTTCCCTCGAGTTTCGAGCCAGCTGGCGAGACGACGACGGGGATCTGGTCAAATCCGGATGGGTGAGCATCACTCAGATCGAGCAGCGCACAGTAGAAGGAAATCCATTCCCTTCACGTATCCAGAAGCCCGCGTGGAACGCTGCGGGGACCTTTCTTGAGCGTTACAACAAGCTGGATGCCGATCAGCGGACGCGCGTGCGTGACACCTTTATTGAGGTGGATGGCGACGACTTCCGACCGATCCCCACCGAAACTCTGGTCGAAGAGCTCGGGAAGGATGACGGCGATGTCATCCGCTACCTTCGCATGGACTACATGATGATGCGGATGGCGACTCTGTTTGGGACCGCAGGATTCAACGAGAAGATCGAGCGAGTCCAGTGGCGCATAGTCAGCGAGCGTCCCAATGACTTCACACATCGCTTTGATGAAGAAGCGCAGTTCACGCCGTCTATCACTACGTTCGGATGGCGTGAGTCCAACGTCGTGACTGCCCCTGATGTTGTGGCTGACTACCGTGCGCTCATCGAGCGCACCGGCGCGACATTCGAGTTCAAGGAGGCCATCCGTGAAGCTGAGTGAGCGCTTCGACAGCTGGCTTGGGTGGCTTACCTCCGCATCGCACAACCTGCGCAGCTTTGCAGTACTGCGCATCCTCTACGGGTTGGGGCTGCTGATCACGCTCGTCCCCAGCATTCCCGAGCGCTCCCTGCTGTGGGGCGCCGCATCTTTTTGGGTTGACCCTGAAGCGAAGCGTCGGGGCTTTTTCACCTTTGACACGTTGTTCCCTAAGGACAACCCGCTGGTGTTCGACATCGTATTTTTCCTGTTGATCGTGCTCGTGGTCCTGTTTACGATCGGCTACCGCACGCGACTAGTCACCGTGTTGGTCCTGGTGCTCGTATTTGCTCTGCAAGCAAATAACCCGTACGTCCTCAACGGCGGCGACACCATTTACCGCATCACCTTGTTGTTCCTTATCTTCGCGAACCTCGGCGCGCACTACTCGGTTGATTCGTGGCTGGCCAAGCGTCGTGCATCACGCCGTGGAATTCGCAGGTGGCTTGTACCCGCGTATCTCGCAAATGCAGCTCACAACGCGGCTCTGGTCCTGTGCTGTTTCCAGATCATCATCATCTACGTCGTTTCGGGTATCTGGAAGCTTTCCGGCGATGAATGGTTGGGCGGGACGGCGCTCTTTTACTCGCTGCGCATCGACGCCTTCATGCTCTACCCCGCATTCAACGAACTGCTGTGGCAGTCGTCCCTGGTCATCTACATTGCGACCTTCGTGGCGCTGTGGGTGCAGACGCTGTTCCCGATCGCGCTGCTCTGGCGTCCTAGCCGAATCTTGGTGCTTGTCTCGCTCGTGCTCATGCACGCGGGGATCGGCATTCTGCTCGGCCTCTGGCCGTTCTCACTCGTGATGATCGCTCTTGACATGCTCTTCGTCCGCGACTCCACCTGGGTGAGCGTCACGGGGTGGCTCCGCTCGACGAAACTGGGCGCACTCATCGAAGAGAAGGTCGCAGAACGTGCACCCGCCCCGGCGGTCAACTGACCGAGTAAGCCTCCGTGTGCACGCGCACGTCCGCTGACTCAGCCAACAACTTGGACACCGGGCACCGGGCGTGCGCGGCGGCGAGAACATCCTCAGCCTCCGAGGCTGACGCGCCTTCCACGGACAGATAGCCGTCAACGTGAAACTCGAGGCCGGGGCCTGGATCGGCGTCATGAAGCTCGACCTCGACGCGCACGGTGCTCCGAGTACCCCGAGCGACGATGACCTGCGCTGTCGCGTTCAGGCACGTGGCCCAAGCGAGTGCCAGCAACTGCTCTGGATTCGTGCCGTCCGCATCACGATGAGGGTTCAGCGGCGAGGCCACCTTCACCGACAACCCATCGGGAACCTGCGCGATCCCATCGCCGCCATCGCGGTTGATCGCTTCAGTCCGGTACCTCATGCTCATACCTCAACTATAGTTGGACGCAGTACATGAACTTCGGGCGATGGCGGCCGTGGGCGAGGGAAACGGCACGCATCGATGGAAACCACTGGCACGACGATCGTCGAGTTCGACGACGTCACCAAGCGGTATGACGACCGCCCTGGTCAGCCACCGGCGCTCGATGCCATCAGCCTGACTATCGAACGCGGCGAGATCTTCGGCGTCATTGGCGAGAGTGGCGCGGGCAAATCCACGCTGCTTGCGCTGATCAACGGCCTGGCCTCACCCGAGTCTGGCGTGGTGACCGTCGACGGCGAGCCGGTCGCCGGACGAAGCCGAAAGGCCCTGCGGATGCTGCGCCGAAACATCGGCGTCGTGTTCCAGGGGACCCACCTGCTCAGCAGTCGCACCGTGCGTCAGAACGTCGCGCTTCCGCTGCAGATCGCTCGACGGGGCGCAGCCGGGCGATCCCGCACCGAAGAGCGCGCCACTGTCGACGAGATGCTCGACTTTGTGGGCCTCACTCATCGCGCTGACCATCATCCTGCTGAGCTCAGCGGGGGAGAACAGCAGCGAGTGGGTCTCGCGCGCGCCCTGATCGCACGTCCGCCCGTGCTGCTGTGTGATGAGCCGACATCCTCTCTGGATGCCAGCACCACGGCAGAAATCCTGCGAGTGCTGCTGAACGCACGTAAGACCTTCGGCACCACGATCATCGTGATCTCGCACGACCTCGACGTCGTCAAGGCGATCTGTGATCGCGCGGCTCTGCTCGAGAAGGGGCGGCTGCGCGAGCTGTTCCACGTGGCGAAAGCTGACCTCAACGCGATGCCCAGCTACTACGAGCAGGTCAGGCGGGAGCTGATGTGATGACCTGGCTCACCGAACTTCTCGACGAGTATGGCGAAGACATCGTCGAAGCGCTCGCAGAGACCGGATACATGATGGTGGTCTCGCTGGCCGCGGCCGTGCTGATCGGGCTCCCGCTGGGAATGATCGTGTTCCTCACGCAGCGCGGAGGCGTCGCCGAGAACCGGCCGATCTGGTCGACCTCGAACCTGTACATCAACATTGTCCGCTCGTTCCCGTTCCTCTTGCTTGTGGTGTTCCTGATCCCGTTCACCAGATCGGTGGTCGGCACGAGCTTCGGCACGCAGGCCTCAACCCTGCCGCTGAGCTTCGTCGCGGTGGCCATTTACGCGCGCCTGGTTGAGCAGATCCTCCGCGAGATACCGCCCGGCATCTCGCGCGTCGCCGTCGCGATGGGTACGACGTTGCCGCAGGCGGTGTTCCGAGTGCTGTTACCTGAAGCGCGTTCCGGGCTCGTCTATGCGCTTACCTCGGCAGCGATCAGCCTGCTGTCGTACTCGACCGTCCTCGGCGTCGTAGGTGGCGGCGGCATCGGCGACTTCGCGATGCGATACGGCTACCAGGAGTACAACGACGCACTGATGTACATCACCATCGCGATCATCGTCGTCTGCGTGCTCCTGATTCAGACCGTCGGACACCGCACCTCCGAGCGACTCGACCACCGATAGACCCCCAAACCACAGCTGAACACAGAAAGAAGGACCCCATGAGCTTCCCTCGCCTCGGCATCCTCGCCGCCACTATCGGAGCAGCCCTGGTGCTGGCCGGATGCGCAGCATCCGCAGACCCGGCCGCCGAATCGGATGCCGGAGCATCCACTGAACCCGTGGTGATCAAGATCGCTGCTGTCACTGCGCCGATGACGGACGTCGTCGAGGCCGCAGGCGACGCGATCGAGGATGGCTACGAGATTGAGCTCGTCGAGGTCTCTGACTATGTCACCGCCAACACCATCGTGAACGATGGCGACGTCTACGCGAACTTCTCCCAGCACGTGCCCTACATGGAACAGTTCAATGCCGGGAACGACGGCACCCTCGTCGCCGTGCAGCCGGTGTACAACTTCGTGATCGCGTTCTACTCGAAGACGCTCGACGACATCGCAGATCTGCCGGACGGCGCCACCGTTGCCGTTCCGAACGACGCATCGAATCTCGGTCGCGCGCTCAAGCTGCTTGACGCAGAGGGCGTCATCACGCTCGCGCCAGAAGTCGACCCCTACGCCGCGACGGTGGACGACATTGCCGAGAACCCGAAGAACATCGAGTTCCTCGAGGTGCCGATCGCATCGCTGAATGCCGCATATGAAGAGGCCGACCTCGTCTTCCAGTGGCCGTCGCACATCGCAGCTCTCGGCCTCAACCCCGACGACGATGGGCTCATCACCGAACTCGACGACCGCTTCTCGCTGTACGTCGCCGTCCGTGAAGAGGATGCTGACAGTGCTGCGACCGAGGCGCTCAAGGTCGCCTTCTCCAGCAACGAGGTGCGCGAGGTCATCGAGTCGAACGGCACGATCGACGTCGCCTTCTGAGCGACAGCCGAACGGCACTGGATGACAGAGACTGTGGCCTCGTGACAACTGCACGGGGCCACAGCCGCCCACGTGTTTAGAGGAACCGCACACTTCGCTTTGTGGGGCGTTGGAGGAGTCCTACGGTTGAAGCATCCTTACTTCTCTCTGAGAGGAACACTCATGGTCGACGCCGCAGTCCACACCTCGACGCCATCCACAGCTAGCGACGCTCCCCGCATCGATGTCGCGCGCGTCAATGATCTTCTGCTTGGCACCTGGGCTGACACCCGCCGCGCGTCGCGTGAGTTGATCAAGGACTCCGCCTTCTGGCGCAAGGACGATCTCGGCAAGGACGAGCACCGCGAGCGCGTGCTCAGCCAGATGCACCTGCTCGTCGAGAACAAGACCGTGCACCGCGCGTTCCCGAAGGAATTCGGCGGTGAAGAGAACAACGGCGCGAACATCTCCGGATTCGAGGAGCTCATCGTCGCCGACCCGAGTCTGCAGATCAAGGCCGGCGTGCAATGGGGGTTGTTCGGCTCGGCCATCCACCAGCTCGGCACCGCGGAGCACCACAAGAAGTGGCTCCCCGGAGTCATGGATCTTTCGATCCTTGGCGCGTTCGCGATGACCGAGATCGGTCACGGGTCTGATGTCGCCGCCGCAGGCACGACGGCCACCTACGACCCGCAGGCCGAAGAATTCGTCATTCACACTCCGTTCCGGGCGGCGACGAAGGAGTTCCTCGGCAACGCCGCACTGCACGGGATCGCGGCCACCGTGTTCGCGCAGCTGATCACCAACGGCGTGAGCCACGGCGTGCACTGTTTCTATGTGCCGCTGCGTGGTGAGGATGGCGTGGACCTTCCCGGCATCACCCGCGAGGACGACGGGCTCAAGGGTGGTCTCAACGGCATCGACAACGGACGCCTCTCGTTCGATCACGTGCGCATCCCGCGCACGAACCTGCTGAACAAGTACGGCGATGTCGCCGTAGACGGCACCTACACGAGCACGATCGACAGCCCCGGACGCCGTTTCTTCACGATGCTCGGCACGCTGGTGCAGGGGCGTGTGTCGCTCGATGGGGCAGCGTCCTGGGCATCCGCTCTCGCTTTGCACATCGCGATCACCTACGCGACCCAGCGTCGTCAATTCGACGGTGCGGACGGGCAAGAGGTCGTACTGCTCGACTACGGCAAGCACCAGCGCAGGCTGCTTCCGCGACTGGCGACCACCTACGCGCAGATCTTCGCGCACGACGAGTTCCTGCAGAAGTTCGATGGTGTCTTCTCCGGTCGCACCGATACTCCCGACGATCGTGAAGATCTTGAGACTCTGGCTGCGGCGCTCAAGCCGCTGTCGACGTGGCACGCACTCGACACGCTGCAGGAGGCCCGCGAGGCATGCGGCGGCGCCGGGTACATGTTCGAGAATCGCCTGGTCGGACTCCGTCAGGATCTCGACATCTACGTCACCTTCGAGGGCGACAACAACATCCTGCTCCAGTTGGCCGGCAAGCGTCTGCTCACCGATTTCGCCAGGCAATTCAAGGACAAGGATGCTGCGGCCCTGGCCAAATACGCGGTCGGACAGACCGCCGGCAAGGTGTTCCACGGCGCAGGGCTACGCCGCTTCGGCCAGACCGTGGCCGACTTCGGCTCGACCGCGCGGTCGGTGGAGAACGGCCTGCGTGCCGATCAACAGCACGAGCTGCTCGCTGACCGCGTACAGCAGATGGTCGCCGACATCGCCGGAAACCTGCGCCCCGCGGGCAAGGACAAGGTGCTCGGCGAGAAGCTCTTCAACGAAAACCAGGCCAATCTCATCGAGGCCGCCCGCGCTCATGGCGAACTGCTGCAGTGGGAGGCGTTCACCGATGCCGTGAACAGTATCCCGGATGAGGGCACCAAGCAGGTGCTCACGTGGCTGCGTGACCTGTTCGGTCTGCAACTTGTCGAGAAGCACCTGGCATGGCACATCATCAACGGTCGCCTGTCGACGCAGCGCGCAGCGGCGGTGTCGAGTTACATCGACCGTCTGTGCCTGCGGTTGCGTCCGCACGCACTCGACCTGGTCGGGGCCTTCGGCTACGAGCCGGAGCACGTGCGCGCACCCATCGCCAGCGGAATCGAGCAGCAGCGTCAGGACGAGGCCCGCGCGTACTACGCAGACCTCGCCGCTTCCGGCAAGGCACCGAAATCGGAGAAGGCGATGAAGAAGGCAGCCAAGAAGTAGCCCGAGACGCCACTCCTTGCGCTTCGCGACGTCGGCACCCCTGTCTACGCTGAACCTATGACTTCCCTCATCACCGGTTCGGATGGCCTCGAGCGTTGTGCGTGGGTCGGAGCGGATGCCGAGTACCAGCGCTACCACGACGAGGAGTGGGGCGTGCCGCTGCACGGTGATCGCGCGCTCTTCGAGAAGATGGCGCTGGAGGGGTTTCAGGCAGGCCTCAGCTGGATCACGATCCTGCGCAAGCGCCCACGATTCCGCGAGGTGTTCGTGGGTTTCGAGCCCGAGACCGTCGCAGATTTCGATGACGACGACGTCGAGCGCCTGATGGCGGATGCCGGGATCATCCGCAACCGTGCCAAAATTCTCGCGACGATCGGCAATGCACGACTCGTCGTGGGTATGGCGGAGGGCGAGCTGGACGAGCTGATGTGGTCGTTCGCGCCGGTGCCGGGCATCCGACCACGTTCATTCGATGATGTGCCGGCGGTGACGGACGAGTCGACCGCGATGAGTAAGTCGCTGCGTAAGCGGGGGTTCCGTTTCGTGGGGCCGACCACGATGTATGCGCTCATGCAGTCCTCCGGCATGGTCGATGATCACGTTGAGGGGTGTTGGCGGGTCGGATGACGCGCACCGCTCACGATGGGTGGGTATCTCTCCCCATAGATGCACAGCTTCGTGGCGGTTACGATTGTCCGGTGTGTCGCTTCGCTGTGCGAAGCGGATCGGAGTGTGAAGCGGTCTCTCTGAGGCCGCCCAGGGGGAATCGGGTATGAAGGCACTTTCGTGGATGCGCGCGAAGCCGAAGACCATCGCATCTGCGGCAGGTGTCACGGCGGCGGTCATGGCCATCGCAACGATGGCGTTCGTGTACGAGGGCAACCCCACCACGAAGGTCGATCTCAATGACGGCGGCGTCTGGATCACCAAGTCCTCGGCGCTCATGGTCGGCCACTTCAACAACGAGTCCGCTCTCCTCGATGGCGGCCTGCGCACGGCCGGCGAGAGCTACGACATCCTGCAGGACGCATCGACGATCCTGGTCACAGACCGCACCAACGCGACGCTGACTGCGGTAGACCCAGCGCGCGTCTCCCTTGAAGACAGCACCGAGATCCCAGGGTCATCGAAAGTCGCGCTCGGGATGCGGACGGCGGCGATCCTCAACACCGACTCTGGCGACCTGTGGGTCGTGCCAGTCGGCGCTCTCTCAGGCTTTGAATTCCAGGGCACCGACCCCATAGTCAACCTGGGCAAGAAGGCCGATGTCGCCGTTGGCCAGGACGGCACCGTGTACGGGCTGTCCGGTGATGACGCGCTGGTCGTGACGATTCCGGTCGATCCCGACGGCCAGGCGCTCGAGCCGACGACGGCGCCCCTGGAAAACCTCGACGCATCGATCGCCCCGACCATCACAGTGGTTGGCGCGACCCCCGTCGTGTTGTCGCCTGCCGACAGCGCCCTGCTGACCACCGACGGGCTGCGCACCGAGATCACAGAGGCAGACACGGCCGTGCTGCAGCAGGCATCTGCGAGTGCAGATGCCGTTACCGTGGCCACCACATCGCAACTGATCGATATCCCCTTCGATGGCGGCGACCCGCAGATCATTCCGACCGGTGGGCAGGGCACTCCTGCTGCTCCGGTATCGCTACTCGGCTGCACATACGGCGCATGGGCGGGTTCTGACCGCTTCGTGCGCGAGTGCCCCGGCGACCCTAACGACGTTGCCGCAGACATTCCCGGCGTCGAGGGCAAGGCCAGCCTGACGTTCCGGGTGAACCGCGATGTCATCATCATTAACGACACCATTGCCGGAACCGCGTGGTTGGCCGATGAGAGTCTGCAGCAGGTCGACAACTGGAACGACCTGACCCCGCCCGAGGGCAAGGACGAAGACCAGGAAGAGACCACCGAGCAGACGGAAGAGACCACGCTGCCGGTGCGTACCAATGTGAACACCAAGCCGGTTGCAGAGAACGACGAGTACGGTGTGCGCCCTGGGCAGACCACCATGCTGTCGGTGCTCGACAACGACAACGATCCAGACGGCGACGTCTTGGTCGCGGCGGTGAAGGGCGAGCAGCCTTCGATCGGGACTGTGCAGCCGATCTACGATGGCGGATCGCTGCAGATCGCCGTCGACAAGGACGCCACGGGGTCAGCTTCCTTCACATACGAGGTCGACGACGGCCGCGAGGGTAAAGACACGGCTGACGTCTCCCTTGTCGTCAAGGACTGGGACACCAACACGGCGCCTAAGCCGCAGCGCAACACGACACTTGAGATCGAGACCGGCGGCACTGTGTCGTACAACGTCCTGCCGGACTGGATCGACCCGGAGGGCGACGACTTCTATCTGCAAGACGTCTCGGCCGCGCCGGGCGACGAGGTCGAGTTCACCACCGACGGGCAGATCACCTACCGTGCCGTGGCCAGCATGCAAGGCCGAAAGGAGATCACCGTTACGGTGGCCGACGCCCTCGGCGAGGCAGCCAGCGGCACGATCATCCTTGATGTGCGCCCGTCTGGTTCCACGCTGCCGAAGACCAACGCTGATCACGTGATGACCAGGGTCAACGAGCAGGTCACCGTCGCCCCGCTGACGAACGACTCCAGCTCTGGCCGTGAGCAGTTGCGCCTGACCAGAGTCAACGGCGACGAGACTCCCGGCGCGACGATTGAGCCGGACTACGCGAACAAGACCTTCACCTTCAGCGCTCCGAGCGTCGGCGTCTACTACGTGCTCTACGAGGTCGCGGCCGGGCCCAATGGCGTGCAGGGCATCGTGCGCATCGATGTGTCGGATGAGACCAACGAAGACCTGCCGCCCATTGCGGTCCGTGATGTCGCGCTGCTTCCCTCGGGTGGTGAGGTGCTGCTCGGTGTGCTCAACAACGACACCGATCCAGCCGGCGGTATTCTCGTCGTCCAGTCGGTCTCAGTGGAGCAGAACAGCGGTATTTCGGTATCCGTCCTCAACCATGAGACGCTCCGCATCGGCGACCAGGGGTCGCTCGATGAGCCAGTGCGAGTGACCTATCAAATCTCCAACGGCGCGAAGACCGCCCAGGGTGAGGTCGTCGTCATCCCGATCCCGGCGCCGGAGACGATTCTGAGGCCGGTTGCAGCACCTGACGTGGCTGTCGTGCGCGTCGGCGATGTGGTCACCATCCCGGTGCTCGATAACGACACCAGCCCGATCGGCGACGACCTCACACTTGCCCCCGACCTGATCAAGCCCTTCGTCGACCCGACCGACGGCGAGATCTTCGTCTCCGAGGACACCGTCCGTTTCAAAGCCGGAGACGTCGCCAAGACGGTCTACGCCACCTACGACGTCTCAGACACCCGCGGGAACAACGTCGGAGGGTTCATCACCATCCAGATTCTGCCGGTGGGCGAGGAGAATGCCGCTCCACGACCGCAGGATCTCACGGCACGTGCTCTCAGCGGTGGCGTCGCGAACATTGCGGTCCCGCTGGATGGGATCGATACCGACGGGGACTCCATTGAGCTGGTCGGCCTTGCCTCGAACCCCGCCAAGGGTCGCATCACGGAAGTCGCGCAGAACTACTTCGTCTACGAGGCTTATGCAGACTCCACTGGCGTCGACACGTTCAGCTATCGGGTGCGCGATCGCCTCGGCAAGGAAGGCACCGCGACGATTCGTGTCGGCATCGCTGCGGCCGAAGACGTCAACCAGGCTCCATATGCGGTGAAGGACTCCGTGGTGGTGCGCCCAGGCCGTGAAGTAGCCGTACCGGTTCTGGTCAACGACTCCGATCCTGAGGGTGACGAGATCTCGCTCGTGAAGAAGGGCCTTGACGCACCCGAGGAGCTTGAGGCGCGAGTCTCGGGCGACCGCGTGCTTGTGCAGGCGCCGGAAGAGGCGACCGAGACGTCACTGCGGTACACGATCTCCGACGCGAAGGGTGCGACGGCGAATGCCGTGGTACAGATCACCGTCGATGAAGATGTGCCCCTGCTGGCGCCGGTTGCCAGAGACGACCGGGTGCGTACCAGCGATCTCGTCGAGGGCGAGCTCACCGTCGACGTCGACATCCTGGCCAACGATGAGGACCCCGACGGCACCACCGAGGCACTCGACGTTGAGGTCGACGGGGGCGCGCTGCCGGTCACTGATGGCAAGGTGCAAGTGACCGTCGGCAAGCAGATGCAGCTCATCCGCTACTCCGTCACAGACATTGACGGGCTATCGACTTCGGCCTTCCTCTTCGTCCCCGCGCTGGAAGAGTTGCGCCCGTACGAGATCTGGGTAGAACCGGTCGTTGTGAACAGCGGCGAGACCAGGGAACTGCCTCTCGACGAGTACGTGGGTGTTGTCGGCGGCGGAAGCGTCGTGATCACCGAGCATGGCAAGGTCAGCGCTTCGCACGCGAATGGCGCGGACCTGGTGAAAGATGGCAGCACGCTCGTCTACACATCGGCAGACCGCTACTTCGGCTCAGACGCCATCACGTTCGAAGTCACCGACGGCTCTGCTCCGGACGACCCCGCGGGTCGCAAGTCGACGCTGTCAATCCCCATCCAAGTCCTGCCGCCGATCAACCAGCCGCCGAGCTTCACACGCAGCTCGATGGATGTTGCACCCGGTGAGGCTGCGACCACTATTGACCTGGCAGCACTGACCACGGACCCTGACCCCGAGGATGCGGGCAAGCACACGTTCAGGCTCGTCGGGGATGCCGGCAAAGGACTGACTGCGCAGATCATCGATAACACGACGCTGTCGGTTGAGGCTTCGCAGAACGCGGTCAAGGGCAGCACCGCTACTCTGACGATTGCAGTTTCTGACGGCGAAACCGAGCCCGTCGAAGGGTCCGTCACTGTGAACGTGACGGCATCCATCCGCCCGCTGGCCACAGCGAACACCGACACGATCGAAGAGGCTGATCAGGGCGAAGAGATCAGGATCCCGGTTCTGGACAACGACGTCAATCCGTTCCCGGACACCCCGTTGAAGGTCGTCTCCGCTGAGTCTGAGACGGGCGTGGCTGATGTCTCCCTGGACGGCGACGAAGTGATCCTGACCCCCGGATCGAAGTTCGTCGGGACGGCGGTGGTGCGCTACACGATCCAGGATGCGACGGAGGACCTCGACCGTCGGGTCGACGGACGTATCGTCGTGACCGTACAGGGCGTGCCAGACGCACCGGGTCGTCCGCAGGTGACGAGCGTGCAGGATCGCACGGTGGTGGTGACGTTCTCGGCGCCATCGAACAACGGTGCGAAGATCGAGAAGTATACGATCTCCAGCGTCAAGGGCAGCAAGTACACCCGGGAATGTGAAACGACGACGTGCACTCTGGATGGGCTGACGAACAACGTCGAGTATGCCTTCGAAGTCGTCGCCACCAACCGGGTGGGGAACTCAGAACCCTCCGCGACTTCCGAGGTGGCACGGCCGGACGCCCGACCTGACACGCCGATCGCCCCCAAGCTGGCCTTCGGGGACAAGTCGCTTGACGTCACCTGGGCGACGCCGACAACGCCAGGGTCACCGGTCGAGTCTTACACGCTTCAGATATCGCCGGCACCGCCTTCCGGTGTCACACAGAAGACCGGTGTGACGGGCAACTCGTTGACCTGGGATGGCCTGGAAAATGGCACGTCGTACCAGGTGCAGGTCCGCGCTCATAACAAGGCTCCCGAGCCGTCTTCATGGAGTGAGTGGTCGCTCGGACAGATCCCCGCCGGACCTCCCGCGACGCCGGATGCCCCGGTCACCGCCGAATTGTCGCCGGTAGGCGCTCAGGCGCAGATGCAGGTGTCGTGGAACGCGCCGTACAACAACGGTGACTCGATCTCGCGCTACCAGCTGCAGGTGCTGCGCGGGGGGACGACGATCAAGACGATCGACGTCCCGACAGGTCAGACGACCCAGGCCGTCGTGGTCGATACCTCCGAGTCCGGATACTCGTACATTGTGCACGCCGAGAACAAAGCTGGCTGGGGCGGCTGGAGTAATCCGTCCGCCGAGCGCCGTGGAGCCACCCGACCGGATGCTCCTGCGACGCCGACGATCGTCGATGGTGATCACCTGATCACCATCAGCTCCGCGTATGTCCTCAGCGCCGAGCAGCGCAACGGTGCCAAGGAATCCGAGATCACCTATCAGTACCGGCTCAACAGCAGCGGTGAGTGGCAGAATCTGACGTCAACGACAATCGGCGGCCTCACGAACGGCTCGTCGTACACGTTGCAGTTGCGCGCACTGTCGAACACCGGTGATGGGACATACACCGGTGCGGAATCCGGTGTCTCGAACGCCGCGATCCCGCACGGCACACCACACACTCCGGTCGGTGCGGCCGCAAGTCACACCACATCGGTCGACCTCTCTTGGGACGCATCTGGCTCGCCGAACGGACGATCGATCCAGGTCGTCAAGATCAGGATCAACGGCGGAGCGTGGGAAAACGTCGGACTCAGCGGCACGCGAACCGTAGGAAATGACTACGAGCAGACGTTCACAATCGAAGTGCAGGCATTCGACACCGAGGGCACAGCGTCCGCCATCAGCGCCCTGGCGCAGGGCGGGACGGCATCGCGGCCGCCGCCCCCCGTCCAAGTGGCGCGAGCGTATCAGGGCGGCGATTCCGGCAGATGCTCGCCAGATACCTGTTACTTCATCGGTCTCTATGTAGAGAACTTCCCCAACCCGGGCACGTACGACGTGAACTGCCTGGAGAACGGTGAGAACTTCAACACCAACAACCGACCAATCAAGATGGTGATTCCTGCTAACGGTAACGCGACGGCAGCGCCGGGGTGGGGTCTTTGCTACCACGGCGGTTTTGATAGTCAGTACGAACTCACACTCGAGATTGTCGGTTGGGGAACGTCCACGGGTGTGCGCTGGGACTGAACCCAGGCAACGTAACAGCAGTGAGAAGGAACGACACGAAATGACAATGACACCCGAGCAGGCGGCCTGGTTCCAGGGCACCTTCCAGCGACTCGTCGACAACGTCGACAAGGCGCTGCAGGGAAAGCGTGAGATCGTCAGCCTCGTCCTGGCATCCATGCTCGCCGAGGGGCACGTGCTCCTCGAGGATGCCCCGGGAACTGGCAAGACGAGTCTCGCGAAGGCGCTGGCCGCGACCGTGCAGGGCACGAGTTCACGCATCCAGTTCACCCCGGATCTGCTGCCCTCCGACGTCACCGGCGTGACCATCTACGACCAGCAGAACCACAAGTTCGAGTTCCACAAGGGCCCGATCTTCGCGTCGATCGTGCTGGCAGATGAGATCAACCGTGCCTCTCCCAAGACGCAATCGGCACTCTTGGAAGTCATGGAGGAATCGCGCGTCACGGTCGACGGCGTCACACACGAGGCCGGTCGGCCGTTCCTCGTCATCGCGACGCAGAACCCCGTCGAGCAGGCCGGTACCTACAAGCTCCCCGAGGCGCAGCTGGACCGTTTCCTCATCAAGACCGCAATCGGCTACCCGGATCTTGCGGTGACCGAGAACATCCTTGCCGGCGCGTCCGACCGCAACCCCTCCGCGCGACTCTCCGCGATCATCACCACCAGTGCGGTCGCAGACATGGCTGACCTCGGCGCAAGCGCGCACGTCGACTCCGCGGTGCTGCGCTACGTGGCGCAGCTCACCGAGGCCACCCGCGAAGACAAGGGCGTGCGTCTTGGCGTATCTGTTCGCGGCGCAATCTCGATGATTCGTCTGGCCAAAGTTTGGGCCGCAGCCCACGGCCGGCACTACGTGCTCCCGGACGACATCAAGACCCTCGCGGCCCCGGTATGGCAGCACCGACTGCTGCTGGACGCCGAGGCAGAATTTGCCGGCACGACGGCCGACACGGTCATCGCGCGCGTGCTCGAGGGCGTCGCAGCTCCCCAGGCGCGAACGGCGGCTTGATGACCGCAGAGACGCTGCAGGCGGCGCCCGACACGGTGCCGGACACCGCGCGCGACGCCGGATGGCGTGACATCGTCGCGCTCGTTGGCGCGCGCATTTGGGTGCGTCTGCAGAAGATCGTGAGCGTCATCCGCCCCCTGGCGTGGGTGCTGATGGTGCTCGCCGTCGCGTGCTGGATCGTTGGCGGGAGCGTGGGCTGGATCGAACTGACGATTGCGGCAACCGTTGTGACCGTCGTGATCGCACTGTGCGCACTGTTTCTCATCGGGCGCACCGAGTACGATGTCTCCCTCGACCTTGCCCGCACCCGGGTTGTCGTTGGTGAACGCGCGGTCGGCGCGCTCACACTCACCAATCCGACCAGCCGGGCCATTTTGCCCTCCCGCGTCGTGCTGCCGGTGGGCGGCGGGCGTGGCGAGTTCGGCATCCATCGCCTTGCACCCGGCGACAAGGCGGAAGAGCTCTTCGCCATCCCGACGCTCCGTCGCGGGGTCGTCAAGGTCGGCCCTGTCAGCGTGGTCCGCGGCGATCCGCTCGGAATGTTCGAGCGTGCGCACCGCGGCGATGACCCCGTCGATCTGTATGTGCATCCAAAGACGGTGCTCTTCGACGGTCAGTCGCTGGGATTCTTGCGCGACCTCGAGGGCCTGCCAGCGGCAGATCTCTCCCGTGACGATGTTTCGTTCCATGCGCTGAACGAATACCAGCCAGGCGATGACTTGCGCCACGTGCACTGGCGTTCCACCGCACGTACCGGTGTGATGATGGTCCGCCAGTATGAGGAGACCCGCCGCTCACACTTCGTGATCGGTCTGTCCCGCTCCGCAGGTGACTACGCCGTGGATGCGGATTTTGAACTCGGCATCTCGGTGGCAGGGTCCGTCGGCCTGCGTGCCCTGCGTGACTCGCAGCGCGTCGACGCGCGCGTGCAGGGGCGAGAGCTGCGCTGCGGAACAGGCAAGCAGTTGCTCGACTCGCTCGCCGCGCTCGAGGAGTCCAAGCCGCGTGACGGCGGTATCGCCGAGCTCAGTGGTGTGATCGCCGCAACCATGCCGCTCGCAAGCGTGGTCGTGCTGGTGTGCGGCTCGCGCGTCTCGAATGAGAATCTGCGCCTGGCCTGCGCGCGCCTCCCGTACGGCGCACGCGTGATCGCAATCGTCGCCGATACCTCTGTCGAGGTTCCTGCGCTGCGCGCCATCGGCGAAGCAGCAGTCGTGAGCGTCGGCGCCCTCGAACAAATTCCACTTGCACTTCAGAAGGTGCTCGCATGAGCGCCGTCGCCGAGACCCAGACTCTCCCGCTGCGCCGTTGGGCGCTGGACCTGGGCGCAGTCTTTGTTCTCCTCGTCGTCAGCATTGTTGGCTTTTGGCCGAGTTTCGGCGGCGCCGAATACCTTGCCGCGGCTATCGGTGGAGTGATCCTTGGCCTTGCGATTGCTTCTGTCGCCGCCTGGCGGCGCTGGGGCATCCTGACCATCGCCGGCCTCACAGCGCTGGCCTATTTCGTTTTCGGTGGGGCGCTCGCGCTGCCGCACACGGCCATCGCGGGATTCATCCCGACCCTCGACACCCTGCAGCAGCTCGCACTGGGCACGGTGACGTCGTGGAAGAAGATGCTGACCACTGCGGCACCCGTAGCCGCCGCGGACGGGCACCTGATAGTTCCGTTCCTGCTGCTTCTGGTCGCAGCGGTTCTGACGGCATCCATGGCCTTGCGCCTGGCGAACCCGGCGTGGGCGCTGATCCCGGCGGGCATCGCCCTCGCGGTCACCATCTCTTTCGGCACGCCAGAGCCTGCGGCACCGCTCTTGCAAGGGGTCTTGTTTGCCGCCGTGAGCATCGCGTGGCTGGCCGCCCGTCAGATTTGGGCGCCGCAGAACGCCGCCATCTCGGTCAGTGAGATCGACCCGGCCCGGGCGAATCGCATGCGGATGCGCCGGCTCATATCCGGTGCGGTCGTCGTCATCGTCGCGGCCGGCGCCGGAGCAGCAGTCAGCGGAATTACCGCACCGACTGAAGTTCGCCACGTGCTGCGTGACGTCATCATCCCGCCATTCAACGTGCGCGACTATCCGAGTGCCCTGCAGTCGTTCCGTGGCCATGTCCGCGACGACGCCGACGAGAAACTGTTCACAGTGGAGGGGCTGCCAGCCGGCGCCCGTATTCGCCTCGCGGCAATGGACGAGTTCGATGGTCAGGTCATCAACGTCGTCGACGGCGGTCCGGGAACATCCAGCGCCTTCACGCCGATCCGCGCGAACATGTCACCGGACGCTCAGGGTGTGCCGGTGACGCTGAAGATCGACATCGGCAAGTATTCCGGTGTCTGGGTGCCAAGTGCCGGCTCTGTCGCCGAGTTCGAGTTCAGCGGGGCCGACGCTGATGTGCTGCGTCGCAGCACGTACTACAGCACCGGTTCTGGCACGGCAGTGTCCACCGGCGGGCTCTCCTCCGGTGACAGCTACACCGTGCAGGCGATTATTCCGGCCGAGATCAGCGACGAACAGCTCGCTAAGGTGCCGTTCGGTACCGTGCGCATGCCTAAATCGCAGAAGGTCCCAGACGAGCTGTCCTCTCTCGCCGCAGACATCATCGCCGACGCGGAGACGCCGGTCGAGCAGGTGCGGGCGCTCGCCACTTACCTGTCGAAGGACGGGTTCTTCAGCCATGGTCTGGAGGGCGAGGTCATCTCGCGCGCCGGACACACGTCCGAGCGCATCTCTACGCTCATCGGCGGCGATCAGATGATCGGCGATGACGAGCAGTACGCCGTTGCGATGGCACTCCTCGCCGGCGAGATCGGGATCCCCGCTCGTGTCGTTATGGGCTTCTACCCGGATGAGGCGCAGGCCGGGCAGTCGAAGTTCGCGGCGACGGGCGCAGATATCCACGCCTGGGTCGAGGTGAACTTCGACGGCTTCGGCTGGGTGCCGTTCGATGCGACGCCGCCCGAGGATCAGGTTCCGAACGAACAGAACACCAAGCCGCGCGCAGACCCGAAACCGCAGGTGCTGCAGCCGCCTCCGCCGCCGCAGGAGCCTGCTGACCTGCCGCCCACGCTTCCTGATGACCGTGAGTCAGAGGAAGAGGTGCCTGACTTCTCCGGCCTCATCGCTCTGGTCCTCACGATCGGTGGCATTACCCTCGGGACCCTGCTGATCCTCGCGTCACCGTTCATCATCATCGGTGCCTGGAAAGCAGGCCGCCGCAGGTCGCGCCGGTTGTCGGAGCGCACCGCCGATCGGATCTCCGGCGGCTGGGACGAGCTCACCGACCGCGCGGTCGACTACGGCGCTCGCTTCACCGTGGGTGCGACCCGTGGAGAGGAAGCCGCGCACGTCGCCGAGAAGCTGGCAATTCCTGGCGCGACATTGCTCGCGCAGCGCGCAGATGCCGAAGTTTTCGGCCCGAGCGACCCGTCGGCTGAGGAGGTCGAGGCCTTCTGGAAGGAGGTCGACGACGTCGTGGTCGGTCTCGGTGTCGAAGCGGGCTTCTGGAAGCGGATCAAGGCACGTCTCAATATGCGCTCGCTGCTGGGAGGATCACATCTCTCCGCAGGCGTGCAGAGTCTGAAGGATGCCGCGAACGCGCGCGTTCGACGAGAACCTGGCACGATCAAGAACAGCACTTCCGATGTATTCGAGAGCGAGACACCATGACACAACCGGCGTTCGGCACGGTCGCCCAGACGTCGCGGCGCGCCGTGGCATACATCATTGACGCAGCAATCGCGGCCGGGATCGGCATCGTCCTCGGCATCATTCTTGCGGTGGTCGCCGTCTCGGCAGGCCTTGAGGGGATGCTCGGGGTGCTGGCCATCGGTGGCCCGCTGATTTCGGTGATTCTGCTGGGCTGGTTCATCGTTTACACGCTGATGCAGAGCGGCCGCGGGTCGATCGGTATGCGCGCGCAGGGCATCCGCCTCGTGCGCGAGGTCGACGGCGCGCCGCTCGGATTCGGCATGACGCTGGTGCGGAACATCATCTTCGGTCTCGCAGCATCCATCGTCGTCGGTTACTTCACGCCGTTGTTCGACGGCTCTGGGCGATTCCAAGGCTGGCACGACAAGGTCGCGAAGTCCCTCATGCTGGACGCGCACACGGCGCCGGCCGCGGCCGTGGCTCCTCCAACCCAGGCGATGCAGGTGCCGCCGCGCCCGCCGCTTCCTTCAGCGCAGCCCGGAGCGCCCACACTCGCAACGGCCCCGCGCCCGACTGTTCCGCAGATGCCGATTGTCCCGCAGATGCCGATTGTTCCTCGGATGCCTGCCGTCCCGGCGATGCCGAGCGTTGCGCCGGCTGCGCCGGCACCCGCCGTGGCCGCCCCTCAGCCGCACGCACCGGTTGCCGAAGACGCACTGATCGCGTTCGTGCCCGGTGTGACGCAGGACACCCCGCCGCAACGGTCCGAGCAGATTTCCGACGTGACTGTTTCGCTGCCCGATCCCGAGCTCACTACCGTGCCCGATGTCGCTACCGACTCATACGACGTCGAATCGGACGACATCGAGGACACCCGGATCAGTATCCCCGGCCACCGGCTGGTGTTCACCTGGGATGACGGAACCCGCGTTCCGGTATCTGGGCGCACGCTTTTCGGGCGCAATCCCCTTCCTGAACAGGGTGCCACCGTCGTGCCAGTGCGTGACGAGACCCTGTCGCTTTCGAAGACTCATTTTGAAGCCGGTGCCGACGTCAGCGGCGGATGGGTGAAGGATCGTCATTCCACCAACGGAATGACGATCGTGCGCGACGGGGAGCGGATCAGATGCGCCCCCGGTGAGCAGGTGAGCGTCCGCCTGGGGGACGCTCTCGAGATCGGCGATCGCATCGTCACGATTGGCGGCTACGTATGAGTGCATCCCTGATCGTGACGTCCGGCTCGGCCACGCATGTGGGCAGCCGCCGCACTCTGAATGAAGACTCGCTGCTGGCGAGCGCTCCCGTTTTCCTCGTCGCGGACGGCATGGGTGGTCATGAGGCGGGGGAGCGCGCGAGTGCCGCGGCGCTCGCCGAGTTCGAGCGGTATTCCGGTCGTGAGTCACTCGTCCTTGATGACGTGCGTGCCGCCGTGAGCAGCGCACGTCTCGCCGTCGACGACATCTCCGTTTCCACCACCGGGCGCGCAGGAACGACCCTGAGTGGCGTGGTGTTGGCCTCGGTCGACGGCACCGGATACTGGCTCGTCCTGAACATCGGCGACTCCCGCACCTATCGGCTGGCGGACGGTGAGCTGGAGCAGATCAGTGTGGATCACTCGGTCGTTCAGGAGTTGGTGGAGTCGGGTGAGCTGACAGCGGCCGAGGCTGCCACAGACCATCGCCGCAACATCATTACCCGTGCGATTGGCGGTGGAAGCACTGGTGAGGCCGACTACTGGATGTTCCCCGCCGACCTGGGTGACCGAATCCTGATCTGCTCGGACGGTCTCTGCTCCGAACTGACCGACGACTATATCCGCGACGTCCTTTCCCTCGAGACCGATCCGCAGAGCGCCGCCAACGTCCTTGTCGCCGACGCTGTGAGTGCCGGTGGCCGCGACAATGTGACTGCTGTGATCGTCGACGCAATCTCCGTCGCGTCCCATCCTGGGCGCCCCGTGGAGACAGATGTTCCCGACATCGCGGATACGCGTCCGCGCGAAGCCGCAGGAGGAATGCGCCCGTGAATGTCACCTATCGCCCTGGACAGTGGAACGCGCTCATCAACGTGGACACCGTCATCGTTTTGCCTCCGCGGGCCGACGCGGCATTCGTCGCCGAAATTTGGGACGGCATGCGTGACGCGCATGAACTCAGCGCGCTGGTGGATCTGCTCACCCTCGGCTCCGGCGGGACGCTCGCCGGGCTCCCCGACTTCGTGGCGATCGCTACGGACGGTGCCGATGTTCGCGTCGCTGTACGGGGTGTGCCCGAGGTGACGGCCTTCTCCACAGAGGGCGAGACGCGCGTCAGCGGACACGACATCGCCACCTGGAGTGAGCGTGTGATCCGCTCGGCCACGCGAATTCACATTGCGATCGCAGACGATGCGGATGCTTCGTTCCCGATCATCGGCGGCGTCGTGCGCGCTGGTGCGCTGACCGTGGAACTGGTGGCGTCGGAGCAGCCGATAGTTCCCGTGGCTCCGCCCGTTTTGATCGCCCCGTCCGTTCCGATTGCCCCTCCGATTCCCGAAGAGACCCCTGCCGCAGAGGAGGCTCCCGTCACAGAGGAGATCCCTGTCGCAGACGAGGATCCTGACACGGGCGACACGGACGACACACTGATGCCGGAGCAAGCAGACTCCACCGCAGAAGTTGATGACTTCGATCTGTTGTTTGGAGACACTGTCCACGTGATCCCCGCAGGAAGTCCCATACCCGATGACGCGGCAGGCGACCACGACGGTGCAACCATTTCCCTCGCGCAGGCACGTGCGCTCCGAGACCCCGCCGCAGCATCATCGTCGGAGGCTCCGACTGTTGCGATTCCGGTGGCATCCGTCGGCAGCATCCGGCTCTCCACGGGGCAGAGCGCATCTCTTGACCGCCCGGTGATCATCGGCCGGCGGCCACGATCGACCAGGGCCAGTGGAGCAAATCTGCCGCACCTCATCGCGGTGGACAGCCCCCAGCAGGACATCTCCCGCAACCACCTCGAGGTGCGCCCCGAGGGCGACACCGTGGTCGTGATTGACCTGCACACCACAAACGGGTCAACGCTGCTGCGGCCGGGTGCAGAACCCGTGCGGCTGCACCCGGGCGAGCAGATTCTGGTACTCACCGGAGATTCGGTCGACCTCGGTGACGGCGTCGTCGTCACGTTCGAGGACCTTCCGTGAGTAGGCCGCCCTCTCCGCCTCCCGCACTCCCCGGCTTCACATACGTGGAACCACTGGGCACTGGTGGTTTTGCCGATGTCTTCCTATACGAGCAGCAGATGCCGAAGCGGCGGGTCGCCGTCAAGGTGCTGCTAGCTGATCGCATCTCGAGCGGATCCGCGCAGGAGTTCGCCGACGAGGCGAATGTCATGGCGATGCTGTCGACGCATCCGGCGATCGTCACGATTTACCAGGCCGCGGTCGCCGGCGACGGACGCCCGTACATCGTGATGGAGTACTGCCCTCGCCCGAACCTGCAGCTGCGCGCCCGCAAGGAGCCGTTCTCGGTTGCGGAGACGCTGCGCGTCGGCATCCAGGTCGCCGGCGCAGTGGAAACCGCGCATCGTGCCGGCATCCTGCACCGTGACATCAAGCCGGCAAATATCCTCGTCACCGAGTACAACCGACCGGCGCTGACCGACTTCGGCATCGCTTCGACGACCTCGGCGATCTCCGAGGCGACAGGTATGTCGATTCCGTGGTCGCCACCGGAGTCATTCGGCGACCCGCCGCAGAGCGGCACATGGTCCGATATCTGGGCACTCGGGGCCACGCTGTTCACGCTGCTTGCCGGGCGCTCGCCGTTTGAACGTCCAGGTGAGCGAAATTCCAGCGCAGACCTGATCGAGCGCATCGAACGCGCCGCGCTATTGCCGCTTGGTCGTCCAGATTCACCAGCGAGCCTGCAGCGCGTTCTTGAGCGGGCAATGGCGAAGAATCCTGCTGACCGGTACCCCAGCGCGGTCGCCTTCGCGCGGGCGCTGCAGAAGGTGCAGATCGAGCTGTCGCACTCCGTCACGCCGATCGACATCGTCGATGATCATCCCTTTGAACAGATCGATGATGATGACGATGGACTGACCAGGGTGCGTCAGGTCGTCAGCATTGCCCCGGATGCCGGGGAGACGCGGCCGTCCGCGATGACGCAGCCGTTCGCCCCGAGCGACTTGAGCGCCCCGGGTTCGGGATCGTCCGCGCCAGCGGCCGACGACACCGTGATGCGTCCACCTACGGTCGTCGCGGAGGAGCCGGTGCGGCAGGTCGACGATGACCACACGCTCCTGCGTCCGCCTCGGGTTCTGGCGCCAAATGCCCCCCTGGCGCCCGTCCCTGCGCCCGCTGCGCTCGAGATTCCGCCGCGTCGTGGTCGTGCGGGCTGGATCATCGGCGTGGTCGCGGCGGTCATCGTCATCGGGGGAATCTTCGTCGGTGCGAACCTCCTCATGACGGCCCTGAATGCACAGCAGCCGGATCCTGAACAGAGCGAGCAGGTGGTGGAGCCGCAAGACATCGTCTCCACTGTCGTTCCCCAGGCGACGGATATCGTCGGAACCCGTGACGGTGACAAGGTCACCTTCACCTGGACCAATCCAGATGAGCAAGACGGCGATTTCTATCTCTGGGAGCAGATCGTCCTTTCTGGCGAGACCAGCACTAAGCGGGTGACGACGCCAACGGTGACGCTCACTACTCAAGGCTCTGGTGAAGTGTGCATCGACGTCTCCCTGATCCGCGCTGATGGGCGCGCATCGGACGCGGCCAGGGGATGCGTGGACTGACATGATTTGGGAGATCGACGAGAAGAAGCAGACGATCGAAGGACTCGACGCCTCCGGGCGCCCGGATCCGGCGTATGCCGCCGCACTCGGCCTGTTGCGCGCGCCGTTCGGTCGCCGTGCCTTGGCCTTGACATTGGATGTCGCGCTCTGGCTGTTGTTGCAGCTGCCGCTCTGGCTTGGTGCGATGCCGTTACTCTTCAAGCTCGCGACCGGATCGATCTCCTCCTACGGGTTCCTCAATCATCCGGGCTTCGTGCTCGGTATCGTGATGGCGGGCGTCACGGTACTCCTCACCCTGGTTTTCAGCGTCGTGCAACTGGTCCTCCACGGAACCAAGGGGCTGACGATCGGCAAGGCCATCGTCGGCATCCGAAGCGTGAATGTGCGCACGCTCGGACGTCCTGGCGTCGGCGCAGTGCTGTCGCGCTTCCTCCTCGTCGCCGTCGTGAGCCTCGTGCCGCTTTTCGGCCTCGTACTGTTCCTGATTTCCCCGACGCTTGACCCGCAGCGTCGCGGACGCGGATGGCATGACAAGGCGACGAATGTCTGGCTGGTGGACGTGCGCAAGGGGCTGCAGCCCTACGACGAGAAGCGGATGCGTGTCGCACGCAAGATGGTGAAGGCCGAGCCGGCTCCTGAGCGATCGGCATTACCTTCCCTTGCGACACCGATGGATCCGGCGGCACAGCCCGAGTATCGGCCCGGCAACCGTGTCAGCGCCGGCGTGATTGGTATTGCGCGTCCGTACGAGGCGCGTGAGCGTCCGGTGATCGGTCTGCCGCAGCCCGTCCAGCCTGCGGAGGTCGGCCCGGGTGAGGCTGGTAAGCCGGTGCTCGGCGGATACCGGCTCGCCAGTGCTCCTGAGCCCGTGCAGGCTCCCGTGCCGCCGCCCGTGTCTGCCCCAGAACCTGCGCCAGAGCCGATGTCCGATCCAGCCCCGATACCGCAGCCCGCGCCCGCGCCAGAACCTGCGCCGCAGACCACCCCAGCCGCACGCTTCGCGCTGCGGCTCGACACGGGCGAGAGCATCCTGGTATCCGAACCCGTGCTCCTCGGGCGTAACCCGGACGCGGCGCAGTATTTTGGCGCACGACCGATCCCGCTGGCCGATGATAGCCGGTCGCTTTCGAAGACACACCTGCTGGTGCGTCCTGTCGACGGGGGACTCGAGATCGTCGACTGCGGTTCCACAAACGGGTCGGGGCTGATCCGAGACGGTGTGGAGTACGTTGTCGCTGCGGGCACGCCGGTCATGACGACGGACAGCGACCTGATTCGGATCGGCGATCGTACGGCAGCCGTGATTCGGATATGAGCGAGGGCGAGCACAAGATGATGGTCGCTGGCGAGCTAAGCGGGACTGAGGGACACGAATGCGACTGAAACTGACCTTGCACCGGCAGTCGGGCGACCCCGTCGACATCGTGATCACGACGGATTCGACGGCTACCACCGGCGACGTGGCTCGCCATGTCGCCGAGGCCGATCCGACACGGTCGACGCCGGTCGCCGAGGGCGACGTGGTCACACTCGCCGTCGCGCCTCCCGCCGGTGAACGACTGGTCCCGCTGCAGCCGGATGTACCGATCGGCGAAGCGCCGATCGGCTCCGGTTTCGCAGCATCCATCGTCAATTACGGCCCCAACTATGCAGCCAGTGGCCAGGGCGAGATCGTCGGCGTGCTGCGCGCGACGGCGGGAGCGTTGGAGGGCCAAGAGTTCCCCATCGCCGCCGGGCACGTGTTCCTGGGCAGGGACGCGGACAACGACGTTGTCCTCGTCGATCCTTTGGTTTCGAAGCGTCACGCGCGCCTCGAGGTCGGGGCGCACATCGAGGTCGTCGACCTGAACTCCGCAAATGGCGTGCTCGTAGACGGTGTCGCGGTACAGCGGGTCAGGGTCGAAGAGGGTGAGCCGTTCGTGATCGGCGGCACCACGCTCATCCTGCGCCTCGCTCGTTCCTTCGATGGCTCGGCCTCAGAGGAGCCGATCATCGAACGAGGTGGGGGCCTGCTGTTCAACCGAAGCCCCCGTGTCGAGGTGCGCTACCCGGGCACACGGTTCAAGGCTCCGCGTCTGCCCACCGAGAAGATCGGCAAGATGTTCCCGTGGCCGATCCTGGTCACGCCGATCCTGATGGGTATGGCGCTCTACGCGCTGAATGAGAATCCGCGATCGCTCCTCATGATCGTGATGACGCCGCTGATGGCGCTTGGCAACATTATCAATCAGGCCGTACAGAGCAAGAAGAGCTCCAACCACGAGTACCTCCTCTTCGAGCGACAGTATGAGCAGCTGGAAGAGGACTTCTTCCGAGGTAAGCCCGAGGAAGAGCGCGCCCGCAGTGCGGAGGCTCCGCCCGTCGCGGAAATCTTCGATCACGCCATGCGGCTCGGCCCGATGCTGTGGACGAGGCGGCCAGAGCACTGGAACTTCCTCGGTCTGCGGTTGGGCAGCTGCCAGCTCCCCGCACGCAACATGATCGACGATGCCGACGAGCCGGACGGCCTTCCCGAGTTCATCGAACGCATCGACCGACTGCGCGAACGCTACGAACTCGTCGACGACGTGCCGGTGTTCGACACGCTGGCCGACGCCGGGTCGATCGGAATCGCGGGTCCACAGGGGCCGGTGGCCGACACGATGCGCGGCCTTGCCGTCCAGCTGTTCGGTCTGCACGCCCCCAACGATGTCGTCACCGTTGCCTTCGCCGACTCCGCGTGGACGCCAGAGTTGGACTGGCTCAAGTGGATGCCGCACACATCCAGCGAGAAGAGCCCGTTCCGGAACATGGCGCTCGCCGATTCCGCACCGACCGGTGCCGCGCTGCTGAGCATGCTCGAGGAGTACGTGCTACGCGCCGGGGCAGAAGGCGTCGGCGGAGAGCCGCGCGGTCCGTTCAAGGAAGACTGGAACCCGCTGCTGTACGGCACGGATGTCGCTCGCGCGGCGACGGATCACAAGAGCACTCCACCGCTGTCAGTGATCGTCTTCGTGACCAGTGACGCACCGGTCGACCGCGGTCGACTCACGGATGTGTTGGAGCGCGGCGCGGATCGCGGCGTGCACGCGGTGTTCATCTCGCCCACGGTCGAGTCTCTTCCGGCCGTGTGCCGCAGCTACATCGATGTCACAACGGGTCTCGAAGACGCCCAGGTCGGCCTGGTCCGCACCGGCGAGCACTTCGAGCATGTGCGAGTGGAAGGCGTCTCCAACGCGTACCTGCACATGCTCGCTCGACGTCTCGCACCGGTGGTGGATGCGAGCACAGTGGTGCACGACGCGTCTGACATTCCTAATTCGGTGATGTTCTTGCAGCTCGTCGACCCGGCGATCGCGGAGGATCCGCAGGTCGTGATCGAGCGCTGGCGGCAGAACAACACCATCGTGGACCGGTCGCCGGGGCCTCGGCCTCGGTTGAAGAAGTCTGGCACGCTGCGTGCGATCATCGGCCAGGGGGCGAGCGACGCGATGGCACTCGATCTGCGCACGCAGGGTCCGCACGCCCTCGTCGGCGGTACGACCGGCGCGGGAAAATCCGAGTTCCTGCAGGCGTGGGTTCTGGGTATGGCTGCGGCGCACAGCCCGGATCGCGTCACGTTCCTGTTCGTCGACTACAAGGGCGGATCCGCCTTCGCCGATTGTGTGGAGCTGCCGCACTGCGTGGGGCTCGTGACCGATCTGAGTCCACACCTGGTACGCCGAGCGCTGACCAGCCTTCGTGCTGAGTTGCAGCATCGGGAGCATCTGCTCAATCGCAAGAAGGCGAAGGATCTTCTCGAGCTTGAGAAGCGCCAGGATCCGGAGTGCCCTCCGGCCCTCGTCCTTGTGATCGATGAGTTCGCCGCACTCGCGTCGGAGATGCCGGAGTTCGTCGATGGCGTGGTGGATATCGCGCAGCGCGGACGCTCGCTCGGCATCCACCTGATCATGGCGACCCAGCGACCAGCGGGCGTCATCAAGGACAACCTGCGCGCGAACACCAACCTGCGCATCGCCCTGCGCATGGCAGACGAGGCCGACTCGCGCGACGTCGTCGACGACGGCATTGCGTCGACCTTCTCCGCAGCGATCCCCGGCCGGGCGATCGCGAAGACCGGCCCCGGCAGGCTTGTGCCGTTCCAGTCGGCGTACGCGGGCGGATGGACCACCGACGATGATGCGGCCGTGGCGGAGGTGCGCGTGGCCGAGCTGCGCTTCGGCTCCAGCGCCGAGTGGGAATCCGACCGTCCCGCCGAGTCGGACTCGCATGAGGAGGATCTCGGCCCGAACGATCAGAAGCGCATCGTGTCGACCTTGATTCGCGCCAGCGAGGTCGGAGGGCTCATCCGGCCCCGCCGTCCCTGGCTCGATGACCTGTCGCCACTCGTGGATCTGCATGATCTGCCCAACGAGGGCGACACACGCATCCCGCTCGCGCTGGTGGATGTGCCAGAGAATCAGCTGCAGCAGCCAGCGGTGTTCTCACCCGACCGTGATGGTTCGCTGGTGATCTACGGCACATCTGGTTCAGGTAAATCGACCCTGCTCAAGACGATCGCCACAGCCGCCGGCATGAGGCCAGATCGTGGTCGCGTGCAGGTCTACTGCCTCGATTTCGCCTCGGGTGCGCTGGGCGCGCTTGCCGCACTTCCCCATGTCGGCTCGGTCGTCGACAGTGCGGATGTCGAGCGCATCCAACGTCTGCTGCGGACGCTCGATCGGGAGATGGATCGTCGTTCGGCGTCGTTCTCGGCCGCCAGCGCGGCATCCGTGCAGGAATACCGAGAACTCGTCGACCCGAAATTGCCGCGCATTCTGCTGCTGATCGACAACTTCCCCGAGTTCAAGAAAGACTGGGAGTTCGCGCCGGGCCGTGCGCCGTTCTACCGTACCTTCATGCGCATCCTCGGCGAAGGACGCACACTGGGCGTGCACACCGTGATCACCGCCGACCGTGGCAACGCCGTGCCGAGCGCGGTGGCGGCGAACATCTCACGTCGCGTCGTGCTGCGGATGGGAGATCCCAGCCAGTACATGCTGTTGAACGCGCCACGGGACATCCTCGACGAGCAATCCGCGCCGGGGCGTGCGGTCATTGACGGGCATGAAGCGCAGATCGCAGTACTGGGTGGCACCATGAACGTGGTCGAGCAGACCAAAGCGCTCGGCGTGCTCGGTGATCGCCTCCGCGAAGAGGGCGTGCTCGATCTACCCGAGATCGGTGCGCTTCCCACCATGGTTCCCGTGTCCGAGATGCCAGCACAGGTGGGTGGGATGCCGGTGTTCGGCGTTGCCGACGACACACTCGCACCTCACGGCTTCGAGCCGATCGGCTCGTTCGTAATCTCGGGTCCTCCGGCATCGGGCAGGACGAACACGTTGAAGGCGCTCATCATCGCCATGGAACGCTTCAACCCGAACGTGCGCATGTATCACTTCGGCAGTCGCCGATCGGAGCTCAAAGACTTCCGTCCGTGGGTGCGCAGCGCTACGCGCGCCGAGGACGAGAAGGACCTCGCCACAGAGCTCGCAGAACTGGTCGTGAGCGATTCGCCCGATGGCCGCATCATGATCGTCATCGAGGACATGCCTCACCTTGCCGACGGTGCGGCTGATCGCCCGATGCGGGCGCTGCTGCAGGCGATGAACAACAGCGACCATTTGCTGATCGGTGAGGCCGAGATCAGTCGTGCCAGCGGCAGCATCGGCGTGATGGGTGAGTGGAAGACCGGAAGACAGGGCATTGTGCTCAAACCCGATACCTACGACGGAGAATCGATCTTCAAGTCTCCGTTCGGCCGCGTCAAACGCTCGGACTTCCCGGTCGGCCGCGGCATCTTCGTACAGGCAGGTAAGGCGGTCACGATGCAGATCCCGTTCGTGCCCGATGCGCCGGCTCATGGGTAGAGGTACATGGGTACCGCTCCCCGTATGCCAGATCGAGATCGTTGGCTAACCTCGTTGTAAGAGGCCGAGCGGCCTGACGAAGACAAACTTGGAGGCGGCTCTCATGGCAGCAGATTTTGGTGCAACATACAGCGAGATGGAAAGCGCGGCACAGCGCCTTCGTGACGGACGTACCACCGTCACCGACACGCTGAAGGAGCTCCAGGGCGTCATCGAGGACCTCGTCCAGGACGGCTTCAAGACCGAGAACGCTTCGGTGGCGTACAACACGTCGTACGGTGAGCTCACGAGCTCCCTGGACGATGCAGCGGAGGCCGTGAACGACATGGCGCAGGCACTCGACCAGATGGCGGACCAGATCCGTGACACTGACGCGAGCATGGCCGGCGGCGCCTGAACCATCGCACTTTTAGAGGTCGTGGCGTCGGGGGAACTGACGCCACGACCTCTGTCTTTGCCTGAGATGCACAGCGCGCGGCGAATAGAATTGGAAACATGAGCGGAACGCAGAGCTACTGGTACAACCTGTCGACCCAGTCGGTCCAGCGTGCGGATGAGCGCCCTTCCGAGGACACGATCGGACCGTTCGCCACTGCTGAAGAGGCGCAGGATTCGCCGGCGGTGCTATTGGAGCACGCACGTGCGTGGCTGGAGAGCGAAGAGAGCGAGCGTTTTCGCGAGATGGCCGAAGGCGACGACAGCGCCGACTTCGTGTGACGCGGCTCCCATGAGGGCTCGTCGCCTTGCTGCACCACTTGCTGTCCTCCTCGCGGTAGGCCTGACAGCATGCACACCGGCGATGCCGGAATCGGTCGTGCCGGGCTCTGCCATCACCGTCGGGTGGACGGGTGAGTTCACATCGACCAACGCAGCCGCATCCCCCACGTCAGGCAACGTCGACATTGCCGCGACGATCCGAGGCGACTTCGGAGACGTGATCGACGGTGAGTTCGTCGCCGACGAAGGCTTCGGAGCGGTCACGATCGTCAGTGACGACCCTTTCACGGTGCGGTACGACCTTACCGAGCCGTCCTGGTCGGACGGTATCCCGCTTGACGCCGCGGATCTGCTGTTGGGCTGGGCGGGAGCGTCCGGATACTTTGACGTCGGTCACGAAAGCGAGACAGCGGATGCCGAGCCGGATGCCGAGCTCGCGGTCCCTGTCCTCGATGAGTTCGCGCGCGCGATTCAGGTGACGTTTCCGCAGCCGGTGATTGATTGGCAGCAGGCGGTCACGGTGCCGGTGCCTGCGCACATCGTCGGTCGTCTGGCCTTCGCCATGGACGACGACATGGAGGCGAAGCAGGCGGTCATCCGGGCGATCCAAGAGCACGATTCGGCCGCGCTCGAGGCGCTCGCCACGGTCTGGAACGAAGGCTTCGAGCTCTCCGACCAGGCAGAGCTTCCCGCGGATCTGGCGCTTTCCAGCGGGCCATTCCTGGTCGACGGGGTCGATCGTAGCGATGCGGGGCAGAGCGTGACGCTGGTGCCGAACCCGTCGTACAGCGGGCTCGTGACTCCCCAGGTCGCCCGCATCAACCTGGTGCCGCCCGGTGTCGACCCGATCACCACGATCGGCGACCAGTTGGATGCCGCGCAAGTGGCTCCGATCGCGGCCAATCGGGCGCCGATCATCGAGCTTGAGCGCAAGGACTTCACGGTCGACACAACGCATGACGGAACTGTCTGGGCGATGCTGTTGAATCCTGCAGGCGTCTTCACCCAGCAGCAGGCGCGTACCGCGTTTATCCACGCGGTACCGGCGCGTTCGATGGTGGAGCGCGGTGCGGGCGACTGGGCAACTGCGTACGCCGGCACCACATCGATGGTGTCGGCGCCGGGGTCTCGCGCCTACGACATCGTGAACGCCGACTCCGGTTTCGCCGAGATGCTCGGCGAGGCGGGAGATGACCCGGCGCTGGAGCGGGAAGCTGCCGGCCTGGCTACAAGAACACACGTCTGCGTGCTGTACGACCGGCGGAGCGAGTTCGCGGTCGGTGCGTTCGCTGCACTTCGGGACGCGGCGGGTGAATTCGGCTGGAGCGTGGTCGACTGCGGCAGCGATGACTTCGACACCGCGCTCGTGCAGCGCGGTTGGGATGCGGTGATCGCCCGCGTGCCGATCCCGCAGACGCCCGGGCAGATCGCTGCGCAGTGGGGCAGTCAGGGTGACGCATCCATCACTCGCCATGCGGATCCGGAGCGTGACGCTCTGATCGCGCAGCTTGCCCAGACCACGGATATCTACGAGGCGCGAGATATTCGTGCGCAGATTGAGGCGACGATCGTCCGTGCCGCCGTGGCACTTCCGATCGCCGCGAACCCGCGGGTGACAATCAGCGATCGTGACGTGACCGGCGTCGCATCACGCAACGGCGCGACGGCTCCGTTGACGTCTGGCGCCGTGCAGTGGGCGGCCCTGCCGTGAGCCCGGTGCTGTGGGTTGTTCTCCCCATCGCGAGGCAGCGTTCGCGACCCGTAGAGTCTCCTCTGGAGGTTGTGCTGTGGGAATGATGTTGCCGAATGAGCTGATCTGGGTAATGGAGAAGCTGGGGTTTGAGTGGCCGGATATTGACGAGGACGAGTTGCGCCGGGGCGGCGATATGGTTCGCGTGTTCCACGGTGAGCTGGAGTCGAAGATTCAGGTGATGGATCGCAAGGTCAACGGGGATCTTGCGATGGCAATGCGTGGGCAGGCGGGGCCTGCATATGTGAGCGCGTGGAATACGAACCGTTCACAGAATCTGCAGAAACTGTTGGATGTGCTCGGTCCTGTGCCGACGGGTGTCGACATCGCGGCTGATGTGGTCTTCGGTTTGAAGATGAAGGTCATCCTTGACGTGACGACGACGATGATCACCTTGGTAGCGATGCTGACGAACCCGGTTACGGCGTTGGGCGCGGGGCCGATGATGCTGATCAAGAAGAAGCTGTTGAATGCGGCGGTCGATATCGCGGTGGAGCAGGCGATGAATCAGGTGCTCCCGATGGTGATCGAGCCGTTGGCCGAGCACCTGCCTGCGGCGATTATGGCGGCGTTGGATTCGCCGATCGTTGAGGCTGTCGCGGGGGATTCTGAGGAGTTCTACGCGGATCTGCAGGCGTTGGAACACGCGGAGGGTGAGATGGAAATGCATGCGTCTGACGTCGAGACTTTGACGGAGCGGTTGATGGCAGATCTCGCCACGCTCAACATCGGGGGAGACTGATTATGGGTAAGGGACCAGGCTCCGAGATCGCCGACGCCATCAAGCATTCGCTTGATGGCGTGCCTATCCATGTGCGCCAGCTCGCGGATATGTTCCGCAAGCACGGCCGCAAGCAAGACCGCAACACGAGTGACGTTCAAAATCTCGACTCCGCGGACGTCACGCACCCGCTGCAGAACGCGTGGAGGCCGGACAGCAAGTGGGAGCCGAACGACGTCGTCGACGTCGGTCATGGGAACCGGCCGCATCCTTCGGAGTATCTGGATCAGTCCTACATCGATCAGCATCTCGACCGGTTCCAGGATGGTGCGAGCCGGATCTATATTTCCAGCAATCTGGCTGAGTATGGTCCAGGAAACAATGGCACCACATTCGTCTTCCCCACATCCGAGCTGAAGACGATCATCGACGAGACTGGCGGTGACGCACGCCAGCTGGCCATCCGTCTCGGCATGGACCCGGACTACTATCTCGGCGCCGATGGCCTTCCCGTCGCCGTGGAGATCCGCAACTTCGCTCCTTCGGAGCTCAGTAACCTTGATATCCCCCGCGGCAATGAAGGTGGAGCCAACCCGCAGTGGATCCCTGGAGGATACCTTCCGACAGGCGATCCGGAAGCAGTGATCAGCATTCCAAAGAGTGAACCAGGCCATTGGCCGGGCACGACCCAAGATTTGACGCTGCATTGATGGCCATCCACGCTGAGCCGTCAGATGCTCTGACGCCTTTCGGCCCTGTGTCGCTCCGTTTCGGCGCAGTCATCACGTTCAGTGGAGAGCAGCTCGTGGTCACCGCCGACCGGATCGTCGATGCCATCGAGTCCACGTTGGTGGGTGCCTCGTCGGCGGGTGATGGTCGCGATCAGTGGCTGCTGTCCGACGTTCCCGCCCTGTCGCGGGATGTCGCCTGGATCATCCCACTCTCATGGGAGCCGCCGTCATCCGACGGAGATCCGATGCGGGACCGCGCGACCCAGCTGTGGAGCGAGATTCGAGGGGCGTGCGAGCACCGACACGGCCTCCAGATCGGCATCGACCTCTCGCCCGATCGTGAGTTTGGGGGTTCCTACGCCGCAGAGCTCGCGCGGACCGGTGCGCGACGCGCAGACTGGTGGGCCTTCGGCGATCGGGCGGTAGTACTTGTGGTTTACGGTCCCCCTCTTCCCGGGCTTAAGACACTGATGGCGCTGCACGTCGTGCCCCGGAACTGGGTCTGGGATGATTCAACGCGTGACAAGGCGACTGCGATGAACCTCCGAACCGGCGACCTGAGCTGGTCATGGGCGGATGTCGTCAGGCTTGGAAGCCAGAAGGCGCAGGGGCTGGCAGATAACCTGACAGAGGCAGACGAAGAGGGGCAGGACTCATGACAGGTGCATTTGGGAACGTGGACGTGAAGATGGTTCCACGCATCTACGGTGCGAGTGAACTTGGAGTTCTGTCCATCACTGCTCCGGGGGACGCTCATCCGCGGGTGGAGTATGTCGGCGGCGAGCTCTTCGTTGGGCTGGACGCAGTCGGCAGCGGTGCCGCGATCACGCAGGGCCAGGCGGAGGGGTGGTCCCGCCCGTTCACGGACGCGGTGACCTCGGCGGCTTCGACCGCACAGGTACCCGAGCCTGTCGAGGGCGTGATCGTCGTTGATGATGAGGTGCTGGCGGCATCCGTGCTCGTCGACTCGGCGCGGCTGGCGGTGGTTTCACTCGCGGGTGCTCCGGTGGTGTTCGCGCTGTCACGGGACCGGCTGGTGATCGTTGGTGCGGATGATGAAGCCGGCATCGCACGCGTCTTGGACTTGGCTGAGGAACTGTATGACGCGGGCGGATCGCTCGTCAGCGCACACCCGATCGTTCTGGCTGACGGGGCGTGGGCTCCGTTCCCCTGGCGCGAGCGCTTCCCCTCGCTGGAGATGCGGTTTGAGCGGGTGCTGCGCCTGTTCAGCGTGCGTGCATACGAGGCTCAGACCGTAGCGCTGCAGCGTCCGGATGTTCACCTCGCCGATCCCAAGATCCAGGTACTCGATACCGGCGTCACGACCACGTTCGCGACCTGGCCGAAGGGCACTGCGACTCTGCTGCCGGTGGTTGACAATGTGGTCCTTGCGGATCCGTCTGGTTCGATCAGCGTGGCGACGATGAACGAGTTCCTCGATGCGGCAGGCGATGCCGTCACCCGCACCGGGCTGTCGCCGTTGCGCTACTTTGTGCCAGGAGCACCGCCGCGCTGACCGGGGAAGTCAGGCGGCGATGCCGAAGCGTGCGCGCCCGCCGAGACGCGGTGTGCGTGCGGGGTCGACGTAGGCGGGTGGGATGAACCAGACCCGTGCGGTGATGCCCGAACCGTCGATCCGGATTTCCCAGCCGTTGTCGTGGATGCGGTGGTGGCAGGTTTCGCACAGGAGGATCCCGTTGGAGAGGTCCGTCCGTCCGTGATCGCGTTTCCACCATCGCAGGTGGTGGGCTTTGGTCATCTCCGGCGGGAGGTTGCACATGGCGCATCCATCGTCGCGTTCGACGAGGGCGAGGCGTTGTGCCCGGGTGAAAAGTCGTTTCTTGCGGCCCCAGTCGAGGATTTCGCTGTCACCACCAAGGACACAGGGGATCACCTCGGCGCCTGCGGCCATCCGCCGAGCGGCGCCTGCACTGACGGGCTGGTCGATGCCATCGATCGTTGCTGTCCCGGTCCCGCCTACGAGGTCTTTGTAGTCGATGCGAACGATGACTGTCGCCCCGGCAACCGGGGTGCGTTCCTTGCAGCCGAGCACGTGAGAGCAGAACAGGGCGAGCGCATCGGCCTGCAACATGGCGACGGTGCGGTGGTCAGCATCCGGAGCATCCGGATCGGGGGCGTTTTTGCGTGCCGCGAACGCAGCGGACACATAACCGCGGAGCGCGGCGACGATCGGCGCACCGGTCTCGACGTCGAAGTCCCCGTCGAAGTGCAACCGCCCGCCACGCTCGTGGAACGTCAGCGAGCGCCTGCCACGCTGCTCATCCTCACGCGGTTCCACACCGTCTGGATCTAGCCAGGCTTCCACGCGGACTACGAGTCGGCGCACCTCATCGAGTGCGAGCCCGGGTGCGGTGTCGACCAGCATCCGTTCGCCCTCGGCGATCCGCTCCAGCCCGGCCGCGATCCGGCACCGCTCTAGTACTGCGATGATCAACGCCGCCGCCTGGGCGCTGAGCGTACCCGCCGTCATCGCCTCGCGGACGAGCGGGTACTTCGCTGGCAGGCGCGAACCCAGCAGGTCGGTGCGGATCGCGGTTGCCTCGCCCACCTTGATCAGACGCGACGCGTCCCCCGTCGACACACCAGTCGCCGCCGCGATCAGCTTCGCAGCCGAACGAAATCCCTGCTGCTTCGCCAGCGAGTCGGCGCCGAGCTCCGGCCGTGACTCACTCGCGATCCCCGCCGCCACATCGACATGCACAGCATCCAACCGACGCTGCAACAGACCGACCGCGTTTGTGGCCGCAATGAGCTGTTCCCTCGAAAGGCCATTTGCATCGCTGGCGTCCGCCCACACTTCATCAAGGCGAGTGAGCGCCTCGTGCAGAACGGTCAGCTGTGACATACCTTCAGCATACCGCAAGATCGATGCTTTGTCGAAGATTTGTTCTAAGCAAGGCAAGTAAGCTCACGACATAATGGGGTCTTACTGGAACGTGAGAAAGTATCACATTCGAATATTGAAACGAATGTAAGGGGGGATGAGTGAATGCGGTGGGCTGATCTCCCCATCGCGCACATCCCGTGACGCTCGGTAGCGTCATAGCCGGAGGTGGTTGCCGTGGGAATGATGTTGCCGAATGAGCTCATCTGGGTGATGGACAAGATGGGGCTCGAGTGGCCTGACATCGACGAGGATGAGGTGTGGACGGCCGCTGGCCTCGTGCGCGCATATCGCGATGACATGGAGACGCTGGTGCAGGCGGCCGATCGGCGCATCAACGGCGACCTCGCTGTCGCAATGGTCGGACAGACCGGCACCGCGCATGTGACCGGGTGGAATCGGAACCGATCCGAGAATGTCCAGCAGCTGCTTGATATTCTCGGGCCCGCAGCCACCGGCATCGACCTCGCCGCGGATATCGTGCTCGCGTTGAAGATCAAGGTGATCATCGACGTCACGATCACTCTCGCTCAGTTGATCCCGTTGCTGGCAGCCGGTCCGTTCGGGCTGGGTGGCGCCGCTGTGCTGATCCTGGCACGCAAGAAGCTTTTCTCGATGGCGATGGAGGCGACTCTCGAGCAGGTCATCAACCAGGTGCTGCCGCTGGCGATCGAACCCCTCGCGGAGCAGGTGCCGGTGCTGGCGATGGCGATGCTGGACGCTCCCGTCGTGGAGGGCGCAATTGGTGATGTGGACGAGTTCTACGCGGATCTCGTCGCTCTCGACCAGGCAGCCGAGGACATGGATGCGCACGCCGTCGATGTCGAGGATCTGACGGATCGACTGCTTGCAGACCTCGCTAACCTACAGATCTCAGGGGAGTGAACGATGTCGTCGATGAAGAAGCTGATGCGGGACCTCGTGGATGCCGTGGATGGCGCAGGGCGCGAGTTCAAACAGGGTTTCGCGGGTGCGTTCCGCAAGCGCGGTGGAAAACATCGAGCGGATGCCGACCTCATCCGCGGCGTGGACCGGAGCAAGCGGGACTATGAGCCACGGCACCGGGGAGACGGCAAGAGCCCCGCATCGCACGCGAAAGATTACGACATCCGCGAGGATGTCCGGCTTGGTGTCGAATCCATTGGGAACACACCGCGACACCGTGACCCGGACTACAACTCCTCTCGCGACCTCGGTCTGTCGCTGGGCAAGGACGTTCGCGCGCTCCCAGGCGACGTCATCGACGAGATCAAGGACGTTCCGAAGACCGTGCCGAAGCAACTCGTCGAAGAGCTGTACGAGGATGCGATCGGGCAGGACAACCCCGATGAATACGGTGTGGGCCCGGGTGACATGAGGTTCCTTGCGCCCGCCAGTGAGGCAGGTGATCTGAGTGCCCTGAGCGCCGCCGAGCTCGAGGTCCGTTTCGGTTTGGAGCCGGGTTCGCTCCGCGGCGCGACGGTCAAGTTCGAGACGATCCCCGGCTCACGGTTCGTCAGCGTCAAGATCGATGCTCCTGACGACTGAAACGGATTGCTGGGACGTCACGTGGGAAGTGCTACCCATGGTCAGCGCCGGGCCGGAAACGTACAGTCGAGCCTGGAGGTGCTGACGTGGGAATGATGTTGCCGAATGAGCTTGTCTGGGTGTTGGAGAAGCTGGGTTTTGAGTGGCCGGATATTGATGAGGATGAGGTGCGTCAGGGCGCGGTTTTGGTGCGCACCTTTGGCTCGGATTTGGAGACGGTGATTCAGTCTGTGGATCGCAAGGTCAATGGTGATCTTGGTGGTGCGATGAAGGGTCAGACGGGTCCCGCGACGATGAGCGCGTGGAATGCGAATCGTTCGCAGAATCTGCAGAAGCTGATCGACATTATGCCGCCTGCGGCGACGGCGATGGATATCGGTGCGGATGCGATTTTCGCGTTGAAGATGAAGGTCATTGTTGATGTGACGACGACGTTGGTCACGTTGGTGGCGATGTTGACGAATCCGATTACCGCGTTGGGTGCGGGTCCGATGTTGTTGATCAAGAAGAAGCTTCTGAATGCGGCGGTGGATATCGCGGTGGAGCAGTTGTTGAATCAGCTTTTGCCGATGGCGATTGAGCCGATGGCGGAGCAGTTGCCTGCGGTGCTTGACGCAATTTTGGATGCGCCGATGGTGGAGGGGTCTGTGGGGGATTCGGATGAGTTTTATGCGGATCTGCAGGCGTTGGAGGATGCGCAGTCGGAGATGAAGGTGCATGGTGCGGATATTCAGACGTTGACGTCGACGTTCTTTGCGGAATTCTCCGCACTTGATTTCGGAGGGGACGCCTGATGAGTGCGGCAGCGAAGTCGGCTTTCCGGGAGCTGCGGCAGGCGGTTCTCAACGGGTTCGGTCATGCGAAGGACAAGCTGCCTCAGCTTGCGGACAACATGAATGACCACCTCGACACCGTCATCAAGCGGGTGCGCGACAAGGACAACTACGACGGCAAACCGGACACCCCAAACAGCACCAATCCGCACCGCCCCGGCGACGGAAATAACGGCGGTGGAAACAACGGCAATGGAAACCCCGGCGGCGGGAACAACGTCGATGGAAACAACGGCGGCGGAAACCCCGGCAGCGGACGCAACGACGGCCGCGACGAACGCGGTCGCTTCGTAGGGGACGGCAACAGACCCTGGGTCGACCGTGAAAAAATCGGGCTGGACAACGTCGCCGACGACCTGGGGGTCGATATCATCCGCGACCAGGTGGCGTCGAGACACCCCAGCACGGGCGAACAGGTTCGTTTCTTCGATGGCCTGTTCGAGAACCCCGACGGGACGTACACCGGTGTCGAGATCAAGAGTGGTTCGGCTGGTCGCAGCCCGGCACAGAATCTGTTTGACGGAGCCGTTAGTGTAGAGACGCCCGCTATCGCGCATCTGCCGAATGTCGGGCAGATCGACATCATCAAAGTCATTCTGAGGAACGTGCCATGACCCGAGATACCCATGTGGTGGAGTCCAACGGATTCAGTCGGGGTCCGCTCGTAGACATCATCCGACCGTACCCAGATCAGCTCCGTTTCGCACTGAACCGGATGAACGGCACTTCTTTATGGGCCTACAGCCTGTGGCGTGCCCCTGAGGATGCGAATCTGCTCGAGGACATCCCTCTCTCCGACGAGTATCTGCAGAGCGCCGGCACGGCAGAGGCGATGACGATTGAGATGCGCGCCTTTGACGCCGACGGCGTTGCCCATCAGTACACCGTCGGCAAGGCCGGCGACGAACCGGCGGCGGCACCGACCGAAGTGATCAGGTGGGACGAGGGCCGTCACAGCACGACCGTGTACCCGAACGAAGTGTTCACCGCTGACGAGGCCGCGGACGTCTTCTACGCGTACTTCCTGACTAACACGGTTGCCGAGCCGTATATTCTCCGCGAACTCGACCTGTCCTGACATGACCTCGCCACCGCCCGGCGCGGCCGACTGACAGCGCCCCGATCCCGCGGAGCGGTCTCCCACGTGGCAGGATGTTTCCGAGGGGGGCATTACGTGACTGATCTGAATCCTGCTTCGGAGCCTGACGAGGTCGCCAAGGTGATGGATGCGAAGCATGTCGCGCCACTTCGCCTCGAGTTCGCCGGCGAATGGCACGACCTGCCCATCGAGAAACCGTTCATCATCGGCCGCGAGGGTGACCTCGAGATCGACGACAATCCATATCTGCACCGACACTTCCTGGAGTTGCAGCACCGTGACGGCCTATGGTGGCTGGCCAACATCGGTGTGCGTATCGCGGCCACGATCTCCAGTGCCGGCGGGGCGGTTCAATCGTGGCTGTCACCGGGGGCGCGGATGCCGCTCGTCTTCGAGCGCAGCGTGATCGTGTTCACCGCTGGCCCCGTCACCTATGAGCTGAGCCTGCACACCGAGCAGGCCCCTTACGAGGTGTCGCGACAGGTCGAGGCGTCGATGAGCGGCGAAGAGACGGTCATGCCCGCCAGTTTCACACCGTTGCAGAAACAGCTCATGGTCGCCCTCGCCGAGCCGATGCTGCGCCGTGAGGGCGTGAGCATTAACGAGCTGCCGTCATCGAGCGTCGCTGCCGAGCGGCTCGGATGGACGATGAGCAAGTTCAACCGCAAACTCGACAACGTCTGCGACAAGCTTGACCGCATGGGAGTGCAAGGCCTTCGCGGTGGCCCGGGCAAGCTGGCGACTAACCGTCGTGCGCGCCTGGTCGAGTACGCGGTGACCACACAGGTGGTCACCCGCGCGGACCTTCCTCTCCTCGATGACGAGGCACTGCGCAATCAGAGCGATTCCGACGTTGGCTGAGCAGCCTGCTCAGCGCATCGCGTCGGCGAGGTGGCGTGAGTCGGTGCTGAGCACCTTCACCATGATCCCGCGCTGACGCAGATCCGTGATCGTACGGGTCTCTTCATCGCGGTCGCGGCCCAGCGCGTGCACGTTCGTGACGACGAGCACGTCACCCTTCTTCATCGTCGGGATGAATCGCGCGAGCCGGTCGCTCCAGCTCTCCATGATCTCGGGCGCCGGATGCCGGAACCCCTCGATCGGAACCCCGAAGCGGGTCAGATCGTCGCGCTGTTGCACGACCGACGGCATCCCCTCGCGAGAAACCACCAGCCCGACCAGGCGCGAATCTGCGGGCCGTGCGTGCCACCAGTCATGGTCGTGCTGAAGCTCCGTGAAGCATTTCGAGCACTGAGTTGCCGCGTGCGGCAGATGCAGCGGGCTTGTCAACGGCTCGTCGTGCACGGACCCGGTCGTCACATCAGTTGAATCACTCATCGTCGCACCTCCTGCACCCATTCTGCCTTGAAAGGGGGCGACGGGATGGTCGGATTCGATGATCGGTGCAGAACTAGAGAACCCCGAGCGCCCGCACCGCCTCGCGCTCTTCCACGAGTTCGGCGACAGAGGCATCCACTCGCGCTCGCGCCCATGCATTCAATTCGAGGCCTTCGATGATCTGCCACTCGCCGTCGATCGAGCGCACGGGGAACGAGGACATCAGCCCCTCGGGCACGCCGTACTCGCCGTGCGAGACGACTCCGGCACTGGTCCAGTCGTCCGTCCCCTGCACCCAGTCGCGGGTGTGCTCGATTGCCGCGTTCGCGGCCGACGCCACAGACGACGAACCACGCACCTCGATAATTTCGGCGCCGCGCTTCGCGACCCGCGGGATGAAGGTCTTCTCCAGCCACGTCGAGACATCGCCGACACGCTCCGCAAGTGCCTCGAGAACCGGCCGCCCGTCGACTGTCGCGTGCGAGACATCCGGGAACTGCGTCGCCGAATGATTTCCCCAGATGGGCAGGCGGCGGATGCTCGAGACCGGTGCATCCAGCGCCAGGGCGAGCTGCGCGCGGGCGCGGTTCTCGTCAAGTCTGGTCAGCGCAGTGAAGCGCTCGGCGGGTAGTCCGTCAGCGGATGCCGCGGCGATCAGCGCGTTCGTATTCGCGGGGTTGCCGACCACAGTGACACGCACATCGGCTGCAGCATTCTCGGCGATCGCCTTGCCCTGCGGCCCGAAGATTCCGGCGTTGGCCGCCAGCAGATCGGCGCGCTCCATGCCGGGACCGCGCGGCCGGGCGCCGACCAGTAGTGCGATGTTGCATCCGTCGAAGCCTGCGGCAGCGTCATCGGTCACCTCGACGTGTTCGAGCAGGTCGAACGCGCCGTCCTGCAACTCCAAGGCCGCACCTGCTGCGGCCTTGAGCCCCTGGGGGATCTCGAGCAGCCGCAGCCGCACCTTCTCGTCGGGACCGAGCAACGCTCCTGCGGCGATGCGAAACAGCAGCGCGTACCCGATCTGCCCGCCCGCACCTGTGATTGTGATTGTGGTCGACATGGCTCGAGCCTACGACTGGTGCTCACGTACACACAGCGCGCGCGGTAATCTCGTCGCATGACGTTCAATCCTGATGCCGACATCTCGGGCCACAAGACCCGGCGCCCCGGGCGTACGGTCGCGGTCGCCGGCGGCGGCATCGGCCTGATCGGCATCATCGCTCTGATCGCGGGTCCGCTGCTCGGCATCGACCTGTCCGCTTTCGTCGGCGGTGGCACGCAGGGCGGGGAATCGAGCTCAGAGGAGAGCACTTTGCTCGCCTGCGAGAGCGGCGAGGATGCCAACACTCAGGATGACTGCCGCATGGCGGGCGCCCAGCTGATGCTCGACGAGTACTGGACGAAGCATGTCGAGGGCTACACGCCGCCGCAGCTCTACGTCTTCCATGGTCAGACCTCGACGCAGTGCGGCACGGCATCCAACTCGGTCGGTCCGTTCTACTGCCCGCCGGAGCACGGTGTGTACATCGACCCTGACTTCTTCCAGATCATGCGCCAGCAATTCGAGGCATCCGCTGGCAACTTCGCACAGCTCTACATCGTGGGCCACGAGTGGGGCCACCACATCCAGAACATCACCGGCACGATGGACGCCTACCCGAACAACGGCAGCGGCCCCGATAGTAACAGCGTGCGCACCGAGCTGCAGGCCGACTGCTACGCCGGCGCCTGGCTGGCGGATGCCACCACACTGACCGACCCCGAAGGGCGCCCGTACATCGAGACGCCGACCGAGGCCGAGATTACCGACGCGCTGAACGCGGCGTTTACCGTCGGCGACGACCACATCCAGGAGCAGTCCGGCTTCAACAACCCCGAGTCCTGGACGCACGGCTCGAGCGACCAGCGTCAGCGCTGGTTCGCGAGTGGCTACGCGAACGGGCTCGACAGCTGCGACACGTTCGCAGTGAGCGCTGATCAGCTCGGATAGCGGCTCTCCTCCCGCAGTCGGCGGGCACTGCGCGGTACGGTGAAGAGGCTGCCAAAAGGCGGGGTTTCATTCATCGGGGGTTGAATATGAATCTTGACGCGCTGTATCCAGCGATCGAGCCGTACGACAGCGGGATGCTGCTCGTCGGCGACGGACAGCGCATCGCGTGGGAAGTCAGCGGCAACCCGGAGGGGAAGCCGGTCGTATTCCTGCACGGCGGCCCTGGTGGAGGAACCGCACCGTGGCATCGGCAGTTCTTCGATCCGCAGAAGTACCGGATCGTGCTGTTCGACCAGCGCGGTTGCGGCAAGAGCCAGCCTCATGCGAGCGATCCGGGCGCCGATCTGCGCTTCAACACCACGGCGCACTTGATCGCCGATCTCGAACTGCTGCGTAAGAACCTCGGCGTCGAAAAGTGGCAGGTCTTCGGCGGCTCGTGGGGGAGTGCGCTCGCGCTCGCCTATGCGCAGGCGCATCCGGATTCCGTGACCGAGCTGATCCTGCGCGGCATCTTCACTCTCCGCCGTATGGAGCTGGAATGGTTCTACGAGGGCGGAGCGGGGGCGCTCTTCCCCGACCTGTGGGAAGACTTCATCGCGCCGATTCCGATTCTCGAGCGCAATCACATGATCGAGGCCTATCACCGCCTCCTGTTCGATCCGAATCCCGCCGTGCACGTACCTGCCGCGAAGGCGTGGTCGACGTGGGAAGGGTCCACGATCACGCTGCGACCGGATACGGACAAGGTCACGGAGATGACTGAGGATGCCACGGCGGTCGCGTTCGCCCGCATCGAGAGCCACTTCTTCGTGAACCGTGGCTGGTGGACCGAGGGTCAGCTACTGGCCGGGATGGACGCGATCCGGCACATTCCCGCCGTGATCGTGCAGGGCCGATACGACGTCTGCACGCCGATGATGACCGCGTGGGACCTGCACCGCGCCTGGCCGGAGGCGGAGTTCGTCGTCGTCGATGACGCAGGTCACGCGGCATCCGAACCCGGCATCCAGAGCGCGCTGCGCGACGCGACCGATCTCTTCGCCGACGACTGACGCTCAGGCGCGAAGCGCCTGGAACAGCGTCTTCGCCAAGCCCAGGATCCCGCCCGTTGCGCGGAAGCGGGTCAGCCCCTCGCTCACGACCGCGCCGGTGCGCGCGGTGACAAACCACGGGGGCTTCGGCAAGATCGTAAAGCGTCCGCCGCCGTTCGCCATAGGCAGCGATCGCGGGAATGGGCGGAACGGGCCGCGAACCACCGACCGCTCGACGTTGTCCAGCAGCAGGGCGTTGTGCACCACGCTGAGCCCGCTGCCAACCTCGTCGATCGTGTTTCCGGGGAATGCGCCCCACGTCAGTGTCGGCGTGATGAAGCCGAAGGCGGTCCAGGCGTTGATCGCGATCGACCCGTAGTGCAGCTCAGCGATCGCTCGCCCGAACCCCGTGCCGAGCGATTCCTGCGTTGCCGGATCGATCAGAAGGTTCGCCCCGAGCGTGCCCTGAAGCTCGTCGTTCGCGTAGGCGATAGCGGCATCCAAGAACGTCTGGCCGGCGCCGGCGACCTCGACAACCCCGAGCACCGGAGCGAAGTACTCGGTGCTCTGCAGCGCGCTCGCGTCGTCGCCATCGCCGATCTCGACGAGCAGCCGGTCGCCCAGCACGAGGGCGTCGGGGTAGTCGTCGCTTGCCTGCTGCATGCGGTCGCCTGACCCTGGGTACCAGATCGGACGCTCCGGAGCCTTCGCATAGGCGCGGCGCAACGCCACACGGAACGCATCGCGCTGAGCCCAATCGGACGACATGATCACGACTTGGCCCGCGATGCAGTTGTGTCCGCAGTTCTGCAGTCGCATCGTCGCGATGTGCTCTGCGTGGAAAGTGAGATCGGCATCCGTCCACTCGCCGGGAACCACGATGATGGGCGAAACGCCGCCGAGCTCGGCCGTGATCGGCTTCTTCAACTGCGGCCGGTTCTCCCGGCGACGGCGCTTGCCTGCGGCGCCTGTGCCCCACACGATCGTGTCGAAGGTCGCCGCCGATCCCGTGATGTGCACGTGGACCAGCTTCTTGTGGGCCGTGAGGAAGGCGCCGGTTTCACCGCTGCCACGCACGATTCGCAGAAAGCCTGGCTCGATCAGTGCCGCCAGGGCGTGTTCGAAGATCGGCACCAGAGCATCCTGCGTCGGGTTCACTTTGAGTAATGCGACGCGGTTGTGCGCGAGCAGTTCGTACAGCACATCGAGCACGGGGATCGAGGTGACGTTGCCCGCGCCGAGTACCAGGCCGACTCCGCCGGATTCTGTAGGAGTGCGCTGGGCCAGGCCCGCGCCCGCACGGGCCGACCGCGGCGTCGTGCCCGGTGTGAGCCACACCTCGCCGGTGAAGCCGGAGAGCAGCACCTTGTCGATGCCGGTCAGCGGGAATGCGTGCACGGTTGTGCGGCCGCCCGGCGCGCGTCCGAGCTGGAGTCCCTCCAGGGGATTGCGGCCCTCAGCCAGGCGCGACAGCGTCTCGATGTACGCATCGAGTGCACCCAGGACGCTGTATGGCCCTGCAAGCCACTCCTCGCCGCGCAGCGGGTGGCTGCCGTTCAGTCCCTTGGACATCGCGGCCGTGTGCGCCCACTCCTCTGCAGAGGCGGCGACCGCCGTGCGCACGGCACGCAACAGTGTCGCGCGCTGGCCGACGCCGAGAGCAGACCAGGTGCGCGAGCCCGTCTCGAGCTCGTCGATCGCGGTGTCGAGACTCGCGCGTTCAGCGTCAGTCAGACCAGGCGTGGCAGCGGTCGCTGACGTCATCGGGATCTCCTTCGGGCCGGTTGTTCCAGCTTATGCGGGCTGAGCGGTTGAGGCCTCGACATCGCTTCGGCGCAGGGGGTATCGCCGGAGGGGGATGAGGCTCAGCAGCATCAGGACGGCTGGCAGGATGCTGAAGCTGAGCACGATGCCGGTGACCGCGGCATCCGGCTGCACAGTATCGACACTGGCGACGCGGGAGACGTAACCCGTTGCGGCGAGCATGAGTGCGACGGCGGTGGCACCCAGCGCGAAACCGACGGTCTCGCCGGCGGTCCAGATGCCGGTGAACGTGCCGGCTTGGCCCGGGCCGCTTGTGCGCTCGTCATGCGAAATCACATCCGGCAGCATGGCCATGGGCAAGGACTGCAGGCCGGCATAGGCGACCCCGGCGACGGCCACTGAGGCGTAGATCCACGGACCCGGTGCCCACACCGCGATGGTGATGGTCGCGGAGGCGACCAGGAAAAGGATGCTGGCACCGAAGAATGCCCGCTCCTTGCCGATCCGATTCGCGACTGCCGTCCAGCCTGGCGTCGCGAGTAGCGCAGGACCGACAAGCGCGACGAAAAGCAGCTCGACTGCAGCCTCATCGCGAAGTACCCAGGTCGCGACGTACTGCGCACCGGCGAGCATGGTGCCGGTGGCGAGGGCCTGCAGCAGAAAGGTGCCGAGCAGTGCTCGGAACGCGATACTGCGGCGCAGCGCCCGGAACCCGGAGAGATACTGATCTCGAAGGCTGGATGCTTCCGCAGGCTCCAGGGGTGAAGCGGCAGTCGGCGGAGCAGCCGTCGCCGCAGCATCCGTCGCGGTGCGACTGGCGACAAGCATCCCGATCCCGATCGCGACACCGGCGACGATGCCCATCAGCAGGTAGCCGGTGACCGGATCGCCGGTGGCGCGGCGGAGCATGGGGCCGCCCGCGCCGAACAGCAGAATCGCGGCGGTGAGCACGACTACGCGCCAGCCGAGCAGTCGGGTGCGTTCGTCATAGCTGCGGGTGAGCTCGGCCGGCAGCGCGACGTATGGCACCTGGAACAGGCTGAACGCCGTCGCGGTACCAAGGAACGCCAGCAGCACGCAGGTCGCGCTCGCGACCGGTCCCCAAGACGGCGGTACGGCGAACGTCAGCGCGAAGAAGACCGGCAGCGTGAGCGCGCCGATCACCATGAATCCGCGTCGAGATCCCGTGCGGGCGAGCTGGCGATCGGATGCCGCGCCGATCAGGGGATCGATGATGACGTCCCACACCTTCGCGGAGGTGACGATGAGCCCAGCGGCGAGGGCGGCGACACCGAGGTTGTCGGTGAGGAAATAGGTCAGCACGAGCCCGGGCAGGGTCGCGTAACCGCCGGTGCCGAGCGATCCGATCGCATAGTTCACGATCGTGCGCGGGGACAGGCGGGCGGAAGCTCGTTCGGGTCGAGCGCCAGTGCTCATCGCGCCAGTGTAGCGCCGGAGCTGTGTCAGATCAGGGAGAGCTCGCGAAGCTTTGACTCGACATCGTCGTTCGAGGGCTCGACGTGGTGCGAAGCATCCGGGTACACGACGACCGGGATGTTCATGCGCCCGGATATTTCCTTGGCGACGTCAGCGGCGGCAGGCTCAGCGACGAGGTCTACGTAGGTGTACTCGACACCGAGCCCATCGAGCTGCTTCTTGGTGCGGATGCAATCGCGGCACCAGTCGGCGCCGAACACGGTGATGGTGTCAGAAGCAGGAGAAGTCATACCCCAAGGATAAAGGGCTTTAGAGGGGTGAGGACGCGACGAAGTGCCCCGGCGTGACTTCAACAAGCGGGCCGTCGGCAGCGGATGCTTCGGCAGCTGGCCGACTCGCCACATGAGCGAGTCGCTCGCGCGCACGCTCCGGATCGGGAACCAGCACCGCTTCGAGCAGGCGTCGGGTGTACGGATGCTGCGGAGCATCGAACAGCTCTGCCGTCGGTGCGAGCTCGACGATGCGTCCGCGGCGCATGACGGCGGTGCGCGTTGCGATCTCTCGCACGACGGAGAGATCGTGCGAGATGAACAGGTACGTGAGGTCGAACTCGCGCTGCAGCTTCTGCAGGAGGTCGGTCACCTGCGCCTGGATCGACATGTCCAGCGCCGAAACCGGTTCATCGCACACGATGAAGGCCGGTCGTGGTGCGATCGCCCGTGCGATGGCGATGCGCTGACGCTGTCCGCCGCTGAACGCGCGCGGTCGCTTGTGCACGGCATCCTGGTCGATCCCGACCGCCGCCAGCGCTTCACGCGCGATGGTGGCTGCGGCATCTGCCGGGGTGCCCCTGGCCGTCAACGGCTCCATCACGCTGGCGAGCGCTGAGCGATGCGGGTTCAACGCCGAGTAGGGGTCCTGGTGGATGACCTGCATCTCACCGCGCCGGGCGTAGCGCTCGCGCCGCGACATCGTCGACAGATCGCGTCCGTCGTAGACGACTGAACCGGCCGTCGGCTGCTCCATCTGCAGGATCAACCGCCCCAGCGTCGACTTCCCGCTTCCGGACTCGCCGACGACGCCCAGGGTTTCACCGGCGCTGATCGTCAGGCCGACCCCGTCCACGGCATCCAGAGTGCCGGTCCGCCGACCCCAGGCATTGCGCACCTGGTAGGTCTTGCGCAGGCTCTCGACGCGGATGAGCTCGCTCATAGGTCGCTCCCGTCACCGATCGCCGACAGCAGTGACTGCGTGTACGGATGCTGCGGAGCGCGGAACAGATCGTCGACGCCGGCGCGTTCGACGATCTCACCGGCCTTCATCACCGCGACCGTGTCGCACAGGGCCGCGACGACGCCGAGATCGTGCGTGACGATCACGACCGTGAGGTCGCGCTCCGCCTGCAGTTGCCGGATCAGCGCGAGAATCTCGGCCTGCACGGTGGCATCCAGAGCAGTGGTCGGTTCGTCGAGCAGCAGCAACCGGGGGCGGGCGAGCAGCGCCATCGCGATCATGGCTCTCTGGCGCAGCCCACCGGACAGCTCGTGCGGAAAGCGTGCGAATACGCGCTCCGGATCGGGAATGCGAGCGGCGCCGAGCGCCTCGATCGACAGCTGTCGTGCGTCTCGTCGTGACACTCCCCGGCGCCGGCGAGCCACTTCGACCAGGTGCGCGCCGATGCGTACCAGCGGATTGAACGAGGTCAGCGGGTCTTGGAAGACCATGGAGATCGGCAGCCGGGAGTGGTCGTAGCGATCGGTGACATCTGCACCGTCGAACTCGATGCACGACCAGGTGCGCTGGGCACCCTCGGGCAGGATGTCCATGATCGCTCGCAGCAGCATGGTCTTGCCGGATCCGGATTCTCCGACGATGCCGAGAATGCCGCCGGCGGGCACGTCGAGCGTCTGCTCTTCGATGACACGGAACGGGCCGCTGCCGGTGGGCAGGTCGATCGTGAGGCCGGCAATATGCAGCAGATTCATCGGGGGCCCTCCTCGCTGACTCTGCGGCGCAGCGCGTCACCGAGCACGTTGAACGACAACACCGTCAGCATGATCAGGAGCCCCGGCACGATCGCGAGCAGCGGGCTGCGCGCGAGGCTGCCCTGAGCCGATTCGAGCAGGCTTCCCCAAGACGCCATCGGCGGTTGGATGCCGAGACCGAGGAAGCTCAGCGCGGCCTCGGTGAGCATGGCGGCGGAGATCGTCGCGGTTGCGGCAACGATGATCGTGGGAGTGGCATCGGGCAGCACATGACGCCACACGACCGTGGGCGGACGGACGCCGGTGAAGCGGGCATAGCCGACGAAGGTGCGCTCGCGCAGAGACAGCGTCTCCGCCCGGACGAGCCGTGCCGTCGGCATCCAACTGAATGCGCCGATCACGACGATGATCGTCCACAGGCCTGGACGCAGGAAGACGCTCGCGACGATCACAAGCACCATCCACGGGATCGACGAGAGGAAGTCGACGAAGCGCATCAGCACCTCGTCGACCCAGCCGCGCGCGTACCCGGCCGTGAGGCCGACGATGACGCCGATTGCTGTCGAGGCGAGCATGGCCAGCACGCCCACCATGAGCGAGATGCGTCCGCCGTAGATCACGCGGGAGAGATAGTCGCGGCCGACGTCGTCGGTGCCCAACCAGTGCGCAGCGCTCGGACCCTGCGAGCGGATCGCAAGGTTCGTGCTGTCGGGGTCGAGGGGGAGCAGCGGCGTGATCAGGCTCACGACGACCAGAAGAACGAGGAACACCGCCGCGGCGATCTCGGAGGCCGAGCGCAGCGGACGCCTGCGGCGCATCGGGTGCGGGATGATGACGGGAGTGGTCATGCGCCTGCACCTCCGAGTCGGATGCGCGGATCGATCAGGACGTAGAGGATGTCGGCGATGAGATTGCCTACGATCACCAGCAGGGCGGACAGCAGCAGGATCGCGAGGATCACCGGATAGTCGAGGCTCTTCGTCGCGGCGAGGAAGTACGGCCCGATTCCCGGCCAGGCGAACACGGACTCGGTGATGATCGCGCCGGTGATGAGCATCGGCAGCGCGAGCCCCAACTGGGTGACGATCGGCAGCAGCACGTTGCGGCTGACGTGCACGCCGAGGATGCGCCGAGGCGGCGAACCATATGCACGCTGGACGAGCACGTAGTCCTCAGAGAGCTGGCTGATGGTCGCAGATCGCACGTACCGCGACAGCTCAGGGAAGAATGCGAACACCAGCACGGTGAAGGGCAGCACGTAGTGCGCGAGGAAGTCGAGCGGATCGCCCTGTTTGCCCACCGTGTGCATGCCGATGATCGGGAACCAGCGCAGCAGGTATCCGAAGACGTAGATCATCAGCAGCGCGAACCAGAACGACGGTGTCGCGATACCGATACCAGCGACCGAGTCGATGATCCGATCCGCCCAGCGGCCTTTGCGGGAACCAGCAATGAGCCCCAGCACGATCGCGATGACCAGGGCGGCCACGTACGCCGGGGCGATGAGCAGGATCGTGTTCGGGATGCGGGCCGCCAGCTCAGAGCTGATCGACTGACGGCTGGTGAGCGAGTAACCGAAGTCGCCTTGGAGCACGTTGCCGAGCCAGAGCAGATACTGCGTGATCACGGGCTGGTCGAGTCCGAACTTCGCTCGCATCGCGGCGACTGTCTCGTCGGACATGTTGGGGGTGGTGATCGAGTCGACGACGTCATACGGCGCGAGTTGGATCAGCAAGAAGACCACGAAGGAGAGCAGGAGCAGCATCGGGACGACCTGTATGAGTCGCCGGATGATGAACCTGGTCACGGGGATGCTCCTTCTGTCGGATTACTGCTCCGACGGGCAGACGGATGCCGTGAGTCGGCGCTGTGCGCGACCCACGGCATCCGGAGGGATTACTTCTCGGTCAGCAGACCGAAGTTCTCCAGCGTGTAGATCGGAACGAGACCAGCCTCTTCCACCCCGCCGATGCGGGGGTTCACGGCGAGGATCTTGAGGTTGTCGGTGATCGGGTAGATCACGGCATCCTCGGCGATCTGTGCCTGAAGATCATCGTAGATCGCGCCGCGTGCGTCGGCATCCAGTTCTGCCACACCGGCATCGAACAACGCGTCCGTCTCGGGGTTGGCGTAGTGGAAGAAGTTCGACGAAGCGCCTGAACGGAACAGCGCGCTGTACGCGTCCGGGTCAGCGCCCATGATGTAGCCGCCGAGGAAGGCGTCGTACTTGGCGTCTGCGCCCTTCTCGATCTCGGTGTAGATCGATGCGGCCTCGACACCGGCGAGCTCGACCGTGACGCCGGCCTGCTTCAGCTGCTGCTGGATGAGTGTCGCCTGGGTGGTCTGCGCCGGGTCGGAACCGGAGTACGCGAGCGTGATGGTGAGGCCGTCAGCAGCGGCGGCAGCATCCAGATTCTGCTCGTACTTCTCGACATCTTCCGTGGCGAACGCGTTGCTCGGCGGGAGGATCGTGTACGCGTTCTCGTAGTACTCGTCAGACAGGTAGGCCGCGTCGTTGAGCTCGTTGCGGTCCAGCGCGAACATGAGCGCCTGGCGTACATCCTGGTCGGTGAGCTTCGCGAGGTTCAGGCCGAGGTAGGCAACGCGACCCTCCGAGTAGGGGTAGATGTCCAGACCCGCGGCGGAGAGTTCGTCGATCTGGTCGGGGGTAGCGAACGAGGCATCCGCTTCACCGGTCTGCAGAGCGGTCTTGACCGTGTCGGCGTTCGGGACGATCTGCAACGTGAGGTTCTTGATGTTCGGCGCCTCGCCGTAGTAGTTCTCGTTCGGTTCGAACGTCAGGTACTGCCCGCGCTCGTAGGCGGTGAGCACGTACGGACCGGAGCCGACGGCGATCGGATCGAGCTCGGCACCGGAGAAGTCAGTGACCTCGCCGTAGATGTGCTCGGGGATGATGTAGGTCTCGGTGGCGATGTTGCTGAGAGCTGCGGCACTCACCGAGGGGAGGTGGAAGACGACGGTGTGCTCGTCGGTGGCCTCGGCGGTGACGGGCTGGTCGCCGACCCAGAGCAGGTCAGCGGCGCCGTTTTCACGGATCGCCTTGTTCGTGTACGTGAACACGACATCGTCCGCGGTGAGCGGCTCGCCGTCGGACCAGAGCAGGCCCTCCTTGAGGGTGACCGTGACGGAGCGGCCGTCGGCTGCGGGCTCGATGGTCTCGGCGAGTTCGTTGACCACGGTGCCATCGCCCTCGACGCGTGCCAGCGGCGAGTAGACGAGATTCGTGGTGGTCAGACCCCACCGGTCGCCGACGTTGATCGGGTTCAGTGACGTGGGATCGCCGCCGATCACATAGGTCAGAGAGCCGGTGGCGGCAGAAGAATCGCTGCCGGTGTCGGAGTCGGTGCCCGTCCCGGCCGCGCAGGCCGTGAGGGCAAGGGCTGCGGCTGCGATGAGCGCGGTGAGACCGATACGTGTCTTCGTCATGGATGTCCTCAGCTGTGTATACGCGCGAATGCGCACTACAAGGCTAAGCGCGTGCGGGCGTGGGATATTCCATGGTGTCGCTCTGTGACGCGGTGGGGCTTCGACGGGTGCGTTCTCAGCGGGCGGACGCCATGGCCGGCTGGTAGCCGGCGGAGATGGCATCCAGCGCTCGCCGGAGTGACGTACTCGAGGTGTGCGCGGTGTAGGGGAAGTACACGACCTCGACGCCGACCTCGGCGAACTCGCGTTCGAGGCGCAAGCCTTTATCGGTGCCGCGCCAGTCATCGCCCTTGAAGAAGTGCGTGAAATGCACGTCGCGCCAGGCATCCATCTTCTGCGGTGCTGTCTCGACGTAGACGTCGTCGACGAACGAGATGTGGCGCACGATCTCGGCGCGCTCAGCGGTCGGAATGACAGCTTCGATGCCCTTCACCTGCCGCAGCATCTCGTCGCTCACGACGCCAGCGATCAGCACATCGCACTGCTGCTTTGCGTGGCGTAGAAGATTCAGATGCCCGACGTGGAACAAGTCGAAAGCTCCCGCGGCATAGCCAATACGCGTCCCCATGATCTCCCCAGACCATTCATTCCCCAGAAAGTGGCCCCCACGGCCACGCACGACCCCCAGAGTCGTACTCGGTTAGCTTAGCGCTTGCGGCGGCTGCTGTCACCGTCGGATCGCAAGCCGTGAAACGATGGATGCTGGTAATGCGAGCGCCGGGGAGGAGGGGCACGTGAGAACTTCAGTCACAGTCATCGTGCCGACCTTCAACGAGCGCGATAACGTCGCCGAACTCGTCGCGCGCATCGGTGCGGCGTTGAGTGGTCGCGAAGCGGAGATCCTCTTCGTCGATGACAGCTCGGATGGCACGGCCGCAGAAGTCACGCGGGTTGCTGCTTCAGCTGACCTGCCGGTGCGGGTCATTCATCGTGAGGTGAACACCGGGGGGCTGGGCGGCGCGGTCGTACTCGGTCTTTCAGAGGCCGCCGGCGACATCTGCATGGTGATGGATGGTGACCTGCAGCATCCGCCCGAGTTGCTGCCGATCATGCTGGAGCGGTTCGAGCAGGGTGACGCTGATGTGGTCGCGGCATCCCGCTATGTCGGCGGAGGCGATTCTCGCGGACTGGGCACCGCGTTGCGATTCGGTGTCTCGAGGGCGGCGACTTGGCTGGCAAAGGCGATGTTCCCGCGGCGGTTGATGCGCAGCACCGACCCGATGACTGGCTTTTTCCTCGTCGATCGGCGCCGCCTCGATGTATCGAATCTGCGCCCGCAGGGCTTCAAGATCCTGCTCGAGATCCTCGCGCGGTCTGACGTGCGCATCGCAGAGGTTCCAATGGAGTTCGCCGAGCGTCGCAATGGCACGTCGAAAGCGACGCTGCGCCAGGGCGCTACTTTCGCCCTGCACCTGACCCGGTTGCGGTTCGGCAAGATGTCGCTGTTCGCGATGATCGGTGTCATCGGCGCAGTCGCGAACCTCGGCATCATGTGGATTCTCACGACGATGGGCATGCCCTACATCTGGGCGGCGATCATCGGAGCCGGCGCGACGATCATCGGCAACTTCCTGTTGCAGGAGCGGTTCGTCTTCGCTGATATGCGTCAGGATGCCCGCGGCGCCTGGGCACGCTTCGGCGCTTCGTTCAGCTTCAACGCCATCGAAGCGGCGTTGCGCATTCCGATCATGGCGCTGATGGTCGAGACCTGGCATATTTCCAGCGTGCTGGCCACCGCGCTCTCGCTGATCGTCGCGTTCTTCGCGAGGTTCCTGTTCCATTCGCTCGTCGTGTACGCGCCGCGACGCGGGCGCGCGTCGCGAGCGGATGCTGCGGTGGATGCCACGGCGGTTTCCGAGGCGCAGCCGGACACCGCGGCGCAGCGGATCATTCGGGCTATTGATGCTGAGGCGATGCGACCCGGAGAGCTCTAGGCGAGAAGCTCGCCCTACGATGGAGGGGATCGGCATCGCGCCGGAGCTTGTGGGGAGCTGTGAAGAGAGCGGTATTCCGGGCGAAGGTCCACCTGCTGATGCGTCAAGATCTGCGGGCGTTCCAAGACATGCGCCGACATGAGGCCATGTCGGAGACGGAGCTTTCCCGCCTCATCGACGAATCGAGTGTGCGAATCGCGCTGCACGCGTTCGACAACTCGCCGTTCTATCGGGAGCTGTACTCCGAGGCAGGCTTCTCACGCGCTGACATCGCCGTCGCCGACAACTTCACCCGACTTCCGGTCGTGACCAAAGAGCGACTGCGAGCAGCCGGGGATACGATCCTTGCGCAGAACATCGCGCCACACCGTGCGCTGCTCTCCCAAACCGGCGGCAGCACGGGCTCGCCTCTGCGAGTGCGCAACGATGCCGCAGCACCGACGGCACCGATGTGGTGGCGCATCTACCGCTGGTGGGGCATTGATCCTGCAGATGACACCGCGTTCGTCTATCGGCGACTCCGCCAGGGCAAGGACGCCTGGTTGTACGCAGCGCAGTGGTGGCCGAGTCGTCACCTGCTGCTTGACGCCCGTGCGATTACCGAGCCTTCGGTCGAAGAGTTCATCGAGCAGTGGATCCGCGTGAAACCACGGCTTCTCGTGGCGTACGTCGAGGGTGCGACCGCCGTGGCCGCCCACCTAGAGCGCACGGGGAGAAAGCTGTCGACCTCCGCTGTTTCCGTTACGGCGGCGATGCTGCAATCGGGGCAGCGCGAACTCCTGGAGCGAGCCTTCGGTGCACCGGTGTTCGACACCTACCGGTCGGCCGAGATCCCCTGGATCGCCGCCGAATGCGCTGCACATGACGGACTGCACGTCGCAGCAGACCAGCGACGCATCGACATCATCGATGCGGATGGGAATCCGGTCGATGCCGGCGTCGATGGATCCATCGTCGCGACGGACTTCAGCAATGAAGTATTTCCACTGGTGCGCTACGAGATGGGGGATCGGTCCAGAATGCTGCCTGGGCGATGCGCCTGCGGACGTGCATTCCCGCGAATCGCCCCAGTCCAAGGGCGGATCGCCGATGCCATCTGCACGCCCTCTGGGAAACGGGTCACCGGCGGTCTCAGCGGACTCTTTCTGAGTTCCCCCGGCGCGATCAGGCAGATGCAGATCGTGCAGCACGCCGATTTTTCGATCACTCTGCGTTACGTCGCGGCCGCTCCAGACCTTGCTGACGAAGCGGTGATGCTCGCAGTTCGCACGTTGGAGGACCTGCTCGACGGTGAAGTTCGCGTCACGCCACTCGCGGTCGACGCCATCGAGAGCACGGCCGGAAAAGCGCGACTGGTCGTCTCCGAGGTTGAGGGCTGATCCGGCCGCAGACAGGGGACTCCCTGCGGGCTGTCGAGCGCGGATTGTAAGATGACGGAGATCCGCGTCCGACACTGATGTTCGGGGGCGGTAGCGACTGGGGGAGACGCGTGGAATCACATTGGACACTGGAAGATCTCTATCGCGGGATCATGCAGTCCTGGCTTGTGCTGGTCGGCACCATCGTGGTGTTCGCGCTCGCCGGGGTGGGAATCTTCGCGATCTACCCGCAGAAGTACACCGCCGTGGCACAGCACACGGTGGAGCCGATCAGCGTGCTCTCGTCAGGATCGAGCTTCAACACCGTCAATATGGAGACGGAGCGGGTCGTCGCGACGTCCACCGCCGTGCTCACTCGAGCGACCGACGGACTGGATGACACCTCGGTGGAAGCGCTCCGCGCGAACACGACGATCGAAGTACCACGTAACTCGCAGGTGCTGATCTTTCAGGTGACCGCGAACAGCCCGCAGCTCGCCGCCGACCGTGCGAACGCTGTCGCCACTGCTTATGGCGAGGAGCGCACCGACAACGCGCGCGAGGTCGTCGAGAGGACGACCGAAGAGCTTGGCAACTCCATCGCCCAGCTGCAGACCCTTCTGGATTCTCAGGCTGAGGGCAGCAACCAGCGTGCGGCGACACAGCTTCAGGTTCAGGCGCTCCTCGATCAGCAGGCGCGCATCACGGCGACACCGTTCTACTCCGGAACGCTCGTCACCCCCGCCGATCCTCCGCAAAAGTCCAACCGGCCTTCAATCCTCGTCTTCGTCGCCGCGGGTATGTTCCTTGGAATTCTCTTCGGTGCGATAGCAGCGCTGGTCGTCTCACGCGTTCGTAATGGTCCTGGCAGCTCTTACAAGCGCGCCAAAGCCGCAGAGCACGACGATGACGATCTCGTTTTGGACTCGGATGTTGAGGATCCAGATGACGTCGACCTTGATGAGGACGACAGTCTGATCGAACCATCGCGTGACGATGCCCTGACGCCACGACCGTTGCACGCCGCATACAGCAAGAAGCGCCGCTGACCCGAAAGTCTGCGGCGCTTCCTGCGAGGAGCGCGTTGGATCAGTCCCCGTTGTACTTCCACATGCGCACGTAGTCGACCTGATAGTCGAGGTTCTGCGTCGCCGAGCGGTTGTTCGGGTCAGGCAAGCCCCAGTACGCTTCAGACGGGCCGACATGCAGATTCAGGCGCATGTGCAGCGGGGAGCCGAAGTAGGCCGGATCCCATAGATCCGGATAGCTAGCCGGTGTGACGCGCATTACCTCGATGCCGTCGACGAAAGTCGCAGCATACGTCGGGGTCAGCTCGAACGCGTAGGTGTGGAATCCGTCCCATGGGACGGTCTTCGCTCCCTGCTCATTGTGGCGCCAGATGGCTTTGCGGCCGGTCCCATCGGTCTTGGTGTGGATGGTGGTCGCCGCGGTGTCCTTCACCCACTTGTCGTACTCAGCGGGCATGGCGCCACCATGACCCCACGCCTCCATGATGTCGATCTCGCCGGACTGCGAGTTGCGCAGCCAGAACGCAGCCAACGCGCCTCGGGTGTTGTCACCAGTCGGAGTCTTCGCTCGGATCTCCCAGCGCCCGTACTGCTGGCTCATCGACACGTCATCCGACTCGAGCTTGCGCTGATCGAGGTAGCCGGTCGTGTGCCACAGGTTAGTCGGACCGCTCTGGGTCGATGGCCGTTTCGCCGCCTGATCGAGCCAGTCTGCGCGGATGTGCAGCACACCGGCGTCGTCCACGCTCACCTGCTCGCGCTCGACCACAGCCGCATCGAAGAGCAGCCCGAGGTCGTCGCGTCCGCGGACGTTCCACTTGGCCGGATCCACGTTGGGCTTGCCTGTCGACGCATCGACGTAAGTAAATTCGTCGCGCCAGGTCGGTGCACCCCAGCCGGCGATGTCGCCGCCTGTCGGCGGGGTCACTTCGGGAACGACCGGGGTCGTCGGCGGTGCAGGCTCAACCGGAGTGACAGGAGCCGTCGGGGTGGTGGGCTTCGCCGGAGTGGTGGGCTTCGTCGGAGTGGTGGGCTTCGCCGGAGTCGTGGGGGCGCTGATGCGATCCTCCCGGACGAGGTGCGCGTCAAAGCTGATGTTCGGTGTGCGGCGCCAGCTGAAGAGCACCTGCACGGCGATCGTGTTCTCGCCGGGTTTGAGGAGGGATGCGGGCACTGAGAATGTCACCGGATCGCGTCGAGCCGCGGCGGATGACGGTGCGATCGTCGAGTAGCTGTTGGCCTTGATCGCACCTTTCGGTGCGTTCTTGCGACCGACCTCGACGCCGTTGACCCAGACGACGATTCCGTCGTCAGCCCAGGTGTTGAGCCAGGCCCACTCCGGAAGATCCGATGTGAGAGTGAAGGTCTTATGGAAGTAGGCCGAAAGTGGCCGTGCGTCCTGCGGGGTCGGGATCGTCGTGTTGACTCTGCCGAGGTCCCGGCCCTTGCCGAACGGCGCATTGCCGCTCGACCAGGTCGATGCGGCGGTCTGCCAGCCTGACCTCGGAGCAGCAGTGCCGTGATAGTACGACCACGGAGACTGCCGGGGAATGATCGAGGTGACCGACGAGGTGGAAGGCGTTGCCGCGTGTGCCGGCTGGGCAGCGACGAACGATGTGGCGAGCACGGCGATGGTCGCGAATGCGGCAATCAGGAATCGGATAGGAACGTGGGTACGGGCTGTCTTCTTCATATCGAGGGGGAGAAGAGGGCGTACTGCTTTCGCAGCGGACTCTCTCCAGGTCTCCTGGGGAGTTGCGGATGCCTGCCGAGCCCCCTCGATGCATCCTGATTGGTCGGGTTTCAGGCCCTAGTGTAGATGTCCCTTCCCCAAAGTTCCCTGACAATGCCTGTGGTGCTTGTTATAGATGCGCGTGACGAAGCGCCGAACACGATCGCCTCGACGTTCGCGTGATCGTGGATCCACTGCAACGCCGGCTGTGGCGCGATCGCCCCTGATGCGAAGACGGACATCGCTACAGGCCGGAACGAACGCTCCTGCAACGCCTTCTCGTACCCCTCGATGCCCCCGGACATCCGGAAGCCCAATTCGTTGATGTTCGCGCACACGATCGGATTGACGACACCCACTCTGTCGAGAGCGTCGAGCAGCATCGGCAGATTCATCGTGATGAACCCAGGCTCGGCGCCGTAGCGCTCCCTGACGTGCCGGTCGAAGATCGCGAACGCCTCATCGAAGCCGAGTCCGAGCATCAGATCAACGACGACGTTCTGCAGGAAGATGACCGGAGTCTTCAGGCCCTGGAACATCTTCATCTCAGCATCCACCAGGAGTGTGATGATGCCCTCAATGTCCTTCTTCACGAACGATTTGCCACCCCGCAGGGCCGCATTGAGGAGTCCTTCCTCAGGGAGAAACTGCCGAATCGCTCCCAGCATGCCGTTGTCGGTGATCGCGTTCGCGTATTTGTGCGCGTAGGGCATGCAGGGGTAGAACCGGTAGTCGGCATAGCGTTCCGGGTGTGCCCGTACGTGATCGCAGACCTCAGCGATACGGTCGTGCGTCGTGCACATCAGGGTGCGGATGCCGTTGTCCAGGGCGATGTCGATGACATCGATGATCGCCTGCGTGTCCTGGAAGCGGATCGCCTGCGCACGCGCCTTCTCCTCTGACATGTGATTGATGCCAAAGAATTGGTTGTCGCCTAGGAGGAGCAGATCCATCGCGGTGGTGGTCGTCGTACTCATGCGCTCTTCCTCCGGCCGAACAGACTGCGTTTCTGTGGAGCGGTAGGCAACGCTGTCAGCGTGCCGGTCTCGGACCTGTCGGCGGAGTCCTCAAGGATCCACTCGATCACCCGGTCGGTCTGCGCGGCGCTGGCGAAGCTGTTCTGTCGTGCCTCGATTTCACCCGCGAGCACTGCGGCGATGAACGTCTCTAGTTGTGCGCTGTATTCTTCGCCGCGGAGATAGAACGAGACCTGCTCGGTGAGTTCGGTCGTGTACTTGATGTTCCATCCGGCCTGGTAACCATCGGGGATATCCGCGCTCTCGCGTAGGTACACGCGGATCTCCTGCCGGTCGGCGATGATGCGGCCCTGCGAGCCAGACATCGTCACGGAGGTAGACATCTTTCGGTACGACTCGTCCGACCAGTTGACCGAGAGTTGCACGCTCAGTCCGTCCGCGTAGTCGAGCGTGGAGTAGACCTCGTCGTCGGTATCGGCGGAGAAGATGCTGTTCAGCACCGACCCGCGCACACGATCCGGTGCGCCGAGGTACCAGTGCATCAGGTCAAGAGGATGTGCGGCGTAGTCGTACAGGCATCCGCCCCCGCTGGTGCGCTTGCTGCGCCACGTCGATCCCTTCGCCTTGAGGACAACAGGACCGTAAGCCTCAGCCAGTACGTGCGTGACACGACCGATTGCGTTCTGATCCAGCAGGCGCTTGACCTCCTGGAAGGTCGCGATGAAGCGGTTGTGATACCCGACCTGCGCGACGAGTTCCTTCTCAGCGGCGAGTGCCACGAGCTCAGCAGACTCCGTCGCGGAGAGCGTGAGCGGCTTCTCGCAGAAGACATGCACACCACGCTCGAGCGCGCTGCGTACAAGCGCTGCGTGCGAACCAGTTGGTGTGGCGATGATGATCGCCTCAGGCTGAGCCTCTGTGAGCATCTTCTCCAGGGTGGAGAACGTGCTGGCTCCCGTGTACTTGTTCAGGACATCGAGTAGATAGTCGGTGGAGTCCACGACTCCGACCAGCTCGACATCATGCAATGCGCGGACGATCGCAAGATGAGAGAGCCCCATCTTTCCGACTCCGACGACTCCGACGCGAACGCGTCTCTTAACAGCTCCGTCTGGCACGACGAATCCCCTCCCCAGAAAGTTCCCCAGTTGAGTGCCCCTTCCCAAGGGAGCACTGTTCGATATACTAGCGCCCAAGCTGGCTTTCGTGTCAGCGATTTTCTGCTGGGGTGGGACTCGCAGAGAATCTGGGGATTCCGAACGCGCGGGGGCGCGGATATCGGATGCGTATCTAAGGGGAAGTGCGCGTGCTGTGTGAAGTGTCTGTCGTCGTGCCGACGCATAAACGTCCGGAGCTGATGAAGCTCGCCGTCGAGAGCATCCTGAATCAAGGAGCCGCTCGCACGGGGGAGGTCATCATCGTCTTCGATGCCTGTCCGATTGAGGTGCCAGATGTCGAGGTACCCGACGGCTGGTCTGTGAGAGGAATCGCGAACACTCGCGTGCGGGGCCTTGCCGGCGCCCGTAACTCAGGCATCCTCGACTCCAAGGGTGACCTCGTCGCCTTCCTTGATGACGACGATGAGTGGCTGCCCGGAAAGCTCGAAGCGCAGCTAAAGCGGATGGACGAGCGTCCTGACGCCATCGCCATTGCGACGGCAATGGTGCTGGATGACGGGGTGAACAATATTGTCCGATTGGTCGAAAAGGACGACTTGACACACCAGGATTTCCTCCGTGATCGCCACCCCGGCATCCCCTCGGGCGGACTACTTTTTCGCCGGGATGTGCTTCTCGGGCCGGTGGGCCTGATCGACGAGGACCTTCCTCGAGCCTACGGCGAGGACTACGACCTGTTGCTGCGCGCCTCCGAACATGGCATCGTCACCGTGGTGAACGAGCCTCTAGTGAAGGTCAGGTGGCAGGGCCAGTCCTATTACTTCGGCCAGTGGGCCGTCTACGCTGAGGCATTGCAGTATCTGCTGCGCAAGCACTCGGACATCGCGACGATTCCTTCCGCACTGGGCCGCATTGAAGCGCAGATCGCGTTCGCTCTCGTCGCGAACGATCAGCGCAGCGAAGGTCGAAAGTGGGCGTGGCGTGCACTTCGCCACAACCCGAAGCAGGTCAAGGCAGCGCTCGCTATCGCCATCTCCTGGCGGCTGGTCAGCGCTGACGCGGTGATCCGTTTCGTACGGAGTCGCGGTCGAGGCATCTGACGATGAAGATCCTCATCGCCTGCTCGTCGGGAGGACACCTCACCCAGGCGCTTGCCCTGCGCGATTGGTGGGGCGAGCACGAGCGCTCTTGGGCGACGTTCCCTGTCGAGGACGCGCGATCTCGGCTCGCGTCAGAGAAGGTCCACGAGATCCATTATCCGACGGTGCGTAACGTCCCGAACCTGCTGCGCAATTTCGGTCTCGCACGACGAGTTCTCGCCGAGGAGCGTCCCGACATCGTCTTCTCTACTGGCGCGGCCATCGCCCTTCCGTTCTTCACACAGGCGAGGTTCTTCGGAGCACGCACCGTGTATCTTGAGCCGGTTGACCGCATTTCGTCGCCGGGACTGAGTGGACGGCTCGTGTATCCGTTCGCCGACGAGTTCCTCGTGCAGTGGGAGCGTATGCGGGAGTTCTATCCGGGCTCTCGAAATGTGGGTGTGGTGCTGTGAGCGCGCCACTCGTCGTGGTTTCGGCTGGCACCTACCACCTCCCGTTCGACCGCCTGTCTGAGTGGGTGCAGAGTTGGTTGCAGCGCACGGAGGGCGTGCGACTGGTCATGCAGCATGGGCCTTCGGTCGCTGTCGTCGGCGCGGAGAACATCGAGATCCTCCCGTACACGGAACTGCTCGACCTTTGCGGTCAGGCGACCGCCGTCGTTCTGCAGGGAGGGGCGGGTGGCGTGATGGACATGCGGGCGCTCGGGATCATCCCCATTGTCGTTCCGCGAGTGCCGGGCGACGGTGAGGTCGTCGATGACCATCAGCTCGTCTTCTCGGCGGAGATGGAGTCGCTGGGCATTATCCGACGTGCACTCACATCGGAGGATCTGGCCGCGCTTCTCGATCGCGCACTTGCATCTGCCGACACGGACGAGAAGCCTTCTGAGATCTCGACGCCGGGCGCCGACGTTGTTCGCGCATTGCTCGAGCAGCCCATCCGGCCCGCACGCTGGTACGCCTTCGTCCCGCGCCTCGTTCGCAGCGGGTCGGCGATCGTGGCGTCCAAGCTACGGCGTTGAGCATCCCTCAGCGAGTCATGCGAATCGGCCGATGACGGGAATCTTCCGCCACAGCGAGTCGATGTGCAACCGGCGACGAAACACCCAGAGCACGGCGGCATAGATCAGGCAGAGCACGATTCCGCCAAGGATCAGGATGCCAAAACTCGTGCCGCCCCACCAGCCGAAGAACGCGCCGCCACCGCCGAACACGATGACCGGCGCGATCATCGCAGGGATCAGTTTCGCCGGTTGCAGATTCACGTGCATGCCGCGGTGCACCTGGACCGCCGCGATCAGATTGTCGACCACGACAACGATGACCCAGGTCACCGCAGCGCCCCAGATGCCCCACAGGGGCACGAGTGCGAGGTTGCCGCCGATACTGAGCGTGAGCGCAACCGACTTGTTGTACATCTGCCACGTGCTCTTGCCGCCCTGCAACAGGATGCTCTGCAGCATGCCGCAGGCGGTCTGGAACATCATGGCGGCAGCGAGCAGCGTCATCGGTCCCCACCCGACGATGAACTCCTCGCCGAAGATCGCCAGCACGGCCGAGCCCATCGAGATCAGGAGTAGGTAGAACGGCCAGTTCATGAGGATCATCGCGCGCACGACCTTGGTGTGGAGCCTGGTCGAGTCCTCGAAGCGGTCACGTGCGAGAAGAGCGGAGATCGTAGGAGACACCGCGACGCGCATGGCCTTGTCGACGACGCCGCCGGCTCGAGTGGCGCGTGTGACCACCGCATAGACGCCCGCGACGGCGGGCGAGGCGACAGCGGCGATGATGAGGACGTCAGCCCACTCCAGCGCCGTCTCCAATCCGGAGCTGACGGAACGAGGCGCGTTGAAGCGCCAGAACGAACCGAAACTGGGGCGGGTTTCCGGACTGCTCTCCGATCGACGCCGGATATCGCGCATCAGAGGACCAGCGACGACCGCTGCGGTGATGAGTACCCACACTGGCAGCGGCCACAGCCACGCTTCGAATGCGCCCCAGGCGGCGACACCCGCGATGGATACCGCGAACAGGACGGTGAGGAGCCTGCTCGCTGGGAGTAGCACGCTCTGCAGTAGGGTGAACGAGGTGACACCGCGGAGCATCCGTGCGGAGATCTGCAGCACACCGATCAATGCTCCGAGGATGACGAACGGTGCCATCGCTCGGAGGAGGTTCGCGAGGCCCTCCGCATCGGCTGGAGCAGCCAACCACGCAGCCAGGGCGTCGGCGAGGAACCACACCGCGACGGAAGCTGCGCCGGAGACGATGGCGACCGGAACCACCGCGTATCCGATGATGCGCCATTCCGCGCCCGCGCGTTCGAATGCGCGCTGTTCGGCGATGAAACGCACGACGCCGCTGTTCGTGCCCAACCGCAGCACCTGCGTGAGGATTGTGAAGATGCCCATCGCCTGGAAGAAGAGCCCGGTGCCGCTCGCGCCGAGAGTATTTCCGACGATCGCCGTGAGCACGAGCGCGGCGACGGCTGCGAACGCCGAGCCAAACAGACTGATCAGTCCGCTGCGTGCGAGACCCTCACTCTTCATTCTTGGCTCGGGCGAAGGGGACCGGATGTGTGATCCAGTACGACGATCTGCCAAGATATTTCTCCCGCAGCAGCACGGCGAGGGCGATGCCAACGAAGACGAGCTGACGGTCCAGCCCGTAGAAGACGGATAGAAAAACCGTGACGACCACGCTGGCGTGGATCCACACGGCGGAGAGGTTGGGAGCGTCGAAGGTGCGCACGGCGCCCAGAACGATCATGCCGAGGAAAAGAACGAGCCCGACGAGCCCGAAGCAGAACATCGCGTTCCAGATGGCGCCCTGTGTCCCCACGTGGATCTCGCTCATCAGGCTGGGGCGAGGTGCACCGAAGCCGATGATCGGCGATTCCAAGGTCCGCTCCCAGGTCTCCAGATAGAGATCACCTCGACCCTCCGTGGTATCGACGGTCTCCTGGCGGGCGATGATCCCATCCAGGAATCCGGACAGCAGCAGGATGATCGTTCCAGCGATGCCCAGCATGGTGACCCAGAAGAATGCGAGGAGCCGTCCCCGAATCAACAGGCAGAACAGCACGTAGATCACGGCGCCGGCGAGGCCGAGGAAGAGACCCCGGTTTGTCGTGGCGACGGCAGGCGGAATCGCGGCGACCAGAGCGATGACAAGCATCCACATCGCGCGCGCGGTGCGATGCCCGATGGCGGTGCCGATTGCGATCGGCGTCAGGACCGCCATCGCGGCACCCCAGCCGTTCGTGTACGAGAATGGCGCGGACGGACGGACGAACGGCTCTTCCGCGCCCCACGGTGTCTGAATCTCCGCCAGCGTGGGAAATACGAGCTCGGCGACGTAGTCGTTGCTCGTGAGCGCATCGGGCAGCAGCCGTCCGATCGTCATCGTCAGCTGCACTTCGGGGAACAGCATCCCCAGATAACCACCGACAATGATGAAGATCCAAATGAATGTCAGCCCGTTGAAAACACGCTTCGGCGAAAGCGATGTGCGCGCATTGACGATGTAGATCATGATGATCGCGAGCGCCAGGAACTGACTGAACCGCACGCCGAGGCCGACCCCCCGACCCAGCTGGTCGATCATCAGTGCGGATGGGATCATCCACAGGACGAAGCCGATCCAGGGCATGATGCCGGGTACGAAGAGGATACGGCGCCGCATGACCAGCAACGCCACCATCGGGACCGCCATGATCACTGATACGAAGGGCAGCAGCCCGAGCAGCCAGAAGATCGGGTATCCCCACAACACGGTGAGCACGGGCCAGGCCGGGAGCACGCGCGGTTCGACCTCACGGCTCGCGTCCTGGCCGGTCGCGGCGATGAGCGATCGGCTTGGCGAGGAGATGAGTGTGGCCATGTTGATTTCAGAGAGCTGCGAGTTGAACGTATTTGCGACGCATCGATGCTGCGGACATCAGCACGTGCCACGCGAAGAGGGCTGTGTAGATCACGGCGAATGCGATGGGAAGCCCAAGAAATAGCAACGTCAGGTAGGTCGTTGAGGTGTCGTGCGGCTGCTTGACGAACGAGTTCATCACTCCTGCGGACGAATCGTCGGCAGCGCGAGGAACCTTCGGCAATAGTTTTTCGGCGAGTAGCTGCGACAGGAACCATGCCGAAACCAGCGCCGAGAACAGCCCGGCGATCAGTACCAGCCAGAACGGGGAGTCCGTCCGTAGGAGGTGAATGGCGATGGCAATATGCACCAGCGGTGCGCGTACACCGTCGACGACATGATCCAACCATTCGCCTGCGGGACCGCCACGCCCCTGGATACGCGCGAGTTGGCCGTCGGCGGAGTCCAAGATGTATCCGAGGAGCAGGAGCACCGCGGCGATTGGCCCTGCCCGCCAGGTGGGGACACCTGCGAGGACGCCGATGCCGACCGCTCCCAGCGCGGCGCTGAGCGCGGTGACGCCGTTCGGGCTCCAGCCCCACGTCGCGGCGATGACCGCGGCCTGCCCGCCCAATGGTCGGTTCACCCAGCGCAGGTACGCAGGAACGCCCGCCCCTGACTTTTGTGCAGAAGCGAGCGCTCGCCGGGCCTGGACCGTTGTAAGCCTGCTCATCCGCGAAGCATACTCAATGAGAGCTCGAAGGTGAGATCGGGTGTTGCTCGCCAGCTCGCGTGCGTCGACGCCGCGATCACGTTCTCACCTTCCTGAAGGAGGGCAGCCGGCACGGAGAATGTGACCGGCGCGGCTGCTGCCGTCGAATGCCGCGGCGCGACGGTGGTGTAGGTATTCTGCGTCAATGGGCCTTCGGGCAGGTTTGCTCTGCCCAGTTCGACGCCATTGAGATAGAGCACAACACCATCGTTTGCGATCGCAGTGACCGTGCCGTCAGCAACTGTGCCGGCATCGAGCACCGTGAACGTGTGGCGGAACTGGGCGCTTAGCGGGTTGCTCGGAATGTCGACAGGCTCGATGTCGGTCGTGACTTCGGCGACACCGCGGCCGAACAGTCCGGTTCCGGTCGCCCAGGCGGAGTCGTCGAAGACGAGTGCGTTCCAGTCCGCTGGCAGAGCATCATTTGAATACCGCCAGCTCCACACCGAAGCGCCGTCGACGCTGACCGGCAACTCGTTCTCAGTCGGTGGGGCCGTGGTGCTCACCTCCACCGTGGCGGGCGGAGAGATCAGGCTTCCCAGACCCGTCGCAGTGACCGCGTATGTGTACGCAGTGCTGGCAGCCAGTCCGTCTTCGGAGAAGGTCGTCGTAGCAGCGTCCACCGAGCCGACGTTCTCGCCCCCTCGAGTGATCACGTAGCCCGTCGGCGCTGATCCCTCGGTCGGGGCGGCCCAGGTGAGTGTCACGGAGGTCTCGGTGCTTGTGGCACTGAGTCCTGTTACCGCGTTCGGCGCAGTGGCCATCTCGCCGCGTTCAGCCGTATACGAAAGCTGGAAGCTCAGGTCGGTGGTCGCCCGCCAACCGGCATGCGTTGACGCTGCGATGACGTTCTCTCCGTTGACCAGGAGGTTCGCGGGGACGGCGAAGGTCACCGGGTTGGCGATCGCTGTCGAGTGCCGTGGGGCGGACTGTGCGTAGGAGTTCTGCGACAGTGCGCCTTCGGGCAGGTTCGAGCGGCCGAGTTCGGTCCCGTTGAGGTAGACCACAACACCGTCGTCGGCGATCACGGTAACGGTGCCGTCGGTCAGGCTGGCTGCCTGAATCACGTCGAACGTGTGCCGGAACTGAGCGCTCAGCGGGTTGCTGGGAATGTCGACGGGTTCGATGTCTGTCGATGCTCCGTTGACACCCCGCGCGAACAGACCGGTTCCGATCTCCCATGCCGCGTCATCGAATGCGACCGTGCTCCAGTCCGACGGGAGTGCGTCGTTGGAGTAGCGCCATGCCCAGACCGATTCGGCATCGACGGTGACGGGCAGCTCATTGGCATCCGGTGGCGGCGTGGTGGTGACCACAGCTGTTGCCGCGGGCGAGACCAGGCTACCCAGCCCGTTCGCAACAACGTCATAGGAGTACTCCGTCTCGGACGACAGACCGGTATCCGTGAAGGTCATCGTCTCAGCATCAGTGGTGCCGATGTTCTCGCCATCACGGCTGATCGTGTATCCGGTGGGTGCGGTGCCTTCTGCCGGTGCGGTCCACGTGAGTGTGACCGCGTCCGCCGTGCTCGTGCCGACAAGTGCGGTCACGGCATCCGGTGCTGCGGGCATTTCACCACGATCCGCGGTGAACGAGAGCTGGAAGCTGAGATCGAGACTCGCCCGCCAACCCGCGTGTGTCGATGCGGCTATGACGTTGTCACCGTTTACCAGCGCCCCTGCGGGCACCACGAATGTGATCGGGTTGGCGACCGCAGTCGAGTACCTCGGTGCACTGGTTGCATAGGAGTTCTGCGTCAGCGTGCCTTCCGGCAGATTCGCTCGGCCAAGCTCAACCCCATTGAGATACACCACCACGCCGTCGTCGGCAATCACGGTGACCGTGCCATCGACGATGCTCGCAGCTTCTGTCGCCTCGAACACGCGGCGGAACTGCGCGCTCAGCGGATTGCTGGGGATGTCGACCGGTTCGATGTCAGTGGTCGCTGAGCTGACGCCCCGGCCGAACAGGCCGTTGCCCGTCGCCCACGCCGAGTCATCGAATCCGACGATGTTCCAGTCAGCCGGCAACGCATCGTTCGAATAGCGCCAGGTCCATTCGGACTCAGCATCGGCGAATGTCAGTGCGGATTCCGGCAACGGCGCGACCACGAACGCCGGCGTGGATGCAGACCGGTTACCGGCCGCATCGCGCGCACGAACGAAGTAGTTCGTTGGCTCTTCGGATACCGGCACGGTGTATGTCGCGGTCGTGGTCGAGGCGATGACATGGTTCTCGCGGAGCACCTCATATGTCACACCGCCTGGATCGGAGGACCCACCCCAGGTCAAACTCATCTCCGCGGTACTTGCGGGCACCGCGGAGATCTCTCCTGGGGTGGTCGGCGCGGCCGTATCCATCGGGGCGAAGCGGATGTACCCGCCAGACCACTGGTTGACCTCGCCGGCACGCACCGAGCGGCTGAAGTCACCACCGACCCAGAGCACGCCTGTTGAGTCGTAGAACGTGCCCCATGCGCCGTAGCCGGCACGCGCCTGCAGAGTGGGCGACCAGGCATGGATGTAGTCGCCGGTGGCCGCATCCCACGCACCGACGAGGTTCATCTTGTCGGCTTGCTCCCATGCGGTGCCAGGATCCCTCCACGTATAGGCGTCCTGGTAGACCCAGTTGCCGCAGTGGCAGCCCGCGATAACGAGGGCGCCGTTCGTCTCCACCGTCTGGAAATCGCCACCGTCGTTGGTAATCGATCCGCGCAACAGCTCGAAGGTGTCGCGACTATAGGCGAACAGGGAATGCTCCGAGCCGCCGAGCCACACCTTGTCGCCTGCTTCTTGGACGCCCAGCTGCCAGACGTTTCCGGTGATATTGCCGGATCCGTCGGTGCCGGACTTCGAGAACCGCGGAACCCAGAGCGGGCTGACCAGCGGCGCCCCAGATGCGGTCTGGATCGCAGCCGCACTCGGAGTCGAGGTGCTCTGCTTCATCTTGAAGTATCCGGAGAAGTACGTCCGATCGCCTTGATCTGAGGCATCGACGGAGACGGAGGTGCCGTTCAGGAAAGCGTTCCAGTTGATGTCTGGTGCCCCGGTGGCGAGGTCGATACGACCGCCGTTCCACGTGCTGGCGCTCGTTGTAGAGCCGACCGCTGTGAGGTGGGTGAAGGACCCTGCGACATAGAGGTGGCCGTCCTGAACGTCCAAGCCTCGGATGTACGGAACGCCACCGGTCGCGCGATTCTCGGCCGCCACCTGCCAACCGGAGAGTTCCCCTGTGTTTGGGTCGAGGAATGCGAGTCCGGCTTGGGCGACGCCATTGACCATCGAGAACTGTCCGCCGATCGCGAGACGCCCGTCAGGGAGAGTCGCGATGGCCTTCACTTGGCCGTTCAGCGTCGGTCGGAACGTGGAGTTCCACTGTCCAGTGCTGACGTCGAAGGCAGCGAGGTTCGACTGCTGAACCTGGTCGCCGCCAGCCTGCGTGCGTTGCACGAACTTGAAGTTGCCGCCGACGAAGACGTTGCCCGCGGCCTCGCCGAAGACCGCGACCTCTGTGTTGAGCTCGCCACTACTGCCGTTGGCGAATCCGGAGACGCCCCAGGAGGTCGTGATCGCATCGCTCTCGGGGATGGCAGCCACCGTGCTCGCGGGAGTTCCCTCTGCCGGAACGGTGCCGAAGTCGAGCGCTGCGAGCGTCAATTTCGGTCGCAGGAACATCTGAGTGAACGGTCGGGCATAGCCTTGCCCGCTCGGGCTCCACACGTAGGAGTCGGCTGCAGTACTTCCGCCGATGTTGGAGCCGAATGCCCAGCCATTGACGTAGCCGTGCGAGGACTGTTCGCTGAACACCACGCGGTTCGTCTGGTTGTTGCTGCCGAAGTTGTTCGTCTGTCCGCCGGAGCCGGTGCTGCCATTGAACGAGTAGCTCGCAACGCGGTGCGTCGCACCAAACGTCCACACCCAGCGATCGCGTTGCGTGAGCTTGAATCGCACCTCTTGCCACTGCGTTCCGCCCGTGTTCGTCGCACGACGCAGACGGATGCCGTCGGCCAGGGTATCCACGCGCTCGCCGTTGAGCAACGCGTCTACTGTGGCCGACGGCAGTTGTGCAGGCAGGAACGCACCCGTGCCCGTGACTGTGTTGCGCAGCTGAGCCGGCGTGCGCAGACCGTTGTAGCCTTCCTTCCAGGCTTGGCGGCCGCGGCCGATAAGCACCCAACCGCCACCATCGGTGGTCTGGTCGCAGTAGAACTGCTCGGGCGCCACCAACTCGGGCGTTACCAGCCAGTAGATGCCGTCGGTGGATGCTGGGTCGCTTTGCTTGATCTCCCAGCACGAGGCCGCGGCGGACGCCTCCGTCAAGCCGTCCGGGAGAAGTGCTTCGGCAGCTGGTGCTGCCGTCGGCATCAGCAGGGTGCCGATCATTGCTGCGATGGCGACGGCTGCGCCGGTCGCGATGCGCGCGGTCTTTGACTGGCGCGGGATAGAGATGGTGTTCATCATCGTCTTCCGTAAACGGTTGTGGGGGCGGTCAGGCTGCGGGGCAGTCCTGCACGTCCGGAATTTCGTGAGTGGAGATCTTCCAGGTGTCGTCCTCGAAGATTGCGCCATAGACATGAGCCACTGGGTGGCCCGGGTTGTATAGCGCAGCCTTGAGTGAATTGCCGGCGGCGTCAGTCACATCGATGTCAGACACATCGATGCAGACCTTCAGCGCCATCGTCGCCGGATCGGCGGCCAGATCCACAGCGGTCGTGGTGATGCTGGTCACAACTGCTTCACCGGTCTGCTGATAGCCAAGGTCGTACTGTTCCCTGGCCTTGGACTGCAGCTCTCCGAGAACCCAGCCTGTGGCAACCGATTCGATGCCGACCGCAGAGCCATCGCCGCGCTGGGCGATTTCGTCTGTGGCCGCCACGATCAGATCGACGGCGACGTTGACTCGTTCGATCTCGACTTGCTCGTCCGAGGTCAGCGGTGCTGTTGTTGGCACTGCCACGGTCGCGAGAGGATCCTCGGAAATATCTTCGTCATCGCCAGTGTCGCCTTCTTCGAGAATCACGTCCGGTTCTGACGCTGACGGTGGTGCTGTCAACGTCGGTACCAGTACGGCGATTCCGATGCCGACTGCGGCCACGGCGACAAGGCCTGCGATCGCCTGTGGCAGCCAGCGCCGTGGCTTCGAATCCGGTTCTATTTGAGTGTTCATCAGTACGCCCCCTTCGGCTGTACCATCGCCCGTCCGGTCCGCCACATGATCTGCAGATCGTTCATCACGGACCAGTTCTCGACGTAGCGCAGGTCCAGGCGCACGCTCTCGTCCCATGAGAGATCGCTGCGTCCGGAGACCTGCCAGAGTCCGGTGATGCCGGGCTTGATGTAGAGGCGGCGAAGCACCGTCCCGTCGTACGCGGTGACCTCGCTGGGTAGCGGCGGCCGTGGGCCGACGACACTCATGTCACCGATCAGCACATTCCAGAACTGCGGCAGCTCATCGAGCGACAGTTTGCGCAGCAGCTTGCCGACGCGCGTGACCCGCGGGTCGTCTTTCATCTTGAACAGCAGGCCAGCACCCTGGTTCTGCTCCTTGAGCGCGGCGAGCTGCTGTTCGGCATCCGTCTTCATCGAGCGGAACTTCACGATCCGGAACGTGCGGCCATCGCGGCCGACGCGCTCCTGGAGGAAGAAGACCGGTCCTGGCGAATCCAACTTGATCAGCAGTGCGAGCACAGGCGTGACCAGGCCGATCGGGATGAGCGCGAGCCCAGAGACCGCGACGTCGAGGGCACGCTTGAGTAGGTGCAGCCCGCCCTCGTACGTCGGGATCTTCACCTGGATCAATGGCAACCCATCGACCTGACGCAGAGAGATGCGCGGACCTGCGACATCCGTCAGACGACTGGAGAGCACGAGCTCGGCGGCAGTTCCCTCGAGCTGCCAGCTCAGGTGCTTCACGAAATCGGTGTCCCCATCGGGCCGGCTGGCCACGATGATCGTATCTGCACCGATCCGCGCGGCTGCCGCTGCCACAGTTGTCACGTTGCCCACCACCGGGTACCGACTTTCGCCGACCGTGACTTCGCTCGCATTGCGATCCAGCAACGTCGTCCCCACGACGTGGTAGCCGTTCTCGCCGCTGGTCTGCAGCGAGCTGATCACATACTCGACATCCGTGGTGGCGCCGACGACGAGCGTGCGCGAAACATACGCACCGCCCCGTCGCCGACGCTGCAGCCAACGCCGCCAGCTCCACCGCGCGACCAGGAGCCCCAGCATCCCGGTCGGCAGAGCAATGACGAGCAGTGGCCGCAGACCATCCCACTCCAGGAGGATGCCGACGATCGCGACGATCCCGAACGCGAGCCCACCAGCGTGCGCAACCCGACGGTACTCGGTGGCACCCGAGCCGAAGATCGCAGCCGAGCGCGTGTTCAACGCGGCCAGCATCACGTAGAGGGTCGCGATCGACAGGATCGCACCGCGAAGTACGACGGTGAGCGGTGTACCAAGAAGGAACACCTGAATCGCTGCGGTGAACGTGGCGACTGCCACGATGACCGCGGCGTCAGACAGGCGCAGCCGCATGCGATAACGGCGCTCCCACTGCTGGCGTCGCTCGAGCGTTGCCGACATGCGTGGCGCTGCCACGTGGTTCGGCAGCGTCCTGGCGGCGCGCGGCGCCCCGGCAGGCATGAACTTCGACCCGGTACGCGTGAGACTCAGCGCGTCCTCGACGGACGTCATGCTGACGCTCCCCGAACTGCGAATGAACGCAGCATTCCCCAATGCGACATGTGTTCCCCAGTGTTCCCCAGCCCGCGAACAACCGCTCGCGGTGAACGTCCGCATTCCCGACCCCTCGGGTCCTGTTGCTTCACTGTGATCCCATATCACAGGAGGTAAACGCCATTCCCACATGGAGTTCGTCGCAACAGGTACTGCAGACGCTGGTCACTCTATCGGAAGTCGGGCGCAAGCGGAAGATATGTCCTGTGAATGGATGAAATACGCACTGTCGTCGGCGAAAAGGACGAAAATGTGAACGCGCCGGCGGTTCTGCGGTAGAGTAATAGCGCAACGTGAAGGTTTCGCCGTGATTCGGCGCATCACGTAGCCACTGATCAGGGCCGTAAAGGACCGCTCGCACCGACGCGCGCGGCATCCGCTTCTGATCTCAAGATCCTGAGATGCGCCTGCGCGCGCGTCCGCACCAAGCAATGAGTATTGAGCATCACCATGAGTAGTACATCCACCCATTCACCCCTGCCCCTGAACTGGAAACAGGCAGACGACAACGTCTATGTTGCGACTCGCGAAGGCGAGTTCGCCGGTTTCGTCGAACGCGAAGGTGCCACACACCTCGTTCACGACAACCACGGAACCGACCTTGGGTCGTTCTCCACCCTCGCCGACGCCCGGTCGGCCCTCGAGTGCCCACCACGTCGCCGCACGCGTTCGATCCGGCAGACGCTGCGCCGTCACCTGACCAGGGCTCGTTCCTGAAGATTGCTTCCGAAGGTCGAACGTATACGCGGCGGCGTATACGGGGCACGTTAGCCTGGAGTGAAGCGAACGGCGTCCGCCCTTGGCTTCACAGCTCAAGGGCTCCGATCGACAGGAGAACATTATCTCCACCTCTACGGTCGCCGAAACGACCAGTAACATCCTCGGACCAGTACGCCAGACGTACGCAGGCAATGCCGACTTCCCCCCGATGGCGAAGGCGTATCGAAGCGTGTCGCAGGTCGTCCGTGAGACCGGACTTCTGAATCGCACCATCTGGTTCTACAGCCTCGTCGCGGCGGGCATCGCACTCGCACTCGGCGGAGCCATCACCGGGTTCATCCTGCTCGGCGACAGCTGGTTCCAGCTGCTCATCGCCGGAGCTCTCGGCATCATCTTCACGCAGATCGGCTTTCTTGGCCACGAGGCGGCACACCGGCAGATCCTTGCTTCTGGCCCGGCGAACTTCCGCCTCGCCCGCATTCTTATCGGTCTCGTCGGGATGAGCTACTCCTGGTGGGACAACAAACACACCAAGCACCACGGCAACCCCAACCAGGTCGGTAAAGACCCCGACATCGAGATCGACACGATTTCATTCCTCGAGGAGGATGCGGCGAAGTCGCGGGGGCTGATCCGACTGATCACCCGCAAGCAGGGGTGGCTGTTCTTCCCGCTGCTCACGCTGTTGGGCCTGAACTTGCACTTGCAGGGGCTCAAGTACCTTTTCACGAAGAAGAAGGTTAAGGGCCGGTGGCTCGAGATCGGCCTCATCGTGGGGCGTCTTGCGGCCGTGTTGGTGCCGGTGTTCATCATGCTCCCGCTGGGGATGGCATTCGCATTCGCAGGCATCCAGTTTGCCGTCTTCGGCGTCTACATGGGCATTGCGTTCGCCCCGAACCACAAGGGCATGCCGATCATCGAGCCTGGCGCTCGACTCGATTTCTTCACCAAGCAGGTGCGCACTTCGCGCAATATTTCCGGCGGCTGGTGGGTCACCGCGTTCATGGGCGGCCTCAACTACCAAGTTGAGCACCACCTGTTCCCGAGCATGTCGCGCCCGCACTTGGCCAAGGCGCGTGCGATCGTGCGCGACTACTGCCTGGCCAATGATGTGCCTTACACCGAGACCACCATCCTCCGCTCGTATGCGATTGTCATCGAATACTTGAACCGGGTGGGACTCGCTGCGAGCGATCCGTTCGATTGCCCTGCGGCGTCGCAGTTCAGCAAGGCATCCGCTTAGCCCACTGCAACTCAGCGGAACATCGCAACTTCTGCGGCCACATCCTTCGGGAGTGGCCGCAGAAGTTCGTTATGGCCGCAAAACCTGACGGCTACAGCAGCCCGAGTTCCAGCGCGAGCGTGACCGCGCGGGTACGGTCGGAGACGCCGAGCTTCTCGAACACGTGCAGCAGATGTGTCTTGACCGTCGCTTCGCCGATGAACAGCGCCTTCGCGATTGCGGGGTTGCTGCCTCCGGCCGCAACGAGCCGCAAAACGTCGAGTTCGCGCGGGCTCAACTGCGGACGCTCCTCGCGGGCCGCACGCATGCGAGCGACCAGGGTTGCCGCGATCGATGGCGCGAGCACCGTGTGTCCATCAGCGACCGAGCGGATGCCGGCCACGATCTCCTCCTGCGGGGCAGCCTTCAGAAGGTAGCCGCTCGCGCCCGCCTCGATCGCGCCGAGGATGTCGTCGTCGCTCTCGTAAGTGGTCAGTACGAGCACTCGGATGTTGGGCAGTTCTGCGGCGAGGCGGGCGGTGGCCTCCGCGCCGGTGAGTCGCGGCATCCGCAAATCCATCAATATGACGTCTGGGTGCAGCGCGTGCGCGAGCTCGATGGCCTCGACACCATCGGATGCTTCTCCGACGACTTCGAGCCCGTCATCCAGCGAGAGTAGGCCGACGATGCCGGAGCGCACGATGGGGTGATCATCGGCGACGATGACGCGGATCATTCGGGAACCTCCGCTGCGGTCAGCTCCGCCTCAGTTGTCAGGGGGATGCGCACGGACAAAGCGGTGCCGCTCGGCGCGGCATCCGTCACGTCCAACGTGCCGCCGACGAGGGCGATGCGATCACGCATACCCGCCAGCCCGAAGCCGTGCCCGGCGTCGATGGTGGCGTCCCGAAGCCCGCGGCCGTCGTCGCGCACCGTGAGGCTGGCGTCCGCGCCAACCTTCAGCGCGATGGATGCGGCACTCGCCGCGGCATGTTTGCGGACGTTCGCGAGTCCCTCCTGTGCGCAGCGCAGCAGGACGACCTGGATGTCACGGGGCACGGTGCATTCGGATGCGTGGACGTGCACGCTGACCCCGGTCTCGCGCTCGAACCGTTCGCCGAGTCGGTGCAATGCCTGCGCGAGAGATCCGGACGGCGTGGACGCCGGCGATTCCAAGACCACGAGCGTGCGCGCTTCTCGCAGGGCATCGCGCGCGGACTCCTCGATCAGGGCGATGGTGTCGGCCGACCCGTCGCGTCGAGCGCGTTCGGCGAGCATGACGATGCTGGTCAGCGTCTGCGCGATCGTGTCATGCACTTCTCGGGCGAGACGCGAGCGCTCGGCGGTGGCGCCGGCCTCGCGGCTTGCCGACTCCAGGCTCGTCTGCGCCTCAGTCAGTTCTGCGAGCAGTCGCTGTCGTTCGGTGCCCCATTCGGCGATGCGGCTGATCCACAGTCCGAGGGCAATGCTGAACGCCGCTGAGAGGAACGAGGTGAGGAAGCCCGCGATCACCGTCGCCTGTTCGAATCCGCCCCACACGGAGTAGGCGAGTCCCAGCACGACCGCGTTCGCGAGAGTGACGAGTATGGACTGGCGGACGGAGCGCGACGTCATCCAGATCAGCGGCAGCACGATCGTCTGCAGCAGGAGCATGTTCGGGGCGAGCGAGGTTCCGACCGCGAGGAGCGCGATCAGTGCGATCTGGATGACGGCCGACGCCAGTGCTGACGGCAGCGGGGCTTCGCGGATGCTGACGTACCGCCGCGCCCCGAACACGTAGACGGCCAGGATGCCAGCCGCGATCGCGACCAGCATCCACGATGTTCCGGCGAAGCGCGGCGCGTCCGCGAACGCGATGACCGTGATCACGATGAACAGCGCCCCACTGGCGACGTCCCAGCCCAGCTGCTCACCGCGGATCGTACTCATGCGTCCCACTCTTCCACTTCGATGCGGACCCTGCGCACCACTCATCCGTTCCGATGGATCCAGCGAAACGTCAGCCTGCTGATGATGAGTCCGACCACGAGCCAACCGACGAGCACGAGCGCGATGAGCCCGAGATCCCATGATCCGCTGACCTCGGCGACCTGGAACGAGTCGGGCAGGAACACTGAGCGCATGCCCTGTGCGATCCACTTCACCGGCAGCACGCCGGCGGCGTTCTGCAGCCACTCCGGCAGCATCGAGAAGGCAATGTAGACGCCGGAGATGAACTGGATGAGCAGCACGATCGGGATGACAACCGCTGCCGCCGACTTGCCCGTGCGTGGCACGGCAGAAAGTGCGATGCCGAGCAGGGTGCAGGTGATGAGCCCCAGCACGAAGACCCAGGCGAAGCGGCCCCATGCAGCGGCATCCGTTGGCAGTTCCACTCCGTAGAGCACCACGGCGACGACGATCAGTAGCGCGATCTGCAGGATCGCGGTCACGAAGACCTGGCCGAGTTTTCCAATGAAATACGTCACGGGAGAGATCGGGGTACCGCCGAGGCGCTTGAGCGTGCCGTCGTCCTTCTCCATCGCGATCTCGAGTGCGGGGCCCTGCACGCCGGAGAGCAGGATGCCACCGGCGATGAGTCCTGGCAGATAGTAGGTCGCCATGCTGATGGCGTCGGGACCCTCACCGATGTCGCCGGTGAAGATCGTGGCGAAGATGAGGTACATCAGCGTCGGGAAGAGGAAGGTGAAGAACACCTGGTCTCCGGCGCGGAAATACTGGCGCAGCTCGAACCCGATGCGGCGGAGGCCGAGGCGGAAAGTGCGGACGAGGCCGAAGTTCGTGGTCGTCGCGGGCAGTGTGGTGGCGTTCATGCGAGTTCCTTCACCGTTTCCATGGTCTCGGCGGCCGCATGCTCGCGGATCAGGCCGAGATAGATGTCTTCGAGCGTGGGGCGGACGACTTCGAGTCCGCGCGGCTCGCCGCCGTCGCGGAACAGCCCAGCAACGACCGCGCCAGGCTGATCAGTGTGCTCCTCGCGGGTCGTACCGTCCGCGTCGGTCCAGCGAACACGTGGGGTGCGGGCATCCGCCCCGCCGATCTCATCGATGCGGCCGATCGCGCTGATCTGGCCGCCCGTGATGACGGCAGCCCGATCTCCGAGCTTGGCGGCTTCGTCGAGATAGTGAGTGGTGAGCAGGATGCTCGTGCCCTCTGCCTTCAGGGAGTTGATCAGATCCCAGAACTGGAGCCGTGCCTCGGGATCGAAGCCGGTGGTCGGCTCATCCAGGAAGAGCATCTCGGGTCGACCGATGATCCCGAGAGCGACGTCCATGCGCCGCTGCTGTCCGCCGGACAGCTTGCCGACGCGCGTCTTCTGCTTCTGCTCGAGTCCGACGGCGGCGATCACCTCGTCGATGTCTCGCGGGCGAGGGTAGTAGCCGGCGAACTCGGTGAGCAGCTCTCGTACGGTGACGTTGCCGGCCTCGCCGGTGGACTGCAGCACGATGCCGAGTCGCGCCTTCCACTCGAGTCCGCCGCGCTGCGGATCGACGCCAAGCACCCGCACGTCACCGGAGGTGCGGTGGCGGTAGCCCTCGAGGATCTCAATGGTCGTGGACTTACCGGCACCGTTCGGCCCCAGCAGTGCGAAGGTCTCGCCACGGTGGATGTCGAAGCTGATGCCATCGACGGCGGTGAAGGCTCCGTACGACTTGCGGAGGTCGCGAACCTCGATCACATTTTCGGTCATGGTTCCATCGTGGCCTGTTCCGGGGGCCTGTCGGTAGCGGCCGGGCGGCTGATTGTGGGGTCCACCGATCGGTGGATGCCCTTTCGGAGGTCGCGGCAATTCGCTAGCTTGTGGGCATGAACAACGACTACTCAGGACTGGCAGCAGGACTCGGAATAGGCGCAATTATTTTCGGGCTGGTGATCTATCTCGGCACGCTCGCGCTCACACTGTGGATCGGCTATCTCATCATGCGTACTGCCGTTAAGAACGGCATTCTGCGCGCCGATGCGGAGCGGGTGGGGCAGCGGCCAGGTGGCCCGTACCCCATGCCGCCGACCACGCAGCATCCCGGTATGCCGCCGCGTCAGTGAAATGACGCGGTGGCCGCACGCAGTCAACGTCGCCCGTAGGCTCGAGCCATGGCTGAGCTGCACGACCTGACCGCGATCGAACAGCTGGCGGCGCTCCGAGCGCGTGAGATCAGCCCCGTCGACCTCGTCGCGCACTACCTCGACCGCATCGACCGGCTCGATGGCGGACTCGGCGCTTTCGTCGAAGTGACGGCGGATGCTGCGCGCTCCCGGGCTGCGATGCTCGGTGAGCCTGAGGGTGCGCTCTGGGGTCTCCCGTTTGGGGACAAAGACCTCGTCCCGCGCGCCGGGGTGCCGACGCGGTTCGGCTCCAGACTGCACAAGGATTTCGTACCGGATGCCACGGCAGATCAGGCCGCGGTGCTCGATGAAGCGGGCGGCATCAGTCTTGGCAAGACGAACACTCCGGAGTTCGGGCTCACCGGATACACCGAGACGCAGATCGCTCCACCTGCCCGCGATCCATGGAATCCGGCGAACGGTGCAGGTGGCTCAAGCGGAGGCGCGGCGACCGCCGTCGCCGCCGGGCTGTTGCCGCTGGCCCCGGCATCCGATGGCGGCGGATCAATCCGAATCCCGGCGGCAACCGTCGGTGTGGTGGGGATTAAGCCTTCCCGAGGTCGTATCCCATTCGCTTCCGGTCTCGACAGTCCTGGCGGACTGCCTGTGGCGGGTCCCATCGCTCGCACGGTCGCGGATGCCGCACTGCTGCTCGACGTGCAGGTCGCGGGACGAGCGTATTCGTACGCCACGGCGGCTCCCGGCGGAGGGCCGTTCCTCGACGCAGCGACGGAGAGTCTGGCATCCGCTCGCGTCGGCGTGACGACAGTCTCGCCGTGGGACGATGACGACGACATTCGCCTCGACCCGGATGCTGCGCGGGCGGTGTTGGTGGCGGCAAAGCTGCTGACGGATGCCCGACACGGTGTCGACGAGTTCGACTGGCGTCCGCGAGGCTATGCCGAGATGTTCACGACGATCTGGCGCACGAGCGCAGCGCGCATGAATCTCTCTGATGCCGAGCTCGAATTGGTCGAGCCGATCACCGCGTGGCTGGTGCGCGAGGGACGCGGTCTCACCGGCGCCGAGGTTCTGGAGGCGCTCGCCGCGGCAACGGCGTTCGAGCGCGCCACGATCTCGTCGTTCGCGCCGTTCGATGCGGTGCTGACTCCGGCGCTCGCGCTGACACCGCAGCCGGTCGGATGGTTTCACCCGACCGACGCCGCGGAGAACTTCTCACAGCAGGTGCGCTACGCGCCGTACTCGAGTTTCGTGAACGTCGCGGGTCTTCCGGCCGTGGTGGTTCCGGTAACACTGGATGCGTCGGGGCATCCGGTGAGCGTGCAACTGATTGGACGCCCGGGTGGAGAGGCTACGATCATCGCGCTCGCCGCGGAGCTGGAGCGTCGCGTTGGCGGGATGCCGCGGCCTGCCGTGTGGAGTTCGCTTCGCACGTGAATCACGACTCACCACCCATTGCACGCCCCTTGACCTGCGACGTTGCGAGTGCTCAAATATCACACGGAATCGAACTAGAGGGGGCAGCATGTGGAGTCGTATCAGAGCGAGCAGTGACGGTGGAACGCTCGGCAACAGCAGTCATCTGAACCGGATCGAACCGTTCACATTCGGGCTCGTCGGGGCGCTGGGAGTGCTCGTCGCACTGCTGATCGGCGCGATCGTCGGGCAGCTCGCGACAGTGTTGATCTACGTAGGTGTCGCGCTGTTCCTCGCCCTCGGGCTCGACCCCGTCGTGGTGTTCCTGGAGAAGCGGATGCCGCGGGCTGCTGCAGTGAGCGTAGTGGTCGCCGGAGTGCTGGTGATCTTCGCCGGCATCCTGCTCGCGATCGTCCCCATACTTGTGCGCCAGATCGCCAATCTCATCGAAGACGCCCCGAAGATGATCGAGGACGTGATGAGCAGCGACTGGTTCACGCAGGTGACCGGCCAATATGGTGCGGAGATTGAGAACGCTGCCAACGGTGCGCTGGAATTCTTCCAGGACCCCGACAATCTCGGCCAGATCGGCGGCGGGCTGATCGCTGTCGGGTCGGGGATCGCGAGCGGAGTCACCGGGGTGATCATCGTGCTCATCCTGACCCTGTACTTCATGGCGTCCCTGCGGAGTATGAAGCGGACCGCGGCGCGGTTCGTCCCTGCATATCGGCGGCCGGGCTTCAGTGAGCTGCTCGAAGACGTGTCAACGGCGGTGGGGCGCTACGTGATCGGTCAGGTCAGCCTGGCGTCGATCAACGCGGTGCTGACGATCATCTTGATGAGCATCATCGGGGCGCCTGTGCCGGCGCTGCTCGCGCTGCTCGCATTCATCGGTTCGCTCATCCCGCTCGTCGGAACACTCAGCGCATCGATCATCATTTCGTTGATCTGTCTGTTCGACGCACCGATCACCGCGCTGATCGCGGCCGTCTACTACCTCATCTACATGCAGATCGAGGCCTACGTGCTGAGTCCGCGCATCATGAGTCGCGCGGTTTCAGTGCCCGGTGCGATCGTCGTGATCGCTGCGGTCGGTGGCGGCGCACTCGGAGGAATCCTCGGCGCCCTGGTGGCGATCCCGGTGACGGCAAGCATCATCATCATCGTGCAGAAGGTGCTGTTTCCCGCACAGGATCGAAAAATGACTCCGCCCGATGCAGAGGTGGGCGTCATCGCGTAGTGAGGCGAAGGTGACTGTCCGCCTCAGCCGAAGGCACGCGCGGTGTGCCCCAGCCTCTCCGACAGGGCGATGATTTCATCGACGTTGGCCGTCGGGACAGCGACCAGCGGGTAGGCATCAGTGTCCTCATCGAGGTAGACGAGGCGCAAGCCGTGCGGGTTGAGAAGTTCGTCGGCGCGGACCACAGCCGCGGACAGTTCACCGTCGACGTCACCGACCTCATCGACGTCAACCCCGGTGCGGAAGATTCGGGGGAGCGCGGGCAGAGCATCAGCAAGTTCGATGCCGGTGTCTTTCCCATCGAGGTACGCAAGCGCGCCCGCCTCATCGAGCCCGTCGATCAGCACCTGCCAAGCGTCGGTCTCGTCGGCAACCGCCTGGCGCACGGCCGGTTCCAGCTCGGGGTCGTCGTCCAGTAAAGCGCAGAGACGGGCCCAATCTTCGATGGTCGTGTCGCTCATTTTGCGTCTCCGTTCGCCTGCTCCGTGCTGCCGCCGGCGTCAAGGTCGAGGGGCTGTTCATCCGAAGCATCCGCCACGATGATCGGCAGCGACGAGGTCTCGAAAATTTCGGTGAACGCCTCGTCCGCCGGCTCATCGATCCATGGGTGGTCGTCCTGGGAATGGTCGTACTCGCTCGGAACGAGCGCGAAGTCATCTCCGTACTCTTCCAGCCCTGTGCGCACACTGTGCCGGAGCGCCTGTCGTGCGTACTTGTCACGCAGGATCAATGGGTCGCGACCGAGGTCCTTCATCAGCGCGACCATCATGAACACCAGGATGACGGCGAATGGCAACGCCGCAATGATCGTCACGTTCTGCAGTGCGCGCAGACCGCTCCCTTCGACTCCCGTAACGAGCAGCACCGCAGCGATCACGCCGATGAGCGTGCCCCACGTGATCGTGACCCAGCGCTTGGGCGTCGGGTCTCCCTGCTGTGACATCGTGCCCATGACGAGCGACGCAGAGTCAGCTCCGGTGATGAAGAAGATCGCGATGAGGAGCATCAGCAAGATGTTCGTGATGCCGGTGAGTGGAAGGTTCTCGAGCACGCCGAAGAGCACATTTTCCGGCGGTGTCGTCGCTAGCTCTGCTCCGTTCAGCTGCTGATCGATCGCGGTTGTCCCGAAGATCGCGAACCAGACCATAGAGATCAGTGACGGTACGGCGATCACGACCAGCACGAACTGCCGGATGGTGCGGCCGCGCGAGATCTTGGCGATGAACATACCGACGAACGGCGACCACGAGATCCACCACGCCCAGTAGAAGATCGTCCAGGAGGCGAGGAATTGCTGTGTCGCCTCGCCCTGTGCGCTGGAGCGTCCCATCATCTGGGGGAGATCATTGATGAACTCGAACGCGATCGCCGGGATGATATTCAGGATCAGCAGGCTGGGGCCGACGAAGAAGACGAACAACGACAGAACGATGGCTGCGACCGAGTTGATGTTCGACAGTGCCTGGATGCCCTTGGATACACCGGATGCCGCTGAAGCGATGAAGCAGGCAGTGAGCACGGCGATCACCGCGATGAGCACGCCGTTGCCGATCTCACCGATTCCGGAGACGAGTTCGACGCCGTGGCCGATCTGCAGGGCGCCGAGACCCAGAGACGCCGCCGTGCCGAAGAGAGTCACGAGGATGGAGAAGATGTCGATCGTCTTTCCCAGCGGACCCGTCGTCTTGTGCTCTCCCAACAGGGGCGCGAAGACCGATGAAATGAGCGGCGTGCGTCCTCGGCGGAATGATCCGTATGCGATCGCGACACCCACCAGTGCGTAGAAGGCCCAGGCCTGTGGGCCCCAGTGGTACAGCACCTGTGCCTGTGCCGTCTGCATCGCCTCGAGTGTTCCGCCCTCGACGGTTCCTGGGGGCGGCGTCTCGAAGAAGGTCAGCGGCTCCGCGGCTCCCCAGAACACCAGGCCGATGCCCATACCCGCGGCGAAAAGCATCGAGATCCAGGAGAACATCGAGAACTCTGGCGCTTCGTCGTCACGCCCGAGTCGGATGCGACCGTACTTGCTGACTCCGAGGAAGATCATGAAGAGCAGGATCGCTGTCGCCACCGAGGTGAAGAAGACTCCGGTGTACTCGATGACCCAGTTCAGCGTGGATTGTGCGGTGGTGGAGAGGCTGTCGCCGCCGAAGACTCCCCACCCGATGAACGCGACGACGAAGGCCGCGGCGACACCGAACACCAGCCAGTCGGTGCGATACACCCGGCCGGTCTGTTCCACTCCGACTCCGGGGATCAGCGCCGGGTGCACACCTTTCGGTGGCAGATTCGTCAGACTGCGCGCGATGTTCCGTGCCACTTCTGCGGCGCGTGTGGCCGAACGCGTCGCAGACGATGCATCTTTGGTGTTCTTGCCCGTTCCGTCATCACTGTTCACGAGACCCATACTTGCAGTGACTGGGCTATACGGCCGGTAGTGTGAGTAGAAATGGAGGGATGCCGCAGTGATCACTCGGTTCGAAGAACTTGACTGGCAGCCCACACCGATCGGTGACCTGATGTTGCGGCGGCGCACTGAGCCGTCGGTGGGTCAGGAGATCTACGAGGTCAAACTCGGCGACGAGTACCTCATGTCGAGCCTGTTCACGGTGGCAGAAGAAGAGCTTGCGAATCTCGGTCTCGCCGCTGTCGAGGGTGACGACCTTACGGTCCTCGTCGGAGGCCTCGGGCTCGGGTACACGGCTGTCGCCGCATTGCGTGATGAGCGGGTGCGCGCCCTTACTGTGATCGATCGGCTTGGTGCCGTTATCGGCTGGCATGAGCGGATGCTGCTGCCGGTGTCGACCGAGCTCGTCAGCGATACACGAACGACCCTGGTCGAAGACGACTTCTTCGCCGTTATCCGCGCGGAACCTGTCGAAGGCGTTGGCGGTTACTCGGTGATCCTGCTCGACGTGGATCACTCGCCGCGTCACCAGCTCGACCCGACGCATGCCGATCTTTACGACGCGGCCGGTCTGCGTGCGCTTGACCGACACCTCGCTCCGCGCGGAGTCTTCGCGCTGTGGTCGGATGACCCGCCCGACGATGTCTTCATGGTCGAACTGAACGCAGTGTTCGACGACGCCGTCGCGCACATCGTCGACTTCGACAACCCCGTCACCGGGGGAGTGTCATCCAACACCGTGTACGTCGCGCGCAGCCGCGGCTGACATCACGCCCGACCGGCATCACGCAGGCGGCGCTCAGCGTCTGACGCGGGCACGCGATTTCGCGACGCTGGCGAGGGTTTCGCGTATCGGCGTGCCCAGGTAGAGCCCCAATGACGCGCCGGCGGCGAGGCCGACGCCAATTGTTCCGGCGAGTACGAGCGGGCTGATACCGACGAGCATCCCCTCTGCAGTGCCGTCGGAGTCGACGATTCCGAGCAACCCCCGAAAGACTGTCAGGCCCGGTACCAGCGGAACGATCGCTGCGGTCGTGACGGCGACCGACGGGACATGCAGATTGCGGGCGATCAGGATGCCGACGAAGCTGGCCAGAAGTGCGCCGACGGCGCTTGCTGCGCCCACGTGGATGTCGAGCAGGAGCGTGAAGGTGTAACCGAGGATCGCGATCACGCTCAGCATTGCGCTGACGAGAATGATTCGCATCCCCGCGCCGTTGAACAACGCAACCGCCACTGCGATGATCGCAGCGCCTGCGATCTGAGAGGGGAGCGACCCGAATGGCAGTGCATCATTGGGCAGTGCCACGCTGAATCCGAACAGGCGGGCGACTTCGAGGCCGATGAGGATGCCCAGCACGACGCCGACGGTCTGCATGGTGAGATCAAGGATGCGTCCGACGGCGGTGAGCGCAAACCCGTCGATGGCATCTTGTGCGGCGCTGACGACGGTGAGACCGGACAGCATCAGGACGATGCCCGAGGCCACGATGATCGAGGGCTGCACATCGGTGAAGGGTTCGATGCCGGCGGCGCCGAGAGCCGAGACGACGGTCGCGAAGGCGGTGATGACGAATGCGCCCGCAATCTGGCTGAAGAATGATGGAACCTGCAGGCGAGCGAGCCCGGCCTGGGTGAACGCCGCGCAGAGAGCTGAGATGAACGTCAGCAGGATGATGAGAGGCGATGCGCCGAACAGGATCGCGGCGCCGACGGTGAGCAGCGCGCGGGCGACGATCACGACGATGGGGCGATACAGGAATGGCGTGCGTCGGATGATTCGGAAGGCTATCCGCGCTTGACTGAGCTCCATTCCGTCGGTGATGTCGACGACCAAGGCCTGCAGTCGCTGCAGCTTCGCGTGATCCGGTGACGCGGCGCGCACCACACGGAGCAGTGTGGTCGGCCAGTCCTCTTCGCCACGATGATACGAGACGCTGATGGCGTTGAACGTGACCTCGACCTGCACTCCGGTGAGGCCGTACACCTGGGAGATGCGAGTGATGGCGAAGGTGGCATCGTGCGCGGATGCACCGACGGCGAACATCGACTCGCCCACGCGCAGCGCGAGGTCGAGGATCTTCACGACGACGGTCTCATTGAGGACGGGATACGCCTCGGTGAGCGCGACCTGTGAGGGGTCGGTTCGGATGGCACGGCGTACCGAAGTCAGCAACCGCCACTCGCGTTCGGGAGACATACTCCTATTGTGTCTCCGAACGAGGGTCTTAGTCGGTATCGATCCCGAGTCTGCCGCGGAGGAAAGGCAACATCGGCGCCCGGTACTTGATCGCCGGCGCATGATGGGGATCAAGCGCGAACTCCGCCTGGCCGAAACGCCATAACCGGTTGAAGAGAAACACACCCAGCTTCACGGTTTGGTCGGATGGAACCTGCCAGGTGCCGAGACCCCACTGGACCGGTTGGCCTCGGCCCTCGATGACGAGTGTCGGCCTGACTCCGGCGTATAGAGCGAACCAGGGCTTGTGCAGTGTCAGTTCGATGCGGCGGGTGGGCTTGTCGTGAGCGTTCATCGGTGCGTCGGCTCCCGGACGTCGGCCGCGGATGTGTCGTCGGGCAAGTGGGTTTCCTTCGGTCGGCGGGACTGATGGGATGTCCCGCCCATGGCTTACGGGACTTCCGTTTCGGGACGTCGAGGGTTGGGATTGCTTGAAGTAGGAACTCGTCGAAGTGTGGCACAGCAGACGCTGCATAGTTGTGCTCGGTCAGGGCGAACGCGGAAGAAGGACTCATCGACGAGTAGAAGCCCCGTGAGGGTCAGCGGCTCAGCCGGGCGTCGATCCCGTGAGCTCACGGACAGATGTCAGAGTGCTCATGTATCCTAAGCTTGCAGGACGCTGAAAGGCCTCCCGCACCTGCCAACGCCCCGTTCACGCGGGGCGTTGTGTTTTTTACGGACTCCAGACGTACTCGTGGACCGTGATCGATCGGATGTTGGCCACAATCTTGGCGATGGCACGCTCGCTGCGCTCATCGCGGGTCTCCACAGTCCTATCGCGGTTTAGGAAGTACGTTGCAAGATCCGCGGCCTGCAGCATCCTGCTCTCGTGTGATGGACCGAAGTAGATTGTGTCCGCAATCCGAGTCACCGGACGAGTGGTGTAGCCAGGAACGCTCTCAAGCTTAAAGTTGCGGAAGCTTCGTCGTGCACCCGGGGCGGTGTGATGTTCGTCCGCAAGCACGAGGCCGAGCTGTTCAGCTGGGTCTAACAGTCTGAGCTGTTGGTCGATGTCCTGGAGTGTGTGGGCGAGCGTGAGAAGATGCGGCGGAAATGGACTTCGGTACTTAGCTCGTAGCGCTTGTGTGTTGATACCCCGGAAAACGAACTTGGCTGAGGAGCGCGCGATTACCTTGGCTGTGAGATCGCAGGCCTTTACTCGCCATCCAGTGGGGACGCTGTTCCAGATGCCCTTGCCATGGAACATGTCTACCGCGTGGAACTCAGACGATTGGTCGAAGCTCGGGACATGGCGTGCGATGAGCGTGGCCACCTCGTCGATGCCCTTCTCTATCTCCCGGATGGCTGTGGCGTCCACGATTAGTGCGCCGAAGAAGTAGAAGCGATCATCACGGGCGGACTCGTCTAGGTAGATCAGGCGCATAGACCGAGGCTAGCCGGACGCACCGCAGCGCGGCGGTCCTGTCAGCGCAGCCGGCCGCTAGGCCGGCCTTGAACGAGTAAAGAAAATTCTCACAGATCCTCGCGTTGTGTGCGGCAACGGTGTCAGGTCTGCTGCACCAGCGTCTCGAACGCGCGTCTCGCGAGCTCGCGGTCGTACTCAACGAGGACTAGCCAGGCAGGGTGGCCAAGATCGGCGAGGTGATCTACGGCTGGCCGCAGGTGTCGACGTTGCGGCGCGGGGATGCTCGAGTACTCCACTGGATCGTTGGTGTCGGCCGCAAGGAGAACCACAATGTCTTCGAGGTGGCGCCCGCGGTCTCTTTGATCGTTCTTGAACGCGGCGGCCTTGAGCACGAGCGCCGCCGGTGTTCGAGGAACGGCGATCCGAACGTCGCGGCCGTCGGCTTCCACGATGTAGATGTCCGGATCCTGTAGGGCGAGCGTGGCGCCAGGGGCGCGCATGATGGGGCGCGACATCCATCTCGCGCGGCCCGCCAGGTTGGTCACCATGATGTCGACGACGTCTTCGCCTCGAGTGAACCTGTGGAAGGGGCCACTGGGCTCCACTGGACGCATGCCCAGGCTCTGGAGCGGTCCGGCCACAGCGCTGACGTCAGCGGCGATTGCTTCCAGGTTCAGGAGTACGTCAACGTCCGTTGTGGGCCGCGCGGCGGCGACACGACCTCGCAGTGCATGAAGGTGCGTCATCATCCCACCCATCAGCACCCAGCTGTGAGGTGGGGTCGCCTCGACGACTTCGATCAGAAGCGGCCACGGCGGAGCAGTGATATTGACGTCTGTTAGGCGATGTTCCTCAACCATTGCGCCCTCATCCCTTGCAATGCATCAATTCCGACTGATCGGACGCGCGTCGACGTCGATCGGAAGCAATCCGCGGCGACGAGCGCGACCGGCGTCTCCGGCCAGGGGAACACATCGTCGCGAATCCGATACACGAAAACGTCACCAGTCGAATCTTCGACGAGGCGCGCAGCGCTCGTAAGCGTACGAAATGCGCCGCCGTTGCGAACATATCCATGGAGGCCACGGGCACCGGCGTGCAACTGCCGCCCCGGCTCAGTAGTGATCCGATCGATCGCACTCTCCCCGGTAAGCGTCAGGTGCTCAGTCACGCGCTCCATCCATTTTGTGGAGTACCGGCGAACCGTGATCGCCTGGCCAATCTTCGCCGCGAGCTCCTCATCGCTGGTACGCATGACTAGACCGGTGTCACGCTTGCCGAGCCGCCCGCCGTCCGAGAGCGCATCGATGATGCGACGGATGGTTGCCGCGGTCCACGGGCGTCCTGCTGAAATGCCGAGCGATGCGCGCGCGGCAACCGACGTCTCGTCGACGAGCCAGGTGCGTCCTACGAGTCTGCCTGTGAGTTGTTCGTCGTGGAGCAGGGAAAGTACTCGCTGCGGGCTTACCTGTAAGCGCCGAGCTGCTTCCGTAGTCGAGATCTCCATGCCTGCACAATCATTGGTTTGAAACAATAATTATGCACCGAACGGGCGGGGCTGTCCAGGGTGACTCTCGGCACAAAACCGGCACACGCTCCATCTTGAGGGCGTTTCGTCTCGCTGCGCTCGCTCAGCGGCCGGGCCGGAGCGGCCCAGGGGAGCGGCTCGGAAACCGGGCCTCGTCGGGGTAAAGCAAAACCCCCGCCATGTTAGAAGCTAGGCGGGGTCTCTAGGATGACTGTAATGATCACCCGTGTGGCTCTGACGGGCGTCGATCCCGTGACCTCACGATTTTCAGTTAGATTCAGTTAGATTCAGTGGGGTAGTGGGTGCTCGTTGGTTGCCGTTTGCCGCGTGATTCCGCTGAAGTTGTGCTCGTTGGTGGCGGCTAGTATCGGGTCGTTTTAGCGGGGCTACCGGCACAACACCGGCACATGCGGTGCGGGGAGAGCGCAGAAAGGCCTGGGCGTTCCGTGGCCGAATCCGTGCCAGAATTCGAACCATGGTAGCCAAGAGTCCCGAGAGCGTGTTCACTCCGGGCAAGATTCCGGTCGCGAGCATGTTTGAGCAGCGAAATGAGCGTGACGCAGAGGGCAACCCAGGTTTACAGGATCGAGTGGCCTCGGCGTTGCGCGGCCAGGGGATTCATGTGCTGCTACACGGGGATAGCGGGGTCGGAAAGTCCTCCTTGCTCGACCTGTCTGTCGGCGCGGTGAAGCTGAAGATGAAAGACATTGGTTGCTACGAGGGCGATAACTTCAACGACCTCATTGACCGAGCACTGAGCACGATGATGCAGGTGCGAGAGATATCGCGGTCTTCAAACCGCGAGAGCGAAGGCTCGATCGAGGGTGTTGCTGGCGCTTCCGCCTTTCTGAACATCAAGGCTCGTATCTCTAGAAAGTGGGGTTGGGGAAAATCGTTCGAGGTTTTGCAAGTCGAGCCTGCTGCAGCGTTGGTGAGTGCCATGCGCGCAACCGGTACTCACGTTCTACAGTTCGATAACTTCCATAACGTGAAGAGCCAGGTGACCCGCATCGCCTTCGCACAGATGATGGAGCGAGTCTCGACGCTCTGCGACCGTGATCGACCGCAAACGATTGCGGTCGTAGGCATCTCGGCGGACGCGCCGTCGCTGCTCGGGGGTGACATCGCTCACCTTCGCCGTACTAAGCAGATCCCCATTCCTCGAATGGACGATCCGAAGATCGCCGCAATCTTGTCGACAGGGTTCAAGCTCCTCGAAATCGAACCCTCCGCTGATGTACAGGCGGCACTGGTATTCGCCGTAGACGGTTTCCCTTACTACGCACACAACCTGGGCTTGCTTGCGGCGACGGCATACCGAGACACTCCTGGGATCTCGGATGAAGCACTGCTGCAGCGAGTGTTCAAACTCGCTGCTGAGGAGGTGGATGCCTCGTTTGATAGCCGGTTCAAGCTCGCGGTCGAGAGTGCGCGCGCCGAGATCGCGCCGCGACGGAGAATCCTGCAGATTCTTTGCGAGTCGCCGGTGAGAGAGTGGACGGGGCAAGACGTCGTGGCGAATTGGGAGGAACGCTTTGAGGTGCGGTCGGAATACTCGTTCCTTTGGGCCGCTCTCGGCAAGCTTGTGACGGATGAAGCCGGGGCAATTCTCTCGCGCACGGGAACGAGTGGAAAGTATTCTTACCAGTTCGCGGACCCCCACCTTCGTCCGTACCTGAGGATGAAGTTCCGCGAGATGCCTTGATCTTGTGAAGAAGATTTTGGGAAGCATGCCTACGAAGGCTGTCATCGACGTCGCCACGTTGGCTCGATCGGACGGCCAAACATGAGCGGAAATCGGGTGCTCCCGACACGACGGCTCCAGAGGGCCGTCTCCGACGCTCGTCGAAGCGTGGAATCGATGACAATCCTGTTGCTGATAGCCGGGGAGAAAACTCAACTTGACCGGGACTAACCATCGCGCAAGCAGCTACGGTGGCGCGATTCGGTTCGGCTCGTCGTATGTGCGGCTTCGCGCTGAAGCGATGGGACGAGCCACCTTCTGTTTCCCGGATTCCGTCTTTGAGCCCGTCGATGTCGGAGACGCGCCGTCGCTCCCTCGTCTATGCGAGCTCGCAGAGGAGTCCGGCTCCGGTGACCTGGACAGATACGTCGAGGCGCATGTGCACGGGGCTGTGCGATTCGACACGCATGTCGAAGCTGTCGTACTCGACCCGAGCTTCGCCGGCGCGTCGGTCGAATCAGCGGCAAAGCGGTTGGGACGAGCCGTCGAGTTCCATGAGGGGTTCCGCGCCGCACCGATTGACTTCGGTCCGGAGTACCGAGGTGCTCGGGTCGCCGACCTCGCTCGTCGACTCGGGGAAGAGCTCACGCCGCGAGCCGTCGGCGAAGCGGCGCGGTCCGAACTCTATTCAAATCAGGACATCAAGAAGGTCTGGCACTGCCTGGCTCGCTTCGGAAGAGCCAAGGACGGTGGTCGGTCTTAGCCGACCGGCACAAAACCGGCACAAGGTGGGAGGGTGCTGGATGCACGCCGGGTGGAGATGGGGCCGCTTATGGGAGTCGAAGCTCAACCATGGGGATGCGCGCACTCCCGCAACCCCAGTCGTTCCAGGCAAAGCAAAACCCCCGCCATGTTAGAAGCTAGGCGGGGGTTTCTAGGATGACTGTAATGATCACCCGTGTGGCTCCGACGGGCGTCGATCCCGTGACCTCACGATTTTCAGTCGTGCGCTCTACCAACTGAGCTACAGAGCCATGCGGCACATCATAAATCTGCCGCAACCTAGACGAAAGGCCCTTTTCGAAAAAAGGGCCCGTCGCTTAGAGCGACCCTGACGGGACTTGAACCCGCGACCTCCGCCGTGACAGGGCGGCACGCTAACCAACTGCGCTACAGGGCCATGCTATTAAATTGTATCGGATTGAGTGACCCCAACGGGATTCGAACCCGTGCTACCGCCGTGAAAGGGCGGCGTCCTAGGCCGCTAAACGATGGGGCCGAGGCTGTCCCGGGGGACTTCCTTGCCGACGCTCAAGCATAAGCGATGTTTTGAGCAAAACGCGAATCGAGGGCGCGCCGTCGTCCCGCCCGGGCGTTTCGGGAGGACGATGGGGTGTCATCTGCCGCGTCCGCACACTACCGTTCGCTGTTGCGGATGTTAAAGATGTTGCTACTGTGGCATGAGTGAAACCGCTGGAAGGGGCCGTGTGAACGACGAGCAGTCCATGATGGACGCTGCGCTTGACGCGGGGGACTCCTGCGGGTGCGCGCCCAGCGTCGATGAGCAACGCACCTTCTGGCAGAAGAGTGCTCTCACGCGCCGCAACGCCCTCGGGCTCGGCGCACTCAGTGTTGTCGCACTCAGCGCCTTCGGTATCGGCTCCGGCGTGAACGCCGCCTACGCCGCCACGTACCCGAGCTGGGACGACGTGCAGCGCGCCAAGAACAATGAAGCGGCGAAAGCTTCTGAAATTACCCGCATCGAGGGATTGATTCAAGCCCTCACGCAACGGGTCGCTGAGACTCAGGCGGCTGCCGAAGCAGCGGGCAATGAGTACTTCGAGGCACAGCAGGCGTTCTTCGAGGCCATCGCCGAAGCGGAAGCGCTGCAGACGCAGGCCGACGCGCAGGCAGAGATGGCCGATGAATCCGCGCGTAAGGCCGGCCAAGTAGCTGCGCAGCTCTACCGCAATGGCGGCGACGACACCGCCCTCGAACTCTTCTTCGCCGGCTCTGCCGCGAACGCTGACCAGCTGCTTTCGCGGCTCGGCACGATGGACAAGCTCCTGCAGTACAACCAGTCGGTCTACGACGACGCGGTTGCTGCCCGCAACTCCGCCCAGTCGCTCAGCGATCAAGCGGTCGTTGCTCGCACCGAGCGTGACCGCCTGCAGAAGATCGCTGAAGAGAAGATGATCGCCGCGCAGCAGGCTGCGGCGGCGGCCGAAGCCGCGCTCGCTGAGCAGGCGCAGTACCTCACCACACTCGAAGCGCAGCTGGAAATGCTGCGGAGCGAAACCGCGAAGACGGTCGCCGACTACGAAGCGGGCGTCGCAGAAGCGAAGCGCATCGCCGAAGAAAAGCGCAAGGCCGAGGAAGCGGCCCGACGTGCTGCGGAAGACGAAGCTCGCCGGAGAGCCGAGGAAGAAGCTCGCCGGAGAGCCGAGGAAGAAGCAAACGGCGGCGGAGGCGGCGGCGGCGCTCCCGCTGGTAATGGCGGCGGCGATGGTGGCGGTGCAGTCGGCAACGGAGGCTGGGTCAGGCCGCAAGGTGGCCACCGCTCTTCGGGCTATGGCCCGCGCATGGTGCAATGCGGCACCGGATACTGCTCCAGCGGATACCACTACGGCGTCGACCTCGCCAACGGCTGCGGGGCCCCGATCTTCGCCGCGCAGTCAGGAACAGTCGACTACGCAGGCTGGAACGGCGGCTACGGAAACTACATCCGCATTCAGCACGGCGGCGGCGTCGGCACCGGCTATGCACACATCAACACCATCGCAGTGGGCTGGGGCCAGTGGGTCAATGCCGGCCAGATCATCGCCTACGCGGGCAACACCGGAAACTCTTTCGGATGCCACCTCCACTTCGAGGTGTACATCAACGGTGGCTACACCAACCCGATCGACTTCATGGGGGCGCGCGGAGTCTGGGTCTGACGTCGCGAGCGCACGAAGAAGCCCCCGGCCGCTGGACAGCGGAACCGAGGGCTTCTGACGTTGGTGAGGGTCAGTGGCCCTGTTCGCCTGCGCGGACGATTGCCTCATCGAGGATGCGCTGCGCCTCGGCAGCGTTACCCCACTCGTCGACCTTGACCCATTTGTTGGGCTCGAGATCCTTGTAGTGCTCGAAGAAGTGCGCGATCTCTTTCTTCGTGTACTCGGCGATGTCGTCGATGTCCTGGATATGCGCCCAGCGCGGATCCTTGGCGAGCACAGCGACAAGCTTGTCATCGCCGCCGGCCTCATCGCTCATCTTCAACACGGCGACAGGACGCACCTCGACGACGACGCCGGGAAACAGGGCGTGATCGAGGAGCACGAGCACGTCCAGCGGATCGCCGTCTTCGCCGAGCGTGTTGTCGAAGTAGCCGTAGTCGGCCGGGTAGCCGAATGTCGTGTACAGGATGCGGTCGAGGTGTACTCGCCCGGTCTCGTGGTCGACTTCGTACTTCACGCGGCTGCCGCGTGGGATTTCGATGACGGCGTCGTGTGCGCCCATGCGTGTACTCCTCAGGAAAAACGGTCGGATGCCGGGAACCACCCTACCCGCGCATCCGCAAGAGCAGTTTCTCCAGTGGACCGGAGAACGCCACAAGGAGTAGTGCGAAGTAGCCGATCACATGCACCCACGCGGCGATAGGAAGTGCGATGCAGAACAGGATGATCGCGGCGATGTCACCGATCGACCCACGTCGGAGCTCATCGGAGGTGTAATCGGACAGCGTCAGATGCTGTGACAGGTAGAGCTTGCCTGCGAGCGTGGTCACCTGCGTCATGATCAGCGTTCCGATGTACAGCGCAGCCTGCAGCGGATCGGGCTCCATCTGGCCAAGCATCGCCGTCGGCACGGGCAGCCACACGATCGTGAACATCCACGCGATATTGATCCACAGCAGAGGCGGGGAGATGCGGCGCACGCGTTCGTACTGCCGATGGTGCTCCATCCAGAATGTCGCGATCAGCATGAAACTGAGACCGAAGCTGATGATCTGACCGCGGTGCTGCTCGAGGAACGGGCCAGTGCCAATCCCTGAGCTCGCAGCATCCGAGACAGCTTCCAACAGCGGCAGGATCAACAGCGTCATCGCGATCGCGACGACAGCATCGACGAACGCCTTCAGTCGCTCCGGTGCGAACGTCGTCGGTTTCGTCACGCGCCCAGAATACGACTGAGACGGATGCCGCGGTAGGCATTCTCCGGTGCCGTACCGTTGAGGCGTGCCTTCGCTTGCCCCTGCCATCGCTGAAATCCGCCTCGCTGTGCGCACAGCGCTCGCCGACCTGCCCGACGGCTCGAGCGTCTTGGTCGCTCTCTCCGGAGGTGCGGATTCGCTCGCCCTTGCCGCTGCGACAGCATTCGAGGCGCGCTCGCGCGGGATGAAGGTGGTCACCGTCACGATCGATCACGGCCTGCAGGAGGGGTCGGCGGATGTTGCGGCTGAGGCCGCGGCGAAGGCCGAGAGCCTCGGAATCCGTGCGCTGATCGAGCGGGTGGACGTGCCGGGCTCATCGAATGGAGCGAGCAATGGCGGTCCGGAGGCTGCCGCGCGCGACGCGCGCTATGCAGCACTGCGCCGGATCGCAGCAGCCGAGCATACGGCGGCCGTGCTGCTCGGGCACACCCTCGACGACCAGGCTGAGACCGTGCTGCTCGGTCTCGCTCGCGGCTCGGGCGCCGCAAGTCTTCAGGGAATGGCCCCGCGCCGAGAAGACGAGGACGGCACCGTCTGGCTGCGACCGATGCTCGGCGTGCGTCGCGAGACGACCCGCGCGTTCTGTACAGCATCCGCTCTCACGCCCTGGGACGATCCGCACAATCTCGAAGCGCGCTTCGCACGTGTCCGTGTGCGGGAACGTGTCTTGCCCGTGCTGGAAACTGAACTCGGCCCCGGCATTGCGGAAGCGCTGGCGCGCACCGCCGGACAGCTTCGTGAGGATGCCGAGGCGTTCGACGAGATGATCCACGAGACCATCGAAGACATCGTCGAGCACGCCGAGGCGGGCATCTCGGTCAGCGTCGCCGCCCTCGCGGCGAACCCGGCAGCACTGCGCAACCGCATCATCCGCCTCGTCGCGCACAGCGAGTTCGGCGCAAGCCTCACCCGCACGCAGACCGTGGAAGTGGCACGCCTTGTCACGGACTGGTCAGGGCAGGGCCCCATTGATCTACCAGGGTGCGCCGCGGCGCGCGTCGGAGGACAGGTGGTGTTCACCGCGCGGTGAACACCACCACCAACTACTTCTTACCGCCGAACAGACCACCGAGCAGATCGCCGATTCCGCCGCCGCCGGACGAACCGCCGCCGAGGATGCCGCCCAGCAGATCGCCGATGCCGCCGCCACCGGAACTGTTGCCGCCGAGGAGTCCTCCGATGAGGTCGCCGATGCCGCCGCCGGACTCTGCGCCGTCGGCGGAGTCAGACGTGCTCTTGTTCTTGTTCGCGATCAGGCCCATGATGATCGGCGCGAGAATCGGCAGCAGCTTGCCGAAGTCGATGCCTGCGGTCTTGTCCGACGCGTTCAGCTTCGCGGTGACGTCCTGCTCCTGCGCGCCCAGCACATGCTTGAGAATCTTTCCGCCATCCGCCTGGTCGACGTCATCGACCGCGGAGACGCTCTTCGCGCCCTCGTGCTTCTTGAGGGCGTTCTTGATTGCCGCAGAGCCCTCTTCGCTCTCGGCATTCTTGGCCAGTCCGGTCAGCAGAACTGCGCCGCCCTGCTCTACTGCCGCCTTGGCGACGTCAGTGGAGACGCCAAGCTTTGCAGCGATGTCTTCGATCGGAACCTGCGTGAGGATGTCGTCAAGAGCCATGGGGGATCCTTCCTTCGGCGGGCGGGCGCCCGGTCATTCCTCACAGTATTGCGGAACCCACAGGAACCGTCGCCTAAAATCAATCTATGCGCGCGGCCGACATCCAAGATGACCTTGCTCAGATCCTCGTCACTGAGGAGGAGATCAAAGCCAAGCTCGAAGAGCTCGCAGTTCAAGTTGCGAAGGACTACGAGGGCAAGGACCTGCTGCTGGTCGGCGTTCTCAAGGGAGCGGTCATGGTGATGGCCGACTTTGCCAGGGCTCTGCCGGTCCACGCACCGATGGACTGGATGGCGGTTTCCAGCTACGGCTCGAGCACGAAGTCCAGCGGTGTCGTGCAGATCCGCAAGGATCTCGACACCGACCTGCATGGCAAGCACGTGCTCATCGTCGAAGACATCATCGACTCCGGCCTGACCCTCAGCTGGTTGCTGGAGAACTTCGAGTCGCGCGGTCCGGAGTCGCTCGAGGTGCTGGCGCTGCTGCGCAAGCCCGAGGCTGCCAAGGTTGAGATCGACTGCAAATATGTCGGCTTCGACATTCCCACCGACTTCGTCGTCGGCTACGGCCTCGACTACGACGAGCGTTACCGCAACCTCCGCGACGTCGCCGTCCTCGCTCCGCACGTCTACAGCTGAGGGCGGGACGTACGCCGTGGGCGAATCACAGGGGACCATTAACTGCGGCGCGATACGCTGAACGAATCATGGACGTGAAGAAGATCACCCGCAATCCGCTGCTCTATGTAGTGCTGATTGGTGTTTTGTTGTTCGGCGGGTTCCTGCTGATCTCGAATCTCAACGCCCCAGCGACGATCACCACCCAGGAGGGGCTCGATCTCCTCGCGGGGGAGACCGTCACCGAGGTCACCAATACCGACGGTGATCAGCGCGTCGACATGACCCTGTCGAAGGCCTTCGAGGACTCGAAGCAGGTGCAGTTCTACTACGTGGATGCGCGTGCATCCGAGGTCGTCGACGCAGTCACCGCAGCCGACCCGAAGGACGGCTTCAACGACGTCGTCCCGCGTGCCACCTGGTTCGATGGGTTCCTCTCGCTTCTTCTTCCGCTCGTGCTGCTGGGCCTGCTGTTCTGGTGGCTGCTCTCGTCGATGCAGGGCGGCGGCGGAAAGGTCATGCAGTTCGGCAAGTCCAAGGCGAAGCTCGTCAACAAAGAGACTCCGACGGTCACCTTCGCGGACGTCGCGGGGGCCGATGAGGCCATCGAGGAACTCGAGGAGATCAAGGAGTTCCTGCAGAACCCCGCGAAGTTCCAGGCGATTGGTGCCCGCATCCCGAAGGGCGTGCTGTTGTACGGCCCTCCAGGAACCGGAAAGACTCTGCTCGCTCGCGCCGTCGCCGGCGAGGCGGGTGCCCCGTTCTACTCGATCTCAGGATCGGACTTCGTCGAGATGTTCGTCGGTGTCGGTGCCTCGCGCGTTCGTGATCTGTTCAACCAGGCCAAGGAACACGCGCCGGCCATCATCTTCATCGACGAGATCGATGCCGTCGGCCGTCACCGTGGCGCAGGTATGGGCGGCGGCAACGACGAGCGCGAACAGACGCTGAACCAGATGCTCGTCGAGATGGACGGCTTCGACCCGAACGCGAACGTCATCGTGATCGCGGCGACCAACCGTCCAGACATCCTCGACCCTGCACTGCTGCGCCCTGGCCGTTTCGACCGCCAGATCGGCGTGGATGCTCCTGATCTCAAGGGGCGCCTGCACATCCTGCAGGTGCACGCCAAGGGCAAGCCGTTCGCCAAGACCGTCGACCTCGAAGTCGTCGCTCGCAAGACGCCAGGCTTCACCGGTGCTGACCTCGCGAACGTGCTGAACGAGGCGGCGCTCCTCACCGCTCGCTCGAACGCGCAGCTGGTCGACAACCGTGCACTGGACGAGGCCATTGACCGTGTGATCGCCGGCCCGCAGCGTCGCACCCGCGTCATGAAGGACCGCGAGAGACTCATCACCGCTTACCACGAGGGTGGTCACGCACTCGCTGCCGCGGCGATGAATTACACCGATCCGGTGACCAAGATCACGATCCTCCCGCGCGGCAAGGCACTCGGCTACACGATGGTGATGCCGCTGGATGACAAGTACTCCATCACCCGCAATGAGCTGCAGGACCAGCTGACCTATGCGATGGGCGGTCGTGTCGCCGAGGAACTCGTCTTCCACGACCCCACCACTGGCGCCTCGAACGACATCGAGAAGGCGACCAGCATCGCCCGCAAGATGGTCATCGAGTACGGCATGACGACCGACCTCGGTCCGGTCAAGCTCGGCACCGAGGGCGGCGAGCCGTTCGCGGGCCGCGACATGGGCCGCGGGCGAGAGTACTCGGAGAGCGTCGCCGAGCGCGTCGACACCCAGGTGCGCCGGCTCATCGAGCAGGCCCATGACGAGGCGTACCAGGTGATCAGCGATAACCGTGATCTTCTCGATCGCCTCGCTCTTGCGCTGATTGAGGAGGAGACGCTCGACCACAACCGGATCGCCGAGATCTTCACCGACATTCGCAAGCTGCCAGAGCGCCCGCTGTGGCTTTCCAGCAGTGAGCGACCGGTGTCGACTCGCCCTCCGATCGAGGTGCCCAAGCGCGTCATCCCGGTGGATGCTGTGGCCGCTGTCGAAGGGTCTGTGGATGCTGCGGCAGCCCACGGTGCGACCGACGGCACGCCCGCATCCGGGCAGGCACGTCCGGCGACGGCCTGACTGTGGCCGTAGACAGAGATCGTGTCCAGCGGCTGACTCGCGAGCTTCTCGAAGCGATCGGTGAAGACCCCGAGCGTCCGGGACTCAAGCAGACTCCGGCGCGCATGGCCGACCTCTACGCGGAGTTCTTCTCCGGTGTGGGAGAGGATGCTGCGGCGCCCCTGGCTCGCACGATCAGCGTTGCGCGTGGACCCGCGCCAGAGACCCTGCCGTCCGGCGCGGTGCTCCTGCGTGACATCCGCTTCCGCTCAGTCTGCGAACACCACCTGCTGCCCTTTGCCGGACGCGCGCATATCGCCTACCTGCCAGGCGAGCAGGTCGTCGGGCTCGGCGCACTGGTACGTGTCGTGGAGATCCTCGCCGCCCGCCCACAGGTGCAGGAGCGGCTCGGTGAGCAGATCGCTGACACGATTGCGGAGCACCTCGACACGCGTGGGGTGCTCGTCATTCTGGATGCCACGCATGGCTGCGTGACGATGCGCGGTGGACGCCAACCCGAAGCCTCGACGCTCACGATCGCCGCGCGTGGCGAATACACGGAGCCGGTCGCTCGACAGGAACTGATCACGCTGATCGGCGCTTCTGTGGGCTCAGGGATCGGCGGCGCGCAATGACCGAAATTTGGGGCATCGTCAACGTCACGACCGACTCTTTCAGCGACGGCGGGCGCTTCATCGAGCCCGAGCAGGCCATCGCCCACGGGCTGGCGCTGCGAGACGCCGGCGCTGCGGTGCTCGACATCGGCGGAGAATCCACCCGCCCTGGCTCCGAGCGCGTCGACCCCGCCGTCGAGGCGCAGCGAGTCCTCCCGGTGATTCAGGAGCTCTCATCGCGAGGCATCCCCGTGAGTATCGACACCCTGAACGCGTCGACGGCTGTCGCTGCCGTCCGCGCGGGCGCGCGCATCGTGAACGACGTTTCCGGTGGCCTTTCCGACCCAGGCATGCTCAGCGCCGTCGCGGCGTCTGGCGCCGATTTTGCGATCGGCCATTGGCGTGGGCCCTCCGACGACATGTATGCGCGCGCCGAGTACCGGCGCGCCTCACGTGAGGTCGCCGGCGAGTTGCGTGAGCGGTGCGGTGCCGCGGCGGCTGCGGGTATCGCCCCTGCCCGGCTCATCGTCGACCCCGGCATCGGATTCGCCAAGACGGGGGAACAGAACTGGGACGTACTGCGTGGCCTCACCGACGTCACGGCGCTCGGCCATCGGGTACTGATTGGCACCTCGCGCAAACAGTTTCTGGTCGACACTGTCAGCCAGGCTTCGCCAGCGGAGGCTGAAATCGACGAGTCGCGACGCGATCTCGCCACAGCAGTCACGAGCGCCCTGGCTGTACGCCACGGCGTATGGGCTGTGCGCGTGCACAACGTCGCAGCGACCCGCGATGCTCTCGCAATCGCACACGCTTGGGAGGGCTGATATGCAGATCCTGGACGAGATCCAACTCACCGGTCTCACTGTGTTCGGCCGTCACGGTGTCTTCGAGCACGAACGTGAGAACGGTCAAGAGTTCTTGATCGATCTGCGTCTGCAGGTCGATCTGGCGGTCGCCGCGGCATCCGACGACGTCGTCGACACTGTGCACTACGGCGAGCTCGCCGAGAAGGTCGCAGCCGTCGTCGCAGGCGAACCGGTCAATCTCATCGAGACGCTCGCTCAGCGCATCGCCGATGTCGTGCTCGCGGACAAGCGGGTAACACAGGTCGCCGTCACCGTGCACAAGCCCCACGCGCCCATCCCGCTGACGTTCTCGGACGTCTCGGTCACCATCGTTCGCGTCACGAGGGGCGCACAGTGATGACCCGCATGCCGCCGCTGACAGTGCCAGATCCGCGTCCCGGCCGCGACAACGTGCGCGCGGTGATTGCGATCGGCGCGAACCTCGGCGACCGCCGCGAGACGATCCGGCGAGCGATCGAGAGGATCTCCCGACTGCCGCTCGTAGAAGACGTGCAGCTGTCGGAGCTGTACGAGACAGTCGCGGTGCGACTGGATGGCCCGGACCCGGATGCGCCGACCTACGTCAACGCGGTCGCGCTGGTCAGTACCCGCCTCGCGCCGCAGGTGCTGCTGGGATTGCTGCACGCAATCGAAGACGAACACGGCCGCGAACGACACGAGCGCTGGGGTGATCGCACGCTCGACCTCGACCTGATCACCTACGGCGATCTGCTCTCTGACGACCCGCACCTGCAATTGCCGCATCCTCGGGCTGCCCAGCGAATGTTCGTGCTCGAACCGTGGCTGAGCCTTGACCCAGACGCGGAGATCCCCGGGCAGGGACGGATCGCTTCGCTGATTGAGCGATTGCGTGCGGATGCCGCGGATGCCGGTGCGGAGCACGAATGAAGCGCACATCCGCCGTGTTGCTGATTATCCTTGCGCTTTTTGGTGCGGGTATCGGCTACCTGGTCGATCATGTGCTGACGGTGTCGGGTCGTGCCACCTTTGCACCTTCTGGCTTCCTGCCACTTCTTCTGCTCCTCGTTGCCGCTGCTGTGCTCGCGCTCGCCTGGCCGGTACGGCGCAGCGTGCGTGGACGCACGCCAGGTCGTATCGACCCGTTCCGTGCGATGCGTGCCGCGACCCTCGCACGGGCATCGAGCCTGCTCGGTGCGATGATGGCCGGGTTCGGCGCAGGACTGGGAGTGTTCCTCTTGTCACGACCGGTGGGTCCCCCGGTAGGGTCGATTGTGGCGATGGCTGCGCTCGTCGTGAGTTCGATCGTGCTCGTAGCTGCCGCTCTCATCGCCGAACAATTCTGTACTCTTCCGAAGGATCTTGATGACCGACAGCCAGATGACCCCGCCACCGGAGCCGACGCCGGGCGCTGATCGATCTCAGCCGGTCATCCCGCCGGTCCCTCCGGTACCGCCTGTCCAGTCTGTGCTGGACGTCCCTCCGGTGCAGCCGGTTCAGCCGGTTCAGCCGGTGCAGCCTGTGCAGCCCGTCCCATCCGTGCTGGACGAGGGGACGTACACGCAGATTCGCGAACCTCGCGGCGCCGCACGCCTCGCCCTCGACGGGCACTGGCACCAGATCTCGCCGCGCTATGTTACGTCTCAGCTGCTGCAGAATGCGGTCGTGTTCGTGCTCATCGTGATCGCGGCGCTCGTGCTGAGCCTCGCGTTCGACCAGACCTGGGTGTGGATTCCGGCCGGAATCTTGCTCGTGATCGAACTCATCACGCTCGTGATCCTGCCCCGACAGGCGAAGGCGATCGGATACATGCTGCGCGCCGATGACATCGTCTTCCGCAAGGGCATCCTGTGGCAGCGGATCATCGCCGTACCCTACGGGCGCATGCAGCTCGTCGACATCACGCAGGGACCGCTGGATCGTGCGTTCGGAGTGTCACAGCTGAAGATGGTCACCGCGGCCGCCACTACTGGCGTGCAGATTCCCGGGCTGACACAGGCTGCGGCCGAAGCGTTGCGTGACACACTCATCGACGTCGCCGAGACCCGCCGGACCGGCCTGTGAGCACGCCTCAGCAGCTCTCGAGCGATTCACTTGCAGACGGAGAATGGCACCGTCTGCACCCGCTGACCCCGCTGTTCAAGGGCGGCCTGGTGCTCATCATCGTGGCGGGCATTGTGCTCAACAACTTCCGCGACCGGATCATTTTCTGGGGCATCAACCTCTTCGCTCCTGACGGGATGCACGCCGACGACTACTCCGGCGGAGACCCGGTGGACTGGGTTCTGGCGAACAACCTGGTCATCGTCGCACTGCTCGTCGTGCTGGGTGTTTTGATCGTGCTCATCGTCGGATTCTGGTTGGTGTGGCGGTTTCAGCAATTCCGTATCTCCGATGAGCACGTGGAGATCCGCAAGGGCATCATCTTCCGCTCGCACCGGCGCGCGCCGCTTGATCGGGTGCAGGGCGTCAACCTCACGCGTCCCTTCCCTGCGCGGCTGATCGGCATGGCAAAACTCGAGGTCGTCGGCGCCGGCACCGACGCGAACGTTCCGCTCGAGTACCTCTCCACGCAGAAGGCCGAAGCCGTGCGCTCGGACATCCTCCGGCTCGCCTCCGGTGCCCGTCAGTCACGTGAAACGCGTCGTACCGGACAGCCAGCGCCCGAGCAGCCAGCCGCTTCTGCCGGGTTGCGCTCCCAGCTTGTCGGATCAATGAACGAGGGCGTCAACGACCTCATCGGAGGCGTCGACCTCGCCGATGTCGCTCCGGAGAGCGTCGTGAAGATCCCGACCGGACGACTCGTCGGATCGATGCTGCTCGCCGGCGTGCTCTGGTTCGGGTTCTTCCTGGTGATCTTCGGCGTCGCGATGGGATTCACGATCCCCGCGATCCTCGCCGATGGTGATCCTGACGCATGGATCGGCATTGTGGCGATCGTCCTCGGTATGGGCATCCCCTTCATCATCGCCACGGTCGCCATCACCTGGGGACAGATCTCCAAGTCACTGCGCTACGCGATCGCTCCGACGCCGGATGGCGTGCGCATCACCTACGGCCTGTTCACGACGGTGACCGAAACGATCCCTCCAGGGCGTATCTTCGCAGTCGAGATGTCGCAGTCGCTGCTGTGGCGTCCGTTCGGTTGGTGGACGATCAAGATCAACCGCATGTCGGGCAAGAGCGCGTCTCAGCAGCAGTCCGGATCTGCGCAGCAGTTCAACGTGGTGCTTCCGGTCGGAACACGCGCCGACGTCGAGCGGGTGCTCGCCCTCATCCTTCCTGACCTGCCGGCAGAGGATCTCCCATTGGTCTGGGAACACGGCATCTTCGGCCCCCAGCAGGACGACCCATACGTCTCTCTTCAGCCGCGAGCCTGGTGGCGCAGGCCAGTGTCGTGGAAACGACACGGGCTCATCGTCACCGACTTCGCACTGTTGATGCGTCGCGGCCAGTTCTGGCGCAAGCTCGCAGTGGTTCCCCTCGCGAGGCTCCAGGGTGTCTCGGTGTCGCAGGGGCCGATTGATCGACTGCAGCGCGTCGCTTGGATGAAGGCGCACAGCATCGCAGGCCCCATCCTCGGCGAGGTCGTCGGCATCGAGAGCTCCACCATGATGACGACGATGGACGACATCACCCGCAAGGCCTTCGCAGCCACGGGCCGCGATCACAGCCACCGTTGGGCGCAGTACGCAGAAGAGACGGCGGCTGTGGCCCCGGTCCCCGGCGACTTCACCCAGCAGGATCTCGCGCCGCCGCCTCCCACCTTCCATCCGCCACAGGCGCCGCATGAATCGTGACGGCAGGCTCGGCGTCGGCATCATCGGCGCCGGGCACGTCGGCCCGGTGATCGGCGCTGCTCTCGCCGGGGCGGGGCATGCGATCACGGGGATCACAAGCGGTTCAGATGACGACCGCGCGTCGGGGGTCCTTCCAGGCGTGCCGGTGCTCGACGCGACCGAGGTGCTGCGACGTAGTGAGCTGGTGATACTGGCGGTGCCGCATGACGTCCTTCCCGGATTGGTCGCTGGACTTGCCGAGGTCGGCGCGTGGCAGAGCGGCCAGCTCGTGGTGCACACCGACCCCGCGTATGGCATCGGTGTGCTCGAGCCAGCGCAGCGTTCCGGCGCCATACCGCTCGCGGTGCACCCGGCGATCACGTTCACCGGCACCTCGATCGACCTGCGTCAGTTGCGGGCGAGCTTCGCTGCGGTTACCGCCCCCGCCCCCGTACTCCCGATCGCACAGGCACTCGCCGTTGAGCTCGGGTGTGAACCGATCGTCATCAGCGAAGACGATCGGGTCGTCTACGCGGAGGCGATCGCCACGGCATCCGCGTTTTCGCGCGCGATCATCGGGCAATCCACCGCGCTGCTTCGAGGCATCGGAGTGGAGAACCCTGGCGGCTACCTCTCGGCACTCGTGCAGTCCGCCGTCGAGCGGGCTTTGCGCGAAGCATCCGACCCGCCTTTCGGGATCTGACCCGCGCTCAGCGACCGCCGGAGAACCCTCCGCCGCCGCCTCCGCCGGAGAATCCTCCGCCTGATGACCCACCGGAGCTCGATGAGCCGCTGCTGGGCGCCGTATACGTTGACGACGAGTTGGTGGCCGATGAGAAGATCAGCATTCGGGTGACGAGGCCGTAGCTTGAGCCGTTGATCCACCCCGGGTCTTGCTCTGCCACACCATAGGCGACTTCGAGCACCTCACCCCACTCGCGCTCCTGGCCGAACAGGATCGCGTACGGCAGCAGTTTTTCGTACACATGGATCACGTCGACGCTGCCATCGCTGCGACGCTCGGCGCCGGCGTATGACTGCAGCATCCGCAGCCGGTCGGCTTCGGCGACGCGGATGAACTCGCGCACGCCCTCCAAATACTCCAGCTGCAGCGCACCATCCTTGGTGAGAACCGTGTGCTTCTTGAAGGCCACGACACTGGAGATCAGCAGGAAGATGCCGCACATCAGTGTGACGAAGAAGACCGGACCGGCCGAGGCACGTCCGGTGAACAGGCCCCAGCCCAGCAGAAACATCATGCCGGCGAACACGACGAGAGCGAGGCTCTGAACGACGCGCGCGAGCGTGCTGTGTGCCTTTGTCGTGAGCCCTCGCTTTTCCGCTTCGATCGGACCGGACTTGAGCAGCTTCTGAACCCTCGCCGCGAACGCCGAACTGTTCTTCGGCATCTTCATGACGATGTCCAGATCGGTGCTGCCGAACAACGCCTTCAACGATCGCTCGTCGAGCGGATCTGGAATCGGAGCATCGAGGCGGCGCAGGCGTGGTCGACGCTTCTTCGGGCCCTCCTCCGGGAGCTCTTCCAATCGCAGCATTCCGTGCACGGCGAGGTGGATGATCTGGGCGCTGAGCGTGTTCTTCGCCTTCGGGACGACCGCGCTCGCCAGCAACGGCGGCATGGAAGCGGGCACGTCATACTGCGCGACGATGATTCCCGTGCCTCGACGACGTGAGCGGATCATGGATCGAGTGGCGAACCAGCCGCCGATCGACAGCAGGATTGCGCCCCCACCGACGGCATACGGCAGTACGTCCGTGGCCGCATTGGGCTGGCGAGCGGATGGCTGAGTGACAGTGCCCGGTTCGAGGGCGATGGCGATGGTGACGCCTTCGCCCGCAGGGATATCACGCGCGGCAACGCGGAAGGTGGCGCCGTCGACGGCGAGATCGCACGTAGCGGTGGAGTTCTGCTGTCCCTGATAGCAGGAGGAGGCGCCGGTCAGATTCGTCGCCAGATCATCATCGAAGATGATCTCGGCGTCGAACGCTGTGATGTCCTGAGTACTGTCCAGAGGAAGAAAGTTCCAGTAGAACTCATCGACCTTGGTCTTGGTCGCGGCGATGATCACATCGCGCATCTCATACTCGATGACATATGTCGTCGGGCCGTGCACATAGTCGTTGTTTCCGGTGAGCACATACACGAAGCCGTCGTCGTTCTCGGTCTCGTAGGCAACGGCGTCGCCGTTCTCATCGCGCACGGAGATGATCCTCGTGTCGATCCCGGCACCCTCATAGGTCTCGGGGTAGCCCGCCACGATGCCGCGGTTCTGATCGAAGTCGGGAAACTCGGCGACGCGGGTCTCCTCGACATGCATCGTGGCGCGTCCGTCATCATCGATGCCGATCTCGTAGGTTGCGTTCCACGTGGAGAAGTCGAAATCGTCGACATCGGCGCGTGGTTCCGCTGCGGATGCGGCGGACGCCGTGCCGGCCAGCAGCGTGGCTGCCGTCACCGCGATGAGGGCCAGAGAACGTGGAAGAAAGCGCCGGAACATGCTTCGAGGGTATCGAGCCTCAAACGGGGAAGCTGGTGAAGTGTCCCGGAAGCGGGGTTCCGCGCCCCGCCCGGTAAACTGGGGGAGACTTCCAAGGAGCCTCTATGACCACCGCGCCTGCCGCGCCCGCATCCACCCCTGACGACGCTGACGGCGAGGACGTTCACGAGCAAAAAGCCGTACGTCTCGCCAAGCGCGAGCGACTCATCGAGCAGCGTGCGAATGCCGCCGGTGGAGCATTCCCGGTCAGCGTGCCGGTGACGCATGCGATCCCGGCGCTGCGCGCTGAATACGGCGAGCTGGAGGCGGGCGCCGAGACCGGCGTCGTTGTTGGCGTTGCGGGCCGTGTGGTGTTCAGCCGCAATACCGGCAAGCTCTGCTTCGCGACGTTGCAGGCCGGCGATGGCTCGCGCATCCAGGCCATGATCTCGCTCGCCGAGGTGGGCGAGGAATCGCTGGCGCGGTGGAAGGAGTTCGTCGACCTGGGCGACCACGTATTCGTGCGCGGCCAGGTGATCTCCAGCCGCCGGGGCGAGCTGTCGATCATGGCCACCGACTGGGCGATCGCTTCGAAGGCGATCCTGCCGCTGCCGAATGCGTACGGCGACCTCAGCGAGGAGAGCCGGGTGCGCAGTCGCTACCTCGACCTCATCCTCCGCGAGCAGGCGCGCCACACAGTAAGTGCCCGTGCTGCGGTGAACGCCAGCCTGCGTGCGACTTTCTCGTCGCACGAGTACCTCGAAGTCGAGACGCCCATGCTGCAGGTGCAGCATGGTGGAGCATCCGCTCGTCCGTTCGTCACGCACTCCAACGCCTTCGGCACCGAGCTGTATCTGCGCATCGCGCCGGAGCTGTACCTGAAGCGCGCCGTCGTCGGCGGCATCGAGCGGGTGTACGAGATCAACCGCAACTTCCGTAACGAGGGGGCCGACTCCACGCACAGCCCGGAGTTCGCGATGCTTGAGGCGTACCAGGCCTATGGCGATTACAACCAGATGGCAGAGCTCACGCAGGAGCTCGTGCAGCAGGCTGCGATCGCCGTCACCGGTTCGACTACGGTGACCTGGGCCGACGGCACTGAATACGACCTCGGCGGCGAGTGGGATCGCGTCTCGATGTATGAGTCGCTGTCGGCAGCTGCCGGACGCACCTTCACGACCGAAGACTCGGTCGAAGATCTCACTGCTTTCGCCGAGCAGCATGATGTCGGCATTCCGGCACAGGCCACGCACGGCAAGCTCATCGAAGAACTGTGGGAGCACTTCGTCAAGGGCGACTTGACGCGCCCCACATTCGTGATGGACTTCCCGGTCGATACTTCACCGCTGGTGCGCGAACACCGCTCGATCGACGGTGTCGTGGAGAAGTGGGACCTGTACATCCGCGGATTTGAGCTGGCCACCGGATACTCCGAGCTCGTCGACCCCGTCATCCAGCGTGAACGCTTCGTGGAGCAGGCGAAGCTCGCCGCCCGAGGTGATGTCGAGGCGATGCCCGTCGATGAGGAGTTCCTGCGTGCTCTCGAGCACGGCATGCCGCCGTCGGGTGGCATGGGCATGGGAATCGACCGTTTGCTCATGGCGATCACCGGTCTCGGTATCCGAGAGACGATTCTCTTCCCGCTGGTGAAGTAACGCGCCACATTTGACGCTCATCCGTCGACGTTGTCACCGCGACGAAACGTCCACTCCGGCAGTATGGCCGCGTCGATCATGCTGCTGATCAAGGATGCGAGAGAGTAGCAGGGGTCGATCTCGGCGACCATTCGCAGGTAGTGCGCGGCGTGCGTGGAACGGCCAAGCGCCCAGGACAGCCAGGCCGCCGCGGTCAGCGGTGCGGGTCTGGATGCACGGGGTGCGCGCGCGGCGACGTTGCGCGCGATCGTCAATGCGACGGCGAGTCGGTCGGCGTCCGGACTCGGTCCACGCCCGAGGAACACCTGGCCCACATCGTCTGACACGCCTGCGCCATATTCGGCGTAGGCGAGTTGTGCGTTCAGTGCGCGTACACCGGTCGGCAGGTCTGTCGCCCACTGCAGGAGCGCGACGTCGCGGTAGCGCGGGCGGTCCAGACACCAGAGCAGCGCTGCGGTCTCGAACGGCGGCATGTTCTCCGGAGACTCCAGCAGATCTTCGAAGAACAGCGGCAGGTCGTCGAGCAGCATCGAGGCGTCGATGGCCTGTGGGTTCTCGCGTGCGCCGGTGAGGCCGAGGTGCTCGTGCGCCAGCACGTCTGACAGGTCGAGCAGTGCGCGACCCACGCGCTCTTTCTCGGCAAGACCGACGACGGGCAGTGCCGCGCCGGCATCCTGATCACCCGAGACATCGCCGATTTCCGGAGCCGTCGGGGGCACGGGAATCTCGGCAGACGGGCGCAGGACTGGGTCGTCATGCAGATAGCTCGACCATCCCTCCGGGGTGACGCAGAGCGCGTCGACCACGTGGAGCCCGAGGTCGACGGCCAGATCGAGCAGGTCATCGACGACGATGGTCGACGGCAACACAATGCCGTCCGGGGTGTGTAACGGATGCTCGTCGGTGTACACCACCACGGCCACAGCATCCGTTCCGGTGACTCGCGAGACCAAGCCGATCGCCGTGTCGACGTACTCGTCGAGGTCGACGTCATCTCGAGGAAGATCGATGCGCATCGCACCGTGGGCGCGCGAGCGTTGAAAGGGCAGCAGCACGATGCTCTGCCTCGGTGTGAACCCGGCGAGGCTCGGGACGATGCCGAGAAACTCGGCGGAATCAGTAGCACGAAGGACTGTGTTCATGACGCGAGTGTGGCGGAAAAGCCATGCCGGAAACGGGTACTCACAGGGTGGGCTGTCCACATCCATCGGTGCAGAACGAGTCGGCTGTTCCAGAGGAATGACCGCGTACGATAGACACATGGACAACTTCTGGGTCGCCGCGGTATGGGCACTTCTGCCGACCCTCGGAGTCAGCTTCGTTTTCTTCTTTGTGCTGCGCAGCATCATTCGCTCCGATCGCACTGAGCGCAAGGCTCACGCACAGATCGAAGCGGAAGAACGCCTCGCACGCGGCCTCCCGCCCCGCGTCTGACTACCCCGCGCCCGACCGCACTGTCCGCGCTACCGACTACTCTGAAGCCAGACGCCGATTTCGGCGAGTTCTGCTGAGTGCTTGCCGGGGGTGATGCGCGTGTGGCAATGGTCATGGCCATGGTGGGTCCTTGCGGTCGCCGCCGTCATTGACATCACCATCCGTGTGATGGCGATCATCGTGATCCCGCGCAACCGGCGTCCGACCGCAGCGATGGCCTGGTTGCTCGCGGTGTTTTTCATCCCCTACGTGGGCGTGATCCTCTTCCTGGTCATCGGCAATCCACGACTGCCGCGCGCGCGCCGTCGTAAGCAAGATCAGATCAACGCGTACATCGCCGAGACCAGCCATCAACTGCACTTCGGGACACTGCGCCCGAACGCACCGGAGTGGTTCGCCCCTCTGGTGACGATGAACCAGGCTCTCGGAGCGCTGCCGATCTCCGGCGACAACGGGGCGCACCTGATCAGCGACTATCAGGAGTCGTTGGATGCGATGGCGGAATCGATCCGCACCGCAAACGACTACGTGCATGTGGAGTTCTACATTCTGCAGTCGGATGACGCGACCGACAACTTCTTCTGTGCGCTTGAAGAGGTGGCCGCTCGCGGCGTTGAAGTGCGCGTGCTTCTTGATCACTGGGCGAACCGTTGGAAACCGCGCTATCGCAAGACGATCAAGCGACTGACTGCGATGGGTGCAGACTGGCATCTGATGCTGCCCATGCAGCCGTTGAAGGGTCGGATGCAGCGACCAGATCTGCGAAACCACCGCAAGCTTCTCGTCGTCGACGGCAACGTCGGATATCTCGGATCCCAGAACGTCACCGATTCGACATACAACCTGCCCAAAAACATCAAGCGTGGACTGCACTGGGTAGATCTCATGGCCCGCGTCGACGGTCCGATCGTGCTCAGCCTCAACGCGATTTTTCTCAGCGACTGGTATAGCGAGACCGACGAGATACTCAGTGAGATCGACATCGCGCACGCCCAGACCGGCAGCGGAGATCTGGATTGTCAGATCGTCCCGTCCGGCCCCGGCTTCGAGGTCGAGAACAATCTGCGACTCTTCCTTGCGTTGCTCTATGCGGCACGCGAGAAGGTCATGATCGTGAGTCCGTACTTCGTGCCCGACGGTGCGCTGTTGCTCGCCGTCAGTGCAGCGTGCGACCGCGGTGTTGCGGTGGAACTGTTCGTCTCCGAAGAGGGCGACCAAGCCATGGTCTACCACGCGCAACGCAGCTACTACGAGGCACTCTTGCGCGCCGGCGTGCGGATCTGGATGTACCGCAAACCGTACATTCTGCACACCAAGACACTCACAATCGACGACGAGATCGCAGTGATCGGCTCGAGCAACATGGACATGCGCTCGTTCGGTCTCAACCTCGAGATCTCGATGCTCGTGCGCGGCGAGGAGTTCGTGGCGGAGATGCGCGAGATCGAAGACACGTACCGCTCGCTGAGCCGCGAACTCACGCTGGAGGAATGGATGCAGCAGCCGCTGCGTTCCACCGTGCTCGACAACCTCGCTCGACTCACCTCGGCTCTGCAGTAACGGCGGTTCATCAACGTCGGTGCATCAACGGCGGCAGAATGCTCTGCCGCTGCGGTTCCTTGAGCGATATTCTGAGCGCATGACCTCCTCGTTGCGTCTCGCCATGTCTGCAGCAGCCGTGCTCGCTGCTGCTCTGCTCGTTGTCGGTTGTGCGTCTTCACCGGGCTCGTCTTCGCCCGGCTCATCGGCACCGGACTCGTCTTCGCCGGACTCGCCGGCCGCACCGGTGACTGATGATGACTTCGAAGCGGCATGGCTCGACGACGGGCGCATGTTCGCCATCGTGACCTGGGGTTCCTCGACGTGTGTCCCGGTCGTCGACGAGGTCATCGCGAAAGGGCAGACGGTGACAGTCGCTCTGGTCGACCCGCCCAGTGCTGACGGCGCAGAGACGGTCTGTACGGCTGATCTCTCGCCCCGTGCGAGCATCGGGGGAGTTCCTGAGGGCGTCGATCCGACGCAGGACGTCGAGTTCATCGTCACCGTCGGTGACGTCACGGACGATGTTGATCTTGACGGAAACTCCGCACTTGCCGGCACACCGGGAAGCGAGACAGAGTACGCACCCAGCGCGGGCTGGTTCGACGATGAGGGGGTCGTGCTGCTCACCTGGGGCTCGTCGACCTGCCCTCCGATCGTGGAGAACGTCGAGGAGCAGCCGGGTGGCGCGACAGTGACGTTCAAGACCGAAGACAGGCCATGCACGATGGACATGGTGCCCAGGGCGACAATGCTCGGATTCAGTGACGACAGTGACGACAGTGACGACAATGACGATGGTGATTTCATCCTCACGCTCGTCGGCGACAACCTCGACGGCACTGTCACCGTGATTGAGGGCTGATCCTCAGAGCGAATTGACCGGATGCCCCTCTGGCAGCGCCAGCAGGAGAGCACCGGGGTCGACGCGGCAGCGTATGCGCACGGCGATCCCGAACGCGTCACCGTCGAGTTCGATGGGTGTCGGATCGACGGCGGCGGCCTCGATAGTCAGTCCGCGCAGATAGCGCACTGAGGCATCCTTCCCACGCCGCTGGAGCACCAGACGCCCGGCACGGAACCTGCGCAGCACGGAGTTGTCCCACCAGATTTTGCGCCACACGCCGAGCCAGCCGAGGGGACCGGTCGGCTGGATAATCGCGATGTCGAGCTCGCCGTCAGTGACGGATGCAGACGGGATGAGCGAGATTCCGGCCGGCAGTGTGCCGCAGTTCGCGAACAGCACGCTGTGTACCTTTGTGGAATGCAGTCGTGAATCGTCGAGCTGGTACACGACGCGGAACGGCTTGGCGTTCGGAAGTGAGCGCGCCGCGCCATCCACATAGGCCACCCAGCCGACAGATTTCTTCAGATCTGGGCGAGTGTTCGCGATCATGTCGGCATCCAGCCCGATGCCGGCAAGGACGACGAACGCATGCTCGCCGGTCTCTCCGTTCGCTCGGGTGAGCTCAGCCCAACCGATGTCGATCGGATGCCGGAACTCGCCCAGCGCCGCACGGATCATTGCTTTCGGATCCAGGAGCGGCAGTCCGAGGTTGCGAGCGAGCAGATTCCCGGTGCCGCTCGGCAGGATCGCCAGCGGTACACCGGTGCCGGCCATTGCCTCCGCGACTGCGCGTACGGTGCCGTCTCCGCCGGCGACGAGCACGACATCGACTCCGCGCTCGAGCGCCTCTCGTGTGATCGACTGCCCGGCATCCGCAACCGTCGTCGGATAGAAGGCGGGGTGGTCCCAGCCCGCTTCCTTCGATAGATCGCGCATTACCCCGCGCAGATGCTTCTCGTCGACCTTGATGGGGTTGTAAACGAGAGCGGCCTGACGGTGGCGCGAGGTGCTCTTCCTCATGGCGATCACTCTACGGCCCGCATCCGCCCGCGTGTGTCTCGCCAACTAGACTTGGAGCATGATTGACCTCGCTCTTCTCCGCGACCAGCCTGACCTTGTTCGCCGCTCGCAGGCGGCCCGTGGCAACGACGAAGCCACCGTCGATGCCGCGATCGAGGCTGACCGATCGCGCCGCGTGGCGCTCACTGCTTTCGAAGATCTGCGCGCAGAGCAGAACGCATTCGGCAAGCAGGTCGCCAAGGCACCCAAAGACGAGAAGGCAGCCCTGGTCGCCCAAGTAAAAGAACTCGCCGAGCGTGTCAAGCAGGCGCAGCAGACGGCGAACGAGGCAGCGGATGCCGCGGCATCCGCTCTCGCACGTATCGAGAACGTCGTGATCGATGGGGTGCCGGCCGGCGGCGAGAAGAACTTCGTCGAACTGCGCCGCGTCGGCGAGGCGCCGGCCTTCGATTTCGAGCCCCGTGACCATTTGGAGATCGGCGAGATCCTCGGCGCGATCGACATGGAGCGCGGCGCGAAGGTATCGGGAGCGCGGTTCTACTTTCTGCGCGGCATCGGCGCGCGCCTCGAGATCGCGCTCATGAACCTGGCGCTCGACAAGGCGCTGCAGAACGACTTCGTGCCCATGATCACCCCGACGCTGGTGCGTCCGGAGATCATGCAGGGCACCGGCTTCCTTGGCGAGCACGCCGATGAGGTCTACCACCTCGACAAAGACGATGACCTGTACCTCGTCGGCACGAGCGAGGTCGCACTCGCCGGATACCACAAGGACGAGATCGTCGACCTCTCCGAAGGTGCGCTGCGCTATGCCGGCTGGTCCACCTGCTACCGCCGTGAGGCAGGGTCGTACGGCAAGGACACCCGAGGCATCATTCGAGTGCACCAGTTCAACAAGCTGGAGATGTTCGTCTACACGAACGCGGAGGATGCCGAGGCAGAGCACCTGCGTCTCGTCGCCCTGCAGGAGGAGATGCTGACCGCGCTCGGCCTTTCGTACCGCGTGATCGACGTCGCTGCCGGCGACCTCGGATCGAGCGCTGCTCGTAAGTACGACATTGAGGCGTGGGTGCCGACGCAGGGTGCGTTCCGCGAGTTGACGTCGACCTCGAACTGCACCACGTTCCAGGCTCGTCGACTGGACGTGCGGCATCGTCCGGAAGCGGTGGACGGGACTCCGGCCAAGACGCAGCACGTCGCCACACTGAACGGCACGCTGGCGACCACGCGCTGGATCGTCGCTCTGCTCGAGACTCATCAGCAGGCGGATGGCTCGGTGCTCGTCCCAGAGGTGCTGCGGCCCTACCTGGGCGGCCTTGCCGTGCTGGAGCCGGCCCAGCGACAGGCCCAGGGGTCGAAGATTCAGGGATCGAAGTGACCGCCCGCTGGCTCGTCGGCCTCGATGTCGACGGCACGATCATCCTGCAGGACGAGACCATGAGCCCCGGAGTGCCGGAAGCAGTCGCGCGCGTGCGGGATGCGGGTCACGTGGTGACTATCGCTACTGGACGCAGTTGGATGGCCACCGAACGCTGGGTGGATGCGCTCGAAATCACTCCGGAGTTCGTCGTCTGCTCGAACGGCGCCGTCACCATGCGACGCGTCGCGGATGGCTGGGATCGCTGGCACGTCGAGGTCTTTGACCCGCGAGTGGTGCTTTCGCTGCTCACCGATCGACTGCCGGAAGCGCACTACATGGTGGAGCTCGAATCCGGTCAGCGGCTGTTCACCGGCGAGATGGATGATTGGACCCTTGACGGGGGCAGACAAGTGACCCTTGAGGAGCTGGGCGCTCAGCCGGTTTCTCGTGTCGTCGTGGTCTCTCCCGGTCATGACGAGGAAGACTTCCACGAACTCGTGGCGGATGCCGGACTCAATGAGGTCTCGTACGCGATCGGCTGGACTGCCTGGCTGGATATCGCACCGCAGGGTGTTGACAAGGGCACCGCGCTCGCGCGGGTTCACACCGAACTCGGCATCAACGGCGCACAGGTCTTCGTCGCGGGCGACGGACGCAACGATATTGGCATGTTCGGCTGGTCGCTCGGCATCGGTGGTCGTGCGGTGGCGATGGGGCAGGCCCCCACTGAGGTCAAGGATGCCGCGGGTGAGGTTACCGCAGACGTCGCCGAGGGTGGTCTTGCGCGTGCCCTGGATACTCTGTTGGTTCACCCAGGGGCTCCTCAGGTCGAGGCTGGAGAATGAAACCGGTTAGACTCGACCACTGATCGATAGATTCGTCCGTCGATGGAGGGCTGTCCGAGCGGCCGATGGAGCTGGTCTTGAAAACCAGTGGGCAGAAATGTCTCGTGGGTTCGAATCCCACGCCCTCCGCAGAGAACTGGCTGCGGTACCCCCACAGTCAGAGTGAAAGGCATTGAGTGAGCGAGAAGATCCGTCGCCGCAAGACCGTGGCACGCCACGGTCAGTTACGGTCTCCGGGCCCGATCAGCCAGCTCTTGAAGATCTTGGGTGTGGGACTGGCGGTTGTGCTGGTCAGCGGGTTGAGTATCGGTGCCTTCGTCGTTGCCGACCTCAGCAACACCGTCAGCGCGAATGCGGTGGAGCTCGAAGGCCAGGAAGCTGCTCCGCCGAACATCAGCGAGTTTGAGGGCGGATTCGACCTTCTGCTGGTTGGCACAGATACCTGCGAGGAAGCGTACGCGGAGCTGTTCGGTGACCGCTGCTCTGGCGCGGATTCCGAGGGCAACCTCAACGACGTCAACATCCTGCTGCACGTCTCAGAAGAGCCACGACGCATCACCGCGGTGAGTTTCCCGCGCGACCTTATGCTTCCGATCCCGTCGTGCACGCGTGAGGACGGCAGCGAGACCTCAGCGATGAGCAAGCAGCCACTCAACAGTGCGTACACGTACGGCGGCCTGAACTGCGTCGCGAAGACGATCTCCAACCTCACCGGTCAGGACATCGAGTTTGCGGCATCCGTCACCTTCGGTGGTGTGATCGAGATCACCAACTCCATTGGTGGCGTTGATGTGTGCCTTGCGAGCCCGATCAAGGATTACCACACGGGTCTTGATATGCAAGCAGGCATCCATACGGTCTCTGGGCTGGAAGCGCTGCAGTTCCTGCGGACCCGGCACGGTGTCGGCGATGGCAGCGACCTTGGTCGCATCGGCAACCAGCAGCAGTACATGTCGAGCCTTGCGCGCAAGCTCATCAGCGGTGAGGTGCTCGGCAACGTTCCGACGATGCTTCGCCTGGCGAACACGGCGTTGAGCAACCTTGAAGCGAGCACGACACTGACGAACCCGATGACGATCGTGCAGGTGGCGCTCGCGGTGAAGAACGTGCCGTTTGAGGACATCGTGTTCCTGCAGTACCCGACATTCGGCGACTCGGCTGATCCGAATAAGGTGGTTGCGGACTCCGCCTCCGCGGAGCTGATGTGGGATGCGATCAACGCGAACCAGCAGCTGCAGATCACGCACGTGAACTCTGAGAATGAGGGAGTGATCGTGGAGGAGTCAGGCGTTCCGGTAGATGAGACGGCGACGCCGGATCCGACCGTCTTCGCACTCCCCGACAGCATCAAGGGCAACTCCGCGGCTCAGGAGACCTGCTCCAACGGTAACGTTCGGTAGGTAGCTCAGCCGGTCGTCGACCGGCGAATGACGAGTTCCGGCGGAAACACGGTCTGGCGAGGAATGCTCGCAGGATCGTCGGCCTCCTCCAAGAGGATTCGCAACGCCGTGCGGCCGATCATCCGGCTGGGCTGACGAATAGACGACAGCGGCACCGCAGCGGCGGCTGCGAACGGAATGTCGTCGAAGCCGATGATCGCGATCTCGTTCGGCACCAGGAGTTGGCCGCCGGAGACGAGCGATTGCAGCAGCCCGAGAGCGAGCAGGTCGTTCGCGGCGAACAGGGCATCCGGCCATTCCCGACGAGGGCGGGCGAGGATGCGGGCGCCGGCGGCGACACCCTCCTCCACGGTCATCGCCGATGTGGCGATGACCTCTAGGTCGACCCGTACGGAGGCGTTTTCTGCGGCGGCCCTTGCTCCGGCGAGGCGGTCATTGACCTGTCGGATGTCGAAGGGCCCACCCACGAATGCGACACGACGCCGGCCGACATCGATGAGATGTTCTACAGCCAGGCGGCCGCCGGCGACGCTGTCGACAGAAACCGAGGAGAAGTTCCCGTCACCGCTGAAACGATCGACGAGGACGGTGGCGATGCCGCTGGCGCGGAACCGGCGCAGTCGCGTCATGACGTCGCCGTATGGCGCAATCAGGAGCCCCCGCACCTGCTGCTCCTGGAACAGGTCGAGGTAGACCTTCTCGCGTGATGGGTCTTCGTCGGTGTTGCCGTAAAGGATCGCGATGCCGTGACTCGTGGCTTCATCTTCCGCACCGCGCACGACGTCGTTGTAGAACGGATTCTGGCCGTCGAGGACGACGAAGCCGACGGTCGTACTGATGCCAGCGCGCAGCTTCCTGGCGGCGTCATTGCGCACATAGCCGAGCTGTTCGATCGCCAAACTGACACGCTGGACCGAATCGGCCGAGACCTCTTCTGGGCGATTGAGGACGTTGGAGACCGTGCCAACGGAGACGCCGGCGCGCTGGGCAACATCACGGATACTCACCGCCACGGCCGTCACCTCTCTTCGTCGATCCGATCACGATTCGCTTACCTGGGGTTGACCTCCAGGTGGTATTTCATACACTAGCTTGAACCTACATGAATCGATTCATGTAGATTCAACCTTGGATCAATTCAATCCACCTCAACGGAGAGGACGCGCCAGTGGCCGTCGAAGACGACAATCGCAGCTCGCCGAGCGTGGCGCTGGAGCTGCATCGCGTCGTGAAGTCTTTCGGGCCTGTTGTTGCGCTGCGCTCAGGCAGCCTGACGTTGCACTCGCAGTCGATCCACGCCCTCATCGGCGAAAATGGCGCTGGCAAATCGACGCTCGTGAAGATCATGGCAGGGCTGTATCGGCGTGACTCAGGGGAGTTCCGACTGCACGATGAGCCGGTCGACTTCTCCAGCACGGCACAGTCCAAGGCTGCGGGTATTGCGGTGATCTACCAGGAGCCGACGCTGTTTCCTGACCTCTCGGTTACCGAGAACATCTTCATGGGGCGTCAGCCGACGAACGGCATCGGACGTATCGATCGCAAGGCGATGCGGATGGAGGTCGAGCAGATCTTCCAGCGTCTGGGCGTAGCGCTTGACCCTGACCGGATCACCGAGGGGCTGTCGATCGCCGACCAGCAGATCATCGAGATCGCGAAGGCGATCTCGCTCGATGCCAGCGTCCTCGTCATGGACGAGCCGACCGCGGCTCTCAGTGGGGTCGAAGTCGACCGGCTCTTCGCCGTCGCGCGAAGCCTGCGGGACGAGGGTCGCGCCGTACTGTTCATTTCGCACCGCTTCGATGAGGTGTTCGCGCTCTGCGACACCGTCACCGTCATGCGCGACGGCGCGTACATCAGCACGACGCCAATCGCGGACACCACGGTGGATGAGCTGGTGCGTCAGATGGTCGGCCGCGACGTCACGGAACTCTTCCCCAAACAAACTGTCCCGATCGGCGAACCGCTGCTCGAGGTGGCGGGCCTCACGAGTCCAGGCGTCTTTCACGACATCTCGTTCGTCGTGCGTGCAGGCGAGATCGTCGCCCTCGCCGGGCTTGTCGGCGCCGGACGCAGTGAGGTCGTCCGCGCGATCTTCGGCGTCGACCCATATCGGGAGGGCGAAGTGCGGATGCTGGGCACAGCGGTGCCGCGACGGAGCCCGACCGATGCCATGCGTGCCGGTCTCGCGCTGGTCCCTGAGGACCGGCGTAAGCAGGGGCTCGTGATCGAATCCAGCGTGGGCAGCAACATCACCATGGCGATCCGCAGCCAGCTCGCGAAGTTCGGGCTGATCACCACCGGCATCGAGAACCGGGCTGCGAGGGAATGGGCGAGTCGTCTCGAGGTCAAGACTCACGCGCTGGACACGATCGCTTCGACCCTCTCCGGCGGCAATCAGCAGAAGGTCGTCCTCGCGAAATGGCTGGCCACGAATCCGCGCGTGCTCATCATCGATGAACCGACGCGTGGCATCGACGTCGGCACCAAAGCCGAGGTGCACCGCCTGCTCTCACAGCTCGCCGGAGAGGGGATGGGCATCCTCATGATCTCCTCCGAGCTCCCGGAAGTGCTGGGGATGGCCGACCGGGTGCTGGTCATGCGGGAGGGACACATCACCGCCGAGATCGCCCGCGCCGAGGCGACCAGTGAAAACGTCATGTTCGCCGCGACACACGCAACGGAGCTGCACTCGTGACCACCACTTCGATCTCGCGCACGGGACTCGGAAAGACTCTCGGCGGTGTCGGGAGGGCGCGCGAGTTCGGCATCCTCATCGCGCTCGCCCTCGTTGTCATCGCCGCGACGGTGAAGAACCCGAACTTCCTGTTCAGTGCGGATGGATGGCGCGACCTGCTGCTCACACCGTCGATCCTCGTGCTGGTCGCGGTCGGCCAGGCGATTGTCATCATCACCCGAAACGTCGACCTGTCGGTCGGATCTGTGATGGGCCTGACCGCCTACCTCACTGGACGCCTCTTCATCGACATTCCTGGCATCCCGATCATTCTTGTGGTGCTCGCTGCCGTCGTCTTCGGTGGACTGCTCGGCCTCGCCAACGGAGCGCTGGTCGCCTTTGCGAAGGTTCCTGCGATGGTGATCACACTGGGCACCCTTTATGCCTATCGCGGCATAAACGTGCTCTGGGCTGGTAGCAGCCGGGTCAACGCCTCGGACATGCCGAAGGACTTTCTCGCGTTGGGCACCGCGCAGGTGATTGGTATTCCGGTGCTGGCGATCGTCGCACTGATCGTTCTGGCCGCTGCTGCCTGGTACATGCGCAACACTCGCGGCGGCCGCGAGTATTACGCGATCGGTTCGGATCCTGCTGCGGCAGAGCTGTACGGACTCAAAGTCACCCGTCGCCTGCTCTCCGCATTCGCGCTGTCCGGTGCCCTCGCAGGTCTCGCTGGAGTGTTCTACGCGGCCCGCTACGGTTCGGTGAGCTCGCAGGCTGGCGCCGGATGGGAACTGGATGCGGTGGGTGCGGCAGTCATCGGTGGAATCGCGATCATGGGCGGTGTCGGCTCTGTCTGGGGTGCGGCGATCGGAGCCATGCTGCTGATGACCATCAATCGGGCACTGCCGATCCTCGGCATCCCGGATTTCTGGCAGCGGGCCGTCGTCGGTGCGCTCATCATCGGTGCCATCGTGCTCGACCGGGTGCTCGCCGTGCGGCAGAAACAGCGGCTCATCGAGGCGAGGGACGAATCATGACCACGACATCCACCACCTCCACGCTCCGCGTCATCCAGGATCACGACCGCTCGCTCTGGCGTCGACTTCTCCTCACCCGCGAAGTCGCGATCATTGCGCTTCTCGTCCTCGTCGTCCTCGTCGCATCCACCACGGTGAAGGGGTTTGCGCAGCCGATCACGGTGAACTATCTGCTGCTCGACGTCGCACCGATCCTGCTCATCGCGCTGCCGATGGCGCTGATCATGGTGACCGGGGAGATCGACCTGTCGGTGGGCAGCATGGTTGGCCTCTCGAGCGTCGTGACCGGTGTGCTCACGCACGCCGGAGCGCCCTTCGAGGTCGCAGCTCTCGCCGCACTCACCGTCGGCGTCATCGGCGGAGCAATCAACGGATTCCTCGTCACTGTTGTCGGCCTGCCATCGCTCGCCGTCACGATCGGTACGCTCGCGCTGTTTCGGGGGCTCGCTGTCGGGCTGCTCGGCACCACGGCCGTCACCGACTTCCCTGAGCAGTGGACAGCGCTGGCGAAGGCGAAGATCGCCGGGACCACCATCCCCTACATCACTGTTCCATTCCTCATCCTGCTGGTGATCTTCGTCGTGCTGCTGCACTTCACGCCGTTCGGCCGGGGCATCTTCGCAATTGGTCTGTCGAAGGATGCCGCCCGGTTCTCCGGCATAAACGTCGAACGCACGAAGTTCATCCTGTTCGTGCTTGCCGGTGTCGTCTCCGCGTTCGCCGGAATCTTCTTCACGCTTCGGTTCGGTAGCGCGCGTGGCGACAATGCGACGGGTCTGGAACTCCAGGTCATCGCGGCGGTCGTCCTCGGCGGAGTATCGGTGTTCGGCGGGCGGGGCCAGCTGCATGGCGTCGTCGCTGCGGTTCTGCTGATCGGGGTACTTTCCAGTGCGCTGCGCCTCGCCAACGTCACCTCCGATGTCATCAACATCATCACCGGTGGCCTGCTCGTTGCTTCCGTGGTCGCAGCCAGTCTTCTCAGCTGGATGCAGCGACTGCGTGCCAAGGCGGGTCCACCGACGAGGTTCGCCGTCCCCTCGACCAGCTGAGGGTGCTTCTCGCCGCCGGCATCCGTCTGTGGCAGTCTCAACGAAAGGAAGAACAATGAAGTTTCCACGCAAGCACGTCGCTGCGTTCGCGGCTGTCGCCGTCGCCGCGGCGCTGGCTCTGACCGGCTGTGCCGACACGAGTGGCGGAACAGGCGGCGATGGCGGCGGTGGCGGGGCTGAGGGTGGCTCCGACAATCTCGCGATCACGTTCCTGCCGAAGAACCTCGGCAACCCGTACTTCGACACCTCCAGCAAGGGTGGCAAGGCTGCGGTGGAAGAGCTCGGTGGAACGTTCGCCGAGGTGGGGCCGGCGGAAGCCACCCCGGACGCACAGGTGAGTTACATCAACACCGCCACGCAGCAGGGCATCGGTGCTCTCGTTGTCTCAGCCAACGATCCGCAGGCGATCTGCGATGCGCTGAACGAGGCACGGGATTCCGGGATCAAGGTCGTGACCTTCGACTCTGACACCAACCCCGTGTGCCGTGACCTGTTCGTCAACCAGGCCGATGCCGAGGGGATCGCGAAGGTTCAGATCGATCTGATTGCCGATCAAATCGGTGGCGCCGGTGAGATCGCCGTACTGTCCGCTTCGGCGAACGCGACGAACCAGAATGCGTGGATCGAGCTGATGGAGGCGTACCTCGCCAGCGATTACCCCGACATCACGCTCGTCGAGACGGTCTACGGTGACGACGACGACCAGACCTCGTTCGACAAGACCGCGGCTCTGCTGCAGACGCACCCGGACCTGAAGGGCATCGTTTCGCCCACCACGGTCGGCATCGCGGCTGCTGCGCGTTACCTGTCCACTTCGGACTACAAGGGCGCGGTCGCGCTGACCGGTCTCGGCACACCGAACCAGATGCGCGAGTACGTCGAGGACGGCACCGTCACCGCGTTCGCGCTGTGGAACCCGGAAGAGCTCGGCTACCTGTCGGCGTTCGCCGCTGCCGCCCTCATCGAGGGGGACATCACCGGCGCCGAGGGTGACACCTTCGACGCGGGCGACCTCGGTGAGTACACCGTCGGGGCAGACGGCGTCGTGCTGCTCGGCGACCCGTACGAGTTCAACGCGGAAAACATCGCCGACTTCGACTTCTGAGTCGAGTTTCTACGCGAAGAAGGCGCCCAAGTCGTTCACACGGCTTGGGCGCCTTCTTCGCGTAGGTGCAGTGTCAGCATCCTAGGGAAACGTCCTTTACGATTGACCCGCACTTCTTGCGCTCATCGCGCGCAAGCCGGCCTCCGGGTAGACCTGGGGCGGTGGCTCGCAGCCGAGGGCACCTTTATCCGCGCCAGCGCCGACCAATCGCAGATTTATAGAACGCTCGGCGCACTGGCTTGAACGTTATCCTCCGCTGCGGAATGACTCTTGACAGCGTTCGGGGGATCGCTACTATAGGAACAATCCCATTAGGACTATTCCTATAGGTCGAGTCGTTGCCTTGGCCTGTGTTCCACAGCTCAAAGGAGACGATTGTGAAGAGATCAAAGATTCTCGCTTCGCTGGCCATCGCGGTTCTTACCGTCGGCCTGGCATCGTGCGCCGGAGGTGAGGCGGATGCCGGTACCGACGGTTCAGGCGGTTCCGACACCAAATCTGGCGGCACACTTACGCTCGCCAGCAACCTGGACAACAACTCGTTCGATCCCGCCGCGCTGGAGATCGGTAACCGTGTGCAGTACTGGATGCCGGTGTACGACACGCTCCTCGTGCTGGATGAAGACTCCGAACCCCAGCCGAACCTCGTCACAGAGTGGGCGTACAACGACGACGCGACCGAACTCAATCTCACGCTCCGGGACGATGTGACCTTCACTGACGGCGAAGCCTTCGATGCGGCGGCCGTCCAAGCGAACCTTGCGCACCTGGCCGCTGGCGGTGGGCAGAATGCCTACATGGCAGCGTCTATCGTCGACTTCGACATCGTCGATGAGTACGAGCTGAACCTCGTGCTCTCCGCCCCCGACCCTGGCCTGCTCGGCTACCTCGGCGTGGTGGCCGGTGCCATGGCGAGCCCCGACTCGCTTACGGCTGCCGATGTCGCGACGACCCCGGTCGGTAGCGGCCCCTACACGCTCGATGCTAAGCAGACCACGAGTGGCAGCCAGTACGTCTACGTGCGCAACGACGACTACTGGAACGCAGACGCCTTTGCGTACGACAAGCTCGTGATCAAGCCGATGTCCGACATCACCGCGCGGCTCAACGCGATCAAGTCCGGCCAGGTCAACGCTGCGCTCGCCGACGCCAAGAGCGTCGCCGACGCAGAGTCGAGCGGCCTCCAGGTGAACACAACCGCCGTCGACTGGGTGGGACTCTTCATCGCCGACCGCGACGGCACGCAGGTGCCCGCCCTCGCCGACGTGCGCGTCCGTCAGGCGATCAACATGGTCTTTAATACCGAGGGGCTCGTCAAGAACGTCGTGCTTGGCCAGGGTGAACCGACCGACCAGATCTTCAACCCGACCGCCGAGATCTTCGACGTCGCGCTCGATGGTGCATACCCGAACGATGTCGAAGCGGCACAGAAGCTCATGGCCGAGGCTGGTTTCGCCGACGGCTTCACGGTGATGATGCCGGAGGTCGCGGCCTTCTCGGCGCTCAACCCGATCATCGAGCAGACGCTGGGCCAGCTGAAGATCGCGATCACCTGGAACAAAGAGGCGCCCGATGCCACCATCGGTGCCGTGCTCTCGGGCAAGTACCCGCTGTTCTTGTTCCAGCTCGGCAGCCAGTCCTCCTGGCAGGACATCCAGAAGGCGGTGCTCCCCACTTCTCCCTGGAACCCATTCCGGGTGCAGAACGATGAGCTGTCTTCACTCGTGGCAGCTGCGCAGACGGCCACGGGAGATGACCAGGTCACCGCGATGCAGGCAGTGAACACCTGGCTCGTCGACAACGCCTGGTTCGATCCCTGGTACCGCGTCAACACGATCTATCTCACGGATGCCAAGACCGATGTCGGGATGCAGTCGCAGAACGTCGTCCCCTGGATCCGTAACTTCACCCCCGCCGATTAACCCTCGGGGTGCCGGTATCCCCAGCCCGGCACCCCCTTCTCATACGAATGGCGGTGAATCAGCGATGATCTCGTTCCTGGCGCGACGACTGCTCTCGGGCGTCGCTCTCATCTTCGTGATCTCGACGATCACATATCTGCTCGTCTACTCGTCGACCGGCGAAGTCGCGCGCAACATTCTCGGCGAGAGCGCCACGGCCGAGCAAGTCGCGGAGAAGACCGCCCAACTGGGCCTTGACCGCCCGCTCCTCACGCAATTCATCGACTGGCTGGGCAACGCATTGACCGGCGATTTCGGTGTGTCGTGGTTCAGCAGCGAACCGGTGACATCGGCGCTCGCCGCCCGCATTCCCGTGACGCTGTCGATGGTCATCACAGCGGTGGTGGTGACGGCGATCCTCAGTACGATCCTCGGCATCTCCGCCGCAGTCCGCGGTGGGTGGCTTGACCGAGTCATCCAGTTCGTCAGCGTGATCGGCTTCTCGCTGCCGAACTTCTGGGTCGCGCTGATGCTCGTGCTCACCTTCGCGATCTCGTTCAGCTGGCTGCCGGCGACCGGATACGTGCCCTTTGAGGAGAGCCCGATCGGCTGGGCTGCGACGCTGATGCTTCCCGTCACCGCACTGGTCCTTGGCGGTATCGCCTCGGCCGCTCAGCAGATCAGAGGAGCGACGATCGACGTGCTCCGCCAGGACTACGTCCGCACATTGCGGGCACGGGGGCTGTCCGAGGGATCAGTGATCTACCGGCACGCGCTGCGCAATGCAGCATCCCCCGCACTCACCGTGCTCTCCCTGCAGTTCATCGCGTTGCTGGGCGGGGCCGTGGTGATCGAGCGGGTGTTCGCCATCCCCGGACTCGGTAGCCTCACTGTGAACGCGGCCCTTCTCGGCGACGTTCCGATTCTGATGGGAATCGTCGTGGTGATGGTCGTGCTCGTCGTGATTGTGAACCTCATCATCGATATCGCCGCAGGCTGGGTCAATCCGAAGGTGCGTGTGCAATGACGCTTATCGAATCCGGCCCCGTCCTGTCGCCACGAGCCGTCGTACGAGACTCGGCCCTGCGATCCGTGCTCCGCAACCCGCTCGGGCTGACCGCGCTCCTCTGCCTGGGGGTCATCGTCATCGCGAGTGTGCTCGCGACCTGGATCGCACCTCTCGACCCGGACTTCGTCCGCCTCGAGATGATCAACGCCGCACCGGGCGGCGAGTATCTCCTGGGTGGCGACGGCGCAGGCCGTGACATTCTGAGCAGGCTTCTCGCCGCCGGGCGGTTCACCTTGATCGGCGCTGTCATCGCGGTTGTGGTGGCGGTCGTCGCCGGCGTGACGACCGGGCTGATCGCCGGATACTTCGGCAAGTGGTTCGACTCCACCGCGAGCTGGTCAGCCAATGTCCTGCTGGCGATGCCGGCGATGATCGTGCTGCTCGCACTTTTCAAGGCGCTTGGTTCCTCGATGTTCATGGCGATGGTCGCGTTCGGGATCATGCTCTCGCCGGGCTTCTTCCGCCTGGTGCGCAACCTTGTCATCGGCGTCAAGAACGAGCTCTACGTTGACGCGGCGCGGGTCTCGGGGCTGAGCAACGGCCGAATCATCTGGCGGCACATCCTTCTCGTGGTGCGCGCACCCGTCGTCATCCAGGTCTCGATCGTGGCGGGCATCGCCATCGTGCTGCAGTCGGGGTTGGAATTCCTCGGCCTCGGCGACCCGTCCATTCCCACCTGGGGCGGGATGCTGCAGGACGCGTTCGGCAACATTTATGTGGCTCCGACGGCCATCATCTGGCCTGGGATCACCATTGCGATCACGGTCGCATCGCTGGTGCTGCTCGGCAACGCGGTGCGCGACGGCATGCAGCGCAGCGACACCGTTCGCAGGCGTCGGCGCACGCGCACGCGGTCCTCGGTTGAGTCCGTGCAGGGCACGAGCATCGCTGTGGGGGAAGCTCCGCGGGAGAACGCGATCCTCACCGTCCGTGGTCTCCGCGTCGGGTACGGCGAGGGGATCTCGGCGAAGGAAGTCGTCCACGACGTCAGCCTCGATGTGTGCCGGGGCGAAGTGCTCGGCCTCGTCGGTGAATCCGGATCGGGTAAGACGCAGACGGCGTTCGCCATTCTCGGCCTTCTGTCAGAGGGCGGTCGCGTCACCGGGGGGAGCATGTGCTTCGACGGGAATGAACTCACCACCATGGCGGCCTCTGCCCGTCGCGCGCTCCGCGGGAAGCGCATCGCGTACATCCCGCAAGAGCCGATGAGTAATCTCGACCCTTCGTTCCGCATCGGATATCAGCTGGTCGAGCCGATCCGCGCGGTGCTGGGCATCTCACGAGCGGATGCCGAGAAGAAGGCCCTCGCATTGCTCGCCAAGGTCGGCATCCCCGATCCGAAGCGCACCTTCGACGCCTATCCGCATGAGATCTCCGGGGGGATGGCGCAGCGTGTGCTCATCGCCGGAGCGGTCGCGTGCGAGCCAGACTTGCTCATCGCCGACGAGGTGACGACGGCGCTCGACGTGACGATTCAGGCTGAGGTGCTCGACCTCCTGCGAGACCTGCAGAAGGAACATGAGATGGGTGTGATTCTCGTCACGCACAACTTCGGGGTCGTGGCTGATCTCTGCGATCGTGTGGCGGTGATGCAGGACGGGCGAATCGTTGAGACGAACGATGTGATCACGCTGTTCAATGAGCCACAGCATGAATACACGCGGATGCTCCTGGACGCGACCCTCGAAGACAGCGTGCCGCGTCAGCTGATCCCTGCAGAAGGAGGCACACGATGAGTGGGTCGCTCCTCACCGTCGACAACCTGGTTGTTGAGTTTCCGACCCGGGGTTGGCGGAAGAAGCCGTTCCGCGCCCTGCATGGCGTCTCGCTGGACATCCGCCCGGGTGAGACCGTCGGTCTTGTCGGAGAATCGGGTTCCGGGAAGACGACTCTGGGTCGCGCCGTGCTCGGCCTGGCACCAGTGACCTCGGGAACAATCACCTTCGACGGCCAGGAGATCAGCGGGCTGTCCTCGAAGCAGCGGCGAGCAGCGGATCTCGGCATCCAGGTGGTCTTCCAAGACCCGTACACGTCTCTCAACCCGGCGATGACGATCGAAGAGATCCTCACTGAGCCGATCATCGCTCAGGGGAGCGCGTCGAAGGTCGACGCGAAGAAGCGCGTCTATGATCTGCTGGATCACGTTCGTCTGCCCATCGATGCGGCGGGGCGTCTACCGAGGGAGTTCTCCGGTGGGCAGCGGCAGCGGGTGGCGATCGCCCGCGCGCTCGCGCTATCGCCTCGGCTCATCGTCTGTGACGAGCCGGTCTCGGCGCTCGACCTTTCGACGCAGGCCCGCGTGCTCGACCTTTTCGTCGAGATTCAGGAACGTACCGGCGTCGCCTACCTTTTCGTGTCGCACGATCTCTCGGTCGTGCGCCACATCAGCCACCGCGTCGCGGTGATGTACCACGGGGAGATCATCGAGAACGGAGACGGCGGCACCGTCACCTCCGATCCGACCCACCCGTACACGAGGAAACTCCTGATGGCGGCTCCGGTGCCGGATCCGATACGACAGCGGGAGCGCCGCGAACAGCGGCGGAAGATGATGCTTACAGGAGAGTGGGCGTAATGCGCGCGGTCATGGTGATGTTCGACAGCCTCAATCGCAGGATGCTGCCGCCCTACGGGGCCGAAGGGGTGCACGCGCCGAACTTCGAGCGGCTTGCGCGCCGCAGCGTGACCTTCGACAACTGCTACGCGGGCAGCATGCCCTGCATGCCGGCCCGGCGTGAACTGCACACCGGGCGGTACAACTTCCTGCACCGATCCTGGGGGCCGTTGGAGCCCTTCGACGACTCGATGCCGGAGATACTGAAGCAGGCCGGCGTCTATACGCACATGATCACCGACCACCAGCACTATTGGGAAGACGGGGGAGCGACGTACCACAACCGGTACAACACCTACGAGTTCTTCCGCGGCCAGGAGGGCGATGCGTGGAAGGGGCATGTCAACGACATCGAGACACCCGTCTCGCTCAATGCGAAGAACCGGTTGACGCGTCAGGACTGGATCAACCGGCTGTATCTGCAGGATGAGGCGGACCACCCGCAGACCAAGACGTTCGACGCGGGCGTGGAGTTCATCCGCACCAACGCGGACGCGGACCGCTGGTTCCTGCAGCTCGAGTGCTTCGATCCGCACGAGCCGTTCTTCACCTATGACGACTATCGCGCGCACTACGAGACGCACGACGACGGAGAGCACTTCGATTGGCCGTCCTATCGACGGGTCGTGGAGACCGAGGAAGAATCGCAGCATGCCAAGGACGAGTACCTCGCTCTGCTCTCGCAGTGCGATGCCTCACTCGGGCGCGTGCTCGATCTGTTCGACGAGCTCAACCTCTGGGATGACACCCTGCTGATCGTCTGCACCGACCATGGATTCTTGCTCGGCGAGCACGGCTGGTGGGGCAAGAGCGTCCAGCCCTGGTTCGACGAGAACATCCATACGCCGCTGTTCATGTGGGACCCGCGCGAGCGCATTGCCGACGAGCGGCGCGGATCGCTCGTGCAGACCATCGACATCGCCCCGACGCTGCTCGACTTCTTCGAGGTGGATATCACGCGCGATATGCAGGGCAAGGCGTTGCGAGACACAGCTGCCACTGATGTGCCCATTCGTGAGGGGGGACTATTCGGAGCCTTCGGGGGGCACATAAACGTGACCGACGGGCGCTACGTGTACATGCGTGCTTCCGCCACGGTATCCAACGAGCCGCTGGTTGATTTCACCCTGATGCCGACGCATATGCGCTATCGCACGACGGTGGATGAACTCCACGGTGTGGAACTGGCCGAACCGTTCGACTTCACCAAAGGGGTGCGTACGCTGCGATTGCCCGGCTGGGCGATCGGTAACCCCCACGCATTTGGTACGTTGCTCTTCGATCTTCACACGGATCCGGAACAGCGCAACCCGCTCCGCGATGACGTCCTGGAACAGCGAATGATCGAGCTGATGGTGGCTTTGATGCGCGCCAACGATGCGCCCATCGAACAGTTCATAAGGATGGGGCTGCCCGCCGAGGGGGCGGTGAGTGAGGAGCACCTCCTCGTCGGAGTGCAGTGGGAGAAGATGCAGAAAGCGCGAACCGCTGCGCTGCGGCGAGACCAACTCCCCTCAGACGCCATCGTTTCGACCGTGTCTGTGTCGGAGCTCCTCGCCGAGGACTCCACGCGAGACGTGCTCCTTGCTGCCGTTCCCGCGTTCGCTAACCCCATGTTGCAGCAGATGATGGGCACCGCGACGGTGCTCGAGGCGGCCGCTGCCGCACCCGGGATCGGTGAAGACGAGATTCGCATCCTTGAGAACGCACTTCGGCGCGCACGTGGTTTCGCGCACGTCGAAGGGCGATGACCGGACTGCATCCGATCTGATCCGATCCACCCAAGCTGAAGGAATGTACAGATGTCGTACGACCAGGCCCGTCTGCAGAACCTCGTCGATGAGCTCTCTCTTGAGGAGAAGGTGCAACTACTCACGGGCCGTGACTTCTGGACGACCTGGCCCATCGAGCGGATCGGCTTGCGGCGGATGCTGGTGTCCGATGGGCCGAGCGGAGTTCGCGGGGAATCCTGGGACGAACGATCCCCGTCGCTGAACCTGCCCTCCGCCAGCGCCCTTTCTTCCTCGTGGGATTCGGCGATCGCACGGCGCTACGGGGCAGCATCCGCTGTCGAGGCGCGGCGTAAGGGCGTCGATGTCGTTCTCGGCCCGACGATTAACCTGCACCGGTCGCCGCTCGGGGGGAGGCACTTCGAGGCGTTCAGCGAGGACCCGATTCTGACGGCGCGGCTCGCTGCCGCCTATGTGCAGGGCGTTCAGGAGAACGGCGTAGGTGCTACCCCCAAGCATTACATCGCCAACGACTCCGAGACGGAGAGGTTCACCGTCGATGTGCAGGTCAGCGAGCGAAGCCTGCGTGAGCTGTATCTCCGTGCGTTCGAGAACACGATCACGCAGGCGCGGGCGTGGCTGGTGATGAGTGCGTACAACTCGATCAACGGAGCCACCGCCACGGAGAACGAACTGCTCGAGACACCATTGAACGATGAATGGGGCTTTGACGGGGTTGTGATCAGCGACTGGACGGCCGTGCGCAGCGTTGAGAGCGCGAAGTACTCGCAGGATCTCGTGATGCCTGGGCCGGTCGGCCCCTGGGGTGATGCGCTGCTGGCTGCAGTCCAGCGTGGAGATGTGGATACCGCTGCGATCGACCGGAAGGTGCAGCGGATTTTGCTGCTCGCCGCACGAGTGGGTGCGCTGGAAGGATTCGAACCGGTCTCTGCCGTGCCCATCCATGTCGAAGATGGTGTCGCCTTCGCGAGGGAAGCGGCCGTCGAAGGTACGGTGTTGCTGGCCAATAATGGCATTCTTCCGTTGGCTGCGCCCACCCGCATCGCAGTCATCGGGCACAACGCGCGTCACGCGCGCACCCAGGGCGGCGGTAGCGCCACCGTCGTACCAGAACGGGTCATCTCGCCGCTGGAAGGAATCACCGCGGCCTTCCCCAATTCGGAAGTGACGTACTCGCTCGGCGCGATCGTGCAGGAGGGGCTGATGGCGCTGGCTCCGGATGCCATGCGCAATCCTGCGACAGGGGAGCGCGGAGCACGGGTTGAGTTTTTGGGTGCGGACGGCTCCGTCCTGTATACCGAGGATCGATTCGCCAGCGCGTTGGTCTACTTTGGTGGCGACGCGCCCATCAGCGATATGACAACGTTCGTGTTCAGCACTGACTACACGCCATCTGAGACGGGCGTTCTTCGCCTGGGCTTCGCCTTCGTGGGACACGGTCGGATCGAGATCGATGGTGAAGTACTCGTTGACGCGGAGTCTTCTATGACGGGTGCTGATTTGGGTGCAGCCCTTCTTTCGCCACCGTCTGTATCGGCGCCCGTGCATGTACAGGCCGGAATACCGGTGCAGATCCGTGCGCGGCTGACGCCTCTGCGACGTGACGGCGCGTTGCACAATGCGATGGGGGTGAAGATCGGCACAGAGCCAGCGCAGACTGATGCGAGGCAGCTGATCGAGGAGGCTGCGGCTGCGGCCGCAGCTGCAGACGTCGCTGTGGTGGTGGTCGGCACGAACTCGCGGGTCGAATCAGAAGGCCACGATCGCGACGACCTCGTCTTGCCAGGACACCAGGACGCCCTTGTCGCCGCGGTGATCGCTGCAAACCCGAATACGGTCGTGCTGGTGAACTCGGGTTCGCCAGTGCTATTGCCGTGGCGCGAGGACGCGGCCGCGATCGCAGCTACCTATTTCGGTGGGCAGGAATACGGAAACGCGATCGCCGATGTTCTCACCGGCGCACGCGAGCCTGGCGGTCGACTGCCGACGACATGGCCGGTCACTCAGCAGGACGTGCCTGTCATCGATGTCACACCCCTCGACGGTGTCATCCGCTATGACGAAGGCATCCACATTGGGTACCGTGCCTGGTTGCGGCAGGGCACATCTCCCGCATTCGTTTTCGGTCACGGACTTGGCTATACCACCTGGACGATCGACGGTGTCTGTTCAGACGGGTTCGTGGGCGAGACCGTGACCGTGCGCGCACGGCTAGCGAACACCGGTACCCGAGCCGGCAAGCACGTCGTGCAGGTATATGCCGAGCGCTCGGACTCGGCGGTGGATCGGCCAGTGCGATGGCTCGTAGGATTCGCGGTGGTGCGAGCCGACGCCGGAGAGAGCGTGGATGTCGCGATCGATGTGTCTCGTCGTGAGCTTGCTTATTGGTCGGACGGGTGGCAGTACGAACCGGGTGATTACACCCTGCACCTCGGGTCTTCCGTCGTGAGTCTCGACGGGGCGGTGACAGTCACACTCTGATCGATCGCGGCGCAGATCCGACTTCTAGCGCGGGTCTGACTTCTAGCGCGGGTCGAAGCGGAGTGGAGGGTGGGTGCGGGCGACAAGCGAGCGCAGGTCCTCGAGCGATGCCGGTGCGGCTCCGAGAGCACGGGCCTGGACGAGCACGTTGCCCAGGGCGGTCGCCTCGACGGGACCTGCCAGCACAGGAATTCCCGAACGATCGGCAGTGGCCTGACAGAGGAGTCGATTGAGTGAGCCACCGCCGACGAGGTGGATGCTGTCGACCTCGCGCCCTGAAAGCTCGGCGGCCATCTGCACGGCATCCGCGAATGCCGCGGCGATCGATTCCACGATCGTGCGCGCGAACGCCGCGCGCTCCTCGGGGACGGGTGCTCCTTGGCCCCGCAGCACAGCAGCGATCCGCGCGGGCATGTCACCCGGGGCGCTGAGCGAGGGATCATTCGCGTCGAACAACGGGATGTCCCCGGTCACAGCGGATGCCGCAGCCAGGAGGTCCGGCAGATCGATCGCCGCGGCGTCCTCGGCCTCCCACGCACGCACGGTCTCGCTCAAAAGCCACAGCCCAGTGACGTTGTGCAGGAAGCGGTAGCGGCTGTCGACGCCGAGCTCGTGGGTGAAGTTGGCCTCGCGTGCGGCATCCGTCAGTACCGGCTCGTGAAGTTCCACACCCACCAGGCCCCACGTTCCGCAGGAGATGTACGCCGCGTTCGGCGACGAGAGCGGAACGGCGACGACAGCGGATGCGGTGTCGTGTGAGCCGACTGCGATTACCGGGAGTTCACGGCCGATGCGCTCGGCGATTTCGGGACGCAGCACGCCGATCACTGTGCCGGGGTCGACGAGATCGGGGAGGACCGCGGCGGGAATGCCCAGACGCTCAGCCAGCTCGGTGTCCCATTCGCCGCTGCGAACACCGAGGAGCCCGGTCGTGGAGGCATTCGTGCGCTCGGCGACACGGGCTTCGGTGAGGAGGTATGCGATGAGATCTGGGATGAGCAGAGCGGTGTCGGCATCCGTGAGCCGCGCATCGACACGGTACTGGTACAGCGTGTTGAACGGCAGGAACTGCAGGCCGTTGCGGGCGTACAGCTCGGCAAACGGGGTGATCTCGTGCACTTCGGCGACACCGCGCTCGGTGCGCTCATCACGGTAGTGGAACGGCTGCGCGAGCAGCTCGCCGTCGCGCAGCAGACCGTAGTCGACGGCCCACGAATCGATGCCGATGCTCTCGATCGCCGGTTCCCTGCGCACCGCTTCGGTGAGCCCATCAAGGATGTGTTCGTAGAGAGCGTCGAAGTCCCAGTGCAGGCCATCCGGTCCCTCGACCGGCCCGTTCGGGAACCGCGAGACGAGCTCGAGTTCCAGCGAATCCGCGCCGACGCGCCCGATCATCACTCGGCCGCTGGTCGCCCCGAGGTCGACGGCCGCGACGGCTCGGATACCTTCTGTCATCGCAGGAACGCCGCCGCGACGCCGGAGTCGACCGGGATGTGCAGGCCCGTCGTGCGGGACAGCTCTGGGCCAGTCAACACGAACACTGCGTCCGCGACGTTCTCCGGAACGACCTCACGCTTGAGGATCGTGCGGTTCGCGTAATACTGGCCGAGGTCCTCTTCAGCGACGCCGTAGGTCGCAGCGCGGTTCGCGCCCCAACCCGAGGCGAAGATACCGGAGCCGCGGACAACGCCGTCGGGGTTGATCCCGTTGACGCGGATGCCGTGCTCGCCGAGTTCGACGGCCAGCAAGCGCACCTGGTGCGCTTGGTCGGCCTTCGTCGCCGAGTACGCGATGTTATTCGGGCCGGCGAAGACGGAGTTCTTCGACGAGATGTAGATGATGTCGCCGCCGAGCTTCTGGTCGATGAGCACGCGCGCCGCAGCCTTCGAGACCAGGAACGAACCCTTCGCCATGACGTCGTGCTGCAGGTCCCAGTCCTTCTCGGTGGTCTCCAGCAGCGGCTTCGAGAGCGAAAGGCCGGCGTTGTTTACGACGAGGTCCACGCCACCGAAGGCGAGGACAGCGTCGTTGATCGCAGCCTGCACTGCATCGCCATCTGCGACGTTTGCGGCCACGCCGATCGCGACATCCGTGTTTCCGAGCTTGGCGGCCGCAGCCTGCGCCTTCTCCAGATCGAGATCAGCGACGACGACGCACGCGCCCTCCGCTGCGAGCCGGGTGGCGATGGCCTTTCCGATGCCGGATGCGGCGCCGGTCACGAACGCGATGCGGCCCTGGTGGGACTTCGGCTTCGGCATCCGCTGCAGTTTGGCCTCCTCCAGCGCCCAGTACTCGATGTTGAACTTCTCGGCATCCGAGATGGGAGAGTAGGTGGAGAGCGACTCGGCGCCGCGCATGACGTTGATCGCGTTGACGTAGAACTCACCGGCGACGCGGGCCGTCTGCTTGTTCGCGCCGTAGGAGAACATGCCGACACCGGGGACCAGCACGATGAGCGGATCAGCGCCGCGGATCGCGGGCGACTCGGCGGTCGCGTGCGCGTCGTAGTACGCCTGGTAGTCCGCACGATACTCGGTGTGCAGCTCGTGCAGGCGAGCGAGCTGGTCTTCGACGGATGCCGTGGCCAGCAGATCGAGGATGAGCGGCTTCACCTTGGTGCGCAGGAAATGGTCGGGGCAGCTGGTGCCCAGCGCGGCCAGCGCGGGCGCGTTCTCGGATGCCAGAAAGTCGAGCACCACGTCAGCGTCGGTGAAGTGCCCGACCATCGGCTTGTCGGTGGACGCGATGCCGCGGATCGTGCCGGCGAGGGCGGCCGCGCGCTCACGGCGCTCGGCTGGGGCGAGTGCTTCGAAACCGGCGCGCACGCCGCCGAAGGGCTGTGCCTTTCCATTCGCGGCGATGTAGGCCTCGGCGGTGTCGATGATCCACAGCGAGTTCGCCTCTGCCTCTTCTGAGGTGTCGCCCCACGCGGTGATGCCGTGTCCGCCGAGGATGCAGCCGATCGCGTCCGGGTTCTGCTTCTTGATGGCGGAGATGTCGAGACCGAGCTGGAAACCGGGACGGCGCCACGGCACCCAGACGACCTTCTCACCGAAGATGGTCGGGGTCAGCGCCTCACCATCCGCGGCTGTCGCGATCGCGATGCCGGAGTCGGGGTGCAGGTGGTCGACGTGCGCAGCATCCACCAGGCCGTGCATCGCGGTGTCGATCGAGGGGGCAGCGCCGCCCTTGCCGTGCAGGCAGTAGTCGAACGCGGCGACCATCTCATCTTCACGATCGATGCCCGGGTAGACGTTCACGAGCGCGCGGAAGCGGTCGAGACGCAGCACCGCGAGACCCTGTTCCTTCAACGTGCCGAGATCTCCGCCGGAGCCCTTGACCCACAGCAGCTCAACCGGTTCGCCCGTCACGGGGTCGGTCTCGGTGCCCTTGGCAGAGGTGTTGCCGCCGGCGTAGTTCGTGTTCTTGGCGTCTGCGCCGAGGCGGTTGCTGCGTGCGATGAGAGCGGCTGCGGTGGGGTTGGTCATGGAGTCTCCCGATCGGGTGAATGTTATTTCGTGTTAACTATGACAATAACGAACGAGAATCGCAAGTGAATCAGAGCAGCTGGGTGTGCTTGCGGTATGCGTCGAGTCGAGGGTCGGCCGGATCGAGTTCGGTGATCAGCAGGTGTACCTCGGTGAGATCGAATGTGGTGGCGATGGCGGTGGCGTCGAGCTTTGAGCTGTCGACGCACAGCACGAGCTGGCGACTGCGCCGTGCGAACGCGTGCTTCACTTGGCTTTCGGCGAGCGAGACCTCCGAGCTGCCATGGTCGGCATCGACTGCGGATGCCGAGGTGAAGAAGCACTGGTACAGCATTGACTCGGCGGCATCACAAGCCAGCTTGCCGACGAAACTGCCTGTTGACGGCTCCTGTTCGCCGCCGATGAGCACAGCCGTGATGTTCTGAGCGGACCGGATGGCGGTGAAGTTCTCGTATGAGTTGGTGGCGACAGTAAGCCCCGCGTGCGAGTTCAGCGCAGGAGCGAGGGCAGCGACCGTGCTGGAGGCATCGAGGGCGATTGCGCCCATTGTCGGCAGTAGGGTTTTTGCCTTGGCGGCGATGACCTGTTTCGCCCTGGCGCGTACTGCGCGACGCTCGCCGAAGAGGCGTGGGCCACTGATGGCAATGGCGCCGCCGCGTACGCGGCGCAGCAGTCCCTCGGCTTCGAGATCGTCGAGGTCTCGGCGTACCGTCATGGGCGAGACGCCGAGGTCGACGGCCAGCTTTTCTAGTTGCGCTGCGCCCTCGCGGTTCACAATGGCGAGAATGGCACTGCGTCGCTCCTCAGCGCGGACCGTGCTGCTCGTGGCCATTGACGTAGCCTTCCAGAACTTATTGTTCGATGATGTGACTTTTCACAGGTTAGCTTGATCAGTCGTGTTTCGTGGAGGCGGCTCCAGCGCGGCGATCGGTGGAGCGGCGGACGACGAGCTCGGGCGGCAGGATGACCTGACGATGCACGTGGTGTTCGTCGTTCGCGGAATGCTCGATAAGCAGCTGCGCGGCGAGGTGACCGAGTTCATCGATTGGCTGCCGGATCGACGTGAGCGGGACAACCCAGTCCTTCGCGAAGTCGATGTCGTCGTACCCGACCAGGGCGATGTCGTCCGGCACTCGGTAGCCCGCGTCGACGAGCCCGCGGTAGGCACCAAAGGCGAGCATGTCGTTGCCACAGAAGATCGCTTCGGGCATTCCGTTCTCTAGAAGCAGGTCGACGGCGCTCTGCCCGTCACGAATGCCGAGGCCGGATACACTCACCTCGATCAGATACTCGTTCGGATCGAGCCCCGCGTCGCGCATGGCTGCTCTTGCGCCGAGCGCGCGTTGCGTGAACTGACGGAGGTTGGGGGCGCCTCCGATGAATGCGATGCGCTTGTGACCGAGATCCAGTAGGTGCTGCACTGCGAGTCGTCCTCCGGCGACGTTGTCCACGGATACCGAGCACAGTGCGTCACCACCCTCGAAATCCAGCAAGACGACGGGAAGATCTGATGGGGTTTTCAAGTAGCGATCCGCGTTCTCGTCCGGAGTGGCTGGCGCGAGCAGAACACCGCGGACACGCTGTGCTGCCAGCATTCGCAGGAGTTCAGACTCGCGGTCGAGTTCTCCCTCGGAGTTGCAGAGCATCACGACATGTTGGGATTCCCGAACCGCGCGCTCGATGGCGTGCGCGGCTTCCATGTAGAACGGGCTCTCGACATCGAGGACAACGAGCCCGATGACATTGCTGGATGCACCGGTGAGGATGCGAGCTTGCTGATTAGGGACGAATCCCAGCTGCTTGATCGCGTCTTGAACGACGACGCGTGTGCGAGGGTGCACACGCTCCGGGTGATTGATCGTGTTCGACACGGTCCCAGTGGAGACGTCGGCGAGGCGAGCCACGTCGCGAAGGCGCACCGGAGCACGCGAAGCCTCGATGTCGTGCATCGTCAGTTCCTTCCAGCGTGGGCTGTTCCTGCTCGCTCACTTTAGAGCGTCAAGAGGCGTTCGAGCGTCGAAGCCTTGCATGACGAGCGATCCCGAGGTAACTTTGAAGCGCTTCAGAATTTGAAGCGCTTCAAATCGTTATATCACGCAACGACGCAGCGATACATGCCCTTTTCGGCGCTGCGTTGACTCGCCCGCAGTGACACCAAGGAGAACATCATGAAGCAACGACGCTTTGCCGGCGCAGCTTTCGGCCTCGCCGCAATTCTGACCCTGAGCCTTGCCGCCTGTACACCCGGTGGCACAAGCAGCTCCGGCGGATCCGAAGGATCTGAAGGAGCAGGCGATGGCGACTACACGATTGCCATCGTGCCCAAGGACTCGACGAACCCGTGGTTCGTCCGCATGGAGGAGGGCGTGAAGAAGTACGCTGCCGACACCGGCCTCGAGGTCTATCAGAAGGGTCCCGCGGAGACCGATGCCACCATGCAGGCTCAGGTCATCCAGGACCTCATCGCTCAGGGCGTCGACGCAATCGGCGTCGTTCCGGTCGATCCCGGTGCGCTGGAGACAGTGTTGAAGCAGGCGATGGATGCCGGCATCGTGGTCGTCACGCATGAGGGTGCCAGCCAGGAGAACACGATGTACGACATCGAGGCGTTCAACAACAGTGCGTACGGCGGCTTCATCATGGACAACCTCGCCGAGGCCATGGGCGAAGAGGGCGTTTACACCACCATGGTGGGCCACGTCACGAACGCCTCTCACAACGAGTGGGCGGATGGTGCCGTGGCGCAGGCTGAGGCCGAGTACCCGGACATGACGCTGCTCGAAGCTGAACCTCGCGTCGAATCGCAGGACGATGGAGAGGTTGCCTACCAGGCGGCCAAGGAACTGCTGAAGAAGTACCCGGAGATCAAGGGAATCGTCGGCACTTCGTCCTTCGATGCTCCCGGCGTCGCCCGTGCGATCGAAGAGCTCGGACTAACCGGAAAGGTGTTCGTCACCGGAACCGGCATGCCCGCCGCCAACAAGGAGATCCTCGAGTCGGGCCTGGTTAACAGCCTCACGCTGTGGGACCCGGCAGATGCCGGCTACGCGCTTGCTTCCCTGGCAACGAAGATCCTCGACGGAGAAGACATCGTCGACGGCATCGATCTCGGCGTCAAGGGCTACGAGGACATGCAGTTCGCCGAGGGCAGCGACAAGGTTCTCGAAGGTAACGGCTGGGTCGTTATCAACAAGGACAACGTCGACAGCTTCGGCTTCTGAGCCTCAGCAGTCACCGTATCGGGGCAGGGCATGACGCCCTGCCCCGATTCCACCCCTGCGGGTTCGCAGCAAGAATTAGCACGAAAGGACGCGCCGATGGTGAACAACGTCATCGAAGTACGCGGCGTGAGCAAGGCCTTCGCCGGAGTGCAGGCCCTGGACGACATCTCTCTGGAGATCGCCCCGGGAGAGATCCACTGCCTGGCGGGAGAAAATGGCAGCGGCAAGTCGACACTCATCAAGGTGATCTCGGGCGTGCATTCGCCGGATGCCGGGACGGTGGAACTCGGCGGTGACGTGTTCACCCAACTGAACCCGATGGACGCGATCTCCCACGGCGTGCAGGTCATCTATCAGGACTTCGCGGTGTTTCCCAACCTTTCGGTCATGGAGAACCTCGCTCTGACAACGGAGTTGGCCGAGGGACGCACCTTCGTGAACTGGCGCCGGATGCGCAAGGTCGCAGCCGCAGCTATCGCGAAGATCAACGTGGACATCGATCTGGATGAAAAGGTTGGGACCCTCTCGGTCGCGCAGAAGCAGCTTGTCGCGATCGCACGAGCGCTGATGAGCGACGCGAAGCTGATCATCATGGATGAGCCGACCACGGCACTCACCAAGCGCGAGGTCACGGCGTTGTTCAAAATCATCCTTGATCTCAAAGCCCGCGGCATCGCCACGCTCTTCGTCAGTCACAAGCTCGAAGAGGTCTTCGAGATCAGTGAGAAATTCACCATCATCCGCAACGGCAAGCACGTCATCACCTGTCTGCCGGAAGACCTCGATCACAAGAAGTTCTCGTACTACATGACCGGACGCGAATTCGAGGGTAGCCGTTTCGAGCCCGAACTCGACGCAGTCCAGCCGATCCTTGAAACATTCAAGCTTTCTGCGGATGGCGCCTTCGCAGACGTTGACCTGTCACTGCGCCCTGGCGAGATTCTCGGCATCACCGGCATTCTCGGCTCGGGCCGCACTGAACTCGCGCTGGCGCTGTTCGGTGCGCTCAAGGTCGACTCTGGCGAACTCAGAATTGAGGGAAAGCCCGTTGTACTGGACAGCGTGCGCAGCGCGATCGCGCGCGGCATCGGGTATGTTCCAGAGGACCGCCTCACCGAAGGGTTGTTCTTGGAGCGTTCGATCGGCTCCAACATCGTCATCTCTGAGATCGATTCGTTCGTCTCCGCTGGTGTGCTCGACCAGCGCAAAGCAGATATCGAAGCGCAGCGCTGGGTTGACGAACTTCGCATCGCGACGCCCAACGTCGAAAACGCGGTCAGCACGCTTTCCGGTGGCAACCAGCAGCGCATCGTGCTGGCGAAGTGGCTGGCGACCAATCCGCGCGTACTCATCTTGAACGGTCCGACTGTCGGCGTGGACATCGGCTCCAAGCACGATATCCATCGGGTGCTGCGTGACCTCGCCGCAGAGGGACTCGCGGTGATCATCATCTCCGACGACATCCCGGAGGTCCTTCAGAACTGCAATCGCATTTTGGTGATGAACTCCGGTCGCATCGTCAGCGAGCTCGACCCCGCCCAGACCAGTGAGGCCGATCTGGCCGCACTGATGTCCGAAGATGTGAGCCCTCGACAGGAGGAAGGCTGAGATGCGCACCTATCTACACAAAATAGTACGAGCCAACGAGTTCTATCTCTTCCTCGTCATCGCAGCGCTCGCGCTGGTGATCGAAGCCCGAAGCGGACAATTCTTCACTGCCAACAACCTCGTCGACCTTGCCAACGCAATGGTCGTCCCTGGAATCTTCGCAGTCGGTGCCTTCATGGTGCTGGTATCCGGTGGCATCGACGTCTCATTCCCTGCCCTCGCCTCATTGGCGGTCTACGCCACGACACGGATCCTGGTGGACGCCGAATGGGGCGGTGGCCTCTGGCTGCCCTTCCTGCTCGCCATCACGATCGGCGCGGTGCTCGGAGCATTCAACGGTCTGTTCGCCTCGCGATTCGCCGTCCCCGTGCTGATCATCACATTAGGTACCGCGAGCGTGTTCTCCGGCATCATGCAGGGCGTTCTCGGGTCGGTTCAGATTCCCAATATCCCGCCGGCGATGAGTGAGTTCGGGGAGGCGACGCTGTTCGTCGCACAGAACCCGAAGTCCGGTCTCACCTCCAATATGCCGGTGGCGTTCATCCTGCTGGTCGTGGTCGTGGCCGCAGCCTTCATGCTGCTGCGCTATACGACCTTCGGTCGCGGTATCTATGCGATCGGCGGTGATGAGAGCGCAGCATCCAGAGCAGGCTTTAACGTCCGACGAATCAAGTTCTGGCTGTACGTCATCGTGGGCGTCATCGCGAGCATCGCGGGTCTGGTGCGCACCAGCATGATGGACCAGATGCACCCCACCAACCTTCTCGGGATGGAGTTGATGGTGATCGCAGCTGTCGTCCTCGGCGGCACCGCGATCACGGGAGGCACAGGAACCCTCACCGGAGCGATGCTGGGAACGCTGCTCATCGTGATCGTGCAGAACAGCATGATCCTGGTCGGGATTCCGACCTTCTGGCAGGGCTTCGCGCTCGGTGTTCTGATCCTCGTAGGCACGGGAATCTCCGCCGTACAACTCACCCGCCGTGCCCGCAGACGATCCACTGCGCTGATCTGAGAAAGGGGCTGCACAATGTTTGCAACATCAACAACGGCGCGTCCTCGGCTTCGCCTTTTCCAGGACCAGCACGTGACACGTCTGGCAGCGATCCTGCTGCTGCTGTTCGTCATGTTCGCCATCATGAAGCCGAAGAGCTTCTTCGGCCTCCCCACGTGGCAGTCGATGGCGATCCAGTTTCCCGAGTTCGGTCTCATGGCGCTCGGCGTAATGCTCACCATGGTGATCGGCGGCATCGACCTCTCTGTCGTCGGCATCGCCAATATGACAGCGATCGGCAGCGCGTTGCTCATGCTGCAAATCGCGCCGACCGGATCTGACAGCGGCAGCGGCTACCTGGCCCTCGTAGCGGCGATCGTCTTCTCGCTCGTCGTCGGGGCGCTCGCCGGAGCCCTGAACGGCTTCCTGGTGGCGAAAGTGCGAATTCCTGCGATCCTCGTCACGCTCGGGACGTTCGAACTGTTCACCGGAATCGCGATAGTCGTCAGCGGAGGAAAGCCCACCAGCGGCCTTCCCTCGCAGTATGGCGAAGTCATGGCCAGCAGGCTGTTCGGCGTCATTCCGATGCCGCTGATCATCTTCATCATCGCGACAGTGGTGATCGGACTGCTGATGTATAAGACGGCGTTCGGGACGAAGCTCTACATGCTCGGTTCGAACGAGACCGCCGCGAAATTCAGTGGTCTCAAGACGACCAGCCTGATCATCCGCACCTACATGGTGTCCGGCACGTTCGCATCGCTCGCGGGACTGGTCATGCTCGCAAACTACAACTCTGCCAAGGCCGACTATGGCTCGACTTACACCCTGCTCGCGATCCTGATCGTCGTGCTGGGCGGAGTGAATCCGAACGGTGGATCTGGACGGCTCTCCGGGGTCGTGCTGGCTGTGATCGTGCTGCAGGTGCTGTCGAGCTTCCTGAACACGTTCCCGCACATCAGCAACTTCTACCGGCCACTTATTTGGGGCGGTGTGCTGCTCCTGGTCATCGTTGTGAACCAGTGGGATAAGCGCGGCAATCTCACACGACTATTCCGATGGAAAGGAAATGCATCATGAAGCTGACCAAGGATCGTCACGTCGTCGTAGGCGCTGACTTCGCCGGTTTCCCGCTGAAGGAAGCGGTGAAGAAGCACCTGCAGGAACGCGGCTGGGTCGTCGAGGATCTGACGCCGAACCCTGAGGATGCTCCGATGTATCACCGAGTCGGGTTCATGCTCGGTGCCCAGATCGCCGAGCGGGAGTATGAGAAGGCGCTCGCGTTCTGCGGGTCGGGTATGGGCATCCACGTCGCGGCCAGTAAGGTCCCTCACGTGCACGCCGCAGTATGCGAGAGCGTGCCCGCAGCGCGTCGTGCCTCGACTGCTAACTCCTGCAATGTCATGGCGATGGGTGCGTTTTATATCGCCCCTCGACTGGGCAAGGCGATGGCGGATGCGTTCCTGGAGAGTTCCTTCGGAGACGGATATGAGGACTGGGACGGCTTCGCCGAGTATCACCAGATCGGCTTCGACGAGTGCGAGAACTTCGATTACGCCGCGTACCGTGACAACGGTTTCCAGGTGGTCGAACCTCGTGAGGCCGTGCTCGGTGCAGAGCCGCGCGGCTTGGCATTCTGAGAGATAGGGAGTAACTGTGGCGAAAATTCTGCTGGCAGGCGAGTCCTGGTCAGTCACGGCCATCCACACGAAGGGTTTCGACACCTTCACCACCTCCACATATGGGGAGGGCGCAGCTGACTTCATCAGCGCCGTTGAGCAGGCCGGCCACACGGTAGTCTTCCAGCCCAACCACGTTGCTGCGGAGAAATTTCCCTACACGCTGGAAGAGCTCGCTGAGTACGATGTCGTCGTCCTCAGTGATATCGGCTCGAACACACTGCTGCTCCCGGACCGGGTATTCAGCCGTGGCGAGCGAGCGCCGAACCGACTGGAGGTGCTCGCCGAATGGACTCGTCAGGGCGGATCGCTCCTGATGGTCGGGGGCTATCTGACCTTCCAAGGCATCGAGGGTAAGGCGAACTATCGCAACACGCCGCTCGCATCGGTCCTGCCGGTGCTGATGGAGAGCGGCGACGATCGCGAAGAGACTCCGCAGGGTTCAATCCCCAGGATTGTGGCAGACCACGCGATCACCGCTGACCTTGCCCCAGAGTGGCCGGCGATTCTCGGTTACCAGCGCTTCACGGCACGAGAAGGCGCCGACGTGCTGGTGCAGGTGGGGGAGCACCCACTGCTGGTCGTGGGCTCCGAGGGTGCGGGTCGCACCGCGGCGTTCGGCAGCGACATGGGACCGCACTGGCTGCCGCCGGAGTTTCTTGCCTGGGATGGCTTCGCACCGATGTGGCAGAAGCTGATCGGCTGGCTGGCACAGGAATCTGCGTGACCACACCTGCAGTCGCACGCGTCGCCGCTCTCGACTTCGGAGCGACGAGCGGACGGGTAATCGTGGGTGAAGTCGGTGCGAACACATTGCGCATGCGGCAATTCGCGCGGTTCGGAAACGTCCCCGTGCAGGCCGGTGGCCGGCTGCACTGGGACGTGCTCTCGCTCTGGCAGGGTGCGCTGGATGGGGTCGCCGCCGCGGTGCGCGAAGTACCCGATCTCATGTCCGTTGCGACCGACACGTGGGGCGTGGACTACGGCCTCTTCCGCGGAGGTCGGCTGCTGGGCAATCCGGTGCACTATCGAGATGGACGCACCGACGCGGTGATTGACCGCGTGCATGAGCGGATGTCACCAGCTGAGCAGTACCGCCGTGCCGGCATTCAGATCCTGCCTATCAACACGATCTATCAGTTCGCGGCCGATGCGGACGAAGCGGTCTTGGAATGTGCGGATACGGCACTGCTGATGCCGGATCTTTTCACGCACTGGCTGAGTGGCGCGCGGATCGCCGAACGCACGATGGCCTCGACGACGGGACTGCTGGATGCGGTCACCGGCGTATGGAATCCCGACCTGGTCGCGGCATCCGGGGTCTCGGCGCGCATCCTCCCCGAGGTGATCGTGCCAGGGACCCGGCTCGGGCCGCTGCGGCCAGACGTCGCCGGCTTTATTGATGCGCGGCGGCCGATTGAGGTCATCGCTGTGGGGTCGCACGACACCGCCTCCGCGGTGGTCGCAGCCCCGATGCCGCGCGACGGCGCCGCCTTCATCTCCTGTGGAACCTGGGGGCTGGTCGGACTCGAGCAGCCTCGCCCCGTGCTGACCGAAGATGCGCGGACAGCCGGGTTCACAAACGAGTCCGGTGTCGACGGCAGGTATTTGCTGATGCGCAACGCCATGGGGCTGTGGATGCTGAGCGAAAGCGTACGTCAGTGGGGAACTGCCGGCGAACGCATCGAGTTGAGAGATCTGCTGGCCGCCGCGTCCGCCGTCACCCGTGACGTCCCCATCGTCGACGTGGACGATCAACGATTCAGTACGCCGGGCGATATGCCGGCGCGCATCGCTACCTGGTGCTCCGAGCGCGGTCTCGCAGCTCCTCGGGACCGCGCGGAGACGGTGCGCTGCATCATCGAGTCTCTCGCCCAGGCGTTCGCCGACGCCGCACTTCAGGCTGCGCGTCTGGCCGAAGTCACCCTGACGCAGATCAACATCGTGGGCGGCGGCTCGCAGAACGAACTGCTCTGCCAGCAGATCGCTGACCGATCAGGCCTTCCCGTATTCGCGGGTCCCGTCGAAGCGACCGCGCTCGGCAGCATCCTGGTGCAGGCGCGCACTATGGAGCGCATCGAGGGAACGCTGGAAGACCTCCGCTCACTCGTCGAGCGAACCCATACCCCTATTTCGTACATCCCGCGATGATTCGCACATTCCCAGAGAGGGACCGTTCATGACCGCACGCATCCAACCCGAACTCGTCAGCGCGGAGCTGGTGGGCCTGACTCGTAGGCTCGGTCGGCCCGAACGCGACCTGGTCATCCTTGCCGAGGGCAACACGAGCGAGCTTTTCGCAGAGGGCACCTTTGCCGTCAAAGCATCCGGTTCATCGATGGAAGAGGCGACCGCAGACAACTTCGTCGTCGTCGACGTCGAGCCGCTACTGGCGATCCTGCGGGATCCGGCCGCGACCCAGGATGACCTGACTGCTGCGCTGAGTGCGAAGTCGGAGGATGGTCGGACGGTGCGCGCCTCGATCGAGTCGCTCGTGCATGCCGCCGTGCGAGCCTTCGCTCCGGTGCGCTATGTGGCGCACACGCATCCGACCGATGTCGTCGCACTGCTCGCGAGTGCGGAGGCGGAGCTGGCCTTTGCTGAACCGGTCTACTCCGAGGAATACATGATCCTCGGTCGTAGCCTGTTCGTCCCCTATGCAGAGCCCGGGTTGAAGCTGGGCCGCGTCTTCCTCGCGCACCTCGAGGAGTATGTGCAGCAGCATGGCGAGACTCCGTCGCTCGTGCTGCTGGGCAATCACGGGATCGTCGCGCTGTCTGATTCAGCGGCAGGCGCCGAGGCGATCTCCTTGATGGCGGTCAAGAGCGCGCGGGTCCGTTTGGGGGCTCGACTGGCCGGTGGGGTCGCCGCATTGGATGCGGCGACCACCGCTGACTATTTCGACCGGCCCGACTTCCGCGAGCGTCGCGCGAACCTGGCGGGCACGCAGGGCTGAGCGCTTACGCGCCCCAACCGGCCTGGGTGCCGCCGACGCGATCGGCGGCGATCTTCTCCTGGTAACCGGATGCCGCGTACGCCGCCGTCGGGTCGCCGGCGAGGCCGCGGGACTCGCGCCACTCGGCCAGCGCCGGGCGCACATCCTTGTAGAACGCGTCCATGAAGACGGCGTTCGCAGCCAGTACGTCGCCGCTCTTCTGCGCGACGGCCAGCGCCGCACGGTCGACGAGCAGCGCGCGCGCCGTCATCTCCTGCACGTTGAGCACTGAGCGGATCTGGCCGGGGATCTTGTCCTCGACGTTGTGGCACTGGTCGAGCATGAAAGCCACATCGGGGTTGTTCAGACCGCCGCCGCGGACGACCTCGAAGAGGATCCGGAACAGCTGGAACGGGTCGGCTGCGCCCACGATGAGGTCATCGTCGGCGTAGAAGCGCGAGTTGAAGTCGAACGAGCCGAGCTTGCCGAGGCGCAGCAGTTGCATGACGATGAACTCGATGTTGGTGCCGGGGGCGTGGTGGCCAGTGTCCAGGCACACGAGCGCCTTGTCGCCAAGGGCGGATACCTGCGCGTACGACGTACCCCAGTCCGGAACGTCCATGTGGTAAAAAGCCGGCTCGAAGAATTTGTACTCCAGCACCATGCGCTGGTCGTCGCCGAGGCGGGCGTAGATCTGCTGCAGCGACTCCTGTAGGCGGTCCTGGCGTCCGCGCATGTCGGCCTGGCCGGGGTAGTTCGAACCCTCACCGAGCCAGATCTTCAGGTCACGGCTGCCCGTGGCATCCATGACATCGATGCAGGCGAAGTGATGGTCGATCGCCTTCTGGCGGATCGCCGCATCCTCGTGCGTGAGTGCACCGAACTTGTAGTCGTCGTCCTGGAAGGTGTTCGAGTTGACCGTGCCGAGGGATACGCCGTGCTCTTCCGCGTGCGTGCGCAGGTCGCCGAAGTCGCTCATATCCCACGGGATGTGCAGTGCCACGACGGGGGCGAGCGCGGTGTATTTGTGTACCTGTGCGGCATCCGCGATCTTCTCGAACGGGTCGCGCGGCGTGCCGGGCGTGCCATATACCTTGAACCGGGTGCCCGAGTTGCCGAATGCCCAGCTGGGCAGCTCGATCGACTGTTTTTCGAGTTCGGCGAGGATGTCAGGGGTGAGGATGCTCATGATCGATCGCTTTCTGCGGATGTGGTGACGGCGGAGAGCTGCTCCGCCAGGTTGAAGACTTCGGTGAGGGCGCTGGCGGTCTGGTCGGGACGACCCTCGAGTCCGATGAAGAACCGCGCCATCTCGGATTCCCAGCGAGTGGCGATATCGGATGCCGAGAGATACGCCTGCGCGGCCGCGTCATCGTCGGTCTCGTAGTAGCCGATGAGAGTGCCGCCGTCGCCCAGGAAGAGCGAGTAGTTGCGGCGGCCCGCGGCCTCGATCTCGGCGAGCATCTCCGGCCGTACCGGAGAATGGCGTTCCAGATACTCGTCCAGGAGGTCGGGGCGGACCTGGAGTTGGAAGCAGTGGCGCGTCATCGTGTCATGGTTCCTTCGAATGGCTCTCGAATGGCGGATGAATCGTTTCATTGTATGACCATCCGAACCCAGTTCGCAATCGGAGGTGAAAGGATGAACCATCCCGATCGGAAGGGATGCCGATGGCCCACGGTCATCGCAGAGGGAAGGGACCGCAGTTGGCAATCAGCGTACGAGACGTTGCGGCAGCCGCCTCAGTGTCGGTGGGAACCGTGTCGAACGTGCTGAATCACCCGGAGAAGGTGTCGCCGGCGACTGTCGAGCGTGTGCTGGCCGTCATCAGTGAACTCGGCTTCGTGCGCAACGACGCCGCACGGCAGCTGCGCGCCGGGCGCAGTCGAAGCATCGGCATGGTCGTGCTCGATGCCAGCAACCCATTCTTCGCCGCAGTCGCACGCGGAGCCGAGTCGCGCGCTGAGGAAGACCGGCTCTCTGTATTGCTGGGCAACAGCGACGACGATGTCGTACGCGAAGATTCCTACCTCGAACTCTTCCGTGAGCAGCGAGTGCGAGGCGTGCTCATCACGCCCGCATCACACGCCGCCGAGAAGCTGGCACGTCTGCAAGAGGCTGGGATCCCCGTGGTTCTCGTCGACCACGAGATCAGCGAATCCGAGTTCTGCTCCGTATCCGTTGATGACGTCGAAGGTGGATACCTGGCAGCATCCCATCTCCTCGAACAGGGCCGTCGCCGTCTGTGCTTCGTCGGAGGTTCGTCGTCGATCGCCCAGGTCGCTCATCGGCTCGAGGGCGCACGGCGTGCCGTCGCGACGGTGGACGACGCAACGCTGGAGGTGATCGAGATGCCTGCGCTCACGGTTCTCAACGGCCGCGCAGCCGGCGAGGTCATTGTCGGCCGCGAGCCCGACCAGCGACCCGACGCGATCTTCGCCGCGAATGATCTGCTCGCGGTCGGTCTTCTCCAGGGGCTCACGATCTTCAGCACCCTCCGGGTGCCGCAGGACATCGCCCTGATTGGCTACGACGACATCGACTTCGCGTCGGCCACCGTCGTTCCGCTGAGCTCGATCCGCCAGCCCGCGGAGACGATCGGGCACACGGCGGTGGAGCTGCTGCTTAAATCGATCGAGGATCCGGATGGTGACTACGAGCGTCGCGTGCGGTTCCGTCCGGAACTCGTGGTGCGCCAGTCCACTGTCGGCTGAGGCGAGTGCTGGAGTGGGCTCGGTGGAGGCGGAGCCACTCACCTGCGCCGACGTTCACCTCGAGCGGAGAGGTATCCGCTCCGGTGAGGCGCAGTGGACGTGAGGTTCGATCCAGGTTCGCGACCAGGATGATGTCGCCATCCTCGCCGCGCGCGCCGATGGCCCAGAGCAGTCCGTCCGGACTGCCGCCCCAGAGAAGCGTCCGTCCGGCCAGGGCAGCCACCTTGGTGATGGCATCCGCCACAGGACGGGGCATCCCCGAGGCATCTCGAAGTCCACGCGGACCCCAGGTCTCGAACCAGGCGAGGCTTGCCACGCCTGGAACTGCGAGGGCCGCAGCGCTTGCGATCGTCCAGGCGGCGAGTTCCCGGGCATCCTGACGTTCGTCGTCGGCGCCGGTGAATTGCGCGCCGTAGCCCTGACTCAGATCGGTCAGCGTCGGTGCCGACTGTGGCGTCGTGGCCACATTGTTGAAGCGCGGACGCAGCGTCACCGGCCCGATGTGCACAGGGAGACCAGCCGCCATTTCGACCGTCTGCGTCGCGATCAGTCGTTGCATCGCCAGCGCCTCGACGAGCTGTTCGGTGTCGAGGGAGTGGAACAGCGGTGTCGTGGTGATGGTGATGCCCTCGACGTCGTCGGGGATTCGGCGATGTTCACGGTTGAGCTCGGTGAAATGCGATCGCGCGCCGCCTCGGATCGGGATGGCCAGTCCAGCTGCGCTGAGTGCTGTGCGAAGCCCCTCGACGGCGCTGCACTCGCTCACATGCAGGATGCTGTCGAACGCTGTGATGGCGATCACCCGGTGATCGGCGAGCGCGCGAGCGGCCTCAGCGAGAGGCGCCGGGTCTGCATCGGTGACGAGACGTACGTCCAAGTGGAGCCCGTCGGCTGCGGCTCTGGCGAGGGCAGCGCGCCACGTCGGGGTCGTCAGGTTCAACTCGACGATACGGAAGTCTCCGACCGGGCTTGATGGCTGCGGGTTCGGCCCATCCGGCGCAGTCGAAGCCTCGACACCGACCAGCGGGAACGCGCCGCCCTCGACGAGCGAGATCTCCGCACGGCGCTTTTGTGCAGCGGGTGGCAACAGTGGTGCGTCGAGCGTGATCACCTGGTGCACGCGCTCCCCGGCACGCAACGCGTAGGGGTAGGGGAGTGCAAGCGGCCGGCTGTAGGTCTTGAACGAGGCATCCGACCAGTTGCGCTGATCTTCCATCTCGAACACATCGCCATCGAATCGGAGCATCGTCGCAGCATCACCGTCCCCGACCTGCAACGCGCAGATGTCCATGATCGGCTGATGCGGGCTGATCGCATCTGGCAGGGCGGTGCGCTCAAGCGAGCCGTCAGAATGCGTTGCCGTGACGGCACGCCCAGCGTCTGATGGCGGATGCAGGACGACGAGCCCCACGCGGCAGGTGTCGAAGTCTCGCAGGTTCTCCGCATCCCAGTCGATGCGCAGGGCATCTCCCTGGAGATCAACGGTAAGCCTGGATGTCACTGCGGCGCCGAGGCCCTCGTGTCGCAGCTGGAGCACAAGGGACTCGGCACCGAGGTTGGCGTCGATGACACTCACCGGTACGGTGTTCCACCCGGCATCGCGCACGACGGCGCGCACTGCGCGGAGGATCACAACGTCGCCGCTACGGATGTCTGCGAGCTCGTCGCCACGCAGCGCGATCGTCCACCCGCCGGCCCGCCAGGTGGGCGCCGTCTCGCACCACCAGACCGGCGCGCCGCTCCCGCTGTGGGTCACAGCGAAGTCATCCCGCCGTCCACCGCGAACAGCGCGCCGGTCGCGAACTCTCCGTCGGCGCTGGCGAGAAACACCATGATGCCTTCGACATCAGTCGGCGTTCCTGCACGACCAAGCGGGATACGCCCGACGATGGCGGCACGAGACTCCGGGTCTTCGGAGATCGTCGAGACGAGCCCGGTCTCGGTGTAGGCGGGAACGACTGTGTTCACTCGAATGCCGTCCGCGGCATATGCCGCGGCGACGGTGCGTGTGAGGCCGTGGATGCCCGCCTTCGAAGCGCTGTACGCAGTGAAGTCGGCACCTTCACCGTTGAGACCGGTGGGGCTCCCGGTGAGGATGATCGAGCCGCCGCCCGCAGCCAGCATCGCCCGGACGGAGTGCTTCACCGTCAGGAAGGTGCCCGTGAGGTTGATGTCGATCGTTCGTCGCCACACATCGAGATCGAGGTCGGCGATCTTGGCATCCTGGCCGAAGAGCTGCACTCCAGCGTTTGCGACGACGACGTCCGGGCTCCAGCCCGCAGTGACCAGATCCGCGAATGCTGCGGCGACGGATGATTCATCCGAGATGTCCATAACTGCCGCACGCGCAGCCTCACCGATGGATGCGGCGACTGCCGCCGCAGCATCCGCATTTCGATCGGCGATGATCACGCGTGCGCCTTCGCGGGCGAAACGGTTGGCGACTGCGCGACCGATCCCGGAGGCGGATCCGGTGATCAGTGCGGTTTTCCCGTGAAGGCGTGTCATGTCAGCGTGTGATTTCGTCGAGGTGGAGCATGCGGGCGAGGTTCTTGTCGAGTTCATCATCGCGGAAGATCTTCTTCCAGTCGTCCTTGATGATGCTCTCGCGACCATAATCCATCGCGATGAGGCACGCGTCAGAGAACGGGTTGTCGCCGCGCAGGCCGTTTGCGAGGGCGACCTGCGTGTGACCATAGAGGATGCTGCGCGCTGCGGCCTCCGGCACACCCATGGTGTTCACTGTCTCCTGTAGAGCCTCGTTGAGGAGTGCGCCGATCATGCAGGCGATGGTTTCCACGAGGGTCGGCTCGAGCTGGGCGAGCTGCTTGATGGTGACCCAGTGCACATCGATGACGGGCGCATAGATCGCGCGTACGGTCGCTTCGACGATGGCACGCTTGGCCGGATCATCCGATTCCACTGCGGCGACGGCGTCTTGTGGGGCGGCGATGCCGCCGAATGTGTCGGCCCACTGCTCCGGGGTCTCGCGCTGCAGGAAGATCGACGGGTGGCACGGGTGGGCGACTGCCTGGATGACATCCTCTCGAGTAGTGAGGAGTCCCGCGTAGGCGGCGGCAGGGTCAAGTGTCAGCACGATCGCTCCGGCGCGCAGCTGGGGGACGAGATCCGCGGTGACGGGGCCGAGTGCCAGGTCGGGCACAGCGAGCACGACGATGTCGGCGTCGGCAACGGCTGCCGAGGCATCCGTCAGTTCGCGGCCGGCGTCGATGGTGCGCTGCCGGCCGGCGGGGGAGTTCTCGACGTACCAGACGGTGTGGTCGGTCTTCACCAGGTTGTTGGACACGCGCATGCCCATCTTGCCGCCCGCGCCGATGACGGCGATCTTGTAGTTGTCGCTCATAGTGTGCTCCTCAGGTAGTCCAGGGTGGCGCGGGTCCATTCCCGCTCGGTTCGGATGGTGGTCGCTGGGTCGTCCTGCCACGGCAACCAGTGCTCGACGATTTCGTTGATGCCTCGCTCGCGCGGACGCACAGTCGCGAGCAGGTGTGCGTAATCGTGCAGACCGGTGCCCATCTGCGCCCCGCTGTACGTGAAGCCGACCCAGCCCGGCTGGCGGGTGAAGGCGAAGTCCTTCACGTGCACGTTCTTGGTGAGTGTCGCTGTCTGTTCGACACAAGTGCGCGGCTGCTCGAGTTGGGCCGTGACGTTGGCCGGGTCGAGGCAGATCCCGAGTCGGTCGCTGCCCACTCGTTCGATGACTCCGATCAGATCGAGGGTGGGGACCTGTTCGTAAGTCTCGAGGGCGAGCGTGACGTTGGCGGACTCGTAATCTCGGATGCCGCTGCGCAGCCACGTCTCGGCCTCGAGGAGGCTCGGATAGGAGTCGGGCGCGTGGAGCATGCTGCGCACGAGGTGCGCGTCGAAGATCTCCGCGAGCGTCAGGAAGCGGCTCAAATGTTCGGGTGCGATGCCCTTGGTGCCCAGCTCGATGGTGAGGCCGAGGTTGCGGGCGGCAGATGCGGCGTTGCGCAGCTCGGCGTCGCTCATCTGCTCCAGTGGTGCAAAGTCGCAGATTTGGAAAAGGTCGATGCCCTGGGCGCGGGTGTCCTCGAACGCACCGATGAGGCTCAGCGGCTGGGGTGCGCGATCGGAGTGCTGCCAGAAGTAGGCATAGGTGCCGAGACCGATCATGTTGCTATTTTGGCAAACCGGTTGACCAATTGCAAGCGCAATTCTGCGCTGTCGGAGTAAGTTGGCTCTATGCCCGCATTTCCCGGTGATGGAGTCGCCGACATTACAGCTGCCCTGGGCTCCTTGCCGTCAGGGTCTCCGGTGTCCGAGGTCGCGCGACGGCTGATGGACCTTTTCACCAGCGGTTCTGTCGCCTCTGGTGCGCGGTTGCCACCAGAGAGGCAGCTCGCTGCAACGCTGGGGGTGGGGCGTTCTGCGGTGCGGGAGGCGCTGGCGGCGTTGGAGATTCTTGGAATCGTGGATGTGCGCCCCGGATCCGGCACCTATCTGCGCGGTGCTGCGAGTGAGCTTCTCCCACAGACGCTTCGGTGGGGGCTCCTGATCGGCGAGCGTCGCACTGCTCAGTTGCTCGAGTTGCGTGAAGGGCTTGAGATCTACGTTGCACGCCTTGCGGCGACACGTGCGGACGACGCGATTCTCGAGCGAATGGCACAGATCGTCGAGCGTATGCGCGCGACCGTGACCGAGCTGGCGGCGTTCGCGCGCGCTGATCTGGATTTTCATCATGCGTTGGCAGATGCTGCTGGCAATGAGACGCTGACCGATCAGGTCCATGTCGTCCGTTCCCTGCTTCAGGTGTACGCGGATCGCGCAGTGCATGATCGTGAGCATGCTGAGCGGGCGGTTGCTGAGCATGAGGCAGTGCTTGAGGCGGTGCGCGCGAAGGATGCCGACAGTGCAGCATCGGCGATGGCGGTGCACATGGCGACGGCGAGTGCACGTCTGCTCGCGGATGCCGAGCCAGTACTCGAGTAGCCGGTTCGCTCCGCTCTCTCTGAGCGGTTATGCTTGCTGAGTGCATCCGAGTTTTGGCCTGGATGCCTGGAGACGTCGCATAGTGGCCTAGTGCACCACCCTGCTAAGGTGGAGTCCTCTTACGGGGACCGAGGGTTCAAATCCCTCCGTCTCCGCCATTAAATCCCTGGTCAGAAGCTATTTTCTAAATGCTCTGCGTCGGGTTTGCGTCAAATTGCCCACGGAATCGTCGGCCAAGAGTGTCCGTTCCGCCCGGCAAGCATGCGTGAACGTGCTGATCACGTCGCATTTCCCTAAGGCTTGGCGCACGGAGACGGAGGGATCTTTTCCCTCGGTCTCTCGCCGCCCCGCGCCTAAGTCCCGGAGCCGTTCTATTTCTGCAAGAGGTGACCTACCTTTTCAGCCGAGATGCGCGCATCGAGCGCCGCTCGCCACACTGTGGGCCGGACTTTTCCGGTTGGGTCCGATGGGTTTGTTCGAGTTCGATACGGCGACGCGCGTGTCCACAGGGAAGCCGCTGCTTGACTTCTTGATCCGAGAGCACGGTGTTCAACCCGGAGAGCGAGCTCTACGGGTTTGATGTCAAGTCATGGCTCTTCGCGATGCAGTGGTTGCTAAGGAGATAATGTGCTCAAGTGGAGAGGAGCACGGCGGTGTCAGGGGTTGACAAAAAGTTTCCGGCCAAACGGGTCACAGCGGCTGATGTCGCGCGTTCAATAGGTTTGTCCCGCGCTACCGTCGGTTTTGTTTTCAATGACACCCCGGGGCAGACCATTCCGGAGTCCACCCGCCAGCGGGTGTTCAGCGAAGCACGGCGGCTCGGCTACAAACCGCACACCGCGGCACGTGCTCTCGCGAGCGGTCGAAGTCACATCGTGCTGATCCTGCTGCCCGACTGGCCCGTCGACCACAGCATGAGGGCACATTTGGATGAGGCATCGCTGGTGCTCGATCGGGCCGGGTACTCGATGGTGACGATGACGCCGCATCCAGGGGGACAGGCGGTTCCTCTCTGGGAGAGCCTGAGTCCCGAGGTGGTCATCGCGTTGGCTCCGCTCTCGGACGCGCAGCATTCGGCGATTGTCGCAACCGGTGCACACACGCTGGTCCCCGGTAGGGATGCCCTGGAACTAGGACGTGAGCTCCATTTCGAAGAAGGCCCCAGCCTTCAAGTAGAGCACCTCGTGAACTCCGGCCGTCTCCAGATTGCTTTTGTGGGGACAACTGATCCGAGGCTGCAGGATCTGGTTTCACAGCGCAGTGGGCTGGCGGATAAGACGCACCGTGCCATCACCGGGCGGCCCCTGGTGGCAAGCGTCGCCGTGAACGAGTCCACCGTCGGATCGGCGCTCGCCGAGCTCGTCAACAACGGAGTCGATGGGATCGTGGCGTACAACGACGACGTGGGCGCTCTCGTTCTCGGTGCCGCCATTCGCGCGAGCCTGCTCGTGCCGGGCACTCTCGCGATCGTCGGCCACGATGACACCCCGCTGGCTCGTCTCGTGGTCCCGGCTCTCTCAAGTGTTCGTGTGGACACCGCGGGTCTAGGGCGATTCCTCGCTGAGCTCGCTCTGAGTCGTGTGACGGCTTCTGACTACCCCCAGGCAGGCCCGGAAGCGACTGCTGTTCTAGTGCGTCGGGAGACTAGCTAGTACCTAGTGCTTTGCGCTCGTGAGCTGCGTCCCTTATCCTGAGGTAGCGCGCGCTAGTGGCACGCCTCATGACATCGGAGTCTCATGGCATTCAACGACGAAAACACCCCAGCGGGTGCGCCCACTCAGACTGGTGCATCCACCCAGGTCGAAGTGGTACTTCCGGACCCACAGAAAAAGGTGAGTCGACTCTTCATCACCTTGTTCGGGCTGTTGAACTTCGGCCTCTACCTGACCGTGATGATGCCTGCGTTGTTCAGCCTTCCCTACAAGGTCGGCGTGTTGGACCCAGGCAACAAGGCTGCTCTTCTCGGACTGGTCGCGACAGTGGGTGCCGTCGTCGGGCTCATCGCTGGGCCGGTCGCCGGCGTGCTCAGTGACCGCACCCACACGCGAATCGGTCGACGCCGGCCCTGGCTTATCGGCGGCATCATCGTGCTCGCGATCGGATCGACCATCGTCGCACTCTCAGACTCGGTACCCATGCTGATCCTGGGTTGGGTCGTGGTCTCTCTCGGCGGCGCTTGCAACGCTGCGGCAATTACGCCGCTCGTCGCGGAGCGTGTGCCTGAGGCTCAGCGGGGAATCATGGGCGCGATCGTCGGCGTCGCCACTCAATTGGGCGGAGTATTGGGTTACACGATCGGCGGACTCTTCACGACGAACCTGCTGCTGATGTTCCTCATCCCGGTCATCACGCTCGCCGTGGTCGGTGCGATCTTCATGATCTTCATCTCGGATCCGATCGTAACTCTTCCTCACACCTCGCTGGCCCAGACTTTCCGGCTGCTCGTCTTCAACCCGCGTAAGCACCGCGACTTTTCACTGGTGTGGCTCGGCAAGCTGCTCATGCAGACCGCGCTGGCCTTTCTCACCACATACCAGCTGTACTTTCTGCTGGATCGGATCGGATTCACCGCCGAGCAGGCCGGGGCGCAGCTCGCGGTGGTGGGTGGTCTCGGCATCCTCATCACCATGACGTTCGCCATCGTCTCCGGCACACTCTCGGATCGACTCAAGCGACGCAAGGCCTTCATCTATGGCGCGTCCGGCCTCACGGCTACGGGGCTGGCGCTTATGGCATTCGCTGATGGGTTTGGTCTATTTTTCGCCGCAGTACTGTGCATTCTCGGTGCTGCCGGAATGTTTGGCGCGGTCGACGTCGCGATGGCGAGCGATCTGATTCCCGATCGGGAACAGGCAGGGCGCTGGATGTCGATCTACAACCTTGCGGCGACCCTGTCGACGGCGATCGCTCCGGTTATTGGTGCAGCCCTGCTGCTGATTGGGCCCAGCGCTGGTGGGAACTACACGGCTTTGTTCCTGGTCGGAGCGCTGCTCGCCCTTGGCGTTGGCGTTACAACTAGCTTTGTGAAAGGTGTGCGTTGAGCATGACCTCGTCCGCTACAAGTGCACTCTCCGTCGAAGAGACGCTCGCCGCAATGACTCTCCACGAGAAGGTCGGGATTCTCGAGGGTGTTGAATTTTGGAACACCGCCGCGATCGAGCGGCTCGGCGTCCCCGCGCTCTATCTGACCGATGGGCCGCATGGCGTGCGAAAGGTGAGGACTGCGGCAGGAGCCTTTGGTGTCGGTGACAACGAGCCATCGACCGCTTTTCCCACTTCCGCGACCGTCGCAAACTCGTGGAGTCCTGAGAACGCAAGACTGATCGGAGTCGCTATCGGTCGCGAATCGGCCGATAGCGGGGTGGATGTGCTGCTCGCCCCGGGCGTGAACATCAAACGCAATCCTTTGTGTGGCCGCAACTTCGAGTACTTCTCCGAGGACCCGCTCGTATCTGGGATGCTCGGGGCCGCTTTCGTGCAGGGCATTCAGTCTGAAGGGATCGCCGCCTCTGTCAAGCATTTCGCGGCCAACTCGAACGAGAATTTCCGTTTCGTCGGCGATAGTCAGGTAGACGAGCGCGCTCTCCGCGAGATCTACCTGCGCCAGTTTGAACGCGTCGTCACACACGCTAAGCCACACACCGTGATGTGCGCGTACAACGCGATCGGAGGCGTCTTCAGCTCCGACAACCGTGAGTTGCTCACCCGCATCCTTCGCGATGAGTGGGGGTTTGATGGCGTCGTGATGACGGACTGGGGAGCTACCCATGACCGTATCGAGAGCATACAAGCGGGCTGCGAGCTCGACATGCCAGGCGGCACCGGACACAACGGAGAGCAACTCATCGCCGCGATCGGAGACGGGCGCCTCGATCTGGCAGTGCTCGACGAAGCGGTGCGCCGCATGCTAACCCTCGTCGAGCGGATGACGGTCGCACCCCGGCGACTCGGTCATGACCCGGTGGAGCACCGCGAGCTCGCCCGGCAGGTCGCCACCGAGGGGGCGGTGCTTCTCGCCAACGACGGCATCTTGCCACTCGACCAGCGCGCCGACTCGCTGCTCATCGTCGGCGAAATGTTCAAGCAGATGCGTTTCCAGGGTGCCGGCTCGTCGCTCATCAACCCGACCGAGGTCGTGAGCCCCCAAATCGCTTTCGACCACCGTGGCATTGACTACATCTACGCCACCGGATACCGCAGCACGTATCCCAAGCGCGATCGGGCGATGGAAAACGAAGCACTCGCGGCCGCGAAATCAGCCAGCACCGTGCTGTTCTTCGGAGGGCTCACTGACCTCGAAGAGAGCGAAGGATTCGACCGAGAGTCGATGGCTCTGGGAGAAAATCAAACCGCACTGCTGCGGCAGTTGCTCGACTCCGGCGCTCGGGTCGTGCTCGTGTTGTTCGCCGGCGCGCCCGTCGAGCTGCCGTTCGCCGACGAACTGGCGGCGGTACTCGATATGTACCTTCCGGGAATGGCCGGAGGAGAGGCCGCTGCTGCCCTCCTCTTCGGGGAAGCAAACCCCTCAGGCAGGCTCGCCGAAAGCTGGCCTCTTACCGCGGGTGATGCCAGCTCCGCGGCCGACTTCGACCACGGAACAGTAGCCCAGTACTACGAATCGATCTATGTGGGTTATCGCTTCTATGACAAAGCCAAGACCGTGCTTCGTTACGCCTTCGGGCACGGCCTGTCGTACACCCAGTTCGACTACGGCGACCTCGCGGTGAGCGTGCAGGACGGCCGCGTAGGCGTCAGCGTCCATGTATCAAATACCGGAAGCCGCGACGGGGCAGAAGTCGTGCAGCTGTACGTCCGCAACAACGCGGGAGAGGTGTTCAAGGCAGAGAAAGAGCTCCGCGCGTTCACGAGGGTCGAGGTTCCGGCAGGAGACACCGTGGAGGCTGCGCTTTCGTTTGAGCTGTCCGATCTCGCCTACTGGGATGTACGCGACCGCGGGTGGATTCTCGAAAACGGCGATTATGAAATTCTTATAGCGGCGTCCTCCGACGACATCCGATCGACCGCGCCGCTGCGCATTTCTTCGGGCCGCGACTCACGCTCTCCCTACCTCCCCGAGGTCGAGCGCGCGTATGCGATGCCGCCGGTGCAGATTCCGGAGAGCTTCTCGCTGCTGTTGGGGCGAGAGGTTCCGATTCACTCTCGGTCCCATCGCCTCACGATGGAGACTCGACTTGCCGATGCGCGGCACTCCGTCATGGGCGCAATCATGTACCAGACAGTTGTTTCCCGAATGAAAAAGGACTACCTGACGGCGCTCGCATTGCCTGACGGTCTCGAGCGTGACGCGCGCGTCAAGAATGCGCACTTCGTGTTGCGGATGATGCCGTTCAACTCGTTGAGAAGCATGGCGATGTCGGCATCCGGTCAGTTTCCCTTTAACCTCGCTCAAGGCATCGCAGATATTGCTGCATTCCACCCCATCCGCGGCCTGCGCCGAATACTGGGCAAGAAAGCACGTTCATGAAGATCACGTCATTGACCATCGATGGGCTTGCCTCCGGTCTCGTCACGGATGAGGCTCCTCGCATCTCGTTTGCGTTGGGGGCCGAGGCTCCTGGAGAAAACCTGCAGTCAGCCGTCATCGCTGTCGACGGTTGGAGCGTAGAAACGCGCGAGCAGATCGGAACGGTGTATGCCGGACCGCTCAAACCTTTCACGGAGTATCTCGTACGTGTAACGGCCACAGGGTCGAGCGGAGACGTGGCGGAGGCTGCAACCTCGTTCCGCGCCGGACGGTTGGAAACACCCTGGTCGGGACAATGGATTACAGACCGTGCTTACGAGACACCCAAGAAGCAATCCCCGGTACCGATGTCGTTCCGCAAGACCTTCGTCGTCGGTGCCGGCTTGCGACGTGCCTGGCTTGAGGCCACCGCTCTGGGAGTGTATGAACTCGAGCTCAACGGCGCCAAAGTAGGGGCAGACTATTTCGCCCCGGGGTTCACCTCCTACGAGAACCAGATCCAGTATCAAACCTACGATCTCGATGGGCTTGGTGATGGTGAAAACACCCTCACCGCGACTGTCGCCGGAGGCTGGGCTGTGGGCTCGTATACCCACAAGCGTAAGAACAAGATCTACGCGGACCGCCAGGCCTTTCTGTGCGAGCTTCACTTGGAGTATGCGGATGGGACTGTCGAGGTGATCGCGACCGGTCCGGACTGGCAGGTCAGCACCGACGGGCCATTCAGGATGGCGGAGTGGTACGACGGCGAGACATACGACGCAACCGTCGCCCAGGAAAGCCAGAGTTGGAAGCAAGCAGACACCACCGCGCCGCGGGGGACTCCGCGGATTGTCGCCCAGTACGGCTCGCCGGTTCGTGCGCAGCAGGTGATGCATCCCGTCGCCCACTCCGTGGCAGCTAGTGGGGAGCTGATCTTTGACTTCGGGCAGAACTTCGCGGGCGTCGTGAGCGCGATAGTCCGGGGAAAGCGCGGACAGGCCGTGACCTTCCGGCACGCCGAGGTGCTCGTCGACGGCGAACTGTTCGTGAAGTCGTTGCGCACCGCGAAAGCCACTGCAACGTACACGTGTGTCGAGGGCGAACAGACCTACTCGCCCCGACTGACCTACATGGGATTTCGCTATGTTGGCGTGAGTGGAATCACTGCCGAGGACCTGGACCTCACGGCTCTCGTGGTGCACTCAGACCTGGCGGAGACGGGTTCTTTTACTTCGTCGGATCCCCTCATCAATGCGCTGCAGTCCGCGATCCAGTGGGGTGGCCGATCCAACTTCGTGGACATCCCGACGGACTGCCCGCAGCGGGACGAGCGCGAGGGCTGGACCGGGGACTACGCGGTCTTCGCGACCACGGCGTCTTACAACTTCGACATGAGCAGGTTCATGCGCAAGTGGCTGCGCGATCTGAAGTCCGAGCAGAGCCCCGGTGGTGGCATCCCTATGGTGGTGCCTCGCGCGGGTAATGGCTTCCCGGTGATGGCAACATCCTGCTGGGGTGATGTCTGTGTGCTTGCGCCGTGGGCCGAGTATCTCGCGCGCGGTGACCTCGGTCTTCTGCGCGACCAGTATGAAACGATGACCAAGTTCCTCGGTGCCGCCTCCTGGTGGTCGGGCCTCTTCTCGGTCACCAAGAACGCGCGGCGCATCTGGCGCTTTCCCTTCCACTTTGGGGACTGGACGGCTCCAGACGGTGCGGTACGGGACTGGCTCGCCAAGGGCAAGTGGATCGGCACCGCGTACTTTGCCAACTCCTGTGGAATCGTCGCCGATATCGCTGACCTGCTCGGCAATCCCGGGGACGCCGCGCGCTATCGGGCGCTCCGCGAGGAGATCATCGTTGCGTACCGCGCCAAATTCACTGACGGCAATGGCTTGCTCGCCAAGGAGTTCCAGACCGGTTACGTACTTCCCTTGCACTTCGGGATGACCAGCGGGGCCGAGACCGACCAGATGGCCGACAACTTGGTTCGACTCATCGACGACGCCGATGGTCACCTGGCAACGGGGTTCCCCGGAACCCCGTACATTCTGTTCGCGCTGTCTGACAGTGGTCGAGTGGATGACGCGTTCCGGTTGCTGCAGCAGACATCCAGCCCGTCGTGGCTGTACATGGTCGAGTCCGGTGGCACCACGATCTGGGAGCGATGGGACGCGCTGCGGCCCGATGGCACCGTCAACACGTCGAGCCTCACGGCCGGTGGGGGAGACGACAGTTCGGACGGCGGGATGGTGTCCTTCAATCACTATGCCGCGGGCGCGGTGGGCGACTGGCTCTACCGTCGGGTGGCGGGCATCGAACCCATCGAGGGTGGATACCGCAGTTTCCGAGTCGCCCCACTCATGGGTGGGGGGCTCGCGTCTGCGCGCGGAAGCGTGACAACTCCCTATGGGCAGGCGTCGTCGGACTGGAGCGTCGCCGACGGCGTTTTCACTCTCGCGGTGGAGGTGCCGGTCTCGACATCGTGCACCATCGTGTTGCCTGACGGCACTGAGCACGTGCGCACCAGTGGGCGCCACGAGTTCCAGTGCGAATTCGTCGCAGCGTAACTCGTCCATGCTGGCATACGGTCGGATGATCCAGTGGATGCCTTCATCATCCAGTGAACAGGGGAGCTAGTGACTCACGGGCAGAGATTTGATGTGCTGGCGGACGCCTCCCTCGGCACTGCGTCGGTCAGTCCCACCTTGTTCGGGCTCTTCTACGAAGACCTCAACAGGGCGTGCGACGGAGGTCTCAACGCGAACGTCATCGCCAACCACAGCTTCGACGGAACATACCTCGACCGACGGCTTCACAATGAACTCATCGCCATGACGACCAAACGTCGGGGACGGGTGGCACGAGATCCGGGGCGGCACTGGCAGGTTCTGAAGGGATCGCTTGAGGTGCTGGACGTCGGAGGGATCACACCCGAGGCCAGATTTGGGCGCCTGACAATTGAGGACGGTAGAGCGGTCGTCCGTAACGGTGGGTATCAACCGACCGGTGAAAGAGGCCGCGCGGTCATTGCAGCAACCATCGGTGTCGACATGGTCTTGTCGGTGTGGCTACGCTCTCACCGCTTCTCGGGTCGCGTATCAGCGCGCCTGGTACAGCCCGACGGAACAATCGCGGGAGAAGTACCCTTCACTCTCGCCGAGGATGCTCGTGATGGCGCTTGGCAGCAGGTATCCTTTCCAATCCCTGTCTCTCGCACGGGTCGTGTGCACTTCGAGATCGAACTGGAGGGTGAAGGGCATCTCGATATCGATGAGGTGTCGCTGGTACCTGCCGACCACTGGGGAGCCGGTGATCCTCGCTGGTCGCAGGGAATCTTCCGACGCGACCTCATCGAGACCCTCGCGGCACTCAACCCGAAGTTCATGCGCTTCCCCGGCGGCTGCGTTGTGGAGGGAATGGGCGGCGACAACGCCTATGACTGGAAGTGCACTGTTGGTCCGCTTCACCAACGCCGAGCGGACTACAACCTTTGGGGCCTACGAGTTGCCGACGGCGACTACAGTCAGTCCAACCAGATCGGCTACTACGAATTCTTCCTGCTCTGCGAAGACCTCGGTATGGAGCCGATGCCGATCGTCCCCGCGGGAATCAGCTGCCAGTTCCGCAGCAGGGAGTGCATCAGACACAACGACCCCGACTTTGACCATGTTCGCCAGGACGTGCTCGACCTCATCGACTGGGCGACAGGGGATCCTGCCGATAGCTCATGGGCCGCACTGCGGGCGGAGGCTGGACATCCGGAGCCGTTCCCTCTGAAGTACCTCGGGATAGGGAACGAGAATTACGGCACGCACTATTTCGAGAACTACGCGAAGATCCGGGAAGCAGTTCGCAGCCGCAATCCTGAGATCGTCCCGATCCTCAGCGCTGGACCCTTCGCGCAGGGGAAGGCGTTTGACGCTACCTGGGAGTTCGCGAGAGGGCAAGAGGGCGCTCTCATAGTGGATGAGCACTTCTACAAGTCACCGGCCTGGTTTCTCTCTCATGCTGATCGCTACGACAAGATCGACCGAGAAGGCGCCCAGGTCTTTGTTGGCGAGTATGCCGCCAAGTCGGTCACCGCAAAAACTGAGCCAAACACTTTCGAGAGTGCGCTCGCCGAGGCGGCTTTTCTCACCGGAGTTGAGCGCAATTCCGATGTCATAGCGATGACCTCGTACGCACCCCTGCTCAACAATGTCGGTTCACGACTGTGGCCACATAACTTGATCGATTTCAACCCCGAGACTGTCATGCCAACAGTCAACTACGAGGTGCAGAGACTATTCGGGAACACTATTGGAGCGACCGTTGTCCCCGTCGTGTCAGACCCGCCGCAGGGCATTTTCGTCTCCAGCATCGCGACGTCTGACCGGCAGTACGTCAAGATCGTGAACACGACGAACTCGCCGACCGTCGCTGAACTGGTACTTCCAGCCGTCTCAGATGGAGAGTATGTCGTCACCCGGCTTTCGGCTGAGCTCGGCGCGGCGAACTCTCTGACGTTTGAGGGAGCAGGCGAGTCAGTGCTGTCACCGTCGGATGCCTTGGTGCGCGTTCGCGACGGACGAGTTCGCATCGAGGTGGTGGCTCAATCCATAGCTTCACTGGTCGCAACCAGGGCTGCGCCGATCCCCTGAGGGCGTCACGATACGCGGGCGTCTCGCGGCAAGCATCTTCACCGCAGACTTGATTGAGGCACTTGCAGAGTGAGGCGCTCGCGAGAGTCAGGATCCGTGCCCCCATTTTGCGTCAAACTGAACAAGGGCCAACCCCGCTGAGACGGGCTGAGCCCAGATTTTCCAAATCCTGAAACCGCGTAGATCCGGGGTTTCTGACTGTTTCGGGTCGAGGCAGGCCTCAGAAGATGGGGTTCAAATCCCTCCGTCTCCGCCATTAAATCCCTGGTCAGAAGCTATTTTCTAAAGACTCTGCGTCGGGTTTGCGTCAAATTGCCCACGGAATCGTCGGCCAAGAGTGTCCGTTCCGCCCGGCAAGCATGCGTGAAAGTGCTGATCACGTCGCATTTCCCTAAGGCTTGGCGCACGGAGACGGAGGGATCTTTTCCCTCGGTCTCTCACCGTCCCATTGCCTGACTCAAGAATGGATCGCGGAAGATCCATTGAGGCAGCCTGGCAACGCACGGCGGACGGAACCGAATACACCCTCTCGGTGCCAACTGGCGTCGAAGGTGTCGTTCTACTTCCGGGCGCTGAGGATCAGCGGATCGAGTCGGGTGGACGGTTTACAGCCGTGGTTGCGTGACGCCTCCGGCTCGGTCCTGAGAGCGCGTTGCCGCGAGATTGCCCAGCGCGCCCGCGAGGGCACCAAACGCTGCGGGCGGCATGTCATACAGCCCTGCTGGCAGCGGGTCCTCGACGTTCCAATCGATCCGGCGCCGCGCGAGCGCGGCATACGCGGGGTCCTGCTCTTCCAACGTCGCGAGGACAGTCGCCAATGCGTCCGCATCGTCGGCGATCTCGCGGAACGTTGATTCCAACGACGGCAATGGAAGTTCGCTGCGTCCAGTAGGCGCGGGGACCGTCCATGAGTGCGTGCCGTGGCCGACCTCAACAGCGGTTCCGTCTGGCAGGACAACTTCGGCGGTGGAGTGGACAGGCACTGTCAGTCGCAGCGCGATCGTTTTGCCTGACCGCTCCCACCCGCCGATCACTCGACCGGACGGCGTGTCGATTGTCGTCGCTGCGTGTTCGAGACCGTCAACGAGCGTCGGAGCGAAGCGAATTCGGCGGTACGCGCGTTCGATGGGGGTGACACCCGCGACCCTGCGGTGCAGCCAGTCGACGACGGCGCCGAACGCGTAATGGTTGAAGCTTGTCATCTCGCCCGGGTTAACGGATCCGTCGGGGAGCATCGAGTCCCACCGCTCCCACACCGTTGTTGCGCCCATTGTGACCGGATAGAGCCATGACGGATAGCCCGTCTGTAGCAGCAGTCGACCGGCTGTCTCAACATGACCCGTGTCCACGAGCGCGTCGAGCACGAGCGGAGTGCCCACGAACCCGGTCGCGATGTGAAACGCTGTGCGGCGGGAAACATGCGCCAGTCGATCGCCGAGTGCTCGACGCTGTCTGGGATCGGTCGAGATGCCGAAGACGAGAGCCAGCGCATATGCGGTGGGCGCATCCGCAGTCATGCGGCCGAGCGGAGTCACATACGCGGCCAAGAATGCCTGGCGCGTGCGCTCGGCGATCGCAGCGTAACGCGCGATGAACTCGGGACGCCCGACCCTGGCTGCCGTACGAGCCACGAGATCTGCGGATCGAAACAGATATGCAGTGGCGACGATGTCACCCGGCGTCTGTGCGAGGCTCGGGGCATCCGGCGGTGCCAGCGGATCGAGCCAGTCGCCGAGCTGGTTGTGGTTGGCCCAGAGACCGTCCGCGTCCAGCAGCGGAAGGATGCTGTCGACCCAAGCGCGCATGGAGTCGAACTGTCGCACAAGGACCGCTTCATCACCGAAACGGTCAGCCAGTACAGTCGGGATCACCGTCGCAGCGTCTCCCCACGCCGCCGTCGGCGCGACCGGGAATCGCAGCACATCGGGAACGACGAACGGCACGATTCCATCGCGCTTGCTCTGCTCGAAGGCGAGATCCTCCAGCCAATTCGACAGAAAACCATCGCAGTCGAAGAGCGTTGCCGCCGTCGGGGCGAAAACCTGCGCGTCTCCGGTCCAGCCCATCCGCTCATCACGCTGCGGACAATCGCTGGGCACCGAGAGGAAGTTTCCGCGCATCGACCACACGACGTTCTCGTGCAACCTGTTGAGAAGGGGAGCAGAGGAATCGAACCAGGCAGTGCGACGCATGTCTGTGTGAATCACGACGGCGACGATGGCGCGGGGATCGAGCTCGCCGGGCCACCCCGAGATCTCGGCGAAGCGGAAGCCATGGAATGTGCCCATCGGCTCGAGAACGCGATGCCCGCCGCCATCCAGAATGTACCGATCGGTAGCACTCGCACGGCGGAGCGGCCGAGTCGCGAGCTCGCCGTTCTCAAGAACCTCTGCGTGGCGCACCGTAATCTCGGTTCCCTCCGGCCCGTTCACCGAAAGACGCAGGTTGCCCACGAGATTCTGACCGAAGTCGAGTCGATAGGTGTCGGCGCTGGTGCGCTCGATTGACACCGGCGCGATGGTCTCGATCCTGCGGACGGGCTCGAACCCTCGCGCGATCGGAACAAGCGGCGTTTCAATGATCACTGCGGGTGCGTGGTCCACTGGATCGCGTCGAAGGTCAACAGTCTCACCGGCATAGATGCCCGAGTCAACGACCTGCCAGGTACCGGTCGCGTGCCACGACGCATCCGTTCCGATCACTTGTCGACGGCCGTCTGCCCAGCGCAGGTGGAGCTCGGCGGCGACAGCCGGCTGCTCTCCATACACGCGGGTGCCCTGCGGGCCGAAGCCGTACTCCTCTGTGTACCAGCCGCCCGTCAGCGCAACGCGTAGGTCGTGCGAGCCGGGGGAGAGCAACGGTAGGACGTCCATCGTGTCGTGGAGGACGCGTGAGTCGTAGCTTGTCCACCCCGGGCCCAGGACGGAATCATCGATCGACGTGTCGTCGATGGTGACGGCGGCGATGCCGAGCGCGGAGACATGCATGACCGCCGAGACAAGACCCTCGGCGACATCGATGGTGCGCGACAACAACACCGGGTGGGCCGGACGAGTGGGCGTGGCCAGGCCGATGAACGGCGCCTTCCACTCGGCGACCTGCGCGAGGCGTACGACGAGCGGTGCACTCCAATCGGATGCCTGATCGTTCGCACCCACAACTCGCAGTTCTATGGTGTGCGGGGCGTCGTCTTGCAGGGGTGCGAAAGGCCAGGTCACGAAAACATGGTCATCCCCCTCGAGATGTGCGACCTGCGCTCCATCGAGGCGGACCTGTGCTCGTGCCTGTTTCCATCCCGAAGGGGCAGAGTCGACGATCCAAGACAGGCGAGGACGATCGGTCGCGACAAACGGGGTGTCCCTACGGCGCTCCGCCGAGACGGACTCAATGTGGACGGGAGTGCTCATCGGCTTACTCCTTCTGCTTTAAGCGAGGGTGTCGCACTCCAGCCTGCGGGGTACAGCGGGGCGACGGTGTCGCCTGGCACATCTGGCCTGCTCGCCGCGATCGCCGCCATGCTGCGCGGCAGTTCGAAGGGGAGCCGCCCTTCGGGAGTAACTTGACCAGTGAGCGCATCCAATAGTGCCGCGTCGGAAGCACCATAGTCGCCAACGATCACAGTGGCGAACTCATCGAGGGTCGTCAGGATCGCCGGGCGGCTGAGCGTCACCGAGATGATCAGTGGAACAAGCGCTGCGACCGCGCGCAGCTGCTCGACCACTTCGGTGGGGAACTCCAGCGAACCCTGCTCCATCCCCGCTTCGAGGAAATACTGGTCGCGAGGCTCAAACGGCGCCGACAGGCGCGCGATCGCGACTTCAGCATTGTCCAGGTCGGTAGCGTCCCAACCTGTTGGTAGCGAGATGGGGTCGAAGCCGCGGACGTGCACGCGGAGGGGGCCGGTCAACGGCAGCGCGTTGTCGGGGCACTTCAGCACGGTGATCGCCCGCGATTGAGCGAGGAGGCCTAGCGTGACGTGCTCAGGAGCGGGGATCAGCGCGGCATCGGGCACAGATGATCCCGAATCGTCGCCGTTGAGCCGCAGCATGACATCGACGATTCGCGTCGCCGCGGCGTTGATGCGGTCTTCGCTGACAAGATCATCGTCAAGCAGACGGAGCAGCTGTGCAGTATCGCTCTCGCCGCCGAGTTGGTCGACGCCCGCGGCAAAAAGACGCGCCATCCGACCCGCGGAGTCGAGATGTTCGACGCCCCACGCGCGGGCTGGGAATGGCTTACCGAACACGTGCGCGTCGGTGATGAGACCGAAGTCACTCAGCACGACACCGGTAAAGCCCAGCTCGTCTCGAAGCAGGTCTGTGATGAGCGCCCGGTTGAATGCGAATCCGACCTCCTCGACCCGGCGACCGTTGCGAGTAAGGCCGACCGGCATACCGTAGTAGGGCATGATCGCCGCGACGCCAGCGGCGATCGCGGTGCGGAACGGAAGAAGGTGCTCGTCGAAGCGTCCGCCCGGATACACCTGCTCGCGTCCGTAAGGGAAATGTGGGTCTTCGCCGTCCTTCTGCGGGCCTCCACCGGGGAAGTGTTTGACGGTGGCCGCGACGCTCGTGCTGCCAAGTTCTGGGCCCTGGAGGCCGGCGAGGAATGCGGAAAGTAGGCGCGACGTGAGTGCGGGGTCGGCGCCGAAGCTCTGTGCCTGGCGTGCCCACCGTGCATCGGTGGCGAGGTCGACCTGTGGGTGTAACGCCATGCGAATGCCCATCGCGCGGTAATCGTCGCGTACGATCCGGGCGAACTTCTCGACCAGCTCTGGGTCATCAAGGGCACCGAGACCTATCGGTTCGGGCCACTGTGAAACACCTTCGGCGCGATGTGTCGCGCCCATATTGCTGAGGAATGAGTGACGCGGGTCACTCGAGAAGACAATGGGCAGCCGAGATCCGTGCGATACAGCGATCTCCTGCAAGCGAGCGAGCACCGCCGCAGTCTCTACCGGAGACGGGATTGAGGCAAGACAGAAATGGCGGATGCCGTGATCCTCGATCAGCTCGCGACTGGACGGTCCGAACGGCGAAGGCGCATCCGGATCGTGGTCTGCGCCGATCATGAGGATCGGGTGAAAGAGCAACCCTGCTTTCTCTTGTGCGCTCAAGCCAGCGACGACCTCGTGCGCACGAGCGCGTTGATCGGGAGCGGTCGACTGAGAATGATTCATGACTTTTCTTCCATAACGGTCATAGCGGTTGCAGATTCGATCTTCGCCGCGTGCAGAAGCGTGCGGCGGCGTGCCTGCTCTTTCGGGTCGGCCACGGGGGAGGCCAGAAGGAGGCGGCGAGTATAGGGATGTGAGGGGGTCGATGTCACAGTGTCGCCATCGCCCCACTCGACAATTTCGCCGCCGCTCATGACGGCAACCCGATGGCACAGCACCCGCACGACATTGAGATCGTGCGAGATGAAGAGATAAGCGACGCCGGTTCGCGACTGGACTTCGAGCAGGAGATCGAGGATGTGTGCCTGCGTCGTGAGGTCGAGGGCCGAGACCGGCTCGTCGCATACGATGATGCGCGGCTCGAGGGCGATGGCACGGGCGATTGCGATTCGCTGGCGCTGCCCGCCGCTGAACTCACGCGGCAGGCGGCGTGCAGCGTCCGAGGGGAGATGGACGAGATCGAGCAGGTCGCCGACGCGACGGGCCGCATCCTTCGACGACATTCCGCTTGCGCGGAGCGGCTCGGAAAGTGTGTCGCCGATTGTGAGTGACGGGCTCAGCGAAGAATAGGGATCTTGAAAGATGACCTGCAGGTCGCCTGCGAGCGCGCGTCGGCGGTTCCGTGCAGCGTGCGAGACGTCTTCACCGTCGATCATGATGGTGCCGCCCGTGACGGGCGCGAGTCCGAGAACCGCACGTCCGAGGGTCGACTTACCCGAGCCTGATTCGCCGACGAGGCCTACGGTTTCGCCGGCGCGGACATCGAGGGTCACGCCGTGGAGTACCTCGACGGGCGGACGGCGGAAGCCGCGCGCCGGGTACGCGACGCGGAGTTCGCGGACATCGAGCAGCGGCGTCGACACGTGTGATTCGCGAAGGGTCATACCGAGTCCGATCCGAGAGTGAGCGGGCCGCGGGCGGGCGCATCGTCGAGGAGCGCGGCAAACAGCCCGCGCGTGTATTCGTGCTGCGGCGAGGCGAAGACATCCGCGACCGACCCGGTCTCGACGATGCTTCCGAACCGCATCACCGACACGCGGTCGGCCAGATCTGCGACCACGCCAAAGTTGTGGGTCACGAGCAACATCGACATTCCTGTTTCCCGCTGGAGGCCGCGCAGCAGCTGGAGGATCTCAGCTTGGACCGTGACATCCAGTGCCGTCGTGGGTTCGTCGGCGATGATGATCTCGGGCTCCGAGGCGATGGCGCCCGCGATGAGGACTCGCTGGGCCATACCGCCTGAGATCTGGTGTGGGTAGGAGGCAAACGTGCGTGCCGGATCCGTGATCCCGACACGGTCGAGAAGCTCCAGCGCACGTGTGCGAGCTGCCTGTCGGGAGAGTCCGAGGACCGCGCGCATCGGCTCCACGAGCTGATGTCCGATTGTGTAGGAGGGGTCGAGGTTCGACATCGGCTCCTGCGGAATATAACCGATGCGCCGGCCGCGGACCTGCTCCATCTGACGGGCGGTGACACGGAGCAGGTCAGTGTCATTGAGCTTTATCGCGCCAGCGACGCAGGTGCCACCCTGGGGGAGGAGCCCCAGGGTCGACCATGCCGTCTGTGTTTTACCGGAACCGGATTCGCCGATTAGCGCGTGAATCTCACCACGCCCGATCGCGATCGACACGTCGTCTACGACCGTTTTCCAGCCGCTCTCGACGCGGTACGCAATCGAGAGGCCCTCGATGCTGAGCAATGGCTCAGAGTCGACGTCGTTGTGTGCGATCGCAGAGGAGGGTCGTGGCAGGGGAGCGCTCCAGGCGACGTATCGTGTCGACGTCGCGTCACCCGTTTGCTCGAGCTCGTCGCGCAACGCGGTGCCGAAAAGACTCAACGCAATACATGTCAGCGCGATGGCGAGGCTTGGCCACACCATCAGCCAAGGGGTGCGCGAGAGGTTCGTGAACCCTTCGCTCAGCATCCCTCCCCAGGTGGGCAGCGAGGGGTCTCCAACGCCCAGGAAATCCAGGCTCGCTTGGATGGCGATTGCGACGGCGAAGAGGCCGGCCGTCAGCAGGATCACCGGCGCGCGGACGGCCGTGAGGATGTGGCGCCCGACGATACGCAGGTCACTCAACCCTGATACTCGCGCGGCGTCGATGTAGAGCTCTCCGCGCACTCCTAGTACCGCGCCGTAGACGATGCGGTAGTAAGAGGGCGCCAGCACGATGCCGAAGATCGCCATGATCAGCCAGATCGACGGACCGATCACCGAGCGTGCTGCGAGCAAGACCACGATCGCAGGCAGAGAGAGGATCGTGCCAGCGAGCCAGCTGGCGACGCCGTCAAACCAGCCGCCTCGGTACCCCGCGATGAGGCCGCCTGTGACCCCGAGTGCAGCGGCGACAGCGACGGCGATAGTTGCCCCGAGAAGACTCGTCGAGCTCGCGTGGATAAGTCGGGAGAATACGTCCCTTCCGGCGCTGTCGCCACCGAGCAGATGTTCGGGGCTGGGTGGCGCGAGCACGAGGGGGAGCGAAGACGAATCGGCGGAGTAGGGGGCGAGCATTGGGCCGAAAATTGCTACGGCAAGCAGCAGAAAGAGGTAGACCGAAGAGACCGCGCCCAGCGGGTTGCGCAAGAGGCGACGGCCGAGCGATCGGTGCGCGGGAGCTGCAGCAGAGTTTGTCACGACAGACGCACCTTCGGGTTGAGCCATCCCTGCAGAAGGTCGACGGCGAGATTGATCAGGAGCACGATAAGTGCGGTCATGACGAGCAATCCCATGACGAGCGGGATGTCGCCCTGGAGCGTCGCCGAGACGGCGGTCTGACCGAGCCCGGGCAGGGAGAACACCTGCTCGACAACGACGGCACCGCCGAAGAGGACGATGAACTGGATGCCGAGGACGCTGAGTGCCGGACCCGAGGCGTTCCGGAGGACGTGCCGGTATACGACGGCGCGGTGCGGGATGCCGCGAGCTCGCAGCGTTCGCACGTAGTCCATGCGTTGTGCGTCCACCATCGAGCCGCGCACCTGTTGCGCGACGCTGGCGATGGCGCCAATCGACAGGGCGATGACGGGAAGAATGATCGTGGAGAGCCAACCTGCGATCGATGTTTCGGGGCGGATGTACCCCGTCGCGGGCACCCAGCGCAGCCCGATGGCGATGGTGAGGACGAGGACCAACGCGACGAGGAAACCGGGAATCGCGGACGCGACGACAGAGGCGATTTGGATGCTCCGATCGGCCCAGCCGCGGCGGGTGGCGGCAATAACGCCGATGACAGTGCCCACCACCGCGGTCACGAGGATCGCACCGATGGTGAGCGAGAGTGTGACGGGGAGGCGGCTCATGAGGGCGTCAGCGACCGGCTGCCCGGAGAACCAGGAACGGCCGAGATCGCCGGTGAGGGCCCCGCTCGCCCAATCGATGAACTGAATGATAAGCGGGCGATCGAGTCCCAGCTCTTGTTCCTTGCGTGCGACGATCTCGGGGTCGGCGGTCGCGCCCACGATTCGTCGGGCGACGCCTGCGGCACCGAGGTACAGCAGGAAGAACCCGAGCACGCAGATGCTCGCCACGGTCAAAATGCCAGCGACGAGGCGGCGAAGAATGAAGATCAGCATTGGTGGTGCCCGTTCCGGGACCGTTTTTGACCGGCCCCGGAACGGTTCTTCCTATCTCACTCGGAGGGGTGGATGTTCCACAGGTACGGCATCGCGTTGTCGGCCTGAACGACCGCTTTGGTGCCCTCCGCTGTCAGGAAAGCGGAGGATGGCCGATAGATCGGCGCAAACCATGCCTGATCGACGATGTACTCGTTGAGTTCCTTGGCCGCCGCATCCGCGTCTGCCTCGTCGCCCGAGCGCACAACCTCGGCGAGCTCGATGACCGTCGGATCGCCGCCATGGAACACATTCCACGCCGATTCGGGAAGCATCGAGAACTGGATCGTCTGCCACGATGTCGGGTCGGTCTGCAGGAGGAACGGGAACGCCGCCCACGTGCCGCCGAGCATCTGTCCGAACAAGTCGTCGCCGGTCGTCTGCCATTCGACGTGGAAGCCGCCGGCTGCCAGCTGCTCCTTGTAGATCGCGAACTCAGACTCCGGGACGAAGTTGTTGCTCGGCATGACCAGGTCGACGCCGTCGGGGTATCCGGCTTCGGTGAGAAGCGACTTCGCCTTCTCGGGATCGAAGGGATAGGCGTCATTGAGAGCGTCATCGTAGGCGGACGACTGGACACTGAACACCTGGGTAGTCGGTGTGCCCAATCCGCCGGTGAGCGCCTGAAGCAGCCCTTCTCGGTCGAGTGCGTAGTTGAATGCCTGACGGACACGGACATCACCCAGGGCAGGGTTGAGCTGGCCGGCACGGTCGACTAGCAGGAATCCGCTCCAGTTCTGTTCGTATGTCAGTGCGGTGAATCCGGCGGCTTCCGCTTCGGGAATCTGCGTCGGACTCTGCGCGTTGGTCGCATCCACCTGGCCGCCCTTGACAGCGTTCATCAGCGCCGTCGGATCACCGTAGAAGCTCATCTCGATCGAGTCGTAGTGAGCCGACTCGGAGTCCCAGTAGTCGGGATTCGCATCGAACACCCACGTGGATCCGACGACGGTGTCCTGCTCGTCAAGCAGGTACGGGCCGCTTCCGATCGGCGTCGTCTGCGCATCCGGCGAGTCGAACATCGCCGCGCTGCCGACGAGGCCGGCGTTCTGGCTCAGGTACACCGGGAGTGCGGGATCGGGAGCGCCGAGCGTGATGACGAGCGTCGTGTCATCCGGCGCTTGCGCCGACGTCATTCCGGCGAGGAAAGACGCATTCTCGCTCGTGCCGTCACGGAAACGTGTCAGGTTTTCGGCTGCAACCTGCGCGGTGAGCGCCGTGCCGTCGGAGAACTCCACGTCGTCGCGGAGGGTGAGCGTGAGAATCGTTCGCGACTCGTCCCATTCCCACGAGGTGGCAAGCCCCGCCACGATCGTGCCGTCGGGGTCTGTCCGCAGCAGCGTGTCATAGACAGCCTGCAGGTACGGTGACTGATTGGCCCAGGATGCTTCCCAGGGGGCGAACGATGCCAACTGCGTGACGACTCCCAGGCGGAGCGTCGTCGGCTCGTCGCTAGCTGCCGGCGCCTGCGCTGAGCAGCCTGTTGCAACAAGCGCGGTGACGAGTCCGCCGATGGCAACGGCGCGCATGATTTTGGTGCGGTGCATCTTTGCACGTCCTCTCGGAACGATCGGTGTATCGGCACGAAACTGTGGCGACGACGAAAAGCTAGCACGAAAACCTTAAGGAGTGAAAGTTTTAACTTGCGAAAGGTTTTGATAGCTTGGCTGGATGCCACGCAGACCGGGCCCACGCGGCGAGTATGCCAAGACCCCGAAGCGGCGCGAGGAGATTCTCGACGCCGCGTTCGGGGTGTTTGCGCGCTACGGATATCTGAACAGCTCGATGAGCGAGATTGCCAAGCGTGCGGGGATGACACTGCCTGGTGTGACTCATCACTTTCCGACGAAGCCTGGTCTCCTTGAGGCTGTCCTGCAACAACGCGATCTCGACGCTGTGCGTCACCTCGAAGGAAGGCGCGGTGTCGAACTTCTCCGTGGCCTGCTCGCGATTGCCGAGCGAGACCAGGATGACCGTGGCCTCACTCAGCTGTTCGCAATCCTCGCCGCAGAAGCGACGGCTGATGATCACCCAGCGCACGTGTACTTCCGCGAACGCTACGAGCTGATTCTGGGCACGGTGCGTGGCGCGTTCGAAGAGGCCGCGGAACATGGCGACGTGCGCGAGGGGATCACTCCGGCAGAGGCCGCGCAGACCTACGTCGCCCTCTCCGATGGACTTCAGCTCCAGCGTCTTTACGGGGTCGGTCACGAGAGTCAACTCGCGGTGACTCGCCGGTTCCTGGATAGCGTTCTCACGGTGGTCATCAACGACGTGAACTGAGTCCACACACGGCTCAGTCTGATGGGACATCTTGCGCGGCCCGCAGAAAGATCGAGCGCATCCAGACGTGTTCCGGATCGAAGTCATGCACCGGATGCCACCACAGCGCATTCACCACGGCGGTCACATCGAACGGCGGCTCGAGAACGCTGATTCCTCCCAGCGCCTTGACTTCCCGGGCGAGCCCGGCCTGCACCAGCGCGAGGCGGTTCGTTCCTTTGACGAAATGTGGGAGTGCGAGAAAGCTCTCCACGACAGCATCCACTCTCGGCTCCAGGCCGAGGTTCTGCATCTGGCGGGTCGCCGCGGTGAAGGCTGACCGCGAACGATAGGTGAAGACCCAGGGGGATGACTCGAGTATCTCCATCGTGAGCTCGCCGATCGTCGCGGCGTGGCCCTCGTCCGCGATGATGACCCATCGGTCGCGCCACAGGTCAGCAAACGGGATCTCGGTGAGGTGGCCGTGCGGAATGATCATCGCATCCACCGAGCGAAGCGCGATCGCTGCATCGTCGACGATCGCCGGGTTGTGCAGGATGAATCGAAACCGCACGTCGGGCGCGACGTCCTTGGCGAGCCGAGAGGCGGCTGCGCCGATGGTCGCGAAGCCGTAGTCGGATCCGTAGATTGTGAATTCCCGTGTGGAGGACTCGGGGGTCCATTCGGCCTGACTCTCGAATACGCGCCGTGCCGCATCCAGCGCGATTGCAGTGTGGTCGGAGAGGCGTATGGCAAGCGCGGTCAGCTCGTAAGAGTTGCCTCGCCGAGCGAGGATTTCGTCACCGAAGTGCGTTCGCAGACGGGCGAGTGAAGCACTGAGAGCGGGCTGACTGAGATGTAGGCGTTCCGCGGCGCGCGTCACGCTGCGCTCGGAAAGGAGAGCGTCGAGAGCGACCAGCAAATTCAGGTCTAGACGGGACAGTGGTGGTCGAGTGGACACGTCGGCGTGATCCTCTCCATTGGTCGGGATGGCTCATTGTATCGACAGGGTATAAAGCGCATTGATAGTGCGGATAAAGAAGTGCCGCTTACCTGATCGTTGCTTGTCGGCTCAGATGGGAAAGAACGAAGGAGTTCATTCATGACGACGTCGTCTGCAGCCGCTCTCTCCCTCACAGATGTCGGTGTCGGGTTCCGCGGCGTGCGCGCCCTGGACGCGGTCACGTTTGATATTCCCGCCGGTGGTGTGAGCGCGGTGATCGGCCCGAATGGGGCGGGGAAGACGACGCTGTTCAACTGCGTGAGCGGCATCTACCGCCATGACGGAAGTATTGCTCTGGCCGGGCGTCCCCTCGACGGCCTCCGCGCGTTCCGACGGGCCGAAGCAGGTATCGCCCGAACATTCCAAACGCCGGCGCTCCTGGACGATGTCGATGTGATGACCAACGTCATGTTGGGGACGTACACGCGCACGAATGCCGGGCTGATGGGTCATCTTTGGCTTAGTCCTCGGAGTCGTCGCGACGAGGCTGCCGCCAAGGAGTGGTCGTCGGAAATCATCGAGCGGGTCGGGCTGCGTGAATACGCTTCTACACCGGTGGGGGCACTCGCCCATGGTGATCGACGTCGCGTCGAGATTGCGCGAGCCCTCGTCGCAAGACCCACATTGCTCATGCTCGACGAGCCAGCTGCTGGCCTGAGTGAAAGTGAGGCCAATGCGCTCATGGACCTGATCGTCGAGCACGGACGGGAAACAGGGATGACGTGCGTGCTCGTCGAGCACGACGTCGCGCTGGTCATGAGGTATGCCACGACGATCGCCGTCCTGGATGCCGGGCGCGTGCTTGCGTGTGGAGCGGCTGCGGACATCCGGAAGAATCCTGCGGTGATCGCGGCATATCTCGGCAGCGACGCCGACGTGGACGCGGCATGAGTCTGCTCGAGCTGCGCGGCGTGACAGCCGCCTACGGAAAAGTGGAAGTCCTTCACGGCATCGATCTTGCAATCGAAGAAGGCAGCATCGTTGCGCTGCTCGGCCCGAACGGGGCAGGAAAGACGTCGCTGCTTCGCGCGATCAGCAGAACGGTCGCTGTTGGTGGCGCGCGTAGTTTCGACGGCGTCGACCTGGCACGGTTGCGTACCGCGCAGATTGCAAAGCTCGGCATCGGGCACGTCCCTGAGGGGCGGGGGACATTCGCCGACTTCACGGTGGAGGAGAATCTCCAGCTCGGCATTACGGCCCGCCCACGCGGGCGACGTTCCGCGGCGGACGCCGATCTGCAACGTGTGTTCCGCAGCTTCCCCGTCCTCGAACAGTTCCGCAAGCGCCCCGCTGGCGCTCTTTCGGGTGGGCAGGCGCAGATGCTTGCTGTCGCGCGTGCGCTCCTGGCCCGGCCTCGTCTTCTGCTGGTTGACGAGCCCTCGCTTGGGCTCGCTCCGCTCACGACGAAAGAGCTGTTTGCGCAGTTCGTCTCGCTACGCGACGAATGGGAATTGACCATCCTGCTGGCCGAGCAGAACGCGCGACTGTCGCTGGCTGTCGCCGACCGGGCAGTGTTGCTGAGCCGGGGGCGTGTCGTTCATGACGGCCCTGCGGCCGATTACCGCTCCACAGTCGCTCTCGATGAGCACTACTTCGGCGGCTCGAAGCCACAGGAGAACGCATCATGATCGAGTTTCTTCAGATTTCCCTTGATGGGTTGACGACCGGAGTCGTGTTCGCCGCGCTCGCGCTTGCCCTGAGCGTCATTTTCCAGGGCACGGGCATGCTGAATCTCTCACAGGGTGAACTGGCGGTTCTCGCTGCGTACCTTGCCTACACAGCCCTCATGTGGGGGTGGTCCGTGTGGGTGGCGATTCCTTTCGCGATCGTCGCGGCGGGCGCAATTGGTGCCGTGCTCTACTTTTTCGTCGTGCGGTGGGTGGATCAACGCAACCAGACTGCGCTCACCACGCTCGGGGTGACCCTGCTTCTTGGCCTCAATGCCGTTGTCAGCATGATTTGGGGCACGGATCCGCGCAATTTCCCGAATCCATTCGGCTCGGGGATGCTGCAGTTTGGCGGACTGCGTCTGCCAGCCAGCAAGTCGGTGGTGTCCTTCTCGTCAGCGTGGCCATGGGAATTATGGTGCTCGTGTTCACTCGCACCACATTTGGGCTACGCCTCAGGGCGGTCGCGCAGAACCAGTCATCGGCGGCTCTGCTCGGCTTATCTGCCGGGCTGTGGCTGGCGCTCGGCTGGGCGGTCTCCTGCGCAGTGGGAACAGTCGCCGGTGTGGTGGCGGCGCCGACGCTCGGACTATCCCCTGCCATGATGACCGTCCCGTTGCTGATGGCCCTGGCGGCGACGAACCTCGGAGGAATCAACAGTCGCGTCGGCGTGGTCGTCGGCGGGCTGTTGGTCGGATTGCTCTCGGCCATAGGCGGCCGGTACATCCCTGGGCTGGGCGGAGATCTGAACGTTCTCCTCGCATTCGGTGTGGCGATCGTTGTCGTTTTGATCAAGCCTGCCGGACTGTTCGGTCGGGAAAGCACGGTGCGAGCATGAGGGTTCAGATGCAGAGGTGGATTCCGCGGTCCATCGCGGGGATCGCGATCGTGGCTGCACTCGTCACACCCTTCGTGGTCAGCGACTACGACCTCTTCGCAATGAGTCGCGTGCTCGCCATCGGTATCGGCGTCATCAGCCTTAATCTGCTGATGGGTTTCTCCGGTCAGATCAGCCTCGGGCAGGGTGCGATCTTCGGAATCGGCGGCTACGTGGCGATGATGTCGGTGCGGTTTCTCGACTGGCATGTGTCCCTAGCGCTCCTTGCTGCCCTCGTGGTTTGCGCGGGCGTTGGTGCACTGATCGGGCTGCCAGGGGTTCGTCTTGGTGGCTTCAATCTCGGTCTGCTCACGATCGTTATCGCCGCACTATTTCCGATCCTGCTTTATCGTTTCTCGGATGTCACCGGGGGACAGGCAGGTATCACGCTCAGTGCCGCGGGTATCACCTCCCCGACAGGTGCGCTCACCGACGCCCAATGGCTGTACTTGGTCGTGCTGATCGCGCTGCTGCTGTGCATCGGCGGTCTGCGGAACATGGTGTCCAGACGGATCGGACGATCCCTTGCTGCGGTGCGGGCTAATCCGATTCTCGCCGCAGCGATGGGTATCGACGCAGACCGGCTTAAGTTCACTGTGTTTGTGATCAGTGCGGCTCTTGCCGGACTTGGTGGAGCGCTCTTCGCGTTTGTCCTCGGGTTGGTCGTTCCAGAGTCATACCCACTCGTCTTCTCCATCACTCTGCTGGTGGCGTCGGTCGTTGGGGGAAGCCGGTCCTGGTGGGGTGCGATCGTAGGTGCCGCGATCATCGTGTACCTGCCCACATGGTTCAGCGCCGCAGTCCCTGGTGATGCCTCGGCATACCTGGCACAACTGATCTTCGCCGTCGTTCTGGGACTCTGCATCATCGTCGCGCCGGGTGGTATCAGCGGCCTGACTTCCCGACTTTTCAACGCGCTCCTGCGCCGCACGGTTCCCGATCGCGCGGCTTCCGCACCCTCACACAGCCCACGAAAGGAACATCAATGAAGAATTCCATGAACCGGGGCGCAGTCGCCTCGGTTGTGCTCGTCGGTATCGCCGCGCTCGTCCTTACTGCCTGCACCGCGCGAGGCGCCGGCGCGGAACAGCCAGGCGATGCGGGCGGCGATGATGCGACGCCGATCGTCGTCGGAGTGAGCTGGCCGCAGAGCGGTCCACTGGGGGCAGTCGCGCCGGGCCTTGCTGGCATCGAGACGTACATCGAGCAGACGAACGCGAATGGCGGCATCGATGGTCATCCGATCGAGCTCGTGACTGCCGATGATGCGTACGACCCCGCCCGGTTGGTCGAGAATGAGCGCAAGTTTGTCGAGAAGGACGGCGCGGTCCTCGTCGTGAACTTCGGCGGGATATCCATCGCCGGCCGAGACTACCTCAATCAGAAGGGCGTCGCGGGCATTTCGCTCGCAGGCAACAGCCCACTGAGTGACATTGAGAACTTCCCGCTGCAACGGGCATTCTGGCCCGACGTCGCGTGGGAAGGGCATCTCCAGGCCGACTGGTTGCAGGCTGAAAAGCCGGACGCGGTCGTAGGGTACGTCGGCTTCAACAATGACCTCAGCGAGAGCCAACTCGCAGGTCTTGCTACCGGCGGCGTTGTCCCCGTGGAGACCGCCCTGGTCGCGCCGGGCACCGCTGACCTGAGTGCTCAGGTCAGCGAATTTCAGGCTTCAGGTGTCGATACGCTGATCATCAATATCGGGGCTCCGACGGTAGGAGCGGTCCTCGCCTACATCGACCAGATCGGTTGGTCGCCGACCGTGCTTCTGGGCTCTACCACCTCCGATTTCACGACGGCCATTAACCAGGCCGGCCCAGCAGCGGTTGACGGGGCGTACGCCTTCAAATGGTTCAAGGACCCCTCCGACCCCCAGTTCGCCAAGAATGCCGAGTATCTCGAGTATGTGAAGGCGATGACTGAGGCAGGCCACGAAGCCGATATCGCCGACGCTCTCGCGATGAACGGATACGGTTTGGGCGCTGCGATCGTCGCTGCGCTGGAGCAGGCGGAGTCCTACGACAGCGCGGGCATCATCACCGCGTGGGACTCATTCTCCGATCTGGACAATCCGATGCTGCTGGAGGGGCTCGTCTTTGACTCCGGCCCGTTCGGGCGCATCGCGTTCCAGTTCCAGTTCAGCAAGTTTGACGGCACCAGCTGGGTGCCCGAGGGATCTGTCGTCGACGTGCGAGATGAAGGCATCGTCGAATAGCCGCGCAGCGAGGCGGACGTTAGCAAATGATCGCGGCGTTCGCCTCGCGAGCTATATAAATGAAACTGATTTTGCGGATCATCACATTCAGCTTCCTTGATGACAGCGATCGAGCGAGGCTGGACGCACGGGGAAGATCCCGCAGGCATTTTGAAAGGATCAAAGATGATCAAGTTACTCTCCCACCTCTCGTATGTGGCGGTCACCTCCCCGGACGTTGAGGCGTCCGTGAAGTTCTATGAAGATCAAGTCGGGCTCACCGTCGTAGACCGCGTCGATGGTGCGGTATACCTGCGCTGCTGGGGTGACTACTACGCCTACTCCGTAGTTGTTGTCCCCGGGAAGGAGCCGTCGCTCGAGACGATGGCCTGGCGCACAACGAGCGCTGAGGCGCTGGACGAAGCAGCCAAGCGCGTCGACGCTGCCGGCATCGTAGGCGAGTGGCTTGATGATGTTCCGCACATCGGTCGTGCCTACCGCTTCACCGGCCCGTGGGGCCACTCAATGACGTTGCACTGGGACGTCACACGTCACCAGGCACCCGGTCACATCGCCTCGATCTACCCCGATCGCCCCGAGAAGCGCAGCAAGGTCGCGGGTGCACCTCGCCAGCTCGACCACGTCACGATCGCGACCAGCGACGTCGACGCATTCGCTGCCTGGTACGACGAGGTACTCGGATTCCGGATCATGGCCAAGACGATTCTGGATGAAGCGCCCATCTCGGTGTTCTCGGTGCTGACGACCAACGAGAAGTCGCATGACCTGGGCGTCGTGCTCGACGGGTCGACGCGCGCCGGGCGGATCAACCACTATGCCTTCTGGGTCGACACTCGAGAAGAGCTTCTTATCGCCGCAGATGTTCTGATAGAGAACGGCTACCCCATCGAGTACGGCCCGTCCATCCACGGTATTGGGGAGCAAACGTTCCTCTACTACCGCGAGCCCTCCAGCCTGCGCATCGAACTGAACACTGGCGGCTACCGAAACTACGTGCCCGACTGGGAGCCCAACACCTGGAAGCCCTCGCTGGGATCGAACAACTTCTACCGCAATGGCGCCATGCCGATGTCGATGACGGAGTCGTTCCCTGCAGCTGACGGACCCAGCGCGACTGAGGAGGGCGTCCCCGATGAGATCAAGGATGCGCTGTTCAACCCCTACGCCAAGCAGGGGCGGGGCTGATGGCTCTCGACGTGCCCTTCGCGCTTGCCCGATTCCGCAGCGGAGCCGATGTGCTCCTCGGCCTGGTGGCGGGCGAACGCATCCGTCCGCTGGACGCCGACGACCTCGGCGCCGCCGATCTCAATGGCTTTCTCTCTGCACCGGACTGGGACCGACTCGCTGCCCTCGCCGAGGTGGATGGTGATGGGTGGTTGCAGCTGTCCGGCGTGACACTGACCGCACCGGTGCAGCCACGTCAGGTATTGCAGGCCGGTGCGAACTATCGAGAGCACGTGATCGAACTGGTCGCGGCGGGCCTCACACAAAACTCCGATCGCACGCCAGAGGAGGCGCGCGAGTTTGCCGCCAAGATGATGGATGACCGCGCAGCCAACGGTGAGCCGTACTTCTTTATCGGCCTCCCCGCCTGTGTGGTCGGCGATGATGTGCCGCTCACCCTGCCTGCGTACAGCGATGTCCACGACTGGGAACTCGAGTTGGCGGTCGTCATCGGGCGTGAAGCTTTCCAGGTGAGTCGAGAGGATGCCCTCGATCACGTGGCCGGCTACACGATCGTCAACGACGTCACTACGCGCGATCTCGTGTTCCGCAAGGACATGAAAGAGATCGGCACCGACTGGTACCGCGCGAAGAACGCGCCAGGATTCCTGCCGACCGGTCCGTTCTTGGTCCCCGCACCGTTCGTCGACGGGGGGAACCTCAGCGTGCAGCTCGAGCTGAATGGTCAGGCGATGCAGAACGGGTCGACCAGCGACCTGCTCTTCGACATCGCCGCACTCATCTCGGGTGCAAGCGAGACGATGCCATTACTTCCCGGCGACATGCTGCTGACCGGGAGCCCTTCGGGAAACGGCCAGCATTGGAAGAGATTCCTGCGTGACGGGGACGTCATGACGGGGACAATCAGTGGACTGGGAACGCAGGTTGTGCGCTGCGTGGGAACGGAACTGGCATGACGACGCCATCGGAGAACCCCACTGATATCGATCGCACGAACCCCGAAGCGGAGATTGCGGTCCGCGCCGAGGCGTTTCGCAATTGGGGGCGCTGGGGGGAAGACGACGTCCTCGGCACCCTCAACTTCATCGACAAGGCGAAGCGGATCGAGGCTGCGGCACTCGTGCGCGACGGGGTGTCCATCTCGTTGGCGCAATCATTTGATACCGATGGCCCGCAGAGAGGTTGGCGGCGGCGCACCAACCCCGTGCACACGATGACCGACACTGGGGTGGATGCCGAGCGTGGCAACCAGGGCTTCCCGCACGGCATCGGCGGCGCGGATGACGTCATCTCGATGCCGCTTCAATGCTCGACGCAGTGGGACGGGCTCGGGCACATCTTCGACCACGGAGTCGCGTGGAACGGACGACGTGCCGGCGACGTCGTCACGAGCGAGGGCGACCTCGTCACTGGCATTGAACACGCAGCATCCGTTATCGTCTCGCGCGGGGTGCTGCTCGATCTCGGTCGACACCTCGATTCCGAGTCCGGGGAACTGCCCGACGGATACGCGATCAGCGCCGCGGAGCTCGACGCGTGCGCCGCTGCAGAGGGCGTCACCATCGGTCGGGGTGACATCGTGCTCGTGCGCACAGGCCGTCTCGCTCGCGCTCGCCGCGAAGGCTGGGGTGAGTATGCCGGTGGCCCGGCCGCAGGTCTCTCGCTCACCACTGCCGCATGGTTGCATCGCACGGAAATCGCTGCGATCGCCACCGATACCTGGGGCTTCGAGGTGCGTCCGAACGAGTTCGACGTGGCGTCATTTCAACCACTGCACCAGGTGGTCATCCCCAACATTGGACTGACGATCGGTGAAATGTGGGACCTCGACGCGCTCGCCAAGTCTTGCGCGGAACGCGGCCGATGGGACTTCCTGCTGTCGGCACCGCCGCTGCCCATCACCGGAGCCGTCGGCTCGCCCATCAACCCTGTCGCAGTCTTCTAAACGCCCGCACCTACGAGAACAAAGAGGTTCTGACATGACCGCAGTACACAAGGTCGCCATCGCCGGATCTGGCGTCACTGGTTTGGCTGCTGCCATCCAGCTCGCCAAGGCAGGTGTCAGCGTTGATGTATTCGAGGCGATGCCCGAGTTGAGTGCGCTCGGCTCAGGCATTTCACTTCAGGGCAATGCCCTTCGCGTACTCGATTCCCTCGGTGCGTGGGATGACATCCGCGCCGCGGGCTACCCGTTCGAGGGCTTGCATCTGCGTGCTCCAGGGCCGGGCGCGCCCGTCGTTGCTGCGCTGCCCGATGTAAAGACCGGCGGTCCAGACTATCCGGCGGCGATGGGGATGCCGCGACCAGAGCTGGCCCGCATTCTCCTCGATCATGCCCATCGGGCCGGGGTGAATGTGCGATTCGGCGTCAAGGTGACTGGCCTCGCCCAGCGTGGCGATGAGGGCGTCGAGGTGTTTGTCGACGAGGCATCTGCCGGCGTCTACGATCTGCTGATCGGAGCCGACGGGTTGCACTCGGTCGTTCGTGACCTCATCGGCATCGACACCAAGCCGCAGCCGACGGGCATGGGTATCTGGCGCACCTTCGTCTCGCGACCCGCCGAGGTCGTGCGCAGTGAGCTGTACTACGGCGGCCCGGTCTACATCGCCGGCTACACGCCCACGGGGGAGGAATCGATGTACGCGTTCCTCGTGGAAAAGGCTCAAGACCGGTTCGGCGCCTCTGACGAGGATGCGACACGCATCATGCTCGAAGAATCTCGCGCCTACGACGGACCTTGGAACGCGATCCGCGCCGACCTTGAGGCCGGCGCGCACGCGAACTACACCTGGTTCACCCAGCACATCGTCGAAGAGCCATGGAACCGCGGCCGTGTCGTGATCGTCGGCGATGCCGCGCATAGCTGCCCTCCCACGATCGCCCAGGGGGCCGCACAAGGACTTGAGGATGCGCTTGTCCTTACGGAACTACTCGTCGCACGAGATGCTGTCGATCAGGCGTTGTGGGACGAGTTCCACGCTCGTCGTCTGCCACGGGCGAGTGCCGTCGTTGCGGCATCCGTCCAACTCGGGCAATGGCAGATCGACGGCGATCGCGATGCGGATGCGGGCGGCCTGATTTTCGGAATCTCGCAGAAGATGGCGGAGCCGGCATGACGGGGCTGACAAGGGCGTCATCCGTTACCGACGTCCACGCGCATCTGCTGCTGCCGGCACTACAGGCAGAGGTGGAACGGCGCGCACCGCACCTGGTCGAAGAAGCCGCCGGACTCGAGCTCAGACGCAACGGTGTTGAGAGCCTCAAAGCATCTGGTGCGATGATCGGCGCACGCATTCCTAGGCTCACAGACGTGAGTGCTCGGCTCGCCGCGATGGACGATCAGGGCGTCGATCGGCAATGGGTCAGCATCTCACCCAATCACTTCTATCCGTGGGCGCCAGAGGGCCTCGCGGTGTGGGTTGCGGGGGAATCGAACCGGCTCATCGCTGAGCACGTCGCTCACGCACCCGATCGCCTGACAGGTCTTGGCGTGGTTCCGCTGCAGCATCCGGAGCGCATCGTCGAGTACCTGGATGACGCAGTGCTCGGACGAGGGCTCGCCGGCGTTGAGATCTCTTCGTTCGCGGGAGATGTTGAGTTGTCGGATCCTCGCCTCGAACCCTTCTGGGCTCGGGCCGCGCAACTGGGATGTATCGTCTTCCTGCATCCGTTCGGCTGCAGTCTCGATGAGCGACTGAACCGGTTCTACCTGTCCAACACCGTGGGTCAGCCGACCGAGAACGCCGTCGCGCTGTCGCATCTCATCTTCTCGGGCGTCCTGGACCGCCATCCTGAACTCAAGATCGTCGCGGCGCACGGCGGCGGATACCTCCCGTTCGCGATCGGCAGGTCGGATCACGCCTGGCGGGTGCGACCGGAGGCGCATGGCTGTGTGCACGAGCCGTCGAGCTATCTGCGCAAGCTGTGGTTCGACACTGTCGTCCACGATCCGGCGGCGCTACGCCATCTCGTTGCGGCCGCCGGCGACTCGAGGGTGTTGCTCGGCAGTGATTTCCCCTTCGATATGGGGCTGGACGATCCGGTGACTGAGATCAGGTCGGCCGGACTTCACGACGAGACCACGCGGCGCATCCTCGGCGAGAACGCCGATGCATTGCTCCGCGCGCGGGTGCGGACATGAGGATTGCGCGCTGGTCCGGTGACGCTGCACTCGGCGAAGGATTCGTCGTGGACGATCATGTGGTGCCATTTCCCGATGGGCTCACTGTCGCCGACGTGCTCGCGCAGGGGCTGCCTTTCGCACACACGCTGTTTGCCCGCATCGCGATCAAAAGTGGCACACCGCTCAGCGGCGTTCATCTACGTGCGCCGCTCGTGCCTGCGGCGATCCGTGATTTCGTCGCGTTCGAGGAGCATGTGGAGGGCATCAGCGCGTCGGTCGACGGCAAAAGTGAGGTCGCGGCCGAGTGGTACCAGGCACCGACGTTCTACTTCACCAATCCGCACACGGTGTTGGGCCCTGATGAGCCGGTCTCCCCGCCCGAGACCGCGCGCCTCGACTTTGAACTCGAGATAGCGGCGGTAATCGGCGGAGTGCCTGACTCGTCCGGTGCGAACCTGACGGCTCAGGCCGCGGCATCCCACATCTTCGGGTACACGATCATGAACGATTGGTCCGCTCGTGATCTTCAATCACGCGAGATGAAGGTTCATCTCGGGCCGGCCAAGGGCAAAGACTTCGGCACCAGCCTCGGGCCGTGGATTGTCACGGCTGATGAGCTGGCACCGTTCCTCGACGCGGACGGTTTCCTCGCAATCCGCGCGGAAGTGTTCGTCAACGACGAACTCATCGGGCACGACCTTGTGTCCAACATGGGCTGGCCGTTCAGCGAACTCGTTGCTTACGCGTCGCGTAACTCCCGTGTCGTGCCGGGCGATGTGCTCGGCTCAGGCACGGTAGGCAATGGCGGATGCCTCGGTGAGCTGTGGGGACGGACTGCCGGGCTGCTGCCACCGCCGTTGCAGGAGGGTGATCAGGTGCGCATGATCGTCGAGGGGATCGGTGTACTCATCGGACGTGTGGGAGCGGCCGTGGCAGCACCCGAACTTCCTGCAGCCCGTCAGCGGACACGCGCGCGCAACCGCTGACGGGCTTGCCGCTCGCGTAGTCAGACGACCACACGTACGGGCATGCTCTCCCAGCCGCGCAGCGTGTTGTTCAAGTGTCGCCGCGGAGGGCCTGCGAGTTCGATGGATGAGACTCGATCGAGAAGCGCGTCGAGAAGTGTCACTGCCTCTAGCCGCGCGATGTGCTGGCCGACGCACTGATGGATGCCCATGCCGAATCCGACGTGACCGGAGGGGTCTCGTGATAGATCAAATTTCCCTGGGTCGGTCCATCGGCGCGGGTCGCGGTTCGCAGCGCCGAGGAACATGAGCACCTTGCGTTCGGGCGCGAGCACAGCATCCGCGATCCGCGTTTCCGTCGTCGTGGTGCGAAAGAAGGTCTGCACCGGAGACTCGAGACGGATTGCCTCTTCGAAGGCGCGCGGCAGTAGCCCTCGATCGGCACGGAGTCGCTGCCACTGATCCGGGTGCGTGGCGACGGCATGCAGCACGGCGGAGATGCCGGTGACAGTCGTGTCCACGCCGGCGGTCAGCAGCGAGCGGACGATGAGCGGCGCCTGTTCGTATCCGATCTCACCGCGGTCGGCGGCTTCCCAAATCTGCGCGCCGAACCCGGTCTCGCTGAGATTCTCACGGCGACACTGTGTAGCGATCCACTCGACCGTCGGACCGATGGTCTTTGCCGGGTCGGTGACCCGTTCATTCATCGGACCGAACGCGTTGAACGCGAAGTCGCCGTATGGAAGGAGGTTTTCCCTGTTGTGCGTTCCAATTCCCACCGCGTCGGGGAAGACACGCAGTGGGAAGGGCTCGGCGAGGGCCGTCACGGCATCGAACTCGTGGCCCTCCGACAGCACTCGTTCCACGAGGGTGACGGCATCCGCCTGCCAGCGCGACTCCAGCGACCGTAGTCGTCGCGGCGACAGCAGCTGTGACAAAACGGCGCGCGGGGCATCGTGGCGAGGCGGGTCCGCTTCAAGCAGAAGGCTGGGCGGGCGCCAGGGCGCCTCGTGATTGAAGTTGCTGAGTCCTACGCCTGCGCCCGACTGCAGAGACTGCCAATCGGTCAGCGCCCGGTGGACGTCGTCATATCGCGCGACGGCGTGGACATCGTAGCGAGGCAGATGGACGACGGGACCGAGCTCGCGCAACTCTTCGTGGAAGGGCAACGGGTCGCTGAGGAACTCAGTAGAGAATGGGTCGATATCCGAGGCAGGGATCGGGGGTGCGGTGGTGGGCATTGTTTCTCCTAGGATCAAATGTCGAGGACGAGTTGTGCGTCGAGACTGCGTGAGACGCAGGGGAACAAGCATTCTGAAGCCGAGCGCTCCGCATCATTCAGCAGAGAGTCGCGATGGTCTGGTCGGCCAGCGACGACGTCGGTTTCGCAGGTTCCGCACACCCCTTGACCGCACGATGTCAGCACATCGACGCCTATGCGGCGCAGTGCGCTGACCACGGTCTCGTCGACTGCCACGGTGGTAGAACGGCCAGATCTTGCGGCAACGACAGCGAAAGCGGTCGCGGGCGAGGATGACCTCGTGGATGCAGTGAATCGCTCAACCTTCGCTGGATGGCCGTCCCGGGGCGCGCCCCATGCCTCGACGTCGTCCAGCAACCGCGACGGTCCACAGGCGTAGACGCGCTCGGCACCGTCGATCGGCCGCCAGGCGTCGAGGTTGGCGCGTCCGAATTCGTCCGCGCAGTGGATTGTGACCCGATCGGCGAAGCGTGCGAGTTCGTCGGCGTATGCAAGCGTCGTTCTGCTGCGGCCCAGGTACAGGAGCCGCCAGTCGGCGCCCAGCATGTCCGCCTGACGGATCATCGGAAGCAGGGGAGTGATACCGATACCGCCCGCCACGAACAGGTACCGGCCGGACGGTGCAAGGCGAAAGTTGTTTCGCGGCCCACCGAACCGCAGGACGTCGCCCTCGCGCACAGTGTCGTGCAGTGCGATTGATCCGCCGGATCCGTCCGCCTCGCGCTGCACGGCGATCCGGTAGGTAAGGGCATCCCATCGGTCACCGCAGAGCGAGTATTGGCGGGTGGTGCCATCATCAAGAATGACGTCGATGTGGGCGCCGGGCGACCAATCAGGTAAGCGCGTGCCGTCCGGAGCGCGGAGGCTGAACTCAACGACGCTGTCGGAGATCGCGCGGCGGCGTGCCACGACTAGGCGTCCGCTCGACGCGTCGCGCGGTATGGCAGTGGTGTCGAGCATGATCGAGGACAAATTCGTCTTCTCTTCGTTGAGGGCCCGACGGCGGTGTCGGTGAGAAGACGGTACCTTCGGAGTCAACGCGTCCGACTCCTGATTCCATTGAACGGAATTGGGAGTAATCTGCTCAGGGGAGGCGCAATGGCGCGGGGATCCGCAGGAGAGTCGGTGCTGAGCAAGCACCTGCGAGTTTTGGACGCCTTCAACGCGCTAAGGCCGTTTCTCACGCTGGCCGAGATCTCGGATGCTGCGGCGCTTGCTCCCTCGACAACGCACAGACTGGTCGCGGAGCTAGAGCGTGAGGGACTTCTTGAGCGGCTCCCTGATCGGTCATATCGACTGGGGGTGCGCCTGTGGGAGTTCGCTTCGCGCACGCCGGGTGCGCTGGGGCTGCGTGAGCTGGCGCGACCGTGGATGAACGCTGTGCACGGCCGTATCGCTCAGCACACACAGCTCGGTGTCTTGAACGGACTCGACGTCCTGTTCGTCGAGCGGATGTCCACCCGCGGTGCGGTGGTCAACGCGACGCTCATCGGTGGTCGTATCCCACTCGCCGTGAGCTCCAGCGGCCTGGTCCTGCTCGCACACGCCGGTGACGATGTCGTCAGTGAGGTGATTCGCGTAGGGTGGCCCCACCACACTCGGCACACGTTGCGTGACGGCGCCGCGTTGCGCGATCGGCTTCGCAAGATGCGCACGGATGGATACGCAGTGCTGGACGGGCACATCTATGAAGAGTCGCGCGGCGTCGCGGTACCTGTCTATGGACCGCAGGATGGCGTCTACGCGGCGCTCAGTGTTGTGATCCCCGTCGAGGAAGCGTCACCTGCCGGTGTGATCGAGATGCTCATTGTTGCAGCGGCGGGAATCACCCGCTCGATGAGCGACGCATACCTCAGTGGACTCGCGTCAGCGCCAGACGGATCGCCTGCGGGGATCGGACCCCTCGTCAGTACCTCCTTGGCGACGGTTGAGTACTTCGCGAAGCGAGGGGAGCGGAGTGCTGGCGAGCGGTAAATCCTTCGTCGAGAAGTGGCACTCAACGGTTGAGCGCAGACAGGCCCGCGATGCTGCTGCGCCAACGCCGCCTACTCGGGTATCAGTGAGTCTGTGCAAACATCGCTCGCGCCAAGCATCCTCGCCGCAGATTTGATTGAGGCCCTTGCAGGGTGAGGCGTTCGAACGGCTTTACCTCTGGCGCTACCAATTGGGGTACGTGAGACTGGTCTGGAACGCAGAATGTGACCGTCGTGGCAGTGTGAGAGCCAAGATCCGTGCCCACATTTTGCGTCAAACTGAACAGGAACCACCCCCGCTGAGGCGGGCTGAGCCCAGATCTTCCAACTCCTGAAACCGCGTAGATCCGGAGTTTCTGACTGATTCGGGTCGAGATCGGATTCAAAAGATGGGGTTCAAATCCCTCCGTCTCCGCCATAAAACACCTGTTCAGAAGCTATTTTCTAAAGACTCTGCGCTCGGTTTGCGTCAAATTGCCCACTAGATTGTGGGCAGAAGGTCTCCGATTCGCCTGGCGGCCACGCATGAAAGCCCTGTTCACGTGCCTTTTCGCCTTGGCGTGGCGCGAGGAGACGGAGGGGCTTTGTCTCTCGGTCTCCTCGCCGTCTCTCATCGGATTCAAAACACGCCCCCAAGACTCCTCGCAGCCTTGGTGCCAACCAGGCAGGCGGCAGACCCATGCCCGAGCAGGCGTGTCGTTCAAACGTGGGGCGTCGAGTAGGTCACGGAACTCGGTAGCGTAACGCCTGGGCACAAGACGTCCTTCCAGGCAGACCCCAAGCAAGCTAGATCAGATGTCGCCTAACCGTGCAGCAGTCCCTTCAGACGTTTTTGCTTTGGCACGTTCCGTGCGTCGCTGCGATGGATAGTGCGCCACCTGCACCTCGTGCATAATTGCAGACCGTGCAATAATGCTTGCGTGCAACAATCCGAAGGGCTGAGAGCCCGCAAACAGCGGCAAACGCGCGATGCGATCCATCGTGCGGCCGTGGACCTGGCCTTCGAACTCGGGCCAGACGCGGCAACGGTCGCCGAGATCAGCGCGCGCGTTGACATCTCGCCGCGCACGTTCTTCAATTATTACCCGACCAAAGAAGATGCGTTCGTCGGCCTGCACGAGGGGCTGCCGAGTGACGACGAACTCGACATGCTGCGCTCCGGAACCTCCGACGATCTCATCGGCGACATTCTGACGCTCATGCTCGGAGTCTTCACACCCAGCGACGAAACGCTCCTTGAGCAGCGCAGGGCGCTTATGGCGGAGCATCCGCAGCTTATTCAGCGGCAGTGGGCGCGAATGGTTGGCGTTGAGCAGCGCATCGCCGGAGTGGTTGCAGAGCGAATGCGAGCCAGGGGTGCCTTCACCACCGTGTCCGACATCGACGATGCGGCACGTGCGCTGGTTGTGACCTGCAACGCGGTGCTTCGTCTGAGTATCCGCAAGATCATCGCCGACCACACCTCGGCCGCTGACATCCGGCCGCAGGTCGATGAGAGTCTGCGCATCCTTCGAGAGGTACTGCGTACGCTGCCATGACCGCTTCCTCGACCGCCCCACGGCCCCGCTCTCACGAGTCGCGCAGGGGTATCATCCTGCTCTTCATCGGGTTGGTGCTGGCGATGCTGCTCGCCTCGCTCAGCCAGACGGTGCTCAGTGCCGCGATGCCCACGATGGTGGGTGAGCTCGGCGGGGTCGACCAGATGCTGTGGGTGATGACCGCCTACATCCTTGCATCGACCATCATGATGCCGATCTACGGCAAGATGAGCGACTTGATCGGCCGCAAGGGGCCGATGATCTTCGCGATCGTGACGTTCATGGCAGGCTCCGTCATCGGTGCGCTCGCCCCCGACATGACTGTGCTCATCGCCGGACGAATCGTGCAGGGGGTCGGCGGCGGCGGACTCATCATCCTGTCGCAGGCGATCATCGCCGATGTCGTCCCGGCGCGCGAGCGCGGTAAGTACATGGGAATCATGGGCGCGGTCTTCGCCGTGTCATCGGTGGCCGGCCCACTCCTTGGCGGCTGGCTGACCGAAGAGGTCAACTGGCGCTGGACCTTCTGGCTCAACATCCCACTCGGCGCTCTCGCGCTCGTGGCCGCGATCGTCTTACTGCATCTGCCGAAGGGCACGACCGCGAAGCCAAAGATCGATGTGTTCGGCATGATGACGCTTGCAGTGGCGACGGCCAGCCTGATCCTGGTCGCATCCTGGGGTGGCAATGACTACGAATGGACGTCGCCGGTCATTTTGTCGCTCATCGCGTCGACCGTTGTCTTCGCCGTGCTGTTCGTTTTCGTGGAGCGGCGTGCTGCCGAGCCGATCATGCCCCTAGGTTTGTTTCGGCACCGCAACTTCAATCTCGCCACCGCAGCGGGTCTGCTGATCGGCGTCGCGATGTTCGGAGCGATCGGGTACCTGCCGACCTATCTGCAGATGACATTTGGGGCGGATGCCACGACGGCCGGCATGCTCATGGTGCCGATGATGGGCATGATGCTGGTCAGCTCTCTCCTCAGCGGTTGGCTTGTGAGTAAGTACGGGCGCTACAAGTGGATGCCGATTGTCGGGGCGGCGCTGGTCGCGCTCGGGCTCGTGCTGCTGGGCACGATGACCCCAGAGACTCCGCTGTGGCGGTTCTGCGTCGATGTGGGCTTGTTGGGATTGGGGCTCGGCGTCAACATGCAGATCCTTGTGCTGATCGTGCAGAACACGTTCCCGAACAGGGTGGTGGGTACTGCGACCGCGGCGAACAATTTCTTCCGTCAGATCGGTGCGTCGCTGGGCAGCGCTGTGATCGGGAGCCTGTTCGCCCTGCGCCTGGTAGACATCATCGGAGAACGGCTTCCCTCCGGTGCCGCGGCGCAGGTCGGCGACATCGCTTCGCTCACCCCTCACAGCGTGCTGGAGTTGCCAGCATCCGTGCACGACATCGTGGTGCACGGATACAACGATGCGCTCACTCCGCTTCTGCTTGGTATGGCACCTCTCGCGGTTGTCGCGGTCGTGCTGCTGTGCTTCATCAAGGAAGTGCCGCTGAAGACGACGGTTGAGCGCGACATCGTCCCTGACTCTGTCAGCGAGGGACACCTCATCATTGAGCACGATAGCGACTCAGTGAACGACGCCCGCTGAGGCTTGCCGGCCCTCATGAGATGAGCAGCGCTTCCCGGGCGAGTTGCTTGTTGCACGCTGGCGTTCTAAGTGCGGTCGGCCCTATCGGTAGTGGAGAGCAACCGGCCATTCGGAGAGGTAATCGACGGTCGCGAATCGTGCCCACTTTTTGCGTCAAGTTGAACAAGGACGAACCGGGCGCGATCGGGGCCGGCGGGTCTCGCAAAGGGGTGTGGGTCAAATACGGGGTGAACAACGAGGCCGTCACCGACCTGTACTTGCGACTGGGGCTAGCGATCGGGGAGTTCTGAAGCTCTCGCACGGGAACCGAACTCTGGCTAGCAGCGAGGCGAGCCTGAGTAGCTCTCCGCAAGGACCTCGTCGATGCGGTCCGGCCACGGGTGCGAGTCGGTGTAGTGGGTGCCCATTCTCGAGTGGAACCTTTGCGAACGCGACCGTTCGACCAGACTGCGTCCAGTCGCCAGTACTGAGCCGTCCCTAGTCACCGTGATCGTGCGCGAGATATCCGCGGGAGAACGCTGCGGCGACCGCGGCCGCGCGATCGTTCACCCCGAGCTTGGCGAAGGCGTGCAGCAGATGCGTCTTGATGGTCGCTTCGCTGACGAACAGCCGACGCGCGGCCTCGCGGTTGGTCGAGCCGCGCGCAATCAGGTCGAGCACCTCCACCTCCCGCTGCGAGAGGTTGCCCGACGATGGGCGGCGCATCCGCCCGAGGAGCCGGGCGGCGACCGTCGGCGCCAGCGTCGTTTGGCCCTGTGCGGCTGCCTCCGTCGCTCGGAATAGCTCCTCTCGAGGAGAGTCCTTTAGGAGATATCCCGTGGCGCCGGCCTCGATGGCTGCAACGACGTCGCTGTCGGTGTCGTACGTTGTAAGGACCAGAATGCGGGACGGAATGTCGCGCTGGGCGAGAGCGCGGATCGCGCTCACCCCGTCGCTTCCCGGCATCCGCAGGTCCATGATGATCACGTCGGGCCGGAGCGCCGCCGCCTTGGCGATTGCCTCCGTGCCGTTACTGGCTTCCCCGATGACTTCGAAGCGTGGGTCCGCGGTGTACATGCCACGGAGCCCGTCACGGACTACCGGGTGATCGTCCACGAGCAGCAGTGAGATCATTGTGTCCCTCCCACGGGTGTGGCCGGGACCGTCGCTGACAGAGCGGTTCCAGCACCGGGCTCAGACTCGATCACGACTTGACCGGCCAATCGTCGAACTCGCTGGCGCATTGCTGTGAGTCCGAACCCGCCATCCTCGGATATCGCGGTGCGCGCCAGATCTGGCGCGAAACCCACACCGTCGTCGCGCACATCGAGGGTCACGAGGTCTTCCATGTATGACAGCGTCAGACCAACGCGACCGGCCTTCGCATGCTTGGCGACGTTGGTGAGCGCCTCCTGTGCTGTTCTCAGCAGCGTCGCCTCCACATCGGTGTGCAGCGGGCGGGCGTCTCCGGTGACGGTGAACACGGCATCAACAAGATGTGACTCCGCCCACCGCCGGGTCACTTCCCCGATGGCTTCGGGCAGCAGCGCGTGGGCGAGTGCGTCCGGTTCGACGGCATGGATGGTGCGACGCGCATCGGTGAGGCTCTCGCGGGCCAGCGCTAAGGCGTTCGTCAGGTGCCGGCGCGCTGCGGGCGCGTCGCCCATGGTCTGCTCGGCAGCCTGCAGTTGGGTGAGGATGCCGGCGAGGCTCTGAGCGAGGGTGTCATGGAGGTCGCCGGCGATTCGCTGCCGCTCGTCGAGGATTCCCGCTTCGCGGGCCTGCACCAGCAGCTGTGCGTGCAGGCCTGCGTTCTCCTCCAGCGCACCCTCGAGCTTGGCGTTGGCGTCGTGGAGCAGCGCGAGGACTTGCTTTTGCTTTCGACCGGTCACGTCGGTGGACGCGGCGAAATAGAACGACGTCCCGGCGAGCACACCGGTCACCGCGCTGATCGTCACCCACACTCCCCAGCGCCCTTCGGCGATGTTGTCCCATCCGCCCACGTATGACACGGCCATGATGATCGAAGTAGCCGCGACGCCGACGTATCGCCAGGGTCCGGTAAGGAGGAGGAACGCGTGGATGTAGCCCACGAACGCGAAAACCCCGTACCAGGGGGACAGCACCACCAGGGCAGCAGCCGTGATCATCAGCCCTGTGTAGGAGACGGCGATCAGAGTTCCGTTTCGCTGGTCCCCCTGGGCGCGCGAGAACACCGAGAGCCACACCGTGGTCACGAGCGTGAGGCCGAGTATCGCGGGGAGGGCGACCCGTTCCCCCTGCCCGATCTGTAACAGGGTTAGGACGGTGCTGATCGCCAGCAAGGCGTACGGGAGCACGGAGTAGAACACGCTCTCGCGACGCTCGGCTCGCGCGATCTCCTCACGTAGCTCTGTCTCGATGCTCATTTCCTACTCCCATCGGAAGAACCGGGCGGCCGTTCCTCCTGCGATGATCGACCAACCCAGCAGAACGGCGAGGTGGAGTAGCGAAGGCCAGTTTCCGGCCGTGGCGTCTTGCAATGATTGCACGCCCGCCCCGATAGGGGTGTAGTCGGAGATCGCTCGCAGCACGTCGCTCATTGATTCGCGCGGAATCCATAGTCCGGCGAAGAAGGCCAGCGGGAAGAACAGCACCAGGCCGATCGCGCTTGCGCTTGACCCGCTCGGTGCGAGTGCGGCGATGAGCAGCCCTGTCGAGAGGAGCGCGACGGCGGTTAGCCCAACCGCAGTGACGTACGCGAGGACGTTGCCAGGGAGTTCCACCGCGAACACCAGCCGCCCGACGGCTAGGACGATCATCACCGTCGTTAGCGATAGCACCGCAAACAGGATGAGCATCGCGCCCAGCAAACTCCCGGGGCTCACCGGGGTCGTCCGCATTCGCCGCAGAATCCCCTTCTCACGGTAACCAGCGAACTGTTGCGGCAGGCTGTAGACGGCCAGGATACTGATTCCCACCGCGACGAGGATCGGCGCGTAGAGGTCAATGACCCGGAGCCCGCCGAGTTCCGCATTGGGCTCGCGGAATGACGGGATCGCTCCGAAGACCACCAGCAGAAGGGGCGGGACGGCTAGCGCGAACGTCCACGTCATCGGGTCGCGGAAGAATAGCTTTGTCTCTGTGTGCGTGAGTTGCAGGAGTGCAGACATCATCAATTCCTGTCGTTGAGGGAGCGGCCGGTGAGGCTGACGAACGCGTCTTCGAGCGTGGTCTGTTCCAAGCGCAGGTCGGTTGCGGTGACATGGTGGCGGTCGAGTTCTTTCGTCACCGCGAGGAGGAGTTCCCCGGTGCCGGTGACCTCGAGGAAGCCGCCGGACGCCTGGACGGATATGACTTCGGGAACGGCGATCAGAAGGGCGGTGTCGATCAGTGCGGACGGTCGGAACCGGAGCAGCTGTCGGTCCTCGCTCTGTCGGATAAGGCCTGCCGGCGTGTCGAGGGCCACAAGGTTTCCTCCATCAATCACCGCCAGCCGGTCGCAGAGGCGTTCAACCTCCTCCATAAAGTGGGAGACGAGCACCACTGTGACACCGCGAGCTCGAACGTTCTCGATGAGATCCCATACGTCGCGACGCGCCTGCGGGTCGAGCCCGGTGGTCAGCTCGTCGAGGATGACGACCTTCGGATTACCGATCAACGCGAGCGCTATGGAGAGGCGTTGTTTCTGCCCGCCGGATAAATGCCGATACTGTACTCGGACCTTGTCCGAGAGCCCGAGGGGGCCGATCAGCTCACGCCAGTCCAGCGGTTCGCGATAAAAGGAGCCGTAGAGTTCAAGCGCCTCACCGACCTTGAGCTTGCCGGGTAGCTCGCTCTGCTGCAGTTGGACGCCCAGCACCTGCGGTAGCCCGCGCCGGTCACGTTGCGGATCGAGCCCGGCGATCTGGATGGTTCCGCTTTCGGGAATGCGGAGACCTGCGATGCTCTCCACGAGAGTGCTCTTCCCCGCCCCGTTGGGCCCGAGGATACCGAAGATTTCGCTTTCCTCGACGTCGAATCCGATGCCGTCCAGCACTGTGCGGTCGCCATAGCGTTTGACCAGGTCTCGTACCTCGATGATTGCCATTGCTCCAGCCTCACAGCGGCGCCAGCGCGATGAATCACCCGTGCGGCCGTCTTACGACGATTTTTGGTGGATGCGGTGATCCACCGATCAGTTGATGCGTCGTCGAGCGTCTACGCGTAGGGAGAAGTCCCAAACAGCGACCACTCATCGCGGACTTCGCCCCCGCACCGCTCCCGACACCGACGACAACGGCACCCCCGATTGGATAGCAACGGCAAACCGCGCCGCAAGCCCCTCGAAGCGGTCCGCTGCGGGTTCCCATCGGCCGCCCAAGACTACGAGGAGAACCTCAACCTCGCGAAGATCCTCATCGACGACGAAATTGAACCGCCCCAGGTTTGATTCCGCACCTATGCGGAGAGCGGCTCTCGGGTGAAAGTTGCCCATGATCAGCGGTTGCGGGGCTCGAGTTCCCTCGCGTAGAAAGTCGTCGCTGCTTTCAGGATCGCAACATCCTCACGCAGCCGCCGGTTCTCGGCCTTCAACCGACGGATCTCTGGCGTGCTCTTCGCTGGTCTGGCCAGGCCATCACGATCGCCCAGCTCGCTCTCGGAGCGCGGGACCAATCTTCTTCGGCACGATGCCATCTTTTCAACTCGAAAGGAAGCGGCATCAAACCTGAGGCGGTTGATGGTGCAGAAATGGGTGTAGATGATTCGGCTGCCACGCGACCCGCACATTTGAATGGCATCAACACCTGCGCACACGTAGCCGACACCGCAATCTCGCTCCTGACGTGCCGCGGAACCCACTATCCCTGATGCGCACCGCATCCACCCGAATGGAGCCTCACTCACGATGAATAGACACAAGACGTCGCGCGCGACCGCGCTACTCAGTGCGCTGGCACTGGGCACTCTCGCCGTTGTCGGCGGCTCGACCGCGGCCTTTGCTGCTCCCGCCGAGTATGGCAACATCGATTTCTCCCAGACCGGCTCCCTGACGGTGCACAAGTATCTGCACCAGGCCGCTGGCGGTACCGTGGGGGACATCAGTGAAGCCCCGGCACCCGGGGACTTCACCAACCCTGTCGAGGACGTCGTCTTCACTGCCTACCCACTGCTGAAGAGCGGCGCGGCACTCGACCTCACCGCGCCCGCCACATGGGAAGGGCTGAACACGATCACGCCCGGCGCCGCCTGCGCCGCGCCCGCCGGATACACCCTGGGCGCCGCCATCCCGATGCCCGCCACCGATGCCGCCGGCGCTTCGGCGCAGAGTCTGCCGATCGGTGTCTACCAGGTGTGTGAGACCTCGGCCCCGGACTACATCACTGAGATGTCGCAGCCGTTCATCCTGTCCATCCCGATGCCCCACGAGGACGGCTGGGTGTACGACGTGCACGCCTACCCGAAGAACGGCATGACCGACAAGCCTGTCAAGACCGTCAGCACACTGGACGGCAAGACGGGACTGGGCTCGACCCAGAACTTCCCCGTGTCCCAGGAGATCCCGCGCAAGGAGGGCGACTGGACACAGTTCGCCATCTCGGACGCACTCGACCCGCGGCTGAAGCCGTTGGGCACGGGCGTGCTGTCGGTGAAGCTCGACGGAGCCGCACTCGACGCCGACTATTACACCGTGGCGTCCTCCCCCGTGGGAGGCAAGGCCAAGGTCACCGTATCCTTCACCCCCGCAGGCCTCGCATGGCTCAACGAGACACCGCGCAACGCCCATGCTGGCAAGACCGTCGAGATTGTCTTCACCACGAAGGTCGTCTCCATCGGGGCGGACGGCATCATCCACAACACGGCGGAGTTCACCGGTGACGCGACGGTGGAGTCGAACGAGGTCACCGTCAACTGGGGCAGCATCGAGCTGCAGAAGCGCGCCGCCGCCACCACCGGAGCCACCGGTCTGCTCCAGGGCGCGGTCTTCGAGGTCTACAACGCCGTGACGCCCTACGCGGCGGACTGCACCACGGCAGTGGCGGATGCTGCCGCCGGCCCCCTCACTGTCGATGGCGAAACCACGTTCACCTCGGATGCTGCCGGTGTGGTAAAAATCGGTGGGCTCTTCGTCAGCGACTCGGTGAACCCCTCGGTGAACGCGCTGACGCGCTGCTACGTCGTCAAGGAGACCGTGGCACCCGCGGGCTACGTCGTTCCGGCGGTACCCTTCACCGGGATCACCGTCAAGGCGGGAGTGACCTCCGTCGCAGACAGTCTGAACGCCGACATCGTCAACAACCTGGTCCCGCCCGTGAGGCTCCCCCTCACCGGCGCCAATGGCCAGCTCACCCTGCTCTACGCAGGTGGCGCTGCGGCGGTCATTGCCATCGGCCTCGTGCTGGTGAACCGCCGTCGCGCACGGGTGAACAACTAGCCCATCCGCACACCGTGGGGGCGTGTGAGAGCGCGTCCCCACGGCTGCATCTGCCCACGAACAATCCAGAGGTCGGTTCCGTGCCCCATTCCAGTTCTCCGTCGCCACGAGTCAGGCGACTGCCCCGTGCGGCGCGCGCGGCCCTCCTCTTCGGCTTCGCACTCCTCAGCGTCGCCGTGCCGTCGGCCAACGCGTCGACCGCCGCGCTCGCCGCTACCACGCCCGCTCCCGCGCCGTCCGCCACGTCCGCTCCCGTGCCGTCCGCCACCACGCCCGCCGTCCCTGCGGCGGATGAGGTCGACCCCGCACCCGGCGGCGCATTCGACCCGCTGTATCCGCAGGTGTTCATCGGGCAGAACTTTCCGACGACCACTCTCCTCGGTGGCCAGCAGGTGCCCGGTGCTCTTGCGCTGAAGAACCTGGGCTCGACGACCGACATCAGCTACAACGCCATCGGCTACAACATCAACGATGGCTTCATCTACGGCATCCGGGCCAATCCGAACGGCACGCAGAACGGCACCAATCACCTCGTCAGGGTCGAAAACAACGGGGTCGCCGTCGACCTCGGCGTCGTCGCGGGCCTTCCCTCGCCGACCCCGAAGCCGACCACCGGTGATCGGGTGAACACGTACACGCAGGGCACGTTCGGCGGCATCACCGGTCCGGACGGCAACAGCCACATCCTGTACGTCCGTGACTTCAACAACACGGACAACTTCGACGACATGTGGGCCGTGAACGTGGAGACGATGACCGCGGAGAAGATCACCTTCGACCCGATTAGCGCCACGATCTCGGGTGTCGCTGACTTCACCTGGGTCGGCGGGCAGCCCTATTTTCCAAGTCGAGGAACGATGTTCGGTGCCTCCGACACGGCGATCTACGGGATCTCCGAGGTAGACGGCTTTGGCTGGGTCGTCGATTCGTACCACAACCCGATTCCCACGACGAAGGACGGGCGCCAGTTCGGTGCGGCCTGGACGCTCGGCAACGGAAGGATCGGGTTCTCGGACAACCCCACCGGGGATGTCTTCGTGCTGGAGATCAGCCACGACGAGCGAGGCATCGTCTTCGACGTCGCCGCGGCGTTCAGCGGCCCGGTGACGACCAACAACGACGGAACGAGCGTACCCGGCGGCAACGTGGACCTCGGGGTCGTGAAGGAGGGGCCGGAGTTCTACGCGGTCGGTGAGACCCTGAACTACATGATGACGGTCACGAACCACGGGCCGCACGCCTCGAGCGGCAGCATCCTTACGGACACGCCGCCGGAGGGGCTGGGGGAGGTCACCAGCACGACCCCCGGATGCACCGTTGCGGACGAACGACACCTGACCTGCGTCCTGGGTGCTCTGCCGGTCGGCGCCAGCACCGAGGTGAACATGACCGCGAAGGTCCTCACCGAGATCACCCACTCATTAGGAAGCGTCATCAACAGCGCCCACGTCCTCGGCAATGAAGAAGACCCGAATATGGACAACAACTCCGACAGCACGAGAGCCGCCCCGTACCCCGGCATCCTCGAGCGCACGAAGACCTCCGACCCGGTCTCCGGAACGCACGTGACCCCGGGCCAACTGGTCACTTACGAGCTCACCTTCCACAACGCGGGCCGCTCGCCCGTCGTGGTCGACCAGGTGGACCTACTCGCCGACGTGCTCGATGACGCGGATCTGGAGGACGAGGTCGTCGCCGAGGCGCCCCTCACGGCCACGATGTCCGAATCCGAGATCGCCATCATCGGGACACTCCCGGCGGGTGCGACGGCCACTGTCCGCTATTCGATGCAGGTGAAGTCTCCGCTGCCTGCGACGGCGAGCGGAAAGCTCGGCAACTTCTTGGTGACCAAGGGTGACCCGCCACCGCCCACGTGCGACCCGGTCACTGAGCTCTGCACCGAGCACCCAGTGCAGGCGTCCCTGACCTGGAACAAGGTCAACGACCAGACCCCAGCCGTGAACCTCGCCGGGTCGGAATGGACCCTCACCCCGTACGATCGTGCGTCGACTCCTGCACTCGTGCCGGCGGCATCCATCCACGTGATCGACTGTGTTGCGGAGACGGATGCGGACTGCACCGGCGCCGACACGAACTCGGCCGAGGGCGAGTTCGAAGTGGGCGACCTGCCCATCGGCACCTACCAGCTCGCCGAGACGCGCGCGCCGGCCGGATACCAGCAGATCCAACCCATCGACATCGCGGTGTACGAGAACGTGAGCTTCGGCGACATCGTCAACACTCCGGTGGAGGTGCCGACCCTGCCGTTGACCGGCGGAATGGGCACCACCATGTTCTGGACATTGACCGGCGGCTTCGGAATCGTCGTGCTCGCCGCCTTCATCCTTCAGCAACGTCGACGGACGCGGACCTGATCGGGTGAGCACCGCAGCCGCTGAAATCGAGACCCGTCGGTCCCGCTCGCGCCGCACGCGCCGGCGTGGCCGACGGTGGCGGCCGAGCCTTCTCACCCTCACCATCGCGCTGTTTGCACTCGCCGGCCTCGGCGCCGGGCTCTATCCGATGACCGCGTCCTGGCTGTCGTCGTACAACCAGTCGCAGATCATCCGCGACTACGAGCACTCCGTCGACCGGGTCACGCCGAGCGCCACGGATCAACTGGCGAACGCCCACGCCTACAACGACGCACTGAGCGCCGGAGTCGTGTTCGGTGCGAATGCGAACGTGCCGGTCGGTGAAGGGGCGTCGACGAACGAATCCCTGGAGTACTCCCGGATGCTGACGGCATCGGATTCCGGTCTGATGGGACGGGTGAGGATTCCGCAGATAGACGTCGACCTGCCGATCTACCACGGCACGAGCGATGATGTGCTGTTGAAAGGCGTTGGACACCTGGAGGGCTCGCACCTTCCGGTCGGTGGCGAGGGGGCCCATGCGGTGCTCACGGCGCACCGAGGCCTCGCGAACGCGACCATGTTCACCAATCTCGACGGGGTGGAGGTGGGCGACCAGTTCACCGTCGAGGTGTTCGGGGAGGTGCTCACGTACGAGGTACGCACGAAAGAGGTTATCGATCCGGCGGATACCGGGACGCTGCGAGCCGAGCCAGGGAGCGATCTGGTCACCCTCATCACCTGCACGCCGCTCGGGATCAATTCGCACCGCATCGTGGTCACAGGGGAGCGAGTGGCGCTCACCCAATCCGACGATGTCGCCGCTGCAGGGCTCGACCCGACCATTCCCGGGTTTCCGTGGTGGGCTGTCTTCCTCGGTGGCGGCTTGCTCGTCGTGAGCGGATACGTCGGGTGGCAGGGGCGTATCGACGCGAGGATCGCCGCGCGGCGGGCGCGCCGGTGACGGTTCAGGTGGGCGGCGTGACGGGACCCTTCTCGTCCGAGCTGCCAGGTCGCTGCAGCAGCCCCATCCGGGTCGCCTGTAGGATCGCTTCTTCGCGGCCGCCGACTTTGAGCTTGCGGTAGACCGTGAGCCGGTGCCGCTTGACCGTCGCCGGAGCGATGGCGAGGGCCACCGCCGCATCCGCCAGCGAAGGGTGGGTGATCATGGATTCCAGCGAGCGCTGCTCCATCTGGGTGAGACTCTCACGCATTACGCAGCGTGCCAGTTCCGGGACGCTGTTGATGAGCGCCACGACGTCGCAGACCCCGGCGTCGCGGGCTGCCGCGGCGAGTTCGGCGAGGGGCTCGAACGGCACGGATCGCAGCATCATCGACAGCTGACAGCGTGAGATGAGCTCGCCAGCGCTGCGGAGCGTGTCGAATGCCTCCTCGGTGCGGCCGCACGCCCATGCCGCGATGGCCGCAATGAGGAACCTGTCGATCTGCTGCCGCAGGTTCAGGGCAGCGGGTCCGAGCCGTTGGATGAGCAGTAGAGCCTGCACGTTGTTTCCCTGGAAGAGGGCAAACCGCGCTCGTCCGATCTGCACAAAGGGGTTCCTCGCGGGCAGCGCGTCCATGATCTGCTTCGAGGCGGCGAAGTTGCCCGAGGTGGCGTGAAGCATCGCCTGGTAGAGCGCGAGGTATCCGCCCCACACACCCACGCCGTGCCGTTCGCGTTCGATTTGCGCGATCCCGGCGCGCAGCTGCGGAAGCGCCCAGTCCGTTCCGCGCTGGTAACGGACACTCTCGGCCTCAGCCATGATCAGCATCGGCCACTGCTCGATCCGGTCGCACCACGGTAGGGTCCGCTCGATTGCCTGCCGGAGCAGGTCCGGGCGCCGGAACTCGTATGCGTGGTGCGCGCGCACGATCTCCGCATTGACCCACGCCAGCCCCGGAGCCGGGCCGTACTCGTCGCGCACCTGGTCGGAGTGGGCCAGGAGTTCCGCACCGCGCCGGAAATCGCCCTCGTTGGACTCCACGAGCGCGAGTCCACTGAGCGCCGCGTGCTGCCACGGGCCAGGCCTCAGCGTGGCGTGTGGTGCCCCGCCTGAACTGTCTGAGGAAGCACGTTCTGACATCTGTTCCATTAGGATGCTGAGGCGCTGCCATACGCGTCGTGCCAGTGCCGAATCCCCACCCATGAAGGCCGTGAACGCGAGTTCCTCAAGGAGTACCGGCTCATTGTTGCCTGATGTACGGAGGTCAGGGCCCTCGAGCCGTCCATGTGAGGTGAGCCGGGCCTCGATGTCCTGCGCGATGGCGAGGGCGGCTGGGGCGTTCCCCTGCATCCGTTCGCCGATCATGACCTGCATCCGATGCCCGATGTGCAGCGGATCTGCAGGATCGGGGTTCAGCTTCAAGCGGCGCTGGGCCCCCGCGTGGGACAGCTGTGAGGTGTGCCAAAAGCGCTTTGGCGCGACAGTCGATGATTCGAACTCAAGGAAGAATCGCGCGGCCGCGAGGGTCGGGTGAGCGAACAGCTCCGCGTCGTTCAAAGGTGACAGCGCGGCGAGGCAGGCGTCGCTGCGATCAGTGATGGCCGTGAAGTTGCTCCAGAGGACGGTCTCCGCCGCGGCGAGGGAAGAAGACCGCAGATAGATGCGGAACGCGTCGAACGGGTTTGACTTCTCCATCTCTTGCGCGGCTCGCAGTACCAAAGCCTTTCGCTTGGACGTGCTGAACTCTTGGGCCGCGATGTCAGGAAGCGTGGCGCGCACAGAAGGGTGCACGCGGTAACCCGCGCCATGGGCAAGCCGAACCAGTACACCCAGTTGGAGAAGAGTGTCGATGTGCGATTGGGTTCGCGCGGCGGGCTTTCCGATGAGCTCTGCGGCGTGGTCCAAGCTGAAGGATCCGACGAGGGAGGCGCCGAGTAAGACCACGCGCGCGTGGGGATCCAGCTCGCGGAGAACATCCAAGATGTCGATGGCTACACGCTGAAGCGCCGGGTGAGCGGCGACGGGGGCCGGTGCCGGGATGCTTTCGCCGATGCGTGCCCCGTCACGTCGCGGAGCATTCTCGGTCTCATGAGCGGTGCGGAGGACAGCGGCGACAGCGACGGGCCATCCGTCTGCCTGCGAGAACGCTTCGGTCAGCCCGGCAGACAGTTCCACGCCAGACTGCGCCGCGAGGTCGAGGCTTTCCTCGGCGGTGAATGCGAGTTCGTTCCGGTCGATCACACGAACCCTGTGCATATAGAGGGGGCCGTCGAGCACCCGCACCGATCGCGCGAGGACGCACACGTGAAAATGGGGATTGGACTCGCCCAGTGCGAGTAGCGCGCGATCGTGCTCCGCCGTGGTCATGCCATGGTAGTCGTCGAGCAGGAGCAGCGTGGGCTCGGTCAGCGCGCTGATGCGTGCGTGCACCCATTCGCGTGAGTACGCATCGTCGTCCGGGAGCGGGGCGGGCTCGGCGGCCGCGAGGCATCTGCCAAGTGAATGCCAGATCGACTGGCCACGCGCACTCGCGCCGTGGATCGAGTACACGCGAAACTGCTCGAGTAACGGGGATCTGAGCAGTTGCGTGGCCAGCGTGCTCTTTCCTGAACCTGCCGGAGCGTTCAGCACGACGAAGGGTATGAGTTGCCCTGTTGCATCTTCGAATCGTCGTAGCAGGCGCTCTCTGATGATGAGTGAGCCGCTAGGCAGAGCCGAGTTGGTACGCACGTGACACTGCCTTCCCACAATGAAGCCACGTTCCCCGGTCTGTGCCCGGGGAACAAAAACGGCGCTTGCATGATCAAATGTAATCAGCCAAGCTGAACGCCGGCTCTGTCTGCAGCCGTGACTATTTGCGGGTTTGGGGACAGGCGAGCTCAAGCCCGGTACCCGTGGATGAACCGGGTCATGTCGGTCAAGGGCAGTCGCGCTCCTTCGCGAAAACACGCTCGCAGCCTTGAGGATCTCGTTCGCCTTGCGCTCGACTGGGATGTGAATGGGGTCGATTCCCGCGCTCTTCTCGGTAAGTCGGTACCGGCGGGCACAGTCCGGCGCTCCCACCGAGCGCGATGGCCGGGATGGCAGGGATGCTGGACGGCGCAACCTCGATCATGCCGGAGGGCGTCGACATGATGCGGATGATGGAATCGTTCCCGATCGGCCGCATCGGCATGATGGCCGGCAAGGATTTCTCGGCCGAGAAGATCGACCAGCTGCTGGCAGCCGCCAACGCCGGAACGATGAGCTGACTCCTGGGGGAGCGGTACTCCGCATCGGTGACTACCGCGCCTCAAGCTCCGCGGCCACGAACGCAGCCATCGCATCCGCACCGAAGTGGTCGTCGGCGGTGATCGTCACGACGGCATCATCTAAGAAGATGAGCAGCTGGCCGTAGGCGCCATGCAACCTCCACGCCGCCCCTGGCCCGCCCCACCCGCTGAGCGCGTAGCGGTCGTATCCGGGGTTGAGGCCCGCGACGATCCAGTCCGTGTGCATCGCATCAATCGATTCTGGCGATACCAGTCGCTGTCCCTCCCACACGCCCCGATCCCGGATGAGGCGCCCGATGCGCGCCAGCTCTTCGGTGCGCAGCGCAATGCCCTCGCCGGCGACGATCCGCCCGTTGGGGCAGCGCACCCATTCGACGTCGTGAATGCTGAGGGGAACGAACAGGCGCGGGACGAGATACTCGAGCACGTCGCCAACCCTTGTGGCGAGTACGAACATCGCCGCATATGTGCTCGCGTTGGAGTACTGGAACACGCGTCCTCGGGATGGTCTGCCGAGGAACTCGAGGGCGAGGTCGGGCCAGTCGGTCATCATGGTCTCCGACCACGGCAGGTCGATGCCGCTCGACATGCTCAGCAGATGACGTAGTGTGACCTCCTCGACCCCGGCACCGAGGTCGGCCCCCGACAGATAGGTCGACACTGGTGCGTCGAGAGAGACGACGCCCTCATCCGCGGCGATGCACGCAGCAAGTACGCAGATGCCTTTCGCTGCGGAATGGATGTCTTCGCGGACGTCCGGCGTCCAGCGGTGCTCCGCGACGTCATCGCCGATGCGCACATGCAGGCCGTGGGCTCCGAATCCTGATGCCGTCACATACTGCACGATGAGGTCACGAATGCGCTGGGCGGTAGTCACCCGTCCAGTCTGCCTGCACCCGGGCCGGCGAACACCGCTCCTGGATTCAGGATTCCCTGCGGATCGAGGGCGTGCTTGATTCTTTCGTTCAGCTCGAGCACGTCGTCGCCGAGGTAGTCGCGCAACCACGGCTGCTTGAGGCGTCCGACGCCGTGCTCACCGGTGATCGTGCCACCCAGCGAAATGGCGAGATCCATCACCTCGCCGTACGCGAGATGGGCGCGCTCGCGCTGTGAGTCGTCCGCGGGATCGAATACGAGCAGCGGATGCGTGTTCCCATCGCCGGCATGGGCCAGGACAGCGATGAGTATGTCGTGTCGTGCGGCGATCTGCTCGATCCCCAGCACCAGGTCGCCGAGTCGGGGGATCGGCACGCCCACATCTTCCAATAGGACGGTGCCCAGTCGCTCGACGGCCGGAATCGCCATACGACGCGCCTGCACAAACGCCTCGCCTTCGTCGGGATCGCCGGTCGCAAAGCACTCCTCTGCGCCGTGTGTCCTGCAGATCGCCTCGATCGTGGCGATTTCAGCTGCCGCAGCATCCGGATGATTGTCGGATTGGATGACGAGCATCGCGGCCGCATCGACATCGAGGCCCATGCGGGTCGCAGCCTCGACGGCGCGGATCGTCGGCCGATCCATGAACTCGAGCATTGATGGACGAGTCGACCGAGTGATCTCGATGACGGCGTCGGTCGCACCTTTGAGCGTTGGGAAGGTCGCCACGAGTGTTGTCGGTGGCAACTGTGCGGGCACGAGTCGTAGGATGACTTCGGTGATGACGCCGAGGGTGCCCTCGCTGCCGACGAACAGCTTCGTCAGCGACAGCCCTGCGACATCCTTCACGCGTGGACCGCCGAGTCTGACCGCGCGCCCGTCGGCGAGCACCACGGTCATTCCGAGAACGTAGTCGGTCGTGACGCCGTACTTCACGCAGCACAGCCCGCCGGCGTTCGTGGCGACATTGCCACCGATGGAGCAGAACTCGAACGAAGACGGGTCGGGCGGATACCAGAGGCCGTGAGCGGATGCCGCAGCCTTCACCTCCGCGTTGAACGCGCCCGGCTGCACTGTCGCCATGCGGGTGTCCGCGTCGATGTGGATCTCCCGCATCCGGTTGAGGGAGAGCACGATCGCCCCGTCGACCGCGGTGCTGCCGCCGGAAAGTCCGGATCCTGCGCCACGGGGGATCACTGCCGTTCCAGTCTCGGCCGCGAGGCGCACCACAGTCTGCACATCTTCGGTCGTTGTCGCCCGCACCACGGCCAGCGGTGTTCCGGCAGCCGGATCATTGGCTCGATCCCAGCGGTAGGCGTCCATGGATGCGGTGTCGGTGATGACCGTGCCCGCGGGCAGGGCGGCGATGAGCCGGCCAGTCAGAGGTGTCGCCATGACGGTCATACACTCTCCCTCGAGTCTTGACATCACAGTAGCCGGTGAGGGCAAGCCACTGCTCAGATGAACATGACGCGCGGTTCAGGGTAGTCGGTGTATTCGCGCCCTAATGGGCTGGTCCACACGAGGGTTCCCTCTGGTTCCTGTCGAACTGTCCAGCGGTAGCGTTCATCGACGTCGGGATGCTTCAACGGGTGATGACTGGTGCAGAAGTCAGCGAGATTGCCGAGCTCGGTCTTCCCGCCGAGAGCCCAGTCTTCGTTGTGATCGATCTGGCATCGCGCCGTCTTCGCCCGGCATCCGGGGAATCGGCAGTGCTGATCACGTGCCCTCAGATATTTCTTCATTCGACTGGATGGGACATAGGTATCGACGCCGGTGACCATGCCTGCCGGGTCGAGGAATAGGCGGGTAAAGCTGGATGCCTGACCGGCGAGGTCGCGGGCCAGGTCGGGGTGAATGGGGCCGACTCCGTCGAGCTGAGCCATCTTGTCGTCCCGCCCGGCGAGGGTATTTGCTGCGACGGTGACCTGTACGACGGGGCGGAGTGCCTCCATAATCGTGCCGATCGTAGCCGTGGGGTCGGCGGTGAGCAGCAGGTCGGTGATGAAGTCCGCGCGGCGTTGGTTCATGGTGCGCGTGTCGTCCATCGCGCGAGCTGCGGCGCTTGCGCGATCCATGATCGCGTTGATGAACAGTTCGGAAGTGGTCAGGATCAGCTGCGCCAGCCCGTCCGCCGTGGGCCGGGTCGTCACTTCGCGCTCTTCGAATGCTTCTCGGTGTGCCTCTTCCATACTCACCGGGCGCAGGGCTGCCGCGACGGCGAGGGCATGCACGCGAGTGCGGGCCGCGGTCGTGGTGCACGCGTAGGGGAGCACATCGTGCTCGTACGCGGCGATCAGCGTTGCGCCGCCATCTGCTGCGTCCGATTCGGATTGGGGCGCGGCCTGCACGATCACTTCGGCATGTCGGCGGCTGATTCGCCCCTCTCGCAGCGCCTGCAGCGTTCCGCGGAAATCGCTGGACAGTGCCACTGCCATGCAGAACTGCTGCTCCATTGTGCTGGGGGAGACGTGCCCGGCTGCGGCGAACTCCGCGAACATCGACCGCTGCGCCATCGAGCTGTACGTGATGCCTTCTCCGGCCTCGTGCCGCTGCAGCTCGTTCCGCTCGGCGAGCACTTCGACCCGACGTGCCTCTATCTCGGCGATCTGCCCGCCGAGATCGCCCCACTCGTCGAGCAACGCGGCCCTGCGGTCGTCGGCGACCAGAGGATCCGTTCGAAGCTGCGTTGCGATGGGCATATTCTATTGTCGAACAAAAATACGAGAAAATCAAGAGTAAACTCGCTTCTTCTCGTACGTAGATACCCAGTATGTATATTCGAACTCGAGTATCAGCGGTCAGAGGTCTCTGCGAGCGACCGCAGTATGTCGAGCTGTCCTGTGTTCCAGGCGAGTTCGCTGAGCACATGCGTGTACAGGCTCAGAACGGTTCGTGGGCTACGACCTGTGACGACATCAGCAAGGTCGAGGCCCGCGAGATTCGATCGTGAGTGCTGATGGATCTGTTGGCTGTGCTGTGTGATGGAGGCGATACTGTCGGCTTTGCGTGTCTTCCACGAGTTTGCTGTGGCAACAGGGAGGCCGAGTTCGGCGCGGGGGCGGCCGGTGATGGCTTCCCCGAACCAGACTCCCTCCACGTAGGCGGTGTGGCGCACGACGCCGAGGAGGGAGGGCCTGTCGGGGGCGGGCGTCGCACGTGCTTGCTGTTCGGAAAGACCGTCGAGGCTGCTCAGGATGAGTCGACGGTACTGCTCGATTCGCCTGTCGAAATCCTGCCGCGTAGTGAAGCCGGAGTCGGCGTGGTGCTGATTCATTGACGGTCGTTCCTTTGTGCGATGTGTCTCGTGTCAGCGGTCGATGAAGGCGAGGATCTCTCGAACCACCGCATCGGGGTTCTCTTCGGGAAGCCAATGCCCGGACTCGGGAATTTCCACGGCGTCCTGCAGATTATTGAACAACGGGGTGAGCGTGGGCATCGTGTTCGCGAGGGATCCGGTCGCTGTAATCAATTTGGTAGGAACGCTGACCGGCCCGGCGAGGTCATTGTCGAGCTGATCCTGTTCGAGTGTGCGGTAGAGCTCGAACCCGTTACTGAGCTTCTCTGGCTGGCTGTAGGTGCGGGCATACTCGTCGATCTGCGCGCTCGAAAACGGCGGTGATGTGCGGTCTCCGCCGAACGCTGCACCACCGAACGCGACTTGCGTGTAGAACTCCGCGAGGTATGTGCGGACGTCGTCACGGTCATCGACGATCTCTTCGGGCAAGGGTTTCTGGCTATTGAAGCTCATATGCCAGGAGAAGGTTCGGTACTGCTGCGCAGGGAGAGCCGCGCTGCTGGGGAGGGGGTAGTCCATGTGGACGTAGCTGTTTACGTGGTCGGGAAATTGAGCGACGTACTGGAAGCCGACGCCTGCACCGAGGTCGTGAGCGACGAGATCGACGGACCCGAGCTGCAGGTGATCGTCAAGGAGCGTGTTCACGTACTGTGCGAGGGTCTTCTTGTCGAAACTGCGCGGCGAGCCATCGCTGTCCCCCAGGCCGGGAAGATCGATTGCGTACACCGTGTGATGTTCGGCGAGGGCAGGCATGATGTCCCGCCATTCGAACCAGGTTTGCGGCCAGCCATGGATGAGGACCAGGGGTGGCCCCTCTCCGCCGGTGACGTAGTGCATCTTCACGTCGTCGATGGTCGCGAACTCGTGCGTGAACTGCTGACTGAAATCGTTGTCGCCTCGCGTCGCCGCGTCGTAGCGGTCGTAGGTGGCGACCGCGGCGGGTGCGGCCGTGGGGAAAGCGATGCTGGCGCCCACCGGAACTCCGATCGCCACACCCGCTGCAAGTACTGCCGCGAGTGCCCCCACTATCCAACTTCGTCGCCATCCCGATCGTCTTGGTGCTTGATTCATAGTTTGATCATTGCGAGGATGTTTGGGGATATGCGAACCATGTCCCATATATGCAAATTACGGAGCGCGGATGATGACGATGGCGGATGAGACGGTGCTCGAGCGGGTTGGCCCTCGGCTACGGGCCTACCGACAGGCGCTCGGTCTCACGCTGTCGGATCTCGCCGCGCAGACCGGCCTCACGGTCAGCACGATGTCACGTCTTGAGACGTCGCAGATCCGCCCCACGTTGGAGCAGCTGCTGCCGCTCGCGCGGGTATATGGCATCCCTCTGGATGAACTTGTCGCCGCTCCTGCACATGGGGATCCGCGTGTTCACCTTCGCCCTGTTCGCAAAGAAGGCTTGACCTTCGTGCCTTTGGGAATCAACAGGGGAGAGCTGCAAGCGTTCAAAGTGATCTACCCGGCCGTCGCCGCATTGCCGCCTGCGAAGTTTCACTCGCACCCCGGACGGGAATGGCTGTACGTCCTCTCCGGAAAGATTCGATTGGTGCTCTCAGAGCAGGCGACGGAACTGTCAGCCGGGGAAGCGGCGGAGTTCGATACCCGTGTCCCCCACTGGATCGGCAACGCGCTCGACGACATCCCCGCCGAAATCATCGCGATCTACGGTAGGCAGGGCGGCCGGCTGCATCTCGCAGACGTCTGAGACCGAGTCTCTGCGCGGCACCGCTACGGCCGCGCAACCACAATCCCCGCAGCCGTCGCGGGAGAGTCCATCGCCATGAGTGCGTCAGCGGCGCCCTGCAGATCGGTGAGGCCGCCGATCAGTGTGGCTGGCTTCAGTCGTCCGTCTTCGATCATCGACATCATCGCCGGGTAGTCGGATGCCGGCATCCCGTGTGAACCCGTAACTGACAGTTCCCAGGCGATCACCCGATCCCACGGGAGCGCGGCATTCGCGGCAGCTCCGAGCATGAGCCCGACCTGCACGTGTCGTCCGCGCCGACGGAGACTCCGGACAGCCGCACTGGCCGTCGCTGGAGAGCCCAGCGCATCGATGGTCGCGTGTGCGCCGCCGCCGGTCGCCCGCACGACCGCATCGACCACATCGACGGGACCAGCGGACTGCACTACCTCGGCCGCTCCGAGCTCGCGCGCTCGAAGCAGCGCGGCATCCGACACATCAATCGCGGTGACGCGGGCGCCGAGCGCGACGGCGATTGTGATCGCCGACAGGCCCACGCCGCCGCATCCGAACACGGCGACCTCATCGCCGGGGCCGACTTGCGCGTGAACGGTCACTGCCCGGAATGCTGTGGCAAACCGGCATCCCAACGCGGCAGCTGTTGTGAAATCGAGCGACGCTGGTAGCGCCACGAGATTGAGATCGGCGGCGTGCACGACGACGTATTCGGCGAATGAGCCCGCGTGCGTGAAGCCGGGCTGCGTCTGGTGCGGGCATACGTGCGCGTCGCCGCGGCGACACGTGTCGCAGTCGCCGCAGCCATTGACGAACGGCGCAGTGACGCGGTCTCCGACGTGCCAGTTCTGCACAGTGTCGCCGACCTCGGAGATGGTGCCGGCGAACTCGTGACCGGGGATGTGGGGCAACGCGACAGGGTCGTGCCCCCGCCATGCGTGCCAGTCGGAACGGCATACTCCCGTCGCGCCGACCCGGATTATCACACCGTTCGGCGGGCACTCGGGGGTAGAGACTTCGAGGACGCGTGGTGTCGCACCGATCGCGTCGAACATGACTGCCTGCATTCGTCCAGTATTGGGGACGGATTGCTCCCTGACAGAACTTCGCAACTGGAGTAGGGTCTGCGGCATGACAACTGCATCGACGCAGACTCAAAAACGCGAGGCCTTCGGCTCTCGGAACGTGTTCATCCTCTCGGCCATCGGCTCTGCCGTCGGGCTCGGGAACATCTGGCGCTTTCCGTACGTCGCATATGAGGGCGGTGGCGGGGCGTTCCTCATCCCGTACCTGTGTGCGCTGCTGACCGCCGGCATCCCGCTGCTGTTCTTCGACTACGCGATCGGCCATCGCTTTCGCGGGTCGGCGCCGCTCGCCTTCCGGCGCATGCACCGCGCTGCTGAGCCGCTGGGATGGTGGCAGGTCCTGATCTGCGTGGTCATCGCGGTCTACTACGCCGTCATCGTCGCCTGGGCCGCGATGTACACCTGGTTCTCGGCGCAGCTCACCTGGGGGCCGGGAAACGAGAGCGACTTCTTCTTCACGGACTTCCTGCAGATGGCGGATGTCACCGAGGTCGGCGTCTCCACCGACTTCGTCCCTCAGGTCGGCATCCCGCTGATCGTCGTCTGGCTGGTCGTCATCGTGATCATGGCGCTCGGCGTCAAGCGCGGCATCGGGCGGGCGAACATGGTGCTCATGCCGCTGCTCACGGTGATGTTCGCCATCCTCGTCGTGCAGTCGCTGTTCCTGCCCGGTGCGATCGACGGGCTCAACGCCTTCTTCACCCCGAACTGGGAGGCGCTCGCCGATCCGGGTGTCTGGGCCTCGGCATACGGACACATCTTCTTCTCGCTGTCGGTCGCGTTCGGCATCATGGTCACCTACTCCTCGTACCTCAAGCGCAAGACCGACCTGACCGGCTCCGGCCTCGTCGTCGCATTCGCCAACTCTGGGTTCGAGATCCTCGCCGGCATCGGGGTGTTCGCCGCTCTCGGCTTCATGGCTCAGGCGCAAGGAACAGATGTGGCGGGTGTCGCGACATCCGGCATCGGGCTCGCGTTCATCGCATTCCCGACGATCGTCTCGCAGGCGGCTGGTGGTTCGATCATCGGAGTGCTGTTCTTCGGAGCACTGGTCTTCGCCGGCATCACCTCGCTCATCTCCATCCTCGAAGTGATCGTCGCGGCCCTCCAAGACAAGCTCGGCTGGGGACGCGTTCGCACCACCCTCACCGTGTCGATTCCGCTCGCGGTGATATCGATGGCTCTGTTCTCAACGACGACGGCGCTGGCAGTGCTCGACACAGCGGATGCCTTCGTCAACGCCTTCGGCATCATGGCCGTCGCTCTCGTAGCCATCATCGTGGTGGCCTGGATGCTGCACAAACTGCCGGCGTTGCAAGAGCACCTGAACCGTCGCTCCAGCTTCCGCGTCGGACGTATCTGGCGTCTGCTGATCGGCATCCTCGGCCCGGTCGTGTTGGGTTACCTGTTCATCAGTGAACTGATCACGAAGATTTCGGACCCGTACGGCGGCTACCCGGTCTGGTTCCTCTCGATCTTCGGCTGGGGGATGGTGATTGCGCTGGTCATCCTCGCCGTTCTGCTTTCGCTCGTGCCGTGGCGCGCACGCTCGCATGCGAAGGATGACCCGGACTACGACGAATTCCTGGGCGAGGAGCGCTACGACCCTGACCCGGAAACAGACACGATCCGCATAGCGACGCCGACGTCGCAGGAGAAGGGAACGGGCGCATGACCACCGCAGCAATCATCTTCATGATCGTCGCGATGATCACGGTTTGGGGCGGGCTGATCGCCGCGATCGTGAACCTTGCGCGTCACCCCGAGGTGGCAGAGACGGAACCCGCGCCGCCGGTCGAGCTCTGACGCAGGAAGGGCTTCCGCTCGCGGCATCCACGGCGCACACTGGTCTCGTCACTCAACGTGACTCACCGAGCAGCGAGGAGCAGTCATGGCGTACAAGGTCGGATACTTCGTCGGAAGCCTGTCGTCCACATCGATCAACCGCGTGCTGTCGAAGGCGTTGATCAGCGTGGCTCCGGACGATCTTGAGTTCACCGAGATTTCGATCGGTGAACTGCCCCTTTACAGTCCCGACCATGATGCGGACTACCCGGCCGAGGCCCGCGCTCTGAAGGCTGCGATCGCGGCGAGCGACGCGGTGCTGTTCGTCACTCCCGAGTACAACCGGTCCATCCCCGGTGCACTGAAGAATGCGATCGACTGGGCATCACGTCCGTGGGGTCAGAACTCCTTCGATCACGTCCCCACTGCGGTGATCGGAGCATCCATCGGCGTCATCGGCACCGCCGTGGCGCAGCAGAGCCTGCGCGCCGTGCTCGCGTTCTGCAACGCCAGGCAGATGACTGCTCCCGAGGCGTACATTCACTTCACCCACGAAGTGTTCCACGACGATGGAACGATCACGAATTCATCGACGGAAGAGTTCTTGCGCGCGTACATGGCGGAGTACCGCGAGCACATCCAGCGTGTTCTGACGGTGCTGCCGCGACAGTAGGCGCGATGGTTGCTCCCACCCGAGTTGCGTTGCGGAAGCTCGCGGCTAGGGCGAGTTCTCGTGGTGACCGTAGTCGGGCCGCACCGCCTGCGGGCGCTGGCTGGTGCCCTCGCCACCTTCTCGTCCGCCGAATGGGCGTCCGTGGTCGGCGAACTCGTCGCGCCCGAAGACGAGCAGCCATGGCCCGGCAGTGAAACAGGATCCGGTCCGAAGCACCTCCGAACGCTCGCCTGATTCGGTTTCCGCGTCGTGATGGTCGGAGCTCATCTCGCCCTCGCCGTGCAGCGTGAGGACGTACTCGTCGCCGTCGTCGTGAACGATCGTCGCGTGTATCGGATCGGTTTCTGTCAGGAGAAGCTCGTTGCCGGTGGCGGCGCCGATGTGCACGATGTTCGTTGTGATGTGGAACACGAAACGGTCATCGCCGCGCGTGATGCGCAGATGCGGATCTCCAGCGCCCCACGTCGCGTGCGTCGTGGTCGGTTGATATCCCTGAGGGTCAGTCATCTTCATCAGCCCTTCCATCCGGACCTACAAAAAATCTACGCGCTCTGAAGGCGGATGCCAAGGGGTTGACCGCGCACGATACTTGTGCGCTGAGTCGAGGAGTCGGCGGCAGCGACAGCGACGTGACGCAGGGTCATTCTGGTGGGCCTTGAGCCCGAGACACGCCATGATGGACAGATGGCACTGAGCAACTGGGCAGGCAACGTCGTCTTCACACCCGCGGACGTTCTGCGTCCCGTGGACATCCCCGACGCGCAGCAGCTGATCGCGACCGCGTCGAAGATCAGACCGCTCGGCACTCGCCACTCCTTCAACGACATCGCGGATGCCGCGCAGCTCATCTCGTTGAGTGACATCTCATTGCCGTTCGAACTGGACGAGGCCGCGCGCACTGTCACGGTCCCTGGCGCTGCTCCCTACGGGGCCGTCGCAGCCTTCTTGCAGGAGCACGGCTGGGCGTTGCACAATCTCGGCTCGCTGCCGCACATCTCGGTCGCCGGAGCCACAGCCACCGCGACACACGGCTCCGGCGATGCAAACGGAGTGCTCTCCACCGCCGTGCGTGGCATCGAACGCATCGGCACCGACGGCGAACTGAGCCGGGTGCGCGCGGGAGATCCTGACTTCGACGGCAGCGTCGTCGCGCTCGGTGCACTGGGCGTCATCACCCGCATGACTCTCGCGATCGAGCCCACCTACGACATCTCCCAGCAGGTCTACACGGGTGTCGCCTGGGAGACGTTCCTCAGCGAATTCGACGAGATCATGAGTGGCGCGTACAGCGTCAGCGGCTTGGGTCGATGGAGCAGCCCGACCCTGTCGACACTATGGTTCAAGAACCGTGGCGACGGGGTGGAAGCTGCGGCACAGCGTTTTGGCGGCGACCGCGTTACGGCTGATGTCCACGCAGTCATCGAGGGCGATGCGCCTGATGACAACATGACTCCGCTCGGTACCAGCGGAGCATGGTCGAGCAGGCTCGCCCACTTCCGTTTCGACCGCGCACCCAGCGCCGGCGGCAACGAGATCCAGTCTGAGTTCTTCGTGCCGCGGGCGCACGCGGTCGACGCGCTGCGCGCCATCCGGCCGCTCGGGGACCGAATCGATCCGCTGTTGCATGTCAGCGAGTTCCGCACCTTCGCGGGCGATGATCTCTGGCTCAGTGGGGGAGAAGGCGGTCCTCGGGTCGCCATCCATTTCACGTGGCACCAGCGCCCGGCTGAGGTCGCCGCACTCCTGCCAGACATCGAAGCCGCGCTTGCGCCGTTCACACCCCGCGCGCACTGGGGCAAGGTCTACAGTCGCGGTTTCGATCAGGCAGCGGGGTTCCGGCGGCTCCCGGACTTCACCGCGCTTGCCGCACGCGTCGACCCCGAGGGCAAGTTCCGCAACGCGCATCTTGACCGAGTGTTCGCGGTTCGGTGAGCCCGAGCGCAACGTCGGTGTCGCCTTCAGTCGATGTCGTCTTCAATCGATGTCGTCTTCAATCGAGGTTGCGTAGGCGCGCGCGCTGCAGTTTCCCCGTTGTTGTGCTGGGCAGCTGATCAACGAATCTGATCTGGCGCGGATATTTGTAGGCTGACATCCGCTCGCGCGTCCATGTGATGAGTTCCTCCTCGGAGAGCTCCGCACCCTGGCGCAGCACGACGTAGGCTCGGATACTTTCTCCGCGCTTCGCATCCGCATATCCGACTACGGCGGCCTCACGCACTGCCTCATGGCGGACCATCATCCCCTCGACCTCTTCGGGGTAGACCGAATAGCCGTTGGATTTGATCATGTCTTTGCTGCGGCTCTCGAACAGCAGGTACCCGTCCGCGTCGATGCGTCCGATATCGCCCGTGCGGTACCACCCGTCGAACATGGCCTCGGCCGTGGCCTCGGGAAGGTTGCGGTAGCCGACGAAAACGCTCGGTGACTTCACCAGAATCTCACCGGCCTGGCCCTGCGGCATCGTGCGCGCGGGATCGTTCGGGTCGGCGATGCGGATCTCGGTGTCGAAGACGGGCTTCCCATGGCATCCGTAGCGGATTGCTTCTGGCGGCATCTGGGTGTTGCCGGTGTGCGTCTCACTCATTCCGTAGGCCCACTCAAACATCGGTGCCCCGCTGTACTTCTCCCACTGATCAGACAGCTCTTCAGTGATCTGCGCGCCAAAGCTCGTGCCGGGCGAGAGCCTGATGGCGGAAAGGTCGACCCGCGAGATGAGATCGCTGTCGAGCATGGCGGTCACCATCGGAGGCGTCGTGTAGGTCACGGTGACGCGATGCTCCTCGAGGTCGCGCAACAAAAGGTCTGGGTCAAACCGTGCCTCGAGAACCGTGGACGCTCCCACCATGAGCGGGCTGTTCATGCCGACCGTCATGCCTGCAATATGGAAGATGGGCATCGCCGCAGAGAAGACGTCCTCATGGGTGAACCCATACGTCTGCACGGTCGCCGCAGTCTTGAACTCGGCATTGCGGAACGACAGCATCGCTCCTTTGGGTTTTCCGGTGGTCCCGGATGTATAGATGATGAGCGCGACATCGTTCTGCATGTCGATCTCTGCACCGGAGACCACATCTGCACGACGTGTGACGATTTCACCAAACCGCGCGGTCTCGAGAACCCCCGCGTCGTGCACTGGCTCGACCGTGTCGCGGACGGGCAACCGGTCGGGTGCTGCGGTCGCCTCGGACCACCGCGTGAGCACGACCGTCTCGACCGAGGTGCCAGTGGTGGCGCGGAACACGGGGAGGAGATCGTCGAAGGTGAGCAGCACTTTCGCGCCGAGATCCCTGAGCTGGTACTCGAGCTCCCATTCCTTGAACATCGGGTTGCATGGACCGGTTGTCCCGCCGAGGCGCTGGATGGCAAGACTTGAGATCACGAATTGCGGGGAGTTCTGCATGAAGACCGCCACGGTGTCACCGCGGGATACCCCGCGTCCCGCAAGATACGTGGAGAGCTGCTCGATCTGACGCTGGAGCTCACCATAGGTGTAGGTCGTTTCGGCAAAGTGGATCGCAGGGCGTGTGGGATGCGTACGCGCATGCGCTTCCACGTAGGCGTGCAGCGGAAGATCTCGTACCTGTGTGTCGCGAATCGGCACCGCGTTCATCGTTACTTCCCTTCGTACTGCGCGTCGCGCCGGTGTGTGAACGCGAGCTTGCCCTCGGCGAAATCATTCGTCAGTACGCTGCCGACTGTTGCACCCACCTGCATTGCGAGGGCATCCTGCGCGCTGAGCGTTACGGAGGCGTTCAATGCTGATTTCATGAGTCCGATCGCACGGGTCGCGGAGATCGCAAGCCGATTGACCATGGTGCGCGCCAGATCGTCGACGTCTTGGTCTTCAGAGCTGAGCGCTGCGACGATGCCCAACGTATGAGCCTCTTCAGCGGTGATCATATCGCCGAGGAACAGTAAGCGGTTTGCGAGGTGGCGGGGCGCCCGTTTGGGCAGCAGGCTCGTGCCTGCGGCGATGCCTCGGAGTACGAACGGCAGCCCAAACTTCGCGGTGGGCTCCGCCACGATGATGTCGGCGGCGAGCGCAATCTCGAAGCCCGCCCCCAGTGCGTACTTGCGTACGGCCACCACGATGGGTTTGTGGATTTCGAGTATGCGCCTCACGATGCTCGGGTAGCCATCCGCGTATTTGTCATGGAGATCACTGGGCTCCGGGTGCTCTGGCGTTCCCATGTCGATGAGGTCATCGCCTGCACAGAATGCTCGTCCCTCACCACGGATCAGGATCGCACGCACACGCTCGTCGACCGCGGCCTCATCCAGCGCGGCATTGATCGCAGCGATCATGCTGTTTTCCAGCGCGTTGAGTGCGTCGGATCGGTTCAGGCTGATCGTGCACACCCCGCCCACTGTTTCGACAAGTACGCGTTCAGACATGGTCTTCCTCCAGTTGCGACGTGAGTCGCTCCCTAATATCGGCGGGGATGGGCGTCGGCCGTCGGTCCTCACCGACGTGCACGTACACCACCTCCCCGGTTACGGACACACGCCCGTCCTGCACGATGGTCTCGTGCAGGACGAGCGACGTGCGTCCAATGCTGGCGACGCGGCACTCCACGGTCACGTCCCGTCCGTACACGGTCTCGTGATCAAACGTGATCGTGTACTTCTTGACGATGAGGGGCCAGTTCTCGAGCGAACGATCGGGGCGGAACTCCGCGAAGAGATCAGCCCTGCCCGCTTCGAACCACGCCGGAGGCACCGTGTTGTTGATGTGCCCGACCGCGTCAGTATCGCTGACCCGTGGCGCGATGATCGTGGTGTACACGCGTCTGTCTCCTACTTGCTGTCCGACGCCAATACGGCGTTTGCTTCGGGCCTCTGCTCGTCGTCCGCCTCGATGAATTCACGCTCGTGGGCGATCGTGATTCTCGCGAGTTGTTCGGGGCGCGGCGGCTTCGTCACGAGCGATCCGACGATGCACGCGATGAGCGAGAGCGGCAGCGAGACCGTGACTTGCGAAAGCGCGGGCATCGCTGTGCCCCACAGCAAGACGAGGTACGAAATCGCGCCAACGATCACGCCGGCGAGTGCACCGACGTTGTTCATCCGCTTCCACCACACGCCGAGCAGAGTCGGGAAGAAGAGCCCCGATGCCAGAAGCCCGACTGCCGCGCTGTAGAGCAGTGTGAGCAGTTCGGGCGGGTTCAGCGACAGCACCAGCGTCAGAACACCGAAACCCAGCACACTCCAACTGGTGAGGCGACGCTTTGTCTTGTCGTTCATATTCGGCTTGAGTTCTGCGACCAGGTCGTATGCGAACGCGCCACCGAGTGCCAGCAGCATTGCGCTGACGGACGACATAACCGCAGCGAAGATGCCCGCATACGCGAGGCCAGCCACCCAGGCGGGCGTCTGCTTCGCAAGGAAGATGAGGAATGTCGTGTCGGGTGCGGCGAGATCGTCCCCGCCCTCGAGGATCACGACAGCGGCCACGATGAACACGGTCGTGACGACTGCGGTCACGACGTATAGGCCGAGGCCGATCGCGAGCGAGGCGCGACCCTGCCGCTCGTTCTTCGCGGCGAAGATACGCATCACCGTGTGCGGTAGCACCGCGTTGACCGTCGCCCAGATCACGAATGCGCCGATGTAGGAGGCGAGCGGGAACGATTCCGCGCCTTCCCACTGCGGGCGAAGCGTCGTCGCGAGGTCGTACAGGTTTGCCGCACCGCTGTTCGCGCCGAGCGCGAAGCCGCCGCAGATCACGACGACCGAGATCATCAAGAGGCCCTGCACGAAGTCGGTGAGCGTCACCGCCCGCATGCCACCGTAGAAGGTGTAGAAGATGTACACGACGCCGACGCCGATCACGGACCACTCGTATGAGAATCCGAAGAGCTGCTCACCCAGCATTCCGCCGACCTTCATCTGTGCGACGAGGTATGCGACGAGGGTGCCGATCAGAATCAGCGGGACGATGACGCTGAGGGTCTTGCTGTTGAAGCGCTTGCGGATGAACTCCGGTACGGTCGCAACATTCATGTTGCGCAGCGTCTTGGCGAGGAAGAACGTGGTGATGAGATATCCCAGCGCAACGCCAGCGTTGTAGGCCGTGATGTACCCCCAGCCGCCGGCGTACGAGAGGCCGATGTTGCCGAGCATGGTGCCGCCGGTTGCGAACGCCGCAAAGATGGCGAAGCCGTTGACCCACACGTTCACATCGCCACTGCCGGTGAGATAGTCCTTGCTGGTCGACTTCTTCGACCGCATCCGGGCATACACACCGACCGCCACCACGAAGATGAGGTAGATCGCAAGAATGATCAGGGGAACGATGTTATCGGTCATGGTTCAGCCGCTCCTCTCTCTGGCGCGGGTCAGCACCAGCATCTTTGTCTCGAGTCACCACGAGGTCGATGATCAGCACGATAAATCCGACGAACATGATCGCCATGAGCGAGATGTTGATGATCGGTATCGATCCGACCGTCGTCTCGTATGACCAGGGCGTCAACGCCACAATCGACATCGCGATGACGACGAGCGTCGAGATGAGGCGGAACTTCGACATCTTGAAGAACCCCCGAGACGCCGATGTCCGAGGTTGTTGGTTTGGCACAACGATTCCTTTCGTACCTTCTACTTTGGGTGTTCAGAAGTTGGGCGTGCGTTTGCCGACGAACGCCGCGAGGCCCTCATCGCGTTCCGCCGTACCGAAGAGCGCGGCCTGCGCGAGGAGTTCGAGCTCGAGGCCGGCGGCCAGGCTCGTGTCGGCGGAGGAACGGATGGCTCGTTTCGCGAGACGCAGCGCGAGTGGTCCGCGTTCTGACATCGCCTGCACCAGGGCGATGGCCGCATCCCGAATGTCTGCTGCATCATGCAGTTCGCTGACGAGGCCCAGCTGGTGGGCACGTTCGGCGCTCATTAACGCGCCCGTCAAGACGTGATAGTTCGCCACAGAGATGCCGGCGTAGCGCGACAGCAGCTGAGTGCCGCCGGCGCCGGGAATGATGCCGAGACCCGTCTCAGGAAAGCCAAACTTCGAGGCCGGGGTTGCGATGCGAATATCGCACGCCAGCGCGAGTTCGAACCCGCCGCCGAGCGCGAAACCACTCACGGCGGCAACACTCGGCAGCGGCGACTCGCGGATCACGGTCATCCAGTGCTGCATGCCGGTGTCCGTCATCTCCGCAACGCGCTTGCCTTGAAGGTCCGTGATATCGGCGCCAGCGGCGAATGCCCTGTCGCCCGCACCCGTGATCACGACTCCGTGTACCGACTGATCATCGCGCCAGGTATCGAACTGCTGCGAGATCGCGCGCACCACGTCAAAAGTCAGTGCGTTGAGTGCGTCCGGTCGATTCACCGTGATGATCCCGACCCGGCCGCTCACCTCGGCAATTACTGCGTCATTCATTGCGCACCGTATTCGTAGAATCCGCGGCCGCTCTTCTTGCCGAGTCGGCCTCGGGCTTCGAGATCCAGCAGAGTCCGAGACGGGCCCCTCGACGGGTCTCCCGTCTCCTGCGCCTCAAGCCTCTTGATTCCGACGTTCACGTCGATGCCGGTCATGTCGAGCAGTGCGAAGGGGCCGATCGGATGACCGAGGCCCTTTGTGACTGCGGTGTCTATCTCCTCTGGCGTCGCGACTCCCGCCTCAAGCAGAGCGATCGCCTCGTCGAAGATCGCACCGACGATGCGGTTGGCAATGAACCCGAAGATCTCCTGCTTCACCACGACCGGGGTCTTTCCCATCCGCTCGGCGAGGCGCACCGCGGACTCAATCGTCGCTGGCGAAGTATGTGCGCCCCCGACGACTTCCACCAGCTGCATCACCAGTGCCGGGTTGAAGAAGTGCATGTTGCACACTCGACCAGGTTTCGGCACATCGGCGAGCCGGCTCGACACGATACTGGAACTGTTCGTGGCGAAGATCGCGTCCGCGGGGGCGAACCTGCCAAGTTCCGCGAAGAGCGCGCGCTTCGCGTCGAGATCTTCGATGATGGCCTCAATGACGAAGTCGGCGTCTCGGACGGATCCGGCGAGATCGGTGCTTGAGGTCAGTCGCGGAAGGGCCGCTTCAACCTGCTCTGCGTCCAACCTTCCGCGTTCGACGGATCGCGCGACCGTGCCCCGCACCTTCGTGAGGGCAGCATCGGTCCGCTGCTCATCAATATCCACCACAGTGGTCTCGCAGCCGGCAAGGGCCGCGAGCATCGCGATCTGGCTGCCCATGGCACCAGCGCCGATTACGGTCACGCGAGTGATCTCAGCCACAGTTTTCTCCCGTTGTTGTTCGCTCATGTGCGTCGTCGAATCGGATCACCTGGCGCAGCTGTGCACCGGAGGCCAGCGCATCCATGGCTTCATTGATGTGTTCCAACGAAACCTCTGAGCTGATGAGCCGCTCGATGGGGAGACGTCCGCGTCGCCACAAATCTATGAACTTGGGGATGTCTCGCCGCGGGACGGCGGATCCGAGGTAACTGCCCACGATGGTGCGGGCTTCTGCGACCAGTCCGAGCGGGCTGATCTCGCTCATCGCTCCTGGTGCGGGGAGCCCGACCGTGACCGTGGTCCCGCCTGGCGCTGTCAAGGCGACGGCAGTCTCAAAGCCGCGCGGATTTCCGGTCGCGTCGATGACGAGCTCGCTCCGCGCAGCCTCGGCTATGGCGCTCGCCGGATCGAATGCCTGCTCGGCACCGAGCTGCACGGCGAGATCGCGCTTGCTCAGCACTGCATCGACTCCGATCACAGGATGGCCGAGCGCGAGCGCCATCAGGACTGCCGCCATGCCGACACCGCCGAGTCCCACCACAATGACCGTGGCACCAGGGGTCGGATTCGCCGCGTTCAGAATGGCTCCGCCGCCGGTCAACACTGCGCAGCCCAACACTGCCGCGACGTCAGGGGGTACATCGTGACCGATTGCGACGACGGAGCGCTCGTCCACGACGGCGCGCGTCGCGAAGCCGGAAACGCCGAGGTGGTGATGGACCTGCTCGCCGGTGTCCGCGAGTGTGCCCAGACGGAACCCTCCGCCGATCAGTTCACCCGCCTCGTTCGAATGGGAACCGAGTGAACAGGGCAGGCGCCCGCCGGTCTGACATTGCGTGCACTCCCCGCAGCGAGGGAGGAAGGTCATGACGACGCGATCGCCGATCTTGATATCTGTGACGTCCGGTCCGAGCTCTTCGACGATTCCGGCCGACTCGTGACCAAGAAGCATCGGAGTGGGGCGGGGGCGCACACCCTCGACTACAGAGAGATCCGAGTGGCAGATGCTTGCAGCCTCGATGCGTACGAGGATCTCGCGTCCCTCAGGTGCTGCGAGTTCCAAGTCTTCGATGGTCAACGGCATCGATTGAGCGAACGGAGCCGACGCATCGAGCCTGCGCAAGACTGCGCCTCGAACGTGTCGCCCTGATGGACCCACTGCATTCATTTCCGGCCCTTCCGTTTCGCCATTGAACGTGCTCCAGCCAACCAGATTGGCCCCGTCTTCAATATGTCGTGGTCAACATACCTGACACGCTGAAGTGTAAATTGCGATACATGATTGATTCCATCTCTCGTCTCCTGCACCTCCTGGGCGCCGTGCCGGAGGAGGCCAGCCGGATCAACGAGCTCACATCGACGCTCGGTCTTGAGCCCTCCAGTGTGGCGTCGGTGAATCACCTACGAGAGGAAATGCTGCAGGCTCGACAGCAGCGCGAGGCCGCACGCATCATTGTCGAGGCGGCGACCAGCATCAATGCCGCGGTCGACGTCGATGAGACGCTCGAACTGGTGTGCCGGAGAAGCAAGCTGCTCCTCGGAAGCGATATGTCTTACATCAGCCTGAATCTGTCCCCAGAGCAAGAGACGTACATTCGAACGACTGACGGCGTACTCACACCGGAGTACCGGTCGCTGCGCATGCCGCTGGGTACGGGCATCCTGGGCCAGGCAGCCGGAGGATCCACGATTGCCCAGACCGAGTCGTACCTCGACGACGATTCCTTCCCTCATATCGAGGCGGTCGACGAGGCGGTCAGGCTCGAAGGAGTGACGTCGATCCTCGCTGTCACCATGAGCGTGAGAGGTGAACGGCTCGGTGCGCTCCTCGTCGCTGAACGGTATGGCCGACGCTATACATCCCGCGAAGTTGACCTGCTCAGTCAGATTGCCGGGCTTGCTGCCGTCGCGCTCAAACGTGCCGAACTCATCGACGAGCTGCGCGCCCGGCTCGTCGAGCGAGATGACGCCCGCGCCGAGGCCGAAACTCGCAATGCGTTCCTCGCCAGAATCGAAGGGTTCGATCAGAGGCTCTTCGACCTCCTCAAACAGGAGGCATCCCCCGGTGAACTTGCTCACGCTGTCTCTGAAGAGATTGAGACGGAGGTCCGCTATCTGCATCGCTCAGAGCTTTCGGGATACCCCACGAGAGGAACGGTCACCTGCACGGCTGTTGCGGGCGACCGCATTCTCGGTGCCCTCGAAGCGCAGGGCGAGCTGGGGCACGAACAGCGCCTGCTCCTCGAACGCGGTGCCCCGGTGCTGACCGCAATGATCCTTTTTGAAGAACGCGGCGCGGCCGCCTCCGCCGAGGAACAGCAAAGCCTAGTCCTGCGATTAGGGCAGGGGGCGGGTCGCGATTGGAAGCAGATCGCTGGCCAGCTGCAGCGCTACTGGCTGCGTGAGGGCGCGAAGATCGATGTGCTGGCCGTGGGGTGCGGCAATGTGCACGCCGCGCGCACCGAACTGCGTGATCTGATTGCGCGCAGGGGCGGGATCACCGGCGAATCGGATGGACTTCTGGTGATTATCGGATCGAACCTGCCTGGCGAAGAGGTGGAGCGATTCCTCGCTGCAACCGGCACGCGATCGCGGGTCGCCGAGGTCGAAACTGTGCTCACCGCGCTGAGTGTGCAGCAGGCGCTGCAGCAGACGCAGCGCACAGTGCGCGCGATGCAGGCGCTTGACATCACTGGCGTGGCCGACCCGCGATGGGACCTCGGGCTCGCCGGGCTCACGCTCGCGCATCTTCCCGCTTCGACCGCAGCAGAGCTCATTCGGCACACCCTCGCACCCCTGATCGAGTATGACGACACCCACAACACATCGCTGCTCAACACAGCATGGGAGTACCTCGAATTCGACGGAAACGTGGAGGCTGCGGCCCGCACGCTGCACATCCATCCCAACACGCTTCGGCAGCGGGTCCGTCGAATAGGTGAGCTGATCACACCAGAGTGGGCAACAGGGCGTCTGCGCACTGACCTTCACGTGGCCCTTCGACTCTGGAAAGTGCGCGAGCACGAACTTTCACGGCACAACGACTAGCAGGTCACCCTGCTTCGCAGGCGAACTGGAAGTGCGGGAAGATAGAAGGCATGACTTCCTCCGCCCCGCAGACGCAGCGCAATGCCCTCGCACCAGGCCTGCTCGCGGCGATCGCACTTTTCCTCTCGCCCCTGTTCCCCGAGGGGACCGTCGCAACGGTGATTCTCTACCTCGTCGCGATCCTCGCGGTCATCGTCGCGTGGTTCGCGTTCACTGCAGGGCAGTGGTGGTGGAGCATCGTCTTTCTTGCCGTCGCGGTGATCTGGAATCCGATCTTTCCGTTCGGCTTCAGTGGTTGGGTGTGGACGGTCGCGCACTTCGTCGCGGCGCTGGCGTTCATCACGGCCGGGGCGCTGGTCAAGAACGAGCGGACCATCCCCGCGGCGTGACCTGGCCCGGTGTCACCTGGCCCGGGGGGAGCGGCCAGATGAGAAACTTGAAGGATGAGCACGACCATTCCTGCAGACCTTCCTCTGACGGATGCTGAGATCCTCCGCATCCGCGAGGACTTCCCGATCCTGCAGACCGAGGTGAACGGGCATCCGCTGGTCTATCTCGACTCCGGAGCGACTTCGCAGCGCCCGCTGGCTGTCCTCGACGCGGAACGTGAATTCGCCACCACACTGAACTCCGCGGTACATCGCGGCGCGCACACCCTCGCCGCTGAGGCGACCGAGGTATTCGAAGACGCACGCGGCACGCTCGCGCGCTTCATCGGCGCCGATGACGACGAAATCGTCTGGACCTCCAACGCCACCGAGGCGATCAACCTGGTCGCGTACTCGCTCTCGAACGCGTCCATCGGCCGCGGGGGAGCGGCGGCCACGAGGCTTCGGATCGGTCCCGGCGACGAGATCGTCACCACCGAGATGGAGCACCACGCCAATCTCATCCCGTGGCAGGAACTCGCTGCGCGCACCGGCGCAACCCTGCGCATCATCCCGATCGACGATGACGGCGCCCTGCGGCTCGATGAGGACCCGATCAACGAGCGCACCAAGATCGTCGCCGTCATCCACGTCTCCAACGTGCTCGGCGTCATCAACCCGGTCGAGCAGATCATCGCAGCCGCCCACGAGGTCGGCGCACTCGTGCTGCTCGACGCCTGCCAGTCCGCACCGCATCTGCCGCTCGATGTCCGTGCGCTTGACGTCGACTTCGCCGTCCTCTCCGGGCACAAGATGCTGGGGCCCACCGGCATTGGCGCGCTCTACGGGCGTCGCGAGCTACTCGAAGTGATGCCGCCGTTCCTTACCGGTGGATCGATGATCACCACCGTCACGACAACGGAGGCTGAGTACTTGCCACCGCCGCAGCGGTTTGAGGCTGGCACTCAGCGGGTGTCGCAGGCGGTCGCGCTCGCCGCAGCAATCGACTATCTCACCGCGGTCGGGATGCCACGGATCGCCGATCATGAAGAGCGTCTCGGCCGCCGCCTTGTCGATGGACTCTCTGCGATCGATGGCGTGCGCGTGCTCGGCGCGGGCATCGACCTGCCGCGAGTGGGGCTGGCGAGCTTCGACATCCCTGGCATCCATTCGCATGACGTCGGGCAGTTCCTCGACGATCGTGGCATCGCCGTGCGGGTCGGCCACCACTGCGCGCAGCCGTTGCACCGACGTCTCGGTGTGACATCGTCCACCCGCGCCAGCACCTACCTCTACTCGACCGAGGCCGAGGTCGACGCCGTGATCGAAGGCGTCGTCGCGACCATTGAATTCTTCGGAGTGCGCTCATGAGTTCCAGTGACCTGCAAAATCTCTACCAGGAGCTGATTCTCGACCACTCCCGCACACCGCACGGCTTCGGCTTGCGTGATGAGGTCGCGGCACAGTCCCATCAGCTCAATCCCACCTGCGGTGACGAGATCACCCTGCAGGTGCATCCCGCCGCTGACGGCACGATCGAGGCTGTCGCGTGGGAGGGCCACGGCTGTGCGATCTCGCAGGCCTCGGCGTCGCTGTTCGCAGAACTCGTCGAAGGTATGACGGTGCCCGAGATCCAGACGCGCATCGACTCATTCCGTGAGGCGCTGCGCTCGCGGGGCAAGATCCAGCCCGATGAAGAACTGCTCGGCGATGCGGCAGCCCTCGGCAGCGTCTCCCGCTACGTCGCCAGGGTGAAGTGCGCCATGCTCGCCTGGGTTGCGGCCGAAGATGCACTGCGCAAGTTGAACTGAAACGGAATTCCGGGCCGCGAACTTCGCAAGGGCGAACCGTCTGCCAGTGAGCCCAGCGGACATGTGACCCAGAGAGTCGTCTCATTTCCCACCGTGACGCTTCGTTAACGCTCGTGTCATCGACAGGTGACCGCTGAACGTCGGGCGCGGATGCTGTTGAGATGACTCACCTCGTCAGCGTGGCGCAGCTTTTGCATCTGCAACGCTCCGCAGAGCACGGTGCCGGCCCCGCCGTGCGGTTGCTCGATGTGCGCTGGCGACTCGACCGGCCGGAAGGCAGGCCCGAGTATGTGCGGTCACACCTGCCCGGCGCAGTGTACGTAGATCTCGAACATGAGCTCGCGCGTCGAGGGCAGCCCGAAGACGGGCGGCATCCACTGCCTGAGAGCGTTGACCTTGAGCGGGCAGCTCGCGGCTGGGGCCTGAGTGACGGCGACATCGTGGTCGGTTACGACGATAACCGCAGCGTGCCCGCAGCTCGTCTGTGGTGGTTGCTGCGGCGTTCCGGGATCGACGCGAGAGTGCTTGATGGTGGCATTCGCGCGTGGGTCGGCGAGGGGTTGCCGGTCGAGACGGGAGATGTCCGCCCGGCTGCCGGCAACGTCTCGCTCCACCACGACGACGACGTCTCTCTCAATCACGACGGTGTCTCTCTCAATCATGACAGTGCGTTCGACGTGTTGGAGATCGAGGAGCTCGGTGACTTCATCGAGCATGGGGTTTTGCTCGATGTGCGCACGCCTGAGCAGTACAACGGCACGCGCACGGCAGGTGCGCCCGTCGCGGGTCACATTCCCGGCGCGGTGAATCTGCCGGCGATGGTGGCGGTCGCAAGCGATGGCCGGCTGCAGCATCCCGATGTCCTTCGGCGTATCTTCGCCAGCGCCGGTGTGGATGCGGACACCGCCGTTGGCGTGTACTGCAGCTCGGGGGTCGCCGCCATGCACTCGGTGCTTGCTTTAGAACACGCGGGGATTCGTGCGCGCGTGTACCCGGGATCTTGGAGCCAATGGTCGAACACGCGGGGCAAGCCTGTCGCGGTCGGCATCCTGCCATCGGGACGTCTGACGACAGTGTGAGCGTTCCCACGGGCCGAGTGAGGACCTGATGGAAGGGATACCAAAACTGGTCAAAACCGCAGTTGAGTGGGAGAATGCCCGCATGGGGGAATCATTCGGGGAGCTTGAATCGGCGCGCGTGGCGCGCATATTGAGGGAAGACATCGTGTTGGGCAGAAGGACGCCCGGTTCGAAGCTTGTAGAACGCGATATCGCCGCCGAACTTGACGTCTCCCGTCTGCCGGTGCGCGAGGCGATCCGCGCCCTCGGGTCCGAGGGGATCGTCGTCGCCCGCCCCCGAACCTGGGCCATCGTTCGCGAGTTCACGTTCCACGACATTCAGGACTTTGCCGAGGTGCGCGAGTCCATCGAGACACTGCTGTTCGTCTATGCGACAGAGCGCCACGACGAGCAGGGCCTCGCGAGCTTGAGGCAGCTGTTGGAGCGGGAGGAGCGCGCGGCACACGCAGGCGATGTATGCGAGTCCCGTGCCGTCGCCGGTGCGTTCCACGAGTACATGGCAGTGCTGGCAGGAAATGACATGCTCACCGAGCTGGTCCAGGTCTTCGCCACGCGACTGAAGTGGGTATTCGGTGCGCACGATGATCTGGTGGCGATGGCTGCGGAACACCGCGGGCTGTTTGAAGCGATCGCATCGCGTGATGTCGAGCTGGTGAAGATGTTGGTGTCTCGGCATCTGGCTGCGGGGCGAAGAGACGCTGAGCAGCGCTTCATAGACGCGGCGTCACTAAATGCAACGTCGAACCGCTAGATTTATGCACGCGGAGGGGGACTCCGATCAGTGGGAATATGCATGCGAATCTTCACCCTCGGCCTGGGCGGCCTTCTGCTTCTGAGCGGGGTAGTACTTGTCGTGCTCGCCGATCAGGAACGTGAAGTGGCACTCGAGCAAGCAACACGGAACGTCGTCGTGTTGGAGCAGAGCCTAGAACGTGCGCGCGCGATGAACCTGACGCACGCTGAGACGCTGACCACCCTGCGATCGGCGATCGCTGATGAGCAGGCACAGCTGGCCGATACTGAAGGGTTCCTGGAGTGACGTTTCGACGGGCGCTCGCGATCATCATGAGCTTCGTGGTCATCGGCGGCGGCGCAATCGCTGCCAAGTCTCAGGCTCTTGAAGATCAGCGGGCGGAGTTGGTTGCCCAGGCAGACAGCCTACAGACGCAGATTGCGTCAGCTGGCGCCAGAGGCGGTTACATCGAGTCACTGATCGCGCACCATGAGGATGAGAAAGCCGACCTTGATGCCGTGCTCGCTGCGCGGCCTGACTTCGTCGCTGAGGTCGCGGCGCTGAGTGACGCGCTCGAAAAGGCCAAGGGGAAGATCGACACTGCAGCGCACCTTGCAGCGGCGATCGCCACGCAAGACGCGGTGCTCGTTGAACGCGCTGACCCCGTGGTCGTGACGAATGCGACAGCGACGATCCACGCGCTCACGGAAAAGGTGAGCGGCGAGCTTGGTACGTGGGAGGCTGCGCAGCGGCGCACTCCGGCGGCAGCGGGTCCGCTCTGGTCAAGCAGCGGACCAGATGGATATGCCAGGGTGCGTGCCGCACTCGATCGTGTCGGAGGTGGCGGAGTCGGTCTCTACGAATCGGCGTCTTGCGCCGGCGGGTCTGCGCCCGCGTGCGCGAACAGCAACGGCTACATCAAGTATCGCGCTGACGTGGCAGGGTGGAATGAGTCCCGGTTGAACTGGGCCATGGCGCACGAACTCGGCCATATCTATCAGTTCAAAGTGTGGGGAACGTTGAACTCATCCTCGGCATATCAGTCGATGTTCGGCGGAGATCCTGAGTTCCTCGCAAACTGCATGGCGCTCGTGCGTGGATACCCCGGGTCTGTGGGGTGCGATGGAGACCAGCAGATCTGGGCTTCAGCGATCTGGGTGGGGGCCGTGCGCTGACAGGCGCTAGCTCACCGGCGTCGTCGTGTCAGTCGCCTGCCGTAACGTCCCGCGCATCGCGCGCCAGTAGCCAGTCGGAGACAGCCTCACCAGCACGTCGATGAGCCGCGCTTCACGCCCGACCATTGTCCGGGCCCTGCGGCGTTCGGTCGCGCGGATGATGCGTGCCGCGGCATCCGCTGGTTCGGTGTGGTACATCGCAGCCTGGGCTGAGGCTGCGCGTGCGGCGACAGCAGGATCGATGGCGGCGGCGTAGCGTCCGTGGAGGATGATGCCTGTGCGCACACCCGCCGGATACACAGCACCGACGCTCACAGTGCTGCCCTCCAGCTCGTGGCGCAGAGCCTCAGAGAAACCGCGCACGGCGAATTTGCTCATCGCATAGGGGATGCGTCCCGCGGGCGCGGCGAGCGCATAGACGCTGGCGAGATGGGTGATGTGCGCAGCCGGTGCCGCGCGCAGTGCCGGCAGCAGCGCTTTGGTGATCGAGACAGTGCCCCACAAATTCACATCGACGAGCCAGCGCATCTCCTCCATGGTGAGCTGCTCGAGGGTGCCGAGCATTGAGGAGCCGGCACAGGTGATGAGCGCGTTGATCTGCGGGTGAGCGGCGGTGATGGCAGCGGCGGTTTTCGTCACAGCCTCGTCATCGCGCAGATCAACGACGTGGACGGTGACTGTGCCTGGCAACTCGGAGGCCAGGGACTCCAGAGCTTCGGCATTGTGGTCGACGAGAGCGAGGTGTGCGCCGGCATCGGACAGCTGGCGCGCGATCTCCGCACCCATGCCGCTGGCGGCGCCGGTGATGACCGTGGTGTGTCCGGCCAGGGTGAGCTGTCGCATCCAATCCTCCTCCTGGCGCATTCGGGTATGCGCCGTTCGCTTCTTTGCAGTCGGGGAGAGCCTGTTGAGTCTATTCTGGCCGACACGGACGTCTGCGGGTAACGGTACGCTTTCGAGAGGAGGTTGTGGTGGGACGAACTGCGGATGCTATCGCCGAGGGCGTCGCCATTGCCACGGCCGCGGCACGGCTGACGGTGAAGAACCAGATCCTTGTCGGCACGATCGCTAAGGGTGGGGTGTTCGATGCCGCCCAGTACCTGGATGTCGCGCGCGACGCGCTGCATGCGATGGCAGCGGAATCCGAGCAGGCGGCCGAGATGGTGACCACGTTGCGTCGGCGTGCGCGGGGTCGTCACTCTGATCCATCGGGTACGCACGACTACCGCGATCGTGATGTGCGCAATCTTCGCCGCCGAGCCAAACAGTCGGCTGGTGTCGCCGACCGGCTGAAGGCGATGGCAGATGACCCAGAGAAGCTGGGTGTGCTCGTTGAGGATGCTCGGGAGGCTGCCTGGGGTGATGTGCGTGGCAATCTCGATCGCCGATTGCACGTCGAAGGCATGCGTCCTGACCAAGATCCTGAATACGAGGTCATGCGCGAGGCGCGGATGCAGGCGCTTCGCCTCGTCGATCTGCAGGCGTTGTCATCGCAGCAGCGTGCAAAGCGCAAGCGCGAAGCGGCGGGTTGACGCCCGGTTTCGCGTTCGGGCCCTCCGTCATGTATTCTTTGTGAGGCCCGTTCCACTGGAACAGGCCGAAAATATGCGCCCGTAGCTCAATGGATAGAGCATCTGACTACGGATCAGAAGGTTAGGGGTTCGAGTCCCTTCGGGCGCACAGTTGAAACGGTCTCCGCTACGGTGGAGGCCGTTTCTGCGTTGCTCCCAGAGTCCTCTGAATCAGAGATCGAGCCCGCGGAGTCGATGTGCAGAATACTTCCCATTCGCCGCAAAGTGAAGTATTGTTCCCATAAGAGCCAATGAGAAGTATTCTTCACGCGGGGGTTGATCATGGTCGTGCAGGTGCAGTCCGCCGCAGCATTTGCTGCGTTCGTGCGCTCCAGTCGGCTGCGGGCGAATATGACGCAGGATGAGTTGGCTCAAGCGGTGCGCAAGAGCAGGCGGTGGGTGCATGACCTGGAGTCGGGGAAGGTCAACACTTCCCTCGGTGCTGCGATCGACGTCGCGGCTGCTCTGGGGTCCACCATCTCCCTTGAACCCAGTGAGCGCTCGGACGTTCTGGACGAGATATTCGAGGACCTGTGATGGTCGACGTTCTCGATGTCTGGCTTGACGGTCGGTTCGCCGGCAAGCTTATGCGCGGTCAGACAGAACTGGTGGAGTTCCTCTACGACGAGGAGTATCTCCAGAAATCGCGGGCAACCCCGTTGTCCGCGATTCCTGGGGGTCGTCGGCCATGAGCGCACGGTGGGCGCTCTTGAGGTAGTCGAGCTCGAAGCGCGCTCTCACCGACCTTGGTGATCAGCTCGTGGAGGGCGGCGGATGCTGCGACCATGCTGGTGGCGGAGTCGTTGCCCTTGTTGCCGGCCAGCGCCTTGGCGTAGTCGCGGGCGGAAGCGTTGATGCGCTCGATCTTCGACGAGGCGGCGGGCTCGGAGCGGACCATGAAGCGGCTGAGAGCTGCGGAGTGCCCCTCGGCGTCGGTGTCGGCCTGGGCTACAGCGAGCAGTGCGCGCTCGGTGTGGAGCATCACCTTCAGTGGCGGCATGTAGTCGAGCTCGCGGATGAACGGCGGGATATTCCCACTTGGAGTAGCTAACCGGTGATTTGCTGGACAAAATTACCGATTTCGGTCACCACAATCGCGGGACCGCATCCGCTCCAGCACCCACTGAATCGGGCTGGCTTTCGTTCCCTTCTTCAAGAAAGGATGGAACACGATGGTTAGGCGTTCGAGTCCCGTTTTTGCCTAGCCCTCAGATAGGGTGACGCGGGGGTTAAATGCGGCAGTGGACTCGACAGATGCCTGCGGCATCGGCATGGCAGATCTAGATTCGCCAAGTGACATCGACCGTGGGAATGACTCGACGCGAAGCGCGAGAGCTCGGTCTTGCCGCGGGAACGCCCAGCATCCCGGCCGCCTCGAATGGGGTCAAACCGCCGGCGAAGCCTTACTTCGCGGCGATCGACGGTGCACGAGGGATCGCCATCGCATCGGTGCTCCTCTACCACACCGGGTGGTCCTCTCGAGGTTTGTTCGGTGTCGACGCGTTCTTCGTGATCTCCGGTTTCCTGATCACGTTCCTGATGGTGAAGGAGTTGCGCCGTACCGGCCGGCTCGGCTTCGGCGCCTTCTACGGCCGTCGCGCCAAACGCATCCTGCCCGGCGTGGTCGTCACGCTTGTCGCCGTGCTTTACATCACCTGGCAGTTCGGTGCCGTCGAGGAGCTGCACAGCGCCGCAGACACCACGCTGTTCGCGCTCGCGCAAGTCGCGAACTGGCATCAGGTCGGCACGGGCGCCGCGTACTGGGAGCAGGCCGGGCAGATCGTCCCACTCGGGCAGATGTGGTCGCTCGCCGTCACGGAGCAGTTCTACGTCGTGTGGCCGGTGCTCGTCCTCGCATTCTGGTTCCTGTCTCGCCGACGCGTCGGGGCGCTGGTGGTCTGGCTCTTCGTCGGGCTCGCCGCCTCATCGCTCGTCGCCCCGCTTCTGTTCGACGGCACGAACTTCGACCGCCTCTACCTCGGCACGGACGTGCGTGTCGTCAGCTTCGCCGCCGGTGCGGCCTTTGCCGCTCTCATCGCGTGGATCCTGGAGAAGTCACCGCGCTGGGCGACAGTGCACGCGACAATACCGGCGCGCATCATCATCACCACGGTGAGTGCCATCGCGCTGATCGTCGTGGTCGCGGCGAGCATCGCCACTGAGAGCTACCACGAGCCCTGGCTCTACCAGGGCGGTCTTGCTGCGATTTCGGTCGCGGTCGCGGTCTTCATCGCGAGTATCTGCCTCCCCGGCAATGCGATGGGGCGCTTCTTCGCGTGGAAGCCCTTCACCGTGGTGGGCATCATGTCCTATTCGCTTTTCTTGGTGCACCTGCCGGTGTACTGGCTGCTCACGCACCTCATCAGCACCCAGTTCCATCCGCTCGTTCTTTTCGTCGTCGGTGGAGTCCTCTCCTTCCTGGTCGCGCTCGTGTTGCATTATGTGATCACAGAGCCGATCCGCAAAAAGAAGTGGAAGCCAGGCGCGGCGCTCGTCGCGATCCTGGCGTCATTCGCTGTCGTCATTGCACTGGCGTGGTATCTCCCAATCCAACGAGCCAATGCCCCCGCCTCTGCCGCGGTGGCCGAGCAGACCGATCCACGCCAGGTTTTCTCCGTCGACAGTACGGTCACGCTGCCCGTCGCTGACGACGGTGGCCCGATCACGGTGGCCGTGATCGGCGACTCTGTTGCCGTCGACATGTACTCGGCACTCGCCACCTATGGTGGCGATGCTGTGTCCGCGATCGACGTCGCCAAGGGCGGCTGCGGCATCTTCGACGCCGACACCGCACGGGCCGGCGACGGCTATCTGATGGACACCAAGACGGATTGCTGGTCGTGGCAGGATCGACTTCTTGCCGCGAACGCCGAGCACCAACCCGACGTGTACATCTTGCGCAACCAGTGGGATGTCAACGACCAGCTCCACGGCGGCGAATGGCTCGAACCGTGCACGGATGCCTGGACACAGCGCTACCGCTCGCAATTGGAGCTTCTCGTCTCGATCGGCAACCAGCTGCCGACCCCACCATTGATCTTGCTCGCCAACGATCGGGACACCGGCGACTCCGGAAACACGACCTCGCAGCGAGTCGCCTGCAAGGACGACGTTGCCGCCAGCGTCGCCGACGAGTACGCCAACGTGCGACTGCTCGATTTCAAGGGTGCGACGTGCCCGACGGGCGAATGCCTGAGCGTGGCGCAGAATGGCGAGGAGATCTACCGAGACGGCACGCACTTCTCGGAGCAAGGCAAAGCGCTGCTCGCCCCCTGGCTGGAGTATCAGATCGCTCTGGGCTCCCAGGATGAGCAGGCTGGCGCATGACCGCAGGCTCGCCTGGTCAGGTCCGGGCGAACGACCCGAAGCCCTGGCGGCCGATTCTTGCCTTAATCACCAGAACAGTGAGTGTTGAGCCACTGATCCGGGAAGGCCCATCCACATCGCTGCCGTGTAGCTCACCCCGCAATTGTCGGCGACGTAGCCTCGTAAAGAGAGCCTGCCTGCTTCTACGCGTCGGAGAGCCGCAAGGTACGCGACCAGTGACCGCGACGAGATCAGGAGCTACGAGAACATGGCAACGAATATGAAAACAGCTTCTCGGCAGGCGATGCGAGCAATACGTGCACTCCTCGGCGTAGGGCTTGCTGCGGGCGGAGTGGCGTTGATGATGAGTCACGACCTGCTGAGGCAAGGAGAGACCGTTCTCGCAGGTGCCCTCTCGCAGTCGGTGACTCCAGGTGAGACCTACGTCGCTGCCGATGCGCACGCGTTCTTCTGGGCTTCCGCTACGCCAGCGATGCACGGCCTTCGCGTGACAGCAGAGTGTACTTCCGCATTTCTCGTCGGACCGCTGCTCATCCTCGCCGGTCTGATCTTGGCGAGTGGTCGTTTCGGCCTGGGGCGAATGCTCGCCGCAACCGGACTAGCAGCCACGGTTCTGGTGCTCGCAAACCAGGGACGGCTCGTGCTGATCGCCTGGGCCACAGCGAAGTGGGGCGTCGCTGACGGATACCAGTGGTCACACACGGTCGGTGGTTCGCTGGTCGTCGGGCTGGGAGTCGCGTTGGCTCTTGGTGTGTTCATCGTGATGCTCGCAGCACGTCGCAAGCAACGGGGTCGTCGGCGCGAGTCGTTCCAGTCAGACCTCAGCACGCATCCGGCGAACTGATGGAGATCCAGACTGTAGTCGGCGTCGCGCAAGCGCTCAGCGTTCTCCTGAGCGTCTCGTTCTTCGGGTACATCATCGTTCTGGTCGTCCCCTTCTTGCGCAGCACGCCAGACGAATTGGGAGACGCGAGCAGTTTCGACTGGCATTTCTTCGTCCCCTGTCGCGATGAGGAAACAGTTATCGCGACGACGCTCGAGTATCTCACCAGCACGTTCTCCGGCGCTCACGTCTGGATCATCGACGACGCCTCCGATGATCGCACCGCACAGATCGCAGCAGAGTTCTCTCGCACGAACTCATACGTCCACCTTGTGCAGCGATATCTTCCCGAGGCTCGCACGGGCAAAGGCGATGCGCTGAACGCGGCCTACGACCAGCTGAATGAATTCCTCTCGCTCGATCCGACGTACGACCGCGCCCGTGCCATCGTCTGCGTGGTTGACGCCGATGGCGCGCCCGCTGCGAACTGCCTTGATGTGGTCAGCTCTCCCCGACTTTTCGGTAAAGCGGATGTGGGGGGAGTGCAGATCGAAGTCCGGATGAAGAACTGCGACGATACCCCTCCGGGCAACCGAGTCCAGCGTTTCGTCGGTAAGCAACTCGTACGCATGCAAGACATCGAGTTTCGGACTGTGATTGCTGCCGTTCAGCAATCCCGTCGCACGAGCAACACCGTCGGATTGGGCGGCAATGGCCAGTTCGCAAGGCTCACTGCTCTTGACAACTTGCAGGCGCATTTCGGTCGCCCGTGGCACGGCTCACTCCTCGAAGATTTTGAGCTGGGATTGCATATTCTTCTCCTCGGCTGGCGCAACGCGTACACGGCGACTACGCATGTCGCGCAGGAGGGTCTCCACTCCACGGAGCGATTCATCGTGCAGCGCACCCGATGGGGGCAGGGCGTCATGCAGTGCATCAAGTATCTTCCGAAGCTGTGGAGCTCACGCCACGTCAGCAACCTCGGAGCGCTCGAGGTGGGGTACTACCTGTTGCAACCGTGGATCACGCTACTGGGCACTCTCATCTATACCATTCCCGTCGCCTGGTTCATCTACGCTCTCGTGACGGTCGATGGCCTTATAGGGCACGTGCTCAATGGCTGGATCGGAGTCCTTCTCCTCTTCTACACATTCTTCGGCGTTGGCATATTTGCAATCTGGGGAATCATCTATCGAAATCGGTTTACTCCCGAGCGCCATCCGATTGTTGGACTTGGCTGGGGGCTGGCCTATTTCATTTACGTATACGGCTTCTATCTGACAACCTGGCGTGCATTCTTCCGGATCATTCTCGGCCGAAGCGGATGGGCAAAGACTCGTCGCAATGCCGAGGTTGACGTGCGCGGACCGGTCGCTCTCGACCATTGACCGAGAAACCACCGATCCGGGACAAGGTGTGCAACGTGTTTTCCCACGTCTTTGGAGGCACGCGAACTGCGAATAGCCTGAAATCTCAAGACATCTCTGTTCTGCCATTTCGAACTGAGTTGTCACAGATTCAATGGGAGACACAGTGATTAAAAAGAGTTTGACAGCTGCAGCTGTTGCCGCCAGCGCATTCCTATTCGTTCTCGGTGGTACATCGTCAGCGATGGCCGCAGACAACCTCGTCGAGAACGGTGGCTTCGACGCCCCCGGCTTTGACGCGAACGGCGGGGAATTCTGGCTCGGAGAGGACTTCGGTGCCTGGGAGATGACGGGTCAGAAGATGACCGATGAAGGCCCCTTCAAGACGATGAGGGTCTATTACCCGGCCATGGGTGAGCCGGAAAGGGCGTACGGCGCCCCCTATGTAAGCGGCCCCTGGTCTGTTCTCACCGGAGGCATTTCTCAAACGATCGCGACCGTGCCCGACACGGTTTACAGTGTGACCTTCGATACTCGCCGCGCCGGCTGGAACCCTGGTGTGGCGGAGGGGTGGGATCGGAGTAACCCTGGTCAAGTCTTGATCGACGGAGCTCCCGCGTACAGTTTTGCGACACCGGTGGACGATTCAGTACTCATTTCCGCGCAGTCGTTCGTTTTCAAAGCCACAGGCACAAGCACTGTGCTGACCTTTGACATCCCTCAGCTCAGGGCAGTTGGTCTCGACAACGTCTCGGTCACCGAGGCCCCTATCAATGACAGCCCGATCATGATCCCGGCTATCGCAGGCGGAATCGGAATTGCCGCACTCGGTGCTGGTTCAGCATTCGCCATCAGTCGCAAGAACAAGCGCGCCGGTCAGTAATTCGATCCATGAATACAGCAGGCCCGACGTGGTGGAATTTGCCTCGCGTCGGGCTTGTTGTATTTGCACGAAATACCTCTTGAATCACCAAAAACCACCGTTTCGGGACGAGGTGTGCAATGCGTTCTCTCGGGCCTTTGGTGGCACGCGAACTGCGAATAGCCTGAAATCTCAAGACATCTCTGTTCTGCCATTTCGAACTGAGTTGTCACAGATTCAAGGGGGAGACACATAGTGATTAAAAAAACTTTGACAGCTTCAGCTGTCGCAGCGAGCGCATTGCTTTTCGTTCTCGGTGGTGCATCGTCAGCGATGGCGGAGGCGCCCGTGACAGACGGAGCCATTGTAACGAATGGCTACTTCGAACCCGGGTCTATCTTTAGCCTAAACAACGGCGAGTTCTACCCCGGAGATGCAATGGGTGCCTGGGATGTTCACGGGGACGACCCAAACACTCCTGCGGTCCAGGTGTGGTCATGGGATATGGAAGGGGTCGGAGCAACAGTTGCAGCGCCTTACACTCACGGTGGCTGGCTTGCCGTTCATGGGTCGATCTCTCAGTCGATATCGACTGAGGTAGACAGGACCTACACGATGACGTATCTATCACGAGCAACGAGCCTGACACCGACTGGTATCGGTTGGGGTGGGGGCAACACGAGTTTTGTTGAGATTGACGGCGTGAGGGCAGATACCTTCCAAGCTGTTACGGATCCGCTCTACTCAACCCGCACGTTCACATTTACCGCCACGAGCACGAGCACTCTGATCACCCTCGGGAGCCTAGGTGTCGGTGCCGTCGGATTCGACAACGTGGTTGTCACCGCGGCGCCCATCAATGACAGCCCGATCATGATCCCGGCTATCGCAGGCGGAATCGGCATTGCCGCACTCGGTGCTGGCTCAGTATTCGCCATCAGCCGTAAGAACAAGCGCGCCGGTCAGTAATTGATCGTCCGCAACGCAGTGAGGGAGTTCCATGTATAACCCGTTCCCGCCATCAGCCGGTGGCACTGTGGGCACGCTCGCAATCACTGGCGCGGCTACCGGGATGAACTCGATTGCGTTGTCCATCGTCGCAATCGTCGCCATCATCGGTGGGTTGCTCGCTCTTCGCACGGCGAAGATGCGCAACCCTGAGGTGCCGGCTCTGGGTTCGATGGAGTGAGCGCGGGCTGAACCTGCTCCCAGCGGGAGCGCAAAAGAGCCGGAGAAGAGCTGATGCTCGTCTCCGGCTCTTTTCGACGCTAGATGCGCCGAATATCGGCTACGGTACCGGGATTGGATCCGGCACCGTCTGAGGGCTGCCTGCCGGCGCACATGTGGTCGGTGCGTCGACTCCCTCGAAGCGGTCAGCGAACCACGACATGTATTCGCTCGAGGCATCCTTCGGTATCGTCTGGTGAGTCGCGTCGGAATAGCGCGTGTATTGCACGGGCTCACCGAACGCGCAGACGCGTTCGACGTACTGAGTCGTCGCGTTCGGATTCACGACAGTGTCGGCGGTTCCCTGCATGACCAGAACCGGCACGCTCGGTGCGGTGTAACCTGCCGTGTTCTCGTCGAGCCGCTTCTGCCAATCAGCTGGTGTGGTCGGCTGCATGAGCGTGGGGTACGGGTCGGGCACGTTCGAATTGATCACGTACGCGAGATGGTTGACGCACTGCTTGGCAGCACCGACGAGGGCCTTCTCTCCCTCTGCGGTCACCATTCCCGAAGCTTCCAACTCCGGGTAGGCCGCGAGGAACCCGTGAACCACATTGAGTTGGAGTGCGACTGAGTGCGCTGAAGACGTCGCATTCGCCGGACCGGGTTCGACCTGCTGTGCGAACTGCGGGCCGTTGTCGGCCGCCGGTGCGAGCCCTGCAGCCCCTACCAACTTCAGCGGCGCACCGTATTCGGTGTTCTCCGCCATCCATACCGCGGCCCCGCCACCCTGCGACCAGCCGAGCACGGCCATGTCATTGCCGGCGTGGGTCTCTTCGATCTGCTGGGCCGCCTTCACCGAATCCCATACATTGTTCGCCTCGGAATCCATCACGGTGTACTGCTGAACCCCGGGGGTGCCAAGGCCCTGGTAGTCGGTGGCCACCACGACATAACCGGCGCTGAGCATCTGTGCCAAGGAGGGCACGCCTGAATCCTGCTGCAGGGGGCTGTCGTAGGTGAAGTAGTCAACGAGATCAGTCGCGACTTCTGCGGCCAGTGACGGCGCGCAGTTGCGGCCGCCGCCCTCAGTGCCGTGCGCCCAGGCGATCACCTTGCGATCGTCGTCGGGAGCGTCGTCGTCGGGTGCGACCACGAACCCGGAAACGGCGACCGGGGTACCGTCGCCGAGTTCTGAGAGGTAAAGAATGCGCCAGGCGCGCGCTCCATCGGGGGCGGGGACCTCTTCTGATCTGATCAAATCGCCGTTCTCTCCGCTTGGCAAGGGCGTCGGGGGCTCATAGAAGACGGGAATGGCGTACTGGCCATCCGTCGTTGTCGCTGCCATTGGCTGGTTGCCTTCGCCCGCACAGCTCGTGAGCAGCAGAGCGCCACCTAGTAGCAGTGAAGTGGCACCGATGCTTGTTCTTCTGCGTCGCCGATTTGTCGGAACGCTTCGATTCTGTAACTTCATGTTTCGAACGCTAGCAACGCGTATGAGCGGATTCTGGGGCTCCTAGAGTCCTAGAAAGAACCCGTAGTCGACGCCTCCCGGCAGAGGGTTTTCGGCGTTCCGTTTCTGTGGTCTGCTCAGAGAGCGGGGAGCCTACCGCGCGACATTCAGACCGGAGCGATCGTTGCCCCGAGCCCGGTGCAGCGCGGTGAGCAGATGGTTCGCCGCGTCAGCGACGTCGTGAAGATCTCCGGCTCGAGCAGCCTCGAGAGGGGAACGCTCATCGAGTGACGGGTTCGCTGCCAGGAACCAAACATCGGCCGTCGCTCGCGGCAGAAAGGAGTGCAGAGCGATCAGCGTCCGGTACAGCGAATAGAGTCTGCGGGCCGGTTCACCGGTCGGCAGTTTTCCTTCGTTCTTCACCCACCGGTACGCGATCTTGGGATTCTGCTCGCCGGCAACAATCGCTGCCGTCAGCGCACCAAATCGGTCGGTGATCACCCGAGCAACTTCCAGAATCGGAACGAGTGAGGGCTCATGCCAGAGCGCGGTGGTGATGGGCTGACGCCCGGATGCCACGTCGGGGCGCTGTGCAAGCCGAGGACTCCACGCAGCGGCGCTTGATACTTGCGCGAACCGGTTGTCAAGCATGAACTGCAGCGGCTGCCCGTCATCGAGGAGCGGGTGCGGCGCGAGAAACCACGCGCTTGTCTGCTCTTGAGTTCGTGTCTCACGCACCTCGCTCCAGATGCGATGTGCCGAGTAGAGCCGACGCAGGGCCTCGGCGGCGGGTGTCGTACCGGTGGGACGAACCCAGCGGTAAGAGATGCGCGGATCCTGATAGCCGGCCAACTGCCCCACAAGGCGTGCACCGAAAAGCGCGACGAGCTGGCGTGCGACCGTACGAGGATCAATGAGGGATCGTGCAAACCTCATCTGCTCCTCATCGGAGCTTCGCGCGACGTCTGGCATGGGCAAAGCCGTCATCTGCGGGGCCACAATCGTTTGCGCGGCGCGCTGCTCAGATGGACGCGTCGCTGCAAGAGGCGGGACGAGGTCCGAGGTGAGTGAAGGGGCCGGCATGTGGCACATGCTAAGCGGGGCAGCGTGCATGCAGAGTCGAGCAATTGTGGATTCGGTGCAAAGATCACCCCCGAATCGCCCGCGTGCTCCGTTGCCGCATCGACGCTTTCACATAGCGGGCCTCAGATTGCGACAGAGCGCTAATCTCGGCTGGTGTTATGGCTCTTCAGCCGGCGTGCGTCGCGTCTGCCACTTCGTCCGGAGTACTTCGAGCTGCTCGAGCCACATGTCCAATGATGCGCTGTTGAGCGTGTGCATGTCTTCGAAGAGCATCGTGGCGACATCGAGGGTCATGCCGGCAGCTTCCTCATCGAGGATGAGGTTGCGTGAGCGGTTGCGGAACCGGGCGATCTGAGCGCGGCGAAACGCGATCTCGGTCTCGATGAGCGCGGGGATGCTCTTAGGGCAGATTGGGCCGAAGAGGCCGTATCTGACCGTGAAGTCTGGTTCCTGCCAGCGCGTCGGCGGCGTGTATTCAGATGCAGCGAGCGTGCGAATTCGTGCGATTCCGGAGGGTGTCGGTGAATACACCTTCGCATCGGGTGCGCCCGCGCGTTTCTCGACCACGAAACTGACATCGCCCTGTGCGGTCAGCCGCGCCAGAGCCTTGTAGATCTGGGATTGGTCAGCGTTTGCGCGGACGAAGAAGCCGTCCCGCGCGAGCCATTGGCCCAGGTCGTAACCCGAGGCGGAGTGCCTGGCCACCAGTGCGAGAAGCACGTCTTCGAACTTCATTAAGTACTCCCAGTTTCTTCCCCACGATCAGTCTAGAGGAATTCTCCTTTAGGGTCTACGCTAAGGGTGTCGTCCCATAGGAGATCCGGCGGGCGCACCACTTACTCGCTGAATCGCAAGGGGTGATCTTGCGGGTGAAGTCGAAGGTGCCACGGTAAGGGAGCCGTTATCTCCGGTCGGAGCCTGCTCGTATTTCAGTAATCTGCCAGGGGAGTGGCGGTCAAAAAAGGGGAGAGGGAATCATGGGGGTAATTGGTGTGCCTGCAGAGCGGGCGACCTTCAGTTTGGATCGTCACGTCGATCTGCGAGGACTCGTGCGTCGTGAAGGGATCGCACAGAAGCTGACGCAATATCGAGGCTCGTCAATCATTGAGCTCCGTGGTGGAGCTGGGTGGGGGAAGACGGCTGCCGCGCTGACCTACGCCGCGGAGCGACGGCGTTCGGGTGCTGAGGTGATCCTCATCGAGACCGATGGGAACGTGCGGATCTGCCCAGCCTCAGATCATGCAGCGGTGTTGTACGTTCTCGATGACTGCAGCCTCACGGACGCGGTGATGCAGGAGCTTCTCACACGCGTGCAGGGCGATGACAACGTACAGATCCTGGTTTGCTCACGTGAACGGCATCCGTTCATCAGGCGAGCGCATTCTCAGGCTCTGGTCACGCGAAGCATCCACCTCAACGACTTCCGCATGAACGCACAAGACCTGCGCGAGATCGCGCGCGTTCGCGGTATTCACCTGGATACGCAGCGCGCCGAGTATGTGGCCCACGCCGCCGGCGGATGGCCACTCGTTGCTACTGGTTTTCTCGATCTCTACGCGGAGGGTGCCGGTGAAACCTCCGTGGCATTCATCGACCAGCTCGTCACTCGCAGCTTTGAGTCCGTGCTGTCCATCCTTCTCGGTGACGGCGCACTCCCGCTGCTTGCGAGGGCAGCGCTTTCAGACAGCGTTTTCCGCGATGCACCACAACACTCAGCAGAATCAGACGCGCTGCGCTCACTCATCGACCGTGTGCACCGGCTCGGCCTCGGTGAATGGGTCTCGCGGTGACCGACGCGCCGGTTTTTATTCTCAGCGATTCACTCCGACAAGGTGCGCTTCGCGCCCTAGGCGCTAATGACAGCGCGGTGAGCACAGCCGCAACGGCCATGGTGGCGCGGCTGATGAAGACGCGTAATTATGCCGATGCGGGGCGGGTTGCTCTCCTCGGGCGCCGCTGGAACAGTGCCTCACAGGCGATGCGGTACGCCGTTGCGCGGGGAGAGATCGCGTTCACGGATCTCTTCACGCACGAGCTCGAAGGGGTGTCGTATCGGGAAGCTCTTCCAGATCCTTTCCTGGGCGTTGCAGTCGCCCTGAGTGCACATGGTCGGATGCTCGACAGCGCGCGCGAAGAGCTCCTGGCTAGCGGTGTGACAGATTCGACGCGGGTCGGAGAGCATGACGATGACGCGCTGACCTCGTCAGAACGTAAGCCTGCGGACGCGCAGTCTGAGATCAAGCTGTGGAGGGCGACCATCGAACTGGTCGCATTGCGGGCTCTTGGAGACTGGAGTGGACTAGCAAAGAGCGTGCGCACAGCAACCGCAACCGCAGCCTTGACCCCGAAATCAGCGCTCGCGCAGGTGGGTGCGCTGCGTAGCTTTCTGGCCGCTCAGATAGAGCTTGCTCTGGCGTTCCTCGGTGAGCCTGAGTATCGCTCAACCGAGAGACATCGTCGGCTGGCAACGGCGTTACGTAGCAACGACGCGACCTGGGTGCTTGGATCTGTGGCGCTCGCCGCCGCTATTCGCGGTGAAATTGCAGAGGCGAAGGCGCTGTTGCGCCCGATCGAGATGGAAAGCGGAAGCGTCAGCGATCTCCGCGCAGCTGAGCACGTGAGCGCAATGGCTCTCATCGCTCTTGAGACTGGCGACGAAGCAGCCCTACGCAATGAGCTTGACGCACTGTCTCGTCGTGATCTCAGAGATCCCGGCCTGGAAAACCTGCATGCCTTTCTCGAAGCAAGACATGCCTATCTGCGCGGCCAACCTGAGCGTGTCTTCGACGCATTGCGAGGAATAGAAAAGGGGAGTGGAAGCCCGTGGGTACACGCTGAAGCCATGGCGTTTCGCATTGAGCACTACCTGGCGGACGACCTCTTCACCCAAGCGCAGGCCATGCTCGAGGAGGTGCAACGCACCCCATACGCGCGCTGGCACGTCATCCGCCTTGCTCTCGCGAAGAGCCGCTTCGCACAGGATCAGGCTGAGGCAGGCCTGAAGATTGCGGAGTCGGTGCGGGTTGCCGATGGAGCCACGTCGCGCAACCATGCGCGTGCTCTTGCCATCAGCGTTGCCTGCGCCCGACGACTGGGCGACACGTCTTACGCCGATTCGTTGCAGCGAGATATGCGCTTCTTCTGCCTGCGAGGGGCGTTGCAAGAGCCATACGACGACTTGCCAGAGGGGATGAGCGGGGGCGCCGTCGTGGCGGCTCCACACATCCGTCCACCGCTTCCGGTGCCGTTAGAGCGGGTCGAACTCACCAAGCGTGAGATCGCTGTGCTGAATGCGCTGAACGAGCTGAACGGCGCAGACGAAATTGCGGTGGCGTTGCATGTGTCGAAGAATACGGTCAAGACGCAGTTGCGTCACATCTATCGCAAGTTCGGGGTGCATTCGCGCGAGGAAGCGCTCCGCGCGGCGACCGAAGAAGGGCTGCTGTAGCCAGTTCCTGCCTTGTGGGGGTGGATGGGGATCCACCCGCACAAGGCAGGAGTGCGGCTACTTAGAGCACACGATCACGATCCGTGGGGCAGACCGCGCATTACGACGGATTCCCGACTGGGGAACACCCGCTCATCCGTCAGTTGAAGGTATCTCTGCGTGGCAAGAAGTGCGCGCCGGGGGAAGCCGATTCCCAGAAGTCACCCTCATGATCACCGCGGCTGCAGCGACGAGTGAAGATCCATCAGCGGTGCCGCGATGCCGAGGTGCTCGCGGATCGCGGTCACCACGCGCCCGCTGGCCAGACCATCGCCGAAGGGACTCACAGCGTGTGCCATCGCGCTCCACGCAGCGGGGTCATCGTTCAGCGCGTGCAGCTGTATGAGTAGAGCGGTCCCGTCACCGCCGACGAGCCGTGCAACGCCTGCGTCAATCGCTTCGGGTCGCTCGGTGCTGTCGCGTGCCACGAGTACGGGGACGCCGAAGGCGGGCGCTTCCTCTTGTATGCCGCCGGAGTCGGTGACGATGACCCAGGAGCGCTTCAACAGTTTCACCATGATCAGATAGTCGACAGGATCGATGAGGTCAACATTCGATAGATTCGCAAGTGCATTGCGGACAGCGTCGCGGACGACCGGATTGCGGTGCATCGGGAAGACGATGCGGATGTCGGTGTTGGCCCGCGCGAACTGCGCGAGCGCCTCGCTGATCGCCCCGATCGCCGAGGCTTGGTTCTCTCTACGATGCAGAGTCACCAGCAAGACACGATCAGTTGCGGGCAAGTCGTCAAGATGTGCGAGCTCGGCAGGCCAGGCCGCTGCGTCAGATCGCACAGCGGCCCAATGCAGAGCGTCGATGACGGTATTGCCGGTGACCGTGATCTCATTCGCGGGAACGGCCTCATCGATCAGATTCTGTTGCGCCCGCGGCGTCGGGGCCAGATGCACCTGCGCCATGCGGGTGATGAGCTTGCGGTTGCCCTCCTCGGGGAACGGGCGCCAGAACTCGCCCGAACGCAGTCCCGCCTCGAGATGGGCGACGGGCGTCTCGCGATGGTACGCCGCAAGGGCGGAAGCTGCTGCGGTGGTCGTGTCGCCGTGGACCAACAGGATGTCCGGGCGCTCATCGATGAGGAAATCATCCATGGCTCTTGAGACACGTCCGAACAGCGCCGTGAGCTGCTGTCTCGGCTTCATCACGCTGAGGCGTACATCTGGCTTCACATCGAAGATGCTCTCGACGCTCTGCAACATCTCACGATGTTGTCCCGTCGAAACCACGATCGTCTCGAGGTCGGTGCGTCTCTTCAGCTCGTGGATGACGGGAGCGACCTTGATCGCCTCTGGTCGAGTCCCGTAAACGACTGCGATCTTCTTCATTCGGACGATCTCCCACGATATTCAAGCAGTGATAGCGCGACCCTATGGCGAGCGTGTACGCACGCGGGCGCGTACTGCGTGAAGGGAGATGAGGGTCACCCCGGGGTCACCCTTCTTGCGACGACTTACGAAGGCTGCGGATGCCGACTCCGATGAGCGCGGCGGCGAGTGAAAGCAGGATCACGTACACCACGAGGTCGATTAGCAGAGTGCTGCCGGCCCAGACATTGTCGAGAAGCAGGATGGCGGCGACGCCGGCGGAAATGGCGACGAGGCGCCAGATGAGGGCATCGTTTGCGCGGCCGTGAAACATGTCGACCACTAGCGAGACAGCCACTCGCGCGGCGATGAACGCACCACCGAAAACGATGATCCATGAGAAGAAGTACGTCTCGATGATCGTGAGCCTTAGTGCGAAGGCGGCGAACAGCAGGAACACGTAGATGAGTGCGATGGTCACAGCGCTGCGCGTCCGAGTGTGGGGCAACCGCAGATCCGACAATGAAGCGAGAACCGTTCCGCCAGCGAACGCGATGATCATGACGATTGGTTCACCGGTCAGCACAGTTGTACCTGCCCCGAGCCACAGCATTGTCGAAACGAATGCGATGGCAGAGATGTCGAGAAGCACCGCGACGATGGTGCTGCCGACAGTTGGGGGCACCTGTTCGCGCGTGACTTGTCGCACTCTCTTCTCGATCGGTTCTGACGCGACTGGGGACACGTGAGTCTCTCTCATCTTTGGCTTTCTGACGGATTGGCGCGACATTCCTGTGCCGGCGAGCACCTGGGGAGGGAAATCGCTCGCCGACACAGTAAACGAGAGCGCAGCCTGTCGCCCACAGTCACACGGCAGGCGAGCAGGGCTTAAGGGGGAGGAACGCTCTCGCCTGCTGACCATAGGGCGCTCGATGTTGCGCGTCGGCGAGACTGCTCGACTGTGTCGTGAAATCACCCTCTGGTTCATCACTCACCCGTGGAGCAAGCCAAACCCGACTGACTGTGCCGAAGGCTAGTACCGGGCAGTTGCAGGGCGCAGGGGCAGATGGAGATCCTGCAGGCCGCGCCCGCTCAGCGTCGGCCAGAGCACATCGGCGCTGTCGTCGGCGAGCGGCAAGTGATGTGGCACGCCGACCGTTGCCACACCTGCTGCACGCGCAGAGGCAAGGCCGACCGGAGAATCTTCGATCGCGATACAGTCCAACGGATCGACGCCCAGCAGTTCGGCAGCGCGAAGATAGGCGTCGGGGAACGGTTTGCCCCGTGAAACATCGTCGCCAGTGACGATCCTGTCGAATGTCCCGGAGGGGAGGGTAGTGAGGATCTCCTCGGCGTATCGCCGGTAGGACATCGTCACCAGAGCCAGCGGCACGCGAGCGGCCTTGATTTCGCTCAAGAGGCTCCGCGCGCCCGGGCGCCAATCGATTCCCTCGGCGCGGGTGCACTCCAACGCCAGATCGAGCCAGCGCGCGACGATCGACTCGGGTGAACCCGATGCTCCGAGTTCTTGGATCACACGCGCACCATCGGGCAGAGCGAGTCCGATCAGCTCGTCGAGCGCTGACCGCGGCGCGACCACGTCGTCCTTCGCCAGCATCCGCTCGGCCGCGGTGATCCAGTGGCCTTCGGTATCGACAATGGTGCCGTCCATGTCCCACAGGACCGCGGCAGGCGGACGACGGGTGTGTGTTCGGGGGTGAAGCATTGGATCTCCTGTGGTGGTACGGCAGTGCCCCGCCCTCGGGAAGGGCGGGGCACTGTGGAATGTCAGTCGATGCGGATCGGCTCGGATTCGATGGTCGCCGGAGCGAGGCCCTGAACGGTGCCGGTCACCTGGACAGTGATGTCCTGGCCCTTCCACTTGCCGACCAGGTGGAACCGATCGGTCGTAGCGCCGTCGATCGGCTCGCCGTCGGCCATCCACTGGTAAGCGAACTCAGTGCCATCGGTCCAGTCGCCCTCTTCGACCGTGAGCTTCGCACCCGGCTTGATGCCGAGGTGGTGCGTGGAGACGATCTTCGGAGCACCAGCCACGATTCCTTCCACGGTCGTGCTCGCGACGAGCGGGTTGGGGATCACAGCCTCGCGCAGCCAGGTGTCGCTTGCGAAGTCATAGGCCTTCACCACAACTCGGTCGCCATAGGCTTCGAGCGTCAGCCCCTGGTTGATGTCGCGCGTCACGATCTCGTCGATGCCGGCGGTGTTCTCTCCACGTGCATCCCATTCCACGTGCATCGCGATGGTGTTCACTGCCCAGAACCCGTCGGCGTGCCCATCCGCGGTACGGCGCTGCACTGCCCAGTCGCCGAGCTCGGCGGGGTAGTGCGTGTGCCCGGAGAACACGATCGCGTTCGGGTAGTTGCCCAGGATGCTGGTGAGCCGGTCGTTCATTTGATGGTGACCGTGGTACCAGGGGATCCACGACGCTGACACCGTGTCGCCGAGAGGGAAGTGCGTCATCACGGCGACCTGCTTGTCGAGCGCGGTCCAGTGAGCGAGACGCTCCTCGAGGAACTCCACCTGTGCATTGCTCATGGCAACGTCCGTGGGGCTTGCGAACTCCTGGCCGAGGACGATCACGGGCAGATCGCCCGACGGTCCTTCGATCACGTACTCGTCCCACACACGGTCGCGCTCAGCGAACGTGAGGAACCGGTTGCTGTTCGCGCCGAAACCGCCGGCGGCATAGCGCTCGTGGTTGCCCATCGACGCGATGGTCTGACGCGGGCGGATGTCGGCCGTGGCATCCATCACGTCATAGATCTCATCCCATTCCGCGTCTGAACCGGTGTTCACGATGTCGCCGACCATCAGCATGGCGTCTGCACCCGGCAGGAGCTCGGCGTAGTCGCCGAGAGCGTGCTGCAGATCCTGCGGGTGGCCCTGGATGTCACTCATCACCCAGGCGCTGGTGGGGTCGCCGGTCGGAGCGGCAAGCGCCTCGTGCACGGTGACAGAGTCGATCGCCCAGTATCGAGCGTCGGCGCCGCCGGACAGGTTCCAGGTGAAGACGGCGTTCTCGGCTCCAGCAGGAACTTCCACCGTGACATCCTGCGCGTAGTTCAGCTGGCGCGCGTCGTAGCCGTCAGCGACGGACGCAGAATCGAGCCGCAGGATCTCGGTCGATTCACCGCCGTCGAAGCTCACCTCGACCGTGCCGGACTGTCCCGCAGCGCCTCGATAGTGGCTGTCGAAGGTGAGGCGTACTGCACCCAAGGCCTCGACGGAGACGGGAGCGCCGGTGAGAGTGGTGTCGAACGGCAGGTCCCCGAACTGCTGCGCGTCGGCCACGACGATCGTGTCGAGCGCACGGCCGAAGCGTTTGCGCATCTCGTCGACGTCGGCGGTCCATTCGTCGCGGGTGGTGAACTGCCAGCCGCGGTACTCGTCGGCGCCCTGGTCGGTCATGGACTCGTCGAAGCTCACGGTCCACTGGTCGGCCCCGTTGGTGCCGAAGGCTTCGCGTGCGATGACCTCGTCAGTGTCATTGTTCGTGACGATCGGGTCGATCTCGACGGCGGCGTTCGAGTCACCCGGCGCAGGCTGCTCGGGGTCGCCGGTGATCGTCAGGGTCGATCCGGCCGGAATGTCGACAGCGGACGGGACGGTGAGGCCGAAACTGTCGACTGCAGCGGCGGGAACGGCGGGAACGGCGATGAGGCCGATCGTCGTGGCAACGACGATCGCGCGCCGCAGATGCGGGCGGGAGCGGTTGAGGGGAGGCATCGTGATCCTTTCGGCGGGCGCCGGGGTGGCGTTGCCTCGAGTCTCGACACCGTCTTCGAACGTTCGATGAACACCTCGCCAACGGGGTGCGAAACCGGCCGGTATCCGCCGAAATGGCAGGGACGGCTGTGCACAGCTGTCCAGTTGCCGTCGTCAGCGTCAGCGTCAACGTCAACGTCAGGAGAGGGTGCGGGTCCATCCTCCGGGTTGGGCATCTGAGGTTGACGAGGCCTCGAATGACACGGCATCGGGCAGATAGCGATCTTCGGTGAGGTCAAGCGGGCGCCCGTCACGCGCGAAGGCCTGTCGCCGCACGCGTAGCAGTGGGCTCGACCGCCGCACGCCGAGCAGACGTGCATCCTCACTCGAGGCGGCGACAGCATCGATCCGGTGCGAACCGAATACCTCGCCGTGGCCGGCCGCCTCGAGCACTGCCGCATGGGAGGGCGTGTCGACGGGCAGCCCGCGTAGTGCGGTAGCGATCCACGCTGGATACACGGGCCGCTCGATCATCACCACGTGCCCGTCGAGACTGCGCAGTCGGGTGAATCGCAGCACGAGGGACCCCTGCGCGATCCGCAGCATCCGTGCCTCATCTGCGGTCGCGTGCGATTCCTGCTCCTGGACGACCTGTCCGCCCGGGGTGAGACCGTGATTCTTTGCCCATTGGGCGAAGGAACCGAACGCGGCGAGACCCTGTGTGTGCGCAGACGATTGTACGATCCACCCGGCGCCGGCTCGTGAGGAGACGGTGCCGCGCCGGGCGAGCAGAGCCAGGGCGCTGCGCACGGTACCTCGCGCGACGCCAACTTCGGCGGCCAGAGCTTGTTCGCCCGGCAGCATGGACCCAACAGGGAACTCTCCGTCGGCGATCCGCTGTGCGAGACGGTCCGCGACATGGCGATAACGCGGTGCGTCGATGGTCACGCCACCAGTCTGGCCCAGAACGGCGCACGAACACGCCTCCCGGCGTAGCCTGGAGTCGTGACAGCGTACGTCTCGGCATTCGACTTCTTCTCCATCGGAGTGGGGCCTTCGAGCTCCCATACGGTCGGGCCGATGCGAGCGGCGCTCGACTTCGCCCAGCGACTGAGCGCCAGCGGCGCACTTGCCGATGTCGCGCGGGTGACCTGCACACTGTACGGCTCGCTCGGGGCGACCGGAATCGGACACGGCACACCGGATGCTGTCGTGGCAGGTCTGCGCGGACTTGCCCCGGAGACGTGTGAACCCGCCGAAGTGCGTGCCGCCTGGACGAACTTCCCCGAGGGAATGGGACTTCTCGTTGACGGTGTGCACGAGGTCGCGTTCGCTAAAGACGACATCCAGTTCGCGCCGCGCACGCGGTTGCCGGGGCATCCGAACGCGATGACTCTCACGGCGCTTTCTGCCGACGATGCTGCGCGTGCAGAGGAGACGTACTACTCGGTCGGTGGTGGATTCATCCGGCGAGAGGGCGAGGATGCTCAGATCGCCGCGAGCGGGTTCCCCTTCGCTTACCCCGACGCCGCGTCGCTGCTCGATCTGTGTGACGAGAATGGCCTCTCAATCGCCGACATCGCGCGGCACAACGAGATGGCGCTGCGGTCTGAAGAGGAGGTCGCCGCCGGCCTCGACGCGATCTGGGATGCGATGGCATCCTGCGTGGATGCTGGTCTGCACGCCGACGGTGTGCTGCCGGGCTTCCTCAAGGTCAAGCGTCGTGCCGGCGCGATACGCGAGCAGTTGGAATCTGCGGAAGCCGATGGTGCGCGGGAGATTCCTGGCGAGTGGCTTGGCGCCTTCGCGCTCGCCGTCAATGAGGAAAACGCTGCCGGTGGACGAGTCGTCACCGCGCCGACGAACGGTGCTGCGGGCATCCTTCCGGCGGTCGCGATGTACTGGTGGCGGTTCCTCGCTGACTCAGGACTCGGGGCGGGCAATGCCGTCACGCCGTACGGCGAGCTCGTCGGCAGTGCGCTGCTCGGGTTCGGTGGGGAGGTGACGGCCGTGTCGGATGCCGATGGCGAGGTGGTTGCCGAGGCGAACCGTCGCCGTGGCATCCGCCGCTTTTTGCTCACCGCGACCGCTCTCGGATCGTTGTTCAAAGCGAACGCGTCGATTTCTGGAGCGGAGGGCGGATGCCAGGCGGAGGTCGGATCCGCATGTGCGATGGCGGCCGCCGGGCTCACCGCGGTGATGGGCGGCACCAACCGGCAGATTGAGAATGCCGCCGAGATCGCAATGGAGCACCACCTCGGCCTCACCTGCGACCCGATCGGCGGACTCGTGCAGATTCCGTGCATCGAACGGAACGCGATTGCAGCATCCACTGCGGTGACCGCTTCGCGCCTCGCCTTGCGCGGCGACGGGCATCACTACGTCTCGTTGGACGCCGTCGTAGAGACGATGCGGCAGACCGGACTCGACATGTCCACGAAGTACAAGGAGACCAGTGAGGGCGGCCTCGCGGTCAACGTCATCGAGTGCTGAGCGCCTGTGGTGGCTCGGTTACTTCCCCGCGGCGCGACGCGTGGTGTGCCGGGTGGGAGCCGTGGACCAGGGGTCCTCAGGCCATGGATGCTTCGGATATCGTCCGCGCATCTCTGCGCGCACCTGCGAATACGGACCGGCCCAGAACGATGCGAGGTCATCGGTCACGGCGAGCGGATGCCCGCCGGGGGAGAGCAGATGGAACAGCACTGGCACTCGCCCGCCTACGAGGCGCGGAGTCTCCGCCCATCCGAAGCACTCCTGCAGTTTCACGGCTACGACGGGACGCGCAGTCGGGTCATCGATAGGCGGGTAGGTGAGACGGACGCGTGATCCGCTGGGTACCTCGAGGCGTTCAGGAGTTAGCGCGTCGAAATCCACCGCGGCCGGCCAGGGAAGCACGCGCCGAAGCGCCGAGGTCAGATCGATGCGTGCGGCCGGTGTGCCGGTGGCGAGGTTCGAGAGTTCAGGGCCGAGCCAGGAATCGAGGGCGCCGAGGAGTGCGGCATCCGAGACATCCGGCCAGGGCGACCCGAGCTCGCGGTGCAGCAGGGCGAGTCGCCGCCGCAGGCCATCCGCGGCCTCCGACCACGTGAACACCCCGAGGCCCTGTTCTTCGACGGCGCGGCGTGCGGCATTTCGGCCGCCTTCGCCTGCCTGAACGCGCACCGGGACGGACGAGCGGACGATCGCGCCGAGCCGACGCTCGCGACGTGCCTGGACGCGACCATTCACGAACTGCGCTTCGATCCGGTCAGTGATCAGATGGGTGGCTGCCTGCTCTGCCTGGCTTTCCGAGATGACGGCGGCGGAGCGGATGATCGCGCCAGTGCCGGCCGTTGCTCGCCCCTGCGCGCGGGTGACATCAGCCACCGCCAGCCACTCGGCGCCCGCGAGCGGACCTGTGATCCCGGCACGGGTTCCGGAGGCGAGGAGGAAGGTAGCGCCGTGCGCCGAGTGATCGACGCGGCGGGCGATCCGCTCGGGGAATGCGAGTGCAATGACGAGTCCAACCTGATCGGTGCCTCTGCGCTCTGTACCTGTCGTGCTGGTCGTGCTGGTCTTGCTGGTTTTGCTGGAAGTGGAGGTGAAGCGTTCGAGGCGTCGGACTTCCTGCTCCCAGCGGCGGGTGTCAGGGCTTCGTCCGTGTCGCAGCGCGATGAGCGTGGTCGCGACATCTCCGTCCGCGACACGAAGTTCGCCGCCGATCAGGGCGACGACCTCGGCTGCGGTGCGCGCACCAACCAGCCCGCTGCCGTCGCGAAGTGCGCGGGCAAGGCGAGGATCGGTCGGGACCTTGGCGAGCTGTCTGCCTTCGGTGGTGGCTCGGCCATCGGCATCGATTGCGCCGAGTCCGTGCAACACGGCGAGGGCATCGCCCAGGCTGTCGGTGGGGAGCGGATCGACCAGTCGAAGACCCATACCGCCTGGCGCGCCCCAGCAGGCGAGAAGCAGAGCGGCGTCGGTGAGATCCGTCGTGATGATCTCGGGGGCAGGTCGTGCCGGGGCTGCAGCGAACGTCCGCTCGTCGACGCAACGGACCACGACGCCGGGGCCTTGTCGGGTGGCGCGTCCGGCGCGCTGAATGGCAGAAGCCCGGGAGGTCGGGCCGGTGACGAGTCCGCTCATGCCCCGTGCCGCATCGCGTTGCGGAGCACGAGACAGGCAGGTGTCGACGACGAGGCGCACGCCGGGGACAGTCAGCGAGGACTCGGCGAGCGAGGTGGTCACGATGATCCGCGCAGGCTGGCCCGGATTCCGCCCGCTGATCACGGCATCCTGCTCAGCGGCAGGGATCTGGCCATGCAGTTCGCGAACGTCGAACTCCGAGGCGAGACTGCGGATGCGCCGGGCGATCTCGGATACCTCGCGCGCACCCGGCGCGAAGACGAGGGCATCGGCGGTCGGATCGGCGCGCACCAGATCGCGGTGCGCGGAAACCGCCGCGCTCGCGACGTGGTCGAGGAATGCCCAGGTGACTCCGCGCTCGTCCAACCGAGGCGTGGGACTCGGCGCCCAGCGCACATCGAGCGGATACGCGGGAACCGTCTGCGTCACGACCGGGGCAGGGGATGCGTCTGTGCCGAGGACTGTCGCGAACCGCTCGGCGTCGAGCGTCGCAGACATCGCGACGAGGACGAGATCTTCGCGCAGCTCGCGGACCTCGCCGAGCAGCCCGATCAACAGGTCCGTCTCCAGTGCGCGCTCGTGCACCTCATCGATGATGACGGCGCCGATCCCGTCGAGCCCTGGATCATCGAGCAGGCGGCGCAGCAGCACACCGGCGGTGACGAATTCGATCACGGTGGAGGGTTCGACGTGGCGCTCGCCGCGTACGGTGAATCCGACGCGGGAGCCGAGGGGGGATCCGTCTAACTGCGCGAGTCGTCGGGCGGCGGCGCGGGCGGCGACCCGACGTGGTTGAGTGACGATCACGCGGCCCTCAACGCGATCGGCGACGATCGGCGGGACGAGCGTGGTCTTGCCCGTTCCCGGTGGTGAGCTGACGACGACGGATGCGCTCCGGTCGAGTATGGCGCCGAGGTCATCAACCGCGGACGCGAACGCGAGCCCGCGACCGATCCTCGACAGGTCGAACGGCGCGTTGGTCACCCTTCCAGTCTCTCGCGTTCGGAGGGAGTGTGCTCGCAGGCCAGGGTTGTCGCGTCTACTCAGGGATCGCGCTTGCTCTGCTCCCAACGCTGCGCATCACCAGGCGGTGCGGGCTCGTTCCCTCTCGCCGTCGATGGCTTCGTCGACTGCGGTGTAGTTCAGGTGTGGTGCTCGCCATCGGGCGTAGGGGTCCCACCAGTTGGGTCCGCGGATTTCGGGTGTCCCGTCGCGCATTCGGATGAGCCAGATGTGTTCGTCGAGGGTGCGGTGGTGATGCCAACACAGCGGTACCCCGTTGCTGGTGTGGGTGGGTCCGCCACGGGAATGCTCGGTCACATGATGGATTTCACACCATTCCGCACGGATGTTACATCCGGGGATGAGGCATTTGCGGTCGCGGAGCACGATCGCGCGGCGTTGGCGGGCGTTGAAGATCCGCGCAGTGGTGCTGATGCCCACGATCGCACCGTTCTCGTCGAACAGCACACGCTCCACACCGCCCGCGCATGCGGCGTGGTCGGCGGCACCGAGGGGCACGTCGTATCCGGCGCCCTCGACCGTCGCGCGCCCGGTGCGGTGGGCGTAGTCTTCGGCGCTGACGGAGACGACGAGGGTCGGTGCGGCGCCGCCGAGGGTGGGCATGCCGTCGGATGCTGCTGCGACCATGATGATGCTCGCGAACGCGTCGTGCCGTTTCTGCGCATGCGTGCGCAGGTCCGCGGCGTCCGGTGGGGGCGACGCGGCCTTGTGGGGCGGGAGGCCGTCGGCACGGACGGTGAGCGTGTCACCCTCGGCCGCGGACGCGACATCAGCCGCCGTACTGTACTTGGCCTCGAAACCGTCACCGTCATCGTCACTGTCATTGTCGCCACCACTGCCGGCACCATCATTGTCGGCGACGTCGTCGGAGGGTCGGAATCGCACTCCGCTCCCGGTACGGGCCTCGTCGTCGACTTTCGGGTTCATCAGGCTGTCGATCAGCTTCTCCAACTGGGCGGCGACTTCCGGAAGGAGCTCACCGCGCACGGGAACGGATCCATCGCGGAGGCGCCCGATCGTGAAGTACCGGCGGCGCTTGCCCGCCCGGTCTTTCGGCTCCGCACCGTCCGGGTCGAGGCGGTCGATGATGTGCGCGGTCAGCCCGGCGAGCTCATCCGTCGTCGGCAGCGGTGCCGTCTCGCGGGCCCCGGACGCGTCGTCATCAGCGTCGTCATCAAGCGAGAGGTCATCGTCATCGCCGTCCAGCGGCCGTCCGGTCGCGAAGCGTGCGAGCACGGCATCCGCAGCCAACCGGTCCGCGGTCCCTAGGCGTCTGGCCTTCAGCAGCGGTGTCGTACACGCCAGGAACCCGCTCAACGACATCGCCCCCGCAGCCAGTTCCGGGAAAGGCGCCGGTAGCAACCCACCGGAGGTGATGTCCAGATCGCGGTGCACCGCCGGCACCGCCGCCACGTACCGGCGGGCCGCAGGGCCATCAATAAGCAGTGTGCGTCGCAGCAGTTCTGCGGCATCCCGGCATCCGAGCTGTGTCGTCAACCGGGCGTCGCGTTCACACTGATCCCGCTCGACCACCCGATCCGTGGATTCAACGATCGCACCATCCAGTCGGCGCTGAATACGCCCCAGAGCCTGCACGACGTCGAGAAGTTCACCGTCATTGACGAGTCGCACGCCACCACGCGCGGTGGAACCGGTCATCGCGTCGGCCAGCTGCCGATCGATGTTCTCCAGTTCCGTTGCAAGGGATGTCATACCTCTATTACACAGGAGGCCACGGACATTCGTCCGCCAGATAAACCGCAGATCAGAAGCTATTCACGAATGGTGGATAACTCCACAAACAGGCAGGCCTGTGCAGAACAACTGGTATGGCGCGCAGGCCGCAGCAGGTCAATAATTCAAGACATGATGACTCATGAGCGCGCGGCAGATCGCGATGCCGTGGTGATTGACGGTCTGCACGTCCGTCGGGGGAACCGGCGCGTGTTCGACGGGCTGTCGCTGCGCATTCCTCGCGGCGAGGTGATCGGGCTTCTCGGACCGTCCGGATGTGGCAAGACGACTCTGATGCGCACGATCGTCGGCGTGCAGCGCACGCAAGGCGGATCAGTGACTGTGCTTGGAGAAGCCGCTGGATCTCCTGGCCTCCGTCGCCGGGTCTCCTACGGCACGCAGGGCGCGGCTGTGTACACCGACCTCAGCGTGCGTGAGAATCTGCGGTATTTTGCATCCGTCCTCGACGCGCCGCGCGATGATGTCGATCGCGTGATCGCCGAGGTGGGCCTCAATGAGCATGCGCAGCAGCCCGTTGCTGCTCTCAGCGGCGGCCAGCTGAACCGGGTGTCATTGGCGGTGGCACTGCTGGGTTCTCCGGAACTGGTTGTCCTTGACGAGCCGACGGTGGGGCTTGACCCGGTGTTGCGCTCTGAGCTCTGGGCGTTGTTTCGTCGCATCGCCGAGGCCGGCACCACGATGCTCGTGTCGAGCCACGTCATGGATGAGGCGCTGCGCTGCGATCGGCTGTTGCTCATGCGCGAGGGACGGATTATCGCCGACACGACTCCGCACAGCCTGCTCGAGACCACGGGTGAGAAAGATGCTGAAGCGGCCTTCCTTACGTTGATCGAACGTGACGTAGCGGATGCTCGCGACACCGAGGCTGCACGAGCTAGCGCCGCGCCGCCGCCGGACACGCGTCGCTCACGCCGAGAGCAGGAGGGGGAGCGATGAACTTCCGCTGCACTTTCGCCACGGCGGGGCGCGTGCTCAGTCAGCTGCGCCACGATCCGCGCTCGATTGCCCTGATGCTCATCGCCCCGAGCCTGCTGGTGGGGCTGTTCGCGTGGTTGTTCGCGGATCAAGAAGGCGTCTTCAATCAGTTCGGCGGTGCGATCCTGGCGCTGTTCCCGTTCATAGTGATGTTTCTCATCACCTCGATCACGACGCTGCGCGAGCGGCGGTCTGGAACTCTCGAACGGTTGATGACGACGCCCCTCGGCAAGGCGGACTTCATTCTCGGCTACGCCCTCGCGTTCGCTCTGATGGCCATTGTGCAGGCGGTGATCACCGTTGCCTTCGCCGTCTACGTCTGCGGCTTGGAGATCGACGGGCCACTCTGGCAGCTCGGCGCGGTGGCGGTAGTGGATGCCGTGCTCGGCACGGCCCTCGGACTACTGGCCAGCGCTTTTGCGCAGACCGAGTTCCAGGCGGTGCAATTCATGCCGTTGCTGGTCTTCCCACAGATCATCCTCGGTGGGCTCTTCATGCCCCGCGATCAGATGCCCGACGTACTGTACGCGATCTCTGACTGGCTGCCGCTCAGCCATGGGATCGACGCGATCCAGGCGGTCGCTGCGGGGGATGAGGGATGGGATGTCGGGGGTCCGATGCTGATTGTGGCGGCGTTCGCGGTCGGTTTCCTCGTGTTGGCGCCGCTGACGCTGCGCCGCCGCACGCAGTAACCCGCCGCGCACAGTGACCCGCCGCGAACAGTGACCCGCCGGCCCCTGAGGCCAAAAAATGCCCCGCCATGGATCCTGGAGGATCCGCGGCGGGGCATTCTGTGTTGGTTATCAGCTTGCAGCGGGCGGCGCCGGGGGCGTCGCTGCGGACGCGGGAGCCTTCGCCTTGGCTCGCTTGGGCGCCTCGGCGGGAGCCTGCGCCTGGGCGATGCTGGTGCCGATGCCCCGTCCGACGGCCTGGCCCTGGATGATCCCGGCGAGGTCGAGTCCGGTGGCCGCGCTCACGCTGTCGAACACCGACTTCAACGCTTTAGCGCTGTCGGCGCCGACAACGCTGGAGGCGCCGTCTTCACCGGAACCGCCGATGATCGAGACACTGCCGATCGTGGCGTAGCCCTTGGCGAACTCGCTCATGATGCTCGGCAGGACGTCGAGCACGCGCTGCGAGAGGAATGCTTCCTGGTTCGAAGCGATGGCCTTCGCTTCTGCTTCGAGGGCGGATGCTCGCGCGTCACCCTCAGCGCGGATGGCATCGGCTTCTGCGTTGGCGCGCAGGCGACGAGCCTCGGATTCGGCCTCAGCGAGAGCGCGGAGGGCGTTGGCCTCACCTGTTGCCTTCGCTTCGGCGGCGTGGGCTTCACCGGCCGCGCGGGCCTTGTCAGCCTCTGCCTGCTGTTCGGCGATGCGGGTGCGTGCCTCTGCCTGCTTGACCTGCTCGATCGCTCCGGCCTCGGCCGCCTTCTCGCGCGTGTACAGCTCGGCCTGCGCTCGTGTCTCGGCCTCGTATCGCTGTGCATCCGCGACACGCTTGACGTCGGCATCCAGCTGCGCCTGACGGTTCTCTGCCTGCTGCTGGAGAACTGCCTGCTCGGCCTGGGCGCGCGCGAGGTGCTCTGCCTGCTCTGCCTCAGCACGGGCACGGCCGATGCCGGCATTCGAGTTGGCGGTGTTCGTGTCGAGGGCGGTCTGCTCGACCAGGTTCGATTCCTGGTTGGCGATGACCTTCTGGTTAATCGCACGATCAGCGTTGGTCTGCGAGATCTCGGCCGACTGGCGCTTCGACTGGATCTCCGGCGCACCGAGGGACTGGATGTAGCCGACGGCGTCGGTGATGCCCTTGATCTGGAACGAGTCGAGGATCAGACCCTGCTCGGCAAGATCTTGTGAGACGTCTGCAGCGATCTGGTCGGAGAACAGCTTGCGATCGCGCATCAGCTCGACGACGGACAGGGTCGCGACGATCCCGCGGAGAGCACCTTCGAGCTGCTCGGTAGTGAACTGCTCGATGGCGGAGTCCTGCGAGGCGAAACGCTCTGCGGCGCGGCGCACATACAGCGGGTCGGAGCCGATCTTCACGATCGCGACGCCATCGACGTTCAGAGTCACGCTGTCCAGCGACTGCGCCTCGGCGTTCAATGAAACCTGGCGCGAGCGCAGCGAGATGATCTCGTGGCGCTGCGTGATCGGGTTGACGAGCGACTTGCCGTTAACGATGACCGTAACGGGCGAGTCGACGATTTCAGAACTGCTGGTGCCATCCGCGGAGACGATCGCGCGTTGCACTTTCTGCTTGCGGCCCGAGATGACGAGTGCCTCATCTGCGCGCGCCACCTTGATCCAGCTGCGTGCGAGCAGCAGTGTGATCAGGCCGACCACGATAAGGACGACGACAGCGATGCCGACGAGAATTAGGACGCCAAAGGCTCCTGCGATCTCCATATAAGTACCCTCCCTGTGGTCCGCTTTCGCGGAAACTACACAGAGTCGACTATGCCAGAGATGGCCGGCGAACAGTGGGGGTGTGGATGCTTTGGTCAGGCCCCGCGGAGCTTATTGGTCAGCTCTCGGAGTGTGCGCAGTTCACTGCCGTCGAGGCGTGACATCTGCTCCGCGATCGATCGGCCATGCACCAACGCCACGTCGCGGAAGGCTCGAGCGCCAGCATCCGTCGCCCTGATCAGGGCTCCGCGCCCGTCCTCGGGATCAGGACATTTGGATATCAAATCCCGCGCAACCATGCGGTCGACGAGGCGCGAGACGCTGGGCTGGCTGATGAGCATGTTCGCTGTCACGTCGCGCAGGCGAGTGGTCATGTCCGGGGCACGCGTGACGGTGAGGAGTACGTCGTACTCGGCCTGCGTGATCGGTGTGTTCTCGAAGTCTGTCGCCATCGCGGCGAAGAGTTCATGCTGCGCGCGGAACAGGCCTTCCCACGCTTCGAGCGCGAGCTTTCGGTCGGTCATAACAACAGCGTAACGGAACGGTGAAGGGCCGGTCGGAGAGGCTCCCGACCGGCCCTTGTCCCTTGCACCAAGAGTGTCCTGCAATCACATGCGGTGTATGCCACAGCAAACATTCACCGTGTGATCACTGTATAACGGCCGGGTAACGAATGCAACGGTTTGGTTACGAAAAGTTTTTGGCGTCGTGTTGCCGATCTCACGAAAGGTGTCGGAGTCTCACGAAGGTGTCGGAGCGTCTCCGAGTGCTCATAGGTCGTCAACTAAGCTGGCGCGATGGCTGCCGCTTCCGAAGAGATCACTTCTTCGTTGGTTCGCTCCCTTGTGTCGGAGCAGTTCCCTCAGTGGTCGGAGCTGCCGATCCGCCCGGTGGAAGTTCAGGGGTGGGACAACCGCACCTTCCGGCTTGGTGACCGAATGTCTGTCCGCCTCCCGAGCGCGGACGGCTACGTCGCCGGCCTAGTCCGGGAGGAGCAAACCCTCGCGATCCTCGGTTCCAGCTTTCGCGTCGCGATCCCCCGCGTAGTAGCGACCGGGGCCCCCTCGGCGGCATTCAACCGACCCTGGTCCGTTCGCGAGTGGATTGAGGGGCACACTTTAACCGCGGTTGAAACGCGCGAGCGAGAGAGCGCCATCAGTAGCTTGGGTGACGCCCTGAGGGAATTGCAGGCTTGCGACACGGTCGGCGGCCCATGGGCGGGAAGCGCATCTGCTTACCGCGGCTGTCACATCAGCGCGGTTGGCGAGGAGATACAGAGCCGGCTCCCCCTCCTGGCCAGACGTCACGCTGAGGGATGTCGGGCACTCTGGGATGCGGCCGTGGCCACAGTGTGGACCGAGCCGCCGGTGTGGGTCCATGGCGATGTCGCGCCAGGCAACATGTTGTTCGATAGCAGCGGCCAATTGGCGGCGCTTATCGACTTCGGACAGACGTGCGTTGGTGATCCCGCCTGCGACCTGTCCTTCGCATGGTTGAGTTGCAGTTCTCGCGAACGTGATCGACTGCACGACCGGCTAGAGCTACCGGAGGATGCATGGTTACGAGGAGCTGCGTGGGCGCTGTGGAAGGCCCTCATCAGTTCCCCCGAAGAGGTGCTTACCAAATACGGGCGCTCACGGGATGCCGTGCTGAGCGATGTGGCCGACCTGACGAAGGGATAAGAACGACGCTCTTTTTCCATGCGTCCCGCTAACGATCGTTTTCGGCGTGATCCAGAGCCAGGGCGCGGAATGCCTGCCACAACCGTTCGTCATAACCAACGGCAAGGGTTTCCGGCTGATCTCGCGGAGACGCACCAGTCTGTCCGCAAACGGCGTGGGGATGGCACCTGTCTCGCATCCCATGGGTTTCGAGACAGGGAGGTTGCGAGACGCATCGAAACCCGTAGGTTCAGTTTCTCGGCAGTTCGACCTCGAGGTTCTTTACGGCCCACACCGCGAGGTCGTCCAGAACGGGTTGAACATTCTCGCCTCGTTGTGAGAGGCGGTAAGTGATGTGGACGGGGCGAATCCGCGTTTCCGCTCGCTGGACGAGTCCGGCCTCAGTGAGGTCGACGAGCCGGTCGGAAAGAACGGAGTCCGTGATCGCTCCAACCGCTCGTCTCAAATCTGTGAACTTCATGGGACCCTCGCGAAGGGCGGCAAGGATTCGACCGTTCCACTTCTTGCCCAGAATGCCAAAGGCTGTCTGCAATCCGGCGTCACGCTCAGTGCTCACGAGGCGCGATCGGATTGCCATGCCTTGATCGTATCCAAATTTGACATGACCTGCTATTGAAAAACGAGTACTTGGTTTTCGCAAGTGCTCTGGTTTACTAGTGACCTTGCCCGATTGGCGGTCCCGAACTCTGCCTTGTTTTTCACTGCATCGCGGGGGCACACGGACAGATACATCTGAAGGAGACCCGGTGTTGAACGAGACTGCCTCGCCCCTGGACACACGCGAAGCTGCGATCACCGAAGAGCAGGACTACCTTGACGCTACCCTCGCGCGCCGAGCAGAGATACTTCACTTCTTGAACACCGAGCTGTCCACCTCCGCACATGACGCGGTCGGCCACGCCCGCCGGCAGGGAATGATTCGGCAACGCGCTGAGCTCACGCACGCCGAGAACGGTCTGATCTTCGGTCGTCTTGACGCCCTTGATGGCAGCACCCTGCGAATCGGGCGCGTTGGAGTCTCCGCAGCGGCAGACGACGCCGACCCGATGGTCATTGACTGGCGCGCACCAGCCGCACGGCCCTTCTACATGGCGACACCTGTCGAGCCGCTCGGGCAGGCACATCGCCGACACATCCGCATTGAAGGCACCACCGTCGCAGGGGTGGACGACGAACCGCTAGACGGTGAGAGCAGCAGCGGGCTGGTTGGTGAGGGCGCGCTGTTCAGCGCCCTGTCCGAACGACGCACGGGACAGATGACCAGCGCCGCAGCCACACTCCAACGCGAGCAGGACGAGATCGTGCGCGCGGGGGTTCGGGGACCGCTGGTGGTGCAGGGCGGCCCCGGCACGGGCAAGACGGTTGTCGCGCTCCACCGCGCCGCGTATTTGCTGTTCGCAAGCCCGCAACTCGCCGCACGCGGCGTGCTGACGCTCGGACCGTCACGACGATTCCTGGACTACATCGCCCAGGTGCTCCCTGCTCTTGGCGAGACTGCGATCGTCGCCGCGACGCCCGACACGCTCATCCCCGGTGTCACCGTCACCGCAGAAGAGTCGCGCACCGTCGAGGGCATCAAGGGACGCGCACTCTGGCAACGAGCGCTTGAGCAGTACGTTGCCGCGCGTACACCCGAGGGGACACCGGTCGCGCTGGTTTGGGAAGGCGAGCAGTATGAAATCCCCGCGGACCTGGTGGACCGCCTCATCAAAACCGCGACGTCCGGGCGCAGCTACCACGCCGCTCAACGGTGGTTCTTCGAGCAGATGCACGACCAGCTCGCGCACGCAATCGCTGAACGCTTCGAGGACGTCTTCGCGAGGATCGACGAAGGCCTCGAGGACGTCGTGCACGCCAAAGTCGCCTTCCAAGAAGTGGATCGCGACAACGAGGGCAGCGAGGTTGACGGCGTACTCACCGAGCAGGAACTCGACAAGCTTCGCGACGACATCGCAATGAACGCCCGTGTGGCCAGCACCCTCGCTAATATTTGGCCGACGCTGGATCCGGCGACAGAACTCCGCCGGCTGCTGAGCGATGAAGAGCTGCTCCAACAGTTCGTCCCCGAGCTGAGCAATGACGAACGACAGGCCGTCGTCGCCACGAAGACTGGCTGGGCAACGGGCGACATTCCGCTCCTCGATGCCGTGTCACACCTCATCGGCGACACCGTCGTTCATCCAGCGTCTGACACCTTCCTCTCCGAACGGGCCGCAGCGCGCCGCGACTGGATCTACGGCCACGTCATCGTCGATGAAGCGCAAGAACTGTCCGAAATGCAATGGCACATGGTTGCCCGCCGTACCCCGCAGCTTTCCATCACCGCGGTGGGTGACATCGACCAGGCCGAGACGCCCCACGAGCACACAACATGGGCACAAGCGGTCACCGCTGTCTTCGAAGAACGCTGGACCCAAGCGAAACTCACCATCGGCTACCGGACGCCAGCCGAAGTCATGGCGCTCACCGGCCCCGTCCTCGAAAAGGCCGGCAGCGTCAATGAGCCACCAAACGCTGTGCGCTTTTCCGGTGTCGACCCTTGGGAACGAGCGGTCGCTGAGTCTCAATTGGTTGCCGAAATCGCCGGTGCTTTCGAAGAACTCACTGACCGCTGGGCAGGCGGCACAGTCGGCGTCATTGCCGCTGCCCCGAGAGTACTTGAGCTACAGGCCGCGCTGCCAGGAATCCCGGTCATCACTGCCACCCAATCCAAAGGTCTGGAATGGGACGCCACCCTCGTCATCGATCCCGACGGCATCGCCGCAGAACCACGCGGCTGGAACCGCCTCTATGTGGCACTCACCCGTGCAACCCAGGAACTAGGCCAGATCAAGGTTCGCTAAGAGTCGAGCTCCGGACATCACCATGAGGAGGCTGGAGAAGCGCCCGGAAGCGATCGTTTTCGGTGGAATGACGATCTTGGTCCAGGTGCGGGCAGACACGCCGATCAAGTAGCGACCGCCTCCCTGCCGGAACCTGTTGCACCGAAATGGTCGGCCGGACGTTTGCGGCAGGTTGGTGGAGACGTCAGGGTAAAACGGGACTACCGACATGCTTCGTGAGAAAAACTGGCAGCCTCGGCGTCACCGCACTCACCCGTTTTCCAAGGGCGTCGCGTCTCACCAACTGACAACTTTCATGAGATCGGACATGAAGTGTCCGATCTCACGAAAAGTGTCGGAAGGCGCGACCCGGCGAATTTCGGTCTCCCGCGGATCGGTGGGTTCGAGACTCAGATCGTTGCTGGTTCCGGTGCTCGTTCGTCGGCAGTGGCCGCTCCATCGGCCACCTCTGTTGAGGTGAGAATCAGCTTCTTGTCTGTCGCTGGGGCTGCAGGCGTGGGCAGAGCCGTGGCGGATGGTGTCGCGAGGTCACCGAAGTCGTGCTCGGTGCGGACCGGCTTAAGCGAGTCGATAACGAACACCAGTGCGAGCGAGATCAGGCCCCAGAGGCTCAGCACCTGGAGATGGTGCGTGACGACGTCTCCGTTGAAATACAGGATCGAGCGTACGGTCTCTGCGGCGGCTGGCATAGGAAGGAAGTCGTACAGCGTGCGGAACCACTCCGGTGCCATGTAGATGGAGAGCGCGGCATTCGAGGAAGGGACGCCTAGGAGCATGAGTATGCCGACCACGGGGATGGTGGCGAGCATGCCGATGAGGCGTTCCAGAACCAGTGCGAACATCGCCACGCTGAAGATCGCAACGATTCCCGCACCCCAGAGCGCCAGGAAGTGACCCTCGACGGCCCCGGTAATGGGGCCAGCGATGAGCCATAGGACCGCTGACATGAAGACCGCGTAGATCCCAGTCAGCGGCAGCATCCTGCGCAGTGGACGTGTGGCCGGTGCCGCATTGGCGCCGACGACGACGACCATGAATCCCGCGAGAATCCATCCCATCGCGATGTACATGGTGACGATGCCCTGGCTGTCGATGTCGGGGAGGGGTGCGACGTCGTCGATCTTCAGCGGTATCTGCTGTGCCGAGGCTACCTGGGTGAATGTGGCAGCGACGACCTGATATGCGCTGGTGCTGCCGGCTTCGTTCGCGATCAGTGTGAACTCGGGTGAGTTCTGTGAAGGCAGCACGAGTCCGGCGACGAGGTCACGGTTCTCAACGAGGGTGGACACCTCTTCCTCATCGATAGCCGCGTACGGGGTGAACGTGAAGAGACCGGTCATGTTCTCTTCGAGTCCGGCGATCGTCTCTTCAGCCTGCTCGACTGTGGTGCCAACGACGGCGACAGGCATGTCGCGCGGGGTTGGTTGATGCATGGCGCCGAGCATCGTCACGATCATCATGGTGACCATAGCCAGAGGGAAGAACAGCAGGGAGAGGTAGCGCCAGATCTTCTTCTTGGGGCGCGGCCCTCCGTGCAGAGAAGGCATGGTGACGTCGGTTGGCACGCCCTCCGGGTGTCGGCGACCTCGGAACTTGTCCCATGCGGCCGTGGCCAACAGGCCGGCGACGGCTCCGATGGCCAGTACGAGCAGGTACGAGGCCACGCCAACGCCGTCGAAGTAGAGGACCGAACGCATGGCTTCCCCGATGGCCGCCATGGGCAAAATATCGTGCAGGAACCCGAAGAATGAGGGCAACATGTGAACCGAGATGCTCATGTTCGATGCCGGCATCCCGAGCACCATCAGCAAGAACATGCCTGCGATGACACCGAGTGGGCCGAACACTCGCGTGATGAACAACTGCACGCAGCTGACAGCAAACACGCCCAGCCACGCCACGCCCAATACGCCGACGTAGTGATCGCTCGTGACGACACCGAGCACCGGGCCGGTGACAACCCATACGAGGCCGGCGATCAGCGCGGCCCAACCGGCCAATAGCGGGACGATCCGACGGAACTTCAAAAGCTCGGGCGAGTTCGAACGCAGCACGCTAAACGGGAGGTATCCGGCCATGATCAGCGCAGTGGCCAGGAACATCGCACCCAGCCCTGCCATGTCGTTGTCGGGCAGCGGTACGAGGTCCTCGGCGGTGACGGTCAGGCCTTCGGCGAGAAGTGCCGGTGTGACCAATGACGTGACTACCGTGGCCTGGGTTGCCCCGGCTGCGTTGGCAGTGTAAACAGTCGCAGCGGAGCCGTCGATCACGATGGCGCCGGCGACGTCTCGGGAGATGACCTGTTCGCGAGCGTCAAGCGCAGTATCGGCACTCTGAACCGCGACAGCGCCGTGCTCCGCCTTTTCCAGCGCCTGCGTGAGCGATTCGGTCGCAGAGCTGGACCCGACGACGGCGATCGGCATGTCGTGCGGCGCAGGGGAGTGCATCGTCGCGAGGTACCCCGTGATCATCATGCCCACGATGATCAGCGGCATGATGAAGATCATTGCCGTGCGCACGATCCCCTCTGCCTTCGCGCGCTGGGCCGCCTTCGCATCCGTGCCGTCTTGGATCTGAGGATCCGGCGTATGTTCGGAGTCCTCTCGGGCTTCCTTGCGGGACAGGGGTGGTCTGCTCATGGGTTGCGCTCCTGGGGTGATAGTGGTCGTCAGCGTGATCATCATCGACCCGGGCCATACAACTCTAAGTCACGTGACTTAGAGTTGTATAATGAATCATGCACACACTCAGTGCATTCATAGAGATCGGGGCGGCATGGCGCGAAGCAGTCAGGCGCGCGAGGCACTTATGAACTCCGCGGAAGAGCTGTTCGCAGAACTCGGTGTCGACGCCGTCTCCAGCCGCCGCATCGCAGAGCACGCAGGTGCGTCGAACCACTCCGCGGTTGCCTATCATTTCGGAACCCGCGAGGACCTTCTCCGCGCTCTGTTGCGCCGCCACGCGGAGGCTACGTCCCGCGGGCGCGCTGCACTTATCGCCGAGCTCGGCGCGGAACCGAGCGCGAATGACATCCTGCGTTGTCGGCTACTGCCCTACATCGACCTGCTGTCATCGTTGCCACGCCCTAGCTGGCATGCACAGTTTCTCGCGCAGATCGGGACGACTCCTTCGACGACGGAGATGGTCAGGGTGCACGTCGAGGAAACGGGTGACAACAGCAATCTCGCTGCCACGGTTTTTCCTGCGGAGGGGATCTCGGACGATGTGAAGCGCGCGCGATCAGCCGTCGTCGGACAATTGGTGCTCCGCGCGTGTGCTGACTATGAAAGACAGCTGAACTCTAGCGCGGAGCCCGCCGACTGGGCAGGTTTGGCGAACTTCCTCATAGATGCCTGCGCAGGAATGCTCACCGCACCTGTCACCCGCCCGCAGGAGGGCTTCCTTCCGACAAGTTCCGTGATCCTCTGATCTCTCCTGGCTCACCGCGACGAAAACTCTACGACTCCTGTTGATTGCTGTGGCAGCGGTCGATAGGACGCCGGTCACCCCGCGTGCTCGGCGAACTGATCACGAGAAACCGAGTCTCCGCGGGGCCGGGATTGAGGAATCGATGAGCGAGGCCGGACGGGATTTCGACACCGCTTCGGGGACCGAGCTCCACAGTACCTTCCGCGGTTTGTATTTGAGGGGCGCCCTCAAGCACGTAGAAGAACTGCGTCGCTGTGTCGTGCGCATGCCACTCTTCACCGGCTCCGGGCGGCACTCGCTCTTCGGTCACCGATAGCCCCGGCTTATCGAGTAACCGCCACCCGTCCGACACTCCGCCCCACACGTAGTGCTCGGCGTTCGTGGTGTCGACTGATTGGCACATCGTTTGATCCTCGCAGACGTTCTCTCGAATCTGCTCGCTCGTTGGCTTGGAGCCCAGGGCGACATTCCGGACGTCGCCTGACCATGCCCTCTTCCATCGTCAGATGCGATGGCTACTCCACGGCAGCTATCCGACGACGGCCTCCCGAGCGTATGGACGAGTGAAGGTCCCCACCGTGCTGGTGGGGACCTTCAAATCTGGCTCGACGATGCTCTGTCAGATCACTCGGCTCCTGCGGCCGCGTTTACTTCACCGACGAGCACTTCGAGCACGTCTTCCAGGAAGAGCAGACCCGTGACCTGACCTTCCGCGTCGAGTGTCTTGGCGACGTGTGCTCCTCGGCGCCGCAAGACCGCCATGGCGTCTTCGAGCTCCGCATCCCTCGACACCGAGATGAGGCGTCGAAGCCGCTTCTCCGGAATCGGGGCGGTGAACAATTCCGGACTCATGAGATCCATGACGTCCTTCATATGGATGTAGCTTGAAGGGTCACCCGACTCGTCGGAGATGACGTAGCGCGAGAAGCCATGCTTGATTACGGCCTCCTGCACATCAATCGGTCGAGCGTTCACCGGTAGTAGCACCATGTCCTCGAGCGGCACGTCCACGTCGAAGACGCGCTTCTCCGTGAACTCGAACGCCCCCGCAAGAGTGCCTGACGCATCACTTAGTGTTCCCTCACGGGTCGACTGCTCGACGATGCCCGCCACCTCATCGAGCGTGTAAGTGCTCGTCGCTTCGTTCTTCGGCTCGACTTTGAAGAGCCGGAGGATGCCGTTCGCGATGCCGTTGAGGCTCCAGATCACCGGATTGAAGATCTTCGAGACCACGACAAGAGGTGGTGCGAGCAGCAGCGAAGCGCGATCCGGGACCGAGAACGCGAGGTTCTTGGGGATCATCTCGCCGAACACGACGTGCAAGAAGGTCACCAGGACCAGCGCCACCACGAATGCGATCACGCTGATCGCCTCCGGGGTCAGTGGTGTCAGCCCGAGCGGGATCTCCAGCAGGTGGTGAATCGCGGGCTCCGACACGTTCAGGATGAGCAGCGAGCACACGGTGATGCCCAGCTGGCTGGTCGCCAGCATGAGCGTCGCGTGCTCCATCGCCCACAGCGTGGTCTTCGCAGCCCTGCTGCCGCGCTCTGCGAGGGGCTCGATTTGCGAGCGCTTCGCCGAGATCACCGCGAACTCAGCGCCGACGAAGAACGCGTTGCCGATCAGGAGAACGAACAGCCACAGGATTCCGGGCAGGTACTCACTCACGAGTCATCCCCTCCTTCAGCTGATCGACTGTTCGGTCGTGACGGCTCATCGTGCTCGCATCCGTGTCGGGGTCATTCGGGAGATACCGCACACGCAAGATGCGCGTGCCGTCGATGTGCTCGACACGAAGGGTCCCCGTCGCGATCGCGATCTCGTCGCCGAGCTCCGGTAGTCGTTCGAGAGTGTCGGTGATGAAACCGCCGATCGTGTCGTAGTCGCCGTGTTCCGGCACCTCGATCGACAGGCGATCGAGGAGCTCGTCCGGCCGCCAGGAGGCATCGAAGGTGACCGAGCGACCGCGTCGAGTGAATCCGGTACGGTGCCGGTCATGCTCGTCCTCGAGTTCACCCACGATCTCTTCCACAAGGTCTTCGAGCGTCACGACACCGGCGGTGCCGCCATGCTCATCCACGACGACAGCAACCTGGTGCCGCTCGGCGCGCAGAAGCGTCAACAATGCGGATGCGCCCATCGACTCCGGCACCCGGAGGGCTTCGGTCTGCAGGGCTCGAGCAGTGACGGATGCCTGCTCCGGGATCGGAACCGCGAACGCCTGCTTGGCGTGCACAAAACCGGTGACACTGTCGGGCGTCCCATCGATGACCGGGAACCGCGAGAACCCAGTCGCAAGCGAGAGCGCGACAATCGCCGCAGCGGTGTCGTCTATGCCGATACTCGCCATGCGCACGCGGGGAGTCATGACGTCCGAGGCGTCGTGCTCAGCAAACCGGAGAGTCCTGCGCAACAACACCGCGTCGTCCGCTTCGAGCAGGCCGGAGAGCGCGGAGTGTCGGATCAGATACGAAAGCTCGTCAGCGCTGCGCGCGCCGGAGAGCTCTTCCTTGGGCTCGATGCCCATGGCCCGGATGATGGCGTTCGCGGTGTTGTTCAGCATCAGAATCAAGGGCTTGAAGACCATCGTGAACGCCGCCTGGAACGGGATGACGACCTTCGCCGTGGCACGCGGTAGCGCGAGCGCGAAGTTCTTCGGCACAAGCTCGCCGATGATCATCGAGAACAGCGTGGCGAGCACGACCCCGACGATCGTGCCGACAACCGGTACCAGTCCCGGGGCGAGGCCCGCCGAGGTCAGAGGCCCCGAAAGGAGCGAGCTCACCGCCGGTTCGAACGTGTATCCCGTGAGCAGCGTGGTGAGCGTGATTCCGAGCTGTGCGCTGGAGAGGTGTGTCGATGTGATTCTCAGGGCCTTGATGGTGGGCCCGAGTCGTTTCTCTCCGCGGCTTTGCCGGTTTTCCAAATCGTTTCGGTCAAGGTTGACGAGTGCGAACTCGCTCGCGACGAACAACCCGGTTCCGACTGTTAGAACGAGGCCGATGCCGAGCATCACCCATTCGTTCATGCGTGGCGCCTCTCGACTGTGGCGGACGCGTACGCGGCCGGAACATCAAGAGGCTTGGGACTATGACTAGGGGGGTCTTCCATAAGGCGAAATTCTAGACGTCGAAAATTTGAATTCGCCAACAAGCGCTGTCGTCGATTGTTGGCAGATTCTCACCCGGCTCCCCATGCCACCGCGTGCTGGAGTCGTCTCTACCGCGGCCCGTTGATGCCGCGGCGCAGTGCGGTGAGATGATTGCAACGCAACGCTGGCCCAGCTTCTCCTCGCTGAGGGTGGGGCATTACCCCTTCGCGATTGGAAATCACATGCGAATCACCAACAAGGCTCTCTCTGGATACGACTTCCTCGCCGAGATGACGGACGATGCGCACTATCCGCAGCCGCTCGTGGAAAAGGGCAAGCTGATCTTGGTTCAGTTGTGCGAAACGATCGAGAAGGAGCATCCTGCTGATCTCGACGCACTTTACGTCATCACGCACGCGACGACTGAAGAATTCAACGCGCTGGCTGCGGAATTTGCAGAACAGGGCAGTGAACTCGACACGGCCGCACGCGACACGATCGGATCCGACATCGCCCAGATCGCCGACGTCTACGGGTTCACGTCTGCCGACATCGAGAAGCTGATCGCTCCGCGCACCTGGTGACGAGTCTCGCCACATTGACGTTCAGCTTCTTTGCCTGACCCTCGCATCTCGATGTCGGTCAGACACCAACCGGGCGCGCGAGCTCGGGAGGGGTGCCGATCTCGTCGATCGAGTGGCCGGTGCACGGATGGCGGGTGGCCGTTGCGCTCTGGATCCTGGTCAAGTCGAACCAACGGACGTCATCTCGCAATCTGCACCACCCAATAAGTAGCCACCGTCCACCGGTGAGGGCGAAGATCATCGGATCCACCTCGCGTCGGGTGTGCTGGCCCTTCGCATCGATGTAGACGATATTCACGGTGACTTGGTCGACCGTGGCCTGCTCGAGCGCCGACATCACTCGCCGCGGAGCGGCCGGTGCGACATCGACCCACACCCGGCTGGACAGTTCAGTGGCTCGACGGCGGGCTGCGGGATCCAACACGTCCAACACCTTACGAATCGCGGCGCGCGCCGAACCAGAGAATGGCGCCTGAGCGGTCGCCGACACCGCAGCGGTAAGGGCTAGCGCCTGCGCAGCCGTGAGATTCACCGGCGGTAGCGAGGACATCTCCGTCAGGCCGTAGCCGCCACCGGGACCGGTTCGTCCCCAGACAGGCAGGCCGCCTGCCCCAAGGGCAGCGAGATCACGCTTGATCGTGCGGACGGTGACCTCAAATTCGTCTGCGAGCTGTTGCGCAGTGCGGCCACGAGTGCCGGCTCGACGTAACGACTCGGTCAGCGAATGCAAGCGCTCGGTTCGGTTCACCCTGCCACTATCTCAGAAATAGTGACCTGAATAGTGACATCCCATTGTCTTGTGTCCGGGAGAGCATGAAGACATGGAAACGCTCACGACCAACAAGAAATCATTCGTTCTCGTCCCCGGCTATTGGCTGGGCGGGTGGGCCTGGGATGCCGTCGCGGATGACCTACGCGACCGTGGCCACCGCGTCATCGCCGTGACTCTGCCAGGCCTCGACCCTGACGACTCTGATCGGGTATCAAGGAGTCTTGCCGACCAGGTCGACCACTTACGCGCGGCGGTGAGCACTGCTGGTGGTGGAGGCTCGGAGGTCGTCCTCGTCGTTCACAGCGGTGCTGGAGCTCCCGCATCCGTTCTCTTGGATCAGAATCCCACCGCGGTCGCTCGAATCGTCTACGTCGACAGTGGACCGTCAGCCGACGGCTCTGCCAACGATGCGTCGGTTCCGCTTGACCAGCACGAGGTGGCGCTTCCCCCGTTCGCGGAGCTGGCCGCCAGTCTCGATGGGCTCAGCGAGGACGACCTCGACCGGTTTCGTCAGCGTGCGGTTCCGCAGCCCGCAACCGTCGTGCGTGCAGCGGTTCATCTCGAGAACGACGCTCGACGAAATGTGCCGTCGACGATCATCGCCTGTTCCTTCCCGTCCGAAGCGCTGATGCAGATGGCTCGTGAAGGGCACCCAATGATGGCGGAAACTGCCACGCTCAGCGATCTCGAAATCGTCGATCTCCCGACCGGGCACTGGCCGATGTGGAGCCGGCCCGCAGACCTCGCCCTCACCATCGCCCGCGCAGCAGACCGCTGACGGTGATCCCGTGGGTGCTGCCCGATGAGCGGCAGCGCCCACGGGGGATAACCCCCGTCGAGAATCGGATGCTGGCCTGCTGGTTGTTCGAAGCAGGTGAAGCGAGGGTGGATCTATGACCAATCTCTTGCTCAGCACCCAACCTGGTGGCGATTCTGACACGCTGGGACACGTGACTTCTTCGCCGCCCATCGAACGACCGACGCGCGGCTCTGGCTACGGCAGGCTGTGGCGGTCCCTTCCGCGTGAGCTGGGCTTCCTGTTACTTACGCTCCCCATCGTGACGGTGGGTTTCTCAATCGGGTGGGTGCTCTTCGCTGCCGGTCTCGGGACGCTGATTATCTGGATCGGCCTCTTCATCCTCGCTGCCGCCTTGTTCGTCGCCCGCGCCTTCGGCACCTTAGAGCTCACCCGGCTGAGTTGGGCCGGACTTCCGGCCATCGCCCGGCCTGGTTGGACGCCGGTCGTGCATCGGCCGGGACTCGTCGGCTGGTTCAAAGACCTATTCAGCAACGCTCACTATTGGCTCTATCTGCTGCACACGGTGCTGCTCGGATTCATCCTGGGCGTATTCACGTGGGTCGTCTGCCTCGTGTGGGTGGCCGTCAGTCTCGGTGGCGTCAGCTACTGGTTCTGGGGTCGATTCCTTCCGCAGAGCGAGCAAGACGTCTGGTTGCACGACGTCGTACTCCGGTTCTTCTTCCCTGGTTTCCAGATGGCCGACAGCTACCTCGGGCGTTTCAATGGTGAGAGCGTGCTGTACGCGGTCGCCGGCGTCGTCTTCCTTGTGACGCTGCCGTGGGTGGCCAGGGGCCTCATCCTGTTGCATCAGGGACTCGCGGTCGGGATGCTTGGCGCATTCCGCTCGGCAGCGCTCGAGCGAGAGGTCGCCGACCTCGGCGCGTCGCGCGGTGCGGCTGTCGCAGCCGAGGACCACTCGCTGCGCCGCCTTGAGCGCGACATCCACGACGGGCCCCAGCAGCGGCTCGTGCGGCTGCAGTTCGATCTGGCCAGCGCGGGGCGCAAACTTGAGAGCGATCCGGAAGCCGCCCGCACGCTCCTCGATGGCGCTATGCAGCAATCGCGCGACACCCTCGAAGAGCTGCGCGAGCTGTCCCGCGGATTCGCACCGCCGATTCTGCAGGACCGCGGCCTTGCCGCTGCGATCGAGTCGCTTGCCGGGCGCAGCACAGTTCCCGTGGCCACAACGGTGACGCTCACCGGTCAGGTGCTGCCGCCCGAGGTCGAGCGCAGCGCATACTTCGTGGTGGCGGAACTTCTCACGAACGTGACGAAACATGCATCCGCTTCGCGGGTGGAGCTCACCGTCGACTCGACCAGGGCCATTGCCGGTGCGGGAAATCTGCTGTCGATCGTCGTCTCTGATGATGGTGTCGGAGGAGTGGAAATCGCGGATGGGCACGGGCTCGCCGGTCTCAGCGAAAGGATCCACGGACTCCGCGGCAGCCTCCACATCACGAGTCCGGCAGGCGGTCCGACAGTCATCTCGGCGAGCATCCCGTATCTGGTGACACCGGGCACGGTATCTTGATCGGATGGCAGGCAAGAGGGATGACGATCGCACGGTGATAAGAATTGTCTTGGCCGAAGATTCCCTCCTTCTGCGCGAAGGTCTCATCAGACTCTTCGACGAGGCGGGGTACGAGACCGTAGGCGCCTACGGTGATGCGGATGCCCTGCTCGCCGAGGTGGCGGAACTGCAGCCCGACCTCGCCGTGCTCGATGTCAGGATGCCGCCGACCTTTCGCGATGAGGGGGTGCGTGCGGCCCTCGAGCTGCGTCAGCGGCATCCGAAGGTCGGCATCCTGCTGCTCAGCCAGTACGTCGAGGAGACCTACGCGGTGGAACTGCTCGCAGCCGGGGACACCGGTCTTGGCTATCTGCTGAAAGACCGACTCGCGTCAATCGAAGAGCTAAAGGATGCTGTCGCGCGTATTGCCGACGGCGGGACCGTGCTCGACCCGCAGGTCGTGCGCCAGCTCCTCGGACGGCGCCGCGATCCGCTCGCAGCCCTCACCCCGCGGGAACGCGAAGTCATCGCGCTGATGGCGGAAGGTCGCACCAACGCCGGTATCGCCGAAAGTCTCGTCATCGGCGTGGGGGCGGTCGAGAAACACGCCACATCAATCTTCAGCAAGCTGGGCCTCGACGGCTCTGGCTCGGCGCACCGCCGGGTGCTGGCGGTACTCGCCTGGCTGCAGCGCTAGGTCCGCTTTTCGGGAGAAGGTCTCCTCGTTCGGTGAGGTGGGCAGTCAGTGACATTGAGCGAAAGGTCCTGCATCCTTTCCTGGGATAGCGTGGCCGGGTGTCGATCGATCGAAGCTACATCCGGGTCAAGGCGATGCTTGTCGCGCCAAACACGGAGGGAACCGCGCATGCAGTCAGCCTCAACGCCCCAACCTCGGAGAACCCGAGCGGATATCATCGGCTGATCGGTGGCAGCGTTGAGCTCGGTGAGACGCACAGCGCCGCGGTCCAACGTGAGGTGAGTGAAGAGCTATCGGCGGCGATCCGCGATCTGCGTTACCTCGGCGTGGTGGAGAATATCTTTCAGATAGACGGTGAAGTGGGCCACGAGATCGTCTTCGTGTACACCGGGCGCCTGGATCCCGAGCCGGCGTCCAGGGGAGCGACGCTCACCGAGAGTGACGGGGCTGTCGTTCCCGTCGTCTGGCGACCTTTCGATGACGGCGCCGAGCAGTTGCCTATCTATCCAGCCGCGGTCATGCGGCTACTAGAAACCGCCTGACCTCCTCGCGAACGCCCCCTGCCATCCGATATCGCGAGAGAATTGATTCGTGACTGCGATCATCCTTAGTGACCTCAAACGGCGACTCTTCACCGAAGGGCTCCTCGACGAGCCGACCATCGACGATGGATTCGTGTCCGGACGGGCACGCTTCGAGGCGGCAGGCAACGACGTGACAGTACACGTCGACCCAGATTTCGACGATGCGGACGACGACGACTTCGACGTCAGCGGGCTCGTGGAGATGGTGTCGCGGGTGCTCGCGTTTCCCGAGGCGCGTTGGCGGACAGTGCTCGATCGCATCGCGGAAGAGATCGAGGATGCCGTCGGTGACCCTGACGCGATCGCGGAGAAGACCGACCTGCGTCTGGACCTCGAGGTGCATTCGATAACCGTGTTGCCCGACGCTGCACTGCTGTCGTTCGTGGCCCCACGCCAGTTCCCCGAATCGTGGATTCGTGCACAGCTGGACGACGAACTCGAAATCGAGGACGTCTTTGTCGACGAGAGGCTCGAAGGCACGCCCAGCTAACGCGGAGTGTCGCTTGCCTTGGTGGATGGATTGGTGCCGACGGCGAGCACCCGTTCGGCCGCTCGCACCATTGCGATGTCTATGAAGGTCCCGTCTTCGAGCGCGAAGGCCCCGGTGCCGTCCGCAGCGGCGGTGCGCACGCGGTCAACGATGCTCTGCGCTCGCGCGATCTCCGTCGCATCCGGCGTGAAGACACGGCGAATCACCTCGAGCTGGCGTGGATGCACAGCGGTGCGACCAGCGAAACCGAGAGCGCGACCGGCGCGGCAGCTCGCCTCCAGGCCGGCGAGATCGGACACATCGGCGTATACGGCCATCAAGGGGGCCGGCAGACCGGCAGCGGCTGCGGCATTGACGATGCGGCTGCGCGACCAGGCGAGCCCCGCTTCGCCCGCCGGTCCGGCGGGAACACCGAGCTCCGCGCGCAGGTCGGCCTCGCCGGTCGCGATCGAGGACACACCCGAGCACGCGATCTCGAACGCGCGCTCGATCGCGAGTGCCGACTCGAGAAGGGCGTGCACCTGACGCCCGGGTGCAGCGGCGCGGACGGCGGCCACGTCCTCCGCCGACTGAGTCTTCGGCAAGCGCACGCCAAACGTAGGCGGTAGCTCGGCGACGGCTGTGAGATCGGCGTCGTGCGCGGACGACCCGATGCCGTTGATCCGTACCTGCACCGCGGGCGCACGCTCGCCGAGAACTTCCCACGCCGCAGCGAAGTCGATCAGGGCGGCGCGGGCATCGGTCTTGCGGGATGCCGCGACGGCGTCCTCAAGGTCGATGACGACGGCATCCGCACCCGAGGTCAGCGCTTTCTCAAATCGCTCCGGCCGATCGGCCGGAGCGTAGAGCGCGACGATGATGGAGCGCGTCATCCGATACTTCCTTCCTCGCGCAGCGCGGCGAGTTCGTCGTCCGAGTATCCCAGCTCGGTCAGTACTGCATCAGTATCGGCGCCGTGAGCCCGCCCGGTGAATGCGATCGTCGCCTCATCGCGTGACATCCGAAACAGAGGACCTTGCATGGCGATCTCGCCGAGATCGGCATCGTGGATGCGGTGGATGGTGCCGAGCGCATTGAACTGCGGATCGGCGACGATGTCTGACGGATCGTAGATCGGCGCCACTGCAGCATTCGCGGCCTCGAACGCGGTGATGACTTCGTCGCGGGAGCGCTGGGCGATCCAGGAGCCGACAGCGTCATCGAGTAGATCGGCGTGCTCGGCGCGGGTGGCTCCGTCGGCGAACCACGGTTCTTCCGCAAGCTCGGGCCGGCCGACAAGCGCGACGACGCGTTCGGCGATCGACTGCGCGCTCGTCGACACCGCGACCCAGGAGCCGTCAGCGGTGCGGTACGCATTGCGGGGTGCGTTATTGACGGAGCGATTGCCGGTTCGCGGCTGCACGGTGCCCAGCTGGTCCCATCGGGTGATCTGAGGGCCGAGCATCGCGAGGATCGGCTCGATGATGGCGACATCGACCTCCTGGCCTTTGCCGTCCCGGTCTCGAGCGTGCAGAGCAACCATGATCGCGTAGGCAGTCGCGAGCGATGCGACCCCGTCTGCGAGCCCGAACGGAGGCAGCGTCGGCGGACCATCCGGCTCACCTGTCGACGATGCGAACCCACTCATCGCCTCCGCAAGAGTGCCGAAACCTGGCCGGCGCCGATACGGCCCGATCTGCCCGAAACCGGTCACGCGCGCGAGCACCAACCCAGGGTTCTCCGCGGAGAGCGCGGCGTAGTCGAGCCCCCAGCGCTCGAGCGTGCCGGGGCGGAAGTTCTCGATCACGACGTCGGCGGTACGAGCGAGGCGAAGGAACGCATCGCGGCCGCCGTCGGTGTGCAGATCGATCGCCACGGTGCGCTTGTTGCGGCCGAGCGTCTTCCACCAGAGGTTCTGCCCGTCCTTGCTCGGCCCGTGGCCGCGCGCGGGATCGGGCCGATTCGGATGCTCGACCTTGATGACGTCGGCGCCCATGTCGCCCAGGTGCATCGCAGCCATCGGGCCGGCGAACAGCGTCGAGGCGTCCACGACTCGCAGCCCGTCGAGCGCACTCACGGTGTGTCCTCCCGACAGATGCGGAAGCCGATCGACGGCGACGCATCTTGCCCGAGGCCGGGCAACAGCAGTTTGGCGCTGAAGTCCGCGGGCTTCACACCACCGTCGAAGTACCAGTCCGAGCCTTCGCTACGATGCGCGCTGCCGCCCTTGAGTATGACGAAGCGCGTGCGGCCGTCCGAATGCTCCGACTCAGTCCAGTTCCAGACCTCGGGGGTGCGACGGGTAAAGCCGGGCTGGACTGCGGCGAGCTGCCACTCATCCTCGGTGGGAAGCCGACCGCCAGCCCACGCCGCGTACTCGCGGGCGCGGGTGAACGTCACATTCGCTGCGGGACGGTCGGGGTCGCGGGCATCCGCGACTTCGCCGATCGCGTCGAGGAACCGGGCGTACTCGGCTTCGCTCACCTCGGCGGCAGCGATCTGCACCGGCTGCGCGACGATGACCGAACGGTCGAGGGTGCGCTGATCGTGCAGACGAGGAGGGAGCGGCTTCCACTCGTCGACGTAGGGTGCACCGTCGTACATCCCGGTCTCTCGCATCCGGAACCGTACGGTGAGCGTGTACTCGCCCGTGGGCACCGTGACGGGAGCGGTGGTGGTGGAGCTAATCGGGGCCGATTCGATGAGTGCAACCGGACCGTCCCACCGGGGTGGGGCCAGCCGTCGTGAGGTGCGGTGCGAGAAGGAGGCGTCGTTCTCAGCGGTCTCGCTGGCGAGTGCGGCCTGCGCAGCGCCGAGCTCGTCCGGGACGGTGACTCCGTCAGCCACCTGCACGGCAGCGGCGATCCCGCCAGCGGGGACCGTGACCGTGTCGGCGGTGTCACCCGCGTGCAGCGCCGACCACCCGGTGCCGACAGGGCGGTACACCGCGTCGACGTTCGACGTGTTGGCGAGGAGTAGCAGTGTCACGCCGTCGCGCTCGAACGTGGATCCGGCGACCGCGCCGTCGAGAACGTTCAGCGGGGTCCACTCTCCCTCGACGAGCCAGCGGTGGAACCCGCGCTGGACGGGGAGCATGCGACGCAGCGTTGCGGCATCCCGGCTGTTCCAACCGACCCACGCACCGAAGACGACTTCCCAGACCATGATGCCAACACCGTTGAGCCAGGCGGAGCGAAGCTCTGCCGCGTGATCGCGATGCCAGCGACGGATGTGGTGCTGCATGTGGCGGCGCTCGAACCAGCGGGCGCGGAGGACACCCGGCACCTCGGAATCGGCGAACCACTGCGCCCAGGAGAGCGTGTGGTCGGCGATCCGCTCGGTTGCGAGTTTCGACTCGCCTTCGAGACCGATGCCGGGGCGCGCCTGATCGAGGGCGGCGACGAGCTCGGGATCGGCCTTCTTGAGAGTGTCGAGGAACACGCCGTCCGCGCTGAGGCGACGCACAGTGGAGGCGAGCTCATCGGCGTCACCGCCCGCGCGACGCGTCCCGGTGTCCCAGGGGTTGTAGTCGAGGAATACGGCGACGCCCGCGGCGCGCAGTTCTGCGGCGACGTCGGCAAGCCCCGGCACGTCGTAGAAGTCCCACTGATTGCGCTCGTCGATGCCGATCACCGGATATGCGTGCCACAGCACAACACCGTCGAGACCGCCGAAGCGCTCCCGGGCATCGGCCAGAAAACGCTCGGGGGTGAAGCGCTGCGCCTCGAAGTCGAAGAACAGCTCGTCCCACAACCAGAGCTGCGCCACGGTGAAGCAACGGCTGGCCCATGCCGATGCCGGATCGTCGTATCGTGCCGGCTCGCCGTGGCGACGTCGTGCACCGTTACGCCATGCGGTGAGCTGCGTCCGCCACCGATCGATGTCGGCGACGTCAGCCGGTGCCGCGAAGATCTTCGCGTCATCCAGCGCGATCGCTGCATCGCCCGTGGCGAGATCGACATCGAGTGGAACCCGAGTGGGTAGATCCAGTTCGCGGGGGTGCAGGGGATCAAAGCCGCCGCTCATGCGTGCGTCCTTTCCAATAGTTCGGCGACCTCGGTCGCAGACGGGACCGCATCCTGGGCGCCGGCGCGGGTGACCGCGATCGCGGCCGCTGCTGCCCCCGCGCGAGCGGCGTCTGCGAGCAACGCCGCATCAACGCTTTCGGGCGCACGGCCGGATGCCGCGATGGTGGCGGCGAACATTCCGCAGAACGTATCGCCGGCACCGGTCGTGTCGACCGCTTCTGCAGCGAACGCGGGAATGTCTACCCGTTCGTCACCACACACGATGAGCGAGCCGCGCTGACCGAGGGTCACGACGAGTGCGCGCACGCGAGGCGCGAGTGCCACGACGGCCGCTTCGAGATTATTGACGCCGGCGACGTCCAGAGCCTCATGCTCGTTCACGATGAGCACATCGACTGAGGGGAGCAGTGCGGCTCCGGCCGTCACGAACGGCGCCGACGGTGCGGCGTTGAGCAGATGCCATGCCTGCGCACCGCGGCTGGCCGCGGCATCCTGTACCAGCGAGATCGGAATCTCCAGCTGGGTGAGAACGACCTGCGCCGACGCCACGACCGCACGCTGTGCCGGTGTCAGGGCGGTCGCGACCGCGTTGGCACCGGGCACGACGACGATGGTGTTCTCGGCGGCGTCATCGACGGAGATGAGTGCGATGCCGCTCGGCCCATCGACCTGCGAGACTCCCGAGACGTCGATGCCGTCGGCGACGAGTGCGCCACGGAGGCTCTCGCCATCCGAGTCTGTGCCGACCGCGCCGACGAATGCGACGGATACGCCGCCAGCTCGGCGTGCGGCGACAGCCTGATTGGCGCCCTTGCCTCCGCCGGTGCGCACCATCGAGGCCGCGAGCACTGTCTCGCCGGGGGCGGGGATCCGGCTGACGCGCGCGACGATGTCCTGGTTGATGCTGCCGACGATGACAACACTCATGACGTTCCCTCCGACAGGCGAAGCGTACGCTCGGCAAGTTCGCGGATGGATCTCTCGGCGCCACCAGGCATCGAGGTCGCGATGCGGTCCTTCAACGGCGTGGTCCATGCCTCGCCGATTCCGTCAGCGCCCACGAGTCCGCCGACAACGGACCCGACGGTCGCCCCGACCGAGTCGGTGTCCCAGCCGCCCGCCACCGCCAACGCGATCGCTGCGCCGAAGTCGTCGCCGTATGCCTGAAGAGCACACGCAGCGAGCGCCGCATTGTTGAGGGTGTGTACCCAGTGCATCCCTTCGAAAGCCGCGTGTAGAACGTCGAGCGCCGAGTCCGCGGTCAGCAAACCTGCGGCCAGCGAGCGGCCGGTCTTGCGGCCGAGACGCACGGCGTCAGCGAGGCGTGAGGCCGGCGGCACGACCGTGTCGGCAGCATCCAATGCCTCGTCTGCGGAACCGGCGACCAGCGACGCCGAGCAGAGAGCCGCGGCCCACATCTCACCGTATATGCCGTTGCGGGCATGGCTCAGCCGCGCATCGGTCCATGCCGATGCGGCAGCGGCACGCACGTCACCGGGATGCGCCCAGCCATGCACATCGGCGCGAATGAGGGCGCCGATCCATTCGCGGAACGGATTGTGATGGGTGGCAGTCTCGGGCACGGGCCTGGCATCGAGGATGTTCCGATACGCCGCGCGCTCGGCGGTGAAGACGCGGCCTGCGGGCAAAGCAGCCAGCCACGCCTGGGCGACATCCTCGGTCGTCAGATTCTCACCGTGCGTCTCGAGCAGATCGAGCGCGAGGATTGGGAAGTTGAGGTCGTCGTCCTCTGGCATCCCATCGATGTTCTCCACGAGCGAGGTGGGCGCCGAGCGGCGGTTCCACGGCCAACGCTGTGCGACCTCTGTGGGGAGTCCGACAGCCGTGAAGTACGTCTGGATCGGCCAGTTCCCGGTGGCACGCGCGATCTCTTCGATGCCGTCGCGGGGAATCTTCTCCACGGGCTTTCCGAGCAGGCAACCGGCAGACCGGCCGAGCCATGCCCCATGCACGCGGTCGAACGCCACCGAATCTGCAGAAGCGGGCGCAGCAGCGGGAAGCAGCGCGACGATATCGGACCACTCGTCCGGCTCGTCGGCGCTCGGCGTCTGCAGGCGCTGCAACTCATCGAGAACAGTGCGCGCCAGGGCGCGCAGCTCCGGGGGAGCAGGCGTAGCGCTTGCCCCCGAGGGCGCGAGCTGGATCGATCCGCCCGCGTCCGCCCATTGCTGCTCGATGGCAGCGACGTCGCTCTCCGCGACGCCCTGCTCGCGGAGCGCGGCGAGTTCTGCGGGGACCAGGTCTTCCGGCTGCGCCCAGGTCAATCTCACGCCGCGCCCTCCTGATTTTGTGACGCGCCGAGCACCGTTGCCAGTGCTGCCACCCGCTGTGTCGCACGGTCGGCGTCTGCGCGTGCGACGTCGCGGACGACCTCTGTCATCGAGGTCACGACGCCGTCGAGATCGAGTCGACTGGCCGTCGTGACGCCCGAGACCCATTCGCTCGGCACCGCATCCTGGCCATGGAGGCCACCGCAGATGGCACCGGCCATCGTCGCGATCGAATCGGAGTCACGGCCGTAGTTGACGGCGTCGAGCACCGCGGCGCGCAAGTCGCCATCGCGAGCGACGACGAAGCCGAGGGCGACGGGAAGCTCCTCAATCGACTTGGTGCGAGAGGGCAATCGGGCATCCATCGCCGGCGCGCGGTACTGCTCGCCCACGGTGTCAAACGGTGCGACTGCTGCGCGTACGACGCGAGCGAGGTCTCGTGGATCATCCGATCCACCGGCAACCATGAAGGCATCGACAGCGTCGAACACAGCACGAATCGCCGCGGCGGTGCCGTCGTGAGCGACATCGAGCACTGCCGCGCGCACGTCGGCGATCGTCGCCCCGGATGCGGCGGATGCCGCCACAGCCGCGGCGAACACGCCAGCGGCTTCGCGTCCGTAGGACGACTGGTGCGCTCCGGCGATGTCGATGGCCTCGGCATATGCACCGCGCGGGTCACCGATGTGCACGAGCCCGACGGGGGCCATGTACATCGTGGCACCGCAGTTGACGATGTTGCCGACGCCTGCCTCACGGGGGTCAGCGTGACCGTAGTGCAGCTTCGCGACAATCCACTTCTCGGCGAGGAAGACACGCTGCAGGATGAGTGCGTCGTCCTCGAGCTCGGGGACCCAGCGGCGCTCACCGATCATGAGCGGGACGAGATCCCCGGCGACGTCGTACGCATCGAGGTGGCGACGCCGCTTGGCGTACACCTCCACGAGCGCGTGCGTCATGAGAGTGTCATCCGTGACGTGTCCGTCGCCCTTGTGGTACGGAGCGATCGGTCGCGCCGTCCTCCAATCGGCGAGGAATGGGCCGACGATTCCCTCGACCCGACCGCCGTGACGTTCTTCGATCTGCTCGGGGGTCCAGCCCTCGGTGGCACCTCCCAGTGCGTCTCCCACTGCGGCGCCGGCGAGCACTCCGGCCACTCGGTCCTGCAACACGAACATTTCCACTCCTTGTTTACCTCTGATGTCGATGACGGGCGGGGGCGAACCGGTGGCTCGCCCCCGCAGATGTCATCAGCCGGCGATGTCGGCCCAGCCGTCGGACAGCTGGGCGGCCAGCTGCTCACTGGTGATCTGGTCGGCCAGGTACTGCTGGAAGGCCGGCGTCGCGATGGTGTCTTTCCACTCGGTGTACTTCTCCACCTTGAGGAACGGCGGACCAACGAGTCCCTCACCGGATGCCAGCACCTGGGTCCAGGCCGGGTTATCGGCGGCCAGCTTCTCCACCGCGGCGCGTGCCGAGTCGGACGACGGGATGAGCGCATCGGCGTAGGCGATCTCGGCGAGGTTGTCGCTGCTCATGAAGAAGTTGAGGAAGTCGGCAGACTCCTCCACGTGCTCGGAATCGATGTTCACCGAGTACGTCTGCGGGTTCGCTGCCTGGATGGCACCGGCCGAGCCTTCGAGCGGCGGCAGCGCGACCCAGTTGAACCCATCGGGCGCGTCGTTCGCGATGTTCGTCGCCTGGAACGAACCCTGCACGGTCATCGCGATCGTGCCGCCGTAGAACGATGCGAGCACGTCCGATCCTGACTGGGTCAGGGAGACGGGTTGGATCGACTTGTCGGTGTACGCCATCTCGTGGATGAGCTCCGGCACGGCGAGTTCGGCATCGCCGACCTCGATCGAGGCATCCGCGCCTTCACCGGAGAAGAAACCGCCATCGAAACCGAGCGAAAGGCTCATGATTGTCGAGGTAGGCGACGCGAGGCCCCAGCCGAGTCCGTGAACGTCGGCAGTGGTCGTTGCTTTCGCAATCTCCTGCAGCTCTTCCCATGTCATCGTGTCGCCGCTGGGAATCTCGACGCCGCTGGCCTCAAGGAGGTCGGCGTTGGCGAACACCATGTACGACTGCAATGTCGATGGGTAAGCGATGATCTCGCCGTCCTGAGTGACGGACTCCCAGATGCCCTCGGAGATATCGGACTTCAGGTCCGGATCGATGTAGTCAGTGAGATCGGCAAGGTAACCATCAACGGCGAAGGAAACGATAGAGCTCGCCTCATAGTGGATGATGTCCGGTGCCGTTCCGCCCGTGAACTGGGTGATGAGTTTGTCAAACGTGCCATCCCACCCGGCCTGGATGATCTCGACCTGAACGTCGGAGTTGTCCGCGTTCCATTCGTCGACGATCGCCTTCACTGCGGCCTGCGTCGCCGGTTGGTCAGACAACGACTGGAACTCGAGGGTGACAGCATCGCCCTCACCCTCGTCGCCTCCGCCGGTCGCGCTGCCCTGCTGGCATCCGCTCAGGGCGAAGACCGCCACGCCCACGAACGCGATGGCGCCAATGCCTCGGATTCTCTTCATGATGCTCGCCTTTCTTCTGTGATCTTTTCTTGGTGAAACGAATCAGCCCTTGACTGCACCGGCGAGCATTCCGCCGGTGAGTTTCTTCTGCAGGATGCTGAAGATGATGAGCGACGGGATTGTCGCGAGGATCGCGCCTGCGGCCAGCGGGCCCAGCTGTGTCTGCCCTTCGGCTCCCAGGAAGGAGCGCAGAGCGATCGGAAGCGTGTAGAGCTCGGGGCTCTGCAACAACACGAGGGCGAGGAAGAATTCGTTCCAGGCCGAGACGAAGGTGAACATCGCGGTTGCGACGAGTCCCGGTGCGAGCAGTGGAAGGACGATCGTGCGGAGGATCGTCACTCGTGATGCCCCGTCCATCTCGCCGGCTTCCTCGAGTTCCGTCGGAATCGCCGCGACATAGCCCTGCAGCATCCAGAGCGTGAACGGCAATGTGAAGGTGACGTAGACGAGGATCAATCCGAACAGCGTGTCGTTCAGGTGGATCGTGCGGAGCACCAGGAACAGCGGGATGATGATCAGGATCGACGGGAAGACCTGGCTGGTGAGGATCCAGACCGTTCCGGCCGCACGAAGCTTGCCCTTGAGCCGCGCGAGCGCATAGGCCATTGGCATGGACAGCACTACCGTGATCACCATCGTCGCGAGCGAGACCATGAGCGAGTTGCCCGCAGCGAGCAGGAGATTCTGTCTCTCGAGTGCATTGCCGTAGTTGCTGAAGTCCCAGGTGGCCGGCAGCAGGTTGACGGCGAGAGAGTTCAGCTCTCCCGACGACTTGAACGACGCTGACAGCAACCAGAGCAGAGGGAATCCGAGGAAGAACAGGAATGCCGCGAGTGCCGTATACATCAGCACCGTCGCGTACCAGGGGCGCTTCGTGGTCATGAGCGCGCTCCCTTCGTCTGACGGAACTGGTTGATGAGATAGAGCGACAGGATCAACATGATCGCGATGACGAGCACGTCGCCCATCGCGGATGCATATCCGATCTCACGGTTGCGGAAGGCCTCCAGATAGGTGAACAGCGGAGGGATCATCGTGCGCCCGCCCGGCCCACCCTCGGTGAGCACATAGATGAGCCCGAATGAGTTGAACTGCCAGATGAAGTCGAGGGCCGTCACCGCGAAGATGATGGGGCGAAGCGCGGGAAGCGTGATGTGCCAGAACCGGCGGAAGGCGCCGGCGCCGTCGACGGCGGCAGCCTCGTGCTGCTCCGCCGAGATCGACTGCATTCCGGCCAGCAGCAGCACCGTCGTCTGAGGGATGCCTGCCCAGACTCCCACCACGATGACTGCAGGCAAGGCGGTGGAGAAGTCGCCGAGCCAGTTGACTCCGGGGATCCCGACCGCTTCGAGGGCTCCGTTGAGGGGGCCAGAGTTGGGGTTGTAGATCATTCGCCACACGATCGCGATGACCACCGGCGGCATTGCCCAGGGGATCAGTGCCAGAACCCGGGTGAGTCCTTTCAGGCGCAGGTCACTGTTGAGCAGGAGTGCGAGCCCCATGGCACAGACGAGGGTCAGAAGCGCAACGGAGCCTGCCCAGACGATGCCGATGCCGAACGATCCCCAGAAGCGGTGATCTCCGAGCAGCTCGATGAAGTTCCCGAAGCCGATGAAGTTGACCTCGGCGTTCCGCTTGAGCGTGGCATCCGTGAAGCCGAGTGCCACACCGCTGACGAGCGGGATGACGGAAAAGATGATGATCGGCAGGAGTGCCGGGATCACGAGGGCGACGGCCTCACGGCGCTGCGCGCGGGCGCGATGACCGATCCGCTTCGTCTGCCGCGGGGGTTTCGTGGCGGTGATGCTCATCCGGCTGTCCTCTCTTCATCGAGTTCGGTGGGTTCGGTGCTCAGGTTGAGTGCGGATGCGGCGCCACCCCGTGCATGAGCGCGGGAGAGGGATGATCCGCGCACGACCAGTGACGGTGCGACGGTGACCGTGTGCGCGGCGCGCGATGGCTCGGCAATGCGCGCGAGCAGGAGCTCTGCGGCGACACGACCGCGCTCCTCGGCGCCGAGGTCGACGCTGGTCAGGCCGGGGCGGATGACTCCCGCGAGTTCCGTGTTGTCGATGCCGGTCACAGCGATGTCGTGTGGAACGGTCAACCCGAGGTCTTCGGCGGCACGAATCGCGCCAATGCCGATCAGATCGTTGGCCGCGACGATGGCGTCGGGGCGATGGTCGCCTTCGAGTACTTGGCGTGCCGCGGCGTACCCGGCAGCGATTGTGAAGTCTTCGGCGTCGAAACTGCGGGTCGAAACGAGTGGGTGCGCGGTGACGGCTGCGGCGAAGCCATCGCGACGGAAAGTTCCAGGAGTCGTATCGCTGGGGCCGTTCACGAAGGCGATGTCACGTCGTCCCTCAGCGACGAGGTGATCCACCACAAGGCGCATCGCGGTGAGCGAGTCGGCCCGCACAGTGTCGAGGCTCGAGCCGTCGGGCAGGCGCCCGAGAACGACGATCGGCGTGGGCGTCTTCGCGAGAGCAGCGAGAAGTTCGTCGGTGACGCGCAGAGGCGAGAGGATCATGCCGTCGACGTAGCCTCGCCCGAGGTCACGCACGACGTCGACCGACGACGATGACGTTCCCGTCGACGAGAGGACCAAGCGATACCCCGACGCAGACACCACCCGCTCAACCGCGGTCATCATCTCGACGTAGACGGGGTTACCGATATCGGCGACGGCATAGGCGAGTTGGTGAGTGCGGCCGAGTTTGAGCGACCGCGCGGTCGCATCGGCGACGTACCCGAGTGTTTCGGCCGCGTGCTGCACTTTCGCGATCGTCTCAGCGCTCGCGATCTGACCGTTCAGAGCCCGTGAGGCGGACGCGATCGATACGCCAGCGTGCGCAGCGACCTGAGTAATGGTTACACGAACCACGCGCTCTCCTTCGAGTACTGTAAACGTTTCCAACGGTGACAAAACTATGCCACCGGAGGGTGTTCGATGTCAAGGTGGCGGGGTGACGACCTCGTAAAGTCAGCGCTGAGACAGTCGTGGACGTACCCGTTCGCGATGTCGCGGGGGAAAAGGAGTCAGCAACACTGACGGGTATAACTTGTTATACTTCAATTATGAAAACGGCGATCTCACTCCCGGACGGAGACTTCGAACGCTTCGAGCGTGTGGCGGCACGGCATGGTATGAATCGATCGGAGTTCTATCGCCGCGCCGGAAATCGCCTCGTCGAAGAGTTGGAAGGCGAAGCCGAACTGACAGCACTGGCCAACTCCGTAATAGCGCGCATTGGGCAGCCTTCTGCGGGTAGTCCGTTCCTTCAGGAGTCGGAGCGCATCGTGCGTGAGGGCGCCGAGTGGTGATCGCGCACGGCGACGTTGTCTGGGTCGACTTCGGGTCGCCGCGTGGTTCTGAGCCTGCAAAACGTCGACCTGCCGTCGTCATGCAGGAGGACTGGCTCCTCGCCACCGAACTCGCCACGGTGCTCGTGGTGCCGTTGACCTCGAATGCTGCGCTTGAGGCGTTTCCAGGCAATGTGCTTGTGCCGATCGATGCGTCTGGACTGGGGCAGGACTCCGTAGCAGTCGTGTCGCAGGTCGGTCCGGTCGGTCGTGAGTTTATTGAGCCGTATCCGGTCGGACATGTCCCGACGTATATCCTTTCAAAAATTGCCGATGGTATTCGACTGGTATTGGGCATCTGACGAGCGACAACAGATCAGCGGCGCGTGCCGACGTGAGGCTTCCTTCCCAAGATGTGGAGTAGGTGGTTCGATCGTTGGATGTCTACGAGAAGGCCACAAGCGCTGTATGTCTGGGCGCATGCGTACGCGGCGGGGCAGCTTCCAGAGGACGTCCGCATCGAACAGCAGAAGCTGCGGGATGCTGAACTTGTCATCTTCCAGTTCCCGCTCTGGTGGTACTCGGTGCCTGCGACGCTCAAGGGTTGGTTCGGCGGGTGTTCGCGTCTGGATTCGGATTCGATGTGCTTGATCCTGCGACCGGCATCCCGCGGAAGTACGGTGACGGCGTGCTTGTCGGGAAGCGTGCTCTGATCTCCATATCGCTCGGAGAGGGCCTCCGCTCGGTCGCGCCGCGCGGGATCGCGGGTGATCTCGGTTCTCTTCTCTTTCCCCCGACGCGCGACACGCTGTTCTACACCGGCATCGAACCACTTCCGCTTCACATAATCGCGGATGCCGATGATCTGGGTCCTGACGATGTGGAGCGCGAGATCCGACGATTCACTGTCGTGTTTGAGTGGCGAGCACAACTTCGGACGGCAGACGTGACACGCCGCCAGGGCGACGCATCTCGCGGCGTGTCGGAGGAGTGATCCGAAGTTGTGTACGGGCCGCTGGATGAGGCGTGAGCCTACCGAAGGTGAGACGCGCCGTTGAGTGCGGAGGACGCCTCAGTACCAGTTCACCGACTGCGAGTGGCCCCATGCCGAGCAGGGTGCGCCGTAGGCGCGCTGGATGTAATCCAGGCCCCAGCGGATCTGCGTGGTCCCGTTGGTCGCCCAGTCGTCGCCGAAGCTCGCCATCTTGTTGCCGGGGAGCGACTGGGGGATGCCGGTAGCTCCGCCGCCGGAGTTATAGGCCTGGTAGTCCCAGCCGGACTCCTTGTTCCACAGCGAGTTCAGGCAGGAGAACTGGTCGTCGCCCCAGCCGTACTGATCAGCAGCGATCTGCCGCGCGACGTTGCGGGCACCGTCGGGAGTATTCGCTGCGGTGAGGGCCGCGACGGCGGCTGCTGCGGCGGCTGCTTCAGCCTGCTGCTGTGCGATCGCGGCATTCAGCCGTTCGCGCAGCGCCGTGGCCTGCGCGGTCATCAGCGCGGTCTGCTCGGTGAGGCCGGCGGTGAGGGCTGGGCGCTGCAGTATCGCGTCGGCATCGCCCTCGGCGAGAGAGCCGAGTGTGCTCAACAGGTCTGCGGTGTCAACCGCGATGCTCTCGGCACCCAGATCGACTTCGGCCGACGATGCATCCACGACGACAGTTGCGGCATCCGTCAACGCAGCGCGCGCGGTGGTGACAGCCGCGTCGGCCTCGGCCATGCCGACTCCGAGCTGTTCAGAATCGGAGACGGCAGCGCGTCCGAGCGATGCGGCAACGGCGGGCGCCGCCGCCGAGATTCCGGCGGTGACGAGCAGTCCCAGAACCGCACCTACGGCGATCGTGATGATGGCGGTGCGCGGTCGGGCAGGTGTGAGCAACGGAGTTTCTGGCATGACGAACGTAACGATCCTTTGAAGTATCTGGGGGCCGCGTACAGCGGTGGGTGTGCCTTCGGGGGTGGGCACAAGGTAACGATTCTGTATCACCGACCCTGTGTGTGACCCCGGTGCTCCCTGGATGCCAGGTGTGAGAGAGGTTGCAAAAAAGATCGCTACTCAGTCTTGCCAAGTACCGGTACTTAGTGCTACTTTCTACCGGTAGTCAGTAGCACCAAGTAGAGGGGAGCAGTCAATGGCAAGTCAACTTACCGAGATGCTCAAGGGCACTCTCGAGGGCATCGTCCTCACGATCCTGACCGAGCGCCCCGCGTACGGGTACGAGATCACGGCGCGGCTGCGCGACGAAGGTTTCGTCGACGTGGTCGAGGGCACGGTGTACGCGCTGCTCGTCCGCATCGAGCAACGCGGTTTCGTGGATGTGAAGAAGGTTCCCTCTGAGAAGGGGCCGCCCCGCAAGGTTTATTCGCTCAATAGGAACGGCCGCACCCAGCTCGGAGAATTCTGGAAGACGTGGACCTTCCTCTCCGAACGCATCGAACACCTCCACCAGAAGACATACGACGAAGGGAAATGATCATGGCCGCAAAATGGATCGAAGCGCTCACTGGATCGCTCGAACAGAAGAAACAGTACAAGCAGGACAAAGCCCGCATCGATGGTCTCCCCGAGCCCTATGCTTCGGCAGCGGGTGCAATGCACCGGTACCTCATGTACTCCGGAAATGTCACCGATGGCGACACTCTCACGACGATGTTCACCGACCTAGCTGACCTCTGGGAGCGCGCCGCGGTCGATGGCACGCCCGTGCGCGAAATCGTGGGTGACGATCCGGTGGAGTTCACCGAGACGTTCGCCAGTGCCTACTTGGGCAAGCGGTGGATCGACAAGGAGCGCGCACGCCTCACGAACGCGATCGACAGTGCGGAGAAGGAGGAGGAACGATGACCAGCGTTACGCCCAGTGGGCCCGCTATCAGAGTCAAAGGCATCACGAAGTCCTTCAAAGATCTGCAGGTGCTGCGGGGTGTCGACTTCGATGTGCAGTCGGGCAGCATCTTCGCGCTTCTCGGTTCGAACGGTGCCGGAAAGACCACGCTCGTACGGATCCTGTCGACGTTGTTGAAGGCGGATGCGGGTACGGCAGTGGTTCATGGGTTCGATGTCGCGACAGCGCCGAACGATGTGCGTCAGTCGATCAGTCTGACGGGCCAGTTCGCCGCAGTCGATGAGGTGCTCACAGGCCGGGAGAACCTCGTACTGGTCGCGAAGCTGCGTCATTTGAAGAATTCTGGAGAGATCGCTGATGACATGCTCGCCCGGTTCTCGCTCACGGATGCCGGCGCCCGCAAGACTGCCACCTACTCGGGTGGGATGCGGCGTCGGCTCGACATCGCGATGAGCCTGATCGGCAACCCGCCGGTGATCTTCTTGGACGAGCCGACCACTGGCCTGGACCCGCAGGCGCGGATCGACGTGTGGCAGACCATCAAGGAGCTGGCGAACGGCGGCACCACGGTGCTCCTCACCACGCAGTATCTCGATGAAGCGGAGCAACTCGCTGACCGGATCGCGATTCTGCACAAGGGCACCATCATTCAGAACGGTACTCTCGCCGAACTCAAGCAGCTCCTCCCCTCGGCGAAGGTCGAGTACATCGAGAAGCAGCCCTCCCTCGAAGACGTCTTCCTCGCTCTCGTCGGCGAGACAGCGACCACAGCATCCAACGGAAAGGAACTGTCATGACCAGTCACGTGCTCAGCGATACTCGTGTTCTCACCGGGCGATCGCTGACTCATATCCTTCGCAGCCCCGACACGATCATCAGCACAGCGGTCACTCCGATCGCGCTGCTGCTGCTGTTCGTCTTCGTGCTCGGCGGCGCGATCGACACCGGCAGCGGTGGTTCCTACATCGACTACATGCTGCCGGGCATCCTGCTCATCACTATCGCCTCCGGTGTCGCCTACACCGCGTATCGGCTGTTCCTCGACATGCAAGGTGGCATCTTCGAGCGGTTCCAGTCGATGCCGGTGGCACGCTCCAGTGTGCTGTGGGCGCACGTGCTCACCTCCGCCATTGCGAACATCGTGTCCGTGGTGCTGGTCACTGGTGTTGCCTTCGCGATGGGCTTTCGCACCGCTGCATCATTCGGTTCCTGGCTGGCGGTCGCCGGCATCCTGGTCTTGTTCACCCTCGCGCTCACCTGGCTGGCCGTGATCGCCGGGCTCTCCGCCAAGACAGTGGATGGCGCGAGCGCGTTCAGTTATCCGCTCATCTTTCTGCCGTTCATCAGTTCGGCGTTCGTCCCGACGGAATCGATGCCTGGACCGGTCGCCTGGTTCGCGGAGCATCAGCCGGTGACGTCGATCGTCAACACCATCCGGGCGCTGTTCGCAGGACAGCCCGCCGGTGCGGAGATCTGGATCGCCCTCGCCTGGCTCGTCGGCATCCTCGTTGTCGCCTACGGCTTTGCAGTCGCCGTGTATCGCAAGAAGCTCAGCTGACGGCAAGCGTTGCGACTAGTGGCCGGACTGCACCAGCGCCAAGCGTGAGTACAGGCCGTCAGCCGCGACTAGTTCGTTATGCGTTCCGGTCTCGATGACGCGTCCACCGTCGACCACCACGATCAGGTCGGCGCCGCGCACAGTCGACAGACGATGCGCCACGATCAGGGTCGTTCGTCCGGTGCGGGCTCGGTCAAGCGCTTCGGTCACCCGTGCCTCAGATGCCGAATCGAGAGCACTGGTCGCCTCATCCAGAACGAGGATGCGCGGATCGCGGATTAGCGCCCTGGCAATCGCAAGGCGCTGACGCTGACCCCCGGACAAGCGCGAGCCGCGCTCGCCGACGATCGTGTCGAGTCCTTCCGGTGTTCCGGTGACGATGTCGAGGGCATTCGCCTCGGCCAACGCTGCGAAGACGTCGACGTCGTCGACGTGGCTGGACCCGTAGGCGACGTTCTCCCGCACAGACCCGGCCAGCAGCACCGTCTCCTGGGGGACAATCGAGACGAACTGGCGCAGCGCCCGAAGGTCGAGATCCGCGAGATCACGGCCGTCGACGCGCACGACTCCGGATTCGGGCCTGACGAAACCGAGCACGGTGTTGAGGATGGTCGACTTGCCCGAACCGGACGGCCCGACGAACGCGACGGTCTTACCCGCCGGTATGTCGAGATTGATGCCGTCCAGCGCTGGTCGCTCATCGGCGGAATACCGCACGACCACATTCTCCAGGCGGATGTCGCCCCGCACGGACGACACATCGTGCTTACCTCGGCTGTCTTCCACATCGAGTTCCTCGGCCACATCGGCGATGGACCGCATCGCGTCCATGCCGCGCGTGAAGACCGGCGCCGCGTTCATCAGCATCACGATCGCATTCGTCAGCATGCCGAAGTAGGTACTCAGCAGCACGACCTGGCCCGCGGTAATCGGCACAATGCCCGTCACCGCGAGCGTTGCCGCACCCACAAGGCACAGGAGCCCCAGCACTTGATAGGCAATCCATGACATCGCGCCGAAACGACCGTTGAGCACATCGAGGTCGCGTCCGGCACGGCGCACGGAATCGGCGCGCTCTGCGACCCGCGCGGTGGCCACATCTTCCAAGCCGTGACCGCGCGTAATCGGCATGAGTGCCGCCATCTCGCTGACCCGCGCCGAGAGCTGCTCAACCTCGATGCGGAACGCCTCGTTGCGTGAGGACGCGCGACGGCGAATGTAGACAATGAGCGTCGCGGCGACCGGGATCGCAATTGCGAAGACACCGATGAACAACGGCACGTTCAGCGCGGTGACAACGAGGGCACCGACTAGCGTCGACAGCCCGGAGATCACGGTAGGGAACACCTGCGCGAGCATGAGCTCAAGGTTTTCCACGTCGCGCACGATTTTCGTTTGCACCACCGAGGCGCTCTGTCGGTTGTGAAAACCGAGCGAAAGCCGCTGCAATCGCGCGGCCAGGCCCGCGCGCACCGTGTACGCAAGCGCCCGGTTCGCGGTACTGGTTAGCCGAACAACGATCATGTTGAACGGGTAGTTGAGCACCAGCACGCTCAGCGCAAGAAGTCCCCAGAATCCGATGTTCGTCACCGGACCGCCACCCACGACGATGTCGATGATTGCTGCGGTAACCGGAGGCAGCACCCATGCGGCGCTGTCCTTGATGGCGAACGCGCCGACGGCGAGCGACATCCCGACGCGGTGCGGGCGCAGCATCCGCAGCAGTGAACGCAATGGTTGACTGCGACGCACGCTCATCGTCAGTAGGCGCTCGGGGTCGACGAGTGGGATCAGTCCCGTCCGGGGGACGGTCACGCCGAGCCCGCGCGGTGCAGATGCGCGGCGAACGGATGCTCGGCGGCGAGGCCAGCGAGAGCGACGGCCCCGTCGATACCTGCGCCCAAGGGCGCGATGAGCTTGACGGAGTCTGGCTCGGCGCGCGTCAGGGCCGTGCGGAATGCCTCCTGCAACGGAGCAGACCGGAAGACACCACCGATCGCGCACACGGTGAACACCTCGTCGTCTTCGCGGACGCGCCGGATCGCGCAGGTCACGCTCGTGCTCAGCTCTTCTGCCGCGCGGGCGGTGATTCTGAGTGACACGGCATCGCCCTCGGACGCCAAGCGGGCGACCTGGGTCGTGAATGCCGCGACGATCCGCACGCGCTCTTCGTTCGCTTGCAGTGTCATATATGCCTGTGAGAGATCGGGCCACGTCGCGCGCACGACGTCGGTGAGTCCGGTGGCGGGGCCCCGGCCGTCGTAGGCACGCATGACCGCGTCAAGCGCCTCGCGCCCGATCCAATACCCGCTTCCAGCGTCGCCCATGATGTTGCCCCAGCCGTCCACCCTGGCGATCTCTCGCGGGCCGGCCGCCAGAGTCACGACACCTGTTCCTGACGCGACGACCGCTCCATGCTGATCGCCGAGCGCGCCTAGATAGGACGTGGTGGAATCGTGCGCGAGGGCGACCTCTTCGATGCCGTTTGGGCGCGTAAGAGCGAGCAGGGCACCTGCATCGGCATCTCGTGCCGTGAGTCCGGAGATCCCCGCGGTCAGGATGCCGGGGGCAGCCTTCGTCTGCGAGATCGAGGCGCGGACGACCTCTGCGAGCTGCGGGAGCAGCGGCTCGTGAGTGTCGATGCCGCGGAACAGGAGGTCGTCGTTGCGCTCGACAGTGAGCACTCGCACCTTTATCCCGGACTGGCCCGCATCGACTGCGATGACACTCCTCGTAGTCACGCCGACTCCTTGACGCTCAACGTGGAATATGTCGCCCGCAGGAAGTCGCCAGCGGGCTTGCCGTACGGGCAGTAATCATCGTTCGCCGCCGCATCCGCGAGGTCGTAGAGCTGTGGGGGCCAGTCCCACAGGAACCAGCCGCGCACCCACGGCCTGCGCGCGCATGCGGCGAACATCTCCTCGTACCAGGCGAGTTGCGCCTCACCGGATGGAGCCCCGGCCAGGCTCCAGTCGTTGGGAAGTGCCGGAGATCCCTCGCGGGACGGGCATCCGCTTTCGAGGAAGACGAAAGGGCGATCAGCTGCCTCGACCACGCGCTCGATGCGGTCGAGGTGCTCCTCCCACGTGCCCTCCGGGTAGTACCCGCTGGAGGAGATCACGTCGACGGCATCCCACCAGGTGACGTGATCCTCCTGGTACTTGTCACAGTTGTAGGTCACCAGGCCCGAGTAGACCTCGCGCACGTCGGCGATCAGTGCACGCCAGTGCGCCTCCTGGCCATCGGCGCGCACCATCTCGCAGCCGATGCAGAACATCTCGCAGCTCTCTGCCTCGGCGATGCGGGCGGAATGCAGGATGAACTCCCGGTACGAGGCGAACCACTGCGTCCAAGTCGGCTCGCCAGGCACATCCCAGTCGAAGAAGCCGATGTGGGCGCGCCAGGTGCCATCCGCGACGTTGACGACCGGCTTCAGACACACCTTCATCCCTAGATTCTTCGCCTCGCGGATCGCCCACACGATCTCGTCATCGGTCACCGTCGGAGCATCGCTGAAGGGGATCTCGGTCGAGAACGGTGTGGCCTGAAGTGCCGCGTAGGAGATTGCCGTCCACGTCACCGCATGGTCGGCCATTTCTCGCATCGAATGCGCAGCCGTCGGCGTCGCCCAGGTGCCACGCACTCCCGTCCAGCCCCACGTCATTCCGCAGACGGGGGCGTCGAGAGCGCTCACGCGGTCACCAACTGATTCGCGCTGCGCAGCACGCCGGGATTGGCGAGAGCGGTGGCATCGAGTGAGCCGTTGTGACGCACGAAGATCCGCGCGGTCTCGCCGGGGAGCAGCGTCAGCAGGCCCTCCTCGGCGTGCGCCGAGGGGTGCACCTTGTCTACGAGCAGCGTGACATCGCGCACGAGCACCTTCGCGGTCAGCGTCACCTCCGTGCCGCCGTCGACCGTTCGCGTGGACAGCGCGATCTCCTGCGCGGGCAGGGCGGAGTCGCGCGGCTCGGCGAAGAACCACAGGCCACGGGCATCCGGTGCCTCGGCGACGAGGAGTTCGCCGGCGGCATCCGACGGCGTCGCCAACTCAGCAGGAACCGGCACAACGAGCGTGCCGCGCGCAGGCACGGCGACGTCGATCGTGCGCTCGGCCAGGACTGCGCCGTCGAACGACAGTCGGCGTAGCGCCAGAGGTCCGTTCCACGCCTCGGCAGTGTCGTTGCCGAGTGCGACGACGAGCGCATCCGGGCGCGGTTGGATCGTGGCGACCCGGGGCGCGAACGCGTTGCGCAGTGCATGAAACAGGGGCTTCGCGCGTTCCGCACCGTCGATCGCGGCCCACGAGGTGACCGGCCAGCAGTCGTTGAGCTGCCAGACGATCGCACCCATGGTGTGCGGCGCGCAGGAGCGGAAGTGATCCAGCGCCGCACCCACAGCATTCGCCTGGTTCAGCTGCATTGCCCAGTGCCATGTCTCCATGTCTTCGGGCAACCGGAAGTGCGGGAGCAGCCCGTTGGTGAGCTTCGTGTTGCCCTCCATCGCCTTCTGGTGCACCACCATGCCGGGCGATTCTGGGGTGAGCGGCGCGTCATCGAGCGACTCGACGAGCGTCGTCCATGCTGGCGGACCCTGCCATCCAAATTCCGCCACGAATCGGGGAGTGTGCTTGCGGTAGGTGGTCCAGTCGCGGTCGTTCCACTGGCGCCACAGGTGCACCGTCCCGGAGGAATGATCGAGCGGATGCGGCCCGGTCTGCGTGCCGCTCGGCGACTCGGACGTCGGCGTCGGGTCCCAACCCATGCCCGTGCTGAACGGGCTGCCGGGAACATACGGCACATGTGCGGCCAGTTCGGCTATGAGCTGCGGAAACAGCTCGTAGTAGTAATGCGCACCCCACGTCTTTCCGTCGAGGCGCAGCTGCCAACCCCAGTCTGCGAAGCCCTCAAGAGCTTCATTGTTTCCGGCGAGCAGTACGAGCGACGGATGCGACGCCAGACGAACGATGTTCTCGCGCGCCTCCGCCTCGATCTCCGAGCGCAGCGGCTCCTCCTCCGGGTATGCAGCGCAGGCGAACAGGAAGTCCTGCCACGTGAGCAGACCCAGCTCGTCGGCTAGATCGTAGAAGTCGTCCGACTCGTACAGGCCGCCACCCCACACTCGGATGAGGTTGAGATTGGCGTCCAGTGCCTGACGGAAGCGGCGTTCGATGCGTGCGCGGTCCACACGCACGGGGAGCGCGTCATCCGGAATCCAGTTGACGCCCTTGACGAAGACCGGCTGGCCGTTGACGACCAGGGTGAAGGGATTGCCTGCGTCATCCGGGGCGGTGTCCCACTCCACGGTGCGAAAGCCCACCTTGCGCGTGGCGTCGTCGATGACCTCGCCGTCTGCCTCGAGTGCGACCTGCACTGTGTAGCGCGGCTGTGCACCGTAGCCGGTCGGCCACCAGCGCTCGACCTCGTCGAGTGTCAGGCGGATGCTCGCGCGGTCGCCGACCACATCCACTTCGGCAGTGCGGTCTCCGACGGACAGCCGAAGCGACAGTGCGGCATCCGCGTCATTGCGCTCGATCACAGCTACGGCATCGACGAGTCCGCCGTCGCCGTCTGGTGTCGCAGTCACGCGTACCTCGGCGATACGCGCACCCGACCACGACTCCAGTCGGATCGGCTTCCACGGACCACTGGTGAAGGTCGCGATGCCCCAGTCCCAACCGAAGTTGCACGCGGATTTGCGGATGGCATCGTAAGGCAGCGGGTACGGCCGGGGGCGGGTACCGAGCGTGATGCTCTGCGCGTTGGCGTATGGCACCGGCGCGCGGAACGCGAGCACCAACCGGTTCGTGCCCTCGGTGAGTAGAGTCCGGACATCGAAGCGGTACGAACGGTGCTGGTTGGCCACCTCGCCGAGGAGATGACCGTTCAGCCGGATCGCCGCCACCGTGTCGAGGCCGTCGAACACGAGATCATGCCGTGCGTTGTCATCCGGCGTCCACTCGAACGTCGTCTCGTATGTCCAGTCGACCAGACCGATCCACGCCACGAGTGCTTCGTTGACGCCGTGGAACGGGTCGGGGATGAGGCCGGCGGCCAGCAAATCCACGTGCACGGTGCCAGGCACAGTCGCGGGGATGAGCGCGGACGCGACCTCGGTGGGTGCGGGACCGGATGCGGCACGCACCGTCCATCCGTCGTGTAGCGTGCGGGCGGTGAGATGTGTCACTTGACGGCTCCTGCGGTCAGACCCTTGTAGATCCAGCGCTGAAGCAGCAGGAACGCGATGAGGGTCGGGATGATTACGAGCACAGCGCCCGCGGCGATGACTTCCCATTGGGCGCCGAACGGTCCCTTGAACCGGAACAGCGACGTAGAAATGAGGCCCTGCGATGGCAGATAGAGGAACGGCGTATAGAACTCGTTGTACACCGCGATGCCCTTGATGATGACGACCGTAGCGATTGCGGGCTTGAGCAGCGGCAGGATGATCCGCCAGTAGATCGTCCAACGGTTCGCGCCGTCGATCATTGCCGCCTCGTCGAGCGAGATCGGGATCGACTGCATGAACTGAATGAAGAGGTAAATCGCGATAATGTCGGTGCCCATAAACAGCAGGATCAGCGCGGTCTTGGTGTCGTACAGACCCAGCCCATTGATCAGCTGGAATGTCGCCACCTGACTGGTCACGCTGGGGATCAACGTTGCGACCAGGAACAGGCCGAAGACAACCTTCTTGCCGCGGAACTGGAAACGGTCCAGCGCGTACGCAGCCATGGTTCCGAGGAAGATCGTTCCCACCAGTGAGACGCCGAGCACGATCGCGGTATTGACGAAACCCTCGAGCATCTTTCCGCTCGTGAACGCGGTGACAAAGTTGTCGAAGTTGAGCCAGCTCGACGGCGGGTCGAACGGCCCGGTCTGCGCATACTCGGGAGCCGTCTTCAGGCTGGCGAACAACAGCACCGATAGCGGCAACAGTGTCACGACCGACGCAATGATCAGGCTGAGATACTTTGCCGACGTTGCGCTGCCGCTACGGAGGCGCTCCCAGTGCGAACGCCCATGGATCTGCCTGGGTGGTGTGGTGCGCAACGGCATTGTGCGCAGCGACTCGGTGGAAGTCATGTCAGGTCAACCTTCTCGTCGGGGAAGATTCTGCGTTGGATCCAGGTGACCACCAGCACGATGACCAGCAGCACGACGGCCATCGCGGATGCGAGTCCGACCTGCCGGAACGTGAACGCCGTTTGCAGCGTTTGGATGACGAACGTGGCGGAGCCGTTTGCGCCACCGGTCATGATGAATGGGATCTCGAACACCGCAAGGCTGCCCGAGATCGCGAGGATGAAGCACAGCCCAACCACACGGCGGATGCCGGGGAAGATGATCGCCCAGAACTGCTGCCAACGGCTCGCACCGTCAAGGTCGGCGGCCTCGTACAGCTCATGCGGGATCGACTGGATCGCGCCGAGGAAGAGCACGAAGTTCATGCCGGTGTATCGCCACACTGACGTGCCAGCGAGGGACATGTTGACGACGTCGGCATCACCGAGCCAGAGCGGCGGATCGGTGAGACCGAACCAGCTGAGCACCGTGTCGAGCGTTCCGTCGGGCTGGAAGAGGTAGAGGAACACGAACCCGATGGCGACGCCGTTGATCAGGTAGGGGAAGAACAGGATGCCGCGGAAGAGGCTCGAAAACCGCGTCGAGAAACTCAGGATCGTCGCGAAGTAGAGCGCGATCGCCATCTGCGCGAATGACGCGACGAAGTAATAGAGGCTAACGCCGAACACGGAGAAGATGCGTGGATCGGTGAATACCTGGACGAAGTTGTCCAGACCCACGAAGTTCTTGTCGAGGTCGATGCCGTCCCAGTCGGTGAGGCTGAAGTAAATCAGGTTCAGCGCCGGCCAATACGTGAACAGCAGGAGCAGCCCCACCGCCCCGGCCAGGAAGAACCAGGGGGTGAGTCGTTGCAGGAGGGAACCGGTGCGCCCGATCCGGCGGGTCTTCCCGCCGGACGGGCGCACCTGCGTGGCCTGCGAGAGGGCGGCGGATGAACCCGCCGGTGCCCCGGAAGTTGTGATGGTCATGTCTCCGCCGCCCTCTCGTCTCAGTCCGCTCGCCTCAACCCGCGAGCTTCTCGACCGAAGCGCCCCAGCGCTCGTTCAGTTCTGCGAAGTAGCTCTCCTTATCGCCATCGGCCGCGCCGCGCGCGACATCGACGAGCTTCTGACGGTAGATCTGGCCGTACAGGTCGATCTGCGCGTCGTCGGAGACCTCGTTGATCAGGCCTTCCTTGCCAGCGGGGGCGGGGTTGGTCTCGATGAGCTGGACGCCCTCGGCTTCGAAGTCGGAGAGTGTGGAGGGGAGCGCTGCGTCCTTCAGTGGCGAGACCATGCCCTCTGACTCGGTGTAGCCAGACTCGGACACGACCCACTGGATCCATGCCCAGGATGCGGCCTTCGCCTTGGAGTGCTTGCTCACCGCGAGGTTGTAGTCGCCGCCGATCACCGCGTACTGGGTACCGTCGACGTTTGACGGGAAGGCCATGAAGCCGATGTCGTCAGCCGAGGCGCCGTTGCCTTCAGCCGCGGCCTGCAGCTGAGAGATCGCCCACGAGCCGAGAGTCATCGTCGCGATCTTGCCGGTGCCGATATCGACCTTGGACTGCTCCCAGTTGGTCGTGAGTGGGTCCTCCTCGGTGAGCCCAGCGGCGACGGATTCGTACAGCAGGCCGTCGATTGCGTAGACGTCGGAGCCCTCGGTCCACGGTGCCGGGTCCTCAGCCATCTCGGACACCGCGTCCGGGTTGTTCGTGATGCCGCCGACGTTACTGAAGCTCTGGGTCAGCGGCCAACCGTCCTTGTAATTCGTGTACATCGGGATCGCATCGGTGTTGTCCTTGACCTTCTGTAGCGCCTCGAGCCACGATTTCTCGTCCGTCGGCAGTTCCGTGATGCCAGCCTCCTCGAACACCTTCTTGTTGTAGACGACGCCGTTCGCGTTGCCACCGAAGGCGATGCCGTACTGCGTGCCATCAAAGCTGGCCGCGGGGAGGAAGCGGTACTTGTCGGCGAAGGACGCGGTGTCGCCGAGCGGCTCGAGGAACTGATCGAACTGGTCGGGCTGGATTGCCGGGATGCCGATGACGTCGCCGTAGTTGTTTGTGCTCATGCGCGTGAGCATCTCGCCGGAGTAGTCAGTGATGCCCTCGAATGTGACCTTCACGTCGGGGTAGGTCTTGTTGAACTCCTCCGCGTACGCGTCGAACGTTCCGTTCTCGATCAGATCGGTGCGCCAGGTGACGACCTTGATGTCGCCCTTGACGTCTCCGTCGATCGTGTTGGATGCATCGGTGGCGCCGCCGCCGCTTGAGCATCCAGTCAGCGCAGCACCAGCGAGCGCGAGCGTCGCAACGGCCACGAGAGATTTCCGTGCCATGTTTTTCTCCTTGTCAGGTTCACCATTGAAACCATCACGTGCTCGCGCAGTGCGACATGTAGAAGCGCTACGACCGTGGAGCCCGCGCGGTCAGAGTAACCCGCATGGGATCGCTCCCACAAGTGGCCAATGACAGCGCTGTCTTGTCGTGTCCTGCTCGATGTCCGATCACAGATAATGACTTTGAACTGGGTTTTAAAATCAAACCTGGACGAGTATCGGCGTGAAATGTCCTTCAAATGTCCATGGTCGTCATTGGCGACATAAGCGCGGTTCGCGGTGTAAAGTGCTCGGTCAGGAGGATCGAAAATGGTTGATCAGCGCGCGACGCTCGACGATGTCGCCCGACTCGCAGGAGTCAGTTCGAAGACGGTGTCGCGAGTGTTCGCACAGCGCGAGCTCGTCGCGCCGCAGACGGTGGAACGTGTGCTCGCCGCCGCGAAGCGACTCCGCTTTCGGCCGAATTCACTGGCGCAGGGGCTGCGCCGAGGCGGCGGAACCCGCACCGTGGGCTTCATCATCGGCGAGCTGAGCAACCCGTTCTACTACAAGGTTGCGGCGGGCCTGGAGAAGGAACTCTCCGAGCACGGATACGGCCTCGTCGTCGCGTCCACCGATGATACCGACGACGGCGAAGCGCGGGTGGCGGACGCTCTGCTCGCGCAGCGGGTTGGTGCGTTGCTGCTCGTTCCGGTCAGCGATGACCAGTCGTATCTGGAGGGTGAGCGTCAGCTGGGCACGCCAGTCATCGCCATCGATCGACCAGCGCGAAATCTTGCCGCGGACTCGATCGTCCTCGATAATCGTGCCGCAGTTCTCGAGGCGACGAGGCGTCTGATCGCGGTGGGGCATCGACGGATCGCCTATGTCTGCAACCCGGCCGCGGTGTACACGCAGATCGAGCGAATTGGCGGCTACCGGCAAGCGATGGCGGAGGCCGGGATCACCGACACATCGCGGTGGGAAGTGCTGCGTGATGATCTCTCGCTCAACTCGGCAGAGATGATGCGCGCACTGATGACTTCGGCTGAGCCGCCGACCGCGATCATCGCCGGCAACAACCGCATGACCATCGGTGCACTGCGGTTGCTGCGCGACATTGACGATCGTGAGCGCACGGCCCTGATCGGCTTCGATGATTTCGATACCGGTGACGTTCTCGGCGTCTCCGTCATTTCGTACGACCCTTTGGAGCTCGGCAGGCGTGCGGCGCGCCTCGCGCTTGAGCGGATCGCAGATCCTTCCGGATTCACGCAGCAGATCACGCTTCCGACCTGGATCATCGAGCGAGGAACGGGCGAGCGCCCTCCCGCTGAAGCCCGTCCGATTCAAGGCTGGGCGCCGTGACAGCGGAAGACCTCATTACCTGGTACCGTTCCTGGAACTCGACACGAGACCGGAGGCGCGTAGTGACGGTGGAACCGACGCCAGTGCGTGCGATGACCGGCCCGGCGATCGCGAGTCTGATGCTCGCCCTTGCTGCTGTGGTGCTGGTGCCGATGGGGCTCTGGTACGTCGCCATTCCGTGTGCGCTCGCTGGTATCTCCACGAGTCTTCAGGCGCGGCGTGCGCTGCGCGCCGATCCGAACCTTCGCGGCACAACCTTCAGCCTGATCGGTTTCCTCATGTCCGCGGTCGTGCTGTTCGTCACGCTCTGGCCAACCGTGCTGTTCTTGTGGGGCCTGATTCGGACGCAGCTGGGCTGAGGTCAGGCCCGGGCCTCTGAAACCATGCTTCCCGCTACGGCGCGGCCCAGCGACCCTGGCCGGCATGCGCCGACTCACCTCTGAGGGCTAGCCCAGGGCGAACTTTGAGACAAAGTCCCGGCCCTGTCGAATCGGGCACCGGCCGAACCCTATATTCGGAATCAAGTCGGCCTGCGATATTCCGGTCCGCAGAGTGACAGAGACACACAGCGTTGCCGTTGCGCGTGCAAGCCCGACTTCGTGGCAAGTGCGTCGTCGGCACGTCGGTGATTGAGTGCCGAGGGGGCAATAGTGCTGAGGAATGCGCAGAGACACCGTGCCAGCGGTCGTGCGATCGAAGAGTCCGGATTCGGGCAACGGATGCGTCATATCGCCGCGCTCGCGGCCTCTGCACTCGTCTTAGGAATGTTCGCGGCCGTGTCACCTCTCGCGGCACCCAGCGCGAGTGCCGCGCCAGGGGAAGCCTTCGACGATGCGCGCCCCACTGTGTTCGTCGCTCAGTCGCAGACCGGCAGCCCAACGGGGTTGTACCGCTCGGAGACCGCCGGAGACGGCACGTACGCATTCACGCCCGAGGGCGGTCCGATCGCCAGCGGCAATTACAACGCGATCAGCTACAACGCCGCTAATCAGTTTGTTTATGGCGCAGTGATCACCGCCATCGGCGGGATCCCGCGGAACGCGTTGGTGCGCATTGGCCAGGGCGGCGTCGTGACTCGAGTCGGCTCGGCGACCTACCCGGTGGCGCAGTGGGCTGGCGCGTTCAACCCTGCAAACGGTCTCCTCTATTCGACCAACGGCGGGGTGAGCACGTCGGCCGTTCTGTACCGGGCGAATCCCACTACGGGAGTGATCACCGCTGGTGCCACGATCACCGGCGCGAACTGGACGCTGGCAGACTTCGAGGTCCACGACGGATACCTCTGGGCCTTCAACTACAACGCCGCTCAGCCGGCCGGCACGATCGCCCGAATTGATCCGAATACCGGTATCCTCACGAACTTCCCCGGAGTGATTCCGGGTGCGGTGGGTGGCGCCTGGGGCGCCGCCTGGAAGTTCGGAAATGGGAACCTCGGATTCTCCAACAACGGCACCGGCAACATTGCGCAGCTTCGCATTACGAATGGTAGTTCCACAACGCCCACATTTGAGGTCATTTCGATGACCGCCGGTCCTCCCTCTTCGGGTAATGACGGCACGGCGATCCCCGGCGACCCGGTGGATCTCGCGATGGACAAGTCTGCTCCGCCGAGGTTCACGCCCGGTGGCGAAGTGGCCTACACCCTCACGGTGACGAACAACGGCCCCGGCGAATCAAGTGGCTGGTCCTTCTCCGACGTCGTGCCTGCCGATTTGACGGGTGTGAGCGTCACGAGCGACGACGCCACCTGCACCGCCGACATCAACACGGTGAGCTGCGCCGGTGGTCGCCTGCTCCCAGGGGACAGCGTAGAGATCATCATCACGGGTACTTCCTCTGCGACAGCGGTGGACTGCTTCAACAACACGGCAACGGTGCTCGGCAACGAGCTCGACCCGGATGAGACGAACAACTCCGATTCCGCGGAGGTATGCCCTCGCATTCTCGAGATCACCAAGCAGTCTGACGCCACGGAGAACACGCGCGTGGGAGACACTGTGACGTACATCGTCACGGCGACCAACGTCGGCGCTGCGGACTACACCGACGCGGATCCTGCCTACGTGTTCGACGACCTCTCGGCAGTTCTCGACGATGCGACCTACAACGCTCATGCTTCCGCGACGCTTCCAGGCACGGTGTCCTACACCGCTCCGACACTCAGTTGGTCTGGTGCACTCGCCGCCGGCGCGACGGTCGAGCTGGAATACACCGTCACGATGGTGGCGGGCGGCGACGGCGACGTCCGCAACGTGGCGTGGGAGCCCAACGTCCCGACGGACTCGACTCCTCCGGCGTGTGCTCCGCCCGTCGACGGTCGTGACCCGGTGACCGGGGAGAGCTGTGCAGAAGTCGAGTTCCTGCTGCCCAAGCTCACCATCACGAAGACCGCGGATCGCACCGACCTTCCCGCGGTCGGGGAGAGCGTCGAGTATACCGTCGTCGTGACCAACGTCGGCCCCGGTGTGTTCACCGCGGCAGCGCCGGCAACCTTCACCGATGATCTGACTGAGGTTCTCGACGACGCCACCTTCGTCTTCGGGATGTTGTCGTCGGGGGTCGTGACGTACGTCACGCCCAAGCTCTCCTGGTCCGGCGCCCTCGGTGTCGGCGAGTCGGTCACCGTAACCTACTCGGTCGTCTACACGGGTGCCGGCGACCAGCTCCTCGACAACCGGGCGTGCATTCCCGCCTCGGAGACGGCTGCCGGCCAGCCGAGCTGCGACACTGTGCAGATACCTGGCTCTGATCTGACGCAGTGGAAGCAGGCGACGCCGTCGTCGGATCCCGTAGTTGCGGGATCGACCATCACTTACACGCTGTTCTTCAACAACACAGGGGAAGCCCCGGCAACGGCCAACGCAGTGGACAACCTCGTGCACGTTCTCGACGACGCGGAGATCGCGATCGAGCCGACATCGCCTGACGGATTGACCGTCGCGCGCGACGGCGATGAGATCACGATCACCGGATTGGTGCCCGCTGGCGAGCAGTACACCGTCACCTACACGGTGGCCGTTCTGCCCGATGCGGACCGCAACGACAGCGTCGCGACGAACTTCCTCCTGCCTCCGGGTGGGACACCTCCGCCGGACGGCGAATGCACTCCGGTCGACCCTGCTGCACCGAATTGCACGACGACTCCGATCACCGGAGTCATCTACGCCAAGTCGGTCGTCGCGTCAGAGAACCCCGTCCAGGCCGGCACCGAGCTCGCGTACACGATCACCGTGACGAACACGGGCGCGACCGTGGTCGATGTCAACCGTGATGACAACCTCGCCGGTGTGCTCGACGATGCCGCGATCACAACGCCCGTGGCATCCGACACCGCATCTGTCACAGCCACCGGTCCGGCGGCGGACATTATCGCTATCCGCGGTACTCTCGCGGCTGGCGCGACCGCGACGATCACGTACACCGTGACCGTCAACGCGCCCACCGACCGTGGTGACAGCATCGCGGCGAACTACATCGTGACGCCGGGTGAGGCCCCCGATCCGGGATGCGACCCGGCAGACGGACTGTGTACGCTCACGCCGATTCAGAGCTATTCGGTATCGAAGTCGGTCGACAAGAGTGTGGTCATCCCTGGCGATGTGCTCGCGTACACGGTCACGGTCATCAACACCGGCGCCGTGGCGTTCGACGCGGGCAGCCCCGCGAGTTTCACCGATGACCTCGCAGCGGTGCTCGATGACGCCGTCTACAACGACGATGTCAGCGCCGGTGGCGTCGTCACCGGAGACCAGCTCAGCTGGTCAGGACCGCTCGCCGTCGGCGAGACCGTGCTGGTTACCTATTCCGTCACCGTCAACTCGCCGCTGCGCGGGAACGGTCTGCTCACGAACGCGGTCGTCCCCACTGCGCCGACAGGCGAGTGCGAGCCGGCAGACACGTGCATCACTGAGACCCCAGTGCTCGCGCTGACCGTCGAGAAGGACGTGGACGTCAGCTCGGCGATGCCGGGCGACGTTGTCTCCTACAGCGTGACCGTCTCCAACATCGGGCAGGCCGACTACACGGCAGCAACCCCCGCCGCACTCCTGGACGAGCTCGGTGGCGTGCTCGATGACGCCACCTACAACAACGACGCATCCTCGGGCGCCACCCTCACCGGGACAGTCCTGTCCTGGTCCGGCCCTCTGGCCGCAGGTCAGTCGCAGACGATCACCTACTCGGTGACCGTGAACGATCCGATCAGCGGAGACCAGGCGCTCCGTAACACCGTCTCGACGCCGTCACCCGGCGGGTCGTGTGCAAGTGGGAACAGCTGTGAAACCGAGACACCCGTTGCCTCCTTCACTGTGAACAAGGAAGCGGATGTCGCCACGGTGCTGCCCGGTGGCATCGTGAACTACACGGTCGCCGTCACCAACACCAGCGATGTCGATTACACGATTGCCAACCCGGCGAGCTTCTCCGACGACCTCACTGGTGTATTCGACGATGCCGTCTACAACGGTGACGTCTCCACCGGTGGCGCGGTCACCGGCAACACACTCACCTGGTCCGGCGCACTTGCCGCGGGCGACACTGTCACGGTGACGTACTCCGTCACGGTCGACGCGTCCGTATCGGGTGACTTCACGCTGGTCAACGCCGTGGTGCCCACGGCACCGGGTGGAGAATGCGATGTCAACTGCACGACCGAGACGCCGGTTTCCGCGCTGCGGGTAGAGAAAACTTCTACCTCCACCGAGGTCGTACCCGGGGACGTCGTCGAGTACCAGATCGTCATCACCAACACCGGCCAGGTCGATTACACCTCTGCCAATCCGGCATCCTTCACGGATGATCTTGCCGCAGTGCTCGACGACGCCAACTACAACGACGACGCGGCCAGCGGCAGCGGTGCGGGTATCGAATACGTCGACGGCGTGCTCGAATGGACCGGCCCGCTGGCGATCGGCGCATCCGTGACGGTGACGTACTCCGTCACAGTCAACGACCCGGCATCGGGCGATAGTCGCTTGGAGAACACCGTCGTCACCCCGCCCGGTACTGGCGGAAACTGTGACGAGGGATCGACCGACCCCGACTGCACTGTGCAGATCCCCGCGGCAGGGTTCTCCCTGTCCAAGAGCACGGATGTCACCTCCGCTCTTCCCGGTGACGTCGTGACCTACTCGGTGATCGTCACGAACACCGGCTCGGTCGACTACACGAACGCGGCTCCGGCCTCGTTCAGCGACGACCTTGCACGTGTGCTCGACGACGCCACATACAACGACGATGTCTCCACCGGCGGTGTCATCACGGGCGACCAGCTCGCCTGGAGCGGGGCTCTCGCTGTCGGCGAGAGCATCACGGTCACCTACTCGGTGACCGTGGACGACCCGATCAGCGGAGACTTCCAACTCCGCAACGTCGTCACGCCGACGGCACCTGGCGGGGAGTGCATCGTGGATGAATGCGTGACGACGACTCCGATCGCCGCGTACCTCGTCTCGAAGACCGCAGACGCGGCCACTGTCGTTCCCGGCGGTGTCGTCACCTACACGGTCACTGTCGAGAACATCGGCGGCGTCGCCTACGACACCGACTACCCGGCAACATTCACCGACGATCTCTCCTCGGTCATCGATGACGCAACCTACAACGGCGATGTCACCGCGGGTGGCACGGTCGTGGACGCCGAGCTCAGTTGGACAGGGCCGGTCGGGATTGATGAGACCGTTACGGTGACGTACTCCGTCACCGTCAACGACCCCGCAACGGGCGATGGCACGCTGACCAACGCGGTCATCCCGGATGGCCCCGGCGGCAAGTGCGATCCGGATGCCGAGTGCGTGGCATCCACTCCCGTGCTGTCGTACTCGGTAGACAAGGCAGCCGATGTCGCCAGCGTGATGCCGGGTGACCAGGTCACGTACACCGTCACGGTCACCAACACCGGCCAAGCCGACTACACCGACGCGGCGCCGGCATCCTTCACGGATGACCTCACCGCCGTGCTCGACGACGCGGTCTACAACGATGACGCCTCCTCAGGCGCTGCCGTCGAGGGCGCCGTGCTGAGCTGGAGCGGAGCGCTGGTGGTAGGCGAAACCGTCACCGTCACGTACTCCGTGACAGTGAACGACCCGATCAGCGGCGACCAGATGCTCGATAACGCGGTCGTTCCGACCAGCCCCGGCGGCTCATGTGTCGCCACGGACGGCTGCGTGACGCAAACACCGGTCGCCTCATACACGGTGAACAAGCAGGTGGATGCGGCGACGTCGTTGCCCGGCGGTGTCGTCACCTACTCGATCACGGTCACCAACACCGGTGCCGTCGATTACACCGACAGCAACCCGGCGAGCTTCTCGGACGACCTTTCGGGCGTGCTCGACGATGCGGTCTACAACGGCGACGTATCCGAGGGCGGTGCCGTGAGCGGCAACACCCTCACCTGGTCGGGCGCTGTGGCAGCAGGGGAGAGCGTCATGGTGACGTACTCCGTCACCATCGACGACCCGATCCTTGGCGACTTCGATCTCGTCAACGCTGTCGTTCCGACCGCACCCGGTGGTGGATGCGACACGGTGTGCACAACGCAGACGCCGTTGGCTTCCTACCTCCTGGCGAAGACGACCGCGTCGACAGAGGTCGTGCCCGGCGAAGTTGTCGAGTACGCCATCGTCATCACCAATACCGGTCAGGTCGACTACACGGACGCGATGCCGGCATCCTTCACGGATGATCTCGCCGCGGTGCTTGATGACGCCACCTACAACGGTGACGCCGTAAGCGACAGCGGTACAGGCGTCGAGTACGTCGACGGCGTGCTCTCCTGGTCTGGGCCGCTGGCGATCGGTACCAGCGTGACGGTCACCTACTCGGTCACCGTCAACGAACCGGCAACTGGCGACGGCAGCCTCGAGAACGTCGTCGTCACGCCTCCGGGATCCGGCGGCAACTGTGACGTCGAGTCGACTGACCCGGCGTGTGTGGCCAACGTGCCCGCGGCATCCTTCACCATCTCGAAGAGCGCGGATGCGGCGACCGCACTGCCCGGCGACACTGTCACCTACACGGTGACTGTCACGAACACGGGAGAGGTCGCGTACACCGAGGAGGAGCCAGCCTCCTTCACCGACGACCTGTCGCGTGTGCTGGATGACGCCACCTACAACGACGACGTCTCTGACGGCGGCGACGTTGACGGAGACGTGCTGAGCTGGAGCGGTCCGCTCGCGGTCGGCGAAAGCATCGAGGTGACCTACTCGGTCACCGTGCATGTTCCTGTCGAAGGCGACTTCACACTGCGCAACGTCGTTATGCCATCGGCACCGGGCGGCGAGTGCGTTGAGGAGGAGTGCGTCACCGAGACGCCGATCGCCTCGTACATGGTCGCGAAGGATGCCGACGTCGAAGATGTCGTCCTCGGCGGCGTCGTCACATACAGCGTCACGGTCACCAACACCGGTCAGGTTGCCTACACCGAGGACGCCCCGGCATCCTTCATCGATGACCTTTCCGAGGTTCTCGATGACGCCGCCTACAACGGCGACGTTTCGGCCGGCGGCGCAGTGGCAGGCAGTGAGCTGACCTGGTCTGGGCCGTTGGCGGTGGGCGAGTCCGTTGTCGTCACCTATTCGGTCACCGTCGCGCAACTGGCGACGGGTGATGGGATGCTGCGCAACTCGGTGATCCCCGACGGCCCTGCGGGAACCTGCGACACTGCGGCGGACTGCGCGGTGGAGACACCCATCGCCGCCTTCCAGGTGGACAAGCAGGTCTCCTCGGAAACAGTCGCTGTCGGAGGCACCGTGACGTACACGATCAGGGTGACCAACATCGGTCAGGTCGACTACACGGATGCGCGTCCTGCGGCGTTCAGCGACGACCTCAGCTCGGCACTCTCGCTTGGCACGTACAACAACGACGCCACTCACGGGGCAGAGTATGACGCTCCGATTCTGAGTTGGGAAGGCGCGCTTGCCTCGGGCGAGAGTGTGTCGGTGACCTATTCGGTGACGGCGACGCATGTCGGAGAGATCACCAACGTCGTCGTGACGGCACCGGAGTCGGGCGCCAACTGCGCACCGGATTCAGGAGATCCCGATTGTCGTACGGTCATCGATGTCATCCCCGGTCTTGCAATCACCGGTGGCGCGGCATGGGGCATCGGTGGTACAGCGGGTCTTGTGCTCGTGGCTCTCGGGATCTGGTTCTACTCCCGGCGCCGCCAGCTGGAGACCGTCGGCTAGGGGCCTCTCAAGTGTCCGACCGATGAGTGGAATCCTCCCCGGGTCTCTCATCGGTACGGCTACAGAAAGGCCAGCGCTGCACCCGCACGCTGGCCTTTCTGCGCGATTTGCTGATGATCACGCGGGGTCGATACGGTCGGGGTATCAGAGGGAGGGATCTGTTGTACAGCTCAGAGCGATTCATCGTCGTCGACGCCGACCTGGCAGCCGATGACAATGACGGTGTTCGTGCGTGGACCCGGCAATCCGCGGTCGCAACAATGAACACCATCGCCTGGCTGGACGCGCGGTTGCCGTCAGGGGAGCCGATCGCGAGTGCCGGTGTGTTGTGGCGTCGTGGCATCAGTTATCTGCACTCGCAGGGGCAAATCGACGATGCCAGGCTTCACCGCGAACTTCAGGCGGCCAACGAGTCGGGGCACGCGGCTGCGGAGGGTCTGGCGAGGATCGCGCAGGATGTGGATCACTTCGTCATCGTCGTCGATGCCAGCGCTGTGGAGCCTGATCTCGTCGCGGAACTGGAAACTGATTTCGTCGCTCTGCTCTCCCGAACGACGCATGTGAGAGGCATCCTCATCAGGCCTCAAACCTCGGCGGAGATCAGCCCCGTCTCGAGCGATGCGTCAGTGAGCAGTCGTCCGGCGCAACCGCCGTGTAACGGTGCGTACGCAGGTTTGTGGCAGATCGCCGCCTTCGACGCCGCACAGACATTCATCCGCGCAACGAGCGACGCGCCCTACCTTGACATTCGACTCGCGAAAGCGCTGACAGGCCAGGACGACGTTGTCGCTCAGCTTGATCTGATGGCGCAGCAGGGAATCGGAGCATGGCGTGCCGCGCCCGATGGGAAGCGCACGTTTCACTACAGTGACGTCGTGCGTGAATGGTCGCAGTCTGCGGCTGAGAGCTCATCTGACGACCGCCGCAAGCATTCAACAGCCGCGATAATTGCGCGCTGGCTCCTCGAAGAGCGATTCGAACCGCCCTCTGCGCTGGCGTTTGCCGTACGCAGCGGCGACATCGACCTCATCGCCGCTGCCGGCCTTCGCACCTTTCCGTTCACTCCGGATGCGAGCGAGGTGACGACGGACCTGATCAGGCGTCTGCCTCGATCCGAGCAGCTGGCCCACCCGATGCTGGCGCTGTGGATTGGCGTGCAGCTCGCCCTCCAGCCCGATGGTGCAGAGCGCGCGATCACGCAGTTTCGTGTAGCAGGAACACGCGGAAACGTCGGCGGACGAACGCTACCGCGGACAGAGCGGATGATCCTCATGGGAATGCAGGCCTATGTCCTGCGTAGGGCCGGGCGGGCCAGTGCAAGTCGCTCGAAGGCGAGGAGCGCGTATCGGAAAGCGGCGAAGCTCATTGTCAACGGTGACGTCGATGTCTCACTCAACCAGATCTTCGTGACGGTTGTGCATCAGGTCGGCGTTAGTCTCCTCTACGCCGGTGAGAGCGAAGAAGCCGGTGACCTCTACCGGCTTCTCTTCGAGTACTGCGAAGAGAATGGCCTGGGGCATCGCAGGAATTCGTCCGCGTCAGTTCTCGCTTTCATCGCCGCCGACGGCGGGGCGACTCGGGAGGCAGAGCGGTGGCTGGAGCAGGTTACGGAAGACGACTGGCCATCAGCGTGGCGCACGGGGTACACCAGGACCTATTTCGACCTGGCAGAGATGCTGATCGCAATCAATCGTGCGGATCTTCCTCGTCTTGAGTCCGTTCTCGCGCGCTTCATCCAGTTCGAATCGGAAACGGAGCATTGGGATGTCGTCGTTTTCGCGCAGGTTTGTGCAGAGCTGATTCGGGGCGATGCCTCAGCGGCACTGACGTGGTTCAACGAGCGGGTGCGTGAACGACTCGCCGACACGACGCACCCGTGGATCAGAGAGCGGCTTCGTCGTCTGCGACTGATGTTGCAGGCAGCCGGAACCCATCCTCGCCAGGAGATCCCCGGGCGAGTGTCTGCCGCGGAGGGCGCCGCGCACGCGGCACTGGAAGCCTTGATCGCCACGCGGGAGGGGAACGCGGAACGGGCGGTGGCGAAGGTTGTCTCGGCCGGACTGACCGCGCAGACGCCGCTCGAGCAGAGCTTCGCGACCATCGCATCCTTGCTCGTCGCGAGATACAGCGACTACTCCATCGACTTCTCCTCCGCGCGGGCGAAGCTACATGTCCTCTGCGAGATTCATGGGCTGCACTTCCCGCTCGTCTTCCTCGCCGAATCCGAACGCGAAGCTCTCATCTCCGACTCGGGGATCGGGGTCACCGCGCAGCACGCGCTTCATGCCGTGCTGGACAAGCTGCCGACCTGTGTGCAGGCGGATGACGCTTGGGGTGTCCGGCGGTCGCTGCTCACACGTCAGGAACTCGCCGTTCTGCGCGCGCTGTGCGATCACACCGCGCGGGCGGACATCGCGCAGCAGCTTCATCTCTCCCTCAATACGGTGAAGGTGCACCTCGGGTCGGTGTATCGAAAGCTCGGAGTCCATTCCCGGGCAGAGGCGCTCGTTGCCGCATCGCTCCTCGGCGTGCTGCCAGAGGACCGTCAGTGACGTTCGACGCACTCACTCCACGAGTTTGCCCTCGGATGAGACATCGCGGATGAGAGCCTGGATCTCGGCGGGCACGGGCGGGATCTGCTCACGCGTGACGCCGGTGATCGGTGACCAGACGAGGTTCACTTGCAGCGCCGGATCCGTCTCTGGGAAGTCGCTGCGATTGTGGCATCCGCGGGTCTCGCGCCTCTCTAGTGCTGCTTCCAGAGTCGCCCGTGCGGCCAGAGCCGAGCCCTTGAGGTCGAAGGCGTGCGCGAGATCCTGAAAACCGGCGATGTCGGGGTGGATACCGACGTCCTGCATCCGAGCCTCGATGCGGGTGAGCTCAGCAAGGCCCGCCAACAGCCCCTCTTCAGAACGCACCACGCCCGCGTGCGCTGTCATCGTGTTGCGGATGCCGCGCTGCAGCGCCCGCACGTTCTCTGGCCCATCGGCCGCGAGCAGGTCATCGATCTCGGCGCGAGCCTGCGCGACGGCCGCGGGGGAGCGCCGTTGTGCATCCAGCGCCGAAGCGTGTGCGATCGCGGCCTGACCGACCAGCCGCCCGTACACGAGCAGCTCGATCAGGGAGTTCCCGCCGAGACGGTTCGCGCCGTGCAATCCGCTCGATGCCTCGCCGATCGCATAGAGCCCGTCGACGTCGGTGCCGTGGTCTTCCGGACGCACCCACACGCCACCCATCGAATAGTGCGCGGTCGGAGCGATCTCGATCGGGTCGGTGGTGATATCCAGCATCTGCAGCTCCATCATCGTCTGGAAGACGCGGGGGAGGCGGGTCATGATCGTCTCGCGAGGCAGATGCGACACGTCGAGCCAGACGCCGCCGTTCTCCGTGCCGCGGCCCTCCGCGATCTCGGTGTACGCGGCCAACGCGACACGGTCGCGGGTGGACAGTTCCATCCGCTCCGGGTCGTACTTCGACATGAAGCGCTCACCGAGTGCATTGCGGAGGATGCCGCCTTCACCGCGCGCGGCCTCGGAAATCAGGGTGCCCGCGGCGTTCTCCGGCTCGATGATGCCGGAGGGGTGGAACTGTACGAGTTCGGGGTCGCGCAGCCGCGCCCCCGCGTCGACGGCGAGCCGGAACGCATCGCCGGTGTTCTCGTCACGACGCGACGAGGTGCGGCGCCAGATGCGGGTATGTCCGCCGGCAGCGAGGATTACAGCATCCGCATGGATCAGATAGCGCGTGCCGTCGGACTGATCGAATCCGTAGGCGCCGAACACGACGTTGTCCTTGACGAGAATGCGCGTGATGTAGACGCCATCGAGGATCGGCACATCGAGCTGCTCGGCTCGGCGCACCAGCGTGCGCTGGATCTCCAGCCCCGTGTAATCGCCGGCGAATGCGGTGCGGCGGAACGTGTGCGCCCCGAAGAAACGCTGCGAGATGCGGCCGTCGTCTTCACGGGCGAAGTCCATGCCCCAGCGCTCCAGATCACGGATGCCGCGCTCCGCACCCTGCGTGACGACCTCGACCGTGTGCGGATTGGCGAGGAGATAGCTCTCCTTGATCGTGTCGGCGGCGTGCTGCTGCCAGCTGTCGTCGGCATCCATCGTGCCGAGAGCCGCGTTGATGCCACCAGCGGCGAGCGAGGTGTGCGCGTCATCGCGGTGCCGTTTTCCGACCGCCAGCACGTCGACACCGCGTTCAGCGACCTCTATGGCAGCGCGGAGGCCGGACCCTCCGGTTCCGATGACCAGGACGGTGGTGGAGATCTGTCGTTCACGAGCGCTCATGCTTCCATGCTAAGAACGCACGTCCGATAACTCCAGTGCATTGTTCATATCATCTCGATAGACTCTGGACATGAATCTGGAGCAGTTGAGAGGCTTCGTCGAGATCGCCGACATTGGACACTTCACTCGTGCATCCGAGAATCTGCACCTTGCCCAGCCTTCGCTGAGTCGCCAGATCTCGACGTTGGAGCAGGAGTTGGGTGCCGAACTGTTCCATCGCGCTCGCGGGAACATTTCACTCACCGACGCGGGCCAGACGCTTCTGCCGCGTGCACGGCGCATGCTGGCGGATGCTGATGCCATCCGTTCCGAGATGGCAGAGCTGGCGGGTCTGCAGCGGGGGCGTGTGCGTCTCGGTGCCACGCCGACCCTGTGCATCAGTCTTGTCGCCGAGGCGATGGGGGCGTTCCATGTTGCGCATCCCGGTGTGGAGCTGCTGCTCACCGAGGCTGGCTCGAACGTATTGATCGAGCAACTTGCGGCCGGCGCCGTTGACATGGCGCTCATCACGCTGTCGGATGCGCTGCCGGTCACGGGATCTGCGCTGGTGCGCACGCCGTTGCTGACCGAGGAGTTGGTGGTCGTATCGTCCGCGGCGCACGCGCCTGTCGCCACCGACGAGGGTATCGATCTTGTCGGCCTCTCTCGTCTGCCGCTCGTGTTCTTCGCGGAGAGCTACGACCTTCGGGCGACGACGGATGCTGCCTTCCGTGCAGCCGGCCTCGCGCCGACGCCGGTTGTCGAGGGTGCCGAGATGGATGCAGTGCTGCGGTTCGTCGAGCGAGGACTCGGCGTCGCGGTGGTGCCGGCGATGGTGTTGCTTGACCGACCGACGCTGCGGTCCGCGCGCCTGCGTGACCCACGTCTTGCCCGTACGATCGGCCTCGCTCACCGCTCTGACGTCAATCCCACTCGTGCGGCGGCGGCGATGCGGCGAGTGATCGTGCGAACGGCCGGTGAGCTCGTCGACCGTGACCCGACGACGATGAGCCTGGTTGGGTGAACCGCGCCGCCTGCTCGGCCGGCGCGCCACGAAACAGGTGCTACCACGCACGACGAAGGCGGCTGGGCTGTCCGTCCGAACTGCCTGCCGCCTTCGAAGTCATTCTATCAAGCCTTCTCGACGAACACCACGGCTCCGCTCTTGAGCGTGAGAATCAAGGAAGTCAACCAAGTGCTGTGCTCAAATCGTCGCAACGCCTCACTGTAGATGACTGCGTCACCGAGCTCAGTCCGAGAAGTATCGAGAACAAGGCGTTCAGCACCCTGTTCCTTTGCCCGGCAGAACTGATTTGAAATCGTTCTCCGACCCGATCCTCTGGGAGTCTTGATCTCCCACGTCTGCCCGTTCATCAGGATGTCCAGGTTCTTCACTCGATCACCGTGTCTGAGAGGCAGGAACTCAACCTTCATTCCGACGGACGCGAGGCGTGTGGCCGTCTCCAGTTCGTTGAGTTGAAGTTTCAGGCCTCGTGGTACGCGTACGGGGTGTCGATGCTCTTGGAGAACAGCACCCATGACGTGCGCTCGCGTTTTCATCGCTTCATTACACAAGGCGGTGGACGCGCGGGTGGGGCGTGTTGGTCGCAGATGACGCGATCCGTGGAGAACTCGAGAAGATCGTGTGATGTGCGGAAGATCAGGCGCGGCCTAACCCGCGGGTAGCGCCTTCACCGCCGCGGCCAGCACCTGCGGCACCGTTGGTACTCCCTCGGCGCGGAATACCTGAATGCCGGCGGCATTGCGCACGATCACGGTGGGTGTGGCGCGGATGTAGAGCGCCTCAGCGGCATCCGGATCCTGAGCCACATCGATTTCGGTGATCGTCGCATCGGGGAGGAACCGCACCGCATCGGCGAGCACCGCGCGCGTTCGTGAGCATGCGCCACAGAATGCGGATGTCACCAGTGTCAACTCCACAGAGCAACCTCCCTTACTCCACCCCAACGCACACTCGGGTAATCAAATTCCGTCGAAGGTCTTGCGGTTTAATTAATAAGTGTGGATTATTAATTAACCATCCGGGTCTACTCACGATGGTCTACCTAGTGGCTCACAGAGGAGTTCAGATGCGAGAGATCATGCGAGTGGCGGTGAAGGGTTGATGCGCGCGCACACTCTCATCCCGCGTCCTCGTCTCTACGAGACGGCCGATGGCGCGTTCACAATGACGGAGTCCATCGAGGTCGTGCAGGCCCCGGATGCCGCGGATGCTGTCGCACTGCTCGCTGAACGGCTCTGGGCCGGCGCCCGCATTCGCGTGGACAAATCGGAGTGCGATGGTGCTGGCATCCGCTTCGTGGAAGACGCTGAGCTGGCATCCGAGGCGTATTCGATCGACGTGACACCGCTCGCCGTCACGATCGCAGCGGCAAGTGCCAGCGGATTCGGTCATGCGGTCGCTACGTTGCTGCAACTCATGGGCGAAGGAATCTGGCGGGCGGCATCCGCTCTGCCTCGCACCATCGAGATCCCGGCCTGTCTCATCGAAGATGAGCCGGCATTCGAATGGCGTGGGGTCATGATCGACGTGGCCCGGCATTTCCTGCCGGCGCGCGAGGTGCTGCGCATCGTCGATCTGCTCGCGATGCACAAGTTTAACCGTTTGCACCTGCATCTCACCGACGATCAGGGCTGGCGGGTTGAGATCCGCGCCTTCCCTCGTCTGGCTGAAGCTGCCTCCTGGCGTGATCGCACGCAGGTCGGCGCCGATGATGCGACCGCTCCTGAGATCACGCGTCCGCACGGTGGCTTCTATACGCAGGATGACATCCGCGAGATCGTCGCGTATGCCGCGGGCCGTGGTGTCGAGGTCGTTCCCGAGATCGATCTGCCTGGGCACTCGCAGGCCGCCATCTCGGCGTATCCCGAACTGGGTGTTCCCGGCGCGGGTGGTGCGCTGCAGGGGGTCGAGGTCTACCCGCGCTGGGGCGTTAGTGCGTACCCGCTCAACGCCGAGAACGCCACGGTCGACTTCTTCCGCACCGTTCTCGACGAGGTGCTCGAACTGTTCCCCTCCGTCGACATCGGTCTCGGTGGTGACGAGGTGCCTGCAGGTCCGTGGGAAGTCGACCCGCGTTCGCAGCAGTTGGCGCGTGAACGTGGTCTGACGGGTCCGCGGGAGTTGCAGTTCTGGTTCCTCGAGCAGTTGCGCACGCACATCCAGCAGAAGGGTCGGCGGATGCTGGCCTGGGATGAGGTGCTCGAGCACGAGGTCACCTCAGATGTCACGGTGCTCGGATGGCGAGGGGAAGCCGGGATTGGTGAGGCACTGCGCCGCGGCATCCCGGTCATCGCCTGCCCCGACAATCAGCTGTACTTCGACTACTGTCAATCCGACGATCCGCGCGAGCCGATCCCGGTCGGTGTGGTCGTCGGGCTCCGCGAGGTCTACGGGTTCGACCCGGTGCCTGCATGGGCGACACCTGAGCAGGCGTCGTTCCTGCGCGGCGCACAGGCGAACCTGTGGGCCGAGCATTTGGAAGACGCCCGCGCGCGCGACTACATGCTGTGGCCGCGCGCATGCGCTTTGGCTGAGGTGCTGTGGAGCGGCCCCGGAGGCGACTTCGATGATTTCGCCGAGCGACTCGGCGCCCACCTGCGCCGCCTGGACGAGCGCGGCGTGGAGTACCGGCGCGCGTCAGGGCCGCTACCGTGGCAGGAGCGTCCTGGTGTGAGCGGACGTGTTCAGAATCAAATGGAACGGCAGCAGGAGATCGACGAGCTGACGTCCGCGATCGTACGGTGAGCGTGCGAGAGAAGGATGACGTGGCACGACAGGGTGAGCCGTCTCGTGGGGCGACCGGCATCCTGGCGCTGACCCCGGCCGAGTTGCGTGCGCTGCGACGTGAGCCGCATGCCCCAGGCGGGGCGGCGATCCAGGTCACCAGACAGCACAATCTGTCGGTCATCCGCCGACTGCTCTACGCGAACGGACCGCAGACCAGACCCGAGCTTGCGCGTCTCAGTGGCCTGTCGCTACCTACCGTCGGCGGGCTCGTCTCAACTCTGGTGGATGCCGGCACGGTACAGGACCTCGGGGTTCTCGCACAGGCGAAGGTGGGAAAGCCTGCATCGCGCGTGGCCATAGACGCGGCCGGAAACGTCTCGATCGTGCTCGACCTCACTCATGACGACATGTTCATCGGCGCGCTGGTCGACTTGGACGGGACAGTGGTCGACCGCGTGCAGGTCAGCATTGGAGACGCCAGCGGCGAAGCCGCGCTGGAGCACGCGGTGGATCTCGCGACCCTCCTGCTCGATCGCGCCACGGCGCAGGTCATCGGCATCGGAGTGGCATCCCCCGGACTCGTGGACGATCGCGGGCAGGTTCACGTCGCCGATCGGCTGCGTTGGCGCGATGTGCCGCTCGCCGACGTGTTGCAGGAACGCACCGGCATCCCCACGGTCGTCGGCAACGATGTCAATCTTCTGGCGCTCGGTCTCAGCCGCTTCCGCAATCGCTCAGGGCGCGACGCGATCGTCGTCGCGCTCGACAACGGAGTAGGTGCTGCAGTGCTCGAGGGTGGCAAGCCCGTGCTCGGCGAGCAGTTCGCGGCGGGGGAGATCGCGCATCTCACCGTCGTCGCCGACAGCGAGATGTGCCCGTGTGGACGACGCGGATGCCTCGACATGATCGTTGGCGCTCAGCAGCTGGCGCGCCGACTCGAGGCAGAAGGCGAAGGGATTCTCGAACCGTCCGGGCGGATTCTCGGCGAGGTGCTCGCTCCCATCGTGATCATGCTGAACATCAATGTGATCGTGGTGGTGGGTCCTGCATCGCTCGTCGAGGGTCCGTTCGCGGATGGTGTTGTCAGCGGCATCCACTTACGGCTGCGCCCTGCGATCATCGAGGGCTTGAAGATCGAAGTCGGCGCAAACGATCCCGATCTGGTTTTGCTCGGTGCTGCCGCTGTCGTGATGGAGTCCCAGCTCGGCATGCGCTGAACGCTGCCTGCGCTGGACGTTGGCCAGCACGATGCTGCCGAGCACGAGAGCGATACCCAGCAGTTGCAACGCGCTGAGCGTCTCGCCGCTTATTGCGACGCCGAGTGCGACGCCCGTCACAGGGTTGAGTAGCCCGATCACACCGACGACTCCGGCGGGCAGGTGGCGGAAGCCGCTGAACCAGCAGAAGAAGCCAAGAGCGGTGGCGATCAGGCTGACGTAGCCGAATGCGATGAGCTCGGATGGTGAGACGGCGGGCGGGGCTCCCTCGAACAGGGCGGCGGCGACGGTCAGTTCGATGCCGCCGACGATCAGCTGCCATGCGGTGACGGTGAGCACCGGCGTGCCGTCGTTCCACCGTTTCATGAGGATCGCGCCGAGCGCCGACATCGCCATCGATGCGAACGATGCCGCGATGCCCCAGGCGTCTAATCGCCCGGTCGCGGTGCCGACGATGAGCAGCACGCCTGCGGCGCCGACACCGGCGCCCAGCAGTACGCGCGCGGTGGGGCGCTCGTGCAGGATCAGCCAGGCGAAGCCCGCGATCATGAGCGGCGCGACGGAGGTGATGGATGCCGCGACACTGGAGGGCAACAGCTGGGCGGCGACGTAGACGAGGCAGAAGAACAATCCCATATTCAGGGTGCCGAGCACGATCGAACGCCACCACCACGCGCCCCGGGGGAGCCTCCTCACAACGAGCAGCAAGACGAGTCCGGCCGGCAGTGCGCGGATGGCCGAGCCCCACAGTGGCGAATCGGCCGGCAGGAACTCGTGCGTGACCCAGTAGGTCGAGCCGAACACGATCGGTCCGATCGCGGCGATCAGCGGCCAGCGCAGTGTGCGCCAGACGCTGTGTTGACGCCGAGAATTATTTTCCATGGAAACGAGTATACGTTCCATGGAAAGTAAGATGGCGCCTATGTCAGAGATTGATCGCGTAGCGACGTTCGTGGAGCAGTGGCGTCGGGAGCGCCCGGAGCTCGACCCAAGCCCTATGGCCGTCATCGGGCGGATGCGGCGAGTATCGGATGACTTCACCGAGGCGTTGATCGAGAACTACCGTCGCTACGACCTCGGCGAGGGGGAATTCGACGTGCTCTGTGCGCTGCGTCGCACAGGAGATCCCTTCACGTTGCCGCAGGGAGAGCTCGCCGCGCACACGATGGTGACCGCCGGTGCGACCTCGAAGCGTGTCGACCGTCTGGCTGCGGCCGGTCTGGTTACGCGGCATCCGCATGCCGAAGATGGTCGGGGCCGTGTCGTCGGGCTCGCGGACGAAGGGCGAGCGCTGATCGATGAGATCTACCCGACGCACCTCGCCCTGGAGGAGTCGCTGCTCGCACCGCTCAGCGCCGCGGAGCGCCGGGAGCTCGAGCGCATGCTGCGCAAGCTGATCACTGGCTGACGTCGGAAGGCGGATTTTTCGGCAGCGGCTTCGCGTGCAAGATACCGGACACCGCGCCGAGCGTCGCACCGATGATCGTGTCGATGATGCGCTCAAGGGCGACATCCATCGATCCGATCTGGCCCGTGGCGGCTCCCGTCAGCAGCAGCACGAGCGGAGTGATGATCATGAGTGCGAGTGCGTAATGGCGAACCACGACGAGTTCGACCGAGAACTGCATGATGCCGAGCAGCAGCGCGATCCATAGCCCGGAAGGATGCAGCAGCACCAGCAACGCATAGACGCCGACGCCGAGTACTGTGCCCAGCATCCGGTGCATGCCGCGCTGGAAGGCCGCCTTGCGCGCGGCGGCTGATCCGATCACGGCGATGGCGGCTCCGACGATCCAGTAGCTGCGAGCAGGATCAACGAAGGAACCGATCAGTACACCGAGCACGGACACGATGGCTACGCGCAGAAGCAGCATCTTCGCATCGGTGTCGAGCGCCGGGCCGGGCAGCAACTCGCGCAGAGGGCGCGCGCGTCTGGCGCGTACGCGGGGGACGAGCAGTGGAGACACGGCGACCAGATACGCGAACAGGCAACCGCCAGCAACGGCGGCGGTGTACTCGAGCGGCGCGACCGGGGAATGGGCGATGACCTGGGCCGACAGCCCGAACATCAGCACGAAGAACAGTGGGCCGGGCGGGCCGAGTCGGAATCCGAACGCGAGTCCCGAGCTGATCAGCGCGATGGCCACGATGCCGATGCTGACCAGCCACGGCTCCGCGGCGGAGAAGGCACCGGCCGTAGCGCTCAGAGTGAGGCCGATGCCGACAAGCGGCAGCACTTTGGCGCGCTCGACCACGGGAGAGGCGCCAGCGAAAAGCACGGTGAATGCGCCGGATGCCGCGACATAACCCAGCGTCGGCATACCCAGCAGCGTCAGCACGACGATCGGTACGGTGAGCCCGATCGCCGCCTGCAATCCCAGTTGCCAACGAGGACCATGGGATGGGGCGAAGGCGAACAGACTCACGCGTCTATTGTCCTCCCGCCTCCCGCACGCTCCCGCCGCTTCCGGGCTCAGCCGCGGAGGAGGATCACTCGCGGTCGAGACCGAAGGTGCGCTTCACCAGCGCCTGCACGTCACGGTCGAGTCCGTCCATTCGGCCGTTCATCGCGTCGAAGCGTGCGTTCATCTCTGCGCGCAGGCCGCCGATCTCGGTGCGGACCACGCGGATGAACAGCGTCGACACCACAGTGAGCATGCCGAACATCAGGGCGATGAAGGCCCCGATCATCGTCCATATCTGTGCATCGTTCAACGCGTCCACCCTTTCATTGTCATCGACACGACCCATCCTGCCAAGTGGATCGTCGACAACGCGGAATCGGTGGATAACTCTGTTGAACAGACAAATGTGCAGTAAGAGTCAGTGCGCGGTGAGCCACTCTGCGAATGTCTGACGGCCGAGCGCGGCGCCCGGTCCGGGCAGCGCGTAGCCGGCGCGCATCCCCTTCATCTGCGCCGTCGGCAGATTGATGGAGGGGATCCACCCGCGGTGTCCTTCGGCGCGCGCATAGGCCTTGATCATCGCGTCGAGGGCCTCCTCGCGGGGACCGGCAAGATCTCTCGTGCGCTCCTGAGGATCTCCTGCGGCGAGGTCGGCAAGATGCGCGCCCACCTCGCGGGCAGCGATCGGCTGCACACGGGCGCGCGGGGCGAGGTGGAGCGGCCCCACTTTCCCCCGGGCGAACAGCTGCGCGGCGAACTCATGGAACTGCGTTGCACGCAGGATCGTCCACGGCACGGGAGAGTCTTCGTACACCTTCTCCTGGGCGACCTTGCCGGCGTAGTAGTCGTGCGGCATCCGATCGATGCCCACGATCGACAGCAGCACGACATGGCGGGCTCCGGCATCCGCAGCCGCGCGCACCAGCTTTCCGGATGCCGTCGTGAAGAACTTGATCGCGGCATCCGCCTTCAGTGTCGACACGTTGGCGGTGTCGATGACGGCGTCGACGCCTGCGAGCGCGGCATCCAGCCCCTTGCCGGTGATGAGATCCACACCCTGAGATCGGCTCAGCACGACTGCCTCATTGCCTGCGGCCTGCACAGCATCGACGGCTCGCCGGCCGACGACTCCTGTTCCTCCAGCCACTGCGATCTTCATGCGATGTCCTCCTTCGTTTCGATGATGGACCCTGATCTGGGGCTGCGGCTACGGGGTCCAGGAAGCATGAGCAGAAGTCCGAGCAGAACACTGCCGCCGAGGCCGATGATGTTCCCGATCACGTCGATGATCGGCATCCCGCCGAACTGGGCGGCGTGGTAGATCAGGTGAGGGATCCCGAAAACGGTCCACGCGACGCCGACGACTCGACCCGATTCGGGGCCACGCGTGAACGCCGCTGCGATGCTGGCCGCAGCCAACGCCAGATACAGCGCGCCGACGTCGCGGATGAGGTGCTCATTGAAGGGTCCGTCGACCGCGATCCAGACTCTGCCGAGGCCAGGGAACGACTCGTAGAAGCTCGACGGCCAGACGGCTGCCCACAGTCCGACGAAGCCTCCGACGACCGCGGTCGCCCACAGCAGTATGCGGCGCATGATCATGTTCATACCTCTTCGACGATGCAGCGCAGGGAAATGTGAGGATTCCGCCTCACATTTCGGCTCGCCGCATCGTCGAAGGTGGAGGAGGATGTGACGTGATGGATGGAATCGACGCGCTCGAAGACGAACGGCGTGGCCTGCTCGCGCTCTCTTACCGGCTGCTTGGAACAGTCGCCGACGCCGAGGACGCCGTGCAGGAGACATATGTGCGTTGGTACCGGATGTCGGCTGCCGAACGTGCGGTGATCGTGAACCCCGCGGCGTGGCTCACCCGTGTCGCAGGCCGCATCTGTCTCGACATGCTTGGATCCGCGCGCGCCAGGAGGGAGCGCTACGTCGGCGAGTGGCTGCCCGAGCCGGTTCCCTGGTCATCGTCCGTTGTGTCTGTACGGTCGGTTGATCCTTTGGATGCCGTGACACTCGACGACTCCGTCAGCATGGCGTTGCTCGTCGTTCTTGAATCACTTACCCCAGCCGAGCGCGTCGCATTCGTGCTTCACGACGTGTTCGGGATGCCGTTCGCCGAAATCGCAGCAACCGTGGGCCGAACGCCGGATTCCGCGCGGCAGCTCGCCTCACAGGCCCGTCGGCGTGTGCAGGAGCGCCGAGTCGGGGCGGCGTCTCGTGAGCAGCACGATGCGGTCGCACGGGCCTTCGCGGCGGCAGCTGCGACTGGAGAGCTCTCGGCGCTGATCGCGCTGCTCGACCCCGACGTGGTGCTGCGCTCGGACGGCGGGGGCAAAGTTTCCGCGGCCCGCCGACCCGTGTTCGGCGCCGACCGGGTGGCACGATTTCTTCTCGGGCTGCCGCACCTCAACCCGGGCATGGTGCTCGCTCCGACACTGATGCCGGATGGTGTGGCGTTCCTCGCGAGCATCGATGGCAGGGTCGACACGATCATCTCCCTCGCGGTGAGGGCCGATCGCGTCGCCGAGATCTATCTGATGCGCAACCCAGACAAACTCACACTCTGGCACGCGTCCTGACGTTCCAGTCGCAGTTTCCGTCGCCTGGCAGCCGTCATAGCGACAGAAACTGCGACCGGAAGGATGCCGACTCACCGGATAGTCTGGCCCGATGACTGCAGTGACAGCGCGGCCGGGCATCGCTGACCGGCTCTCTCGGATGATTCAGCTGCCGACGGTGTCTGCTGAGCTCGAAGAGCGCGGGATCGAGCCTTTCGAAGATTTCGTCGTGCTGATCGCAGAACTGTATCCGCTCGTCCACGCGCACCTCCCACTCGAGCGTCACACTGAGTTCGGACTGTTGTTCCACTGGAATGGTCGAGCTGCCGCATCCGACGGCCCGCTCGTGCTGATGGCGCACTATGACGTCGTCCCGGTCGACGAGAGCGACCCATGGACGCACCCACCGTTCTCTGGCACCATCGCCGACGGCCACGTCTACGGGCGCGGTGCGCTCGATGACAAGGGTCCGCTCATCGTGATGCTCGAAGCCGTCGAGAATCTGCTCGCCACGGGTTTCATCCCCGCACGAGACGTGTACCTCTCCTTCGGTGGAAACGAGGAGACCTTCGGTGCGGCCGCCGTGGAGATCGCCCGAGTTCTAAAAGACCGTGGGATCGTGCCGTGGCTCGTGCTCGACGAGGGCGGTGCCGTGGTGGATGCGCCGCTGGCGTTCGTACAGGGCCGTGCCGCGATGATCGGTGTCGGGGAGAAGGGCGTGCTCACGCTGAAGCTCAGCACCCGCGGTGACGGCGGACACGCCTCAGCGCCGCCGACGCTCACTGCCGTGCGTCGTATCGCCCGTGCGGTGAACCGGCTCGATCCAGGAACGTTTCGACCCCGCACGCCGAAGGCGATCTCGCGGATGCTGTCGCAGTTCTCTGAACAGGCATCCGGACCATCGCGGCTGCTGCTGAAGGTGCTGGCCGGCGTGCCCTTCCTCACAGCGCGCGTGTTCGCGGCGCTCGGCGGAGAACCCGCCGCGATGGTGCGCACCACAGTCGCTGCGACCATGCAGTCCGGAGGGACAGCGGCCAACGTCATCCCCTCACAGGCATCCGCCACCATCAACCTGCGTATCGCGCTCGGCGAGACGGTCGAGGATGCCGTCGTCCGCGTGCGCAGGCGAATCAACGACCCGCTCGTCTCCATCGATGTGCTCGAGGGCAGTGCGCCGTCACCGGAATCTCCCACCAACAACGCGCAGTTCGCTCTGCTCGGCGAGGCACTGGAACAGGCATTCCCCGGCGTCCGACCGGTGCCCTACGTGATGATGGCGGCAACCGACTCACGCCACTTCCACCGGTACTCGCCGGCCGTCTACCGCTTCGCGCCGCTGGAGATGTCGAACGCCCAGCGGGCCTCGATCCATGGTGTCGATGAGAGTGTCGAAATTTCCACGCTGGAACGCGGCGAGATCTTCCACCGAGCGTTGCTCGAACACCTGAACTGAGGACGAAGATGTCACGTACTGCCAGCCTGGGCGCTGTCGCCTCGATCGTCGGATTCCTTGCATTCGTCGAGTTCACCAGCGGAGTGCTGCAGGGGTATTACACGCCGATGCTTTCTGACATCGCCCGTCACTTGCAGATCCATGATGCGGATGTGAACTGGTTCGAGGGCACGCAACTCATGCTTTCGGCCCTCGTCGTGCCTGCGTTCGCCAAGCTCGGCGATATGGTCGGCCACAAGCGGATGCTGCTGATCTCCACCGCCCTCACGGCCGCGGCCGCGCTGGCGCTGCCGTTCACGGACTCGTTCTGGGTGTTCCTCGTTGCGTGGACGTTGATGGGCTTCTACGTCGTCTGGTTACCGTTGGAGATCGCGCTGATCTGGTCGCGATCGCGGCGGATCCAAGGTCGCTCGATCATCACCGCTCGCGCTGCGGGAATGCTCGTCGCAGCGCTCGAGACCGGCGCCATTGCGGGCGCACTCGTCGGCGGCGCACTCATCGACGTGCTGCCGCTCACGATCGTGCTGCTGATTCCGGCGCTGCTCGTCGTGGTGTGCTTCTTCGTCATCCTGTTCGGTGTGAAGGAGTCGCCGGAATCCAACGGCGGCGTGCTCGACACGGTCGGTCTCGTGCTCATCTCGATCGCTCTCATCTGCTTCACCGGCGGGCTCAGCCTGCTGCGCTTGGAGGGCGGCCTGGTCAATCCGTGGTCGTGGGCCGTCGTCGTTCTCGGAATCCTGCTCATCGTGCCGTTCGTGCTGTGGGAGCTGCGTCACGACGACCCGCTGATCGACGTGCGCATGTTCCGATCTCCCGCGCTCGGCCCGGTCTTCCTCACGGCCGGTCTGTTCGGGGTGAGCGTGCTCGGGGCTCAAGCGCCGCTGTCGACCTTCGCGCGCACCGATCCGGATGTCTACGGGTACGGTCTGGGAACGACCGGGTTCGCGACCTCGCTGATCATCGGCATCTATCTCATCGGCATGATCACCGGTGCCCTGCTTTACTCGCGGATCGCCCGCCTGATCACGCCGAGGCGCACCCTCATCGGGGCGGCGCTGCTGGTGGGCGTCGGGTTCCTGCTGTTCTTGCCTTTCCATGACACCTACGCGCAGGTGATCATGAACATGGTGATCGTCGGCATCGGTTCCGGGGCGCTCGTCGCGGCTCTCCCGGCGGCCGCGGCATCCGCTGCTCCCGAGACACAGACCGGCGTCGCGACCGGACTCACCAACTCGGTGAAGACGCTCGGCGGGGCGATCGCCTCGTGCGTGTTCGGTATCGCGCTGATGCACGGCGTTGCCACGACGGCCGGTGCGACCGAAGGAACGGCCGGGTCGCTGGAGGGCTACATGACGGTGTGGATCGTCTGCGGCGTGACAGCGCTTGTGGCAGCGGTGCTGCTGGTGTTCGTGCCGAAGCAGGCGTTCACTGATCGTGCGGTCGACGAGGTAGAGGCGATCGCCCAGTAGTCAATCCCAGCCCTTCGGATTGTGCATGAACTCCAGTCGGATGCCGTTCGCGTCCTCGACGAAAGCGGCGTAGTACCCGTCTGTGAAGCGCGGATACTCCTTCGGCCTGCGCACTTCGGCCCACCCTGCGGCGACCGCAATGTCGTGGAGCTGGTCGACCTCCGCCTGCGAATCGACGGCGTAGGCAAGGTGCTGCCAGCCGACGCGACCGTGCCGGTGAGGTCCGGTTCCTTCCTCGCGTGCCGGGTATAACAGAAGCTCGGGCTCGCCCTCCTTTTGCCAGTACGCCAGATCCTCCGCGTCATGAGCGCGGGTGTAGCCGAGCGCTTCCAACACCGGATTGAACTGCGCGGATGCGCGCGGGACGTCGTCAACGGTGATGCCGAGGTGATCGAAGGTCGCCATGGGTACAGTCTCGCTCAGAACAACGCGGTCGGAAGGGCACCTTCGAACTCCAGCAGCCGGCGCTTCGTCACGAGTCCCTGTTCACTGTCGCCGCCCGAGTATCCGCCCAGTCCGTCGCTGGCGACGACGCGATGGCAGGGGACGATGATCGGGATCGGATTCGCTCCCATCACGGCGCCGACGCCACGGGCGGGGATGCTGGTGCCACTCCGGGCCGCGAGCTCACCGTAGGTGATCGACTGCCCATGCTCGACGGTCTCTGCCAGAGCGGTCAGGACCGCGCGGGTCGTGTCGGTCTGCAGACCGAGATTGAAAGGGATGTCGAACGTCGTCAGCCGGCCGTCGAAGTAGGCGCGAAGTTGCCGCAGGGCTTCGGTCAGAAGGGGATCATCTGCACGATCGCCCACCGGTGGGATGCCCCAACCCTGGTAGCGGCGCGGATCAGTGCGGGGCGTGGTACTCGGCCTCGTCGCGCTTCCAATAACCCTTCACTATCGCCTGTGCGGTGTCGACGCTCCAGCGCTTCAGCAGTGCACGGCCGGGCTTGACGATGGCCTGCTCGGCCGCGATGAACACGAACGGGTCAGCGCCCACGGCATCCGCTTCGGTGAGCGCTTCCAGGAAAGTGATCAGCGCGGAGCCCGCCAGGGCATCGCCGCGGTGCAACCATTCGACGTCGACGGGTGCCTCGATGTCGAGCTCTCCGTCGCCACCCTGCACTTCGATGACGATGCGTGCCGGTTGGTCGCCGATCAACGCTGCGAATCGGCGGATCGCGGGGATTGCCGTCTCGTCGCCCACCAGGAGCCATGAGCCGGGCGTTCCGGTGATCACTGCAGACCCTCGCGGTCCACCGACGCCGATCTTCGCGCCGATCGGGGCGCCTGCTGCCCAGACAGCAGCAACGCCCTCGTCGCCATGCACGGCGAACTCGACCTCAAGCCAGTTGTCGCCCCACACCAGCGGCGTGTACTCGCGGCTGGGTGCGGCCCGCATCTCCTCCACGGTTTCCGGCGTCTCCTCCGGGAAGAACAACCGCATGTGGTCGTCACTGCCGAGGGAATCGAAGCCCAGGAGGTCATCGCCCTCGAGCCGTACGCGCACGTAGTTCGCGGCGAGAATTTCGCGTGCAGTGAGCGTCACGGTGCGGAACTGGAGATCGAGCGGATGGCGCACCAGCGAGAAGCCGGATTTCAGATCGGTCATGAAGTTAGGCTAGCCTACATAACAGCGAGCTGAGGTAAGCCTTACCTAGCTCTACCGCCTTCCCCGCATCCCTTCAAAGGAGCCCTATGTCTTCGCGACGTCCACTCGCCGCAGCATCCTTCGTCCTCATTTCTGCGCTCGCGCTCGCCGGCTGCGCATCGACACCGGCTGCGGAACCTGAGAAGCCGACGTCGTCAGACGAGCCCGTTTCGGTCACTGTCGAAGACAACAACGGCACCCACACACTCGACCTTCCGCTGACCTCCGTCGTCGCGACGGACAACCGCACCTTCGAGACTCTCGAATCGTGGGGCGTCGAGCTGACCGCCGCAGCCGTTTCGCTGATGCCCAACACGATCTCGTACACCGAGGATGCCTCGATCATCGACCTGGGTAGCCACCGTGAGCCGAACCTCGAGGCGGTCGTCGCCGTCGAGCCCGATCTCATCATCAACGGCCAGCGCTTCGCCGAGTTCCACGAAGATTTCGTCTCGCTTGCTCCGGACGCGGCCGTGCTCGAACTTGACCCTCGAGAGGGTGAGCCTTTCGACGAGGAACTCAAGCGTCAGACCACCGTGCTCGGCGAGGTCTTCGGCAAGCAGACCGAAGCCACTGAGCTCAACGACGCCCTCGATGCCGCGATCGACCGGGTCAAGGCCGCATACGACGACAGCGAGACCGTCATGGCAGTGACCACATCCGGAGGAGCAATCGGCTACATCGCGCCCACCGTCGGACGCACCCTCGGCCCGGTGTTCGACTTCGCCGCGCTGACTCCTGCGCTCGAAGTCACCGATGCCACCGATGACCATCAGGGCGACGATATCGCCGTGGAGGCGATCGCCGACTCCAACCCCGATTGGATCCTGGTGATGGACCGTGACGCTGCCGTCGGCGCCGATGACCCCAACTACGCACCTGCCGCCGACATTCTCGAGAACTCGGAGGCACTGGCCAAGGTCACCGCTGTCTCCGAGGGCAACATCGTCTACATGCCCGCCGATACGTACACGAACGAAGGCATCCAGACGTACACCGAGTTCTTGAACGACTTCGCGGACGCACTCGAAGCACGCTGAGCGCGACGCATGATGGGGGCCGTCGAGGCGATGGCGGCCCCCGTTTATGCGAGAGAATCTACTGAAACACCATGATGCGATCGACACTGAGCCCACAGCCGCGCACGCGCGGCAGATTATTCGACCCCACGCTCCTGATCGGCATTGTGATCGTTGCGCTGCTGCTGGTCGCGTCGCTGTTCGTCGGGGTGTATGACATCTTCGGTGCCGATGACGGAGCCGAGATGTTCGCCATTACTCGGATTCCGCGTACGGCTGCGCTCATGCTCGCCGGTGCAGCGATGGCCATGTCCGGACTGGTGATGCAACTGCTCACACAGAACCGCTTCGTCGAACCGACGACCACAGGAACTACCGAATGGGCAGGCCTCGGGCTGCTCGCCGTGATGATCATCGCGCCGACCGCTGGCATCGTGCCCAAGATGACCGGCGCCATCATCGCGGCGTTCATCGGCACCATGGTCTTCTTCCTGTTCCTGCGCCGAGTGTCGCTGCGTTCTTCGCTGATCGTCCCCATCGTGGGCATCATGCTCGGAGCTGTCGTGGGGGCGGTGTCCACCTTCATCGCCCTCCAAACCGACATGCTCCAGAGCCTCGGCATCTGGTTCGCCGGTAGCTTCACCTCGGTGCTGCGCGGACAGTATGAAGCCCTGTGGATCGTCGCGATCGTCGGCGTCGTCATCTTCATCGTCGCCGACAGATTCACCGTCGCCGGTCTCGGCGAGGAAATCTCCACCAACATCGGAGTCAACTACAACCGCGTCGTGCTCCTCGGCACCGCACTCATCGCCGTCGCCACCGGCGTCGTCACCGTGATCGTCGGCAACCTCCCCTTCCTCGGGCTCATCGTGCCGAACATCATCTCGATGGTCAGGGGCGACGACCTGCGCAGCAACCTGCCGTGGGTGTGCCTGCTCGGCATCGCCATCGTCACGGTGTGCGACATCATCGGCCGTACCATCATCATGCCGTTCGAGGTGCCGGTCTCGCTCATCCTCGGCGTCGTCGGATCGGTCGTATTCATCGCGCTCCTGCTGAAGCAGCGTCGTCGTGCTTAGGGCTCTGCGTGGCACCACGCCGCTGCATCGTCCTCCCGCCGAGCGCCGTGCAGGACCGCTTCCGCATGGGCGCGCGCGGCGCAAGTACTTCACGGTTCTCACCATCCTGATCGTGCTGGCAGTGGCGTTCGGAATCGGCATCCTGGTGTGGGACAACCCGGTGCCCTTCGGCACAGACGGGTTCTGGCGCATCACGCAGATGCGCGGCACGAGCATTGTGGTGATGATCATCGTCGCCTTCTGCCAGGCGATCGCCACCGTGAGTTTTCAGACTGTCACGGAGAATCGCATCATCACTCCGTCGCTGATGGGGTTCGAGGCGCTCTTCATCGCAGTGCAGACCGCCGCGGTGTACTTCCTCGGAATCAGTGGGCTGGTGGCGCTGCAGGGAAATCTGCAGTTCGTCCTGCAAATCGCCCTGATGGTCGGACTATCCGTGCTGCTGTACGGTTGGCTGCTGTCGGGACGCTACGCGAACCTGCAGGTCATGCTGCTGGTCGGCATCATCATCGGCGGCGGTCTCGGATCGGTGTCGGCATTCATGCAGCGTCTGCTCACTCCGAGTGAGTTCGACGTGCTCACCGCGCAGATGTTCGGCAGCATCTCCAATGCCGACCCCGAACAGTTGCCGATCGCGATCCCGCTGTGCCTGGTCGCGGGCATCCTGCTGTGGACGAACGCCAGGCGGCTCAACCTGCTCGCCCTCGGCAAAGACATCGCGATGAACCTGGGCCTGAATCATCGGCGTGAACTCATCCGGACGCTGCTGCTGGTATCGATCCTGATGGCGGTGTCGACCGCGCTCGTGGGGCCGATGACCTTCCTCGGTTTCCTCGTGGCGACACTGGCGTATCAGTTCGCCGACACCTACGACCACCGCTACATCTTCCCGATTTCGGTGCTGATCGGGTTCGTGGTGCTTGCTGGCGCAACGTTCGTCATGAAGAACCTTTTCTACGCGCAGGGCGTTGTCTCGATCATCATCGAGTTCGTCGGCGGCATTCTCTTCCTCATCGTGATCCTCAGAAAGGGTCGGCTGTGATCAACCTCACCGACGTACGCAAGGACTACAGCGACGAAGTCGCGATCGGGCCGGTCAACCTGCAGATTCCGGCCGGGGGAGTGACTGCGCTGGTCGGACCCAACGGCGCGGGAAAGTCGACCCTGCTGACCATGATCGGTCGACTTCTGGGTCTGGATGCCGGCACGATCGAGATCGGCGGATTCGACGTCGTCAGCACGCCATCGAAGGACCTTGCCAAGATCGTCTCGGTGCTGCGTCAGGAGAACCACTTCATCACGCGGCTGACGGTGCGCCAACTGGTGGGATTCGGACGTTTCCCGCACTCCAAGGGACGCCTCAACGTGGAGGACGAGCGAGTCATCAGCGAGGCGATCGACTTCCTCGGTCTCTCCGACCTGGAGTCGCGCTATCTCGACGAGCTGTCAGGCGGTCAGCGCCAGCGGGCGTATGTGGCGATGGTGCTCGCTCAGGACACCGACTACGTTTTGCTCGACGAACCGCTGAACAACCTCGACATGCGGCACTCGGTGCAGATGATGCAGCACCTCAAACGCGCAGCCGCAGAGCTGGGTCGCACGATCGTGATCGTGCTGCACGACATCAACTTCGCCGGTCACTATGCGGATCACATCTGCGCGGTGAAGGAAGGCAAGATCGTGCAGTTCGGTACGCCGGACGAGATCATGACGGATGCCGTGCTCAGCAGCGTCTTCGACACCGAGGTGCAGGTGATCGACGGGCCGCGGGGGCGGCTTGCGGTGTATTACTGAGCGCTACAACTCGATGCCGCGGGACTCGTCGTTGACGCCGCTGTTGCCGCCCTTTTTCGACTCGGCCGCAATCAGCCAGACCAATGAGACGATCCCAGCGAGCAGCAGACCGAGCCACACGTTCTGCAGGATGAGTCCGATCACCACGCCGAGTACGATCAGGGCGATGGTGCCACCAAGCCACGTCCACCGCTGTTTCTTCGTCGCTGCCATGCGGCCAGCCTAGTGGTCAGCCCAGTGGTCAGCCCAGTGGTCAGCGCGTGCGATGGTCCTCGGGCGCCAGGCGCGGCCCGCGCCGGGCCTCGCGGGGGCCGCCGGCGAGGATGAGGCGGATGACACGCTGACGGTGGCCTGCCCAGGGAGCGAGGAGCTCCAGCATCCCGTCGTCGTCGACGCGGGAACCGGTGAGCGCGAAGCCGACCTCGTGGGCGAGGTGGTAGTCGCCGATGCTGACCGCATCGGGGTCGCCGAGCGCGCGGATGCGGGTCTCGGCCGCTGTCCACGCGCCGATTCCGGGCAGGCTGGTGAGGATCCGGTCTCGGTCGGCGCCGGTCTCGGCTGCGATCACAGCATCGGCGATGCGCTGCCCGCGCTCCGCCGCGCGGACGATCGCGCGGGACTGCGGCGGTTCGACACCGGCGCGATGCCATGCCCAGGAAGGAATGCCGCGCCACCCATCGATCGTGGGCGGTGCGAACATCGGTCGCGGCGTCGGACCAGGGGCGCGCTCGCCGAAGCGGGTGATGAGCACGCGCCAGGCACCGAAGGCTTGCAGCGAGGTGACCTTCTGCTCGATCGTGGCACTCACCAGCGCGTCGAAGACCAGGTCGGTGCGGGTGAGGCGGCTGCTGATAGTTCGACGGGCGATGTCGGCGAGAATCGGATGCCCTGACACGTCGAATCCGCTCGCATCGTCGTCAGCGCCGCAGAGCACGGGCAGCTGTTCGAGCATCCAGGATGCGCCAGGGCCCCACGCCGTGGCATGGATGCCCTCGCCGCTTTGCCGCAGCGCCAGGGTGGCGATGCCTTCGGGCGTGCGGCTGGCGCGCCACAGTGTCACGCCATCGACGAGCATCGTCGGATCCCTCGGCCCGCGCATGAGCACGCCGACCGTGCGGAAGAGGTTCAGTGGATGTGCGGGGTGGTACGTCGTCGTGATCGGAGTTGCGGGGGCCGGTGCATCAGGCACGGCATCCGCTGTCATCGACATGCGAACACCCTACGCGGCACGTCCGACAGAACCCACGGCTGGCTGAACTCAGAAGCGGTCAGGCGAAGGCGTGCCGTGGCCGTAACGGATGACGACGTCGGCGTGACGGTCGAAGCGGTAGCCGACGCCACGCACGGTGCGCACGATGTCCTCGTAGCGGCCGAGCTTGGCGCGCAGGCGACGCACGTGCACATCGATGGTGCGCTCGCCGGGGGTCTCGTCATCCGGCGACTGCCAGAGTGCGCCCACCAGTTCGGTGCGCTCGATCGTGCGGCCCTCGCGAAGTACGAGGTACTGCAGCAGTTCGAACTCCTTGTAGGTGAACGCAGCGGAATCGCCGTCGATCAGAACACGCTTGCGGGAGATGTCTACGGTGACGCCGTAGTTCTCATCCTGCTCTTCTTCCTCTGCGGCCTTGGTGCGAGCGATCGCACCGGGCTCCTGCAGAGCGAGGCGGACGACGTCAAGGTCACGACCACCCGAACCGTGCGGTGCGAGAGCGACGGTGGCGTGCGTCTCAGCGCCGGGAGCGAGTTCGGCGAGTGTGCGACGGAGTGCGTCGACGAGAAGCGGCAGGCTGACGCCGGCTTCGGCGGCCTTGATCTCGTCGAGGCCGACGTACAGGGCGAAGCCGCGAGGAGAACGGGTAGCAGGAAGATCAGCGGTGGCAACGGGAGCGGGAGCAGGCTGCTCGGCGATGGGCGCAACAGCACGGAGGTGAGAGGTGCGGGTGGCGGGACGCTCGAGGAGTGCAGAGTTCGACATGATGATGAGTCCTTGCGAAGGGTGAGCCGATACGGCTCGAATGTGTTGCGTGAATGACCGGGAGGGCCGGGAGCGAGCACGCAGGTGGGTGCTCGGTGGCTCAGACGTCGCAGATCGCGAAAATCGTCGAGCCGGGCGGGGCGGCTGGGGTCAGCTACACATTCGGCAACACATGCCAACGCAGCCGGGCATCATCATCCCGGCAGTCCTGTTCGCCTCCTGGGCGGACAAAGGGCGTGCGTTGGTGGTCATGGGTGGATTATTACTGACGAAGTCACACCGTGTCAAAACGAGTCCCCGCGTGACTTTGAGATATAGCGTGGAGATGTGACCATTTCGAGCACCATCGACGGCTTCATCCTCACTGATGAGAAGGATGCTTCGCGCTACACGCTGATGCGCGATGGAGTGCTCGTCAGCGCTCTTGACTATCGCGACGACGGGAAGACGATCGCGCTCACCAGAGCCTTCACAATCCCGACTTTCCGCGGGCACGGGCATGCGGCACGTGTGGTCGCCGGGGCTGTCGCCGACATCGAGAGTCGAGGGGAGCGCAGGGTCGATCCGGTCTGCTGGTACGTGGCCGAATGGTTCGAGCAGAACCCTTCGCACGCCGGGCTGCTGCGTCGATCCTGAGAGTATGTCGCACTGTTACGCCGGGCGTCGCATCCGGGAAGGACGCAGGAGGTGAAACTCGCCGAGGCGTAACAACCCGCGGTAGGTGAGTTTCCGCGTTCCCCTGTTGCGCGAGGCGGCCCGGGTGTACCCTGGCGTCGTTCTCGCGAAAGAAGAACCTCATCATGGGTGATGATTTCGGCGCCGGGGGGCTGGGGGACGGCGTCACAACCACTTCACTGATCGTCCGGTGCAGGGTGCCGGACGGCAGCGACGACGGGCGTGCGATCGACTCCATCGGAGGAATCGATGCGCGGGGCCGGCAGTGGCATCTGCCGCTGGCCGAGGCCGTCGCACTCGCGCGCAGCGGCCTGCGTTTCGTTCTGCAGGGTCCGCCGCCGCTGACGCATTCCGGACCACCCCTGTATGTGCCGCTGCTGGTCGCGGTCAACGAACGGGGCACGGCATACCTGCGTGCGGAAGCGGGCAAGGGCCTGCGTCTGGCGGATCTGCCGCAGTGCACTCACCGATACCACGCACCGCCCGAGCTAGACGACGGCCCGCTTTCGCGTGGATGCCGTGAAGCGGTCGAGTATCTGCGCACGCATTGCCCAGACGTCCTTCCCACCCCGCTCGCTCCGGGCGAGGAATCGGCACCGGTGCCGCTGGAGAAGAAGCGCATGTCCGCGCTTATCCAGGCGGCTGCGGCGCAGAGCGCCTGGCGCTCAGTCGGGTTCCGCGGGGATGAGCAGGATGCCCCGCACGCTGTGCTGTGGCGAGATGGGCCGGATGCGCTGCTCGTACTGCTTGACACCGTGCGGGTTGACACAGCAGAGGGCGTCGTCACGGTCTCCGTCGAAGTCGCGTGTGACGAGCTGCCGGCGCGCGGCGGCCACAGGGCGAGAGTGTGGGTGGACCTTGTGGTCGGCACTGTGGAGCGGCCGACCGGGGCGATGCTCGCGGCGACGCCGCCGCGCGGCCCTGACGTAGTCACCCAGCGTTGGGCAGATGCCCTCACTGCGTTTGCCTGGCGGGCGCTGATCGACGTGTCTGCAGCGATGGGCTCGACTCTCGGTCACGACGAGGACGGTGCCGCGCTCGTGCCCAGCCGGTGGTTCGCCACTTCGGGTGGCTTCTCGCTCGGCGTCCAAGCACGCCACACCTTCGACCGGATGGGCCTCGGCATGGCGCAGGCACGCAGATGAGCGATCTCTTCGGCGACATCGGTGGGATTGCGACAGCCCTCGGCGTCACGAAACCGGGCTGGTTCTCTCAGCCGGACACTCACCTCAAGACGATGCTCTCTGACCCGGAGCAGCGCGCGGCGCTCATCGAGGTGATCGACACTCTGCTCGGCGGTGAGGATGCCACGGCGGAGGGCGATCGCACCCTGATGCCGATCGCAGATATCGGCGTCGTCAAGGTCTTCGGCACGCTCACCGAGCGCGCAGAACTCCTCGATATCGGGCTGCTCGTGCGGGTGCGGCTGGCAGGTTCCGCGACGGAGGTCGGCGGACGCCTGGACTTGGAAGTGCCGCTGTTCGCGGCATCCGGAGAGCCCCCGTCCGGCGGAGGGCCAGAGTCCACCGAGCCGCTCCTGCTCGGCACCGAGCACGGCGTGATCCGCCTCGACGTCGGCATCGACCTGCCGACGGGAGCAGCCCCAGGTCCCGGCGGGCTCAGCCTCGGGGCGGCCGAGCTGACGCTGCGCATCCCCACCGACGGCGCGCTTCCCGACCTCGACCTGGCGCTGCGCGGTCTGCGGATGCCGGGGGCCGCTGAACCCGTCGACGTGGTCGTCGCGCCCGACTCTCTCGCGGATCATGGCGATTCGCTGCTGCAGTTCGTGATGGGGCTGGTGAGTGCGCAACTGGACGGGCTCGGTGGGAGTGACCCGGTGCGCGCGCTCGGCGGGCTGTTCGGTCTCGTCGCAGCCGACGGCGTCCCCGATTTCCCGATTGCGCAACTCGTAGCGGAAGGCCCTGGTGCGCTCGCACGGTGGTGGGGTCTCGCGCTGTCTGGCGGTTCCGGCGATGCCTGGTTCGCGCATCTGCGGACGCTGCTGGGCGGCACATCGTCGACACTCCATGGACTACCGGCGGTCGACGTCGACCTCACGAGCACGGTCCGGCTGCGCGTCGCCGTGCGCACTGCTCCCGGAGCCGCCGGACTCCCCGTGGTGACGCCGGTGATCGCGATCGTCGCGGCCGCAGCGGCCGGTGTCGAGCTCGCCGCCGAGGTCGAACCGATCTCGCTCGATCTGGCATCGGGGGCTGCCGTCGCGCTGCCCAGCCTTCGCGTCGTCGCCACAATCGCGGGGGAGGGCGGACCGCTCCTTCCTACCCAGAGCGTCGGCGGGTTGTCGATCGGCGTGGGCAGCATCACCGCTGGTTTTGCGCTCACCGCAGACCGCACACCGCAGTTCGTGCTCGCAGCCCGCAACGCCGTCGTGGGGACGACGCCTTACGACGTGCTCGATCTGTCGAATGGCGACGCGCTCGCGGCCGCAGGCGGCACGGTGCTCGGCGACGCCGCGGAGGTGCTGCTCGACCAGCTCGGTGACGTGGGCGGCGTGCTCGGCCGACTCGTCGGGCTGGACGGCGGTACGACACCGCAGATCGACCCGGTGCGGTTGCTGTCCGATCCGATCGGCGCCATCAGGGACCGGTGGCTGGAACTGTTCGACGAGACACCGGTCATCGTGCGGGGCGTGCTCGAGCAGCTGCGCGACGCGTTCGCCTCCGACGCGGGCCGTGCACTGCCTGTCGAAGGCACCGGAACCCCCAAAGACCCCTATCGACTCATGCTCGTGCCCGGCCTCGTGCTGGAGCTCGTCCGCGTCGGAACCCGCATCGCCGTCGCGCTCTCGGCTCATGTCGACCAGGAGCTGCAACCATCGATCGATTTCGCCTTCGACGCGCGGGTGGCTCTGCTGCGTGCGGACCTGGATCCGTCGCATCCGTCGGCATCCGTGCTCGGCGACCTCGCCGCCGCCGTATCGGTGGTGCCGTCCGGAGCATCTCCGATCGAGCTCGGTGACGAGCAGGTCTCGGTGCGCACCCGGGGACTCGGCGCCCGCGTCCGCTGGCGTCCAGGGGCGGATCCTGCCGTCACACCCTGGCTGCGGGAGGCGGAACTGCGCATCGGGTCGGTCACTGTCGACCTGGACACCCTTCACGCGGCAGGGGTACTCGCGGGTGGAGCCACCCCGCTCGCGGAGGTCGCAGAGCAGGCCGTTGCGGATGCGGCGATGGATGCCGCGCACGTTCTCGCCGAGCAGGCAGTGGATGCCGCAGCCGCGTGGGGCGATGCGGCATCTGTCGCCCTCGCCACCGCGGTCGAGCACCTCGGTGCGGGGATTCTCACGGCTGCGGGCTCCGATGCGCTCGTCGCCCTGCGCGACCTTGTCGCCTGGGGTGACGCCGGCGGAGGGGGCGCGCCCGGCGGAGAGACGCTGTCGATCGCCGCGCTGGTCGCCGACCCCGCCACGGAACTGCGGCGCTGGTGCGCTGCTGCCTTCGGCATCGACCCCGCCGCGGGCGAGGTCACCGATCCTGATCGGCTCATCGGGGCGGTCGCTCGCGTGGCGAGGCTCGTCGGCCTCGACATTCCAGACGCTGCGGGACTCGCGGACGATCCGCTGCGATTCGTCCTGCCGGGTATCGAGCTCCTCGCTGGCGTCGCCGGGGAGGACGCCCAGCGGCTCGTCTCGCGCGTCACCGGCATCCTGAACGGCTGGACACCCGGCGACGCACTGCCCTCGTCGACCGAGCTGCTGGAGGGGCTCGCTGTCGACGCCGGGATCGACAACGTCCTCGCCGACCTGCTCGCGGGGCGCTCGCTCGGTCCGGACATGATTGAGGGGCTCGTCGCGCGCTGGGCGGACACCGACGGCGTCGTCGCCGTCGCGACGGCCGCGCTGCCGACGGGGCTGGATCTCACCCGCATCGACGGTCTCGTGCACGGGATGCCGCTGGACGGCGCCGGAGTGCGCGACGCCGTGGCCAGCGTGCTCGGCTCGGCGCCGGCGCGCCTCGTGCTGGTCGGCGTCGAAGCGGAGGGTGAGCCCACACTGTTGCCCGCGCGGGGCGACGCCGCGATCGAACTCGATGTCGACCTGACTGCGGCCGGGGCGCCCGCGGCATCCTTCCCGCTGCCCGGCGTCGCCCCCGTCGGCATCACCGTGGTGCGCCTTGCGGGCAAAGGAGCGAGCAGTGTCCAGGGCGCGGTGGTGACGGCGGACTCCGGATTCGACGCGCAGGTGGCGCGGCTCGCCCCTGCGCTCGCCGCGCTTTCGTCCGGTGGGGGCCCCGTCGTCATCGTCGCAGGAGGCGCAGCCGGACGCGTTGCGGTCGCCGCAGCCGCCGGCAGCGACGTTGCCGCAGTGCTGACCGTCGGCACACCGTGGAGCCCGCTCGCCCTCGGCGACCTGGACTCAGGGCCGGCTTCCCAGGGCCTCCGACTGCTTGCCTCGCTCGCCGACCTCGGCGATGACGGGGAACCCCTGGATGCGGTGGCGGATGCCGCGGTGAGGCGAGGACGCGACCTCGTCGCCGCACTCCTCGGCCGCGACGTGCGCGGCGATCCATTGACAGAGCTGTCGGCGCCGGTGCGTGCGCTTCCCGCAGGGCTGGACGTCCGCGCGATCGTCGGCCGGATCGACGCCGATGCGGTGCGCGAGGCCATCACGGCGCTCGTGCGCCGCGCGCTCGATGTACGTAGCGCTGTGCGGGCGGTACCGGCTACGGCGGAAGCCGCGCTCTCGCGACTCGGCGTGCGGATCCCGCTCGCGTGGGGGGATCAGCCGGGCGGGCTGCGGGCGAAGCTCGACACGGACCTCGATCTCGCAGCCTTCGCGAGTGCGGCACTCGCCGGCGGAGACATCCCGCGTCGCATCGCGCCGCGACTTCGCCTCTGGGCGGACGGACGCTGGCTCATCGGGGGACCGGACCCGGGGCGTGCGCCTGTGCCACGGCCGTTCGGGCTGCGCGCGGTCACGCTCGAGGCGGAGATCCCGCTCCCGGCCGTGGGCGGGAGCGCCGCAGCCGCACCGCGCGGCAACGGCCGACTCATCCTGCACGACGCGTTCGTGTTCGGTGTGCGCCGCGCTCGCTGGGTCATCGATCTCTCCGACACCGGTGCCCTGCTGCCGGAGGCGCGGGCGCTGCTCGGCGAGCTCGCGACCGCGCTGCGCCGCGCTGCCGGTGAAGTCGCCTCGTCTGCCGCCAGCGCTCCAGGCGCTGTCGTCGACACCGCCGCCCGTGCACTGCTGGATCTGCTGCGCACACTGGGACTCATCGGCCCAGACGGCGGGTTCGACGCGGTCACGCTCACGACCTTCCTGTCCGACCCTGGTGCCGTGCTGCAGACGGCGCTCGCGAGTGCGCCGTCTGCGCTCGCCGCGGCCCTCCGTGACGCGATCGGCGATACGCGGACCGACGCGGGTTCCACGGTCGAAGTGCAGGTGGGCCCCGCAGTGGCGAGCATCGACCTCGCGGCCCGCACGCTCACTGTGCATACGGAAGGCGCGCACGCCGAAGTCGCGTCTGCGGATGCGGCGGCTCCGCGCATCTCGCTGGAGCTCTCCGCATCGCGCGCCGGCGTTTCGCTCGGCCTCGAACTCGGCTGGACGGGCGGCCTCAAGATCGAGGCGAGCCTCACTGGCGGCGACGAACTCGTGGTGTCTGCGGGCCTCGCATACGACGCCTTCGGCGAAGCGATCCCGCTGTGGCCGCCGGAGGCGGCTCTCGCGTCTGGGCTGCGGATCGGGGAGCTGGCGCTCACCTTCGCGCGGGATGCGGCGCTGGCCGTCGCCACCCGCGCGCTGCGGGGAACGCTCGGCTCCGGCTCGCCCGAGCGCGCGCTGGTGGACGGCCTGCTCGGCACCGTAGGGCTTCTCGACGGTGACCGCCTCGTCTGGCCGGGCGGGCTCATCGCGGATCCGGCAGGGTGGCTGAGCGATCAGGTCGGCGGTGCGGCGGCTGCGCTCCCGCAGTTGCTGGATGCCGCGGCATCCCTTGCCGGTATCACCACGACTCCAGGCCGGCTGAGCTTCGTCGACGGGTTCGATCTCACCGCGCGCACCGTCGACGGAGCGCTCCGCGTCGGCGTCGAGGTCGACGCTGCACGCTTCTCGGGAGCGGCGCCGGGCTTCGTCCTTGGTCTCACCGGAGCGGCCCTCGTCCGGGCAGATGGGGTGGTGGTGCCGGAGGCGACGCTCACGGTCGGCACCGCCGAGGGCTCGCTCGATGTGACGCTGGGTGCGCAGGCGGGCGGTGTCGGCGACGCCATCGGCCTCGCGGTCGCACTTCGTCGCGCCGGCGGTGCCGCTTTCCCCCTGTGCCCGGGCGGCCACGGTGTCGGCTCCGCCGTCGACCTCGCCACCACGGCGGCCGTCGCAGCCCTGCCGCGTCTGCTCGACGCCCTCGCGTCTCACGACCCCGCTGGCGTACCGGATGACGCCCTCGAGATTGCTGCGCGGGTCGTCGCGACCGCGGGGCGCGCCCTCGGGCTCGCCACAGCGACCAGCGGGATCACGACGTTCGATGCGACAAGGTTCGCGGCGTTCGCGACCGCCCCGACCGCCGCACTGCAGGCGGCGCTCGGCGCTGCGGTGGGCGAGTCGCTCGGCCTACTGCGGGACGCAGCGGAGGCGCTGTTCGACGTCGGAGACCTGTTCGAGGTCACCGTCACCGGTGGCGTGCTCGCGATCGAAGCGGGACCAGCCGAGGCCCGAGTGCGGCTGGAATGGGAAACCTCTGCAGGCGCGATCTCGATCGACGTTGCCTGCGACAGCATCCCGGTGCTCGGTGCGATCCACGGCGGCGCCAGGATCACCCCGGTCGGCGTGCAGCGCGTGAGTGCGGTGATCGGCCCCACCCAGATTCCGATCGGGCCGGTCATGCTCACCCCGCTCGCCCGATTCTCGTGGACCCCCGCCGCCACTGCGATCGAGGTCGGCCTGGCCGCGAGCGATGAGTCGCGGGTCATCGCCCGGCTGACGCGGACGGGCACTGCCGCATTCGTCTTTGCGCTGGTGGCTGAGATCGGTGAGATCGATCCAGACACGCTCCTCGCCGCGAGTGGCGGAGTGCTCGAAGAGGCAGAGGCGGTGGCAGCCGCGCTTGCGCGCACCATGCTCTCGCTCGCCGCCGACGTAGTCCTTTCTCTCGAGGACGTCTCCGACTTCCTCGACGACACCACGCTGCCGATGCCCGCCCCTGCAGGCACACCCCTGCGCGACGTGATCGAGGGCGTAGTGCTCATCGGCGGCAGGCTCGATCTCGGCATCATCGATGACCTCGACGAGCCCGGCGCACTCCTTGCGCGTGTCGGGCGGCTCGCCGCCAATCTCGCACCCGCGCTGCCTGCAGTGCCCCTCGGCGGCGGCTACGGAGTCGGCATCCTCGCGGAACCGGCGGACGCAGGGCGGACGCTGCTCGGGCTCCGCCTCGATGTCGCAGCCGAGACGCCGCTGGGCGGCGACGACGTCGTCGTGAGCCTGGTCGCGGATGCCGCGTGGATCGACGATGAGGATGGTGGTCCAGCCGGGATCCGCGTGCCGATGATCACCCTCGGCGCAGCAGATGTCGAGATCGCCCTCGGCATCGAGGTGCGCGGTCTCGGCATCCGGCTTTCCCGAGTGAGCGGGCCGCTGCTGGATGCCGGCCTGCGCATCGAGTCCGTGCAACTGCTCACCTACGGGAGCATCCAAGACACCGCCGACGGAGTGAAACTCGGCGGTGGAGTGAGCGTTGCTCTGGAAGGCCTCGGGCTGGCACTCGGCGGTGCGGGCGGCGGCGGGGGATCCAATCCGATCGCCGAAGGCGTCATGCCGTCGGGTGGCGCAGGCGAAGATGCGCCGAAGCCCGCGTTCAGCCCGTCGCTCAGCATCCTGAAAAAGCCGGACGTGCCGTTCGAGTTCGACGTCCGAGCGGGCACCGCACCGGGACCGTGGTGGCTCACGGTGCAGCGCGAGTTCGGGCCGATTTATCTCGAACAGGTCGGTCTGGATGTCACGACCGCGGACGGCGGGATCACCCGCATCAGCGTGCTCATCGACGGAGCCGTCTCGTTGTTCGGATTCGCGGCGGCCGTCGACAATCTCTCCCTCACCTATCACGCGCCTGGCAGCCCGTTCGCACCGGCTTCCTGGGCGGTGGACGTCGAAGGGTTCGCGATCTCGGCCGATGTGGGCGGGCTCACTCTCGCCGGCGGACTGCGCAAGTTCGAGCCCCTCGAGGGCGGCACCGAGTACCTCGGCATGCTGCTCGCCCGATTCGGCACGTACGGGCTCACCGTCTACGGCGGGTTCGGGCAGGTTGGGGAGGGGGAGGATCAATACCTCTCGCTCTTCCTCATCGGCGGTGTCAACGGGCCGATCGGCGGCGTGCCCGCCTTCTTCATCACCGGCATCGCCGGCGGATTCGGCGTCAACCGGCGTCTAAAGATTCCGACCGACCTGAACGAATTCCCAACATTCCCCCTCATCCGCGTGCTCGATTCCGCCGCCACCGACGTCGATCCGTTCGCGGAGATCGCGGAGCTGCGAACGAAATTCCCGCCGGAACGCGGATCGTTCTGGTTCGCTGCAGGTCTCTCGTTCAACAGTTTCGTGCTGGTCGACGGCATCGTGGTGGTGGCCATCGAGTTCGGAAACGGCTTCGAGCTCAGCATTCTCGGCCTTGCCCGTATGGCCCTGCCGCGTCCGCAGTTGACGCTGGTGTCGATCGAACTCGCCCTCGTCGCCAGAGTGTCGAGCCGCGAGGGCATCATCCTCGTCCAGGCGCAGCTGACCGACAACTCCTGGCTGCTGCTGCCGAGCGTAAAGCTCACCGGCGGCTTCGCGTTCACGGCCTGGTTCGCCGGACCCAACAAGGGTCAGTTCGTGCTCACCATTGGCGGCTACCACCCCGACTTCGTGCGGGAGGGATACCCGGTCGTCCCGCGCCTCGGCATCGAGGTCTCCATTGGCGACTTCGTGGTCATCATGGGCAAGTCGTACTTCGCGCTGACCAGCGAGGCGCTCATGGCTGGCGTGCGGATCGAGATCCATGCGGAGCTCGGCCCCGCATGGGCGCACGTTGTGCTCGGGGCGGATGCCATCATCTACTTCGATCCGTTCTGGCTGAGCGTCACCATCTATGCCTCGATCGACGCCGGCATCACGATCGACGTGTGGATCGGCAAGATCACCCTTTCGGTGCACATCGGAGCGCGGGTCACTCTCACCGGTCCCCCATTCCACGTGATCGCGACACTGGAGATCGGACCGGCAGAGGTGACGCTGGAGATCGGACCGTCCGTCAGCGTGCCGAAGCCGCTGGACTGGCCGAAGTTCCTCGAGAAGTATCTTGAGGATGCCGGGTCGAACACGGCGCGCGCACTGAGCATCATCACCGGCAAGGGCACGATCCCGCCGGCGGGCGGGGCCGCCACCGGAGGGGCCGCGTCTCCGGATGGGCAGCCCGATCGCCCGTTCCGCGTCGTGGCGGAGTTCCAGGTGACGCTCACCTCGACCGTGCCGATCACGTGGTACCGCGGGGCGCCGTTGAAGACGGCCCAAGGACCGGTGACCTCGTCGGGCGCGCTCGCGCTGCCAGGTATCCTGCCGATGGCAGTCGCCCCCATGCGCAAGGGGCAGGTTCTCACCTGCCTGACGCTGAGGGCGAGAGCGCGAAGCGCCTCCGGCGGGATCGACGAGTCCGATCCGAACGACTACCTCGAGCTGCCAGGTGTAACAGGAGCGCACGCGACCGGCGACTTCCCGATCGGCGTGTGGGGGCCGATGCCCGACGAGGAGACCGTCCCTCAGGGCGATCTGCTGAAGGCGCCGAACACGATCTCCATCGACGTCGAAGCCGTCATCGCGATGACGCCAGCGCCGCCGGCGATCAAATACCGGCAGGTGCGCACCGGCAGGCGGCGAGTGTTGCCGTTGCTGCCTTCGGTCGCTGCCCTCCAGCGCACGGCGATGCAGCAGGGCGCGGCGCTGACCGCGGATGCAGTGCAGGCGCTGCGCGCAGCATCCGGAGGCGCTGATGACACTACGATCGCGATGGGCCTGCTCGCGGATCGGGGCGGCATCGGTCACCTGAGGGCGCAGGACTGGCGGGCCGCCCTTGCCGCCCCGGTACGGCTGGGATCGCTCGGTCAGGACCTGGGGCTGCTCACACCAGAGCCCGCGATGGCAAACGTCACCGTATCGCCGGTGGCCGCGCACCAGATTCGTCCCGCCCGGATTCGCACGGTGATGACGGCCCCCGTGCTGCACGACAGCGTCGCGGCCGCGATTATCGGCGGCACCAGCGTCTCCGCGGCGTTGATGTCCACGCTGGCAGGCAAGGCCGCTGCACGCAGCATGACGGCGCCGAGCGTGGCCGCGGTGGCGTCCTCGCTGGACGGCGCGATCGCCACCCGGCTCGTCCGGGCCGGTTCCGCAGCCAGGGTGTCCGGTGCGACGGTGCTCGCAAGCACTCCGCTGCCTGCCGCCGTCTTTACGGCGACCGCCGCGAGCACGGCATCCCGGCTGGCGGATCCCGGGAGCGTTCGCACCGTGCGCGGCGCCTCGCAGGAGCTGACGGATCGGGGATGGACGCTCCGCGACGGCGATGTCGCGATGCTGGAGGTTCCGGATGCGGCCCGTGACGGGCGCACCGCGCGGCCCGCGCTGCGGGTGGAGAAGGGCGGCGCGCGGATCGTTTGCTTCGGAGGCGGCGGCATCGTGCTCTCCGATTCCCACTACACGCGGGAGCAGGCGATCATCATTCCGGCCGGCGCAAGCGGCCTGACGGTCATTGCCGGTCCGGACGTGTCTGCCACCGCAGGCGTCGCGGTGCACGGCGGCTGGCACGACACCAGCATGCTGCCCTCGGCGACCGCCGGTTCTTTGGTCGGTGTCGGATGCGTTGTCGCAGCGGTCGGAGTCTTCGCCCGCACGGCGGCGGATGTCGACACTTCGTGGACCACACCGTCTGGCATCACCGCTGACCTCGCCCCCACGACCACCACGCTGAGGGCCCCCGCCGTGGACCGCGCGATCGCCGCGATCGCGGTGGGGGTCACCGGGTCGGGTTCCGACGGGGTCGCGGTCGGGCTGGAGAACGCAGAACCACTCGGTGCGCCGCTGGTCACCGTGGACACCGACGGAACCTCGGTGCTTGTCTTCGCGATCCGTCAGAGCGGGCCGGGCGTCGTCGTGGTCAACGCCTCCGTCGAAGATGGGCGCGACGTCACCGGTGTCTTTGCGGCATCCGCTCCGCTGGTGGGGGCGCAATCCGATCCCGAGGCCGCAGCGCGGTGGCTCGCGAACGCGATCGGCGCCCGCGGGCTCGCCGGTCTCGATCGCCCGGTCTCGGCATCCGGCGCCGGCACCACACGCATCCGTTGGAGGCAGTCATGAGCAGGCCACCGGCAGGAACGTTCCGCATCTACCCGGCTGCCATCCCGCCGATACCGATCGGCAGGTACGTCGTCGATGGGGAGATTGAGATCATCGACGTCGCGGACAAGGCCGCAGCGGCTCCGCAGCCGATCGGTACGCCGGTCGGCACGTTCGAGCCGCTGCAGGGTGCGTTCGACGTCGAGGGGCCGCGATATCAGCTGCCGCCGGACCAGGTGCTCTCCACCTATCCGCCCTCAGGCTCTCGTGGCGCGTACAGCAGGCGGTTGCCGCAGATCGTGATCAAGCGGCGCACGCTGCCGTGGGAGTGGTCCATGCCGCCGGGGCAGGGGGGAGCGCCAATGCCATGGCTCGCCCTGGTGCTCATCGGGCCAGGGGAGGGAACGATCGTCGTCGACCGACCGGTCGCGGAGTGCGTGACGTCAGGGACGACGCTGCCGCATCCGGACGTGTTCGACACTCCGAAGGGTTCGTATCTCAAGGTTCCGCAGTCCGTCGTCACCAGGACCTTCCCGACCGCAGACGACCTGCCGCTGCTCACGCACGTGCGTGAAGTCGACATGAGCGACACCGAACTCGCCATCGGCGACGATGACGGCTGGCTCGCAGTGATTCTGTGCAATCGTCTACCGCAGGCGGGCGTGACGTACACCGCGTGCCTCATCAACATCGATTCGCAGACCGCGCACCTGCCGGACGACCCAGCCGTCGAGAACTCCTTCGACCCGTTCAGCGTGGTCTTCGACATCGGCGAGTTCACACAGGTGCTCGCCAATACTCACCCCGTCAGCGTGGATGCCGCAGTAATGGGGGCGACGCAGGTCGGCTCCGTCGCTGCGACCGAGGCGGTCGCGGGCTATGCGGTCGCGAACACCGGAGCAGTGTGGGCTGCGGGCACCAAGCGCGACGTGTCGATGACTGTTCCGGTCACAGCGGGCGTGACGAGCGTTTCTGCGCAGCCACTTCTCGGCCTGCTCAACTTCCCCTACGAGCTGCTCGATACGGTGCGGCATTTCCCGGTGCTGACGTCCTGGTCGTTCACCTGCGACGGCGACGGCGATTTCGCAACGCTTGCGAACGAGGTCTCCTCGCGGCTGCTCGGCCATGTCGCATCTGCACCAGAGGACCCGGATGGCGGACCGCGCACCAAGGACCTGCCCACCCTCACCGAACCGCCGTCGAACCGCCCGCTGCCGCTGGTGACCGAGTCGGGCCACATCGTCACCGCCTATCGGACCCGCGTCGGCGACGAAAGTCAGGCGTATTTCCGCGGGCCGCTGATCCCCAATCCGAGTGTGAGACCCACCCCCGGTGACTCCGATCGAGTGGTCCTTGCGCATCACGCCGACCAGTTGCGGCTGATCGTCCCGGACGGCTTGCAGGATCTCACCTATTCTTCAGCGTTCGAGATCGGGCGCCTGCTGGCACTGAGCAGGCCGGGAGTCGTTGCGCTGCTTGCACGCTGGCGGCGCGAGAAGTTTGCCGCGGCTGCGACCGCCGCGGTCCAGGCCCACGTCTTCGCACAGCTGCCGAGCGCGCTGCGCGAAAGCATCCGAATGGTCGACCCGCTGCGGCAGGGGATACCGATCGCGGTCGGCATCGACCTGCCGGGGCCGACTCCTGATCGGTTCGAGAAGGCGCCGACCGGCAGGCAGTTCATCCGTGGGCTGCTGTCGGCGCTCGATGCCTCGGCCGCAGAGATCGCGTCGCCGCTGCCTGCCGTGAACGCGGGATTCGCGCGCGACGACACGGCGAAACTCACCCGGTCGAGGGCGACGCGCCTCGCCAAGGGGCTGGCACTGGACGTCGATCTGACGGTGCCGGCGGAAGAGCTCGCCAGGCAGCTGGCCTCGACCCCGCTCGCGAGGGCCGAGCGCGACCAAGCGGCCGAGCTCGCCGGGGCACGCATCGCGATGGAGGGCCTCGTCGCCGAGCTGATCGAGGGAGCGGATGCTCTCCAATCGGGCGGTATCGAAATATCGGACATTCTCGGGAGGATGAGATGAGCGTCACGCTGTCGACCGCGCAGCTCGTGAGCGCGGTGGCGGAGATGACCACGCACATCCTCGCCACGATGGAACCGGAACAGGAGGTACAGGACGCGCCGGACCCTGGGCCACGGCGAACGCCGCGCGCGCTGCGGCTGTGGCTTGCGCGTCTGCGCCTGTTGGAGGCTGTTCCGTTCAGCCATCTGGTCGCCGATGCGACGCTCCTCCCACCGGAGTCGATCCGCTTTTTCCACGTCGATCGTGGGTGGACGGATGCCCTGGTCGAGGGGGCCCTCTCCGTCGGCACTGTCACGACGGCGGATCGCGCGACGCTGGAGGCGATCTACCCGATGCTGCGCCCTGAAGTCGATGAGGCAGAGCGACTCGTGCGTTTGCCTGGCTGGGAGCGCGGCGCGAACGTCCCGTCGGGTCCAGCGGGTCCGATCTCGGGATTCCTGCTCCGCTCGCGCCTAGTTTCGGGATGGCCCGCGATGACCGTGCGCGGATACGGCCGAGACAATTACCGGCTGACTGGCCCGCTGCATGCCGATGACGAGCATGTCGGAATGGGGAACGCGGCCAATGCTGCCGCGCAGGAGCGCGCGATGCAAAAGCGGGAGGTGCTCCGCTTCGAGCGCCTCGCGCCCGCCGTCCTGCTCGTCCTTTTCGACGGCGTGCCGGAGGTCGTGCACCTGGAGGAGCCCCGCGCCGGCGTGCAGTTCGGATTCGAGGACACCACGGCGCCCAGCGGCAGGGTGTCGATGACTTCTCGCACTCGCGATGTCACCAACGGGGACGGTCTCAGCGAGACCGTCCCGGTCCCGTTCCGCAGGGGTGCTCCTGGCGTCGTCCACATCGGAGAGCTGATGAACCGGCTCGCAGAGGTAGATGAGACCAATATCGGCAGCAGAAAGGATGCCGCGACGCTTGCGATGCAGCTGCTGCAGTTTCCGTGGCGTGCCGTCTTCGGCGACCAGTCGCTGCAGGAGGATGGCGGGGCCGCGCCAGACATGTCTGTGGTGTTCCATCCCGAGATCTCCTACGAGATCATCCAGGACCGTATCGCACAGGGCCCGTTGGGACACCCCTATCCCGTGTCCGGCGTCGCCGTGAACCGCGTCTGAGAAAGCCGATGACATGATCTACGACCCGGACAAGGCCAGAAAGATTCTCGGTGCACCCGAGTTCTCCCTCGCTCAGCGCTGGGGTGGCGACCTCGCCCAGGCTGTCGACTGGGATAACGAGCTGCTGCGCGAACCGCGCGTCTGCGTGCCGATCGATGTGCAGGCGCTCGTGGTGCTGGGCGATGATCCGGACTCGGCCGGCGTGCGCCTGGATGGCCCGCTGACGCCGGGGAGGGCCGTTCCGGCTGACGCGGAATCTGACGTCAAACGCACGGCGCTGACGGGGTCCGACCCGTTCGATGAGCCGGCGCCGCGCGAGACGGGCATCCACCTGCATTGGGCGATGCCCGACGCGTTGATGAAGGGGCGGGCATCGGATGGCGCGCCCGCCGCCCGCGACCTTGGAATGGCTCCGTTGCCGGACCGGTGGGTCATCACACGGATCCTCGTACCGGCGACGGGGACGAAGGCTGTCACACAATCCTGGGCTGTCGACGCGCTCACCGGGGCGGTCTGGCCGCTGGGTGAGAGCGGTGCGCCCGCGCCCGCCGACACTGAATCCGTGGCGGCGGGCACTCTCAACGGCACCTCGGGCGGCACGCTCACCTGGACGGCCGCCTACGACGCCGCGCGGGGACGCTTCACCTTCCACGATTCGCAGGACGACCTCGCCAGAGATGCGACGCTCGGCGGCACCGTGGCAGGTGGGCCAGTGGGCGGACGTGCCACATACCTTGTCGTCGGCTGGTGGGCGGATGCTGATCTCGACCCGCTCGACGGGATTCACGGCACGGCGGCTCGCGGTCGCCGGCTCACCGCACTGAAATGGAAGCTGGTAGAACAGGCGGCGCCCAACCATTCTGCTGTGCCGACCGGCGCCGCAAGCACCTCCACCGGAACACCGAGCTCGGGCGCGAGTGTCGTCTCGGACTCCGCTTCCGCCTTCCGGTACAAGGGGGTGTCGGTCTCGCCCTCGCTGCTCGCCGGGTTGGGCATCGCCGATGCCCAGCACATCCGTCCGGCGAATCCACCGCGGCCGGAGGCCTCCACGCTGCTGCATGGGGCAGTCATCGGCGTACCCGCTCTCGTCGAGGGTGCCCGCGAGCGAGTGGCACCGGCAGAACAGCGTCCGTCCGCCGAGCGCGTTTCGATCGCACTCGGCTCTTCACTCTCCGATGCGCTGGGGGCGCTCGCCGTACGCTCACTGGCACCGGCAGCTGTGGGCGAGGAGCGTGAACTTTTCGAAGAGCTCGTTGAGGCGTTCATCCGCGGCAGGCTCACCGATCTCGATGACCCGGCGGGGGCTGCTGAGATCGACGAGGGTCTTCATTCCGGTGGGTTCGAGACCGTCGCATCGCCGTTCCCCGGAGTCACAGACCGGCTCGTCGACGGCGCGGTGCCGCTGAACGACCAGGGGCGGCGTATCGGCACGGTGCGCTCGGGTGTCTTCGCCGGCATCAAGAAAGCCGACTCGTACAAGATCACCGCAGACCAGAGTTCGCTGTACTTCGTCGGCGGGTATAAAAAGGGCTCGCCCATCGGTGTGGGCGACGCCGCCCAGACGGCCACGGTCGCGGGCGCGTACAAGAGCTCGCCCTACAGCGTGCACGCCGATGTCGCGCATGCGGCGTTGCCGATCGCGGCGGCGCAGTCCGCGGCATTCCAGCAGGCGGCCGGTGCCGAGCATCAAGCGGGATCCGCCGCGCGGAAGGCGGCTGCGGCCCCGAGGGTGCGCACAGAGGTGCGGCCAGAACCGCCGTTCTTCCAGGCATCCGACCCTTATCTGCTGGTGCGAGGCGCCGGGCGCTTTCCGCGTCACGGCGGAGATGGCGCGTGGCTCGACGACGGGCGGCTGAAGGTGCGCTCGCCCAGCCTGATCTCTGACCACTACAAGGACGTGCTGGCGGGATCCGAGGTGCTCGCGCCTCTGGCCTCCGGTGCGATCCCCGCCGAGACTACGGCGCTCGCAAGAGAAGCACTGCTGCTCAGCGACTTCGCCTCCGGGTGGCTCGCGCAGCGCGCTGCGGAGAAGACCGCGCCGAAGGGGCGGAGAGGACCCGACGCGAAAGTGGTCCGCGCCTACGAGCGGCGCTTCGAGGCGGAGCTGCTGCTGCGCTATGACGAGTCGGGTGCGTACACGGGCGATGCCGTCTCGGTAAGCGCGAAGCTCGACACCGCCGACCCCCGCGTGCGCGAGCAGGTGACGCAGGGGCTGCTGTATCAATCGGTGCTGGGAGGTACCTCCCCCTCACCGGTCGGGATCACGGCGTGGGCGCAGCCCTGGTGTCCGCTGTGGCTCGAGTACCGCGTCGATGTCGAGGGCCGTCCCGGCTTTGCCGGATGGGATCTCGGGTCGCATGACTTCACCGCCGTTGAGGGGCCCTCGGGCGACGTCGTGCGCACGGCCGTCGCCCGGGTGCCGCTGACCACCGGCGTCGCGCACGCACTCGGCGACAGCATCGGGCAGTACCTCAAGGAGGAGCGCACGCGCGATGCGGACAAGAAGGCCCTCACCGACGATGAGCTCGTGGGCGCGCTGGGATTGCTGCGCAATTTGGGGGCGAGCGCCGATCTGCTCGGTGCGTCTCTCGATGGTGTCCGACGAAGGATGCTGGGGCTCCTCGAGAGGGCATTCCAGGCGACGGATGCCGACGGCGAGGTCCTCCTGGAAAGTGCAGAGGATCCGGTCCTGCTGCTGGGCGGTGCGGTACGCGTCACGGGGCTGCGCGTCGTGGACACCTACGGGCGCGTGCTCGACCTCGACCCGCAGTCGGCGATCGTTCCGGCCCGGCTCGAGGCCGGTGCCGGTGCCAGCGCCAGTTCGGGTGCGGGTGCGATGCTGCGGGCGCCGCGGTTCACCCCGCCGACCCGGGTGCGCGTGCGGTTCGTCGGTGCGGAGTCGACCGGCGTCGACGGGGCGAGGGATGCCCGCATCGACGAGTCGGATGCCTCGGCGCAGGTGAGTCCCGTATGCGGGTTCCTGCTGCCGGATCACGTCGATGAATCGATCGAGGTGTTCGGTCCGGATGCGACCGCGCTCGGCGAGCTTCTGGTCACCGGTCAGATCGGATCCTCTGGCGGTGGCGTCATCTGGGAGCCCGCTCCCGGTCGCCCGGTACCGGCGGATGCCGCGCCCTCGGTCGGTCTGCTTGCCGACGAGCATGTGCTCGGCCGGTTCGCCACCGGAATCGTCGTCGCGGATGCTGCGGCCCGAGGGTCCGAGCGAGCCACGCCCGATGCCGAATCGGCGCTCGCCGCCCTGCTGCGCTCTATCGACACGACGCTGTGGACGGTGGACGGCAACGCCGGCGCCGGGTCCGCCCAGCTGGCGTCGATCGTCGGTGCGCCGCTCGCCGTCGTTCGCGCGGTCGTCAGCGTCGACCTGCTCGATGACACGTCGTCTCTCGCGCTGTCGGAGGATGAGGCATCCGCTCGTCGCGCGGCATACGCCGATCTCTCGCAGGATGGTGTCCCGGTGCGCCTTGGTGCGCTCAGCCGACCCGACGACGGGCTCGTGGCCTGGTTCGTTGACGATGACTACTCGCGCGTACATCTCGTCGACAAGGCGATCCTGAACGCCGCATCGCCCGCCGGGCACGGCAAGGGATTCCTTCAGGGCTGGGGGGTCGTCGTTGATCCGACCGGTGTCGAGCCGATCACGCACGAGTACGTCTCGTCGGAGACCGAGCTCATCGTGCATCCGGGTGTCCCGCGGATGCTGACACTGCTGATGACGCCCGGTGCCGCCGTGCACTTCACGAGCGGGATCGTCCCGCAGGGTCGGGTGCAGCTGCAGCGTGGATGGTTCACGCCCGCGTTGGACGAACTCGTACCGGCGGTGCGAGTGGGGCCGGTGCTGATCGATCCGGGCGATGTGCGGCTGCCGCTGGTCGCGGCCCTCGGCGAGAACCAGTCCCTCACCGTGCGAGAAGGACCCACCGCGTGGCGTGACGACGCGATCCTCGCGGCGACCCAGTCGGCCGTGCTCCCCGACCGGGCGACGGTTCTGCGCGAGGGGTGGATTCGGGTCAGTCCCGGCGCGGAATCGGACCGTCGGTGATGCCGGTCGGCCGCCGTGGCGCGGCATCCGTCTCAAATTCTCAGGAATACGCGCGTTAGTATGGAACTCTGCTCAGCAACGTTCGCTGAGGCGGTCAGCTTCCGAACGGTAACTGGTCCGAGGCTTGAAACCTCCGGCATCCTCATCAGACACCGGAGGTTTTTTCATGTCTCAGACCCTGCGCGCCCACCCCAAAGCCAAATGGTGGGCCCTGTTCGTCATCTCTCTGACTCAGCTCGTCGTTGTCCTGGACGGCACCATCGTCAACATTGCCCTGCCGCAGGCTCAGATCGCCTTGGAAATGGACGATCACCTGCGCCAGTGGGTTGTCACTGCCTACGCGCTCTCGTTCGGAGCACTGCTGTTGCTCGGCGGACGTATCGCCGACTACTGGGGTCGCAAGCGCACCTTCATGGTCGGCATGGTCGGCTTTGCCCTGGCATCCCTCTATGCGGGTCTAGCGGCCGCAGGGTGGGAGCTGATCCTCGGACGCGCCCTGCAGGGTGTCTTCGCCGCGATGTTGGCGCCCGCCGCACTCGCGCTGCTGACGACGCTGTTCCCGTCCGGCAAGGAGCGCAACGTCGCCTTCGCCGTCTTCGGAACGGTCGCCGGCACCGGGGCCGCCGTCGGCATGGTGCTCGGTGGATTCCTCACCGAGTTCTTTGACTGGCGCTGGTGCCTGCTGGTGAACCTGTTCTTCTGTGCGGTCGGTTTCATCGGTGGTGCGCTGTTCCTCACCGAGAGCCGCGCTGCCGGCGACAAGCGGTACGACCTGTGGGGCGCGCTGCTCGTCACTGCCGGCCTCGCGTCGTTCGTGTATGGCTTCAGCCTCGCGGAGACCGGCTGGACCAACCCGCTCACGATCGGCTTCATCGTGCTCGGCCTCGTTCTTCTCGCGGTGTTCGTGTGGGTCCAGGCGAAGGTTTCCAACCCCCTGCTGCCGTTACGTGTGGTCACGAACAAGGTGCGCGGAGGGGCTTTCCTCATCCAGGCCGTCGCCGGCAGCGTCATGATCGGCGCGACCCTGTACCTCACCTTCCATCTGCAGATCGTGCTCGGCATGGGCGCGCTCGAAGCCGGCGTCGCCAGCCTGCCGCTGCCGCTGGGCACCATGGTGCTGGCCGGAGTTGCGACGAAGATGCTCGGTCAGATCGGTCCGCGCCTGATGCTCATCAGCGGACCCCTCGTGGTCGCAGCGGCGCTCGTATATCTCTCGTTCATCACCGCGGATGGCAACTATTTCATCCAGGTTGCCCCGGCGCTGCTGGTCATGGGACTCGGAATGGCGTTCGTCTTCATTCCGCTGCAGAACCTCGCCCTCACCGGCGTGGCACCGCACGACGCCGGTATCGCCTCCGCAGTCACCAACTCGGCGATGCAGATCGGCGGATCGGTCGGGCTGTCGGTGTTCACCGCGGTGTATGCGGCCGTCGTCGGTGGTCACGCGCAGGGCGAGGTCGGACTCGACGTACTCACGGACGGCTACGGTGCAGTGTTCCTCGCCGCAGCGGTCGCCATGGTGCTGGCATCCGTCGTCGCGTTCACGATGGTGCGCGGCCGCAAAGAAGACCTGATGCCCCAGCACGCTGTGGTCGCCGCCGACAAGCCCGTCTCCTCGGATACCGACACGCTGTCGCTCGCGCACTGAGTCTCGCGCACTGAATCTCGCGCTTGGGATGCCGCGGCGGGCCTCGGCGGTAATGTCCGAGGCCCTCCGTACGGTGTAAATATGCGAATCCTGCACACCTCTGACTGGCATATCGGCCGCACCTTCCATGGCAACTCGACCATGGATGCGCTGGCCGAGGTCTTTGGTGCGCTGATCGCCCAGGTGCGCGAGCTGTCTGTCACCGAAAACCCCGTCGACGTGGTGGTCGTCGCGGGAGACGTGTTCGACTCCTCGGCCCCGGCTGGCCCCGCGTACACGCTGCTCGGTGACACACTCGCCGCTCTCCACGACACCGGCGCAAAGGTCATCGTCACGAGCGGCAACCACGATTCTGCGGCTCGACTCGGGTTCCAGGCGCGACTGCTGCGCGACGGTATCCACATGATGACCGACCCGCTTTCGATCGGCGAGCCGGTCACGGTCGACGATGCCGACGGCCCGGTGCACTTCTACGGCATCCCCTACCTCGAGCCGGCGATCGTGCGGCAGTACTGGCCGGTGTCGGCGTCGAGCGACGACTCCGAAGGGCGTCCGCTTCGCACTCAGGCGCAGACCATGGCGCATGCGATGTCGCTGGTACGGGCAGGCATCGCGTCGCGCGGGGGTCGCTCCGTCGCGATCGCGCACTGCTTCGCGGCGGGTGTCGATGCCACGGCCGGCCTCGAACGCGAAGTACGCCAGGGCGGGCTCGACGTCGTACCGCTGAGCGTCTTCGACGGACCGGACTACGTCGCTCTCGGCCACATCCACGGGCGCCAGACGCTGAGCGAACGGGTGCGGTACGCCGGAGCGCCGCTGCACTACAGCTTCGGCGAGCAGCACAAGGAGCGCGGCTCTTGGCTGATCGATCTCGATGCCTCGGGCTTCGCGTCGGCCGAGTGGCTGGCACTGCCAGTGCCGCGCCGACTCGTCACGCTCACCGGAACACTTGACGAGATCCTCTCCGACGACAACATCGCGGCACATGCCGACGACTGGGTGTGTGCGGTCTATACCGACGTACTGCCGCAGGCCGAACCGATGCGGCGGCTGAAGGAACAATTCCCGCACTGCGCGATGGTGCAGCATGCACCTGTCGGTGGTGCCGAGCGGGTAGAGCGCTCCTACGCTGCGCGGCTGGAATCCGCCGTCACTGACACCGAGCACATTGAGGCGTTCCTTGAGCACGTGCGTGCTGGCCAGGGCCCGAGCGAGCGTGAGAGCGAACTCATTCGTGAGGTGCTCGACGAGCGCGTGGTCGCCGAGGCTCTCGTCTAGTGCGTCTCCACAGCCTCGAAATCGAGGGGTTCGGCCCGTTCCGCGAACGACAGATCGTCGACTTCGACAGCTTCGCCGACGACGGTATCTTCCTCATCGCTGGGCGTACCGGCGCCGGTAAGTCGAGCATCCTGGATGCTGTCTGCTTCGGCCTGTACGGGGGAGTGCCACGATACGAGAGCGGCGACAAACGGCTGCGCAGTGATCATTGCGACCCGGAAGATCTCAGCGAAGTCGTCGTCGAATTCAGTACGACGGCTGGCAGATATCGGGTGACGCGCTCGCCGGAGTACATGCGGCCGGCGAAGCGCGGTGGCGGATTGACGAAGCAGGCTTCGGGTGTCCAGCTCGATACTCTCACCGACGCCGGCTGGGTCACGCTGGCTGCGAAAGAGCGGGAGGTCGGGCACGAACTCGACGAGATTCTGCAGCTGAGCCGTGAGCAGTTCCTCCAGGTGATCCTGCTCGCCCAGAACAGGTTCGCGCGGTTCCTGCTCGCCGACAGTAAAGAGCGGCAGACACTGCTGCGACGGCTATTCGGCACAGAGCGCTTCGAAGACGTGCAGTCCCGTTTCGATGATCGCCGTAAGACGGCAGAGAACGCGCTCTCCGGACGCCTCGCCGCTGTCAACGCGGGCCTTCAGCAGGCGGAGCGGATGGTGACCGCTGCAGAGCTATGGGGCGAGCATGAGCCCGTTGATGTAACTGCGGAAACGACCCCAGAGCGCCTCGAGCAACTTCGCGTCGCGCTCGAGCGGGCCGAGTATCAGGTCGAGCGCCGATCTGCCGAGAGCACGGAAGCCGAGACCAGAAACACCGCGGCGGAAGTAGCCCTGACCAGCGCACGCGAGGAGCGCAAGGCGCAACAGGATCGAGACGCGGCCCGGGTCGCGATGCAGCGAATCGACGCCGAAGAACCCGAGATCGCATCGGCACGGACGACGCTGCAGCGTGCGAGGACGGCCGAGGCGCTGCGCGCAACGCTCAACGCCGCCGAGCGGGCCGCGAGCGACCGTGAGAAGGCCGAAATTGCCGAACGTGCAGCCCGTGAGGTCTGGGGTTCCGCTGAAATCGAGCTCGTTGACATCGAACTAGGCGGGGTCACCGCCGAGGCGCTGGAAACATGGGCTGAGCAGCGGACCAGCCAGAGCGGCGAGTGGAAACGCGCGGCCGAGCTCGAGCAGAGTGTCCCGGCTCTCGCTGTGGAGCAGACCGACGCTGAGGAACAGGTCGCCGAAGCGTCCGCTCTCGTCGACGCGCACGACACGGAACGGGCGGAACTGCCCGCCCGGGTCACCGAGCTGACCGCCCAGCGGGACGCCGCGCGGCGCAGCGCCGACCGCATCGATGACCTGCAGACAACGCTGAACGCCGCGAAGGCACGCCGAGACGCGGCAGTGAGGGCCGAGCGGCTTCGAGGCGACCTCGACAAGGCCGAACGCGCGCTCGTCGCGGCCAGCAGTGTGCTCGATGAGGCGCAGCTCGCGCTCACGCAGCTGCGTCGCCGCCGTCTGGACGGCTTCGCCGGAGAACTTGCGACCGCACTGGTGTCGGGTGAGGCCTGCAGCGTGTGTGGGGCGACCGAGCATCCTTCACCGGCCGAGCACAGCGATCCCGTCTCGCCGGAAGACGTCGAGGCGGCCGAAGGCGTGCGCGACACCGCAGCAAAGGGCGATCGTGAGGCGCTCGACAGGGTGTCCGATCTGAAGCGCGATCTCGCCGCTGCCGCAGCCATGGCGGAAGAGCGCTCTGTCGCTGCGGCAGAGGACGAGGTAGCCGCTGCGACAGCCGTGCACGCCGCGGCACAGGCAGCCGTCGGTGCACTCGCCGCCGCGGTTGCGGCGCTGGGCGAGGCTACGGCGCGTTCGGTGCAGCTCGAGAAGGATCGTGCAGCAGCGGCGGATGCACTGGCGAAGTCGCGCGAGACGCTCGCCCTGATCGCCCAGCGCAGCGCTGAGGCGCAGACTGTCGTCACCGCAGCACGTGGATCCTTCGGCACTGTCGCCGAGCGCATCGCCGAGGTCACCGCGCACGTCGCGGCCGCCCACGCGCTGGCGGATGCTCTCGAAGAGAGCGCCCGGCGTGAGGTGGCACTCACCGATGCCGCGGCGGAGCAGACGCGCGCGCTCGCGGCATCCGATTTCGACGGCGCCAATGCCGCACGCGAGGCGCTGCGGTCGGCAGCCGAGCAGCAAGGGCTGGAGGAGCGCATCACTGGCCACACCGTGCAGCGTGAGAAGCAGCGCGAGCTGCTGCTGGCGCTGGAGATGCGGGCGCTTCCCGAGGAGCCGATCGAGCTCAGCGCGGTGGAAGAATCGGCGGCTGTCGCTCGTACGGTGTGGAGGGCCGCGATCGATGCGGGAGGGCGAGCGGAGACCACCGTCGATCAGCTGGGCGCACTCATCGACTCCGCCGCGGCCGAGTATGCTGGCAGCGCCGCGCAGCAGGCAGACTTCGAGGTGCTGAAGGGCCTCGCTGACACCATCGCCGGGCGCGCCGGAAATACGCACAAGATGACGCTGGAGACATTCGTGCTCGCCGCCGAACTCGAAGAGATCGTGGGGGCAGCCAACCGCCGCCTCAGTGACATGTCAACCGGACGCTACCAGCTGCAACACTCTGATGCGCTCGCGGCCCGTGGCGCGGCATCCGGGCTCGGGATCGTCGTCTTCGACGCGTTCACCGGGCAGACGCGTCCCGCGCAGTCATTGTCAGGAGGGGAGACCTTCCTCAGCTCACTCGCGCTGGCGCTCGGCCTCGCCGAGGTCGTTACGGCGAGAGCCGGCGGCATCCAACTCGACACGCTCTTCATCGATGAAGGCTTCGGGTCCCTCGACGCCGACACTCTCGAGATCGCCATGCGCACGCTCGACGAACTGCGCTCTGGCGGGCGCACCGTTGGCATCATCAGCCACGTCGAGTCGATGCAGGAGCAGATCCCCGCGCAGTTGGTGGTAGAACAGACCGCCAGCGGGCCCAGCCGCATCCGCCCCTGACGCGGAGCGGCCGGGACTCACTTCACGCGTTCGCGGGAATCCAGGCAGAAATCTCGTCGAGAGCGTGCAGCTCTTCCGTGGCCAGCTCGAGCGTTGCTCCGGCCAGCAGGTCTGCCACCTGCTCCACCCGAGATGCGCTCGCGATGGGAGCGGCGACGGTCGACTGAGCACGCAGCCACGCCAGAGCGACCGAAGTGACCGAGGCATTGTGGGCCGCGCCGATGCTCTCCAGCTCTCCGATGATGCGCAGGCCGTGTTCAGTCGCGTACTTCGAGGCGCCGCCTGCGCGTGCCGACGCGACAGCCGTCGCATCCGTTGACCGGTACTTGCCGGTGAGGAATCCGCTCGCCAGTGCGTAGTACGGAACCAGGCTGAGTCCGAACTCCTGGGCGACAGGGATGATGCTCTCCTCGATGTCGTTACGGTGCACGAGGTTGTAGTGCGGCTGTACGGCGACGGGCAGTGCAGTGCCGGCATCCTGCGCGAGGGAGATCCAGGAGCGGATGCGGTCTGCCGCGTAGTTCGACACGGCCGTGTGGCGCACCAGGCCGTCGGTGACGAGCTGTCCGAACGCCGCGACCGTCTCCTCGAGCGGAGTCTCGGCGTCATCGAAGTGCGCGTAGTAGAGGTCGATCGTGTCAACGCCGAGACGGTTCAGCGATGCCTCGGCAGCGGCGCGGATGTTCTTGGCCGAGAGACCGCGGAACTCCGGGTGGCTGCTGACCTTTGTGGCGATGATGACATCCGAGGGCCCCCGAGCGGCGAGCCACTCTCCGATGATCGTTTCGCTCTCGCCGCCGCTGTTGCCCGGCACCCAGGCACTGTATCCGTCGGCCGTATCGATGAAGTTGCCACCGCCGGCATGGAAAGCATCGAGAATTTGGAACGACGCATCGCGATCGGCGGTCCAGCCGAAGACATTGCCGCCGAGGGCAAGCGGGAACACATCGAGGTCGCTACGGCCGAGGAGGGTCATGGAATCTCTCTTTCTTTCGTCTACTCGAGTCAAGCGCATCTGGGGCGGCCATATTCCACTTCCGTCACAGCGATGTAACACGCAGGGGCGATACTGGACGCATGACGCTTCAGCAGGAGATCGCGCAGACTCTCGGTGTGCGGGCCGACATCGACCCGGCAGCCGAGATCGAACGGCGTGTGCAGTTTCTCGTCGATTACCTGGTCGCCACCGGCGCGAAGGGCTTTGTGCTCGGCATCTCGGGGGGCCAGGACTCCACGCTCGCGGGACGCCTGGCGCAGCTCGCCGTCGAGCGCGTGCGCGCGGGCGGCGGCGTTGCCGACTTCACCGCGGTGCGGTTGCCGTACAAGATCCAGCATGACGCGGATGACGCGAACGCTGCCCTGGCATTCATCGGGCCGGATCGCTCCGTCGAAGTCAATATTCAGGGCGGCGTAGACGGTGTTGAGAAGGACATCGAGCAGGCGGCCGGCGCCGACATCTCCGACTTCAACCGCGGCAACATCAAGGCCCGCATCCGGATGGTGACGCAGTATGCGCTCGCCGGACACGATTCTCGCCTCGTCATCGGTACTGACCACGCGGCCGAGGCCATCACCGGTTTCTACACGAAGTTCGGTGATGGGGCCGCCGACATCCTGCCCCTTGCTGGTCTCACCAAGCGCCAGGGCAAGAGTTTGCTACGTGAGCTCAACGCTCCGGACCGGCTGTGGATGAAGGTGCCGACGGCCGACCTCCTTGATGGGCAGCCTGGTCGCGCCGACGAGGATGAGCTCGGGCTCACCTACGAGCAGATCGACGACTACCTTGAGGGCAAGCCGGTGGATGCTGACGTCGTTGCCAGGCTTGAGGGTAAGTACCTCGCCACCCGGCACAAGCGACACCTGCCGGTCGGCCCTGCAGATGACTGGTGGCGCTGAGGCGCTCCTGCCCCGCCCGCTCGGGAGGACTTCACCCTTACGGGAGGAGCTTTTCGTCCATCGGCTCCGCCTGAGCGTGCGTTCTCCTCCCGAACGGGTGGGCATTTCGTGCGGGTGTGAGGACTGTCCGAGGCCCCGGCTAATCTCGAAGCATGCGGATTGATAGCCATGCCCAACGCGTCATTTTCAGCGCCACTGACCTGAAGGCGGCCGCTGAGTGTGAGTTCGCCTGGGCGCGGGCGATCGACGCGAAGCTGGGGCGGGTGCCTGCTGTGGAACAGCCGGTGGATGCCACACTCGCTCGTGCGGCAAAGCTCGGTGATGCGCATGAACTGAAGGTGCTCGAGGCCTACCGCGAACGCTTCGGTACGGATGCTGTGTACGAGGTGTCGAAGGTGTCATCGGCCGATCCGGCGTCTCTCGCCGCGGTCGTCGCCGAGACCGGGGAGGCTCTCCGCTCCGATGCCAAAGTGCTGTTCCAGGGTGCGTTCTCCACCGACGAATTCGTCGGATTCGCGGATTTCCTGCTGCGCGAAGACGACGACCGCTGGCGCGTGCAAGACTCCAAGCTGGCCCGCACGGCGCGCGTTACGGCGCTCATGCAGCTGGCGGCATATGTCGACCAATTGGATGATCTCGGCATCCCGCGATCCGACAGGGTCGACCTCATCCTCGGCGACGGAACGATCAGCACGCATGCAGTCGATGATCTGCTGCCGCTGTTTCATGTTCGAAGGACTCGGCTGCGTGCCGTGATCGCGGATCGGGACGTACCAGCGGGGGCAACGGGTGTGCCGCTTGCCTGGGGCGATGGCAGGGGAGACCTTGACATCACGGCGTGCGGACGATGCGCGACGTGCACCGAGCAGGTAGATGCTGCGCGTGATCTGCTGATGGTCGCTCGCATGCGTCCGACGCAGCGGGCGCGACTGCGTGCGGCCGGTGTCGAGACGATCGATGACCTCGCCGCAGCGACGGATGCTCCTGACGGAATGAACGTCGACTCATTCGAGTCGCTACGTGCTCAAGCGCGCCTGCAGCTGCGCGCCGACGCCGATGATGCTCCGACATTCGACGTCTACTACCCGCAGGCCATCCACAATCTGCCACGACCGAGCCGGGGTGACATCTTCTTCGACTTCGAAGGTGACCCGCTGTATACCGAACCCGCGCCTGACGGCAACGCGCAGTGGGGCATCGACTATCTGTTCGGCTGGGTCGACAACGAAGATCAGTACACGCCGCTGTGGGCGCACTCTTTTGTCGATGAAAGGCATGCACTCGAGCAGTTCCTCGACTTCGTGAATGTTCGAAGGGCCGCGCACCCGGACATGCACATCTACCACTACGCGCCGTATGAGACATCTCATCTTGTCGCGATGGCGGCGCGCTACGGCATCCGTGAAGGCGAGGTCGACAAGCTGCTGCGCGAGGGCGTGTTCGTCGACCTGTACCCGCTCGTGCTGCGGACGGTGCGCGTCGGGTCCCGCTCGTATTCGATCAAGAAACTTGAGCCGCTCTACATGGGCGAGGACGTGCGCACGAGCGACGTGCAAAAGGGTGACGACTCGATCGTGCAGTACGTCGCCGCGCGCCAGTTGTTGGCTGCGGGGGAGACTTCCGACGCCGAGGCAGTGCTCGCCGACCTCGCTGATTACAACCGCTACGACTGTGTCTCGACCCGGCGCCTGCGTAACTGGCTGATCGAGATTGCCAAGGACAAGGGCGTCAACCCCGCGCCGCCTGACGAGCCAGACGAGCTGGTCTATGAGCCATCGCACCGTTCGGTCGCGCTGCTCGCGGATGCCGAGCGTGACGTGGAGGCGGGCGGCGACGGCGAAGTACACCGCGTCGCTGCGGCGGCGATCGACTACTACCCGCGTGAGGCGAAGAGCTTCTGGGTGTCGCATTTTCAGCGACTGCGTGAGCCGGTGTCGATGTGGGATCAGACCCGTGACGTCGTACGGGTGGATGTCACCGCGTCCGTGCTGCGACGCGATTGGAGCGTCGCAGAGGGCCGCCGCGTCATGTCTCGCGACATCGAGATCCGCGGTGAGATTTCGCCGGGTACGACGCTCGGTGAGGGGTCGAACCCCTTCTCGTTGTATCCGTTCCCGGCTCCCTTCGATGTGGAGGCGCCATCGCGCGCAGTCCACGTGCCGCGCACGATCACCGTGACTGAGATACTCGACGACGGCTACGTGATCACCGAAACTGCGGTGAGCGGGCAGACCTGGGACGAGTTCCCGGTCGCGTTGACCCCGGCAGCACCGCCGCGTGTCGTCTCGCTGCAGGGCGCGATCGATGAATGGGCAGACACTGTGCACGAGGCGGCACCGGCATTCCCCTCGGATGCGGCGACCGACATCCTGCGCCGCATCCCTCCGCGCACGGTCTCCGGTGCGGGGCTTCCATCGGCCGGCGATGACACGATCGATGCGATCGTGCGGGGCATCCTCGATCTCGACCACAGCTATCTCGCAGTGCAGGGGCCTCCGGGAACGGGTAAGACCTATACGGGCTCACGTGTGATCGCGCGGCTCGTGAACGAGTACGGCTTCCGGATCGGGGTCGTGGCGCAGTCTCACGCGATCATCGAGACGTTGCTGGAGCGTGTCGTCGCCGACGGTGTGCCACCGGGACAGGTGGCGAAGGCGCCGAAGGAAAAGGGGAGTGAACCGAGCTATACGATGATCCCGAAGAGCGGCATGGCGTCGTTCCTCTCCGAGCGCCAAGGTCAGGGCGTCGTCGTCGGCGGCACCGCCTGGGACTTCAGTAACACCGGGCGTGTCGAGCGACACGGCCTCGATCTGCTCGTGATCGACGAGGCCGGCCAGTTCTCGCTCGCATCCACAATCGCCGTCGCAGCGGGGGCGAAACGCCTGCTGCTGCTCGGTGACCCGCAACAGCTGCCGCAGGTCAGCCAGGGCGCGCACCCAGAGCCGGTCAACACCTCGGCGCTCGGTTGGGTGATGGACGGCGATGCCGTCGTCAGCCCGGAGTACGGATACTTCCTCGATCACAGCTGGCGGATGCATCCGGCAGTCGCGGGTCCGGTCTCGCGGCTGTCCTACGCCGGGCAGTTGGCGTCAGCGCCCGGCACGGAACGACGCGCGATCGATGGGGTGGAGGCAGGGCTGCATGTCGTTTCCGTGCGACACCGTGGCAACGCGACGCAGTCCGCCGAGGAGGCTGCCGAGGTCGTGAGGATTGTGCGCGAACTACTCGGCCGCGAGTTGACTGACATGGGCCCCGAGATGGCGCCCCGGCCACTGATCGAGGCAGACTTCATTGTCGTCGCGCCGTACAACGCGCAGAAACAGCTCGTGATCGATGCACTCGCGGCGGCGGGTCTTGCCGGGGTTCCCGTGGGTACGGTCGACAATTTCCAGGGCAAGGAAGCCGCGGTGTCCATCACGACGCTTGCGGCGTCGAGCGGCCGGGATGCGCCACGCGGTCCGGAGTTCCTGCTGCTGCAGAACCGGCTGAATGTGGCGATCTCACGTGCTCAGGTCGCGGCGTACCTGATCCACTCGCCGGCGCTACTGGACGACCTGCCGTACACGCCAGAGGGAGTGGGGCGACTCAGCGCCTTCGCGCACCTTGTGGGGGCAGACCGCGACTGAGCACCGCAGCGCGAAGCGCCATGAATGGGGTCAGACCGTGCCGTAGAGGCGGTCGCCGGCGTCGCCAAGGCCGGGAACGATGTAGCGGTTCTCGTCGAGGCCCTCGTCGAGGGCGCCGAGCACGATGGTGACATCGCGGTCACCAACCAGCTTCTCAATGGCCGCAAGGCCCTCCGGGGTGCCGAGCAGGCAGATCGCGGTAACGTCCTTCGCTCCGCGGTCGAACAGGAACTGGATAGCCACGGCCAGCGAGCCGCCAGTGGCAAGCATCGGGTCGATGGCGAAGCACTGGCGGTCGCTGAGGTCTTTCGGAAGACGCTCGGCGTACGTCGTCGGCTCGAAGGTCTCTTCATCGCGCACCATGCCGAGGAAGCCGACCTCGGCGGTGGGGAGAAGCTTCACGAGCCCCTCCAACATTCCGAGACCCGCACGCAGGATCGGAACGACGATCGGGCGCGGCTCGGAGATCTTCGCACCCATCGTCTTAGTGACCGGAGTGGTGATTTCGACGGGAGTGACCTTAACGTTGCGGGTCGCTTCGTAGGCGAGCAACGTCACGAGCTCTTCGGTCAGCTGCCGGAAGACAGGAGACGGGGTGCGCACATCGCGCAGCACCGTGAGCTTGTGGGTGATGAGAGGGTGGTCGGCGACGTGAACACGCATAAACCTAAGGTTAGTGCGCTGAAGCCTGCTGAACGGTGTGGATTTCCCAGCGAACAGGTCTCAGGCGCGTGTCGCGAGCCGCGCGGCGCGGCGTTCTCGCCACTGTGCGTTGATCTTCTTCGAGTTCAAGGTGATGCACAGAGCGGTGATGAGAGGTCCGGCAGAGATGAGGAGGACGTGAGCGAAAGTTTCCATGCCTTGAATCTACGGAGCCACAGAATCCCGCGCATCCGGCGCAGGGCGGATCATTTGCAGCGCCGTGGACCGCAGTATCCCCCACAAGGCGGATACGCTCGAACCATGCGCAAGGCGGATGAAGACGGGATGCGGCGAGCTCTCGCGCTCGCCGCAGAAGCCGCAGTCGCGGGAGAAGTCCCCGTCGGTGCCGTCGTGCTTGATCGCACCGGCCGCATCATCGCCGAAGGGCGCAACATCCGCGAAGAGACCCACGACCCGACCGCGCACGCGGAGGTCGTCGCGCTGCGGCTGGCCGCGGCATCCATCGGATCATGGAATCTTGAGGGTCACACCCTCGTCGTCACACTTGAGCCGTGTGTGATGTGCGCGGGCGCGATCCTGCAGTCCCGAATCGGACGCGTGGTCTTCGGCGCCTGGGACGAGAAGGCGGGTGCGGCGGGGTCGATGTACGACGTGCTGCGCGATCGTCGCCTGCCGTATCGCGCCGAGGTCGTCGGGGGAGTCGACGAGGTTGCCTCGACCGCACTGTTGCGCGACTTCTTCGAGCAACGCCGCTGAGGTTGAGCGCACCGGCAGGTGTCGCGGGTTGCCGCTCCCGGGCGGGAGTGGCGACCATCTGCGACCCCTCCTGCCGTCCGGCGGAGCTCGACAGTGCGGGTCAGTCGGCCGACTTCAGCACGAACGCGTCCGTCGGGGGCTCCGGGTCGATCGCCGGCCGGTACACGTCCGGTTCGATGTAGATCGCGCGGGCGACGGGAACGGCATCCCGAATCTGTTTCTCGATGTGGTTGATGTCGTCCGCTGCCTCGCGCACCGTCTTGTCTGAGGTCAGCGCGATCTTGGCGGCGACCAGCAACTCATCTGGGCCGAGATACAGCGTCTTCAGGTGGATGATCTTCTCCACGTCGGGGCATCCGATGATCGCATCCATGATGAGGTCGAGATCGGACTGGTTCGCGCCTTCGCCCACCAGCAGGCTCTTGGTTTCGATACCGAGAATCACCGCGATCAGCACGAGCAGCACGCCGATGGCAAGCGTGCCGAGTGCGTCAAACACGCTGTTGCCAGTGATGACGGTGAGCCCGACACCGAGCAGCGCGAAGGTCAGGCCGATGAGAGCACCGATATCTTCTAGCAGCACCACGGGCAGCTCAGGTGCCTTCGAGTGTCGAATGAACGACACCCAGGACTGCCCGCGCTCGCGCACCAGGTTGCTCTCCTTGACCGCGGTGCGCAGCGAGAACGACTCCAGCCCGATCGCGACGACGAGTACGACGAGCGGCAGCCACCACCACACCGGATCAAGTGCGTGCGGGTGAGTGAGCTTGTCGATGCCCTCGTAGATCGCGAACAGTCCACCGACCGAGAACAGGATGATCGATACCACGAACGCGTACACGTAGCGCTCGCGGCCGTATCCGAACGGATGCTCGCGGTCAGCCGCGCGCTTGGCCTTGCGGCCGCCGAGCATGAGCAGCAGCTGGTTGCCGGCATCGGCGACCGAGTGGATCGCCTCGGCGAGCATCGAGGCAGACCCCGAAAGAGCCCACGCGACGAACTTCGCAATCGCAATGCCCAGATTCGCCAGAAACGCCGCGACGATCGCCTTGCCACCACCGGATGCACTCATGCCGCGATTCTAGTTCCGCACAGATGGAAGCGCAGGAGCGACCTCGGCGCTGTCGGATGCCAGCAACAGGACGACGGATGTCGAGAATAGGATGGCCGCATGGCTCAATCGCTTCCCTCTCTTGCGTTCCTCGGTGCCGGTTCGATGGGGGGCGCGATCCTGCACGGCGTCGTCGCCTCGGGGCTCGATGTCGACGGCGGCATCATCGCGACCAATCGCACGGCGGCGAAAGCCGCGAGTCTGGCAGGCCTCGCGGGCGTGACGGCGATTGCGCTGGACGAGCAGCCGAGCGGAAACACGGATGCCGCGGCCGCCGCCCGCATCATTCTCGTCGGCGTGAAACCGGCGATGGTCCCCGATCTGCTGCGCGAGATTGCGCCTGTGCTGCGTGACGACGCGATCGTCGTGAGCCTTGCCGCTGGCGTCACCCTGGCGACATTCTCTGCGCATCTCGGCGCTGACGTCAGCGTCATCCGCTCGATGCCGAACACTCCTGCCACCGTGGGCAAGGCCGTTACCGGGTTGGCTGCCGGGGCGGCGGCATCGGCTGAGGATCTCGCGGTCGTCCGCCGCCTATTCTCACTCGTGGGCGCCGTGGTCGAGGTGCCAGAAGACAAGATCGACGCGCTTTCCACCATCTCCGGATCAGGGCCCGCCTACGTGTTCCTGCTCATCGAGGAGCTCACGAAGGCGGCGATCGGCAAGGGGTTCAGCGAGGCGGATGCTCGTCTGATGGCTGAGCAGACCTTCATCGGTGCGACCGCTCTGCTCGCGGCATCCGGAGAAAACCCCGCCGAGCTGCGTCGCAGGGTGACGAGCCCGAAGGGCACCACAGAACGGGCGGTCGCCGTGCTGCAGGACGCCCATCTCGATCGGCTGTTCGCCGAAGCGACGGATGCGGCGCTGGCCCGTTCCAAGGAGCTCGCCGCTGGCGTCTGAGCCTGCTCACCAGCGCCGCTCGACCTCCTCGACATGGCCGGCGACGTCGGAGAACCGGACGACGGCGCCATCGTCAAGGGTCACTTCGCCGGTGTAGGTGCCGTAACAGGTGTCGCCGCGGCTGAGGATGATCCAGCGATTGAACATATGTCGGACGTGTCGTTCCGGTACGAAGCGGATCTTGGCGCGCGGCCCGGTGATCGTCCAAGGAGAAAGCCAGTTTTGCGGGTCGTACTGCCAGTCAAGATGGTCACTCACCTTGTGCAGATGGCCGTCGATGCGAAGCCAGTTCTCCGTCGACGGGGTCGCATCGGTCCATTTGCCGCCGAACTGCAGACCGAGGGCGCGGCCGTCTTCGTCTTCGCCGCGACCGGAGCCCCAGTTCCAGAACGTGCGGTACGGCCACCGGCCGCGACCGCGATCGTGGACGGCCGCTGAGGAACGACGCTCGACGCGGTGTTCGACACCATCGACGATCACGACGCCTTCAGCTGTGAGGTCGTTGTCTTTCTTCGTGTACTGGAACAGCCGATCGCTCCAAGGCACCAGGACGCCCATGGACTCGTGATCTGGATCCGCGTGCACCGTGAGATCCACGCGGATGCGCGCAGACGCGGCATGGAGGTGCGTGCCGCGGTCGCGGGGGGTGAGTCTCACGACGACGTCGCGACGTTGCGCTTCCATCGGAAGACTGTTCTTCGGATCTCGCATGCCCGCGTGGCCGGGGAACCAGGTGTTTCCGCCCTGACGGATCTCTGTGGTGCTCTCTCTCTCCCAGTACGAGACGGAGACGTTCGCACGGTAGTCGTGATGGGAGATGTTGAGCGTGATGATCGCGGTGGGCGTGGTGATTGCCCAGTATTCGAAGCGCTTGTTCCGTCCCCATCCCCGCAGATTGGTGCGGTGCAGCGCGGAGCGCGTCCATCCCACAGCATCCGGGTTGAGGCGCCCCGACGGCAGACAGAGATCCACCGGCTCGGTGATCTCGCGTTCGATGATGCTCTCGCCGCCGCGGAGTACCGGTCGCAGTGGAAGTCTCACAGATGTCATCCCTTCGTCGCGCCCTCTGCGAGGCCGCGGATCAACCATTTCTGTACGAGCAGGGCGAGGATCACGACCGGAATGACGGTGATCATTCCGGCTGCCGCGAGCGCGCCCCAGTTGGCGCCGTTCTCGGTGTCACCCGCCATTCCGGCGATTGCCACGGGGAAGGTGGTCGCGTTGCGGTTCGTCAGCACCAGAGCGAACAACAATTCCTCCCACGCCAGGATGATGCTGAAGATGAACGTCGACAACAGACCGGGCAACGAGATCGGGAGGATGATGCGGAAGAACGCGCCCATTCGCGAGCATCCGTCGATCATCGCCGATTCTTCGAGTTCCTTCGGCAGGGCGAGGAAGAAGCCGCGCATCAGCCACATCACGTAGGGGACGATGAACGAGCAGTACGCGATGATCAGCGTGATGTGCGTGTCGGTGATGCCGAGAGACCGCGCGACGAGGAACATCGGCACGGCCAGCGCGATCGGCGGCACGCCGCGCGATGCGAGGATCAGCGCGCCGATGATGCCGGCACCGCGGATGCGAAGCCGGGAGAGCGCGTAGCCCGCCATGGCGCCGGCGATCAGCGACAGCACGGATGCTCCGACGGCGACGATCACGGTGTTGAGCATCTGCCCGGCGAAACCGCCGCGGGTGAGCACGTCGACGTACTGCGCGATGGTCGGCTCGAAAAAGAAGGTCGGCGGCGAGGAGAAGATATCGCGTTGCTGCTTGAACGAGGTCAGCAGCATCCACACCAGCGGCAGCATGAACAGGATGCACACGATGACGCCTGCCCAGATGCGGGCGCGGTGTGCGTTCGCGCTTCGCCGGCGGTGTGAGGCGACGGCGGGGTTCAGAGCGGTCACAGTCGGTCCTCCATTTTCTTGCTGCCCCACAGAAATACGAAGGTGAGCACCATGGTGATGACGAGCACGATGATCGCCATGGCCGAGGAGGTGCTGAACTCCAGCAGTTGGAAGGCCTGACGGTAGATGTAGAGATTGACGACGTTCGTGGCCTGACCGGGTCCACCGTTCGTCGTGGCGACGACCACGTCGAACATCTTCACGGCGCCAAGCCACCGCACGACGAAGGTCGCGGCGATGATCGGCGCGAGCATGGGCAGGCTGATGGATTTCAGCGTCTGCCACCAGTTCGCACCATCGACCGAGGCCGCTTCGAACACGTCCTTCGGCAGGGAGAGCATGGCGGCCGCAGCGATCAGCACCACGAACGGTACCGAGCGCCACGTGTCGATGATGACGATGCTGATCATCGCCATCCCGGCGTCACCGAACCAATCGATCGGCTGGACTCCGAAGAGGCCGAGGAACCAGGTCACGACTCCCCAAAGCGGATCCAACATGATCTTCCAGATTCCGCCGGAGACCACGGGAGCGACGACCATCGGGATGAGGAAGAGGGCGCGGACGGCGCCGCGTCCTCTCCACTCGGCGTTGAGCAGGAACGCGATCCCGAACCCGAGCACGATCTGCAGGGGGAGGGCGAGCACCAGGTAGACGCCGGTGACGACGAGCGAGTTGAGGAAGTTCTCGTCGCCGAGCGCGTCCTCATAGTTATCTGCTCCCGCCCAGCCCGACGGTGCGAAGGTGGCGAGGTCGAAGTCGGAGAAGCTGATCTGGAGGGTATAGAGCAGCGGGTAGGCCAGCACGGCCACGAGGAGGACGATCGCGGGGACCATGAAGGTCCACCGACTGGCCACATCCCTCAGGATCGCACCGCGTCGCGCGCGCGACCGTTTCAGCGTCAACGAATCGACCGACATGGGTTACTTCTCCAGCAGTTCCTTGATCTCGGTGGTCGCTCGAGCGAGCGCCTCCTCTGCGGAGCGGTCGCCTTGAACGGCCGCGCTCGTCTCGTTCGCCAGGATCTCCTGGATCGCATTCGAGTCGGGCGAGCGTGGGCGCCACATCTCGCCCTCGGCGGCGACGTCGAATCCGCTCTGGATCGTCGTGTACACCGGGACGAGCCACGGCTCTGCCGGTTCAGAGGCCAGTGTCGACTTTCGCGCGGGGAACGACCCCAGGTTGACGGAAGACCACAGCTCGCCCTCCTTGGAGCTCATCCACTGTAGCAGCGCCCATGCCGCTTCAGGGTTGTCGCTGTTCTTGAAGACCGATCCGCTCCAGATTCCGCGGTGCGCACTCGCGCCCTCAGAGCCTGCCGGCATCGTCTGAATGCCGACCTGATCGGGGGTGAGGGTTGTCACATCAGCGTCGACCGCAGCACTCTTGTACGCACTGCCCCAGGTGAACAGGGTGGCGATCTTGCCCTGGCGGAACGCGTCGAGCGGCTCGTTGTAGTTGTACGTTGAAGCGCCAAGAGGAGCGTACTCGAGCAGGTCGACCTGGGTCTGCAACGCTGCCACACCCTCGTCGGTGTCGAACGTAGGGTTCATGTCGTCGTCGAACAGTGCTTCACCGTTCGAGTTGAGAACGGTCTGCCAGAACGGCGGGGACAGCACTCCGCGCACCCAGGTGAGTCCGACCGCCCAGGAGTCCACCGTGCCGTCGCCGTCGGTGTCCTGAACGAGCTCTGGTGCCTGTTCCATGTACTCGTCCCAGGTGAGCTCCGGGGTGGGTTCGGGCAGCCCGGCCTTGGCGTAGAGATCCTTGTTGTACATCATGACCAGCAGATTCGAGCGGAGCGGCACCCCGTACTGCCCGCCGTCCCATTCGCTCGATGCGAGCGGGGCGGAATTGAAGTCACCCCAGTCGTAGTCGTCTTCGGTCCACTGGTCGGCCTCAGCCTTCAGATCGAGGAGGACTCCCGCCTCGGCCAGCTGAGGTGTCCACGGGTCATCGAGTGTGATGAGGTCGTAGTCAGGGCTGGGGCTCGTCCCGTTGAGCAGGCCTTTTGCCAGGAGGCTGTCGTACGGAGTCGAGTCGATCGTCACATCTATGTATGGGTAGGCCTTGTTGAACTCGGGCACGAGCTCCTTCTGCCAGGTTTCAGCAAAGGCGTCGTTCGACATCATCGTGATCTGGACATGCTTTTCGGCTGTGCCGAGTCCGCCGCCGTCGGCGGAGGCATCGGAGCCGCCACCCGCACCGCTGCATGCGGTGAGCGTGATCGCGAAGACGCTGATCGACGCGATCGCGATCACGGACTTCCGGTGGGTGTGGTGAGAACTGCGCTGGGACATCTGGGTCGTCTCCTCATCTTTGAATAGAGCGTCCGCTTCGTCGGGCGTGTTGCGGTCGAAGCAAATCGGCGTTCGCGGCCCGCTCTCTGTTGAAGTGCGGGGGCTGGGCACGTTTGACCTTTTGAATAAACCATATATTCAGGCGTATTGCAACGTGGAAACAAAAATCATGACCGGATATGGGAAAACGTGCATGGGCATCACCAAGTGGCGACCGGTCATGCGTCTGGCCGTATGTTTCCACGTTGCACGAATGTGCGGCTCGCCCGTGAGTACACTGCAGATGGGCGGATCTACGCCTCGATGCGGACGATGCCCTCGGTCGACTCGCGCAGGATGAGTCGGTGGCCAGCCACGTCTCCGACCGGCGCCGCGTTGGGATCGCTGATTCGCCGCAGGAGGGCTTGGACTCCGAGCTCCGCGATGGCCTCGAGATCGGGCGAGATGGTCGTGAGCGTCGGCATGGAGAACGCAGACTCGGGGATGTCATCCCACCCGACGATCGCCAGGTCCTCTGGTACGCGGATGCCATGCTGCCGGAAGGCGTAGAGCATGCCGATCGCCAGCAGGTCGGTCGCGCAGACGAACGCATCGAAGTCGCCGATGCGCCCGATCAGGGATTCGGCAACCGAGTGACCTTCCTGGCGCCAGTAGTCGCCCTCAGCCTCGATCGGTGCGGACGGCGCGCGCTCGAGTCCCGCATCGATGACGAGGTCTGGGTCCACCGGCAGCCCAGCGGCCTCGAGGCCCAGCTTGTAGCCAGAGAATCGCAGGTCCCCGGTGCCGAGGGTGTCCTGCGGGAAGTACCCGACGAACCCGATCCGACTTCGACCGAGGGAGATCAGGTGTTCGGTGGCCGCGCGGCTCGAGCCGACGTTGTCCACGACCACGTTGTCAACCGCGTCGTTGAGCGTGTGCTCGCCGAGGAGCACCAGTGGTGTCGAATCGCGCTCGTTCAGCAGCTCATCGATCGGCAGTGACAGCGGGCTGAAGATGATCCCATCGGTTCGGATGCTGCCGTAACCCCGAGCGACCCGTCGTTCTCGTTCGGGCTGCCCGAGTGTCTCATCGACCATCACGTCATAGCCTTCGCGGCGTGCTGCGGCGACGACCGCGTGGGCGAGATTGGCGAAGTAGGGGTGCGCGAGAGAAGGAATCGCGAGCGTGAGTAGGTTGCTGCGTCCGCTGCGAAGCTGGCGGGCGGCGGCCTGGGGGCGATAGCCGAGCTCGGCTATCGCCGCTTCAACTTTGGCCTTGGTCTCGGGGCGCAGATAGCGATGCCCATGGATCACGTTGGATACGGTGCGCCACGACACCTGGGCGCGAGCGGCCACATCCTTGATGGTGGGTGGGCGGTCACCGCGTGAAGCCGGGCCAGGGGTGTCGTCCATCAGGCAATTCTAGGCAGTGTGCGACGCCCCAAGACCCGCTCGGTCATGGTGCCGCGCACGAAATGGCATTACCGGTCGAGGCCGGCGAAGCGTTCGATATCGCTGTTGGTGCCCGAGACGATGATCAGGTCGTGGTTCGTGACGACAGTGTCGGCTTCGGCATAGCTGAATGGCTTGCCAGGGCTCTTCACGCCGACGACCGTGACCTTGTACTTCGAGCGCACACCCGACTCGTTCAGACCGACGCCGCGAATGAACTTCGGCGGGTACATCTTCGCCAGTACGAAGTCGTCGTCGAAGCGAATGAAGTCCAGCATCCGTCCGCTGACGAGGTGGGCGACGCGCTCGCCGGCCTCGCGCTCGGGATAGATGACGTGATTCGCGCCGACGCGGGCAAGGATCTTGCCGTGCGACTGCGAGACGGCCTTCGCCCAGATCTGCGGGACCTTCAGATCGACGAGATTCGCCGTGATCAGGACGGATGCTTCGATGAGAGAACCGACCGCAACGACGGCGACCTGGAAGTCCTGCGCGCCGATCTGCTTGAGCGCATCGAGGTTGCGGGCGTCGCCCTGCACCGTGTGAGTGACCCGATCTGACCACTTCTGGACGAGCTCAAGGCTCTCGTCCATCGCCAGCACTTCGCGGTCGAGACGGTCGAGCTCGCCCGCGCATGCGGCACCGAATCGACCGAGTCCGATCACGAGTACGGGGGCATCTCCCCGGAGCGCTTCAACCAACGATCGGCCTTTCCACGGGCAGCGAGTAGAGCTGCGAGCGCGATGTCGCGGCGACTGCCGCGGCGAGAGTCACTGTACCAATGCGCCCCATGAAGATGGTGGCGGCCATAACGTAGGTCGCAGAATCAGGCAGCTCCGCGGTCAAACCCGTCGAGAGTCCCACCGTGCCGAACGCCGAGATCACGTCGAAGAGCACCTCCGCGATTGGGGCCTTCGTAATCTGAGCGATGACGATCGTCGAGAGCGCGACGATCGTGGCACCCCACGCGACGACGCTGAGGGCGACCCGCTGCACATCGCTGGGGATACGGCGACCGAACGCCTGCACTGACTGACGTCCGCGCGCCTCAGACCACACGGCGATCGCAAGCACAGCCAGCGTCGTCACCTTGATACCGCCTGCAGTGGACGCAGACCCGCCGCCCACGAACATCAACATGGAGCCTGCGACAAGCGAGGAGCCGTTCAGATCGCCGATCTCGACGACGCTGAAACCGCCAGAGCGCGTCATCGCGGACAAGAAGAATGCCTGGAACGTCGTGTCAGCGGCATCCATCGAACCGAATGTGAGCGCGTTGTCGTACTCGAGAATGAGGAACACCGCGGCACCCGCGACGAAGAGGATCGCCGTCGTGATGAGAGTGAGCTTGGAATGCAGAGACCAGCGCTTCACATGCCAGTGATGCTTGGCAAGCGTGTAGATCACCGGAAATCCGATGCTGCCGAGGAAAACGCTGACCATGAGCACAGTGAGTACGAAGTAGTCATCGGCGAACTCGGTGACGCCACCCGCGTTCGGTGTGAAGCCGGTGTTTGTGAATGACATCGCCGCGTAGTAGGGGGCTTCCCAGAGGGCGGCGAGCGGGGGGATGCCGGCCATCAGAAGTCCCGGGTACAGCAGTAGCGCGACCACGCCCTCGATGACCAACAGCGACAGCGCAACAGTCTTCAGCAGTTGGCCGACCTCGCCGAGCCGTACGGTCTGGCCCTCGTTGACGACGCCGCCGTGCGCACGCAACGGGTTGGTGTCGCCGGCCGCGAGAAGCTTGGCTCGTAGCCCGAGCCTCTTCGAGATCACCATTCCCAGCAGCGACGCCAGCGTCAACACGCCCATGCCGCCGATGTTCACGCCAAGGAAGACGAGCACATGTCCGAATGGCGACCAGTGCGCTGCCATGTCGACCGTCGCGAGGCCAGTGACACAGATCGTCGACACAGCAGTGAACAGCGCATCGCTGATCGGCGTCACCGTTCCCGATGCTGAGGCGATCGGCAGGGAGAAGAGCGCGGTGAACACCAGAATTAGTCCGGCGAAGATGACGATCGCGAAGCGCGACGGAGACGATGTGACCATGCGTCGGACGAAGTGCCACAGATCGTGGACGCGCGTGCGAGGGGAGAACGACGAGCCGATGCTTGACACTCGTCCCTCCCTGCGCTTCGTCTGAGATGCCTGTCGAGGATCGTTCGACAAGCCTTCGACATGGTACTCCGGCCGTGGGGAGACTACCCTGATCTCATGACCGACATCTTCGACGTGATCGCAGACGGCACGAGGCGTGACATTCTCCAGCTCCTCCTGCGCCGGTCATCTGAGGAGGACGCAGGCACCAGCGTCTCGCACATCGTCAGTGAGCTCGGAATCAGCCAGCCGACGGTGTCGAAACACCTCAAGGTGCTGCGCGAAGCCGAACTGGTGAGCGTGCGCGAAGACGGCCAGCGCCGTTTCTACAGCATCGATGTGGGGCCGCTCGAGACCATCGACGATTGGCTCGTGCCCTTCTTAGTCGACGCCTTCGGCGACGCCGCGCCCGACATCGATTTTTCTCTCGTCCCGCTTCCCGACGGTGCAGCGCACGCTGCCGAGGTCTTCGGCCGCGCTGCAGCATCGGCGAAGCATGTGGTCACCACAGCACTCAAGCGGCTCGGGACCTGAGCCGCACGCGCACCTGATTGCGGGGTGCCCCATTCACACAGGCCACAATTGCCCCGTGGGTTTACACGCGTCCCACCTTCCCTCTAGAGTGTGCTTCAGAGAAAGGGGTAATGGGGATGCCCGAAGTTCCAGATGTCCGATTCCTGACGGTCGCAGAGGTCGCAGCAATCATGCGTGTGTCGAAGATGACCGTCTATCGGCTGGTGCACTCCGGTGAACTGCCCGCGATCCGCTTCGGTCGCAGTTACCGCGTGCCCGAGTCGGCAGTTGCCGATGCCCTTCAACGGCCGATCTCTGAGGTCGGCTGACCGTCTCGGCTCACGAGTCGTGGTCGTGCACTTTGCACCGGCCGTGGTTTGATAGAATGATCCGAGGCATTTTCCGTGCCCGTACCCGGGTGTCCGACATACTGCGACGCCCAGCCACTTGACTTAGTGAGGTTTCCGTGGGTTCTGTCATCAAGAAGCGCCGCAAGCGCATGGCGAAGAAGAAGCATCGCAAGCTGCTTCGTAAGACTCGCCACCAGCGCCGCAACAAGAAGTAAGCGCGGCAAAAGCCACAAAGCGCCCCCGGCCTGCTCACAGAGCTTGTCGAATGGGGCGCTTCGTGTCTGTATTGCCGTTTAGAATTAGCTGCCGTTTCATCGCAGAGACACGACCGTGAGGACGTCATGAAGTCGATCAATATCGCAGACCTCGCCGCGCGCGAGAGCACTCCGCTTATCGACGTGCGTGAGAGGGACGAGTTTGCGGCGGGGCATGTCCCCGGGGCGGTGAACATCCCGATGTCTGAGCTGGGAAATCGACTCGAAGAGCTTCCGTCAGAGGCTTTCGACGTCATCTGTCAGGCCGGCGGCCGTTCCGCACGCATCGTGGATGCGCTGGAATCGCGCGGTTATGACGCGACCAACGTAGAAGGCGGCACCGGCGAGTGGATCGCAGCCGGTCACCCGGTCGAGATTCCCTCCGCGTGACCACGATCACGGTCATCGGCAAGCCGGGGTGCCATCTGTGCCCCACGGCGCTGGCGATCGTGGAGACCGTGGTCGCCGATCTTCCTGATGAGATCGGTGACAGCATCGAGATCATCGAGCGGTCGATCGAAGACGACCCCGCCCTGTACGAGCTGTGGTGGGAGAAGATTCCTGTCGTACTCATCGACGAGGAACTGCATGCGCACTGGCGGGTCTCGCCCGACCGGCTGCGTCAGAGACTGGAGCAGAAATGACGATTCGCCACGTGGTCACCTGGAAGCTCAAGAGCGAAGATGCCGCGGAGCGCGGCGCGCAGGCTGCGGAAGTCGCCCGCCGACTAAACGCGCTGGCCGGGGTTGTACCCCAGCTGCTCTCCATCTCGGCGGGCGCCAATTCGGTGTATCCGGAAGCGAACTGGGATGTCACGCTCGTCGCTGATTTCGACTCGGTTGAGGCGCTCGAACAGTACGCGGTGCACCCCGCGCATGAGGAGGCCGCGCTATATATCAAGTCCGTCGTCGCCTCACGGGTCGCCGTCGACTTCGAGGTCTGAGGCTGCGCCGATCGGCGCGCGCTCAGGAGCGAAACGCAAACGTAACCCTCCGAACGGGTGCACTGGCGTCGCCACGTGTCAGGATGAACTCCATACCCGTCCGTGGGCGTAGCCGCCCCGTTACCTTGGAGCGGTCATGCCTCGTCGCCGTAATCTCATCTTCGGTCTTGCGCTCGTCGCGACCGCCACGCTTGCTCTCGCCGGCTGTGCCGGTGGAGGCGACACGCCCGCAGGCGATGGTGCCACACCCACAACGGGGGGCGATGACTACGGTCTCGTCGAAGCGGGCGTGCTCACCATGTGCTCTGACATCCCCTACGCGCCCTTCGAGTTCGAGGGTGAAGACGGTGAATACACCGGCTTCGATGTCGACCTGCTCAGCGCGATCGCAGGCAAGCTTGACCTGACTCTCGCTGTGCAGGACGTCAGTTTCGAAGCGCTGACCTCTGGCACTGTCCTGCTCGTCGGCGACTGTGACCTCGGCGGCTCTGCGATGACCATCACTGATGAGCGCAAGGCGAATCTCGACTTCTCCGACCCGTACTACGATTCGCTGCAGTCGCTGCTGGTGCGTGCCGATTCCAGCATCGAGTCGATCGACGACCTCGCGGGAAAGACCGTCGGTGTGCAGCAGGGCACGACGGGCGAGACCTACACGACAGAGAACGCGCCCGAGGACACCGAGATCATCCGCTATCCCTCGGACGGCGAGTTGTGGCCCGCGATCCAGGCCGGTCAGATTGACGCGATCCTGCAGGATCAGCCCGTCAACATCGAGCACGAGCGTGCCGACGAGACCTACATGATCGTGGAAGAGTACGACACTGATGAGTCCTACGGTTTCGCATTCGCGAAGGGCGAAAAGGACGCGCTCGTCGAGGCGGTCAACGCGGCTCTGCAGGAGCTGCGCGATGACGGGACCTACCAAGAGATTTACGACACGTACTTCGCGGCCAACTGATCCGCGCTGACACGCATCGACGACGATGGCGATGAAACGCAGGACCAAGCAACGGGCGTACCGCTTGGTGATGTACGCGATCTTCATCGCTATCGTCGCCTGGGCGGTTCTGGGCACCGATTGGGCGAGGTTCAGTAAACAGTTCCTCGACCCGGCTGTCGCGATCAAGCTGTTCCCCGAGATCATCACGGTCGCGCTGGTAAACACGCTGTGGTTCACCCTGGTCGGATTCGTGGGCGGGGCAGTTCTCGGCATCCTGTTCGCCATGATGAAGCTGTCCAGCATCCTGCCCTACCGCTGGTTCGCGACCGCGTGGATCGAGCTGTTCCGGGGGCTGCCCGCTCTGCTGACGATCTTCGCCGTCGCGTTCATGCTGCCGATCGGCCTCGGGATCAAGATTCCCGGCGGGCCAGCGGCATCCGGTCTTGTCGGTTTGATCCTGGTGTCGTCGGCATACATGGCTGAGGTGATTCGCGCCGGCATCCAGGCCGTGCCGAAGGGGCAGATCGAGGCATCTCGGTCGCTCGGTATGTCGCCGCTGAAGACGATGCTTTGGGTGATCCTTCCGCAGGGTTTCCGTATCATCATCCCGCCGCTGACGAACGAATTCGTGCTGCTGCTGAAGGACACCTCACTAGTGTTCATCGCCGGCAGCACACTGATGACGCGCGAACTCACCACTTTTGCGCGTGACCTCGCGAATCAGAACGCGAACGGCACACCGCTGGTGATGGCGGCGATGCTGTACCTCGTGGTGACGATTCCGCTCACCCGATTGGCGGCATGGCTGGAACGAAAGATGGCGAAGCAGCGATGAGTACCGACATGATCGACATCAACGCTCCGGCCATCGAGGTCCGCGGGTTGCGCAAGAGCTTCGGCGACAACGAGGTACTCAAGGGGATCGATCTCACGGTTCGGTCCGGCGAGGTGGTCTGCGTGATCGGGCCGTCTGGCTCAGGAAAGTCGACTCTGTTGCGCTCGGTGAACCTGTTGGAGGAACCCACTGAGGGCAAGATTCTCATCGAGGGCATCGACGTCATCGATCCTGATATCGACATCGACCGCGTGCGCACCCGCATCGGGATGGTGTTCCAGAGCTTCAATCTGTTTCCCCACCTGAGCGTGCTGGGCAACCTCACACTCGCGCAGCGCCGGGTGCTCAAGCGTTCCAAGGCGGATGCCGAGAAGATCGCGCACGAGATGCTCGATCGCGTCGGTCTCGCTGAGAAGGCCGATGAGTACCCTGGGCACCTCTCCGGTGGTCAGCAGCAGCGCGTGGCGATTGCACGGGCGCTGTGCATGAACCCCGACATGATGCTGTTCGACGAGCCGACCTCGGCGCTTGATCCTGAGCTGGTCGGCGAGGTGCTGCAGGTGATGCGCTCGCTGGCGGATGAGGGCATGACGATGCTCGTCGTCACCCACGAGATGGGCTTTGCCCGTGAAGTGGGTTCACGCCTGATCTTCATGGATGGCGGAGCGATCGTGGAAGAGGGCGATCCCCGCGAGGTGCTCGCGAATCCGCAGCATCCCCGCACCCAAGACTTCCTAGCCCGGGTCCTATAACCCCCCTCCACATCCCGCGAGACTTCGCGTGTGTCATCGAAAACGCTTGTTTTGGTGACACACGCGAAGTCTCGCGAGAGGTGGGGCGTGGGTACCGGTGTCAGTCTTCTACTTCGACGACTTCGGCATCGGCGGCGTTGCGACGGACGGAATCGATCCCGTTCAGTGCGCCTGACTTGGACGCGTAAGCCTGACCGGTCGCAATGACCTCGCCGTTGCCGGCCTTGAGGCGGAACCGGTACTCGCCGGCCTTGTCGGTGTACAGCTCGAACTTTCCTGCCATGGGATGTCCCTTCTCCAGAGCCTCGAGGGATCCGTCGCGTCCCTCGACGACACGCTATTTGGCCCGTACCGCCACGGGAACCGGCTCAACGGCGAGGTGCACGCGGTCGCCGTAAGCAGGATGGAACTGCGCGTCGTGCTGTACGCGCACCAGCTCGCCGGAATCCGTCTTCACGAGCGTGCGACGGATACTGCCGAGGAACGTGCTCTCCTCGACGATGCCGCTGGTCGAGGCATCCGCTTCTCCGGCGAATCGCAGATTCTCCGGGCGGAGGTGCACCTCGACCTTGCCCTCGGCGGGGGTGTTGGTCGGCAGGTCGCGACCCCAGACGGTGACCCGCCCGCCAGAGGCGATGCCTGACACGATGCTGGAGAGTCCGACGAAGGCAGCGACGTGCGCGGTCGCAGGTCGCAGGTAGAGCTCCTCCGGAGTGTCGATCTGGTCGATGCGTCCGGCATCCATCACGGCGATCCGATCAGAGACAGCCAGCGCCTCCTCCTGATCGTGTGTGACGAACACCGTCGTGATGCCCAGGCGCAGCTGGATGCGGCGGATCTCGTCGCGCAGCTGCACACGCACCTTGGCATCGAGCGCGGACAGCGGTTCGTCGAGCAACAGCACTCGCGGCTCGGTGACGAGTGCGCGGGCGAGTGCGACGCGCTGCTGCTGTCCGCCGGAGAGCTCGTGTGGAAACCGTTCGGCAAAGCTGCCCAGGCCGACGAGTTCGAGGGCGTCCATGGCTCGCTTCGCAGCCTTCGCCTTGCCCATTCCTCGGCGACGCAGTCCGAACGCCGTGTTGTCGTCGACGCGCAGATGTGGAAACAGCGAGTACGACTGGAAGACCATGCCGATGTCGCGCTTGTTCGTCGGCACCCGAGAGACGTCCTGCCCGCCCAGCAGCACAGCGCCTCCGTCGGCGCTCTCGAGCCCAGCAAGCACGCGCAGCGCCGTCGTCTTACCGCAGCCGGAGGGGCCGAGCAGAGACACGAACTCGCCGGGGGCGATGTCGAGGTCGACGCCGTGCAGCACGCGGTTCGAGCCGTAGCTCTTCTCGATGCCCTGGAACTGCACGCGGGTTCCCTCGCCTGCCTCGGACAGCAGCATGTTGTCCTTAGTCGGGGGGAGAGTGTTCGGGGTTGTCATGAACGGGCCTTTCGGTTGCCGCGGGCGGCGCGGCCGATGACGAGCAGCAGCAGGAAGCAGAACAGCAGCGCCAACAGTGTGAAGATCGCAGGGGCATAGGCATCCTGCTTCTGGACGACGACCAGCGCGGTCTGGAAGACCTGACGGTTCAGCAGCGAGGCGATCGTGAACTCGCCGAGCACGACGGCGATGGAGATGAGGGAACCGGCGAGCAGTCCCTGGCGAATATTCGGGGCGAGTACCTTCACCACGACGACCGGCCAGCTTGCGCCGAGCGAGCGGGCGGCCTCTGCGAGCGTCTTCAGGTCGGCGGCGTCGATGGATGCCTGGATCGATCGGAAGGCGAACGGCAGCACGGTGATGCCGTACGCGAATGCCAACGTCCACGTGCCGGTTCCGAGCGTGCGCCCGATCTGCAGGTAGATCGGTGCGAGGCCGACGACGAGAACGATGGCCGGGATCGAGATCGGCAGCAGCACAGCGAACTCGAAGAACGGCTTCAGCTTCGGGAAGCGCAGGTTCACCAGAATCATCGTCGGCGCCAGCAGCAGGAGAACGATTGCGACCGTGACGACGGCGAGAACGAGCGAGTTGCCCAGGCCTGTCCAGATCGGTTTGATCGCGGCGGATGCGGCCGGGTCGAACAGTGCCGCCCAGCGGTCAAAGGACCAACTGCCGTCCTTGCCGCGCACCGTGTACAGGAACGTCGAGAGCAGCGGCACCGCGAAAAATGCGCCGACCAGGATGCCGATGATCCAGCGGGTCGCGCGGGAGGGGGCAAGACGGTTCATGACTGCCACCTCGCTGCCCGGCGTTGGATGATCGAGTACAGCCCCATCACGATGCCGACGACGATGATCATGCCGAGGGCGAGCGCCCCCGCAAGGTTCTCGCGGCCGAGCACGGTCTCGCTGGTGAGCGCGGCGCGGATCTGCAGCGGCACGATCTGCGAGCCCTGACTGATCAGGGCTGCCGCGGTCGCATATGAGGAGAACGCATTCGCGAACAGCAGCAGCAGGCTCGCGAAGAACGAGGGGGCGAGTACAGGGATACCCACGTGCGCCCAGAAGCTCGCGCGTGTGCCGCCGAGTGTGAGGTTGGCCTCTGACCACTGCGGCTTGAGAGCTGCGAGGGCAGGCATGAAGGTGATCACCATGAGGGGGATCTGGAAGTAGACGTAGGGCATGATGAGCCCTGGCACTTCGTAGAGCCAGACGCCGTTCTCGTAGATGTTGATCCCCAGGGTGTCCTTGAGGAACAGCGTCATGACGCCCTGCGCGCCGACAGTGGCGATGAATGCGAACGCGAGCATGACACCGCCGAACTGGGCGAGCACGCCGGCTGCGGCGTCCACTGTCGAGCGCACCGTGCCCTGTGCGTTCATGCCGAGCAGCGCGTAGCAGACCAGGGCGCCGACGACCGCGCCGACGACCGCGGTGAGCAGGGAGAGGCCTGCGGAGCTGGCGAAGGTGTTCAGTACGACCGGATCTGCGAGCGCGGTGACGTTGCTCCACGTGAAGGAGCCGTCTTTGGTGAAGAATCCCGATCCGATCGCGAGGATGGTCGGCACGGCCAGGAAGAGCAGCACATATGCCGAGAACGGCACGAGTCCCAGCCAGGCCCACGACGGCGCCGACCGTCGGGCCGTGCGAGACGGCCCGACGGTGGTGGGAGCGGATGCCGAGGCATCCGCCCCCAGAGTTGCGGACGTCACTGGATCGCCGCAGCCCACTTCTCGCCGAGCAGCGTGCCGGCGTTGGTGCTCTGCTCCTCAGTGGGAACCACGGTGTCTTCCGGAACCTCGGGGAGCGCTGCCGCGAGATCGGCGTCGATCGTGCCAGCCTCTGTCATCGCCTCCATACGAACCGGTCGGGCGCCGCCCTTGAGCCACAGGTTCTGCACGTCGTCGCTGTAGAGGAACTCCTGCCACAGGCGGGCAGCCGCCGGGTTCGGAGCATCTTTGTTGATCGCCTGGTTGTAGTAACCGGCGTAGCCGACGCCATCGAGCACGACGACCTTCCAGTCAGGGTTGTCGGCGGACAGCCCGGCGTTCAGGTAGTCCCAGTCGAAGACGACGGGCGTCTCGCCGCTGGCGACGGTGGCTGGTGTCGCATCGACCTTGAGGAAGTTTCCGGCCTTCTGCAGTTCGCTGAAGAAGTCGATGCCGGGCTGGAAGTCGTCCAGTGTGCCGTCGGACTGGACCGTGGCCAGCCCCACAGCGGCGAACGCGGCGCCTGCCTGTGTCGGGTCGCCATTGATCGCGACGGCGCCCTTGTAGTCGGCACCGAGAAGATCGTCGAGCTCAGCCGGAGCGTCGAGCTTCGAGGAGTCGTAACCGATCGACAGGTACCCGCCGTAGTCGCCGACGAACAGCCCAGTCGGCTCCTTCAGCGCGTCAGGGATCTCGTCCCAGGTCTGCACCTGGTACGGGGCGAAGACGTCGGTGCTCGAGAGCGCGACGGCGAGGCCGAGGTCGAACACATCTGGCGCAGTGTCGAGGCCCTCGTTGGTCTTCGCAGCGGTGATCTCCTCGGCGCTGGAGACGTCGGGGGACTGCTCGTTGATCGTGATCTCGGGGTACTTTTCGGCGAACAGGTCGAGGACTTCGCCGTAGTTGGCCCAGTCGCGGGGGAGGGCGATGACGTTCAGCTGGCCCTCGGCCTTGGCCGCCGCCTCAAGGTCTTCGAACGAGCCGAAAGCGTCTACAGATGTCGCCGTCGCAGCATCTACGCCGGAGTCTCCACCATCGCCTGTGGTGTCGTCTCCGGAAGCGCAGGAGGTCAGTACGAGGGCGGCGGTCGCGGCGAGGGCGATACCGGCGACGAATCGCTTACGTCGGGTGAAGCGTGCCATGAGGTTCCTCTCGGTGTCCGGCGCTGTGGAGCCGGTGTCGGGTTGCGAGAGGACGCTACGCGCCAGTGGTTACTCAATAAAGCGGTTCGGGTGAATGAGAGGTAGCCGATCGGTGGCGCGCGGTGTCCTCCTGCCCTCGCACACTATCGCCGGATCAGTGCCGGGGTCTAGCCCGGGGCCCCGTCCCGTGCAGGGTGACGCGGAGTGAAGAGTCGCTGACGCCCCCACTTCGCGACAAGACCCCGTGTTGCAGACGCTTGGTCTGCAACACGGGGTCTCGACGAAAACCCGGGGTCTCGGGTCAGGACTCGTCGTTCTCTGGCTCGAAGTCGACTCCAGCCTCAGCGCGCTGCGCATCGGTGATCGGTGCCGGTGCGGCGGTCAGCGGATCGAAGCCGTTGCCGGTCTTCGGGAACGCGATGACCTCGCGGATCGAATCGGTTTTGGTGAGGTGCTGCAGCACGCGGTCCATGCCGAGCGCGATGCCGCCGTGCGGGGGAGCGCCGAACTTGAACGCGTCGAGCAGGAAACCGAACTGCTCGTCAGCGACCTCATCGCTGATGCCCATGACCTCGAAGACGCGCTTCTGGACATCTTCACGGTGGATGCGGATCGATCCTCCGCCGAGTTCGGAGCCGTTGCAGACGATGTCGTATGCGTAGGCGAGCGCCGAACCAGGGTCGGTGTCGAACGTGTCTGCGAACTCCGGCTTCGGGCCAGTGAACGCGTGGTGCACGGCAGTCCATGCTCCCGCGCCGACGGCAACGTCACCGGATGCCACGGCATCGGCCGCAGGCTCGAACATCGGAGCATCCACAACCCAGGTGAACGCGAAGGTGTCGGGGTCGAGAAGACCCAGACGGCGCCCGATCTCCACGCGCGCAGCACCGAGCAGCGCACGGCTGTCCTTCGCAGAGCCGGCAGCGAAGAATACGCAGTCGCCTGCGGATGCGCCGACGAGGCCCGCGAGACCGGCCTGCTCAGCCTCGGACAGGTTCTTGGCGACGGGGCCACCGAGCGATCCGTCGTCGTTGAAGAGCACATACGCGAGGCCGCGGGCGCCGCGCTGCTTGGCCCAGTCCTGCCACGCATCCAGCTGCTTGCGTGGCTGGCTCGCGCCACCGGGCATGAGCACTGCGCCAACGTAGTCGGCCTGGAACACACGGAACGTGGTCTCCGAGAAATACTCGGTCGCCTCGACGAGCTCAAGACCGAAGCGCAGGTCGGGCTTGTCGGAGCCGTACTTAGCCATCGCGTCGGCGTAGGTGATGCGCGGCAGCGGAGTCTGAACTTCGACGCCGATCGTCGCCCACATTGCCGGGACGATGGCTTCCATCATCTCGATGACGTCTTCCTGGTCGACGAAGCTCATCTCGATGTCGAGCTGCGTGAACTCCGGCTGACGGTCGGCGCGGAAGTCCTCATCGCGGTAGCAGCGGGCCATCTGGTAATACTTTTCGACGCCGCCGACCATGAGCAACTGCTTGAACAGCTGCGGGCTCTGCGGGAGGGCGTACCAGCTGCCGGGGTGCAGGCGTGCGGGCACGACGAAGTCGCGGGCACCCTCAGGAGTGGAGCGCGTGAGCGTCGGAGTCTCGACCTCGATGAACTCGCGGGCGTCCAGCACATCGCGGACGGCCTTGTACACCTTCGAGCGCAGGCGCAGGTTGGCGGCCGTCGACGGTCGACGAAGGTCGAGGTAGCGGTGCTTGAACCGCACGTCCTCGCCGATCGTGTCGGTGTCTCCGAGGCCGGTGGAGACCTGGAACGGCAGCGGAGCAGACTCGTTGAGCACCTCGACCGTGGTCGCGATGACCTCGATCTCGCCGGTGGGCAGGTTCGGGTTCGCGTTGCCGGCGGGTCGCTGGGAGACCTCTCCGGTCACCTTCAGAACGAACTCGCTGCGCAGCGGATGCGCGGTCTCCTCGTCGCGGATGACCACCTGGGCGATGCCCGAGGCGTCGCGGAGATCAATGAACGCGACTCCTCCGTGATCACGACGACGATCAACCCAACCCGTGAGGGTGACGGTCTGACCGATGTGTTCGGCTCGCAGGGAGCCGGTCGTGTGAGTGCGAAGCACGGAAGATTCCTCCAGTTCAGTAAAGGGAACTCCGCCATTCTACGTGGGCGGGCCGTGCGTGCCGTCGCGCCCGGGCTCACCGTCCGGTCTCACCGTCGAGGCATCCCTAGACTGGCCTCATGCCTGCCGAACGCCTTCATCTTGTCCGCCACGGCGAAGTCCACAATCCCGAACGGGTGCTCTACGGTCGCCTTCCGAATTATGGGTTGAGCGAAGACGGTAGAGGGATGGCGCGGGCCGCAGCCGAGTACATCGCAGGGCTTGATCGCCCGGTGACCTCGCTGCGCTGCTCGCCCTTGCAGCGCACGCAGGAATCAGCAGAACCGTTCACCGAGATCTTTGGACTCGATCCAGTCATCGACGAGCGAGTCATCGAGCCGACCAACGTGTTCGAGGGCACTCGAATGAGTCGTTCGCTGCGCAACCCACTCAACTGGTGGCATCTGCGCCAGCCGTCGATTCCCAGCTGGGGCGAGCCGTATGCGTCGGTCTCCGAGCGCATGGAAGAGGCGATGAACAGCGCCTGGCACGAGACCGACGGCGGCGATATCGTCATCGTCTCGCATCAGGCGCCGATCTGGATCACACACCTTCACGTCGCTGGACTCCGGCTGCGCCATGATCCGCGCACCCGCCGCTGCGCACTGTCGAGCGTGACCTCCTTCGAGCGGGTCGGCGATGTCTGGCGGGAAGTCGGCTACGCCGAACCTGCCGCGACCGGCGGCGCGGTTGACGTCGGCGCCGTCTGAGCTACTTAGTCCAGCTCACGCGCTCAGTTCCTGGACGACGAAGGCCGCAGCAAGTTGGCCTGCGGCTGCAGCCTGAATGACGGATGCAACGGGCCCCGGCATCGTCGCGCGGTGAGCGAGATCACCCGCGGCGAAGATCCCGGCTACGGAAGTGTGCCCGAAGTCATCGATCTCGATCGCACCGCTGGATAGCATCTGAAGTTCTAACTGCGCGGCGAACGGAGAGTGCTGACGGATCGATCCGGATGCGAGGAACAACCCGGCCAACTCGGTGTCGGCCCCGCCGGAGGTGACGATCACACCGCCGTCTGCCCCTGCTCGCACCGAATCCACGATCTCGGCGGCGACACGTGCGCCGCCTGCCTCGAGAATTGCCCGCTCGTCGTCGGTCACTGCGGTTTCGATGGGGAACACCGTGATTCCGCCGACCACCGGACCCAGCAGGGCAAGGAGGTGCCCCGACCGAGGACCGGCGCCGATGATACCGATCTCGGCACCGTGGAACTCGTGGCCATCGCAGAACGGGCAGGCGAAAGCATGGTGACCCCAGAGGTCATTGAGCCCAGGAACAGCCGGGAGTTCATCGGTGACACCGGTCGCGAGGATGATCCGCCGCGCACGCTCGACTTCTCCGCCCTCGAGCGTGACCGTGAAGTCGTCTGCAACCCCGGCGATGCTCTCCGCCACGGCAGTCCTGAACGTCACATCGGAATAGGCCGTCAGCTGCGCGCGGGCCCGCGCGCGGTGTTCTGCTGGGGCAGTACCGTCGTCGCCCAGCACATTGTGCATATGAGACACCGGGCCGTTTCGGTACTGTGCGGAGTCGAGCACGAGCGTGCTGCGATGCATCCGTCCGAGCGTCAGCGCGGCCTGAAGTCCTGCGGGTCCGGCGCCGATTACGATCGCGTCATACATGGGTGGAGTCCTCTCTGATCTTGTGTTCTCGATCATTCTGTGACTTCATGTCAACATGAAGTCAAGTGTGTCGCGTTCATGGTCCGTCGGCGAGGTCGCGGAGAAGTTTGAACTGCCCACCAATGTGCTGCGGCATTGGGAGGCGGTGGGGCTCCTGCGTCCCGAAAGAGATTCGGCCGACCGTCGACGATACGGCGAGGAGGACATCGTGCGCATCGCGGTGATCAAACGGAGCAAAGACGCGGGGATGACCCTGGAGCAGATCGCGGTGCTTCTGGATGACGGCCGCATGGGGCGCCACGAAGTGCTCTACGCACACCTCGCAGATATCGATCGGCGGATGGTGGAGATGCAGCGCTCGCGGGAGATGACCGAGCACGCGCTGCGGTGCAGCGCCCACGACATCACCACCTGTCCGAGGTTCAGGGCCGGGGTTGATGACGTGCTCGCTCGGTTCTGAGAGGCCCGTCGATGCGTCCAGATCACCCATAGAAACGCAGGCTTAGACTGATGATGTGCCACTCGCTTCGACGATTCGACCGATTCGCGACGGCCGCCTCTCCCGCACTCGACGTTCGCGTCGTGTGGCCGGAGCCGCGTTCGCCGTGCTGTTCGCCGTCGCTCTGACCGCCTGCACCGCAGATCCGGTCGCCGAGCAATTTCTCGAGGGTGATGACAAGGGATACATCTCGGCGGAGTTCACGGTCGTGGAGATCGCGCCCGACGATCGAGGCGCGCCGGTTGAGTTCGGCGGCGTCACGGAATCCGGCGATGAATTTGACAGTGCTGACATCGCCGGAGATGTCACGGTCGTCAACTTCTGGTACGCCGCCTGCGGCCCATGCCGGGTTGAAGCGAAAGACCTCGAGTCGGTCTGGCAGGAGTATGAGGGCGACGGAGTTTCCTTCGTCGGCGTCAACACCTACGACCAGCCCGACACCGCACGTGCCTTCGCCGAAGAGTACGGCGTGACGTATCCGAGTCTCATGGACGTTGACAATGGCGATGCGAAGCTCGCCTTCGCCACAGTCACGCCGATTCAGGCGACCCCGACCACGCTCGTGCTCGACAAGCAGGGTCGCGTCGCGGCCCGCATCATCGGACAGCTCAAGGGCCCATCGGTCCTCTCCACGCTCGTCAAGGACGCGCTCGCGGAGAGCGCGTGAACACAAACGAACTGATCGGTTCCGGCGCACTCTGGCTCGCGATCCCTGTTGCGATGCTCGCCGGTCTCGTGTCGTTCCTTTCGCCGTGCGTGCTGCCGCTTGTGCCCGGTTATCTCGGCTTCCTCGGTGGTGCGGTGGCGCCGCGTGGCGCTTCGACCGGTGCCTCGACCGGACGGGGACGCCTTGTGCTCGGCGTGCTGCTGTTCATCCTCGGTTTCAGCGTGGTGTTCATCGCGTTCACCGTGATCGGCGGCACGGCTGCCGTGTTCTTCTTGCAGTGGGGTGAGTTGATCACCCGCGTTCTGGGTATCGTCATCGTCGCGATGGGTCTTGTCTTCCTCGGACTGTTCGGCTTCGCGCAGCGGGAGTTCAAGTTGCACGTCAACTCGAAGACCGGCCTCATCGGTGCGCCTCTCCTGGGGTTTGCCCTCGGGATCGGATGGGCGCCGTGCATCGGACCGACGCTGGCGGCGATCACTGCGGTCTCGTGGACGCTCGGCGATCCGGTCCGGGCGGGCTTCCTCGGCCTGGCATACAGTCTCGGTCTCGGCATCCCGTTCCTGCTCGTTGCTCTCGGTTTCGGCTGGGCAACGAAGACGATCGGGTTCCTGCGCCGTCACATCCGCATCGTGAACATCATTGGCGGCGCCATGCTCATCCTGCTCGGCGTTTTGATGATCACCGGATTGTGGACCGACATCATGTCGCGACTCGGGGCGGTGATGGGCAGTGTCATCCTCCCGCTCTGATTCCGGCTCTGATTCCCGCTCTGATCTCAAGAACAAGGATGCTGTGAACAGCGACGTCTCCGACCCTCTGCGCCCGTCTGACCACATCGACGGAGACGGCGGCGGCATCACCCAGCCGAAACTCGGCGTCATCGGATGGCTGCGGTGGGGCTGGCGTCAGCTGACCTCGATGCGCACCGCGATCATCCTTCTCCTGGTGCTCGCGATCGCGGCGATCCCCGGCTCGATCTTCCCGCAGCGGATGGCCGACCCGAACGGCGTCACCCAGTGGCAGACCGACAACCCCGACCTTTTCCCCGTGCTCGATGCGATGAACCTCTTCGACGTGTACCTGTCGCCGTGGTTCTCGGCGATCTACCTGCTTTTGTTCATCTCGCTGGTCGGATGCGTGATTCCGCGCATCAAGCACCATCTGAAGGCGCTGCGCGCGCGACCCCCGCGGACGCCAGCGCGACTGCAGAGACTCGAAGACCACCGCGAGGTCACACGCCCCCTGCTCCCTGAGGCGATCGAGGATGCCGATGCCGAGGCATCCCGCTCGATCGATGTCGCGCAGAAGCAGCTCAAAGCGCTCGGCTATCGCGTCGAGCGCTACGACAGGGGTCGCACGTACTCTGTTTCGGCCGAGCGCGGCTACTGGCGCGAGACCGGCAACCTGATCTTCCACCTCGCACTCGTCGGGGTGCTCCTCGTTGTCGGTATCGGCGGCAGCTTCGCGTACACAGGGCAGCGCGTGATCGTCGAGGGGCAGACGTTCGTCAACACGCTGCTCGACTACGAGTCGATGAACCGTGGGCGTTTCGTCAGTGACGACGCGCTCAGCCCCTATGCGGTGACCCTGGACTCGTTCGATGTGACGTACCAGGAGTACGGCTCCGCGGCATCCGGTCAGGCAGGTAACTTCTCGGCCAACGTGTCGGTGCGCGAGAACGGTGAAACCAGCGAGGATGCCGTACGGGTGAACCATCCGCTGGGTGTCGCCGGCGACAAGATCTACCTGCTCGGCAACGGCTACGCGCCCACGCTCACCGTGCGCAATGCCGAGGGTGACGTCGTCTACAGCAACTCGGTGCCCTTTCTGCCGCAGGACAACAACATGACCTCGCTCGGGGTGATCAAGGTGACCGACGGGATGCCGCAGCAGCTTGGCATCGCAGCATTCTTCTACCCGAGCGCGGCCGAGCTCGACACCGGTGCCTTTACGTCCGCGCATGGTGATCTGCTGTCGCCGCTGCTGACTCTGGACGTCTACGAAGGAGACCTCGGCATCAACGAGGGAACGCCTCGCTCGGTGTACGTGCTTGAGACGGGGGAACTCACGAAGCTCACCGGTCGCACGACAGACGTCGCGTCGATCGAACTGCAGCCCGGTGAGACGGCGGACCTGCCCAACGGGCTCGGAACGATCACATTCGAGGACGAGGCGCCCGCCGACGCGACCAACTACAGCCAGTCGGTCAAGCGCTTCGTCTCGCTGCAGATTCACCACGACGATTCGGCCGTGTGGGTGCTCGTGTGCGCCCTGCTCGCTCTTGCCGGACTCATGCTCGCACTGTTCGTGCCTCGCCGCCGGATGTGGGTCAAAGCGATCGTCGCGGATGACGCTGTGCACCTTGAATATGCCGGTCTCGCCCGCGGGGAAGACCCGACTCTTGCCTCCGCCGTTGACGATCTGGTCGCCGGTCACGCACGGCTGCTCGACGTCGGCCGTGGACCCAGGGCACTCTCCGATCCTGTCGAAGTGACTGACCCCTCCGACGAAGACACTCGAAAGTAGACTGGCATCATGCTCGACTTGGACTCCCTCTCGATCCTGTCCATCTGGACGGCGATCGCGATCTACGCGGCAGCATTCATCGCTTACGCGTTCGATCTCGCGCGCCGCTCTGAGGTCACCTCGGATGCTCGACTCGAGCGTGAGACGGCGCTGGTCGGTGCGAGTGCAGCCGCTGGTGCTGTTGCAGGCTCGGGTGTGGCGACAGCGGGCGCAGCGTCCACCGAAGTGGCCACACCTCGCTACGTGATGGCGCGGATTGGCACCACACTCACCGTGCTGGCATTCGTGTTCCACCTGGCGGCGACCGTGCTGCGTGGCATCGCCGCAGAGCGCGTGCCGTGGGCGAATCTGTATGAGTTCGCGATGATCGGCACACTGTTGGTCGTGCTCGTTTACCTGCTGGTGCTCACCCGCATCGATCTGCGATTCCTCGGCACATTCATCACGGGTCTTGTCATCGTGCTGATGGGTGCTGCCGCAATCAGCTTCTATGTCGGTGTCGTGCCGCTGATGGACCCGCTGAAGAGCGTGTGGCTCGTCATCCACGTCTTCGTGGCGTCGCTGAGTACGGCATTTTTCGCGCTGGCCTGCGGCCTGTCGGTACTGCAGCTGATGCAGGAGCGTCGTCAGCGTCGTATCGCCGAGAACGCCGAGAAGCCCGGCGCGGCATTCCTGCGCACGCTTCCGACGGCCGACCGGTTGGAAGGCATGGCGTTCCGCTTCGCGATCGTCGGTTTCATCCTCTGGACCTTCACGCTGATCGCCGGCTCCATCTGGGCTCAGGATGCCTGGGGTCGCTACTGGGGCTTCGACGTCAAGGAGACCTGGACCTTCATCGTCTGGGTGCTCTACGCCGGATACATCCACGCTCGAGCGACTCGCGGCTGGCGCGGCAACCGTTCAGCGTGGTTGTCGATCGTCGGTTTCACCGCCGTGATCTTCAACTTCACGATCGTCAACGTCTTCTTCAAGGGTCTGCACGCGTACTCCGGCCTGAGTTGATCGTCGAGGGTGTGACCGTCTGTGACGGACCGCCCCGTCGTGCCCTTTCCTTGGCGTACCGTCCCCTGTAGATTCAGCGCAGGGAGAGAGGTAACGTGCGAGTCAGCGCAGGGAAGCCCAGAACGCCCATTCTCGTTGGAATCGTCGAAGATCATCCGGCGATGCTGTTCGGGACTGTCGCAATTCTGAACAACACCACGGATATTCGCGTCGCGGCGAGCGGAGCGGCAGCGGCCGACATCGTCGCCCGCGCCAGGCGGCTCGATGTGGTGCTACTTGACCTGTCGCTGTCCGATGGTACTGACCCGGCATCCAACGTTCGCACTCTTGCACCGTTCGGGACGAGCATCCTTGCCTACACCTCCGGTTCTCAACCGCATCTCATCCGCGAGGCGGCGCGAGCCGGAGCGGCCGGGATGATCCACAAGTCGGCGCGGATCGAGGTCATCATCGACTCGGTGCGCAGCGCCGCCCGCGGCCAGACCATCGCATCCCCGAACTGGGCCGCCGCTCTCGAATCCGATCGCGACTTCGTCTCAGCCCATCTCAGCCGACGTGAGGCAGAGGTGCTATCGCTGTACGCCTCGGGCGAGACGGCCGAGCGCGTCGCGCACGCCCTGTTCCTGTCCCGGGAGACCATCACCGATCACGTCCGACGCATCCGCGTGAAGTACGCGGCCGTCGACCGCGCCGCGCCCACGAAGGTAGACCTGTTCCGCAGGGCCGTCGAGGACGGGCCCGTACCGCAGGATCGATGACCGAAGGCCAATCAGCAGGAGAGCGGCTCGGCAGGAGAGTGGCCAGGTCAGTTCGTGAACGGCCAGATCAGGGGCACATAGAACACCGCGACAGCGAAGAACAGCACCATGAGCGGAAGGCCGAGTTTGGCGTAGTCGCCGAAGCGGTAGCCGCCTGCTTCCATCACCATCAGGTTCGCGGGCGTGGCGACGGGGGTAAGGAACGCGGCGGCTCCGGCGATCGTGAGCGCCATCATGAACGGCTGCGGGGAGACATGCATCGCCACGGCCAGCGCCACCGCCACCGGGGCGACGATGAGCACCGTCGCAGTGTTGCTGATCAGCTGACCGAGCACCAGCGTGATGAGCACGATGACGGCGACGGCGGCGTAAGGCCCGGCATCCCCGAGCATGTCTCGCAACCCCTCCGCGATGAGTCGGGCCGCCCCCGTCTCCTCGAACGCCGTGGCCAGCGGGATCATGCCGGCGACGAGGATCACGGTCGTCCACGAGATCGCGCGGTAGGCCCGAGTGATCGAGACGACGCGCGTAAGGATCAGTGCGCCGGCCGCCAGGAGACCCGCGATCGCCGCGGGAACGACGCCCGTCGCGAGCAGGATGATCATCGCGACGAGGATCACGAGGGTGCGCTTCGCGCCCGTGCCGAACGGGACGGACCGCCGCAAGGTGTGCGGTGCGTCGACCACGAGTACTTCGTCGCGCTTTGCCGTGTGCCGTTGCAGAGCGTCCCATGGGCCGTCGAGCAGGAGTGCGTCTCCTGCTCGAAGGTCGGTTCCCGTCTCATCGAGTGACTCATCGCCCCGGCGGACGCCCAGCACAATGAGATCGCCGCTGGGGGTGCTCATGCCGGGGAAGACATGCAGGCCGATCAGGGATGAGCGCGGTGGGACCACGACCTCCGCAACGCCGCGACTCGATGACATCAGGGTGCGATCGGAGTCGATCTCGTAGTCCGTCCGCAGCGTCGTAGCGAGTTGTTCGAGATCGATCGGTGCGGTGGCCGGGGTGCGGTCGGGCAGCAGCCGTGACCCGAAGAGCAGGATGATCGCCAGAGTGCCGACGAGCAGCGGGAGCCCGGCGAGAGCGAACTCGAAGAAGCCGAACTCCCGACCTCCGCTGTCCGCGGCCATGTCGGAGACGATGATGTTCACCGGCGTACCCGTGAGCGCCAGCATGGATCCGGCGTGCGCCGAGAAGGCGAGCGGCATGAGCATCAGCGATGGACGGATGCCGGCGCGGGCGGCGACCATGACGACCAGCGGTAACAGCGACGCCACCGAGCCGTTGACGCTGATCACCGCAGTCAGGAGGGCGGCCAGCAGGCCGATGGTGAACAGCAAGCGGGTCTTGTTCGTGCCCGTGCGGTTGATGACCTCGTTGCCCGCCCACGCGACGATGCCGGTGGACTCCAGCGCCTCGCTGACCACGAACAGTGCGGCGATGAACAGCACCGTCGGATCTCCGAAGCCCGCGAGCGCGCTACTGAGATCAAGAATGCCGAAGAGGTAGAGGGCAATCGATACGCCAACGGCCACGATGCCGAGCGGTACTCGATTCGACACGAAAGCGATCACTGCGCACAGCAGGATGACAAGCGTCGTGACAATCGGATCCATATCCCTCGACGATAAGGGGCGTGTAGCCGGCCGGCATCCCCACTTCTGGGGGGATGGGTTGCAGGCGGGATCGTGCGTCACGATTATTGGGGCATGACTGCTGACAAGGCGTTGAGTACCCCGGATGCCGAGAGCAGGGGGTTTTTGAACTGGATCGAGAAGGTCGGCAATAAGGTGCCGAACCCGACGATCATGTTCGTGTACCTGATCGGCATCATCGCCGTGCTCTCCGCGATCCTGTCATGGGCCGGTGTCTCTGTCACGGATGATGTGGTCACACCTGTGCCTCGCGATGAGTTTTCGCAGATCAACGAGCACCTGGGCGGCACGTGGAGCATCTACGACTCGACCACCGGCGAGCCGGCAGAGGTCCCCGATTACATCGTCGAGGAGCGCACCTTCGACGTGCAGAACCTCCTCTCGGTTGAGGGCGTACGTTACTTCTTCAGTTCCTTCGTCGACAACTTCGCTGGCTTCGGCGTCGTCGCCGTCGTGCTCATCGCGATGGCCGGAGTCGGCGTCGCGGAGCACGCGGGCTTGATGGGTGCGCTGATCCGTCGGGTCGTCAAGGTCGCGCCGCCGCGGTGGCTGGCGTTCATCCTGATCTTCGTCGGCGTGCTGTCTTCGGTGGCGACGGATGCCGGATATCTGATCCTTGTGCCGTTGGCCGCGGCCGCCTTCCTCACCGTCGGGCGAAATCCGCTCGCGGGTCTCGCCGCCGCGTTCGCGGGTGTCGGCGCGGCGTTCGGGGCGAACCTGCTGATCACGCCGAGCGACAGCATGCTCACCGAGATCACGAATGAAGTTCTGACCTCGGCGGGCATGGAGCCGATCGAGGTCACGCAGAACTTCTACTTCGGGATCGTCTCATCGTTCCTGCTGGCAGCAGTCGCGCTCCTGGTCACCGTGTTGATCACCGAGAAACGGCTGGGCGCCTACGACAGGGCGGATCTCACTGTCGTGGACGATTCCGCCGACGTTGATCACGACGCCGAGAGACGAGGCTTGAAGTTCTCGTTCTGGGCGATGCTCGGCTTTGTGGTGTTGATTCTGGCGCTGATACTTCCTCCCGGGGCGCCGTTGCGCGACCCGGAGACCGGCGACATCATCGGCACGACACCGTTCATGGCCAGCTTGGTCTTCATCATCTCGCTCGCTTTCCTCGTCTGCGGCGTCGCCTACGGTGCCGGAGCGAAGACCCTCCAGGGCGGATCTGCGGCGGTCGAAGCCATCGGGAAGACCTTCGCGAGTTTGGGCGGGCTGTTGGTGATGTTCCTGATGATCGCCCAGTTCATCGCTCTGTTCAACTGGACGAACCTGCCAACTGTCGCCGCTGTCTCCGCAGCGGAATTGCTGCAGCAAGCGAACGTTCCGGCGATCGTGCTGCTGCTCGCATTCATCGTGGTGATCGTGATCCTGGACTTCATCCTTCCCGGGCTCGTACCGAAGTGGGTCATCTTCGCGCCGGTGTTCATCCCGATCTTCGCCTCGCTCGATGTGGCCCCGCAAACACTGCTCGCCGCCTACCGGGTCGGCGATTCGCCGGTCAACGTACTGACGCCGCTGATGGTCTACCTGCCGTTCATGGTGACCGTAGCCCAGCGGTACAAGAAGGACGCCGGTATTGGCACGATCATCGCCCTGATGATCCCGTACGCACTCTGGATGTTTCTCGCGTGGACGGCGCTCTTTATCGTCTGGTTCTTGCTCGGCATTCCGTGGGGGCCGGGGTCCCCGGTCGAATTAGTCGGCTGATCCGCGTCGCGACCATCCGCAGTTGAACGCATTCGAACTGAAGGAGCAGACTCATGGAACGCAGCCCCAACAAGGTGATTCCGGCGGATCTCGCCACGATGCCGGGTCTTGACGCACTCGACGCCGCCGAGATCGTGGTCGGTGAGATCGGTTCGGATGTCGAAGCGATCGGCGTCGGCGTGTACTCCGATGGTGACGTGCCCAGCGAGCTCGGCTTCGATCGCGCAGCGCTCGAGGATGCCGGGTTCACCGCATCCGAGGGCAGCACGCTCGTGCTCCTGCGCGCAGGTCAGGCAGACCTCGTCGCCGTCGGCCTTGGTGCGCGCAGTGACGTGGACGCCCGCGTGCTGCGGGACGCGGCAGCGGGGCTCGCCCGTGCGGCGTCCCGGCGTTCCCGCCTCGGGCTGCGCATCGACGACCTCGCTGAGGTGGATCCGGCTACGGCCGTACGCGCGCTCGCCGAGGGTGCGCTGCTCGCGCGGTACCGCTACACGGTTCTAAACAGTTCATCGAAGCACGTGGGACTGAACTCGCTGACGATCGATATTCCCGGCGGCACGGATGCATCCGTCGCCGAGGCCCTCGCGACTGCGCGCGCGGCCGTCGTCGCGCGTGATTTGGCGAATACCCCTCCCGGGCACCTCACCGCCGTCAACATGGGCGAGATCGCCGTTGATCTCGGCGCTCGGTTCGGTTTTGAGGTCGAGCTTTTCGACAAAGCTGCGCTCATTGAGCTTGGCTGTGGCGGGCTGCTCGGCGTGAATCAAGGCTCCACGGAGGAGCCGCGAATGATCAAGCTGACCTATGCGCCGTCGGGCGCCACCCGTCACCTGGGCCTCGTCGGTAAGGGCATCATGTACGACTCCGGTGGTATCAGCCTGAAGCCGAGCGACCCGATGCACCTGCTGATGAAGATGGACATGGGCGGTGCGGCCGCCGTGCTCGGAGCGTTCGCGGCGCTACGCGATCTGGGTGTCACGGCGAAGGTCACCGGCTGGCTGGCATGCACCGACAACATGCCCTCAGGTACGGCCTACAAGCTCGGCGATGTGCTTACCACCCGCGGCGGAACGACGATCGAGGTGAAGAACACCGATGCCGAAGGGCGTCTCGTGATGAGCGATGCGATTGTTCTGGCCAACGAGGACGGCGTCGATGCGATCATTGACATCGCCACCCTCACCGGCGCAGCCCTGGTCTCGCTGGGTGCGTCCACGGCTCCGGTGTTCGGCAATGATCAGCGCACGGTCGATCTGGTGCGCGTGGCATCCGATGCCGTCGATGAGCAGGTCTGGCAGCTTCCGCTTGAGAAGAAGTACCGCAAGCAGCTCGATTCCGATATTGCGGATATTGCTAACCTCGGCGGTCCGTTCGCGGGAGCGACCACAGCGGCGCTGTTCCTGGAGCACTTCGTCGGCAAGACGCCGTGGGCGCACATCGACATCGCCGGTACCATGCAGACGGAGAAGGATGACTCGTGGCGAACTGCGGGAGCGACCGGCTTTGGCGCACGCATCCTGCTCGAATCGGCGCGCACGTTCACGTCGGCGGAGCACGCATGACGGTTTTCACCTACAGGAGGAACCCATGACAACGTCTGTATATATCGGGCCGCTCAGCTTCACCGTTCTGGCGGTGCCCGCCGGCGCGGATCTCACAGATGCCGTCGGCGATCTGCAACGGCTGCATGGATCGAGCACGATGGAAATTCTGGACGTCGAGGTGATCGAACGGGGTCCAGACGGGACGGTGAGCCGGGCCTCTCTGGCGGACGATGGCGCCGCGGCGGAATTCGGCGAGCTGTCCGCTGTCGAGACCGAGCTACTGGATTCCGAAGATATCGCGCAGATCGGTGTGGAACTCGAGCAGGGCGAACGTGCCCTGGTCATCGTTTATGAAGACCGGAACCTGGCAACCGTCGGTGACCGGATCATCGCCCTTGGTGGCCGCGAGGTCTGGTCCGGTGGTATTGATGTCAGTGACTTGGATGCCGATGGCGATGGCGCCTCGGTGGAGGAGGAATCATGAGTCTGCTACGCACCGCGGCCCGCGCATCCGTCGCGGCACGAGTGGTCGGCAATGTGCAGCGTCGGCAACGGGGCCAATGGGCGGCACAGGATGCAGCCGCTGCCGCAGCGGCGCAGCCACTTGCGCCTGCGCCCGTGGCGCCCGCACCTGTAGCGCCTGCACCCACGGGTGCTGCCACGCCGACTGACGAGATCATGCGAGCGAAGCAGCTACTGGACGCCGGCGTGCTCACGACAGCCGAGTTCGAAACTCTGAAGCAGGCGGCGTTGGCTAAGGCTCTGGGATGAAAATGCGCGCGGGTGATGGTGCTGTCAGCGGCGGTGCTTCGCCCCTAGAGTCCCTGGCGGGAATGGCGCGGACGTGGAATCCGATCAACCGGTGAGCCCATCCTCAGGGGTGACGCCGGACACAGTTCGGCCGGTCGGCATCGGGGCACTCGCGACATCGGCTGGAGGCGTATACGGACTGATCATCGTCGCCGGAATGATCGTCGTCAGCAGCAATCTGAGCGACGACACGGGTGCGGCATTTCTTTCGGTCGTCGCCACGCTTCTGGTCTTCTTCGCGGCCCACGTATACGCTGCGGCGGTGTCGTGGATGGTGAGCCCAGGGGGCACGAGACGTGGATTGGGTGAGGCGTTCCGGCATGGCCTGCAGGATTCAGCAGGCCTGCTCCTGATCAGCGCGATCCCGCTCGCCGTGTTGGCGCTTGGAGTCGTCGGCCTCCTCCGCGATACCGACGCGGTCTGGCTCGCTCTCGGAACGGACGTGCTGCTGTTGGGCGCCCTCGGCTGGTTGATCGCGGCGACGCGCACCGACAGCATCTGGGCACGACTCGGCGGCGCGCTGCTTACGGCCGCGTTCGGCGGCATTCTGATCGCCCTCAAGGCGCTGGTCCATCATTGACGCGACCGTGAACACCTCAACGACTGACACCACGCCGACCGCGATCGCCCGCCGTCGGCACTGGTGGGCTCTCGACCCCGGCGGGTCGATCGGTGGGCTGTTTCTTGCGATCCTTTCCGTAACACCGTCGCTGCTGCCTCGGCCGTCGCTGTTCCAAGGCGCGATCGCGGCCATCGCTTTCGGGCTCGGGTACATGCTCGGTGTCGCGGTCTGGGCGATCCTCCGCCGGTTCATGCCCTGGCGCCCGAGCCGAACAGCGCAGCGCGCACTATGGATCGTCTATGCACTGCTGTGGCTCGTCGCGCTCGGCGCACTCTCGGTGCTGTCTTTCGCCTGGCAGAACGAGGTGCGATCACTGGTGGAGATGCCGCCGCTGCTCGGCATCGATGTGGCGGCATTCTTGCTCGGTTTCTTGCCTGTTGCGGTGCTTCTGGTCACGATCGGCAAGGGAGTTCGGCGACTGCATCACGCGCTTCGCCGAACCTCCGGTGCTGTCGTGGGTCTGCTGGGCACGCTGACCGTTGTCGCCGCGGCGCTTGGCGCACTGGTGCTGGCGGTGATGATCGCCGTAGACGGGATCTACCTGAATCTCAACGGCGATGCGGAAGCGGATGCTGTGCAGCCCGCTTCCACCTATCGGTCTGCGGGTGTGGAGTCGGCGATCGGCTGGGACACCCTCGGTAGGCACGGGGCGAACTTCGTCGCCGGCGGTCCGACGGCATCCGAAATCGAAGCGGTGACCGGCGAGGCCGCCCTCGAACCGATCCGCGTATACGCGGGGTTGGAATCGGCACCGACGGCCTCCGAGCGAGCGGCCCTCGTGGTCGCTGAGCTCGAACGGACGGGCGCATTCGAGCGATCAGTGCTGGTCGTGGCGACCACAACGGGATCCGGCTGGCTCGAACCGCAGACGGTCGACGCGCTCGAATATCTGCACGCGGGCGACACCGCAATCGCCGCGCTGCAGTACGCCTACACGCCGAGCTGGGTGTCGTTCCTGTTCGATGCGGATGCCCCGGTCGAGGCCGCGGGGTCGCTCTTCGATGCAGTGTACGAGCATTGGATTCAGCTCCCGGAGGACGACCGGCCCATGCTCATCACCTACGGGCTGAGCCTCGGCGCGCACGGTAGCCAAGCGCTGTTCGACGATATCGACGATGTGCGTGCACGGACAGACGGGGCGCTGTTCGTCGGCAGCCCGAACGGGTCGGAGCTGTGGCGGACGCTGCAGGCATCTCGCGACCAGGGGAGTCCCGCATGGCAACCCGTACTGAACGACGGTAGCCAGGTGCGGTGGCTGTCGAAGCTGGGCGACGAACAGGCGCTCACTGGTGAGTGGTCCGAGCCACGGGTGCTCTATTTGCAGCACGCGACGGATCCGGTGACGTGGCTGGGCCCCGAACTCATCTGGAGCCAGCCGGAATGGCTGGACGCGGATCAGCGTGGTGCCGACGTCAGCCCGTCGATGCGATGGATACCGGGAGTCACTGCGGTGCAGGTGGCCATCGACATGCTGATGGGGGAGTCGGTGCCGGCGCGCCATGGGCACAACTTCGGCGACGTCATCACCACGGGGTGGCGCGAGGTCACCGGTGATGCGGGTCTCGATGCGGCGGCCATCGCCCGCATCCAGGCGATCATCGAAGCCATGAGCGTGGAATCGGACTGATCGGTCGGTTCGGGTCGGGCCGTGCCCGACCGCGGCTGATCCCGGCCGCGGCAGGTGGCGCACGTTGCCGCCTCGCCCGCCCGGATGCGGCAACCCGCGACCCCTGCCGACGGTAGATCGTACTGCAGCGGATGCTACGCCGTGGCGAGCACCGCCTTCGTCGAGGTCGTGCGACGCAGCGCCACCACGATCGTCGTGACGACGATCGACAGCACGCCCCACACGATGAGGGCTGCGATTGCGCTACCGTTCGCGGCGATCAGCCCGGTGAATGCCGGCGCGGTCGGCAGCGCGCCGCCGATTGAGGCAAGCCAGCCTGGCACCGTCGAGATGAGGCCGGTGGCCACCGCGATGACGCCGACCAGCGCGCTCACCCAACGTCCGATTCCGCCGAACAGTGCGACGAGCGCCTGGTTCACTGCGGCGAACGCGATGCCAGCCAGCACGGCTGTGCCGGCGAAAGGCCACCATGCCGCGGCATCGTACTGAGCCACGATCTGAACGATCACCGCCACGAGCACTCCCTGTCCTGCCCCGATCAGTGCTGCCGGCGCGAAGGCCTTGAGTGTCAGCGCAGCGGACGAACGACGCGAGGTCAGCGTGCGTGCGGTGTATGCGCGCATCACGATGAACGACGCGAGAGCGCCGAACCACAGCACCACAGCCGCGAGCAGCGGAATAGCCGTCGGACCGAAGATCGTGTTTGCCTGAGTGTTCGACGCCACGGGGTTGGCGATGACGGATGCCAGAGAAGTCGATTCCGCGTCGTCAAACGAGGGGAGCGACTCGGATGCCGTCCGCAGCCCACCGGCGAGGTCTCCGGTGCCTGTCGCCAGAGTGTCGAGGCCGGTGGCGAGTTCGCTCGCGCCCTCGCCCAGAGCGGTCGCTCCGCTACTCAGCGAGTTCGCGCCGCCGCTGAGCGAGCCTGCTCCGCTGCTGAGCGCTGCGGCGCCGGAGGCGGACTGATCGATACCGCCGGCAAGCTGACCCAAACCGTCAGCCAGCGTGGTCGCACCCGTTCCCGCAGCGCGCATCTGCCCGGCGAGCTCCTGTGAGGCCGCCGTATCGAAGGCAGTCAGCCCGCCGGCAGTGCCGGCCGCGGCCTGTGCTGCCTGCCCGGCAGCACCCTGCAGTTCGGGCAGCGAGCCGGTGATCTGCGCAAGCCCCACGCACACCGGGTCGGTCGTTTCACGGCCGACGCAGGCGGCCTGCAGTCCGCTCAGCCCCGTGGCCAGCTCGTCGATGCCGCTCTTGACGCCGGCCGTCGCCTGCTGGGCGCCGTTCGCCGCGGAGAACAGTTCGTCGGGGACGAGCCCGTTCTGCTCGAGCGCAGCCGCCCCATCCGTCAGCCCTGTCCCCAGCGTGCTGGCCCCAGAGCCAGCCTCGCGAGTCTTGGCCGAGAGGGTGCCGAGCCCTGCCGACAGCTCTGATGCGCCGGAACCCAGCTCCGTCGCGCCGGATGCGAGCTGCGTCGCCCCGTCCGCGATCTGCGTGGCGCCGCCCGGAAGCTCAGCCGCGCCATCCGCTGCCGATCGAGCGCCAGTCGCGAGCTCCAGCGCGCCGGACGCCGCCTCACCGATCTGGTCGCCGATCGTGGTGAAGCCGACCAGCACGTTCTCCAGGGTCGCCTCCGACAGCATCGTCCCCATGGTGGATGCCGCAGCATCCGCAATCTGCCCGGTGATGAGATCGTCCGCGACGAGGCCGTCATCCGGCGTCGTCACGTTGATCACTGCTTGCTCGGCGGTGCCTCCGCCGTCAGAGATCGCCTGACCCGCCGACGTGGCGGATGCCGAGAACTCGGCGGGGATCGTGATGACGGCCTGGTAACTGCCGTCGGCAAGGCCCGCAGTGGCATCCGCCTCGTTGGAGATCACCCAGGTGAGGTTGGAGTCCAGGTCGTCAGAGCCCTCCACGAGCCCGGCGGTGAGCTGGCGTCCGAGCGGGGTGTACTGATCATTGATCGTGACCGGCTCATCGAGGTTGACGATCGCAGCGGTCATGCTGTCGAGTCGATCGGTCGGGTTCTGCAGGGCAGCGACCAGGACGCCGCCGATCAGGGCAGGCAGCAGCAGCACACCCAGCAGTGTCAGCCAGGAGATGGGCTTACGGGAGCGAGCCCGTTCAATCGAGAGGGTCATGCGTTCACCTCAGAGGAATCGTCGTGAATCGAAGTCGAAGCAGTCGAAGCAGTCGAAGCGGCGCTGTGCCGTGCCGAAGCGTCGAGTATCTCGGCGGCGGGCCAGGAGGCCTCCGTCAGGATGATGCGGGCGAGACCCGCATCGGATGCGGTGGCGAACACGGCGAGCGGGCGAGACGCCGCAGCATCCCGAAGCATCGCCGTGGCCTGATCGCGCTGGGCGCCGGTGAAGCGGTCGACGCCGTCGATCACAACAAGCTTCGACTTTCCGCGCAGCGCTTCCTGCAGATCGAGCAGCGCGGCATCCGCGTCATCCACCAGTACACAGCCGACGTGAGCACGCACCCATGCGGCGCGTCCTGGCAGCAGGTGCCCTGCGACGCGCAGCGTGCCGGCATCGGGGGTGAGTCTGCCGGCGATTGCCAGTGCGAGCGCACGGCGCGTGCGGGCATCGAGGTCGGTGACGACGACAGCCTTGCCGGGGGCGACGCGCAGCGTGATTGCTTCGATGGCCGGAGCATCCGCGCTGAGCACGAGGTCGTCCGCGGCGACGATCGAGCCGTCGCCAGGCCATGCCTCGAGGTGTCGTTCGCGTTCGACGGCTGCGCCCTCGATGTCTACGCTCGGAAGGATCTTCTCCAGCCAGGCAGGGATCTGCCACGCGCGTTCGCCGAGGATCGCCATGAGAGCGGGGATGAGGGTCATGCGCACGAGGAACGCATCGATCGCGATGCCGGCGGCGAGGCCGAGAGCGATCGGTTTGAGTGAGGAGTCGCCCTCCGGCACGAACGCCACGAACACGGCGAACATGATGAGGCCTGCGGCCGTGACGACCTTGGCTGAACCGGTAAAGCCCGTGCGGACGGCGCGGAGAGCGGCAGCCCGACGAGCCGCGCGGTCAGGCGATTTCGAATCGGCATCGTGCACGAAGTCCTCGCGCATGCGGGAGACGAGGAACACCTGGTAGTCCATCGCGAGCCCGAACAGCACGCCCATGAGGATGATCGGCATGAAGCTGATGATCGGCCCCACCTTCGCGACATGCAGGACATCGGCGAGCCAGCCCCATTCGAAGACCGCGCCGACGACGCCGAATGCGGCGATGATCGAGAGCAGGTACCCGAGTGCTGCGGTGATCGGCACCCAGAGCGAGCGGAACACGATCGTCAGCAGGATCAGCGACAGACCGATCACGAAGATGCCGAACGGCAGCAGCGCACCGCCGAGCTGATCTGAGATGTCGATCGCGACAGCGGTGAAGCCGGTGACCTTCACATCGATGCCGAACTCTTCGAGCCATTCATCGTGGTGTGAACGAATCTCGCGCACGAGATCGCTGGTTGCCGGGTCATCCGGTGCGGTCTCCGGAATCACCTGGACGATGCCGGTGTCGGCGGTCTCGTTCGGCGTGGCGAGGGCCACTTCCTTCACTCCGTCGATTTCGGCGACCGCATCGCCGAGATCTTCCATGAGTGCCAGCGGATCGGTCGAGGTGACGATCGTGCCCGTCAGGACGAGAGGGCCGTTGAACCCAGGGCCGAATTCGTCTGCGACGAGGTCGTAGCTCTGTCGGGCTTCGTCGTCGTGGGCGAGCACGCCGGCGTTCGGCAGTGCGAGGTTGAGGCTGAGAGCGGGGATCGCGACGATGCCGAGGCCGATGACGACGGCGAGCGAGGTGAGTACCGGATGCTTCGTCACTCCGCCGACCCAGCGTTCGCCCATCGATCCATTGAGGGGCAGGCCGGGGCGGGTCTTCGCTTCCTTGCCCTTCTTGGGGGCCTTCACCTTCTTGGGGCGTCCGACGATCCGTCCCTTCATGAACCCGAGCACGGCGGGAGTCAGCGTGACCGCGATCGCGACGGCGATCGCCACGGCGACGGACGCCGCGATGCCCATGGTCGTCAGGAACGGGATGCCGGCGAAGCCGAGCCCGATCAGTGCGATGAGCACAGTGATGCCGGCGAACACCACAGCGGAACCGGCCGTACCGACAGCGCGAGCCGCAGACTCTTCCGGGTCAACGCCCTCGCGCACCTGGTCCTGGTGTCTGGCCATGATGAACAGGGCGTAGTCGATGCCGACGGCGATCCCCAGCATCAATGCGAGCAGCGGGGTAGTGGATGACACACTCGCGAAGGCCGTGGCGGCAAAGATGCCGCACATCGAGATGCCGACGCCGAGCATCGCGGTCAACAGGGGGAGTCCTGCGACCACGAACGAGCGGAAGGTGACGATCAGCACGAGTAGTGCGATCACGAGGCCGACGGCTTCGGTGAGCGTCACGCCGGGGATGGAGATGGCGAAGAGATCGCCACCGAGTTTGAGCTGCGATCCTTCTGGGAGCTCCGTCGCCAGGGCATCAACCGCTGCGGTGAGCGTGTCCTTCGTCTCGTCGGAAACGTCGGTGGACTGACCGTCGAACTGCAGCTGCACGATGGCCGCCGTCTCGTTCTCGTTGATCATGCCCGTGATCATCTCGTCGTAGGGCGATGTGACCGCGAGCACCCCGTCGAGGTCGGCGAGCTCGTCGACGGCATCCTCAATCGGCTCGCGGTAGGCGTCGTCAGTGATCGAATCGCCGTCGTCGGCGACCACGATGAACTGCGCGTTCGTGCCGCTCACCTGGGGGAAGGAACGCGCGAGTTGCTCCAGGCCGTCCTGTGACTCAGTGCCGGGGATGCTGAACGAGTTGTCCGTGCCCTGATTGAGCGCGAGGGCTCCGCCACCGGCCGCGGCCAGGATGATCAGCCAGGCGACGAGTACCCGCCAGGGGTGCACGAATGACCAGCGTCCGAGCGACGACAGGAGTGTGGACACAGAATCCTCCGAGACGAGGGGTGACAGAATGGATACAGGCATGTATCCGATACATCTGTGTATCCTACGGTGAGTTGTGCGTGCGAATCTGTGCGCCGGATGTGAAGGTGGGGAGAGGAGGATTCGATGTCAGTTCCCGTGACGAGACGGCGTGAGAACACGCGTGCGCGCCTGCTGGACGCCGCATCTCAAGTGTTCGCGGAAGTGGGCCTCGAAGGTGCGAGCGTTGAGGCGATCTGCGAACGCGCGGGCTTCACGCGCGGCGCCTTCTACTCGAACTTCGAGTCGAAGGATGAGCTGTTCCTTCAGCTGACATCGGTCATCGCCGAGAGGCGGCTCGCGCTGGTGCGTTCGCGCATCGACGAGTTCGTTGAAGCTGGAGTGCTGAGCTACGACGCCGACCCGATTGACCTTGTGCGGCGGGTGATGGAGTCCGGCGAGGATGATCGTCTCAGCGTCCTGATGATGAGTGAGATTCGCATCCGTGCACTGCGCGATGACGCGTTCGGTGCGGCGTACGTGCTGCAGGAACGTGAGCTTCGCGCCAGCATCCAACAGATCATTCAGGGCATCGTCGATGCTGGTCTCTTCGCGCTGCGCATTGATGTCGCGACTGCGGCGGGGCTTCTCATGATGGTCTGGGAACACTCGATGGCACACGGTGCGATCGAGCGGCAGTCGGCTGCACAGCTGCAGCATTCCGGCAGTGAATCCCTGGGCGAACTGGTGAAGCTGATCGTCGTCGCGGACTGATCTGCACGGGGCGGAGGCGGCGAGCGCCGCTCGCTACAAGACCGCTCGCTACAGCGCCGCTCACTACAGGAGCGCGTGGCAGCGGCTCAGCCGCTCGAGCCACCAGTCTCGACGATCATCGGGTGCCGCGAGGCGATCGAGTCGCGCCGCATCTGGTGTCACACGGCCGACGGGAATCGCACCGTCGACAGGTGAGAGGTCGGCGACGTTCTCGACGAACAATGCCCCGGTTCCGAGGCCGCAGTCGAAGTCGAGCTGCGGAAGGCTCGCGGCAAGGGTTGCGCCCTGGCTGAGCCCGACGGCGGTGTCCAACGCGCTGGAGACCACTGCCGGAAGCCCTGATTCTGCGACGATGCGGAGGGCCCGGCGAATGCCACCGAGCGGCTGCGCCTTGATCACGATGAGGTCGGCGGCGCCGGCGCGGGCGACAGCGATCGGGTCCTCCGCCTTGCGGACGCTTTCGTCAGCGGCGATCGGGATGCCCATGTACTTCACGCGTGCGCGCAATTCGGCGAGCTCGTCGACGGTGGCGCATGGCTGCTCGGCGTATTCGAGGTCGTACTCGGCGAGAGCGTGGAGGGCCCGTTCGGCCTCGTCGACATTCCACGCACCGTTGGCATCGATGCGCACGCGCCCCTCCGGCCCCACCGCGTCGCGCGCGGCGTGCACGCGAGCGACGTCGTCGCTCAGGTGCTGGCCGGGCTCTGCGACCTTGACCTTGGCTGTGCGGCATCCAGGAAAGCGCGCCAATACCTCGGCAACATGGGCGGCATCGACGGCAGGCACGGTGGCGTTGACGGGGATGCGGTCGCGCAGCGGCGCGGGTTGCGCATTCCAGGCGTAGTCGATCGCCGCGGCGAGCCAGACGGATGCCTCGGCATCCGCATATTCGACGAACGGCGAGAACTCGGCCCACCCCTCAGGCCCCTCGAACAGTAACGCCTCACGCACGTCGACACCGCGGAATCGGGTGGTCATCGGCAATGCGACGACGCGGGCGGTACCGAGCAACTCTGCGAGCGGGACGTTCATGTCCCCATCATGCACTCGCGGAGTGCCGAATCCCAGATGCAGAGTGATCAGCGCGGCGTGTCATACGGCCGACACGCCGTGGCGCCGCGGGCCTGTCTGGGAATCGGGCCGCCAGTCAGGTCAAACGCTTCTGGAGCTCGCCCATGCGCTCGGACGGGGCGAAGCCGAGGTGCGTGTTGATAGCGAGCATGTGCTCGTTCACTCCGGCGTTGTAGGTATAGACCGAGGTCACGGTGGGGGCGTGGGTCTGCAGCATCCGCAGGTTGGCGATCTTCACGGCGGTGCCGAGTCGGTGTCCGCGCGCGGCGCGGTGCACCAGCGTGCCCCACTGGTACGCGTTCCCATCATCCCCGGATACGACGAGCTGCGTGTAAGCGACGGCTCGACCGGCGGCATCCAGAGCGATTGTGCTGTAGCTGGTGCGATTCTGCTGGACGAGCAGGGCCTCGGTCTCGCGCACATCGGCGACGTTGGCAGTGCGGGCTTCGAGATCGAGTTCGCCGACTGGCGCTTCCGTGTCGATCGAGGCATCCAACTCGGCCCATTCGGCGACGACCTCCTCCGGCACGGGGCCGACCCACGAGCGCAGTGTGTAACCGGCGGAGTGTGCGGATGCATCGGTCTCGAGCCCATCGAGTAGCGCAGCGTCGACGGGCAGTCGGAGCCGGCTCTGCACGTCGCCGAGCGCGAGTGCGTATCCGTGGCGTCGGGCGAACTCGCGGCCCGGAATCCCCGCACCGTCAACGCCCGCGGCATACGGCCAGGATGTCTCGCCGTTCAGGATGCTGCGCCTGGCGGCTTGTGCGTCGCCTTCCAGTAATGCCAGCACGGCGCTGCCGATTCCGCGTCGTCGCAGCGCTGGTGTGACATGCACGCCGATGCTGGCGCTACGCACATTGTCACGCAGTGGCAGGGCGAGCCGGGCGGATGCGACGACTTCACCGTCGATGCGCGCAAGGTACGCGCGTCGCTCGATCGTGTCGGTACGCTGCTGCAGTTCGAGGCGTGATTCCTCGAGCGTCCACACCGGGGTGTCTGCTCCGCGATCGGCACGCTCGGCGGTCGCGTAGATCTCCCACCAGGTGTCCACGGCTGCGTCGTCGAAAGGGTCGATTCGGGTGAGGTGCACATGCATGTGATCGACGTTAGTCGATCGGATCAGCGGTCTGATATTAATGTGCCATTGACTATAGTGTGTGAGACACAGTAATGTGGTGAACATGAACGAGACGCTCGATACGCATCTGCAGGAACTGCGGCGCGGCACGGTGGTGCTCGCGTGCCTGCAGTTGCTGCGGAGTCCTGGCTACGGCTACGCGCTGCTCGAAGAACTCGGGCGCCGCGGCTTCGCCACCGACGCCAACACGTTGTACCCGCTGCTTCGCCGTCTGGAGAAGCAGGAGTACCTCACCAGCGAGTGGAACACCGAAGAAGCGCGCCCCCGCAAGTTCTATCGCACCTCAGACGCTGGCATCCGGCTCGCCGACACACTCACCCAGGACTGGCTCGCGCTCACTGCTGCGATCGCCACGCTCACCTCCACAACTTCAGGCACAGAGGAGAACTGAAATGACCTCCACACTCACCGAGCGATACATCGCCGCCGTCACAAAGTCTTTGAATCCCGCCGCGCAGGATGACGTGCGTACTGAGCTCGAAGCATCCATCGCGGATGCCGTCGACGCGCGTCTCGAGCAGGGGCGAACACAAGAGGATGCCGAGCGCACCGTGCTCACGGAACTCGGCGATCCGGCCGCGCTCGCCGCAGGATTCGCCGACCGCCCGCTGCACCTGATCGGCCCGCGCTACTACCTCACCTGGTGGCGACTGCTGAAGCTGCTGCTGATCATTGTTCCTGTCTCGGTCACCGGTGCTGTCGCGCTCGGACAGGCGATTGCGGGCGCGACCATCGGCGAGATAATCGGGTCGGCCATCGGAATCGGGCTCAGCGTCGCCATGCACATCGCCTTCTGGGTAACGCTGGTGTTCGCCGTGCTGGAGCGCACCGGGGCAGACACCGGGGTGCGTTGGAACGTGGACCAGCTTCCGGAGCCGCAGGTGAAAGAGGCGCCACGCGCTGAACTCATCGCCTCGCTGACGTATCTGGTGATCGTCACCGGCGCGGTGCTCTGGGATCACTTCCGCGGATTCTTCCCCACTGGCGGCGAGCACATCCCCATCCTTAACCCGGAGCTGTGGCCGTGGTGGATCGCGGGACTCTTCGTGCTCTTGGCAGCGGAATCAGCGCTCGCCATCGCTGTGTATGGGCACAAGCGCTGGAACCGCGGATTCGCGATCTTCAACACCGCCCTCGCCGTGTTGTTCGTGAGCTGGTGGCTGACACTTCTCGGTCGCGGTCAGCTGATCAACTCTGACTTCGTAGAGTTCGCCTTCACTGGCGCAGTCGATGAGAACGTGTTGCGCATTCTGGCAGTGCTGACCGGTTTCACTGCCGTCGGAATCGCAGTCTGGGACATCATCGACGGCTGGCGCAAGGCACGCCGCGCGGCACTCCAGGCATAGGCTGGGCTCATGGTCTCCGAGCTTTTCGATCCTGCGGAATGGGTGCTTGCGCCCGGCGCCGAGGACTACACCGACATCACCGCGCACGTCTCTGTCGATGGCGGTGTCGCCCGCATCGCGTTCAACCGGCCGGAGGTACGCAACGCCTTCCGCCCGCACACGGTCGACGAGCTGTATCGGGCACTCGACATCGCGCGGCAGGATCCGAAGATCGGCGCAGTGCTGCTCACCGGCAACGGCCCGAGCGCGAAGGACGGCGGCTGGGCGTTCTGCTCGGGTGGCGACCAGCGCATCCGCGGACGCGACGGCTACAAGTATTCCGAGGACGAGACTGCGGTCGCCAACCCGGCTCGCGCCGGACGCCTGCACATTCTCGAGGTGCAGCGGCTGATCCGCTTCATGCCGAAGGTCGTCATCGCTGTGATTCCCGGCTGGGCGGCCGGCGGCGGGCACTCGCTGCACATCGTCTGCGACCTGTCGATCGCATCCGCCGAGCACGGCAAGTTCAAGCAGACAGATGCCGACGTCGGCAGCTTCGACGCCGGATACGGCTCGGCATATATGGCGCGCCAGACCGGGCAGAAGATTGCCCGTGAGGTGTTCTTCCTGGCCGAGGAGTATTCCGCGCAGCGCGCATATGAGATGGGTTCGGTGAACCGCGTCGTGCCGCACGAGGAGCTCGAACGCGAGGCGCTGAAGATGGCGCGCACCGTGCTGACGAAGTCGCCGACGGCGATCCGCATGCTGAAGTTCGCGTTCAACGCGGTCGATGACGGGATGATGGGCCAACAGGTGTTCGCGGGCGAGGCGACGCGCCTGGCCTACGGCACCGACGAAGCGGTCGAGGGCCGCGACTCCTTCCTGGAGAAGCGCGATCCCGACTGGTCCCCTTTCCCGTACCACTTCTGACCACACCCCCTCACACAGCTCGCGAGACTTCACTTATGTCCCAGATTGACCCCGAAAACAGCACACACGCGAAGTCTCGCGCGCTGATTTCGACGGACGGGGAAGATCCACTTGCCTTGTTGGGTGCGCTGAGGGGGGCACTGGACGGCGGGCCGGCCCTCGGGCTCGGGATGCTGGGTGATCGGCCAGACACCGTCGCTGACGGCACGGCCGCGGTGATCGGTACCTCGGGATCAAGTGGCATCCCCAAACGAGTGGTCGTGAGTGCCGAGGCGTTGCGTGCCGGCGCCGAGGCGACTGCGAGCCGGATCGGGACAGGCCGCTGGCTGCTCGCACTTCCCGCCGGATACGTCGCAGGGCTCCAGGTGCTGGTCAGATCAATTCTCTCGGGCACGACACCAGTGACGCTGGACGGCGGATTCTCGCCTCGGTCCTTCGCCGAGGCGACGCTGCCAATGCTTCGTACCGGCACCGAGCAGCTGTTCACTTCGCTCGTGCCCGCTCAGGTGTCGACACTTCTCGAAGCGGCGGAGGAAGACTCGACGGTACTCGCCGCACTCCAGGCATACCAAGCGATTCTCGTCGGCGGGCAGGCGTTGCCTGAGCCCGTGCGCGAGCGCGCGGCGGAGATGGGCGCACGTCTTGTGCGCACCTACGGTTCGACCGAGACGAGCGGCGGATGCGTGTACGACGGCATCCCGCTGGAGACCGTTGCTGTGAAGACTGTCGAGGGGGAGTTGCGTATCGCCGGCCCCATGCTCGCCGATGGATACCTCGGTGACCCCGGCCTCACAGCGCGCACTTTCGTGCGCGATGAGCACGGCATCCGCTGGTATCGCACTGGCGACCTCGGCATCGTCGAGGACGGCGTCGTGCGCGTGCATGGCCGGGCCGACAATGTGATCGTGTCCGGCGGTGTCAACATTTCGCTCGATCGTGTCGAACGGCTGGTTCGCAGCATCCCGGGGCTCACCGGTGCTGTGGTTGTCGGCGTCGAGGACGAGCGATGGGGCGAAGCATCTGTGATCGTTGCCGCGCGCGGAGCGGCGCTGCGCCGAAGCGAGGCCGAGCAGCTCGAGCATGCGCGCGAGGTCGTCGCTGCAGAGTTGGGCAAGCCCGCGCGTCCCGCGCGCCTGGTGATCGTCGACGAGATCGCCACCTTGGCATCCGGCAAGCCCGACCGCGAGGCCGTCCGCCGCCTGCTCTAAAAACCCCTTGCGAGTGGGTGTTTGTGGCTCCACTTTTGCCGGAAATGCAGCCACGCGCGCCCACTCGCAAGGGGTCGCAGGGGTCGCAAGGGTGGGAAGGGGTAGCAAGGGGCGTGGGATGCTGGAGGGATGGCGAACTACACCCACGGACACCACGAGTCCGTGCTGCGCTCGCACAGCAACCGGACGATCGCGAACTCGGCGGAGTACCTTCGCCCGCACCTGAATGCTGATGCGCGACTTCTCGACGTCGGTGCGGGACCGGGCACGATCACGGTCGAGTTCGCACAGCACGTCGCCCAGGTCACCGCGACCGAGATCGGACCGGCCGAGCTGGCACTCTCGCAGAAGCTCGCCGCTGAGTCGGGCGCGGCGAACATCGACTTCTCGATCGAAGACGTGCACGCGCTGAGCTTCGCTGACAACTCTTTCGACATCGTGCACACGCACCAGGTGCTGCAGCATGTCGCTGATCCGGTGCAGGCGCTGCGCGAGATGCGACGGGTCACGAAGCCCGGCGGAATCGTCGCTGCGCGCGACGCCGATTATGCCGGCTTCGTTTGGTTCCCGCTGCTGCCCGAACTCGACGAGTGGCTGCGGCTGTACCGGGCTGCGGCGCGCGCGAACGGCGGGGAACCGGATGCCGGACGCCGACTACTCTCGTGGGCTCGGGCTGCGGGGTTCGAAGCCGTCACGGCGACAGCATCCACCTGGTGCTATGCGACGCCAGAGGAGCGCGCATGGTGGGGCGGCATGTGGGCCGACCGCATCCTCGAATCAGCGCTCGCACGCCAACTCGTCGACAGCAAGATGGCGACCGGCGCAGACCTCCAGCGCATCAGCACCGCGTGGCGTGCCTGGGCGGACGACGGAGACGGCTGGTATCTCCTGCCGCACGGCGAGATCATCGCTCGCGCGTGATCTGTGCCCGCGCGTGATCTGTGCTCGCGAGACTTCGTGAATGTCACGAAACCGGGCAGAGAACGTGACACACGTGAAGTTTCGCGGATACATCTTCCGGCGGATGCCGGTGGGCGCACGCTCGCGTAGCGTGAGAGGGTGATCCGTCCGCTGTCTCGCACCTCGCTCGTCCTCGACATTGTCGGGGCGGTCGTGCTGTTTGGGGTGCTGACGCCGACCTCGCTGGCGTTCTACGGGTCCGGAAACCTCAGCACGACAATGACTGAGGCCGTCGGCATTATCGCCCTGGTCATCGCAGGGTTGCTGCAGTTCGGCGCCGTCGCGATCGGACGACTTGCGCCGGGTATCGCGCTCATCGCCGCGTGGGCTGGAGCCATCGTGCAGATGGCGGGGGGTCTCGGCCCGCTGCCGATCAACCTCGCGATCCTGGGGGTGCTGTACGCCACTGCTGCATGGGGGACGACGCGCGTCTTCTGGGCGGGGCTTGCTTCTTCTTTCGTCGGCGGCATCATCGCTGCCGCATACGTCGTGTTAGTCAGCGGCCTGACCGCATCCGGACTCACCGGCAGGATCACCACCTTCGTGCTGCTCGGCGTCATGAGCGTCCTTGCGCTCGGCTCGCCCTGGTTCGGAGGCTTCGGGTGGCGTATGGTGCTGCGCTGGCGTGCCAGCCGCGAGGCGCAGTCGATCGCCGAGCTCTCTGCAGCGGAAGAACAGGAGCGGGTGCGCATCGCACGCGACATGCACGACATCGTCGCGCATTCGCTGGCGGTGATCGTGGCTCAATCTGACGGGGCGCGCTATGCCGCAGCATCCGATCCTCAGGTTGCCACCGAAGCGCTCGGCACGATTGCGCAGACCGCACGCTCGGCGCTGTCGGATGTGCGGATGCTGCTCACACAGCTACGCCACCGCCAGGGCGACGGACCCCAGCCCACCATCGCCGACGTCGAGCAGCTGTTCGCACACGTGCGGCAGGCCGGGCTGGAACCGCGCGTCACCGTCGATCCGATGCCGCCGGGGGAGCCGCCGGGGGCGATCCAACTCGCGGTGTATCGCATCCTGCAGGAAGCGTTGACGAACGCGATCAGGCATGGTGCGGGCGGCGCGAGAGCTGTCGTCGACGTGCGACTGGCGTGGCTATCTGACCGCGTCGATCTCGAGGTGCGCAACGCCGTCGCCCCTGCGGCGCCGGGAGCGCCCGGCGGGCACGGCCTGGTCGGTATGCGCGAGCGCGCGCAGCTCATCGGCGGTTCACTCACCGCTGCGCGCGACGGCGACGAGTTCGTCGTTCGGGGAACATTACCGATCGGAGCCTCATCAGACGGTTTCGACGTTTCGGAAGGAAACGCATGATCCGCGTACTACTCGTCGATGACCAGGCGCTGTTCCGTGCTGGCATCCGGATGCTGATCTCATCCCAGCCCGACATGGAAGTCGTCGCGGAGGCGGGCAACGGGCAGGAGGCGCTCGCCGCGGTCGCGCAGTCGACGCCGGATGTCGTCCTCATGGATATTCGGATGCCGGTGATGGATGGGTTGACCGCGACCGCAGAACTTCTCAAGGCGCCGGACGCGCCAAAGGTCGTGATGCTCACGACGTTCGATCTGGATGAAGCTGCGGCACGAGCCATTCGTCAGGGTGCGAGCGGGTTCCTGTTGAAGGATGCCGAACCCGAGTTCCTGCTCGCGGCGATCCGCACTGTCGATTCCGGGTCGAACGTGATCGCGGCATCCGCCACCCGCGAGCTGTTCGCGCACTTCACCGAGCAGACGAAGCCGGTGCCCGCGCGATTCTCCGCGCTCACCGGTCGAGAGCAGGAGATCTTCGCGCTCGCCGCCCGTGGCCTGTCGAACGCCGAGATCGCGGGACGGGAGTTTCTCAGCGAGGCGACCGTGAAGACGCACATCAGCCGGATCCTCGCCAAGCTCACACTGCGCGACCGCGTGCAACTGGTGGTCTTCGCCTTCGAGCACGGGCTGGCGTAGGAGGCGACCGGGCCGCACGAGCGCTGGTGCCCTGCCCACAGGGGTTTAGTCGAGTTGAGGGCTCTGATTTTCGGGCAGCAGCCTGCCCAGCAGCGCACGAGTGGCGTGCGTTGGGCCGGTGCGCCACGCCACGCCGAGGCGTGAACGCGCTGCAGGGGCATCGATCGGCACGGCACGGACGCCCTTCCACTCGCTCGCGGTCGTTTCGCTGACGATTCCGACCCCGAGTCCGCGCACCGCGAGCATCTCCACGAAGGACGGCGTGGACACTTCCCAGCGCGGAGCCGATGCGGGCAGTATCGCGTCGAGCGCAGCGCGGACACCGGTCCCCGCAGGCAGAGTGATCAGGTCGGCGTCAACGAGCTCGGCCACGCGGATGCTACGGCGAGACGCCCACGGATGCTCAGGCGCGACGACGGCGACGAGGGCGTCGTCGAACACGATGGTCGACTGCAGCCCTTCGGGTTGCTCGCCGGTCCAGGCCGCGATTGCAAGATCGCTCTCACCGCGGCGCACCGCTGCGAGGATGTCGTCGGACGTGCCCTCATTCACGCGAATATCGATGCCTGGATGATCTTGGTGCAACTGGGCGAGTGCATCGAAGAACCGCGACCATCCGAGTCCGGTCACCGTCCCCACCCGCAGTGACCCCGTGACGAGACCGCGTAGGTCGTCGGCAGCCGTGCGCACCTCGCCGACTGCGTTGAGTGCGGCGCGGAACGTGGGAATCAGGCGCTCGCCTTCTGGGGTGAGTGTGACCCGACGGGTGGATCGATCGAATAGTGCGACGCCTAGTTCGCGCTCAAGTTTCTGCACCTGAGCGCTGATGCCGGACTGGCTGACGTGGACGGCATCGGCGGCCGCGGTGAAGGAGCCGGCATCGACCACGGCAAGGGCATAGCGCAACTGATGAAGTTCCATATCTTAAACAGATGGTACAGATCAGAACAAGCTGTTGGACAGATGATGGTAGCGGCAGTGAGGCTGTAGGTATGAACACTGATCCCATTGGCATCCTCACGCGCCTTGACTTCGATACCGTCGCCCCGCATTTCTCCAAGGTGCTCGCCGCGCTCGATGCGGCCGCGACGCGCGAGCTGGACGAGGCGGGCATTGAGCCGCTGCTGCGCGAACTCGTCCGCATCCGTGCCTCACAGCTGAACGGCTGCAGTTACTGCGTCGACTTGCATACGTCTGACGCGTCGACGAGGGGCGAGCATCCGCGCCGACTGGCGGCCGTGGCAGTCTGGCCGGAGTCCGCGCTGTTCACCAGGCGGGAACGTGCCGCTCTCACGCTGACAGAGAGCATGACGCGATTGTCCGAGACACACGTGCCTGATGAGGCATGGACAACCGCTGCGACGGTGTTTTCCCCAGAAGAACTGGGAGCGCTCGTCTCACTCATCGTCGTCATCAACGCCTGGAACGGCGTCGGCGTCTCGACGCGCGCCTGGACGGTGACCCTGTGACCGGCGCGGAGGCGACCAGCCGTGCGGCGACGATCTATTTCGATGCATGGCGTGACCGCGACTTCGACCTGTTGCGGACGGTGCTCGCTGACGACGTCGAATTCGCCGGGGTACTCGGATCAGCGCACGGTGCCGACGAATGCATCGCAGGGCTGCGCGGCATGGCGGAAGGGGTCATGGACGACCTCGTGCTGCACGCGCGCGTGGTCGAGGGGCAGGATGCCATGACCTGGTTCGACCTCGTCGCCAAGAACGGCGCTGTGGTGCCGACCGTGAACTGGAGTCACGTCGAAAACGGCCTGATCACCCGCATCCGGGTCACATTCGACCCTCGCCCGCTGCTCTGATAAGTCTCGCGAAACTTCGCGTATGTCACCGAGAACGCGCGTTCGGATGACACGGGCGAAGTCTCGCGGATCATCCTTGGGATGTAGGCGGATGCTACGCGCGGGCGATGTGCGGAGCATCCGCTCTTCGTAACGTCGTAGGTATGGAGATCACGACCAGCGACCTCGGGCTCGCAGCCCGCGTCCAGCACCTGACCAAGTCCTATGGCGCAGGCGAAGGCACAGTCACGGCTCTCGACGACATCAGCGTCGGTATCCGTCGCGGACAGTTCACGGCGATCATGGGTCCATCTGGCTCTGGCAAGTCCACGCTCATGCACATCATGGCCGGGCTGGATGCTCCGACCGAGGGGCGCGCCTGGATCGGCGACACCGACATCACCGGCCTCAACGACCTTGATTTGACCATCCTCCGACGTCGCCGGGTCGGCTTCATCTTCCAGGCTTTCAACCTGGTGCCGACCCTCGATGCCCTCGGCAACATCTTGCTGCCGTTCGAGCTCGATGGGCGTCGGCCCACAGCGATTGAGCGCGCCCGGATCGACGGTCTCATCGAGCGGCTCGGACTCGCGACCCGGCTCGGTCACCGCCCGCATCAGCTCTCCGGTGGTCAGCAGCAGCGCGTGGCAATCGCGCGCGCGCTCGCGACTGCCCCCGACCTCGTCTTCGCCGATGAGCCGACCGGAAACCTCGACTCGGCAACAGGCCGGGAGGTGCTGCAACTACTCGCCACGGCGAGCCGGGAGCACGGCCAGTCGATCGCGATGGTCACACACGACGCGATCGCCGCGAGCCACGCCGACCGGGTGCTCTTCCTCGGCGACGGCCGGATCGTCGCCGATCATCCGCGACAGAGCGCCGAGGAGATCTCGGCATACATGCTCGCCGCAGAGGTGGCAGCATGAGCGCGGTCGCCACGTTCGTTCCCGAGTCGACGGCCACCGGCCCGCGGTTCGGCTGGCTGCGCGATCGGGGGATGGGTGCCAGCATTCTCGTTGCCGCACTCTCGTCAGGCTTCGGCGTTGTGCTCGTCGAAGCCACCGCGTACATCGGCGTAATGCTGAAGTCGGATCCCTACATCGGCGACAGTGGCACGCTTGCCGTGGTCGTCTCGATCCTCACCGTGCTGCTTATCGGAGTGGCGCTCTACGTTGCGGCGATCGTTACGGCGAACACCTTCTCAACGATCATCGCCGGCCGCACCCGACGCATCGCTCTGATGCGGCTGATCGGAGCGAGCGCGCGCTCGCAGCGGGCAGAAGTGGCGCGGCAGGGGCTTGTCGTCGGCGTGATCGGAGCGGTGCAGGGGCTGATCGTTGGCCTGCTGCTCGCGGCATCCGGTGTGTACATCGCGGACAGATTCCTCGGCGAAGTGTCGGAGTTCACGATGACTCAGCCGGCGATCTTCATCCCGGCGGTCGGCGTCGCGCTGACGACGTGGGCGGCCGCGTGGAGTGGTTCGCGCCGCGTGCTCGCGGTGACGCCGTTGCAGGCGATCGGTGGATCCGTTGAGCGTTCGCATGAGGATGCTGCGGCACGCCCCACGCGGCACGTCGGGGCTCTGCTGTTGCTGATCTCCGGCGCCGCGCTGCTCGTCTTCGGAATCCTGGTGGGTCTGGCCACGCCGCTCGGCGTCGTTATTGCGTTCCTAGGCGGACTGCTCTCGTTCACCGGCCTGTCAATCGGGGCGGTGCTGGTGATGCCGCCATTGCTGCGACTGGTAGGACAACTGTTCGGCCGCTCGGCGACAGCGAGGCTCGCGGCCGAGAACGCCCTGCGGTATCCGGAGCGTTCGAGCCGCATGGCCATCGGCGTGGTGATGGGTGTGACGCTGGTGACGATGTTTGCCGTGGCGCTGGAGTCGGTGAAGGTACTGCTGGTGAAGGCTGCTGGCGGTGAACTCGATGCGCAGTTCGCAGTGATCATGGACAGTTTTGCGGCGGTCATGATGGTGCTGGTCGGAATCTCGGCGGTCATCGCCGGAGTCGGGCTCGTGAATCTGCTGACGATTGGTGTGGTGCAGAGGCGGCGGGAGCTCGGGCTGCTGCGAGCCATCGGCCTGTCGAATCGGCAGGTGCGGCAGATGATCCTGCTGGAGGCGCTGCACGTGACGATCACGGCGACTGCCACGGGCCTCGTTCTGGGGGTCCTGTACGGGTGGATCGCGGCGCAGTCGCTGCTCGGATCGGTGCGAATGCCCCCGGACTTCGAAGCGACCGCTGGGCTCGTGGCACCGGCGGTGCCGTGGGTGCCCATCGTCGTGATCGTCATCGCGACAGCCGTACTGACCCTGGTAGCGGCTGCGACCCCCACGCGCCTTGCGACGCGAGTTGCTCCCGTCGAGGCCCTCGCCGTCGACTGAGAACCCGCGCGGCGCGCGGGGTGCGTCAGACGCGGTGCGGCTCGACGATCGACTTGATCGTCGCCGGGTCGGCGGTGGATTCCAGTGCGTCTTGCGCCTGTTCGAGCGTGAACGTGCCGGTGACCATGGCATCGAGATCGACCTGTCCGGTGGCGGCGAGTGCGATTGCCGCGGGCCAGGTGTTTGCGTAGCGGAAGACACCGGTGAGGATCAGCTCGTGAGACTGGATCCGCCCCACAGGGAGCGGAAGCGTGCTCTGCCCCATGCCCACGAGCACCGCACGGCCGCCCGGGCGCAATGCCTCGATGCCGCTCCACACGGCAGGCGTTGCCCCCGACGCATCTATGAATGAATCGGCATGCACGCTCGCGATAGCAGAAGCATCCGCGCTCGGGTCGAGCACCGAGGTCGCACCGAACTTCAGCGCGGAAGCGCGGCGTCCCTCGCTGATATCGGTGACGATGATCTCGGCAGCGCCGGATGCACGCGCTACTTGCGCCAGCGTCAGTCCGACCGGGCCGGCGCCCGTGATGAGCACTCGATCGCCTGCCGTGATGCACGCCTTTCGTGCGGATGCCACGGCGACGGAGAGCGGCTCCAAGAGTGCCGCTGCCCAATCGCTGACGGCATCCGGGATCTCGTGGGCGAAATGACTCTGGATCGTCACGTACTCCTGGAATGCTCCGTCGGTGCCAGGGATCGCATAGAACTTCATCGCTGGGTCGAGGTTGTAATCGCCGCGCAGCGACTCCGCCGATTGCGTCGAAGGATGCTGCGGCTCCACCGAAACGCGCTGCCCGATCCTCGTCGGGCTGACGTGGGCTCCGACGGCGACGATGACTCCGCCGGACTCATGGCCGAGCACGAGGGGGCCGTCCAGGGTCCAGTCTCCGAGGTGACCGTCCTTGTAGAAGTGCACATCCGAGCCGCACACGCCGACCGCAGTGACGCGCACGAGTACCTCGTCGGCTGCGGGGGTGGGCGTAGGACGCTGCTGCATCACGACCTCGCCGGCCTTCACCAGCACGCTCGCGCGCATCGTCGGTGTCGGGCGGGGGGAGATGCGTTCAACAGCGCTGGTCATGATGCCTCTTCCTCATGCGTCACATTCGAATTTCTCATGCGTCACATTCGAAGTTGACATCCGAATGTGATGTTTCTATGTTGAATATAACGTAGTTACGTGTCAAGATCACAGGGAACCTAACATAGGCCCGTGACGAAAGCCGATGGCGGCGAAAGCACAAACAGGAGCAAAGATGCGCGCAATTGTATTCACGTCCGAAGGCCAGTTGGCACTCGAGGAGCGTCCTACGCCGACGCCCGGATACAAAGAGATCCTCATTGAGACTGCCGCGGTCGGCATCTGCGGAACCGACACGCACGTGTTCGACGGCGAGTTCGAGGGAACGGTGTTCCCCCTGGTTCCCGGACACGAGGCGACCGGCACGATTGTCGCGCTGGGCGAGGGTGTGAACAGCGGCGTCTTCGACTTCAAGGTCGGCGACAACGTCGCGGTGAACCCGAGCACTACCTGCGGTGAGTGCGAGTTCTGTCTCAATGGCCACCAGAACCTCTGCCGTTTCTGGAACGGACTGGGTGTGGTTGCCTCAGACGGTGCGGCGCAGCAGTTCTTCACCGCACCAGCCGGCAACGTCTACAAGCTCAAGCCGGAAACAGACCTTTACCAGGCAGCGCTCATCGAACCGCTCGCGTGTGCGATCCGCGGGTGGGATGTTCTGCCACGCCGTCTCGGTGACCACGTTCTGGTGTACGGCGCCGGGACTATGGGCCTTCTGATGGCCCAGCTCGCGTCGAAGGCTGGAGCCGCGACGGTCACGATCGTCGACCTCAACGCGGCGCGACTCGAGACCGCCGCCGAGTGCGGAATCGAGCTGCGCTACACGAGCCCCGATGAGGCAGAGCGTGAGAAGTGGGATGTCGTCATCGACTGCACCGGCAACATCCGGGCGATCGAGGATGCTCTCACCCGCGTGAAGCCGGCCGGGTTCTTCCAGGACTTCGGTGTTGCGCCGGCGGACCAGATGGCGAAGTTCTCGCCGTTCCGCGTCTACCGTGACGAGATCTCGATCGTGGGAACCATGGCGGTCCTCAACTCCTTCGGCCGCGCAGTCGAGCTCTTCGAAGCCGGAGCGATCAACGCTCCCGCCATGATCAGCCACTCGTTCACTCTCGACGACTACTCAGAGGCACTGGAGCTGTTCCGTCGGGGCGAGGGACGCAAGCTCCAGATTCGTCCGAACGACACCGAATCGCGGGTCTTCCTGTGAGCGGGGCGGCAGGCACCTCGTCGAAGACGGTGAGCAAGAAGCTCTCACCAGGCGCCAAGCGCGGCGTCTGGATCGGCGTGATCGTTCTCGTCGTCCTGGGCATCGTCTTGGGCACCAAGGCCGTTCCGAGCGATGACCCGCTTGCCCAGGGAGCCGTGGTGTTCGACCCGGCGACCTTCGGCGCGGACAAGTTCCCCACCGTTCAGGAGGGCATCCTCGAGCGTGCGACTCCTGCCGTGACTCTCGCGGAGGCCATTGCAGCAGATCCGGATGCCGCCGCGGAAGAGTACGCGATCGCAAGCTCCGGCGGCCCCGTCTACAGCGTCACCTTCACCGGCGTCGTCGGCGAGGGACAGTCGGGCATCTATGAGGTGGCAGTCGAGGGCATGCCGAGCGACCACCTCATCCGCATGCAGACCGGACCCGCCATCAACGGCACCGAACTGCGTGACGCGAGCGGAGACATCGTGTTCGGTGAATTCAAGAACCAGATCGACTTCCAGAACGCGGCCGCTGCGCTCAACGAACAGCTGAAGGTCGATGTCCTCGCCGACATCGACACCGCCGCTCTTGCGGGCGAAACAGTCACGGTGACGGGCGCATTCACTCTCGTGAACCCGGCCGGATGGCTGGTCACCCCGATCGAGATCGACGTCCAATGACCGACGGTCCTGGCTTCGACGACGTCGTCCTCGAAGCCCGCAACATTGTGAAGACGTACGGGGGAACCCGTGCTCTCAAAGGCGTGAACTTCCAGATCCGCAAGGGCACCGTCACGACGCTCTTCGGGGAGAATGGCGCTGGTAAATCGACGCTCATGAAGATCCTCTCCGGCGTGGAGCAGCCCACGTCGGGCGAGATCATCCTTGACGGTGAACCTGTCGTCTTGTCATCGACGACCGTTGCTCGGGACCGTGGAATATCGATCATTCACCAGGAACTCAGCCTGGCTCCGAACCTGTCCGTGCGCGACAACATCTTCATGGGACGCGAGATCACAGGCGTATTCGGGATCGACTATGCGGAGGAGACCCGGCAGGCGAAGGCGCTTCTGCTCGATCTGCAGCTACCGATCGAGCCGGACACACTGGTCGCCGATCTTCGGGTCGGCCAGCAGCAGATCATCGAGATCGCTCGCGCACTGTCGGTGAACTCTCGAATCCTCATCATGGACGAACCGACCTCGGCGCTCGCCGCTGCAGAGGTCGAGGTTCTGTTCGGAATCATCCGTGATCTGCTCGCACGTGGCGTGGCGATCGTGTACATCTCGCACCATCTCGAGGAAGCGCTGGAGGTCACCGACCATGCCGTCGTTCTCCGAGACGGCTCGATGACAGCCCTGGGTCAGCGTGCGGACATCGACCTCGAGTGGATCGTTCGCAACATGGTGGGCGAGCACTTCGATCTCGGCTCGCCGCCCACCGGCTACGAGTTCGGCGACACCGTACTCAGCGTCAAGGGCCTCACTGTTCTTGACCGTGAAAACCCCGAGCGTGCGATCGTCAGCGGGCTTGACCTCGACGTCAGGGCCGGCGAGATCGTCTGCATCTACGGACTCATGGGAGCCGGGCGCACCGAGTTGCTCGAGGCCATCGCGGGCAAGGAACCCGTCGCTGAGGGAGACATTCTCTTGGACGGCGAATCCATCCTCTCGAAGTCGATCGCCAGTCGCATCTCCTCTGGCGTCGGCCTCGTGCCAGAGGACCGCCAGCGCGATGGTCTCGTGCAGACCTTCGACGTCGGCACGAACCTCACCCTCGCGAGTCTGGACAGCAGTCTCGTGCGCGGCATGATCTCGCGCAGTGTGGAGAAGGCCCGAGCGCAGGAGCTCATCAAATCAGTCACCGTCAAGACACCGGGGCCGGATCTCCCGATCGGCTCGTTGTCGGGTGGCAATCAGCAGAAGGTTGTGATCGGTAAGATCATCGCCACCGACCCCCGGGTCATGTTGCTCGATGAGCCCAGCCGCGGGATCGATGTCGGCGCGAAGGGCGAGGTCTTCCGCCTGCTCGCCGAACGCGCACGCAACGGCCTCGCGGTCGTCTATTCCACTTCCGAAGTGGGCGAATGCCTCAGCATCGCGCACCGGATCATCGTGATGCGACGTGGTCGGATCTCAGCCGAGTTCACGCCCGACGTTTCCAAAGACATGATCATGGCCGCCTCTGGCGAGGCCGTGGCCGCCTGAATCCCAGATCGGATCGGACAATGACGACAACGACCACCGCCATCATGGCAGGCAAGAAGCAGTTCTCGTTCACGAAGCTGCTTCTGGAAGGGCGCGCCTTTCTCGCGCTCATCCTGATCATCATCGTGTTCTCAGTGATGTCACCGAACTACTTCACTGTCGACAACATTCTGATCATGTCCTCCCACGTGGCCATCTACGCCCTCCTCGGACTGGGGATGCTCATGGTGATCCTGAACGGAGGCATCGACCTCTCGGTCGGGTCCACGCTCGGATTCTCCGCGGTCATCGGCGGTTACCTGCTCCAGGGGGTGCCGATCAACTTCCTGGGGATGACGCTGTATCCGAGCGTTCCCGTCGTGGTGCTGCTGTCCTGCGGCGTCGGTGGGCTCGTCGGGCTCGTCAACGGCATCCTGGTCGCGAAGTTCAATGTCGCGCCCTTCGTCGCGACCCTCGGCATGCTGTACGTCGTGCGTGGACTCGCGCTACTGATGACAAACGGCCTCACGATCAACAACCTCGAGGGCGTCCCCGAACTCGGCAACACCGGGTTCGACTGGCTCGGGTTCAACCGCATCCTGAACATTCCGATCGGTGTCATCATCATGGGCGTCGTGGCGCTGATCCTGGGCGTCGTGCTCGGACGCACGAAGTTCGGTCGTTGGCTGTATGCCTCGGGTGGAAACGAACGCGCAGCAGAACTCTCGGGTGTTCCGGTCAGATCCGTCCAGATCTGGGTTTACGTCATCTCTGGCACGTGTGCTGCGATCGCAGGCCTCATTCTCGCTTCGACTCTGACGAGCGCGAGCCCGACAGCGGGCAACACCTACGAGTTGACGGCGATCGCCGCTGTCGTCATCGGAGGAGCTGCGCTCAGCGGCGGTCGTGGCAACGTCCGCGGCACGTTGCTCGGCGCGTTCGTGATCGTCTTCCTCTCCGACGGACTCGTCATCGTCGGCGTCTCCGCGTACTGGCAGATGGTCTTCATCGGTGCAGTCATCGTGATCGCGGTGCTGCTCAACACTCTGCAGTACGGGCGTCGGCGCAAGCCGGCAGCCACGAGTCCTGCTGCTCCCGTGTCGCCGGTCGCCGTTGGCGCGACGACTTCCACAACGTCGGAAAAGGATGCTTCGGCCACAGCCGAGCCCAAATCCTAACCACGAACTCGGCACCGAAGAACGTTGCCGAGACATCAAGAAAGGACACAATCACATGGTGCGCATGAAGACACTTGCTGCCCTCGCAACTGCGAGCGTACTCGTCCTCGGCCTCGCTGGCTGCGCCAGCGGAGGTACGGACGACGCAGCCGAGCCGACGGATACCGGAAGCGCTGACGGCGGCGGTCTCATTACGATCATCGTCAACGACCCGTCCAACCCGTACTGGAAGACCGAAGGCGACGTTGCCTCGGCTGTTGCCGAAGAGCTGGGCTACGAGGCAACGGTAGGCGCTCACAAGGGTGACGCCAACACCGAGAACACGCTCATCGACACGGCTATCTCGAACAAGTCTGTCGCGATCATCCTCGACCCGGCGAACGCTGACGGTTCGATCGCTGCGGTGAAGAAAGCCAATGCCGCGGACATTCCGGTGTTCCTGGTCAACGCTGAAATCAACGAGACCGGCCTCGCGAAGGCACAGCTCGTCTCGAACAACGCTCAGGGTGCCGCTCTCGGCGCCCAGGAGTGGGTTGCCGCCATGGGCGAAGCCGGCGAGTATGTCGAGCTCTTCGGCGCTCCCGCCGACAACAATGCTCAGACGCGCTCGAACGGTTTCACGACCGTGATCAGCCAGTACCCCGAACTCGTTCAGGTCGGCAAAGAGGTAGCCGACTGGGATCGCACCAAGGGTCACGACAAGATGCAGTCGCTGCTGCAGGCCAACTCGGACATCAACGGTGTCATGGCCGGTAACGACGAGATGGCGCTCGGCGCGATCGCCGCGCTCAAGGAAGCCGGCAAGCTCGAGGGCATCGTCGTCGGTGGGTTCGACGGCGCACCTGACGCTGTTGAGGCTGTCATCGCTGGCGAGATGGCCTACACGGTGCTGCAGCCGGTCGCTGTCTTCGCCGAAGAGGCTGTCGTCCTGGCGGACACCTTCATCCGCACGGGCGAGGCTCCTGCGGAGGAGAAGCAGTCCTTCGACTGCATCCTCATCACGGCGGACAACGCTGCCAACATGACGGCGCCGTTCACCTACACGCCCTGATCGACTGAGTAACATCTCGCGCGAACCTGCGCGAAACGGCGGGGGTGGGAGCCTTCCGGCATCCGCCCCCGCATTTTCACACCAAGACCGAGAGACACTATGAGCTACGTTGTGAATGACCCAGCGGCCTTCGCCGATGAATCCACTCTCGGATTCATCGCGGCGAACAAGGCTCTCGTGCGGCGGGTGACCGGCGGCGTCGCACGCCGCTCGGCAACACCGGACGGACAGGTCGCCATCGTCGTCGGCGGCGGATCCGGTCACTATCCTGCCTTTGCTGGCCTTGTCGGCGCAGGGCTCGCGCACGCCGCGGCACTGGGTAATGTCTTCGCATCGCCGAGCAGCCAACAGGTCTATTCCGTCGCCAAATCTGTGGCGACGAAGGCCGGAGTGCTCCTCAGCTACGGCAACTACGCCGGTGACGCATTGAACTTCGATCTCGCACAGCGCAGGCTGATCGCCGAGGGCATTGCCTGCCGCACGGTGCGGGTGACCGATGACATCTTCAGCGCCTCCGTGGACGAGCGCGAGAAGCGCCGCGGCATCGCGGGGGACCTCGCGATATTCCGTGCTGCGGCATGGGCAGCAGAGCAGGGGTTCGACCTCGATGCTGTCGCCACGATCGCCAGCCGTGCGAACGAGCGGACACGGTCCATCGGTGTCGCCTTCTCCGGGTGCACTCTTCCCGGAGCAGTCGAGCCTCTGTTTAGCGTTCCGGCAGGGCAGATGGCTGTCGGGATGGGCATTCACGGCGAACCGGGCATTGAGATGAGGCCTTTGCCCACCGCGCGCGAGTTGGCAGTGTTTCTCGTCGAGAGCCTGCTCTCCGAGATCCCCGACGGCGTCTCGGTCAACGGGGCCAAAGCGGGCATCATCCTGAACGGTCTCGGCGCTGTGAAGTCCGAGGAACTGTTCGTCATCTACGGCACCGTTGCCGCAGAGCTGGAAGCCGCAGGCGTCACCGTGATCGACCCGGAGGTCGGCGAGCTCGTCACCAGCTTCGAGATGGCGGGCGTCTCGCTGACTGCTTTCTGGCTCGACGACGAGCTGGAAGCCGCGTGGACCTCGCCCGCTTACGCCCCGGCCTACCGCAAGGGCGTCGTGGCGCGCGGGGATGAAGCCGATGTCGCCGACGAGGCCATGGACGAGGTTTTCGCTGTCGTGGGCGAATCATCCGACGCTTCGGTGGCGAGCGGGCCGCGTGTGGCCGCGGTCATCGAAGCCATTCGGGTGGTCATTGATCGCGAAGCCGACGAACTGGGACGACTCGATGCCATCGCCGGTGACGGGGATCATGGCATCGGAATGAAGCGCGGTTCCCTGGCTGCTGCTGCTGCCGCGGCGGAAGCGGTGAAGCGCGGCGCAGGGGCAGGATCGGTCCTCACGATCGCCGGAGATGAATGGGCCGACAAAGCAGGCGGCACCTCGGGTGCGCTGTGGGGCGCTGGACTGCGTGCTGTCGGCGAGACGGTCGGTGACCAGGATGCTCCGGATGCCAGAAGTATTGCGGCCGGCATCGAAGCTGCGCGTGCGGCAATCCAGGACTTCGGAAAGGCGATCGTCGGGGATAAGACTCTCGTCGATGCGCTGGTTCCCTTCGTGGAGACACTGGCAGCGCGGGTGGCCGATGGGGCCGGGCTCGCCGCAGCCTGGACGGATGCCGCGTCGGTTGCGAGCATCGCCGCCGACGCCACCGCAGAGCTGCTTCCCCGGATGGGCCGGGCCCGCCCGCACATGCAGAAGAGTCTGGGAACACCGGACCCCGGCGCGATTTCCCTCGCGTTGGCGATGACCGCGGCATCCGCGGTGCTGAACAGCTCGGCTCAAAACAGTGCAGATACAGAGGAGAACTCATGACCGCTCAGTGGCGCATCGTCGTCGGATCCGACGACGCAGGATTCCAGTACAAGGAAGCACTCAAGGCCGACCTGGAGAAGGACCCGCGCGTTGCGTCGGTCATCGACGTCGGAGTGGATGCGGACGGGCACACTGCTTACCCCCGCGTGGCGATCGCTGCGGCTGAGAAGATCCGTGCGGGCGAGGTCGACCGCGCTCTGCTCGTCTGCGGTACCGGTCTCGGTGTCGCAATCGCGGCAAACAAGGTGCCCGGCATCCGTGCCGTGACCGCGCACGACAGCTACAGCGTCGAGCGCAGCGTGCTCAGCAACAACGCTCAGGTGCTCACCTTCGGCCAGCGCGTCGTCGGACTTGAGCTCGCTCGTCGCCTGGCGAAGGAATGGCTCGGCTACGTCTTCGATGAGGGCTCTGCCTCTGCCGAGAAGGTTGCAGTCATCGAGGAGTACGAACAGACAGGTACCTGTGAGTGACCCATCGTCGGCGTCCGAGAGATCGGCATCCGAACGCCCTGTGATTCTCGGGATCAGCCTGAAGCTGTACCTCGATATCGCCCAGACCACGCAGTGGGCGCTCGATGTCGCTGCGATCGCGCGCGCTCATGCGGCAGTAAAGAGTGGTGCAGTCAGGCTGTTCGCGCTGCCCTCTCTGCCAGCGCTTCCCGCTGTGCGCGAGGCGCTGACCGACAGCGAAGTGGCATGGGGTGCGCAGGATCTTCACTGGGAGGATCGTGGCGCGTTCACCGGTGCCATCAGTGGCGCCGACCTGGCAGCCGTCGGCTGCAGCGTCGTGGAAGTCGGTCATGCCGAGCGACGGCATGTCTTCGGCGAGAGTGACGACATGATCTGGCGGAAGCTGGCAGCAGCATTCCGCAACGGATTGACGCCGGTGTTCTGCGTCGGCGAGCAGGAAGAGATGTCTGCGGATGCCGCGGGGGCGGAGTGCATTGCTCAGCTCGAGGCGGCGCTCGCCTCAGCAGTCGCGCATGCCGATGTCGATCAACACGGTTTCGTCGGTGAACTCATCGTCGCCTACGAACCAGAGTGGGCAATCGGCCGGGCGCAACCGGCATCGGTGGAACACGTCATCGCCGTGGTTGGCGCATTGCGCGCCCGGCTGGCATCCGAATCATCGCTGCGCTCCTCCTCGGTGATCTACGGCGGCAGCGCGCAGCGGGGCACGCTGGCCGCGCTGGGTAACAGTGTGGATGGGCTCTTCCTCGGTCGTTTCGCCCACGACCCGGAGGATCTCGCTCACATCATCGACGAAGCCGCCGCGCTACGGTGAATGCTGGGAGGTCGAATTCGATGGACAGCACGACGCACGAGGATGACACCGCGGCAAGCGATTCACGGCAGAGCCGCCAGCTGACGCGTCAGCGTGCGATCACCGAGGCGGTGATGGCCGAGGGATCCGTTCGAATCGAGCAGCTCGCGGAACGCTTCGACATCAGTGTCATGACCGTTCATCGAGATCTCGACGACCTTGAGGGTCGGGGACTCCTGCGTAAGAACCGCGGCGTCGCGACCGCGCTGTCGACCGCGCTCGTCGAGTCCTCCGACGTGTACCGGACCGGTCGAGAGAGCGCTCAGAAAGAGGCGATCGCGCACGCCGCACTCGAGTTCATCGAGCCGGGGCAGGCGATCATGCTCGATGATTCGACCACCGCGATGCACCTCGTCCCTCATCTGAGGGCGAAACGGCCGCTGACGGTGATTACCCACACGCTCACGATCATGGATCAGCTCCGTGGGGCGAACGGCATCACCCTGCTGGGGCTCGGGGGCGAATATCACAACTGGTGCAGCTCATTTATGGGGCACATCACCACCACCGCCATCAAGGCGATGCGCGCCGACCTGTTCATCATGTCGACCGCGGCCATCACTGATGACGTCGCCTTCCACCAGACGTTGGACACGGTGGACGTCAAACGCGCCATGTTCGATTCTTCGATGAAGCGCATCCTTCTGGCTGACAACACGAAGTTCGACAAGCGGGCGCTGCACGCGCTGCTGCCGCTGAGCGAGTTCGATGCGGTCATCGTCGACACGGACACAGACCCCAGCCATGTCGCTCGTCTGCGAGGCAAGGGCGTCGAGGTCGTGGTCGCCCGCCGGCCAGCGGCAGTGCGCTGAGCCGTCGGCTCACACCGCGCCGCTCGAATCCGGCCATAGGCTGGATGAATGCCTCAGCCGTTCGACCAGTCCTCGTATCAAGTCCGCTTCGAATGGGGCGTCGCTGGTCTCACGCGCCTCGCCCAGGCAGACGTGGTCGTGGTTGTCGATGTGCTCCGCTTCTCATCGACGGTGACGGATGCCGTGGCATCCGGACGCAGCGTCTCACTGACAGATGCCGCGGGCTGGTCGCGAAACGGCGCAGCGACGGCCGCTGCGGCCGCCGAGACCGGTGCGACGGTACTGCTCGGATCGTTGCGGAACGCTTCGGCGGTCGCGCGCACGGTGCTCGAGCTGCAGAATCGGCGCCAGCAGCGCACCTCGGTCGCGGTGATCGCGGCGGGTGAGCTGACGGATGTCGGAGAGCTCCGTTTCGCCGTGGAAGATCAGCTCGGTGCGGGAACGATCATCGCGGCACTCAGCGACTTGGGCGCCGATCACACCTCACCCGAGGCCGCAGCAGCATGCGAATCGGCGCGGGGGCTGCGTCGGGCGATGCGGCATCTGCTCACCGCATCCGGATCCGGCAAAGAACTCGCGGATGGCGTCGCGGTGACCGCACGCATCGAAGCGGCCGGACTCGTTCCTACCGAAACAGCCGCAGCAGCTGAGGTCGACGCGACTGACGCCGTGCCTGTGCTCGCGGATGGCGTCTTCGTCGCGTTCGAGGCTTAATCCCGCGGCATCTGTGCGGCCAAGCGCACGGCCGCGCTGATCTCACGACGCACCCAGTCGAACGCGAACCGCGCATCGAACGCCCGCGAGCACTTGGCGCATGAGGTCGGCCGGCCCGGTCGCCGATGCCGATAGGTCACGTGCCCGGCAGGGCAGGTGCCGACCCACGGCGCCAGTTCTTCTGCCGTTTCGCCGCGGTGTGTCGTGCCTCCGACATAGCCGAGATCGCGGGCGATGTGTTTCCACTTCGCACCGTGCGCGGCACGGTGACCGGCGAGCGCGTGGGCGACCTCGTGCAGCAGCACCTGATGGATCTCATCGTCGTCGAAACGTGCGGCGAGATAGCGCGAAACGGTGATCCGCTTCGCCTGAAAATCACACTGTCCGGCGCGGCGCTTCGCATGGTCGAAACCGAACGACCATGAGTCATCCAGGTGCAACCGAATCAGCGCCTCGCCCCAGATGCGCACACGGTCAAGTTCGGCCATGCGCCAAGGGTAAATCATCCCGCGGACATTTAGCGACAGTGCAGTGACGCTCCAGTGTAGTGACGCTCCAGCGCCATCGTCTAAGTTAGCCCGTGATGAGTTGGCTGCTGCCGCGCTTCTGAGCGGCTTCAATCGCCAGCAACGCGGTCTCCAGTTCCTGGTCCGGAGCGCCGGTCTCGCGACGCAGGAACAGTGCCCGCTTGAAGCTTTCGCGCGCCTCGTCGAAGTCGCCGGCGTCATAGGCATTCTTGCCGTGGTGCTGGTGTGCGAACGCCGCGATCGAGGCCCAGCCTTGACCTTCGGCTTCTGACGCGCACGTGGCCAGTTCCTGCCCGGCCGCAGCGAACGCGCCGCGGTACTGCAGAATCGTTGCGTGCAGCACACGGGAGCGCAGTACGTCCTTGCGTGTGCCAGCCATACGGGCGACGCGCACTGATTCGTCAGACAGTGTGAGTGCCTCGTCGAGGCGGTCGAGGACCTTCAGTAGCCAGACGCGCTCCAACAGTGCCGGCAGGCTCCGCTGCGTCTCGATCTCGGCCAGTCGGTCGGCGCATTCGCGCAGATCAACCTGTTCCCGAAGAGTCTCTGAGTCGTAACCCCTGATGTAACCCATATGCTCTCCTCTCGCAGCGCTCTTCCCAGTGTGCCTGCCCGTTCAGCGGACTGACGGTTGGCGCGCCCCGGACAGCGATTTCAGCGCAGGAAGATCGACGCGTCGGGCTTGGGGGATGCCACGGCATCCGCATCGGTGACGATTCGTGCGCCCTTGGCGAAGGCGGTGACCTCCGCATCCTGAGCGATCTTCGCCGGATGTGGACCTGCCGCCAGCATCCGTGGAAGCCATTCGGTCGGCAGAGGAGAAGCGGATGCCGCGACCACGAGGTTTCCGAATCGGCGGCCTTTGAGTACCTGGGTGTCGGCGAGCAGCGCGACCTCGGGAAGCACCTGCGCGACGGTGGCGACCTGGCGCCGAGCGAAGGCAAGACCGGGCCCATCGGCAACGTTGATGAGCAGCACACCGGTGGGCGCGAGCAGGGCGCGCAATTCGGTGTAGAACTCGACGCTGGTCAGGTGTGCTGGCGTCTGCGCACCGGAGTAGACATCCGAGACGACCAGGTCGCAGGCGCCGGTCAGCGCAGCGGGAAGTTTCTGCACTCCCGAGCGGGCATCGCCGATACGGATGCGGATCGCCGCCCCGCGAGGCAGCGGTAAACGCTCGCGAACGAGCGCGGCCAGCGGTGCTTCCAGTTCGATCACCTGTTGCCGCGAACCGGGCCTCGTCGCCTCGATGTAGCGCGGCACGGTCAGCGCACCGGCGCCCAGATGCACAGCGGTGAGGGCCGCACCGGGCGAGGTCAGCTGATCGATCACCGCGCCCATTCGCACGACGTACTCGAAGTGCAGGTGAGTGGGGTCGTCCAGGTCGACGTGCGACTGAGGAGTGTCGTCGACGATGAGCTCGAAACCGCTCGTGTACTCCGAGGGGATGATCCGGGCGGTACCGCCGTGGTCAAGGCGGGCCTGGGGATGCTCGGTGTCCTTCGCGCGCGTTCTGCCCATGGTCTCGAGCCTACGGCGTGCCGGTGAGCGAGTGCCCATGTCACGTGGCGTTACCGAGCTGATACCGGATCGCAACATGGATGCGTTTGGATTCCAGGAGCGGGCTGGGTAGCGTCGGATCATCACCGTGTTACGGGAGCGATGACGCAACCGGCACGCGCAAAGAAGCGCCCCACCAGGGAAGGTACACAGACATGCTCCACTCATCCATGCGCCGGCGAGGTCTCATCGCCGTCACCGGAACCGCGATCGCAGCGATGCTGCTCGCGGGTTGCGTCGCCAGCGATCGCGGCGACGACACGGGCGACACCGCCGAAGGCTCGGGTGACGTCGACGGCACATTCGTGTTCGCCGCATCATCTGACCCGGCCAGCCTCGACCCGGCCTTCGCTCAGGACGGCGAGACTTTCCGCGTCGCGCGCCAGATCTTCGAAGGACTCGTCGGCACCGTGCCCGGCACCGCCGACCCCGCTCCGCTGCTTGCCGAGTCGTGGGAGCCGTCCGAGGACAACATGTCGTACACGTTCGCGCTGAAGGAGGATGTCACCTTCCAGGACGACACCCCGTTCAACGCGGAAGCGGTCTGCTACAACTTCGACCGTTGGTACAACTGGGAAGGACTCGCCGCTTCTGAGGCGTTCGGCTACTACTACAGCAAGCTCTTCCACGGGTATGCATCGAACGCTGCGGATGCCGTCTACAAGTCCTGCACCCCTGATGGCGACTACTCGGTCACCATCGAGCTGAACAAGCCGTTCGCCGGCTTCATCCCGTCCCTCTCGCTGCCCGCGTTCTCGATGCAGAGCCCCTCCGCTCTCGCCGAGTTCGAAGCGGATGCTGTGAGCGGCTCCGCCGAGGCGCCGCAGATGTCTGAGTATGCGATGGGGCACCCCGTCGGTACCGGTCCGTACCAGTTCGACTCCTGGGCACCCGGTGAGAACGTCACTCTGAAGAGCTACGACGGCTACTGGGGCGACAAGGGCCAGATCAACGAGATCATCTTCCGCACGATCGATGACCCGACCGCACGCCGCCAGGCGCTCGAATCCGGCTCCATCGACGGTTATGACCTCGTCGGTCCCGCCGACACCGGTGCGCTTGAAGAAGACGGCTTCACCATGGTTCCGCGCCCGCCGTTCACGATCCTCTACCTGGCGTTCAACCAGGCGATTCCTGAGCTGCAGGATCCGAAGGTGCGCGAGGCGCTGTCCTACGCGATCGACAAGGACGCGCTGATCACCCAGGTGCTGCCTGCGGGTACCGAGAAGGCCATCGAGTTCATGCCGGACTCTGTCAACGGTTACAACCCAGACGTCACGACCTACGACTACGACCCGGCGAAGGCCACGGCGCTGCTTGCTGAGGCAGGATACGACGAGGCCAACCCGCTGAAGCTGGACTTCAACTACCCGGTCAACGTATCCCGTCCGTACATGCCAGACCCCGAGCAGATCTTCACCGTGCTGTCCACGCAGCTCGCTGAGGTCGGCGTCGAGACCACACCGGTCTCCGAGGAATGGGTCGAGTACCTCGACCGCACCACTGGTACCCCGGATCACGGTATCCACCTGCTGGGCTGGACCGGCGACTACAACGACACCGACAACTTCGTCGGCGTGTTCTTCGGTGCGCAGAGCTCGGAGTGGGGCTTTGACAACCCGGAGCTGTTCCAGAAGCTCGCCGATGCTCGCGGAGTGTCCGACCTCGAAGAGCAGAGTGCCCTGTACGAGGAGATCAACGAGGACGTCGCGACGTTCATCCCCGGTGTGCCGCTCGCACACCCCGCTCCCACGCTGGCATTTGACCCGCGTGTGGAGAGTTACCCGGCCAGTCCGGTGAACGACGAGGTCTTCACGGACATCGTCCTCACCAAGTAGGGCTCACTGACGCGACACCCCTCTGGCTTCTGACCCTGTTCCAGGGCAGACCGGAGGGGTGTCGCGCCGCACCTGAAAAGCTGGGAGATACCTCTTGCTGCGTACTATCGGCAGGCGACTGCTGTTCCTCATTCCCACACTGATCGGCCTGAGCATCCTGCTGTTCGCCTGGGTCAGGGCCCTTCCCGGCGGCCCGGCCGTCGCCCTTCTCGGCGAGAAGGCGACACCGGATGCGATCGCCAGGGTCAACGAACTTTATGGCTTCAACAAGCCGCTCCTCGAGCAATACTTCATCTGGGTCGGAAGGCTCCTGCAGGGCGACTTCGGCGCATCGATCCAGACCAACCGGCCCGTGCTGGAGGAGTTCCTGCGCCGGTTCCCTGCGACGCTGGAGCTGTCCATCGCCGCGCTCATCTTCGCGGTGGGTGTCGGTGTTCCGCTGGGCTATTGGGCCGCTCGGCGGCACGGCAAACTCACCGATCACGCCTCCGTGGTGTTGAGCCTGGTCGGCATCACGATCCCGGTGTTCTTCCTCGCGTTCATCCTGAAGTACATCTTCGCGGTGGAGTTGGGGTGGTTGCCTTCCGACGGCCGCCAGAACCCGCGGATCGACGCCACTCATCCGACCGGCTTCTACATCTGGGACGGAATCATCACGGGGGAGTTCGACGCCTCATGGGACGCCCTCCTGCATCTCGTCCTCCCCGCGCTGGCGCTGGGCACGATCCCCTTGGCGATCATCGTGCGCATCACCAGGGCGAGTGTCCTTGAAGTGCAAAACGCGGATTACGTGCGCACCGGCCGGGCGAAGGGCGTCGCTCCTGCGACGCTGCGGAATCGCTTCATCCTCCGCAACTCGATGCTGCCCGTGATCACCACGATTGGGCTGCAGACCGGGTTGCTGATCTCCGGCGCAGTGCTCACCGAGACGGTGTTCGCCTTCCCCGGCATCGGCGCTTTCCTGGCTCGAGCGATCTTCACCAGGGACTTCCCGGTGCTACAGGGATTCATTATCTTCATCGCAATCGCCTATGCGTTGATCAACTTGGCTGTCGACGTGTCCTACAGCCTGATCGACCCGAGAGTGAGGGTCCAATGAGTGCAGTTCTTCCTCCCGCCCAAGGCGGAGAGATCATCAACACCGTCTCTGTCGCGCAGGCGAACCTCAAAGAGGGACCCGGTGGGTTCTGGCGGGACGTCTTCCGCAGAATCCGGCACAACCCGACCGCATGGGCGGGCGCGGCGATCGTGCTGCTGTTCGTTCTTGTCGCGGCGCTCGCGCCGCTGCTCGCCCCATACCCGGAGACGGCGCTGCCCGGTGCGAAGTTCATCACACCGACCCACATTCCGGGGCCCGGCGATCTCCCCGAGTTCCCTCTGGGGCTGGACCGCTTCGGCGGAGACGTGCTCTCCAAACTCATCTGGGGCGCGCGGGCGTCACTCCTGGTCGGTGTCGTATCCACTGCGCTGGGGCTCGTTGGCGGCATGGTGCTCGGCCTCGTCGCCGGCACCTTTGGTGGTTGGGTCGACACGGTCATCATGCGCATCGTCGACATCATCCTGTCGGTGCCGAACCTGCTCCTCGCCGTCTCGATCGCCGCGATCCTCGGGCAGACTCCGTACGCGGTGATGATCGCCATCGGAGCATCCCAGGTGCCGATCTTCGCCCGGCTGCTGCGCGCATCCATGCTGCAGCAGCGCTCATCGGACTATGTGCTCTCCGCGCAGACCCTCGGTCTCGGTCGAGGCAAGGTCACAATGTCGCATGTCCTGCCCAACGCGGTCGGACCGGTCATCGTGCAGGGCACGCTGACGCTGGCGACCGCCGTGATTGATGCGGCGGCGCTCTCCTTCCTCGGTCTCGGTGGCGGACGACCGGAGACAGCTGAGTGGGGGCGGATGCTCACCTACGCGCAGAGCGAGTTGGCGATTGCGCCATGGCTGGCGTTCTTGCCCGGTATCTGTATCGCGGTCACTGCGCTGGGCTTCACCCTCTTCGGTGAAGCTCTACGTGAGGCCATGGATCCGAGGACGAGGGCACGCTGATATGTCTCCCGCTGACAAGACTCCTGCCTCCACGAGCAAGGAACAGAACATGAGCTCTACCCCGTTACTGTCGGTCCAGGGCCTCGCGGTCGACTTCTCCACGCTGGACGGTCCCGTCCATGCGGTCGAAGGTGTGGACCTCGAGATCTCTGCGGGCGAGACAGTCGCGATTGTGGGGGAGTCGGGCTCCGGCAAATCCACCACCGCGATGGCGATCATCGGCCTCCTCGCCGGCGGCGGACGCATCACTGCTGGCAGCATCCGTCTCGACGGGCGCGAGATATCCCAGGCGCCAGAGCGTGAGATGCGCACCATCCGCGGACGCGACATCGGGCTCGTGCCACAGGACCCGATGTCGAATCTGAACCCGGTTGCCAAGATCGGCACGCAGGTGGCTGAGACGCTCCTCGCCCACGGGCTCGCGACGCGCCACAACGTGTCGGCGAAGGTCGTCGAAGCGTTGGAAGCCGCGGGGCTTCCGGATGCCGCGAAGCGGGCCAAGCAGTATCCGCACGAGTTCTCCGGCGGGATGCGCCAGCGTGCACTGATCGCGATCGGCATGGCCTGCAACCCGCGCCTGCTGATCGCCGATGAGCCTACGAGTGCTCTGGACGTCACGGTGCAGCGGACGATCCTCGACCAGATCGGGGCGATGACGCGTGAGCTCGGCACCGCTGTGCTGCTGATCACGCACGATCTGGGATTGGCCGCGGAGCGCGCGGAGCGAGTCATCGTCATGCACAGGGGCAAGGTTGTGGAGCAGGGTGCGGCCAGGCAGATCCTGGAGGCACCGCAGCATCCATATACGCAGTCGCTGGTGGCTGCTGCGCCCTCCGTCGCCGTCGCGCGACTGCAGCCGCAGGCGCTTGCGTCTTCGACGAAGGAACGGGCGCCTGAAGCATCCGGCGCAGTCGGAGCATCCGACAATATCGTCGAGATGAAGAATCTCACCAAGGTGTACCCGGTACGTGGTCGTGGTGAAGATTTCGTCGCCGTGAATGATGTGTCGTTGGTGATTCCGCGCGGTGAGACAGTCGCGATCGTGGGGGAATCAGGTTCGGGTAAGACCACGACGGCACGGATGCTGCTGAAGGTGATCGAGCCGACCAGCGGCCTGATCACCTACGAGGGCAAGGACATCTCGAAGCTCAACCGCGCGGAGACCCGCGATTTTCGCCAGCGCGTGCAGCCGATCTTCCAGGACCCGTATTCGAGCCTGAATCCGATGTTCACGATTGAGCGGCTGATCGCCGAGCCGCTGGAGTTCTACAAGCGGGGAAGCAGCGCCGAGCGGCGCACGCGCGTGCGAAAGCTGATGGATGATGTCGCGCTGCCGCATTCGATGCTGCGCCGGTATCCGTCTGAGCTGTCGGGCGGTCAGCGTCAACGCGTGGCGATCGCCAGGGCGTTGGCACTCTCGCCCGATCTGATCGTCTGCGACGAGCCGGTCTCGGCGCTGGACGTGCTCGTGCAGGACCAGATCCTCACGCTGCTGCGCGACTTGCAGAGCGAGTACGGGCTCAGCTATCTGTTCATCTCGCACGACCTCGCCGTCGTGCGACTGATCAGCGATTACGTGTGTGTGATGAAGGATGGCGCGCTCGTGGAAGCGGCGACATCCGAGGAGATCTTCACCAACCCTCGTGATCCATACACCAGGCGTCTGCTGGCATCCATCCCCGGCAACGAACTTGATATCGCTTCGTAGCCTGCGCGGAGGGTGGGGCGAACGGATGCTTCTACCGCAGGTTTCGGAATTGGTCAAGGATCCCGCTTGCCATGTCGCGAAATCCGACGTATAGTTGATCTTTGCGCCTCGGTTCTCCCTGCCCTCATATGGTGGTCGGCAAGTTGTTGAGCATACGAGTGCGCAATCAACCTGACGACAAAGGAATCGAGAAGCCCTGCGGGGCTCACGGAGGTTATTCCCTTGGCTGCTGCTCGCAACGCATCCACATCCACCACCAACAAGAACGGGCGCGGCGTATCGCGGCTCTCGTTCGCCAAGATCTCCGACACGCTGGAAGTCCCTGACCTCCTCGCGTTGCAGACCGAGTCGTTTGACTGGCTCGTTGGCAATGAGACCTGGAAGGCCCGCCTCGCTGAAGGCAAAAAGGCCGGCCGCACGGACCTCAATGAGTTCAGCGGTCTGGAGGAGATCTTCGAGGAGATCTCTCCGATCGAGGACCTCAGCGAGACCATGCAGCTGAGCTTTACGAACCCGTACCTCGAGCCTGAGAAGTACTCGATCGATGAGTGCAAGGAGCGTGGCAAGACATACGCCGCTCCGCTGTACGTCGAAGCCGAGTTCATGAACCACCTGACCGGTGAGATCAAGACTCAGACCGTCTTCATGGGTGACTTCCCGCTGCAGACGCTGCGCGGAACCTTCATCATCAACGGCACCGAGCGTGTCGTCGTGTCGCAGCTCGTCCGCTCGCCGGGTGTCTACTTCGACAAGTCCCCGGACAAGACCTCCGACAAGGACATCGTCTCCGCTCGCGTGATCCCGAGCCGTGGCGCATGGCTCGAGTTCGAGATCGACAAGCGCGACCAGGTCGGCGTGCGCATCGACCGCAAGCGCAAGCAGTCTGTCACCGTGTTCCTCAAGGCCCTCGGCATGACCAGCGAGGAAATCCTCGTTGAGTTCGCCGGTTACCCCTCCATCGAGGAGACCCTGGCCAAGGACACCATCCTTACCAAGGAAGACGCGCTTCGCGACATCTACCGCAAGCTCCGTCCGGGCGAGCAGGTTGCCGCTGAGGCTGCCCGCGCACTGCTGGACAACTTCTACTTCAACTCGAAGCGTTACGACCTCGCGAAGGTTGGTCGTTACAAGATCAACCAGAAGCTGGGCCTGAACCAGCCGCTGGACTCGTCGGTGCTGACCGTCGAAGACATCGTCGGGACTATCAAGTACCTCGTGCGTCTGCACCGTGGCGATGAGACCTTCGAGGGTCTCCGCAGCGGCAAGAAGGCCGAGATCCGGATGTCCACTGACGACATCGACAACTTCGGTAACCGTCGCATCCGCGCTGTCGGCGAGCTCATCCAGAACCAGGTCCGTACGGGTCTTTCCCGCATGGAGCGCGTCGTCCGCGAGCGCATGACCACGCAGGACATCGAAGCGATCACGCCGCAGACCCTGATCAACGTGCGCCCCGTCGTCGCCGCGATCAAGGAGTTCTTCGGAACGTCGCAGCTGTCGCAGTTCATGGACCAGAACAACCCGCTCGCGGGTCTGACCCACAAGCGTCGCCTTTCGGCGCTGGGCCCGGGTGGTCTGTCTCGTGACCGCGCTGGCGTCGAGGTCCGTGACGTTCACCCGTCGCACTACGGCCGCATGTGCCCGATCGAGACCCCTGAAGGCCCGAACATCGGTCTGATCGGCTCGCTCGCAACCTTCGCGCGCATCAACGCCTTCGGATTCATCGAGACCCCGTACCGTCGCGTCGTCGATGGCAAGGTCACCGATGACATCGACTACCTGACCGCGTCCGAGGAGAACGACTTCATCGTCGCTCAGGCCAACGCCGGTCTCAAGGCAGACGGCCGCTTCCGTGACGCACGTGTTCTGGCCCGCCGCCCCGGTGGCGAGGTCGACATGTTCGAGCCGACGGAGATCGGCTACATGGATGTCTCCCCGCGCCAGATGGTGTCGGTCGCGACTTCGCTCGTGCCGTTCCTCGAGCACGATGACGCTCAGCGCGCGCTCATGGGCGCCAACATGCAGCGTCAGGCTGTGCCGCTGCTGCGCAGCGACTCGCCGCTGGTCGGAACCGGTATGGAGGGCTACGCGGCTATCGACGCCGGCGACGTCCTCAGCGCCGAGAAGGCCGGTGTGGTCACAGAGGTTTCTGCAGACCGCGTCATCGTTCAGCTCGACGAGGGTGGAACCCAGGAGTACTACCTCCGCAAGTTCGACCGCTCCAACCAGGGCACGTCGTACAACCAGAAGGTTGTCGTCTCCGCTGGTGAGCGTGTCGAGGTCGGCGAGATCATCGCTGATGGCCCCGCCACGCAGAACGGTGAGCTCGCGCTCGGCAAGAACCTGCTGGTCGCGTTCATGACCTGGGAAGGCTACAACTTCGAGGATGCGATCATCCTCAGCCAGGACCTGGTGAAGGACGACACCCTCTCCTCGATTCACATCGAAGAGTACGAGGTTGACTCCCGCGACACGAAGCTCGGCAAGGAGGAGATCACCCGTGACCTCCCCAACGTCAGCCCCGAGTTGCTGAAGGACCTCGACGAGCGCGGCATCATCCGCATCGGCGCCGAGGTTCGCCCCGGCGACATCCTCGTCGGCAAGGTCACGCCGAAGGGTGAGACCGAGCTGAGTGCTGAGGAGCGTCTGCTCCGTGCGATCTTCAACGAGAAGAGCCGTGAAGTTCGCGACACTTCGCTGAAGGTTCCCCACGGTCAGCAGGGCACGATCATCGCTGTCAAGGAGTTCAACGCCGAAGACGGCGATGATGAGCTCGGCAGCGGCGTCAACCGCCGCGTCGTGGTCTACATCGCCCAGAAGCGCAAGATCACCGAGGGTGACAAGCTTGCTGGCCGTCACGGCAACAAGGGTGTCATCGCGAAGATCCTTCCGATCGAGGACATGCCGTTCCTTCCGGACGGCACCCCGGTTGACATCGTCCTGAACCCGCTCGGTATTCCTGGACGAATGAACTTCGGTCAGGTGCTGGAGACCCACCTCGGGTGGATCGCCAAGCAGGGCTGGAAGGTTGAGGGCAACCCGGATTGGGCTTCGACTCTGCCGAAGGCCGCCTTCGAGGCAGCTCCAGGTACAAAGGTCGCCACCCCGGTGTTCGACGGTGCGGAAGAGCACGAGATCGCAGGTCTCCTCGACTCCACGCTGCCGACACGCGACGGTGTGCGCCTGATCGACTCGACCGGTAAGACGCAGATGTTCGACGGCCGCTCCGGCGAGCCGTTCCCGGCGCCGATCTCGGTGGGCTACATGTACATCTTGAAGCTCCACCACCTGGTCGACGACAAGATCCACGCGCGTTCGACTGGTCCGTACTCGATGATCACCCAGCAGCCGCTTGGTGGTAAGGCGCAGTTCGGTGGACAGCGCTTCGGTGAGATGGAAGTGTGGGCCCTCGAGGCCTACGGTGCGGCATACGCACTCCAGGAGCTCCTCACGATCAAGTCCGACGATATCCTCGGCCGCGTCAAGGTCTACGAGGCGATCGTCAAGGGCGAGAACATCCAGGAGCCTGGCATCCCCGAGTCGTTCAAGGTGCTCATGAAGGAGATGCAGTCGCTCTGCTTGAACGTCGAGGTCCTCTCGGCTGACGGCACGACGGTCAACCTCCGCGACACCGATGATGAAGCATTCCGCGCAGCGGAAGAGCTCGGTATCAACATCTCCAGCCGATTCGAGTCCGCCTCGATCGACGAGATCTGACGCTTCGACAGCGTCCGATTTCGCAGAATTTTATTGAGACACAGGAGAACTAGTGCTCGAGTCAAACACCTTTGATGAGCTTCGCATTGGCCTGGCCACCGCTGACGACATTCGCGGATGGTCCTACGGTGAAGTGAAGAAGCCCGAAACCATCAACTACCGCACGCTCAAGCCCGAGAAGGATGGCCTCTTCGGAGAGCAGATCTTCGGACCCAGCCGCGACTGGGAGTGTGCCTGCGGTAAGTACAAGCGTGTCCGCTTCAAGGGCATCGTGTGCGAGCGTTGCGGCGTGGAGGTCACCAAAAGCTCCGTTCGTCGTGAGCGCATGGGTCACATTGAGCTGGCCGCACCCGTCACCCACATCTGGTACTTCAAGGGCGTCCCTTCGCGTCTTGGATACCTGCTGGACATGGCGCCGAAGGACCTCGAAAAGGTCATCTACTTCGCCGCCTACATGGTGATTTCGGTTGACGAGGATGCTCGTCACCGCGACCTCGCCACGCAGGAGAACAACATCCGCCTCGAGCTGAAGACGCTGGGGGATCGCCGGGACTCGAAGATCGCTGAGCGCCTCACCAAGCTGGAGGAGGAGCTCGCCGCTCTCGAGGCGGAGGGTGCCAAGGCTGACGCTAAGAAGAAGGTCAAGGACGCCGCCGAGAAGGAGATGACTCTCACCCGCAAGGGTGCAGACGAGCAGATCGCCAAGCTTGAGCGCGTGTGGGAAGACTTCCGCACGCTCTCTGTTGGTGCGCTTCGTCCGGAGGATGACGTCTTCCACGAGCTGCAGGACCGGTTCGGACAGTACTTCGAGGCCTACATGGGCGCCGAGTCGATCCAGCGCCGCCTGGCAGCTTTCGACCTGCAGGCCGAGTCCGAGAGCCTGCGTCTGCAGATCTCTGAGGGCAAGGGCCAGCGCAAGATCCGTGCGATCAAGCGTCTGAAGGTCGTCAACTCGTTCCTGGAGACCGGCATGAGCCCGGCCGCCATGGTTCTCGACGTCGTTCCGGTCATCCCGCCGGAGCTGCGCCCGATGGTGCAGCTCGACGGTGGCCGCTTCGCGACCTCTGACCTGAACGACCTCTACCGTCGTGTGATCAACCGCAACAACCGTCTTCGTCGTCTGATCGACCTCGGTGCCCCCGAGATCATCGTCAACAACGAGAAGCGGATGCTGCAGGAGGCCGTCGACGCACTGTTCGACAACGGTCGCCGTGGTCGCCCGGTCACCGGTACCGGCAACCGTGCCCTCAAGTCCCTCAGCGACATGCTGAAGGGCAAGCAGGGTCGTTTCCGTCAGAACCTGCTCGGAAAGCGTGTTGACTACTCTGGCCGTTCGGTCATCGTCGTCGGCCCGCAGCTCAAGCTGCACCAGTGTGGTCTGCCCAAGCAGATGGCACTCGAGCTCTTCAAGCCGTTCGTGATCAAGCGCCTGATCGACCTCGGTCACTCGCAGAACATCAAGGCAGCCAAGCGCGCCGTTGAGCGCACCCGTCCCGAGGTTTGGGACGTGCTCGAGGAGATCATCCGCGAGCGTCCGGTGCTGCTGAACCGTGCACCTACCCTGCACCGCCTGGGCATCCAGGCCTTCGAGCCACAGCTCGTCGAGGGTAAGGCCATCCAGCTTCACCCGCTCGTGTGTGCCGCCTTCAACGCGGACTTCGATGGTGACCAGATGGCTGTGCACCTGCCGCTGTCGGTCGAGGCTCAGGCCGAGGCCCGCGTGCTGATGCTCGCGTCGAACAATATTCTGAAGCCGTCTGACGGTCGTCCGGTCACCCTGCCTTCGCAGGATATGATCATCGGCCTTCACCACCTCACGGTGGTCAAGAAGGGTGCTTCCGGCGAGGGACGTGCATTCGTTTCTGTCTCCGAGGCAATCCTGGCCAAGGATGAGGGCAGCCTCGACCTGCAGGCGAAGGTCCGCATCCAGATCCCGGGTCTGACCTTCCTCGAAGGCCAGGCTCCTGAGGGCTACGAGCGCCACGGCCTCGTGGACGCCTCGCTGGGCCAGGCGCTCTTCAACGCGACGCTCCCGAAGGGCTACCCCTTCGTGCGTGAGCCTGCCGACAAGGGCAAGCTCTCGCAGATCGTCAACAAGCTGGCCGAGGAATACCCCAAGGTCGAGACGGCTGCAACGCTGGACCGCATCAAGGATGCCGGGTTCTACTGGGCCACGCGCTCCGGTGTGACCGTCGCCCTTAGCGACATCCTCACTCCTCCGAACAAGAAGGAGATCGTCGGTCGCTACGAGAAGCTGGCCGCGAAGGTTCAGTCGCAGTACGAGAAGGGTCTGACGACCGACTCCGAGCGTCGCCAGGAGCTCATCAAGATCTGGACCGAGGCTACCGACGAGGTTCAGGTCGCGATGCGCGAGAACTTCCCGGAAGACAACAACATCAACCGGATGGTCACATCTGGCGCTCGTGGTAACTGGCTGCAGATCCGTAACATCGCGGGTATGCGAGGCCTGGTGAACAACCCGAAGGGTGAGATCATCCCTCGCCCGATCATCTCCTCGTACCGCGAGGGGCTGTCGGTTGCGGAGTACTTCATCGCGACGCACGGTACCCGTAAGGGTCTGGCTGACACCGCTCTGCGTACCGCCGACTCGGGTTACCTGACCCGTCGTCTGGTGGATGTCTCGCAGGACGTCATCATCCGCGAAGAGGACTGTGGCACATCGAAGGGCCTTGAGCTCCCGATCGCCGCACCGAACTCGCAGGGTGAGCTTGTGCGCGACGCGAACGTCGAGAACTCGGTGTTCGCTCGTACGCTGGCTTCTGGTGTTGTCAGCGAATCCGGTGAGGTTCTTGCCTCTGCCGGTGACGACGTCGGAGACGTTCTGATCGACAAGCTCGTTGAGCTCGGTGTTGACACCATCAAGGTGCGCTCCGTGCTGACGTGTGACTCGGCAGTCGGTGTCTGTGCACAGTGCTACGGCCGCTCGCTTGCAACGGGTCAGATCGTTGACATCGGAGAGGCCGTCGGCATCATCGCCGCACAGTCGATCGGTGAGCCCGGTACCCAGCTGACGATGCGTACGTTCCACACTGGTGGTTCGGCATCGGCGGATGACATCACTCAGGGTCTGCCCCGTGTGCAAGAGCTTTTCGAGGCTCGTACGCCGAAGGGTGCTTCGCCGATCTCAGAGGCCGATGGCCGCATCACGATCGACGAGAACGACAAGGCTAAGAGGGTTATCCTCACGCCAGACAACGGTGACGAGGAAGTGATCTACCCGGTGCTGAAGCGTGCAACGCTTCTCGTCGAGGACGGTCAGCACGTCACGGTCGGTCAGCCGATCCTGGTTGGCACGTTGGACCCCAAGGAGGTCATGCGTGTCATGGGTGCCCGCGAGGTGCAGCGTTACCTCGTCAATGGCGTCCAGGGTGTCTACCGTTCGCAGGGTGTGCCGATTCACGACAAGCACATCGAGGTCATCGTCCGTCAGATGCTCCGCAAGGTCACCGTCGTCGATCACGCCGACACTGACCTGCTGCCGGGTGAAATGGTCGACCTCAAGCGTTACCAGGCAATCAACCGCGCGACTGTCGCCGAGGGCAAGCGCCCGGCGTCGGGTCGTTCGGAACTGATGGGTATCACGAAGGCGTCGCTTGCGACCGAATCGTGGCTGTCGGCCGCCTCCTTCCAGGAGACGACCCGTGTGCTCACCGAGGCTGCCATGCAGGGCAAGCGCGACCCGTTGATCGGTCTCAAGGAGAACGTCATCATCGGTAAGCTCATCCCCGCTGGAACTGGCCTCTCGAAGTACCGCGACATCATTGTCGAGGCGACGGAGGAAGCCAAGAGCGAGCGCTACCCGAACCGGATCTTCGCATCCGACGGCGCGTACGCCGAGGGCGACTTCGGTTACGTCGACTTCGACGCGTTCTCAACAGATGACGTCACCCCCGGTACTTACAACTGAGTGTGACTGATTGAAGAAGGCCCCGGTTCCGCAAGGAATCGGGGCCTTCTTCGTGTGTGCGTGAAGCGACGATCAGTCGAACAGGCTCGCCACGATGCTCGCGGTGTAGCCACTGGGAGCGAGGTTTGAGTACGTGGTGTCGATCAGCACGTCGTCGCGCCAGTACAGCGTGCGCCCGTCGGTGACCGGGTACAGCGCGTTCTCCCACGTCTTCTCGCAGCGTGTGCCGTCGTCTGGCGTGAAGCAGGTGAAGGCCTCGTCCTCGACGAGTGCGTTCAGCATGTCGAGTGCGGGCCCCCGGTTCATTCCGGAGATCTCGGTGACCAGCCCGGTCGTGTCGGCTGCGGGATCGCGCCAGATGCACAGCAGTGATCCATCGGCCTGCACTCCAGACGTGCCCAGGCTCGGGTCATTCAGTGGCACATCCGCGAGTTGCGCGAGCACGTCCTCCGAGAGGATCTCCTTGCAATCCTTCGGAAGGGCCACCGGCGTCGAGGTCGGAGTCGGTGTGGCGCTTGGGGTCGCGGACGCTGCCGACGAAGCGCTCTCGCTCGGGGACGGGGCGGTGTTCGAGGGGGAGTCGCCGGGCTCCCCGGCACAGCCAGCGAGCACTCCGGTGAGCAACAGCATGGCTGCGGCGCCGGTGATAAGACGTGATGCGTTCATGGCCACACAGTAGCGCCGCCACGCCGGTGTGTGAGGCAGGCTCGTCGATCCCGTGATACGTCAGAATGGCAGGATGCAGCAAAACGCACTGGGCGTCGTCGTCATCGGCGATGCCCTCATCGACGAAATCCATGACACCGGCGGCGTTCGCGAGTTGGTCGGTGGTGCCGCGTTGAACGTGGCTGTCGGGCTCCGGCGTCTCGGTGTGCCGACAACCCTCGTCGCCATGGTCGGCGATGACGAAGCCGGTGCGCACATCCGCGGGTACCTGGCAGACCACGATGTGCGTCTGATCGCGAGCGCGGCGCCGCACGGATCGTCTCGCGCGATCGTGCAGCGCGACGCGCACGGTGAGCCGACCTACGTCTTCAACGAGGCGGCTCAGCGCCGCAGCATCCGCTATGGGCAAGAAGCTCGGCAGGCACTCCTTGACGCGGATCTCGCTGTGATCAGCTGCTTCCCGTTCGATGTTCCGGCCGAGGTGGATGCCGTCGCCGAAGCGCTTGTGGGCGTCAGGGTCGCGATCGACCCCAACCCGCGCGCTGGAATGCTCAGTGATCGTGCCGAGTTCGTGCGCGGCTTCGAACGGCTGGCTGTGGATGCAGCGATGGTCAAGGTGGGTGCGGACGATGCAGTGCTGCTCTACGACGGCGACCTTGATGCGCTGCGGTCGAGGCTACGTGCGCTGGGTGCGGAAGCTGTGCTCGCGACGGCAGGCAAAGATGGCGCAGTGCTGGAGGCAGATGCGGGAACCTTCTCCGCCGGAATCTCTGCGCTTCCAGGGCCAGTCATCGACACCGTGGGCGCTGGTGATGCCACGCTGTCTGGTGTCGCGGAAGGGCTTGTCGGGAAGCGTCCGCAGACCGGCGAAGAGTGGCAGTTGTTGCTCGAGCGGGCGATGGATGTCGCCGCGGCGACGTGTCGCGCCGAGGGCGGGCTGCTCCGCACTCCGGAGTCGTTGGAGGCCGGCGAACGCGGAGTGACAGGCAGCTGAACCGTCGATTTCTTGCACTCGCTTCTGGCGGGTATGCTTGATAATCGCGCCCCCGGTTGGCTGTACAAGCTGGACGGGTGCGCACCTGGCAAGTTACCCAAGCGGCCAAAGGGATCTGACTGTAAATCAGACTGCTCAGCATTCGGGGGTTCGAATCCCTCACTTGCCACAACCGCAGAATCACGCAGTAGAAAGCCCCGGCAGGATCTCTCAGGAGGTACTGACCGGGGCTCTTTCGTTCTCGGTGAGGACACTTGTGAGGACATTAGCGCGCGCCCCGGACACCGAGGTGTCGTAATTGCGTGACACCGAGGCTCACTATCAGCCAGACTGAGCACCATGGGATCAGCGTTGACCACCATCGGATTACCTGTCGCACTCGGCATCATTATGCTCGGGCTGGGATTGAGCCTCACGCTCGCGGACTTTGCGCGCGTACTGAAGCAGCCGAAGGCGGTGATCATCGCCCTTGTTTGCCAGCTCCTGGTACTGCCAGCCGTCTGCTTCGGCCTCGTGTTGCTGTTCCAACTCCCACCCGTGCTGGCTGTGGGCATGATGATGCTTGCGGCGTCGCCCGGTGGCACCACAGCAAACCTCTACAGTCATCTATTTCGCGGCGACATCGCACTGAACATCTCGCTCACTGCGGTGAACTCGGTCATCGCAGTGATCACGCTCCCCGTGATCACGAACTTCGCGATCATGTACTTCAACCCGTTCGACGACCAGCTCGGACTGCAGTGGGCCAAGGCGCTGGAGGTGTTCGCGATCGTGCTGCTCCCCGTCGCGATCGGGATGCTGGTGCGGCGCTTCTGGCCGAAGTTTGCAGACCGTATGGACAAGCCAGTGCGTATCGCCAGCGTGGTCATCCTCGTCGTCGTGATCGGAGGCGCCGTGGCATCCAATTGGGAACTCTTGGTCGACAACTTCGCCCAGCTCGCACTGATCACGGTCTTGTTCTGCCTGATCAGTCTTGCGATCGGATTCTGCGTACCGCGGATGCTGAAGGTGGGCAAACGGCAGTCGATCGCGATCTCGTTCGAGATCGGCATCCACAACGCGACCCTGGCGATCGTCATCGCGCAGACGGTGTTGGGATCGGTCGAACTGAGCCTGCCGGCGGCGGTCTACGGCGTGCTGATGTTCTTCATCGCGTTCGGGTTCGGGTTCCTCATCCGCGGCCGCGAGCCGAGTGTCGTGGCGGCTTCGTAGACTGGACGGATGCGAGCGCTCACCGAACTGGACGTCCGTGCATCCTTCATCAATGCCGCGGAGGAGGAGCTCGGACTGATCGGCATGCCGCACGACTTCCTGCTCGTGGACTGGGAATTCCACGACTTTCTCGCCTGGCGAGACCCTGCGTCGAGTAAACGCGGCTGTGTGGTCGTAGAGACTGACCGGGGTCCCGTCGGGATCGTGCTGCGTGCGAGCAACACCAGTCGCACACGCTCCGGCATGTGCAACATCTGCCAGACGATGCAGCCCGGCAACCAAATTGCGTTGTTCTCAGCGCGGCGAGCGGGGGCTGCCGGTCGTCGCGGCGACAGCGTCGGCACTTATATGTGCACTGACCTGTCCTGTCACGAGGGCGTGCGGCTCGCGCATCCGCTCGCTCCCAACGAGATTCGTGCTGAAGGACAGGTCGACATGCGACTCGATGGCACGCGTCGACGCATGGAACGCTTCGTCGCGCGTGTCTACGAAGGAACGGACTGACTTCGGGCCGCGGTTAGGCTGGCAGAGTCCGTCCAGTGCTTCAAGGGAGACGCCATGAGCGATGCCATTCTGTTTTCAGTCGATAAGGGGTTGGCTCGGCTGACGCTGAACCGCCCCACTCGCCTCAACGCTTTCAATGCCGACCTCGCACAGGCGTGGCGCGAGGTGACGACAGAGGCGACGTCGCGTGATGACGTGCGCGCCATTGTGCTGGATGCCGCCGGCCCCGCTTTCTGCGCGGGCGGCGACGTGATCGATATGGCGACGACCATGGGCGAGGGCTCGCAGATCGCCGATCTCGCAGGTGTCATCAATGTCGGTATCCGTGCGCTGACCGAGTCAGCGATTCCGGTGGTGGCGGCAGCCCACGGCACGACAGCGGGCGGCGGCCTCGGCATCCTGCTTTGCTCTGACTATGCCGTCGTCGGCTCCCGCTCCAAGATCGGCAGCCTGTACGCGAACATCGGCCTCACTCCTGACCTTTCGGTATCTGCCCACCTCGCGGCCGCCGTTGGGCAGCGCCGCGCCCTGCAGCTGGTGTTGCAGGATCGTCTGCTGACCGCCGATGAAGCGCAGGAGTGGGGGATCGCCGCAGAAGTTGTCAGCGGAGCGGATGCTGCGGACGAGGCCGACCGTGTACGCGAGCGCGCGGAGGAGATCGCGCGCTTCTGGCTCGCAGGCGCCGCTGGTGCTTATGGGCAGGCGAAGCGGCTCGTGCGCTCTCGGCCGGAGCGCACTTTTGTCGAGCAGCTGGAGGAAGAGGCGCGCTCCATCGGTGCGGCCTTCGACACGGCGGATGCGAAGGCGCGCGTAGCGAGTTTTGCGGCAGCATCTGCAAAGAAGGCACGCTGACGCACCGACTGGTTATCCACAATCGTGCGGACGCACCGAATTATTCACAATCGCGCGGCTCCACAGTGTGAAGGTATTCGCGCGTGGCAGGATGAGAACATCGTCGACCGAAGAGGGGACCACCATGTCAGAGGTCACAACTGAGCAAAAGGGGAAGGCGAACGCTTCCCTGATGATCAGAGGGGCGATCTGGATCGCCATCGGTGCGCTGATCGCGGCCGCCATCGTCTGCGTCGTCTGGGTCCTCGTCGGCAATCAGGACGGCATCATCGGGCGTGCGTTCCTGACGATCGTGCTGCTTGCAGGGTTCGCCGGCATCGCGATCCTCGAGGCAGGGCTTGCCACGAAGCGGCCGGAATGGCTCGCGCTCGCCAGCATGATCACCTGGATCGTCGCGCTCCTCGTCGGTGCGATTAAGATCTGGCTTCCCGAAGCACACGACGAGTACACCGGCGGTGTTGGGCGCTTCTTCATGCTGCTGCTTGTCATCGGTGTGATGCAGCTCGCGCTTCTGCACGTGCGCCTGTTCACTCCCGCAGCTCGTCGCTACGTCACGACATTCACCCAGGTCATCTACTACGTCACCATCTCGATTCTGGTGCTGTTGGTCGGCATGCTTGTGATCTACCTCACGCTCCCGGATACCTTCGAATACGGCGATCTGTACTGGCGCATCGTGGTGGCGCTGGCGATTCTCGCCGCGGTCGGAACCACTCTCATTCCGCTGTTGAATGCCCTGTTTGCTCCGAAGAAGCACGAGGCTCAGGCTGTTCATTTCGCGCCCAACTCGTTCGCTTCGGCTCCGGCGGTTGCGCCGGGCGCTGCACCGGTCGCTCAGCAGTGGCCGACCTACGCCGATGGGGCGACTCCGCTCCCCGTGCTGCAGGACGGATCACCAGACTGGAACGCGTACTACACCGGGTACCCGACGCAGCAGCAGGCTCAGATCCCTGCCCCCGCGCAGAGCTTCCCGGTCGCGCCGGACTATTCGCAGGCACAGCCCGCCCCGCAGGTGGCTGAGGTGCCGGTTGTGCAAGAGGTGCCGGTTGTGCCGGAGGTTCCTGCCGCGGAGCAGCCCGCGCCCGAGCAGCCCGCGCCCGAGCAGCCTGCGCCCGAGCAGCCTGCGCCCGGACAGCATCCCGCTCCCGGCGCCTTCCCGCCTCCGCCGCCGGCGCCCCCGCAGTGAGCAGCGGTGTGAGTGACGTTCGGCACCTTCAGGCGCTCGCATCCGATATCGCCAGGGAAGCGGGCGAGCTCGCCCGCCAGCGGCGCGCCGAGGGCGTCTCGTTAGCGGCCACGAAGACGACAGTCGCTGATATCGTCACCGACGCCGACCGTGAGGTGGAAGTGCTCATCCGGTCGCGGCTTCAGGCAGAACGACCCGGTGACGGATTCCTCGGCGAGGAATCTGGCGGAGCCCGCAGCTCCACCGGTGTGACGTGGGTCGTTGACCCGATCGACGGCACCGTGAACTACGCGTACGGCATGCCGGCGTACAGCGTGAGTATTGCGGCAGTTCAAGGTGATGCTGACCCGAGCAGCTGGACGGCGCTGGCCGCGGCCGTGTGCAGTCCCGTGCTGGGGGAGTTGTTCACCGCGGCTCGCGGTGAGGGTGCGTGGCTGGATGGCAAGCGGCTTGCTGTCAACACCGAGACACCGGCCGGAGCACTGCTGGCGACCGGGTTCGGCTACGACCCCGCGACGCACGACGGGGATCTGGCCACGGTACGGCGGGTCATGCCGCTTGCGCGCGACCTGCGCAGGATCGGATCAGCGGCGCTCGATCTGAGCTACGTGGCTGCCGGGCGGTTGGACGGCTACTTCGAACGGGGGCTCAAACCCTGGGATTTCGCAGCAGGTGCGCTCCTGGTCGAGGAGGCCGGAGGTGTGGTGTCACGGTTCGACACAGCATCGGATCGTCCGATGTTGATCGCCGCCGGTCCTGATTTGCACGAGAAGATTTCCGTCCTTCTCAACAAATGAAAACTGGGAGTCCTTGCATGGCATTCTCAGGCCGAGCACGATAGTGTTTATCTGTTCGTTATCTTCGTTGCCCGAACTTCGAAGGTCCCCCCGCTTCTTTACGAATCCCCGAGAGAACCGTTTTGCCCTTCGATTCCCCTATGGCTGAGCCTGTGGCCACGCGCCGTACCAGCCGTCACCGGACCGCGAATTCTGCGAACCCGGTTCGCGTCGAAACGACCTCTCCGATGGATGCTTTCGTGCAGCCGCTTTCGCGTCGTGCCGTCCGCGAGCGCCAGCGCGCCGCGATGTCGGCCGAGACCCAGATCGAGGACGACGCTGTTACTGAAGACGTCGAGCCGGATGCTGATGTTGCTGCTGACCCGTTCCTCTCGGCATCCCGCGCGTTCCGTACGGTAGCGACGGAGCCGTCGAGTTTCGGAGCCGCTTCCGAGCAGTCACTCCCGGCTGAAGCGACCACGATTCACGTGGCTCCGCGCAAGGGCAAAGCCCGACGCAAGTTTCTTGCCGCCGGTGCGACGGTGGGAGTCATGGGAATCGCGGGCCTGCTCGCGGTGTCGATGACGCTTCCCACGGAGGCCGTCGCTGCGGCGCAAGGTGCCCAGGTGACGTCGGCCACTTCGTTGGTCGCCACGTCGCAGGTGCTCGCATCCGAAGTTTCTGAGGCCGAGATTCAGGCGTACGTCGCCTCATCCGATGTGCAGAACGAAACGATCCAGCGCACGGAAAACTTCTCGACGGCGTCGCTCATCGACCTCGCAGCCGAGAAGGGCATTCACTACTCGAGCGCGCTCTACACGAACGACGCTGATGCAGCCATCCAGTGGCCGTTCGTGGTCGGTGTAGCGATGAGCTCGCCGTACGGCATGCGCAACACCGGGATGCACGAAGGTATTGACCTCGTTCCCGGTGCTGGTGCTCCCGTGCAGGTGATCGCCGACGGAACCGTGCGTATTGCGACCGAGTCCGGCGGTAACTACGGCGTGACCGTCTACGTCGATCACATCATCGACGGAAAAGTCATCACGAGCCACTACTCGCACATGCAGTACGGCTCGCTACGGGTCGCCGCAGGTGAGAAATTGAAGGTCGGCGACATCATCGGATTGGTCGGCAACACCGGTCGTTCCTACGGTGCGCACATGCATTTCGAGCTGATCGTCAACGGATCCACCATCGATCCGCTGCCCTGGTTGCAGAAGAACGCGGGAAGGTATGACTACTAACCGCCTCGGTTTTTGAGAACGCCGAAGAACTGGTATTCTCGTATAGTTGCCTTCTGGGCAGCGAGCGCCCCGATAGCTCAGTGGTAGAGCACTTCCATGGTAAGGAAGGGGTCCCGGGTTCGAATCCCGGTCGGGGCTCGCAGCATTCATCTCACGCGGACGGATGCCTCGCGGCAGGGTAGCTCAGCTGGTTAGAGCGCACGACTCATAATCGTGAGGTCGCGGGTTCAAGCCCCGCTCCTGCTACAGATAGAAACCCCCGGTAAATCGGGGGTTTTGTCGTATCCGGGACGCGTTGGTGTGCCCCGAGGTGTATCTCTGTGCCGGTATTGTGCCGGTTCGATACGCCGATGAGGCACTGCTGGCCCTGCACAGCACGTCCGCGGTACACTTGAGTCACGGCGGGCAGTAGCCCTCGGAGCCTGGCAGTCTTCCGGACGGTATGACGAGCCGGGCTCACGTGTTTCTATAGCCGGGTGACGCGAGACTCGACGATCGTGTCGATGCGACGGGTCCAGTCGCCGCCGTTCGAGTAACACCAGGCGACGGCGTCGCTCACCCAGAGCAGCGGATGCTCGTGAGGTACGACATGCCGGTACTGCATTTCTGATGATCCAGCGCGGCGGATCACATTGGCGATCAGCTGACGGTCAGCACGTTCAAGGGACGCGTCTCGTTCGATGATCAGCGGCATCCATGTGCAGGCGCGGTGTTGCCGCACAGTTGCGAAGGCCCCACGTGTGGCGAGAGTCTGGTGTCATGGACGAACGAGAGAACCTGGTGGCTCGCCGACAGATCCTCGGTGCCGTTCTGCTCGCTATGGAGAACGCGCCAAGAGTCCTTCAGGTGTGCGCGAACGCATCCGGTGACAATGATGTAGTGGCCACCGCGCTTGCCGCAGCTTTCGGCATCAGCGAGTTTGAGGCGCAAATCATTCTCGACATGCAGGTGAAACGATTCACGCCGCAGAACATCACGCGGGCGCGATCCGAACTGGCAGCAGTCGAACAACGTATCGGCGACATTGATGGCGCGTGAGCGATGTCGTCTGGTCGATGTCGTCCCGCAACGGGCATTAGGCGGGCCGTGCTCCTGAATGAGCCAGGCGGACCTCGTTAACGGCAGCGGGATGGCCGAGAATCCGCGAACACATCGTGCACCAAACCCGGCATGATGGCATGCATGTGCACACGTTCGCCAACGAGCGGGGTCAGAATTTCGTGGTCCCCTGAAAACAGCAATGGAGCGTCGCCGTGGTGATGCGGGCTGTCGATGCTGAAACTATCGCTGCGACACCGGTCAAGCTCGAGCGCTGGCGGTCGATCAGGTCCGCCGCGATCGCACTGATCGAACGTGATGGCTACGCGGCGGTGTCAATCGACCACATCGCTCAGGCTGCAGCCATTTCACGGCGAACTTTCTTTAATTACTTCGACTCCAAATCATCTGTATTGTTCGATCCGGACCCGAGCCAAGCCCGAAGCCTGGCTGAGTTGCTGGACGCGGAATCGCCTGAAGGCGATCTGTGGGGTGCGCTGACTCGAAGTCTCAGCGCCTACATGCAATCTCAAAGTGAGATCGTCACCACGCGGCGTCGTATCCTGCACATGGATCCAACGCTCTACTCATATTTCCTCCAGACCAACTCTCATTTCAAGGAAACTCTCGTGCACTGGTTGACCGCTCGCGGTATGGACAGCTTTCACGGCAGTCTCTTCAGTGGCATGGCACTCACCGTCGTGCGGGAATCGTTCCTGCACTGGAATGCGGATGACGGAGCCGACGCCTTGGGTGCTCTGATGGCCCGCGGTTTCTCCGTCGTGGCGACGGGAATCGAAAACTGAAAGTTGACAGATGCGCTGGCATGAGCCAGAGTGTGATTGCTGGGGTGAACGGACATAGTCGTCGCCCCCGGTATTTGCACCATCATCGGCGGTCAGCTATTTAGCTAAACCATCCCGGAGTGGGATCGCAATACCTTGATCGGCTTGATTGCCGGTCTTGGAGTATTGATGTTGCTCACGGAAGCGGCCGGAAAACGGCTTCTGCGTACGGCTTTTGTTCCCACCGCTGACGGCGTCGTGGTTCAAAGCGAACAGGACCTCACTGATTCTGCCCCCTGGCCATTCCCGGTCGCTGCGAAGGCGCAGGTCGCCGCTGGCGGCCGTGGCAAAGCAGGCGGAATTATCGCCTGCGATGACGAGGCGGCGCTACGAGACGCGTTCACCCACATCATGGGCTCGACGTTCTCGGGAGAGGCGCCAAGCGGCGTTCTCATCGAACCCTGGCTCACGATCGAACGCGAGTTGTACCTGTCAGTCGTGCTTGATCCTTCAGCAGACGGCTACACGGTGCTGTATTCGCCGACAGGCGGCGTCGAGATTGAATCCGCTGATACCGTGGTTCGCTATCCGTTCGGCGATCCCGCAGATTTCCGGGGCCACCTCCTACGGGAGGCAATCTCGGGCGTAGAAAGCGATGAGAGCGTGCGCGAGCACGTCGTCTCGTTCGCACGTTCACTGCTCGATATTGCAACACGCTTCGAGGCAACCACGGTCGAGATTAATCCGCTCGCCTACAGCAACAGACGGCTCATCGCGGTCGATGCAAAGGTGGTGCTTGACGACTCGGCCGTCTTCCGGCAGTCGGTAACCGCGGAACAGTTGGCCATTGCGTACTCCCAGGAGGATGAAGTCGCTGCCGCCTGCCGTGCTGCCCGGCTAGTCTTCGTGCCGCTCGGCGGCTCCGTTGGTTTGGTATCCGGAGGCGCGGGCATGACCATGCGTGCTATGGATGCCGTGTCAGAAGCCGGCGGATCGGCTGCCGGCTTCCTTGATATCTCCAGCAACCCGACGCCAGACGGCATCGCAGTCGCCGTTGAGTCGCTGCAGCAATTGGAGGGAGTCGACCGGATCCTGATCAGCATCTTCGGTGGTGGCCTCGACGTGGGACGTATCGCTAAGTCTTTGGTGGGCCTGCTTGACTCTGGACGGATCACGCTCCCGGTTGCTTTCCGGCTCTCCGGCTCTGGACGGGATGCCGCGACCACCGCGCTGGATCAGCGCGGCCTGACCAATCACGACACTCTTGAGTCCGCGGTCGCGGAACTGATGACGAAAGAGGTCGTCGCATGAGCGTTCTTCTCAACGCAGAGTCGAAGGTCGTGGTCGTAGGCGCCACCGGCCGGTTCGGTCGCCAGACGCTGGAAGACATGCGGGCCGCCGGGACGAATGTCGTGGCAGGCGTGGCATATAAGGCTAGCTCCGACGTCGACCCGACGCTGCCGTTGTTCTCGTCGGTGTCTGGCGCGGTTGCTCAGACGGGCGCGAATGCAGCGATTGTCTTCGTACCGGCATCCCGTGCTGTTGACCCACTGCTTGAAACACTCGAATCGGGTGTGAAACTGGTGGTTTACCCGGGCGAGGGTCTACCCATTCTCGATGCGATCACTGTTCGACGGGCGGCGTTGGCAAACGGTGTCGTGTATGTCGGAGCCAACACGCCCGGGCTGATTACTCCTGGGGTAGCGAAGCTCGGGTTCATGCCCACTGACTGCTACACCCCTGGCCCAGTGGGTGTGATCTCCCGCAGTGGCTCGCTCTCCTACGAGGCAGCCGCAGCGCTCACAACTGCTGGTATCGGTCAATCGACTGCCATCGGCATCGGTGGTGATCCCATCCGGGGCCTCACTGCCGGTGAGGCAATCGAGCTCTTCCATAGTGATGACGCAACGCAGACGGTCGTGTACCTGGGTGAGATCGGCGGCGATGCGGAGTACGAGATTGCCGATTATGCAGCGCGACCGGATGCGAAGCCGGTTGTCGCGCACATTGTTGGTCGTACCGCGCCCAAGGGCAAGCAGATGGGACACGCTGCAGCGCTGGTCGGTTCTCATCGCGATACTTGGGACGCCAAAGTCGAGGCGCTCGAAGCGGCCGGTGTCGTTGTCGCACGCTCGATGCGCGAGCTCCCCGAGGACGTCGGGCGCGCCCTGCGCGGTCACGAATGAGCCCGGCACTGTCGGCGCTCCCGAAGAATAACGCTGCCACTCGCAGTCAACTTTGAAACCTCTAGAAAGGAAACACCATGAGCACCAGCACCACTGAAATCGATCACGAAGCCGCCGTCGGGACAGCTCCCAAGGAGGGAGTCATCACCGAACAGGGCATTGAGGATGCCCGCAGCATGATCGGGCTGCAGTTGCGACCCGAAGGCCCGTACCTTCGGGACGCGTCACCCGACACGATCATGAACTTCTCGAACGGCATCGGCGATCTGAACCCGCTGTACCGTGACTCCGAGCATGGCCGCAACTCGCGCTACGGCACTGCGGTCGCGCATCCGATGTTCCCGATGGCCTACGGCTGGATCGGGCGCACCCGCTGGGGCCTTCCTGGGGTGCACGGCTTCTACGCCGGAAACGACTGGGAGCTGTTCCGCCACATCCGTCCAGGCGACACGATCAATGCGATCGAGCGCGTGGTCGGCGTCGACGTGAAACAGTCCAAGTTCTCCGGCACGCTGGTTCTGCAGTATGTCGAGGGCACATACTACAACCAGCGCGGTGAGATGGTGGCCCGGGCACTCGGCACCTGCACTCGTCACGAGCGCAAGGCCGCACGTGACGCCGGTAAGTACGCCGACATCACGACCTACGATTACTCCAGCGAGGAGTACGACCAGATCCACGAAGCGATCATGGGCGAGCAGGCGAACATCCGCGGCGAGCAGATTCGCTTCTGGGAGGACGTCAACGTCGGCGACGAGCTGCCCTCGATCGTGCGTGGTCCGCTTTCTCTCATGGATACCATGGGCTTCCTAGTGGGCTGTGGCCGTGGTCACACGAACGGCGTCATCTACCAGGCCGCGATGAAGCACCCAGGCCACTTCTTCCGCAACCCAGAAGCCGGTGGAGGCATCGAGTACACCGGCATCGGCCATCACCGCGAGTCGGTGGCAAAGAACGTCGGCGTCCCCGGAACGTACGACTACGGCCCCCAGCGCTCAGCTTGGATGGCCAGCCTTGTCACGAACTGGGCCGGCGATGCGGCCTTCGTGAAGCGGGTACGCACGCAGATGCGCGGCTTCAACATCATGGGTGACTCCACCTGGTGCAAGGGCAAGGTTTCGGCAAAGTACATCAAGGATGGGCACGCGCTGGTCGACCTCGAGATCTGGGGCGAGAACCAGCGGGGCGAGATCACCACACCGGGAATGGCAACCGTCATCCTCCCGTCTCGCGATGTGAACATCCGGCCGTTCATCGATGGTGGCAACCTCGATCTCGAGCTGCCTGTCGTTCGGTGACGTTCCCCTCCCCACGCTGCCGATCGCAGCATCCACTCTCACAATGAGGTGAAGATGAACAGCTCTGATGCACCCCTAGATGGACTCACGGTGATCGAACGCACCCAGTCCGTCGCCGGGGCTTATGCTGGCCGGCTTCTGTCGGCGCTCGGCGCGAATACGGTGTTGGTCGAACCGCCCGAAGGTCACCGACTACGCCGTCAACCGCCGATGCTTGCTGAAAACCAGAGCAGTCTCTTCGCCTATCTGGCGGCGGGGAAGCGCAGCGTCTCACTCGACCTGCGTGACCCCGCCGACCAGACGCGTCTCACCGACCTCGTCTGTGACGCAGACATCTATATCGACGACTTCTCATCTACGGAACGCGGTCACACGACGGCCCCGTCGACGTTCAGAATCGAGCATCCGCAACTGATCTACGTCTCGGTGCGGCCATACGGGATGACTGGACCGAAGGCTGACTGGGACGGCGAGGAGGTCACTATTCTGCACTCCACGGGTGAAGGCTACCTCTTGCCCAATGGGCTGGCCTACGAGCGTCATCCCAATCGGGCGCCGATCAAGATCTTCGGACACTTCGCAGAAATGCAGGCGGGAATTGCCGCGGTGCTCGGAACCCTGGCCAGCCTGGTGAGCGGTGTCGGACAGGTGATCGACGTCGCGATTCAGGATGCCGTTGTTGCGCTCGCAGCATTCGGCCTTCAGCGCTTCGGTGACGGATCGATCGAGCATCGTAGCGCACGCTCCTTCAAATATGGCGGTGTGCTGGAATGCGCCGACGGTTATGTAGAGCTTCTGACTCTTGAGGATCGTCAATGGCACGGACTTGTCACCCTGATGGGTGGCCCGGAGTGGGCTACCGATCCCGCGCTCGCCGACGGTGTGGGCAGAGGGCATCATGGAGCTGAGATCAACGAGCGCCTTCGGTCCTGGGCGAGGACGCTCAACGCAGCCGATCTAGTGAAAGCAGCCCAGGAACTGAACGTGCCGGCCGCGAAGTACGCGACCCCGTTCGAGGTGCTGCGTGACCCGCACGAAGTCGCACGTGGACTGTTCCAGCAGGCATTCGTGCCCGGCTTCGGCGACATCGATATCGTGTCCGCGCCATTCCAAATCGATGGAGTGGTGCCCCGGCTGAATGGTGGTCCACCAGAGCTTCCGATCAGGCAGGCGGCCATCCCAGCTGACACAAGTGCACGTGGAGGGCTCCGATGAGGCCGCTTGCTGGCGTGCGAATCGCCGACTTCACCATCCATGCGGCCGGGCCCTTTGCCACCCATGTGCTCGCGCAGCTGGGTGCCGAGTGCATCAAGATAGAGAGCGCCGCACGTCCAGACATCTTCCGCAAACCTCACGCGGTGTACGGACGTATGGAAGCCGCGACCTTCGACCAAGTTTCATCTGGAAAGCTCTCGGTGCGCCTCAACCTCAAGGACCGCCGCGGGCGTGATCTGGCTCGCCGTATCGTGGGTGTCTCGGACATCGCAGCTGAGAGCTTCCGACCTGGGGTGATGGACCGATTGGGGCTGTCCTATGACGATCTGCGCGCGGTGAAACAGGACATCGTGATGGTGTCGGTTTCATCGTCGGGCCAGTCTGGCCCTGACTCAGTCTTCGCAGGTTACGCACCCCTGTTCGGCGCGTGGAGCGGGTTGGGTACGCTGACTGGGCATGCCGACGGCCCGCCGGTAGAGATCCGACATGTAATGGACCACTCGGTCGGGCTCAACGCTGCCACAGCTGTTCTCGCTGCGCTGATTCGTCGCCGCCGCACCGGCATGGGCGGGCATGTTGATGTCGCAGCGCGAGAGGTCGCAGCATCCCTCATCGGCGAAGCGCTCGTGGAGGCATCGGCCGGAATACAGACCGAACGTCTCGGCAACAGCAGCCCCGCCCTCGTACCGTCGGGTGTCTACCGGTGCGCAGGTGAGGACGCCTGGGTGGCTGTCGCTGTCTCGGATGATGTGCGCTGGGCGCAACTCATCGAACTCATCGGTACCCCGCCGGCGGGACTGACGGCGACATCGACGCTCGAAGCGCGGATCAGTCATCGCATTGAGCTTGACGCTTGGATCGAGGCCTGGACTCTGCAATCGACACCGGACACATCAACGGCAGCACTTCAGTCAGGCGGGATCGCAGCGCATCCGGTCTGGTCGACCGCAGATGTCGCCGCCGACCAGCACTTGCGCGAACGTGGAGCCGTCATAGAGGTAGCGGAGCCTTCGGGACGTGTGCGCCAGGCCGTTGGTGTGCCGATCGTCTTCTCCGAGACCACCGATGTCGGGATACATCGAGGCACTCCGGAGCTCGGCGGAGACGAGGACTATGTGTATGGCGAATTGCTCGGCCTTGGCCGTGCGGAGCGCATGCGATTGGAAGAAGAAGGAGTGATCTCATGACCGATGAAGACCGTCTGGCCTCGTGGGTCGGAACGACACAGGAGAAAACTGTGTTGGTGCGGCCCGAGATTGACAGCGCGTTGCGGGGAGTTCTCGGACTGCCAGAAGACAACGGTGCAGGCTTCCTGCAAGGACTGCACTGGTTGCTCTTCGACGAGTTTGTCCCGGTCTCGCAGATCGGTGTCGATGGGCATCCGAAGCGGGGAGGATTCCTCCCGCCAATCGAACTGCCGCGCCGGATGTGGGCGGGTAGCCGCATCGAGTTCCTCGCTCCGGTGCACCCCGGCGACGAGCTCACTCGGCACAGCACGATCGCTGCGGTGACGCCCAAAGAAGGCAAAGCCGGTCCGCTCGTGTTCGTCACGGTCGATCACGTGGTCTCTTCCGGCAATGAGGTGCTCATCCGTGAGCAGCAGGACATCGTCTACATGAACATTTCGCCTGCGGCTTCTCGTGCAGCAGAGGTTGAATTCAACAGCGAAAGCGAAGCTTCGACCACAATATCGCCGGACGAAGTCATGTTGTTCCGCTACTCCGCGCTCACTCGCAACAGTCACCGAATCCATTACGACGCTGATTACGCACGTGAGGTTGAGCTGTACCCCGGCCTTGTGGTTCACGGACCGTTGACGGCGACTCTGCTGATGTGGTTCTCGAGCCAAAGTGCAGGCAGTGCGCCGCTGCGCTCATTTGCCTTCCGCGGTCGCTCACCACTCTATGTCGGGGATCCGCTCCGTCTGGAAGCTGACCACACGGAGGATGGTATTGCCACCACTGCACGCAACGCGGGCGGTGGGGTCGGCATGACCGGGCTTGCCACGGTGGCACAATGACCGTCGCTGAGGCGCTCGAATCGGCTCGGACCTTCCTGTTTGTGCCGGGCAACCGGCCCGATCGATTTGACAAGGCGCTCGACGCGGGGGCGGACGTCGTCGTATTCGACCTCGAGGATGCGGTGCCGCCCGGCGAGAAAGTGAGTGCCCGGCAGCACATCATTGACGTACTGCGCAGGGTTCACGTGCCGGTTGTCGTGCGCATCAACGGGGTGGAGACGATTTGGCATGACGACGATGTGCGCGCCGCCGTCGCTGGAGGAGCGCACATTATGCTCCCCAAGGCGGAGGCGCCGTGGACGATCGACGCCATGGGGATACCGTCGGACTCGGGAGTAAGGGTCGTCGCGTTGATCGAGACGCCGACCGGCGTGCTCAATGCGGTACAAATCGCACGCAGCCCGCTCGTCGCCCGGCTCGCCTTCGGCAGCCTCGATTTGGCGGCTGCATTAGGGGTCGACCCTGATCACCGGGAGGCGTTGGTTGCCGCCAGAGCGCACCTAGTGCTCGCATCGGCTGCGGACGAGTTGCCAGGGCCCATCGACGGTGTCACTCAGGCTGTGCGCGACGAGGACGCTCTCGACGCCGATCTGTGCCATGCAAAGATGCTGGGGTTCACTGGCAAGCTTTGCATCCATCCGGCACAGCTGCCACAAACGCGGCAGTCATTTGCTCCGACAGCGGACGAGCTGCGCTGGTCAGCGCGCGTCCTTGACGCGGTGACATCCCAGGCTGGCGCCGACGGCGGAGTCACCGTCCTGGACGGAAAGATGATCGATGCTCCAGTCATCAAGCGAGCTCAGCTCATCCAAGCTGCGGGTGTCTTCACATGATCATTGACGCGCTGCACAACACCGGGCTAGAGTCCTACACAACCGAGTCCTGCTCATCGTTAGCGGGCCGCGGCCAAGCAAATGTGGAACCGCCCCGTCATCGCCGACGGGGGTCGACCCTCCGCTGCGAACGCAAATCAACCTCTGCTCCCATACGCTTTTTTATGAGCCGGTTTTCTTCTAACCGTTCCGTATGGTGCACTGAGTGCAATAGTTCGCGGAAGCGTTGAGGCGGAGACATGATGGTCGTTCCCACTAGTAGCAATGAAGGCCTGGCTGGCAAGGTCGCCGTCATCACAGGCGGGGCCGGCGGCATCGGCCGCAAGGTTGCCGAGGCACTTGAGGCGCGAGGCGCGAAGGTGTACCTCCTCGACCTGAACAAGCCCAGTGGCGATCACGATTCCCGGCCGTTCCTGGCCTGCGATGTGAGTAGCTTCGGTTCCGTAAGCACAGCGATCAATCTCGTTGTCGCGGTGGCCGGTCGCGTGGACATCGCCGTCGGATGCGCTGGTGTCGTCTCCGGCACTGGACTGCTCGATCTCGATGATGACGAGAACAAGCTGATCCTCGACGTGAACCTCCTCGGTTTCATCAACTTGCTACGTGCTGTTGTTCCGCCTATGCAGAAGCAAGGCGGTGGAAAAGTTGTCGCCCTCGGTTCCGTCGCCAGTCGTATCGGCGGGGTGAAGTCCGGGCCTGTTTACGTCGCAGCAAAGGCAGGTGTCGCCGGTGTCGTGAAATGGGCAGCAAAAACCTACGGGCCCGACGGTATCCTCGTCAATGCTGTCGCTCCCGGGCCAGTGCTCACGTCCATGTGGGAAGGCTTGAACGGAGGACAGCTCGAAGAGGATGCCACTGGTTACCCGCTGGGGCGCCTCGGTCGCCCCGAGGACATTGCTGAACCGATCGCATTCCTGGCTGGACCGGAGTCGAACTGGATCACCGGTCAGACCCTCGATATCAACGGTGGGAGCTACTTCTCATGACCGTCGAGAGAGTGTGGCTGTTCAATTGTGGATGGATCGACGTCGAAGGTAGCCTGCTGATGTACCGGCAGGATTTTGGTAATCGCCGCACAATTCCGGTGACCGCGACCCTGGTTAAATCCACTGAAGGCTACTTCCTATTCGATACCGGACTGAACGTCGACGCGGTAACGGATCCCGACGGGGCCTTGGGTGCCAAAGCGGGAGCTCTCGTCGACTTCGATGAGGAGCACGGCATCCTCGCCCACCTCGACAGCGTGGGCATCGGCCCGTCCGACATTCGTTGGATGACGAACTCTCACCTGCATTGGGACCACACCGGCGGCAACGCGTGTATCGACGCCGATGAGGTGCTCGTGCAGCGAGAGGAGCTCCGCTTCGCCCATGATCCTGACGCCTTCGTTTCGCAAATCTATCTGCAGAAGCAGTACGGGCTACCGGAAGACGTGACCGTCATCGACGGTGATCACGTGGTCACCGACGGTATCGGTCTCATCAGCACTCGAGGTCACACCCCGGGACACCAATCACTGCTCGTTCGGCTGCCCTCGGGGCGCACCATTCTCTGTGCAGGCGATGCGGCATACAGTCACGCGAACGTCGATGAGAGCTGGCCACCGGGCAACGCGTGGTCAATGCCAGATGCGTATCGGTCGCTGCGGCGGATGGGCTTCGAGCAGAACTTCACGAACGCCGAACTGGTCATTGGCCATGATCCGGATCTTTGGTCGCGCGACGGGGAGCGCATCAAAGAACTTCACTGAGGCAGCGAACCTCGAATTCACAAAGGAGTGAAAACAATGAGCAAAATCGGATACTTGGGCCTCGGCGCAATGGGCGGAGGTATGGCGCGCAATCTGCTGCGCAAAGACTGCGACGTGACGGTTTTTGACACCCGTCCTGCCGTGCTCGCGGAGTTTGCAGAACTCGGTGCCGGAGTCGCTGGGTCTGCACGAGAACTGGCATCGCTGGTAGATATCGTCATCACATCACTCCCGGGAGTTGCCGAGGTGCGCAACGTCTACCTGGGCGATGACGGGATCGTTGCGGGCTTGCGGGCGGGATCTCTCGCCATCGATATGAGTACGATTCCACCGGCGACGTCCCGCGAGATCGCCGATGCGCTGAGCAAGACCGGGGGAGCGTACATCGACGCGCCGGTGGCACGCACAAAGCAGGCGGCCGAAGCGGGCACCCTTGCGATCATGGTTGGCGGTGCATCGGCCGATTTCGAGCGAGCACGCCCGGTCCTCGAGCTCATGGGCACATCGGTGCGATACGTCGGACCGGTAGGCAGTGGAAACATCGCCAAACTTGTCAACAACGCGGTTCTGATGGCCAACATCCTCGCGGTCAGCGAAGGCCTCGCTCTCGGCGACAAACTTGGCGTCGACACTGTCGAACTGGCGGAGGTGTTGTCTGAGGGCTCCGCCAATTCGTTCGCGCTGCAGAATCACGTCATCGGCTCCGTCCTCACAGGCGAGTTCGGTGAGGGGCGTTTCCCATTGACCTACGCCATCAAAGACATCACGTACTTCCTCGAATCGGCCGAATCGGTCGATCTGGTCAGTCCACAGCTGAGTCAGATGGCCACGTTCTACCTATCGGCACTCGGTCGAGGATTCGACAACGAGTACTTCCCGATCGCCACCACAGTCCTCGACGAAATCAACCACACCGCGATTGTCGGCGCAGCGACGCGTCGCAATCACTGACTACACCTGGAGACCCCATGAAGAACCGAAATCGCGCACTACGCGCCGCGGCGCCTCTCACACTGGCTGCCCTCTTGCTGTCCTCTTGTGCTTTCGCAGGTGGGGCAGAACCACTCGAGGCTGGAGCAGAGCAGGGCGTCGACATTGAAGCCAAGACCATCGAGATTGGCTCATTCGTGCCTGAGACCGGCCCTGTCCCTTCCTACAAGCTGATTGCCGAGGGATCAAAGGCTTACTTCGACTGGCTGAATGCAAACGGCGGACTCGACGGCTGGACCATCAACTACACCCAGATCGACGACGGCTACGACCCGGCCCGAAGTCTCGCAGCGACCAAGGAACTCGTCCAGAAGAACCAAATCTTCGCGCTCGTCGCACCGATCGGAACGCCGACGAACTCGGCCGTCCAGCCGTTTGCCGTAGCGGAGAGTCTGCCCGTTGTCGGTGCCGTCGGCGGGGACCCCTCCATGGCAGAGCAGGAGAACTACTTCGTCCTGCTGCCGAACTACTATGACGAGGCGAAGCTGGACACCATTTTTGGGGTGGAGGAGCTCGGCGCAACGAAGGTTGCGGTGCTCTACGAGAACGATGACCTCGGAAAGCCGGCTCTGCAGGGTGTGAAGGATGCCGTCGAAGAGTTGGGCGTGGAATTGGTTGCCGAAGAGGCATTCAACGTGAGCGACACCGACCTTACGGCTCAGATGACCAAGGCGAAGGAAGGCGGCGCAGAGCTCACCGTCGTGTGGGGCTCGAACAGCAACATCGCCACAGCGGTCACCACTGCCGAGCGCCTCGGTTTTGAAACCCAGATGTTCGCCCCGTTCTACACCGCGGACCCGACAACCTACGCACTCGCGGGTGACGCGCTGGACGGCACGATGTTCGGCTCGTGGCTGCTTCCCACCACTGATGACAACGCATCGGTGCAGGCGTATGTGGAACAGATGACTGCTGACGGCAACGCCGACGAGATCGGCGTGTTCAGCCTCAACGGATGGACGAATGCGGCACTGTTTGCTGCTGGCCTGGAGAAGTCGCTCGAGACCAGCGATTCGCCCACCAGGGCCGGCCTGCTCGAAGCACTCAGTGGCTTCGAAGAGGTGTCGGTCGGTGGGGCGCCTGCAGTGACGTTCAGCCCGGGAAACCACGCGGGCACACGTTCGCTGTCGATTATTCAGGCAGGCGATGGCGCCTTCGCCACGATCACCGACGAGACAATCCCGTTCAGCTGGTAGATCGAGAACAAGCGTAAAGAAAGGAGGGACGGACCATGTGGCAAGTACTCTTCCAAGGCGTGGTTACCGGACTGCTGTACGGTATCGCCGGACTGGGGCTGGTGTTCATCTTCCGGGCAACTGGGGTCGTGAACTTCGGCCAGGGCTATATGCTCACGTTGGCACTGTTCGGGATGTCGACGGTGATTCTGGCCGGTGGTCCGTTCCCCTTCGCATTACTCGTTGCGGTGGCGATTGCGGCCGCTATCGGCCTGGCGACCAACGAAAGCCTCAAGCTCATCAAGGACAAGAGCGAGCTGAGTATGGTCATGGCCACGCTCGCGATAGGCCTGGTGATCAAAGGTGTCGTGAGTATGGTGTGGGGCTCTCAAACCCGCGCGATTGAGCTTCCGTTTCCTGACGGCGGCCAGCAGTTCGGCCCCGTATTCGTGGAATGGAGTCAGCTGATCACCCTCGGACTTGGTCTCCTCATCGCGGCCAGCGCATTCGCGGTGATCAACTTCACTCGCGCCGGGCTCGGCATGCGGGCAGTGTTCGAGAATGAGGGCAATGCACGACTTCTCGGAGTTCCGGTCCGGCGACTGAGAATGCTCGCGTGGGCCATCGGCTCCGCGTACGCGATATTCGCCGCAGTCCTGGTCGTTCCGCAGACCTACCTCAATGAGGCCAGTCTCGTGACCTTCGCTCTCGTCTCGTTCGCTGCGATCACCATCGGCGGGTTGAGCAATATGTTCGGCACCCTGGTGGGCGGCATCCTTGTGGGCGTCGTGCTCAATCTCGTGGCTCTCTACCTCTCCTCGTCTCTGGCGCACACGGCAACTCTCGTTCTGATCGTCGTCGTGCTCTTCCTCCGGCCGCAGGGGCTGCTGTCCGCTCGTCGAATCGTGAAGGTGTGATGCACCGTGGCTACAAACGCAACTGACCAGGTCATCGCCAAGGCGCATGAGTCGCCTCCTCCCGCGCCCACGCACACCCGAGCAGCGATCGGGGAGTTCGTGCGAAACTATCGGACGCTCATCGTGGTGGGCCTGCTCCTGGTCTTACCGCTGTTCATTCCGGTAGACGAGCAGTACAACGCGAACCTCTGGGCGGCGATGGCGATCATGGCACTCAGCGTTGTGGTGGTCACTGGAGGATCAGGACAGGTGACCCTTGGTCACGCAGGCCTGATGGCTGTGGGAGCGTACGGGGCTGCGATCGCTTCGACGAAGCTGGATCTACCGCAGCCGCTTCCGCTGTTCGTCGCGCTGGGGGCAGCCACGCTCGTCGGCACCCTGCTGGCGTTCGTCTGTCTCCGACTCAACGGCATCTATTTGGCCGTGGTGACGCTCGCCTTCGGTTGGGCCGTGCCCGAGCTCGTGATGCGGTTCGAAGGTCTGACCGACGGCTACCGGGGTCTTTTCCCGGGGCCAATCATGATCGGAGACACCGAAATCACTTCGGGGCTACCCGGTGTGTATTTCGGAGTGATCGGTGTGATCATCGCGTTCGTGCTCGCCAGTAACATGCTCGGTAACTGGTCTGGCCTCAACGTTCTTGCGGTGAAGCAGTCGGAGATCCTCGCTGGAGCATTCGGCGTCGTGCCAGCACGTCAGCGCATCTGGGCGTTCGTCGTAAGCTCCTTCCTGGCCGGGCTTGGCGGTTATATCTATACGTTCTCGGTCGGCGCGGTCACCCCATCGTCGTTCACCTTCGACAACTCGATCGCCTTTCTGTCGGCCGCGGTCATCGGTGGCGTGGTCTCACCCATCGGAGCGCTGATCGGCGCAGCATTCGTATCAGTGGTGCCCAATCTGCTCGCGTCGAGTCCTGAGGTTGCGTCGATCGCATACGGAGTGCTGCTGTTCGCGGCACTGGGACTGCGAAGTGCGTTCCGGCAGTTCTCGTTCGCAGGGTTTAGGAAGAAGAAGAGCAAGAAGGGGACGGGACTGTGACGCTACTCGATAGCAGATCCGAGGAGACCACGCTCGGCGACTGCGTTCTCGAGGTCGACGGGGTCAGCATCCAATTCGGCGGCGTTGCCGCACTCAAAGGTGTGTCGTTCCGTGTCCATGCTGGCGAAGTTGTGGGGCTCATCGGACCCAACGGTGCTGGCAAATCGACGATGCTCAACTGCATCTGCGGCTTCTACCGCCCCACCGCAGGCAGGGTACGGGTGGACGGCACCGACACCGTCGGCACTGTCCCACACCTGATGCGGTCCCGCGGAGTGGCACGCACATTCCAGGAAACGTTGCTTATCGACGATCTCTCACTGATCGACAACGTCATGCTGGGTCGTACAGTGCAGCGTCGCCGCGATCTGCTGCGTGGTGTGTTTACCCTTCCCGGAGCGAGCCGCCACTATCGTGAGCAACGAGAGCGGGCTGCCGTGCTGCTCGAGGAATACGGACTGCGGACCTATACGCACACAGCTGCGGGCTCGGTCCCATACGGTGTGCGAAAGCTCGCTGAGGTTGCGCGTGCGCAGTTCGCCGAGCCCCGACTCCTGCTGTTGGACGAGCCCGCGGCAGGCCTCGGACCGGTTGAAGCCGAGAACCTTGCCGATCGACTGGCCAGTCTTGCGGCCTCGGGTATCGCCGTGGTTCTCATCGACCACAACATGGACTTCGTGGCACGCGCGGCCGATCGGGTTGTCGTGATGAGTGCTGGCGCGCTGCTCGCTGAGGGTACGCCGACCGAGATTCGACAGAACCAACTGGTGACCGAGGCTTACCTCGGTCGGGGGAGAGGCAACCGTGCTTGAAATCACTGACCTGACGGCCGGATACCGCCCTCGCGTCGACGTGCTTCATGGCGTGACGATGACCATCGGGGACGGCGACTTCGTGGCCATACTGGGCGCGAACGGTGCAGGAAAATCATCTCTTGCCCGCACGATCTCCGGCATGATCCGGCCGCGGTCAGGCTCGATCACTTGGAATGGTGTGGCCCTGCCCTCGGATCCCGAGAAGGTGGCGCGCATGGGCATCAACCACGTGCCAGAAGCGCGCGGAGTCTTCGGCAACCTCACCATCCACGACAACCTCCTCCTCGGCGCCTACTGGGTACGCGACCGACGCACCCTGACCGAGCGTGCAGAAGTTGCCTATGAGATGTTCCCGATACTTCGTGAGCGACGTGACCACCTGGCAGGGACGCTCAGTGGTGGCCAGCAGCAGATGCTCGCGATCGGCCGCGGGTTGATGGCGAACCCGAAGTTGCTGATCGTCGACGAACCATCGCTCGGCTTAGCGCCAAATCTTGTCGAAGAGGTGATGGAGACTCTTGCGTCACTCAACAGTTCGGGTGTGACAGTGGTACTGATCGAGCAGAACGCAATCGCCCTGGAGTACTGTCAGCGCGGCTACGTTCTGCGCGCGGGCCGGGTCGTTGTCGGAAACACTGCAGAGGCGCTGGCAGGCAGCGACCTCCTCCGTGACAGCTATTTGTGAGGTGAAGGCATGACTGACGTACTGCTTCTGATGGATTACCAAGAGGGCATCTGCCGCTCGGACGGGGTGATCGGTGTTGCCGGTATGGGGGCACAGGCTGAGAAACGTGGCGTGCTGCCTGCGGCCGCCCGAGTGCTCGAGAAATACCGGGAGCTGGACTTGCCGAGGGTGTTTGTACGGGTCGCATTCGACGCCGACTATCAGCGGCTCTCGAGCGCCTCACCACGATTCGACGGATTTCGTGGCCGCGGCTTGATGATCGAAGACTCTGATGAGGCACAGATCTGCTCGGAGATCGCCCCGCTGCCGGGCGAGCGGGTGGTGTCAAAGGGATGCGTGATCCCCTTCATTGGCACTAATCTCACGTCCATTCTGACCAAGCTCGGCGCAACTCGGCTAGTACTGGGCGGTGTCGCAACCAACATGGTGGTCGAGGGGACCGCTCGAGTTGCAGCTGACTCCGGGTACGCCGTCACTGTATTAGAGGACCTGTGCGCCAGCTCGAGCATCGAAGCTCACGAGTTCTCGGTGGGGCAGATGTTGCCGGCATTCGGCTCAGTTCAGCACTCTGAGGAGTATCTGGCGCGACTCGCCTAGCCCAAATCGCGGCGACGGTTTTTTGTGTCGAGGCAGGAAACCGTCGCCGTTCCGGGGTAGCGCAGAATCTCAGCTGCTACCCGCGGCATTTCCGTGCGCAGAAGAGGCTTCAGTGAATCGCCTAACGAGGTCGCGGAAAGCCGCGATCATCGCCTTCTGGGCAAGTCCGTGGTACCGAAGCGACAGGAACTCGATGAATGATGCTGCATCGGTGCTCAGTTTTCGTCCGACCATCGCGCGGCAGATGAACTCATCCGCGGTGCGCGTGGCGAGGGTCGTTGAAACGTCGATCACCGTTCCCGTTTGCCTGTCTACCAGAGCGACGACAGCGAGCACCTTATGCAGGGCCTCGGCGCTCGTGCCCTGCGGGAACTTGCCGTATCCAGCCACGATCATGACGTCGTCGTCGACAGACTCCACGGCACACTCAACTTTCTTCACGAGACAGAGCAATGTCAACACTCCGTCGACCAACTCGCCGGTTTCCAATGCGAGCGTGGCAATACTCTCACAGTCGATCGATTCTGCGGTTATCGAGATAGGGCTCTAAAGATGGCATTCTTCAATAAGATTCTGGTCGCGAATCGTGGTGAGATCGCGATCCGGGCATTCCGCGCGGCATATGAGTTGGGTGCGAAGACGGTGGCGGTGTTCCCGTATGAGGACCGCAATTCGATGCATCGACTGAAGGCCGATGAGTCGTACCAGATTGGTGAGACGGGGCATCCTGTGCGGGCATATCTCGATGTGGCGGAAATCCTCCGGGTAGCGAAGGAGAGCGGTGCTGACGCTATTTACCCGGGCTATGGGTTTCTCTCGGAGAATCCTGAACTGGCGCGGGCTGCGGCTGCGAACGGGATCACCTTCATCGGTCCGGGTGAGCATGTGCTGGAGATGGCGGGAAACAAGGTCACCGCGAAAGAGCATGCGATCGCGGCGGGCGTGCCAGTGCTCGCATCGACGCCAGCCACGCGCGACATCGATGAGTTGATCGCGGGCGCTGCGGCAATCGGATTCCCGGTATTCGCCAAGGCTGTCGCAGGTGGTGGTGGCAGGGGGATGCGCCGGGTCGAACGGCCAGAAGATCTACGCAGTGCACTGGGGGCCGCCATGCGCGAAGCCGATAGTGCGTTTGGCGATTCGACGATGTTCGTGGAGCAGGCCGTGCTTCGGCCTCGGCACATCGAAGTACAGATTCTCGCCGACCGTGCGGGGGAGACCTTTCATCTGTATGAACGGGATTGCTCGGTACAGCGCCGCAATCAGAAGGTGGTCGAGATCGCTCCGGCGCCAAACATCAGCGATGAGCTGCGGGCAGCGTTGCACGCTGACGCGATCAAATTCTCGAAGTCAATCAACTACGTCAACGCGGGCACGGTCGAGTTCCTGGTCGACACCATCGGCGATCGCGCGGGTCAACATGTGTTCATTGAGATGAACCCGCGCATCCAGGTGGAGCACACGGTGACCGAGGAGGTCACAGACATTGACCTGGTGCAATCGCAGATGCTGATTGCGTCGGGCATGACATTCGCCGATCTGGGCCTCGTCCAGGAGGATATCCAGTTGCGCGGTGCGGCTTTGCAATGCCGCATTACGACAGAGAACCCGACCGTGGGGTTCCGGCCAGACACGGGCAAGATCACCGCATACCGTTCGCCCGGTGGTGCAGGGGTGCGTCTGGATGGCGGCACGCTGGATGTCGGTTCGCAGATTAGCCCGCACTTCGATTCGATGCTGGCGAAGATGACGTGTCGTGGCCGGGACTTTCCCGGGGCGGTGCGGCGGGCTCGTCGGGCGCTAGCGGAGTTCCGCGTCCGCGGAGTGTCGACGAACATCCCGTTCCTGCAGGCGGTGCTGGACGATGCCGATTTCATCGCGGGTGACGTGTCGACCCAGTTCATCGAGGAGCGGCCACAATTGCTCGGAGGGTACCAGTCGAAGGACCGCGGGACGAAGATTCTGAGCTGGCTCGCGGACGTGACGGTGAACCAGCCCAACGGTGTCCGCGTGGGCACGATGGATCCGGCCGATAAGCTGCCGACGATTGACCTGGGAGTTCCTGCGCCGCACGGTTCGCGGCAGCGACTCCTCGAACTCGGGCCGGGCGGCTTCGCCGCGGCGCTGCGTGCACAAGCCTCGCTTGCGGTCACTGAAACGACGATGCGCGATGCGCACCAGTCACTGCTCGCGACCCGCGTGCGCACCCGTGACCTCGTGGCTGTGGCGCCGTACGTGGCACGAATGACTCCCGAGTTGCTGAGCGTGGAGGCATGGGGTGGGGCGACATACGACGTGGCGCTGCGGTTCCTGGGCGAGGACCCGTGGGAACGCCTCGGCGCGTTGCGGGAGGCCTTGCCGAACGTGGCGATCCAGATGCTCCTGCGCGGACGCAACACCGTTGGCTATACCCCGTACCCCACCGAGGTGACTGATGCGTTCGTGCGCGAGGCCGTGGCAACCGGAGTCGACCTCTTCCGCATCTTCGATGCCCTGAACGATGTCGAGCAGATGCGCCCTGCGATCGAGTCCGTGCTGGCCACCGGCGTTGCGGTCGCGGAGGTCGCCGTATGTTACACCGGTAATCTTCTTGATCCGGCTGAAGACCTGTACACGCTCGACTATTATCTCCGGCTTGCCGATCAGATCGTTGCGGCTGGCGCACACGTGCTCGCGATCAAGGACATGGCGGGGTTGCTGCGTCCGGCCGCGGCTGCAAAGCTCGTGACGGCATTGCGGCACGCGTTTGAGCTGCCGGTACACGTACACACCCATGACACAGCTGGCGGTCAGTTGGCCACTTTGCTCGCGGCAAGCGCAGCGGGTGCGGATGCTGTCGATGTGGCATCCGCGCCGATGGCGGGAACGACCAGTCAGCCCAGCGCGTCCGCTCTGGTCGCAGCATTGGCTCACACTGAGCGCGATACGGGCCTCTCGCTGGCTGCCGTCTCGAATCTTGAGCCGTATTGGGAGGCGGTGCGCCAGGTCTACCGCCCCTTTGAATCCGGGCTGTCGGGCCCAACCGGGCGCGTCTACCGTCACGAGATTCCCGGTGGTCAACTGTCCAACTTGCGCCAGCAAGCCATGGCATTAGGGCTGGCAGACGACTTCGAGCGCGTCGAGGACCTGTATGAGGCTGCGGACAAGATCCTGGGCCGTGTACCCAAGGTCACACCCTCATCGAAGGTCGTGGGAGATCTTGCGCTGCACCTGGCTGCAGTCAAGGCTGACCCAGCCGATTTCGAGGAGAACCCGCACAATTACGACATCCCGGACAGCGTCATCGGTTTTATGGCGGGTGAACTGGGAGAGCTACCTGGGGGCTGGCCTGAGCCGTTTCGTACCAAGGTGCTCGCCGGTCGCACCGTGAAGGCAGGCCTCACCCCGATCTCTGCGGACGACGAAGCTGCGCTCGCCGACAACGGTCGGCCACGTCAGGAAGCCCTGAACAGACTGCTGTTTCCCGCGCCCACCAGCGCGTTCATCGCGCAGCGGGAACTGTTTGGTGACCTCTCCGCGATTGACACCGTCGATTATCTTTACGGTCTCACCCAGGGTGTAGAGCACGTTGTCGAGATCAGCAAAGGTGTGCGTTTGTTGGTGGGGTTGGAGGCCATCGGCGTAGACGACGAGGGCATCCGCACGGTTATGACCACGCTCAACGGGCAGTTACGTCCGGTGAATGTGCGTGACCGTCAGGTGGCGGTCGACACCAAGTCTGCCGAGAAGGCGGATATTGATCAGCCTGGGCAGGTGCCCGCGCCGTTTTCCGGGGTGGTGACTCTCAACGTGAAGCAAGGCAGTACAGTCGGCGCTGGCGATGCGATTGCGACGATCGAGGCCATGAAGATGGAAGCAGCCATTACGACTCCCGTAAGCGGCACGGTCACACGCCTTGCGATCTCGAAGACTCAGCAAGTAGAGGCAGGTGACCTCCTCGCCGTTATCGCTCCCGGTTCCTAACAGGCCGCCGGCGCAGGTTCGACTTGATCGTTCCGAGTGCCTTGCGAGACAGGCGGATCGTGTCGACCGCGCTGTGCAGGTCACCTCGCACGAGTGGGATATCGGATGCTTCGAGCGTGACGTCCGTGCCGGTGCTCATGGTCAGACCTAGCGTGAGGAGTTATCTTGGGTATCGGTCGTATTCCTGGACGTATACATGCCTTCTGCGCCATACTTCGATTGGGGTCGATTCGGCGCGACACGTCCACGCATCGAGTCCTATTCATCACTGACGAAGGGGTCTGATCCATGTCTTTCTGGTCTGCAATCTGGGATGTGCTGCTGTGGGCGCTGACCTTCACGGTCTTCATCGCGTACCTGATGGCGCTTTTCTCGATCATCAGTGACTTGTTCCGCGACCACAAGCTCAACGGCGTAGCCAAGGCAATCTGGTTGATCTGCCTGATCTTCCTGCCGCTGCTCACCGCTCTCGCCTACCTCATCTTCCGTGGACGGGGCATGAGCGAGCGCGCGGCTGCTCAGCAGCAGGCCGCCAAGAATGCAGCGGACAGCTACATCCGTACCGTCGCAGGCAACCCGGTCGAGGACATCGCTCGGGCCAAGGAACTGCTCGACGCGGGAACGATCACCGCTGACGAGTTCGCCCAGCTCAAGTCGGCAGCGCTCGCGAAGAGCTGATCTGACACACCTGGAGGAGGCTCCCGACTTCGGTCGGTGGCCTCCTTTTGCGTGTCCCGAGATTCATCGCGTGAGACGATGGCCGCATTGCCGAGACGTGAGGAAATCCCATGACCATCGCCACCGCTGACCTCTATGACGAGCTCGACGAGAGCATCCAATCCCTGCCTGTGCAGTTGCGCTCCTTCGGACGCAAGGCCGCCTTTGACGGGCCGATTCGCACGATCCGCTGCTTCGAGGACAACGCCCTCGTGAAATCGACACTGGCGACACCCGGCGACGGCGCCGTGCTCGTCGTTGACGGAAGTGCTTCGCTGCAGACCGCGCTGATGGGTGACATGATCGCCGACTCCGCCGTTGCGAACGGCTGGGCAGGCGTCGTCATCAACGGCGCGATCCGCGACAGTGTCGCAATCAACGCGCTCGACCTCGGAGTGAAAGCGCTCGGAACCAACCCGCGCAAGAGCAGCAAACTCGGCGCCGGTGAACTGGACGTCACCCTGAAATTCGGGGGAGTGGTCTTCCGCGTCGGCGCACACCTGTACAGCGACGAGGATGGCATCCTCGTCGAGCGGTGAGTTCCCCTCCGGTCGCGATTTCTGTCGCCTGAGCGCGACTCAAGCGACAGAAATCGCGACGGGAAGCGCGGATCAGGCGAGCGCGCGGAGGCTCTCGGCGAGCGGCGTCGTCGGGCGGCCGATGAGACGGGCGAGCGTGCCGTCGGTGTCGGCGAGTGCACCGCCGCGGATGCCGGCCTCCAATGTCGTCACGAAACCGATGGTTCCGGCATCGAGGCCTGCCGACTCCAGCGCGGCAGCGTGCTGCTCGGTTGAAAGTGCCGTGTACTCGACCGGGCTGCCTGCGACATCGGCGATCGTGGCCGCAAGCTCGGCGTGATCCCAGGCGGCGTCGCCGCCGAGTTCGTACACCGCACCGATGTGGCCGTCTTCGAGGAGGACGGCGGCCGCGGCATCCGCGAAGTCACGGCGGCTGGCCGAGGCGACCTTTCCGTCTCCCACGCTCGCGGCGAGCACCCCGGTTGACGCTGCCTGAGCCATGGGCCCGGCGTAGTTCTCGTTGTACCAGTTGTTGCGTAGGATCACGGCGGGGATGCCCGATGCGGCGATGAGCTCCTCGGTGTCCTTGTGGTCAGGCGCGAGTATCAGGTCGCTGGTGGTGGCTTTGGGCGCGCTCGTGTAGACGAGCTTCGCGACACCGGCCGCCTTCGCAGCATCCACCACAGTCTGGTGCTGTGTGACGCGCTTGCCGAGCTCTGAGCCAGAGATCAGCAGCACGGCATCGACGCCCTTGACGGCCGCGGTGACGGTGGCGGCATCGTTGTAGTCCAACGACGCGACGCGCACTCCGCGCGCCGCGAGGTCGGATGCCTGGGCCACGTCGCGGGCTCCGGCCACAATCGACTGCGGATCCGTGCCGCGGGCGATCAGGCTGTCGATGACGAGGCGGCCGAGCTGTCCAGTTGCGCCGGTGATGAGAATGCTCATGTGAGGTCCTTTCGTGGGGAAGATCATCGGGGACAACTCTCTCTGCACCGATAACCTTCCAAACCGGCGGTACCCACTTTGAAGTAAGGTACCCACATGACAGTGAGTTTTGCGCAGATTCAGGAGAGATCACCCAACGTCTTCGAAGAAGGCTGCAGCACACGGGTGATCCTCGATCACATCATGAGCAAGTGGGGCGTGCTCGTCTTGGCTTGTCTGTCGGAGGGGACCCGTCGATGGGGCGCACTGCGCCGTGAGGTCGACGGCATCAGCGAGAAGATGCTCGCCTCCACTTTGCGCAAACTCGTTGATGATGGTCTCGTGCATCGGGAGGCTTTCCCCACCGTGCCTCCGCACGTCGAGTACAACCTGACGCCGCTCGGCCTGGATCTCATGGAGCGGATGCTGCCACTGGTCGCGTGGGTTGCCGACAACGCGGACGGAATGCTGGGGCGTGGGGATACAGGCCAGTAGACGAGAAGGAGCCGGCCACCCACCCCACGGTATCCACTCGATGATATGATGATTTCATCATGTCATTAAGTAATGCGCAGAAACCGCTGTACGAGGTGAAGGCGAATCTGTTCAAGGGGCTCGCGCATCCCTTCCGCATCCGCATCCTCGAACTCCTCTCCGACTCGGACGAGGTCAGCGTCGCGCAGATGCTGGCAGAAACGGGGCTGGAGGCCTCGCACCTGTCGCAGCATCTGGCGGTGCTCCGACGCCATCGGCTCGTGGAGTCCGAACGGCGGGGGAGCCACGTCTACTACCGTCTCGCGCACCGGCAGGCGGCGGAGATGCTCGCGGTCGCCAGACTCCTGCTGCTCGAAGTTCTCGCGTCGGATGGTGAGCGTCTGGACGAAGCGCGCGCGCTGCCTGCCGTCGGCCGCGGAAGCCGATGACCATGGGCGCAGGAGCCGCTGCACGGATCGGCGCGCGCCTGCGCGCGCTCCTTCCCTCCCCAAAGGACTATCGGGGGCTACGACGCACGTGGCGAGGCGATCTCGTCGCCGGAGTCACCGTCGGTATCGTCGCACTTCCACTGGCGCTGGGTTTCGGAGTCAGCTCGGGGCTTAGCCCCGCAACGGGACTGGTGACGGCAATCGTCGCGGGCGTCCTGGCCGCGATATTCGGCGGCTCACATGTGCAGGTCTCCGGACCCACCGGGGCGATGGCGGTCGTGCTGCTTCCGATCGTCGCGCTGCACGGGGCCGGTGCCGTTGCCCTCGTCAGCATCATGGCCGGCATCATCGTGCTGGCAGCCGGAGCCCTGCGCCTGGGGCGAGCGGTCAGCTTCATCCCCTGGCCGGTCATCGAGGGGTTCACCCTCGGCATCGCCGTGATCATCTTCTTGCAACAGGTGCCATCGCTGACGACGCCGGTCGCGATGGATGCCGCATCCCACAGCTCCAACGCGCTCGTCGCTGCGGCGCAGGCCGTGGCTTCCGCCGACTGGACCTACGTTCCGTGGGGTGTCGGGGCGGCGCTCATCGTCATCGTCTGCATGGTCGGAGCGCAGCGTCTGCATCGCGGAATCCCTGGCTCACTGGTGGGCATCGTCGTCATCACCGTGCTCTGCGCGTTCGTGCCGAACTCGCTGGCTGTCATCGGCGCGCTGCCGGCCAGCCTGCCCGCGCCCACCCTGCCCCCGCTGGTTCCCAGCACGCTGATGTCGCTTGTCGGTCCTGCGCTGACTGTCGCGGCCCTCGCTGCCATCGAGTCCCTACTGTCTGCGCGCGTCGCGGCCTCGCTCGATGACACCGGGCCCTACGACGCTGATCGCGAGCTGGTCGGGCAGGGCATCGCATCCATCGGCTCTGGGCTCTTCGGAGGCATGCCGGCGACGGGTGCCATTGCCCGCACCGCGGTCAACGTGCGATCGGGTGGTCGTTCTCGACTCGCTTCGATCATGCACGCCCTGGTGCTGCTGCTCATCGTGGTGGCAGTGTCTGGGCCGGTGGGGATGATCCCGCTGGCGGGCCTGGCCGGCGTGCTCATGCTGACGGCCGTTCGCATGGTGCAGCGGGCGACGATGATGTCAATTCTGCGCTCGACGCGCGCGGATGCCGCAGCGTTCTTCCTCACCGCGATCATCACCGTGTCGTTCGATCTCATCGTCGCCGTGATCATCGGCATCGTCTTTGCGGGGATCTTCGCGGTCCGCAACCTCTCACGCACGTCAGGCGTTCAGCGCGAGACGCTGCCAGGCGAAGCGATCCCTGGCGATGACCGGATCGCGATCGTGCGGTTCGACGGCCCCCTCATCTTCGCATCCAGCGATCGGGTGTTCGACGAGGTGACCGCGGTGCGAGATGCCACTGTCGTGATCTTGCGCATGTCCAGGGTCGAGCACGTCGACGCCACCGGCGCGCACATCCTCTCCGACATCGTGCGTGCGCTCGAACGCCGTGGCATCACCGTGCTCATCAAAGGTGTCCAGCCTGCGCACGAGGGCCTGTTTCGTACCGTTGGCGTGCTCGCATCGCTACGACATCATCGGCATCTTTTCGCCGACATGGACGCGGCCGTCGCCCATGCGCGCGATCACGTCAGGCGCTCTGAAGGATCCGCGCCGTCGTCCTCGCACTGAAGTACAGGCTCTCCACCGGTACGCATTCGTCGGCCGCATGGAACTGTCCATACACATCGAAGTCGTCAGGCACACGCAGCGGCACGAAGCCGTATCCGTTCACTCCGAGCCGTGCGAAGTGCTTGTTGTCAGTGGATGCCGGCAGCAGATAGGGCACGACGACACCGTCCGGATCTTCGGCGCTGATGGCCGCGGCGATCACATCGATGAACGGCCCATCGATTGGTGCATCGATCGGCGAGATCATCCGCTGCCAGGACACCTCCACCGTGTCTCCGGCGAGCTTCTCGATGCCGTCTCGCAGAGCGGCTTCGCCATCGGGTAGCGCCCGCAGATCGACTGTCGCATGTGCGCTGCCAGGGATGATGTTGCTCTTGTCGCCCGCGCGCAGCACTGTGGGAGCCGCGGTGTTCCGCGCGGCTGCGGCGATCACTCGCCCGACGAACCCGAGGGCCTCGAGCTCAGCATCCAGATTCTCATCGGTGAACTCGACACCACGCGCCGCGCCGAAAACCTCGAGGAACCGTTCCAATGCGGGCGTACGCACCACCGGAAAACGGTGCTCCCCGATCCGAGCCACAGCGCCGGCGAGCTGCGGCACCGGATCGCTCGGCAGCGGCCGTGATGCGTGCCCTGCCTCGCCGCGCGCGGTCAGCTTCACGCTGCCGACGCCCTTTTCTGCAGTCGCGAGCAGGTACGCACGGCGTCCCTGGGCCAGCGGAACTGAGAATCCGCCGACCTCGCTGATCGCCTCACTCGCACCGGCGAACAGCTCTGGCCTGTTGTCGACCAGCCACGACGCGCCCCACACGCCGCCGCTCTCCTCATCTGCGAGGAACGCGAAGATCAGATCCCGACGAGGGCGGATGCCGGAACGCGCGAAGTGCCGCGCCACTGCGAGGATGACACCGGCGAAATTCTTCATGTCGACGGCGCCTCGGCCGTACAACAGGCCGTCTTCGATTTCGGCGCCGAACGGCGGATGCGTCCAATCGTCAGCGTTGACCGGAACCACATCGAGGTGTGCGTGCACGATCAGCGCCGCAGCATCCGTGTCACTGCCGGCGATGCGCGCGATCACGCTGCCGCGCCCAGGAATCGGCTCGACGAAAGTCGTCTCGATACCGACTTCTTCCAGCTTGGCCTGCACGAATCGCGCAGCACGGGTCTCGCCGTCGCCGATCGTCTCGAGGTCTCCGGTGTTGACGCTGTCGATGCGGATGAGATTGCGGACGAAGGTGAGGGTTTCTTCTTCCAGCAGGTGGTGAGTCACCACCTCAGCGTATGTCGGACACCGCGTGCGTTACGCACGGTTACCTCTCGAATCGGAGTGGTGGTCGCTCGCGTGGTTCACTCACTCTCGTGAACAACTCCCGCGTGAAGAAGAAGCTTCTGTCCGTTCTCGGCGTGCTGGCAGCCGGCGCGCTGACCATGTCGATGGCGGCATGCGCGGGTGGTGAGCAGAGCGCCGCCGGTAGCGCTGGTACCGCTGGCGGCGAAGACAGCAAGATCGTCCTCGTCGCGGATGACGGCATCGAGGCGCACTGGACGCTTCTGAAGGAGAAGCTGGCAGACGAGGGCATCGATCTCGAGGTGCGCACTCTCACCGACGGCGTGCAACTCAACCAGGCCGTTCAGGACGGCGAAGCCGACATCAACCTGTTCCAGCACCTGATCTTCCTCTCCGACTTCAACGTGAACAGTGGGGGCACCCTGGTGCCCGTCGGCGCCACGGCACTGTACCCGCTCGCGCTGTACTCGGAGAAGTACTCCGATGTCGCAGATATCCCTGAGGGCACCGTCGTCGCAATCCCGAACAATCCCACCAACCTCGCACGCGCACTGCTGAACCTGCAGCGCGCAGGCCTGCTTGAGCTCAAGGATGGCGGCGACGCCTTCTCCTCGGAAGCCGACATCACCTCCAGCACGGTCGAGATCCTCGCCGTCGACTCGAACCAGACCGTCACTGCACTCAAGGACGGCAGCGCCGAGGCGGCAGTCGTCAACAACACCCAGGCGCAGAAGGGCGGGCTCGGCGACGACCTGATCATCTTCAAGGAAGAGCTCGATAACCCTGAGCTCGCGCCCTACATCAACGCCTTCGTCGTGAAGGACGAGAACAAGGATGACCCGCGCTGGGCGACACTCATCGAGGCCTACCACTCGGCCGAGGTCGAGGCCGCGGTCTCTGATCTGAACCAGGGCAACCTGGAATTCAAGGGCGATTGGACCGCAGAAGACCTGCAGGCCGAGCTGACCGACCTCGAAGATCAGCTGCGCGCTTCGAAGTGACATCGCGCAACGACGGGCCCGAACACCGCATCATCACGTTCGAGAATGTCTCCAAAGCGTTCCCCGGAACGCGCAAGGGGCCCGTCGTTGACGCCCTCGATGACGTCGACTTGGAAGTCCAGCAGGGCTCCATCGTCGGCGTCATCGGATACTCGGGCGCGGGAAAATCCACGCTCGTCCGGTTGATCAATGGGCTGGAGAAGCCTTCGTCCGGCACCGTAAACGTGCTCGGAACAGATGTTGGCAACGCGTCGGAGAACCAGCTGCGTGCCCTGCGTGGGCGCATCGGCATGATCTTCCAGCAGTTCAACCTCTTCAACTCGCGCACGGTGCGCGGCAACGTCGCATATCCACTCAAGGTCGCCGGGTGGAAGAAGGCAGACATCGGCCCGCGCGTGAGCGAACTGCTCGACTTCGTCGGCATCGGCGAGAAGGCCGACAGCTTTCCGCGTGCGCTCTCGGGCGGGCAGAAGCAGCGCGTCGGAATCGCGCGGGCGATCGCGACGAATCCTGAGTTGCTGTTGGCGGATGAAGCGACCAGCGCACTCGATCCGCAGACCACCGGAGAAGTACTGGCGCTGCTGCGTGAGATCAACCGCAGCCTCGGCATCACGATCGTCGTCATCACTCACCAGATCTCCGTCGTGCACGAGCTGTGTGATCAGGTCGTCGTGATGGACGGCGGCCGCGTGGTCGACAGTGGCGACACCTATCGCGTCTTCGCTCACCCGCGGGCCGCGCTCACCGAGCGATTCGTCTCGGCGGTCACCCAGGGGGTGCCATCGGGGGAGACCCTGGATGCTCTGCGTGCAGGAGGCGGGACGCTGGTCAGCGTCGACGTCAACGAGTTTACGAGCGAGAACGTCGACGAGGTCTTCGAGAAGCACGCGCTGCGCCGCGCTGTCGTTTTCGGCGGCGTGACCGACATTCGTGGTCGCCAGCTCGGCACACTCACCTACCGAGTGCAGGCGGGGCCGGATGCTGTCACCGCTGTCGTCGCGGAACTCACTGCGAACACGAAGGCGCAGGTGCTTGCGTGATGGGGGTCGGCACGCTGGGGGTTCGCACAGCGACTGACTGGATCTCACTGACCCCGGTACTTCTGGAATCGATCCAGGAAACCGTCTACATGGTTGCGGTCACTCTGCTGATCGGCGGCGTCGCTGGACTCCTGATCGGCGCATCGCTCTATGCCACGCGCCCGGGCAATCTTTTCGCGAACCGCGGCGTCTTCAATGTGATGAACTTCGTGATCAACGTGGTGCGCCCCATCCCGTTCATCATCTTCCTCACCGCTGTAGGACCACTGACGAAGGTGATCGCGGGAACCTCGCTCGGCACGGACGCCGCGATCGTGCCCATGACGATCATGGCGGCCGTGGTGATCGGACGCGTGGTCGAGCAGAACCTCGTCGCGGTCGACCCGGGGGTTGTCGAAGCAGCACTGGCCATCGGTGCCAAGCGGATTTCGATTCTGTTCGGCGTCGTGATCCCTGAGGCGCTGGCCCCGCTGATCCTCGGTTACACGTTCATGTTCATCGCGGTCGTCGACATGTCGGCGATGGCCGGATACATCGGTGGCGGAGGACTCGGAAACTTCGCCATCATCTACGGCTATCAGCAGTTCAACCAGGAAGCCACCTGGGTCACCGTGGCGATCATCATCGTGATCGTGCAGGTCGGCCAGATCTTCGGCAACTGGCTCGCGCAGCGGGTGCTGCGGCGTTAGCAGCCGGCTGAGATTTACCGCACCTGATCCACAGCGGCAGTTATCAGGATCGGCCGATGATCGCTGGAGCGCTGCGGAAGAGTCTGGATGCTGTCGATCGTGAAGCCGTCCGACGTCGCGAAATCATAATGCCCCTTGAACACGCGGTACCGCGTGTACGTGCGGTCATCGCTGAGCGTCAAGGTGTAACCGTGATCGCGCACGGTCTGGCTGAGGTTTTCTTTGAACACCGGGTAGTTGTAGTCGCCGACCATGAGCAGTGGTAGCCCCGGGCCCATCAACCTGAGCTCGGAGAGCGCGGCGCGGATCTGGTTGCGTCGCAGCGAGTTCAGCGCGGTGAGGGGAGCGGCATGGAACGAAGCCACGATCAGCTCGCGTCCGTCATCGATGTCCTGCAGTCTCACTCCGAGCACTCGTTCATGCGCCGGCTTCAGCATTCGGTCGTGCAGCGACTTCTTCAGACCGAACGTGCGCATCGCCCGCAGACGAAAAGTGTTCGTGCGGTAGTAAACGGCCAGACCGAGACGATTCCCCTGCGTAGCATCCGCAAGCGCGAGGCCGCCGATCTCATCCGGCAGAGCGGCCACGTCGCATTCCTGGAGGCAGAGGAGATCCGGCGCATACTCGGCGGCGAGCTCCTCGAGCTCGGTCGCAGCACGATGCTTGCGCAGGTTGTACGAAATGACCTTCATCATTGCCACGCTACTGCGTTTGGACGTGCGTGCGGGTGCCAACCGGAAACGTTCATTCCGATCGGTCGCGCCGTGCGCGTGTCTGCTCGGCTCGCGTCGCGAGCAGGTCATCGGCGGGATAGCCGACCTCGGTCAGTGTGAGTCCGCGGGCCGCAAGAACCTTGAACTGGCTGGTGCGATCGAGCGCGTCGCGCAGCACCACGAGATCGCTCACATCGAGGCGCTGTTCACCGACGGCGACGCATCCGCCCACGAGCGCCCGCACCATACTGTGGCAGAACGCATCGGCCTTGACCTCGGCGATCAGTACACCCTCGGCATCACGATGCCAGCGGTAATCGAGGAGCGTGCGAATCGTCGTCGCCTCCTCGCGGGCCTTGCAATAAGAGGCAAAGTCATGCAGGCCGATCAAGGTCTGTGCCGCGGCATCCATCGCCTCGACATCGAGCACACCACGGATACTGGTGGTATCGAGCCTGCGCGATGGATCGAAGCCAGCGACGTCGTCTGCGAGCCGGTAGCGATACCGGCGCCAGACCGCAGAGAACCGGGCATCGAAGCCTTCTGGGGCGAGCGAGGAACGATGCACGGTGGCGTCGGGGTAGGCGCCGAGGACTCCGCGCATGCGACGAGCGATGGATGCTGCCGGATTCTCCATAGCGAGACCATGTCGTGCGTGGATACGCGACCACTGGTCTTCATTGAGATCGACGTGCGCGACTTGGCCTGCGGCGTGTACTCCCGCATCCGTGCGCCCGGCGATCACGAACTGCACGTCTGAGCCAACGATGCGCCCGAGCGCGGCCTCCAACGTGCCTTGAACGGTGCGCAGCCGTGGCTGCTTTGCCCAGCCGCGGAAATGGGTGCCGTCGTAGGCGATGTCGAGCCGAATTCGCACCAGGCCAGCTTAGACTGGACTTTTGACTTCGTTTCGGCCGCGAGCCGACGCGCACCCCTCACGATGACACAAAACCAGACCTCTTCCCTACGCTTCGCAGGCCTTGACGGCCTGCGTGCGGTCGCCGTCATCCTCGTGGTCATCTATCACCTCTTTCCTGGCTCGCCACTGCGGGGCGGATTCGTCGGGGTCGATGTCTTCTTCGTGATCAGCGGGTTCCTGATCACTTCGTTGCTTTTGCGGCCGTCGCGCCTCGGGCGCCTGGGTACGCCCCGTCGTCTTATCGATTTCTGGCGTCGCCGCGCTCGCCGATTGCTGCCGGCGCTGGCCGTCGTCGTCACTGTGTGCGCGACCGCAGCCTGGCTGCTGGGTGGTGACCTGCTGGTCGGGATGGGCCGCCAGGTGCTGGGTGCTGCGACCTTTAGCTACAACTGGCTGGCCGTCGCCGACGGCACTGACTATTTCACCGCAACCGCACCGGAGCTGTTCCGTAACTTCTGGTCGTTGGCGGTGGAAGAGCAGTTCTATGTGGTGTGGCCGTTGCTGCTTCCGCTCGTCCTGTTGATCCCCGGGCGCTGGGTGCGCGTGGCTTTGCTCGTCGTCGCGGCGGGCGGGTCTGCGTGGTGGATGGCGCAGCTCGTCGGAGCCGGCGACGTCACGCGGGCATATTTCGGCACCGACGCGCATGCATTTGGGCTGCTGCTCGGTATCGCGCTGGCGCTGACCATCGTCAATATGCCGGAGAAGGCATGGATGCGCGGGCGAGGGATGCAGGTGACCTCGCTGTTCATCGGAGTGGTGGGTCTCGGTGCAATCGTCATCGCCGCGCTGATGCCGGAGTCTCCGGACACGGCGACCTTCCCTGGTGCGCTGCTGCTGGCTACCGTCGGTAGTCTGCTTGCGGTGCTCGCTGGCGCCTGGCCGGGTTCGTGGTTCGGGCGCGGCCTGGATGTCGCTCCGCTGCGCTGGATCGGCGATCGCTCGTACGGCATCTATCTCTGGCACTGGCCGGTTCTCGTGCTCGTGCTCGTGGGCACACAGGGCTTCGGGCCCGAGGCGGGAGTGCCGGTGATGGCCGGACTGTTGGCCCTCGTTTTGTCGGTCACGGCGGCCACGCTGTCCTACCGATTCGTCGAGCAGCCTTTGCGTCGATACGGATTCCGTCGTTCGCTTCGCGTGCTCGGGCAGCGGATTGCCGGCACTGCGGTGGCTCGCTTCACCGGGCTCGCAGCGCTGACCGTCGCTGTCGTCGCGATCGGTGGGACTACCGGCGCGATCGTGAACGCTCCGCACGCGTCGTCGGCCGCCGCGATGATCCACCTCGGCGCGCAGGCAGTCGAGGAGGCATCCCAGACGCCCGCGCCTGTGTCGTCAGATGAGCCTGTGTTACCGACTGCGTCGCCCTCGCCGGACGTGCCTGGGGAGCTGGGCGCGACGGGTGAGCCTGCGGAGTCTGGTGAGCCTGGTGCTGGGGCATCCGAATCGGTGATCGTCGTGCCTGACGGCACGCAGATCACGGCCGTGGGTGATTCGGTGATGCTCGCGTCGGCGCCGTCGTTGATCGAGCAGTTTCCCGGGATCACAGTGGATGCGGAGGTGTCGCGTTCGATCTGGGCGGCACCCGACATCCTGAACGCGCTAGCAGAGAACGGCGGGCTCCGCGAGAACGTCGTCGTCGCTCTCGGGACCAACGGGCCGGTCGACTGGGGCGTGCTCGACCAGATGGTGCAGATCGTCGGTGCCGACCGGAACCTGATCCTCGTCAACGCACATGCGCCGCGTGACTGGATTCCCGGTGTTAATGCTGACCTCGATGCCTTCGCCGGCAGCCATCGCAAGGTGTGGGTCGCAGACTGGTCGGGAGCGATCGGTGCGCGCACGGATCTGCTCGCCGGCGACGGCATCCACCCCGGCCGAGGCGGCGGAGATGTGTTCGCGGCATGCGTGGAGTCGGCCTTCCAGACGATCGAGAAGGAGCGCATCCGCGCGGAGAAGCGCTTTGAACAGGCGCCGTCCGGCCGGGCACCGCGCGTGCCGTTCCCGGAGTGAGTCGGACACCGCGCCCGCCAGCAGCACACCGATTCCCACTTCCGGGCAACATGACGTAAGCTATATCTTTGGTACTCGACTGCCGAGTGCCGCGAACGTGAGCCCTCCACTGGCGTGTTCCATAGGAACCACCCCGGAGTGGGATTCACGAACCTCTCCGTTCGAACAAGAAAGCAGCACTATTGTGACGCGCACTTACACCCCGAAGGCCGGGGAGATCCAGCGTGACTGGGTCATCATCGACGCCAACGACGTCGTTCTCGGCCGCCTCGCCTCGCACGCCGCAGCGCTCCTGCGCGGCAAGCACAAGCCGACCTTCACCAACCACCTCGACTCGGGTGACTTCGTGATCATCGTGAACGCCGACAAGGTCGCGCTCACGGGTCAGAAGCTCCAGAAGAAGATGGCGTACCGCCACTCGGGCTACCCGGGCGGCCTCAAGAAGGTCTCTTACGAAGAGCTCCTCGAGAAGAACCCGATCCGCGCTGTGGAAAAGGCCATCCGTGGCATGCTCCCCAAGAACAGCCTCGGTCGCGCGCAGCTCACCAAGCTCAAGGTTTACGTCGGTGCAGAGCACCCGCACGCTGCTCAGCAGCCCACGACGTATACCCTCGACCAGGTCGCCCAGTAAGCGCCGCAAAGATTACTAAGGACATTCTCGTGGCTGATACTCAGGACACCACCGAAACCCCTCAGAACTACTCGACGTCGAGCCCGGAGACCGAAGTAACGGAGACGGCTCCCCGTCCCGTGCTGAACGTCCCCGGCGCAGCTGTCGGCCGTCGCAAGCAGGCAATTGCCCGCGTGCGTCTGGTCCCCGGCTCCGGCACGATCACGGTCAACGGCCGTACGCTCGAGGACTACTTCCCGAACAAGCTGCACCAGCAGCTGATCACCGACCCGTTCACGGTGCTGAACCTCGTCGGTGCGTACGACGTCATCGCGCGCATCTCCGGTGGCGGCGACTCGGGTCAGGCTGGCGCATTGCGTCTCGGCATCGCCCGTTCGCTGAACGGCATCGATGAGGAGAACAACCGCGCGACCCTCAAAAAGGCCGGCTTCCTCTCCCGTGACGCTCGCGTCATCGAGCGCAAGAAGGCCGGACTCAAGAAGGCCCGCAAGGCGCCTCAGTACTCGAAGCGTTAAGGTCCACCAACTCGATGCCGCTTTTCGGCACGGATGGTGTGCGGGGGCTTGCCAACGGCATCCTCACCGCTGACCTCGCGCTCACCCTGGCCCAGGCGACTGCTGTCGTCCTGGGCCAGGGCCGCACTGCAGAGGCTCGTAAGTCTGACGGCAAGCGACTGTCCGCAGTCGTCGCCCGCGACCCGCGTGTTTCCGGTGAATTCATCGTGGCTGCAGTTTCTGCCGGCCTCGCTGCCTCTGGTGTCGATGTTCTCGACGCCGGCGTCATTCCGACTCCGGCACTGGCGTTCCTCGTCGCAGATCACGATGCCGACTTCGGCGTCATGGTGTCTGCGTCGCACAACCCGGCGCCCGACAACGGAATCAAGATTTTCGCCCGTGGTGGTGTGAAGCTCCCCGACGTGGTCGAGCAGCGCATCGAAGCCGCGATGGCGGGGGAGATGCTTCTCCCCACTGGCTCTGGCGTCGGCCGCATCAAGCGGTTCTCCGACGCTGAGGACCGCTACAAGCTGCACCTTCTCGCGTCGCTGCCGCATCGTCTTGACGGCATCCATGTGGTGCTCGATTGTGCGCATGGTGCGGCATCCGGTGTGTCGCCTGAGACGTTTAAGGATGCTGGCGCCACCCTGACCGTCATCGGCGCTGACCCTGACGGCGTCAACATCAACGACGGTGTCGGTTCGACGCATCTCGACAACCTTGCTGAGGCCGTCGTTCGTCTCGGTGCCGATGTCGGCATCGCGCACGACGGCGACGCGGATCGCTGCCTCGCCGTGGATGCCGATGGCAACATCGTCGATGGCGACCAGATCATGGCCATCCTTGCGGTGGCGATGAAGAAACGCGGAGACCTCACCGACGACACCCTGGTCGCGACCGTGATGAGCAACCTCGGTCTGCACCTGGCGATGAAAGAGCACGGAATCACTGTCCGCCAGACGGCTGTCGGCGACCGTTATGTGCTCGAAGACATGAACGCCGGCGGTTACGCGTTGGGCGGCGAGCAGTCTGGTCACGTCATCATGAGCGAGTTCGCCACCACCGGCGACGGTGTGCTTTCGGGCCTGCACCTGGTTGCCGAGATGGCACACCAGAAGAAGACTCTTGCCGAGCTTGCGGCCGTCATGACGGTGTACCCGCAGGTGCTCATCAACGTGCGCGGCGTTGACAAAGATCGTTGTGCGGACGACGAAGGTGTGCAGGATGCTGTCGCCGCTGTCGCGGCGGAACTCGGAGACTCCGGGCGTGTGCTGCTGCGCAAGTCCGGCACCGAACAGCTCGTGCGTGTGATGGTCGAGGCTGCGGATGCGGAGACCGCTCAGGCGCATGCCGACCGGCTCGTCAAGGTCGTCAAGGAGCGGTTGGCGCTGTAACACTGCGGCGCCAGTGCACACCTGCAGGGCGTTGGCACGGATGGCGGGGCATCCATCGGCGTTTCGCCCTGCAGGTGTTCGATCGCCCTGCATCTGTGCAGGGCGAATCGCCCTCAGGCCCCGAGGCGCTCCGCGAGCCACTGCGTCTGGCGCAGCCAGTGCGCGTGCTGACCGCCCTCGTGTCCGTTGAACGAATAGACCTCGATCGTGGCATCCGCTGACGCCAGATGGTTGTACGCGGCGAACACGCTCGACGGCAGCACGACAGCATCCATCAGCCCGACGGAGAACAGCGCAGGCTTCTCGATGCGGCGCGCGAAGTTCACTCCGTCAAAGTACGACAGTGTCTGGAACACCTGATCGATGCGCTCACGGTGTACGGCGAGGTAGCGCTCGATCTCGCGATACGGATGCTCCGGCGTCTGCTCGACCGAACGTCGGAAGTGGCAGAGGAAGGGCACATCCGGCATCGCGGTGAACACGTCCTCGTGTAACCCAGCCGCTGCCAGTGCGATGCCGCCGCCCTGGCTCGCTCCGGCCACGCTGACCCGCGCGGCATCGACGAAGGAGAGCGCGCGCACAGCGTCGACGGCGAGCACCGCGTCGGTGAACAGGCGTCGGTAGTAGTACTCGTCGCGATTCAAGATGCCGCGAGTCATGAAACCGGTCGATGCGCCATCCGAGCCGTGTGGGTCGGGGGTATCCCCGCCAGAGCCCCAGTTCGCACCCTGCCCGCGAGTGTCCATCAGCACATGCACGTATCCGGCGCTGGCCCACTGCAGACGCTCGCCGGCGATGCCGCGGCCGCCACCGTAGCCGATGTACTCCACCACTGCGGGCAGTGCCTTGCCGCTGCGCGGGCGAGTGACCCACGCACGGATCGGCTCGCCGCCGAAGCCGGAGAACGTCAGATCCTCCACGATCAGCTGACTGATCGGAGTCTCCGCAGCGACGAGCCGCGGCTCGGTTGCCGCCGCACGCGATGCCGCGAGCGTGGCATTCCAGAAGTCGTCGAAATCGTTCGGCTCGGCGACATCGGGGCGGAAGGAGCGGAGGTCATCGAGGGGCATATCTGTTAGTGGCACGCCGGTTACGGTACCGCAAAACGTGCCATCTTCGAAACGCTTCGCCTGATGCGTTGCGGATCGTGTCATGAACGGATACTCTCGGTCGAAGCGTTTCGACTTCGAATGCTCCGTCGCATTCCGAAACGCCCTCAATGACCCGAGGTGAGTGGAGATTCGATGACGCTTGGTGCCCCGACCCGAGAGGGAACAGCGGAGAACGTCGTCAGCAGCGCAACGCATCCGATCATCCCCGGGTTCTATCCCGATCCATCGATCTGCCGCGTGGGCGATGACTTCTACATCGCCAACTCGTCGTTCGAATACCACCCGGGCGTGCCGCTGTGGCACAGCACGGATCTGCTCTCCTGGCGACTGGTCGGGCATGCTCTGGCGGACGAGCCGCGTTTTCCTGCCGGGCGTGCTGGCGCGAACGGCGGGGTGTACGCGCCCACGCTTCGCCACCACGATGGCCGATTCTGGATGATCACCACTGATGTCTCCGGCGGTGGCGGACAGCTGGTTACCTCGGCGCCCGCGATCGAGGGCCCGTGGGGCCCGGCGCGGGTGATCGAGGGCATCATCGGGATCGACCCCGACCTCGCCTGGGATGCAGACGGCACCTGTTACGTGACCTACAGCTCAGATGACAAGCGTGCACCCGACATCGCGCAGGTCCGTGTCGACCTCGAGCGTGGCGTCGTGCTGGGCGAGCCGTACACAATCTGCCACGGCACAGGAATGGCTTACCCCGAGGGGCCGCATCTGATTCGCCGCGGCGAATGGTGGTACCTGCTGTACTCCGAGGGCGGCACCGAGCGCGGACACTGCGTGAGCATCGCACGCGCGACGACGCCGTCCGGACCCTTCACGCTGTTCGACGAGAACCCGATCCTCACCCGTCGCAGCACCGTCTTCCCGGTGCAGAACACTGGCCACGCCGACATCGTCGAGCGCCAGGATGGCTCCTGGGTCATGGTCTACCTCGCCGTGCGCGCACGCGGCACTACTCCGATGTTTCACGTCAACGGACGCGAGACGTTCATTGCCGGCATCGACTGGGCAGGCGACTGGCCGGTTGTCGTGCCGGACGCGTTCTCTTTCGCCCCGGATGCCACGGCCTTCACCGATCGCTTCGAGACTGCCCAGCTCGATCCGCGGTGGGCATCGCCGGGAGCCGCGCTGACGACCTTCGCGCGCGCACTACCAGGTGGCGGCGTGGAGATATCGCCGGCATCCTCACCGAATGGCGCCCCGGCCATGCTGGCGGCCAGGGTGAAGGATCTCACCTGGCGATTCGAAGCCGACACCACAGCGACGGATGCCGCGGCACTGCGCCTGCGAATGGACGAGGCGCACTGGGCCGAGCTGCGACTGGAGGCCGGACGCGCCGTGTTCGCCCTGCAGATCGGGCCCGCTCGGCGCCTCGTCGTCGATGAAGAGCAGCTGCAGGCGCCGGTCACTCTACGCATTGAGGCGGCAGCGCCGACACATAATGGGCCGGACGATCTGATCGTCACCATCATCGACCAGGCGGGAGAGCGAACGCTCGACCGGATCGATGGTCGCTACCTTTCCACCGAGGTGGCCGGCGGCTTCCTCGGCCGCACGATCGGGGTGCGGGCAGAGGATGTGCCGGTGGTCTTCTCCGAGCTTCGGTACGAGTCATCTGAGGTGGCGGACACGTGAACCTGTCGCCCTCAGCGGCGTATGGCGCGCGCACCGTTGGGAGCGCTCCCAAACGTTCGATTGACCCAATGATTCCGAGCCACGCACGACAAGGCGGTAGACGATGACGATGCCCACCACGGTCACGAGGACAGTGGCTGAACAGCTCGACAAGAAGAGCGAGCGCTCGCCGCGCGCAAAGGAGCGCCTGCAGAAACGATCCGGCGGCCGGAAATCCTATGGGATGTTCCTGGTGATCGTGCCATTCCTGGTACTGGTGTTCCTGTTCAGCTACTTCCCGCTGTACGGCTGGATCTACGCGCTGTTCGACTACAAGCCCGCGCTGGGCCTTGAAGGCAGCGAGTTCGTCGGTCTGCAGTGGTTCCAGATGCTGGTCAGCTCGCCGACCCAGATGGCGCAGATCGGTCAGGTGTTGATGAACACCCTGGCGATCAGCTTTCTCGGCATCCTCACGTCGATCCTGCCACTCGCGTTCGCGGTGTTCCTCAACGAAGTGCGCAGCAAGTGGTTCCGAAACGCCGTGCAGACGCTGACCACCCTGCCGAACTTCATCTCGTGGGTGCTCGTCTACATGATCGCCTTCTCGTTGTTCTCGAGCTCAGGCCTCGTGAACAACGTGCTTGCGGATTTCGGCCTCATTACCGCTCCGATCAAGTTCCTCGACACGAGCGACAACGTCTGGATCGTGATGACGCTGTGGAGCATCTGGAAGGGGCTCGGGTGGGGCGCGATCATCTACCTTGCCGCGGTCGCCGGCATTGACCCGTCGATGTACGAGTCGGCACGCATCGACGGCGCGGCGCGCTTTCAGATCATGTGGTACATCACGGTGCCTGCGCTGATGCCGACCTACCTCGTACTGCTGCTGCTGTCGGTCGCGAACCTGCTCAACAACGGCATGGAGCAGTACTTCATCTTCCAGAACGCCTTCAACATGCAATGGATTCAGGTCCTCGACCTGTACGTCTACAACATCGGCATGACCGGCAACAGCCTGTCGATGGCAACCGCGATCGGCATGCTCAAGAGCGTCATCTCGGTCATCCTTCTGTTCACCGTCAACGGCATCGCCAAGCGTGTGCGCGGCGAAGCGATCGTCTGAGAGGGATCTGCACATGACCGGTCTCGCCACTGCTCCCAAACTCACCAATCCGCTGAAGAACAACACTGCTTTGACGCACAAGATGTCGCACCGCACCAGCGGAGACATGCTCTTCGCGATCATCAACTACACGGTCTTCGGGTTACTCGTGGTGATCTGCGCCTATCCGTTCTACTACCTGATCATCAACTCCGTCAGCGCCAACGACGTCTCCGCGCTCGGCGACGTGCGCGTGTGGCCGATCGGCTTCCACCTGCAGAATTACAAGGACGTCTTCGCCCTGAACGGGCTGGGGATGGCAGCCATCGTCAGTGTCGCACGCACCGTGATCGGCACGGTCGCCACGGTGCTGGCATCCGCCTTCCTCGGCTTTATGTTCACGCAGAGCCGCATGTGGGCACGCAAGTTCTGGTACCGCTTCGTCATCGTCACGATGTACTTCAGCGCGGGTCTGATCCCGGTGTTCATCATCATGAAGAACCTCGGTCTGACGAACAACTTCTGGGTCTACGTGCTGCCGTTCATCGTGCAGCCGTTCTTCATCATCCTGGTCAAGACCTATGTCGAGTCGATGCCGGAATCTCTGCAGGAAGCTGCCGAGCTGGATGGTGCGAACATCGTGCAGATCTTCTTCAAGGTCTACCTGCCGAATATGACTCCGATCCTGGCGACCGTGGCGATCTTCTCCGCCGTGGCGCAGTGGAACAGCTTCCAAGACACGTTGATCTACGTCACCGACCAGAGTCTGTACACGCTGCAGTACCTGCTCTACATGTTCATTAACCAGGCCTCCAGCCTCGCCCAGGCGGCGCAGAACGCCGGCGGCGACCTCGGTGCCATCGTCGGAGCTGCCACCTCGCAGACGCCGACCTCGATTCGGATGACAGTCTCGGTGCTCGTGGTGCTGCCGATCATCTTCATCTACCCCCTGTTCCAGCGCTTCTTCGTGAAGGGCATCATGCTGGGTGCCGTCAAGGGCTGACGCGTTCTCGCATCCATAAGAAAGGAAAAGCAATGAAGCTGAAACGGAAGGTTGCGGCGGGCGTCGTCGCCCTTGTCGCCGTGGGCATGCTCACCTCGTGCACGGGCGGAGGTGACGATAAGACGGAGGCCGAGGCCATCGACGCCTTCCCCTCGCAGTGGGAGGAAGAGATCACGATCGACGTCTTCGACGGCCTGGCCAATTACATGGGCGTTCAAGAAGGCTGGTTCGCGAAGATCGTCAAAGACAAGTTCAACATGAAGTTGAATATCATCGCCCCGAATGTCGCTGGCGGTGGCGACACCCTCTACAACACTCGAGTGTCTGCCGGCGAGCTCGGAGACCTGGTCATCATCGACAAGGGAGAACAGCTCGACGAGCTGATCGAGGGCGGGCTGGTGGCGGATGCATCCGCTTACTACCCGGCGATGGAGAACGCCGAGCGCTTTGACTCGGCGGTCGAGAACCTGAACGCGAGTTCAGACGGCATCTACGCCTTCCCGACCTCGGTCTCCAGCCTGCTGCCGACCGATCCCTCTGAGGGCATCGACTCGACGTTCGGACCGTTCCTTCGCTGGGATCTGTACGGCGAACTCGGCTATCCCGAGGTGGACACGCTCGAGGACTTCCTGCCGGTTCTGGAGGACATGCAGAATCTTGAGCCGACCGCACCGAACGGCCAGAAGGTTTACGCCCTCTCGCTGTTCAAGGACTGGGACGGCAACATGATGAACAACGTCAAGCAGCCGATCACCTACTACGGGTACGACGAGCTCGGCTTCGCCCTCGCCATGGCCGATGGCTCGGACTACCAGGGGCTCCTCGACGACGACGGCATGTACAAGCGTGTGCTGGAGTTCTTCTACGAAGCGAACAAGCTCGGCCTGGTCGACCCGGAGTCGACGACGCAGAACTACGACACGCTGTGGTCGAAGATGCAGAACGGCCAGGTGCTGTTCACCTGGTGGCCGTGGCTGGGCCAATCGGCCTACAACACTGACGCCAACATGGACGAGGGCAAGGGCTTCATGATCGCGCCGCTCAAGGACCAGGAGATCTTCTCCTACGGCGCCAATACGTACGGCGGCAAGACGGTGCTCGCGATCGGTTCGAAGGCGGAAGATCCGGAGCGTATCGCCGCGTTCATCGACTGGCTGTACTCGGCTGAGGGCTCGCTGACCAACAGCAGCCAGACGATGGGTGCCGCTGGGCCCCAGGGACTGACCTGGGATGCCAACGACGCCGGAGAGCCAGAGCTTACCGACTTCGGTAAAGAGGTCTTCCTCAGCGGCGACGCCACAGTGCCAGAGGAATGGGGCGGCGGCGGTTACCTCGACGGCGTCTCGACGCTGAACGTCACTGTCGTCCTGCCGATCGACACCGACCCGGAAACCGGCTTCCCGTACAGCTACAAGCTGTGGGAGACGTACCAGGGTCAGACGGCAAACCCGTTGACCGATGACTGGTCGGAGAATATGGGCGGCGCTACCACGACGATGCAGTACCTGCAGGACAACGACCAGCTTCTCGTTGCTCCGGGTGCCAGTTACACGGCGCCGGCTGACAGCTCTGAGATCAACACACTGCGCAATCAGGTCAAGGCAGTGATCGTCCCGTCGTCCTGGCAGGCAGTCTTCGCCGAGAGCGATGAGCAGTTCGACACGATCTGGGCCGACCTGCAGAAGACCGCGTCCGGCCTTGGCTACGACAAGGTGCTCGAATTCGACCTTGCGAATGCGAAGGAGCAGAACGCGCAGCGCGTGGCCATCGCCGCTGAGTTCGCCGAGTAGCACCGAAACCGCAAAACCACGCCGAGACTGTGGGGTTTCCCACAGTCTCGGCGTGGTTTTGTTGTCTCGCGGTCAGGGACGTCTCGCGGTCAGGCCCCGGGAGTGTGGCGGGCGAAGGCGCTGCGGAAGAGGAACGCCGTCACGTAAGCGCCGACCGAGAAGCCGACCGTGACGAGGATCACGCCGAACATCGGAATGACCACGGTGATGCAGATCAGCGCCGCTGGCACCAACAGGATGCCCATCGTGCGCAGCGGCTGCGCCATCGGCAGCAGCAGCGCATTCCTCGCCGTCTGGCGAAACGGCGTCTCGTACACGGCGGTGAGCGCCATGGCATACAGGAACGCCGCGAACAGGTAGAGCGCGGCGATGATCGACACGACCATGGCGACGCCTCCGACCACGGTGGCAGAGCCTGACCAGAACACCGCGACCGCCAGTAGCAGGAGCACTGGCAGCAGCAGCGCGAGGGCCAGCAGTGAGGCGGGCTTGAAGTTGCGCACGAACGCGGGGAAGAAGTCCTTCAGCGGGCGCCCGCTCTCGTCATCCGAATAGCGAATCGTCACCTGGTACAGCGCCGCGGTGGCCGCTCCGATGGTCACGATGGGCAGACACAGCAGCAGGTAGAGCAGATTCAGCGTCACGAAGCCGAGGAAACCAGTGATGCCCTGAGCCGTACGGCCCTCTGGATCGATGCGCACTCAGATCTCCGTGCCCGAGAGATCCACTCCAGAGACGAATGTCGGGGCCAGCAGCTGCACGCGCTCGGGGTTCTCGTCGCCCAGCACGGCCAGGATCGCGCGCGTTGCGATCGCGCCAATCTCAGCGGCTGGCACGTCGATAGTGTCGAGCAGCCCAGGCATGTCGCGCACAAGATGCGCAGGGCTCAGCGCGATGACATCGCGTCCGCGGCCCGTCACGTGGCCGGCGACGTGGGCGAGCGCGGCCTCGTTGTGGAACAGGATGCCGGTGATCGCCGGATCGGTCTTCAGGATGCTGTCCACGACCCCGACCGCATCCGCGGAACTTGGGCACGCGTGCACGGTGCCGGTGAGTCCCAGCTCGCGGCATGCCGTCAGGAAGCCGTCGTTCAAACGCTCGGCGTACGAGGTGTGCCGCTGCAGCACTTCGGCGGATGCGCCGAACAGCGCGACGCGCTGGTGCCCGAGGCGTGCAAGGCGTGTGGCGGCCAGGCGCCCGGCGGCCGCGAAGTCGAAGTCGACACAGAAGAGGCCGCCTGCGCCGGCGGGGAGGCCGATGAGCACGCTGGGAGTCGGCAGGTCCTGCAGCGTCGCGATGCGAGGGTCCTCTGATTCGATATCCATCACCATCAGGGCATCAACCATCGACCCTCGTGCGGCGCGGCCCAGCCCCTCAGCGTCGTCGCTGGTGAGCAGCAGGATGTCGTAGTGGTTCTCTCTGGCTTCTTTCACGACACCCGAGATGATCTCCATGATGACGTTTACGTCGACGCCTGTGCGTAGCGGCGCCTGCAGTCCGATGACGTTCGTGGAGCGGGAAGCGAGTGAACGCGCACTGGCGTGCGGGCTGTACGCCAGTTTGTCGATGGCGGCCTCGACGCGCTCTTTGGTGTCCTGCGAGATCGTGCGTTTGCCGCTCATCACATAGGAAACCGTTGAGATCGAGACCCCAGCGGCCTCTGCGACATCCGCGATCGTCACCATGAAAGCTCCTTTGTTTCGATGGTCGCCGGACGTCGGTAACGCAACACGTGGAGGGTCTGCATGGCCCGCGTGGACATCGGCATCTGGTTAGTATATGTTCTCGTTGTTGAAACGCTTCGACAATTCGACGGGGAATCACTGAAAATGTCATCGACGACCAGCGCACGGCATGCCTTCGACGCGCTCATTTCCGACCGTGGACTCGCGTTCGGCGGTGATTACAACCCCGAACAGTGGTCGAGGGAGACGTGGCGTGAAGACGTCGAACTCATGCGCCAGGCCGGGGTCAACTTCGTCACCGTCGGGGTGTTCAGCTGGGCGACGATCGAGCCGCGTGCCGGCGCCCGCGAGTGGGGATGGCTGGACGAGATCCTCGATTTGCTGCACGCCGCCGACATTTCGGTCGATCTCGCCACGCCCGTGGCATCCCCGCCGCCGTGGCTGGGGGTGCAGCATCCTGACATCCTGCCCGTCGACCGTGACGGCGTGCGTCTGATCGCCGGGTCACGCAACCAGTTCTCCCCGGCCTCGCGCACGTACCGTGAGCATGCGCTGGCGATCACCCGAGACATCGCCGAGCGCTACGCGACTCACCCCGCCGTGCGTATGTGGCATGTCGGCAACGAGTACGGCCAGATCGACCATGGCGATGAGGCGGCACGTGAGTTCCGTCGGTGGTTGCAGGAGCGCTACGGTTCGATCGACGAGGTCAACCGGGCTTGGAATACCGCGTTCTGGTCGCAGCGCTACGACGACTTCGCCGAGATCATGCCCCCGAGGCGCATGCCGTATCTGGTCAACCCCGCGCAGTCCCTGGACTTTCGCCGGTACAGCTCTGACCAGCTGCTGGACTGCTACACCGAGCTGCGCGACGCCATTCGTCAGACCGGCGCCGAGCAGCCGATCACCACGAACTTCATGGGATTCTTCGCGCTGGCCGACTACCACTCCTGGGCAGGCGAGGTCGACGTCATCGCGGACGACCAGTACCCCGACCCGGCGAACCCGAACGCGCCGAGTGAGATCGCCCTGGTGCAGGATCTGATGCGTTCCCTCGGCGGCGGGCGCAGCTGGGTGCTCATGGAGCAGGCCATCAGCGCGGTCAACTGGCGCTCGCACAACGTACCCAAGTCGCCGCTTCGTGCGCGTCAGGATTCGCTGCAGGCCGTCGCCCGTGGCGCGGATGCGATCTGCTTCTTCCAGTGGCGGCAAGCACGCTCTGGCGCCGAGCGCTTCCACTCGTCGATGCTTCCGCACGCCGGTGCGGACAGTGACGTGTTCCGCGGCACCTGCCAGCAGGGCGCCGACCTGAGGCTGCTCGCCCCGGTGGGCGGATCCCGCGTGGCCACCGACGTCGCGATGCTGTTCGACTGGTCGAGCTGGTGGGCGGCGGAGGAGCCCGCTCGCCCCACCGAGCGCCTGTCGACGATGACCGAGATGAATCGCTGGTATCGCTCACTGTGGCGCCGCGGCGTCTCGGTCGACGTGCTCAGCCATGACGCTGCGCTGGATGCGTACAAGGTGATCCTGGTGCCGCACGCGTACATCCTGAATTCCGCCACCGCTGCGGCGCTCACCGCTGCCGCCGCGCGCGGCGCGCAGATCGTGATCGGGCCGTTCAGCGGCGTTGCCGATGAGAATGGCGGCATCATGCAGGGCCGATCGCCCGTACTGCTGCGCGAACTCCTCGGCGTAAGTGGCGAGGAGTGGGCAGGGATGCCGGATGAACCGGGCGCGCTGCGCTTCGCCGATGGCTTCGGGCCGTCCGAGCCGCAGACGGCAAGCATTCTCGCCGAGCACCTCCGTACCGAGGGCGCCGACGTGATGGCAACCCATGACGGCGGCGAACTGGCAGGGCTCCCGGCGATCACGCGCAACGGCACCGCCTGGTACCTGAGTGCGGTCGTCTCGGATGGCGCGCTGGATGCTATTCTCGCAGCCGCTCTCGCCTCGGCATCCGTCTCCGGCGCCGTCCCTGGGCTCGATGTGCTGCCCGAAGGACTCGAGGCCGTGCAGCGCGGCGACGTGCTGTTCCTGCTGAACCACGGCATCCATTCCGTCGAAGTGCCGGTGACGGCGGGTCTGATCGACCTGCTCACCGGAGATGAGACCGCAGAAATCGTCGGCATCGCGCCCGGCGAAGTCCGCGCGCTGAGTGAAAGGCACACGAGGTGAAGTTCACCGACGGCTACTGGTTGACAAGGCCGGGATTGACCCCGCTGTTCGCGGTCGAAGTCGACGACATCCGCATCGATGAGGCGGCGGGCACGCTCACCGTGTATGCGCCGACGGCGCACATCCGCCACCGCGGAGACACGCTGAACCGCCCGATGATCACCGTCACGTATTCGTCTCCGGCGCCCGGCGTCGTGAAGGTGCGCGTGCAGCGGCATGCCGGCGGTGTGCATCGCGGGCCCGACTTCGAGATCAACGCGGAGCCGGGGTTCGTGCCGGCGGTGTCAGCCGATGAGGACGGCGGCGTGCTGCAGACCGGCGACCTCACGGTGCGCGTCAGTCATGGTGACGGCTGGGATGTCGTCTTCGAGCAGGACGGCCGTGTCCTCACCCGCTCCGAGCGGCGTTCGGTCGCTCACTACAGCGACACGGACCAGGCCACCTGGGTGCACCAGCAGCTGGCGCTGGCACCCGGTGAGCGCGTCTACGGCTTCGGTGAGCGCTTCGGCGCCTTCGTGAAGAACGGTCAGACCGTCGAAACCTGGAATGCCGATGGCGGCACCTCGAGTGAGCAGTCGTACAAGGCAATCCCGTTCTACGTCACCTCGCGCGGTTACGGCGTGCTCGTCGACAGCCCGGACAAGGTCTCGTTCGAGGTCGGCAGCGAGGTCAACTCCCGCGTGCAGTTCTCGGTTCCTGGTGAGACGCTCGACTACTTCGTCATCGGCGGAGGCACCCCCAAGGCAGTGCTGAGTCGGTACACGAAGCTCACCGGCCGCCCCGCGCGCGTGCCGGCGTGGTCGTTCGGGCTGTGGCTGACGACCTCGTTCACGGCGAACTACGACGAGGCCACGGTGAACGAGTTCATCGACGGCTTTGCCGAGCGCGAGCTGCCGCTGAGCGTGTTCCACTTCGACTGCTTCTGGATGCGCGAGTACCAGTGGACCGACTTCGAGTGGGACCCGCGCACCTTCCCCGACCCGGAGGGACAGCTGTCTCGTCTGCACGAGCGCGGACTCAAGGTCTCGGCCTGGATCAACCCGTACATCGCGCAGCGCTCGGCGCTGTTCGCTGAGGCGGTCGAGAAGGGATACCTTCTCACGCGCACCGATGGCAGCGTCTGGCAGTGGGACCTGTGGCAGGCGAGCATGGGCATCGTCGACTTCACGAACCCGGATGCCGCGGACTGGTACGTCGCGCACCTCGAGCGGCTGATGGCGCAGGGTGTCGACTCGTTCAAGACCGACTTCGGCGAGCGCATCCCACATGAGGGCGTCGAGTGGTTCGACGGATCTGACCCCGCGCGGATGCACAATTTCTATCCGAAGCTGTACAACGAGGTCGTCTTCCGTGCGCTGGAGAAGCGTCGCGGAGAGGGACAGACGGTGCTCTTCGCCCGCTCGGCGACCGCAGGCACGCAGCAGTTCCCGGTGCACTGGGGCGGCGACAGCGACTCGACGTTCCCATCCATGGCCGAGTCGCTTCGCGGCGGCCTGTCGTTGGCGATGAGCGGCTTCGGCTACTGGAGCCATGACATCGGCGGCTTCGAGGGCACACCTGACGCGGGGCTGTTCAAGCGCTGGCTCGCCTTCGGGCTATTGTCTTCGCACTCGCGACTGCACGGCTCGGACAGCTTCCGGGTGCCGTGGATGTTCGACGAAGAGGCCGTCGACGTCACCCGCGCGTTCACGACCCTGAAGATGCGGCTCATGCCGTATCTGGCCGGCATCGCCGAGCAGGCACACACCGACGGTATTCCGATGATGCGTCCGATGGTGCTGGAGTTCCCCGAGGACCGCTCCGGCTATGACGCTGACACCCAGTACATGCTGGGCGGCTCGTTGCTGGTGGCGCCGGTGTTCACGTCCGAAGGCGACGCCTCGTATTACCTTCCGGTCGGCTCATGGACGTCGCTGATCGATGGTTCGGTTGCTGCGGGAAGTCGCTGGATTTCCGAGAATCACGACTACCTGTCGGTGCCGCTGCGCGTGCGCCCCGGCACCGTGCTGCCGTGGGGTGCAATCGACTCCCGCCCCGACTACGAGTGGCCCGACGGCGTGACGTTGCGCTGCTTTGAGCTGCCGGATGGCTATGACGAAGTGACTGTCGTCCCCGGGCTTGCCGGTTCATCGACGAGCTTCCGGGTGCGCCGCGAAGGCTCGCGTGTCGTTGCGTCGAGTGCCGACGCGACCGCATCGTGGTCGCTGCAGGTGGGCGAGAGCGTCGCGGTGGCGGACGGCGCCGGCGAGATATTTGTTTTCGTGGGAGATGTTTCTGTGGAGGGTAACGAGTGATGTTCCGTCGTACTGATCTGTCGGTGTCCGAGCGTGCCGCCGACCTGCTGTCGCAGCTGACCGCCGAAGAGCGCATCGCAATGCTGCATCAGGCGATGCCGGCGATCGAGCGACTGGGCGTCGCCGAGTCTCGTACCGGTGCCGAGACCCTGCACGGGGTCGCGTGGCTGGGCAACGCCACGGTGTTCCCGCAGCCGGTGGGCATGGCCGCGACCTGGGATCCGGCGCTTCTCGAAGCGATCGGCGAGGTCACCTCGACGGAGGCGCGTGCGAAGCGCGCCGAAGACCCACTGGTGAGTCTGAATGTGTGGGCGCCAGTGGTCAACACGCTCCGCCACCCCCAATGGGGACGCAATGAGGAGGGGTACTCCGAGGATCCGCACCTGACCGGTCAGCTCGGCGCAGCGTACTCGAAGGGCCTGCGCGGCGACGATGAGCGGGTCTGGAAGACAGTCCCCGCGCTGAAGCACTTCCTGGCGTACAGCAACGAGACCGACCGCTCCGCGACGTCGTCAGAGATGTCACTGCGGACACTGCACGAGGAGGAGCTGCCCGCGTTTCGTGCAGCCATCGAGCAGGGCGTCGCCGGCAGCATGATGCTGGCGTACAACCAGGTCAACGGGTCGCCCGCGCACACACAGCCGGAGCTCGTCGCCGAGGCGCGCAGTTGGGCCGAGGGCTCGCTGGCGATCGTGTCGGATGCCGGTGCGCCGACCTTCACCGTGACGATCCAGGGGGCACAGCCCGACAGCATCCATGCGGCCGCAGCGCTGGTGCGAAGCGGTATGGATTCGTTCACCGACAATGATGCTGACGCAGAGCCGACGATCAAGAACCTCACGGCCGCGCTGGAGCAGGGGCTCCTCACCACCGCTGACATCGATCAGGCGGTGACGCACATCCTCGAGATGCGCGTCCGCACTGGCGAGTTCGACGGGGATGCCGATCCATACGCAGGTATCGGCGCGGATGCGATCGACGCACCCGGTGCGCGTGAGTTGGCGCGCGAGGCCGCCGGCCGTTCGGTGGTCGTGCTGCGCAATGACGATGCTGTGTTGCCGATTGCTTCGCCCACGCGGATCGCCGTGGTCGGCCCGCTCGCCGATGCCGTGCTGACCGACTGGTACTCGGGAACCCCGCCGTACGCGGTGGGCATCGCGCAGGGGCTTGCCGAGCGGTATCCGGCAGCGGATGTCGTGGTCGAGACCGGCGCCGACACCATCTCGCTGCGCGCGGCGAACGGCCGGTATGTCGTGGCATCCGCTGACGGCAAGACGGTCGCGGCGACCGCACCTTCGGCCGAGGATGCCGCGTTGTTCGACGTCACCGACTGGGGTGACGGGCTGCTGACTCTGCGCGCGCACGCCAGCGGCAAGCTGCTCACGGGTGGCGGGTGGCCGATGCGTGCCGACTCCGCGCGGGTCGGTGAGTGGGTCGTGCAGGAAAGCTTCCGCACGCATGTGCACGCCGACGGCACCTGGTCGCTGCTGCACCTGGGATCTGGCCGCTGGGTACGCGTGGCGCGCGAAGTGGGACTGCTGCTGGCCGAGGGCGTAACCCTCGATCAGGCCGAGCGCTTCGGCGTGCGCACGGTGCGTGCGGGCCACGCCGCAGTTGCGGCGGTTGCGGCCGCGGCGGATGTCGTCGTGGTCGCCGTGGGCAATGATCCGCACCTGGCCGGGCGTGAGACCGAGGATCGTCCGCACCTGATGCTGCCGGACACGTTCACGGAGATCTGGCGCACAGCGCGCGAGGCCAACGAGCACACCGTGCTCACGATCGTGTCGAGCTACCCATACGTGCTCGGCGAGGCGGATGCCGCGGCCACGGTCGTCTGGTCGAGCCACGGCGGTCAGGAACTCGGACACGGCATCGCCGATGTCTTCAGCGGTGACCGCGAGCCGACCGGGCGTCTGGCGCAGTCCTGGCCGGCCGACCCCGCGCAAGCCGGCGACCTGTTCGACTACGACACGCTGCGACAGCAGGCGACGTACCGGCACCAGCCGGCGCCCTACACGTTCGCGTTCGGGCATGGCCTGACGTACTCGACCGTCGAGTACCGGGGTGTGACGCTGAATGCGGATCAGGTGGCGGCGCCCGCGCCGACACATCGGCATCCGGCCCTCGGCGTCCGAGGCGACATCACGGCCGTCGTCACCGTCGCGAACACCGGCGACCGCCCGGCCGAAGAACTCGTGCAGGTGTATGTGCTGGCACCGTCGCTGCCGCTGCCGGCAGCGCGCCGTCTGCTGGTCGGGTACCGGCGCGTGCGCCTGGAGCCGGGGGAGGAGCGCCGGGTTGAGGTGTCGTTCGAGACCGCGCGGCTTTCAGTCTGGGATGACGCGCTGCGCCTGGACGGCGCCGTGGACGATTGGCTGCACGAGGGCGCGCTGCGCGTGCAGCCCGGCGAGTACCGGGTGGCCGCGGGGCCGAGTGCTGACGAGCTGCCGGTGGCGGCGGCGCTCACGATCTCCTGATCCCTTCTGGTTCGCAGAAGAATGGACTTTCTTCTCGCCGTCATTGGCTAGAGGACCGCTGTTTCTTGCCTAAGAGTGGACGTAACGCCTCGCCACCACAGTAAGGAAACATCATGACCGCCTACCAAGACGACATCGACGCTATCCGGGAATTGAAAGAGCAGGCCGGGTCGAGCTGGGATGCCATCAACCCCGAGTCGGTTGCTCGAATGCGGGCGCAGAACCGCTTCAAGACCGGACTGGAGATCGCCCAGTACACCGCTGACATCATGCGCCGCGACATGGGTGAGTACGACGCCGACTCCTCGGTTTACACGCAGTCGCTCGGTGTGTGGCACGGTTTCATCGGTCAGCAGAAGCTCATCTCCATCAAGAAGCACCTCAAGACCACCAACAAGCGATACCTCTACCTGTCCGGTTGGATGGTCGCCGCGCTCCGCTCTGAGTTCGGCCCGCTCCCTGACCAGTCGATGCATGAGAAGACCTCGGTGCCTGCGCTCATTGAAGAGCTCTACACCTTCCTTCGCCAGGCCGATGCCCGCGAGCTCGACCTCTTGTTCACGCAGCTTGACGACGCGCGCTCCGCGGGCGACGACACTGCGGCAGAGTTCGTCCAATCACAGATCGACAACTTCGAGACTCACGTCGTGCCGATTATCGCCGACATCGATGCGGGCTTCGGAAACCCCGAGGCCACCTACCTCCTCGCGAAGAAGATGATCGAGGCTGGTGCCTGTGCCATCCAGATCGAGAACCAGGTCTCGGACGAGAAGCAGTGCGGTCACCAGGATGGCAAGGTCACCGTTCCGCATGAGGACTTCATCGCCAAGCTCACCGCCGTGCGCTACGCGTTCCTTGAGCTCGGCATCGGCAACGGAGTGATCGTTGCGCGCACCGATTCGCTTGGTGCTGGCCTCACCCAGAAGCTCGCCGTCACGAACACTCCCGGCGATCTGGGTGACCAGTACAACTCCTTCCTCGACGTCGAAGAGATCACTGAGAACGAGCTCGGCAACGGCGACGTCATCATCAAGCGCGAAGGCAAGCTGCTGCGCCCGAAGCGTCTCGCCAGCAACCTGTTCCAGTTCCGTGCTGGAACCGGCGAAGAGCGTTGCGTGCTCGACAGCATCACGTCGCTACAGAACGGCGCAGACCTGCTCTGGATCGAGACCGAGAAGCCACACGTGGAGCAGATCGCCGGAATGATGGACAAGGTGCGCGAGGTCATCCCGAACGCGAAGCTGGTCTACAACAACAGCCCGTCGTTCAACTGGACCCTCAACTTCCGCCAGCAGGCCTACGACCTGTTCGTGGAGCAGGGCAGAGACGTCTCGGTATACGAGCGCGGTGCACTCATGAACGTCGACTACGACGACACAGAGCTGGGGCGGGCGGCCGACGAGATGATCCGCACGTTCCAGCGAGACAGTTCCGCGCGGGCGGGCATCTTCCACCACCTCATCACTCTGCCGACGTACCACACGGCCGCGCTCTCGACGGATGACCTGGCCAAGGGCTACTTCGCAGAGGAGGGCATGCTCGCCTACGTCAAGGGTGTGCAGCGCCGCGAGATCCGTGAGGGGATCGCCACGGTCAAGCACCAGAACATGGCTGGCAGCGACATCGGCGACAACCACAAGGAGTACTTCGCCGGCGAAGCTGCCCTCAAGGCCGGCGGCAAGGACAACACGATGAACCAGTTCGGCTGAGTTCGGCTGAGTTCGTCCACGCGAGGGGGCTCCGGTGCTGCCGGTGCCCCCTCAGTATGTGTCGGGGTGTCGCGGGAAGCTCAGATTCCGACGCCGCCCCAGCTGAGCGACTCGGTGTAGCGCAGCAGCACGCCCTCGCGCAGCGCCCACGGCGAGACCTCGAGCTCATCGAGGTCGAGCATCTTCATCGCCGTGTGAAGTGACACCGCAGCGGCGACGATCTGGAAAGTGCGGTCGGGCGTGATTCCCGGCAGTTCTTGACGAGCGGATGCCGGAATGCGCGCAAGCCGCGGAATCCACGAGCCCAGCGCCGAACGCGACAGCACCGTGCGGTCGAAGCCGAGCCCTGACACTTCGCGGCCGGCCAGGTTCGCGAGCGAACGAATCGCCTTGGATGATCCGACGATGTGATCAGGATCGGGCAGCGCGTTGAGCTTCTCCGCCACGGGGGTGAGTACCTCGGTGGCGTGAGCGCGCAGCAGCGCGACAGCATCCTCACCCGGAGGGTCATTCGGCATGAACTGCACGGTCATGCGTCCGGCGCCGAGGGGGACGGATGCGGCGACCTCCGGCTGCTCGTCCTCGCCGGCAGCGAACTCGAACGAGCCGCCGCCGATGTCGAGCAGCAGAATGCGTCCGGCATCCCACCCGAACCAGCGCCGCACGGCGAGGAAGGTCAGCTCAGCCTCCTGCACACCGGTGAGCACCTGCAGTGGCTGGCCGAGCGCCTTCTCGATGCGCGCGATGACGTCTTCGCCGTTGAGCGCATCGCGGACCGCGCTGGTCGCCGTCGCGAGCAGCGTCTCGACGTGCTCGGTCTCAGCGATCTGGCGGGCACGGGTGACCGCAGCCTCCAGCGCCAGGACGCCCTGTTCGCTGATTGCACCCTCGGGTGTGAGGAAGCGCATCAGACGCACCACCGTGCGATCGCTTGTCGTCGCGTGTGGACGGCCCCCGGGGCGGGCATCCGCAGCCAGCAGGTGGACAGTGTTCGAACCGATGTCGAGGATTCCTAAGCGCACGGGTTGAGACTACGCGGGTGGGGCGCCGGTGCGTCGCGCGCATCCGGCCCCCGTTACGATGGAGTTCGTGACCACCGCTGACCCCACGCTGCCACTGTCGCCGTATCGCGAGATCGGACGTGCGGAGTGGGCGCGATTGGCCGCGGGCCTGGATCAGCCGTTGAGCGAGACCGAGGTCGTGGAGCTCCGCGGGATCGGTGACCGCCTCGATCTCACCGAGGTGCGTGAGGTGTACATGCCGCTGAGTCGTCTGCTCAGCCTGTACGCGACATCGACCAAGCGTCTCGGTGCGGCGACCAGTGCATTCCTCGACGAAGAAGACACCACGACGCCGTTTGTCGTCGGTGTGGCGGGATCCGTCGCCGTAGGCAAGTCGACCATCGCACGCCTGCTGCGCGAGTTGATGAGCCGCTGGCCCGGAACGCCTCGGGTCGAGCTCGTCACCACTGACGGATTCCTCTACCCGAACGCGGAACTCGAGCGCCGCGGGCTGATGGACCGGAAAGGGTTCCCGGAGTCGTACGACCGCCGCGCGCTGCTGGAGTTCCTCACCGAGGTGAAGTCAGGGGCGCCTGAGGTGCGCGCGCCGTTCTACTCGCACATGCGTTACGACATCGTTCCAGATGCCCGCGTCGTCGTACGTCGCCCCGATGTCGTGATCGTCGAGGGCCTCAACGTGCTGCAGCCGCCGCCCGCGCCCAACGATGTCGCGGTCAGTGACCTGTTCGACTTCTCGATCTTCGTCGACGCCGACACTGCGCACATCGAGAAGTGGTACGTCGACCGGTTCCTGGCGCTGCGCAAGGGCGCGTTCAGCAACCCATCGTCGTACTTCAACGTGTTCGCGCATCTCACCGATGAAGAGGCTCAGGCCACGGCGTTGGGGTACTGGAACGACATCAACATGCCGAACCTCGTCGAGAACGTGATGCCGACCAGGCACCGGGCGACGCTGGTGCTGAACAAGGGCATCGATCACAACGTTGAGAGCGTGCTGCTGCGCAAGGTGTGAGGGTGGCGGGTGGAGGAGTACGCGGCATCCAGATATTGTTCGGAACCCTCGCAAATTTTCGGCCGTACCCTTGATCCCATGTGTGGAATCGTCGGATACGTGGGCCCGCGCCCCAGCCAGGACATCCTTATTGCTGGCCTCGCCCGCCTCGAATATCGCGGTTATGACTCCGCAGGAGTCGCGATCATCGACGGCAACGGTGAGCTGGGGATGCGCAAGAAAGCGGGCAAGCTCAGCATGCTGCGCGACTCGCTCGCAGACTCACCGCTGAGCGATGGCAACACCGGCATCGGCCACACGCGCTGGGCGACCCACGGTGGCCCCACCGACGTGAACGCGCACCCGCATCTTGCTGACGATGACAAGCTCGCCGTCATCCACAACGGCATCATCGAGAACTTCTCTGCGCTGCGCGAAGAACTGCTCGCCGCCGGCACCACCTTCCGCAGCGAGACGGATACCGAGGTCGCCGCGGCTCTGCTCGGCCAGGAGTACGTCTCAAACGGGGGAAACCTCGAGCTCGCCTTCCAGAACGTCGTGAACCGTCTCGAGGGCGCATTCACTCTCCTCGCGATGCATCAGGACCACCCCGGCCTCGTCGTCGGCGCCCGCCGCAACTCGCCGCTGGTGATCGGCCTCGGCGAGGGGGAGAACTTCCTCGGCTCCGACGTCGCCGCCTTCGTCGAGCACACCCGCAAAGCGCTCGCCATCGGTCAGGATCAGATCGTCTCGATCACGCCTTCCGCGGTCACAGTCACCGATTTCGAGGGCAACCCGGTCGAGGCCGAGCCGTTCGACGTGTCATGGGATGCCGCCGCCGCAGAAAAGGGCGGCTGGTCTTCGTTCATGGCGAAGGAAGTCTCTGAGCAGCCCGAAGCCGTCGCGAACACGATCCGTGGCCGCGTGCAGGACGGACAGGTCGTCATCCCTGAGCTCGAGGGTCTGGACGAACTCTTCCTCGGCATTAACCGTGTGATCATCACGGCGTGTGGCACGGCATCCTATGCCGCCCTCGTCGGAAAATACGCGATCGAGCAGTGGGCACGCATCGCCACCGACGTCGAACTCGCGCACGAGTTCCGCTATCGGGACCCGGTGATCGGCGACGACACCCTCGTCATCTCGATCAGCCAGTCCGGCGAGACCATGGACACGCTGATGGCCGTCAAGTACGCCCGCGAGCGTGGTGCGCGCACTCTGTCGATCTGTAACACGCAGGGCGCGACGATTCCTCGCGAGTCGGATGCTGTGGTCTACACGCACGCGGGGCCAGAGGTTGCCGTCGCATCCACCAAGGCGTTCTCTGCGCAGATCACCGCACTGCTGCTGCTCGGCCTGCACATGGGGCGCGTGCGCTCGACGCTGCCCGCCGACTCGACCGATGTCGAAGAGCTCACCACGCTGCCCGAGAAGATCGCACGCGTGCTGGCAGAGGAGCAAGAGCACGTCTCGCAGCTGGCGAGCTGGATGGCCGACACTCGCTCGGTGCTGTTCCTCGGCCGCCACGTCGGCTACCCGATCGCGCTCGAGGGTGCGCTCAAGCTCAAGGAGATCTCGTACATCCACGCCGAGGGCTTTGCTGCCGGTGAGCTCAAGCACGGTCCGATCGCGCTGATCGAGCCGGGTCAGCCGGTGTTCGTGATCCTGCCGTCGCCGCGTCACTCGGCGCTGATCCATTCGAAGGTGGTCTCGAACATCCAGGAGATCCGCGCCCGCGGGGCTCGTGTGATCGTGATTGCCGAAGAGGGCGATGCTTCGGTGCTGCCGTTCGCCGATGAGGTCATCCGCATCCCGCTCGCTGGTGCGATGTTCGAGCCGCTTCTCACGGTCGTCCCGCTGCAGATCTTCGCCATGGCGCTGGCTACGGCCAAGGGCCTCGACGTCGACCAGCCGCGCAACCTCGCGAAGTCCGTCACGGTCGAGTAGGGACTGGACCGCTCGGCCGGCCCAGTGGCCTCCGGGTACACCTGTCGGTCGAAAGTACAGATGTCAGCCGAATCTGCGGATTCTGGCTGACATCTGTGTTTTGGGCCGACATCTGTACCGGGGGAGTCGGTGCCGGCGGGCTTAGGCCCGGGAGCGGGCGAGCGCAGGCAGGATCGCGGCGACGACACGAGGCCAGTCGTGCACGATCATTGCGTAGTCAAAGTGCAGGGTTTCGTATCCCAGAGCGGATGCCGCGGCATCCCGAATCAGGTCTTTGTGGCGTTTGTCGGCTCCTGCGTGGTTCTCCTTGCCGTCTGCTTCTAGGATCAGCCGTCCGCCGACTACGAAATCGACCCGCCCGACCCCGACGATCTCCACTTGGCAGTCGAGCTGGATGCCGAGCAGATGCAGGCGAAGGCGCAGGATCGATTCCAAGCCGCTCTGCGCGTCAGCACGAGCCAAATCCAACAGCCAAGCAGCCGAATCGGGAAGCTCTTGGCGGATGCGCGCACGGTCGACAGCGGAGATGAGCCGGCTGTTCCATGCCGATTCGTAAGCGGCGAAGAATGTCTCCTGGTCGAGGCAACGATAAACATGGATGAGCGCCGTTGCGACCGGTGCGAGGCCAAGCTCCGCCCGGCCGGGGGAGTAGTGCGTCACACACGAGCATCCCTCGTGCGGATGCTTTCGCCCAGCTCCGCCCAGCCACACGTGGATTCCCGCGTCCGGATCTGGCAGCATCCAGACACCGTGCGCGCGCAACGCCGCCGCACAACTGAGCGCACCACCGTGTGCCGCCGCAGCCACAAGCTTCGTATCGGCCGTCGGGAGCGCGAAGACTCCGGGCCTGACGCGGCGGATTTTTCCGGCGTTGGTGTCCGCTGCGAGCTGATTGCGCGTGCATCCGTAAGCCTGCAGGAGTGTGCCGCGAGCGACACCGTCGAGGCGGGCGAGAAGATCTGCGGGAGGAAACATCCCCCGAGTGTGCCGGAGAGCGCGAGTTGTGCGGGGCCGATTGCGGTGAATGTGGATGAGTCGGGCAGGAGGCGAACTGTGGAGAACAAGTGGCCGGGTACACCTGTCGGTCGAAAGTACAGATGTCAGCCGAATCTGCGGATTCTGGCCGACGCCCGTGTTTCGAACCGACATCTGTACCCGGGGAGAACGGGAGAGGGGCGCGAGTAGGCTGGAAGCGTGATCATCGGGACCGGCATCGACCTCGTCGACATCCCGCGGTTCGAGCGCACTGTGTCCCGAACTCCGCGGCTTATGGAGCGACTTTTCGCGCCGTCAGAGCGCACCCTCAAGCTGGCGTCGCTTGCCGCACGTTACGCCGCGAAAGAAGCCCTGATCAAGGCGCTCGGAGGATCCGACGGCGTGCACTGGACCGAGATCGAGATCGCCTCGGAAGAGTCCGGCAAGCCACATTTCAGGCTGTCGGGCACCACCGCCGCGGTCGTGGAGCAGCGCGGCATCACGCACCTGCACCTGACCATGTCGCACGACGCTGGCCTCGCCACGGCCTTCGTCGTCGCCGAAGGAGCACCGCGCGGCGCCGAGGGAGAAGCATGACCGTTCCGTTCCGCGAGGCAACCATCGAGCTGGATGCCATCTCCGACAACACCCGGCACCTGCGCCGTCTCACCGGCGTCGAGGTCATCGCGGTCGTGAAGGCCAACGCCTACGGTCACGGCGCTGCGCCCGCCGCGGTAGCCGCACTGTCGGGGGGAGCGACCAGGCTCGGCGTCGCCGAGATCGCCGAAGCAATCGATCTGCGACGCCAAGGCATCAACGCTCCGATCATGGCGTGGCTGCACGAGCCAGGCCAGCGATTCGAGCTCGCCGCGGCCAACCGCATCGAGGTGGGCATCTCCTCCTTCGATCAGCTCGAAGCAGCAGGCGCAGCCGCTGGCGTCAACCAGCCCGTCGGCGTGCACCTCAAGCTCGACACAGGTCTGTCGCGCAACGGAATCGCACCGGGCGACTGGAGCCGTATCTTCGCCGAGGCTGCCCGCCTGGAGCGCATCGGACGCGTCCGTATCGTCGGACTCTTCAGCCACCTGTCCAACGCCTCGCCCGCAGATGACCGTGCAGCACTTGCACGGTTCGAAGAGGGCTCAGCGGCCGCCGTGTCTGCGGGCGTCCGCCCTGAGATCCGGCACATCGCCGCCACTGCCGCCGCGATCGACCTACCCGAGACGCGCCTCGACGCCGTGCGCATCGGCATCGGGCTTTACGGACTCTCTCCGTTCGATGACCGGTCTTCGGCTGAACTCGGGCTGCGACCTGCCATGACTCTGCGCGGTGCGGTTGCCGCCGTGCGACGCGTGCCCGCCGGTGCCGGCGTCTCATACGGATACGACCATCGCGCGAACCACGACACGACTCTCGCTCTGATTCCGCTCGGTTATGCCGACGGCATCCCGCGTCAGGCGTCCGGACGGGGCCCCGTCGTCATCAACGGGCGCCGCTTCACGGTGGCCGGTCGCATCGCAATGGACCAGTTCGTCGTCGACGTCGGCGACGCCCACGTCGCGGTGGGCGATGAGGCCGTGCTGTTCGGCGACCCGACGCTGGGCGCACCGTCTGCCACCGAGTGGGCCAACGCTGCAGGCACCATCAACTACGACATTGTCACGCGCATCGGAAACCGGGTGCCGCGGAGGAGCGCGTGAGCGTCGATCCGGCCTTTCTCGGCCGCCGCGAGATTGCGACCTCGGACGACATGGAGCGCCTCGGATTCGTCATCGGCGAGCAGCTGGATGCCGGAGACCTGCTGGTTCTCACCGGGCCCCTCGGCGCGGGCAAGACGACCTTCACACGCGGGCTCGCCGAAGGGCTCGGCGTGCGCGGACCCGTGCAGAGTCCGACCTTCGTCATCGCCCGCACGCACCCGTCGCTCGTCGGACGCGCCCCGCTCGTGCACGTCGACGCGTACCGGCTCGGATCGGCCGCGGAGCTTGACGACCTCGACGTTGACCTCGCGCGTTCGGTCGTCGTGGTCGAGTGGGGTCGTGAGATGGCGTCGTCGATTGCGGATTCCTGGTGGGACATTGAATTGGAGCGGCCCGTGGGCGTCGCCGACGACGGCGTCGCGGACGAGGACCTGGATGCCGATGCGCCACGAGTCGTGACGATCGAGCGCCTCGGGCGCTGAGAGTGCGGCGGGCAGTAGCGGCGATCTGCGACACGTGACGAGACGGCCGACTACCCTGGAGAGGTGATCCTTGCCGTCGATACCTCCCTGGGCACCGCCGTCGCGCTTGTCGACCCGGATGGCCATCTGCGGGCGAGCGCTTCCAGCTCGGACCCACTCGGACACGCGGAAGTCATCGGCACGCTCCTGGAGCAGGTGCTGACAGACGCTGCCGCAGACGATGCAGCGGCTGCCACCGAGGACATTACCCATGTTGTCGAAGGCATGGGCCCTGGCCCCTTCACCGGCCTTCGCATCGGCATCGCCGCGGCACGGGCATTCGCGCTCGGACGCGGCATCCCGGTCATCGCTGTGCCCAGCCATTTCGCAGCCGCCCTTGCAGTGATCGAGGCGGAATCCCCGGACACCCCCTTCGCGATCGTCACGGATGCCCGCCGCCGCGAGGTCGCGATCAGTGTGTTCGACGGCCTCGACGACGACGGCATCCCGAACCTCACCGCACCCACTGTGCTCGTGCCCCGGGCCGACTCGGAGGAGCGACTCAGCGGCATCCATGCCATTGAGGTCGCCACGCTCGACGCCGCAGCGCTTGGCCGGGTCGGCATCCGCGCAGTGAAAGCCGGACGCGAACTGGCCGGTGCCGAACCGCTTTATCTTCGCCAGCCCGACGTCACCGTTCCGGGCGCCCCGAAACGCGTGGGCTCGTGAGCGTCCGTATCGCGACTCCCGCCGATCTCGACGCGATCATGGCGATCGAGAACGACTCTTTCCCCACCGACGCGTGGAGCACGGAGTCGATGGCAGCCGAACTTGTCACTGAGCACGGCCGCTACCTCGTAGATGAGGATGCCGGCGACATCATCGGTTACGCCGGCCTCCGTTCGATTCGCGGAAATGCGGATGCTGACATCCAGACCATCGCGCTGCTCGAGGCGCGCAGGGGAGAGGGCCGTGGCCGTTTGCTTTTGCGCGCGCTGCTCGCCGAAGCATCCGCTCGCGGAGCCCGCGAAGTGTTCCTGGAGGTCCGCGCCGACAACCCCGGTGCTGAGTCGCTCTACCTTTCGGAGGGGTTCGATGAGATCGCCCGCCGGTTGCATTACTACCAGCCTGACAACGTGGATGCGATCGTGATGAAGCTCGACCTGCGGGCGTGGACGAAGAAGGCGACAGCATGAGCGAACCACTGGTCCTCGGTATCGAGACGAGCTGCGACGAGACCGGCATCGGAATTGTCCGCGGGCGCACGCTGCTGTCGAACACGATCGCCTCCAGCATGGACGAGCACGCCCGCTACGGCGGCGTCGTGCCCGAGGTCGCCGCGCGCGCGCACCTCGAAGCACTGCAGCCGTCGATCGAGGCCGCGCTCGCAGAAGCGCAGGTGCGGCTCGAAGACCTTGACGCGATCGCCGTCACGAGCGGCCCAGGCCTCGCCGGTGCCCTCATGGTCGGGGTCGGTGCGGCCAAGGGCCTCGCTGTCTCGCTCGGTAAGCCGCTGTACGCGGTGAACCACCTCGTCGGACACATCGCCGCCGACATCGTCACACCGGATTCTGACCCGCTCGAATATCCGACGATCGCGCTGCTTGTGTCGGGCGGACACACCTCACTGCTGCACGTGCGCGACCTCACCACCGACGTTGAGCTGCTCGGCGAGACGATGGATGACGCGGCCGGCGAAGCCTTTGACAAGGTCGCCCGGTTGCTGTCTCTGCCGTATCCGGGAGGACCCGAGATCGATCGTGCCGCGGTCGGCGGCGACCCGAAAGCGATCCGCTTCCCGCGGGGACTCTCCAAAGCGCCGGACATGGTGAAGCACCGTTACGACTTTTCGTTCTCGGGGCTGAAGACGGCCGTCGCGCGCTGGGTCGAGCGCTGCGAGGCAGAGGGCAGGCCGGTGCCGGTTGCCGACGTGGCAGCGAGCTTCCGCGAGGCTGTCGTCGACGTGCTCGTCACCAAGGCGCTCGCCGCCTGCAGCGACCTCGGAGTGCCTCGGCTGCTGCTTGGCGGCGGTGTGATCGCCAACAAGCGACTGCGCGATGTGGCCGTCGAGCGCGCCGAAGCAGCAGGTGTCACCGTGCGGATCCCGCCGCTGTCGCTGTGCACCGATAACGGTGCGATGATCGCCGCGCTCGCCGCTGATCTCATCGCCTCCGGGCGTCGCCCTTCCACACTCGCGTTCGGTGCGGATTCCACGTTGCCGGTCACCGAAATTCAGGTCGCCGAAAGAGCGGATGCCGTCCGCGAGGATGCCGTATGAGCGAGTCGACCGATCGTCCGACTTTCGAGGAGCCGAGCGCCGAAGTTGAGCGGCCGGCGGGTACTGCGCGAATGCCGGGAGCGCCGCGCGAGGGGTACACGAAGCTTCCTACCGGTCCGGTCGGCATCGAACCGGTCGTCGCCAGCGGGCCGGCCGACACCGCGGGGATGCCTGCTGTGCAGTGGGCTCCGAATGACGATGCCGTCGGCGATGACAACACTCGCCTCGCACCGTGGGCGCTTGTCGCTGCGATCGTCGCGCTGGTCGCGTCGTGGTTCGTCGGCTGGGGCATCCCGCTCGCGATCGTCGCCGTGGTAGCCGCGATCATGTCGTTGCGTCGCCCGGTCGAGAGCCGTGCGATCGCGCGTTGGGCGCTCGTGCTCGGGCTTGCCGCCACGATCTTCAGTCTGGGGTGGCTCCTCTGGGCCGCAATGCAGTTCGAGAAGCTCGGATAGCGGATGCTGACCGCCGATGAGTCCGCAGAGTTGCGGATGCTGCAGGCCCAGGCGTACCGACAGGACGACGACCTGTCGACGGAGCAGATCACGAGGCTGCGAGAGCTGGAGCGGCGACGCGACGCGGAGGTGTCCGCCGGCGAAGCAGATGCGCGGCCTGTCGATGACTCGTCGACGCTCTCAGGGCTCGAAGTGGTGCGTGACGTTTCCGGCGACTTCCCGGTGGCGCCGTCTCCGCGCATCCGAACGTGGCTCGCCGCGCTCGCGGCTATTGTCGTCTTCGCTCTGGGGATCGGCTTCGGCTGGATGCTGTTCGGACGCGCGGACACCTCGTCGATCGGACTGACCCAGGAGCAACGGCTGCGCGGCGAGGAACTCGTCGCCGACGGCAACTACGACGCGAACTCGCTGCGGGCGATGCTCGCACACGACGGTGTCATCGTCTGGCTCGCGACAACCGATGCTGGCGAAACGCTGTGCTTGATCGTCGATGACGGCCTCGATGCCACCAGCGCCTGCAGCGATGAGGATCGGGTGGCATCCGACGGCCTCGCCGTGGTGCACCAGACCGACGGCGATGGCTATACCGACGAGGCGTACGCCACGCTGCTGCTCACCGCCGAACGCGAACCGGCTGTGCACCTGGACGTGCATCGCAGCACCGACGAATGACATGATCGAACGGATGCTGAACGAATCAGAGACCGCGCAGCTGCGGTCGCTTCATGAACGCGCGTACGGACGCGAGGGCGGTCTGACCGCCGAGGACGCGGCGCGACTGCACGAGCTGGAATCGAAGCTGCGGCCGGTCGTCGTGGCACCTTCCGTTGCGGAACCTTTGGAGGTCGCGGCGCCGGTCTCGATCGGCGAGCCTTCGACAGCCTCCGAGGTCGAGGCATCCGAGGCTCCACCAGAAGAAGCATCCGCCCCGCCCCGCAGGCGCCGATGGCTCGCCTTCGCCGCCGTGGGTGCCGTGCTCATCGGGCTGGGTGTCGGATGGGTGCTCTGGGGCTGGAACACCGCCGAGTTCGCCCTCGCCGCAGCCCACGCCGAGCAACGTGGCGAGTTGGAAGCGAGCGGCGACTACGACGAGGGAACCGTTGCCGCAGTGTCAGAGAACCACGGCGTGGTCATCTGGCGCGCAGAACGAGGCGAGGGCGAGCAGCACTGCGTCATCGCCACCACGTCGACCCAGACGCAAAGCGGATGCGCGGCGATGGAGGACAGCAACTCGGAAACCGCCAACGCCACCATCACTGTGCCAGAAGGCGATGAGTTGGCGGGGCAGACGCTGTCGGCATACCTGTTGCTCTCCGTGACCGGGGAGATCGTTCCCACTATTCAAATCTGGAACCAACAGGACAACAACTGGGAAGCGCAGTTCAGTGAGGAAGAACGCGAAGCCATCGGCCGCATCGAAGCGGCGGGCTTCGATCCCTCATTGCTCAGTATTCTCGGCTACGACGGCGATACGCCCGTTTGGACGAGCTGGGGCGGCGAGATGTGTCTGATCGCAGAATCTGACGATGGCATCGTGTCGGACTGCGCATCGACCACGGAGACGCCACCGACCGACCTCATCCTCGCGGCAACGGTGGGTGGAGTCCCGACTCAGTACATCGTCCACCAGAGCGCGACGCGTGGTCAGCAACTCACGATCGTGAAGGTTCCTGAAGTCACTCGAGTCGAGGTCGGAGACGGCGAGCAGATCGAGATCGACGACAAGACCGGCGACAGGAACGGCTGAGCGCCCCGTCTCACACCCGGTCGGCGAGGATCGCCACCCTCTTGTCGCCGGTGCGCGTGAGGATCAGTGTCGCCGACTGTGAACCCTTGAGATTCAGCTTCTTCCGGAACGCGGCGGGATCGATGTCCATCCCGCGCTTCTTGATCTCCAGCGTGCCGATGTCGTTCACACGCAGCACAGCATTGATCGACTTGGGATTCACCGCCATCACCTCGCGCACCCGGAACGACTGCACGAACGGACTCGTCAGAGCCGCATCCCCGGTGATGTAGGCGATCTTCTCGTCCAGCATCCCTGACTTGAGGCTGCGCGCCACGTCGCCGATCAGGCGCGCGCGGATGACGGCGCCATCGGGCTCGTGCAGGAATGCGCCGAGTTCGCGGACGTCGGCGTCCTCGGCATCCGCCCCGCCGGTGAGCTCGTGTGACTCGTCGCCGCGGATCACGAGCGCTGCACGCCGCACGCCCTCGCGAGCCAGGATGCCTGACCAGAGCACGAGTTCGACGACGCTGCCGTCGGCGCTGACCCACTGCGCCTCGGCGTCCGCAGGAAGCGCGTCTCGATCATGCCCCGGGCCGAGCTTGATGCCGGTCGGCACGCGCGATGCGAGATCGAAGGCCCAGTCGAGGGAGGGGGAATAATCGGATGCCGCGACCCGCCGCGTCTCGCTATGACCTGCCGTCCGGCGCGCAGGATCGAGCCAGACCGCGTCGATGCCGGCAAGGTCGGTGGTCTCGGCGGTGCCGTGCTGCACGGTCGCGTCATCGCCGAACGGCGCGAGGTTGTAGGCGGCGATCGCTGCGGTCACCTCGTCGGCATCCACCGCGAGCACGCTCAGGCCAGCGCCGGCGAACGCAAGCGCGTCGCCGCCGATGCCGCACCCGAGGTCAGCAACGCGTGAGATTCCTGCGCGGCGCATGCGTCCGGCGTGCCGTGCGGCGACTCCCAGACGCGTGGCCTGTTCGAATCCGGCTCTCGTGAACAGCATCCGCTCGGCGAAGCCGCCGAACTTGGCTGCGCCCTTCGCGCGCAGATGCGCCTGGCCGACGACAGCGGATACGAGATCGGGGGAGTGGCCTGCGGCGCGCAGGCGGGAGACGCTTTGCGCGACATCCGCCGTCGATTCGATCGTGCCGACCTCGTCGAGCAGCCGGAGCCCCTCGGAGGTGAGCAGGGCAGTGAGCTCAGACATTTCCACGTGTTCAGCCTACGAGGCGGTCGGCGAGGGGTCGTCCGTGGGACGAAGATCCGCCTCAAGATGTCCAAAACTGGCACTCGCATTGCATGAGTGCCAGCCGACGGCATACACTCGAGTTAGCACTCTCGGGTTGAGAGTGCGAACAAGTCTTTCGTGTCAGCGTCAAGAAAGAAGAGGTAGACCGTGTCGGTTTCCATCAAGCCGCTCGAAGACCGCATCGTCATCCAGCAGGTCGAGGCCGAGCAGACCACCGCGAGTGGCCTGGTCATCCCTGACACTGCCAAGGAGAAGCCCCAGGAGGGCGAGGTTGTGGCCGTAGGCCCCGGCCGCATCGACGACAACGGCAACCGGGTTCCGATCGACGTCGCCGTCGGCGACCGCGTTCTGTACAGCAAGTATGGCGGCACCGAGGTGAAGTTCGGCGCCGATGAGTACCTCGTGCTCTCGGCTCGCGACGTCCTCGCCGTCGTCGTTCGCTAAGCGTTCAACAAAACCAAGAAGGGCCCGGATGCCAACGCATCCGGGCCCTTCTTGTTTTCCCCCCCGCCCGCTCACGCCCGCCCGCCCACGGTTGCGAGTGGCCATTTGTGGCTCAATTTCTGCCAAAAAACGAGCCACGAGCGCCCACTCGCAACCGAAGGGGTGGTGAGCTAATAGGGTGAGGCGGTGGAGAGAACCCAGCAGCCTGCCGGCGTTGCCTATGCAGGTGGCGCATATCTGCTGTGGGGCGTGCTGCCGCTGTACTTCCTGCTGCTGGTGCCGTCGGGCCCGTGGGAGATCGTCGCCGCACGAGTGCTGTTCTCTTTTGTCTTCTGCCTCCTTCTGCTGACCATCACTCGCGGTTGGCGCCGGATCATCGCGATCATCCGACAGCCTCGACTGCTCGGCTGGACGGCTCTCGCAGGGGCGCTCATCTACGTCAACTGGCAGGTGTTCCTCATTGGGACACTCAGCGGGAATGTCGTTGAGACATCCCTGGGTTACTTCATCAATCCGATCGCCACTGTGCTGCTCGGCGTGTTCGTGCTGCACGAGCGCATTCGCAGGCTCCAGTGGGTCGCGATCGGTATCGCCGTGATCGCCGTCGTCGTGATCATCGTCGCCTACGCTTCGTTCCCCTGGATCGCGCTCTCGCTGACAGCATCCTTCGGGATCTATGGTCTGATCAAGAAGAAGATCGGGCCAGCGGTGGATGCCGTGAGCGGCCTCACCCTCGAATCCTTCTGGCTCCTCCCCGTCGCCGTGGTCCAGCTCATTATCGTCGCGCAGACCACCGGCATCACCTTCGGTACCGAGGGTGCGTGGCACACGTCGCTCATGCTGTTCGCGGGTATCGCCACTGCGGTGCCTTTGCTGCTGTTCGCCGCCGGTGCACGGCGCATCAACCTCACCGTCATCGGGATGATCCAGTTCATGACGCCGATCATGCAGTTCCTGACCGGCGTGCTGATTCTGCACGAGCCGATGCCCGCCGAACGCTGGATCGGGTTCATCATCGTCTGGATCGCGGTGCTCGTTTTCGTCGTCGATCTGCTGATTGCTGCCGGTCGGGGCCGGCGCATCCGCCTTACGCCGATCGCGTGATCGCTCGCTGATCATCCGGTGCGAGATCGCGTGATCGCTCGCCGGGAGATGTCAGGATCGCGAAACATTCGGTATCACACCGTTAACGCATCGCAACACACGGATGACGAGTTCGCGTATACGTTTAGGTCACGGACGGCGCCCGAGTCGTTCGGGAATCATGAACTAGCAAGGGAGCAGCATGAGCGTCTTCACACACACGCGCGCGCGGAAGATCCTGGGCGGAATCGCCCTGGTGAGCGCGAGCGCGATTGTCCTGGCCGGATGCAGCGGCGGGGGTACCCCTGCAGACCCGTCGGAAGAGCCGGCGGCGCCCACTGACCGTGAGGCTCTCACGCTCAGTATCGGTACCGTCCTTCCGCAGACTGGCCAGCTCGCCTACCTCGGCCCGCCCGAGGAGGCCGGTGTCGGACTCGCCACCGCAGAAATCAATGCGGCAGACCTCGGTGTCACTGTCGAGGTCGAGTACGGCGACTCGGGTGACCCCGACAACAAGGCGTTCGAGACCACGGTCCCGCGTCTGCTGGACTCGGGTGTCTCCGCGCTGATCGGTGCGGCATCGTCCGGTGTGACGAAGCTGTTCCTCGACCAGGCAGTCAGCGCTGGCGTCATCACCTTCTCGCCGGCGAACACGTCGCCGGACTTCACCGAGTGGCCCGACGAAGGCCTCTACTGGCGCACCGCTCCGAGCGACCTGCTCCAGGGTGAGGTGCTCGCCACCGAGATCGGCCTCGACGGCTACGCGAACCTCGGCATCATCTACCTCAACGACGCCTACGGTTCGGGTCTTGAGGCGTCTCTGACCGAGAACTTCGAGGCTGGCGGCGGCACGGTCGTGGCATCCGAGGCGTACAACGCCAACGACACCTCGTTCGACGCGCAGATCTCGACGATCCTCGCGCAGAGCCCTGACGCTGTTGCCGTGATCGGCTTCGAGGAGACCTCGACGATCGTTCCGGCATTCATCTCGAGTGGTTTCGACGGCAGCAAGTTCTACTTCGTTGACGGCAACACCCAGCAGTGGGGTGCCGACATGCCTGTTTCGATCGAGGGCAGCAAGGGAACTCAGCCTGGCCCCGTACTCGCTGACGACTTCCAGCAGCGTCTGATCGATCAGTGGCAGGAGCAGTCGGGCCTAGAGCTCGTCGACTTCAACTACGCGGCCGAGTCTTACGACGCGGTCGTCCTGCTCGCCTTGGCTTCGCTCGCTGCGAACTCGACGGATGCCACCGAAATTGCAGGCTTCCTGCAGGAGGTTTCCGGCGGCTCAGGCGACGGCGAGAAGTGCGACTCGTTCGAGGCGTGCGCCACGATCATCCTCGATGGTGGAACGGCTGACTACGACGGGTACTCCGGCGCGATCACCTTCGACGACAACGGTGACCCGACGGAAGCAACCATCGGCGTCTTCCAGTACGGCGCAGACAACCTGCACACGCGCATCAACTAATACGCAGTGACGGAAGGGACCGGATGCTTCGGCATCCGGTCCCTTTCCTGTGTGGCGTTCCGCGCGTGGCGGGGGCGGCGCGCCCGCGCCTAGTCCTCGCCCAACGTGCCCAGGTACAAGCCGATGACCTTGGGGTCGTTCAGTAGCTCGCGGCCAGTGCCGGTGTAGGCGTCGTGGCCCTGATCGAGCACGTACCCGCGGTCGCAGATCTGCAGACAGCGTCGTGCATTCTGCTCGACCATGATCGTCGTGACGCCTGCCTTGTTGATGTCCGAAACACGGATGAACGCATCATCCTGTCTGACCGGCGAAAGACCGGCAGACGGCTCGTCGAGCAGCAGCACAGACGGATCCATCATCAACGCGCGCGACATCGCGACCATCTGTCGCTCACCGCCTGACAGGGATCCTGCCCTCTGCTTCAGGCGTGAGCCCAGCTCGGCGAAGATTCCGGTGACGAACTCCAGCCGCTCACGGTACGCCTTCGGGCGCTGGATGATGCCCATCTGCAGGTTTTCCTCGATGGTCAGCGAGGGGAAGACGTTATTCGTCTGGGGGACGAATCCGACACCACGCTGCACGAGCTCGTTTGCCTTGAGTCCGAGGATGCTCTCGCCATTGACATGGATATCGCCACCACGCACCTTCACCTGCCCGAAGATCGCTTTCAGCAGCGTCGACTTGCCGGCGCCGTTCGGTCCGATGATGCCGATCAACTCGCCCTTCGACGCGATGAGGTTGGTGTCGTTGAGGATGTCCACGCCTGGCAGATAGCCGGCCGTCAGGCCCTTGACCTCGACCACGATCTCCGACGTGCGTGCCGTGCCCTGCGGCTCGACGGTTACGGGAGTGCTCATGCCTTGTCCTCCTCTGAGCTCTGGATCGCGGCTTCGTGCTCTTCGCGGATCTCCTCAAGCATCTCCGCAGCTGACTCGTCGAGCTCGCCGGAATAACGCCCGGTGACGACGCCGAGGTCGACGTCCTGGTGGCTGCCGAGGTAGGCGTCGATCACGGCCTGGTTCTGCATCACCTGGTCAGGAGGTCCCTCCGCGACGACACGGCCCTCGGCCATCACCACGACCCAGTCGGCGATGTGACGCACCATGTTCATATCGTGCTCGACGAAGAGCACGGTCATGCCGAGTTCCTTGAGGTCGAGGATGTGATCCAACAGCGACTGAGTCAGGGCCGGGTTGACGCCGGCCATCGGCTCGTCGAGCATCACCAGGTTCGGGTCTCGCATGAGCGCGCGTGCCATCTCCAGGAGCTTGCGCTGGCCACCGGAGAGGCTGGCCGCATAGTCCTGCGCCTTGGCATCGAGCTTGAACCGCGTGAGAAGGTCCATCGCCTTCGCCTCGAGCTCCGTGTCCTGCTTGCGCCAGATCGCGGGGATCAAGCTGGGAAGGAATCCCTCACCCTTCTGGTTCGGTGCCCCGAGCTTCATGTTCTCGAGCACCGTCAGCAGCGAAAGCGCCTTGGTGAGCTGGAACGTGCGCACCTGCCCCATTCGCGCCACCTTGAACGACGGGATGCCCGACAGCTGGTGACCGTCAAAGCTCCACTTGCCCGAGTTCGGCTTGTCGAACCCACACAGCAGGTTGAACAGTGTCGTCTTGCCGGCACCGTTCGGCCCGATCAGTGCGGTGATCGCGTGGCGCGGAATCTCCAGGTGCTCGACATCCACGGCGGTGAGACCGCCGAAGCGACGCGTCACGTTGTCGGCGATGAGGATCGGGTCGACCTTCTCGCAACCGACCTCGATTTCACCTTTGTGAAGACCTGTTGTCTTGATGCGCCCGGTGTTCGGCGCCGTGCTTTCGGCGGACGTGTTGTCTGCAGTGTTATTTGACAAAGGTCAGCTCCCTCTTGTTTCCGAGGAGCCCTTGCGGCCGGAAGATGACCAGCAGCATGAGCGCGACTCCGACGATCACGAAGCGGAGGGTGGCCGCCTGGATTGCCGTCATGGGTAGGATTCCCTCCGCTGCCAGGCTCGGCAGTACGCCTTCCAGGAACGCCATGAGAACCCAGAAGATCACGGCGCCCAACGCCGGGCCGAACACAGTCGCCGCCCCACCGAGTAGCAGGATCGTCCACAGGAAGAACGTCAGCGACGTCGTATAACTCGCCGGCACCACAGCGGAGGGGAGCGCGAAGACCGCTCCGCCGAGCCCGCCCATGATTCCACCGATCACCAGCGCCTGCATCTTGTACGAGAAGACGTTTTTACCGAGCGAGCGCACGGCATCCTCGTCTTCACGGATGCCCTTGAGCACGCGACCCCACGGGCTGCGCATCAATGCCCACACCAGGTAGATGCAGACGGCGAGGACGAGAAGTCCGAACACGCGCACCCAGAGCTGGCTGGCGTTGTACGTCCACGGACCAAAGCCGTAGGTGCCCTCCGGGAAGGGGTTCGCATCGCGGAATCCGGCGTGGTAACCGCCGAGCCCATCGGCCGCGTTGGTGTGCTCCTCGAACGCGGTCGAGGTGAACAGCAGACGCACGATCTCGGCTGCTGCGATGGTTGCGATCGCGAGATAGTCCGCCCGCAGCCGCAGTGTCGGGATGCCAAGGATGAAGGCGAACACGGTCGACATCACCATGCCGACGATGATGCCCACCCACCACGGGAGGCCGAACGAGAGGATCGAGATCGCGTAGCTGTACGCGCCGATTGCCATGAATCCGGCCATGCCGAAGTTGAGCAGTCCGGCGTAGCCGAAGTGCACAGCGAGTCCGGTGGCAGCGATCGCGTAAGCGATCGTGGTCGGGCTCAGAATCCATGTTGCCGTGTTGCTGAAAATTGCTCCCCAGTCCATCGTCAACCAATCCTCTCTTTACGACCGAGGATGCCCTGTGGTCGGAACAGCAGCACCAGAATAAGGACGGCCAGTGCCCCGACATACTTGAGGTCGGAAGGTAGCCAGAGTGTCGAGACCTCAACGAGGAGGCCGACGATGATCGAGCCGATCAGTGCGCCGAAGGCCGTGCCGAGTCCGCCGAGGCAGACCGCGGCAAAGATGAGCAGCAGGATGTGCACGCCCATGTCCCAGCGCACGCCGGGGCGGAAGTACGCCCACAGAATGCCACCGAGCGCGGCGAGCGCGGATGCCAGGATCCATACGATTCGGATCACCCGGTCGACGTTGATGCCGGATGCCGCAGCGAGCGTGGGGTTGTCGGAGATCGCTCGTGTCGCCTTACCGGTGCGGGTCTTCAGCAGCCAGAACGCGACGGCGATGAGGACGACCACACTGATGCTCATCGACATCATGTCGATGACGCTGAGCCTGATCGGGCCCCAGATCGTGATCTTCGGTGCCCCCGCGTTCGGCAGCTGCACGGTGCTGCCGCCGAAGTAGAAGAGGAAGATGTAGCGCAGCGCGAAGGAGAAACCGATACTGACGATCATGAGCGGAATGATGCCCATGCCTCGTTTTCGCAGCGGCTTCCACAATCCGACATCCATCAGGAGGCCGAATAGTCCACCACAGATCACGACGAGCGGAATGGTCAGCCACATCGGCACGGCCAAGGTGACGCCGAAGACCACGGCCATCACCGCGCCGAACGTGACCATCTCGGCGTGAGCGAAGTTCGTCAGGTTCATGGTGCCGAAGATCAGCGAGACGCCGATCGCGGCAAGTGCGAGCAGAAGCCCGAAGTTGAGGCCGTTGATGATCCGTTCGACGAGTTGGTCGATGAAACTCGTCGTCTCTCGCACACCTTCACCGAGGAAGAGGTTGATGACGACGCGGTTCGTGAGACCGAATTCCACCTCCTGCGAGGCGGAGTCACCTTCGACGATCACACCATCGGGGAGGGTCGATTCGTCGACCGTCAGCGTGTAGGTGTCCTTCTCCGGCACGTACAGCGTCCAACGACCGCTCTCGTCCGTTGTGGTCGCTGCCTCGAAGCCGTTGCCCTCGATGGAGACAGCCACATCGGGAAGGGGGTCCGTGTTGAAGCGAATCACGCCAGCGAAGAAGTAGTCGGTCACCTCCTGCTCGTCAGCGCCCTCATCGCTGTCCGCGGTTGATGTCTCATTGGTGCCGCTGTCATCACTCTCAGCGAATGCCGCTGGTGCAGCCATGAACAGCATCGTTGCTGCCAGTAACGCGCTCATCAGCGCGATGATCCAGGGCACCGTTCGACGCTTGTGGCTAGTCGTCAGTTCCACGAAACCTCCCTTGTCGTCCCATGGGTGCCGACGCTTCGGGTCGCATCGGCGATGATGAACGACGTTATGAGCGTAATGTGTCGGCTTCGTTTCTGACCAGTGTCCGGTGTGTTGTTATCAAACGGTGGCGCGTTGATGGGGAATTTTTGGAGGCTCTGCACGCTTAGAATTGGTACACCGCTACGCGCCTGCACGAGGAGATTTCATGGAACAGCACGATCCCTTCGGTTTCGTCGGACTCACCTACGACGATGTGCTGCTTCTTCCCGGCCATACCGACGTGATCCCCAGCGAGGCTGACACCTCGTCTCGGATCACCCGCCGCATCTCGGTCGCAACCCCGCTGCTTTCCAGCGCGATGGACACCGTCACCGAGAGCCGCATGGCGATCGCGATGGCGCGCGAGGGCGGCATCGGCATCCTTCATCGCAATCTTTCGATCGCCGACCAGGCCACACACGTTGACCGTGTCAAGCGCAGCGAATCCGGCATGATCACCGATCCGATCACGACGACCATCGAGGCCACGGTCGAAGAGGTCGACGAACTCTGCGCGAAGTACCGTATCTCTGGTCTGCCGGTCGTCGATCCCGATGGTCACCTCGTCGGCATCATCACGAACCGCGATATGCGCTTCGTCTCCGGGCGTGAGCGGCAGACGACGTTCGTCAAGGACGTCATGACCCGCGAGAACCTCGTCACTGCGTCGGTGGGTGTCGCCGCGGGTGACGTCATCGCGCTGTTCGCGAAGCACCGGGTCGAGAAGCTGCCGCTGATCGATGACAACGGCAAGCTCGCCGGCCTCATCACCATCAAAGACTTCGACAAGAGCGAGAAGTATCCGCTGGCCACGAAGGATGAGCAGGGTCGCCTGCGCGTCGGCGCCGCGATCGGATTCTTCGGTGACGCGTGGGAGCGTGCCGAGGCGCTGCGCGATGCCGGCGTCGACCTACTCGTCGTGGATACCGCGAACGGCCAGTCCCAGGGCGTCATCGACCTCGTTCAGCGGCTGAAGGCCGACCCGACGTTCGAGCACATCGACATCATGGGCGGCAACGTCGCAACGCGTGAGGGCGCCCAGGCGTTGATCGATGCGGGCGTGGATGCCGTGAAGGTCGGTGTTGGCCCCGGTTCCATCTGCACCACGCGCGTCGTTGCTGGTGTCGGTGTGCCGCAGGTGACTGCCGTCTACGAGGCATCCCTCGCAGCTCGTCCCGCCGGTGTGCCGGTGATCGCCGACGGCGGTCTGCAGTACTCGGGCGACATCGCCAAAGCGCTCGTCGCCGGTGCGGATGCCGTCATGCTCGGCTCGCTCCTCGCCGGAACCGACGAGTCTCCTGGCGAGATCGTCTTCCAGGCCGGCAAGCAGTTCAAGCAGTACCGCGGCATGGGCTCGCTCGGTGCGATGCAGACCCGTGGCAAGCAGACCTCGTACTCGAAGGACCGCTACTTCCAGGCAGACGTGCCGAGTGATGACAAGCTCATCCCGGAGGGCATCGAGGGTCAGGTTCCGTACCGCGGCCCGGTGTCGGCCGTCTCATACCAGCTCGTCGGAGGACTGCGGCAGTCGATGTTCTACGTCGGTGCTCGCACCATCGAGGAGCTCAAGACACGCGGCAAGTTCGTGCGCATTACCGCTGCCGGGCTCAAGGAATCGCACCCGCACGACGTGCAGATCGTCGTAGAGGCGCCCAACTACAAGAAGTAGTTCGATCTGCGAAAGGGGCGGATGCCGCAGCATCCGCCCCTTTCGCGTGTCCGAAGTGCGGCGTAGCGTGCCGGTATGTGCCGGAACATCCATACCCTTCACAATTTCGAGCCAGCCGCGACTTCAGATGAAGTGCAGGCAGCGGCGTTGCAGTACGTGCGGAAGATCGCGGGGGCGACGAAGCCATCGAAGGCGAACCAGGAAGCCTTCGATCACGCCGTCGCCGAGATCGCGCACGTGACGCAGCATCTGCTCGCCGATCTCGTCGCCACGACACCGCCCAAGAACCGCGAGGAGGAGGCGGAGAAGAAGCGCGCACGTGCGATCGCCTCAGGACGCTACGCAGCTTGACCGATGACCGATCGGCGCGACCACAATGTCGCCGTCGATGACTGTCGATGACCTCCCATGACCTCGAATGACATAGGAGGTGCGAGTGAGCGCACTCGCTCGCTACCGTCGCGTCATGACTCTTCTTCAGGACCAGATCGCATCCGTCACTGACGTCACCGCAGCCGAGCGGGCGCAGCGCCTCACCGAGGCGGGAACGACGTGGAACGAACGCATCGCTCGCGACGCCAAGAACGCCGAACTCACGTACAAGGTCGTCGGCCGTGGGATCGGCTCGGTCGCGACCGAGATTCAGGCGGGCACGCACCGTTTCCTCGTCGATGAGCCCGGTGCGCTCGCCGGAGATGATGCGGCCGCGAGCCCTGTCGAGTACGCGCTCGGCGCGCTCGTGTCCTGTCAGGTCGTGGTCTTCCGCCTCTATGCGCAGGCGCTGGGCCTGACCATCGATGAGATCGAAATCACCGCCGAGGGTGACCTGGACGTGCGCAAGCTTTTCGGGATCGACGAGTCAGGGCGGGCGGGCTTTCACGACGTGCGGGTGAAGGTCGACATCACCGGCCCTGACACCGCCGAGCAGTATGAGAATCTGCGCCAGGTCGTCGACGCGCACTGCCCCGTCCTCGACATCTTCTCCCGGCCGGTCCCTACCTCCGGTGCTCTCGCCTGATCGGATTCGCCTGGGACGAGAGACGGGTTGTTCGTGCACGATGAACGCCGGTGTGTACGCCGCGCACGCGGGAAGCACATTGCCGATGGCAGGTAGGCTGGTCTGGTGAGCATGGACATCGAAATCGGCCGAGGCAAGCGCGCACGTCGCGCGTACACGTTCGACGACATCGCGGTGGTACCGTCGCGGCGGACTCGTAACCCCGAGGATGTTTCAACTGCGTGGACGATTGACGCCTACCAGTTCGATACTCCGATCATCGGTGCACCGATGGACTCTGTGGTCAGTCCTCAGACGGCAATCGCGCTCGGCAAACTCGGCGGCATCGGCGTGCTCGACCTCGAAGGCCTGTGGACTCGCTACGAGAACCCGGAGCCGCTGCTGGCAGAGATCGCTGAGCTTCCCGACGCCAAGGCGACAGTGCGGATGCAGGAGCTGTACTCCGAGCCGATCAAACCGGAGCTCATCAAGTCGCGACTCGCGGAGATCCGGGAAGGCGGCGTCACGGTCGCAGGCTCCCTTACGCCGCAGCGCACTCAGGAGCTCTACGACACCGTGGCCGCCGCGGGCGTAGACCTGTTCGTCATTCGCGGCACAACCGTCTCGGCTGAGCATGTCTCCAGCGTCGCCGAGCCGCTGAATCTGAAGAAGTTCATTTACGACCTCGACGTTCCCGTCATCGTCGGTGGCGCTGCCACCTACACGACAGCCCTGCACCTGATGCGCACAGGCGCGGCCGGTGTGCTTGTCGGCTTTGGTGGGGGAGCAGCGTCCACCACTCGCGTGACTCTCGGCATCCACGCGCCGATGGCCACTGCTGTTTCGGACGTTGCCGCTGCGCGTCGCGACTACCTCGACGAGTCTGGCGGACGCTACGTTCACGTCATCGCTGATGGTGGCGTCGGCACGTCTGGTGACATCGTCAAGGCGCTTGCTATGGGCGCGGATGCTGTGATGCTGGGCGTCGCGCTCGCACGCGCAACGGATGCACCCGGCCGTGGCTTCCACTGGGGTCCTGAGGCGCACCACCCGCAGCTTCCGCGTGGCCGCCGCGTTGAGACCCCTGGCATCGCGACGCTCGAAGAGATCCTGTACGGGCCGGCTCCTGTCGCCGACGGCACAGCCAACCTGATCGGGGCTCTCCGCAAGTCCATGGCCACCACTGGATACTCCGATCTCAAGGAGTTCCAGCGGGTAGAGGTCGTACTCGCTCCCTACCACCTGTCCTGACGGGCGCGCACAGCACGTGACGATTCCACAGGAGTTCCCGCCGACCCTTCGTGAGGTCATGCTGCGCGGACGCTGGATTGGCGTACTCCTCGCCTGCCTCGTGGTCGCTGGCGTCTTCGCTTTCCTCGGCCAATGGCAGCTCGAACGTGCCATCAACACCGACCCCGCTCCAGTGGGGATCACGGAAGACGTGCGTCCGCTCGCCGATGTCGTATCTCCGGGCCAGTATCTCCCCGAGCCATACGTCGGCCAGCGAGTGGAGACCACCGGCACCTGGGTCGCTGACGACTTCCTGGTCGTCTCATCGCGCTTCAATGACAATGCCGAGGGTTACTGGGTGACCGGTCAGCTGCGCGTCGCCGAGCGCACCTCGATCGCCGTCGCTGTCGGATGGGCACCAGATCGTGAAACTGCGGATGCCGCGGCATCCGCTCTCGAGAAGGATGCCGCAGGGACGAAGGCGACGATCACAGGTCGCGTCATCTCTGACGAGGGCCCGTCGCTGCCGACCACGGACGATCCGCTGGCGATGACCCGGATGTCCCCGGCGATGCTGCTGAGCCAGTGGCATGACATCGAGGAACTGTCGGTGTACCGTCCGTATCTTGCTTCAGTGGATGCTTCGGAGGGGCTGGTCGACATCGTCTCGCCCGCTCCGGAAGAGCTCGCAACGGTCAACTGGCTGAACGTCTTCTATGCCATCGAATGGGCCGTCTTCGCCGGCTTCGCTTTCTACATCTGGTATCGCCTGGCGAAGGACCGCTGGGAGATCGAAGTCGAAGAGTTCGAGGAACGCGCAGCCGTCGCTTCCTGACGTCAAGGATGACGCTCGGGTTACTGATCGGCAAACACCATTGAGAGTGTCGGATCCGCTCAGTATGCTCACGAACATGTGCGTGCGCTGTGAGCGCCCACATCGGCAGTTTCACGAGAGCTGCCGTTCGTGTCGACGAGGAGAGTCACCGATGATGTCAGCCCCAGACGGCAGGAACCTCCGGGCTTCTGTTTCGCACAGTAGAGGCAGGGGCCGCATCGGCACCCTTGCTGCAACGTGCGTTGTTGCTCTCGGCGCCAGCGCCCTGATCGCAACGCCCGCCTTCGCCAATGCGTCAGGCACGGGCCTGGTCATCAACGAGGCGTATCTCTCTGGGGGGAGCACGGGTGCTGCGTTCAAGAACAAGTTCGTCGAGCTCTACAATCCGACTTCGGCTCCGATCACTCTCGACGGGCTGTCGCTGCAGTACCGCTCCGCGACGGGAACCGGCAACTTCAACGGGGTCGCAGCGCTCACCGGCGTCGTTCCGGCAGGCGGCTACTTCTTGGTGCAGGGCAACAGCAACGGTGCGAACGGCGCCGAACTGCCGAACCCGGATGCCATCACCACTCTGACTCCGAGCGGCACCAACGGTACGCTTGCGCTCGTCGAGGGCACCGCCGCCGTCAATCTCACCCCTGGGTCGGTCGCAGGCTTCGACGGCGTCGTCGACCTTCTCGGCTACGGCACCTCGAACACGTTCGAAACTGCCGCAGCGACACCGCCGGCTGGCAACACCGATGTGAAGTCGCTGAATCGCACCGACGGCGTCGACACCGACGACAACAGCACAGACTTCACCCTGTCTGCCACGATCACCCCGCAAGGCTCCGGCGCCACAGATCCGGACCCGGACCCGGACCCCGACCCCGATCCGGGCACCGACCCGGTTGCGGTGTCGATCGCTGAGGTGCAGGGCACTTCCGATGTCTCGCCGCTGAACGGCCAGACCGTGATCGTCGAGGGTATTGTCACCGGTGACTACCGCGTCGGCGGCTACAAGGGAATCTCGATCCAGACCGCGGGCAGCGGTGGAGACACGGATGCCACCCCCGGAGCATCCGATGGCGTCTTCGTGTTCCTGGACAACCTCACTCCGACACTCGCGATCGGTGACCTGGTCTCGGTCACCGGCGCCGTCAGCGAGTACTTCGGCCAAACGCAGATCTCTCCGGCATCCGTCGACGTCATCACCACTGGCTTCGGCGTTCCTGCAGCCACTCCGCTGCCGGAAACCGTGGTCGGTGCCGACCGCGAGGCCTACGAGAATATGCTCGTGGCTCCCAGCGGCACTTACCGCCTGGCATCCAGCCACCAGCTTTACAACTTCGGCACGCTCTGGCTGAACCCGGGCGAGCTGAACGTCAAGAGCACCGAGACGACCCGTCCCGGACCCGATGCTGACGCCATCGCGAGCGCGAACCGTGCGGATCGCATCCTCCTCGATGACGGCTGGAACTCGCAGGTCACCAGCGGAGCGCACACCGGCGAGCAGCCCTACTTCACCACCGACACCACGGTGCGAAACGGTGATGTCGTCGACTTCGCTGAGACCGGCTATGTGCTGCAGTACGGCTTTGACGACTGGCGCCTACAGCCAGTCATCGCGATCGACGACGCGAGCGACGCGACGTACAAGGCGACGTTCACGACCGAGAACCCGCGTACGGATGCAGCCCCAGAGGTTGGCGGCGATGCGCAGATCGCAGCGTTCAACGTCTTCAACTACTTCACGACGTTGCAGAGCGAGAGCAGTAACGCGCGAGGCGCCAAGACGGCCGCGCTGTTCGAGATCCAGAAGTCGAAGATCGTCACCGCGATCAACGGTCTGGATGCCGAGATCGTGGCGCTTATGGAGATCGAGAACTCCATCCACTTCGGCAAGCCCGTCGATACGGCTGTCGCGGATCTGGTCGCAGGGCTCAACGAAGATGCCGGATCTGACGTCTGGGCGTACGTGCCGACTCCGGCTGCGCTACTGACCACCGACACCGACGTGATCACCAATGCGATCATCTACAAGACGGATGCCGTCACCCCGGTGGGAGACAGCACCACAGTGGTCGACGAGACGGTGTGGGGAAACGCCCGCGAGCCGATCGCACAGGCCTTCGATATCGACGGAAAGACCGTTTCGGTCGTCGCCAACCACTTCAAGTCAAAATCTGGTGACGGCGCGGAGCCCGCGGATGGCCAGGGCCACTTCAACGCCGACCGCGTGAAGCAGGCGCAGTCGCTGCTGGCCTTCACCGAGACGTTGGCAGAGACCAGCGGCAGCGAGGACATCCTGCTGCTCGGCGACTTCAACGGGTACAGCATGGAAGACCCGATCGATGTGTTCGCGCAGGCCGGTTGGACCGACCTGGTGCCTGCCGCCGATGCCGGTTACACGTACACGTTCGACGGTGAGCTCGGCTCACTCGATCACGCGATCGCCTCGCCATCGCTCGCCCAATCGGTGACCGGCACCGGCGTGTGGGGCATCAACTCCGCAGAGTGGAGCGACCGTGGCTACGCGTTCGGCGCGGTCGAGGCGGGCACGCCCTTCCGATCCAGCGACCATGACCCTGTGATCGTCGGCGTCTCCAGCGAGATCCCGCCGGTGAGCATCGACATCGTCACGATCAACGACTTCCACGGAAGGATCGAGGCCGACGGCGTCGCGGCGGGTGCTGCGGTTCTCGCGGGCGCCGTGCAATCGGTGCGTGATGCGAACGCGAACACGGTGTTCGCTGCGGCCGGTGACCTCATCGGAGCATCCACCTTCACCTCGTTCATTGCCGATGACAACCCGACGATTGATGCGCTGAACGCGGCAGGGCTCGATGTGAGCGCAGCCGGAAACCACGAGTTCGACCAGGGCTGGGAAGACCTGGAGGGTCGTGTGCAGGATCGTGCGGACTGGGAGTACATCTCCTCGAACGTGTTCGTCACCGAGACCGGTGAGACCGCTCTTGCTCCGGCGTGGGTGACTGAGATGGACGGCGTGAATGTCGGTTTCATCGGCGCCGTGACGGAGGAGCTTGGCTCGCTGGTCTCGCCGGAGGGTATCGCCGATCTCGAGGTGCGCAGCATCGTTGATTCGGTGAATGCCGTCGCCGACGATCTCACCGATGGGGATGCCACGAACGGCGAAGCCGACGTGCTGATTCTCCTTGTGCATGAGGGTGCGACCTCGACCGACATCGCCAGCATTACACCGGAATCTGCACTCGGCGAGATCGTCGCCGGTGTCGATGACAGTGTGAGCGCGATCGTCTCCGCGCACACGCACCTCGCATACAACCACGTCGTCGACGGCCGCCCGGTCATTTCGGCGGGCCAGTACGGCGAGAACTTCGGGCTGATGAACCTGCAGGTCGATCCCGAGTCGAAGGAGCTCATTTCGATCACCAACGAGATCAAGCCGCTCACGAAGTCGGAGAAGGACCCGGTCACCGGTAAGGTCACCGTCACGCCGCTCTACGACGCCGACGGTGACGTGCAGAAGATCGTCGACGCGGCCAAGGTCGAGGCGGACGTGCTGGGCGCGGAGCCGGTCGGTGCGATCACTGGTGACTTCAACCGGGCGCGTCAGAGTGACGGTTCGGAGAACCGCGGTGGCGAATCGACGATCGGAAACTTCGTCGCCGACGTGCACAAGTGGGCGACGGGTGCGGAGATCGCGATCATGAACCCGGGCGGCATCCGCGCGAACCTCGCGTACGCCTCGTCCGGAGCATCCGACGCCGACGGCAACGTGACATTCCGCGAAGCGGCGACGGTGCAGCCGTTCGCCAACACGCTCGTCACGCTTGACCTCACCGGTGCGCAGCTGAAGAGCGTGCTGGAGGAGCAGTGGCAACCGGAAGGGTCAAGTCGTCCATTCCTGAAGCTCGGCGTCTCGGAGGGCCTGCAATACACCTATGACCCGACGGCAGAGGCAGGGGAGCGGATCACCTCGATCACCCTGAACGGTGAGCCGATCGACCTTGCGGCGTCGTACCTCGTCGCCGCGAACTCGTTCCTCGCAGCGGGTGGAGACAACTTCTTCACCTTCGCCGAGGGCACGAACAAGGCTGACACCGGCAAGATCGACCTCGCGTCGATGGTCGACTGGTTCGACGCCAACGGCACGGCGACGACCGATCTCGCACAGCGCGCGGTCGGTGTGACGCTGAGCGCACCGGATACCGACGGCTACAGTGCCGGCGATCAGGTCACGATCGATCTCTCCTCGCTGGCGTTCAGCGCGGGCGAGACAGTGCCGGCCGAGGTCTCGGTTTCGCTCGGCAACATCGCACTCGCCACGGGCGCGATCGATGCGGCCATCCTCGACACCACCGACGAGGTCGGACGCGCGAGCCTGACGTTCGCGGTTCCGGATGGCGTGATCGGCGAGCAGCAGCTCACCGTGATCGCCGGGGAGACGAGCGTCCAGGTGCCGTTCACTGTCACCGGTGAGATTGGCGGAGGAGAGTTCATCGGCACCATCGAGGTCGCCGCGAAGACGGTGAGCGCGGGCAAGAAGCTCACGGTGACCGGCGTCGACTTCGAGCCCGGTGAGATCGTGACAATTACGCTCGAGTCGAGGAAGGGCAAGATCCTCGAGCTGGGTACCGCTTCGGTGAACGAGGACGGCACCTTCACCAGTGCGGTCACGGTCCCGAAGAGCGCGGATGCCGGAAAGCACACGGTCATCGTCGCCCAAGAGGACGGTGATCAGGCCACCGGTACCGTCACCGTCAACCGCGGCAAGGTCGGCGGCATCGTGCGCGACATCCTCGACTGGCTGTGGGACATCATCGGCGGCTGGTTCTGAGGCTGGACTGAGCAGGAGGCCGTCGGGAGTGATCCCGGCGGCCTTCGTCGTGCGCACGCTCGCCACCGTGGCAGATCACGCCAATCGGAGAAGACCATTGAGGATGTCGGCGGTTAGCCATAGGCTCACAATCGGGCGCCTCTTTCACACGCTGACGTGCGACTGCGGTGTTGCCTCTTCGTGTGCCTCACGATGGCGTGCGAAGTCTTTCCTGTCGACGTCGAGGAGAACCACCGAATGATGTCCGTCCCTGTCGGTGCAGTGCAACGCATCGGATCGTCCCACCCACACCGACGAGGACGCCTTGCGGCACTCGCCGCCACCGCGACTGCAGCGCTCGCCTTCGGCGGGCTGGTGGTCGCCCCGGCCTACGGGGCCGAGCAGACCATCGCCGAAGTGCAAGGCACGGGTGCGTCGTCGCCATTGGCAGGTCAGAACGTCACCGTCGAGGGCATCGTCACCGGCGACTACCGCGTCGGCGGCTACAAAGGAATCTCCATCCAGACCGCGGGCAGCGGTGGAGACACGGATGCCACACCCGGAGCATCCGACGGCATCTTCGTATTCCTTGACCTGCTGGCCCCCACGCTGGAGATCGGCGATCTCGTCTCGGTTACCGGCATCGTCACCGAGAACTTCGGACAGACCCAGATCTCGCCCTCGACGGAGCAAGAAGTCGCCGTGATCACTGCGGGAGTCGGCGTTCCTGCTGTCACCCCGCTTCCCGATACCGTCATCGGTGCAGACCGCGAGGCCTACGAGAACATGCTGGTGGCGCCCACCGGCACCTACCGGCTGGCATCCAGCCATCAGCTTTACAACTTCGGCACGCTCTGGCTGAACCCTGGCGAGCTGAACGTCAAGAGCACCGAGACCACTCGTCCCGGCACCGATGCCGACGCGATCGCCGATGAGAACCGTGCCGAGCGCATCCTGCTCGACGATGGCTGGAACTCGCAGGTCGTCAGCAACGCGCACCCGGGCGAGCAACCGTACTTCACAACCGGCACGACCGTGCGCAACGGCGACCTCGTCGCGTTCGCAGAGACCGGTTATGTGCTGCAGTACGGCTTCGACGACTGGCGGCTGCAGCCGGTGATGGCAATCGACGACTCCAGCGGCGCGATGTACAAGGCGACGTTCACAGCCGAGAATCCGCGCAGCGATGCGGCCCCCGAAGTCGGCGGCGATGCGCAGATCGCAGCATTCAACGTCTTCAACTACTTCACGACCCTGGGCAGCGAGAATTCGGAAGCCCGTGGCGCGGCGAACTCCGAGAAGTTCGCGATCCAGAAATCCAAGATCGTCACCGCGATCAACGGGCTGGGGGCAGACGTCGTCGCGCTGATGGAGATCGAGAACTCGATTCACTTCGGCAAGCCGGTGGACACCGCCGTCGCTGACCTGGTCGCGGGACTCAACTCCGCGGCAGGTGCGGACGTGTGGGCGTACGTGCCGACTCCGGCCGCGCTCGTCGACACCGCCACGACGGATGTCATCACCAACGCGATCATCTACAAGACGGATGCCGTCACCCCGGTCGGCGACAGCGCCACCGTCGTCGATGAGACCGTGTGGGGTAACGCGCGCGAGCCCATCGCGCAGACCTTCGACATCGACGGCAAGCTCGTCTCGGTCGTCGCCAACCACTTCAAGTCGAAGTCACCGCCGGAAGACGGTGGAGATGAGCCCGCTGACGGCCAGGGGTTCTTCAACTCCGACCGCGTCGCGCAGGCGAACTCGCTGCTCGGCTTCACGCAGACGTTGGCAGAGACCAGCGGCAGCGATGACATCCTGCTGCTCGGCGACTTCAATGCGTACGCGCAGGAAGACCCGATCAACGTCTTCGCCCAGGCGGGTTGGACCGACCTCGTGCCGGCGCACGCCGCAGGCCAGTACACGTACACGTACGACGGCGAGCTCGGCTCGCTCGACCACGCGATCGCCTCGCCATCGCTCGCTGCGTCGGTCACCGGCACCGGCGTCTGGACGATCAACTCTCCGGAGTGGAGCGACCGCGGATATGCCTTCGGTGCTGCCGAGTCCGGCACGCCGTTCCGATCCAGCGACCATGACCCGGTGATCGTCGGAGTCTCCAGTGAGATTCCGCCGGTGAGTATCGACATCGTCACGATCAACGACTTCCACGGTCGCATCGAGGCGGATCGTGCATCTGCCGGTGCTGCGGTTCTTGCCGGAGCGGTGCAGACCGTGCGCGACGCGAACCCGAACACGGTGTTCGCGGCGGCCGGTGACCTCATCGGCGCATCCACCTTCACCTCGTTCATCGCTGATGACAACCCGACGATTGATGCGCTCAACGCGGCAGGGCTCGATGTGAGCGCAGCCGGAAACCACGAGTTCGACCAGGGCTGGGAAGACCTGCGCGACCGCGTGCAGGACCGTGCGGACTGGGAGTACATCTCCTCGAACGTGTTCGTCACCGAGACCGGTGAGACCGCCCTCGCTCCGGCATGGGTGACCGAGATGGACGGCGTGAATGTCGGCTTCATCGGCGCCGTGACGGAGGAGCTCGGCTCGCTGGTCTCGCCGGAGGGTATCGCCGATCTCGAGGTGCGCAGCATCGTCGACTCGGTGAATGCCGTCGCCGACGATCTCACCGACGGGGATGCCACGAACGGCGAAGCCGACGTGCTGATTCTCCTTGTGCATGAGGGTGCGACCTCGACCGACATCGCCAGCATCACACCGGAATCTGCACTCGGCGAGATCGTCGCCGGTGTCGATGACAGTGTGAGCGCGATCGTCTCCGCGCACACGCACCTCGCATACAACCACGTCATCGACGGCCGCCCGGTCGTTTCGGCGGGTCAGTACGGTGAGAACTTCGGGCTGATGAACCTGCAGGTCGACGCAAAGTCGAAGGAACTGATCTCGATCACCAACGAGATCAAGCCACTCACCGAAGACGACGTCGCGCTGTACCCCGCGGTTCAGAGTGTGCAAGACATCGTTGATGCGGCAACCGCCGAGGCGGACGTGCTGGGAGCTGAGCCGGTGGGTGAGATCACCGCCGACTTCAACCGGGCACGTCAGAGCGACGGTTCAGAGAACCGCGGTGGCGAATCTACAGTCGGCAACTTCGTCGCCGATGTGCACAAGTGGTCGACCGGGGCAGACATCGCGTTGATGAACCCCGGTGGTATCCGTGCAGACCTGACCTTCGCCTCGTCTGGAGGAAACGACGCCGACGGCAATGTGACGTTCCGCGAAGCGGCGACGGTGCAACCATTCGCCAACACGCTCGTCACGCTCGACCTCACCGGTGCGCAGCTGAAGAGCGTGCTGGAGGAGCAGTGGCAGCCGGCGGATTCGAGTCGTCCGTTCCTGAAGCTCGGCGTCTCGGAGGGTCTGCAGTACACCTATGACCCGACGGCAGCGGCAGGGGAGCGGATCACCTCGATCACGTTGAACGGCGAGGCGATCGACCTAGCGGCGTCATACCTCGTGGCGGCGAACTCGTTCCTCGCGACGGGTGGAGATAACTTCTTCACACTGGCTGAAGGCACGAACAGGGCGGATACCGGCAAGATCGACCTCTCCTCGATGGTGGAGTGGTTCGACGCCAACGGCACCGCGACGCCTGACCTCGCACAGCGCGCGGTTGGTGTGACGGTGAGCGCAGCGGACGCCGACGGATTCAGCGCCGGTGAAGAGGTCACAATCGACCTCTCATCGCTGGCGTTCAGCGGCGGAGAAGCAGAACCGGGCGACGCCACCGTCTCGCTGGGGGACGCCGTGCTCGCCACTGGCGCCGTCGACTCCACGATCGTCGACACCACCGACGAAGCGGGTCGTGCCAGCCTGACATTCACCGTTCCGGAGGACGTGTTCGGCGCGCAAATGCTCACCGTCGCGACCGCCGCGTCGGGTACGAGCGTGCAGGTGCCGATCGAGTTCGCTGATGCGCCTGCGGCTCCGGGCAACATCACTCTCGGGGCGACCTCGGTTGCAGCCGGTGGCACGGTTGACGTCAGCGGTGAAGGTTTCGACGCCGGCCTCGAGCTGGTGCTGGAGCTGCGATCCACGCCGGTGCAGGTCGGTGCCGTGACCGTCGCAGATGACGGCACGTTCCGCACCACCATTACCGTGCCGAAGAATACCGCGGCCGGCGAGCACACTCTCGCGGCGATTCAGCCGAACGGCGCGGAAGCCACTGCGACGCTGACCGTCACTGCGGCGCCCGGTGGCAGCGGTCAGCTGCCGACGACCGGTGCGGATTCCACCCCGTACATCGTCATGGCAGTAGTCCTGCTGCTGCTCGGTGTCGGGTTCCTGGTGTTCCGTCGCCGTCGCCGCGTGGACGAGAACGCCGACGAGTAAACGCAGCGCAGCTCGCGTGAGTATGAAGGCCGTCGGGAGTGATCCCGACGGCCTTCGTGGCGTGGCGACCACCTGCGCCACCTCGACAGGTTCACCAGGATCGGGCAGCCCGCTCCCAGAGGAAGGCACCGGGTGCGGCTGACCGCCCAGCTCGGCCTGCAGCTGAGCGCGAGCGGCATCCGCGTAATCTGGCCTGGTCAGCGCGACCAGGCCATCGCCCTACGCGTGACCGAGACTGCTGCAGACCCCGGGTAGAATGGACTTCATGCGTGAACCGAAAGCTGCCTCCTTCCCGAAGATCCGCGGGGCGCTGAAGTTCTACCAGGTTGCGTCGATCATCACCGGCGTCATGCTGCTTCTGCTGCTGACCGAGATGATCCTGAAGTACAGCCCCATCCACGTCGAGCTCTTCGCCGGCGGATCGGGTGGTCTGCTCTGGTTCGCCGACGTGATCGTGGGGGACGGATGCCAGTGGTATTCGCTCTTCGTCCCGGGCGGCATGGGCTGTGAACTCATCTCGGTGGGCGATGGCACGAACCTCTCACTGCTGATCCTCGTCGCGCACGGCTGGTTCTACGTTCTTTACTTGTTCGCCATCTTCCGTCTGTGGAGCCTGATGCGCTGGTCGTTCATCCGCTTCATCACGCTCGCGCTCGGTGGTGTCATCCCGGCCCTCTCCTTCGTCATGGAGATCAAGGTCTCGCGCGAGGTCAACGCCTATCTCGTATCCCGCGAAGCAGCAATCGCTGCAGAAGCCGCATCTGCACAATCCCAGGAGGCAGCGCGATGAGCGCCGACACCGCCCAGCGTCCCGTCCTTGTCGTCGACTTCGGCGCCCAGTACGCACAACTCATCGCGCGCCGCGTGCGCGAAGCCGGCGTCTACAGCGAGGTCGTGCCGCACACGGTCAGTGCTGCAGAGATCAGCGAGAAGAACCCGGTCGCACTGATTCTCTCCGGTGGGCCGTCATCGGTCTACGAAGAGGGCGCACCCGCGCTTGATAACGCGATCTTCGATCTCGGCATCCCCACTCTCGGCATCTGCTACGGCTTCCAGGTCATGGCGCGCGCACTCGGTGGCGAGGTCGCGAACACTGGCCTTCGCGAGTACGGCGCGACGGATGCTGCGCTCACCGGCGACGGTGGCGTGCTGCTCGGCGGACTGCCGAACACCCAAAACGTGTGGATGAGTCACGGTGATCAGGTCGCCAAGGCGCCCGAGGGCTTCGAGGTGCTCGCATCCACGGCGGACACTCCTGTCGCCGCGTTCGGCAGTGCCGAGAAGTGCTTCTACGGTGTGCAGTGGCACCCCGAGGTCAAGCACTCCGACCACGGCCAGGCCGTCATCGAGAACTTCCTGCACAAGGCTGCGGGCCTCTCCGCAGACTGGAACAGCGGCAACGTCATCGAAGAGCAGATCGCCCGCATCCGCGAGCAGGTCGGCTCGGCTCGCGTGATCTCGGCGCTGTCCGGCGGCGTTGACTCGGCTGTTTCGACGGCGCTTGTGCACAAGGCGATTGGTGACCAGCTCACCGCCGTCTTCGTCGACCACGGTCTCCTGCGCAAGGGCGAGCGCGAGCAGGTGGAGAACGACTACGTCGCATCCACGGGTGTGCGCCTGATCACGGTGGATGCCGCAGACACATTCCTTGGCCACCTAAAGGGCGTCAGCGATCCAGAGCAGAAGCGCAAGATCATCGGCCGTGAGTTCATTCGGGCGTTCGAGAAGGTGCAGCTGGATCTCGTCGCTGAAGCGAAGGCTTCCGGCGAGCCGGTGAAGTTCCTCGTGCAGGGCACTTTGTACCCTGACGTCGTCGAGTCCGGTGGGGGCACCGGAACAGCGAACATCAAGTCGCACCACAACGTCGGCGGTCTTCCGGAAGACCTCGACTTCGAGCTCATCGAGCCGCTGCGCACCCTCTTCAAGGACGAGGTGCGCCAGATTGGCCGTGACCTGGGTCTTCCCGAAGCGATCGTCGGGCGGCAGCCCTTTCCGGGGCCAGGCCTCGGCATCCGCATCGTGGGTGAGGTCACCGCTGACCGTCTCGAGATTCTGCGCGAGGCCGACGCCATCGCCCGCGAGGAGCTGACCAAGGCTGGTCTCGACAGCGAGATCTGGCAGTGCCCCGTTGTGCTGCTCGCCGACGTTCGCTCAGTGGGTGTGCAGGGCGATGGTCGCACTTATGGACACCCGATCGTGCTGCGCCCGGTCTCCAGCGAAGACGCGATGACGGCCGACTGGACCCGCCTGCCGTACGACGTGCTGGCGAGGATCTCCAATCGCATCACGAACTCGGTGCGCGACGTGAACCGTGTGGTGCTGGATGTCACGTCCAAGCCGCCGGGGACCATCGAGTGGGAGTAGGACTATGAGCGGAGCCAGCGACGGTTCCGTGCTGCCGGATGCTGAGTACCTCGTACTCGCCAGCCGGCTCATCCCCGATCTGGACGGCGGTTTCACAATCGCCGTGCTCCGTCGTGCGCGGGATATGGCTGCGGCCGGTGCACGCGTCCGCGTTCTCACCGTAGATCCTGGAACCGCTGAGGATCACGACGCGCACCGTGCCGAGTGGCGCCGCCGCGGCCTGCTGCCGGATGGCGTCGAGCTGCGCAATCTCTTCGACGATGCCAGAGCAGATTCCGGGTGGCTGCGTGCCGCGGCTGTTCTGCTCGGCGCGGACGGCATCGGCGACGTTGGTGAGCGACGCGTCATTTTGGATGCTGCCGGGCACACGGTGCTGGAGCTTCCTGTCATCGCCGGCGACCCGAACTGGCATCTGAGTGAAGCGCCGGTCATCGTCTGGGATGCGGACGGGCCCATCGGTTCGTTGGCTGGTTTCGGGGCGCTCTACCGGGCATGGGTGAACGCCGTCACCGCGGCTTCAGATGGTGCCCCGGTTGTGATCTGCGAGGCGCGTCAGGTTGGCGAGCTGCTCGTCGCCGATGCGGCTCCGCTTCTGCATCCTGCGGTGCGTGTGTTGCACGCCACGCACGCCTGCCACGTGCAGGCGCCGTATCACTGGGATTCACCGATGGATGCCGCCTGGACGCGGTGGCTCGCTATCGCCGATCGCTTCGACGGCGTGCTCTGGCTCACTCCCTCTCAGCAGGCGGATGTGGAACGGCGCATCGGGTCGGGCATCCGGTCTGCGGTCGTGCCGCACCCGGTACCGGTCACCGGTTCGAACGATCCTGTGCCGGGTCGCCTGGCGATGATGTGCTCGCTCATTCCTCGCAAGCGCGTCGACCATGCGATCCGCGCGATGGAGCGTGTTCGTCAAGTCGTGCCGTCGGCGCGGCTGCATGTGTATGGCGGGGGAGGTCTGCGCGACGCGCTGGAACGGCTGAGCGTTGAGCATGGCGTCTCCAAGGATGTTGTCCTCCACGGGCACATGGCTGATCTTGAGGATGCGTGGAGCGAAGCGGATGCCTTCGTGCTGACGAGCGCGAACGAGGGCCAGGGGCTGGTCGTGCTCGAAGCGCTCGGACACGGCGTTCCCGTCGTGTCCTATGACATGCCATACGGCCCGGGGGACACCCTTGCCCAGGGCGGTGGCATCCTCGTGCCCGACGGCAACATTGATGCTCTCGCATCCGCACTGATCGAAGTGATCGGCGCCCGTGATCGCCGGACCGTCCTCGCCACCGAAGCGCGCTCAGCTGCCGCGACCATGGATCCGGCAGCATCCATGGCGGCGCTCGGCGCTGCGGTACGGGATGCCCTCAGTGCCCCTGTGTCGCGCCCTGGGCGCTGAGCTCTCTTCTTTCGCGTGCACGGATCTCGCAGAACAACACGAATCTCGCAGATTTCTCGGCAATCCCTGCGCAATTAGTGCTGTTCTGCGAGCAGCCGGGAGGCTTCATGTGCTTCTTCTCGGGCAGCGGATGTGTTCAAGCGCGACGTAGTGTTCTGGACATGGACAGTAACGAGGACACGGAGCAAGATCGGCACCCGAAGGGAAGCCGGGTCGGGTACGGCCTCGTGCTCGGTCTCTTCATCGGCGCTGCGCTGGGGCTTATGGTAGACAACCTCGCGTTTGGGGCAGGTATTGGACTCCTCGTCGGGATCGTGGTCGGAAGTCTCCTCGATGCCCACGAAAACAGCAGCGAGGAGTAACTCATCGAAGCCCTCAGAATGAGGTTGCGGGCGCGGGCCCAGACTGGGATGATGCTTGCCTGCGAGAGCGCACGGGAGGTCGAGAGATGCGAGATGGTGCGGCCGGTTCGATCTGGTTCCGTGCACTGTCGAGCGGGGATGCCGCCCTGGTGCACGACTTGCATAGGGATCCGATGACGAATGCGCACAATCCACTGGGCGCCTCACCGGACCTCCTTGCGAGCGAGAGGATGCTCGAGAACTGGTTGCAACACCGGATGGATCACGGTTTCGGCTACGAACTGGCCTTCGAGGGCAACCGACTTGCCGGGATCTGCGGCGCTCGACGTGATCTCTGGCTCAATATGCCGGTCATCAATCTCTACTGGCGTCTCCTCCCCGACTTCTGGGGAAAGGGACTCGCGGCCGATCTTGGTCGGCACGCTCTGGACATTGCGCGCTCAGCGACGCCCCTGGTCGATGAGCTGACCGTGGCGAGGATGCTGCCTGGAAACGCGGTTTCTGTGCGCGTGGCCGAGAAACTCGGCCTCACCCGCCGCAGCGACCTGGACGGCGAGGCTCACGGCGCGCACTGGATCCTGTATGCGGACAGCGGCCTGGTCCCGTAGCTCGGTTGGCGGCGACGGACTGCACGCAGGGAAGCTTCGCGCAGGAAGCGTCGCGTTGGTCTGCGGATCCCCGCACTCACGGCCCTTCTGCAAGAATCGGCTCATACCCGACATATCCCTTGTGAGCGGAGCCGTCGGCCCCGTCGTGAGGAGTGTCATGGGCCATCGACCTGACGACGCTGAGGCGTGGTTTACCTCCGAGGTCGCGGCGCATCTTGATTCGCTCTATCGCTATTTTCTGCGGCGTGCAGTCAAGCAGGATGCCGACGATCTGACTGCCGAGGTGTTCGAGATCGCGTGGCGTCGACGTGACGATATTCCCGCAGAGTGGATCTTGCCTTGGCTGTATCGTACGGCGGCTTATGTGCTCGCTAACCATCGGCGCCGGGCACACGTTGTCCCGCTTCACCTGACGGATGCGCCCATCGATGGTGACCATGCGCAGCGGATCGCCGACCGCGATGAGCTCATGCGGGCTCTCGCCGGGTTGTCGGAGCGTGACCGTGACATCTTGCTCCTGCACGCGTGGGAGGGCCTGACGGGCACCGAACTCGCCGAGGCACTCGGGATCTCTCGCTCGGGCGCGCAGGCTGCTCTTTCGCGTGCTCGGGGTCGGTTGCGAGAGCTGTGGACGCCGTTGATGCAAGATCGCGGCTCGCTCTGACATTGACCAAGTGAGACGGATGCTGTGAGGAGACGAGGGCGCACCATGCACGAACCATTCGCTGACGATGACATTCGCGCGGTACAGGCCGCGGATCCGGCCGAGGGTGCCGTCGCCTCGGCTGCGCTGCGTGCTCGGGTCGCCGGCATACCCGCTGCCGACCGCACAGTGCCGGTCCGGCACGGGCGCCGATGGCTCATGCCGATCGCTGCTGCGGGGGTGGTCCTCGCTGCGATCGGTGGCGGCTACATCTGGGGCACAGGCGGGATCCACTTCGGCCCGGCGCCGGTACTGCTTGCGGTGGAGACCGGGGCGCCGAATGACCCGGCAGCGCCCATCGAACTCGGTGACGGCACAGGCAACGGGTCGGAGCTGGATGGCGTCGAACCCCAGGTTGGAGTTCAAGCCAACGCGATGCCCGGGTTCGGCTGGTGGGGCTATCCCAACCGTCATCGCTTCATCGTGCCTGCCTTTGACCCGTCTCCGTCGCACGCCAAGGTGTTTGCCGTCGATGCGGGCGTGCAATATTCGGCGGAGGATGCTGCGCGTATGGCGAGTGTGCTCGGCGTCACGGGGGAAGTGCGGGCGAACGAGTTCGGTGGTGGATGGGTCCGCGGCGATTATTCGGGTGCCTACTTCGATCTGTCGGTGTGGGGGACAGCGAGCTTCAACAGTGGCATCCCCGATCGCGTGGTGGTCTGCGAAGACGCCGCCACCGCGTTGCATGGCCGCGAAAAGCGAAATGATGACGGCACATGGGCATTCGGCCAGGAGATGATCAGGTGTATGGCTGACACGCCATTGCCTTCTGACGAGCTGGTGCACGATTCCGTCTCTCTTTTCCTCGCCGCGATCGGCGTCGATGACGATGCCGTTGAGATCACCCTGACGCCCGATGATTCGGGAGGAAACGTCACGGCGACGGCGGCCAGGATCGTGGAGAACAACGTGACCGAGCTCGTGGCGTATGTCACCGTCTCCGCGCAAGGGATCATGAATGCATTCGGTCCGATTGGGGAGGTGGTCTCGCTCGGCGAGTACCCGATTGTGAGCCCCGCAGAGGCGGCGGCGCGCCTCAACGATCCCGCATTTTCACCGCGACTCGTCTCGGCGCCAGACCAGATCGCAGACCCCGGTGAATACATACCGCCCACGGCTCCGGCCAGGGTTCCCGATGCCGGATCCGCAGTGCCATGGAGGATCGATGAACACGAGATCGTGTCGGCACGACTGGGACTTGCACTGCTCAACGGCGAGAACGGTGAGCAATATCTAGCTCCCACGTACGAGTTCACCGCAGCCGACGACACCGTATGGAGCGTCGTCGCGCTTGCAGAAGATGAACTCGACACGACAACGACCGCGCGGGGTTAGAACGACAAGAGTCCTGGACGCAACGCAGCACGATTCCGCAGATCGAAAAACTTTTGCGGAGGTTGTCGATCTGAACTCTTCCCGTTCGACGTCTTCAGTGAGAGGGTCGAAAACGACCCCGCGATTGAAGGAGAAAAATCATGAAGTTCATGCTGATCATGCGAGCGACCGACGCGGCCGTAGAGGCGTACAAGGACGTCCCGTTCGAGCAGGTTATCGAGGCGATGGGCAAGTACAACGAGTCGATGACGAAGGCAGGTGTCCTCCTCGCGGGTGAGGGCCTGACCGACGCCGCAGAAGGCTTCGTCGTCGACTTCTCGGCAGAGGCACCCCTCATCACAGACGGCCCGTACGGCGAGACGAAGGAGCTGTTCAACGGCTTCTGGATCATTGAGGTCTCCACCCGTGAAGAGGCCGCGGAGTGGGCGGGCCGTGCCCCGCTCGGCCCCGGCTCTTTCCTCGAGGTGCGTCGTGTGACCGATGCGTCGGACTTCCCGGCCGACAACGAGTGGATCCAGAAGGAAGAGATCATGCGCGGCGAACAGGCGAAGCGCGCGCAGGCGTCGTGAGCGATCCGACACGCGATGCGATGGCGCACTCCATCGAGCAAGTGGAGCGCGCCATCGCCGCGGTCTGGCGCATCGAATCGGCCAAGATCGTCGCGACGCTCACTCGCCTGGTCAGAGACTTCAGCCTCGCCGAAGACCTCGCCCAGGAATCGCTCATCGATGCGCTGAAACAGTGGCCCGTCGAGGGTGTGCCTCGCAACCCGGCGGCATGGCTGACCGCCGTAGCCAAGCGCAAAGCGATCGACGGATGGCGCCGCCAAGAACGCTACGACGACCGCATCGCCGGGATCGCTCATGACCTCGAACGGGAGCAGGCGGATGCCGCGGATGCCGACCCCTGGGATCCCGACGTCATCGACGACGACGTGCTGCGGCTCGTCTTCGTTTCGTGCCATCCGGTGCTCGCTCGCGAAGCCCGCGTGGCTCTGACGCTCCGTGTCGTCGCTGGCCTCAGCAGCGAGCAGATCGCCCGCGCATTCCTGGTGCCGGTCGCGACGGTGCAGCAGCGCATCGTCCGGGCGAAGAAGACGCTGACGGCGGCGAATGTGCCCTTCGAGGTGCCGCCGCGCGAGGAGTATGCCGAACGACTGAGCGCGATCTTCGGCGTGCTGTACCTGATCTTCAACGAGGGGCACGCGGCGAGCAGCGGCTCGGACTGGATGCGCCCCGAACTCAGCGCCGAGGCTATCCGTCTGGCCCGCGTACTCACTTCGCTTGTGCCGAAAGAGCGCGATGCTCACAGCCTGCTGGCTCTGATGGAACTCACCGCCGCGCGTTTTCCTGCCAGGGTGGATGCGAAGGGCGAGCCGGTGCTCCTGGCCGACCAAGACAGATCGCGCTGGGACCGTAGTCGCATCACCCGCGGCCGGGCGGCGCTGGCCAAAGCCGACGCAATCGGTGGCGGACGCACTGCCTATGCGCTGCAGGCCGCAATTGCCGAGTGCCATGCGGTCGCGGCCTCCATCGATGACACCGACTGGGAACAGATCGTTGTGCTCTATGAGGCACTCGGACGCATCGCGCCCTCGCCAGTCGTCGAACTCAACAGGGCAGTCGCTGTCGCAATGGCCACTGGTCCGGCATCTGCCCTCCGCATCATCGACCAACTCGCGGCATCCGACGCTCTCAAGGGCTACCACCTGCTGCCGGCAACCCGCGGGGAAATGCTGCTGCGTCTTGGGCGCAGAGAAGAGGCGCGCTCTGAGTTCGCCACCGCCGCGAGACTCGCGGGGAACGACAGGGAGCGCGCCCTTCTGGAGGCAAAAGCCTCCGGGTCGGTCTAGTCGCTGACCTTTTTACCGCGGCCGACGATCAGACCGTAGATCAGCAGCACGATGATCGCGCCACCGATTGCGAGAGCCCAGGAGGACAGGCTCCAGAACTCGTTGATGTCGACGTTGAAGAGCAATCCGCCGAGCCAGCCGCCGAGAATTGCTCCGACGACGCCGAGGAGCAATGTGACGAACCAGCCGCCGCCCTGCTTCCCAGGCAGGATCAGTTTGGCGATCGCGCCGGCGATCAATCCGAGGAGAAGAAATGCGAGGAAACTCATGATGTAAATCCCCTTTCGTTGTGCGGTGACGTAACTATGCTCCTTTGCACAAGCGAATACCAGACCCTTGTGCGCGTGTCGCGGATATGGCAAAGGACCCCGCCTCCGAAGAGACGAGGTCCTTTGTAGATCAGCGCGACGCGGTCAGTTGCTGCCGCGGACGATCGCGATCATACGCAGGATCTCGACGTACAGCCAGACGACGGTGACCATGATGCCGAAGCCGCCGAGCCAGCCGTACTTGCGAGGAGCGCCGTTGCGCACACCCTGCTGGATCTGGTCGAAGTCCATCACCAGCGAGTACGCGGCCATGAAGACGACCAGCACGCCGAGGATGAGCCCGAGCGGGATGCCCATGATGGGCATGCTGCGCAGGCCGAATTCCTGGCCGGCCGGGAGAACATTGGTCCACATGAGCACCATGTTCAGCACGGAGAAGACGAGGTAGCCGACCATCGCGATCATGAAGATCTTCGTCATCTTCTTGGAGGCGCGGATCTTGCCGCTGGCGAAGAGCGCGAGCGTTACGCCGACGACGGAGACCGTCGCGAGAGTCGCCTGCATGACGATGCCGGGGTAGATGGTCTCGAAGAACGCCGAGATTCCACCGACGAACAGACCCTCAAGTGCTGCGTAGGCGAAGATCAGTGCAGGACGGATCTTCTTGCGTGAGGTGAAAACGATGATCATCGCGAGGACGAATCCGCCGAGCGCGCCGACGATCATGGGCAGCATGTTCGCTTGGCCGGTGGCCGGAAGCGTGCTGAGCGTCCAGACCCAGCCAACGACGGCCGTGACGAGGAGGATGGCGAAGAGACCTGCGGTCTTCCAGACGGTGTCCTCGACGGTCATCCGGTCCGTCTCGATGGCGCCGGCCGGGGGAGCGGCGTACATGCCCTCGAGCTGCGCGTTTGCTGCGGCATCCATGCCCGCGTGCGCTACAGACGCGGCCTGTGCCCCCTGCGCGGCCTGCGGGCCACCCGGGTAGGTCGCGACATTGCGCGGATCCTGCTGCTTGAACGCCGGATTGTTGAATGCGAAATTACTCATTGGTGGGCCTCACTCCGAGGGGGTATATAGGTCGCTTTCCTCCACGATACCGGGCGATCTCTCGGCATGGCGTGTTCTACGCTGAGAGCATGCCCAGGAAGTTTCCCCTCGTGATCGGTCATCGGGGCGCCCCTGGTTACCGTCCGGAGCACAGTCGGTCGTCGTATGAGCTCGCGCTGGCCATGGGCGTGGACGCTGTGGAGCCCGATATCGTCGCGACCAAGGACGGCGTACTCGTCGTTCGACATGAAAATGAGATCTCCGCTACCACGGATGTCGCGGATCACTCTGAGTTCGCCGATCGCAAGACGACCAAGCGGATCGATGGGCAGCCGCTGACCGGCTGGTTCACCGAGGACTTCACCTGGGACGAGCTCGCGACGCTGCGCGTTCGCGAACGGGTCCCCGCGCTGCGGACGTCGAGTGCCTCGTTCGACGGAGCGCAGGGCGTCCTTCGGCTCACCGACGTGCTCGATCTCGTGCGCGCAGGTTCTGCTGAGCACGGGCGTGAGATCGGCGTCGTGCTCGAGATCAAGCACGCCACGTACTTCGAGAGCATCGGACTCGATCTGGTGCCGCTGATCGTGCGAGATCTGAAGAAGGCAGGATGGGCCGAAGGGGAGTTGCCCCTCGTCATCGAGGCGTTTGAGTCCACGGTGCTCGCGCAACTGCGGGCACACGGCATCGCCGCGTCGTACATCTACCTGATCGAGGCATCCGGCCGCCCCTACGACCAGCTGGTCGCCCACGGTCGCCAGGCGGCCACCTACAAGGCGACGGTCACACCGCACGGCTTGGATGGTCTGGTCGGCAAGGTCGACGGCATCAGCGTCAACAAGCGGATGCTGTTGGCAAAGGGAAATACGATCGTCGACGATGCGCACGCCAGGGGACTCAAGGTCTTCACATGGACTGCGCGTCCGGAGAACGCCTTCCTCTCGGCGGAGTTCCGCGGCGACGGCGGTAAACCGGCGTTCGGGGACTACGAGTCGGAGTGGGCCGTGATCGCCCGCACCGGCGTGGATGGGGTCTTCGTCGATCACCCCGATCTTGGAGTGGCGTTCTTCCGCGGCTGAGCGTCTGCCGCGAGTCCTGAGACGCGGCATCGCCGAGATGCCAGACTGACGGCATGAGTGGAATCGTCGCTGATGGTGTCAGCAGATCCTTCGGTACGGTGCAGGCTGTCCGAGACGCGAGTTTCCAGGCGGCGCCGGGACGGGTGACGGGCCTGATCGGTCCGAACGGTGCAGGAAAGACCACGCTGCTGCTGATGCTGGCATCCCTGCTCGCGCCTGATACCGGAACGATCCGCATCGGGGACATCGACCCGCTCGCCGATCCGCTGGGTGCACGTCGCCAGCTCGGCTGGATGCCGGACGCCCTCGGCGCCTGGCCCTCCCTCACTGCACGGGAGACGATCGTCATGACCGCACGGCTCTATGACATCGACAGGCCGGTGGCGCAGGCGCGTGCCGCTGAACTTCTGACGCTGGTTGGTCTCGCCGAGCTTGCGGATGCGCCGGCGAAGGTGCTCTCGCGCGGACAGAAGCAGAAACTCGGCCTGGCCCGCGCGCTCGTGCACGCCCCTCAGGTGCTGCTGCTGGATGAGCCGGCATCCGGTCTCGATCCGGAAGCACGCGTGCAGCTGCGTGTGTTGCTGCGCAGACTCGCAGGCGAAGGGCGCACGGTGCTGATCTCGAGTCACATCCTCTCCGAGTTGGAGGAGGTGATCGACGACGCGGTGTTCCTCGTTGCCGGATCAGTTGTCGATGCCGCGCCGTCGCAGACCGCGGTCCGCGCCTGGCGTATTCGTCTCGCCGGCTCGGTGGAGTCGCAGTTGCGTGTTGACGCTGGGCGGGTGGCCGCAGCGCTGAGCATGGCACCGGAGTCGCTTGGCGTAGACCGAACCGCTCTGCTTGTCGGATTCGATACTGAGCTGGCTGCGGCCGATGGCCTGCGCAGGATGGTCGAAGCCGGTCTTGCGGTGAGCGAGTTCGCGCCCGCGCAGAGCGCGCTGGAGCATACGTTCCTCAATCTGCCACGGACGGAGGCCGGATCATGACCATCGCGCATATCGGAACTGTCGCCCGTCTGGAACTCATGCAACGCCTTCGCAGCGTCGGCTGGTACGTGCTGCTCGGGATCTTCGCCGTGATTCTGCTCGCCGTCACCGGTCTTGCTTTCGCGGTGTATTCGTATAACGGAGCGACCGGCGCGGGGGTCTACTCGATCGTCGTCAACGTCGTGCTGCTGCTCGTCGTGCTCGTCTCTCCGACACTCAGCGGGAATGCGATCAATGGTGATCGTGAGGCCGCAACGCTGGCCGCTGTGCAGGTGACGGCCGTATCCACGGGCGACATCATGATCGGCAAGCTTCTCGCGGCGGTCGCTACCGGCGGGGTCTTCCTGCTGGTCGCGCTGCCGTTCCTGGCCGTCTCGCTGTTCGGAGGCGGGGTACGCCCGGCGACTTTTGCGGTGTCGCTGCTCGTGCTTGCCGCCGAGATCATCATCGTCGCAGCCGTCGGTGTGGGGCTGAGCGGGCTCATCGCCCGCCCGCTCTTTTCCGTGGCCGCGACCTATCTCGTCGTGGCTGCGCTGACGATCGGTACGCTCATCGCATTCGGCCTGGGCGGAACGGCGCTGCGCAGCGAGGCCACCAGCTACCACCGACCCTACGACAACGCCGGAAACGTGGACTGCGAACGGTGGGAGACCAGTACCTACGAGACGCCCCGATTCGATCGAGTCTGGTGGGCGCTCGCAGCCAACCCCTTCGTGGTTCTGGCGGATGCCACCCCGACGGTGTTCGATTCGAACGGATGGCCCGTCGACCTGTTCGGCCAGATCAAGTACGGTCTGCGCAGCGCACAGCAGTCGCCCACGGAATATCGCTGGGATGAGTGCGCGCCGATGGGGCCCGACGCCACACCCACGGCGGAGGAAGTCATCAACAACAGCGTGCCGAGCTGGTTCGTCGGTCTCGGCATCCAGATCGTAATCGCCGGCGGACTGTTCGCCGGTGCATGGGCGCGCACGCGCACACCGGCACGGATGCTTCCGCCGGGCACACGCATCGCCTGAGCCGTCGGCGCAGCCCGGCGCTGCCGGACAGCGGCTATTCACCTCGCGTACACCGTGCCGACGTGGAGATTTAAGCGCGACTCGATGGTCTGGACGTATCCCGTCCGCCTCTTGACCATGGAGTCATATGTCCCGCCTGCAACGCGGACTCGCGACGACAGCGGTGTGCGCACTCAGCGCTGCTCTGCTGCTCGCTGTTCCCACCTCTGCCCTCGGCGCTGAGCCTGAGACACCCGCCTCGGGTGTCGTCCTCAACGAGATCATCTACGACGAGATCTCCGGCTACACCGACCGCGTCGAGATCTACAACGCCAGCATCGAGACCGTTGCGATCGGGGGATGGACGATCTCTGACGACAAACGTGATCGATTCAGCATGCCCTTCGCTGACGGCACGACGCTCGCGCCCGGCGGGTTCGCGATGCTCGTCACCGATGTCGATTTCGACTTCGGTCTGGGCAAGGGTGATGAAGTTGTTCTGTACGACGCCGACAGTGCTGAGATCGACTCCTACCTTTATGAGAACACTTCACCGATCGCGACCTTCGCACGTTGCCCCGACGGTACGGGCGAGTGGGCGCACGCGACCACGGCGACGCCTGGCACTGCCAACGACTGCACGGTACCGACGGTCCCCGGATCAATCGTGCTCAATGAGGTTGACTCTGGGCCTGCCGACTGGGTGGAGCTGTACAACCCGGGAACCGAATCTTTCGACATCTCGGGCTACGAGATCCGCGACAACTCCGACGATCACCGCTGGGCGTTCCAGGCCGACACATTGATTGCGGGCGGCGAGTTCCTCGTGGTCGAGGCTTCCTCGCTCGGCATGGTCGACGGACAGCTCACGCGATTCGACGCCCCGATCGGCATCGGCAGCACCGACGAGATCCGCCTCTTCGATTCGGCCGGCACACTGACCGATCGGACCGGCGCATGGGAAGGCCACGCCAACATCGACGGTGACGAGATCGCGGCCACACTCGCGCGCTGCCTCGATGGCGTCGGCACCTTCGTTCTCGCGTATGCGACACCCGGTGCGGCTAACAACTGCGTCCCGCCGACGATTGCCATCAACGAGATCGACTCGAACGGTGCACCAGACTGGGCCGAGATCGTCAACACCGGCACCACGCCGATCGACATCTCCGGCTGGACCCTGATGGATAACGACGCGGCCGGTCACGCCGCGGATGTGCACCCTTTGGCCGAGGGCACGATCATCGAGCCCGGTGCGTACTTCGTCTTCAACGGCACCGATCACTTCACGTTCGGTCTCGGCAACGGTGACACGGTCACCATCCGCAACGCGGATGGCCTTACCGTCGCGGAGCACGCCTACGCCAGCCACGCAGAGGGATTCTGGGCGCGCTGCGAGGATGGCACGGGCGACTTCGTCGACGTCGCCGTGGGTACACCCGGCATCCGGAACGCCTGCGGGAACCCGGTTCGCATCAACGAGGTCGAATCCGACGGTGAGCCCGACTGGGTGGAACTCGTCAACCCGACCGACGCCGCACTCGACGTCTCCGGCATCGTCGTGAAGGATGACGACGACTCGCACGAGCACGTGATCTCTGAAGGCACCAGCATCCCGGCGAGCGGTTACCTCGTGCTCGACGCGCTCGGGTTCGGAATCGGCAAGGACGACACAGTCCGCGTCTTCGATGGCGACCAGCTGGTCGATTCGACCTCGTGGGGCGAGGGCCATGCGGCCACGACCTGGGGCCGATGCCCCGACTCCAACGGTCCCTTTGCCGTGACTGCGGAGTCCACTCCTGGTGCGGCCAACGTGTGCGTGGGAGAGGTTGCGGTCTCGCTGTGGCCCGGTTCCGCAGACGTGCGGGTGCTTGACACCGTGCCGACCTTCCTGGAGGACAGCTCCGGACTCGACATCCAGGAGACTGCCGACGGTGCATTCCTCTGGGCCGTCGACAACGGCGAAGGACGCATCTGGAAGCTTGAGGCCTCGGCCGATGGCTCGGTCACGCTCGTCGAAGGCTGGGCAGACGGCAAGCGCGTGCGCTTCCAGAAGGATGCGGATGCGCCCGACGCAGCCGGTCCTGACACCGAAGGCATCACCGTTGACGGTGACGGCCTCGTCTATGTGGCATCCGAGCGCGACAACAGCGTGAAGGGCGTCAACCAGAACAAGGTGCTGCAGGTCGATCCTGACTCGTCAGAGGGCGATCTCATCGCGCTGAACGAGTGGGACCTCACCGGTTTGCTTCCTGCAGTCGGTGCGAACCTCGGCATCGAGGCGGTCGAATGGGTATCGGATGAGGTGCTCGCCGGCAAGCTTTTCGACGACAACGCGCAGGCGGCCTACGATCCGGCGGCGTACTCGGGAGCCGGCCTGTTCTTCGTTGCGGTTGAGGACGGCGGCGGGGTGTTCGCCTTCGCGCTCGCCGCGGATGGCTCGGCGCAGCTCGTCTCGACGATCGATCCCGGGCTCGCCGGAGTTATGGGCCTGGATTACGATTCGGTTCTTGGCGTGCTGTGGGCCGTGTGTGACGACGGATGCCACGGGCGTTCAGCCCAGATCACGCTGAACGGAACGGCTGATCCTGGCATCGCACACTTCGCTCCGCCGGCGGGTCTGCCCGACATCAACAACGAAGGCTTCGCCACGGCGCCGGCCTCGCTCGCAGTGGACGGTGACCGCCCGGTGTGGTGGTTCGCCGATGGCTACGCCTCTGAGGCGCTGCGCACCGGCACGCTGCCTGGTGTCGTCGAGCCGGCCGAGCCGGCCGAGCCGGCCGAGCCGACTGAACCGGGTGAGCCGGGTCAGCCGACCGAACCGACCGAACCGACCGAGCCGACCGAACCGACCGAGCCGACTGAGCCGGCGGAGCCTGGTCAGCCTGGTCAGCCTGGTCAGCCGACGGAGCCTGGTCTGCCGGCCGAGCCGACTGAGCCTGGCATCCCGGGAACTCAGACCCCGCCGCTGCCCGGTGCCGATCTCGTCGACGGAAATCGGGGTGGTGTGACAGTGGACCCCGCTGTCGCAGCGCCCGGCGACCGCGTGACGATCACGGTCGCCGCGCAGCACGCCGGCGTGGACGTCGCTGTCTGGATGTACTCCGACCCGGTATTGCTCGCCAACGGAACCTTGAACGCATTGGCCTCGATCAGCGTCAGCATCCCGAAGGATGCTTCTGTCGGGGTGCACCGGATCGCGGTCTACTCGGTGGCAGGTGACCTGCTCGGCTGGGTGGACATCCAGGTTGATCCAGACGGCGCGCTGGCGGCCACAGGCTCCGAGCTACCGGTCGGCAGCGCCGTACTGGCGCTCGGGCTGCTGCTCGCGGGCGCGCTCGCAGTGACCCTGCGGCGCCGCACACACCGGGCCTGACAACAACGGTAGAGGCGCGAGGAATCGATCGTTCCTCGCGCCTCTGTCGTCGCATCCGAATTGAAAGGCATATATATACTTAGGGTGATATGCTCAGGCATATGCGTACCACAGTCATTCTTCCCGACGAGCTCTATCGTCAAGTGAAGGAGCGTGCCCGCCGCGACAACCGCACCATGACGTCTTTCCTTGAAGAGGCGTTGCGGCGGGCGCTCGCAGAGAACGGTGAAGCCAGGCCCGACTTCCGGCTTCAGGCTTTCCGTCCGGCGGTCGGGGCTCGCGGGGTGCAGCCTGGTGTCGACCTCAACAGCAACGCCGCGCTCGAAGACCTGATGGACGCGGACGACTTCACTGTCAAGAGCATTCGTGCTCAGCAGGCGGCTCGTGCATGAAGATGCCCGATGTGAACGTTCTTGTCCACGCCCACCGGCACGACTCGGTCGAGCACGAGTGGTTGGCACCCTGGTTGCAGGAACACGTGAATGCGGATGAGCAGCTCGGTCTTGCGGATTCCGTCATCTCTGGATTCGTTCGAGTTACGACCCACCCGCGGATCTTCTCGGAGCCCACGCCGCTCGTCGTTGCCCTCGAGCAGATCGAGGCGCTCCTCCAGCATCCAGGGGTCACACGAATCAGCGCGGGGACGCGGCACTGGGAGATCTTCTCCGGACTATGCAGGGGTGCCGATGCGCGCGGAAACCTGATCAGCGATGCCGCTCATGCGGCGGTCGCGATCGAGCACAGCGCCACGTTCGTCACCCTCGACCGAGACTTCGCGCGATTCCCCGGGCTGCGCTGGGAAGTTCCGCCGACCTGACGCGCATCACTTTGTGTCGAACGGTCCCCGACGCGTGGAAACGATGTCCTTGCCGAGCGGCATGAGCGAGATCGGTACCATCTTGAAGTCGGCGATGCCCATCGGGATGCCGATGATCGTCACGCACAGCGCGATGCCTGAGACGATGTGCGCGATGGCAAGCCACCAGCCGGCGAGGATCACCCAGACCACGTTGCCGAGGAACGCACCCACGCCGCTCTTCGGCTTGTCAACGATCTGGCGTCCGAACGGCCAGAGCGCGTAACCGGCGACGCGGAAAGAAGCGATCCCCCAGGGGATCGTGACGATCAGCACGCACAGGATGATGCCGGCGAACATGTATCCCAGAAACAGCCAGAAACCGGACAGGACCAGCCAGATGATGTTGAGGATCGTGCGCATGTGAATGATTGTGGCACCCGCGGATGGGAACGCGCCAGGGACAGTAACGTCGGTGCCGCCGCTTAGACTCGAATAGCCATGACCGACGCCCCTCTCATTGTCCCCGGAACCGCTGGCCCTCACTCTTCGGAGCAGGGAAACCAGGACGACCTCCTTGCAGGTCTGAACCCTCAGCAGCTCGATGCGGTGACCCATCGCGGACCCGCGCTGCTCATCGTCGCTGGCGCCGGCTCCGGCAAGACCAGCGTGCTCACCCGCCGCATCGCCTCGCTCCTGCGAGGCCGTGAGGCGTGGCCGAGCCAGATTCTTGCGATCACCTTCACGAACAAGGCAGCGGGTGAGATGCGAGAGCGCGTCTCAGCGATCGTTGGCGAAGCCGCCCGCGGCATGTGGATCTCGACCTTCCACTCCGCCTGCGTGCGCATCCTCCGTCGCGAAGCAGAGCAGTTCGGTTTCACCAAGGCGTTCACGATCTACGACTCCGGCGACTCGCGCGCGCTGATCAAACGTTTGGTCAAGGAACATCAGGCCGATGCGTACGGGTTGACCCAGGCATCCGTGATGTCACGTATCTCGAAGTTGAAGAACGAGCTGGCGGATGCCGAGTCCTACGCGCGCGATGCGAATATGAGCGACCCGGCCGAGCGGATGTTCGTTGAGATCTTCGCCGATTATCAGCGCAACCTGCGCAAGGCCAACGCCTTCGACTTCGACGACCTGATCGGGCAGACGGTCTACCTGTTCCGCGCGTTCCCGAAGGTCGCTGACACCTATCGCCGGCGCTTCCGGCACATCCTGGTCGACGAGTATCAGGACACAAACCACGCTCAGTACTCGCTCATCCACGAGCTGACGCGCCCGGTATCTGCCTCGGCGCCAGACCCGTATGCCTCTGACGGCATGATGATCTTCGAACCTGAAACAGCGCCCGAATTGGAAGGCGCATCGCTCACCGTCGTCGGCGACTCCGACCAGTCGATCTACGCGTTCCGCGGTGCGGATATCCGCAACATCAGCGAGTTCGAGCGCGATTTCCCCGGGGCGAAGGTGGTGCTGCTCGAGCAGAACTACCGCTCGACGCAGAACATCCTCTCGGCTGCGAACGCCGTGATCGGCAACAACTTCGACCGCAAGGACAAGAAGCTCTGGAGCGACAAGGGTGCAGGCGACAAGATCGTCGGGTTCACCGGTTACTCGCAGCACGATGAGGCTCAGTTCGTCGCCGACGAGGTCGACGCGATGCATCGAGCCGGCATGCCGTACTCCGAGATGGCCGTGTTCTATCGCACCAACTCGCAGTCACGTGCGCTGGAGGAGATCTTCATTCGCTCGGCCGTGCCGTACAAGATCATGGGCGGCACGAAGTTCTACGAGCGCGCCGAGATCAAAGACGCACTCGCCTACCTCGTCTCGGTCGCGAACCCGGCAGACGAGATGGCGGTGCGGCGCGTTCTGAACAGACCCCGCCGCGGCATCGGCGACGTCACTGAGACAGCGATCGCGCGCTTCGCTGAAGACAACGCGATCAGCTTCCGCGAAGCGCTGTCGGTTCCGGCTCAGCTCGGGGTCGGTCCGAAGATACAGGCTGCGATCGGTCAGTTGGATGCAGTGCTGAAGGAAGCGACGGCACTCATGCTGCCCGCCTCCGGCGAGGTGCCAGCACCCACGGTGGTCGCCGACGGCCTCAACCTGCTGCTTGCCAAGAGTGGCTATCTCGATTCGCTGCGGGCCAGTCGCGATCCACAAGACGAGGCACGCGTCGAGAACCTGGATGAGTTCGTCGCCGTCGCTCGCGACTTCGCACGCAATAATCCCGATGGCACGCTCATCGACTTCCTCACTGAGGTGACACTGGTCTCCGCCGCGGATGATCTGGACGACGAGTCCGGGTCGGTGTCGATGATGACGATGCACACGGCAAAGGGCCTCGAGTACGATGCCGTCTTCGTCACGGGCGTTGAAGAAGACCTCATCCCGCACCGCATCTCGGCGGGGGAACCTGGCGGACCACAGGAAGAACGGCGGCTGTTCTACGTCGGCATCACCCGTGCACGCAAGCGTCTGCACCTGTCTCTCGCGATGACACGTGCACAGTTTGGTGAGGTGACCGTCGCCATGCCAAGCCGGTTCCTGCAAGAGATTCCGGCCGATCTCGTCGACTGGCGCCAGTCGCCCGGAGACGTAAACTCTCGCGGCGGCTCGCAGTCGCGCGCGCTCAACGCGCGGCGTGGCGGTGGCTACGGCGGCGGCGGTTTCGGCAGCGGTGGATCAAGCAATAACGACCGATTCGCCGTCAAGCCGCTGGGCTCGCGTGACGGGCTCAAGCCTCTGTCGACATCGATGGACAAGTTCCCCAACACAGTCACCAGCAAGGTACGCGACAACGGTGATCTCGAACTCACAGTGGGCGAACGCATCCGGCACGCTGACTTCGGTGAGGGACGAGTGGATGCCGTGACCGGCGAGGGGGCGAAGCGCATAGCCCACGTACGCTTCGACTCCGCCGGGTTGAAGAAGCTCCTCATCAAGATCGCCCCGATCGAGAAGCTGTAGCCCGCACGGCTCGCGCTACCCGAGTGCTCGCGCGCGCTGCAGGAGCGCTCAGGTTAGGCTGACAGATATGGCTTTGTTCTCCCGCCGCAAGAAAATCGACGACGCTGTACCCGAATCGCAGACGCCTATCGAAGCCGATGGCTCCGACGTGGAAGAAGCCTCGGTGGAAGCGCCCAGCGAACCGGTACCGCAGATCGGCATCTCTGTGCAGGCGTTCCGTGGCGTCGGCGCTGACGCCGGACCCGAGGTGACGCTTCCAGACCCGGATGCTCCCGCACCTGCCCGCAAGGTCGCTGCACCGAGGCCACAGGCATCCACTCCGCCAGCGCCGGAGAAGCGCACTCTGCCACTCGCATCGGCGCTGCCGCCAGAGCAGACCGAATCAGTTCCCGGTATGAAGGACAACGTGCTGCTACGCACGGCCCTTGCCGAGCTCAAAGAGGGACCGAGCAACGAGCAGCTGATCGGCGTGCTGCGTCAGATGTTGCAGGGACACCTCTTCCTGCGCGTGCACGGCGACGCCCGCACGCAGATCGCCGAGGGCAAGCCGCTCTCGGTCGCGGTTGTTCGTGATGGCGAGCGTGCCTTCATGCTCGCCTTCAGCTCCGCAGTTGCGGTACGCGATTCTGTGCAGCGCGAGACGGACCCGACGGCAACATCCGCTGTGGCTCAGCCTGTGACGGCGGTGCTCGAGCAGGTGGTCTCCGGCAAGTTCAGCGGCCTCATCATCGACAACGCCTCTGGTGTGCACCGCGCGGTGTACCCGACTGAGGTGCTGGCGAAGGCGCTCGAGCAGGGCGATACAGGCATGACGATCAAGACTCTGCTGGCTGCGCCCCGCGAGCAGGACACCACGCACAAGGTCGGCTCTGCGCTCGCCAAGACCAAGGTCTGGGTCGCTGTCAACGACGGCACTACCGGTGGGCCGGTCGGCATTGCCGAAGCACACACTGCGGATGGCAGGCGTTTCCTGCAGGTGTTCTCGCACCCGCTCGAGGTGGTGGCTCTCGGTCGTGCAGAGAAGCCGCTGCCGTTCACTCCGGAACAGCTCTCGAAGGTGCTTTCCACGCACAGTGAGCTCGCTGGTGTGCTCGTAGACCCCGCCGGCCCCTCGATCATGGTGGAACGCGACGCGCTGGCCGAGGTGCTCGTGCTCGCTATCGACCTCGGCGACTGACCCTTCCGCGCGCGGCGGCGCGGCTCTAGGGTCAGAGCATGGCCTCTGAGCGCGTGACGTTGACGGTCTCCGATCCCGAAGGGGATCGCGAGGTGGAGCTGTCTAGCCCGAATCGTGTGGTGTGGCCGGACGCTTCGACAGGATCAGCGACAGATGGTGGCATCACCAAGGCTGAGCTTGCGGAGTATTTCCAGGTCGTCGCGGCACCGTTTCTGAACGCCAACGGCGACCGCCCGGTGTCATTGGAGCGTTTTCGCGCCGGTATCGGCAGTGACGGGTTCTTCTCTAAGAATCCGCCCAAGGGCACGCCTGATTACGTGGATGCCGTAACTGTGACGTACAACAGTGGGCGTCAGCATCCGCAGATCGTCCTGAACCGACCGAGTGCGATCGTCTGGGCCGTGCAGATGAACACGATCGTGTTCCATCCGTGGGCTTCGCTCGCATCCGATACCGACAATCCGATCGAGTTGCGCATTGACCTGGATCCGCAGCCGGGAACAGATTTCGCGGATGCGGTGGCCGCCGCACATGGCTTGCGCGAGGTGCTGCGCGAGGCCGAACTCGAGCCGTTCATCAAGACCAGCGGCAACCGTGGACTGCATGTGTTCTGCCCGATTGAGCCGACGCACGAGTTTCTCGATGTGAGGCATGCGGTGATCGCGGCAGGGCGCGAGCTCGAGCGCCGGATGCCGCAGCAGGTCACCATGAACTGGTGGAAGGAAGAGCGCGGCGAGCGCATCTTCATCGACTTCAACCAAGCAAACCGCGACCGCACGATGGCCGGTGCTTACAGTCCTCGCGCACTGCCGGTGGCGACGGTGTCGACGCCGGTCGAATGGGACGAGATGGACGGGCTCGACCCCCAGCGCTTCACTGTGCGCAGCATCCCGAAGCGCCTCGCCGATGTGGGCGACCCGTGGGCGCGCATGCAGGAGAACCCGGGGCGTATCGACACGCTGCTGAGCTGGTGGGAACGCGACGTGGGGGATGGCCTCGGCGAGCTGCCTTTCCCGCCGGAGTTCCCGAAGATGCCGGGGGAGCCGCCGCGCGTGCAGCCCAGCCGGGCGAAGAAGGACTGAGCTCAGGCGTCTTCGGTTGGGGCTGGCGCCGTCAGGAACTCCGATGGTTCCGGATGGCGGATGCTGCCGGGGTCAGTCTCCATGAGCACATCCGTGGGGTTCGATCCGTCGGCGGTGACCCAGAGCAGCACTGTGCCGCCGACCGTTGGAGCGTCGTTGATCGTCGTGAACAGTCGCTCCTGCACCCGGTGCAACCCTGACCGCGTCTCGTACTCCGCAGTGACCTCGAAGAGCAGCATCCCACCGACCCACACCTCGGTGGATGCGGCCTCGACCACTTCGGCGCGCACGCGTCGACCATGATCGCGCAGACGGGCAATGCGGACGCGTTCGATCCTCGTACCGCGAATCTCCGCCCGGAGACGGCTCAGATACACGATCGTGAGGACCACCGCGGCGGCGGCGACTACCCCTGAGACGACCTGCATCGGCAGGTGATCAAGCAGGAGCATCGCGGCGAGCGCGCCCATGGCTGCGCCCGCGAGCATGGCAGTCGCGGCCAGATAGGACTTCACCGGAAGGTCATCGACCCACTCGTTCGCATGTGCGAGTGCGCGGCTTCCCCATGCCATCGCGATGAGGCCGAGGACACCCGGAATCGCATACGGCACGATCGCGCCGGAATCGTTGGTGGTGATGATCGCCGCGATAACACTCAACGCGGCCCACGACGCGGTCACTGTGCCGAGCGCGGCGACCGACGTCGTTGCAACGAGTTTGATCGAGCCGTTCATGTTCTCATTCTTGTGCACTCATGCCGCCCGGATGGCATCACGTATTCGCGCCGTAGGTGTGGAGGCGCACTCCCGCTCACAGGTCAGAAATCACTCCAGCACATCGGCGAGGTCGTAGCCCGCGACGGTATCGAGCTGATCGTAGGTGCAGGAAAGAGCGTCGCGGTCAGGGCGCCATCGCTCGAACTGCACGGTGTGCCGGAAGCGTGCGCCCTCCAGTTGGTCGTATCGCACCTCCAGCACACGCTCGGGGCGGAGTCTGACGAAGGAGACATCTTTGGAGCCGGTGAAGCGGGAGCGCTCGCCCTCGGCGGTGACGGCGGCACCGTCATCGTCGCGCTCCACGAATGGCGCGAGTTCCCCGATGAGTTCCTGCCTGCGCACGTCGCTCCACGCGGCGACGCCGCCGACCTGGCGCAGGACGCCGTCGCCGTCGTACAGCCCGACCAGCAGCGAACCGACGCCCGAGCCGGACTTGTGGATGCGATAGCCGAGTGCAACGACGTCGGCGGTGCGGGCATGCTTCACCTTGATGAGGGTGCGCTTCCCCGGGGCATACGGTTGGTCGAGCGGCTTCGCGACGATGCCGTCGAGGCCCGCGCCTTCGAACTCAGCGAGCCACCGGACGGCGGTGGCATGGTCCTCGGAGGTGCGGGTGAGCTGGAGCGGATGCCTGGTTCCTGCGAGCAGCGCTTCGAGGCGAGTTCGGCGCACGCGGAACGGTTCGGGCTGCAGATCCTCGTCGCCCTCGGCGAGCAGGTCGAACGCGATGAACATCGCTGGCGTCTCGGCGGCGAGGCGTGCGACACGGGATGCCGCGGGGTGGATGCGCTGGCTGAGCGCCTCCCAATCGAGTCGTTGTGTTCCCGGCTCGCCGGTGGCGACGACGATCTCTCCGTCGAGTAGGCACGGGCCCGGGAGGATCTGCGCCAGAGCCTCAACGAGCTCGGGGAAGTAGCGGGTCAGCGGCTTCGCCCCGCGCGATCCGATCTCGAGTGTCTCGCCATCCCAGGCGATGAGTCCACGGAATCCGTCCCACTTCGGCTCGAACAGCAGACCGCCGGGCGTCTTCGCCGGATCGGGCACGGCCACGGCGGCCTTCGCGAGCATCGGTATCGGGATCTCGTAGCGCATACCGCCATCCTCGTCGCGCCTGCCCTGTGGCGGAAGGCCCCGATTGTGTTTCGCCACCGGGGAGGGGTCGCAGATGGTCGCTGACGGGTGGGCGGTCCGAGCAGCTCTCAGCCGAACAGATCGCCGAGTGAGACCCTTGTCCCGGCATCGCGCAGCGCAGTGCGCGCGGCATGCCATCCGGCCATGCCGTTGACTCCAGGACCTGGTGGAGTCGAAGCCGAAGCGAGGTACACACCGGGCATCGGGGTGCGCCACGGCGCGATCCCGAGCGTCGGCCGCCGCAGCGCCTGTGGGATCGTGAACGTGCCGCCGAGGATGTCGCCGCCGATCGCGGCGGGGTTGATGGCCTCGCGGGACGAAGCGGGAACAGACGTGTGCGCGAGAATCCGGTCGCGGAATCCGGGGGCGAATCGCTCCACCTGACGGGTGATGAGCTCTGTAGCATCCAGATCAGAGTTCTGAGGAACGTGGATGTATGCCCACAGCACGGCCTTGCCCGCCGGGGCTCTGGTGTTGTCGAAAACGGATGGCTGCACGGCCAGCACGTAAGGGCGATCGCTGACGCGGCCCTGTGCGACGGCGTTCTCGCTCTCCCAGACCTCGGCCTGAGTTCCACCGACGTGCACGGTCGGTGACTGGGCGACATCGGCGTTCATCCACGGCACCGGGCCGTCGAGAGCGAAGTCCACCTTCGCGGCGGCCGGGCCGTAGCGGTAGGAGGAGATCGCGCGGGCGTAGCGTGCGGGGATATCGGGATGGGTGAGTGCGAGCCGCGGCGAGGAGTTCAGCATCAGCAGGTCGCCTCGTGCGGGGTCGCCCCAATCGAGGGAGCCGAGGTCAGTCACCTGCGCACCGGTCTCGACCGAGCCGCCGTGTGCTTCGAGGTCGGCGACCATGGCATCGGCGATCCGCTGCGCCCCGCCGCGAGGGTACATCCATCCGCCCGCGTGCGCCTGCGCAGCCAGCAGCAGCCCCGCCGCTGCGCCGGCGAGCGAGGGGAGAGGAGTGTTGGCGTGTGCGAGAACGCCAGACACGAGAGCCGCCGCCTCGTCAGTGCGGAAGGTTCGGCGTGCGAGCGGCGTGCCCTGATCCAGCATTCGCAGCGCGAACCGCATCGCAGTGAGCGGATCGCGCGGGATGCGCAGCATCTGGTTGCCGGTGAAATCGACGACGCCGTCGATGTGTCGGCTGAGTGGACGCAGGAGAGAGAGCCACGCGCGACCGTCTGCGCCGAGCCCTGCCGCGGTGCGATCGATGTCTCGCCAGGCGATGCCGGCACGACCAGCATCGAGGGGATGCGCGTAGGAGATCTCCGGGTGAATCCAGTCGATGCGCTCGGCGAGACCGAACGCTTGGAAGAACGGCGACGCGAGGGCCGCCGGATGCACCGAGGAGCCGACGTCGTAGCGGAAACCGGAGAGAGTCGACTCGATGGTCCGGACGCCGCCGCCGATCGCGTCTGCCGCTTCGAGAACTCGTACCGCGTACCCGGCGCGGGCCAGGGTCACGGCCGCCGAGAGCCCGTTCGGACCGCTGCCGATGATCGTCGCACGCACCATATGGTCAGTCTCGCACGTTCAGATGGCGTCGGAAGTGAGCCGAAACAGCAAGTGGGTACTGGGCGCATGGTCAAGCGTGCGATCCTGGTAGTGATGAGCGAAATACAGGGGCCGACCCCCGCAGGCACCTCCCGTCCATACCGAAACCTCTCGGAGGCGCTGCGCGCGCACCGAATCGAAGCTGAGAACCACGAGTTCATTACCGCGCTCGTGGATGCTGTCGGCATCTCGTCGTTGATCGATCGCGGTCGCTACATCGAGGCGATCCGTCGTGATGAGGGCACTTCCCTGCACATTGGAAAGACCTACACCAACGGCTTCGCTGAAGACGAGCAGGTCGTCGTCGGCTCTGCCGCGCTGCGTCTGCGGCCGAGCGAAGGGCGCGCTCCGTACTTCTACGTCACGCACCCGAGCGAGTTCCGTCCCATCGTCCCGGCCGCATCATCGTCGCGTGCACCGCGCAAGGCTGCGGCGACTGCAGAGCCACGTGTACAGCGCGTTGCGAAGCCGATCGAGCGCGACTACGGCTCCTGCGACGTCTGCTTCATGGTGCGCAATGCCGCCGGTGGCTGCAGCTGCGACTGACGCGTTACTGCTCGAGCTGCGACTGCAGGCGCCGCGAGACCTCGGCGATCGGCATTGCGCGCGGGAACACCGCGACCACCATGTCGTCGGGGGCTGCGGCCGCGGCATCCGGCAGTACGCCATAGCGGCGGCGCGCATCGTCGAGCGCGTTCTGCAGCACTGACGGCGCAACCTTTTTCGTGCCACGCAGCAGCTGGCGCAGAACATGGTTGTGCACTGCGGTGACGATGGCGGCGAAGCCGACGGCATCCAGAGGGTCGATTCCTGGAAGTGCACGACGCAGATAATCGTCGAACAGTCGCTCGTAACGGAACACCGTCACGATCTCGCGCTCACGCAGTGCGGGAACCTGACGAACGATCTGGTAGCGCAGACGAGCGATCTCCGGATCATGCGAGAAGTGCGAGAACACGTGTTGGGATGCACGGCAGACGGCTTCCCACGGGTCAGTGTGGCCCTCCGCGAGGAAGGCGCGAAGCTCATCCAGCAGAATCTCATGATCGGCGAAGACGACGTCTTCTTTGCCGCCGAATTGGCGGAAGAACGTCGAACGGGACACTCCCGCGGCCTTCGCGATCTGCTCGACCGAGGTCTGATCGAAACCCTGGGCCTGGAACAGCGCGAGCGCGGCGGCCACAACGCCGGTGCGTGGTTCTGCGGACTCATGCATAGCGAGAAGCCTAGACCGACGGGGCCGTTCATTCAGAGGTAGTAAGATTTGGTCTTGGTCGATATCTCGACATCGAGAGACTTTCCGGACCGCAGACCAGCGAAGGAAGCACAGTGGATCTGTACGAGTACCAGGCACGTGACCTATTCGAGAAGTATGGGGTGCCGGTTCTCGCCGGCATCGTTGCTGACACCCCCGAGGAGGTGAAAGCAGCTGCAGAGAAGATCGGTGGCGTCGTCGTCGTCAAGGCACAGGTCAAGGCCGGTGGACGTGGCAAGGCTGGTGGCGTTAAGGTCGCCAAGACTCCCGACGAGGCATATGAGGCAGCGAAGACGATCTTCGGTCTCGATATCAAGGGCCACATCGTCAAGCGCGTCATGGTCGCTCAGGGCGCAGCGATCGCCGAGGAGTTCTACTTCTCCGTGCTGCTGGACCGCGCAAACCGCTCCTACCTGTCGCTCTGCAGCGTCGAGGGTGGCATGGAGATTGAGGTTCTCGCCGTCGAGAAGCCCGAGGCTCTCGCTCGCATCGAGGTCAACCCGCTGACCGGCATCGACAAGGTGAAGGCCCTCGAGATCGCCCGTGAGGCGAAGTTCCCTGAGGAGCTCGTCGAGAAGGTCGCCGACGTCTTCGTCAAGCTGTATGACGTCTACAAGGGTGAGGATGCCACACTCGTCGAGGTGAACCCCCTGGTTCTCACCGAGGACGGCTCCATCATCGCGCTTGACGGCAAGGTCTCGCTCGACGAGAACGCGTCAGAGATCCGTCACCCCGAGCACGAGGCGCTTGAGGACAAGGACGCTGCGGACCCGCTCGAGGCCAAGGCCAAAAAGAGCGGCCTGAACTACGTCAAGCTCGACGGCGAGGTCGGAATCATCGGCAACGGCGCAGGCCTTGTCATGTCGACGCTCGACGTCGTCGCTTACGCCGGCGAGAACCACAACGGCGTCAAGCCCGCGAACTTCCTCGACATCGGCGGCGGAGCATCCGCAGCGGTCATGGCCGCAGGCCTCGACGTCATCCTCGGTGACCCGCAGGTGAAGTCCGTCTTCGTCAACGTCTTCGGTGGCATCACCGCCTGTGACGCTGTCGCCAACGGCATCAAGGGTGCGCTCGAGACGCTCGGTGCTACAGCATCTAAGCCGCTCGTGGTGCGCCTCGATGGCAACCGCGTCGATGAGGGTCGCGCGATCCTCGCCGAGTACGCCCACCCGCTCGTGACCCTCGCCGCCACCATGGACGAGGGCGCCGACAAGGCCGCCGCGCTGGCGAACGCCTAATCCGACGCTGAGAGACAAGGACTAAGAAATGTCGATTTACCTCAACAAGGATTCCAAGGTCATCGTCCAGGGCATCACCGGCGGTGAGGGCACCAAGCACACCGCCCTCATGCTGAAGGCTGGTACCCAGGTCGTCGGTGGCGTGAACGCGCGCAAGGCCGGCACCACGGTTTCGCACACGGATGCCGCAGGTAACCCGGTCGAGCTGCCCGTCTACGCCTCCGTTGCAGAGGCCATGAAGGAGACCGGCGCTGACGTGTCGATCGCCTTCGTCCCCGGCGCCTTCACCAAGGACGCCATGATCGAAGCCATCGATGCCGAGATCCCGCTGCTCGTCGTCATCACCGAGGGCGTGCCCGTCGGTGACAGCGCCGAGGCCTGGGCCTACACGAAGAGCAAGGGCAACAAGACCCGCATCATCGGACCGAACTGCCCCGGCATCATCACCCCCGGTGAGGCGCTCGTCGGCATCACCCCGGCGAACATCACCGGCAAGGGCCCGATCGGTCTCGTCTCAAAGTCAGGAACCCTGACCTACCAGATGATGTTCGAACTGCGCGACCTGGGCTTCTCGACCGCCATCGGCATCGGCGGAGACCCGGTCATCGGCACCACGCACATCGACGCGCTTGCAGCGTTCGAGGCTGACCCCGAGACCAAGGCGATCGTCATGATCGGTGAGATCGGTGGCGACGCAGAAGAGCGTGCCGCTGACTACATCAAGGCGCACGTCACCAAGCCGGTCGTCGGCTACGTTGCAGGCTTCACGGCTCCTGAGGGCAAGACAATGGGCCACGCCGGCGCCATCGTCTCCGGCTCCGCAGGCACCGCGCAGGCGAAGAAGGAGGCCCTCGAGGCCGCTGGCGTCAAGGTCGGCAAGACGCCGTCCGAGGCCGCTGACCTCATGCGCGCCATCATCGAAGCGCTCTGATCTGATCTGAGATCGTAGAAGGCCCCGAGCGTCACGCTCGGGGCCTTCTTTGCGTCTGGTATTTCGCCGTGACGTGCGGATGCCTTTACCGAATGGTGACTGAGGATGCGGAAGCGGTCACCGTGCCCGGCGCTGGGGCTTGACCCCGGTCATGCATCCACTTCTGGAGAGCATCCGGGCGGTTGGTGATGATCCCGTCCACGCCCATGGCGGTCAGCGCTTCCCAGTCCGCATCCTCGTCGTGGGTCCAGACGAAGACGCCGAGTCCGGCGCGGTGCGCCTGCGCGACGCTTCGGGCGGTCGCTCTGCTCGGGTTGACGGCATCCGCACCGATCTGCTGTGCGGTGGTGATGATCGACGCGTTGATCGTGTCGGTGAGCCAGCCCACCGGGAGGGTGGGTGCGACCTTTGAGATGTTCGCCACTGTCTTCTGGCTGAAACTTTGGGTGAGGACCTTGTTCTCGAGGTCAGCCGCGTCGATCATGTCGATGGTCGTGCGGATGCCCGCCGCGCTCCAGGTGCCCTTGTACTCGATGACGACGTCGGCGCCGCTGTCCGCGACGTAGTCGAGCACCTCGTCGAGCGTCGGGATCCTCGTGTCAGCGAATGTGTCGTCGAACCAGGAGCCGGCATCCAGAGCGCGTAGTTGCTCGATGGTCATGTCCGCCACGGCGCCTGTCCCATCAGTCGTCCGATCCACCGTGCTGTCATGAATGACGACGGGGACGCCATCCTTCGACAAGCGGATGTCGATCTCGAAGTACTCTGCCCCGACGGCCGTCGTGGACGAAAGTGCGGGCATCGTGTTCTCCGGTGCGGCCGACGAGTACCCGCGGTGTGCGACGATGGCGCCTGCCTGTCCAGGAAGTCGCAGGACCGCCAGTGGGCGCCGCAGGACTCTGTCGAGCGACAGGAGTGACCGCTCGCCATCGGACTGGGAGATGACTGTGCCCGCATCGAGCGGGGAGTGCGTGATCGCCTCAGCTGCTGGAGATGCGAACCCGGTGAACACCGCCCAGACAGCGGCACAGACGGCTCCTGTGCCCGACAGGCGTCGTCTGCGTACGCTCATGATCTGCATCCTGCCAGAGGCGCGAGGCTGCGTCGAGACCTTTTCGTTACTTTTGATGAAACGTTCGAGAAAAGGCCAGCCGACAGTCGTCTATATGGCGCTAACGTGCACTCTGCCGCTACGGAACCGCAGGTTCGTGCCATATGGCGCGGTAGCGTGCTGCACCTGTGTCGTACGCTGAGGGCATGCCATTGACAGGAGAATACAAGCCGTCCTCATCCGAATGGGCCCGTACGCAGGCCGAGAAGTTTGAGGCGTCGAACGGGGAAGAGGCGAACACTCTGCAGGGCGTGCCGATCATCGTCCTGACCACGGTCGGGGCGAAGTCGGGTGCACTGCGCAAGACCGCGCTGATGCGCGTCGAACACGAGGGTCTCTACGCCGTCGTCGCGTCGAAGGGCGGGGCGCCAGACGAGCCTCGCTGGGGTGAGAACATGCGCCGACACCCGCACGTCGAGCTGCAGGATGGCGCCGACAAGCGTGACTACAACGCGCGCGAGCTGTCCGGTGATGAGCGTGAGGAGTGGTGGCGTCGTGCGGCCGCCGTATGGCCTGCGTACGACACGTATCAGACGAAAACCGATCGGAAGATCGCGATCTTCGTTCTCGAACCCTTCCAGGACTGAGCTGCGGGTCGGGTGACGGGATCCGGACGTGCGATCAGCGGCGTCCAGATGCCAGCACAGCAGACAGCAGTAGATCAAGCGTCTCGTGCGCGTTGATGCGCGCCGCAGCATTGGCAGGGTGCTCAGAGAGCCAGAGTGCCAGCTCATTCATTGAACCGGACAGTGCGGCGGTCAGTGTGTCGAGCAGTGCGGGCGCGACTTCTGCCTCCGCCAGTCCTTCGCGCAGCTGCGTTGCTGGACCCTCGGCATCCATCCGGCGCCATTCGTCCCAGCTGAGCACGGCCGGTCCGTCGATGAGTAGCACGCGCGCTGCGGCGCCCTGCGTGATCGCGTCGAGGAAGGCATGACTCCCGAGGCGGAGAGCGGCCATGGCATCCGCCCCCTCCGTCGAGGTGGCAATCGCGTCCGCGATCAGCTGCTGCTGCCCGGAGACCACCGCGGTGAAGAGCCCGGGCTTCGAGGAGTAGTGGTGGTAGACCGCTCCGCGCGTGACGCCGGCTGTACGTGCGATGTCGTCCACGGATGCCGCGGAGTAGCCGTGCTCTGCGAACTGCGCGGTGGCGACCGCAAGGATTCTTCGAGAGGTCTCAGCGGCTTCCGCCGCAGTTGTTCGAGGCATACGGTTCCCTTACATGCGATGTGTATGTATCTTAGTTGGTACCGATACAAACACTAAGTATGTAAAGAGGGATGATGAACTTCTCCAGTTTTTACCCGGTCCTCATGGTCGACGACGTCGATACTGCTGCCAGGTTCTACCGCGACGTGCTCGGGTTCGAGACGACGTTCGAGGCCGACTGGTATGTGAGCCTGCGCTTCGACGGTGGCGAAATCGCGATCCTCGACCGCACACACGAAACCATCCCTGAGGGGTTCCGCGACCCCGTGCGTGGCCTGCTACTCAATGTGGAGGTGCCAGATGCCGCGGCCGAGCATGTCCGCATGGTCGGGACGCTCGGGCTGCCGGAGCGGCTCTCCCTGCGCGACGAGGACTTCGGGCAACGGCATTTCATCATCGAAGCACCGGGTGGAGTGCTCATCGACGTGATCGAGCCGATCGAGCCGTCAGCGGAGTTCATCACGGCGTACGCGGGGGAGTGACGCGCCTGCGCACGGCGAATCGTACGGCGACAACGAGCACCAGCGCGGCGCCGGCGAGGAGCACCCACCATCCGGGTGCGATGGCGACAGCCGAGAGGCTGAGCTGCTGCTGGGCGATCGTGGGCATCTCATCCGAAGCCGACGCGATGACTGTCGGCGAGACGGCCACCTGTACTGCGGTGAAGGGCAGCCAAGCAGAGAGCCCCTCGACTGTCGCGTGAACATCGACACGGGCCGCGGGAAGGAGCTCAGCGAGGGTGAGCAGTCCCGTCGAAGCATCCGGTGATGAGTACAGCTCGACGCCAGGGGCCGTGACCAACTGTATGGCGGTGAGGCGGGTGTTACCCGTGTTCCCCACGACATAGGAGACGTCGGCAGAAGCCGCCTCCCATGGCCAGAATCCGGTCGCCACGTCGAGCTGTGCCTGATCCAGCGACAGGCCGGCGGTGAGATCGCCGGCGACGGTCACGGTGACACGCGTCGCGTACCTCATGTCGACAGAGACCGTCTCTCCAGCGCTCTGCAGCACCGTGAGGAGGGCTCCGGCGTGCTCACCCGGCTGCGCGTCCGCGGGGACTGAGACGGAGAAGGGGATGCGGGCGACCTCGCCTGGCTCGATGTGCACGCTCGCGACGCTCGGAGCGATCCATGTGCCGATGGCTGCGGAGCCTGTCTCGGCTGTCGCGATGTCCAAGGCTCCGGATCCGTCGGTGAACGCGTCGGATCCGTACACGGCGAGGTCGAGCACTGCTGCGCCGGAGTTGCGAACCAGAACAGCGTCTTCGACGACGGCACCCGGCTCGAGGGCGTATGCGAAGTTGCTGCGCTCCTCTCCGATGTTGGTGATGACCGGCATCATGCTCCATGCGACCTGGCCTGCGGCGGATGCTGGCACAAACGATGTGGGAGCCTCGACCGCGGAAGCCTTCAGCGCCGAGGTCGCGGTCGAGCACAGCACGACCAGCAGTGTGGCGGCGACGGCGCCGAGGAGGAAGCGCGGGAGGCGAGGAAGGGGACGAGGCATCGGAGCGGCCTTTCAGTGGAAACAGAGAGAAAGAGCGGATGCGGGGCGCAGCCGCATCGTGCCGGCTGCGCCCCGCATTCTGTTACTGGATGACGGTGACAGTCAGTGTCGACGCATAGTCGCCGGCGACCTGTCCCAGCGGCAGGCGCAGGTCGAGGTCGGCCGCGACGATCGCAGTGTCGACGCCCTTGTACTCATCGCTGGGCGCCGCGACAAGCACGGCGTTCTGCGAAAGTCCGCCTCCAGCGCCAGCGACAACCGGTTCACCGGCGACCGCTCCGGCGCCTTCGGCCGTGAGCCGTGGCGTCCAGCCGAGTGCGCTCGACTCGAAGGAACCAGCGGCTGATGCGAACGCAGATGCCTGACCAGACAACGTCCAGCTCGAGGACGGATTCACCCGGGTGTCGGTGATCTCGATGTCGTTCAGGACACCGGTCGCGACGTAGCTGTCGCCCAGAGGAGCTGCCTCACCAAGCGAGACGACGTCCTGCGAGCTGAAGCGCCAGGTGAACTCGCCTGCCGGCTGCGTCGAGTCAGGGATGCTCACAGCGATGGCCTGCTCGTTCGGGGTGGGCTCGGCCGGGGTCTCAGGCTCTTCGATGGTGGGAGGCGCCTGGTTGTAGCGCTGCATCCAGCCACGGAGTGCGTCAGGACGATCGGTGATGATGCCGTCGACGCCCATCGCCGTCAGGGACTCCCAGTCGGCCGCGTTGTTCTTCGTCCAGACGAACACACCCAGACCTGCATCATGGGCCATCGCTACGCTCTCTGCGGTCGCGCTGCTCGGGTTGATGGCATCCGCACCCATCTGCTCGGCCCTGTCGATGATCGAGGCGTCGATCCCGCCGGTGAGCCAGCCCACAGGAAGATCTGGTGCCACCGTCGCGAAGTTTGTGACGGTCGTGGCGCTGAAGCTCTGTGCGAGGACCTTGCTCTCGACGCCGGCAGCCTCGATCATGTCGACCGTGAGCTGCGTGTCTTCGACGTTCCAGTCACCCTTGTACTCGATGACGACATCCGCGCCGCCGTTTGCGACATAGGTGAGAACCTCGTCGAACGTGGGGATCTTCGTTCCCGCGAACGCACTGGAGAACCAGGAACCGGCATCCAGCGCACGGAGCTCCTCGAGCGTCATGTTCGTCACCGAGCCGGTGCCATCGGTGGTGCGATCCACCGTGCCATCGTGGATGACCACAGGCACGCGGTCCTTGGAGAGGTACATGTCGATCTCGAAGTATTCGGCACCGGCGCGAGTCGTCGAAACGAACGCCGGCATCGTGTTCTCCGGGGTCACGGTCGAGTTTCCACGGTGTCCGACGATGACGCCGGTTTCGCCGGGCTGACGGATCGTGATCGGAGGGAGCGGGTCGATCTCGGTGAGCACGACGTTGTCGTAGCGCACGATCGAGTCGTTCGCGATGAGCCCCTGCACGCCGTCCGCGGTTCGCACCAGCTGACGCGTGGTCATGATCTTCTTGCCGTCGATGTACCACGTGCCGACGTTGTCGTTAACCTCGACGCGAAGGTGCGCCTGGGTGCCGATGCCGATGTCGCTTGCCGTTGACCCCGTGTCGGTGACTCTCCAACTGTCGGCTGCGGTGCGCTGGGTGAACTCGACGCCGTTTCCTGCGGCAGAACCGTTGCGCAGAGCAGCTTGCTGCCAAGGGATGGAGCCGTCAGCGGGGGCATCGAGCAGCAGCGCCAGCCAACGCCCGCTGTTCGCGGCCGATTCGAATGTGATGTCGACGTCAAGCGCGAAGTTCTCACGGTTTTCGCCGAAGGTGATCTTGGCGTCGCCAGGACCGCTGGCACCGACGAGCTCCCCGTCCTTCACGCTCCAGGTGCCCGCGACGGCATTCCAGTCCTCCGGGATCGTGCCCGAGTCGAACGACTCGGAGAGGAAGACCCGATCATCCACGGGCATATCCGTGGCTGTCGGTGCCGATGTGGCTGCGTGCGCGATGCCTGGAGCGAGAACGCCCGCAAATACGGCGGTCGTGGCAACGCAGACGGCTCCGATACGCGATAAACGCGAACGGCGAATGGTCATGGTACGTCCTTCCGGGGGAGGGTGCCTCGGGGTGGGTCCCGGGGCACCTCCCACTCAAGAAGGCGCGCGCATCGGCGCCCTGCACAGCACAAGACCGGCAGGGCCCATCTGGGCGAAGAGCTGGTGACGCGCAGTGACGGTCGAGCCGAACCGTCACTGATCGACTCAGAGACCCAGTGCAGAGCGAGCCGAGTTCACGATGCTCAGCGAGGTCGATGTCGCGAGGTAACGATCGTCGCTGTACTCGAAGGGGCGTCCGTCGAAGGTGCGGGCGGAGCGCTGGACGCGCAGCAGAGGCGTGGTGCGAGACACCCCGAGCAGTCGCGCATCCTCTGGGTCCGCGAGCACAGCGGAGATCAGATGCTCGCCGTAGGCGAGCTGAGGACCGTGCACGCGTTCGACTACCTCCATGATCGAACGTGCGTCCCGCGGGAGCTGCGCGATCGTCGGGATGAGCCATTCCGGAAAGGTTGTGCGCTTGACCATGACGGGCACATCGTCGATGGATTGCAGCCGGGTGATGCGCAAGACGGGGCGTTGAGCGCTGATTCCCAGCGCGTGCGCCTCCTCGGTGGTCGCACGTCCTTCGCTGCTGAGTAGCGTCTTTCCGCCCGGCTGATGGCCGATCGCCTTCGCCCATTGGCCGAAGGATCGGAGCTCGGTGACGTCCTGCGCGAGGGTCGCGGCATGCACGACCCACCGCGTTCCACGGCGTGAAAGCTGGCGGTTGGTGTGTTCTACGTGCTCAAGTGCGCGGCGTATGGTTCCGCGAGCCACGCCGAAGCGAGCAGCGAGTGACGATTCGCTGGGGAGCGCGTCGCCGATGCTCACACGTCCGGTCTCGATGTCTGCGGTGATCTTCGCCGCGATCGAGAGATGCTTTCGATTGGTCTGTGGTGTGGTGCGTTGGGGCACATCTTGAGCGTGCCCGGTCAGGGTTAACGGCTGATGCCAGAGCGGATGCCGGGCTGAAAACGACGAGGGGCGGATGCCGTAGCATCCGCCCCCACGTCATGGAACTGGTGTCAGGAGACGCCGAAGAGCGCCTCGATCGGTCCGCGCGCGAAGAACAGCACGAACCCGAAGCCGACGATCCACAGCAGCGGGCTGACGGACTTCGCCTTGCCGGAGAAGGCCTGCACGAGCACCCAGCTGACGAAGCCCGCGCCGATGCCGTTGGCGATCGAGTAGGTCAGCGGCATCACCGAAACGGTGAGGAATACCGGCAGCAGCACGCTGAAGTCGGTCAGATCGATGTACTTGATCTGTGCCATCATCATCGCGCCGACGATGATCAGCGCGGCAGCCGCGATCTCGGTCGGAACGATCGAAGTCAGCGGCGTCAGGAACATTGCGAGAAGGAACATCACGCCGGTCACGACGTTGGCGAAGCCGGTGCGTGCACCCTCGCCGATACCGGCGCCGGACTCGATGAACACGGTGTTTGACGAAGACGAGGTGCCACCACCGGCAATCGCGCCGATACCCTCGACGATCAGCGCCGACTTGATGCGGGGGAAGTCGCCCTTCGCGTCGGCGAGGTTCGCCTCCTTGGCAAGACCGGTCATCGTGCCCATCGCGTCGAAGAAGTTCGAGAACACCAGGGTGAAGACGATCATCACGATCGCGACCAGGCTGACCTTGCCGAAATCGAACCCGAAGTCGACAGCACCGATCAAGCTCAAATCGGGCAGGCTGACCGGGGATCCGGAGAGTGTCGGGACGGTCAGGCTCCATCCGGCCGGGTTGAATTCGCCATCCGAGCCGAACTGCGGACCCAGGTGCCAGATGGCCTCGACGATCACGGCGAGCACCGTGCCGGAGACGAGACCGATCAGCAGGCCGCCCTTGACCTTGCGGGCGACGAGCACTCCGGTGATGATCAGGGTGACGATGAACAGGACGGTCGGAACCGTGGCGACGGAGCCGCCGATGCCGAGGCCGACCGGGGGAGAAGAGCTGCCGGTCGCGGTCACGAAGCCGGAGTTCACGAATCCGATGAAAGCGATGAACAGACCGATACCGACGGTGATCGCGATCTTGAGCTGGAATGGCACGGCGTCGAAGATCATCTTGCGCAGGCCAGTTGCCGCCAGCAGCACGATGACGATTCCGTTGATCATGACCAATGCCATCGCCTCGGCCCAGGTGACCTGGCCGACAACGGAGAAAGCAAGGAACGCGTTGATGCCGAGTCCGGCGGCGAAACCGAACGGCAGGCGGGTGATCAAGCCGAACAGGATCGTCATCACGCCGGCGGTCAGCGCCGTCGAGGCGCCGACTGCGCTGAAGCTCAGCACAGTGCCGTCGACGTCGGCGGCGCCGGCGAGGATGATCGGGTTGAGGATCACGATGTAGGCCATCGTGACGAACGTCACCAGGCCGCCGCGGACCTCCGTGCCGATCGTGGAACCGCGTTTGGTGATCTCGAAGAAGCGATCAAACGCGTTCTTCGGCTCAGCAGTGCGCTCAGTTGTGGTCGAGGGGGCAGTTGTCATCGGGTTAAACCTCCTTGGAGACGATATCGTGTCCGACGCCTCGCGCGCGTCCCCCGCGAGGCAGTCAGGTTCTCGTCGTAGTCTCTTGGAGTCATGCAACGCCTCCTCGTCGCGATTCTCGCCGCCGTCGACGCTGCCATCGCGGCGGCCGTCGGCCTCGTCGTGCTGCTCGCTCCGCTGACCATGCTCTGGACGCTCGCGTTCGGCGTCACCGCTGAATGGGGAGCCCTGTGGCCGGTGACGGGCACGCTGTGGCAATTCGGTCATGGTGTTCCGATCGATATCGCAATCCCGGATGCTGTGGTCGCGGCCGTCGGCATCGCACCGGAGGCCGCGAACTTCACGCTTTCGCTGACGCCGCTTGCCTGCTTCATCTTCACCCTGCTGTTCGCGGCGCGCTCCGGAGCCAGGGCCGCCCGTTCAGGGGCCTGGATGCTCGGGGCCATCTCCGGCGCCGTGGCCTTCACCCTGGTCGCGGTCGCCGTCGCGTACACCGCGCAGGCGGACATCGCGCGGGTCCCGTTCGGCCTTGCGATTCTGCTGCCATCCTCCGTGTACCTTGTCGGTGCCCTCTGCGGGGCCATCCGCTACGCCTGGCGCGAGGGCGATAACGGACTTATCGACCGCGTGCACGACGTCGTCGACAGCTGGGGAGACTGGGGCGTGGTGCCCGCCGAAATCGTGCGCGGCGCCACTGTGGTCGTCGTGGGACTCACCGGCATTGCGGGCCTTGTCGTTGCGCTCACGGTCGCGCTGCGTGGAGGAGAGGTCGTCGCCCTCTTCGAAGCGGCGCGCGTTGATGCCACCGGTGTCACCGTCCTCACGCTCGGACACCTCGCGTACCTGCCCACGCTGCTCGTCTGGGCACTGGCCTGGATCGCCGGCCCCGGATTCTCGGTGGGCGCAGGCACCGCAGTCTCACCCGCCGGCACGCAGCTCGGTGTCGTTCCCGGCATCCCCATTTTCGGCCTGCTGCCGGAAAACAGCTCCATCTGGATGCTGATCGTTGTGCTGTTGCCCGTCGCAGCGGGTGCCTTCGCCGGTTGGATGGTTCGATCCAAGCTCGTCTGGGAAGACGTCGCGCGCGGCCTCGCACCGCGCGTCGCAATCGCCGCGGGAATCGCCCTACTCGCTGCCGGAGTCATCGCGCTCGCAGCGGTGCTCGCATCCGGGTCGATCGGTCCGGGGCGGCTTGCCGACACCGGCCCGCATGTCGGGTGGATGACGCTCGCGATCGGACTCGAGGTTCTGATCGGCGCCGGCATCATGCTGCTCGCGCCCAGACACCGTGATGAGCTCGCCGAAGAGCGCACAGATCGCTGGGCCACTGAGATGGGTACGTCTGTGGCAACGGATGCCGACACCGCTGCTGACGCTTCTTCCGCGTGGCCAGCGCAGGCGCCGGTGCCCGGTGATGAGACCGAGACGCAGCCGCTGAGCGAGCATGGCTTCTTCGGGGGCGGCAGCACTCCCACGCCCCGGTAGACTAGCCGGGTGCTCACGGTCGCCGTTCTCATCTCAGGCACCGGCTCGAACCTCCGCGCCCTGCTCGAAGCCGCACGCCACCCCGATTTTCCTGCGCGGATCGTTGTCGTCGGTGCTGATCGCGATGCTGAAGGTCTCGCTCACGCAGAGGAATTCGGCATCCCGAGCTTCACAGTGCCGTTCCGCTCTTTCGAGAGCCGCGAGGCATGGGGCGAAGAGCTCGGCAGCCAGCTGGACGTCTGGACCCCCGACCTCGTCGTACTCAGCGGTCTGATGCGGCTGCTGCCCGCACCGCTCGTCGCCCGCTACGCGCCGCGGATCATCAACACGCATCCGGCGTACCTGCCCGAGTTCCCCGGTGCGCACGGTGTGCGTGACGCGCTCGCCGCCGGCGCCGAGCAGACCGGCGCCAGCGTCATCGTCGTAGACGACGGCGTCGACACCGGCCCGATCCTCGCCCAGGAGCGTGTGCCCGTGCGTCCGGATGACACCGAGCACAGCCTGCACGAGCGCATCAAACCCGTCGAGCGACACCTGCTGATCGATGTGGTGCGCCGCATCGCCACCGGCGAGCTCTCGCTGACACCCTGACCTCTACCCGCACAAGTTCTGCACAATCACCGCACGCATATTCACCGCACACACACCGCACGAAGGAGACCTCCCATGGCCGGCCCGAGCCACGACTCTTCCCTGTACCGCGATCGCGACACTGTGCCGATCAAGCGCGCGCTCGTCTCGGTGAGCGACAAGACCGATCTGCTCGTGCTCGCCGCGGCGCTTGCCGATGCTGGCGTCGAAATCGTCTCGACCGGATCGACCGCTGCGACCATCCGCGAAGCGGGCTTCGATGTCACTGACGTCGCCGCAGTCACCGGCGTCGCCGAGATGCTCGACGGTCGCGTGAAGACTCTGCATCCGAGCATCCATGGTGGGCTTCTGGCCGACCTGCGCCTCGAGGGCCACGCCCGCGAACTCGCCGAGCTGGAGATTGCCCCGTTCGAGCTCGTCGTCGTGAACCTCTACCCGTTCGTAGAGACGGTCGCATCCGGTGCGACCGGCGATGACGTCGTCGAACAGATCGATATCGGCGGCCCGGCTATGGTGCGCGCGTCGGCGAAGAACCACGCGAATGTCGCGATCGTTGTCTCTCCCGAGTCCTACCAGGCGATCATCGAGTCGATCTCGGCCGGCGGAACCACGCTCACGCAGCGCCGGGAGCTTGCTGCCCGTGCGTTTGCGCACACCTCCGCGTACGACACGGCCGTTGCCGCCTGGTTTGCCGAGGAGACCCTCAACGAGCCCGGAGACCTGCCAGAGCACTTGACGATCAAGGCCGAGCGACTATCGACGCTGCGCTACGGCGAGAACGCACACCAGCGCGGCGCGATCTACTCTCGCGTTGGCGGCCACGGCATTGCCCAGGCTGTGCAGCTGCAGGGCAAGGAGATGTCGTACAACAACTACGTCGACGCGGATGCCGCGCTGCGCGCCGCATTCGACATGGTGCTGCCCGCCGTCGCTATCGTGAAGCACGCGAACCCCTGCGGAATTGCGACCACCGCGCCGAACGCCCTCGACCCGATCGCCAGCGCGCACCTGCGTGCCCACGAGTGCGACCCGGTATCGGCCTATGGGGGCGTGATCGCCACTAACGGCACTGTCACGCTGAAGATGGCAGAGAACCTCAAGGACATCTTCACCGAGGTCATCGTCGCTCCGTCGTTCGAGCCGGCCGCGCTTGAGGTGTTCAAGGCGAAGAAGAACCTGCGTCTGCTGCAGCTGCCGGATGACTGGCAGCAGGAGCCGATGGACGTGCGCCTGGTCTCCGGTGGTCTGCTGCTGCAGGATGCCGATCGCTTCCCCGATGAGATCGGCTCTGTTGCGAAGAACTGGGAGCTCGTCACGGGTGATCGCCCCGACGAGTCCGAGATGGAGAACATGATCTTCGCGTGGAAGGCGTGCCGCGCGGTTAAATCCAACGCCATCGTGCTCGCCAAGGGCAATGCCACCGTCGGCGTCGGCATGGGCCAGGTCAACCGTGTCGACTCCTGCCGCCTCGCGGTGGAGCGTGCTGGCGTCCGTGCGGTCGGATCCGTCGCAGCATCCGATGCGTTCTTCCCGTTCGCGGATGGCGCTCAGGTGCTCATCGATGCCGGCGTCACCACGATCGTGCAGCCGGGTGGATCTGTGCGCGACGAGGAGGTCATCGCTGCGGCGAAGGCCGCGGGCGTGACGATGTTCTTCACCGGGGAGCGTCACTTCTTCCATTAAGTCGGGTGCCTCGCGACGGCCGGGCTGGGCGTTTCACAGTCATGTCCGAATTCCGCTAGCCGGTCGTCGCAGCGCGTGTCAGAGTGGAGGCATGACCTTCCCGGCGATGAGCTCGATGAGCTTCGATGAGCGGTACCGTGCGATCGATGCGCGCGACACCCGCTTCGACGGGCAGTTCGTCACGGCGGTGCACTCGACGGGCATCTACTGCAGGCCGTCCTGCCCCGCGCGCACACCCAAGCCGGAGAACGTCAGCTTCTATCCGACCAGTGCCGCAGCGCACGAAGCAGGCTTCCGTGCGTGCAAACGCTGCCTACCCGAAGCGGCTCCTGGCTCGCCGGCATGGGACCTCCGCGGCGACACCGCTGCGCGCGCGATGCGCCTCATCGCCGACGGCGTCGTGGAACGCGAGGGCGTCCCCGGCCTTGCCATGCGCCTGGGCTACTCGTCGCGCCACCTCACCCGGCTACTCGCGACCGAGCTCGGCGCCGGCCCGCTTGCTCTTGCCCGCGCGCACCGTGCCCACAATGCGCGGATGCTGCTTGTCGGAACCGACCTTGCGATCGCTGACATCGCGTTCTCGGCCGGGTTCGCCAGCATCCGCCAGTGCAACGAGACGATCCGCGAGGTGTTCGGCCTGACTCCCACCGAGCTGCGCGCACGTCGCCGCATCTCCTCGATCGTCACACCGGGGACGATCGACCTGATCCTCCCGCACCGCGAGCCGATGGATGCCGCGGGCATCTTCGCCTGGATGGCCGCACGCGCCCTGCCCGGCGTGGAGAGCACGACGGAGAACTCGTTCGCCCGGCACCTGCGCATGCCGGGTGGGGCCGCGTGGTTCGAAGTGCGTCAGGACGAGAACGCCCGGCTTCGCCTACGCGCCCAGGTTACGCATCTCAGCGACCTCGCCCCGCTCGTCGCGACCGTACGTCGCATCTTCGATCTGGATGCCGACCCCATCGCCGTCGACGCCGCGTTGTCGTCGCATCCGGAGCTTTTGCCGCTGGTCGCGCGGATTCCCGGCATCCGTGTGCCTGGCGCCGCAGACCCCCACGAGATGCTCATCCGCGCGATGATCGGCCAGCAGATCACTGTTGCTGCCGCCCGAACGGCGCTCATGAAGCTCGCCGAGGCGTTGGGGGAGCCGACGCCTGACTCGGAGGGTCACCTGTTCCCGACGATGACGGCGATCGCCGAACACGGTACCGAAGTGCTCCGGGGGCCTGCGGCGCGAATCAGCGCCATCACCGGAGCAGCTGCAGCGCTGGCAGATGGTTCGCTGACGTTGACCGTCGGTGACGATCGCGTCGAGCAACGACAGGCACTCCTGGCCATGCCCGGCATCGGACCCTGGACCGCCGATTATGTGCGGATGCGCGTGCTCGGCGATCCGGATGTGTTCCTCCCCGGAGATGTTGCCGTGCGTACGGGTGCCGGGGCCGCCGCCCTCCCCGCCGATCCCGCACCGCTTGCTGTCTGGTCAGAACGCACCGCACCCTGGCGCAGCTACCTCACCGCGCACCTCTGGCGTGCCCCACGCCCCACCACCCCCACTACGTCCCGCGAGACTTCACGTGTGTCACTGAAATCCGCGATTTCTATGACACACGCGAAGTCTCGCGGAGGAAAGAGTGCATGAAAATGAGCATCATCCAGACCATCGACACTCCTGACGGTCCGTTCACGCTCCTCGTCGACAGCGAACAGCGAGTTCTCGCCTCCGGGTGGACCGCCGACCCCGATGCGATCGTCAATCGGCTCGCAGAGCGGTTCCGCCCCACAGAGATCCGAGAAGGCGAGATCCGAGAGGGCGAGACGGATGCTGCGGCCGCCGTCCGTGCGTATTACGACGGCGACCTCGGTGCGATCGACACCGTCGCGGTGCACCAATTCGGCACTGAGATGCAACGGGCCGGCTGGGCGGCGCTGCGGCAGATAACGCCAGGGGAGCCGTTGACTTACACGTCTTTCGCCGCAGAGCTGGGCAATCCGAGCGCGGTGCGCGCTGCAGCATCCATCTGTGCACGCAACGCGCCTGCGCTCTTCGTGCCCTGCCATCGCGTGCTGCGCGCCGACGGGACACTCGGCGGCTTTGCTTGGGGGCTGTCCGTGAAGGAATCGCTGCTCGCCAGGGAATCTGTGCTCTGAAATCCGCAGTCCTGGGCGCCGATCGGGAATAGCTCTTGCATTCAGCCTGTTCACAGCAATAGGCTGGAGGGCTGTCGCGCCGACCGGGCGACGAAGCCGAGCCTGAGGAGGACACCATGATTTTGATCGCCGTCGCGCAGATCACCGTTCTTGGCTCGAACCCGGCGGATCTTCACCGGTAGCGCCCGCCCCACTCTGCAACTTCCGGGGTCAGCGCCACAGGTGCGCCTCGTCAATTCCCTTCCGTAACGCAACTCATCTGAGAGTCATGTCTTCCTCGTCTTCATCGCAGAATTCGTCTGCTTCGCTGTCCACTCCCGCCGCACTGTGGCGCCTGAAGCCCTTCGTCAGGCCGGCCCTGGGGCGCATGATCGGCGGTGCCGCGAGCGCGCTCGCCGCAGCCATCATCGCCCTGATGATCCCCATCGTGCTCGAACAGATCATCGCCGGACCGGTGATGTCCGGTCAGGTCTCTGCGATCGTCTGGGGTGCGGTCGCCGTGCTTGCTCTTTCGCTCGGGGAAGCCGTGATGGTCTGGCTTCGTCGGTGGTTCATCTTGAAACCTTCCACCGAGATCGAGTACCGGATGCGTTCGGATCTGTACTCGCGCCTGCAGGCGCTGCCTGTTGCCTTCCATGACCGTTGGCAGTCCGGACAGCTGCTCAGCCGCATGATGCAGGACATCGGCCTCATCCGCCGATGGCTCGCCTTTGGCTTGATCCTGCTCGTCGTCAACATCCTCACGATCATGATCGGATCCGTGCTGCTGTTCCGCTGGCACTGGCTGCTGGGGGTCATCTTCCTCATCACAGGCATCCCACTGTGGATCCGCGGCTATCTTTTCGAGAAACGCTACGGCGTGCTCACGCGCCGTAGTCAGGACCAGGCGGGCGACCTCGCCACCAGCGTCGAGGAGAGCGTGCACGGCATCCGTGTGCTGAAGGCTTTCGGCCGCGGAAAGCACGCGCTCGGCCGCTTCAGCAACCAGGCCGAGACTCTGCGCCAGACCGAGCTGAGCAAGGCCCGTGCCGTCGGTTCGCTATGGTTCTTCCTCGACCTGATGCCGCAGATCGCCTTCGGGCTGAGCCTCATCAGCGGCATCTGGCTGATCTCCCAGGGTGCCATCTCGGTCGCCGAGCTGTTCGCATTCTTCGCGATGGCGACCGTGCTGCGCTGGCCGATCGAATCGATCGGCTTCCTGTTCTCGTTCGCTCTGGATGCGCGCACCGCGACCGACCGTGTGTTCGAGATCTTCTCTGAGACCAACACCATCACCGACCCGGAGAACCCGGTGCACATCAACCAGCCGCGCGGAGAGCTCGCTTTCGAGAACGCGCACTTCCGGTATCAGGACGCCGGGGCCTCCGAGCGTGACCTCCTGGACGGCATCGACCTGGTTCTGCGCCCAGGCGAGACCATGGCGCTGGTCGGTCTCACAGGCAGCGGCAAGACCACGCTGACCACTCTGCCGACGCGTCTGTACGACGTCACCGGAGGCAGGGTGACTCTGGACGGCGTCGATGTGCGAGATTTGCCGGTGGCAGAGTTGCGCACACACATCGCGATGGCGTTTGAGGATGCCACGCTGTTCTCGGCATCCGTGCGGGAGAACGTGCTTCTGGGTCGCGCCGAGCTCGACATCCACAGCGACGAGGGCGAGCGCGTGCTGCGCGAGGCGCTCCAGATCGCGCAGGCCGAGTTCGTCGACGCGCTGCCAGACGGCGTCGAGACCGTCATCGGTGAGGAGGGGCTCAGCCTGTCCGGTGGGCAGCGTCAGCGTCTCGCACTGGCACGTGCCGTCGCCGCCAACCCCAAGGTTCTCGTGCTCGACGACCCCCTCTCGGCGCTGGATGTCGATACCGAGGCACTGGTGGAGCGGGCGTTGCGCCGGGTGCTCGCCGACACCACCGCGATGATCGTCGCACACCGCCCGTCGACCGTCGCGCTCGCTGACCGGGTGGCGCTGCTGGAGCGCGGCAGGATCACCGCCGTCGGCACACACTCCGAACTGCTGAAGACCAGTGCACACTACCGGCACGTGATCTCCAGCCTCGAGGCTGAGGAAGCCGCGCGCACCGGGGCGATCCCCATCATCCGCGAGGATGCCGCGACGGACGCCGCGACGGATGACTCCGCCACCGAAGACGATACGAACAACGCCAAGAAGGAGGTGCAGGCATGAGTGCAGCACTCACCGGAACCCAGGGCGAAGACCGCTCGAACTACACGCGCGAAGAGAGCAAGGCGATCCGCCAGCGCTCGATGCGTCTGCTCGGCTCTCTCGTCTCTCCGCTGCGGGCGCAGATCATCGTCGCGGCAGTATTGCTCGTGATCTCAACGGCTCTGCAGGTCGCGGGCCCCATCCTCATCAGCATCGGAATCGACCGGGCGCTGCCCGCTGTGCTCGACCACGCAAACTGGATGCCGACCTTCATGATCGGGCTCATCTACCTGCTCGCGGGTGCGTTCGGCGCCGCGCTGATCGGCCTGTACGTCGTCGTCGCCGCGCGCATCACCCAGGCGGTGCTGATCGATCTGCGCAAGCGCATCTTCCTGCACACACAGCGGCTGAGCCTCGAATTCCATGAGACTTATACGTCAGGGCGCATCATCTCGCGTCAGACCAGCGACCTGGACTCGATCCGCGAACTCCTTGACGGCGGCCTCAACAACCTCGTCTCAGGCGTGCTGTTCGGTGTGTTCACCTTCATCACACTGCTGGTGTGGGACTGGCAGTCGGGCGTCATCCTCGCGCTCGCACTCGTTCCGCTCTTCTTCCTGATGCGCTGGTTCTACTCGCGTTCTCAGCTCGTCTTCCGAGAGTCGCGTGTCATCAGCGCGAAGGTCATCGTGCAGTTCGTGGAGACCATGACCGGCATCCGTGCGGTCAAGGCATTCCGCAAGGAGCCGCGCAACGACGTCACCTTCCAGAAGGTCGCCGGTGACTACCGTGATGTGAACCGCCGCTCGATGCTGCTGTTCGGCACATTCGAGCCAGGGCTCATGGCTGTGGCCGCGTTCACTCTCGGGCTCGTCGTGCTGTGGGGTGGCATCCGCGTCTCGACAGGAGCACTGACTGTCGGAGTCCTGCTTTCTGCAGTGCTGTACGTGCGCAACTTCTTCGCGCCGATGCAGGAGATCGCGATGTTCTTGAACTCCTACCAGTCCGCGACTGCGGCGCTGGAGAAGGTGTCAGGTGTGCTGGACGAGGTGCCGACGGTTCCGGATCCCGAGAAGCCTGTCGACCTCTGGTCGTCGCAGGGACACGTGAACTTCGACGAGGTCACGTTCGGCTACTCGGGGGAGAAGACGATTCTGCCGAACTTCTCGCTCGACATTCCAGCCGGGCAGACGATCGCGCTGGTGGGAACCACAGGTGCCGGAAAGTCGACGCTGGCGAAGCTCATCTCTCGGTTCTACGATCCTTCGCTCGGCCGAGTGATGCTGGACGGCGTGGATCTGCGTTCGCTGCATCCGAAGGACCTGCGGCGCGCGATCGTCATGGTCACGCAGGAGGCGTACCTGTTCAGTGGGACCGTCGCAGACAACATCGCGCTCGGTAAGCCGGATGCCACGATGGACGAGATCCAATCTGCCGCTCGCGCGGTGGGGGCTGACGGGTTCATCTCGGCTCTGCCGGACGGGTACAACTCGGATGTGAACAAGCGCGGCGGGCGGGTGTCTGCAGGGCAGCGTCAGCTGATCTCGTTCGCACGTGCGTTCCTGGCAGACCCCGCGGTGCTCATTCTCGATGAGGCCACGGCGTCCCTCGATATCCCGTCGGAGCGGCTCATCCAGGATGCGCTGCAGACGCTGCTCGCCGACCGAACTGCGATCATCATCGCGCACCGGTTGTCGACGGTCGCGATCGCCGACAGAGTGCTGGTGATGGAGCACGGGCAGATCATCGAGGATGACACTCCTGCGACCCTGATCAGCGGAACCGGCAAGTTCGCACAGCTGCACGCGGCCTGGCAGCAGACGCTGGTCTAGGCCGGGCCGGCCGCGCGCGGCCGGGTCGGGGCCGGGAGGTGGCGCGGGTTGCCGCATTGCGGGTGTTGATGCGGCAAACTGCGATGTGCGACCCCTGCGGATGCTGCAGGCCGGGCGCCCCGACCGACCTAGCCTCGCTACCATGAAGGGGTGGACCCCCTCTTCTTTCTGGCGACCGAGTGGTGGTGGATCGCGCCGACCGCGGTCGGTGCAGGCGCCGTCACGGCGGTTGGTGTGCGTCACCGGAGCAGCACCAGCGGCCGCCGACTCGCATTCGACGCCGCGCGCGACGACCTGAAGGAAGCTCAGCATGAGCTTGGCGAGCGACGACGCGCCGTGAAGATCGCGCGCGCAGAGCATGCCCGCCTCGTCGCCGAGCGCACCGCCTCGCGTGCCACGAGCGCCGACGTCGCGAGCGTGCGGCGCACACTGAAGCAGGCCGAGCAGAACGCCAAGGCCGCTGCGGCGGACGTCCGCGCTCGCCGCGTGCACCTGAATGTGGCTCGAGCCGAGATCCCCGCCGCATCCAAGCGCGAGCGGTTTCCGGTGGCGCGCTTGCATCGCGCGCACGACACGGTCACGGCGCGCTGGATGGATTACGAGACCGACCCCGCGAAGCTCATCGCCTATCCCACGATGAGTGATGCGAAGGACCCGGCGACAGCCGCCTTCCTGGGCGCGTCACGCCGCGCGCAGGAGCTGCGGCCGGTAACCGGGACACGCATCAAGACCGAAGAGTTCGCTGCGTATCGGGATGCCGTCGCGCACCTCGAGCGCACATTCGATGTCGCCGAGTTCACGGCGAAGGCGCGCGCGAACGGTGTCGACCCGAACGCGGTGCCCGCATGGCAGGATACGGCGCAGCAGGTGTTCACCAGGTCGGCCGAGGCTCTGGACAAGGCTGCCGAGGCGGCCGCGTCCGCCTTCGCATCATGGAGCTCTCGCCATCAGCCGAGCAAAAACGACGCCGCCGAAGAGCCGAAGACGAACGCGCCAAAGCCGGAGACGAACGCGCCGAAGCCGCCGTCGAGCAAGATCTGGCCGCCGCCGCGCCGCGACAACTCCTAGCGCTCACCCGGGCAGAGTGCGTGTTCGCACCAACTCCTGGTACCAGCGGCCGGAGTCCTTACCCGTCGGTGAACCTCACGGATGAACCTCCTCGGTGGGAAATGATCGGGCATCGAGGCGGGTGTCGTGCTCCGTGTCGATGTGGACGGTGATCGTCTGGCCGCGCCAGCGCACCCGGTGCGATCCGACGGCGGCAGGATGCCGGGCGCGCAGAGTCGCGCTCAACAACTGCGCATCGCGCCACTCCAGCCCGACGATGACGCCGGGGCGGGCGACGAGCCCGGTGACGCTGCCCGTGCCGAGCTCGGCGGGAAGGGCGGGAAGGAGATGAATGCCATTGACGGATTGCAGGAGCGCCTCGGAGAGCGCACCGACGATTCCTAGGTTTGCGTCGATCTGGAATGGCGGATGGGCGGCGAACAGGTTCGAGTACAGCCCGCCGGCCCAGGGGCCGGAGACATCGTCCGCATTGCGCAGGGCGAGCTCCAGCAGATCGGCGACCTTGTCCGGGCGGTGTAGCCGCGCCCACAGTGCGAGCTTCCACACCAGCGACCAGCCGCTGGAGTCGTTGCCGCGGTGCTCGAGCGTCGTCGCAGCGGCGGCGCGCCGCGCTTCGTCCCATCGCTCCGTTCCGGGAAACAGGCCGTACAGCGCACTGACGTGACGGTGGTGCGGGTCCTCCTCGGGGCGAGGAACGTCCCACTCGACGATCGTGCCGTCCGGGGTGAGCGCCGGCTGCTCGGGAAGTACGCGGAGCCGTGCGTCGGAGGCTTTGGAGACCTCGTCGTCGGCGCGGCCCAGAGCCTCGGCCGTCCGGACGGTCGCGGTGAACAGGTCGCGCAGCAGCGCGAGATCCATCGCTGTCGTCGCGGCGAGCGACCCCGATCTGCCGTCCGGGGTGAGGAACGCATTCTCCGGGGAGGTCGCGGGGGAGGTGCGATTGTCGCGATGCCAGGCGAGCGCGAACTCGGCGGCGCCGCGAAGAGCGGGCCAGATGTTCTCGAGATATTCGGCATCTGCCGCTCCGAACTCCCATGCCTGGGGGAGGAGACTGGCGAGCCAGGCGCCGCCCAGCGGCCAAAAAGCCCACCGAGGGTCGCCCGCCCCGCGGCCGGGAGCGGTGGCATACAACCAGGCGTCACTGTTGTGATGCACCGTCCACCCTGGGGTGCCGTACAGCCGACGGGTGTGCGAGGCTGCGGCATCGGCGAGCGCGACTGTGAAGTCGGCCAGCGGCTGCGCCCGTGCGCTGAGGTCGGTAACGTGCGCACCCCAGTAGTTCATCTCGGTGTTGATGTTGAGCGTGTAGCCGCTGCCCCACGGCGGGCGAAGCTCGGCGTTCCAGATCCCCTGCAGGTTGGCCGGGAGACCGCCGGGCCGGGAGGAGGAAACGAGCAGATAGCGACCGTAGTCGAAGAGCAGCGCAGCAAGGCCCGGATCGCTTGTCAGCACGCCACGGGGATCGGCGCGCGCGGCAGCGAAGCGCGCGGCGGTGTCTCGAGCTCCTGGGGCTGCGGCGACGGCAGACGGCGATCCGAGTGACAGCGTCACGGTGCCCAGAAGAGCGCCCATCGCCCGTTCGGTTTCGCTGCACAGCGCGTCGACGCCGATCTCCGTTGCGCGTTCGATGCGTTCGAGCGCATCGGCCAACGCATCGGATGCCGTGCCGACCGGAGTCTTCCCGAGGCCGGCGAACGTGGTGGCAGCGGCGACGAGAATGACGGTCCGCCCGGACTCCTGGATGACCCGCGCACCGATCGCGGCGCGAAGAGCGGCCCCGGGGGTGGTGTCCCAGAGTGCGCCAGGCAGATCGGGTTCGTGACCGGGTGCGACATCGCTGGGCAGGCGCAGGAGGAGCCCGACGGTGTCGGCACCGATCGAGTGCTGCTCCGGGTCGTCGCCGTCAGGGGAGCGCAACGGGGAGTGCAGGCTGACGATGGCCGGCGCAGCAGGCTCGATCACGTGTACGAGCACGCTCTGCTCTGCGGCGATGAACGTCGTCGTGCGCATCGGTCCGGCAACAGAGCGATGGATGCCGGTGGCCAGATCGAGCTCGCGGGTGAGCGGAGCATTCGGGTCTGCACCCGCGACGTCGATCACGACGTCCCCTAGGGGTACATACGACTGCGCGTAGCGGGTCTGCATCGCCCGCAGCGGCGCCTCAGCCCCGACATGGTCGCCGGCAGCGATGGCGGCGCGGGACGCTGCGAGCAGGCGCGCAGATTCCGCAGCATCCGTCAGAGGATCCACCGCCTCGCTTGCCGGCGACCCCGACCATGCGGTGGCATCGTTCAGGTGCAGGGTGGTCGTAGCCACACCGCCATCGCTCATGGCGCCCAACCGGCCGTCGCCGAGCGGCAGGCACTCCAGCCAGGATTCGGCTGTCCCGGTGAATCGGATCGTACTCATTGCTTAGCCGCGGCTGACGCGGTCGCCGTTGACGAAGGTTGTACGGGGAGACCAAGATCGACAGATTCCCGCCCTTCCCGAGAGTCGTTCTCGCGATTTTGTTGCATCATGCAACGAAATACTAGGTCGTCATTAAGGAAAAGGCGACGAGGCCTCGGTGGGGGAGGGGATCCGAAGCCCCGCCGCCGCTATTAGGGCGCGAGGCGAATCTCTGCGATGACCTCTGCGTACTCCGTTTCGCCGACCGGGGTGAAGCCCACTCGGCGGAAGAACGCCTCAGGTCCGCCGTCGCCAGCTTCGTAGATCACGACGACACGATCCATATTGCGGGTACGCGCCTCAGCCAAGAGGCCAGCTACCGCGAAGCGACCGAGGCCGCGGCGCTGGTCGTTCGCGTCGACGTTGATGCGCCACAGTACAGAGCGGAAGTGCTCTTCCGGGGCGTCGGCGTCAAAGTTGGCGCTGACGAAGCCCACGACTTCGTCACCGTCGAGGATGACACGCTGCCACGACGTCTGAGGATTGATCACGGTGGCAGCGATGCCGTAGGAGACCGGGGCGAGGTACTGTTCCTGACCCGGTTTGAGGGACAGGTTGTTCACTGCGACGATCGTCGCAGCAGAGAGTTCCACCATGCGCAGTTCCGACATAAGCCCAGGGTAACCTCTCGAACCAGATCGCGGGCGGAAAGATGTCTGCGAACGTCATCGAGGGCACTCAGGTATCTTGGTATCGAGACAAATTTGACTCGTGAACGGAGAATCTCCCGGTGACCGACGACGCCATCATCTACACGCACACGGACGAGGCACCGGCTCTGGCCACTGCCTCGTTCCTTCCGATCGTCCAGGCCTTTGCGGGCCAGGCCGGAATCGAGATCGAGACCCGCGACATTTCGCTCGCCGCACGCATCCTCGCCGCGTTCCCGCAGCGACTGAGCGCGGACCAGGAAGTGTCCGATGCGCTCGCTGAGCTCGGCGGTCTTGCCACGCTCCCCGAGGCCAACATCATCAAGCTGCCGAACATTTCGGCATCCATTCCTCAGCTCAAGGCGGCCATCGCCGAGCTGCAGGGCCAGGGCTACGACATCCCGAGCTTCCCGGATGAGCCGTCCTCTCTGGAGGAGAAGGACATCCGCGCCCGGTACGACCGCATCAAGGGGTCGGCGGTGAACCCGGTGCTGCGCGAGGGCAACAGTGATCGTCGCGCGCCACTTGCGGTGAAGAACTACGCGAAGAAGCACCCGCACACGAACAAGCCGTTCGCTGAGGGTTCGAAGACCCGCGTCGCCACCATGACCCAGGACGACTTCAAGCACAACGAGAAGAGCTGGATCGCCGCTCACGACGACGTCCTTACGATTCGTCACACTGCGCAAGACGGCACCGTCACGGTACTCAAGGACAATCTCAAGGTGCTGCCGCGCGAGATCATCGACGCGACATTCCTCTCGGCATCCGCTCTTGACGCATTCCTCGCCGAGACACTGGAAATGGCGAAGGCCGATGACGTGCTGTACTCGGTGCATCTGAAGGCGACGATGATGAAGGTCTCCGACCCGATCATCTTCGGTCACGCAGTGAAGGCTTTCTTCGCCGACGTGTTCGCTCGCTTCGGCGACGAGCTGGCTGCTGCCGGCCTCAGCGCCAACGACGGACTGGGCTCGATCCTCTCCGGCCTTGCCGACGTCGAGGGTGGTGCAGAGATCGCTCAGGAGTTCGCGAAGGCGATCGGCAACGGCCCGCGCCTGTCGTACGTCAACTCCGACAAGGGCACCACGAACCTGCACGTGCCTTCTGACGTGATCGTGGATGCTTCGATGCCAGCGCTCATCCGTAACGGCGGCAAGCTGTGGGGCGTCGACGGGGGCGAAGACGACACGCTCGCTGTCATCCCAGACTCCTCCTACGCAGGCGTCTACCAGGCAGTCCTCGACGACGTGATCGCGAACGGGCCGCTCAACCCGGCAACGATCGGCACTGTGCCGAACGTGGGTCTGATGGCTCAGGCCGCTGAGGAATACGGCAGCCACGACAAGACCTTCGAGATCGCGACCGCTGGCCGCGTCGAGGTCGTCGACGGTGAGGGCACCGTGGTCATCGAACACGAGGTCGGCGCTGGCGACATTTGGCGTGCGACGCAGACCAAGCACATCCCGGTCATCGACTGGGTGCGCCTTGCCGTCTCGCGGGCGCAGGCGACTGGCGTTCCAACCGTGTTCTGGCTTGACCTGAACCGTGCACATGACGCGCAGCTCATCGCCAAGGTGCACCAGGCGCTCGCAACGCTCGACACGAAGGGCGCACAGATCTCGATCCTCGCCCCCGAGGAGGCGACGCGCTACACGCTGGCACGTCTCCGCCACGGGCTCGACACCATCTCGGTGACCGGCAACGTGCTGCGCGACTACCTGACCGACCTGTTCCCGATCCTCGAGGTCGGAACGAGCGCCAAGATGCTCTCGATCGTCCCGCTGCTCGCTGGCGGTGGTCTGTTCGAGACCGGTGCGGGTGGTTCTGCTCCGAAGCACGTGCAGCAGCTGGTCGAGGAGAACTACCTGCGTTGGGACTCGCTGGGCGAGTTCTTCGCGCTGGCAGCCTCACTCGAGCACTTCGCCGACCGCACCGGAAACGAGAAGGCTCGCGTTCTCGCGGCGACGCTGGATGCTGCGACCGGAACGTTCCTCGAAGAGGACCGCTCGCCGGGACGCAAGCTCGGCACGATCGACAACCGCGGCAGCCACTTCTACCTGGGCCTGTACTGGGCGCAGGAGCTGGCCGCACAGACGAAGGACGCCGAACTCGCAGCGGCCTTCGCTCCGATCGCCGCAGACCTCGCTGGCAAGGAGCAGGAGATCATCGCCGAGCTCGCCGCAGCCCAGGGCAGTGCGGTCGACATCGGCGGGTACTACCGTCCTGATGTCGTCAAGGTCGCGAAGATCATGCGTCCGTCGACGACTCTGAACGGGATCATCGACGCGCTGTAGGCGCTGAACGACGAATGGGGCGGATGCTACGGCATCCGCCCCATTCTCGTTTCATGGCTTAATCGCGGGGCGCTGCTCACCAGTGAACGGCGACCTGGGTTCCCATAGCAGTCCACTCGTAGACGTACTCGGCCTGCCATACCGGCATGTTCACGCAGCCGTGGCTCATCTGCTGGCCGAAGTTTTCGTGCCAGTACGCGCCGTGGAAGGCGATGTCGGGGGCGAACCAGGTGTTCCACGGTACGTCCGGGGTGACGTAGTCGTTTCCGACCATGTCCTGGATGCTCGTGTAGCCGAAGACAGTGAAGTTCCCCGTCGGGGTCGGCGTGTTCGGCAGTCCAGTCGAAACCGGCCAACGCTCTATCACGGTTTCGTTCTCGTACAGCGTTACCGTCTGCGTGCTGAGGTTGAGATCGACGCGGCGGAACAGGGCTGTCGTCTCAAACGCGGTCTCGTTGACGTTGAGCGCGTACACGGCGTTGCCGTCCTCGAGCTGCTGGGCGAAGTCGGATGCCGCGTTGCTGACGTCGCCGACCTCACGCCCGGTGGCGCCCTCGGTGAGCGTGCGCAGCACGTCGCCGGAGGAATTGGTGACGACCTCGGCGTTGACAGCGGCGCGGTTCACGGCGGCGGGGAGCGTGTCGACGACGCCCTGGATCGCGGATGCATCGGCGGTGATGGTCAGAGCGCCGTTCTCGTCGACGACCTCGAGCCACGTCGCGGCCACGTCTGGAGCGACCGGAACCGTGCGCTCTTCGCCGACGTAGAAGCCGATGGAGCCGAGCATGGTGTTCAGCGATTCAGCGGTGCTTGCCGCCTCGTCGTCGCTGACCGCGGCGGGGGCCTCAGCGGGCGCGCCGGAGTAGTTCAGAGTGCTGTCGCCATCCGCAAGGGCCGTCGTCACAGCGGTGGTCAGGTCTTCGAGGTTGATGCCGGTTCCGGCAACAGCGGGGGTCGTCACATATGCAGCGGTGGCTGCATCGAATACGACCTCTGCGTCGATGGCATCCGTAAAGCTGGCAGGAATCAGCGCGCGCAATGTGTCGCCGGCGAGCACAGTGTCGAGGGTGATCGCGCCGGTGATCGGCTCAGGCATCCAGCTGCCGAGGTTCCACATCGGATGTGACATGAACGCTTCATCGGCGAGCGTACGCGCGTCGATCGAGGCGCCGAGATCGGCACCGGTAATGACCTGTTCATCGCCAATATCAGTGATCGTGATCTGAAGGTTTGCGAGATGCGAGCTGACAACATCGGCGGCGGCGCCGGGCGTGAGCCCGCCGACCTGAACTCCGGCGATCGACGTTCCAGGTGCGATGAGGAGCACGGATGCAGCACCGGCAGCGAGCAACAGCACACCGGTTCCGAGGCCGACCCAAAGTCCCACGTGGCGCTTCTTAGGAGCGGGCTCGCGCGGAGCCCATTCGACAGGACGTCCGCCATCGTTCGGCGGCAGTGCTGCTGCGACGACCGTGGTCTGGGCAGTGTCTGCACCAGGTGCAGCAATGAGATCAGTCACGAATTCACCCCCCGGAGATATCAACGCGACATACCTATTTATCATACGGGCTCTCGGGTAACAGCGCGGCAACGGTTTGACGCGGCTCCAGACAGACGAAGACCCCGCGGCCGGTCAGCCACGGGGTCTTCGAAGAAATGGAGGAAACTCAGCTGCACAGTTCCTGCAGTACGGTCGCCGACTCGGTCATATCGGTGGTGATGGTGCCGAGGTCGGAGGTTGCCGTGAGGTCCTGGTCGACCAGGACCTTCGACATGACCTCGCTGAGCGCCGCGAAGTCGTCGTATACCGCGGTCGTGGCATCCTTGACCTCGGTGTTGGAGACCTTATCGATGGTTCCGCCGAGCGTCTCGACGAAAGTGTTGAACTGGTCGACGGCGGCCTGAGGGTCTGCGCCTGCGGCAGTCGGGTCGATTTCACCCATTGCGGTGCTGGCCTCTGTCAACTCAGGGATGACGATGGCGCAGGCGTCCGCGACCGACTGATTGGGCTGTGCCTGCTCTGCGGCTGCACCATCTCCGGATGCGTCACCAGAGCCGCTGGGTGAGCCAGAGCAGGCGGTCAGGCCCAGCACGGCGACGGTAGCGATGGTCAATGCCGCGATACGACGGTTCATATAATTTCCCCTCAATGACGGCACCACAAACTGCGGTGCGATTCTCCGGTCGGCGATAAGTTAACCACACGCCGGGGACTCTCCCCATGGGGAGAACGACCCATGCGCGCGGGACGACTCCAGCGTCAATCCGCGATGATGGCGACCCCGTCGATCTCGACGAGCATCTCCGCACGGGGCAGACCGGTGAAGACCGTAGTGCGCGCGGGCAGCACGCCGCTGGAGGTGTGTGCGCTGACGAACTCGCCGTATGCGTCGTTCATGCTCGCGAAGTCCGATCGCTGCGTGAGGTAGACACGCAACATCACGACGTCATCGAAAGTTGCGCCGGAAGCCTCGACGATCGCCTTGACGTTCTCCAGAGTGCGAGTGGTCTGGGCGGCGACATCACCGGGAAAGAGATACTCACCTGACACCGGGTCGACCGGGCCCTGACCGGATACCTGGACGAACGGACCCTTGCGGACGCCCTGCGAGAAAGTGTGCGCGGGGGCCGGCGCAGCATCGGTTGTGACTCGGGTTTTCAGGCTCATGCGACCAGGTTAGTAGCCTGGTCAGATGCCGCTAAGAATTCCGAATCCCGTTCTCGGGTCGTGGGCGAAGGCCTTTCCTGCTCGCTCGCATGGTCTCCGCCTCTCCGATGTGCCTGCGGCAGGATTGCGGCTCTCGGAATTCAGCACACCCGTGATGACCGTGCACGAGGACGCGCTCGCACACAATGAACGCGTTGTCTTCGACTGGGCGGCCGCGCAGGGTGTGGTGATGGCCCCGCATGGCAAGACCACGATGGCTCCGGCTCTGTGGCAGCGGCTGCTCGACGACGGGGCGTGGGCGATCACCGTCGCTACGGCGTGGCAGGCATCCGTCGCGATCGACGCCGGCGTGAGCCGGGTACTGATCGCGAATGCCGTGACGGATGCCGCTGCCGCCGCCCGTCTCGGCGAACAGCTCGCAGCATCCGCTGACCTGCAGGTGCTGACCTGGGTCGATGCGGTCGACGCCGTAGAACTGCTCGCGCGCGCGGTCACCGACCCGCAGCATCCGCTCGACGTTCTTGTCGAACTGGGCGGAATCGGCGGACGCACGGGAGCGCGCACCATCGAGGAGGGCGAGCGGATCGCTCAGGCCATCTCCGCGGCGCCTGGCCTCCGTCTCGCCGGCGTCGGCGGCTATGAAGGGCCGTTCGGCCCCGACCGCAGCGAGAACTCGGTGCGCGCCGTGGATGCCTACTTGAGCACGATCGTCGAGTTGCATCATCGGCTGTCGTATCCGGCAGGAGTTCGTCCGGTGCTCACCGCCGGGGGCAGCTCGTTTCCCGACCGCGCAGCCGCCGTGCTCGCGCCGCTCCGAGACGAGGCCGAGATCGTGCTGCGCTCAGGGGCGTTCCAGATCCACGATGACGGTTTCTACTCGAGGATGTCGCCCTTCGGGCAGGTCACCGGCACCGCGCCGCTTCGATCCGCCATGCATGCCTGGGCGCGTGTTGTCTCACAGCCGGAGGACGGCCTCGCGCTGCTGGATGCAGGTCGGCGTGACGTGCCTTTCGACCTCGGACTCCCCATCCCGCAGACGGTCGAGGGCGAGATCACCGCGCTGAACGACCAGCATGCGTTCCTGAAGTTCGCGCCGGGCGCGCAGGTGCACCTGGGCGATGTCGTGCGCCTCGGGCTCTCGCACCCCTGTACGGCATTCGACAAGTGGCGGGCCATCCCCCTGATCGACGATCCTGACGCGGATGATCCGCGCGTGATCGGCGCGGTGGCGACATGCTTCTGAGCGCCGAGCATGCCGCCGACGGACGTGTACGCGTCTACCGCGGCGCCACCGTCGTAGACGGCACTGGCGCGCCGCGATACGACGCAGACGTCGCAGTCGAGGGGGCGCGGATCGCCTTGATCCTCAGTCCGGAAGACGAGCGAATCCTGGAACTGCCGGAGGGGACGGTCGAGGTGGATGCGCGGGGACTCATCCTCGCGCCGGGATTCATCGACATGCACGCGCACAGCGATCTGGCAGTGCTGGAGGGTGCCGCACACCTGGCCAAGATTCGACAGGGCGTGACGACCGAGGTCATCGGGCAGGACGGGCTGGGATACGCGCCGTTGGATGATGCCACGGCATCCGTCATCCCGGCGCAGATCGCGGGCTGGAACGGCCTGCCGCACGACACCCCATGGCGCACGATGGACGATCTTCTCGTGGCCATTGACGCGGCCACAGCCGCACACGTGGCGGTGCTCGTGCCGCAGGGGAACCTCCGCATGATGACCGTCGGTCACGAGAACCGGGCGGCGACCCGTGCCGAAATGAGGCAGATGGTCACGCTGCTCGGCGCTGCCCTCGACACGGGCGCCTTCGGCATGTCGAGCGGACTCACCTACACACCGGGCATGTATGCCTCCACGGCCGAACTTGAGGCGCTCTGCCGTGTCGTGGCCGAGCGCGGCGGATACTGGGCTCCGCACACTCGCAGCTATGGCGGGGGAGCGCTGCAGGCCTACCGGGAGGTGCTCGACATCGGACGACGCACCGGATGCCCCATCCATCTCACGCACGCCACCATGAACTTCGCACCCAATCGGGGACGCGCAGCAGAACTTCTCGCGCTCATCGATGAAGCCGTCGCCGACGGCGTCGATGTCACGCTCGACACTTACCCCTACCTGCCCGGTGCGACCACGCTGGCTGCGCTGCTGCCGAGCAGTCTTGCCGAGGGTGGCGACCTCATCGCCACCATCCGCACCCTTGACGCCGATGCTCGCGAACGGGTGCGCGTTGAGCTTGAGGATGTCGGCTGTGACGGCTTCCACGGCGAACGCGCGGACTGGTCGACGATCGAGATCGTTGGCACTGCGAACTCCGCGCTTGCCTCTCTCATCGGACGGACGGTCGCTCAGATCGCCGAGGACGAGGGCAAAGGCGCGATCGACGTCGTGCTCGACACGATCATCGCGGATGCCGGAGCCACCGGCATCCTGATGCACATCGGCGACGAGGACAACGTACGCGCGATTATGCAACATGAGCGACACACCGGTGGCAGCGACGGCATCCTCGTTGGCGCGAAGCCGCATCCGCGCGGCTTTGGCGCGTTCGCCCACTATCTCGGCCACTACGTGCGCGAGCTCGGCATCCTCACCCTCGAGGACGCCGTTCGCCACCTCTCCGGCACGCCCGCTGCTCGCCTTGGCCTGAACCGTGGAGACGCACCCCGCGGCGTGATCCGTGAGGGGGCCACCGCCGATCTTGTGCTGTTCGACGCCGAACGGGTGGCCGCCGGCGCGACGTTCGACGCACCGCGCGCCGGACCGGTCGGCATCGTTGAGGTACTCGTCGCCGGTGCCCCGGTGATCGAGTCGGGTGCGGTCACCGGTGCGACTCCCGGACATGCCCTGCGGATGTCGCCACCGGCCCACCGGGCGACGGTGCCGCTGATCGAAGGACAGATCGACGCTGCCGCGGAGCCATTCGTCTGGACGTCGGCGACCGCCGTTCACGCGCCGGACGAGCTCGCTGCGATCGCGGTATCGCTGCACGGAGCGGTTTCAGTGCACGGAGCGGTTTCAGTGCACGGAGGCGAGGCATCCAGCGCGCCGGCGATCACCCTCACGCTCGATGCCGAGGTCGGTTCTGATGCCGATGCTGATGGTCGGGTGGGCGCCGAGGCGTTCCGCATCACGGTCGCGGCCACCGGTGTCGAGGTGCGTGCAGCGAGCCAGGAAGGCGTCTTCCGCGGCGTCACCGCGCTGCGGCAGCTGCGCCCGCCGGAAAGCGTCGCGGATGAGGGCGTCGTCCGGATCCCCGCGGGTGGATGGCACGGCGCACCCGCATACGAATGGCGCGGTGTGATGCTCGACGTGGCTCGTCACTTTCGTCCGGCCGAGGACATCCGTCGCCTGATCGATCTGCTCGCGCTGCACCAGTTGAACGTGCTGCATCTGCATCTCACAGACGACCAGGGCTGGCGCTTCGAGGTGCCCGGATATCCGCGGCTCACCGAAGTCGGTGCCCGCCGGGAGGCCACGCAGCGCGGTCATGGCCCGCTCGCAACCGTCGAACCCGGCGTGCATGAGGGGTTCTATACCGCGGCCGAGCTGCAATCACTGGTCGAGTATGCGGCCGCGCGCTTCATCACGTTGGTGCCAGAGGTCGAGCTGCCCGGTCATGTGCAGGCAGCGCTCGCCGCATACCCCGAGCTTGGCAACACCGACGCTTCGGAGCCGGTGACGTCGTCGTGGGAGCGCTTCGGTGTGAACTCGCACACGCTTGCACCCACGGAGGCCTCACTCGCCTTCGGACGCGCGGCGATCGATGCCCTGTGCGACATCTTCCCGTCGCCGTGGATCGGTATCGGGGGCGACGAGGTTCCGGTCACGGAGTGGGCTGAGAGCCCGGCTGCGGCCGCGCAGATGCAGCGACTCGAGCTCGACTCACCGCACGATGTGCAGCCGTGGTTCACTGGCCAGTTCGTGGAGCATGTCCGTTCACGCGGGCGCACGGCGCTCGCCTGGGACGAGGTGCTCGAGGCCGAGGTGCCCGACGGCGTGCGCATCCTCGCCTGGCGCGGGCCGGTCGCGCTCCGGGAGGCCATCCGGCGGGGCATCCCCGTTGTGGGGTGCCCTGATCTTGAGACCTATCTGGATTACCGGCAATCCGAATCGGCCGATGAGCCGGTCCCGGTGGGACCGCCGCTGACGGTCGAGCATGCGTACACGCTGCGCCTGCCGGATGGCGTCGTGGGCGGTCAGGCGAACGTCTGGACCGAGCATCTGCCCACCCGTGATCGGGTGGACTTCGCGATGTTCCCGCGGCTCAGCGCGATCGCCGAACGACTCTGGGCGGGCGGCGAGCCGGGGGAGACCGATTCATTTCTGCGCCGGCTCGGCGTGCACCTGCGGCGGCTCGGTGAGGCGGGGGTGCGGTATCGTCCAATCGATGGGCCTGCGCCTGATCAACGCCGACCAGGCATCCCCGGAAAACCGATGACGACCCAGGCTCGCGAACAGATCGTGGCTGCACTCGTCGAGGGGCTTCCTGCTCCTTCGCGGGAGCCGAGGAATCACCGCGAAAGCTAATGTAACGTTTCGGTAACCCTCCCGCTCATGTGGTGGAGCAAAGGTTGCGGAATTTTTGTTCGTAAGGTCTACTAACAAATATGTCCGATTCGGATGAGCTGTATCAATCGACACCGGCCGGCTACACCGGCGTCAATTCGCATGGGTTCGGACCGGCCCGCCAGCTCCGTTCGCGGACCAAAGTTCTTCCCGAACAGGCCCGTGGCCACAACCGAGCGCTCGTGCTGCAGACGCTGTACCACGCCGGCTCGATGAGCAGAGCCGACCTTTCACGCGAAACCGGCCTCACCCGTGTGACGATCTCGGATCTTGTCGCAGAGTTCATCGCCGACGGCATCGTCATCGAACTCGGCGTGCGCGAGAGCTCCGGTCCTGGCAAACCAGCCATTCTCGTCGACATCGACCGGCTGGGCCATCAGATCGTCGGCCTTGATCTCTCTGACACCGAAGTGTTCCACGGTGCCGTGCTCAGTCTCGACGGTGATGTGCTGGAACGGCGCGAGATCGCACGCCCCGCGCAGCCCGACGGAGAGGCGGCGTACGCCGCTGTCCTTACACTCAGCCGCGAGCTCATCGCGGCATCCACCGCAACCTTGCTGGGTGTCGGCGTTGGCACGCCGGGCGTTGTGCGCCCGGATGGCGTTGTGCTCAATTCTCCGAACCTCGGCTGGACCGACTTTCCTCTTGAAACGATGCTCGGTCGCGACCTCGACCTGCCCGTGCTCGCCCGAAATGATGCGAATGCTGCCACGCTCGCCGAGTACACCTTTGGTGAGGCCAGAGCGGACTTCATGCTGATCAAGATCGGTGTCGGTGTTGGTGCTGGTCTCATTTCCGGAAGTCAGCCGATGCTCGGCAGCCGCTTCGCCGCGGGGGAGATCGGTCACGTCGTGGTGGGTAACGACGGCGGACCACGCTGTGCCTGCGGCAAGGACGGCTGCCTGGAAGCATGGCTGAGCGTCCCCCGTCTGCGTGACGAGATCGACGCGCGCCCCCATGCACGGGAGGAGATCCTGCGCGACGCGGGAACTCGCTTGGCGATCGCGAGCGCGCCGATCGTCACCGCGCTCGACCTGTCGGAGGTCGTGCTCTCCGGACCTGGTGATCTGCTCGAGGGCACTTTCGTCGATGCTGCCACTGAGACACTGCGCCAGCGGACTCTTGAGGGAGTCTTCGATGACGTGGTGATCCGACTCACACGCCAAAACGACATCGTGCTGCGGGGAACCGCAGTCATGGTGTTGTCTGGCCAGCTGGGAGTTTCATAGTGGCATCAGTGACTCCGGCCGGCCTGGCTGGCCGGTCCATTCGTGTGGGCCTGGACATTGGCGGAACCAAGACGGATGCCGTCGCAGTGACCGTCGCCGGCGAGATCGTCGGTCGCATCCGCCGCGACTCAGGGCAGGGTGATGACGCCGTCGTCGCCGGTGTCGTGGACAGCGTGCACGCGCTGCAGGCAGAGGTCGGATTCGACAATGCCGACGTGCTCAGCGTGGGCGTGGGAATCCCCGGTCTCGTCGATATCGTGAGCGGCCGGGTGTTGCATGCGGTGAATCTCGGTGTCGAATCGCTCGATCTTGCCTCGCGGGCCGCTGAACTGCTTGGTGTGCCCGTCGCGGTGGAGAACGATGTGAAGGCAGCGGCGCTCGGCGCCGCCGCGATCCGTGGAAACCTCGGCGACGGATCGATGGCCTACTTGAATCTCGGCACCGGCGTCGCTGCCGGCATCGTGATCGACGGTGCGCTCTGGCGTGGCGCGCGCGGCACCGCCGGGGAGGTCGGGCACATCTCGGTCGACCCGAACGGACGCGTGTGTGGCTGTGGTCAGCGCGGCTGCATCGAGACGCTCTGCGGCGGTGGGGCACTTGCCCGAGCCTGGGGTCGTCCCGGAGCCCGGCCCGTACGCGACATCTTCGACGCGGCAGACCTGGGTGACACTCACGCGCTGCTGTTGCGTGCCGACCTTGCTCGCGGTGCTGCTGCCGCGGTGCGCATTCTTGTGCTGGGTACCGACGTGGAAACGGTCGTTATCGGGGGCGGTCTCACCGCGCTCGGAGACCGCCTCAGCGACGGCATCCGCACCGCTCTCATCGCAGACGCGAGCGCATCGTCGTTCCTTCGCTCCCTGCACCTCGATGAGAGAATTGAACTGCTTCCTTCCGGTTCCCCTGCGGCTGCTCTCGGCGCCGCGCTGGTTGGAATGTACGTCCCTGAAGAGGAGATCGCCATCCATGGCTGAAGTCGTCATCGTCGAGAATGCCGCCGCCGCAGGTGCACTGGTTGCGGATGAGATCGTGCAGCTCATCGCGAGTCGTCCCGATGCCGTGCTGGGCCTTGCCACTGGCTCGACACCGCTGCCGGTGTACCAGGCGCTGCACGGGCGTCTGGCCGGGACTGATGTTTCACGGGTGCGTGCCTTCGCGCTCGATGAGTATGTGGGCATCGACCCGAATCATCCGGAGAGCTATCGCTCGGTGATCACGCGCGAGGTCGTCGAGCCGCTGGGGCTGAACCCCGAGCTGATTCGGACGCCGAATGGTGCAGTCGATGGCGTTGAGCACGCCGGCGCCGACTACGAAGCGGCGATCGAGGCCGCAGGTGGAGTGGACCTGCAGATCCTCGGTATCGGCACCGACGGGCACATCGGCTTCAACGAGCAGGGATCGTCGTTCGCCTCGCGCACCCGTGTCAAGACGCTCACCGAGCAGACGCGCAAGGACAACGCACGCTTCTTCGACTCGATCGATGAGGTACCCGTGCACTGCATCACGCAGGGACTGGGCACGATCCTGCGCGCACGGCACCTGGTGCTTCTCGCGTTCGGCGAGGGCAAGGCCCAAGCTGTCGCAGCTGCCCTCGAAGGCCCCATCAGCGCGATTCTGCCAGGCTCAGCGATCCAGCTGCACGAGCACGTCACGGTCGTTGTCGACGAGGCTGCGGCTTCGAAGCTGAAGCTCGCCGACTACTATCGCTACGCCTTCGCCAACAAGCCCGAGTGGCAGGGCCTCTAGCCCCGCGCCAACCGCTTGCGAGCGGGCAGTTGTGGCTCGAAATTTCGCAATTTCTGAGCCACAACTGCACACTCGCAGACGCGCTACGGAGTGCTGGAGGAGGCGGGCCACGCCAGGGGGAGTAAGTGCTCCAGGCTGAGCGGGGCCAGCTCTAGCGTGCCGATGTCTGCTGGCGTGATCCAGCGCAGCTCGGCGATCTCGGCCTGCACAGCCACAGCATCCGCCTCAATCGTGAGGGCGAAGGCGTCGGCCACCACTCGGTGACCGGGCTCGTTCGCGGCGGCGGAGATGAACCTGCCCAGTGGACGCAACGCGTCTTCATCCACCTTCAGGCCCAGTTCTTCATCGAGTTCGCGGGCGAGTGTCTCTGCGGCGTTCTCGCCGGCCTCCGGCTTGCCGCCGGGCTGCATGAAGGCGGTGGTGCCCTGCTTGCGTACGACGAGCACGCGGCCCTCGGCATCGTGGATGATGGCGGCGCTCACATGGATGTCAGGCAACGGAGAACACCTTTCCGGGGTTGAGGATGCCGAGCGGATCGAACACGCCCTTGATCTGTCGCTGCAACTCCCACTGGTCGTCGCCCAGTTCTGTGGCGAGCCAGCGGCTCTTGAGCATGCCAATGCCGTGCTCGCCGGTCAATGTGCCACCGAGGCGGATTGCGGCACGGAAAAGGTCGTCAGCGGCTTCCCACACGTGATCGGGAACCTCTGCGCCCGCGAAGATGAAGTTCGGGTGCAGATTACCGTCACCGGCGTGCGCGACGGTCGGGATCGTGAGGCCGTACTGTTTCTCGATGCGGGCGATCTCGTCGAACATCGCGGGCAGGGCGCTTCGAGGAACGGAGACGTCTTCGATCAGAGTGGTGCCGAGGGCCGCGAGCGCCGCGTGGATCGAACGACGGATCGCCAGCAACCGCTCGCCTTCTTCGCGGTCGTAGGTCAGCGTCACCTCGCCGCCGCTGTCGCGAAGCACCGCGGCGATGTGATCGGCTTCTGCCCGGGCTGCGGGACCATCGGTCTGGATCGTCAGTTGGGATGCCCCGGCTGCCGGAACGGACAGCTTCAGAAGAGCGTGCACCGCAGCGAGGCTGGTCGCGTCGATCAGCTCCATGATCGCGGGCTGGGTACCGGATGCTGTGATCGCCGCCGATCCGGATGCCGCAGCGCGCACGGTGGGGAACAGAGCAGTGATCGTGCAGATCTCGCCCTCGACGATGCGCCGCAGCTTCAGCGTGGCTCCGACGACGACTCCGAGTGTTCCCTCCGAGCCGATCACGAGGGAGGTGAGATCCAGCCCGGTGACGCCTTTGACGCTGCGATGACCGAGGTGCAGGAGGCGTCCGTCGGCGAGCACGATGTCGATAGCCAAGACGGCGTCACGTACCACTCCGTACTTGGCGCACAGCAATCCGCCCGCGCCGGTGGCGATATTGCCGCCGACGGTGGAGATATCGCGGCTGGCGGGGTCGGGCGGCCACCACAAGCCCTGTTCGGCGAGCAGGCCGTTCAGCTCCGCGTTGAGGATGCCGGGCTCGACGACCGCGAACAGATCGTCGGCGCGCACTTCGAGCACACGGTTCATGCGCAGGGTCGACAGTACGATTTCGCCGGGGCCCGCGTTAGCTGCGCCCGCAAGCCCGGTGCCGGCGCCGCGCACCACGACGGGAGTGCGGGATGCCGTGGCGATCCGCATCGTCTGCTGAACATGCGCGACTGTTTCGGCGTGCACGACAGCGAGTGGACGGCCCGGTGAGGAGTGTCCTGAGCGATCAGCTCGTGCGGCCTCAAGGGATTCTTCGGCGACATCGACGATGTCACCGAGAGCGTCCCGCAGGGCCGCTGCGACGGTCACTGCAGGTTTCTCCGCCCGGCGAAGAGACCAGCGGTGACGGCGACGACTGCGAAGCCAAGGCCGACCCAGGCCTGATCCATCGACCACCATGCGAGGGTTACACCCACGTAGATCAGCAGCTCAACAGCGGCGCGCACGAATGGATGCAGGCTCAGCACAGGGCGAGGGGAGAGGAAAAGCGCCCAGACGAGCAACACGATCAGCGGTGTGCCGATGCCGAGGACGAGATTCCAGGGGAACGGCCACATCGCGAAGCCCCACAGCGCCAGCGACGCGATCGCGGCGATCAGGACGATGGCCCGGATGATGTCGAGCGGAGCAAGATTCGGACGGTTGACACCGGGGACAGCATCGGAGGCTTCGGACATGCTCTCAGTCTATTCGGCGGGAGGTGTGGGTCAGCCCGTCATCAGTTCGAAGAGCGTGCGCGACGCCGACGGTACATCCGGGTAATCGGTGTAATGGAATGTGACGTCGATATCAGTGAAGAGGGACCGGGTGATTAGGTCGCCTGAAGGACGTAGATCGATAACACCGGACCCGTTCTCATCAAGAATCGTGTTCCCCGAATACTCGGTGCTTCCGTCTATGAGTGCGTGGACGTTTGCGCCAGGCGTCCCGGAGACGGTGATCCACACGAAGGTCTTGAGATTGTTGTCGACGGTGACGGTTGAAGAATTGATCGTTACGGCGTTGGTCGGGACCGTCACGTCGGGAACTTCGACGGGAGGTATCTCTTCGACGGGTGGGTCGACGGGAGGTATCTCTTCGACGGGTGGGTCGACGGGAGGTATCTCTTCGACGGGTGGGTCGACGGGTGGGTCGACGGGTGGGTCGACGGGAGGTATCTCTTCGACGGGTGGGTCGACGGGAGGTATCTCCTCGACGGGAGGTGTGACGGGTGGTGCGACCGGCGGGCTGACTGGTGGGTCGACCGGATCCGTTGGTGCGGGTGTTGGTGTGGGGCCCGGGGCTGGTGTCGTCGGTGTGGGCTCGGGCTCCGGGGCTGGTACCGGAGTCGGCTCGGGCTCGGGCTCGGGCTCGGGGGTTGGCTCCGGCTCCGGTGCGACCGGCACCTCGCGGTCGTCAGGCTCGCTCGGACCGGTACCGCCGCCGCCATCGCCTTCGCGGCCGTCATCATCAGGAGCCGCAGGAGCCACAGGCTGCACCGCAGGCACGTCAGCTTCGACCGGAGCATCCGCCTTGGGCGCCGTCTTCGGGGCATCCTCAGCGATTTCGAGGATGTACTTCTCGTCTGCGTCGAGCGCGTCGTCTGCGGCGAGCTCTGAACTGATCGATGAGTTGTTCGCGTCGCCCGCGTTCGGCAGTGATGTCACGGGGCTCGCAACCACGAGACCGGGCACGATCGTGGCGGCGGCCACGACCCCGGCGACGAGGAGCGCAGCGGATCCAGCACCTACCAGGGCGCCGATTCCGGTGATTGCTCCGCCAGACGCTCCGGCTCCGCCCGCGGCGCCCCCGATTGATCCAGCACCTCCGGCTGATCCAGCACCCCCGGCACCTCCGGCTGAGCCGCCCTTACCACTGAGCGTGCTGACACTTCCGACAGCACTTCCGCTCGTGGCAGCACCGCCAACGGTGACTGCGCCACCCATCACCGAGGATGGCATTGCGGCCAGCGCCACGAGCGGGGCTCCGCCACCCTGGAGCATCGCGGTGTAACCGGCTGCCCCGGCGACACCGAGTACGAGCGGAAGCAGCACGAGCGCAAGACGGTTCGAGACGTCCTTCGCCTCGGCGGCGACGATCATGCATCGGGCACACTCTTCGAGGTGTAGATCGAGGCGCTTCTGATCTCGGGTGCTGAGGTTGCCGCGTGAATAGGCACCGAGATGCTCGATGCTCCAGTGACATTCCGATCCGGCCGTGGCGCTGCGCAGGTGCGCCTGAATCCAGGCCTCCCGCAGGCCCTCACGAGCGCGGAATGCAAGCTGCGAGACTCCACCGGCCTTCATGCCCAGCAGAGGAGCGACCTCGGCAGGCTTCATACGCTCGATCTCGGTGTACCAGAGCACCTCCTGCCAGCGGGTGGGAAGACTGCGAAATGCCTGGGCGGTCAGGCCACGGTCAAGCGCTTCATTCGTGGCCTGCTCTGAGCTGTCCGGATCAGCGACAGCATCCAGCTCATCCATCGTCGTCTCGCGCCGCGAGCGACCCCACGCGGCTGCGGTATTGCGGATGCTGGTGAACAAGTACGCGCGGAACGATCCGTTCGGTCCGCCGCCCTTGATGATCGCCTGAAAGATGCGCGTGTACGACTCCTGCACGAGATCGTCAGGGTCGATGCTGGATGTGACAGAACGTGCAACCGTCATCCCCGAGGGGTAGTGGCGTCGCCAGAGTTCACCGAACGCGTCCTTGTCACCCGAACGGGTACGAAGGATCAGGTCGGCATCGGCTGCCGAGTGTGATTCGGAAAGTTCGTCGTTCTGCACTGTCATCCATCGTTCGTGGGGCGCCGGTTGTGCTCCCACATGAAGAGACGCGTGAACCGGTCAATCTTCACGCGACTGAGCCATTCTCTCCCGAAACTCCCAGCCTGGCCACCCCTGTTGATAACTCGGAGGCAACTCTCAAAAAAGATTTCTCGCATTTCGCGTAATGAATCCGCTGCCTCGTCGTCTCATCAAACAGAGATAGCCATCAGAACTCCACCGGGGGGCGGAGTTCGGCGCCAGTGCGGGGGAATGCACTGGTGGGTGGACTCGGGCACCTCGGGGGAGGAGTCCTCGGGTCCACCCGTTCTCATGTCTGGGGAGACGGGGTCGCCGCGGGGGAGCGGCGACCACCCCCTCCCACTCAGTACAGAGGTCCGCCGGTCTGCACGTGCGCGACCTGCAGGTTCTCATCGAGTAGCACTGCATCGCCCAGATATCCGGGTGCCAGTCGTCCGAGTTGGTTGCCGAATCCGATTGCCGCAGCGGGAGTCTCGGTGAGTGCGCGCACTGCCTCCACTAGCGAGGCACCGGCCTGCACAGCGCGCTGCAGCGCGACATCTTGCGTGAGAGTGGAACCGGCGATCGAACCGGTGTCGTCGGCCCGCGCGACGCCGTCCTTCACCGTCACCTTGACGGCGCCCAGGTCGTAACTGCCGTCGGCGCTGCCAGCCGCAGCCATGGCATCCGTCACCAGCGCGACGCGGCCGGGAGCCGAGTCGAAGATCAGCTTGATCACGTGCGGATCGAGGTGCACGTTGTCTGCGATCGCTTCCAGAACGACCCGATGATCTGCGGCCGCCGCGAGTACGGGTCCTGGTGCACGGTGATGGATGCCTGGCATTGCGTTGAACGCATGCGTGAGGATGGTGGCCCCGGCCTCGAACGCGGCAACGGCCTGCGCAGCGTCCGCGCTCGTGTGGCCGACGGCTGCAGCGGAGCCCGCGGCGACGATCAGTCGGATGGCTTCGATGCCGCCGGGAAGCTCCGGAGCGATTGTCACCTGGCGAACGGTACCGCGGCCCGCGTCGAGCAGGCGCTGCACATCGGTGGCGACCGGATCGCGCAGCAGCGAGGGCTCGTGGGCTCCGTGGTGTGCGGGGTCGAGGAACGGACCTTCCAAATGAGACCCGAGGATGTCAGCATCTGTCTGCATGAGATCGGCGATCCTACCGACGCGACGCACGAGGTCATCGATCGGCGCCGTCACGAGCGAGACGACAGCGCGCGTTGTGCCGTGCGCACGGTGCAGATCGCGTGCGGTGCGGATCGCATCGTCGCCGTCATCGAAGGATGCTCCGGCGCCACCGTGTCCGTGGATGTCGATGAATCCGGGTGTGAGGATCGCACCCGGGCCCGCGACGGCGGCCCCGTCGATCACGGTGTCGGCAGCCGTCCAATCGGTGCCTGTGCCGGTCGCCGTCACGCGGCCATCTTCGAAACGCACCCATGAATCAGGAGTCTCGATGCCATCGGTGATGAGACGGACGGAATGGATCAGTGTCGCGGGCATCAGTTGCTCCAGACGATCTCGGCAGGACGGTGGCCTCCCCATCCTGCGGCATTCCACACGGTGCCGAGCGTCCCGACGCGCTCACGGAACGAAGACCAGTCGCGGTCCTCAGCCTGTGACCACGCCACCTCGGCGATCGCGGCCGCACGAGGGAAGACAAGTTGATCGATGTCGTCCAGCGTCTCCAGCGTCTCCGACCACAGCGGCGCTTCGACGCCGAGAATCGCCTCCGCAGGCAGATCATCGACGATCGCGGTCGGCTCCCAGTCGTACGCGGTCTCGAGGTTGATGAGCGCAGCCCAGTCCAAACCGAGCGGGAACTCAGCGTCGTATTTCTGGTCGAGGTACGCAGTGGTCGATGGCGACATGATGACCGAGCCTCCGCGCGCAGCGAAGTGGCGCGCAGCATCGGCGTGCGCGTCGCCGGGCTCAGTGTTGCCCCAGTACTGCCCAACGGTGCCCTCCGCGACCTGCGCGGAACCGGCTTCGTGCCAGGCAACCGGAGTCTTGCCCAGCTCAGTGGTCAACGCGGTGACGCGCTCGATGAACGCGTCGAAATCGGCCTGCGGGGTGCCGAGCGCTTCGTCTCCACCGACGTGTAGGTACGGCCCGGGTGTGAGCTCAGCCAGCTCAGTGAGAACATCGCGGAGGAACTCCCAGGTGGCCTCGCTGTGGATCTTCATCGAGGAGTGCCCGACACCCCAGCCGAGATATGGCTCACCGGCGACGGGCAGCGGCTGGCCGAGCGCGCTCGACTGCGCGAGAAGGTTGTCGTTCATGACCGGGTCTTCTACGAGCTCGGGATACGCGAGGCCGATGGCATGTGTGTGGCCGGGCAGGTCGATTTCAGGTACGACGACCATGTGGCGGGCCGCGGCGTACTGCACGATCTCGCGGAAGTCATCTTTTGTATAGAAGCCGCCTGGTCGGCCGAGCGCGGCCGTCGTCGAGCTGCGCTCGGTCAGCAACGGACGACTGTCGATCTGCAGGCGCCAGCCCTGGTCGTCGGTCAGGTGCAGGTGGAGGTGGTTGAACTTGAGAGATGCCGCCCGGTCGATGAACGCCTTCACCGTGTCGACGCCGAAGAAGGTGCGCGCAACGTCGAGCATCAGGCCGCGATATACGAAGCGTGGGGTGTCGTCGATGTCGACGTGGGGCAGCAACCAGTCGTCCCCGTCGGTGGTGAGCAGTTGGCGCAGGGTCTGGATGCCGTAAAAGAGGCCAGCCTCCGAACCATCGATGCGCACGTCACTACCGATCCGCAGGGCGTAGTGCTCGCCCTGGCGTGCCGTGCGATGCAGGACGATATCGCCCTGCGCAGCGGCGTCCGTGGTGATGTCAAGGCGAAGCCCGGTGCGCTCGGCGATCACATTCGCGAGTACGGATGCCGTGGCATCCGCATCATTGTTCACCACGATGCGCGTGCTCGAAGCAAGGCGGAACGTGCCAGGGGACTCCGTGAAGGAGGAGGGGAGCGGAACAACTGGAAGGACCATGAACAAAACCTACCCGCTGGGTGCGTTCGTGACCAGGTGTCGCGGCTATTCTGGGCGTGGCGAGTTCCGCTATGCTCGAACTGTCGCGACTGGCGTCTGGGTGGGTCACCACCGGGGAGCGACTGTTACGGAATTCGACCGCGCGCCTGGGCCGATGACACCTATTCCGCAACGAAAGAAGTCGAAATGACCGATCAGTATTTCAACGCCCCGCTGTCCGAGGTTGATCCTGAGATCGCCGAGGTTCTCGAGCGCGAGCTGAACCGCCAGCGCACATTCCTCGAGATGATCGCCTCCGAGAACTTCGTGCCCGTCTCGGTGCTGCAGTCGCAGGGATCCGTACTCACGAACAAGTACGCCGAGGGTTACCCCGGTCGCCGTTACTACGGTGGCTGTGAAGAGGTCGACGTCGCCGAGTCTCTCGCTATCGAGCGGGTCAAGTCCCTGTTCGGCTCTGAGTTCGCCAACGTTCAGCCGCACTCCGGCGCCACCGCTAACGCGGCCGTGCTGCACGCTATTGCTCGCCCCGGCGACACCCTGCTGGGTCTGTCGCTTGACCACGGTGGCCACCTCACGCACGGCATGAAGATCAACTTCTCCGGCCGTCTGTACAACATCGTCGCCTATGGCGTGAACCCGGAGACCTCGCTCGTCGACATGGACGAGGTACGTCGCCTGGCCATCGAGCACAAGCCGAAGGTCATCGTCGCCGGCTGGTCGGCATACCCCCGCCACCTCGACTTCGCGAAGTTCCGTGAGATCGCTGACGAGGTCGGCGCGCTGCTCTGGGTCGACATGGCACACTTCGCCGGACTCGTCGCCGCAGGCGTGCACCCGAACCCGGTCCCTCACGCGCACGTCGTCTCCTCGACCGTGCACAAGACCATCGGTGGCCCTCGCTCCGGCTTCATCCTCACCAACGACGCCGATCTCGCCAAGAAGATCAACTCGGCTGTCTTCCCCGGTCAGCAGGGCGGCCCGCTCATGCACGTGATCGCAGCCAAGGCGACCGCGTTCAAGCTCGCGGCAACGCCGGAGTTCAAGGACCGGCAGGTGCGCACCATCAGCGGCGCCCAGATCCTCGCAGACCGCCTCACCCAGCCTGATGTCGCGGATGCTCAGATCAAGGTTCGCTCTGGCGGCACCGACGTGCACCTCGTGCTCGTCGACCTGCGTGACGCCGCGGTCGATGGCAAGCAGGCCGAAGACCTGCTGCATGACATCCACATCACCGTGAACCGCAACGCTGTTCCGAACGACCCTCGCCCGCCGATGGTCACCTCGGGGCTGCGCATCGGCACCTCGGCTCTGGCCACGCGCGGATTCGGCGATGCCGAGTTCACCGAGGTCGCCGACGTCATCGCCCTGGCGCTTCAGCCCGGCGCAGATGTCGCAGCGCTCAAGGCTCGCGTCGACGCGCTCGCCGGCGCGTTCCCGCTCTACCCGGGCCTGCAGCAGTAACACTCCGCGTTCGCTGAGACACCATCTCCAGCATCCGGCAACACGCACGGCGTGAGACACCACCTCAGACGTGGTGTCTCACGCCGGAACTGATGTCGCGTGGAGCAGATGGTGTTTCGCTCAGGAAAGGAACTTCACGATGACTGCGAAAGTACTCGACGGAAAGGTCGCCTCGGCGGCCATCAAGAGCGAACTGACCGAGCGCGTTGCGGCGCTGCGCGCGCGGGGGATCACCCCTGGCATCGCCACGGTGCTCGTGGGTGCCGACCCGGCGTCCCAGCTGTACGTGGGGATGAAGCATAAGCAGTCCGAGGCGATCGGAATGAACTCGATCCAGCGCGAGCTGCCAGCGGATGCCACGCAGGAACAGGTCGAAGCGCTGATCGACGAACTCAACGCCGACGACAGCTGCCACGGATACATCGTGCAGTTGCCGCTGCCGAAGCACATTGACACCGATGCGATTCTTGAGCGCATCGACCCGAACAAGGATGCTGACGGCCTGCACCCGACGAACCTCGGTCGTCTCGTGCTGAATGTCAACGCGCCGATCCATACGCCGTTGCCGTGCACGCCGCGAGGAGTAATCGAGCTGCTGCTGCGCAACGACTACGACTTCAAGGGCAAGCACGTCGTCGTTGTCGGCCGCGGTGTCACGATCGGTCGCTCGATCGGGCTGCTGCTCACTCGTCGCGACCTCAATGCCACGGTGACGCTCACGCACACCGGCACGGTCGATATGTCCAAGTACCTGAAGGATGCCGATGTCATCGTTGCCGCGGCGGGGGTCAAGCACCTCATCCGCGCCGAAGACGTGAAGCCCGGCGCTGCGGTGCTTGATGTGGGCGTCACGCGCGAGATCGACCCCGAGACCGGTAAGAACAAGGTCTACGGAGACGTGCATCCTGACGTCGCCGAAGTTGCCGGATTCATCTCGCCGAACCCGGGTGGGGTCGGTCCGATGACGGTCGCACTGCTGATGACGAACGTCGTCGAAGCCGCGGAGCGACTCGTCGGCTGAAGCTGAGCAGGCTCGAGCTACAGCTCGTCCAGCATCCGCCGCTGTTCGGTGGTGAGCCCGTCTCGGAGCTCATCCTGACCGGCGGCGGTTGCATTCTGGGATCCGGCGTCTGCCGGGGTAGGCGCGCCACCCGATGAGCGGCGGCCGGTCATCTTCGACTGCACCGAGCCGATCACTTGACCGGTCTTCGCCTCGATCCGATCATCGATCTGGTCGTAGATCACCCAGGCGATGAGGAGGTACACCGGGGGAAGAACATAGCCCCAGAACCAGCCGTGCACGTTGACGCCGCTGAACCATACGGTCAGTACCCACACGATCAACTCCACGATGAATACCAGGGCGTACTGGACGGCCTTCTCACCGATCTTCGTCCTGGACTCGGCCGACTTCGCCGCCGTGCCGCGGAAAAACTTCAACAGCACCGGTTTGAGCGCGAGCGTCGCCACGGTCAAGATGACGGCCGCCCACAGCGCGTTCCAGCCGACCTGGACGCTGCGCATGAGCAGTCCGATCAGCAGCAGCGCCGCCACGTTGAACACGTACAGGGAGACGGCGCGCACGAGCCACTTATTCATGTGGACAGTTTTTCACAGCAGCGCGGGAAGCGCACGCCTGACGTCTGCGGCGGAGAAGCGAATCAGGCGCCGAGCGTGCTTTCGATGCCGCTGACGCGGGCCTGCTCGTCGAAGCGGAAGGTTGCTTCGCCGGAAGCATCGGTGACGGCGGCTCCGGAGTATGCCTCATCGGTCCACTGCATGCTCCAACCCGCCAGGCGAGCCGTGTCCCACACCGCGGAGCGCGCGTCACTGAGGTTGAGCCCGGCCAACACGCGAGGCGCGGCAATGACGGCGTCCTGCACGGTCAGAGGTGCGATCGGCGCGTCGAGGACGAAGACCGCACGAGTGCCGCCGTCGATCGGAGCAGAGTAATACGGTGAGCGTCCGGTGATCTCGACGGCGACCGTGCCGATCTGGTGTGCGGCCTGGGCGATCCACTCGTCGAGGTCGTCACCGGTGTCATCCGGGAAGGCGATCTCGGGCTGAGACAGCTCTGCGATGCCGTACTGGGAGCCGTAGTCGCGCAACTGTGCCGCGACGCCGCCTACGTCGCCCTGCGGGTGTGCCCATGCCCACAGCAGGGAGCGCGGTCCCGGTGCGATGGTCGCGATCAGGTGTGGCGTGGTCACCAGTTGCTGCTCGGGGTTCGCCGTCGCGCTGAATGTGAGCGTGCTGGCCGCCATGTCAGCATCCCAACGGTGCTCGCCCAGTGCGTCGACAGCGGCGGTGAACGCCTCCTGGCGAAGCGCGGTGAACAGGGCGGCGCGGTCGGCGAGGGAGCGAAGTGCGGCGAAGGTCATGACTCCAGTGTGGTGCCAGATCCTATGAGTTCGCCACTTTCGGCGCGGAAACGACCAGCGCTGTGGCGATCAGGTGAGCTCGCCCACCCGTTGCTGACCCGGTACGAAACGGGGTGACTTGTGTCAGCGACGGGCGGACGAGTGATCAGGGGAGGCGAGCGGCGTACTGGGCGCGGATGACGGGCCGCTCGTCGGCCTCGAAGCGCGCGGTGATCTCGACCGGCCAAGCCGGAGCCGTGCCGCGCAGACCCCACGCGGCCTGAACCGCGGCGCCCATGGCAACGTACTCTCCGGGCGCCGGCACCACCACGGGCGCGTCGAACACCTGAGCGGCGATTCGCGCGACCGCCTCATTCTGCGCCGCTCCGCCGACAAGCAGAATGCGATCGACTCTGACGCCGTGGCTGCGGATACGGTCGAGGCCATCAGCCAGGCCGCACAGCACGCCTTCGATCGCCGCACGCGCGAGGTTCTCTCGGCTGGTCGAACCCAGCGTCATCCCAAACAGGGTAGCTGTGGCATCGGGCAGGTTCGGGGTTCGTTCGCCCTCAAACCAGGGCTGCAGCACGAGCCCGCCGGAACCGGGTTCTGCCGAGAGCGCGAGCCGGGCGAACTCGTCGTGGTCTACTCCGAGAAGGGATGCCGTGGCATCCAGCACGCGCGCCGCGTTGAGCGTTGCTACCAGCGGGAGGAACCCGCCGGCGGCATCGGCGAAGCCCGCGACCGTACCGGAGGCGTCGGCGACAGCGACGTCGGTCACGGCGAATACTGTCCCGCTGGTGCCGATCGAGACGCCGATGTCGCCGCTGCCGGCGCCCATCCCGAGTGCTGCGGCGGCATTGTCGCCTGCACCACCGGTGACGAGGATGCCGTTCTGCCCGAGCACGTGCTCGGACGGACCCAGCACGCGGGGCAGCACGATGTCAGTAGCATCGCGACGCAGCGCGATCGACAGCAACTCCCGGTCGTATTCGTTTCGTGCCGGATCGAAGTACGCGGTGCCACTGGCATCCGATCGATCCGTGATGAGTTCCTCGAGGACCGGACCGAGCGGCGAATTCTCTGCGGGGCCGTAGCCGCGCAGACGCCAGGTCAGCCAGTCGTGGGGGAGCGCGATCGCGGCGATGCGGGCTGCGTTCGCGGGTTCCGCATCCGCCACCCAACGCACCTTGCTGACCGTGAACGATGCGACCGGCACGACGCCCGTACGGCGGGCGTATTCCTCCGCACCGACCTCGGTGGTCAGCGCGGTCGCGGCATCCGCTGACCGGGTGTCGTTCCAGAGCAGGGACGGACGGATGACGTGGCCGGCGGCGTCGAGCGCCACCAGTCCGTGTTGCTGGCCGCCGACGCCGATGGCTGCGACGTCGTCAAGCCCGCCGGCATCCGCGATCGCGCTCTGCAACGCGTCCCACCAGGCAGCGGGGTCGACCTCGGTGCCGTCTGGATGCCCGGCTCGGCCGGAACGGATGACAGCACCGGAGTCGACATCGCGGATGACGACCTTGCAGCTTTGCGTCGAGGAATCGACGCCGGCGACCAGCGTCACGATCAGCGTGCGCCGAGCAGGTGCTCGGTGGCGAGCTGCTGCAGGCGAACGAAGCCGAAGCCCTTGCCGCCAAGGTAGGCGTCGGTGTCGAAGTCCTCGTAGGCGCTGCGGTCAGCGAGGAAGTCGTCGTACGACTCGCTGGGGTTCAGCGTCGGCGTGGAGAGCTCGGCGACCTTGGCCGCAGCCAGTGCCTCCTGCACCTCGGGGTCTGCGCGGAATGCGGCCGCGCGCTCCTTGAGGAGCAGATAGGTGCGCATGTTCGCCGCGGCGGAGTCCCAGACGCCGGTCTCGTCTTCGGTGCGCGAGGGCTTGTAGTCGAAGTGGCGAGGCCCGTCGTATGCGGGAACGCCACCGGGGCCGCCGTTTTCCAGCAGGTCGACGAGCGAGAAGGCGTTGTGCAGATCGCCGTGGCCGAACACGAGGTCCTGGTCGTACTTGATTCCACGCTGACCATTGAGGTCGATGTGGAAGAGCTTGCCGTGGAACAGCGCCTGCGCGATGCCGGCCGTGAAGTTCAGGCCCGCCATCTGCTCGTGGCCGACCTCGGGGTTGACGCCGACGAGCTCGGGGCGTGCAAGCGAATCGATGAACGCGATCGCGTGGCCGAGGGTCGGCAGCAGGATATCGCCGCGCGGCTCGTTCGGCTTGGGCTCGATCGCGAAGCGGATGTCGTAGCCCTTGTCGGTGACATAGTCGCCGAGCAGGTTGACGGCTTCGCGGTAGCGTTCGAGTGCCTGGCGGACGTCTTTGGCGGAGTCGTACTCTGCGCCTTCACGGCCGCCCCACATCACGAACGTCTTCGCACCAAGTTCGGCGCCGAGGTCGAGCTGACGGAATACCTTGCGCAGCGCGAAACGGCGGACATCGCGGTCGTTCGACGTGAAGCCGCCGTCCTTGAAGACCGGTGCGCTGAAGAGGTTGGTGGTGACCATCGGGACGATGAGGCCGGTGTCGGCCAGAGCGCCCTTGAGACGGTCGATCTGCGTCTGACGCTCAGCATCGGTCGAACCGAATGCGAACAGATCATCATCGTGGAATGTGAGACCGTAGGCGCCGAGTTCGGCGAGCTTCTCGACCGCGTGCACGACGTCGAGTGCCGGGCGCGTCGGGCCGCCGAACGGATCGGATCCGTTGTATCCGACGGTCCAGAGACCGAAGGAGAACTTGTCTTCGCGGGTGGGGGTGACCATGACGGCTCCTTCTTGCGACGCGTCGTCGCGTACGTAAATTGTTGCTGTTCACAACCTATAGCAGGATGGGCGCCTACGTCCAGTGTTCCCGGCGCTTGAAAGCTGCTCGATGGGCGTTCGCCGGAGTTTCGAAACTTTCGCTGGAATGCTCGCGCGTCGCGCGGTTTGTGGTCGTCGACCCCGCGGGAGGTCCGGCGCCGGGTGCTGCGGATGGATCTCGCCACGCACCTCGTGGCGCGCGGAAGTGCGTCGATGCTGGCATCCTGAATCGCGTTCGAAACTTTCGAGAGAAGTTTCGTAACTTTTCGATCACAGGTTGACACGCGCTGCTGTTTACTCCTTATGTTTGGGCCAACGACAAATCATCTGCGCAAAGGAGCGCCCCGTGCGACGTCGATCAACCCTGCTGGCATTCTCCGCCGCCGCTGCAATCATCGCGGCCCCACTTATCCCTATCTCCGCTGCTGCGGCAGATCCTGAGATCATCTCGAGCGTCGATTTCGAGGACGGTACGACCGGCGACTGGTTCGCCAGCGGCGACCCAACCCTCACTGTCACCGCCGACCCGAACGGAGGTGCGGGTCAGGTACTGAGCGTGGCCGACCGCACCGAGACGTGGCACACGCTGCAGAGCCCTGAGGGCCTATTCACCGAGGGCGTGACGTATACGCTCTCGGCGCGAGTGCTGGTACAGGATGCCGCCGCGCAGGCCCGCTTCCTCGTCAAGGATGGCTATCACTGGGTCGCCGACAAGGCGATCCCTGCGGGGGAGTGGACCACGATCTCCGGCACGTTGACCGCAGACGCGGATGACACGCAGGTCTACATCGAGGTGGACCCGGCGACATCATCGTTCTATCTTGACGATGTGCTCATCACGCGTGCCCCCGCTCCAGGCGGAGGAGATTCCGACGTCGCCCCTGGCGGCGCCGTCGACCCGACAACCACACCGGTCAGTCTCGCCTCCGGTAGCGGGAACGTCTCCGCCCTCACATTCGATGACGGACCCAACGGTGCCACCACCGCGGCGCTGCTCGACTATCTGAAGACCAACGACATCCATGCGGTGTTCTGCGTCATCGGCCAGAACATCACCGCGCCCGGCGGTGCCGATCTGCTCAGGCGCACCGTCGCCGAGGGGCACACGCTGTGCAACCACACCACGAGCTACACGGATATGGGCTCCTGGGATGCCGACAGCATCCGCACCGATCTCGTCGAGAATCTGCGCATCATTCGTGAGGCGCTCGGCGACCCTGACGCACAGGTGCCGTTCTTCCGCGCGCCCAACGGCAGTTGGGGCGCCACTGCCGCCGTCGCTGTCTCGCTCGGCATGCAGCCGCTGGCCGTCACCAACACGATCAACGACTGGGCAGAGACCGACCCGGCCGTACTCACCGAGAATCTGCGCACCGCGATGAAGCCCGGCGAGATCGTGCTCGTGCATGACGGCGGCGGTGACCGCGAACCGTCGCTGCAGGCGCTCGCGACCGTCGTCGACGAGCGGCTGGCCGACGGCTGGGTCTTCACCCTCCCGCTCGGCACTCCCGCCCCGCAGCAGACGGGCGCACTCATCGACACGAGCTTCGACGATGGCGAGCTGGACGGATGGTTCGCCCGCTCCGGATCGGGAGAATCGGCACCGACCATCTCAGTCGTGCCAGGCGGTGCCGACGACTCGGCATTCGCCGCGCAGGTCTCCGACCGCACGCACGAGGGCGACGGCATCCAGTTCGACGTCGTCGACGTGTTACTGCCAGGGAGCACCTACCTGATCGAGGCCGCTGTGCGCTTCGCCGAGGGCGCAGACGTCGGACAGGGGCTGAGTATCTCGATGCGTACCGTCACCGGCGAGTCCGCCTCGTACGCCAACCTGCTCCAGATCGAGGATGCCAGCGTCGAGGGATGGACCACCGTGTCCGGTGAGTTCACGGTGCCCGCCTACGACACCGCCGCCGAACTCTATGTCGAGGCTCGCTACAACAGCGGCAACACCTCGGCCTTCCTGGTCGACCAGTTTCGCGTGAGCGTGCCGGAGCCGAACCCGGTCGACACCAGCCTGGTGCCGATCAAGGACACCGTGGACTTCCCGGTCGGCGTCGCGATCGATTCTCGCGAGACGAGCGGAGCCGCAGCCGACCTGCTGCTGCACCACTTCGACCAGATCACGCCCGAGAACCACATGAAGGTGGAGGCCTGGTACGACGAGAACGGTGACTTCCAGCGCAACGCCGAGGCGACCGCTCTGCTCGACTTCTCACAGCAGAACGACCTGCGAATGTACGGACACGTGCTGCTGTGGCACTCGCAGACGCCGGACTGGTTCTTCCAGGACGACTCCGGACGCGAACTGACCGACACCGATGCTGACAAGCAGATCCTCCGAGACCGTCTTGCGATCCACATTGACAACGTGGCCCGATCGATCTCTGATGACTACGGTCTGTACGGCTCATCGACCAATCCGATCGTCGCTTGGGACGTCGTCAACGAGGTGGTGGCGGATCAGAGCACTGACGATGGGCTGCGCACGAGCCGCTGGTATCAAGTGCTGGGCGAGGAGTACATCCCGCTCGCTTTCGAGCTCGCGGAGGAGGCCTTCAACAATACGTACGCCGCGTCAGGCACCGATCGCCCGGTGATGCTCTTCATCAACGACTACAACACCGAGCAAGACCGTAAGGGCGCGCAATATGAGGCCCTCGTGAAGAGGCTGCTGGCAGCTGGAGTGCCGTTGGACGGCGTGGGGCACCAGTTCCACGTCTCGATCAACACCACGATCGCGTCGCTGCAGGGCGCGCTCGACCGATTCGCCGGCCTCGGCTTGCTGCAGGAAGTCACTGAGCTCGACGTCACAATCAACCCGGTCACCGAGGCTAACCGGATCAGACAGGGATACTTCTATCGCGATGTGTTCCGGCTGCTGCGCTCCTATGACGCGGCGGCACCGGATGCGGAGAAGGTGTTCGCCGCCACGATCTGGGGTCTCACCGACAACCGCTCATGGCGATCTGAGCAGGAACCGCTGGTGTTCAGTGCCGGTCTGCAGGCCAAGCCTGCGTATTACGGAGTCATCGATGACCCGGATGGCCTGCCGGCGCTGATCACCACCGCGAACGTGTTCGCCGGTGACATCGCGCTGGCCGACGGATTCGCGGGCGCGATCGAATGGCAGAACCTGCCAGAGAACGTGCTGACCGGAGACGTGGGAGGGTTCCAAGCGCGCTGGAGCGATGACCACCTGACCGTTCTGGTTCGTAGCACGGTCGCCCCAGACCGCGTCGAGTTCACCTATGGCGACCAAGAGTTCGTCTACCAGAAGGATGCCCCGGACTCTGTCCCCGGTATCGAGACGGTTGTCGGGGGCGAGCATCTCATTGCGGTGCACCTGCCGCACAGCGAGGTCGTCGAGGGCTCCTCGGCGAAATTCGATGTGCGTGTCATCGTCAACGACTCGGTCGCCGGCGCTTGGAATTCGCCCGGTGAGACGGGCCGGCTCACATTCTTGGAGCCGCTGTCCTACCTGGAGATCCCGGAGCTGCCAGCCCCGACGGTCGATGGCATCGTCGACGAGGTGTGGGCGGATGCCGCCGTGGCGCAGACAGCGAGGACTGTCGAGGGTGATGCGAGCGGCGCCCAGGCGCAGGTGCGCACGCTCTGGCAGGGGAACCAGCTCTACGTGCTGTACGAGGTGACCGATCCGGTCGTCGACAACAGCAACAGCGACGCGTGGAACCGCGATTCCGTTGAGGTGTTTCTCGATCTGGGCAACACGAAGGCCGGGACGTACGGCCCGAACGACACGCAGATCCGGATCACGACCGACGGGGACCTGTCGTTCGGCACGGGCGATGCCGCGCTGCAGCAAGCACGTGTGGCCAGTAGCGCGACCGCTCTGACAGAAACCGGATATGTCGTGGAGGTCGCGATCGACCTCCTCGGCGAGTCTGGCGGTCAGAGCGACGTTCCACTCGGCGGCCTCGACACCTTCCATGGACTGGATTTCCAGGTCAATGATGGACGAGACGGCGCCCGCTTCGCCGTGCACACCTGGGCGGAGCCGACCGGCACTGGCTACCAGAACACGGCACGCTGGGGCGTCGCACGCCTGGTGTCGGCCGAAGAACCGAGCGAGCCGACGGAGCCGACGGAGCCGACTGAGCCGGCTGAACCCGGGACGCCGACGGAACCGACGGAACCCGGGACGCCGACGGAACCGACGGAACCAGGAGATCCGGGCGACGGCGAAGTGGTCGCCTGGGCGACGGTCGACGTCGGCGACGGCCGCGTGGAGCAGGGCGGAGCCCTGCCTGTGACCGTGTCGGGGCTGGAACCCGGTCAGCAGATCACGGCGACGCTGTTCAGTGATCCGATCGAGATCGCCGGTATCTCCGCGGCTGATGCTTCAGGTCGGGTGACCTTCGAAGTGTCGATCCCTGCGGATCTGCCGCTCGGTGCGCACACCCTGGTCATCGCGTCCGGAGAGCTCGACCCGATCAGTGCGGAGGTCACGGTCGTTGCGCCCGGGCAGCTGGCCGTCACCGGTGCGCAGCTGCCGTGGGGCATCGCACTGGCAGTCGTCGTGCTGCTCGTGATCGGTGGGATGCTGGTGGCCATGCGTCCGGCCAGGCTGGGGCGTCGATGACGCCGAGGCGGAGGTGGGGAATCAGTGCACGCTCGGGGGTGCGGCGACGCTCTCCCGCACGGTGAGCGTCGCCGGCAGTCGAAGGTGTTGCTCTTCGACAGCATCGCCGGCGAGCAGTGAGATCAGGATGCGCAGCGCATCGGCGCCCATCTGCTGTAGCGGCTGCGTGACAGTCGTCAGTGGGGGAGAGCTAATGGATGACTCAGGAATGTCGTCGAAGCCGACGACGGACAGGTCTTGCGGCACGCGCAGACCCAGTTCGCGTGCGACCTCGATGACGTGCAGGGCGGAAAGGTCGTTGGCCGCGAAGATCGCGGTGGGGCGAACACCTGCGGGCAGTCGGAGCAGCTCGTGGGCAGGGGCGTCGGTGAGGTCCGCACGATAACCGCCGATGCGGTCAAGTGCGGGGTCGACCTCGATGCCGGCGCCCTTGAGTGCCTCCGCGTAGCCTTCTCGTCGCAGGCGAGAGGACTCGAGCCCTGGCCGTCCGCCGAGGTGCGCGATGCGGCGGTGGCCCAATCCGATCAGCAGGTCGGTGGCGGCGCGGGCGCCCGCGACATTGTCGCCGTCCACGGTGGGCACGCTTTCGATGCCTGTGTGCGGATCGATGGCCACGACGGGGATGCTCGTGCCGTTCGTCATCGACATGGTGGGTGCGACCACGACTGCGCCATCGATGAGCGTGCCGCCAAGTCGAGAAAGTGAGCGTCGCTCCCAGTTCGAGCGTTTTCCATCGTCATTGCCTCCTGCGTAGGCGAGCAGCTCGTAGCTGGTCTCCTCGGCTGCGCGAGAAATTCCCTTGAGGAGCTCTGTCGAATACGGCTCGAAGTCGGCGAGCAGCACTCCGATCACGCCCGTCCGGCTACGACGCAGACTGCTCGCCACGATGGATGTTTCGTAGCCGAGCTCTTCGACGACGGAGAGCACACGCGCGGCGGTTGCGGCAGCGATGCCGTCGCGTCCGTTGACCACCTTCGACACGGTCGATACGGAGACGCCGGCGATTCGCGCGACGTCCGTGATGGTTGCGCGGCTGGGGCGAGTGGTGAGGGTCACATCGCGATCGTAGCCCCGACTGCGTCGCAACAGTGTTATTTCGAAGCGTTTGGAAAACGTTATCGATATCGTTTGACTAAATACCCGGCTGTCTGCCATTCTCAGTACACGAACCGCTGGGAGCGGTTGCATGATCTGTCAATGACGACGAAAGGGTTGATGATGACACGCAAGATGCGAGGTGCGGCGTGGGTCGCGCTGGGGGCCAGCATGGCATTGTTGCTGTCCGGCTGTTCCGGTTCCGGCGGCGGTGGCGGTGAGGAAGCTGGTGGCGACACCACCCTCACGATGTGGCACAACTCCACGACCGGTGACGGCAAGCAGTACTGGGAAGACGCCGCGGCGGCCTTCCACGAGGAAAACCCTGAGGTGACGGTCAAGGTCACTTCGATCCAGAACGAAGACATGGACGGCAAGCTGCAGACCGCCGTCAACTCCGGAGACATGCCGGACATCTTCATGGCGCGCGGTGGCGGCAAGCTGGCCGACATCGTCGAGGCGGGCAAGGTCAAGGACCTCACCAGCCTCATTGACGCAGATGTGAAGTCGGCGCTGGGAGATGCGCCATTCAGCGCGTTCACCATCGACGGCAAGATTTACGGTGTGCCGACGGCAGTGCTCCCCGGCGGCATCTTCTACAGCAAGGACCTGTTCGAACAGGCAGGCATCAGCTCGGAGCCGACGTCGATCGATGAGCTCGAGGCAGCCGTGCAGAAGCTGAAGGATGCGGGCATCGATCCGATCGCTCTCGGTGCGAAGGATGCCTGGCCGGCAGCGCACTGGTACTACTTCTTCGCTGTGCGAGCGTGCGGCCAGGACGTCATCGAGAGCCTGTCCACGGCTCCTGACTTCACCGATCAGTGCTGGTTGGATGCTGCCGAGAACCTCAGCGACTTCGCAGCGACCGAGCCCTTCAACAATGGCTTCCTGACGACATCAGCCCAGCAGGGTGCGAACTCGTCCGCGGGCCTCGTCGCTAACCACAAGGCAGCCATGGAACTCATGGGTGCCTGGAACGTCGGTGTGATCGCGAGCCTCACGCCCGACGAGCAGCCGCTGGCTGATCTGGGATGGTTCCCATTCCCCGAGGTGTCAGGTGGCGACGGCACACCCGGCGCGATGATGGGCGGCGTTGACGGATACTCGTGCTCGGTCGACTCCCCGGCAGCGTGTGAGCAGTTCCTCAACTTCGTCTCCTCGAAGAAGTGGCAGGAAGGCTACGCCACGGCATACCAGACGATCCCCGCCAACCAGGATGCACAGGGTGCTGTCACCGACCCGTCGCTGATTCCGCTGATGGCGGCGTACAGCAAGGCTCCGTACGTTTCGCTTTGGCTGGACACGGCGCTCGGACAGAACGTCGGAAACGCGCTGAACACCGGCATCGTCGAGTTGCTCGCAGGTCAGGGCAACCCGCAGAAGCTCGTCGACAGCATCGCGAACGCCGCGGCAAGGGGCTGAGAGTAGCAAAATGACCGATTCACAGGCGCTGATGGCATCCACTGCGCCTGCGAGGAGCAACCGTGTCGGGACCGATCATGCATCGGTCCCGACACGGGCGCCGCGGCGCCCTGACTGGCGCAAGCGCGGCGAGATCACGCTCCTGGCAGGTCCGGCTCTGCTGGTCTTCCTCGGCTTCGTCATCTTCCCGGTGATGATGGCCGCGTTCTACGGCTTCTTCAAATGGAACGGCTACGGCTGGCCCACCGAGTTCGTCGGACTCAACAACTACGTCCTCATGCTGCAGGACGACACGTTCCGTGAGGCGATAGGGCACAACTTCGCGATCGTGGTGCTCTCGCTGCTGATGCAGGGGCCCATCGCGATCCTGTTCGCGTTGCTCTTGAACCAGAAGATCCGCGGTCGCTCGGTGATCCGCGTGCTGATCTTCGCTCCGTACGTCATCGCAGAAGTAGTCGTCGGCACAGGCTGGAGCCTGATGCTGCAAGATTCCGGTGCGCTGAACTCCCTGCTGGAGAAGTGGGGCCTCGGCGCACTGCAGAACTCGTGGCTCGCTGATCCGGCTATCGCGTTGTGGTCGCTGATGATCATCATCACGTGGAAGTACATCGGCTTCGCTGTGATCCTCATGCTCGCCGGCATGCAGTCAATCCCCGAAGAGCTCTACGAAGCGGCGGCCATCGACGGCGCCGGCTTCTGGAAGACGCAGTGGAGCATCACGCTTCCGCTGCTCGCACCGACCATCCGCATCTGGGCATTCCTGTCGATCATCGGCTCGCTGCAGCTGTTCGACCTCGTCAACATCATCTGGGGTCAGTACATCGCGGCCACCGCAGGTACCTCGACGATGGCCACCTACATGTATCAGAACGGGCATCTGGCCGGCAATTACGGCTACGGCAACGCGGTTGCAGTGATGCTCTTCCTCATCTCCCTCGTCATCGCCCTCGTGTACCAGCGGTTCGTTCTTCGCCGCGACACCGAGGGTGCGCTGACGGGCGAAAGCCGAAAGGGGCGCCGGCGATGACCGACACTCTGAAGACGTCGGTGGCCATCCAGGCGATCGGCCGCAGCGGGCGTCGCCGTGCGCCATCCGGTGTTCGTTGGGGGAGCCCTGGCGTGTATCTGCTCGCGGTGATCCTGATCACGATCTGCATCACTCCGATTCTGTACATCATCGTCGGAGGGTTCCGAACGAACTCGCAGATCACCAACGACCCGTCTGGATGGCCGGCGCCGTGGGAGATCGCGAACTACACCGACGTCCTCGCCAGCAGCGAGTTCTGGACGGCAATGGTGAACTCGACCATCTCCGCGGTCGGCACCACACTCGGCGCTGTCACGCTCGGCGTTATGGCCAGCTATGTGATCGCTCGCTACGAGTTCTCCGGCAAGGTCATCATGTACTCCGTGTTCGCCGCTGGGCTCATGTTCCCGATCACCGTCGCGATCACGCCGCTGTATCTGCTGATCCGCAATCTGGGTCTGGTCAACAGCTTGGCCGGCATCATCCTGCCGCAGATCGCGTTTGCCCTGCCGACCACGATCATCATCCTGGTGCCGTTCCTGCGGGCGATCCCGAAGGAACTGGAAGAGGCAGCGTCGATCGACGGGGCATCCCGTCTCGGCTTCTTCTGGCGCATGGTGATCCCGCTCAGCCTGCCCGGGGTCATCACCGTCGGCATCCTTGCCTTCATCGGATCGTGGAACGGCTACATACTGCCGCTGTTCATCCTCAACGACTCCAGTCTGTTTACGCTTCCGCTTGGCGTGCAGAACTTCGCATCGCAGTACTCGGTCGATACCGCGCGAGTGCTCGCATATACCTCGCTGTCGATGCTGCCCGCGTTGTTCTTCTTCTCCATATTCGAGCGCCGCATCGTCGGTGGCCTCACCGGAGCGGTCAAGGGCTGAGCACAATGAAAGAGAAGATCGTGTCGAAATTGACCGCGGAGATTCCCGCTATGCCCACAGTGTCCGAGCGAGTGCGAGCGCTGCACGCGCAGATGACTCTGGAGGAGAAGCTCGCCCAGATCGTCGGGTATTGGCTTGACCAGAACGGCGTCGTCGCCCCCATGCAGTCGGAGATGGCCTCTGGACAGCAGGATGCCGGACACCTGATTGATGTGACCAGGAACGGCCTGGGGCAATACACCCGTGTGTATGGCACGCGGCCTGTCGATCCGGTGGAGCGTGCCGCTTGGCTGTGGGATGAGCAGCGTCGACTGAAGCGCGAGACGCGACTAGGGATTCCCGCGCTCGTACACGAAGAGTGCCTGACGGGACTTGCCGCCTGGAAAGCTGCGACGTTCCCGACACCCCTGGCATGGGGCGCATCGTTCAACCCGGAGCTTGTGCGCGACATGGCTGGGGCGATCGGCGGATCGATGCGGGAGCTGGGCATCCACCAGGGGCTCGCTCCAGTGCTCGATGTAATCCGAGACCCGCGCTGGGGGCGTGTGGATGAATGCATCGCCGAAGATCCGTACGTGGTCGGAGTGATCGGCAGCTCGTACGTCACCGGTTTGCAGTCGGCCGGCGTTCACGCCACGCTCAAGCACTTCGTCGGGTACTCGGCCTCGCGCGCCGGGCGCAACCACGCCCCGGTCTCTGCGGGGCCGCGTGAGATCGCCGATGTCTTCCTGCCGCCGTTCGAGATGGCACTGCTCGATGGCGGCGCACGTTCGGTGATGAACTCCTATGCAGAGATCGACGGTGTACCGCTCGGCTCCAGCGAGGAGTATCTGACGGGGCTGCTTCGTGAGCGCTGGGGATTCGACGGCGTGGTTGTCGCAGACTACTTCGCCGTCGCCTTCCTCGAAGTGACGCATGCGATCGCCGCCGACCGTGGTGCGGCGGCGGCGGCCGCGCTGACAGCGGGCATCGATGTCGAACTGCCCACCGGGGACGCTTACCTCGTCCCACTGGCAGAGCGAATTCGTGCCGGCGAGTTCGATGAGGCGTACGTGGACCGCGCAGTCCTTCGTGCACTCGCCCAGAAGGAAGAGCTCGGACTGCTCGAGCCCGACGTATTCGAAGACGAGGCTCCGACCAGCGTCGACCTGGATTCGCCGCGGCATCGTGAACTCGCGCGACGTCTCGCGGAGGAGTCCGTGGTGCTGCTCTCCAACGACGGCATCCTTCCGCTGTCGATCTCGGATGACCGCCCCTCGCGGATCGCGGTCATCGGCCCGAATGCTCATCGTGCGGAAGCGCTGATGGGATGCTATTCGTTCGCCAACCACGTGCTCGCCCATCACCCTGAATTCCCGATCGGCTTCGAAATCCCGACCTTCCTGGAAGGACTGACTGCAGAGCTGGGCACGGACGCGGAACTGGTCTACGCCGAGGGGGCCGCAGTAGAAGGGAACGACCGCTCTGGTTTCGACGAGGCTGTCACAGCCGCGGTCGATGCTGATGTGGCAGTCGTCGTCGTCGGAGACCAAGCGGGCCTCTTCGGGCGCGGCACGGTCGGTGAGGGCAACGATTCTGAGAGCCTGGAGCTGCCGGGTGTGCAACGCGAGCTTGTCGAAGCCGTCATCGCGACAGGGACCCCAGTGGTGATGATCATGCTGACGGGGCGGCCCTACGCGGTCAGCTGGGCACTGGACGACGAGCGGCGACCGGCAGCGGTGCTGCAGTCGTTCTTCCCCGGTGAGGAAGGTGCATCCGCGCTCGCCGGAGTGGTCTCGGGCCGGATCAATCCCTCCGGGCGGCTGCCGGTATCTATGCCGCGATCGGCGGGGGCGCAACCCTTCACCTACCTGCATCCGCCCCTGGGCGGAGCCTCGGAAGTCACCGCCACAGACCCGACGCCGGTGCGTCCGTTCGGTTTCGGGCTTTCCTACTCGCAGTTCGAGTACAGCGGATTGACCGTCGACAGCGAGGTGACGGCGGGCGGGGCGTTCACTGCTTCGGTGACCGTCACGAACACGGGCGCTCGTGTAGCGAATGATGTGGTGCAGCTGTATGGGCACGACGTCGCCGCGTCGGTCACGCGTCCTGTCGTGCAGTTGCTGGGCTTCCAACGGGTGGCCGTGGAGGCGGGGCAGTCCGTGACCGTGTCGTTCTTGGTGCCGACGCAACGATTCGCATTCAGCGACCGTTCGATGACGCGCATTGTCGAGCCGGGCGCCGTGCAGATCTGGGTCGGTGCACATGCGTCCGCGACAGCGGAATCGGCATCCGCAACGGTACGAAAGACGATGACGATCACCGGGGAGGCGCATGTGGTCGTGCCGAGCGATCGTCGCCTTGTCACGGCAGAAATCTCGCGCCTGTTCAGCGCAGTCGCGACCTGATCACGAGGAACTGATCCACTCGCCACGCTGAGCGCTGACACTTCGGAACGCGACTCTTGCCGATATCGTGACAGAGGCAACATATATCGCGCAGCGAGGGAGCAGCATGGCGGATCGGTCATCCGGAGTGGAAGGCGTGCGCAGGAAGAATCTCGGTGAGGTGCTGCGTCTCGTCCACCAGGAGGGCTCCCGCTCACGCGCGCGCATCACGGCGGAGACCGGTCTCAACCGTTCGACAGTTGCCGATCTTGTCACCGGGCTGGTCACCGCAGGTCTCGTGCGTGAGCAGAGCCCCGATCCCACGAGGCGGGTCGGACGCCCGAGCCCCGTGGTTTCCGCGAATCCGGATATCGTCGCCATCGGCGTCAACCCGGAAGTCGACGCGATCGAGATCGGCGCGGTCAGTTTCGGGGGAGGACTACGCGAGCGCACCAGGGTTGCTCTTGACAGCGTCCCGAGCGCTGCGGATGCCGTGGTCATAGTCGCGCGCGTCGTGCAGCAATGGCAACAGGATGCGCTGAAAGACTGTCGAATCGTCGGCGTCGGTGTTGCCGTGCCGGGCCTCGTGCGTGCGCTCGACGGTGTCGTGCGGCTTGCACCGCACCTCGGCTGGCGTGACGAGGACATCGCCACCCCGCTCGCTGATGCACTGGGATTGCCCGTCGCAGTCGACAATGATGCCTCGCTGGGCGCGCGTGCTGAGCGACTGTTCGGTGCGGCACGGGAGCACCGTGATGTGGTCTATCTCAACGGCGGTGCCAGCGGTATCGGTGGCGGACTCATCCTCGACGGGAATCTGATCGGGGGAGCCGGAGGGTACGCCGGTGAATGGGGCCAGACTCGTCCTGGCATCACCGCGAATGCTGATCGCGCCACGGACGACGGCGTGCTGGAGGACGAGGTCAACCGTGCCCGGCTGCTGCGGGCCGCAGGCCTCGGCGCGGCTGACGACGCGGTTCTTGCCGCCGCGCTGATCGGCTCCGAAGACATCGATGTACGTGCCGAGGTCGGCCGGCAACGTCGCATCCTCACCGCGTCACTCGGCAACGCGGTGAACGTGCTCAACCCCTCGGCTGTCGTGCTCGGCGGGTTCCTCTCCATTCTGCGTGAGTATGACGCTCAATCCTTTGACGCCGAGGTGCGCGAGCGCTCTCTGGCCGCTGCCGCCGAACAGGTCGAGATACAGTCGGCCGCACTCGGTCGTGACCGACTGTTGATCGGCGCAGCGGAAGCGGCGTTCGCACCGTTGCTCGCCGCTCCGCTCGCGTGACCTCGCCCGCCCGCGCCAGCCGCCAGCGCCAGCCCCACGGGTCTAGCGCAGCAGCAGTTGCCCGTCGACGCGGCGGGGGATGCCGAGCGGGTTCTCCTCGCGTAGCGCGAGCGGCAGCAGGTCGGCCGGTGCATCCTGGAACGCGATCGGTCGCTGAAAGCGTCGAACTGCGGCCGCACCGACCGACGTGAACTGCGTGTTCGTCGACGGCCACGGCCCGCCGTGGTGCTGAGCCCAGCTCACCGCGACACCGGTCGGCCAGCCGCCGAAGAGCACACGGCCCGCGAAGCCCGACATCGTGGCGACCAGATTCTCGACGTTCTCTCCGGGCTCGTGGTGCAGCGTGGCGGTGAGGGCGCCCGGCAGCGAGCGCAGGGCGGTAGTGAGTGTCTCCGGGGCATCGACGCGCACCAGCAGCGTGAAGGGGCCGAACACCTCCTCGAGTAGCACGTCAGCGTGTGCGAGCAGCGTCGAGGCATCCACCACGGCGACCGTCGGGCCGGTGGCCTCTGATGCGAGGACCTCCACGCCGGGTACGCCCGTGACGCGCTGCACGCCACGGGCGAAGCCCTCGGCGATTGTGGAGGTGAGCATCCGCGGCTGCGCACGAAGCAGCGCCGGCAGGTGCCGTTCGACCGTTGAACCCAGCGGCACGAACACGAGTCCTGGTTTGGTGCAGAACTGCCCGACACCCAGCTGGAATGACGCAGCAAGCCCGGCCGCATGCTCATCGCCGCGGGCAGCATCCGACGCAGGCGTGATGATGACCGGATTGACCGCTCCCAGCTCGCCATAGAACGGGATCGGATCCGGACGCGCCGTGACGCGGTCGAGCAGTGCCCGACCTCCCGGCACGGAGCCGGTGAAGGCGACAGCCCGGACTCCGGAGTGATCCACCAGAGCGAGCCCCGCGTCGAAGCCGGAGACGAGCGCGAATGCGCTGGCGGGCGCGCCCGCGTCGACAAGTGCATCCGTCACGACGCTCGCGGTGGCTTTCGAGGTCAGCGGATGCCCCGGATGCGCCTTGACGATCACCGGGCAACCCACGGCGAGAGCCGAGGCGGTGTCGCCGCCGGCGACGGAGAACGCGAACGGGAAATTGGATGCGGCGAACACAGCAACCGGACCGATCGGTCGCAGGACGCGGCGGAGGTCAGGGATGGGAGGTGTGGCATCCGGGTTCGGATGATCGATCGTCGCCTCGAGGTATGAGCCCTCGTCGAGCACGCTGGCGAACAATCGCAGCTGCGCGGTGGTGCGGGCGAACTCGCCGGTCAACCGAGGCAACCCGAGTGCGGTCTCCTCATCGGCGATCTCGATCAGCTCGTCGGCTCGCGCGTCGAGTCGGTCGGCGATGGTCCTCAGCCACGAAGCCCGGGTCGATTCGTCGGTGCGGGAAGTGATCTCGAATGCCTCGGCAGCTGCCCTGACGGCACGATCAACCCCGTCAGTGGTGCTGTCAGCAGCGGGAGTCAGTGTGGTCATCATCATGTTCGCCTCAATTCTTGAAGATCATTCCGAGGCCGAGTGACGGGCCACCGGCAGCCCATCCCTCGGTCACGTGCAGGCCGGTCGGCTCGGTCAGTGCGCCGAGTGCGGCGAATCCGGCATCTTCAACGTCCTCCACCCAACAAGTTTGCGGCAGCGCGAACGCGAGCTGAGCGGAAAGTTCCGGCAGCAGGTGCGGAGCCAGCTGTGCACCGCGTTCGCGCACCAGCTCGGCGATACGCAGGAACGGAGTGATTCCGCCCACTCGAATGATGTTCGGCTGTGCAATGTCGATGACGCCGGCGTCGAGGAAATCGCGGAACCTGTACAGGGTGTGCAGATTCTCACCCAGAGCGATGGGGACATCGATCCGCTGTCGCAGCTCGATATACCCGGCCAGATCGTCGGCGCGGAGCGGCTCTTCGATCCAGCCGATGTCATATGCGCTCAGCGCAGGGATCGCCCGACTGGCGGTATCAAGGTCCCAGCGTTGATTGGCATCGATGAACAGCCGGCGGCCGGGCCCGAGCGTGTCGCGTACTGCGGCGACGCGGTCGAGATCCTCGGCGAGATCGGGCCCTCCGACTTTGATCTTCACCGCCGAGTAGCCGGCATCGATCCATCGCTGTACCTGGGCGACCAGGTCGTCGTGAGAATAATGCAGGTTGACGCCGCTGGCGTAGGCGGCCAGTTTGTCATGTCGACGTCCGAGCAGATCGGTCACGGAGGTCTCGGCCGTGCGTGCGCGAAGATCCCACAGTGCGAGATCAACCCCGGCGAGAGCGATGGTGGTCACACCTCCGCCACCCGCTTCGTGCAGATGCGCCCAGGCCTCGTCCCACACCGACGGCGTGGCTGGTCGTCCGAGCAGGAACGGTGTGAGGTCGTCATCGATCATCGCCTGAACGGCGGTGCTGCCGATGGACGGGGTCCAGGAAAACCCGTGCCCCACGAGTCCGTCGCTCGCCTGCACGGTGACGGTGATCACGCAGATCTCGGTGACATCTGCGCCCCACGGCCGCCGCAGCGGAATCCTCAGCAGGTGCGTGTCGACGCGTTGGATCGACGCCTGATCGGTCACGCGATCAGCTCACGTCCGGTCTCGAGGAGACGCTCCAAACGGCCGGTCTGCTCGGCGGTCGGATCGACCAACGGTGCGCGCACGCCGCCCACCGGCAGCCCGCCGAGGCGGACGCCGGCCTTGACGAGAGCGACAGCGAAGCCGGGTGTCTCGTCGCGCAGCTCGATCAGCGGTGCGAAGAAGTTGTCGAGCAGTACGTGCTGCTTCGCCGTGTCGCCGCCGCGCAGCGCTTGGAAGAAGGCGACCGAGATATCCGGCGCCATCGCGAACACCGCGGAAGAGTAAAGGGGCACCCCGATGGCACTGTAGGCCGCCTGCGTCATCTCGGCGGTAAGTAGCCCGTTGAAGAAGAGCGATTCACCGGGGAGGGCCGCGGCGTCGCGGACGAAGCGCTGCGCGAGGGCGAGGTCGCCGACACCATCCTTGACGCCGATGACGCGGTCGTTGCGCAGCAGAGTGTCGATCGACGCCGGCGTGAACTGCGCAGCACCACGGTGGTACACGATCAGTGGCAGTTCCGTCGCCTCAGCGATCCGCTCCACATACGCGACGAGCCCGGCCTGTGGACCCTGCACCAGATAGGGAGGCATGACCAGGAGTCCCTCTGCGCCGGCCTCCTGCGCGCTGCGCGCACAGTCGATGGCATGTCCCAGCGGACCGCCGCTGCCGGCGAGAACGGGAACACGCCCCGCCGTGCCGCGAACGGCGGCGGCGACAGTCACCGCGTACTCGGCCGCGGACAGCGCGTGGAACTCACCGGTGCCGCACGCGGAGAACACCGCGCCGGGCTGATGTTCGACACGCTCAGAGACGTGCTGTTCGACCAGGTCGACATCGATGCGATCGGCGGCATCGAATGCGGTGACGGGAAAGAACAGCACGCGGTCGGGGATGGTCAGTTCAGGCACGAGAAGCCTCCTGGTCGTCAATGGGGGAAGCAGTGATGAGTTCGGTACGCCAGCTGCGCGTCGCGGTCCAGCCCAACAGCTGTTCGGCGCGGAGGCCGGAGAACGCCCCGCTGTTGCCGGCCACGGATGCCGCGGCATCCGCTGTCCTCGGCACCAGCCGTGCCAGCGACGAGGCCGTCGACTCCAGCACGAGAGCATCGGATGCGGTCACGAAGAAAACTTCACCGTTGGGGATGTCTGCGCAGTTCTGCAGCCATGCGCGCACGAAGTCGCCGGCATCTCGTGCGTCGACGTAGTTGAACAGTGCGACTGCGGACAACCGAGGATCGGCGAGCCGTTCGGCGACGGTGTGCCCCTGCTGGGTGCGCGCGCCGTGCCATTCCTCGGGTGCGATGACGTAACAGGGGCGGAAGAGGCCGAATCGCACGCGCTCGCCGTATCGCCGTACGGCCATCTGCACGATCTCCTCGACCGCGACCTTCGATACTGCATAGCCGTTCCACGGTGCGATCGGGTGGTCCTCGTCGAGCGGAAGATACGTCGGCTGCCACCCGCCGGGTGCGCCGTAGCCGATTACCGTCGGACTTGAGGCGACGAGCAGCGCACCGACTTCCGCGGCGACGGTGGCCTCGAGCACACTCCAGGCCAGCTGGGTGTTGATCTGGAACACGTCCGCGTCCGGAAGCGCACCAGGCACGGCGATCGCGGCAAGATGCACGACGGCATCCGGAGCGATCTCGATGAACGCCTCTCGAGTCGCGGCGGTATCGAGAAGATCGAGATCGATCTGACGCACGTCACGCACGGCGGTGTGGGCACGATCGACGGAGACGACCTCGTAGCCCGCACTCATGAGCTCATTCACGACGCTGCGTCCCAGCCGCCCGGCGCCGCCGGTGACGAGGACTCTGGAGCCGGGATGCACGCCGGCGGTCACGGTGGCACTCATGCCTTCACACCTGCGGCGACCGCACCAGCGGGGCCGAGTTCGAGATCGGAGATGCGCACGGCGCGGTCTTCCGCGAGCGAGCGGTTTCCGGCCAGGCCGACCACCATGCTGCGCACTCCGTCCGTCCAATCCGCTGTGCGCCCGAGTGGGTCAGGTTGAGCGCCGAGGAACACATCGCGCAGCAGCATTGCATCGCCGCCGCCGTGGCCGCCGGCGGCTTCGGGGATAGGGATCTCGCGCGCCGACTCGAAGTGGCGCTGCACGATCAGATGCTCCGAGGCAGGGCGTGCGGGCTCGGAGCCGACCAGATCAGGACGTGCGCTGGGGTCGACGACGGTGCGGCCCTGCTCATCGATGAGGACGGCGCCTCGTTCGACCACGTTCAGCTCAGCCCGTCCGAGCGTGCCATTGATGGCAACCGTGTACCCCTCCCACGGCGCGTGTGCGTTCAGCGAGTACGACATCGTGCTGCCGGCGGCGTAGTCCACGACGAGAGACAGATTGTCCTCGATGGTGATGCCGGCATCGAAGACATCTCGGTCGCGCAGGTAGCCGTCGTACTGCTCCTGATCGAGGTAGAGCCCGGTCCACGTCGGGTCCGTCCGCAGATCGAGGCTGAAGCGATCTCGCAGTGGCGAGTCGGTCGTGCCTCGTTCCGGCCGCGGGCCCAGACCGCGCCGTGCGGCGTTATCGGCGCCGTAGAAGCGCAGACCACCAGAAGCGAAGACGCGGGTAGGGACGTCGCTGATCCACCAGTTCACCAGGTCGAAGTGATGGCTCGCCTTGTGGATCAGCAGCCCGCCCGAGCGATCCTTGTCGCGGTGCCAGCGTCGGAAGTAGTCAGCACCGTGCGCGGTGTCGAGCACCCATTCGAAGTGCACACTGGTGACCTCGCCGATCTCGCCGGAGTCGATCAACTGTTTCAACGCGCTGTTGCGCGGCGAGTATCGGTAGTTGAACGTGATCGTCACGTTGCGCCCGGTGCGCTCCGTGGCCTCGGCGATGCGGCGGACGCCCTCTTCGCTGATCGTGAGCGGCTTCTCGACCACGACATCAGCGCCGGCATCCAGCGCGGTGACGATGTGATCGGCGTGCGTGAAATCAGGCGAGGTGATGATCACGCGATCGACGTGATGCTCGCGTACGGCTTCTGCCAGGGCATCCGGCGCGAACGACGCGGGGGTGCCAAGGCCGGGGTGCTGGGTGAGAGACCATTCCTGACGACCAGGGTTTGTATCGGTCCAGGCGACGAGCTCGGCGACGTCGGCATGTGTTGTCGCGATTGCATCGAGATACATCTGCGCGCGGGAGCCGGTGCCCACGAGGGCGTAACGGAGACGGGTCATCTGCTGATCCTTTCGATCACTTGATGCCTGAGGTTGCGGCGCCCTTGATGAGGAACCGCTGCCCGAACAGGAAGATGAGGAACAGAGGAATGAGGGAGACGACGCTCATCGCGAACATTGAGCCGTAATCCGAGCTCGATTGCGCATCCAGGAATCCCTTCAGCGCGAGTGACGCCGGGAACAGCTCAGGCAGGCGCACATAGATCAATGGCCCGAAGAAGTCGCCCCACGTCCAGATGAACGTGAAGATCGCGGTTGTCGCGAGCGAGGGCACGATCAGCGGGAGCGTGATCTGGAAGTAACTGCGGAAGTGTCCTGCGCCATCCACTCGGGCGGCCTCGAACAGCTCCTTCGGGAGCCCTCGGATGAACTGCACCATGAGGAAGATGAAGAACGCCTCCGTCGCCAGAAACTTCGGTGCGATCAGGGGGAGGAAGGTGTTCAACCAGCCGAGCTCCTTGAAGATCACGAACTGGGGAACGAGCAAAACCTGGAACGGCAGCATGATCGAGCCGAGCATCAGGATGAACGCGAAGTTGCGTCCGCGGAATCGCAGCCGAGCGAAGGCGTATGCGGCCATCGAGCATGACAGCAGGTTCCCGAGGATGGCGCCGAAGGCGATGATCGAGGAGTTGAGCAGGAACACCCCGAACGGATGCTGGAGATCGGTCCAGCCGTTCTGATAGTTCTCGAAGGTCAGATCCGCCGTGAAGATGCTCAGATCGCGGAAGATCTGATCGTTGGGCTTCAGGCTCGACACGACCAGCCAGATCAGCGGATAGAGCAGCAGCACCGAGAAGGCGATGAGCATCAGGTGCTTACCCAGTGCTCGTAGCGATTGGGTGCGGTTGCGACGCCGTCCGGCGGTCTCACGGCGCCGTCGCGGCGCATTGGAGGGACGCAGCAGGGTCTCAGTTTCAGTCGTCATAGAACACCCAATACTTCGAAAGCCAGAAGTTGAACGCGGTGAAGGCGGCGATCACGACGAGGAGGAACCAGGACATCGCCGAGGCGTATCCCATGTTGAGCTCGGTGAACGCTTCCTTGTACAGCAGCAGCGTGAAGAACATCGTTGAGTCGCTCGGGCCGCCTGTGCCGCCCGAGACGACATAGGCCTGCGTGAACGACTGGAACGAGAAGATGATCTGCAGCACCAGGTTGAAGAAGATCACCGGCGTGAGCAACGGGAAGGTGATGGAGAAGAACTGCCGGATCCTGCCAGCGCCGTCCATCGAGGCTGCCTCGTAGTACATCTCTGGGATCTGCCGGAGACCGGCAAGAAAGATCACCATGGGGGAGCCGAAGGTCCAGATGTTCAGGACGATGAGGGTGCCCAGCGCGAAGTCGGGGTGCCCGATCCAGCCGGGGCCATCGATGCCGAACCAGGCGAGGAAGCCGTTGACGATGCCGTCTTTACCGAACACCTGGCGCCACAGAATAGCAACGGCAACGGAACCGCCGAGCAGCGAGGGTAGATAGAAGATCGAGCGATAAAACGACAGGCCGCGCAGGCCCTTGTCGAGCAGCATCGCCAACCCGAGTGCGAGTGCGAGCAGCAGCGGGACGCTGACGAATACGTAGACGACCGTGACTCGGAACGAGTTCCAGAATCGGGCGTCGTTGAACATCTCGACGATGTTGTCGAGCCCTGACCAGATCGGTGGCTGCAGCAGGTTGTAGTCGGTGAATGACAGATACAGCGACGCGATGATCGGGCCGATCGTCAACCCCAGCATGCCGATCAGCCACGGCAACAGGAATATCGCCGCAGCCTTGTTGTCCGGGAATTTCTCTTTGAATCGCGCCCCCGGGGCGCGCTGAGTACGCGTTGCTGTGCGTAGCTCTCCGAGACTGCTCACGTGACCTCCTTGTCATGTCCGGTGCCGTAGGGGGTGCCGACAACCCCACTCGAGAAAGCGGTTTCACGAGTGATTCGATTATTGACGTGTCCGTGCCGATTCGTCAAGCCGACGCGGGTATGGTGGCACTGACCGGGCACCTGTCCTGGGCGGAGGGCAGCGAATGACCGCGCAGCGCGCAAGCGTCACGATCGCAGATGTGGCGCGCCTTGCTGGCGTTTCGCCAGCCACAGTCTCCCGTGTGATGAACGGTAGATTTGCAGGGGAACCCGGCGTTGCCGAGCGCGTGCGAAAGGCCGCAGTGGAGCTCGCCTACGCGCCGAGCCCGCTGGCGCGCAGTCTTGCCCTCGGACGCACTCACGCGGTTGCATTCGTCGTACCGGATCTCGCGAACCCCGCCTTTCAGTCGGTGCTGGCTGGGCTGAGTAAGACCGCGGCCCTGGATGGGTATCGGGTGCTGGTGGCTGACTCGGCCGAGTCTCCTGAGGACGAAGCGGCGCTCGCGCTCGAGATTCGCCGCCGCACGGACGCCATCGTGCTCTGTGCGCCCCGGATGCCGGAGGCAGAGCTGACCGCGCTCGCCGCGCAACTGCATCCGCTGGTGCTGATCAACAGATCTGTGCCGGAGATCACGGCGCCATCGTTGTCAATCGACTACCGCGCCGGAATCGTCGAGCTGGCCGAGCACCTCCACGGACTGGGGCATCGTCGTTTCGCCTATGTCTTCGGCCCGGAGGGCAGCGCATCCAACGCCCGCCGCGAGCTGGGGCTCGATGATTTCCAGCGTGCTCACCCTGATGTGACCATCGCGCGGATTCCCGCTGGCGCGAGCTCGGATGATGGTCGCGAGGCGGCCGCCGCTGTGCGTGACAGTCGAGCCACGGCTGCGCTGGCGTTCAACGATCTCGTTGCGATTGGGCTGATCGGTGGGCTGCGAACGCTCGGTCTGAGCGTGCCCGAAGACATCTCGGTGACCGGCTTCGATGACATTCCGCTGGCGCAGTATCTCGCCCCCGCATTGACGACGGCGTCGGTGTCGCACGCCGATCTGGGTGTGCTCGCATGGGGGCGGATGCACGACCTCATTGAGGGTGGGCAGCCCGGTCAGAACGTGGTGTTCCAGCCTCGTGTCGAGGTGCGCGACTCTTCCGGCATTGCCCCCTGAGCTTCTCGCCGACCTCTTGACGGCGGTTCGAGGCGATGCTAGCTTCTCGCGGAGAAAGCGGTTTCACCGATCGGTGTTGCCGCCGAGCTTCGCGATGAAGGGAAGACTGTGATGGGGAACGCATGGCGTAGAACTCTCGGAGGACTGGGGATCGCGGTGGTTGCCGCTGTCGTCGTCAGTGGCTGCTCGGCAGCCTCTGGTGAGGCTGGCGGGACTGACGAAGCCGGTGCAGGGCCGGTCACGATCCGATTCGTTTGGTGGGGCGGAGACGAACGAGCCGCGGCAACACAGCAGGTGCTGGACGACTTTTCGGCGGAGCATCCGGACATCACTGTCGTCGCCGAGCCGGCGTCGTTCGAGTCGTACTGGGATCGGCTGTCGACGGATGCCGCCGGTGGGAACATGCCAGACGTGATCACGCTCGCGAGCCCGTACACCCTGGAGTACGCGAATCGTGGTGCGTTGCTTCCGCTCGATGATGTCGCGGATGTGCTCTCGACCAAGGCATTCGCACCGCAGACTCTCGCCGGAGCGGAGGTTGACGGCGCCGCGTACGGTCTCCCGACCGGAGGCAACGCGATCGGTGTTGTCGTGAATCCGCGAGTGTTCGCCGAGGCCGGCGTTGATCTGCCGGACGGCGATGACTGGACGTGGTCAGAATTCGTAGAGATCGCAGGTGCTATCACGGCGGGGACGGCGGACGGTGTCTACGGCATGGAGAATCGCATCAATGACACGCTCGGCGTGTACGTCACTCAGCGTGGTACCCCGATGTACACCGAGGATGGCACGCTGGGGCCGGATGCTTCCACGCTCGAGGACTACTGGGAAACTGTGCTCGAACTGCTCAACGGTGGCGGGATGCCGCCGGCCGATCTGACGCAGGAGCTGTACACGCTCGGCCCCGCCGAGACGCTGATGGGACAGGGGCGGGCGGGAATGACGTTCGCCTTCAGTAACCTGATCGGCACCTACGCGGATGCCTCCGGCGACGACCTCGTGTTGCTCAGCCCTCCTGGGGAATCGGAGTTCCAGAGCCCTGGGGCTGCACTTCAGGCATCGCAGTACTATGGGGTTGCTGCGACGAGCGAGCATCCGGAAGCTGCCGCACTGCTCATCGATTACCTCGTGAACTCGACCCAGGCAGGGGAAATCATCCTGGCCGACCGAGGGCTGCCCTTCAACTCGGACGTACTCGAGGCGATCACTCCGCTGTTGGATCCGTCCTCGAAGGTGGCCGCCGCGTACGTGCAGCACGTCACGGAGGCGGGCGCAGACCCCGCTCCGGCGACGCCACCGGGTGGTTCTGGGCTCAAGGCTACGTCCGAAAGACTCGACGCCGAGGTGCTGTTCGGCCGGCTCACGCCGGCGCAGGCCGCGCAGTCATTCGTCGACGAGATGACGGCTGCGCTGGAGTGATGTCTCTATTTGTTGTCAACTCCGCATAATCGATTGACACACTTCTCGGCGGATGCTAGCTTCACTCGAGAAAGCGGTTTCTCCAGTGATGGATCATCGAGGCGAAAACGCGCTCTGAAAACCCGACAGACGTTCGGCCGCCATGGCAGCGGCCCCAATCCGAAAGAGGCGCAATGATGCGTACTACGCGTTCCCGCGTGGCCATCGGCTCTGCCGCCGTGGCCACGGCACTTGTACTCACCAGCTGCTCTGCAGGGACAGACACCACCGCCACCGGAGGCGGGTTTGATCCCGACGAGGACATCGAGCTCGAGATCTCCTGGTGGGGAGATGACAACCGCGCCACGCTGTTCGGCGAGGTCATCGATCTGTTCGAAGACGAGTACCCGAACATCACGGTGGTGGAGACGCCAGTCGGTTCACCCGACGACCTGTTCAACCGCCTCGCGACCGATTTCGCAGCCGGCGGTGACACCGCCCCCGACGTGTTCGCACTCGGCGGCGCGAAGCCGCAGGAATACGGCGGCCTCGGCGCTCTGCTCGACTTGGCCACAGTCAGTGAGCAGCTGGAAACCAGCAACTATCCGGACTTCTCGCTCACCAATGCACTGGTCGATGACAAGCTGTACGGGCTGCCCACCGGTGGCAACGCGACGGCAGCCTTCATCAACGCCGACATCTTCGAGCAGGCCGGAGTCGACGTGCCCGCCGACGGGTGGACCTGGGACGACCTGATCGAGGCGTCGAACGCGATCGGCAGCGCAGGTTTGGTCAACGCAGACGGCAAGCCCATCTACGGCATCGACCTGCGCGTCCAGGACATCCTGGGTACCTACGCCGGGCAGGTCAGCGAAGTTGGCATTTACGACTGGGACGGCCAGCTCGGCGTCGATGTCGACGACATCGCCGGTTGGTTCGAGATCGAAAAGCAATTGCTCGAGGGCGGGGCACTACCTGACCCAACGGTCGTGACCGCAAACTGGGCGCTCCCGCCGGACCAGCAGCCGTTCACGCTCGGTCAGGCCGCGGTCACCTTCGGTTACAGCAACCTGATGGGCGTGTACGCCGGCGGCGGAGAAGACGTGCAGATAATGCTGCCGCCGTCCGACACCGACGTCTCCGGCGTGGCACTGTTGCCTTCGGCGTTCTGGTCGATCAACGCGGCGAGCAAGCACCCCGAGGCTGCGGCTCTGCTCGCGAGCTGGTTCCTGAACGAACCCGCCGCTGCCGAGCTCATCCTTGACACCCGCGGTGTGCCGTTCAACCCCGACACTCTTGCGGTGGTCGCCCCACTGCTGAGCGGGCCCAGCCAGGTCGCGGCGGACTACGTCGACGTCGTGCTGACCGAGGGCGTCGTCGCGCCGCCGCAGCCGGCCGGTGGCTCGATCCTGAACGAGCTCGCGCAGCGCATGGAGTCTGAAGTTCTCTTCGGCCGTGCCACTGCTCAGGAGGCGGCGCAGCGCTTCATCGATGAGCTGGGGGCAGCACTGCAGTAATCTGCGAATTATCGGGGCGCGGGTGGTGTCTATGCCGCCCGCGCCCCACTGACGTCTTCAGGAGGCGGACATGACAGCGACTGCGCGGGCCGAGGCCCTGCACCGTCTACGCGCGGCAAACCCGATCGATCGTGCCGGGCTTTCGGGCACCCCTCTGGGGGAGGGACTCGAAGCATCCGGCATCCGCTTCGTCGCGATCGGTGGGCCGCTCGAGCAGCGTTGGAATGACGCACTCGCCGATCTCACGCGATGCATCCGCCCCATCGACGGACCACCGGTACTGAACGAGGGTGGCGTCTACGACGGATGCTGGCTGGAAAGCACCGGCACCATCAACGTCGAGATCCTCGACCGCTTCGCACCGGGCATCGGCCGCGACACCCTGCTGCAGTTCGCAGCCCTGCAGCGCGACGACGGGATGATCCCTTACAAGGTGACACCTTCGGGTGCCGGATTCAGTCAGATCCAAATCGTCACGCCGCTGGCCAGAGTCGTGTGGCGACACTTTCAGCGCACCGGTGATCGCGGTCTGCTGCGCACGATGTATGACGCGATGGTGCGCTACGACGAATGGCTGGCACGTTACCGCGACACCGCAGGCACCGGCGCAGTTGAAGCGTTCTGTGCGTTCGACACCGGACACGATCTCTCGCCTCGGTTCTGGTTCGCCCCCGATCGCGCGTTCGGGGGTGATGCCCGTCAGGTGGATCCGGCCGCATCGGGTGTGCCATACATCGCCCCGGATCTCACCGCGAACGTCGCATGCCAGCGCGCCTACTTGGCGGTGATCGCCGATGAGTTGGGGGAGGACGGCACGCCATGGCGGGACCGCGCATCCGCATCTCTCGACGCGCTCTGGGAACAGTGCTTCGACGAGGTCGACGGGATGTTTTACGACCGGGATCGTTCAGGACGTTTCGTGCGCATCGCATCAGATGTGTTGCTTCGCGTGCTGGCCTGCGAAGTCGGTGACGAGGCTTTCTTCGCAGAAGCTCTGCGCCGTCACCTGATGAACACCCGGCGATTCCTTGCGCATCACGGCTTCACCACGATCGCGATGGATGACCCTCGCTTCGACCACGATTCATCTCGCAATTCCTGGGGTGGCCCGGTGAACTTTCTCGCACAACTGCGCGCGCCAGAGGCATTCGAGCAGCACGGCCATGTGGCCGAGCTCACGTTGACCGCGGGGCCAGTACTGGCAGCGCTTGCGGTCGCCGACCGCTTCCCGCAGTGCCTGGATCCCTGGTCGGGAGACGCGGGCTTCACCGAGGTGTATTCGCCGTCGATCCTGTGGTTCTTGGATGCCGTGGAGCGATACAGCGGGGTGCTGGAGCGACCTGACGGCACGCTGTGGTTCTCGGGATTCGCACCGACGCGGCTGGAACATGCCGCCGCGGCCGAGGCGATCGGATATGCGCGCGTCATCCACGATGTCTCCTGGGAGCTCACGGCAGACGACGACTTGGTGGACGTACTCAAGGACGGGCTGCCGGTATTCTCCTTTCCGCGCGGATGGCGGGTCCAGACCGATGCCGTGGGAGAAGTCACGTCGATCATCGGACTCGCCGCACAGCCGGTCGCAGGCGCGCTCGTGCTTCCGGCCGGAACTGTTCAGCTCGAGATCGCGCCGAATGAGCGGGTGACGCTCTCGGGCGGTAACGTCATTGGCCGGTCGTCAGTGGAGTTCATTTCGCCGGTGTTCTGAGCCGCAGACCCTCTGGCGTCTCTTCAAGCGGGAAGAAGCGCGCGCGCTCGTCCGGCGTGCGGTTCGGGGTATGCAGGGTCAGCAGCAGCGTGCCGCCTGCATCCGTGAAAATCATTCCGTGCCCGCCGTCGGCCGGCCACAGTGGGAGTTCGGACTGCACCCACGGGCCGGCGATACTGCCGGACGTCGACGTCGCCACGCCCATGGCGTAGCCGGCATCGCCAAAGCTCGACCACAGCATCAGCAGACGGCCGTCTGCGGTGCGGTGCATCGAGGGGCCGTCGGTGACGAAGACCTGCGGGAACTCTGGGCGCGGGATACTGCGCGCCCACGGTGCTTCGGAGGCGCGGAACAGCAGTTGGGGTTCGCCGATCGTGGTGCGCAGATCCTCGGTGAGGCGCACGGAATGGATCTCGCCGTCGCCGACGTCCTTCCACTCGTGGCAGAAGACCAGATAGGGGATGCCATCGTCGACGTGCAGTGTGCCGTCAAGGCATTCCCACTCGCGCGGGGTGACCGGTTCGTTCGACCAGGGTTCATACGGCCCCTCCGGATGATCGGCACGCAGAATCTGGGTGCCGCGGCGATATCCTTCCGCGGTGAAGGTTGCAAGCAGGTAGAACGCGCCTTCGTATGGGTGCACCTCGGGAGCCCAGTACTGGGTATGTGACCAGAAGTCCTCGGCGGGACGGAACGCCGGGATCGGCCCGTGCCAGGTTTCCAGGTCGCTACTGCGATAGGTGTCAAAGCCCGTCGCCGGCCCGTTCCAGATGTTCGTGTCAGTGCTGCCGAACAGCCAGTAGTCGCCGGAGGCCTGGTCGTGCAGGACGAACGGGTCTCGGATCTGGATGTCTTCGAGGCGCATGGTGATCTCCGGCGGTCTCAGGAGGGTCAGGTCAGGTCGAGTGCGACGGGGCGCGGGATGCCGCGTACGTCGACGGTCGGCCACGCGGGGTCGGCGGTCAGCACGGTGGGGCCGGCATCATCGATGATCACGGTGTCTTCGAGCTTGGCATGCGGCACCCAGGGGTTCCAGGCGAACGCGCCACCGGAGACCACGCGACCGGCACTGGTGGGGGAGATCTTCGGATCGCGACCCAGATAGCCGGTAGGGCCGCCCTGGTGGTGCGCGCGCCAGGCTGGTTCTTGCGCGCTCCCGAAGCCGTGGGCTTGGTATGCGGAAGCAATGTCGGTCAGCACATCCGCAAAATCACGCCCGGGCCTGGTGGCCGCGAAGATGTCGGCTTCCACCAGACGGAGCCGGCGTTCCTGGTCGCTCTCATGGCCGCGGAATCGTACCCAGCGACTGAAACTGGCGTGCAGTCCATGACGGACGGCCGTGACGACGACGAGAGCGTGATCCCCGAGTGACGCACCGGTGGGGAGCGGATGCTGCACACCGCCGCGCGCCGATCCAGCGACGAGGATGACTGCGGGCGTCGCTCCCATCGACAGCACGGCGCGGCCGAGCTCCGCGGCGAGTTCGTGCTCTGTCATGTCGGCTGTGCTCGCTCGCAGCACCGCTGTGACGGCTACTGCGGCATCCTGACCCAGCAGTGCGTAGCGCGTGCGCTCGGCGGGAAGCAGCGCTGCGCGTGCCTGGCGCAGCTCATCGGCGATGTCACTGTCGACCAGCATCCCCTGCGGGGCATCTGCGAGCGATCCGAACCAGGGGATGCGCTGGAACTCGGCCCCGGCGATCTCCTCGGCCTGTAGTCGCTCGGCCTCATTCTCCAGAGCGGTGACGATGGCGGTGCCGTCGCGATGGATGATCGCCGAGCACACCGCGGCGCCTCCGATCGGCACCTGCACCCTGGCGCCGTCGAAGTACCAGGCGAGGTTCTCCGGCCCGGTCAGCAGCATGCGATCGACACCGTGCGCGTCAAGGATCGACGCGAGACGGGCGTGCTTGTGCGGGCGATCAGCAGTGACGGCAGGCATGTTGGCATGTTACCGGAGAAACCGCTTTCACGGGAGCTGTCGCGCTGTGCGAGATTAGATCGTCAGCGTCCAGGCGACGCTCGCACCCATCTCTTCGGCACGTGCCAGGTGCTCGTCGTCGATGTCGCCGGTGAACACCACAGGTGTGGCGGCGAGTCGGAGGCCGTAGCCGGTCGTGATCGACTGCATCGCCCTCTCGGCGCCGGTGGTGTCGTGGCTGCCGTGGATCCAGTAGGAGAAGGGTCGGCCCTTTGTTTGTGCGTGCGTCTCATTGAAAGTGGTATCGAAGAAGTGCTTGAGAGCGCCGGAGATGTACCCGAAGTTCGCCGTCGTGCCGAAAACGACGGCATCCGCGTTGAGCAGATCCTCGGCACTCGCATCGAGAGCGGCGCTTTCGATGATCTCCACGCCTTCGCTCTCTGCGGTGCGGGCACCGCGTAACACCGCCGCGGAGATGGTTCTGAGCCTCGGCGTCGGAGAGTGGTGCACCACCAGCAGACGGGACATAAATCCACCCTAGTTCGCTCCCACGTTGGGTGGGATCCCGTTGCTAAGGTGAAAGCGTATTCGGCTATTGAACGAAGGAGTTCAACGTGTCACAAATCAAAGAAGAGCACCGTTCTCGGGGTGTCATGCGACCGATCAACCGGTTCTTGGAGCGGTGGATCCCCTCCGCCCTGACCTTCGCGATTGTCTTGACACTCATCGTGGCGGTCCTTGCGATGACGCTCACGCAGACCAGTCCCGTCGACGTGGTGAAGGGGTGGGGTGACGGGCTCTCCGGGCTTTTGGCCTTCATGACACAGATGTGTCTGATTCTGTTGCTCGGCTACATGCTCGCCAACACGCGCCCGGTGCAAAAGCTGCTGCGGTGGCTCGCACGGGTGCCCAGCAACGCCGGCTTCGCATACGTCTTCGTGTTCGTCATCGCCGCGATCGCGAGTCTCATCACCTGGGGTCTGGGACTCATCGTCGGCACGCTGCTTGCCCGTGAGATCGCGGTCGAGGCGCGCAAGCGCGGACTGAAAGTACACTTCCCGTTGCTGGTGGCCTCCGGATACTCGGGCTTCGTCGTCTGGCACATGGGGTACTCGGGTTCCGGTCCGCTGACGGCCGCCACGCCGGACTCCTTCCTCGCGCCGAGTCTCGGCGGTGAGGTGCTGCCGATCACCGAGACGACGTTCTCGACCTGGAACATGCTCGCTGCCCTCGGCGTCATCGTTGTCGTCGCCTTCTTGATGTTCCTCATCCGGCCGAAGAAGAACGATCCGATCTTCGAGCTTCCCGCGAGTGTCGGCTCTGAGGAGACGGATGAGTATGACGATGAAATCGTCACTCCGGCTGACCGCATCGACGCGTCGCGCATTCTGACGACGATTGTCGGCGTGGGGCTGGTCATCTACCTCATCGTGCACTTCGTAGGGGGAGGCACACTCACCCTCGACATCGTGAACTGGTCGTTCCTGGCACTGATCCTGTTGCTGGTGCGCAACCCGTTCGAGCTCATCCATCTCACCAAGAAAGCGGCATCCAACGTCGGTGAGATTCTCCTGCAGTTCCCGCTGTACGCGGGCATTCTCGGCATCATGGCTTCGTCAGGTCTGATTGCACTGTTCTCCGACGCGTTCGTCTCGATCGCCACGCCGACCACGTTCGGCGTGCTGGCCCTGCTCTCGGCTGGCATCGTCAACTTCTTCGTGCCGTCCGGCGGGGGTCAGTTCGCGGTGCAGGGGCCGATCATGCTGGATGCCGCCAACCAGCTCGGCGTCGATCCGGCAATTGCGGTCATGGCGGTGGCCTACGGCGACCAGTGGACCAACATGATCCAGCCGTTCTGGGCGCTGCCGGTGCTGGCGATCGCAGGACTGAAGATGCGCGACATCCTCGGGTATACCTTCATCACGCTGCTGGGTTCCGGTGTCGTGATGGCGCTCGTCCTGTTCCTCGTCAGCCTCTGATGCACAACCACGCCGAGACTGCGACGATTCGCTGCGGTCTCGGCGTGGTCTTGCATCGTGACGATCAGTAGCTGGCGCGCTCGGTGCTTTTCTGTTCGCTAGCCGTGGCGTCCGGTATCCAGTCGGCTGCGAGCTTCTCGGTCGCACGCGCGAGGATCGACACGTCAGCGGCCACGAGGACGAAGGATGCTCCGGCGTCGAGGTAACGGCGAGCCGTCGCCGGATCGAACGCGTTCACGCCGACGGGTTTTCCTGCTTCGCGGACCGTCGCGATGGTCTGCTCTACCGCTGCGACGACGTCAGGATGCTCCTGCTGCCCGAGAAGGCCCATGGATGCGGCCAGATCACTGGGGCCGATGAACACGGCATCCACGCCATCGACCTCGGCGATCGCGCGAGCGTTGCGCACCGCGGCATCCGTCTCGATCTGCACAGTGAGTGAGGTGATTTCGTGTGCACGCTGCAGGTAATTCTCGATGCGGTTGAACTGCCCGGCGCGCGCCAGCGCGCTGCCGACGCCGCGGATGCCGCGGGGCGGATAGCGCGTCGCCGCGACAGCAGCCGACGCTTCGTCGGCGGTGTTCACCATCGGCACCAGCAGGTTCTGCGCACCGAGGTCGAGGAACTGCTTGATCAGCGTCGCGTCTGCCGACGGCACCCGCACCACGGGTGTGATCGGGTACGGCGCGACGGCCTGCAGCAGGGCGAGCGTCGATTCCAGGCCGATCGGGCTGTGCTCGCCGTCGATCAGCGTCCAGTCCAGGCCTGATCCGGCGACGATCTCCGCGGCGATCGGGCTGCCGGAGCAGATCCATGCGCCCACCAGCGGCCGAGAAGCATCCGCGAGTCGATCGCGAAACGACGGCGCGGGTTCTAGATGAATCGGCATGTGATCTTTCCCATCGGTCCGTAGTCGCACAGCACGTCATCGCCCTTGGACACCCACATCGGACGGGTGAACGAACCCGCGAGGATGATCTCCCCGGCCTCGAGCCGCGCACCGTGCTGGTGGAACTTGTTCGCGAGCCACGCGACGCCGGTTGCCGGATGTCCGAGGACGCCGGCGGAGACACCGGTCTCCTCGATCTCACCATTGCGGGAGAGCACACCAGGCACCCAGCGCAGGTCGATCTCGTCCGGCCGCTTGTGCACGTCGCCGAGCACCATCGCGCCGTACGCGGCGTTGTCGCTGATCGTATCGACGATCGTGCGTCCCTCGAGCTCGATGTGCGAGTTCAGTACCTCGAGCGCGGGCACGGCATAGTCGATTGCTGCGAGGGCATCATCGAGTGTGCAGTCAGGACCTTCAAGTGGATGCTTCAACACGAAGGCGAGTTCGACCTCGATCCGTACGTTCGAGAAATCATCGAAGCGGATCTCCGCACCCGACGGATACACAGTGTCGTCGAACATGACGCCGTAGTCGGGTTCAGTGATTCCCGTCGCCTGCTGCATTGCCTTCGAGGTGAGTCCGATTTTGCGACCGATGAGCGTGCGCCCGGCTGCGAGGTTCTTATCACGCCATATGCCCTGAATGGCATAGGAATCCTCGATTGTGGCATCCGGGAACCGCGCCGTGATCCGGGGTATCACTGCGTTGTTCTGCTCGGCTTCAGCGAGCTCATCCGCGATCCGCGCGATCACGTCAGGTGACAGCATTCTCACTCCTTAGAGCTGGTGGCCTAGCTTGTACTCACCCTGTTTGTACTCTGGCATCTCTTCGCCCTTGCGGGTGTACGAGAAGCCGTCGGCGCCGATCGTCACCGCCATCTCGCTCGCATCGGTGCGGGCGATAACGGGCTGGGGACTGCCGTCAAGGTCGAGCACAAGGGATGCGTCGGTGTACCAGCTCGGAACGACGGGGTTGCCCCACCAGTCACGGCGCTGGTTGTCGTGGACGTCCCAGGTGATGACGGGGTTGTCCGGATCGCCGGTGTAATAGTCCTGCGTGTAGATCTCCACGCGGTGCCCATCGGGGTCGCGCAGATACAGGTAGAACGCGTTGCTCACACCGTGGCGACCGGGACCTCGCTCGATCGCATCCGATCGGCGGAGCGCGCCGAGCTTGTCGCAGATCGCGAGAATGTTGTGCTTCTCGTGGGTCGCGAACGCGACGTGGTGCATACGCGGGCCGTCACCGCCGGTCGCGGCGGTGTCGTGGACAGTGGGCTTGCGGCGCATCCACGCGGCGTAGACGGTGCCGTCCTCATCCTGGATGTCCTCCGTGACGCGAAATCCGAGGTCTTGGTAGTGGCGGACAGCGCGCGGCACGTCGGGGGTGACCTGGTTGAAGTGGTCCAGGCGTACGAGTTCGCCCGGCGTGTGCAGGTCGTAGCGCCAGGACAGCCGCTCCACGTGGGTGGTCTCGAAGAAGAACTCGTAGGGGAAGCCGAGCGGATCCTCCACGCGCACCGAGTCGCCGATGCCCGTGACAAAGCCGTCCGGGCGCCGCTCGACGCGGCATCCGAGCTCGGTGTAGAACTCGACGGCGCGGTCGAGATCCTCCGCGCTGCGCACGCGATACGAGAACGCGGCGACGGCGGCAATCGGACCCTTGCGCAGCACCAGATTGTGGTGGATGAATTCCTCTGTGGAGCGCAGGTAGATCGCCTCGTCGTCCTCAACGGTGACATACAGTCCGAGCACGTCGACGTAGAACTGGCGGGATGCCGCGAGGTCGGTGACCACGAGCTCCATGTACGCGCAGCGCAGGATGTCAGGGGGAGTGCTCGTCGGTGTGGCGACGGGGTTGTCAGAGTGAATCGGCGCCTCCTGCGATACGTAGTATCCCGAGGAGGTGAGGGTCATGTCTTCACGGTTGGTCATGTCAGCGTCCTTGCTCATGATTCGCGAGACTTCGCGTGTGTCATATAAACCGTCCGTTTCGGTGACACAGGCGAAGTTTCGCGGGAGGTGGGGTGGTGTGGGGCAGGGTCAGTTCTTGCCGAAGGTGGGGGAGTGTGACTCAGCGAGCGTGATGTGCACGGACTGCTGGTCGGTGTAGAAATCGATCGAACGATAGCCGCCCTCGTGGCCGAGACCGGAGGCCTTCACACCGCCGAACGGGGTGCGGAGGTCGCGCACGTTGTTGCTGTTCAGCCACACCATGCCTGCCTCGAGGTCGCCCGCGAAGTTGTGCGCGCGCTTGAGGTCATTCGTCCAGATGTACGCGGCCAGGCCGTACCTGGTGTCGTTCGCCAGTGCCAGCGCCTCTTCATCGGACGCGAATGGCGTGATCGCGACCACGGGGCCGAAAATCTCCTCTTGGAAGATTCGCGCGTCGGGCGAGACATCGGCGAATACGGTCGGGGCGACATAATTACCGGTCTCGAAGCCCTCCGGGCGCCCGCCACCAGCGACCAGGCGCGCCTCGGTCTTGCCGATCTCCACGTAGCTCATGACCTTGTCGTAGTGCTCTGGATGCACGAGTGCGCCGACCTCCGTGGTCGGATCGTTCGGCAGTCCGACTTTGACACGCTTCGCTTGAGCCGCGTATTTCTCCACGAACTCCTCGTATATCGACTGTTCGACGAGGATGCGGGAGCCGGCAGTGCAGCGCTCGCCGTTGAGCGAGAACACGCCGAAGATGGTCGCGTCGACCGCGGCATCCAGGTCGGCATCGGCGAAGACGATCGCGGGGGATTTGCCGCCGAGTTCCATCGAGAGACCTTTGAGGAACGGTGCCGCGTTGGCGAAGATCAACTGCCCGGTGCTGCTTTCACCGGTGAAGGAGATCAGCGGCACACCCGGATGCTTGACCAGGGCGTCGCCGGCATCCTCTCCGAGTCCGTTGACAAGGTTGAAGACGCCCTTTGGCAGTCCTGCCTCCTCGAAGATTCCAGCCCACAGGGATGCCGAAAGCGGCGTGAACTCCGCGGGTTTGAGCACGACGGTGTTGCCGGTCGCGAGAGCCGGTCCGAGCTTCCACGACTCGAGCATGAATGGCGTGTTCCATGGCGTGATGAGGCCAGCGACGCCGATCGGCTTGCGGTTGACGTAGTTGATCTGACGTCCGGGCACTTTGAAGGTGTCATCCGCCTGGGCGACGATCAGATCTGCGAAGAAGCGGAAGTTCTCGGCCGCACGGCGTGCCTGACCGAGCGCCTGTGTGATCGGCAGGCCGGAGTCGAAGCTCTCGAGCTCTGCGAGGCGCTGATCGCGCGATTCGACGATGTCGGCGATGCGGTGCAGCACGCGTGAGCGTTCGCGGGGGAGCATCCGCGGCCATGGACCGTCCTGGAACGCGCGCGTGGCGGCGGCGACGGCGAGGTCGATATCGGCCTTCTTGCCTGCGGATGCTGTGGTGTAGTTTTCGTTGGTCACCGGGTCGAGCACGTCGAAGGTGTCGCCGTCGATCGAGTCGACGAACTCGCCATCGATGTAGTGCTGGATGTGATCGGGGAGCTCTGCGGGGATGCGTGAATCAGTCATGGTTCCTCCGGTGTCAGTGGACGTGCATGCCGACGGCTTCGTCGGGGTGCTTCTTCGTGAGGTAGGCGTCAAGGGTGGCTGCGTGGTGCTGGCGCGCAACGCGTTCGATCTCGATGATCGGGGCGCCGTTCTCGATCAGGGCAACGATGTTCTCGTGCTCACGCACCGACTCATGTGCGCGGCCGGGAACGAAGTTGAATGTTGAATCGCGCAGTCGGTTCAGGCGCGCCATCTCGACTGTCACGAGCTCCTGTAGTCGCGGGTTCGGGCACGCGGCGATGAGCGCCGCGTGGAACTGCTGGTTGAGGCGTGTGAACGACGGTGGGTCGAAGTGATCGAGAGTCTCGATCATCTGAGCATTGATCGCGCGGGCGAACTTCAGATCGTCGGCGCTCAGATGGGGGGCGGACATGGCCGTTGCGCTGCCCTCCAGGATGCTGAGTGCCTCCATGCTGTGCCGATACTGGGCATCGTCGACCATCGCGACTCTGGCGCCGACATTGTGCTCGAAGTGCACGAGCCCTTCGGCTTCGAGTTGACGGATCGCCTCACGCACCGGCACGACGCTCATGTCGAGCTCTCCAGCGATCGCGCCAAGGACGAGCCGGTAGCCGGGGGTGTAGGTCTGGCCCGCGATGCGCTCCTTGATCCAGTGGTACGCGCGCTGCGACTTGCTGATGATGACCTGTGTCATGGGCGGCTGCCTTCGTACTTCGCACGCCATTCGGCGTTCATCGGAAACAACCCGTCCAGGCCGTAGCCTTCAGCGACGCGCGCGGCGATCCAGGCATCCTCTGTCTCCTGGGCGAGTGCGGCGTCGGCGACCTGCTCTGCGAGAGCGGCCGGGATGACGATCACGCCGTCTCCGTCGCCGACGATGATGTCGCCGGGCTCGACGGTGGTTCCTCCGCAGGCGACGGCCACGTCGTACTCCCACGGCACGTGCTTGCGTCCGAGCACCGCCGGATGTGCACCGCGCGAGAACACCGGAAGTCCGATCTCGACGACGGTGTCGTAGTCGCGCACGCCGCCGTCCGTGACGATACCGGCCGCTCCCCGCGCCTGCGCGCGCAGAGCCATGATGTCGCCGAGGGTGCCGGAGCCCGATTCGCCTCGGGCCTCGATCACGATGACCTCGCCCTCACAGACTGTGTCGAACGCGCGCTTTTGCGCGTTGTATCCGCCGCCATGAGTCTTGAACAGATCCTCGCGGCCGGGCACGAACCGCAGCGTTTTTGCGGTGCCAACGAGTGTCATGCCGGGCTGGGCCGCGTGCACACCGTCGATGATGCAGGCGTTGATGCCGAGTTTGCGTAGTTGTGCGGAGAGGCCGGCAGTGGGAGCAGCCTCGAGCTTGGCGCGAAGTTCGGGGGAGAGCACGGTGCCGGTCGGTGCGCTGGGGAGGAGCCCAGCGGCCTCCGCCGAACCCCACGCCTCGGTGCGCTGCACGTCGTCGACGGCTGGCATCGATCCGAGCGTCTCGTCGAACGGCACGTCGCCCTGCGTGACGGTGGTAACCAGTCGGCCGGATGTCGGGGCTCCCGGTGCATCTGGGGCATCCACCTCGATCTCGACGACGTCGCCGGGCACGATCACGGAGGATCCGGCCGGGGTGCCAGTGAGGATGACATCGCCGGTCTCGAGGGTGAAGTGCTGGGAGAGGTCGGCCACGAACTGCGCGAGCGGGAAGATGAGCCCGTCCGAAGTGTCGTCCTGGCGGAGCTCGCCGTTGACCCAGGTGCGAACACGGATGCCGGTCGGGTCGATTGCTCGCGCGTCGATCAGGCGCGGGCCGAGCGGCGTGTAGCCGTCGCCGCCCTTGGAGCGGACGTTGGAACCTTTGTCGTTCGCGCGCAGGTCGTAGAGGCCGAGATCATTCGCGGCGGTGACGGATGCGACGTGCGACCAGGCATCCTCGATGCGGACGTGGCGGGCAGGAGTGCCGATGATCAGCGCGATCTCACCTTCGAAGGCGAGGAGCTCGGTACCGGCCGGCCGTTCGACGGTGCCACCGGACGGTGCGATCGAGCTTGCGACCTTGAAGAAATAGGAAGGATGCGCGGGGCGCCGGCCACGCTGATCAGCACGGGACGCGTAACTGAGGTGGATCGCGATGATCTTGCCGGGGCGGGCAATCGAGTCCGTCACGTTGGGCGCCTCCTTGCGTCTGTACGACGCTCTTGTGCGACGTATTCGAAATCGTATATCATCCTGGCAGTGGGTTGCAAGCATGCATCTGCTGCCCGTGACAACGACGTCATCCAAGGAGCATTCAATGACTGATCAGCCCGGCTTCACGCCGACAGGCACCATCGCCAGCGCGGCGGATCGCCGTCGCGTCGTCTTCGCCACAGTCGTCGGAACCACTGTCGAGTGGTACGACTTCTTCATCTACGCAACAGCGGTTGGCCTGGTCTTCGGGCAGCTGTTCTTCTCGTCTCTCGGCACCGATTCCGTGATCCTCGGCTTTGCGACCGTCGGCATCAGCTTCCTGTTCCGGCCCCTTGGCGCCTTCCTCGCCGGTCACTTCGGCGACAAGCTGGGACGCAAGCGAGTGCTGATGTGGACGCTGATCCTGATGGGGGCCGCGACAGCCCTGATCGGCGTCTTGCCGACAGACGAGGTCATCGGCATCGGTGCCCCCATCCTGCTCGTGATCCTGCGCATTCTGCAGGGCATCTCGGCGGGTGGCGAATGGGGCGGCGCCGTCCTGATGGCCGTCGAGCATGCGCCGAAGAAGCGCCGCGGCATCTTCGGTGCCTCGCCGCAGATCGGCGTGCCGCTGGGACTTCTGCTGGCATCCGGTGTCATGGCGATCATGACCGCGATCGCACCCGGGGAGCAATTCCTCGCGTGGGGCTGGCGCATTCCGTTCCTGCTCAGCGTCGTACTGATCCTGGTCGGCTACTACGTGCGTCGCAACGTCGAGGAGAGCCCGGTATTCCTTGAGCTCGCCGAGCGCAAGGAGAAGGCGAAGATGCCGATCGTGCAGCTGTTCCGCAAGCACACGCCGCTCGTCATCATCGCCGCGCTCGTCTTCGCCGGAAACAACGCGATTGGCTACATGACCACCGGCGGCTTCGTCCAGCGCTACGCGACTGCCGAGGACGGACCGATCGCTCTCGAATTCGGACCCGTGCTCTGGGCGGTTACCGGCTCCGCTGTCACCTGGCTGCTGAGCACGCTTCTCGGCGGATGGATCTCCGACAAGATCGGTCGCCGCAATACCTATATCACCGGCTGGGTCCTGCAGCTGGTGGGTGTCTTCCTCCTGTTCCCGCTCGTGAACACGGCAAACGTCTGGCTGTTGTTCCTCGGTCTTGCGATTCTCACGATCGGGCTCGGCTTCACCTATGGTCCGCAGGCGGCGCTGTACACCGAGTTGTTCCCCGCATCCATTCGGTTCTCTGGGGTCTCGATCTCGTACGCGATCGGCGCGATCGTCGGCGGTGCGTTCGCTCCGACGATCGCCGCGGCGATCGTGAAAGCGACCGGCTCGACCGACATGGTGACCTGGTACCTCGCCGGGATGACGGTGATCGGCCTGATCGCCACGTTGCTGCTGCGTGATCGCAGTGGTATCCCGCTCGGTCCTGACCACGAGGAAGAGCAGGCGAAGAGCCCGATCTACGGCTTCGCGAGGGCCTGAATCTCATCAGGGGCGGATGCCTGTGGCATCCGCCCCGTCTCTCGATTTTCTGAAGGAGTTTCGATGCAGTTCCACCACCACGGCTACGTCTCGCAGGACCCACGCATCGTCGAGGCGTCTGGCACCGGGGTCGATCGCCCTGGCGAACTGCCGGATGAGACGGACGTGCTCATTGTCGGCTCCGGCCCCGCTGGCATGCTGTTGGCTGCACAGATGTCGCAGTTTCCGGACATCACCACCCGGGTCATCGAGAAGCGCGATGGCCGCCTCGTGCTCGGCCAGGCCGACGGCATCCAGCCACGCAGCGTCGAGACGTTCCAAGCCTTCGGCTTCGCAGAGCGGATCACGGCCGAGGCGTACAACATCGCCTACATGAACTTCTGGGGACCTGACCCGGAGAACCCTGGCGACATCATCCGCACCACGCGTACCGAGGACTACGGCCTCAAGATCAGTGAGTTCCCGCACCTGATCGTGAACCAGGCCCGCGTGCTGGACTACTTCGCGGAGGCCGCCGCGCACGGCCCTGGACGGATCATTCCGGACTACGGCGTGGAGTTTCTCGGGCTGACGATCACAGACCAGGGTGAGCACCCGATCGAGGTGCGCGTGCGGGATGCTGCGGGCGAGCGCACCATCCGAGCCAAGTATGTCGTCGGTAGCGATGGCGCGCGCAGCGGCGTGCGCGAGGCGATCGGACGCACCCACGTCGGAGAGTTCTCCGCGCATGCCTGGGGCGTCATGGACGTGCTCGTGAACACCAACTTCCCGGATTGGCGCACCAAGTGCGCGATCAACGCACAGGCCGGTAACATCCTGCATATTCCGCGCGAGGGCGGCTATCTCAGCCGGGTCTACGTCGATCTGGGTGAGGTCGCCGAGGATGATAACCACCAGGTGCGCCAGACTCCGATTGAGGCGGTCATCGCCAAGGCCAACGAGATCCTGCATCCGTACTCGCTGGATGTGAAGGAGATCGCCTGGTCGAGCGTGTACGAAGTCGGGCACCGCGTCACTGATGGTTTCGACGATGTCGGCGGCGACGTCGATCGTCACCCGCGTGTCTTCCTTACCGGCGATGCCTGCCACACGCACAGCGCCAAGGCAGGGCAGGGGATGAACGTGTCAATGCAGGACGGATTCAACCTGGGTTGGAAGCTCGGATCGGTGCTCGCCGGACGCAGCCCCGAGTCGCTGCTGTCGACGTATTCAGCCGAGCGGCAGCCGGTCGCGCAGCAGTTGATCGACTTCGATCGTGAGTGGTCTTCGCTGATGGCGCGTAAACCGGAGGAGATCTCCGACCCGCAGGAGTTGTCGAATTATTATCTGGCCACGGCCGAGTTCCCGTCCGGTTTCATGACGCACTACACGCCGTCGGCGATTACCGGCTCCGATGAACACCAGGCGCTCGCCGCCGGGTTCCCGATCGGGCGGCGCTTCAAGTCGGCCGAGGTGGTTCGGGTGTGCGACGGGAATATCGTGCATCTCGGCCATCACGCCAGGGCCGACGGGCGTTGGCGTGTGTACGCCTTCGCGGATGCCGCGGGGGAGAAGCTCGCGCCGTGGGCGTCGGCCGTCTCGCCGGTCCTCGCCCGGTACACGCCGGCGGACGCCGATGCGGATGCCGTGTTCGACGTGAAGGCGATTTATCAGCAGGCGTTCGAAGACATCGACATTCTTTCGGTGCCGGCACTGTTGCTGCCGAAGACGGGGCCGCTGGGGCTGACCGACTGGGAGAAGGTCTATACCGCGGCTCCCAATGCGTGGTCGAAGACGGACATCTTCTCTGAGCGCGAGCTGTCACGCGATGGCGTCGTCGTGGTCGTGCGCCCAGACCAGTACGTCGCCGCGGTGCTGCCGCTGGAGGCGACGGACGAGCTGGACGCATTCCTATCGGGGGTCTTCCTCCCCGCCTGACCCGTGCTCCGCCCGTCGCGCTCGGCTGCGAGAAGTCGGTGAGAACGTGACACGTGTCATGTGAACGACGTGACAGCGCCCTCCGGAATCGAGCGGACGCACCAGCCAGGCTGTAAGCATGAGCACAGCACAGGAAACCCTGGCCTCCCCGCGACTCAGCGCCACCGCATCCGACACCGTCATCGCCATCGAAGGGCTGCAGAAGCACTTCGGCGCTGGCGACCGAGCCGTGAAAGCGGTCGACGGCCTGAATCTCAGCATCCGCCGCGGCGAGGTAGTCGCTTTGCTCGGCCCTAACGGTGCCGGAAAGACGACCACGCTCGACATGCTGCTCGGCCTCGCAGACCCCAGCGGCGGCACCGTTTCGGTCTTCGGCGAGCAACCGGCGAAGGCGGCAAAGTCTGGTGCCATCGCTGCAGTGCTACAGACCGGCGGCCTGCTGTCAGACCTCTCTGTCCGCGAGACGGTCGAGGTCATCGCATCCCTGCACGGCCCTGAGGCGCTCGGCCGCGTACCCGAGGTACTCGCCGCCACCGACTTGGAGCCGCTGGCTCGCCGCCGGATCGCGAAGTGCTCGGGCGGCGAGCAGCAGCGTGTGAAGTTCGCACTCGCGCTGGTCGCCGATCCGGACATCCTCGTCTTGGACGAGCCGACCGCAGGTATGGACGTCACCGCCCGTCGACACTTCTGGGACGTCATGCGCGCGGATGCGGATGCCGGGCGCACCATCATCTTCGCAACGCACTACCTCGAAGAAGCAGAACAGTTCGCCCGCCGCACCGTGGTCATGCACCACGGCCGCATCGTGGCGGATGCCCCTACCGCTCAACTACGCGCGAACCTCGGCGGGCGCACACTTGCCGCGAACCTTCCGGCGACCGACGCGGATTACCTGGTGCGGACGCTGAATGAGACCGACGGAATCACAGAAGTGCGCGTCGACGGTGAGCGCGTGAGCCTGCGCGCGACGGACTCGGATGCCGCAGCATCCGTTCTCTTGAATTCTGGGGCGCACGATCTAGAGATCGCCGCACCCACCCTTGAAACCGCCTTCACAGCCCTGACGGAGAACTGATCATGACCATGTCGATCTCACCCACGATGCTGCGCATCGAAGCACTGCGCCAGATTCGCAACCCCTACACACTCGCATTCACGCTCGGGATGCCGGTGGCGATGTACCTGCTGTTCGGCGCGAGCATGTCCTACGGCTCGACGTCCATGGGGCACGGCAACGTCGCGTTCTACGTGATGGTGTCTATGGCCGCATACGGAGGTGCCGTCGCGATGAGCTCGATCACCTCGCTTGCCGCCTCCGAATCGAAGCAGGGCTGGGGTCGGCAGTTGGCGATGACTCCGCTCGGCACAGTGGGGTACGCGCTGACGAAACTGGTGACCGCAGTGGCATTCGCGGCGCTCGCTGTGCTGGCGGTCTTCGCCGCTGGCATGCTGACCGGCGCCGAGAGTACTGACGCCTGGCGCTGGGGAGCATCGGCGGGGATCATCCTCGGGCTCGGGCTGATGTACGGCCTGTATGGACTCGGTGTCGGGCTGTTCTTCAATCCCGACACGGCGGCGGCGCTGGCATCCATCTCGATGACGTTCTTCGCGTTCTTCGGCAACGTCTTCATGCCCCTCGACGGCGTGATGCTCGACATCGCCCGCTTCACCCCGCTGTATGGTTTCGTCTCGCTGAGCCGTTGGCCCCTCACCGATGGCGCGCTCACGACCGGTCAGTCCGACCCGCTGTGGGCGGTCGTGCTGAACATCATCGTGTGGCTCGCGTTGTTCGCTGTACTCGTGGCGGCTGGCATCAAGCGCTCGCGTTCTCGCCGATAGGGTCGAAACCATGACGGATGATGTGACTCAAGGCGCGCGTGAAGCATCAGCGGCGGCCGCGGCCGGTGTCGCGCCTGCCGCGTGGGCGGCGCCGTTCAGCCGTCATGACCGTGCCGGCGCAAGCTCGCCCTGGGAGCGGTTCGGTTGGGTTATGGCGGCCGTCTGGCTGGTCTTCCTGGTGTATCCGGTGTTGGCGCTGCTGCGCGCGGACGCCGCGCCGGCCTGGATCGCTACTGGTTGGGTCGCGCTGGGTGCTTTTGTCGTGATCTACGTCGCCGGCTTCATGAACGGGATGAGCTTCGGCGGCGGCGGACTGACATCGCCGCCGAAGCCGATTCAATGGGCAGTTTTCGCGTCACTGATTGTCTGCACGGTTCTGACGGTTCCGGCAGTCGGCGGATCGGCGTTGAGTTTTCTCCCATTCATCATGTCGTTCGCCTCATACGGACTTACGCGCATCGCACACTGGGTCACCAGCGGTGCAGGTATCGCGGTGACCGCAGCAGTGGTGTTCCTTACTCCAGGCGGGATGACATATCTGACAGTGCTTGCGATCATGGTGCTGCTCGCCGTAGTCAACACCGTTTCGACGACGCTGATCATCCGCTCTGCCGAGGCCGAGAACCTGGGACTCGAGCTCGCGACGAGCGAGGGGCGCGAGGCTGTCGCTCGCGATGTGCACGACCTGGTTGGTCATTCGCTGACCGTGGTGAGCTTGAAGGCGCAACTCGTCCGCAGGCTCATCGACAGCGACCCGGAACGTGCCAAGGCTGAGCTGGCCGATATTGAATCTCTCACGGCAGAGGCCATCGCGGGTGTCCGTGCCACGGTCGCGGGCGTGCGCAGCGCGGCGCTGATCGAACAAATGACCTCGTGCCGCGACGCGCTGCAGTCCGCTGATGTGGCGATGGAGGTGGAAGGGGATGCTCGCGTGCTCTCACCCGCGCAGTCGTTGACAGCGAGCTGGATCCTCCGTGAGGCGACAACCAACGTGCTACGGCACGCAGGAGCGCAGACGGTGACGGTGCGCATCAAACCGGGCAGCTTAGCCGTGATAGATGACGGACGCGGCTTCGCCGGCGGCGAGGGCAATGGTGTGCGCGGGATGCGCGAGCGCGCGACGATCGGCGGCGCAACGCTCACCGTGCGTTCGGGCGAGACCGGTGGTACTCACGTGGAGGTGGCCTGGTGACCGATGCGAAGCAGATCAGACTGGTGATCGCGGACGATCAGGCGATGCTGCGCGGCGCGCTCGCCGCATTGCTGGAGCTTGAGGATGATCTCACTGTCGTGGGTGTCGCCGGAGACGGTGAGGCCGCCGTGGAGCTGGTCGCACAGACGGCGCCGAATGTGTGCCTGATGGACATCCAGATGCCCGGTATGGACGGCATCGCGGCGACGCAGGCCGTGCGTGCTGCCAGTGCGAATACACGCGTCCTCATCGTGACGACGTTCGCCAGGCCCGGCTATCTGCGTGCGGCATTGGACGCCGGTGCCAGCGGCTTCGTGGTGAAAGACGCCCCGGTCGAGCAGCTCGCCGATGCCGTGAGACGTGTGCACGCCGGTCTGCGAGTCGTCGATCCGGCGCTTGCCGAGGCGAGTCTGTTCGAGGGAGCGAATCCGCTCAGCGAGCGTGAGCGGCAGGTGCTGCGGCTCGCCGCCGACGGGCGCAGCGCTGCGGCAATCGCATCCGAAGTATTCCTTTCTGCCGGAACGGTGCGCAATAACCTGTCCGCGGCGATCGGCAAAGTTGGAGCGGCCAACCGCGCGCAGGCCGTGCGGATGGCACAGGACAAGGGCTGGATCTGACGCTGCATCTGTTCGATGTCGGACCCCGCGCGTAACTTTGATGCTGGTCGGGCGACGACGCTCACCAGAAGGAGAACATCATGGATTGGAAAATAGAACTCATCTTTGTGCCGGTCACTGACGTCGACCGCGCGAAAGACTTCTACCTAAAGATCGGTTTCAACGCTGACCACGATCAAACTCCCGTCGAGGGACTGCGCTTCGTTCAGATGACGCCGCCCGGATCAGCCTGCTCGATCGCGTTCGGGACGGGCCTCGGCAACGATCTCGAGCCGGGACAGCAGAACACGATTCAGGTTGTGGTGCCGAACGCTGATGAGGCATTGGCGCAGCTGCGCGAGGCCGACGTCGCGGCTGAGGGTGTCGACGAGCAGGCGTGGGGCCGTTTCGTCACCTTCGACGACCCTGACGGCAACACCTGGACGCTTCAGGAGCTGCCGGACTACAGCGCCTCGAGCTGACCGTCTCGTCGGCGGAAGGCCTTTCGCCGACTGCGGGGTGGGAATACCGTGAGCATGACGGGTGCTGTGTCCTGAGCACGTTGCGCTCGTCTGCGACGGCAGATCGGGTGGCCGCATGGAAGGTCTTGAGATCACGGTCCTGCTCGGGCTGACAATCCTGGCAGGAACGATGCTCGCGCCGCGGGTGCGCCTTGCGCTCCCGCTTGTGCTGGTCATCTTCGGTCTGCTGCTCGGATTCGTGCCGGCGCTACGCGAAGTGCAGTTGCCGCCGGAGACCGTGCTGCTGCTGTTCCTGCCGGTGATGCTGTTCTGGGAGAGCCTCACGACGTCGCTGCGCTCCATCCGGCGGGACTTCCGCTACATCCTGCCGATGAGCACGCTGCTGGTCGTTGCCTCGGCGTTCGCAGTCGCTGGAGTGGCAGTGCTTTTCGGTCTGCCGTGGGAGATCGCCCTCATCCTCGGGGCGGCCGTGGCACCGCCGGATGCGACGGCCGTCGCAGCCCTCGGTCGATTGCTGCCACAGCGTGCATTCATGAAGCTGAAGGCCGAGAGCCTCACGAACGACGGCACCGCGCTCGTGTTGTACGCGATCGCGATATCCCTCGCGGTCGGCGGCAACGTCACACCGCTCATGGTCACCTGGACGGTCGTGGTCTCCTATCTCGGCGGCATCGCTGTCGGGGTGGTGGCCGCTGCGGCTGCCTGGTTGCTGCTGCGGCGAGTGCGTACGACGATCACGATCAACGTGACCATGCTGCTGTTGCCGTTCACCAGTTTCCTGATCGCCGAGATGATCGGGGCCTCCGGGGTGCTCGCTGTGGTGGTCGCGGGACTGATCGCGGCGTACCTCAGCTCGCAGGTCACCACCGCAGCCTCGCGCCGTCAGGCCGAGGCGGCTTGGCCCTTCGGTGTCTTCATCCTCAACGGCGCGCTCTTTGTGCTGATCGGGCTGGAGGTGCAGTGGGTCGTGCACCAGACCTCCTTCCGTATGATCGGATGGCTGACGCTGGCCACGGTGGCTGCCTGGATCACGCTGCTTGTGGTGCGCTTTCTCTTCCAGCTTCTGGCTGTGCCGTTCCAGCTCATCGGCGGAGGCACGGCGCACCCGAGGGGTCTTCGCACTCGCATGCAGATCGTCAGCACCGTCGCCGGAATGCGTGGCGGCGTCTCTCTGGCGATTGCGCTTTCCGTCCCGCTCGCGATGCCCGACGGCTCCGCACTGGTCGGACGCGACGAGATCCTCTTCGTGACCGCCGGCGTGATTTTACTGAGCCTGCTCGTACAGGGGCCACTGCTTCCTGCGGTGGTGCGCTGGGCCGGGTACCCGGTCGATCATGCCCAAGACGAGGAATTCGAGCTCGCCGAACGTGCGATCTCTGGAGCCGCGATGGCCGCACTCGATCAGCTGGCGTCCGAGCACGGAATCAGCGATGAGGTGCGTGATCGAGTTCGCCGCGACGGGTACGAGATGCTCGAATTGGCGAATGCTCGCTCGATGGCCAGGGAGCGCGCGCTCATCGATGCCGAAGTCGGTGCGATGGAAGACCTGCTCGGCGCACCGGATCCGCTCGTCGGTACGTCCGAGGTGCTGGCTGATTCGAGTGGTGGTGTGGGCGCAGCCGTCGGTGACGACGTCGGAGATGGCACGACGTTGCAGATGATCGCCACCTCGACAGACGTCGATATGGCGCAGCGTTCACCACTCACACATCATGAGGAACTCGTCCGACTCAAGCTTGCGGTGCTCGAGCACGAGCGAGTGGTGTTGCGGGAACTGCGCCGCGCAGGCACAGTCGATGATCTCGTCGTTTATCGGATCTCGGCTCGGCTAGATCTCGAGCAGATCCGCATGGAGGGCATCGAGCAGCTCGATTGATGGCTGACCGCGTGCCGATCAGCTGTTCACGCGGATGATCTCCTGCTGGTACGGGGCGACGACGTCGCCGGAGATCCGCAGATCCAGCAGCAGGAAGCGTCGGGTCGTGGCGTCCTCTGCAGCCCACGTGCCCAGACGATCGAGGTCTTCGACCGTGCGCACTACGACGCCTTCTGCTCCGACGGCCGCACCGAACGCCGCGAAGTCGACCTCGGGGATACGCATCGGCGCCTGCGCGAGGCCCTTCAGGCCGTACAGATTGACCTCGGCGCTGTAGGCGGCGTCGTTCCAGATCACCGCGCAGCCGTGCCCGGCGGCGGCGCGAACCGCGGATTCGAGATCGGCGATCGCCATGAGCCCTCCGCCGTCGCCCGAGGTGAGCACCACGGTTGACTCCGGGCGCGCCCTGGTCGCGCCGACGACGCTGGGCCAGCCCTGTCCGATCGCCTGGAACGCGGTGCCGATCATCATCATGCGGTCCGGTGCCGCCACCGGCCAGTACATGTTCGCCCAGCCGATGAAGTGCCCGCCGTCGGAGACCACGACGCGGTCATCCGGCAGCAGCTCGGCGATGCGTCGCGCCGCCGAGCGGGGGTCGAGCCGTCCGTCCGCGGCGAGGTCGTCGCCTGGTTCGTATGCCCGAGCTGCTCCAACATCGACCCGTTCGCGCCAGCCCCCGTGCACAACTTCGGAGCTCGCATCCGACACGCCGTCTTCCGGCGTGGCCGACCCGGCGTGTCCTGCGGCAGCTCCGAAGTTGTGCTCGGCGGGGGCGGCCGTGAGGCGGGCGACCAGTGCGTCGGCCACGACCCGGGCGTCGCCGCGGACGAAACCGCCGACGTGCGCGTGCGTTGCTGCGGGCGTCACATCGACCTGGAACACCCGCGTACCGGGCGCAAACAGCTCGCCGAAGCGCATCGTGAACTGGTTCAGCGAGGCACCGAAGACGACGGCGACATCGGCCTGGCGCACCAGCTCCATCGCACCCTCCGCCCCGAAGCCTCCGGTGACTCCGAGGTCATATTCGGATGCCGGGAAGATTCCGCGACCGAGAGCAGTGGATGCCGTGAGCGCACCCGTCGCGTCGGCCAGTGCGCCGAGCGCGTCTCCCGCACCGGCGAGCCAGGCGCCACGACCGGCGAGCAGGAACGGCCGATCGGCTTCGCGCAGCGCCTCGGCGATGTCATCCAGCATCCCCTCGCTGAACTCGCCCTTCGGAATGAGTGGCGCGGGGACACGGGGCGTGGGCGCTGCGGGAACCGGCCCCGCCTCCAGCGCCGCCACGTCGTACGGAATCGCCAGCACGACCGGGACCCGATACGTGAGGGCGTGCTCGATGGCGATGATGGTGGTCGCCGCGGCATCCGTTCGCCCGACGGTATACGTGCGAGCGCCGACGGCCGATGCGAGCGCGATCTGGTCGACATCCCACGGCCGCGGGCCCGACGTCGGCTCATCTCCGACGACGAGCACGAGCGGGATGTGCGCCTGCACCGACTCGGCAAGAGCGGTCAGCGTGTTGGTGAATCCCGCGCCATAGGTGGTGGTGGCCGCCGCGATGCGGCCGGAGGCGCGGTGATGGGCATCGGCGGCGACCACGGCGCCTTGCTCATGGCGCACCGCCGTGAACTCCGCAGAAGTCTGGCGTTCGAGCGCATCGAGGAAATAGGCGTTCCCATTGCCCATCACGCCGAAGACGGCGTCGATGTGCTGGGCGAGAGTGCGGGCCACATGGGCGGAGACAGAGGGCATGGGAGTGCCTTTCGAGACGGTATCGGTGAGGAATTCCGTATGTGTCTCGCGCGGCGCATCCATGCGTCGTCGACGTCGTGCCCTTTTTTCGAGCACCGGTGGCAAACCGGACGCGTCGATCGTACCGCGTGAAAGGGGAGACAATGGAGACATGACAGCTATCGAGCGGGAAACGCTCACCTGGGACGGATTCGGATCAGCAACACGAGACCTTGCTCGGAGAATTCTCGAGAGCGGTTTCCAGACAGAGGTCGTCGTCGCGATCGCTCGCGGTGGATTGTTGCCTGCGGGAGCAATCGCCTACGGGCTGGGTGCCAAGAACTGCGGCGCGATCAACGTCGAGTTCTACACCGGGATCGGAACGGTTCTGGATGCTCCTGAGGTGCTCCCTCCCGAGCTCGACATGGCGTACCTCGACGGCCGACGAGTGCTGCTCGTCGACGATGTCGCCGACTCCGGTCGCACGCTCGCGCTCGCGGTACAGCTACTCAAGGACAAGGGCGCCGATGTGCGTTCGGTGACGATCTTCACGAAGCCGTCGACGATCATCCAGCCGGACTTCGCCTGGAAGGACACCGACCTCTGGATTGACTTCCCCTGGTCATTCCAGGGCACCGTTCGTGAAGAAGACCTCGGGCTCGCTCCCTCGGCGTGATCGCTGTCGCCGGCACCGTCACACGACGTGCCGGCGCGGAGGCGCAATTTTCAGTCACGCAGCGCGCGGGTGGCCTCGCGAGTGCGCTGTAGTGCGTCGACGGTTTCCGCGAAGCGGCGTTTGGCGACACCCACGAATAGGCAGTCGATCAGTGCCAACTGGGCGATGCGACTGACCATGGCGCCGGCGCGGAATGACGATTCCCGGACCTCGGTGAACAGCGCGTGATCGGCGCCGAGGGCGAGGCGAGAACCCTTTGCCGAGGTGACGGCGATCGTCGAGGCGCCGTTGACGCCTGCGGTGTGCAGAAAGCGCACTGTTTCGTTGGTCGCGCCGGAGTGTGAGAATCCGATGGCGACGGTCGGGCCGGCATTGAGGACAGTTGCGGCGATCGCCTCATGTGGGTCTGTGAGCACGTGCGCGTTCCGGCCGACGCGAAGGAGTTTGTGGGCGAGGTCTTCCGCCACGAACTGGCTGGCGCCGATGCCATAGAGAAGGATGCGCTCAGCGCGGTCGATATCGTCGATCGCCGCTTCCAGCACTTCGAAGTCGAGCTGTCCGATGGTCTCCTCGATGGCGAGCAGCTCGAGGGCCGCGAGCTTTGAGACAGCCTCACGCAGGGAGTCGCCGTCGGAGATTTCCGAACCGGAGGCTCCGCGGGTGGGGAACTGGGCGGCTTCCTTGCCGAGTTCCGTGGCGAGCGCCATCCGCAGGGGGGCGTAGCCGCTGAAGCCGATCGCACGGCAGAATCGCACCACGGAGGCAACGGACGTGCTGCACTCCAGGGCGAGCTCGTTGATCGTCATGTGGATGACGACGGAAGGACTCTCCCGCAGGACTGCCGCAATGCGGGCGAGGGACGGTGGCAACGTCGAAGCGGCGGCTTCGATCGTGGACTGGATGCTCATCCGTGCTCCTTTGATGGTGTGGGATAACAATAAGCCGCTGCCGAGCAGTCGGCGCGGTAAATTCTTTTCATAAAGTCTAACTTGGCTGTAGAGTCTTTTCGAGAAGTGCTGACCAATGTCGTCGATGTGAGAGTTGAGAGATGCCGATCGTGCAGACCACTGTCGCAGTCGATCTCGGTAAATCCCGCTGCAGGGTTGCCGTGATCAGTGCTGAAGGACGCACCGTGCGCGCGGGGACGGGCTCGCCTGGCCTCGCGACGGGTGACGGTGTCGAGACGTCTCTCGCTGCGATTCTTTCGGTGCTTCCGTCGCGCGGAAGTATCAGCAGACTCGGCGTCGGCGCCGCAGGTGCGTGGACCGCACCAGAATCGGCGGCCGAGCTCGCCCGAAAACTGGTTGAAGCGACCGGCGCCCGTGTCGCGGTGACCTCTGACGTGGTGGCAGCGCATGCCGGTGCGTTGGAAGGCGCACCGGGAACGCTCCTGATCGCGGGCACTGGAGCGGCGGCGCTCGGCGTTGACGCGGATGGCGTACGACTCGTGGACGGGTGGGGCCCGGAACTCGGCGACCTCGGCAGCGGATCGTGGATCGGGCGCGAAGGAGTCCGCGCGACGTTGCGATTCCGGGACGTGCTCGGGGCCGAGACCGCGCTCACCGATTCCGTACGTGCACACATCTCGCCCGCCACTGACGTCATCACCTGGCTCGCAGGCGACGTGCCGACTGCGCGCCAGTTGGCGACCGTCGCACCTCTCGTACTCGATGCTGCCGAGGCAGGGGACAGCGTGGCATCCGAGATCGTCTGGGAAGCGCTCCGTCTGCTCACCGCATCCGCTGTCGCCGCATCCGATGTGCCCGATGTCATCGTCCACGGTGGCCTCACCGATCACTCCTGGTTCCGCAGCGAACTCACGCGCTCACTCACGACAGCCGGCCGCACCGTCGTGCCCGCCGTCGGCGACGCCTTCTCCGGCGCCGCACTTCTCACTTGCCGCACCGACCTGCCCCACGAAAGGTTCGTCCACCGTGCCGAATGACTCATCCCGCCTTGACGCTCTGCTCGAAGTGCTCGCGCAGCTGGACACCGAGGCTGTGACAAGCGAGCGAGGCGATCTCGACCTGCTCGACACGGCAGAGCTGGTGCGGCGGATGAACGCGGAAGACCAGGGGGTGTCGATCGCTGTCGCCGAGCGCGCCGACGAGATCGCACGCGCGGTCGACGGGATCACGCAGCGTTTCCGCCGCGGCGGTCGACTCATCTACATCGGCGCTGGCACCGCGGGGCGCATCGGCGTACTCGACGCCAGCGAATGCCCGCCCACGTTCGGCACCGATCCGTCGATGGTGGTCGGACTGATCGCCGGCGGTGACACGGCGATTCGATCGGCGGTCGAGGATGCCGAGGACGATGCCGATGCCGCCGAGCAGGAACTTCGTGCACTCGGGCTCACCGAGCGTGACACGGTCGTCGGCATCTCGGCATCCGGTCGCACACCATACGTCGTCGGCGGGCTGAGATACGCCCGTGGCATCGGCGCGCTCACCGCAGCCATCGCTTCGAACCACAACTCCGACATCGGAGCGGCAGCGAAGATCGCGATCGAAATCGTCACTGGGCCCGAGTTCATCTCCGGTTCGACGCGGCTGAAGGCAGGAACCGCGCAGAAGCTCGTCGTCAACATGCTCACGACACTGTCGATGATCAAACTCGGCAAGACCTACCGTGGCGTCATGGTCGATCTGGTCGTCACCAATGAGAAGCTGCATGCCCGATCGATTCGCACCGTGATGCAACTCGCCGGTGTCGGCATCGATGACGCGACGCAGGCGCTGCGCCTAGCAGGCGGATCGGTGAAACTCGCACTGCTGACGCTGGCGACAAGCGCCGACGTCGAGCGTGCCACGGCCGCGCTGGCCGAGTCCGACGGCATCCTTCGCGAGGCGATCCTCGCGCTCAGCTGATCTGAATCTCGAATCCGCCGGTGCCAGGTGTCGGCGTGATCGTCACATGCGTGAGGTCATCGACGTGATGCGTCGGCGAGAACCGGGGCGCGTGCGCGCCGACGCCGATCACCGTCATGCCGGCCGCCAGACCCGCCTGAATTCCGGCTCCTGAATCCTCAAAGACGACGCAGTCGGCGGGGGCGATACCCAAGACGGATGCTGCGAGCAGGAAGCCCTCCGGATCCGGCTTGCTCTTGGAGACGCTCTCCGCGGTGATCCGCTGCGCGGGGATGTTCAACCCGGCGAAGCTCATCCGTGCGGTCATTAGAGCGACATCTGCGGAGGTGACGATCGCGTGCGGGAGATGCTCGAGCGATTGCAGCAGCTGGGCAGCACCGGGGATTGCGACGACGCCGTCGACGTCCTCGCTCTCGCGCGCGAGCATCTGCACGTTCTCTTCGAGGTTGACCGCGTGGTCGCGCTCCGGCAGCAGGATCGCCATGCTTTGGTGTCCCTGCCGGCCGTGCACAGTTTCCAGCACCGTGTGCCTGTCGAGCCCGTGCGGGGCAGCCCATTCCCACCACAGTCGTTCGACGACGGCCGTGGAATCAACGAGTGTCCCGTCCATGTCGAGAAGTGCGGCGTGCGCGGTGATCGAAGTCATGGCATCAGGCTATCCCGGTCGGCAGTGGGTCATGCGGGCGACTATTCTGGAAGCATCCCCCGATGTTCCACCGGCAATTTGCGCGCTGGACGATCTTCGGCGCGCTTCACACATGCAAGGATGCAGATGAACGATTTCGCAGCGCACCGCGATGACTGGATGGCCAAGGAAGAACTCGCGGAGCGGATGATCCCGCTGATCGGAGCGCTCCGGCGCGAGCACGAAGTGGTGACTTCGTTGCATGGCCACCGTCTGCTCGGGCTCTCGACCACTGGCGTCATCGAAATGCACGAGCGTGTCGCTCAGCTCGGTCACGGACAGCTCGTTCTGGGCGAGACTCTCGCCGTGCTGCAGGCACTGAGCGAAATCGCACCCGGTGCCTCATCGATCGACGTCGCACGCCTGGTGGAAGGCCATGCCGGCAGTGATCAGCCGCTTGACGCGTATCTCCGTGAAGCGCTCGCGCCGGCGATGGGGGCGACACCTGCCGCTCCCACCGACGTCGTGCTGTACGGATTCGGCCGTATCGGCCGCCTGCTGGCACGCATCCTCATCGCCCACACCGGCGGAGGCAGCGGCCTGCGGTTGCGCGCGATCGTGGTGCGTCGAGGGTCGGACGACGACCTCGTCAAACGCGCATCCTTACTGCTGCGTGACTCGGTGCACGGCAAATTCGCCGGTTCCGTCACGGTTGACGAGGATGCCGAGCAGATCATCGCCAACGGCACGCGCATTCAGGTGATCTATTCGGATGATCCCGCCACTGTCGACTACACCGCCCACGGCATCCACGATGCGATCATCGTCGACAACACCGGGCGCTGGCGAGACGAGGAAGGCCTCAGCCGCCACCTGCAGGCGAAGGGTGTCGCTCGTGTGCTGCTCACCGCCCCAGGCAAGGGCGAGTTGAAGAACATCGTGCACGGGATCAACGATTCGACGATCCTCCCCGACGACCGCATTCTTTCGGCTGCATCGTGCACGACAAACGCCATCACACCGGTGCTGAAGGCGATCGACGAGGCTTATGGCATTGTGCGCGGGCATGTCGAGACGGTGCACTCATTCACCAACGACCAGAACCTGATCGACAACTTCCACAAGGGCGACCGCCGTGGACGCTCAGCGGTGCTGAACATGGTGATCGCCGAGACCGGCGCCGCGAAGGCTGTCGCCCGTGCGCTGCCTGAGCTTGCCGGAAAGCTGACCGGCTCTGCGATCCGCGTGCCCACCCCTGATGTCTCGCTCGCAGTGTTGCACCTGACGCTGGAAAACCCGGCCACCAAGGATGAGCTCAACGACTACCTGCGAAGGGTCTCGTTGCACTCGAAGCTGCGTCAGCAGATCGACTATGTCGAGTCTCCGGAGGTCGTCTCCACGGACTTCGTCGGCTCGCACCGCGCGGGCATCGTCGACGGGCTCGCGACGATCGCGAACGACAGCGACGTCGTGTTGTACGTCTGGTACGACAACGAGTACGGATACTCCTGCCAGGTCATCCGTGTGCTCGAGGTCATGGCGGGATCACATCCGGTCGTGCTTCCTCCTCGGCGTGAGGTGACGCTGCGCGCGTAGCGGCATCGCCGGAATGTCGGTGGCAACCGGCATGATGGGGTGATGGATCCGCATACTCTTCGTGCTGAGCGCTTGCGGTCACACCGGCTGACGGCCCCGGCGCGTTCTGTGGCGGATGCTGCGCGTCACATGCTCGCCGTTCAAGCACAGGACTTCTGGGCAGGGCGTTGGGCGCTGGCCGCGCGCACGACGGGCGCTCCGACGCTCCGAACAGTCGACCGGCTCTTCACCAGCGGCGTGCTCGTGCGTGCGTGGACGCAGCGCGGCACGCTGCACATCATTCCCGCCGAAGATCTGGCCTGGGTGCTGAGCGTGACGGGGGAGCGGCAACTGCGCATGGCGGCGCCGCGCTATCGCGAACTTGGGCTCGGCGTCGAAGAGATCGCCACGGTCGAACGCGTCATCCGCGCGGCACTCGAAGGCGGAAATGCTCTGACCCGGAGCGAGCTGCTCGCTGTACTGGAGCAGGCGGGGATCGACCCGGCCAACCAGCGTGGTCTGCACTCCGTGCAAAACCTCGCCATCCGAGGCATCATCTGCCAGGGCGCTGTCGTCACTCGGCCGGATGCTGTCTCTCGCGAGCAGCGGTTCGTTCTCAATGAGGAACACATCACGCACTCGGCACGCACCGAAGCCCCGGCGGCTGAGTTCTTCGTTCGCTACATCATCGGCCACGGCCCCGCCACAGCCGAAGACTTCGCATGGTGGGCAGGGCTGACGCTCGGCGCTGCGCGGGCAGCATCCGTAGCGTCCGCGGATGACGATCGCATTCACCAGGTCGAAGATGGACTGTTCACGGCGCGCACGCGTCCGCGGCGCAGTGCACGTGCGGCATCCGTTCTCGCACTCGGATCATTCGAGGAGTTCTACATCTCCTACACCGACCGCACGATCGCCTGCCCGCCCGAGCATCTGGCTGCGATCGGGCCGGGCAAGAACGGCATGGTGCGTCCGATCATCCTTGCCGACGGTGTCGTGGTCGGTGCCTGGCGGCATTCCACGGCCGTCGGTCGTCACACCGACATCCCGGTAGCAGAGATGTTCGCTCAGGTCGCCCCGCCCGAACTCGCCGCCGCACTATCCCGCTACGCCGCGTTCATCACTCACTGACTACCCCTTGCGAGTGGCCAGTTGTGGCTGTGTTTCCGGCGTGGAACGAGCCACAACTACCCACTCGCAAGGGGTGGAGTGAGGGTTAGGGGATCACTCGGCGGCGTGCTTGGCCAGGAACGCGTACACCTCGTTCTCGTCGACGCCGGGGAAGGAGCCACGGGGGAGCGGCGAGAACATGTGCGTGTGCACACGGGCGCTCGGCCATGCCTTGCTCGACCACTTGTCGGAAAGATCCGGCGCCGGTCGGCGGCAGCAGGCCTCATCCGGACAGGCCGAGACTGCGCGGTCTGCGGTCTCTCGCCCTCGCCACCAGCGGGCATCGTCGAAGGGCACGCCGACGGTGATGGAGTACTCACCGTCGTTCGCAGTTCCGGTCTGCGTCGCACACCAGAAAGTTCCTGACGGAGTGTCGGTGTATTGGTGGCGCTCGGTCGTACGGTTCTGCTGGGTAAACGCGGCCCGCGCCTGGAACTTGCGGCACACCGGCTGGCCTTCGACGGCTCCGGTGACATCCATGGGCAACGGGAGGCCGTCGTTCTCGTAGACGCGCGTGATCGCTCCGGCATCGTCAACGCGCAGGAAGTGCAGCGACATGCCAAGGTGCTCGGTCATCAGGTTCGTCATCCGCATTCCTGCGGCTTCGTGGGTGACGCCGAATGCATCGCGGAAGTCTTCGACGGCGAGGTTTCGATCCTTCTTCGCCTGCTGCAAGAACGCCACACCGGCCGTCTCAGGGATGAGGCAGCACGCGGCGAAGTAGTTGATCTCCAGGCGCTGCTGCAGGAAGTCGGCGTAGTCGGTCGGCGGTGTGTGGCCGAGCAGACGGTGCGCCATCGCCTGCAACGCCATCGATCGCAGACCATGCCCACCGGGAATGGATGCTGGAGGAAGGTAGATTCGGCTGTTTTCTAGATCGGTGACTGAGCGCGTGGAGTGCGGCAGGTCATTGGCGTAGATGAGTTCAAAGCCGAGCTTCTCGGCCATGATGATCACGGTGCGGTGAGTGAGTGCGCCGCTGACATGCCCTGCCGCCTTCAGCTGCTTCTCGGCGAGTTTTTCGATGTCGCCGATGTAGTTGCTCTGCGCACGCATCCGTAGACGAAGTTCGGTGTTCGCTCGTCGTGCCTCTTCGGGAGTCGCGATGGCCTCGCGTTCGCGCCGCTGCAGTTCACGGTGCAGCCCGAGAACCGACTCGATCGTCTCGTCTGGCATGCCTTTGGACACGCGCACGGGTGAAATGCCGAGTTGGCGGAAAACCGGGCTCGCTTGTGCGCGCTCCAGTTCGATCTCGAGGGCAGCACGGCGATTCGGCGGCTCTCCGGAGATGAGATCGGAGACGTCGGTGCTGGTGGCGTGGGCGATTGCCTGCAGCAGCGAGAGCTTGGGTTCCCGCTTGCCGTTCTCGATGAGACTGAGTTGGGAGCCTGCGACCCCGACCTTCGCGCCGAGCTCATCGAGCGTGAAGCCCTGTGCCACGCGATGGTGACGAATGCGATGACCAAGAGTCGTGAGATGTATGTCGGAGCCGCTCATTCCTTGAGCATAGCGAAAGAAGTGCGTTTCTTTAGACGTTGTTTCGCTGAAAGTATGTGTGTTGTCCGCTGAGAATAGACATAGTCATCACCTCTTCAAGGGAGCAGAAATGGTTATGGTCGACACCTTCACACCCCACGTTCCTGCCGTCGCACCGGCACGCGCTCTGGGTACGGCTCCCGCGTATGACACGCCAGCCATGGCGGAGCTGATCGCCTGGGTCGAAGAGATCCGCACGCTCACCCAGCCCGAATCGGTGCACTGGGTCGATGGTTCACCGGCCGAGAACGATGCGCTGCTGAGGGGCCTGGTCTCCGAGGGCAAGCTCATCAAGCTGAACCCGGAGTGGCGGCCGGGATCGTACCTCGCGCGTTCGCATCCCAGCGATGTCGCCCGCACAGAGGCGCGCACTTTCATCTCCTCCGAGCGCGAAGACGATGCCGGACCCACGAATAACTGGGCGCCCCCGGCCGAGATGCGCGAGAAGATGACGGAGATCTTCGCCGGCTCGATGCGCGGTCGCACCATGTTCATCGTGCCCTTCTCGATGGGCGCCGTCGGTGGCCCGCTCTCGCACATCGGTGTGCAGATCACCGACAGTGCCTACGCCGTGACATCCATGAGCATCATGACTCGAGTCGGCGACGCCGTCACCCGGCTGATCGCCGAGGGTGCGCCGTGGGTCAAGACTGTTCACTCCGTCGGTGCGCCGCTCGCTCCCGATGAGCAGGACGTCGAATGGCCCTGCAGCGACGAGAAGTACATCGTGCACTTCCCGGACACATTGGAGGTTTACTCCTACGGCTCCGGATACGGCGGCAACGCCATCCTCGCGAAGAAGTGCTTCGCACTGCGCATCGCCTCGGTGATCGCCCGCGACGAGGGATGGCTCGCTGAGCACATGCTGCTCATCCGCGTCATCGACCCGAAGGGCAAGGCCTACCATGTCGCCGCGGCCTTCCCCTCGGCATGCGGCAAGACGAATCTCGCGATGCTGCGTCCGACCATCCCTGGCTGGAAGGTCGAGACCCTCGGCGACGACATCGCGTGGATCCGCCCCGGCGAGGACGGGCGCATGTGGGCCATCAACCCTGAGGCCGGCTTCTTCGGGGTCGCACCCGGCACCGGCGAATCGACCAATGTCACCGCCGTTGAGACGCTCTGGGGAAACACAATCTTCACCAACGTCGCACTGCGCCCGGACGGAGACGTGTGGTGGGAGGGCCTGACCGACGCCGCGCCTGCGCACCTGATCGATTGGGAGGGCAAGGACTGGACACCCGACTCCGGCCGCCCGGCCGCGCACCCCAACTCACGCTTCACCGTCTCCGCAGCACAGTGCCCGCAGATCTCGGATGACTGGGAAGAAGCCGTCCCGCTCGATGTCATCCTGTTCGGCGGACGCCGCGCGACGAACGTCCCCCTCGTCGTCGAAGCGACCGACTGGACGCACGGCGTCTTCCTTGGCGCGACGATCTCCTCTGAGCGCACCGCCGCGGCGGAGGGCACGCTCGGTGAACTGCGCCGCGATCCGTTCGCGATGCTCCCGTTCTGCGGCTACAACATGGGCGACTACTTCGCCCACTGGCTCAAGGTCGGCCGCCAGCTACGCTTCGATCGCGCTCCGCGCATCTTCCAGGTCAACTGGTTCCGCCGCGGGGATGACGGCCGCTTCCTCTGGCCTGGATTCGGCGATAACTCGCGGGTCATCGACTGGATCATTCGCCGCATCAGCGGTGAGGTGGGCGCCGTCGATAGCGCGATTGGTCGTCTGCCGATCATCGATGACCTCAACCTTGATGGCCTCGACGTCACGCAGAAGGACCTCGATGAGCTGTTCGCCATTGACCCCGATGCCTGGTTGCAGGAGGCGGACTTGACCGAGGAGTTCTTCGACACCTTCGGCGACAAGCTGCCGGCGGCAATGCGCACAGAGCTCGCGTCGCTGCGGTACCGGCTCGCCCGGGTGCAGTAGCCCGCTCACCAAGACCCGCGACGGCGGGATGGCAAGGACATACCCATGGCTGAGTGGTCCCGCCATCCTGTCGGCGCGTATTTTCGGGCGCCCGCGTGCCCCATATGGCTGGGCCTGTCCCGGTCTGCTGACGTTTCGGGGGAATCAGTCAGCAGATCGGGACAGCGCCCGCAGATCGGGCGCCGGTTTCGGGCAGGGCCCCGGATGCTACGCGAGCAGCTGGTGCCGCGCCAAGTCGCGGTACAGCGGCGTGGTTTCGATGAGCTCGGAGTGCGTGCCCTGGCCGACAACTTCACCGTCTTGCAACACGATGATCAGGTCGCTGTCGACGACTGTGGACAGCCGGTGCGCGATCACGATGAGCGTGCGGTCGGTGGCGACCGCGTCGATGGCCTCGCGCATGCGCTGCTCGTTCACCCCGTCGAGTGAAGACGTCGATTCATCCAACAGCAGGATCGGTGCCTCGGTGAGCAGAGCCCGAGCGATCGCGAGACGCTGACGTTCGCCGCCCGAAAGCATCACGCCATCTTCGCCGACTGGCGTCTCGAGACCCAGCGTGCCTCGCTCGAGGACATCGCCGAGGTTCACTGCGCGCAGCACCCGTGCGCAGTCCTCGTCGGTGGCATCGGGGGAAGCAAGACGCAGATTATCGGCGAGCGTACCAGCGAGCGTGGGGGCATCCTGTTCGACGTAGCCGAAGTGGGCGCGTAGCTCGACGCGCGGGTAGGTGCGGATGTCGTGACCGTCGAGGCGAATGGACCCGCCGGTCGGATCGTAGAACCGCTCGATCAGCGACAGGATCGTGCTCTTTCCTGCACCGCTGGGGCCGACCAACGCGATGCGGGACCCTCGGGGGACCTCGAAGGAGACGCCGCGCAGAACGTCGCGGTCGGTGGGCTTCTCAGCATCCGTTTCGCTGACCTTGCGCTCGAGATGCGCGTCTACGAGGACGGTGTGTGCCTCCGTCTCGGCTGCCTCACGCGCGGCGATGACCACGTCGGGGTAGCGGAAGCGAACATCGTGGAAGGTGAGGGCGGCGCCCGACGAATCGACCGGCTCAGGGACAGTGAGCGACGCGGCGATCGCGGCATCCTCCTGGTCTTCGGTGGGAAGATCCAGCACCTCCTGAATGCGGCCGAGCGCGCCCAGCGCCTGATTGACCGAAGTGATGGCACCGAATGTGGTCGCCAGCGGCATGAGCATCATGAAGAGGAACATGACGAAGGTGATCAGGGATGCCACGGTGATGGCGCCGGCGGCGACACGGAATCCGCCCACGCCCAGCACTGCCAGCAACGACAGTTGCAGGGCGACGCCGGAGATCGGCACCACGAGGGCCGAGACCTTCGCGATCTGGACACCGATTCCGTATGCCTCACCGGCGAGTTTCGACACGGAAGCGGTCTCGCGCTCGGTGGCACCGGAGGCGCGCACGGTGCGGATCGATCCGACGGCTCGTTCCACTGCGGACGCCAGTTCTCCGACCTTGACCTGTTGTGCGCTGGAAGCGGAGCGGATGCGTCCGCTCAGGAGCACGACGACGCCCAATGACACCCCGACGACCGCGACGATGATGAGCAACAGGACCGGGTCGATGATGAGCATCGCGATCAGCGCGCCGAGGAACAAGACGCCGCTGCCGACCGCATCCGCGAGTCCCTGCGTGAGTACGGCGTAGAGCAGCGTCGTATCGGTGCCCACACGTGACACGAGATCGCCGGTGCGTCGGGCGTCGAATTCACGAATCGGCAGGTGCAGGATGCGGGCGATGAGCTGCCGGCGGCTGGAGTACACCACCGCGGTGCCCGTGCGCTGCAGCAGATAGTGCTGGTAGCCGGAGATCACGGATGACACGATCACGAAGCCGACGAGCAGCCACACCAGGATTCCCAGAGATCTGTTGGCTTCCACCGACACGATCAGCTGTCCGACCAGCAGCGGCTGCACGAGCGAGGTCGCTGCGCCAATGACACTGAGGATCGCTACGACGATCAGCGTGCGTTTGTGTTCGAAGAGGAACGGAAGAAGCTGACGGAACGTGGCGCGCGGACCAACCTGCGGTGCGCCGCGTCCGCGTCGGCGGCTGGTCGCCGTGCGGGACATACGAGACCTCGATCTGAGAGAGGGGAGTACTACGACCGTACTTGCTGTCTCGCGTTGTTCCTGACAGGTTCCGCGACGAGCGAAGTCCCACTCTCGTTCGCTTAGTGCTGCGTTGCTGACAGGAGGTTGCGGGCGAGGGCGTCGCGGCTCTGTCCTCCCCGAAGCGAGTGGTGCCACACGGGGGTGCCTGGGCCCGATCGCCAGGATTCACGCAGGGGGCTGTTGTCGACCGTGTCGTATCCGAACTGGTCGTAGAGTCCTGTCACGAGCAAAACGGCGTCGGGGTCATCGCTGGAGACCGACAATGCCAGTCGATCGGGGGAACCTGCGGGGCGGGCGAAGCGGAGCAGTGTGGGAGCTTGAATATGGGTGAACGCCTTGGCGATCTTCGACGCCGGCAGGTGCGCCTGGCGTAGCTCGTGCACAGTCTTCTCGCCAGAATCCACAACGGCGAAGTGCCCGTCACGCCAAGGCATGTAGTTGTTGGTGTCGAGCACAATCTTGCCGGCGAGCTCGTCCACAGGCATGTCGTTGACGAGCGTGAGTGGCACGGCGATGATGGCAAAATCGCTTACCGCGGCGGCATCCGAAGCTGTTGCTGCGCGAGCGGACGGCCCCAACTCTGCGATGAGATCGGCCAGGGTCTCCGGTCCGCGGGAGTTGGCGATGACGACTGTATATCCGCTTGCGATGGCTGCGCGGGCGAGCTGGGACCCGACTTCGCCGGCGCCGATGATCCCGATCGTCGTCATGCTGGTCGATTTGTCCATGTGGCAACTTTAAGTCGGTCCAGAGTGGTTAGGGAGGTCCTGTCAGACCCCAGTCTCAGGAGGGCTCTGAGGAGACCGTCAGTGGTGGTCAGTATCCTTCGTAGTCGAAGGCGTAGGGATCCACGTACTCCACGGCGGGGCGCACCTCCATTCCGTTCGAGCTGTCGCCTGAGAAAGCGGTGGGCAAGAACGCGATGCTGGCGACAAGTGCCACGATCGCCAGCGCTGTCCCAGCCAAGATGACGACGGGAGGCATGTCCTTGGAGAGTTCCCCGAAAAGTCGCTTCATCCATCCGCTCCGACCCGCTTCTGGTGCGACGGTGGGGTGTGCGGTGCCGAGGTCCGGCGCGGGAATCGCAGCCGGACCCTTCTTCGCCGGCGCGGCCTCGTCGATGACTGACGCGGCGAGGACATCCACTTGGCGGGGAGTGAGACGTTCGAATGCGTCGATAAGACGCATGTCCAGCGTTCCGTCTGAGTCGCGCAGCGTCACCAGGTACCGGGCAATGGCAGCCCGGTCGATGTCGGTGAGATCCTGATCACTGCTGGCAATGCCCGCGTCTGCTCCTGGCGACGCATCGTCGTCGCGGCGCATCACGACACCCGCGCGATCGTGTAGCTGGCGGCGGCGAGGGCATCCGCCATGTGCTGGGCGTACCAGTGAGCCCACTCCTCGTGGTGCACGCCGCCGAGCACTTCTGCTTCATACACTCCGTGTGCTGCCGCGGCGCCCGTCAAGAGGTCCAGAAACAGGAGTCGGCGTGCCTCGTGGTCGATGTTCATCATCATCTCGCTCTCAGTTCGCGCCTGCTCGACTCAGCGGCCAGGAGCGCGAGTGACGATCTGCTGCAGGATCCACTCATTGCCGTCGGGGTCATTGAATGACGCGAAGGTCGCGTAGCTGTCACCGGCTGTGCTCACACCAGACACGCGGTGCGCACCATCGGCCCAGTGGAAGATGCCGTCCTCGTCGTGCCAGAGATCGCTGATCGGCGCCCCTGCTGCCAACAGCTCGCGCCGCGCTTCGGCGATGTCCGAGGTGATCAGATGAAGCCCCCGGGCCGACCCAGGCTCGGCAGTTGTGAGGTTGTCTCCGAAGATGATCGACGCCTCTGAAGCGGGGGGAGTTACCTGTACGACCCGCAGGCCGCGGTCGGTGGCGAAGTCTGCGTCGAGCCTGAACCCGAGTCCTTCGTAGAACGCCTTCGAGCGATCGACATCAGCGACGGGCAGTACGACGATTTCAAGCTTGAGTTCCATGATTTCCTCCGTTTGATTAGTGTTACCTGTTTAGGTAGTAACGACAATGACAGAGGCTACGTTACCTGTCAAGGGGGTAACGAAAGTTTGTTGAAAAAGATGTCACCGTCTAGAGTGGTGACATGATTCATTCCTTCCCCTGCGGCGACCCGGCCCTCGACTTCGTCGGAACCTGGCAAGCGCGCCGCAATGAGTCACCGGCGGAAAAGCTGGGTACGCCCGCTGGTCTCGACGCATGGTTCGTCGAGTCGACGCTGGCGCCCGACGGCACGAGTCCCACGGCAGAGGATCTGGCAGCTGCGATCGAACTGCGAGAAGCGATCTATGCGCTCGTTCTGGCACGGCTCGAACGACACGATCTGCCCGAAGACGACATGACCACCGTGAACACGTACGCCGCGCACCCGCCCCTGCTGCGTGTTCTTCATCGGGATGGTCGTTCCAAGGAAGGCACCAGCGCGGCCGCGCTGTCCGAGATCGCTCGAGGTGCGATTGAACTGGTCGGCGGATCAGAAGCAGGGTTGCTTCGAGAGTGCGCTCGCCCTGAATGTACTCAGGTCTACATTGATCGCTCGCGAGGGCAGCGCCGCGAATGGTGCTCCATGAAGACGTGCGGAAGCCGAGTGAAAGTAGCCGCGTACCGCTCCCGGTTGAAGGCCGCCAACGGGTGAAGGTGTGGGCGGGTCGCTAGCTCCGGCCGAACCGGCGATGAGCCGCCTGTTTGCTCACGCCGAGGGCGCTGGCGACTGCCTGCCACGAGTAGCCCGCGTTGCGGGCGCGACGCGCCTGTGCTTCCTCGGCGCGGGAGATTTTGCGGCGAAGCTCAGTGAGGCGATGAAGCTCGGCGAGGGGTTCACCCTCCGGGTCGGCGGTGAGCGCGGTGTGTGTACTCATGAAGTCAATCTATGTTGACGTCGATCATTCGTCAAGCAGTGTTGACGCAGATGCGGGTTATCCACAGAATTAGTCACTCGCGCATGTGATCAGCATGCGATGATGGCATTATGTCTCGCATGCTTCAGGTGAGGAATCTTCCCGACGAGGTGCACGCGCGGCTCAAACAGCGCGCGTCAGCTGAGCGCATGAGTTTGTCGGACTACGTCGCCAGACAGCTCACCGAGCTCGTTCGCTATCGGAGCAACGCAGAGATCATCGCTGCATCACGGGCGCGTGCGGCAGCGAGCGGGGAGGCGCTCACGGCCGAACAGATTCTCGCCGCCCGTGACGAGGCTCGCACAGAGCATGACGAGGACGTCTCTGAATGGTGACAGCGGTAGTGCTGGACGCTTCGGCGGCGATCGATGCGAGTCTCGGACGTGGAACCTGGCCGGTGCCGGATTCACTCCACACACATGCAGGTCTCGACATCGAAGTGATGGCAATGCTGCGGCGCAAAGTTCTGCGCAATGAACTGTCGGCGAGCTTCGCCCGCGAGAGCATCGATGTCTTCGCCTCACTCGATGTGGAGCGCCATCCACTGACGCACCTGCTTTCTCGGATATGGGCGCTGCGCCATGACATCTCGGCCTACGATGCTGGGTACGTCGCATTAGCCGAAGCGCTCGGCATCCCCCTGCTGACGCTCGATCGGAAGCTCGCGAGAACGGCCCAACGCTACTGCGACGTGATCACTCCGTGAGCGGAGCCCGCGACTGACCGACGTCGTCCGGCAGAATGAATCGATGCCGTCAAAGCTCTTTCCCGGCGACCGGGTCGCCATACTGTCCCCGGCCTTCGCTGCCCCCGCCGTTGCGCCTGAGCTGCATGAGCAAGCGATGCGCCGGCTCAGTGAATTCACCGGGTTGATCCCGGTGGAGTATCCGACCACTCGCCAGCTCGATGCGAGCCCGAAAGCGCGTGCGGCAGACGTCAATGCCGCCTTCGCTGATCCCACGATCCGGGCAATCCTGGCGACGATCGGGGGTGACGATCAGATTCTCGTCGTCCCGCATCTCGACGCTGCGCTTGCGCAGGCCGACCCGAAGCCGTTCCTCGGGTACAGCGACAACACAAACATCCTGAACTGGCTGTGGCGGCTGGGTATCCCGGGCTACTACGGCGGATCGACTGCTGTGCACCTGGGGCCTGGCCCCGCAGTTGATGAGATCCATCTGCGCTCGCTGCGCGCTGCGCTGATGGGCGGCGGCCAGCTCGAGCTGACGGAACCCGGCGAATCAGAAGACGTCGGCCAGCGTTGGGATGACCCGCGCGCACTCACCGAATACGGCGACCGTATGCCGACTGAGCTGTGGACGTGGTCAGGGCCTGCGGCACATGTCGAAGGGCGAACCTGGGGCGGATGCCTCGAGGTGATCGACGGATTGGCGTTCGCGGATCGCCTGCCTGCGGCATCCGAACTCGAAGGATCGATCCTGATTCTGGAGACGAGCGAGGAGCGTCCGCCTGCCAGCTGGGTGGCCCGTTGGCTGCGCGGGTTGGGGGAGCGTGGCATCCTCTCGGCGGCTGCCGGTGTGATCTTCGCACGTCCGCCGGTGAGCGACTTCGAGTTCCACCCGACGCCCGACGAGGCGCAGGCGCTGCGCGACGCGCAACGTGATGTCGTCACCTCCACGGTCGCGCGTTACAACCCGGATGCCGTGGTCTGTGTCGGAGTGCCGTTCGGGCACACTCGTCCGCAGTGGATCGTTCCGTACGGCGGGCGCATCACGCTGGATGGTGCTGCGCGCACGGTCACTGCCGACTATCGCTGAGCTCAGGTCAGGCGCACGCGCCCACGCAGCTCCGACACGGTCGACACACCGGTCAGCTGCATCGTCCGCACGGCTTCCGCGCGCATGATCTCCAGCATCCGATCGACGCCACGCTCGCCGCCCGCCATCAGCCCGTACAGGTAGGCACGCCCGACCATGCAGGCATCCGCGCCGAGACCGAGCGCGGCGAGTACATCTGCGCCGGACAGGATGCCGGTGTCGAGGAAAACCTGCGCCTTGCCGTCGACGGCAGCAGCCACCTCAGGCAGCAGTCGCAGGGGAGTGGGAGCACGATCGAGTTGCCGCCCGCCGTGGTTGGAGACGACGAGCGCGTCGGCGCCGGCATCCACCACCTGACGGGCATCCTCGACGGACTGGATGCCCTTGACGACGAGCTTTCCCTCCCACTGCTCACGCAACCAGGCGAGATCGGCGAAGCTCAGTGTGGGGTCGAACATCTTCGCGACCAGCTCTGCGACGGTGCCGTCGAACGATCGCAGGCTCGCGAACTCGATCGGATCGGTGGTGAGTACATTGATCCACCAGTTCGGATGCAGCGCGAAGTCCCACATCGTCTTCAGGTTCAGCGACGGCGGGATGGTCAGTCCGTTTCGGGAATCTCGCAGCCGGTTGCCGGCGACGGGGGTGTCGACCGTGAGCACGAGGGTGTTGAAGCCGGATGCCCGCGCCTCCTCGATCAGCTTCAGCGTGCCGTCGCGGTCCTTCCACAGATAGAGCTGGAACCAGTTGTCACCAGGGGCCTCCTGCTGCAGTGCCCGCGGCGAGGTGGTCCCCATCGTCGACAGGCTGTACGGGATGCCTGCGCGCGCAGCCGCACGAGAGACGGCGATCTCGCCCTCGTGGTGCATCATCCGGGTGAAGCCTGTGGGCGCCAAGATCAGAGGGAACGATGCCGGCCGACCGAGGATGGTGGTGGAGGTGTCGACAGCGCCGACATCGCGCAGCACCCGCGGAGAGAACTCGACCGACGCGAAGGCCGACCGTGCACGTCGCACGCTCAGCTCGTCTTCTGCCGCACCGTGCACATAGTCGAACACCGAACGCGGAGTGCGCTGCCTCGCGACGTGGGCGAGGTCCTTTACCGTCAGCGCCGACCGCAGTCTTCTTTCGACAGGATCGAGCACCGGACGACGAAATCCGAGCAGAGGTGCGATCGCGCCCCACGTGGGAATGCGACGACGGATGCGCCGGCGATTCGTGCTCACTTCGTCGTGCCGCCAGTGCCGAGGTAGGCCTGGATGATGTCGTCATCTGCCAGCAGATCGGATGCCGCGCCGGAGCGCACCACTGCACCATTTTGCAAGATGTGTCCCTCGTCTGCGGCCTGCAGCGCCCGCCGGGCGTTCTGTTCGACCAGCAGCACGGTGGCACCGGTGGCGCGGATCTCGGAGATCACCTTGAACACCTCATTCACAATCTTGGGTGCCAGCCCCATAGATGGCTCGTCCATCAAGACCAGGCGGGGCTGCGCGAGCATCGCTCTGGCGATCGCGAGCATCTGCTGCTCTCCACCGGAGAGAGAACCGGCCGCCAGAGCACGGCGTTCGCCGAGCACCGGGAACCGCTGGTACATTTCATCAATCGCAGAGCCTGCGCCACGGCCCACAAAACGGGCGCCCATCTGCAGGTTCTCCGCGATGGTCATAGTTGCCAGAACCTGGCGGCCCTCCGGCACCTGCACCAGGCCACGAGGCACCAGTTTGTGCGAGCGCGTGCGCGTGATGTCATCGCCGTCGTAAGTGATGGTCCCCGATGTGGGGCGCACCAGACCGGAGATCGCATTGATGATCGACGACTTCCCGGCGCCGTTGGCGCCGACGAGCGTCACGAGCGAGCCGGGTGCGACGTCGAAGGAGACGCCGCGTACGGCCTCGACGCGCCCGTACGAGACGACAAGGTCCTTCACGCTGAGCAGTGATTCAGCCATGGTCATCGACCTCCGTCGGTGCTCGGGGCTTCGCGGGTGGCGTCCGCCTCCGCGGAGGCATCCGTCTCGGCATCCTCGGTGCTCTCAGCAGAGCCGAGATAGGCCTCGATCACGCGCTCGTCCGCGGCGATCTGCTCGGGCGACCCGTCTGCCAGCACCTCACCGAAGTTCAGCACGATGATGTGATCGCAGGTGCCGAGCACCATGCCGACGTTGTGTTCGATGAAGATGATCGTCAGACCGTCTTCGGCGAGCGAGCGGATGAGCGTCGACAGGCCCTCCGCCTCGACATGGTTCATACCGGCGGCGGGCTCGTCAAGAATCAGCAGTGAGGGGTCAGCGGCAAGAGCGCGGGCGATCTCCAGACGGCGCTGATCGCCGTACGACAGGGCCTTCGCTGTGATATCGGCCTTCTCGAGCAGTCCCACCCGGCGCAGGCACCGTGCGGCGTGCTCGAGTGCCAGACGCTCGTCACGACGTGCAGATGGCAGCCAAAGCAAGCGACGTAGGAACGTCGGCTTGGCGACCAGGTGCGCGCCGATGAGAACGTTCTCGAGTGCGGTCAGGCGATTGAACAGCTTGGAATGCTGGAAGGTGCGCGTCACACCGGCCGCGGCGAACTTGTGCACCGGCGTCTTGCCGATCTGCACGCCGAGCACGGTCGCCGTGCCCGCGGACGGCGGAATCAGGCCGCTGATCATGTTGACCAGAGTGGTCTTGCCCGCCCCATTAGGGCCGATCAGGCCGACGACCTCGCCACTGCGCACGGTGAGATCGACGCCGCGGACGGCATGCACCCCGCCGTACTCCTTCGACAGGCCCTTCAGCTCGGCGATGATCTCGCCCGCCACGGGGTGGCTGCGGCCGGTCGCCGGTGCGTCGATATCGAGTGCGCTGATGTCGATGCGTTGCTTGCGGCGCGGGATCAGGCTCGCGATGCCACCCGGCAGGTACAGGATGACGATGAGCAGCAGCAGACCAGACAGGAACGGACGGATCCAGCCCGCCTCAATTCCGATCATGCGCTGGATCTCGGGAAGCAGCGTCTGGAAGCCGCTGCCGAGGATGGGGCCGAAGAAGTTCGCGGTACCACCGACCACCGCAGTGACCAGGCCATCGATCGCGGTATCGAAGGCGAAGTCCTCCGGTGCGATGAGGCGCATGTAGTACGCCCACATGACGCCGTAAAGTCCGGCCAGCACACCAGCGGAGACGAATGCCGTCAGGCGGTGGCCACCGACGTTGATGCCGATCGAGCGGGCAGCGAGCTCGTCTTCACGGATCGCCTCCAGCGCACGACCGTAACGGGAGCGGGTCTGGCGCCAGAACCAGTAGGAAACGATGATCAGCACGATCCAGGCGATCAATGGCGTCATGATCTTGGGTACCGACATGCCCTGCGCGCCGCCGGTCCACTCGGCGTTCAGGATGAAGATGCGCATCGCCTCGGCGAATCCGAGCGTGGCGATCGCGAGGAACACCCCTCGTAGCTTCATCGTCGGCAGGCCCAGGATGAGCGCGGCCAGGGCGCCGACGACCATGCCGACGAACATCGAGAAAAGCAGCGTCGGGATCGGACCCCACTGGGTGGGCGCAGGGGCGATGCTGGCAGCGACGAACGCTGACAGACCCGCGAATCCGGCCTGGGCAAGGCTGAGCTGCCCGGCGATGAGCACCGCGTAGAACGAGAACGCAAAGACACCGTTCATCGCGATGAAGACGAGCGTCGACTCGGTGAAGAACATCAGACTTCTCGCACTTTCCGCTTGCCGAACAGCCCCTGTGGCCTGACCAGCAGGATCAGGAACAGCAGCGCGAATGCGATCAGGTCTCGCCAGCTCGATCCGACGTACTGGATCGTGAAGACCTCGGCGATTCCGAGTATCAGTCCACCGACCAGTGCGCCGGGCAAGGATCCCATGCCGCCGACGACGATGACAGCGAGGCCCTTGAGCTCGATCGCCGTTCCCATCCCGAGTTGTGCGCTGTTGACGTTCAGCGCGAACAGCACACCGGCGACCGCGCCGAGCGCGGTCGAGATCGCGAAGGTCATCGATGTCACCCGGTCAACGTTCACGCCGAGCACGCGGGCGGCGGTGGGGTTCTCCGCCACCGCCCGCATCGAGCGGCCCAGCGACGACCGCTTCACCAGAATCGTGAGCGCGATCATCAGACCGAGCGAGACGGCGAGGATCGCAAGCTGCAGGTAGCTTGCGGTCACGCCGCCGATCTCAACGGAGTCGTCCGAGACGGTGCCTGCGGGGAAGCGCCGCGTGTTGGGGCCGAAGAAGGCCTGAAGCAGCGCAATCACCATGCCGCCCAGCGCGATCGACGAGATCAAGCCGGCGAAGTGCGCGTCCGGCCGATCTCTGAGTGGCCGGAAGGCCACGCGCTCGATAAGCAGACCCAGGATCCCGCCGAAGAGGAACACAAGGATCAGTACGACGCCGATCGGGAGGTCGAAGGCATCTGTGAGCCAGATCCCGACGAACGCCGAAGCGGCGAACGCAGATGGGTGTGCCAGGTTCAGCCGATCCAGAATGCCGAACACCAGAGTGAATCCGATGGCGAACAGTGCATAGATCGAACCGAGGAACAGGCCGTTGAGCAGTTGCTGCATGGTGCTACCTCAGGGCTAGGGAGTCGGTCAGTTCATGACCGCGAAAGCGCCATCCTTGACGATCTGTACGACCGCAGGGTGCTCGGCGTCGCGGTCAGCGTTGATGGTCAGCGAGCCCAGCGGGGTCGCGAGGTCCTTCACCTGGGTGAGGCCGTCCTGGACATCGGTGCGCTCACCGGAGCAGTTGATGCGGACCGCGTGGTCGATGACCTTCAGACCTGTGTACGCCTGGGCCGCGAACTGGTCGGGCGCCGAGCCGTACTTCTCCTCGAATGCCGCCATGAAGTCGGTGTTCTCGGGGCTGTCAGATGCCGAGTTCCAGGCAGCGCCGACGATGACGCCTTCCGCAGCGTCGCCGCCATCCGCCATCAGCTGGGGGTTGTTGAAGCCGTTGCCACCGATGATCGGCTGGTCGATGCCGAGCTCGCGGGCCTGGGTGACCAGCGGGATGGCGGCTTCGATGAGAGCCGAGACGACGATCGCGTCGGGCTTGAGCTCCTTCGCGGCCGTCAGCAGGCTGCGGAAGTCGGTGTCGCTGACCGAGAAGGTCAGAGTGTCGAGGATCTCGACGCCCTGATCTTCGAGAGAGGACACCATGACGTCGTAGCCGGACTCGGTGAATGCGTCGTCGTTGCTGTACATCACGACGACCTTTTCCAGGCCGAGCTTTTCGGTGGCAGCCTCGATCGTCTGCGGGATGACCTGGCCCTCGGTGAGCGAGTCGCGGAAGACGAAGTCGCCCTGGGCGGTGATGCCTGCAGCGGTGTTCGAGATAGCAAGTACCGGAAGGCCGGCCTCCTGAGCAACGGGCTGTGCCTGGAACGCGGTGTTGGACAGGGTCGGTCCGATGACGATGCTGGTGCCGTTCCCGGCGAAGCCCTCGAAGACGCTGATGGCCTGACGCGGGTCGGTGCCATCGTCTTCGATGGTGAGGGCGTAGCTGACGCCCTCTTCGGCGTTGAGTTCCTCGACCGCGAGCTCGAGGCCCTTCTGCTGTGACTCGCCGTAGCTGGCCGCACCGCCAGTCAGGCTGAGGGCCGCGCCGACGGGGATGGCCGTGTCGATAACACAGCTGTCGCCGCTGCCGGATCCCGTCAGCGCACCGGCGTCACCACCGGATTCACCGGCCTCACCGCCGTCACTGGCGGCGCAGCCAGCGAGGACGAGGGCGGAAGCAGAAAGGACGACGGCGGTGCGAAGCAGATAGCGCATGAGATTCTCCGAACGTGAGGCGTGGATGGTTAAGCCGCGGATCGGTTCCGTTCCGACGCGTCGGCGGAGCTTCTCGTGAGTTGCAGCGCCTCAGCCTCTGTGATGGGCGCGCGTTACGGCAACGGGTCGATTATAGGAAAGATACAGCGACGGCTGTGAGCGGCCGCGGCCTGTCGTCACGAGCGATGCGCGACTGTTACCAGAGAACAGCGATGCCCGCGTTGACGAGCGTGAGGATACCGACGAGCCAGAACAGTGCGGGCGCGACGCTACCGGTCTTCTTCTGCTTTGATGTGCCGATGCCGAGCAGCGCGCCGATGATCAGCAGCACGACGAGCTTGACGCCGATCTTGGCGTAGTTCATCTCGCCTTCGATGCCCCACGGCGCAGCAAGGATCAGACCGGCGACTGCCGCGATACTCAAGCCGATGCTCATGAGCCGCGTGAACTCACGCTTCCCGCCGAATGCCTGCACAGCCCAGGCCCCGAAGAGCGTGGCGAAGCCGATGAGGTGGACGAAAACGACGACGTGGCGCAGGGTCTCCATGCCCTCACAATAGGCCCGGCCGCGGATATTCTCCAGCAAGGGGAGACTCACCTGCCAACATCCACGGCACGCCTGCAGGTCCGATGCACGGATGCACGGCGACACGCCGGCGTTTCGCCATACATCCGTTCGATCGCCCTGCAGGTGTGCGGGGCTGTCGGGCCGGTTCAGCCGCGAAGAGTCTTGATGACCAGGGCCGTGCGCAGCGCGGCATCCGCAGCTTCGGCGCCCTTGTCTTCCTTGGACCCTTCGATGCCTGCGCGATCCAGACCCTGCTGCTCATCGTCGAGGGTGAGCACGCCGAAGCCGACCGGCTTGCCGGCATCCAGCGCCACACGGGTGAGCCCGTCGGTCGTCGCCGCTGACACGTACTCGAAGTGCGGGGTGCCGCCGCGGATGATGACGCCGAGCGCGACCACGGCATCCGCACCACCAGCGAATGCGGCCTGGGCGGCGACCGCCAGCTCAAACGACCCGGGCACGCGCACGAGCCGATGCGTTGCGTGTGCGGCGTTGAGAACCCGCTCGGCCCCGGCGATCAAACCGTCAGTGATGACGTCGTGCCAGGTGCCGGCGATGATGACGACGTTCAGGCCCGTCGCGTCGATCTGCTCCGCCGCTGTGGGTGCTCCTGCGCCGCTCATACGTTGTCCTTTCCGAGGGCGAGCGCCGCGGCCAGCTCGGCTTCGCCGATGATGTGCCCCATGCGGTCGCGCTTGGTCTCGAGGTACTGGTGGTTGTTGGGTCCAACGCCGACGATCAGCGGCACCTGCTCGACGACATCGAGGCCGAGTTCGCGCAGCTGGTTCACCTTGTCGGTGTTGTTGGTGAGCAGACGGATCTTCGAGATGCCCAGATCGCTGAGGATGCCGGCGGCAGCCGCGTACTCGCGAGCATCTGCCGGCAAGCCGAGGGCGAGGTTCGCATCGACCGTGTCGAGCCCCTCTTCCTGGAGGCTGTATGCGCGCAGCTTGTTGATGAGCCCGATGCCTCGACCCTCGTGGCCGCGCATGTAGATCACGACGCCGCCGTTCTTCTCGATCGCGTTGAGCGCGGCGTCCAGCTGCGGGCCGCACTCGCACTTGAGCGATCCGAAGGCTTCACCGGTCAGGCACTCCGAGTGCACGCGCACGAGTGCCGTGTCATCCAGCTCGCCTGAGACGACGGCGATGTGATCGGTTCCGGTGACGCGGTCCTTGTAAGCGAGGAACCGGAAGGTACCGTGCGAGGTCGGCACCGTCGCATCCGCTCGCAGGCTCACACGACGGCGGCCCTCTCGTGACGAGGTCACCGGCGCATCCAATGGGTCGATCTGGTTGAGATGCGCGATCAGCTGTTCGATCGTGATGACCGGCACATTGTCACGCTCGCCCAGTTCGATGAGGCCAGGCATGCGCATCATGCTTCCGTCTTCGGCGACGACCTCGGCGATCGCGCCGACCGGCTGCAGGCCCGCAAGGCGCATCAGGTCCACGGCGGCCTCGGTGTGTCCGCTGCGTTCGCGCACGCCGCCGTCGACGGCGCGCAGAGGCAGCACATGGCCGGGACGGATGAGGCTCGTCGCAGTCGAGGAAGGGTTCGCGAGCACGTTCAGCGTGTGTGCGCGGTCGTGGGCGCTGATGCCGGTCGTGACGCCTTCTGCGGCATCCACGCTCACGGTGTACGCCGTCGAGCGGGCATCTTCGTTCGTCTCCACCATCGGTGGCAGATTCAGCGTGTCGGCCAGGTCGGCTGGCATCGGCGCGCAGATGAAGCCGGATGACCAGCGCACGGTCCAGGCAACCCATTCTGGGGTGGCGAGTTCGGCCGAGAGGATGACGTCGCCCTCGTTCTCTCGGTTCTCATCGTCGGCGACGAGGACCGGACGGCCCGCACGCAGCGATTCGAGAGCTTCTTCGATGGTGGAAAGGCTCATCGCGAGCCTCCTTCCGAGACAGCCCGGAACGCGAGCAGGCGCTCAACGTGACGGGCGAGGATGTCAGTTTCAAGATTTACGTGGTCGCCGACGATGCGGGATCCGAGGGTAGTTGCGGCAAGCGTCTCTGGGATGAGCGAGATCTCGAACCATGCCTCATCGGCTGTGGCGGCACTCACCGCACTGACCGTGAGCGAGGTGCCATCGACCGAGATCGATCCCTTGTCGACGACCAGGGGTGCGAGATCTGCGGGCAGCGAGACGCGCAGCACGCTCCACTCGGCGCCTGGTCGAACGTCGATCACGACACCTGTGCCGTCGACGTGGCCCTGCACGATGTGTCCGCCGAGCCGTGCACCTACCGGCATGGCCTTCTCGATGTTGATCTTCGTGCCGATGGATGCCGTGGCGAGAGCCGACACATCGAGCGTCTGCTTCATGACATCGGCGTCGAAAGTGTCTGTCGTCGAGCCGACAACGGTGAGGCACACGCCAGAGACGGCGATCGACTCGCCGTGCACCGCGTCGTGCGCGGCTTTCGGCGCGCGAACGGTGAGGCGCCAGCCGTCACCTGACGGCGCGATGGCGGTGATCTCGCCGATCTCCTCGATGATTCCGGTGAACATCAGCGGACTCCTTCGTTCAGGTCTGGTTCATTCACGTGTGGGTCGTTCTCGCTCATGCGGGCGACGGCGAGCAGATCAGGGCCGAGCGGTACCCATTCTTCGACGGTGAGCCGAAGTGCGCCGTCGATCGTGGGAACCCCGATATCGGTGAGTGCGAGGCGGTCGCCACCCAGCAGCACCGGTGCGATGTACGCGAGCACGCTGTCGGCGAGTCCGGCCGCGAGGAACGCGCTGGCGAGCGTCGGGCCACCCTCGATGAAGACGCGCTGGATGCCGCGGCTCTGAAGACCCGCGACCACCGCGTGGAGGTCACGTGTGTCGTAGAAGAGCGGCTCATGCGGGTGACGGCGCACCACGGCATCCGCCGGCGTCGTGCGGGAGCCGATGATCACCGGGATCGGCTGGTGTTCGTACAGGGCGTCGCCGTCGCGTGCCGTCAGTGCTGGGTCATCGGCGAGCACGGTTCCGGTGCCGACGACGATCGCGTCCGCTGCTGCTCGGCGGCGGTGGACATCGGCGCGCGCGAGGGGCCCGGTGATCCACTGGCTGGTGCCATCGTTTGCGGCGGCGCGCCCGTCGAGGCTCTGCGCCCACTTTACGGTGATGTGCGGGCGGCCCAAACGATGTGCGGTCAGCCAATCGGCGATCACTGCGCGTGCGGTGTCAGACTGCTCACCTGATTCGACTTCGACCCCGGCATTCCGAAGTCGCTCGGCTCCACCGCCAGAGACGACGCCCGGATCATCGAGCGAGTAGATGACGCGCGAGATTCCGGCATCGATGAGCGCGAGAGCGCAGGGACCTGTGCGGCCGGTGTGGTTGCACGGCTCGAGGGTGACGACAGCGGTCGCGCCGCGCGCGGCGCCTTCAGCAAGCTTCGATAAGGCATCGACCTCGGCATGCGGGGTGCCTGCGCCGTGATGCCAGCCTTCGGCGAGGATCTCGCCCGTGGGGGAGAGGATGACGGCGCCGACCTGCGGATTGATGCCTCTGGGGCCACCCGCGGCGAGTTCGAGCGCACGCGTCATCGCGCGGCGTTCCGTCTCGTGCACTGCCATCCGTCGTCCTTAGTTTTTCAACTCCGGGGATGACAGACGGCGCGCTTTTCGCGCATCGTGCTGCCTCCCTTCCGGACTAGCGAGATTTCTCTCGCATCACCGTCGGTCCCGGAATTTCACCGGATCAGCACTTCGGAAAACCGAGGCACTCGCGGACTGTCACCGCCGGTTCGGATTCACACCGACCCCGGAGCACGTTGATGCTCAGTGTACTCAACGCGGTCGCGCGCATTTCATTCCATGTCGGTTCGATCGGAAAACGGAGACGAGTCGGCGTGTCGACGGAGTGTCCGACTGTGGCGCGCCGCCGACACGCCGGACGGTCTCTGTTTTCCGGATGCCGGTCACTTCAGCAGCCGCGACAGCCGCCGATCGGCGAGTGGTTTTCCGCCGGTCTGGCACGTCGGGCAATACTCCAATGACCTGTCCGCGAAGAACACGCTGCGCACGGTGTCGCCGCAGACCGGGCACGCCTCGCCGCGGCGAGCGTGCACCTGCATCCCGCGCCGCTTGGCATCCTTGAGGTCGGCTGGTGGCTTTCCGGATGCCTCGGCCACAGCATCCGTCAGCGTCAAACGCATCGCAGTGAACAGCCGATCGATCTCGTCATCGCCCAGCGCTGCGGCGATCGCATACGGTGACATCTTGGCGGCATGCAAAATTTCATCGGAGTAGGCGTTGCCGATGCCGGCGATCACGGACTGGTCGCGCAGGAGGCCCTTGATCTGCGTGCGGCGCCCATTCAACAGTGCAGCGAAGGTGGTCCGGTCGAACGACTCTTCCAGCGGATCAGGGCCCAGCCGAGCGATGCCGGGCACATCCTGAGGGTCACGCACCACATACACGGCGAGCGACTTCTTCGTCCCCGCCTCGGTGAGATCGAATCCGCTGTCGTCATTGAGCGCGATGCGGAGGGCGATCGGTGACTTCCCTGGCTTGATCAGCGTCGTCGGTAGCATCTCGTACCAGCGCAGCCAACCCGCCTTCGCGAGATGGAACACAAGATGAAGGTCCTCGCCGCAGGAGAGAACGATGAATTTGCCGAGACGAGCGGATGCCGTGATCGTTGCCCCGTGCAGTGCGGTGTTCGGCGGATCGTAGGTCTTCAGTGCCGCGATGGCGCCGACGCTCGTGCGTGTGATCGTGCGGCCCACGGCGCGCTCGCCGAGGAACGCGACCAGCCCCTGAACTTCCGGCATCTCCGGCATGGATCCATCATGTCACCGGCATCCGACAGGTGGGAAGACCGGCATCCGACAGGTGGGAAGGAGGTCAGTCCCGCCCCGAACTCTCCCGCACGATCAGCTCATATCCGATGTCGATGTTCGTCGGCTCGCGAGTGTCATCGTCGAGCAGCGCGAGCAGTGAATCCACGGCCTGGTCGGCGATCGCCTGCTTGTTCGGCGCGATCGTCGTCAGCGACGGTACCGAGAACTCCGCCTCCTGGACATCGTCGATCGAGGCGATTGCGACATCCTCCGGCACGCGCACACCGAGGTCTGCGAAGGCGCGGATCGCACCGAACGCGAGCAGATCGGTGAAGCACACGAGTGCATCGAAGCGGGTGCCGTCCTTCCACGCCTGGGTGATGCCCTCAAGCCCTGCCTGCCTGCCGAAGCGGTCGGTGTAAAGCACAAGCGCAGGGTCGAACGGGATTCCGGCATCCTCGAGCGCCTGGCGGTAGCCGCTCAGTCGCAGCCGCGAGCTGCGGTAAACGTCGGAGTGGTAAGCCCCCAAAGTGGCGATGCGACGGTGTCCACGTTCGAGCAGGTGGCGCGTGATGTCAGCGGTCGCCGACACGTTGTCGATCGCGATGTTCGTGTAGCGGGAGCTCGAGATCTGTTCGCCGATCAGCACCGTCGGCACGTTCGGGGGAGTGAGATACAGCTCCTCCTTCTCCATCGTCATCGGCGAGAAGACCAGTCCATCGACGATGTGCGAGCCGAGATCACGCAGCACGCGCACCTCGTTCTCGCGGATGCCGCCGGTCTGGGCGGCGATCACGGTGTAGCCGCGCTTCTGAGCTGCGATCTCGACGAGCTCGCTGAGTTCTGCGAAGTAGGGCTGGGAGAGCTCAGGAACGGCGAAGCCAAGAATGCGAGTGCGCCCCTGCCGCAACCGCCGCGCAGAGATGTTCGGGCGGTAGCCGACTTCTTCGATCGCGGCGAGCACGCGCTGCCTTGTGGTGTCGCGCACGTGCACGAAGTCATTTACGACGTTCGAGACCGTGCGCGGCGAGACGCCAGCCAGCTTGGCTACGTCGTTGAGGCTCGCGCTCATCCGGATCCTTTCTCGGTCACGGTTCGGTCCCATCCTGTCAGAGTCATTTGACAACTCGTATGCAACGTGGCAAAAATGATCCTATTGCAATTTGCAACGTGGCAAAAGGAGTACGGATGGCGAGCCCCTCGACGGTCGAACGCAACAGTCTTCGCCGCGCATCACAGCGCAGCGGCAGTGGACTCAAGTACGGCATCGCCTTTACCGCACCGTTCCTGGTGCTGTATCTGATCTTCGTCATCTACCCCGTGCTTCAAGCGGTGTGGATGAGTTTCCACGACTGGGATCTGCTCGGTGCCACCCGCGACTTCATTGGTCTCGCCAACTTCGAGCGGATGCTGTGGGGCAACGAGATCACGTGGTCGATGACTCATCTCCCCGTGCCCAGAGTTCTTCTGCTCATCGCCGCCATCGCGCTGCTGATCAAGCCGCTGCTGCGTCGTCGACTCACCATCGGTGTGGGCCTCGGCGTCGTGGGAATCCTGGCGATCGTCGTGGCGCTCGGCTTCCACCCCGCCGAGGGTGGGTTCTGGTTCGATCCTGAATTCTGGGTCGCGCTGCAGAACACGTTGCTGTTCACCGCAATCTCGGTGCCGCTCATCGCCGGTCTCGGTCTGGTCATGGCGCTCGCACTGCAGGGCAACCGTCGCGGCACCCGCATCTACCAGATGGTGTTCTTCGTGCCATACATCCTGCCGGTGTCGGTCGTGACGCTGGTGTGGACATACTTCCTCTCGCCGAACCAGGGACTGCTCTCTGCGCTCCTCGAACCTCTCGGCATCGATCCGATCCCGTGGCTCTCCAATCCGAGCACTGCGATGTTCGCCGTCATCGCCACAACCGTGTGGTGGACCGTTGGCTTCAACCTCGTGCTGTTCGCGGCCGGCCTTCAAGATGTCGATCCCGCGCTCTACGAGGCCGCATCGCTTGACGGTGCCGGCGCCTGGCGCAAGTTCGTGAACATCACTCTTCCCGGCATCAAACACGTGCTGCTGTTGGTCATGGTCATGCAGGTGATCGCGTCGTTCCAGGTGTTCGGACAGGTCAACATCATGACCGGCGGCGGGCCTGGTACCTCGACCTCGGTGCTGATCCAGCACATCTACGAGGCCGGCTTCCGGGACTTCGAACTCGGCTACGGATCGGCGATGTCGCTGTTCCTCTTCGCGGTGATGCTCGTCGTCTCCGTCATCCAGATGCGGACCCTCGGCAAGGACGACAGCAAATGAGCGCGCAGACGATGGCCATGACCGTTCCCGAAACGACGAATCGACCGCCGCGCATCCGCCGCAGCGGCGTCGTGACCGCCTGGTACCACGCCGCGATGATCGTCGCCGCGGTCGTGTGGCTGATTCCGATGCTCTGGATGCTCTCGCTCTCACTGAGCGACAACCAAGCTCTGACCAAAGAGACGCAGACGCTGATCCCGCAGGGCTTCACCCTGGAGAATCTGCTCGGGGTGTTCAGCGTCGGCCTCACCAGCCGATGGTTCATCAACAGCGCGATCGTGACGATCTTCACAACAGTCCTCACAGTGCTGCTGTGTGCCATGGCAGGCTACGCGTTCGCACGTTTCACCTTCCGTGGCAAGACAATTGTCTATGCGAGCGTGCTCGCGGGACTCATGATCCCCAAAGAGGCGATGTTCATTCCGCTGTTCACGATGGTGGCGGATGTGGAGATGCACAATACCTACGCGGCGCTGATCCTGCCTCGTATCGCAGCCCCACTCGGGGTGTTCCTGATGACGCAGTTCTTCTCGCAGGTTCCGGCCGAGGTCGAAGAAGCCGCACGCATCGACGGTGCGGGCCCGTGGCGAACCTTCTTCTCGGTCATGCTGCCGTTGGCTCGACCATCCATGATCGCGTTGGCGATCTTCACCTTCGTGCAGACCTGGAACGACTACCTGTGGCCGTTGGTCTCCGCGACGAAGTCGGAGATGTTCACCATCACCACCGGTCTCGCCTCTCTGCAGGGCAACTTCGCACAGGCAACAGAGCTCGGCAGCCTGATGGCGCGTGGCCTGGTCGGTTCGCTTCCGCTGCTGCTGGTGTTCATCTTCTTCCAGAAGCACCTCATCCGAGGAATCTCCATGGCGTCCGGAAGTAAGTGACGCCACCCAGACTCCGGCCATGACGGCCGAACGGCTGCTGCCCAGCGGCCACGGACAACATCGTCCACCCCACGAGAGGAAAACCATGCGAAAGACCAAAACTGCCGTTGCGGCAGCCTCGCTGACGGCAGCGGCGTTGCTGCTCACTGCCTGCGGCACCGGCGCGGATGCCGGATCGGGCGCAGACAACGGCGACCTGAACGACCAGATCGCCGCCGTCACCGCAGAGGAGCTCGACGGCACCACGATCACCATGTCGCGCATGTTCGGCGACTGTGAGGGAACCACCGAGGGCGTCACCGACCCGGCGTTGGCGACCACGGAGTGTGAGGCGATTCAGATCCTCACCAACAAGTTCAACGCCGAGAACGAGAACGGCATCACCGTCGAGCGGCTGGGCGGTACCGACTGGAACTCGTACTACGACGCGTTCAACGCATCCGTCGCCGGTGGCGAGCCCGCGAACATCGCGAACCTGCACGACTACTCGATGTCGGACTACGCCACGCGCGACCAGCTGCTGGCATTCGATCCAGAGGCGCTCGACATCGATATGACAGATGCCACCGAGCAGGCCCAGAAGTCTGTGATGTGGGATGGCTCCACATATGCCGTGCCCTTCGACGCACACGCGCTCGTGATGCACGTGAACACCGATGTGCTCGCGGAGGCGGGCTACATCGGCGAGGATGGCCGCCCTGTGCTGCCGACCAGCCCCGACGAGCTTCTGCAGATGGGCAAGGACGTCAAAGACAAGACGGGCCTGATGCTGTTCTCCGCCGGCTTCGCCAACGACGACATGGCGTGGCGCTTCTTCTACTCGCTGGTGCGCCAGCAGGGCAGCGATGTGCTCTCCGCCGACGGTAGTGCTGAGGTTGACACCGAAGCTGCCGCTGAGGCACTCAACCTGATCAATGACATGCTCGACGCCGGATACATGCACACCGATGCGGACTACGCCGGTTCGATCGATGAGTGGAAGAGCCAGCAGTCGGCGATCCTGCTCAACGGCGTGTGGGCGATCAACGAGTACGCTTCGACGCTTGACTTCGGCTACACGGTCACCGATCTGCCGACAGTGTTCGACGCGCCGGCAGCATGGGCCTCGTCGCACATGTGGGTGCTCCCGCGTCAGAAGGGCGACGACCCGGTGCAGTACCGTGCTGCGCTCGAGTTCGCGAAGTTCCTCTACGACAACACCGCCTCCTGGTCGATCGCAACCGGGCACATCGCCCCGCGCGTCTCGGTCGTCGATTCCGAGGAGTACCTGGCCGCGCCCGAGCGTGCGAACTACACCGAGACAGCACTGACCGGCATCAGCTTCGTGCCGCAGGTCGAAAACTGGACGTCGATCAAGTCGCTCATCCACGCACAGCTGGACGAGGTCTGGTTCAGCGACAAGGACATCGCGGATGCCCTCAGCGAGGCGCAGGCACGCGTCACGCAGGAACTCAAGTAACACAGGAATTCACGTAACACAGCAGTCCCGAGGGGTGGGGTCGAACCCGATCCCACCCCTCAAACTTTCTGGAAGTAGGCCTCATGTCGACCGCCCACCGCGCCGCCGTCAGTCTCGACGGTGCCTGGATCCTGCACCTTCCCGGCGACACAGAAGCCCGAGAGGTCTCGGTGCCGGGAACCTGGACCACCCAGGTTCCTGGTTACGGCGACTCACACGAAAGTGTGCGCTTCGAGCGCACTTTCGAAGCGGCGCCGCTCCAGGGGCAGCGCGTGATTCTGCGCTTCGGCGCAGTGAATCACACAGCCGACGTGCGGGTGAACGGCATCGAGGTCGGATCTCACTCCGGCGCGTGGGAAGCCTTTGAGTTCGACATCACGGACGCCGTCACCGACGGTCGCAACACCGTCGAGGTGACCGTCTCCTATCCACCCCGCTACGGATCAGATGTCGAAGCTGGTTTCCTCGAGCATCCTGTCGGAAAGCAGTCCTGGTACGGCACGACAGCAGGTATCTGGCAGTCGGTGGTACTCGAGGAGCGGCATCCGGCCCACGTGCGTGCGCTGTCGGTGAGAGCGGATGCCGCCAGCGGTGCCATCGCGATCACCGGCGTACTCGCATCCGACGCCGTGGACGGCGCGACCGCGCGAGTGTTGCGTGCTGGTGAGGTCGTTGAGACGGCCGCACTTGATATCAGCGACGGCGAACTGTCCGGTTCAGTGACGGTGGTGGCTCCCGCACTCTGGGACCTAGACGCCCCGAATTTGTACACGGTCGAAGTTTCACTCCAGCACGCAGGAGAAACCATCGACGCGGTCAGCCGCGAGACTGGTTTCCGAAGCTTCCGCACCGATGCGGGACGCTTCTACCTGAATGACCGCGAGATCTATCTGCGCGCCGTGCTCGACCAGGACTATCACCCCGAGGCCAGCTCCGCTCCGGAGGATTTCGCTGCCTGGGAGGGCATGCTGCGCGAGACCAAGGCGCTCGGCTTCAACATGCTGCGCGTGCACATCAAGCGACCCGATCCTCGCTACTACGAGATCGCCGACCGCATGGGCATGCTGGTGTGGACGGAACTGCCCAGTTGGATGACCTGGACACCCGAGACCGCAGCTGACGGCCACGCACTGTTGCGCCGCCTCATCGATGAGGACGGCCACCACCCCAGCATCGTGATCTGGACGATCATGAACGAGTCGTGGGGAATCGATCTCGCCAGTGCCACGCAGCGCGCCTGGCTGCGCGAGGTCTTCGATGACATCGAGCAGCACGCGGCCGGCTCCCTCGTCGTGGACAACTCTGCCTGCGAGCCGAACTTCCATCTGCGCACGCACATCGACGACTTCCACGTATATCGAGGCATCCCTGAGAGCCGCCCGGTGTGGGACGCGAAGATCGCGGACTTCGCCTCGCGGCCAGAGTGGACCTTCTCGCCGCACGGGGATGCCGAGCGCACCGGCGCGGAGCCGCTTGTTCTCAGTGAGTTCGGCAACTGGGCGCTACCTCATGCACTCGACCAGTACGACGCTGATGGCGGCGAGCCGTGGTGGTTCGCGCTCGGTGCTGACTGGGCGTTCGGCGCGGCCGAAGGCACCGGACTGATGTCGCGTTTCCAGGCACTGGGCTTGGGCGCTGCGTTCGGGTCGTGGGATGCGCTTGTCCGTCAGCTGCACCGTGCGCAGCTTGTCGCCAACCGCTACCAGACCACGAGCATCCGCCTGCATGACGACATCAGCGGGTATGTTCTCACGCAACTCAGCGATGTGCAGTGGGAGGCCAACGGCCTGTTCGACATGAACCGCACGCCCAAGCAGTACACGGCGGAGTTCGCGCTGGCTAACGGCGAACATGCCGTGGCATTGCGAGTCGAGGCCTACAGCGTCTACTCCGGTGAGGACCTTGGCCTCACGGTGACATCGCTTCCTTCGCCGGATGGCCTGCCGGCAGACGCCGTGATCCGCATGCGTGTCAACGGCGAGACTGTCGCCGAATTCGCTGTGCCGACAGAGCGCGAAGAGCAGACAATGCGCATTGCTCTGCCCGCCGAGAACGGGCAGAGCCTCGTCGAAGCTGAGTTGCTCGCCGGGGGAGCGCTGCTCGCCAGAGACGCCGCAGACGTGCTCGTCGTCGACCCGACAGCATGGACCGGCGGCGCGGTGCGCGCCGGAGACCGCGAGGTGACCAATTGGCTCGGCGCGCTCGGTGTGCCAGTGACGCGCGATGGCGAGCTGCTCGTCGTGCGCACCTTCACTGCGGAGGCACAACAACACGCGCGCTCCGGTGGGCGAGTGCTGCTGCTGGCCGAGCAGGCGGATGCGCTCGGAAGCGCCTTCGACTACCTGCCATCTGCCCGGCTCACCTCGCGTGCCGGTGACGGCGACTGGGTGCCGCGCACCGAGTGGCTGGACCGCAGTGGAGCATTCGCTGAAGTTCCCGGCGAAACTGTCCTTGGCATCGCCTTTGAAGATGTGCTCGGCGAGTTCGTCATCAGTGGCATCCCCGGCCCGTTGCGCTCGGCCATCGTGCATTCGGCGATCTTCTCCGGATGGTTGCGAGGCGCGGCCACGAGCACGGCGACGGTGCGCTGGAGTCAGGGATCGGTGACGATCAGCACCATGCGCGTGCGCACGGCGTTGGACAAGGCTCCTATTGCACGCTCGGTCGGCCTCGCATTGCTGCGTGCGGCAAACGGTGGATGACGCGCGTCAGACGGCGCTGTGCAACAGCCGAATGCTCGCGGCCCCTACCCGCGTGACAGCGTCCAGGTCTCCGCGCAGGAACGCGATCAGCGAGTTGAGGAAGATCCCGTCAAACAGCGCGTAGGCGGAGCCGGGGTCGATGCCGGGTACCGTGTTCTCGAGTTCGGCGTACCGCTTGACCACGGCCCAGACCATGTCGGTGAGGAGCTGGTCGATTGCGATGATGGTGTCGCGAAAGCCGCTTTCGAAGAGCGATTGGTTGCGCAGGTCGTACCAAAGCCTGTGCATGTCGGTTTCATCGCGAAGCGTGGCTGACATCTCTGTCCCGAAGCGTTCCGCGAGTTCGTCGCCCGTGCGGGCCGTCTCGACGATCTCGTCGTACCGTCTGGCGCACTCTGACTTGTACTGCCAGATTGCCTGGCCGATCAGATCGTCTTTGTCTTCGAAGTAGTAGTGCAGGATACCGAGGGAAAGGCTCGTGTGTGCGGCGACGTCGCGTAGCCCGGTCTGCGCGAAGCCGCGCGTCGCGACCGCGGCAAGGGCTGCGTCGGCGAGTTCGTGTCGACGGCGCGCGAACTTGCCCGCCCCCGAGCGCCCAGTATGCACGACAGAGTCGACCATACTTCCTCCAGGGGGGTAAGGGTGGGGGTAGGCGCGATCTTACCCCTGGTCGACGAGAAATTCGAGGGGTCCTCAGCCGAGGGGGATCGGCCAATCGACCGGAACGCGCTCGTCCTCGCGCAAAAGTCCGGCCACCCACCCGTCGTCACGGCCGCGCGGGCTGGTGAGCACCTGCCGCATCGTGCCTTCGTAGCGGAAACCGAGGGCACGGGCCGTGCGGGCCGATGGGATGTTCCCGACGACCGCCCGCCAGTTGAGGCGCGCGAGCTTCAGCTCCGCGAGCGCCCAGTCGATCACTGCGCGGGAGGCCTCAACCATGAAGCCCTGGCCGCGCGACTCGGCGGTGGCCCAGTAACCCAGATCGGTCGAACCTCCACTGGAGTGCGGTGCGATGTGATGTAGGCCGACCACTCCGACGAGCACCTCATCATGGAAGACGCCCCAGGCTACCTGGCTGTCGTCGGCCCACCACTGAGCGATCAACCCGACGAAGCCTTCGGCGTGCTCACGCGTGTACGGGCTCGGAACGGTAGTCCAACGGGGGATCTCCGGATCCTGGCATGCCGCCGTGATCGCATCGATATCTGCGGCCGTAGGCGCTCGCAGTTCGAGGCGTTCGGTGTGCAGTGTGACCGGCTCCATCACGGCATCCTATGGGAGCCGCTGTCTGAGGTGCGCATTAGACTCTTCAGGTGACTGTTCCGGGGATTCTGCGCGCCTTGGAAAAGGCGACTCTGTACCACGACGCCCTCACCTGGGCGCAGACCGATGCTGACCTTGGACTCGTCGACGGCCTCGATGCCCCGACGATCGCGGGGTTACTCGAGAAACGCACCGCCGCGGGGCATCCCGCATCCATGCTCGTCATCGCGCCGACCGGGCGCCGGGCGGAGTCTCTCGCGGCGGCGCTCGGCTCCTATGTGCCGGATGCCGAAATCCTGAACTTTCCCGCATGGGAGACGCTGCCGCACGAGCGACTGAGTCCGAGCCCCGACACTGTCGGGCGACGCCTTGAGACGCTCCGCCGCATCACGACCTGGGAGGGCCAGCGTCCGCTCGTCGTCGTCGCCTCGGTGCGCGCCGCTCTGCAGCCGATCGCTGGCAACCTCGGCGACACCGCGCCGCTAGAGCTCGTTCTCGGCGGCCGCGACTTCGAACTCGAGGATGCCGTCGAACACCTTGTCGAGCGCGCGTACTCGCGCGTCGACATGGTGTCGCGTCGGGGTGAGTTCGCTGTGCGCGGTGGCATCCTCGATGTGTTCCCTCCGACGAGCGAGCATCCGTATCGCGTCGAGTTCTTCGGCGACGAGATCGATCAGATCCGTGCATTCTCGATTGCAGACCAGCGATCTTTGCCCGGTGATATCGACCGGGTCGACCTGCCCGCGACCCGTGAGCTGTTGCTCACCACCGATGTGCGTGATCGTGCGCGCGCGCTGATCGCTGGTTTCCCTGCCATCGCCGGGATGCTGGAGAAGATGGCCGAGGGCATCCCCGTCGAGGGTATGGAATCGCTGCTGCCTGCGGTCTCCGGCCCACTGAAGTCGCTCGCCGAATACTTCCCGCCCGGAACTGCCACCGCCCTCGTTGATCCGGAGCGCTCGAGCGCGAGGGCGCAGAGCCTCGGCGACACGAACCGTGAGTTCCTCGATGCCGCGTGGAGCGCAGCCACATCAGGAGCATCCGCGCCGATCGATCTCGGTGCCGGTGACTTCCTCACCGTCGCACGCCTGCGCGAGATCGTCCGCGAGCGCGACGGCGTCTGGTGGCGGTTCAGCCCATTCGCCACGGATGACACGGATGCCGCGAATATCCACTCGTCGATCATCCCGTCCTTTCATGGCAACGTCGACGGCGCGATCGATTTCGTCGCGTCCCGCCTCAGCGACGGCTGGCGCGTGGTCGTCGTCGCCTCCGGTGCGGGGCTCGTGGACCGCGCCAGGGATGTGCTCTCCGACCGAGGCCTCGCCGCTCGTGTCGTCGACACGCTCATCGACGCCCCCGATCCCGGTGTCGCCACTCTTGTACTCGGCGCGCTCGAATCCGGATTCCAGGTGCCGGAGGCGAAGCTCGCCGTCCTCACCGACAACGAGTTCTACGGCCGCACGATCGGCGGAGACCAGCGAGTCGTCAAGAAGCTCGCCTCGCGTCGCAAGAACGTCGTCGACCCGCTGCAGCTCAAAAACGGCGACCACGTCGTACATGCCACACACGGCATCGCACGATTCGTCGAGATGACGAAGCGCGAGGTCTCCTCCGGCGGGCGAAACCCCACGAAGACAACCCGCGACTACCTGGTGCTGGAATACGCACCGTCCAAGCGCGGATTCCCCGGCGACAAACTCTACGTGCCCACAGATCAGCTCGATCTGCTGTCCAAGTACGTCGGCGGAGAGGCACCCACACTCTCGAAGATGGGCGGCAGCGACTGGTCTGCGGCGAAGGGCAAAGCACGCCGCGCCGTACGCGACATCGCCGTCGAACTCGTGAAGCTGTACTCGGCGCGCATGTCGGCGAAGGGCCACGCATTCGGGCCTGACACCCCATGGCAGCGAGAGCTGGAAGAGGCATTCCCGTTCGCGGAGACCCCCGACCAGCTGCAGACGATCGACGAGATCAAGGCCGACATGGAAAAGCCGATCCCGATGGATCGGCTGCTGTCCGGAGACGTCGGCTTCGGCAAGACCGAGGTCGCCGTTCGGGCGGCGTTCAAGGCTATTCAGGACGGCAAGCAGGTCGCCATGCTCGTGCCGACCACGCTGCTGGTCAAGCAGCACATCGAGACGTTCACCGAGCGTTTCGCCGGGTTCCCGGTGAAGGTACGCGCGCTGTCGCGCTTCCAGACCGACAAGGATGCCCGCCTCACGCTCGAGGGGCTGCTCGCCGGCTCGGTCGACATGGTCATCGGCACGCACCGGATCCTCACTGATCAGGTCATGTTCAAAGACCTGGGACTGCTCATCATCGACGAGGAGCAGCGCTTCGGCGTCGAGCACAAGGACAAGCTCAAGAAGCTGAAGACGAACGTCGACATTCTTGCCATGAGTGCCACGCCGATCCCGCGCACGCTCGAGATGGCAGTGACCGGCATCCGCGAGATGTCAACATTGGCGACGCCGCCCGAGGACAGGCATCCGATCCTTTCCTTCGTGGGCCCCCGTAGTGACAAGCAGATGGCCGCGGCGATCAGGCGCGAGATCCTGCGTGAGGGGCAGATCTTCTTTGTGCACAACCGGGTGCAGTCGATTCAGCGCGTGGCTTCGGAGCTTGCTGAGTTGGTGCCGGAGGCGCGAATCGCTGTTGCCCACGGGCAGATGGGCGAGCACCAGCTCGAGCAGGTCGTCGACGACTTCTGGGAGCGCAAGTTCGACGTGCTCGTCTCGACGACAATCGTGGAAACTGGCCTCGATATCTCGAACGCGAACACGATCATCATCGACAAGGCTGACAAGTACGGCCTCAGCCAGCTGCATCAGCTGCGTGGACGCGTCGGTCGCGGTCGTGACCGGGCATACGCGTACTTCCTTTACGACGACGCGAAGCCGCTTTCGGAGACCGCGGCAGACCGTCTGCAGACGATCGCGGTAAACAACGAGCTCGGTTCGGGTATGCAGGTGGCATTGAAAGACCTCGAGCTGCGCGGCGCAGGTAACATGCTCGGCGGCGAGCAGGCCGGACACATCGCCGGTGTGGGCTTCGACCTCTATCTGCGGATGGTGGGCGAAGCTGTTGCGACCTTCCGTGGTGAGGACGTCGAGACGGGCAATGAACTGCGGATGGAACTGCCGGTGGATGCGCGCATCCCCGAGACCTACATCGACAGCGAGCGCTTGCGCCTTGAGGCATACCAGAAGCTTTCTGCCGCGGCCGCGGCGACCGCGAAGGACGACGCCATCGACCTCGTGATCGAGGAACTCACCGACCGTTACGGTGCACCGCCGGAAGAGGTCGCCGGTCTGGTTGCGATCGCGCGGCTGCGTCGCCGTGCCGCGCGCGCGGGGCTCACCGACGTCGTGGTGATGGGTTCGAACTTGCGTGTGGCGCCCGCACACCTGGCGGACTCGATGCAGGTTCGGCTGCGGCGGCTGTATCCCACGGCGAAACTGGTCGCTGGGGGAGACGCGCTCGTCGTGCCGCTTCCGACTGATGTGAAGATGCTGGAGTGGGTGGCGCAGCTACTGACGGCGTTGTTCCCCGAGCCGGTCGCCACCGCCTGAAACGAGGGGTAGTAGGGTGGCGGCATGTTGTACGAGCACCTCGGGGCTCGGCCCCGGATACATGACACTGCCGTCATCGCACCCACTGCCGTCATCTCAGGAGACGTGGAGATCGGCGCGCACTGCCAGGTGCTGCACGGTGCCGTGATCACGGCGGAGGGTGGTCCGATCACTCTCGGCGAGCACGTGATCGTCATGGAGAACGCCCTCATCCGTGCAACTGCGGCGAATTCCGTGCACATTGGCGATCACACGCTGCTGGGTACGCTGGCGAGCATCGCCGGCGCGACTGTGGGCGAGGAAGTGTTCTTCGCATCGGGGGCACGCGTCTTCAACGGCGCGATCGTCGGTCCGCGCTGCGAGATCCGCGTGAATGCGATCGTTCATCGCCGTGCCGTGTTGCCGGAAGGCACCGTCGTTCCGATCGGCTGGGTGGCAGTGGGCGACCCGGTGCAGTTGCTCTCACCCGATCGAGAAGCGGAGATCTCCGCAGCACAGCCCGAACTCGACTTTCCCGGTCACGTCTTCGGCGTCGATCGTGACACCCCAGATCTCATGGTGCAGCTGACCGAGCGGTACGGATCATCCCTCGCGCGGCATGCGGACGATCATCCCGCCTGAGACCCGTGCGTGACTCGACTGATGGTCAGCTGGCGCTGAATGACTCACTGGCGAACATAGCCATCACATTCACGATGAACTCCGCCAGCGCGATCGCGGCAGGGCCCAGAAGGAGAACGCCGATGATGATCCTGCTACGCACATCCAACGTGTTTCCGGGCAGATGATTGATCCGCACATACGCAAAATTCCGCCACGCGATGATCACGGCAATCAGCCACAGAACGAGTGCAACGAACTCAAATAATGGTGCGGCGAAGTTCAGCGGATTATGGACCCCGATCACGTTGAAGATCACGGCATTGAGAATCTGGACGGCCAACGCGATCACAGTCGCGACCTGAAGTGCCCATGTGCCCGACTGGGATTCCTCCCGTTCGTTGCCTACCCGTGCGCTATCGCGATGCGCGAGCAGTCGGATGAGGCCCCAGATTCCGAGGATGATCGGCAACGCAACCGACATGACGATGTCCTTGGCGCGCGTGCCCAGGAGGTCGAAAGCCATCACGTAGAAGGCCGCTGATCCCTCAAGCTCCTGGCTATCCTGCGTCATCCCGCTCGCGCCCGTCGAGGCGAGGCCCAGCACGCCGCTGGCGGCGAGGCTGAAACCTGTGACGAGTAGTGCGATGGCCAACGCGTCAAGTTTGAGCAGAACGACCATCAACGCCGGCACCAGCACCATCAGGGAGATGACCAGCGTCGCCACAGCGAGGATGAGCAGCACCATCTTGAACGAGCCGTCGATCGAGGCCTGCCGCACCGTGGAGATGGGCGCGTATCCGAAGACGAAACCGATGCCGCCCGCGGCGATGCGCAGCCAGAGCCCGTCATGGTGACTGATTGCGAGGGCCGCACCGATGCCCAGGATGGAAAGGCCAAGGATCTGATGGCCCAGCAGCCCGATGCTGAACATCAGGATCATCACGGCGCCGGCCACGACTAAACCGATGATCCGTAGCACTCGGTGTGGTCTGAACGAATTTCCGATCAAACCGGACAATCCGGCGAGCCCTACAAGGTACACCGGGCCGACAAGGATGAGGTCGAGTGAGACCAGCACCGCCATGCCCACGCCAGTAAGCGCGATGCTCAGCGCGAGAATCTGGCTGAGGCGCAATCGTGTCCGCGTGGATTCCATTTGATCCGTCACCTAACTGTTCGTGGAGAAGTCCGGTTCATTCTGACGCGCCACCGCATAGGGATCCTCGCCCGACACCTGTCCGATGAAACGACAGATGCACGAGGAATCCTGAAGATTCCTCGTGCATCCGTCACACGATCGTGCAGGTGTCATCCCGCGAAGGGGTCAGATGACGCCCTGAGCGAGCATGGCCGTGGCGACACGCTGGAAACCGGCGATGTTGGCACCGGCGACGTAGTCACCGGGAGCGCCGTACTTCTCGGCTGCCGTGAACGCGGCGTCGTGGATGTCGGACATGATCTCGCGCAGCTTGTTCTCGCTGTCGCCGAAGGTCCAACGCTGACGCGAGGCGTTCTGGCTCATCTCCAGCGCAGAGGTGGCCACCCCGCCGGCATTCGCAGCCTTACCCGGCGCGAACAGGACGCCCGCCTGCTGGAATGCCTCGACGGCCTCCGGCACACAGGGCATGTTCGCGCCCTCTGACACGGCACGCACGCCGTTCGCGATCAGTGCTTCAGCGTCGGCGAGGCTGACCTCGTTCTGCGTGGCGGAAGGCACTGCGATGTCGACGGCCACGTCCCAGACGCTGCCCCCTTCGACGAATCGTGCACCAGGACGACGGTTCGCGTACTCGACGATGCGGCCGCGCTCGACCTCCTTGATCTGACGGAGCAGTTCGAGGTCGATACCGGCGTCATCGACGACATACCCAGAAGAGTCGGATGCCGTGACGGCAGTCGCACCGAGCTGAGTGGCCTTCTGGATGGCGTAGATCGCGACGTTACCCGAGCCGGAGATGCCGACGCGCTTGCCTTCCAGTGACTCGTTGTGCACGGCGAGCATTTCCTGCGCGAAGAACACTGCGCCGTAGCCTGTGGCTTCGGTGCGTACTTCGGCGCCGCCCCATCCGGTGCCCTTGCCGGTGAACATTCCCGACTCGTGGCGGTTGGTGACCTTGCGGTACTGGCCGAAGAGGTAGCCGATCTCGCGTCCACCGACACCGATGTCTCCTGCGGGAACGTCAGTGTGCTCGCCGAGGTGGCGGTACAGCTCGTTCATGAACGACTGGCAGAAGCGCATGACCTCCGCGTCGGAACGGCCGTGCGGGTCGAAGTCGCTTCCGCCCTTGCCGCCGCCGATGCCCTGACCGGTGAGCGCGTTCTTAAAGATCTGCTCGAAGCCGAGGAACTTGATGATCGACAGGTTCACCGAAGGGTGAAAGCGCAATCCGCCCTTGTACGGGCCGAGCACGGAGGAGAACTGGATGCGGTAGCCGCGGTTCACGTGCAGCTTGCCTGCGTCATCCACCCACGGCACACGGAACATGATCTGCCGCTCCGGCTCGACCAGTCGCTCCAGGATGCCGCCTTCGACGTACTCCGGGTGCTGCTCGAGCACCGGCGCGATCGAGTGCAGTACCTCGTGCACGGCCTGGTGAAACTCCGGCTCGTACGGGCTGCGGGCGAGCACGGTATCGAAGATGGGCTGCACAGCGTCGGCGAGCGGGTGGAATTCGGGGTGAGTTGTGGTCACGCGGAATGGCTTTCTGAAGAGTATGGCTGAGGGGCGATCGTGTCGCGTGAAGAAGGCGTGCAGGGTCGGGCACGAGTTCTCACTTTACCCCGCAGGATTCTGGGAGATGACACGCGGTGTTTCGACCGAAGATCGGGTGGCGGTTACCCGGTGTTCTGTAGGCCTGCGGCGACACCGCTGACCGACAGCAGCAGCAGGCGACGCTGTTCGTCTTCGGTGCCGGATCCTGCGGCGGCCGGTCCGGCGGAGCGCAGCTCACGAAGAGCGCGCAGCTGCAGCAACGACAACGCATCCACATAGGGGCTGCGCAGCGTCACTGCTCGCTGCAGGATCGGCTTGTTTTCGAGGAGCCCGTTGCCACCGGTGAGGCGGATGACCCATTCCTTTGTGAGGGTGAGCTCATCGAGAACGAGCTGTGCGAGGTCGTCGCGGTCGCCGAGCGCGAGGTAGCGACGGGCGATACGCTCGTCTGTCTTCGCCAGGCTCATCGCGACGTTGTCGATCATGGTGCGCAGCAGGGGCCAGTCGCGGTAGGCCTGGATGAGGAGAGCCTCGTCCCCGACCGCTTCGAGCGCCGTTCCCAGACCGAACCAGCCGGCCAGGTTGATGCGCGCCTGCGTCCATGCGAATACCCACGGGATGGCACGTAGATCTTCCAACGACTCCACGGAGAGTCCTCGGCGGGCAGGGCGCGAGCCCAGGGCCAGCAGGCCGATCTCCTCCAGCGGGGTCACCGTGGCGAACCAGGGCGCAAATCCTTCTGCTTTCACGAGAGAGAAGAAGCGCTCACGCGAGGAGGCATCCATCACGTTCGCGACGTCAGCGAAGCGTGCGGCAGCACCGCTCGTGCGCTCTTCGACACCAGGGGAGGATGCCAGCAGTGTGGCTGCGGCGACCTGATCAATGTGTCGCATAGCGATCGCCGGCTCGCCGTAGCGGGCGAAGATCGTTTCGCCCTGCTCGGTGAGCTTGAAACGTCCGTCGACGGAGTGCGGCGGCTGCGCGAGGATCGCGGAGTTGGCGGGGCCGCCACCGCGACCGAGAGCACCACCACGGCCATGGAACTGGGTCAGCTCGATGTCGGCATCCTTCGCCCACAGGGCGATCTTTTCCTGCGCCTCATAGAGCGCGAGTGTCGCGGCGACGGGTCCGACGTCCTTCGACGAGTCAGAGTAGCCGAGCATGACCTCGAAGCGGTTCCCCGTCTCGGCCAGGCGCGCCTGGAACTCCGGGAACGTGATGACCTCGGCGAGGATCCCGGGGGCTGCCTGCAGGTCGGCGAAGGTCTCGAACAGCGGCACGACGTCGAGAGCCGGAACGTTATCGCCGAGCGCGTAGCGAGCGAGACGGTGCACGTTTGCGAGGTCGGCGGCCGATGTCGTGAACGACACGACATAGCGGCCCGCGGCACGCAGGCCATAGGTGCGTTGGATCTCAGCGACCGCGCGGAAGACCTCGAGGACCTCCTCGGTCCGCTCGCTGAGTTCGCCGCCCGCCTCGAGCTCTGCGAGAGCCTCACGATGCACCTGCGAGTGCTGGCGCACCTCGAGCTCGGTGAGGTGGAAACCGTAGGTCTCAACCTGCCAGATCAGATGCTGGATGCCGCCGAATGCGTGGCGCTTCGCACCGGATGCGGCGAGCGATTCCTGCACGGCGCGCAGATCAGAGAGCAGTTCCTCCGGTGCGCCGTATCCGCCTTCCAGTCTGAGGCGGGTCTCGGCGACGCGACGCGCGAGGGCCAGCAGCACACGACGGTGCGGCTCCTCGGGGGAACGTGCGGCGATCTCCGCGGCGGTGGTTTCGTCGGACGCAGAAAACGCCTCCCAGATCGCGGTGACCGTGCTGCTGGGGGGAGTGCCTTCCGCGTCGAGAGTCAGGCCGCGGCCGATGCGATCGATCGCGCGCTCCAGGCCGCGAAGCACGTGGTCGGAGGCGATCTGCGCGGCTTCGCGAGTGACGGATGCCGTGACGGAGGGGTTGCCGTCGCGGTCACCACCGACCCACGAGCCGATCCGTACGAAGGCAGGAACGACCGGAGCGCTCGCGCCGGACTCTTCGCCGCGGAGGGCATCGTCGATACGACGGTAAACGTGCGGGACGGTGGTGAAGAGAGTCTCATCGAACACCGACATGACCGTACGCACCTCGTCGGTGGGTGAGGGCTTACTCGACCGCAGAGGGGCCGTGCGCCAGAGGGTGTCGACTTCTTCCAGCATCCGGCGGTGTGCGCGGTGCTGCTCGGCTCCGCCTTCGCTGGTCGAGTCGTGCTGGGTCAGCAGCTCCGAAAGGCGACGGATGCTGGCGGATACCGCGCGACGGCGGGCCTCGGTGGGGTGTGCCGTGAAGACCGGCTGGAAGCGCAGGCTTTCGAGTCGGCGCTGTGCTTCTTCGTCGCCGACCTCGCGGCGCAGCTGTGCGTACGCAGTGGCGACCGTGTCAACGGCGTCTTCGTGACCGGGCCGGCCGGCCCGCTCACGGAGGATGCGCACGCGCTGGTGTTCCTCGGCGAGGTTCACGAGATGGAAGTAGGAAGTGAACGCACGAGCGACTTCGTCAGCGCGCTGGACCGTGAACGAGTCCGCGATCTCGGTGGCGCGTTCGAACGCGTGAGTGCTCTCTTCTTCGTATGCCTGGATCGTGGCCAGGCGCAGGCGTTCGACGTCTTCAAACAGGCCTGGGCTGCCGCATTCGCGGAGCACCTGGCCGAGAAGGGCGCCGAGCATGCGGACGTCCGCACGCATCTCGTCGGGAATCCCGCGTCCGGCTTCGAAACGGCCGATAACGCGGATGGCCTCTGTGTTGGTGGGCTCGGGGGTCACCATTCGAGGTTATCCCCGGGCAGAGGGGGCTCCTGACCATGTGAAGGCCCGAAATGGTGTGATCGGCGGGCATAGCATGGGGGAGATGTCTGAATCCAGAAACCTTCTGCGCACCCAACAGTTCCCTGCGGTGCTGCTTCTGCTTGCCGCAGCGCTCGGGCTGCTTCTCGCGAATCTGCCGACTTTCGGCCCGATCGACGCGGTACTCGGATTTCACATTGCGATCCCGGGTGTCGGGATTGACCTGTCGGTCGCGCACTGGATCTCAGACGGCCTGCTCGCGATCTTCTTCTTCGTCGTCGCCATGGAGCTGCAGTACGAGCTGACCCGTGGTGAGTTGAACTCCTTCCACAAGGCGCTGCAGCCGGCGATTGCTGCTGCCGGTGGTGTGCTCGTCCCGATCGGCATCTACCTGATGATCGCTGGCGGCGACCAGACGGCATCGGGCTGGCCGATTCCGACGGCGACCGATATCGCCTTCGCTCTCGGAGTGCTCGCGGTGTTCGGTAAGGGGCTGCCGCCGGCCGTGCGCGTCTTCCTGCTCGCGCTTGCGATTCTCGACGACATCATCGGCATCATTTTCATCGCGGTGCTTTTCGCACACGACCTGAACTGGCTGTATCTCTTGCTCGCAGTGGTCGGTGTGGCCGTCTTTGCGGTGCTGTCGAGGACGCTGCCGACCAAGCGATCTTGGATCGTCGTGGCGGCGATGATCGTCCTGGGGGTGTTGGTGTGGGGGCTCGTTCTCCTGTCCGGCATCCACGCCACCATCGCGGGCGTGATGTTGGGGCTCGCCATGGCGCAATCGCCGGCGATGCCCACCCGTCACGTTCTCGAACCCTGGGTCAACGGCGCGATCCTGCCGATCTTCGCGTTCGCTGCGGCGTTCGTCGTCATTCCGGCTCTCGCACCCACTGAGCTGTCTCCGGCATTCTTCGGCATCGCCGTGGCGCTCCCGGTCGGCAAGATCATCGGAATCACCCTGTTCGGCTGGATTGCGATTCGGATCGGATCCCGGGGCCGCAAATCTGAGATGCGCGTCTTGGATCTGGTCGCGGCAGGAACCCTGGGCGGTATCGGATTCACGGTCTCGCTGCTGCTGGCGAATCTCGCGTTTGCGAACGACGCGGCCACCAAGGACCAGGCGATCCTCGGTGTTCTCGTCGGATCGCTGATCTCTGTGTTGCTGTCGGCAGTCGTGGTGTCGTCGCGTGCGGCGTGGCATCGTCGGGTGACGGCCGCGAGTTCCTGACGGGTCCTGAGGGGGAACGATGACCGATCATCCTGACGCGCTGCGCGAAGCGGCCGAGACCATGCGGGCTGTGCGCGAACGCTGCGTCTGGTCGCAGCAGATCACGCACCGAGACCTCGTGCCGTATCTGATCGAGGAATCGCACGAGGTGATCGATGCCGTCGAGAACGGCACACGAGCAGACCTGCGTGAAGAACTCGGCGATCTACTCTGGCAGGTGCTGTTCCACGCGGCGATCGCCGCTCAAGATCCGGACGATCCGTTCGACATCGACGATGTCGCAGACACTCTCACCGAGAAGATGGTGCGTCGGCATCCGCATGTGTTCGCTGATTCAGTCGCGAACACCCCGGAAGAGGTGCTGGTGCACTGGAACGCTGCCAAGGCCGCCGAGAAGCGCTCACGACTCAGTGTGCTGGACGGTGTGCCGAGGGGAATGCCGGCGCTCGCGCTCGCCCAGAAGCTCGTGGGGCGCGCCGCTTCCGTGATTCCGGCACCTGGGTCTGTCAAAGGGGTCGCACCGGCATCCGAAGCTGAACTCGGCGACGCGCTGCTCGCACTGGCCTCGCACGCCCGAGCCAACGGTTGGGATGCCGAGCGCGCTCTCCGCGAGCGCCTGCGGCTGCTGGAGTCAGAGGTCCGCGCGGCCGAGGTGGGGTGAGGCGTGTTCGGCACGGAACTCGGGCCGGCTCAAGACCTGGAAAGATAGAGCCGTGGCTACTGTGAACCCGCCGCGCGGCATGCGCGACATCCTCCCCGCCGACAAGGCCCGCCGTGAGCGTGTCCTCTCCGTCATCCGTGGACGCTATCGCGCGCATGGCTTCGACGAGATCGAGACGCCGGCGCTGGAGGAGTACTCGCGTCTGCACGCAGGCATCGGCGGCGACAACGAGAAGCTGGCCTACAACGTTCTGCGTCGCGGGATGGATGCCGAGGCGATCCGTGCGGGCGCAGATGATGCCGCCGCGCTTTCCGATCTCGGGCTCCGCTATGACCTGACGGTTCCGCTCGCACGGTTCTACGCGAGCAACCGCGGACAGTTGCCGGGTGTGTTCCGTGCGATTCAGATCGGTCCGGTCTGGCGTGCTGAGCGTCCGCAGAAGGGGCGCTATCGCCAGTTCATGCAGTGCGACATCGACATCATTGGGGATGACTCCGCGCGCGCCGAAGCGGAGTTGATGGTCGCCTCGCTCGACGTCGTCGATGCGCTCGGGCTCGAGGGCGCGACGGTGCGGATCAACGACCGCCGCGTGCTCGATTGGATGCTCGACACATTCGGCTTCACCGAGGAAGAGCGCCCCGGCGTGCTGATCACGATCGACAAGCTCGACAAGATCGGCCCGGACGGAGTTGCGAAAGAGTTGCGCGAACGCGGTGCAGCGGCATCCGCTGTCGACGCTTTCGAAGCATTCCTGAACCGCCCGCAGACCGACGAGCTCAATCCATTCGGCGAACGGCAGATCCTTAGTGCGCTGCCGGAGAATGCGCCAGACGAGATCGTCGCGCACCTGGTCGGCATTGGCGAGGCCGTTGCCGTGGGCCGGGCGATCGAGGGGGATATCCCGCTGACATTCGATCCTTTCCTCGTCCGCGGCATGGGCTACTACACCGGCACAATCTTCGAACTTACGCATCCGTCCGTTGATTACTCGCTCGGCGGTGGCGGACGCTACGACGGCATGATCGGTCGATTCCTCGGGCAACAGGTCTCTGCGGTCGGCTTCTCCCTCGGATTCGAGCGACTCGTCGACCTCGTTGCCGAAGAGGCCGGCGACGCTGCGCGGGCCGTTGTGCTCGTACACGATGCCGACGTTCCTGTCTCCGAACTCATCGCACACAAGGCTGCGCTCGTTCAGGATGGCGCCCGTGTGCGCTTGGAGCGTCGGACGAAGAACTTCAAGGCGCTTCTTGAACGTTCGGCAGCCGACGGATACACCGGTTTTGCGGCCATTTCGGCGGGCGCGGCAGTGGGTTCCCTGGAGATCAAGCCACTGAGCTGAGCACTTCCATCGGCCGAGTACACCTGTCGGCGAGAATCACACCTGTCGGTTGAAACCAGGAGTTCTGACAGGCATCCGTGAAAATCCACTGACAGGTGTACCGACGTTCATGCCGTGTTCACGGTCGAGCGATCGAATGGGTCCATGCCTCGGGTTCGCGTTGCCCTCGTAGTGGGAGCGGCGTTCGTAGCCATCGCGTTCGGAGGACACACACTGCTCACCCGCCAAGCAGCGATTGCGCGTCGGCGCATTGGCAAGCCGCTCGGCGAGGATTCTCTCGACGCCGACCGAGTGTGGACGCGTTCGCTGAACGGACAGCCGGTGGAGTTGTTGCTGCTCGGCGACTCACTGGCCGCAGGTCTCGGTGCTGAGCATCGAAAAGAGACGCTCGGCGGGCGCATAGCGAAAGCCACAGCCAAGCGGATGCAGCGGCCGGTGCGCCTGCGAACGGTCGCAGTCGTCGGATCGGAGTCATCGGCGCTCGCCAGTCAGATCGATGCTCTTTCCGACGACTACCGCGCCGACGTGGCGGTGATCGTCGTCGGCGGTAATGACGTCACGCACCTGATTCCGCCCTCCGTCGCGGCCGAGCAACTCGAGCAGGCAATCACCCGGCTTCAGGATGCCGGCACTGCCGTCGTGATCGGCACGTGCCCTGACCTCGGCACCCTGCAGCCGGTGCCGCAGCCGCTGCGCGCGCTGCTGTCGCGGATGTCACGACGCCTCGCCCTCGAACAGACGAGAGTCGCGTGGCGCACCGGTGCGGTGCCGGTTGATCTGCGTGAGGCGGTGGGGCCCGCGTTCCGCGAGCAATCGGAGGAGATGTTCAGCTTGGACCGCTTTCACCCCAGTGCGGCCGGTTACCGCCGTACGGCCGAGGCACTGCTGCCGGCGGTGGTCATGGCGCTGGAATCTCGGCCGCAGCTTCTTCAGAAGGTGCTCCTGCAGCGCTGAACACGGCGGCCCACTCCTCGACGCGCTTGGCGCTCTCTGCCGGAGACAGGTCCTCGACGCGGCTCATCAGAGACCAGCGCACGCCGAAGGGATCGCGGATGCTCGCGAAGCGATCACCTGAGACAAAATCGGATGCCGGTTCGCGCACGTGAGCGCCCGCCGCGACGGCGCGCTCGACGACAGTGTCGACATCGGTGACATAGAGGCCGAGCGAGTAGCAGTCGTCGTCGCCTGTGGGTGGCGGCACGAGCTTGTAATCCCGGGTGGGCTCGCCGATCTGGAGCAACCCGAGCCCGAAATCAAGATCTGCATGGACGACGACTCCACCCATCTCTGTGACGTCGATGACCGTAGCGCCGAAGACATCGCGGTAGAAACCGACCGCCTCGGCGGCTCCAGGGATCGCGAGAAAAGGGGTCAGAGAAGTCGCGTTGTTCGGGCGTCCGTTCGTGGTGTGAGTGCCGGTGAGGCCTGATGTCGTGTTCATGCCTTCACGCTACGGATCGGGGCCCGTGCTGCGCTTGGAGATTCGCGACACGATGTCGGACGCGATGACTATCGTCAGAGGATGATCGATGCGTGGCGGGGAATTCTGTACCCGGCGCGGCTGCCTCAGTTTCACTGGCTGCTGCCGCCGGCGGAGGCTGCGGAACTCGTCGAATGGTTCTGGATTCCGGAGTGGAACATCGAACCCGGGCGCACATCGCGTCAGCACGTCGTCGCGTACCCCGCACTCAACATCGTGGTGGACGCGGGCGGCGTCGAGCTCACTGGAGCATCCACCCGCGCATCGCATCGCGATCTCACCGGTCGAGGGTGGGCAGTTGGTGCGCTGCTGAAACCGTCAGCCGTTGCCGCTCTCATCGAGGACCCGTCCGCGCTCCGTGACCGCTCGACACGATTCGATGCGCGCGATCTGCACAGTGCTGTGGCCCAGGCGATGGATGAGGGCGGAGCTGTAGGTCGTGAACATGCCGTGACGGCTTTCAGCGCGTGGCTCCTCGAGCGTGTCGGCGAGATCGGGCCTGTCGCGCGCCAAGCCAATGAGATGTCTGCTCTGCTGATGGCTGACTCCGCGATCACCCGCGCTGAGGAAGCCGCAGCGCGGCTGTCGATGTCTGTGCGCACCCTGCAACGTCTCGCTCACCGATACGTCGGCTTGCCACCAGCGGCGCTGATCAGACGCCGACGACTGCAGGAAGCGGCTCAGTGCGTGCGGGAGCATCCGGGAACCGACCTGTCGACGATCGCCGCAGAGCTCGGCTATGCCGACCATGCCCATCTGACGAACGACTTCCTGACTGTGCTGGGCATCGCGCCCAGCGCCTACCGCGCGTCTTGACCTCGGTACCGCGGCCATGCGTGCCTGCACGCCTGCACACCTGCAGGGCGATCGTACGGATGCATGGCCATCCCGCGGCGTGTCGCCCTGCGGGTGTGCATCGGCACTGCAAGTGTGCCGGCGGGCGCCAGTCAGCGGGCCACGCGCAGCCGCAGCATCCGATACGCGACCCCGATGATCACGACTCCTGTGCCGATGAGCGACGCCAGGACCGGCAGCGTGTTCACTAGCACCAGGCAGCCAAGCGCGCCGATGACCGGGACGAATCGCGGATAGCGGCGCGCAGCTCGCTGCTGCCGGAATGCGGAGGCGTTCGCGATCAGGTAGTACAGCAGCACGCCGAAAGATGAGAATCCGATCGCATTCCGCAGATCCGCGACGAGCACGATCCCGATGACGATCAGGGCGATGACGATCTCCGCGCGATATGGCACCTGCCAGCGGGGATGGACGACCGCGAGGAAGCGGGGCAGATCGGACTCCCTGGCCATCGCCAGCGTCGTCCGCCCGATTCCGGTGAGCAATGCCAGCAGGGCACCGAGGGATGCCGCGGCCGCTGCCACCCGCACGACAGGCGCCAGGGCAGACCAGCCAGCGGCATCCACAACAGCCGCCAGCGGCGCGGTGCTCGTCGCCGCATCAGCGCCGAGCGTGAGGATCACGACGATCGCGATCAGGACATAGACGATCAGAGCTCCGGTGAGGGCAATCGCGATCGCCCGCGGAATGTTTCGTGCGGGGTTGGTCACCTCTTCGCCCATTGTCGCGATGCGGGCGTAGCCGGCGAACGCGAAAAACAGCAGACCCGCGCCCTGCAGCACGCCGTAGAGGGTGAGATCGGGCAGAGGCGCAGGTACGGCGGAGGGCGCGGCGGTGAATCCCGCGGCTGCCACGATGGCCAGACCCAACAGCGAGGCGACGACCAGGATGCGGGTGAGAAGAGCCGTGCGTGTGACGCCAAAGCAGTTCACGGCGGCGAGCGCACCGACGGCGACGATCGCGACCGGGAGTTCCCAGCCTGCAGGAGCGGCATAGGCGGCGAACGTCATCGCCATTGCGGCGCAGCTCGCGACCTTGCCGATCACGAAACACCAGCCGGCAATGAAACCCCACCAGGGGCCGATCTCTGCGCGGGCATAGGCGTAAGTGCCGCCGGCGACCGGATGCACGGCGGCCAGCTGGGCGGAGGATGCCGCGTTGCAGTATGCGACGACAGCGGCGATCGCGAGTGCGATCAGCAGGCCGGAACCGGCGACCTCGATCGCCGGACCCCACACCGAGAAGACGCCGGCGCCGATCATCGAGCCGAGGCCGATGGCGACGGCATCCGTGAGCGTCAGGCGACGAGCGAGTTCCATGCCGTCATCGTGGCACGTGCAGGTGAACGGATGGTGCTCAGCTCTGGCGAGCCGCGGTGACGCGCTTCTTCTCGCGGATGTACACCTCGCGGCGCACCTTCGCTACGACATCGCCGTCGCGGTCGGTGATCTCGGTCTCGAACCACTCCAGTACCTTCGCGCCGCCCTTGGCGCGCTCGCGGAGTTCGGCGGCTTTCTCTGGCGAGACGTGAAAGTGCGCGGTCAACATGCCGCGCCCTGGTTTGATGAACTCGATTTCGCCGCGAGTGTCCCACACGACGTAATCACGGCCGAGCTGGTGCATCACGAGCATGAAGAAGTACGGGTCGGTCATCGCCGACATCGACCCGCCGAACGCAGTTTTCACGAAGTTGCGGGTGATGAGGTTCACATGCAGCTCGACGGTGGCGTGTGTCCAGTCGTGACTGAATCGGCGGATGCGGATGCCGCTGAAGAAGTTCGGAGCCCACAGGCTCATTCCGGTCGCAAGGCGTCGGGGAGTGATCTTCATCTCGCCAGTGTGGCGGAGAGTGCACGTCGCGACAAAGTCGGTGGAGGGTTGTGACAGTTGTTCTAGTTAAACTAGAATTAGTAGAAGTTCGAATGGAAGGGAGAACGATGCTGATCAAGATCGACGTCGAAAGCTCCCGCCCGCTTTTCGAACAGGTCGCCTCCTCCGTGCGCACAGACATCGTGGCTGGGCGCCTGGCCCCGGGGCATCGGCTTCCCTCTGCCCGCGAGCTCGCTGAGGCACTCGAGATCAACCTGCACACCGTGTTGCGTGCCTACCAGCAGCTGCGCGACGAGGGGCTTGTTGATCTTCGCCGGGGGAGAGGCGCTGTCATCTCGGCATCCGCCGCTCCGCTTGCCGAACTCTCACACGACATCATCGCCCTCGTATCCCGCGCTGCGGGACTTGGGATATCACCGACCACTCTCGCCGCTCTCATCAAGGAGACACCCGTATGACTGACGACGTCCGCAGAGCCCGCGCCGCCTTTCTTTGGGTGGGGGTGATCGTGCCTCTGGCGCTCATCGTCCTCGCCACGGTCGTGATCGCTGCGTGGTTGCCGGAGATCCCGGAGCCGGCGGCCACGCACTGGGGGACAGACGGCGTCGATGGGTACGGCCCAGGCTGGACCTATCTCGTGATGCCTATCGGAATTGGCGGCGGTATTGTGGTGCTTTTTGGGGCGATGGCGCTGTTCAGCCATCGGCTACCACCCAAAGAATCCGATCGTGCGCAGGCGTGGTCGCCCCCGAGATTTCTGGGTGGGGTGAGCCTCGGCACCGCAGGCATGATCTCGCTGCTCTCGGTGGTGAGCGTCGGAGTGCAGCGAGGACTGTCGGATGCTGCAGACGCTCCCGGCATCGGCTTGTGGATCGTGCTCGGATTCATCGTGCTCGTCGGCTTCACAGTGCTGGGTTGGTTCCTGCAGCCGAAGTCGCCTCGCGTCTTCGCCCCGAACGGAGCCGCCGCGGAGCGAATCCCCCTCGCTGCCGGAGAGAAACTCGTCTGGGTCGGCACAGCGAATATGAGCCGTATCGGCGTCGTGGTGCTCCTCGCGGCCGTCGCGTTCCTGGCCATCCGGGCCGCGATGCTGATCGCCGAGAGCGACGCCGGTTGGTGGATCTACGGTGTCGCCACGGTCGTGATCGCTCTACTCGTCAGCAGCACACTGACCTTCCGTGTCCGAGTGAACGCCCGCGGCCTGTCGGCACGCTCCTTGCTCGGCTGGCCCCGCACGCAGATTCCGCTGTCTGACATCGAGCGAGTTGAAACAGTCGAAATCGATCCCTTCCGAGAGTTCGGCGGCTGGGGCTGGCGCCTCAGCATGGATGGCCGCCGAGGAATCGTGCTGCGCACAGGTGAAGCCCTGCAGGTCACACAGTCCAACGGACGCGTGTTCGTCGTCACGCTCGACGGGGCATCAGAGGCTGCCGCAGTACTCGAAACGCTCCGCACCGAACCCACTTCTTCGATGAACAAGGAACACTCATGACTCGCATCCGCCCGATCGCCACGATCGCCTTCGTCGTCCTTGCACTGGGGCTCGCCTGGCTCGTCGCCCTGCCACTGTGGCTGGACAGCGGGCTCATGAACCCGCTGGCCGGAATTCTCATTCCAGTGATGATGTTCACGCCGGCGCTGGCTGTGGTGATTGTCATGCTCGTCTTGCGCCCAGTGCCGAAGGGGGAGCGGCTGCGTTTCCTTGGGATCTGGCCGCTGCGTCCTGCCAAGCGCGTGGTCTGGATGATGGTGCTCGGTCTGTTCGGCCCCGTCGTCGTCGTTGCCGCGAGCGTCGCCGTCGCCGCGCTGTGCGGCTGGGTCACCCTCGACCTCGTACACTTCTCCGGCTTCGCCGAGCAGCTGGCAGCTGGCCTTCCTGCCGGTGTTGAGGCGCCGCCGGCGATCGTCGTCATCCTCTCCCAGCTGATCGCGATTCCGTTCGCTGCCGCGACGATCAATGCGTTCCTCGCCTTCGGAGAAGAGCTCGGCTGGCGTGGATTCCTGCTGCCCGCGCTGCGTCCACTCGGCACCTGGCCGTCGTTGCTCATCAGCGGTGCGGTGTGGGGACTGTGGCACTCGCCGGTCATCCTGCTCGGCTACAACTTCGGCCTCACCGACATCACCGGCGTTCTGCTCATGACAGCAGGATGCGTGGCGTGGGGCGTGCTGCTCGGCTGGCTGCGACTGCGCTCGGCGTCGCTGTGGCCTGCCGTCTTCGCCCACGGTGCAATGAACGCGGCCGGCGCCATGATCTTGTGGTTCTATGCGGCGGGGACGACTTTCGACATGGCACTTGCGGGCCCACTCGGAGTCGCCGGCTGGATCACCTGCGCGATCGTCGCGGTCGTGCTGGTTCTCACCGGGCAGTTCCGTCGTCAGCCGGAACTGGACGGCGCTGTCGGACGGATGCTCTCGGCACCGCGCCGCTGAGAGGCATTCCGCCCGGACCCGCGGGTGACTAGTTTTGGTGACACCGAACTCCGGGAGGTCGCCATGGCACGCACCGCGTCACGCGCATGGCTCGTCGCCTCTGCGATGGTGTCATTGATGCTGCTCAGCGCCTGTACGTCGTCGCCCGAGCGTAACGCGCCGGATGGCGTGACTGTCTCGCTCGTCCAGGGACGCACGGACATCGCCAGCGGACTCGTGTCGATACGGGTGCAGAACGACGGTGAGGAGACCGTTCGTGTGCTGACGGCTTCGTATCTTGACCCGCGTTTTGCAACGGGTGCGGAATGGGATCGCGCGACCGACATTCCGGCAGGAGCCGCACGGGCACTTCGCGTCGAGGTGCCACCGCCCGACTGCGACGTGGGCATCGAGTCGGCGTCCGGCACGGCACAGCTGACATTCTCGACATCCGAGGGTGAGACGGTCGCCGCCTATGACGTCACCGACCCGTTCGACTTCGTCTCCCCGTACATCGAGGCTGCGTGCTTCGCGAAGCAGCTCAGCGAGACGGCGACCATTGCGCTGGAGGGTGTGATGGTCGAAGCAAATGGCGAGGGCGCCGTGCTCGAGATGCGCGTCACGGCGAATTCTGAGGATGCTGTGGTGCTCGATTCGGTCGACGGCACGGTGCTGCTGGCGCCCGATGGCGGCGACGAGGCCTGGCATCCGCAGGTCACGGTCACGCCGGGAACGTCCGCGTCGGTCGAACTTCGAGTGGTCCCCACCCGGTGCGATCCCCACGCGGTCGTCGAGGACAAAGTCGGCACGCGCTTCCCCGCGTCCATCACGATTCTTTCGAGTACGCCGCGGACCGGCGTGTTCGTGATCGTCGCCGATGACGCCCAACGCGCCGCGCTGTACGGGTACGTCACGGGGCACTGTGGGAACAGCCCCTGACTGGGTAACGTGGGGCTCATGACTGAACCAACGGTGGAGAACTGGCGCCGCGCTGACGAGTTCCTCTCCGACACGCTCGTCGGACACGACCCGGCGCTGGATGCCGCCCTCGCCGCCCAGCGCGCCGCCGGTCTTCCCGACATCGAAGTCGCCCCAGTCAGCGGCAAGCTGCTGAATCTGATGGCTCGGATCAGCGGCGCACGCCGTGTGCTCGAGATTGGCACACTCGGTGGGTACTCGACCATCTGGCTCGCCCGCGCGGTCGGTGAGGGCGGCACTGTGACCACGATCGAAGCAGAGTCGGGAAACGCGGCGATCGCACGGGCCAGCATTGATGCGGCCGGTATCGGCGATCGAGTCGCGATCCGCATCGGTCGCGCCGCAGATGTGCTGCCCACGCTCGAAGGATCCGAGCCGTTCGATCTTGTCTTCATCGACGCTGACAAAGAATCGAACACCATCTACCTCGACTGGGCTGCACGGCTCGGACGCTCTGGTGCTGTGGTCATACTCGACAACATCGGCCGCGAGGGTGAGATCGTGCGTGAGGACACCACCGATCCGCGCGTCATCGGAACGCGAGACGCACTGCGGATGCTGGGGGAGGACTCGCGCTTTGACGCCACAGCTCTCCAGACAGTCGGCATCAAGGGGTGGGATGGCATCGCGCTCGCAATCGTCATGTGACGAACGGATGCCGCGGTCTAGACTGAACACGGATCGACGACGCTCCACAACCACCTTTTCTCTGAGCAAGGAGCACATACGTGGCACTCATTGAGGCTGTAGGCGCACGCGAGATTCTGGATTCACGCGGCAACCCAACCGTCGAGGTGGAGGTGCTCCTCGACGACGGCATCGTTCAGCGCGCAGCCGTCCCCTCCGGAGCATCCACTGGCGCATTCGAGGCGTACGAGCTTCGCGATGGAGACAAGAGCCGTTACGGCGGCAAGGGTGTCCTGAAGGCAGTCGAGGCTGTCATCGACGAGCTCGGCCCGGCTATCGAGGGTGTTGAAGCCAGCGAACAGCGCATCATCGACGGGATCCTCAACGAGACCGACGGTACCGAGAACAAGCAGCGCACCGGGGCAAACGCCATCCTCGGCGTCAGCCTCGCTGTCGCCAAGGCCGCCGCTGACAGCGCCGACCTGCCGCTGTACCGCTACCTCGGTGGCCCGAACGCGCACGTTCTGCCTGTGCCGCTGTTCAACGTCATCAACGGTGGCGAGCACGCCGACAATGGCATCGACATGCAGGAGTTCTTCATCGCACCGATCGGCGCGGAGAGCTACTCCGAGTCGCTGCGCTGGGGCGTGGAGACCTACCACGTACTGCGTGGCGAGCTGAAGGCTGCCGGCTACGCCACTGGCCTCGGCGACGAGGGTGGCTTCGCTCCCGACCTGCCCAGCAACCGTGAAGGTCTCGAGTTCCTGATCAAAGCAATCGAGAAGGCTGGCTTCACCCCGGGCAAGGACATCGCCCTCGGCCTGGACGTCGCGGCGACCGAGTTCTTCAAGGATGGTGTCTACCGCCTTGACAACAAGAACTGGTCAGGCCCCGAGCTGATCGAGTACTACGTCGGCCTGGTCAACGACTTCCCGATCGTCACGATCGAGGACGCGCTCGCCGAGGACGACTGGGACAACTGGAAGCTCCTCACCGATGCCCTCGGCTCGAAGGTGCAGCTCGTTGGCGATGACCTGTTCGTCACCAACCCGACACGTCTGGCCGACGGCATCAAGCGAGGCGTTGCCAACTCGCTGCTGGTCAAGGTCAACCAGATCGGTACGCTCACCGAGACGTTCGACGCTGTCAGCCTTGCCCAGCGCTCGGGCTACACGGCGATGCTCTCGCACCGTTCAGGCGAGACCGAAGACACCACGATCGCCGACCTTGCTGTCGCAACGAACGCTGGCCAGATCAAGACAGGTGCGCCCGCCCGCAGCGAGCGCGTCGCGAAGTACAACCAGCTTCTGCGCATCGAGGAAGACCTCGCTGAGGCCGCGGTGTTCGCCGGCCGCTCGGCGTTCCCCCGTTTCCAGGGCTGAACACTGACTGCGCAGAGCGACTGAAGAACTGAGACGAGAAGGGGGAGCCATGACGAGACGTCCGGCTTCCCCTTCTGGATCACAGGCTTCTCGATCACAGGCCTCTCGATCACAGGCTTCTCGACCTCAGGTTGACGTTCGGGAATGGGCCTCCGGCATCCGGCTGTCGGGATTCATGGTCATCATGCTCTCGCTCGTCGTGTTGGGCGCATGGGTACTTGTGCCGACGCTGGGCACCTACATCGATCAGCGTCAGAAGATCGCGGCGCTCGAAGCGTCCGTGCAGGTGAGTGCTGGCGAGATCAAGGCGCTCGAGCAGGAGCGCGAGCGCTGGGAAGATCCGGCGTACATCACCACTCAAGCGCGCGAACGCCTGTACTACGTCAAACCGGGGGAAGTGGTCTACCTCGTTGACAATGACCTCGATCCGGCGGCCCTGCCTCAAGAGCAGGCTCCGGTGAGCGATGAGCTCACGCAGACACCGGCCGATTGGATGCCGCAGCTTCTGCGCACGATCGCAGGCGCGGGTCTCGCCCAGACCGCCAGCGAAGCGCCGTAGGGGTTTCCACAGGATCATCTCCCGTAGGCTTGGATCGTGACGACACCGCCTTTCGACCCTCCCACATCTGCCGAGATCGACGTCGTATCGGCGCAGCTCGGTAGGCAGGCGCGCGGTGTGATCGGTATCGCTGCGCGGTGCGTCTGCGGCAACCCCACGGTCGTCGCCACGAGCCCGCGTCTGCCAGACGGCTCGCCGTTTCCGACGTTCTATTACCTGACTCACCCGGCAGCGACTGCCGCGATGTCGACGCTTGAGGCCACCCTGGTGATGCCTGAGCTCGCAGCCCTCCTTGTAGAGGATGAGGCGGTCGCGGCCGCCTATCATGCCGCGCATGAGGCGTACCAGGCAGACCGCGCGCAGTTCGGTGAAGTGCCCGAAATTGACGGCATCTCCGCCGGTGGCATGCCCACACGCGTGAAGTGCCTGCACGCACTTGCCGGCCATGCACTCGCGGCCGGTCCCGGAGTGAACCCGATCGGCGATGCCGCGCTCGAGCGTTCCTCGTGGTCTCCCGAGCGCTGCCAGTGCGATGAGCCAGGGGCAGCGATCGCATGACGCTGATGCGGACGCTGCGTGGCACCGTCGCGATTGCGGCAGTGGCGGCATCCGTCTTGCTCACTGGTGCTGCCGGCACACCTACGCCCGAGCCGTCTCCCACGCCGACGCCGACACCGACAGTGGCACCACCACCCGTCGCTGACGACCCGTCCGACCCAGTGCGCGCGAAGGAGTACTGGCTCGACGGCGCTGGTTTCCGCGAGGCCTGGTACACGACGCGCGGCAAGGGTGTGACGATCGCGATCATCGACACCGGCGTCGGCAAGGTACCGCTCACCTTCGGTGAAGCTGTCACCGGGGGCATAGACGTCTCCGGAAGCGGCACGCCAGACGGACGCTCGGCCGTCGGCGCCGTAGACCCCGACCACGGATCCTGGGTCGCCTCGCTCGCGGCAGGCCGAGGCAAAGCCGACGGCACCGGAATGATCGGCGTTGCACCCGAGGCGAATCTGCTCTCGATCTCGGTGGGCTTCGGCGACGCAGCTGTCGTGCCGTTCGTCGAACAGGTGGCAACCGGCATCCGCTGGGCTGTCGACAACGGTGCAGACGTCATCAACATGTCGTTCACGACGAACACGTTGGACTGGGACCAGAGCTGGGACGAGGCGTTCATGTATGCCTACGAGCACGACGTCGTCGTCGTGGTCGCGGCAGGCAACCGCGGTAGCGGCACCTCGGTCGTCGGCGCCCCCGCCACCATTCCCGGTGTGCTCACCGTTGGCGGTGTCGACCAGACCGGCACAGCAAGTCGTGAGGCCTCCACCCAGGGCATCACGATCGGCATCTCGGCACCCAGCGAGGGACTGCTCGGCATCTCCGCTGACGGCACTCTGAAGCCGTGGTGGGACGGCACGAGTGGCGCCGCCCCGATCGTGGCGGGTGCGGCCGCGCTGGTCCGGGCTGCGCACCCAGAGTTGGATGCTGCGAACGTGATCAACCGCATCATCAAGACGGCGATCCAGGTGGAAGAGATCACGGAAGTTCCGGACCCGAACTACGGCTATGGACTTCTGGACGCCTCTGCTGCGGTGTCAGCATCCGTTCCCCTCGTGGACGCGAACCCGATGGGGGATCTCGCGGAGTGGATCCGGCTGTTCCGCCGCGCGGACGCAGAACCGCAGCCAGACCCCGAGATCACACCTGTCGAAGTCGAGGCGCTTCCGGCGGCTGAGCCGCCCACAGAGCCGGGTTCGCCGCTGCTTCCGAGCGCTGAATCTTTGCGATACGGTACCCTGCCGCTCATTGCACTCACTGTGCCTGGTATTCTTGTGGGGCTAGGCGTCACCGCAGCTGCCCGGCTCATCCGATCGGCGCGCAGTAAACGCACGCCAGCAGCCTGACTAGGAGTTATCCCTCTGTGCCTGAGAACAGCACTGTGCCCAAGATTCTGATCGTCGGCGGCGGCTACGCGGGTTTCTATACAGCGTGGAAGCTCGAAAAGCAGCTCCGCAAGCGTGAAGCCGAAGTCACCATGGTCGACCCGCTTCCGTATATGACTTACCTGCCCTTCCTCCCGGAGGTCGCAGCAGGATCGATCGAACCACGGCACGCGGTGGTTGCTACTCGTCGTCACCTCAAGCGTACGAATGTGGTCGCCGCGAAGGTCACCAAGATCGACCACGCGAACAAGGTTGCCACCATCACCCCGGCTGAGGGCGCGGCATACGAGTTCGAGTACGACCAGATCGTCGTCACCGCAGGGTCTGTCTCTCGTACCTTCCCGATCCCTGGCATCGCCGACAACGCGATCGGCATGAAGTCGATCGAAGAGGCCGTCTGGGTTCGTGACAAATTGCTGTCGAACTTCGACAAGGCAGCCGCAATGCCTGCTGGCCCCGAGCGCGAACGACTGCTGACAGTCGTGGTCGTCGGTGGTGGCTTTGCTGGCATCGAGACTTTTGCCGAGCTGCGATCCTTCGCTTCTGCTCTCCTCAAGCGCTACCCGCAGCTCTCCTTCGAGGAGACGCACTTCCACCTCATCGAGGCCATGGGGCGCATCATGCCCGAGGTTTCGCAGCAGACCAGCGAATGGGTCCTCAAGGACCTCGCCAAGCGCGGCGCCAATGTGCATTTGGACACTCAGGTGACCGGAGCTGTCAACGGTGACGTGCAGATCTCCACCGGCGAAGTCATCCCGAGCGACATCATCGTGTGGACGGCCGGAGTCATGGCCAACCCGCAGGTGGTACGTGCCGGCGATCTGCCCACAGAAGAACGCGGTCGCATCCGTGCCGAGGCCACGCTGCGCGTCATCGACGCTGACGGCAAGGTTGTTGAAGGCGCGTGGACCGCGGGTGATGTTTCGGCTGTTCCCGACCTGACCGGCGGCGGCGTCGGCGGCTTCTGCGTTCCGAACGCACAGCACGCCGTGCGCCAGGCCAAGCGTCTCGCCAAGAACCTCATCGCTGTGCTTCGCGGCGAAGAGCCGGTGAACTACGTGCACAAGAACCTCGGCGCTGTCGCAGGCCTCGGCCTCGGTACCGGCGTCTTCCAGTCTGGGAAGTTCGCGCTCAAGGGCTTCCTCGCCTGGATCGCACACCGTGGCTACCACGGCCTGGCCATGCCGACGTGGGAGCGCAAGTTCCGCGTGCTGTGGGGCTGGTGGAACAACCTGTGGCTCGATCGCGACATCGTGAACCTTGAGAAGGTTCAGGAACCGCGTGCGTTCTTCGAGGAGTTCGCTTCGCGTCCGCGCCCGGCATCGGATGCCTCGGCACCTGCGAAGCCTGCTGAGGCCAAGCCTGCGGCCGCGAAGCCCGCTCAGGCGAAGCCTGCTGCGGTGAAGGCAGACGAGAAGCCTGCTGAGAAGAAGCCGGTTGCTAAGAAGCCTGCCGCGAAGAAGGCCCCCGCCAAGAAGGTTGTGGCTGACAACGCCGCGGCATCGACGGCGGAGAAGGTCGCACCGGCGAAGAAGGCTCCTGCCAAGAAGCCCGCTGCGAAGACAGCCGCCGCAGAGTAACTTCCAAAACACGCAATCCGCCCTTCCCTGCACACGGGAAGGGCGGATTTTGCGTTCTCGGCGGCGTAAGCCGGTGTAGAGCGGTGTAAGACTGTGGTGCCCCCACTGGGACTCGAACCCAGACTGAAGCGATTTTAAGTCGCCTTCCTCTGCCATTGGGATATGGGGGCGTGCATTCACCAGCCTATCTGCGCAGGAGATCCTGTGACGTCGTCCCGTGACGTCGTAGGGTGGGGGAGTGCTTGACCTCACCGCGACATCGACGTCCGCAGACACCCGCTCCTGGGAACATCCTGGCCGCTGGTGGCCGCGACTGACGGATGCCACCTCTCACCTCGCGGCGCCCGTCGCCGTCATCGATCTTGATGCGCTTCGGCACAACGCGATGGATCTGCTGGTGCGCTCCGGAGGCATCCCAATCCGCGTCGCATCAAAATCTGTGCGTGTTCGCGGGGTGCTCGACGCGGTGCTGAGGATCCCCGGGTACCACGGCATCCTCTCCTTCTCACTCGCCGAGGCGCTCTGGCTCTGTGAGGCCCACGATGACATCGTGCTCGGCTATCCGACGGTCGATCGCGCGGGCCTTGAGCGACTTGTTCATGACGAGGTCGCGGCGTCACGGATCACACTGATGGTCGACGACGTGGCGCACCTCGATTTCATCGACAGCATCGCCGCTGCGGGCCAGCGTGAAACGATTCGCGTCGCCATTGATGCTGATGCGTCATGGCGATCGGCGGCGCTCGGGCACATCGGTGTGCGCCGTTCGCCCCTGTTCACCGCTGCCGAGGTCGCCCGCTTCGCTCGGATGATCACGCGGCGTCCCGGCTTTCAGCTGGTCGGTCTGCAGATGTACGAGGCTCAGATCGCCGGTCAGGGCGATAACGGTCCGGACGCGCCGCTCATTCGGATGGTGCAGGCTCGCTCCCGCAGTGAGCTGCGCACGCGCCGCGCCGAGATCGCAGACGCGCTCACCGAGATCGCGCCGCTGGAATTTCTCAACGGCGGTGGTACCGGCTCGCTGGAGTTCACCGGCAGCGATGAGTCGGTCACCGAGGCATCCGCTGGCAGCGGCCTGCTCGGCGGGCATCTGTTCGATGGTTACCGCTCGTTTCGGCCAGCGCCGGCGACCGCGTTCGCCTTTGACGTTGTGCGCCGTCCGACAGAAGACATCGCCACGGTGCTCGGCGGAGGGTGGATTGCCTCCGGCCCCGCCGTCGCCTCGCGACAGCCGTTGGCAGTATGGCCCGAGGGGCTGCGCGCACTGCCCAGAGAAGCGGCGGGCGAAGTGCAGACGCCGTTGCAGGGCGCCGCAGCACGCCATCTGAAGATCGGCGACCGGGTCTGGTTCCGGCACTCCAAGAGCGGTGAGCCCGCCGAGCACATTAATGCGTACCACCTTGTCTCCGGCGCCGAGGTGATCGACGAGCTGCCCACCTATCGCGGCGAAGGAAAGGCTTTTCTGTGACACGACCCGGCGGTACCTGGCAGAACTGGGCCCGCTCGGCCCGCGTCCGACCTGCTCGCATAGAACGTCCGCGCTCACCAGAAGGCGTGCAGCGCGCCGTGCACGCGGCGATCGCGCACAAGCTACCGATCAAGGCTGTCGGCGCGGGTCACAGCTTCACCGGCATCGCCGTGGCACCCGGTGTGCTGCTGGAACTTGATGACATGCAGGGACTGGTGTCTGTCGACTCCCCGCGCGCGCGTGTGACGCTGCTCGCCGGCACTCGCCTGCATCGAATCCCGGGACTGCTCGCTCCGCATGGGCTCGCGATGCAGAATCTCGGAGACATCGATCGCCAGTCGATATCGGGTGCGATCTCCACAGGAACGCACGGCACGGGTGCGAGGTTCGGGGGACTTGCCACACAGGTGGTCGCGGTGACCCTGATCACAGCCGACGGTGAGTTCCTAGAGATCAACGAGGAGGAGAACGCGGAGCTGCTGCCTGCCGTGGCGCTCGGGCTCGGCGCCCTCGGCATCCTCGTCGACGTCACGCTGCAATGTGTACCGGCGTTCGTGATGCACTCGATCGACGAGCCCGCGCCCATCGAGGATGTGCTGGCGACGTTGGATGAGCGTGTCGCAGCGTCCGATCATTTCGAGTTCTACTGGTTCCCACACACCGATGTCGCGCTGACGAAGCGTCAGACGCGCCTGCCGGAATCGGCCCCGCGCCATCCGCTGCCGCGCGTCGGACGCTGGATCGATGAGACTCTGCTGTCCAACGGCGTGTACCGGGTGGTGTGCGCGGCCGGGCACGTGGTTCCGGCGATCACGCCGCCATTCAGCAGGCTGGCAGTGACACTCACCGGAGATCGCGATTACACCGACCGTTCACATACGGTGCTGACGCAGAGTCGCACTGTACGGTTCCGTGAGATGGAATACGCCCTGCCTGCGGAGAATGTCGTTCCGGCGTTTCGCGCAGTGCAGAAGCTGATTGCCCAGCGTGGTTGGAAGATCGAGTTCCCGATCGAGGTGCGCTTCGCCGCTGCGGATGATCGATGGTTGTCCACTGCGCATGGTCGTGCCAGTGGCTACCTCGCGGTGCACAGATACTGGCGCGCTGACCCGACGGAATATTTTGAGGCCGTCGAACAGATCTGTCTCGAACACGGTGGGCGCCCGCACTGGGGAAAGCTGCACACGCTGAACGCGGAGCAGTTGCGCGAGCGCTATCCACGCTTCGATGACTTCGTGACGCTGCGCGACCGGATGGACCCCGAACGCCGGTTTGCGAACCGATATCTCGATCGAATTCTGGGTGCGTGACGCGTCACCCAGTTCACATGCAGACTGCGTGGATAGTATGAAAAGAAATTCGGCTCTAGGGGGTTACGCGCCATGGAATGGCTCATTCCGGTTCTGATTGTCGTTGCAGTACTGGTGCTCATCGGCATCTACTTCTGGGCGACGTATAACTCCCTCGTGCAGCTGAACGTCCGTGTCGACGAGGCCTGGAGCGGCATCACGGTGCAGCTCAAAAGACGAGCCGACCTCATCCCGAACCTCATTGAGACGGTCAAGGGATATGCCTCGCACGAGAAGGCCGTATTCGAGAACGTTACGCGCGCCCGTGCAGAGACCCTGTCCGCGGGCAGCCCCGGTGAGGCAGGCATCGCCGAAGGCCACCTGCAGCAGGCGCTCAAGAGTCTGTTCGCAGTTGCCGAGGCATACCCGCAGCTGCAAGCCAGCCAGAACTTCCTTCAGGTGCAGCATGCCCTCGTCGACACCGAAGACAAGATCCAGGCGGCTCGCCGCTTCTACAACGGCGGCGTGCGCGAGTTGAACACGAAGATCAAGGTATTCCCGAACAACCTGTTCGCCAGGGGCCTCGGCTTCAACGAGCGGGAATTCTTCGAGGTTGCAGACAGCGCAACAATCGCCGAGCCGCCGCGCGTACAGTTCTAGTTCCGCCCGTCACCACACAGACAGCACGATGTCGTCAGCGGTGAAAGTCACGTCACCGCGCAGCGCCCACGTCAGGGTGCGGTAGGTCAGCGACTTCGCCGAGCCATCGAGCGCTGTGCCGGTGACCGTCGCGACGAGTGCGCCGCCATCTGCGTGGAATGAAGTCGGTGTGAGCGCAATGGTCGGTGTGTGGTCGATGCGGTAACTGATCTCGCTCACCGCACTGAAGTCTGCAGCCCAGGGGATGACCATGCCGCAGGATGCGGGAACGTGTGCAGCGGTTGCCGTGCAGATTTTCAGATAGTCGTCGAGCTGCGCTTGCGCCAGTTCAGTGGCCTCCGGTCGAAGAGCTGCGTGCAGCTCGATCTCCTGTGAGCTCCCGGGCAGAATCTGGAGCGCGGCGTGTGCGTCCAAGAAAGCGGCAGGAACCGCGACGACCGCATACTCGGCGGGTAACAGCGACACCGCAGAATCGGCCGTCAACGCGGCATCACCGATGCTGACCGGCACGTTGAACTGCACGGCGCCCAGCGCGGACGCGGCCTCCGGCACCCATCTGCCGGCCTGGTTGATCATCGAGAGCTCGGCGGTGAACTGCTCGTCACCCAACACGTACGAGACCGTGACGAGCGTCGACGATTCATCCTCGGCCGAGGATTCGACGGTGGCCTCGCTGAGATGCGCGCTGGCGGCGAGGAAAGCGGATGCCGCCTGCTCTGACGTCTCGACACCGGAGGCCTGCACGGCCTCCAGATCGCCGTCTGCGAGCGCGTGGAAGTATGCCAGGGCCTGGTCCTCAGCGCTGCTGCCGCGCGGCAGCAGAAACCAGACCAGCGCCGCTAGTGCCACGACAGCCGCCGCCGCAGCTGCGACGATCCAGATCGTGCGCCGCTTCATGCTGACTCCCGTGCGTGTACATGGCGTTGCACGCCGCCGCGTGCGACGTGCAAGGCTGCTGCCACGGCCTCCGCCGCGTCTCCCCACCCAGATACCGACACATTCTCCAAGCCCTGCCACGTCGCCGCGAGCGCGAGCTCACGCGCGATCGGCTCGGCGTCGCCGGGGCGAGCCTGCGGCTCCCACCAGGCGGACTGCACCTGCAGCGTGGACGACGCCCGATCAGCCTTGAGATCGACTCGTGCGACGATGCGATCGCCGACGAGTACCGGCAAGGAGTAGTAGCCGTAACGGCGTTTGTGCGCCGGTACGTAGATCTCGATGCGGTAGTCGAGAGCGAATGCGCGCAGCGCCCTCTCCCGGAACCAGACGACAGGGTCGAACGGGGTAAGGATCGCGACGGCATTCACTTGGCGGGGGAGCACAGCGTCTCGGTGCAGCCATGCGGGAACCGGTCGACCGCCTCGCTCCCACCCGCGCACATCCACCGGTTGAAGGTCCCCACTGTCGACGAGCTCGTCGACAGCCTGTCGAACGGCCTTGCGATCGCGGATGCGATAGTAGTCGGCGAGATCGGATTCGGTGGCGACGCCGGTGGATCGCGCCGCGCGGTGCACGAGTTCGCGGATCGCGTCGTCGCGGGGAACCACTCGCTCGCGGGCTTCATCGGGGATCACCTGCTCTTCGAGTGCGTACTGCCGCTCGAACCCGCGGCGGCCGCTGATGGCGACGTCTCCGGTACGCCAGAGGTGCTCGAGCGCGAGCTTCACGTCATCCCAGTCCCACCAGGTGCCACGCTCGCGAGGTGCGTCTGCCCTCAGCTGCGCCGGACGCAACGGCCCACGACCACGCAGCTCGTCCTTGACCCATGCGAGTGTGCGGGCGTTCTGACTCATCCACGACTCCGGATCGGCTTCCCAACGGGAGCGGAACGCGTCCATTCGGAATCGCCAGAGCGCCCAGTCATCGACCGGCACGAAAGTCGCCTCATGGGCGAGGTACTCCACGTAATGGGTGGTGCGAGCCAGGAAGACGCGGTCGAGAAGTGCCGGATCATAGCTGCCAAGGCGCGAGAACAACGGGAGGTAATGGCTGCGTGCGAAGACGTTCACCGAGTCGATCTGCAACACGCCGAGCCGCTCCATCGCCCGGTGCATATGACGCGCCGCCACCGCGGTCGCCGGACGGCGTCGGGTGAATCCCTGGGCAGCAAGAGCAACACGACGAGCCTGTGCGGCGCTGAGGGTATCGGACACCTGGTCAGCGTATCGCCCGGTCCGGACAACGCGACTGCCAGCAGTCACAGCGAGCACTCAGTACCGCCATTAGACTGACGACATGACGGATGAGCAGCGCCCTCGCAAGCGCGATCTTCTGTGGGGTCGTATGCCGACCGAGCGCACGGTCTCGACAGAAGCCGACAACGCTGTGCCTCTCGCTTTGCGGATCACCGCGAGCTACGCCTGGCGACTGCTCCTGGTCGCGGCGGCGGCAGGGGTGATCATCTGGCTGGTCATTCAGCTGAAGCTCCTCGTGATCCCGATACTGATCGGCATCCTCATCACAGCGCTGCTGTGGCCGGCCTTCGATCTGATGTTACGTAAGCGCTTCCCCCGCTGGCTCGCGATCGTCATCGCCCTGCTCGGAACACTCGCAATCGTGGCCGGGCTGCTCTGGCTTGTCGGTTGGCAGGTTGCTCGCGAATGGCCCTCGGTGCAGGAGAGCACCCTGCGAGCCGTCGACGAGTTCCGGCAATATCTGATGAGCGGCCCGCTGCACCTGTCGGCAGATCAGATTCAGCAGTACATCGACCAGGGCTTCGCGCTGATCCAGCAGCAGGCCGAGCTGCTGTGGTCCGGTGCGCTCGCGATCGGCTCTACGGCCGGGCATGTGGTTATCGGTACTCTGCTGACCGCCTTCGTCCTGATCTGCCTGCTCGCAGACGGCGGTGGCATCTGGCGTTGGACGACGAAGCTGTTCCCGCGCGACGCGCGACCGGCGGTCGACGCCGCGGCACGCAATGGCTGGCGGACGGTCGTCAACTACGCGAAGACTCAGCTGCTGGTCGCCACAATCGACTCGATTGGCATCGGACTCGGTGCGTTTCTCCTCGGCGTCCCCCTGGCGATTCCCGTGGCAGTGCTGGTCTTCCTTGGTGCGTTCATTCCGATCGTTGGTGCGGTGGCCACTGGTGCGGTGGCGGTATTCCTCGCGCTCGTCTACAACGACCCATGGAACGCCTTGTGGATGCTCGTCGTCGTGATCGGCGTGCAGCAACTCGAGGGTCACGTTCTGCAGCCGATCCTGATGGGATCCGCGGTGAAGGTGCATCCGCTCGCCGTGGTTCTGGTAGTCGCCGGCGGTTCGATGGTCGCAGGCATCCCCGGCGCGCTGTTCGCCGTGCCGCTGGCCGCGTTCGTCAACGTTGTTGCCGTCACGATCAGCAGTGGTTCATGGAAGACCGGCAGGCAACCTGCCGGTGATCTGATCTGGAGTACAGTGCCGCGGGAGCGGCGACGGAGGAATACATGAGTGCAGTCCCCAGTCTGGCCGAGTTCGAGGAAGCCGCACGGGGGCTGGCGGGCGTGATCTCCCATACGCCGACGCTGCCGTCCAGGGCGCTGTCTGACATTCTCGGTGAAACCGTCGTACTCAAGATGGAGAACCTTCAGCGCACCGGCTCGTTCAAGATTCGCGGGGCTGCGTACCGACTGTCGCAGCTCACCGAAGAAGAACGCTCCCGGGGTGTGGTCGCGGCATCAGCCGGCAACCACGCCCAGGGCGTGGCACTCGCGGCGCAGGCGCTCGGGATCGCGGCGACGATCTTCATGCCGTTGGGCGTACCCGTGCCGAAACTGCTCGCGACTCGTGGCTACGGCGCCGAGGTCGTGCTGGAGGGCGAGACCGTCGCGACATCTCTGCGACTCGCCGCGGAGTTCGCCGAACGCACTGGCGCGGTGATGATCCATCCCTTCGACCATCGCGACATCGTGATCGGGCAAGGTACGCTCGGCCTCGAGCTGATCGAGGATGCTCCTGATGTCGACACGATCCTCGTCGGCATCGGCGGGGGAGGCCTCATCGCCGGGGTTGCTGCGGCGGTGAAGGCTGCGGCGGCGAAGATCGGCCGCACGGTGCGGATCATCGGTGTGCAGGCAGAGAACGCCGCCGCGATGCCGTTGTCGCTTGCGGCGGGGCATCCGATCGAGATCGTGACGCAGCCGACCATCGCCGATGGCATCCTGGTCTCTCGGCCCGGCGACGTGCCCTTCGAGATCATCAAGGAGCTCGTCGACGAAGTCGTCACAGTGACCGACGATGACATCGCACGGGCGATTCTTATCCTGCTCGAGCAGGCCAAGGTCGTCGCCGAGCCCGCAGGGGCGGTCGGCGTCGCCGCGATCCTCGCCGGGAAGATCTCCGGCACCGGAAAGACCATGGCAGTGCTCTCGGGAGGCAATATCGACCCGCTGCTGCTGCAACGTGTCGTGTCACACGGGCTGGCAGCATCCGGTCGTTATCTGACCATCCGCATCCCGCTGCCCGACCGCCCCGGTCAGTTGGCACGCGTCTCTGAGCTCGTCTCGCAGGCAGGTGCCAACGTGATGGAGGTCATGCACACCAGGCACGGGCAGGGCCTGCAGATCAGCCAGGTGAGCCTGCAGTTGAGTATTGAGACAAGAGGGGCGGAGCACACCGAGCTGACGCTCGACACGCTCCGCCACGCCGGTTACAACCCGGAGGTCATCCCGGATTAATCCCCACGCCCACTCCAGACATCGCTACGCGCTGCCTGGAGCCTCTGGGCGCGTGGCCCCTCTCCGGGCAGACGTGTCGTGTTCGATCCTGGTGCGGGGTGTCAGCCGGAGAAGGTGTCGACCTTCACAACCTCTACCGCGATCGGCTTTCCGCTGGGAGCCTCGTAGCTGGTCTTTGCGCCGACCTTCAGGCCGAGAATGGCCTGGCCCAGGGGGCTGGCTTCGCTGTAGACATCCAGGTCAGTGCCACCGGCGATCTCGCGGCTGCCGAGCAAGAAGGTCTCTTCGCCTCCGGCGACGATAGCCGTGACGACGGTTCCCGGCTCGACGATGCCACGGCTCGCGGGCGCGACGCCGACCTTAGCGGTCTTGAGGAGCTGCTCCAGAGTGCGGATGCGGGCTTCCTGCTTGCCCTGCTCATCCTTTGCAGCGTGGTAGCCGCCGTTCTCCTTGAGGTCGCCTTCTTCGCGAGCCGCTTCAATGCGTTTCGCAATCTCGTCGCGACCGAGCGTGGAGCGCTGCTCGAGCTCGGCGACGAGTCGATCGTAGGCTTCCTGCGTGAGGAACGGTACCTGAGCGTCTGTGGACACAGCGTGCTCCTTTTGTGCGAACGCCCTTCAGGGCGGTGGGGGATATGCCAAGACGCCCCGGCAATGGGCCAGGGCGTCGGTCGTCTTAGGGGATTCTACGCGATCCAGCAGGTGTTCACCAAACCTGTGGTCGCCTCTGACACAGTCGGAACGGTGGTGCTGAGCTGCTGCGTATGGCTGTCGCCGCCTGGGATCTCCACGACCTTCCAGCCGACAACGCCGAACTCCTCATCCAGTGCCTCGACCGCGCAGACGACGTCTTTTCCCTGCGTCGCGCTGACCTGGAAATGCACTGTCACGCTGTGCTCGTCGACCACTTCGTAGCCGAGATCGTTGGCGCCGACGGAGTTCATCGATTGGCTGACGGTCATCCACCCGGCGATGGCGACCACGGCCAGTGCGATTACTCCGCCGATGATCCACGGCATTCGCCGTTTGCGGCCGCGACCGTATCGCTTGTCGAGTTCGAGTGCGGTCGTCACGTGGTGGGTCTTTCGGTCGTTAGGCTGGTAGTTCCAGGGTACGCGACCTGCGAATGAGAGGTGGACACTTGATGGTGATCTTCGCTGCAGAGACTCCGATTCCGACGCCGTCGATGACCGTCGACCCGAACTCTGTCACTCCAGGGCCTGCCGGGTTCGCTGTCATCATCATCGTGCTGATTGCCGTCATCTTGCTCATCTGGGACATGAACCGCCGTATCCGCCGTGTGCGCTACCGCGAAGAGGTGCGCGAAGAGCTGGATGCCGAAGAAGCAGCCAACGCCGCCGCGCAGGGCACGGATGCTGTCGCATCCGAAGACGCGGCATCCGATGATGCGGCATCCGATGACGCGACATCCGATGAAGGAAAGCCGCCCGCCTGAGCCAGGCTCAGTGCATTGTCATGCCGCCGGTGACGTTGAGTCCCTGGCCGGTCATGTAGTTGGCCAGATCACTGGCGAGGAAGAGGGCAACACCCGCGACGTCCTCGGTCGTACCGGTGCGCCCAAGCGGCACCTGCGAACGATCCTCCGCGGCGACCTCCTCAGCGGTCATGCCGCGAAGCGCACCGCCTTCGACGCGTTCACGGTGCTTCATCGGCGTCTCGATGATGCCAGGGCAGATCGCGTTCACCGTGATGCCGCGGGGTGCGAGCTCGGTAGCCATCGTCTTCGTCACGCCCATCACCGCGTGCTTCGACGCGACATAGGCGGTCATCCCGCGGTAGCCGTTCTTTCCGGCCTGCGATGAGATGAAGATGATGCGTCCGGTGCGGCTCTCGGCGATGAGCCGGCTCGCCACGCCTCTGGCGACAAGAAACGACCCCTTCGCGTTGACGTCGAGATTGCGGTCCCAATCCGCCCCTGTGGTTTCCGTCGCGAATCCCATGGTCGAGGTGCCGGCCGCCGTCACCGCGATATCGATCGTGCCTACGGCCTCGGAGACAGCATCCAAAACGCCCTCCACGGCAGCCTCATCGCTGACATCGAGACGTACCGACCAGTGGCGCTCTCCTGACTGCTGTAAGCCTTCAGGCACGCTCAGATCGGCGCAGACGACCGTTGCACCCTCGGCGAGGAAAGCGTCGACGATGCCCGCCCCGATTCCGCTGTTGCCTCCGGTGACAAAGACGATGCGGCTGTGAAGTTCGTCGAACATCACACACCCACGCGTGTGAACGCGTCGAGGCTGATGCCCTGCTCGAGGATGCGCTTGGACCACTCGCGGGCGCTGTGCAGGCTGTGGTCGCGGTAGTTGCCGCAGCTGATCGCGTCGACACCTGGCACATCGTCCCAGGTGATGTCCTCGGCGATTGCGGTGAGTCCGGCGCGGACGGCGGCGACCACATCGGCGACGCTCGGCTCGCCCCAGACGATGAGGTGGAAACCGGTGCGGCAACCGAACGGAGAGATGTCGATGACACCATCCAGCTGATCGCGCAGCCGGCTGGCGAGCACATGCTCGATGGTGTGCAGGCCTGCGGTCGGGATCTCGCCCTCGTTGGGTTGCACGAAGCGCACGTCGAAGTTGGAGATCGCGTCACCCTTGGGGCCAGATTCCACCGCAATGCGGCGAACGTAGGGGGCGTGAACTGCAGTGTGGTCGAGTGCGAAGCTTTCGACGTCAGCCATGGTGTTCTCCTTCGGCGTTGCTCACTGGGGTGCAGAGAGAACTTATCCGCGGATGTGTCCGAACATCACATCCTGTTACGCACCATTGCTCAGCGGTTGGACTCGTGTGCCAGATCAGCCCGGCAAACCGAGCGAAGGCGAGTACGGCGCGAGGGAAATTAGCAGACACGCAGTCCAGTGGCACAGGAATGCGAGGACAGTGCACAGATGGAAGATCTCGTGAAAACCGAAGTGGCCGGGCCACGGGTTCGGCTTCTTCATCGCGTAGACGATCGCGCCGCCGGTGTAGAGCAGACCGCCCACGCAGACCAGCACCATCATCGCCACGTTCGCCTGCAGCAGGTCGGCCATGTACATCACTGCAGCCCAGCCGAGCACGAGGTACAACGCGACGTACAGCCAGCGCGGTGCGTTGATCCAGAACACCCGGAACAGGATGCCGAGCGCTGTACCGCTCCAGACCAGGATGAGCAGCAGCGTCCCCTTGTCGGGGAGCAGCGCGTTCACGGCAAGAGGCGTGTAGGTGCCGGCGATGAGCAGAAAGATGTTCGCGTGGTCAATGCGTTTGAGGGTCAGCTTTGTCTTCGGACTCCAGTTGAAGCGGTGGTACAGCGCAGAGATGCCGAACAGCAGGAGCGAGCTCGCCATGAACACGGCAGCGGCCCACTTGGCGGGCGCGCCCTCAGCGAGCAGGATGAGCACGATGCCGGCAACGATCGCGATGGGGAACGTCCCCGCATGCAGCCAGCCCCGCCACGTCGGCTTGATCTCGACCTGGGCATCAGCCTGCGCAGCCTTCAGCAGCGGCAGTTCTGGCACGGGAGTGGCGTTTGCGTCGGGTGTGCTCACGTGCTCACTCTAGATCCCGGCCCATGCCGTTACATGCACGTATCCGGAGCCATACCCCAGAGAAAAGCGGAAGGCGCGGTAGCGTAGACACGTGAAAGCACGCACGAGCGAGGGCCGAGGGCCGCTGTACTGGCTGTACGGCAATCGGCTTCGACGCCAGCTGGATCCGGCATCCGTTCCGCACCACGTTGCGATGATGATTGACGGCAACAGGCGCTGGGCCCGTCAATTGGGCTTTGACTCTCCGGCGGACGGTCACCGCGCCGGCGCTGCCAAGATGCGTGAGTTCCTCGGGTGGTGCGACGACATCGGTGTGCGCGTGGTCTCGTTGTATCTGCTCTCCAGCGACAATCTGATCAAGCGAGACTCGAAAGAGATCGAAGACCTGATCGAGATCATCGCTGAACTTGCCGAGGCACTGTCTCAGGAGGGTGGCTGGCGCGTCAAGCACGTCGGTCGCACTGACATCATCCCTGATGAACTCGCTCGAGTGCTGCACGATGCGGAGGAGCGCACCAAGGAGCACACCGGCCTGCACGTGAACCTCGCGGTCGGCTATGGCGGGCGTCACGAAATCGTTGATGCGGTGCGGTCAATCATCGCGGAGCAGGACGCCTCCGGCGGCACGATGGAGAGCCTCGCGGCTCACCTCACTCCGGAGATGATCGGCGAACACCTCTACACCGGCGGTCAGCCCGACCCCGATCTGGTGATCCGCACCAGCGGCGAGCAGCGGCTCAGTGATTTCCTGCTCTGGCAGAGCGCGCACAGCGAGTTCTACTTCGTGGAGGCCCTGGGACCCGATTTGCGTGAGGTCGACTTCCTGCGAGCGATCCGCGATTACGCCGATCGGGATCGTCGCTTCGGCCGCTGAACTGCGCTCTTATGCAGTTGCATGGGACACTCATAGGGTGAGTACTTTCGATGACTACCTCGCCACTTTCGATGGTGACCCCGGATATCTCGACTGGGCAGCCTTCGGGCCGATATCGCCCACCGTCCGCGCCGAGGTCTTCGCCGACGCCGACCTGCTCGGCAGCGGGCGCCCCTCATCACGTGCGCTGATCGCCGAGCGCGTCGACCAGGCACAGGAATTCGCGGCCGAACTTCTCGACATCGACATCGACAAGGTCACCCTGCAGCCGTCGGCAACGCACGGTCTGATGCACGCGTTCTACGGGCTGAAAGGCACGGTGATCGCCTCTTCCGCAGAGTTCCCGAGCATCAGCATGACGTTGGAGCGCGCTGCGCAGGCATCCAATGGTGAACTCGCTCCGCGTTGGATCACGCCCGAGCACACCTTCGTCACTCCGGAGGCCGTCGCCGAGGCGTTGGACGATGACGTGACCGCGCTCGCTGTCAGCCACGTCGACTTCCGCACCGGCTACCGTGCCGATCTTGCAGCGCTGCGTGATGTTCTCGGGCCTGACCGCCTGCTGATCGTGGATGCAGTGCAATCCTTCGGCATCCTCGAAGAGGACTACTCCGTGGCGGATGTCGTCGTCGGACATGGCTACAAATGGCTACGCGCAGCGCGCGGGACCGGATTCGCGTCGTTCTCAGCGAGGGCCAGAGAGCGCATCGCACCGGTTCTGTCGGGGTTCGGAGGGGTCGAGGGTGGCCTTCCATTCGATGACCTGCCTGCGCCTGCGGCATCCGCTCGCGCCTATCAGATCAACGGCGCGGATCAGCTCTCCGTCGCTCGTCTCGCCATCGGTCTGCGCGACGTGCGCGACGCCGGGGTGGCCACGATCGAAGCGACGATCCGTGACCACGTCGACAGGATCTTCGAGATCGCCGATCGCCACAGCATCCCGGTACTCACGCCACGTGACCCCGCGCGCCGCGCAGGCATCGTCGCACTGGCGCCCGAGGCACCCGCCGCGCTCGCCGCAGCACTGACCAACGCCGGAATCGTCGCCACCACGCGGGGGTCAAGCGTGCGTGTCGCGCCGCATGCGGGCACGAGCGACGAGACGCTGCGGATGCTTGATGAGGCGATCGGAACCGCTGTCGTCCCCGGCGTCTGAGCGCGTTCAGCGGCCGTTCACAGAGGCTTAACCCTGCGTGGTGCGTGTCGCTCGCAGGCATCGGCCCGGTCAGTCGTACCTTCGAGGCATCGGGCACGGTGTCCGGTCGAGTCGGCCCTCAGGTCCGCGACTCGTGGCCCCAGGTCGACTCGTGGCTTAGCCGGGAATCATCCCGGGTCGGGAGTGGGTCGTGACCACACGTACAGCGCAGCAGTCCACCCGTCAGGTCTCGCGTCGGGCATCCTCAGGGAAACCCGATCAGGACCTCCGCACCTATGTGCTCGATACCTCGGTGCTGCTGAGTGATCCGCAGGCGTTCTTCCGTTTCGCTGAACACTCGATCGTTCTTCCGATCGTCGTGATCACAGAGCTGGAGGGCAAACGCCACGATCCAGAGATTGGCTACTTCGCCCGGCAGGCTCTTCGCCACCTCGATGATCTGCGCATTGCGCACGGCCGGCTCGACTTCCCGGTGCCAGTCGGCGAAGGCGGCACGCTGCGCGTCGAGCTGGGCAACACCGACGGATCGGTGCTGCCCAGCGGTATCCGGCTCGGCGACAACGACAGCCGCATCCTCTCGGTCGCCATGCACCTTGCCGAAAACGGCCAGGATGTCACGATCGTGTCCAAGGATCTGCCGATGCGCGTCAAAGCGGCCTCGCTGGGTCTTGCGGCGGAGGAGTATCTCGCGGAGCAAGCCGTGGACTCCGGGTGGACCGGCATCGCCAATCTCAACCTCTCCGGCGATGACATCAGCGACCTCTACGAGAGCGAAGTTGGTATCAGCGAGGACGCCAGGGGGCTTCCGGTCAACACGGGACTCATCATCCATTCCGAGCGCGGTTCGGCGCTCGGACGCGTGACAGGCGACGGCGAGTATCGACTGGTGCGTGGCGACCGCGAGCTGTTCGGGATGCATGGACGCTCGGCCGAGCAGCGCATCGCGATCGACCTGCTCACGGACCCGGATGTCGGAATCGTGTCTTTGGGCGGTCGGGCCGGGACAGGAAAGTCGGCCCTCGCGCTGTGTGCCGGACTCGAGGCGGTTCTGGAGCGGCAGCAGCAGAAGAAGATCATCGTGTTCCGGCCGCTGTTCGCCGTAGGCGGGCAGGAGCTCGGATATCTTCCCGGCGACCAGGGCGAGAAGATGGGCCCGTGGGGGCAGGCGGTCTTCGATACGCTCGGTTCGGTCGTCTCGGGCAATGTCATGGAGGAGGTCGTGGAGCGCGGCATCCTCGAAGTTCTTCCCCTCACGCACATCCGCGGTCGTTCGTTGCACGATGCCTTCGTGATTGTGGACGAGGCCCAGTCGCTGGAGCGCAACGTACTGCTGACTGTGCTCAGCCGCATGGGCCAGAACTCTCGCGTCGTGCTCACCCACGACGTCGGACAGCGCGACAACCTGCGGGTGGGCCGCTACGACGGCGTCGCTTCGGTGATCGAGACGCTGAAGGGGCACGACCTGTTCGCTCACGTGACGCTGATGCGCTCGGAGCGGTCGGCGATTGCCGCGCTGGTGACCGAGTTGCTGGAGGGTCGGGAACTTTCTTAGCCCGTTACACCAGTCGGAGATTGTTACACCCGTCGGAGGTTTCTTGGAGAAAACTCCGACGGGTGGAACGTCCTCCGCTGTCCGTAACGTTCACGCGTGGTCGCGGAGCCGAATCAAAGCCCCGATGATTGCCGATTGCACTGTCGGCCAGTCGTAGATGAGCTGCGCATAGTCGAAGTGCAGGGTCTCGTATCCCTGGATGGATGCCGCGGCATCCCGCTTCAGATCCTTATGGCGCATCGTCGTACCGTCGTGATTCTCCTTGCCATCTGCCTCGATGATTAGACTCCCACCGACGACGAAATCGACCCTGCCGACACCGGGTATCTTCACTTGGCATTCGAGTTGGATGCCGATGAGATGCAGCCGGAGCCGCAAAAGAGACTCCAGCCCGCTCTCCGCGTCGGCCCGTGCGAGCTCAACCAGCCAGCGAGCGGATGCCGGCAACAACGCCCGTACTCGGGCTCGGGCCGCGCGGGAGATTAGGCGCTGATTCCATGCCGATTCGAAAGCGGCGAAAAAGGCCTCCTCGCCCTGGCATCGGTACAGATGCAGGAGCGCTTGCTCTATCGAGGCGCGACCCAGCGGAGGTTCGCCCTGGTAGTAGTGGCTCACGCACGCACAGTCCGCATGTGCGCGAGCCTTCCCGGACGTGCCCATCCAGACGTGCGCCTCGGTGCCATCGTGAAGAACCCACACCTTGTGCATGCGCAGGACCGACGTGCAGGTGAGGGCGCCGCCATGGGCGATCGCATCGTGCACGATCGGCGGGAGCGATGGCACGGCGAACACTCCGCTGCGAATACGTTCGATGTTGCCTCTGGCGACGTGCCGAGACAGCATCATGCGCGTGACGCCGAACTTCTGCAGGCGTGAGCCCTTGGCCACGCCGCCGAACTGGGTGATGAGGTGGGCTGGATCGATCATCGATCCAGGGTCGTCATTTGTGTGCGGTTGTGGGGGCCGCGGCATCTGAATGTGGACAAAATCGCGGAATCCGGAAATGTGCAGAACAAGTCAGGGTGTGCCGACTAGCGGGGCCTGTTACGGAGGCCGGAGGTTTTGGCCCATGAACTCCGACGTGTGTCACAACCTCCGCCGTGCGTAACGGAGCGGTTGATCGGACGGCCGATACGATGTGCGGATGCCGGAAGAAAAAAGTCTCCTGTCGGAGAAGGACCTGCCCGTATCTGAGTACGGGTTTCCCGGTGCGCTGCGGGATCAACTCGTCGCCGCCATCCTCCGCGGAGAGAAGACCGCGACGACCTCTCTCGCCGTCGAGTACGAGATCGAGGGTGAACCGTTGCCCACTGTGGGCGATCGCGCCTTCGTGATCGACTCGGACGGCGAGCCTGTATGCATCGAGGAAATCGTGGGCGTACGGGTGGCGCGGTTGGCGGACGTGGACCTCGAACACGCGATCGCGGAGGGCGAAGGGTTTACGGCCGTTGCTGAGTGGCGCGTTGGGCATGAAGGATTCTGGCACGGCGCCGAGTACCGTGCGGCCATGGGCGACCCGACGTTCGCCGTCAATGACGAAACCACGGTCGTTTTGGTGCAGTTCCGTACGGAGCCGCTGCCTCAGGTGTGACACCTGGCGGGGCCTGTTACGGAGGCCGGAGGTTTTGGCCCAATAACTCCGTCGTGTGTCACAACCTCCGCCGTGCGTAACGGGCAGGGGTGTCGACGGGCACGGCCGACGACGGGCAGGGCCGGCGGCCAAGACCCCCAGAAATACGGATGCCGCGAGGGCTGAGCCCCGCGGCATCCGTGTCAGTCAGGCGTCAGCCCGGGTGGGTCATGCTCAGCAGGTCGAGCTTTTCGTCCAGCTGCTCAAGGGTGATCGCGCCATTTTCCACGTATCCGAGGGCAATGACGGCGTCGCGCACTGTGATTCCCTCAGCAACGGCGTACTTGGCGATCTTGGCGGCGGCCTCGTAGCCGATGAGCTTGTTCAGCGGCGTCACGATCGACGGGCTCATGCCCGCGAATGCGGCGGCGCGCTCGGTATTGGCGACAAGTCCGTCAATGGTCTTGTCGGCGAGAACACGCGAGGCGTTCGCGAGCAAGCGGATCGACTCCAGCAGGGCGGTGCCCATCACCGGGATGGCGACGTTGAGTTCGAATGAACCGGATGCTCCGGCCCACGCCACGGTTGCATCGTTGCCGATGACTCGAGCACACACCATGAGCACGGCTTCCGGGACGACCGGGTTGACCTTGCCGGGCATGATCGACGAACCGGGCTGCAGGTCGGGGATGTGCAGCTCACCGAGGCCGGTGTTGGGGCCAGAGCCCATCCAGCGCAGATCGTTGTTGATCTTCGTGAGCGAGACAGCGATGGTGCGAAGAGCTCCGGATGCCTCTACCAGGCCGTCACGGTTGGCCTGAGCCTCGAAGTGGTCCTTCGCTTCGGTGATCGGCAGCTCGGTCTCCTCTGCCAGCAGTGCGATGACCTTCTGCGGGAAGCCGAGCGGCGTGTTGATGCCGGTGCCGACGGCCGTGCCGCCGAGGGGAACCTCAGCGACGCGGGGGAGAGCCGACTGCACGCGCTCGATGCCCAGGCGAATCTGCCGGGCGTAGCCGCCGAACTCCTGGCCGAGGGTGACGGGGGTCGCATCCATGAGGTGCGTGCGGCCCGCCTTGACGGCATCCTTCCACAGCACAGCCTTCGCCTCGAGAGCCACAGCGAGGTGGTCGAGCGAAGGGATCAGCGTGTCGATCAATGCCTGCGTCACGGCGATGTGCACCGACGTCGGGAACACGTCGTTCGACGACTGCGATGCGTTGACGTGATCGTTCGGATGCACGGCAGAGCCGAGGATGCCGGTCGCCAGGGTCGCGAGCACCTCGTTCATGTTCATGTTCGATGAGGTGCCAGATCCGGTCTGGTAGGTGTCGACGGGGAACTCTGCGTCGTGTACGCCAGAAGCCACCTGGTCGGCGGCCTGAGCGATTGCATCTGCGATGGAACCGTCAAGTGTGCCGAGGGCCTTGTTCGCGAGCGCCGCAGCCTTCTTGATGCGTGCGAGAGCAGCGATCTGCGTCGATTCGAGCCCCTTGCCGGAGATCGGGAAGTTCTCCACAGCACGCTGCGTCTGCGCTCCATACAGCGCATTAATGGGCACGCGAACCTCGCCCATGGTGTCGTGTTCGATGCGGTATTCGGTATCGGTCACTTCGATCCCTCCTGGCTTGTGGGGACGTCTTTGATCCCCGTGTCGATTCCAACAGTGATGGCGGGCACCGCAGTGCCCTCGGAAAGTCGGTAGTTGGCGCCCACGATGCCCAGGCGGCCCTCAGTGACAGCGTCGCTGATCAGCTCGGAGGACTGCAACAGGTTGGCGACCGTGTTACGCAGGTGTTCACGACCGACCTGTTCCGCGTCGATGTCAGCGGGCGATGTTCCGCCGTTGGTGGCGAACACCTTGCGAGCGGCGGGGATGATCGGCGCGATCAGCTTCCAGATGTGCGGCGGCAGCGGGGCTGCGTCGATCGCGGTACCGTCGATGGCAGCGCGCACGGCACCGCATTCGTCATGTGCGAGCACGACGATCAGCGGGACCTTCAGGATCTCGACGGCATACTCCAGGCTGCCGACGATCGATTCGCCGATGACCTGTCCGGCGTTGCGCACGACGAAGAGGTCGCCGAGGCCGAGGTCGAAGATGATCTCAGCGGCCAGGCGCGAGTCGGAACAGCCGAACAGGGTGGCCACCGGATCCTGCGTGTGGGCGAGATCGTGTCGACGCTCGACATCCTGGTTGGGATGCCGGGGCTCCCCGCTCACGAATCGACGATTGCCGTCCAGCATCTGCTGCCACGCCGCCGTCGGGGTGAGAGGGGTCATGAGTTCTCTGCAATCTCTTCGATCTGTGGGATGAGCGACTCAGCGAGCTCAGCCGTCGATTCAGGGGAACGCGAGCCGTACAACAGCACGTAGTCGTCCCCTGCCTGCGTACCGATCGCGTACGAGACGTTGTCTGCCGCGTCGCGGTTGAGCGTGTAAACGTCCCACTCCAGGCCACCGATCTCAGTGGTGTCTGTTGCCGCGGTGCCGTTCAACATCTGAGGTGCCCACGCGGCATCGGCGTCGAAGGCCTGGGCGATGCGGATGAAACCGCGCTCGTCGTCGGCGGCGGGGGCGAGCGTGATGTTCCAGACGACCGTCGCTCCGCCCTGGAGTTCTGCCGCGTTGACACGCCAGAAATCATCCAGTTCAGGGACGATGGCCGGGCTCTCCATCGTGGATTCGACATCGCTGGCGATGCGCGCCACGTCGATCGCCTTCTCGGATGCCGGTGTGCCACGCGGCACGGCGAAGACGATGATGACCACGACTGCCACCGTGATGATGAGCGCCGCGACGAGATTGCGGAATGTCTGACTTGCCCGGTAATTCTTGCTGAACTCCGCCTTGCGGGCCGCGGTCTCTTGCGGTGTCTCCGCGCGGCCGAGCTCGGCGACGATGGGAGCGGGCTTGTTCATGAGTCGTCCTCATCGGATGCCGCGGTGCGTGCCTGTTCGAGACGGCGCTTCGCGCCCAGCAACCACTCTTCACAGCGTGCAGCGAGAGCCTCGCCTCGCTCCCAGAGAGCGAGCGAGTGCTCGAGGGTCGGCGCGCCCTGCTCGAGCTCGGCGACGACGCGCACGAGTTCGTCGCGAGCGGCCTCGAATGACAGTGTTTCCACGGGGGCGTCGGTCGAAGCAGTCACATCTTCCATTCTACGACCCCGCGCCGACGTCGCCTGGCCGTCCGGCCACGGCGATCATTCTGCCTCCGGAATCTCGCCTTCGGACCGCGCGCTAAGCGTCCCACGGTCGACGGTGATGGTCAGTGCGCTGCCGGCCGGAGCATCCGCGGCATCTCGCAGAATCACTCCGCCCTCAAGGTGAGCGATGGCATAGCCGCGCGCGAGCGTCGCCGCAGGGGAGAGGGCGCGCAGAGACGCGCGCAGCTCACTAGTCTTGCGACCGTTGATGTCGAGCAGGCGAGTGACCGTCTCGCGGCCGCGAGAGAGCAACAGCCAGAGCTCCTGTGCGCGGTCGGCGATGATCGGATCTGGCGAGCGCAGCACCGGGCGGGAACGCAGCTGTTCCAACTGTGCGATGTCGTGAGATATCCGCTGCGTCAGACGCGTGGTCGACCGTGAGCGCAACTGCCCGATGAGTGCACGTTGCTCGCCGACGTCGGGGACGACGCGTTTCGCGGCATCCGTCGGGGTCGAGGCGCGGAGGTCGGCGACGTCATCCAAAAGTGGGTGGTCATTCTCGTGTCCGATGGCCGAGACGATGGGTGTGGATGCCGCGGCCGCGGCCCGCACGAGCCGTTCATCGCTGAAGCCCATCAGAGTCTGTGGGTCGCCGCCGCCGCGGGCGATGATGATGACATCGACTTCGGGGTCTGCATCCAGTGCGGCGAGTGCGGCGAGTGTCTCTGGCACGCAGCGCTCACCCTGCACAGCGACGTATTGCGTCCGGAAGCGCACCTGTGGCCAGCGCAGCTCGGCGTTGCGGTGCACGTCTTTCTCAGCATCCGAGCGTTCGCCGGTGATGAGTCCGATGACATGGGGGAGGAACGGCAACCGCTTCTTGCGCGACGCGTCGAACAACCCCTCCTGGCGCAGCTGCGCGCGCAGCTTCTCGAGCTTCTCGAGCTGGTCCCCAAGGCCGACGTGCTTCATCGATGAGACGGTGAAGCTGAAATCACCGGCCTTGACGAAGTAATCGGCCTTGACTGCGGCGACCACATGATCGCCGACTGCGAGGTCTGCCGGGATGCGACCACGCACGCTCGACCAGATGCGGATCGAGATCTGGGCGTCGGACTGGGTGTCCTTGAGCCTGCCGAATACGTTTCCGCCGCGGACGTTCCAGGACGTGATCTCGCCTTCGACCCAGACGGCGTTCCAACGCGCGATGAAGTCCCGGATCGTCCCGTTCAGACGCGCCACGGAGGTCGGAGCATCCGCGGTCGAGTCACGCGGAGCGACAGCATCCGCCGGCGGAATGTCGCCTTGCGCGGATGATGCTTCGAAGACCGTCATCGGGGCCCCTTCATACTTGTGCGCCTGAGCGCTCACACAGGCCTGTCATCGGCGTTCAACGGTAGGATCAAAGGGTGAGCCAGGTCACCGTACATCTTCCCGTTCCCCGCATTCCTCGATCGCGGGCGACGCGGCTTCAGGATATCCCGATCGAAGGACACAAGCGGATTCTGCTTGCTGCTCCTCGCGGCTATTGCGCCGGCGTGGACCGTGCTGTCGTCGCTGTCGAGAAGGCTCTGGAGCGCTATGGCGCACCGGTCTATGTGCGCAAACAGATCGTGCACAACATTCACGTGGTGACCGAGCTCGAGGAGAAGGGCGCGATCTTCGTCGAGGAGGTCGACGAAGTGCCGGAAGGCGCGCACATCGTCTTCAGCGCACACGGAGTTTCGCCGGCAGTCGTGAGTGCGGCATCCGACCGAGGACTGCACGCGATCGATGCGACCTGCCCGCTCGTGACCAAGGTGCACAGGGAAGCAGTGCGCTTCGCGCGCGACGACTTCGAGATCCTGCTCATCGGGCACGAAGGACACGAAGAGGTTGAGGGCACCGCCGGCCACGCACCCGAGCGGGTCACCATCGTCAACTCGCCCGATGAAGCCGACACTGTCGTGGTCAAGGACCCGTCCAAGGTCGTGTGGCTCTCGCAGACGACGCTGTCGGTTGACGAGACGATGGAGACAGTGAATCGTCTTCGTGCGCGCTTCCCCGAGCTGCAGAATCCGCCGTCGGATGACATCTGTTACGCGACGCAGAACCGTCAGGTGGCGATCAAGAAGGTCGCCGCAAACGCGGACCTTGTGATCGTCGTCGGGTCATCGAACTCGTCGAACAGTGTGCGCCTGGTGGAAGTCGCTCTGGAATACGGTGCCAAGGCGGCGTACCGTGTGGACTACGCCGAAGAAGTCAAGCAGGAGTGGCTCGATGGCGTCGCCACCGTGGGAGTGACGAGCGGGGCCTCCGTGCCGGAGATCCTTGTTGAAGAAGTCCTCGAAGCGCTCAGCAGTGCAGGGTATGGCGACGTAGAAGAAGTTCGTACCGCCGAGGAGGATCTGATGTTCTCACTTCCCAAGGAGCTGAGGCAGGACGCATCGGGACAGCGCGATGAGCGCGCGTTGGGTGGGCGCAGCACGCACTGATCCAAACGGCCGACCGATGGTGGCCGACAAAGGTGGCACGGAGCAATATCCTGGCAGGGAGATGAGCGATGTCGACATCCACAGAACGTGAGCAGACGCTGATCGCGTCGGTGCAGCGTGCGCTTTCCCTCGTGGACATCGTCGCCAACTCGGCGCGTCCGGTGCAGACGAAGTCGCTCGCTCAATCCGCCGCTCTCACCATGGGGACGACATATAACCTGGTGCGCACTCTGATTCACGAGGGGTATCTCGTGAGTCAGCCGGATGGACTCGTCCTCGGCCCGCGCTTCCCCGGATTCGCGCCGGGGCAAGAAAGCAGGGGCGTCTTCCTTGCGCACGTGCGCACCGCTCTGAACACGGTCACTGACCAGACCGGCGTCACGGCGTATCTTTCGCGCTTCTCCGATGGGGAGGTGCATCTGATCGATATCGTCGATGCACGTCGCAGTCCGCGCGTTGAACTCTGGGTCGGGCTACACGAAAGCGCGCACGCCACGGCACTCGGCAAGCAGATTCTCGCCGAGCTCCCGCTGGAAGAACGTCTCGACTATGTATCCCGTCATCCGCTCGGTGAGCTGACTCCACACACGATCAGCGATCGGCGCGCGCTGCTCACGGTGCTGGAGCGTCCACGCGAGTGGATGACCGATCGTGAGGAATATGCGATCGGGCACACCTGCATCGCCGTGCCGGTCACCGCTCCTGGCATGAATGCGTCGCTCGCCGTCTCTGTGCCGACAGAGAATCGTGACGTGAACACCGAGGATATCGCTCGACGCCTGAGATCTGCGGCGAGTCGGCTCTCTTTGCAGCTCGGTGCGGAGAAGTTCGGTCAGGCCTGAGGGCATGGCAGAATCGTCGGCCGATTCGAGTAGCAGTTCACTATCTGAAGAACAACCCCTCGCGTTTTCCTGGACAGTTGTCTAATCTATTGCCTGTAGCCCCTGTATCACGGTGCTGCAGATGGAGGAAGCGCCCCCAGCGCTGATTCATCTTTGGTCTGAGCGTCCCCAGCGCTCAGTGCCAGCGGCCCCCGAGGAATCCCCATTCCTCTGGGGCCGCCGCTTTGTTTCGAGACCCGTGCCTGGCAGCGGCCCCGTTGGGAGTCTGTTCAAAGGCGTGAGAGTTAGCATGGCATGATGACCGATCAGCGGCCCCAGTACGGCGAATACGCGACTCCGGAGGAGCAGCGACGACTCGCAGGGCTGCCGCCATTGGATGCTGTGGTCGAGGCGCAGGTGTCGGCTGAGGCCGTGCACGCTGCGCCCGCCACCCTGACTGCACCGGCGCCGGCGGCACCCAAGCCGCGCTCGTGGGACCGGATCATCACGATCGCAATGCTCGCCTATGGCATGGTGAGCGTCTTCATCACGGGTATGGCGTACCTCGATCTGCCGACTCTGATGAACGAGAGCATGAAGATTCTCGGCGTCGAGGGGGAGTTCACGAACTTCGCCCAGGGCAAGTTCTGGGGCACGATTGCCGCTGTGATTCTGGTTGCGGGATGGGTTGCGACTGCCTGGATCTCGCTCAGACGCCTGCGCACGGGCAAGCTCACCTGGTGGGTGCCGCTGGTCGGCGCCGCGGTCACCATGATCATCGTGTCGATCTGCCTCGCGGTGCCGATGATGAACGACCCCGCCTTCGTGAGTTACCTTGACGGGACTACGCAGCCGTAGCAACGCTCAGCCCCAGACCGCGCGGGCACCGGAACCACGCCCACGGCAACGCGGCGACGACGAACAGCGCGATCGCCCAGGGCAGCAGCATCCGCCCCCACGATTCGTGATGCACGACGAGGGAGCGGATGGCGGAGTGAGGGTTCGGGCTAACCGCAGCCGATTAGGCTTAGGCAGTGAACAATTTCGGCGTCCAGCTGTCCTATGCCTCCGTCGATCGCGGCGACGGGTCTGATCCGCGGGCGGATGCTCGAGGGGTCCTGACGCGTCTGCGGGTGCCTGCCGGCCTGTTCGATGGCGATGGAGAGTGGGATGACTCCCAGCAGGAGGCTGTCGTCACGATCCCGGTGACCGACGCCGGTCGGGTGCTCACCCTGACAGCCGAGGACACCATCGCCACGACACTGACCGTGCCGCAGCTGCGCAAGGAATTCGCGGATGCCGGGCTGACGCTGTGGATGCAGTCAGGAGACGATTCTGACGATGACGAGTGCTGTGGCGAAGGCTGCTGTCGTGCGGACGCGGACGGCGATCTTGTCGAGCCTGCTGCTGCTGAGGCTCTCGTTGCGGACCCGGTGGAAGAGGCATCCCTCGACGAATCGGCGTTCGACGCACCGCCCGTCCATATTTCGGTTTTCTCGCACCGCGGGCCGTTCGCCGGTCGGATGATCGCCCAGTTGAACGGTCTGGAGGTCCAGCACGTCGAGTCCGGCTCCTGGTCGCTGCTGCGTTTCGAGTCTGACGATTCGACCAACGCGGGGATTGCGACGAAGTCGGAGATGCCGGTCATCGAGCTGAATCGCGTGGATGACGCCGGAGACTGGTTCGAGGTCACCACGAACGGTGGCGTTCACCAGTTCTGGCCTGGGGCCGAGCGTCACACCGTGCCGGTTCTGGATCTGGATGCGATCACCGTGCCGGAGACGGCGGAGATCTGTCGCCGGCTGATAAGCGATGGTGACGGCAGTCGTGACGAGCTCGCCGAGGTCGCGACACACTCGAGGGTCGATGTCTCCGCTGCGCACCGCGCGCTGCAGCCTGAGGCGCTGGGCGGAGTGGTTGGTATGCGCGCGCGTCAGGAGGCGTTCCTGGCTGCCTTCGGCATCCCTGCAGATCTCATTGCGGCCGCCTTCGATGACGCTGACCCCGCCCAGACCGATCTTGCCCAGACCGATCTTGCCGTGACCGATCTTGCCGTGCAGCGCTTCGAGCCGACGAGCTGGGGTACGGCGATACTCGAGACTCTGATCGACGGGATACCGGCAATGACACCGCTGACGCGTCGTGATCGTCCGCTGGCACGTATGGCAGATGCGCTGCGCCGTAACCCCGCGCTTGCAGCGGCGCTCAGTGTGAGCGAACTCGCACTCGGTGTCGCGGCATCCCGGCGCCGCGGGTTCGGACGGTTCCTCGGCATCCTGCTCATCATCGATGCGGTGGCCGATCTGGTCATCTGCGTCGTGCGTGCGCGTCGGCGCTGACCCGCTCCCGGCCCGGCCCGGCCCCGCCTCGCCTCACCGAGACGACAAAACCACGCCGAGACTACGTCATTTCGACTTAGTCTCGGCGTGGTTTTGTAGATTCGAGAGGGTCAGCTCTTGGACTGGCCGTGCGAGCCGAGCTGGCGGGTCGACTCGATGACGCGAGCGGCCATGGCCGTCTCAGCGACCTTGCCCCACGCGCGCGGGTCGTAGAACTTCTTGTTTCCGACCTCGCCGTCGACCTTCACGACGCTGTCGTAGTTCTTGAACATGTAGTCGGCGATCGCACGCGTGTACGCGTACTGCGTGTCGGTGTCGATGTTCATCTTGATGACGCCGCTGGCGACCGCGAGCGCGATCTCCTCATCGCTGGAACCCGATCCACCATGGAAGACGAGGTCGAGGGGCTTCGCGCCAGTGTTGTACTTCGCGGCGACCTGCTGCTGGATCTCGCCCAGCAGTTCGGGACGCAGCTTCACGCCACCCGGCTTGTACACGCCGTGCACGTTGCCGAAGGTGAGGGCGGCGATGTAGCGGCCCTGCTCGCCGAGGCCCAGAGCCTGGACGGCCTGGTCAACATCGGCAAAGGTCGTGTAGAGGGCGTCGTTCGAACCCTCGTGCTCGACGCCGTCTTCTTCGCCGCCGACGACACCGATTTCGACCTCAAGGATCGCGTTGATGTTCTTCATGCGGGGGAGAAGTTCCTGGGCGATCTCGATGTTCTCCGCGAGCGGCACGGCAGAGCCATCCCACATGTGCGACTGGAAGATCGGGTTGCGGCCGGCCTTGACCTCTTCCTCAGAAGCGGCGATCAGCGGCTCAACGAAGCCGGCGAGGGCATCCTTCGGGCAGTGGTCGGTGTGCAGCGCGACGGTGATCGGGTAGTTCTTGGCGACCTCGGTGGCGAAGCGCGCGAAGGCGAGGGCGCCCGTGGCGCGGGCCTTCACGGTCTGGCCGGCGAAGTAGTCGGCGCCGCCAGTGGTGACCTGGATGATGCCGTCAGAGCCGGCCTCGGTCAGGCCCTGGAGGACGGAGTTGATGGTCTGCGAGCTGGAGACATTGAACGCGGGATACGCGAAGGAACCGGCCTTTGCGCGGTCGAGCATTTCTGCGTACTGGTCCGGTGTGGCGACGGGCATGAAAACTCCTGCGATAGATGAGCCGGGACAGCCTCAACTCTATCGCTGGCGGCGAGCGGATGCCGTGAGGTCCGGTGCTCGTCAGGAGGGGGCGTCCTGCGCTCCTGTTAAGAAAAGCGATTCCTTCACTCGATTCGGTGTGAAACACCGCCTGTTTCGAACGACCCGGTGGATAAGCTGACCACATGGTGAGTCTGACGGCCGATATGAGCCCATTGCGTCCCGATCGAAATCTTGCGTTGGAGCTGGTGCGGGCGACCGAGGCCGCATCGATTCGGGCCGTGCCGTTCATCGGCCGAGGCGACAAGGAAGCAGCTGACGGCGCCGCCGTTGATGCGATGCGTGCGTTCCTTGGCACCGTGAACTTCCAGGGCCGCGTCGTGATCGGCGAGGGGGAGAAGGACAACGCTCCCATGCTCTTCAACGGCGAGGTCGTCGGTTCGGGCAGAGGTCCGGAATGCGACATCGCCGTCGACCCGATCGATGGCACATCGTTGACCGCGGCCGGACGACAGAACGCGCTCTCAGTGATTGCGGTTTCTGATCGCGGCACGATGCTCGATGCCTCCAGCGTCTTCTACATGGACAAACTCGTCACGGGCCCCGCTGGCGTCGGCATCGTCGACATCCGACTCCCCGTCGGTGAGAACATCCGACTGCTGGCGAAGGCCCTCGGTAAGCCCGTCGATGAAATCGTCGTTTCGGTGCTGAACCGCCCGCGTCACGAGCGGCTGATCGAGGAAATCCGCGAGGCCGGCGCAGGCACGCGTCTGATGAGTGATGGTGACGTCGCCGGTGGCATCAACGCGGCACGGCACGGTGCGCGCACGGACATGTGCGTCGGCGTGGGTGGCAGCCCGGAAGGTATCGTCACGGCCTGTGCGATCAAGGCACTCGGCGGGCACATCCAGGGCCGGCTCTGGCCCCGCGATGATGATGAGCGCCAGCGCGGCATTGATGCGGGCCTCGCCATGGATTACGTCTACGAGGCGAACGAGCTCGTCAGGGGCGACAATACGATCTTCGTTGCAACCGGTGTGACCGACGGGCAACTTGTCGACGGCGTTCGCCGTGAGGGCAACTACGTTTACACCGAATCTGTCGTGTTGCGCGGGGCTTCCGGAACGCTGCGTCGCATCGCTTCAGAGCACCTCGTCTCCAAATGGCTGTAAGTCGATCGTTACCGACCCGGTACTGCAGCTGAGCCGCGCCTGCCGTTGTTCTCAGGCTTTGCTGGCACAATAGAGCCTGGATTCGTCGCCTTTGCAGGCCCCCACCATGGCGGCATCCGGGAGGGTGAGATGACCACGCAGCAATCGCGGAGCGATAAGAAGTCCGTGCCAGTCAACATGGTCACCACCAACACCGGGCGCATCCTGCGGATCTCTCCTCAAGATGAAGCCGCTCGCGCCGCCGCTGCTGCGGCAGCGACCGTGGCACCAACTCACGCTGATCCTGCTCGTCGCGCTGACGTGCTCTTCCGAGTGCGTCGTGCTGAGGGGCATGAGCTCAGCTCCTGGTGGATGATCGGCGCGTTCGTCGTCACATCGGGTCTCGTGATCGCTCTGCTCAGCTGGGTGCCGTACAGCGCCTGACGTTCGAGCAATGATGTTCGGGCTCTGATGTTCGGGCTCTGATGTGTGAGCTCAGTGCTCGTCCAGCCGCTCGCGCACCGCGCCCAGGTCGGCTTCGATCTCTGCGGACTGGGCACCTTCGACGAGCTCTGGCGCAGTGAATCGCCGTGCCGGTGTCGTGATCGTGGAAGGTGTCGTCTCGAGTGCTGACGCATCGATACCAGGGAACTGGCGAGCGGTGACGAGCACCCGATTCTCCAGCGACCCTGCGAACTTGTTGTAGCTGTCGACAGTGCGTTCCAAAGCGCGACGCAGGTCGTCAGCGTGACCGGCCAGAGTTCCGAGTCTGTCGAGCAACTGCGTGCCGAGGTTCAGCAGCGTGCGTGCCTCGGTCGAGACCTCATGCTGGGTCCACGTGAAGGCGACGGTCTTCAGCACTGCCCACAGATTTACGGGGGACGCGAGGGCTACTCGCTTGCTGAACGCATAGTCGAGCAGCGTCGGGTCTTCGTCGATTGCCGCCGCAAGCAAGGATTCACTGGGCAGGAAGCAGATGACGAACTCGGGGCTCGCGTCCAGCCCCGACCAGTAGGCCTTCTTCGCGAGCGCGTCGACGTGTGCGCGGACAGCCTTGACGTGCTTCTGCATGTACTGCCGGCGCAGCCCTTCATCAGCGTCGCGCCCGGCGAGGGCGCTCGCCTCGAGATACGCGTCGAGTGGAACCTTCGCATCGACCGCGATCGAGGTTCCGCCAGCCAGGCGGATCACCATATCGGGGCGCCCCTGGCCTCGATCGGAGGAGATCGTGGACTGCAGGTCGAAGTCGACGTGTCGCATGAGGCCGGCCGCTTCGACGACCCGCCGCAACTGCGTCTCGCCCCACACGCCGCGCGCTGAAGTCGAGCGCAACGCACCCGCAAGAGATTCGGTGGTGGCGCGCAACGCCTCGTCAGACTCCTGTGCGCGGCGCAGCTGCTCGGCGAGAGAGCCGAACTGCTCATGTCGCTCCTGTTCGAGCGTCGCCACCTTGTTCTGCATCTGCTGCAGAGACTCGCGCACCGGAGCGAGCGCCGTGAGCACTGCGTTCTGTTGCTGCACTCGTTGAGCTTCGGCCCGCTGCTCGGTGCGGGCGTGCTCAACAGCATCCCGATACAGGTCGTATTGTCGATCGCGGTCATCCCGCGCTGCCTTCAGCTCTGCCTCTGCGCGGGCAAGGTCAGTGCTGCTGCGCGAGAGCTCGGCAGCGCCGCGCGCAGCGCGCGCGAACCATCCCACCGCAACGCCCAGAGCGAGGGCTGCGATGGCGAGAAGAACGATCAGTGGAGCATCCATACCTTCATGATGCCGAAGGCCTCAGACATTGCGGGGATGCGCGAAGCTCAGTGGCTGGAGTACTCGTCGAGAATCGTGCGCATTCCGGTCAGTGCGAACTGGTCGGCGATCGCCGCAGCGGATAGGCCGCCGGCGTTCGGATCGGCACCAGCATCCAAAAGCATGCGCAGCAGCGTCTCGTTCTTGCGGAACACCGCACACGAGACAGCGGTCTGACCGTTGGCGTTCGACGCATCCAGATCGGCACCGCGGCGCACCAGATCAGCGACCGTATGCTCCTGTTCGGCATACGTGGCCACGGTCAAGAACGTGTCACCGCGCGGGTTACGTACATCGATCGGCACGCCGGCATCGATCATCTCGCCGAGCGGGCCGGTACGCCCCTGCCGGGCGAGGTCGAAGGTGCCCTCAATGACCTCGAGGCTGACGGGGGAGTCGCCGGATGTGTTCGTCATGCTCCCATTGTCGCGCGATCGGAGCACGGATGCGCTCAGGCGGCGCGCTCACGTTCCACGACCACGGGCGGGTCTGTCACGCGCAGGCCGAGCGTTTTTGCCAGGGCTTCGACATCGTCAGCACCGGCCCGATGGGCGGCGTCGATGACGATCTGGGCGCAGGCGCGAGCATCCGCCAACGCATCGTGGTGCGCGAACTCGGCAAATCCGGCCGCGGCGGCGGCCTTCGGCAAACGATACGACTCGAGGTCGTATGTCTTGCGGGCCACCTGCAGACTGCACAACGAGCGGTACGGAGGGCAGTCCAGGTCGGTGACCTCGGATGCGGTGCGCAGTACCTTCAGATCGAATCCTGCGTTGTGTGCGACGAGGACGTCATCTCCGGCGAAATCGCAGAGGAAATCGAACTGTTCGGGCCACGTGGCTGCGGTGGCAACATCCTGCGGGTAGATGCCGTGGATCTTGATATTCCATTCCTGGAAGTCATCGTGCCCTGCTGGTGGCCTGATCAGCCAGCTGTCGGTGGCGACAACTTTGCTGTCGCGGACGCGGACGAGTCCGACTGAGCACGCTGAGGCGGGGCTGGAATTCGCCGTCTCGAAGTCGATTGCGGTGAAATCCAAGGGCACCTGTCCACCTTCTCTCCAGGCTCGCGGGAGACGTCGGAGACTCGCCGTAGGCTGGCGATATGAGTGACGCGAAGGCGACTTCTTTCGGTGCGGCGGCAGACGATTATGAGGCTGCGCGTCCCGATTATCCGTTCGAGGCGGTTGCCTGGATGCTCGCGCAGTTGCCCGACGGCGCGCGCCGAATCGCTGATGTCGGCGCGGGCACCGGAAAGCTGACGCGGGTGCTGGCGCAGGCTCCGGATGCTCAGGTCGTCGCGATCGACCCCGACCCGGTGATGCTCGCGAAGCTGCGCGAGACGGTACCCGGTGTGTCGACATTCACCGGAACGGCCGAAGAGCTGCCGCTGTCGGATGCGAGCCTCGACGCCGTCGTGCTCGGGCAGGCCTGGCATTGGGTGGATCCGGTTGGGGCATCCGCGGAAATCGGTCGCGTCATGCGACCCGGCGGAACCCTCGGGCTCATCTGGAACACTCGCGATTCCCGGACCGGCTGGGTGCGTCGCCTGACCGCGATCATGCACGCGAGCGTGGCGGAGGTTCTCTTGGATACGACCGGCCCGGCTGTCGCCGCACCGTTCGGCAGGCTGGAGGCCAAGGAATGGGAGTGGGTGCGGCCGATGACGCGGACGCAGCTGCACCGCATGGCAGATTCGCGCAGCCACCTCATCACGGCATCCGTTCCCGATCGTCGCCGTATTCATGACGACATGGATGCGCTCTTCGACGAGCTGGGGCTGACATGGGAGCAGACCATCGAGCTGCCGTACGTGACTCGCGCATTTCGTGCGGTACGCGGCTGAGCCTGGTTGTCTGCCCTCCCCAAATCAGGAGGTTGTCCCCAGGTCAGGAGATTTAGCACGAAACGTCCTGATCTCGGGCGGTCGTCCTGTTCTCAGGTGGGGATGCTGGTGCCCGGTAGACTATTGCCCCGTGGCTCTAACTATCGGAATCGTGGGCTTGCCCAACGTCGGCAAGTCGACTCTTTTCAACGCACTCACCAAGAATGACGTGCTCGCGGCGAACTATCCGTTCGCGACGATCGAGCCGAATATTGGTGTGGTCAACCTGCCAGATTCGCGGCTTGCGAAGCTTGCTGAGATCTTCGGTAGCGAGCGGCTTCTTCCTGCTGCGGTGTCGTTCGTCGATATCGCCGGGATCGTGCGCGGCGCGAGCGAAGGGGAGGGGCTCGGCAACAAGTTCCTCGCGACCATACGAGAGGCCGATGCTATTGCTCAGGTCGTGCGTGGCTTCGCCGATAGCGACGTCGTGCACGTTGACGGCGCGATTAACCCCAAGGACGACCTGGAGACGATCAATGCCGAGCTGATGCTTGCTGATCTCCAGACGGTGGAGAAGGCGATCGTCCGCCTCGAGAAAGAAGTGCGCGGCAAGAAAGCTGAGCCCATCGTTCTCGAGACCGCCCTTGAAGTGAAGGATGCCCTCGATCGCGGCATCCTCCTGTCGGTCAGCGGCATCGATCTCGATCCCATCAAGGAACTTGGCCTGATGACGGCCAAGCCCGTCATCTTCGTCTTCAACGTCGACGAGGCAGTGCTGACGGATGCTACACGCAAGGAAGAGCTCGCCGCTCTCGTCGCGCCGGCGAAGGCGATCTTCCTCGACGCGAAGATCGAGTCGGAGCTCATCGATCTCGAGCCGGAGGATGCTGCGGAGCTGCTGGCATCGACCGGCCAGGACGAGTCTGGCCTCGACCAGCTCGCCCGTATTGGCTTTGACACGCTGGGGCTGCAGACGTACCTGACCGCAGGCCCGAAGGAAGCTCGCGCATGGACGATCCCCAAGGGAGCTAAGGCCCCGCAGGCTGCCGGCGTGATCCACACTGATTTCGAAAAGGGCTTCATCAAGGCCGAGGTCATCTCCTTCGAGGATCTCGTCGCGACAGGTTCCGTCGCCGAAGCTCGTTCCAAGGGCAAGGCGCGCCTTGAGGGCAAGGAGTACGTCATGCAGGATGGCGACGTGGTGGAGTTCCGTTTTTCGAACTAAACCTTTGGTCTGCGATGAGGTGGATGCTGCACCGAACATCGGCGGTGTCTAGGTGGTCCGTGCCCGAGGAGCGCGACCAGCCTATCCGCCTAGACTTTGACCTTGCCCTGTGGGGCAAGGTTTAGCGTCGACGGTGGAGGTGATGAGATGCAGATCGGTGAGCTCGCGAAGCGCTCGGGCGTGACAGTGAAGGCTGTGCGCTATTACGAGAGTCTCGGGTTGATCCGGCCAGACCGGCTGTCCAACGGATATAGGGATTACCGCGAAGAGGACATGCGCGCGGTGATTGAGGTTCGCGAACTCGCCGTCGCGGGGATCACGGCGCGTCAGGCGATTCCGTTCCTGAATTGTCTTTCGCTCGGCCATGAGCATGGAGATGACTGCGCATCCTCACTGGTCGCATACCGGGACGCTATCTCTGAGATTGATCGTGCCATCGGATCCCTCCGGGCAAAACGATATGAGCTCGTGCAGCGCCTCGACCAGAGTGCGTCCCGCACGTTTACGGAGGAGTCGACCATGGCCGATTTGAACACACTGCCAGAGGGACTGCCCATTCCGGTTGATGACGGAGCTGCGGATCACCTTCCCGGTGTTTCGATGCCTGCTCTGACGCTTCAGACCAGCGACGGTGATCGCGTGAACCTGGGCGAGCTCGGTGCAGGGCGCACGGTGATCTATCTGTACCCACTCACCGGGCGGCCGGGTGCCGACCTGCCAGACGGGTGGGAGTCGATTCCCGGCGCTCGGGGATGCACCAGCGAGGCCTGTGACTTTCGTGATCACTTCGACGACCTTCGATCGGCTGGAGTGAGTGCGGTCTATGGATTGTCGAGTCAGAGCGTCAACTATCAGGCGGAGGTCGCGAAACGACTTCGCTTGCCGTTCACAATGCTCTCTGACGAACTATTCCAGGTGGCCGATGCCCTGAGCCTGCCTACCTTCATCGCGCCTGGCGAAGGTCGGCTTTATTCGCGGCTGACGCTGATCGTCAAGCACGGGCAGATCGAACATGTCTTTTACCCGATCTTTCCACCGAACACTCACGCTCAGCAGGTACTCGCGTGGCTGCATGAACACCCATGAACGTTGAGCTCGCCGCATCTTGCCTCTGCTCGATAGCGGTCAGTCGTCGAGACGTTGGTATCTGCGGCGACGCGGTCGAATTTTGGTTCAATAACTAGTCGCGTTTCGCGCTCTTAGGCATAATTTCCCCGCTCGTTGAGTGAGCGCCGCGGGGCGATACGGCTAAACGACGGTTGATTGTCGCGACTATTGTGGTGTTGTGATCTGGACGAGCTCCGGTCCGGAAGGGTTGTTGACGAGAATGTTGCCTACGAAGATGCCGCGGCTCGACGGCGGCTCGGTACATCTTCGCCCGTTTGAGCAGCGTGACGTGGAAGTGGTCGTGTCTGTGGCAGCCGATCCTCTGATTCCGCTGATCACAACAGTTCCCACCAGCGGCACTCGCGAAGACGCTATTGCGTACATCGAGCGGCAGCATTCCCGACTTGCCTTAGGAACCGGATACTCGTTCGCGATCGCCGATGCCCACTCTGATGTAGCCATCGGACAGATTGGACTATGGCTGCATGACATCGGTGATGGCCGAGCTTCTACGGGATATTGGATTGCCCCGCAGTCTCGGGGCAACGGCTCTACACGAGCGGCTCTGTCTGCTTTGACTGCCTGGGCGCTCAGCTTGGGTGAGGTGTGCCGGTTGCAGTTATATGTCGAGCCCTGGAACGAAGGTTCGTGGAGGGCGGCCGAGTCGTGCGGCTACGAGCGGGAAGGCCTGCTGAGAGCGTGGCAGCAGGTCGGCCACGAGCGCAAAGACATGTACGTCTACAGCATCCTGGCATGAGTCTCAGCCGACGTTCGACGCGTTCGCCTCTTCAATACCGAGTAGCGCCCGATGAGGTTGGTACGTGCGGCGACGTGGTGGAATTCCGTTTCTCGAACTGATCCTTAGCGGGTGAAGCGTCCGGTGGAGGCTCGTGCTGCCGCCGTCGAGAGATTATGTGATCGTTGGTTTGCTGGGGGCACCGGTCGACGGCGGTGCCGTATCGTGACAACGTGGTGCACTACGAAAGATCGATGACCGGCTCGCAGAGCTCGCGACTGATAGTCATTCGGGGAAACTCGGGAAGCGGAAAGTCCCTCCTTGCCCAATCGATCAGGGCGGCGCGGCCGCGTGGAGTCGCGTTGCTGGGGCACGATACGTTGCGCCGGGAGATCCTTCACGTTCGGGATCGTCCCCACGCCCTCAGCGTGGCTTACATTGACTTGTCGGCTCGCTTCGCTCTCGATAACGGTCTGGATGTCGTCGTTGAGGGGATTCTTCACTCGGAGATATACGGGGACATGCTCACCCAACTCCAAAGGGATCATCGCGGTGTTACGCGCACGTTCGTTTACGAGCTCGGGTTGGAGGAAACTCTGCGGAGGCACCGCACGAAAGCTCTCGCTACTGAAGTATCGGGAGAACAAGTCTCGTCTTGGTTCCGCGAGTCCGACAGGGTTCCCGAACTGGAGGAGATCGTGTTTGATGCTGACGCCAGCGCGAGTGATGCGCTTGCTCAAGTGCTTACTGAGGTTGGGTGGGGAGAAGTGGAATGACGATCGAGAGCATGAGTAGACGTTCGGTCAAGAAGGCAGTCGGGTACGTCGTCCACCGAGAGAAGCTACTCGTCTTTACGCATGACGATTTCCCGATGGAGATCACCGGTGTGCAGGTGCCCGCTGGGTCGATCGCCGAGGGCGAGTCGCCTGCGGATGCCGTCGTGCGCGAGGTGGGGGAGGAGACCGGCCTCACGGCCAGGATCGTCCGCTCGCTCGGCGTCGAATCGTACGACATGTGGCCCGCAAAGCCCGAGGTTCACGAACGGCACTTCTTCCAACTCGAGCTGGTAGATCCCGACGTTCCGGACCGCTGGAAGTGCGGCGAACAGGACGCATCCGACGGAGGCCAACCCGTCAGCTGGACGTGCTGGTGGATGGCGCTGACGGATGCTCACGTTCTCTGCGCGGGCTTTGGCGCACGTCTCGGAGGCGTCGAAGCCGATGGTGATCTCTGAGGTTGGTACGTGTGGCGACGCGGTCGAATTTAGGTTTAACGTTTAGTCGCATTCTGGTTTAACCTCTCGTCTGCCTTTACATATCGGGCCTCAGCTCGGCTCCGTGTCTTCGGACAGGGGATCGAAGAGTTCCTCGATCCTGCATTTGAAAACCTCAGCCAGGCGGAAAGCTAGCGGCAAAGATGGGTCAAACCGTCCGCGTTCGATGGAGATGACTGTTTGGCGGGAGACGCCGAGCTCTTCGGCGAGGCGCTGTTGCGACCATCCGAGGTCCTGCCGGCGTTCGTGCAGCGAGTTCTTCACAGTCAGCCCCGCTTCTTCGCCATGAGGTACCGCACAACTGTGCTGAAGAAGGCAACCCAGACGACGCCGATGAGCGCCCAGGTGACATCGAGTTCGAAGCCCGTGATGACGAGAGTCGCAAGCGCGAATCCTGTCAGCATGATCGTGTCGCTGAGCGCACCAGCCATAGCGGCTTCCAGCCACTTTGACTCGATCGATTCATCTGGCCTGTCGAGTGCTCCCCGCAGGCTTGAGCGATCCACGACTAGGACCCAGATGAGGCCGATGAGCCCCCCGGACATGATGAGGGCGAACACGCCGGCGATGACCAAGGCTTTGTCTCCCTGGGAGACTTCAGTCAAAAGTGTGAGCGCACCAACTCCCGCGGCCAGGATCAGCCCGGCCGGGATCGCAACCGCCATGGCGGGGACGCGCCCTCCGGCGAACTTGATGCGGCCCCAGCTCGTTGGGGTGTCGGTTCGTGGTTCGGTGCTCATAGTCTCTCCGTTGTGAAGCTCGTTTGACATGTGAAGCAAGCTTGACATGTACAGCTCGCTTTACGCAAGTTGACGATTCCGAGTGACGATTCCGAGTTTGTCGTGCCGGCGCATGCGCTGGTCCGTAGCCCCCTCACGTGAGATTGGTATCTGCGGCGACGTGGTGGAATTCCGCTTTTCGCTCTAGAGCCCGGACTTGAGGAGAGCCCCGAAGCGCGCTTCCGGACCTGTCGAATTCGTGCGCCCTTCAAGCATCAGCCTTCGCGCGGTTGAGGCCCATCGAGACATACGCGGAGAACCCAGCTCGCTTCGCGAACTTTATGCGTCGTCGCTGCGTCTCGGTGAATCCGAGCTTGGCGTACAGTCCAAGGGCGGGGGTGTTGGTGTCCTTGATATCACGCAGCACGAACTCGTCGGAGGGCAGCTCCAGGAGCCGACGCATCAGCGCAGTGGCTACGCCTTTGCCCTGATGCTGCGGCGCTGTCGTGACGAATGCAATCTCCGTCAGACCGTCGCCGGCACCGTCGTCGGCCCCCATGAATTGGCTTCGGATGATCCGATAGCTGATCATCCCGTGTATTGGGCTGAGCACGCGCTGGAGCTCGTGCCGATCCGGCTTGAAGCACTCCTGCTCGCCTTCGGTGACGACCGCGACCGCGGCGGGCTCGCCGTCGACGAGCGCGATGTGGAAGCGCTCCAGGATGAGCATCGGGGCGAACGCGTCGGCGAGTACATCCGCGTTCTTGGAGAAGAAGGCGAAATCCTCGGCGAACCCTTGCGTGAGAACTTCCGCGATCTGGTGTCGGTACTCCTCCCCGAGTTCGTCTGCACGTGTGACTTCGATCTTCATCGGGGTCCTCTTGTGAATACTCGTAGGATCAGGTCGACATCGGGCTCCGCGGATTCCTCCCCCAGAGCAGCGTGCAACGTTGTGATGCCGGTTAGCATGGCGAAGTAGTGAGCGGTCAGTCGGGCGGAGTCTCCCTCGGCGATCTGACCCTTAGCTTGGCCTCGCGCGATGAGCGAGGCGAAGGCCCGCCAGATCGTTCTCTGTGATGCGGCCAGCCGAGATGAGGTTCCCTCCGGGGTGTCCGTCGTGACGCCCTGATTTATCATCATGTAGAACTCGGCCGCGCCGTTGTTTGCTGAGAGGTCCGCCACGTATACCTCCGTGAAGGATCGGATCATGGAGATCGGATCCCCTTCCGTCGAGAGCTGCGCGGCGACAGCCCCGAGCCCGCGCGAGGCCTGATCGATCAGTTCATCGAACAGCTCTTCCTTGCTCGCGTAGTGCCGGTAGATCGACCCGGTGCTGATCCCCGCCTCGACGGCGATCTGACGCATGTTCGTGGCCGCGAAACCACGGTGCGCGAACACCCGGACGGCAGCCGTCTCCACAGCGGAGCGCGTGGCTGAGCGCAACGCTTCGTTCTGCTCCGTCGTCCGTGGCATCATAACCCTTTCAATGAACCCTTGTTCATTTTATGCTTCGATCGCACGCGGCGCAACAGGCCCGGTGCTCGACTGGGGCTGGTATCCGAGGTGCCTGGTGGGCAGTGGATTGATGCGCGGCACCGGTTCGACACCCAGAGGTTGGTACGTACCGGAACTCGGTGGAGTTTAGGTTTAACGTCTAGCGTTATTAACGCATCGCGTTATATGCTGGTCGTGTGATCAGATCGTTCGCCGACCGTGACACCGAGCGCGTCTGGCGTCGTGAGTCGGCGAAGCGAGTCGATCCGCGAATCCACAGGATGGCGAACAGGAAGCTCCACCTGCTGGACGCGGCGACGACGCTGGATGCGTTGCGCATTCCGCCCGGTAACCGCTTGGAAGCGCTCAAGGGGGACCGAGCGGGGCAGCACAGCATTCGGATCAACGACCAATGGCGGATCTGCTTTCGTTGGACGGATGCCGGAGCCGAAGACGTGCAGATCGTGGACTACCACTGAGGAGGGATGATGGACGAGAAGCTGTACCCGCCGATTCACCCGGGTGAAGTCCTGATGGAGGACTTCATCGAGGGGTTCGGCATCACGCAGAATAAGCTCGCCGTGTCGATTGGGGTGCCCCCGCGGCGCATCAACGAAATCGTGCATGGCAAGCGAGCCATCACAGCCGACACGGCACTACGCCTGGGGCGGTACTTCGGAGTGTCCGCACAATTCTGGCTCAACCTGCAGACTCGATATGAGCTAGAGCTCGCCGAGGACCGCGTGGCAGAGCAGATCGCCGCGATCACTCCGCTGAAGGTCGCGTGAACGACGACCCGGCGGCCGAGTTTGAAGGACCTGATATTCGGGCGTGCTTCTTCGGCGATTCCTTTGTCGCGGGAGTGGGGGATTCGAGCGGACTCGGGTGGGTGGGCCGTGTTACAGCGGCCGCTCGGTCCGCCGGTCGCCGGCTGACGTCCTACAACCTGGGCGTGCGGAGAGAAACGTCCGTTCAGGTCGCTTCGCGGATTCGGTCTGAAGGGCCACCACGCTGGGCAGACGCGGAAGATACCCGGCTGGTGGTCTCATTCGGTGTCAACGACACGAGCGATGTGGGAGGTCATCCTCGAGTATCTGTCGAAGATGGGCTCCGATCGGTGCGGAGTGCGGCGCAGTGCATTTCGTCGGAGCGAATCCTGTTGATCGGACCACCAGCTGTGGCTGACGATCGACAGAACGCGTTGATCGAGATCCGGGACGGTGCTTTCCGAGTAGAAGCCGAGAATCTCGGCATCCGCTTCGTTTCAACGTTTCGCATGACGATGGATGACCGGATGTGGCGCCACCAGGTGGCGGTCGGTGATGGATTTCACCCTGATGCTGGCGGATACGAACTGCTCGCATCGGTCATCGAGCCGGTACTGCTGGAGTGGTTGGCTCCATTGAGTATCGGCCCAATAGCCCATGAGTGACAGGACGCGGTGGAGTGTGCTCTCGTCGCCGTGGATTCACGATTCCGGATGCTCCGCGATCTGTTCGCGGGCCGCATCAGCCTCACCCAGGTTTGCGGTGATTGCTCGCAGGGCCGCTATGTGCGCACGGTAGGCCTTGCTGCCCTTTGCGGTGAGAGAAAGCGACGTTCGCACATGGGAATTGATCACGGTCTTTGTGATGTTGACATAGCCCGCTTCGCCCAGCGGCTTTACTTGTTTGCTGAGAACCGAATCGCTGACTCCCAACAAATCTCGGATTGTGGCGAAGTCCGCGCTTTCCACAGTCGACAGCGCGGCCGTGATGCGCAGCCTGTTGGGCGCGTGAATTACTTCATCGAACCGTGCGCGCACGTCTAGTTCCCTGCCACAGCGTGGTGCAGATCTCGTTCCCACCAACAGGGGACCGCGATCATCACGAGTGGTAGCGCAATCGCCAGCACCACCACTGCCCACAGATGCTCGGTGTAGGTGCCAATAAGTATCCCGGCGATCGGGACCAGCACCATCGCCCCGACAAGGATCAGTCGGCCTGCAACATGTTGACCAGGCTGGGCAATGAGCCGGCGAGATCCAGCACGTTGGAAGAGCCAGGCCGAGAGAATGATGGCAATGAACGCGACGACTGCAACGACGAATGACCACGGCTCGGGCAGCAGAACGGCGGCAGTGACAGCACCACTCGCTAGCCCGACGATGGCAATGGACGACCTGACCGAACGTGCGCGTCGCCGCATGGCATCCTCAGCCGCTTGAGCGGACGCCAAGGCATCGCGCGCGGAAACTGGGACCCGTTCTTTGTTTTGCATTTCACTCCATTTTCCGCTCCGGACTTTCCGTTACGGAAAACGCAACCACTTTCCGCAACGGAAAGTGCGCGTTGGCGGACAACTCAGACGCAATATGTGAGGGTGGGTGGATGTACCAGCGCGACACGCAGTTCTTCGTCGATCTTGAATCCGAAGTGTGGGCCGCGCAGGTCAGCGGTGATGCTGACGCCGATCGTGAGTTGCTGTCAGGAGACTTCGTCGGGCTGTACCCGACCGGATTCGCCGCAAGAGCAGATCACGTTGAGCAGCTTTCTGACGGACCGGTGATCGCGTCGTACGCCATCACGCAAGCGCGACTGATTATTGTCTCCGCGACTGCGGTGATGCTCTCTTATCGCGCCGATTACCAGCGCCCAGGAAGCGACAGGTTAGAGGCGATGTTCGTCAGCTCGCTGTGGGTCCAAGGCGACGGCCGCTGGCGGAACACGTTCAGTCAGGACACGCCCGCCAGCTCGTGACCTTCAGGGTGCGGTCGCCAGACGAGGGCGCACTCGAACACGTTCGGCCGACGTTGGCACGAGTAAAAAGGCTCGAGGAAACGGCCGTACTCTCGTCAGCATGGGCTATCCACCAGACTCGAACGCTCCCGAGCCGCAGATCCGCTCGGCTTCGACGGAAGCGCACGTATTCTTCGGCGCGCTCTACTGGCGCAAAAACTGGTTCGGCCCAGCATGCCCGCCAGCTATCCTCTTCTGCCGCAGCGGTTATCTACGCTTCGAGACTCGCTCTGAGGTGCTCTTCGACGTTCCGATCTCTGAGGTACAGGTGAAACTCACGATCTTCAGGACCCTCAAGCTCACAGTGCAGGGCTGCCGCTACGCTCTCGTAGGGTCTGCAGGTGTCGCCTCGCGAGGTCTCAGCGACGAACAGATCGCAATGCTCGCTGCCATTGCATCGATGCCCCAGGCCTGGGCGCTCAACTCAAGTGAGCCGGCACTCTATGCGAATGGGGACAAGAGCGCGGGGCGGAACCGGCTGAACTTTGCGGAGAACGGCTCCACAATTCGCGCGATCGCTCGGGGGACGGTCAATAGTGCCGCGCTCATGCAGCGATGGTCTTCGCTTCTCGTCGCGCAGGGCGCACAGAGGGCGGCTTAGCCCGCGGATCGTGTAGTCGCGTTCGGGTTCAACGTCTGAAAAGTGTCGGGATCACATCGGCCCCGGCATGACACGATTTGTTCGTGGCAGCTCGCACACGTGCATACAGCGTCGGAGAAAGCAGCACCGCAGACGAGATCAGCAAGCGCTTCATTGCGGGGAAGGCGGCGAAGGCCGCGACCACTCCGGCCGGCGCGGCCGCGGCCAAGGCAGTGGCCCAAGCCGCGGCAGTCGCGCATATGGGTGCTCACGCACTGGGCGCAGCCGCGTACGCGGCGAAGGCGGTCTCGCTAGCGAACAAGGATCAACCGGAAATGGTTAGGGACGAGATTCGGTGGCAGTTGGCGCACCTAAGTGAACGCGAGCGATCGGCGCTGCGGCTGCTTCCGCCGCTAGGCGCTGACTCCTCCGGTCCGCTCAGCCCCGGACTCCTGTCGCGCGGCATCCTAGGCACGTCGATCCGTGAGATCCAGGCTCAGATCAGCCTGTGCGGATACGCCGATTCACGATTCTGAAAACTCAGGATGCTCGGATTTTTGATCACGCCGTTCTGAATCTCGATCGCGCGGGCGAGGGTCACATCCTTCGCCCATGCGGCCGGACCTTCCAGGACCGTTCGCAGGAACGGCAGGACCGCCTCGCTGATCTCCCATGTGGATGAGTTCCACAGGTACGACGGGCTGTGGTCGACGGCGTAGTAGTTCACACCTTGACCGACTGTGAACATCGGCTCGTCGAATGTGGTGGGCCGTGCCCATTCGAAGCCCATGCCCAGGTCGCACGAAACATCGATGATCAGGCTTCCGGCCGCGAAATGCTCCAGGTCCACTGTCCTCAGGTAGGTCAACGGCGCAGCGACGTCCTGGAAAGTGCAGTTGACGACGATGTCGTGCGATGCGAGGAAATCCGGGAGCAGGACGTCGCCGTCCTCGGTGAGGACCTCGCTGAGGTGGGTGGCGCCGCCACCGTCGGTGTTGAGCTGGGCGATGTGTGCGTTGTGAATCGGGGATCCGACCGCTGCGACACCGCGCTGTGTGAGGACCTGGATGTCGTGGATCCCCTGTGCGTTCAGCGCGGTCACGGCACCTCGCGCCGTGGCGCCGAAGCCGATGACAACCGCGCTGAGTCGAGGCCCGTAATCACCAGTCGAGCCGATCAGGCTCAATGCGTGCTGCACGGAGCTGTAGCCGGCCAGCTCATTGTTCTTGTGGAACACGTGCAAACTGAGCTCCCCACCGGGCGTCCAGTGGTTCATTGCCTCGAAGGCGATCAGCGTGAGCCGGCTGTCGATCGCAGCCTGCGCCATCTCAGCATCCTGCACGCAGTGCGGCCAGCCCCACAGAACGCGGCCCTCCGGGATCGCTGCCAGGTCCACAGCTTGGGGCTTGGGTAAAAGGAGGACGTCAGCGGATTCGAGCACCTCGGATCGTTCCGCGACCCTGCCCACGCGCGCCTCGACGTAACCGGGTTCCAGTTGGAAGTCGGAGCCGTAGCCACGCTCGACAATCATCCGCGTGCGCACATCCGGGTCGATTCGGTCCAAGTGGTGGGGATGTATCGGCAGTCGCCGTTCGTTCTCCATCGACGATCCTGCGAGCAATCCGAGGGTGAGCAGGTCGTTGCTCGACGAGGCGGTGGGGGTATTAAGGGAAGGTTGAGTGGCGCCGGACATCCGGACTCCCATCATTGGGGAACCAAAATCAGCTCCTGCTTTGACTGTACGTGGCTCTCCGGCAGTTCACCGCCGGAGCGGCTTCGTGACTGGTGCTGTGCACGCAAAAGAGCGCCGTTCGCAGGCGGACGGCGCTCCTCTCGACCAACCGGTGGTCAACCGACGACCGCACCGCGGGCGAGGGTCATCACATCCTCGGTGGTCAGAGGCTGCCCAGCGATTCCCCAGTCACCGCTGCGCACCTCCTCGATTACGCACGAGGTGACTGAGCGCATGTTCTCGCCCTCGATCTGCACCATGGTGTCGGTGAGGTTCTTGATGATCTCGTGCTTCTGCTCTGACGTGAATACGCCCTCGATGATCTTTACGTTGATGAATGGCATGTCGTCCTCCTAGTGTGTCGATCTGCGGTTTGTGCAACTGATTTCACGCTAGGTCGATGCCTCGGCCCGCGCATCGGTGATACCCGCCACGTTTGTCGCGTATTTTGGGCGCGGATGTCGGGCACCACCCAGCGCAGTCGGGCTACGGCTATTCGCGGCGCGGCCTGACACTAAGAAGACTCACTCGTCCAGCGCGCCGCGTTCCAGTTCGGTCAATCGTGCCGCCACTGCGGCTCTCGCCGACTTACCAGTGAGCGAGAGCTTCGCATAGACGTTGGAGAGGTGGCGTTCGACGGTTCGCGTGCTCATCGACAGTTGGTTGCTGCACTCGTCGTTGCTCAATCCCTGGGCAACAAGGCGCACTACCTCGAGTTCACGGCTCGTCAAGCCCGCGCTCGGAGGTTTCGCCGACGCTGCGCCGGCGAAGGCCGTCACTTCGTCGACGAACTCACCCCAGGCTGGCTCATCGGACAGCAGAATGTGGTTCTTTCCTTGCAAGCAGACGAGCCTGGCGCCCGGGATGAGGCCCGCCATCCGCCGTCCTTCCTCGAAGGGGACAACTCGATCCCCGTCGGCGTGCAACACGAGCGTGGGGGCGGTAACGGCGGAAGCGGATGCCGTCACGTCGACATGCGCTCTGGCGATACTGCTGGCCAGGGCAGCCTCCGGTGTCATCGACCGACGTTGAAGGTCGTCGAACCATCGCATCTGCGTCTCGCTCGCGCCGGGAATGAATGAAGAAGTGAAGACGCGGCGATAAATCGGGTCAGCGCGTCCCCAACCCACCTTGATCATCTGCCGCTCGAGCTTCATCTCCTCACGCACCTCCGCGCCGGGGTTTCTCGCCAATATGCCTCGACCGTATGCCCCCAACAGGATGAGATGAGTGACCCGTTCCGGGTGGCGCCGCGCGTACTCCACGGCCACAGCGCCGCCCTGTGACATGCCAAACAGGGAGAAGTTGGCAAGCCGCGCCGCGTCTACGACGGCCTCAAGGTCCGCCAGCATCGCAGCCAGACTGTAATCGACCGGATTGCGGTCGGACAGCCCGTTACCGCGAGCGTCGTAGCGGATGTAGCTGAAGCGCTGGCCAAGAGTCTCCAGCCAGTGACTCCATACCGGGCTGGACCAGTCATATTCGAGGTGCGTGAGCCACGTGCCCGCTCGCACAAGCGGTGGGCCTTCGCCGTGACGGGACCACGCAATTCTCGTGCCGTCTGCGGAGGTTGTGAACGATATCTCGTTCCTCATGACCCGAGTATAGGCCGCGGTATTTTCGGTGTCGCCGCATCCGGCGCGGTAACGTTGTGGCGTTCCCTTTCGCTCATCGAGTGAAAGAGGAACACGTCGACGACACAGGAGGACTGGCGACAGTGACGCAGAAGAGTATCTTCGAATCGGAAGGCCGCGCCGTGCCTTACATCGTCGAGGGCGACGGCCCCGTCTCATTGGTTCTGATTACCGGATCGGGTCGCAACGAGGATGCTCTGGGAGTCGTGTCGCACTACCTCGCAGAAGAGGCGGGCTTCCATGTCATCCAGATTGGATCGCGTGCCGATGTTGCCTCCGACCGCGCGGTGGCCATCCGCGAGCGGGTGGAAGACGTCATCGCTGTCATCGATCACCTCGGGCTCGACGACGCCTGGATTGGCGGACATGAAGTCGGTGGCACCGCGGCGCGAGTGTTCGCCGCAGAGCACACTGACCGCGTGAACGGACTGCTGCTGCTCGGGGTCGAAGACGAAGAGATTGCGCTCGCCGCAGGGATTCCGGTGCTCATCGTCCAGGCGACGAAGGACGAGATCAACCTGCCCGCCGTCGCGGAGAAGCTGCAGGCGACCGCGCCAGAGCGTGCGAGCATCAAGACGATCAACGGTGCAGATCACCTGTTCCCGGCGACGCACCCTATCGAGACCGCGGTCATCATCGAGGAATACCTCGACTGGGATTGAGCCTCGGCTAGACCGTGTGGGTGAGCCGGCGGAATCTGACGGTGAGCGGCCGTCAACGCGATCACGCACACACGGCACCATCAGCACCGAGAACTATGGTTGAGGTGTGCCCCGAAATTCAGCAGCAGAATCTTCACCCAACTCGGTTCCCGTCGATCTCCCGCCCGAGCGTCGATTGGCGGTGGCTGTCGAGCGGTATGGGGAAGCGGCCGTAGTTTCTCGTTCGCTGTCGCTACTCGCCGGTAATAACGAAGGCGGGGACTTTCTGCTCTTCGTCGGCGGCGAACATGCCCGCGGCATTCTGGACGGCGCGCCAGTTCTCTACTGGCCGGAGCTGTGGGGCCTGCGTGCGTTGCTTTACGTCTGGGATGAGTCGGCGGCCTCCACTGTGATCGGCACCCTGGATAACCCAGCGTGGCGTGTGCGCGAAATGGGGGCGCGGGTCGTTGCAGCGCGCGAGCTCCCCGCAGCATCCGAACTTGCGGAATTGCTCGGTGATGACGTGCCGCGCGTGCGTGTGGCCGCGGCCAGGGCATTGGGAGCGGTGGGGTCCGCGGATGATCTGGACCGCATACGCGTGCTGCTCAAGGACCCGGAGGTCGAGGTTCGCCGAGGAGTCCAGCAGAGCCTCGACGTGCTGCGAGCGCGGTTCCCGAAGAACTGACACCATCTGCGGATGGCAGGATTGAAGCATGACCGCAACACTCGTGGCCCAAGGCCTGGCCGGCGGGTACGGCCACCGCACCCTCTTCGATTCGCTTGACCTGACCGTCGCACCCGGTGACGTCGTCGGAGTCGTCGGCGCGAACGGGGCCGGGAAATCGACGCTGCTCAGACTACTCGCCGGCGTCGACCAGCCGCAGGCCGGCACGATCGCGTTGGCACCGGCCGACGCATTTATCGGCTGGCTGCCGCAGGAACATGAGCGTGTCGCAGGCGAGACCGTCGCCGAATACATCGCTCGCCGCACGGGATGTGCGGATGCGACCGTCGAGATGGATGCCGCGGCCGCTGGCCTCGGGGACCCATCACTCGTCGCCGACGGGGTAGACCCCTCCGATGTCTACTCGGCGGCGCTCGATCGCTGGCTGGCGAGTGGAGCCGCGGATCTGGATGAGCGAATCCCCGCCGTGCTCGCAGACCTGGGTTTCGCGCTCGACGAGGGGGCGTCGGAGCAGATTCTGATGACCTCGCTGTCTGGTGGACAGGCGGCGCGGGTCGGACTGGCCGCGCTGCTGCTCTCGCGATTCGACATCGTGCTGCTGGACGAACCGACCAACGACCTCGACCTCGACGGGCTGGAGCGGCTGGAGACCTTCGTTCGCGGGCTCCGTGGCGGCGTGGTGCTGGTCAGCCACGACCGTGAGTTTCTCGCGCGCTGCGTGACACGAGTGCTGGAACTGGATCTGGCGCAGGGATCGAACCAGGTGTTCGGCGGTGGCTACGACTCCTATTTGGAGGAACGGGCGACGAACCGCCGTCACGCACGAGAGAAGTATGACGAGTTCGCTGGCAAGAAGGCCGACCTCGTCTCGCGCGCCAGAACTCAGCGTGAGTGGTCGAGCCAGGGTGTGCGCAATGCGATGAAGAAGGCGCCGGATAACGACAAGAACCGGCGCAAGGCTGCGACCGAGTCCAGTGAGAAGCAGGCGCAGAAGGTCCGCCAGATGGAGAGTCGAATCGCACGACTCGACGAAGTGGACGAACCTCGCAAGGAATGGCAGCTCGAGTTCACCATTGGCGCGGCACCGCGTTCCAGTTCGGTGGTCTCAACGCTGAGTTCCGCAGTCTTCCGGCAGGGGGACTTCACTCTCGGCCCGGTGTCGCTGCAGGTGAACGCGGGGGAGCGCATTGGAATCACCGGGCCCAACGGCGCCGGAAAATCGACGTTGCTGCGCGCTCTGCTCGGCCGACAGACACCTGATGAAGGAACGGCGAGCCTCGGCGCCAGCGTTCAGGTCGGCGAGATCGATCAGGCCCGCTCTCTGCTCGCCGGATCCAGGCCCCTTGCGGACGCCTTCGAGGAGCTCGTTCCAGACATGGCCTCTGGTGAGGTGCGCACGCTCCTCGCCAAGTTCGCGCTCAAGGCTGACCACGTGAATCGACCCGTCGACGAGCTGTCGCCGGGAGAGCGCACTCGTGCGGGTCTCGCCCTGCTGCAGGCGCGCGGTGTCAACCTTCTGGTGCTCGACGAGCCAACGAACCACCTTGACCTTCCTGCCATCGAACAGTTGGAGGAGGCGCTGGAATCATACGAGGGCACACTGCTTCTCGTCACCCATGACCGGCGGATGCTCGCCACAGTTCAGACCGATCGGCACTGGCGGGTCGAGGCAGGACAGGTCACAGAGCTCTGAGAGAGCAACTTCGCTGATCAGGCGTGCCTGCTGAGGAAGTCATCAACCTGATCGCGATGGCGATTCGTCATGGCATCACCGCCTCCGAGCTTCGTGACTCGATCTACACCCATCCGTCGATGACCGAGGCGCTCAACGAGGTGCTTGGCGCGCTGCGGTGAAGCAGGTCAGTGCAGCTGAAGCTCGATGAGCGGGTGATCGGCGAAGACTTCGAGGATGAGTTCGAAGTAGGTCGGGCCGACTCCGTTTCGGAGGTTGTCGAGATCTGACTGGATGCGGCGATCATCGAAGGTGCCAGGGCGGGCGAGCTTGTCGAGCATCCAGCGTTGTGTCTCATCGAATCCGAGCGACTCACGGCTATGCGCATGATCATTCCAGACGAATGTGGCCGGATTGCCATCGCGGATGGCGCCGTCGACTCCGTAGAGGACATCGTTGAGTGCATCCAGGCTCTGCCCCATACTCCAGTCTGCATCGGCCATCAGCTCGCGGTTGAACTGCTCGTAGAGGTCGGAGATGCTGTTCACCTCGGCGCCGTCGATGCGATATTTCGTCATGATCATTCCAGACGAGATTCGTCGCTGAGCCGGTGCCAACTGCGGTTGTGATAGACGAGCGCGTTGCCGTGGTCACCGGGTTCGATGTCGCGTTCGATGTGGGCTTGGAGCGCGCGCGCAGCGATGACGATTGATCCGCCTGCCTCCATCCGGCTTACGATCGCGCAACGTACCCATGCGCGAGCGCCGGCGTAGACCGGCTCTCCCGTCGCCAGTCGTGCCCAGGAAGAAGCATCGGCGAAGCGGTCCACGCCGCTCCGTGCACCGAGTTGTGCGATCGCCAGGTCGTCGGCATCGAGCATGTGCACCACGATAGTCGCGACACTGGAGATCACCGGAGTCGCGGATGACTGACCGGATACCGAGAAGATGAGTAGCGCCGGGTCGACGTTGACCGATGACACAGACGAGGCGGTGAGTGCAACAGGCCTGGATTCGTCGTGGGCGGTGATCACAGCGACACCAGATGGATGACCGCGGAACACGGCCTTGAACGTGTGGGCAGAGACGGATCCGCCTTCCAGTAGATTCGCGGCATTGTCTGCGCGATCGCGAACGGGTGCAACCGTGGAAGGGGAGGCGAAACGCAGCTCAGTCATAACGCGACGATAGACACCAGTGGACATCGTCGTATGTAGAACTGAAACACACCGAAATGCGGCGGTGATGAGCAAGGGGGCGAGATGCCGTCGCATCCCGCCCCCTGGGGTAAGTCGAAAGTGATCGTCAGCGAGGTTGCGGCAGGATCGTGAAGCTGACAGCGCCTTGGTCATCCACTCCGGCGTCGAGCACTTTGTCTGCGAGAGCCTCGGCGGCATTCTCTTCCAGGAAGACTCGACTGCCGGTTCCCTCGATCACGAGGTCAGCGTCTTCGGGGGAGGGCACGACGTGAACGGCGAAGCGTGCTTCCCCATTCGCCCCCTGCCCCTCGGCGGTTTGGATGCGAAGCCCCGCGTCTGCGCTGGCATCCTCTCGGCCGACGATCGTGGTCACGACGGCATCTGCGTTTTCGGTCAGGGTGAGCACAGGACTCTCCTTCCGGTTGCGGACATGCTCCGGTCAGAACATGTCCGGGCCACGATGCCTCAATACGCGGTGGCCTTCAACCCCCAGCGGGGGATTGTGAGGAACCTCTCAAGTCGGAGAGCTCTCTTCGCGTAGACGCGGTTCGGTGCGCAGTTCGGGGCGAAATCCTGCCTTGTCTGCGTAGAACGCGCGGATACGATCCATGTCGGCTACGACATCGCCGGTCAGCTCGAACGTCGGACCGAGCCCCGTGGTCATCGTGGTTCGGTCGACGAAACCGAGCGTCACCGGCATTCCCGACTCACGGGCGATTCGGTAGAAACCCGACTTCCAGTACGAGTTCGAACCGCGCGTGCCGTCGGGTGTGACGACCAGACCGAACACCTCACCGGAATTGATCCGCGCGACGACATCCGTCACCACTCGGCTGGGGTCCGCACGGTCCACCGGGATTCCACCAAGTCTGTGCATTACTGGTCCGCGCCAGCCGGCGAAAAGACTCGCCTTGCCCAACCAGCGCACATCCATTCCCAGACGCCAGGCGATGGCAAGCATCAGCACGAAGTCCCAGTTCGAGGTGTGCGGTGCGCCGATCAGCACAGTGGGGCGATCGGGAGCGGGCTGGCCGGTCAACTTCCAACGGCTGAACGTCCAAAAGACACGGGCAAAGAATCGACGCAGCATCCCTCAACCGTAGGTCAGCCGACATGCCTCGCCCGGAATGGACCCGGAATGGACCCGGAATGCATATCGCCGCGCCTGTTCAGCGATCGCGGGCGATCCACAACGGCAGCACGAGCCACAATCCGATCACGATGAGGGCCCCGATGATGAGCACGGCAATGGCCAGTCCGCGCTGTAGCGTGAAATCCACGATCAGAGTTGTAACGCCGACGCTCAGCATTCCGATGACGACCAGGTCGGCCTTGACCATTCGCGCGGCCACCTGGACAAGCTGTGGTTTGCGCCGCATCCCGAACAGTGATCGATGCATCCCCACGGGCGCGAGCGACAGGATCGTCGCCAGCGCTGCCAGGCCGACCAACACGAGATACAGGCCGCGTTGCAAATCGTCGAGTTCGGTGAAGCGTGGTTGGAAGGCGACGGCGAGGAGGAAACCGGAGAGCACCTGGGTGCCGGTCTGCATCACTCGCAGCTCCTGCATGAGCTCATCCCAGTTACGGTCCGCGCGTTTGTTCGCGGACTCGTCTCGGCCGTCGCCGCTGTGCGCCTCGCGGGAAGTATCTCGATCCATACGTTGAGTCTTCGCGGCGTTGTCGCGGTTGTCCAGAGCCTGTCTGCGCCGGTGGGCGTAGCATGGAGCCATGACCACTTCGCAGAACTCAGAGGCCACGCCGAACGTGCAGCCTCTTACCGCTCCCGCAGGCCTCAACCTGCTGGGTGATGAGAGTGCCGGATCCTGCTGCGGCGGGTCCTGCGCAGTCCCGGCAGAGTAACTCGCGCGGTCGCGCTTCCGCCGCGATCAATGACCGCTGCGGAAGGCCTCATCTATGTCATCCGCTGGCTTGCGGACGAAGGCGCTCAGCGCGACTGCTCCCAGTGAGATGATCGCTGCGATCAGGAACGCCATGCGTGCACCCGGCGCGCCGGCGACCGCGGTCGAGAGTCCTTCGTGCTCGCCCGCGTGCAGGAACGACGAGTAGGTCACTGTCAGCACTGCGACACCAGCGGCGCCGCCGACCTGCTGAAGAGTGTTCAGCACGGCAGAGCCATGCGAATACAGGTGTCGACGCAGCGAACCCAGCGATGCGGAGAACAGCGGCGTGAACGACATCGCCATTCCCACCGACATCATCGTCTGTGCGATCACCAGCATCCACCACTCGGTGCTTTGACCGACCGTGGAATAGAAGAACAAAGCCGCGGACACCATGATCGTGCCAGGGATGAGCAGCGGGCGAGTGCCGACGGCGTCGTAGACGCGCCCCATCAGCGGGCCGAGCAGACCCATCAGCACCGAACCGGGCAGCAGGATCAAGCCCGACTGGAATGCGTCAAGACCGGCGACGTTCTGTAGATACTGCGGCAGCAGAGTGAGCGTTCCGAACATGGCCAGCGACAGCACAGCCATGATGATGACGGCAATGGTGTAGTTGCCGGAGCGGAAGACTCGCAGATCAAGCAGCGCATCGTCTTTGCGCTGCAACAGCAACTGGCGCCACACAAACAGCACGAGTGAGATTGCGCCGACGACGAGCGAGATCACGCCGATCGTTGCACCGTTCGACTCGGCTTCGCCGCCGAACTGGCTCAGACCGTAGACGACGCCACCGAAACCGAAGACAGACAGCACGATCGACAGCACGTCGATCGGAGCATCCTTCGTCTCGCCGAGGTTGGTCATCCACTTCACGCCCATCGCCAAAGCGATGATCGCGATCGGCAGCACGATGGCGAACAGCCAACGCCAGTTCAACGTCTCCAGCACTGCACCGGCGAGGGTGGGACCGATTGCGGGTGCGAGCGAGATCACGAGACCGACGCGACCCATCATCCGACCGCGGGAGTGTGCGGGAACGACATTCATCACGGTGGTCATCAGCAGGGGCATCATGATGCCGGTGCCGGCTGCCTGGATGACACGGCCGACAAGGAGAACCGCGAAACCGGGCGCGAGCAGACACACCAGAGTTCCGAGGGTGAATGCGCTCATCGCGGCGATGAAGATCTGACGAGTCGTGAAGCGTTGCAGCAGGAAGCCGGTGGTTGGGATCACGACCGCCATTGTGAGCAGGAACGCGCTCGTCAGCCACTGACCGAGTTCGGGCGGGATGCCCAGGTCGTCGTTGAGGTGCGGGATTGCGATACCCATCGTCGTCTCATTGAGAATCGCGACGAATGCGGCAACCAGCAGCAGCCAGATCACGCGCATGTCAGAGGGCGCGATCATCGGCTCCGGCTTCACGATGGGTGCCGAACCGGTGGATGTGGTGGCCAAGACGTCTCCTCAGTGGATGGGGGTGGCGGATGGCCAGAGATGAAGCCGACAGATACGGCATGCTCTCGTGCTCAACGATCAAGGATAACGCGCTATGTCGCGGCGGCATTCCCGAGGCGGCGAAACTTCACGCCGATAAGCTGACCGAATGAGTATGGGCGGCGGCGGTATGGGTGGCGGCGGTGGACGCGGCGGCGGTGGTGGCGGTTTTCGCGGCGTCGATGCAGTCGCGCAAAAGAAGCTGAATGCGCAGGCTCCGACGATTTCTGGTCTGGGCAAACGCGTCGTCTCGCTGTTTCGCCCCTACCTCGGCCGCATCATCATCACCGGCATCCTCGTGGTCATCGGTGCTGCCATCGCCGTTATCCCCCCACTGATCGTTCAGCGGATCTTCGATGATGCCCTCTTCCCGGTCGCCGGCGGCAGCCCGCAGATCGGTCTGCTCATTCGGCTCGTGCTCATCATGGTGGGCCTCTTCCTCGTCTCCGCGGTGCTCGGTGTGGGGCAGACCTGGCTGACCTCGACGGTCGGTAACAGCGTCACCGGAGATTTGCGAGTGCGGCTGTTCCAGCATCTGCAGGCGATGGAGCTCGGTTTCTTTACTCGCACCAAGACCGGAGTGATCCAATCCCGACTGCAGAACGATGTCGGTGGAGTCTCCGGCGTGCTGACGAACACAGTCACGAGCATTCTGGGCAACGTCGTCACTGTGGCCGCATCGCTGGTCGCGATGATCATCATCGACTGGCGACTCACGCTCATCGCGATCGTGATCATGCCGTTCCTGATCATCGTGCAGCGCCGTGTCGGCCAGGTGCGGGCGCGCATCGCGGGGGAAACGCAGGAGTCGCTGAGTGAGTTGACCAGCATCACGCAGGAGACGCTGAGCGTCTCAGGGATGCTGCTATCGAAATCATTCAACCGTCAGCGCACGGAGTCCGCCCGCTACCAGGCCGAGAATGAGAACCAGGTCACGCTGCAGGTACGCCGAGCAATGAGCGGTCAGGGCTTCTTCGCGGTCGTGCAGGTGCTGATGGCCAGCGTGCCGGCCGTGATCTATCTGGTGTCGGGCTACCTGATCGCGGGAGGCGCGGGTGCGATCACCGCAGGAACAGTTGTCGCCTTCACCACCGTGCAGGCGCGACTGCTGCAACCACTGATGGGTCTGATGCGCGTGTCGCTCGATCTGCAGACGTCATCGGCCCTGTTCGCCCGCATCTTCGAGTACCTCGACCTCGTGCCGGAAATCAAGGATGCCCCGGATGCCATCACGGTCAACGAGGCACCCGGCCCCCGTGGACGCGTGGAGTTCGACAAGGTCATCTTCCGCTACCCGGATGCCGCCGAAGACAGCCGCCCGACATTGCAGGGCATCTCGTTCGTCGCGGACCCCGGCCAGCACGTCGCCTTCGTCGGTCCGTCAGGCGCAGGAAAGACGACCGTGCTCTACCTCGCTCCGCGGCTCTACGAGGCTCACGGCGGAGCCGTACTGTTCGCCGGCGCAGATGTGCGCACGCTGACCCAAGAGTCGATCATCGACAACATCGGCATCGTGTCGCAGGAGACCTATCTCTTCCACTCCACGATCCGCGAGAACCTGATGTACGCGAAGCCGGAAGCCAGCGAGGAGGAGATGATCGCAGCCTGTGAGGCAGCGAACATCCATCACATCATCGCCGGATTCGAGCGCGGCTACGACACGATCGTCGGCGAGCGCGGATACCGTCTCTCCGGTGGCGAGAAGCAACGCATCGCGATCGCTCGGGTATTACTGAAGGACCCGCCGGTGCTGTTGCTCGATGAGGCGACCTCTGCGCTGGATACCGTGTCTGAGCGCGTCGTTCAGGAAGCACTCGACGAGGCATCGAAGGGGCGCACCACGATCTCTATTGCGCACCGGCTATCGACCGTGATGGGAGCCGATGTCATCCACGTCATCGAGGCAGGGCAGATCGTCGAGTCCGGCACGCACAGCGAACTGCTGGCGCAGGGCGGGCTTTATGCGGAGCTTGCGGCGCAGCAGGTTGCCGCATCCCGCGTACTCGAGGCTGAGGCGGTCGCGGAAGGAACGATCACCGGTGACATTGCGGCAGGGTACGCCGGACGGCGGGCCGATCGGGCTCCGGACGATTCAGCAGGTGCCGATGCCGTCGCGACGCTCACCGCACCGGTACCGCTGCTCGATGGTGCCGGCACGGATCAGCGCGTGTATCCCGCGGAGGGGTGATTCGCTCAGTGCGCTGACAAGCCGCCATCGACGAACAGCGAATGGCCGGTGACGTACGCCGAGCCCGCGCCGGCGAGGAACGCCGCGGCGCTGGCGAAATCACTCGGCAGGCCGTTGCGGCCGATCATGGTGCGCGCGGCGAGGGCGGCAATTTTCTCCGGATCCTCCTGCAGTCGGGCGTTCAACGGAGTGAGCACGAAGCCGGGAACGAGCGTGTTGCTCGTGACTCCGGTGCCGCCCCAGGCCTCCGCCTCGGAGCGCATCAGGGATTCCACCGCGCCCTTCGAGACGCCGTAGATGCCGCTGCCGACGAAGGCACGATGCGCTTGCTGTGAGCTGATGTGGATGAGACGGCCGTAGCCGCGTTCCGCCATGCCGACGCCGTAGCGCTGTCCCAGCAGGAACGGGGCGAGTGCGTTCACGGTCATCGTGGCATCCCAGTCGTCCTCGGTGATCGCAGCGTACGGCGGGCGGATGTTGATGCCAGCCGAGTTCACCAGAATGTCCGGCTCCCCGAAAGGCTCGGTCGCAGCCTCTGCGAGCGCGTGAATGCCGTCGCGCGTGCTCAGATCGCCCACGACGCCGGCGACGCGGCATCTGGCATTCTGCAGGTCTCGCACGGTCTCATCGATGCGTTCCTGGCCGCGAGCGACGACGACGGTCGATGCGCCGGCGCGGGCAAGCGCGGTCGCGATGCCGCGGCCGATGCCGGAGCTGCCGCCGGTGACGATGGCGGTGCGGCCATCGAGCGAGAAGAGGGAATCGAGGTAAGTGCTCACGATGTCAATGCCTTTACTGCACCCTCACCAGGCCAGCGCGGCGGTGAGGTGCGGATCGGGGTGGGTGTCGGCGAACTCGGGAAGCGAGCGCAGCTCGTCAACGAACGCCGTGACCTCCGCGGCGTAGGCGGGGTCGGGGTGGGTGTCGATGATCTTCTGGAGCGGCGGCACGTCCATCGCGAGGATGAGATCGAGCCTGGCGGTCACCGCATCCGTCGCTCCCGCAGCATGGAGAACGCGGATGCCGCCGCGGAGGGCCGCCAGATAGTCGCGCAGCACCGGCAGTCGGCCCTTGCCCTGGGTGATTGACGTGCCGTCGGCGCGTAGCCGCCAATGCACCACGACATCGGGGATGACATCGAAGGTCGCGGCGCGTGTATACATCTGTTGCGCGACGATCTGGTCTTCGTAGGCGACGCCCTCGGGAAAGCGCAGATCATCCCAGAAGCTCGTGCGGCTGATCTTTGACCACGCGACGATATTCGCCGACGCGTGTGGGTGCTCGAAGATCGTCGTGGCACGGCGCGCGGGATCTGTGGCCGCGGCCGTCCACGGCTGCACTTGCCCAGGAACATAGACCTCACCCTGCAACCGGGATCGCACGTAGGCGCCCGCAACGAAGTCGCTGCCTGTTTCGGCGAGAGTGCCGGTGAGGCGTGCAAGAGCCGTGGGCGTCAGTTCATCATCACCGTCGAGGAAGCCGAGGAAAGGCGTGTCGACCTGACCGAGACCGATGTTGCGTGCGGCGCCCAGGCCGCGCGAGGCCCCGTGGCTGAGGAAGGTGAACCGTGGGTCGGACGCTGCGGCATCCGCAAAGATCTCACCTGTCGCATCGAGAGATCCGTCGTCGATGAGGATGGCGCGCCAGCGCGGCTCCGTCTGCGCCTGCAGGGAAGCGATTGCGGCGGGTGCGAACGCGGCGATGTCGCGGCCGGGGACGATGAGCGTGACGATCGGTGCGGGCACCAGCTGAGTCTATGGCCCTGCGACGGCGCGCACGGCGTCCGCAACGAGCGCCGCCAGCTGCTCCGGCGCGTTCTCGGCCAGCGGCGTGCGGGCGAAGGTGAAGCGCACTGAGGTCTGCGCGATCTCCGGCGAGATCCCGCAGGCCAGCAGCACGTGTGAGGGGTCATCGCTGCCGGCCGCGCACGCCGAGCCGCTTGAAGAGATCACGCCGCGGCGCTCAAGCTCCAGCAGCACGGCTTCTCCGCTCGTTCGCGCGAAGGTGAAGCTCGCGGTTCCTGGGAGCCGGTCGATGGGATCTCCGGTCAGCACGACCTGCGGCAGAGTCGTCAGCACCCCGGCGATGAACCGTGCAACCTGCGCGCCGACACGAGCGGATGCTGACTCCCGCTCAGCCTCCGCCAGCTCCAAGGCGACGGCAAGCCCCACCGCTCCGGCGACATTCTCGGTGCCTGAGCGGCGTCCGCGTTCCTGCCCGCCGCCGTGCAGCAGCGGCTCCAACGGAACCCGCCCGCGCACCACCAGCGCGCCGATTCCCTTGGGTGTGCCGAGCTTGTGCCCCGCGATCGAGATCGCATCGGCCCCGAGGCCAGCGAGCGGAAGCCATCCGGCTGACTGCACGGCATCCAGATGCAGTGGCACACTCGCTGCCTTGGTTACCGCGGTGATGGCTGCCGCATCTTGCACGGTACCGATCTCGTTGTTCGCGTGACCGAGCGAGACCAGCGCTGTGTCGTCGCGCAGAGCATCCGCCACGGCATCCGGCGTCACACGCCCATCGGCGGTGACCGCCACATAGGTCACTTCGACGCCATGGAACCGCCGCAAGTACTCCGCAGATTCGAGAATCGACTCATGCTCGATCGGTGTCGTCACGAAGTGGCGGCGACCTCGCTCAAGGCCAGCCAGTACGACCCCCTTCACCGCGAGGTTATTCGCCTCCGTGCCACTCGCCGTGAAGATCACATCACCTGCACGCATGCCCAGCACGCGAGCGACCCGGGCTCTGGCATCCTCCAGCGCGCTCGCCGCAGCCTCACCGACGGTGTGGTGACTGGACGGGTTGCCGAACACACCCGTCAGGAACGGACGCATGGCATCCAATACCTCCGGACGCACCGGAGACGTCGCCGCATGGTCGAGATAAAGCATCAGTCGAGATTCCGCACTAGTCGAGGTACCGCATCAGTCGATCCGCACGTCCAGTCCGAGATCCAGCGCACGCGCCGAGTGGGTGAGCGCTCCGACCGAGATGACGTCGACGCCGGTCTCGGCGATGGCGCGCACAGTGTCGAGATTAACGCCACCGGATGCCTCGACCGTCGCGCGCTCTCCAATCAGAGCGACCCCTGCGCGGAGATCATCGAGCGAGAAGTTGTCGAGCAGCACGGTGTGTGCACCGCCGTCGAGCACTGCGTCGATCTGGTCGAGCCGATCGACCTCGACCACCACGTGGGTGGTGTGCGGGAGTCTCGACAGTGCTTCGCGTAGGGCAGTCGCGAGATCCGCCCCCGAACGTTGCAGCACGGCCAGATGATTGTCCTTGGCCATCACCGCATCCGACAGCGAGTGGCGATGGTTGCTGCCGCCGCCGGAGACGACCGCCTGCCGCTCGAATGCGCGCAGCCCCGGCGTCGTCTTACGGGTGTCGGCGATCCGCACGCCGGTGCCTTCGACCGCTTGGACATACTGGGCGGTCAGCGTCGCGATGCCGCTCATGCGCTGCGTGAAGTTCAACGCCACACGCTCGGCGGTGAGGATGCTGCGCGCAGATCCCGACACCGAGGCGAGCACATCGCCCGGTGCAAACGTGTCTCCCTCGCCCACGTGCACGTCGACGCGGATGGTCGGATCGGTGAGGGTGAACGCAGCCGCGAACACATCGCCACCGCTGAAAACTCCCTGCTCGCGGGCCGCGAGATCGGCGGTCGCCGTGGCATCGGTCGGAAGCAGCGTCGAGCTGGTGAGGTCGCCCCATGGGGCATCCTCCTCGAGGGCTGCGCCGACGACGCGGGTGAGGGTGGCAATGGTGAGCATCAGGCTCCGATCAGGGCAGGGAGGGCGGTGAGATGGTGGGCGCCGACGGAATCGGTACGGGCGAGAGCAGCGGATGCCGTGGCTTCGGCGAGCAGGAGGAGATTGGCATCTTCGTGCTCGGTGAGCGTGGCCGGAGATGGTGCTGCAGCACGCCAGGCACGGAGTGTGGCGAGAGCATCGGCGAGTCCATCGTCGGTGCGGTGGAGCCCCACGTCGTTCCACATGAGCTGCTGGATATCCGCTCTCGAGTGGCGACTGTCCGCGTTCCCGTCGCAGTTTCTGTCGCCCAGCGCGCCGTGTGGCGACAGAAACTGTGACGGGAACGCTGTGCCGAGTGCCGCTGCGGCCCGAGCGCCGAACACGGCACCCTCCAGTAGCGAGTTGGATGCCAGACGATTCGCGCCGTGCACGCCAGTGCAGGCGACCTCACCGGCCGCGAAGAGACCGGACAGCGACGTGCGTCCGTCGAGATCGGTCACGATGCCACCCATCAGGTAGTGCGCGGCGGGCGTCACCGGGATCGGCTCGCGTGCCCAATCGAAACCGCGTGCACGCGTGACCCGGTCGATGGTAGGGAACCGGCTGGCAAGACGCTCTGCGCCGAGCATCGTGGCATCGAGCAGCACCGGTCGGCCCTGGCCCGCGGCCTGCCGCACGATGGCGCGTGACACCACATCGCGTGGGGCGAGCTCGCCGTCAGGGTGGCTGTCGAACACGAAGCGTCTGCCCTCGTCGTCGATGAGCGTCGCACCCTCGCCGCGCACTGCTTCGGAGATGAGAAACGCCGAATCCGAGGCAAGCACGGCATTCGAAACCAGCACGGCATTCGAAACCAGCACGGCATTCGAAACCAGCACGGTCGGGTGGAACTGCATGAACTCGAGATCGGCGACAGCGGCACCAGCCCTGATCGCCGCGACGATCCCGTCGCCCGTCGCTCCGATTGGGTTCGTCGTGTGCGCATAAAGCTGGCCCGCACCGCCGGTCGCCAGAATCACGGCATCCGCGTGGAGATCGACCGCTGCGCTGCTGCGGAGGAGTCGAATGCCGTGCACCCGCCCGCCAGTTACGAGGAGGTCGACCAGGAAGGCGTCTTCGACGACATCGATCTGGAGCGATCGGACCTGCGCGATGAGGGCAGCCGAGATCGCGGCGCCCGTGGCGTCGCCACCGGCGTGCACGATGCGGGCGTGGGCGTGCGCGGCCTCACGGCCGAGCCTGAGAGCGCCGTCCGCTGCGCGATCGAAGGCCACTCCGCGGGCGATCAGCTCCGCGATGCGCGCGGACCCATCACGGACGAGCACGTCCACGGCTGCGGGATCGGAAAGCCCGGCGCCGGCGACGAGCGTGTCTGAGGCGTGCACCTCTGCGGAGTCGTTCGGGCCGTAGACGCCGGCGACTCCGCCCTGGGCCAGGGGAGTGCAGCCGCCGCCACCGAGCACGCCCTTGGTGACGATGGTGACCGCGTGGCCAGCCTCCGCGGCGTGCAAGGCCGCGGTGAGTCCGGCGATGCCGGATCCGACGACGAGGATGTTCATACGCGGGGCTTTGCGGCCAGCATCCGCTCCAGCGCGAGGCGCGCAGGGGCCGCCACATCGGCGGCGACCTGGATGCGATTCGGAGTGCGCCCGGCGACCAGCTCCTCCAGCACCCAGGCGAGGTATCCGGGATGGATCCGGTACATCGTCGAGCACGGGCAGACGACGGGATCAAGGCAGAAGATCTCGTGCTGCGGGTACTGTGCGGCGAGCCGACGCACGAGGTTGATCTCAGTGCCGATCGCGAAAGTGCTCGGCTCGGTGGCCCCGTCGATCGCGCGACGGATGTAATCGGTGGAACCGGCCTCGTCCGCGGCATCCACAACCTCCATCGGGCACTCCGGGTGCACGATCACGCGTACGCCAGGATGCTCGATGCGCGCCTGATCGATCTGGTCGACCGTGAAGCGGCGGTGCACAGAGCAGAAGCCGTGCCACAGAATGACCTTCGAATCGGCCAGTTGCGAAGCGGATGATCCGCCCAGGGGCCGGCGCGGATTCCACATCGGCATCTGTTCGAGCGGCACTCCCATCGCCTTGGCTGTGTTGCGTCCGAGATGCTGATCGGGGAAGAACAGCACGCGCTGTCCGCGTTCGAACGCCCACTCCAGCACAGTCTCGGCGTTCGATGAGGTGCACACGATTCCGCCGTGGCGGCCAACGAAACCCTTGATCGCCGCCGAGGAGTTCATATAGGTCACGGGGATCACCGGCACGCGGCCCTCTTCATCGACCGCGTCGAGATCGCCGAGCACATCTGCGAGTTGTTCCCAGCAATCCTCTACCTGGTCGATGTCGGCCATGTCAGCCATCGAGCATCCCGCGGCGAGATTCGGCAGGATCACCGCCTGATCGGGTGTGGAAAGCAGATCGGCGGTCTCGGCCATGAAGTGCACGCCGCAGAATACGATCGCCTCGACCTCCGGGCGTGCGAGCGCAGCATTCGCGAGCTGGAAGGAGTCGCCGACGTAGTCAGCGTGCTGCACGACCTCTTCGCGCTGGTAGAAGTGTCCGAGGACGACGACGCGCTCGCCGAGTGTGGCCTTCGCCGCGCGGATGCGCGCATCGAGAGCTTCCTCGCTCGCCTCGCGGTACGCGGTGGGCAGTTCGCCCTGGCGTGGTGCCCCGGTGGGGATCACATCGCCCATAGACGACCCGGGGCCGTAGCCAGGGCTGCTGTCGAACGTCCACGGGCCTTGTGCGAGATCTGTGCTGCACGTGGCATCGGTGCCGGTGTCATTTGCGGGATCGACGATCGATTGGATCAGGTGATCCACGGATGCATCGGTGATCTGCGGGAACGGCAGAAGGGTCATCGGGTCCTCTTCTCTTCCACGGCGAGCGGGCCACGATCGGCGAGCTCGACGGCGTCGTTGTAGCGGTACAGGCGGGCGGGACGGTGGTTGCCGGTGCGGAACTCGTCGGTCGGCAGGAGTGTGCCTGACGTCTCTACCTGACGGCGGAAGTTGGCCGGGTCCAACCGCTTGCCGAGAATCGCCTCGTAGGCCTCGCGCAGATCGGCAAGGGTGAACGTCGGCGGCAGAAATCCATGCGCTACCCGGCTGTAACCGACCTTGTTGCGTAGGCGCCATAGGGCGTAGTCGACGATCTGGGTGTGATCGAACGCGAGGGCGGGGAGGGTCGGGGCATCAAAGGACTGCACATTCTCTGGTGCGAGACCGGATGCCACGTGCGCGGCGCTCTGCGCATCGACCTCGTCGGAGCGCAGCAGCGCCCAGTAGACGATCGATACGACGCGGCTCGGAGAACGGTCCACCGCGCCGAAGGCGTAGAGCTGCTCGAGGTAGCTGGGGGAGAGACCGGTGGTCTCGTGCAGGGTGCGCGCCGCGGCATCCTCAGGGCTCTCGTCCGGTTCGAGCCATCCACCTGGCAACGCCCATTTCTCCTGATGTGGATCGCGTGTACGCAGCACGAGAGGCAGCGCAAGCGAAGGAAACTCGTCTCCGGGAGCGCGTCTCAGCGTCAGAATCACCGTCGACACTGCGACGCGAATGCCGGATTCTTGAGTTTTGGTCGTCATGACTTTAACCTCCGTCATCGATCTTAGTGTCTTCGTGACCCGAAGGTGAAGAAAAGTCGCTCGATGACGGAGAGGCGTGTTGCCCGCGATCCCAAATCGTTACATCGAGGTATCGGAAAGACACTTGTTACCCCCGGATGGGTTTGTTAGGTTACTGTCCTAACAAACCCCTTCGAGGGGTTATGTCGTAAATGATGAGCAGTCCCTCCAAGCAATGAAGCACCGAGAGGAATAACAATGATTCGCAATGGAAAGCGCCGTGTCGTGCTCGCCGCGATCGCGGGTGTGTCCGTCCTGGCTATGGGCCTCACCGCCTGCAGCGGCGGCGGGGGAGACGAGGGCGGTGACAGCGGTGGTGATGGCGACCGTACGCTGCGCGTATGGGCCGGAAGTCAGACGCCGATCACCGCGAACTTCAACGTGTTCGCTCCGACAGTGCTCCACGGTGCACTTGGCCCGATCTATGAGCCGCTGTTCTTCTTCAACAAGACAGCAGCCGAAGACCCCACCGGTATGATCGGCGACTCGTACGAGTACAACGAAGACGGCACCGTGATCACCATCAAGATCAAGCCCGATCTGAAGTGGAGCGATGGCGAGCCGCTTACCGCAGCGGACGTCGCCTTCACCTACAGCTACGAGGGCAACAACCCCGAGGGCAACGGTCTCGTATCTGCTGAGGCCACTGACGACACCACCGTCGTGCTGACGTATGACTCGGCGCAGTACACCACCGAGTTCCAGCGGCTCGGCGGCACCTGGATTCTCCCGGAACATATCTGGAGCGAGGTGGACGACTTCGCGAGCTTCGCGAATGAGGAACCAGTCGGATCGGGCGCGTACGTCGTTGACAGCGTGACCAGTGAGTCATACATCCTCGTCGCCAACGAGAACTTCCGCGATGCCGGAGTGCCCGCCGTCAAGACGGTGCAGTACATCGCTGTCGACAACAACCAGACGGCGCAGGATCTCCTCGCCGCCGGCGAGTTGGACTGGGCGGGAATGTTCATCCCGAACCCCGAGTCGGTCACCGCGAACGGGAAGATCGAGTGGATCAACACCCCTCAAGACCCCACTGTTCTCTACACCTGCGCGAACGCCGACCTCGGCTGTACTGGCGCGCAGACCGACGTGGCCGTCCGGCAGGCGCTCAACGTCGCCATCGACCGAGCGACCATCAAGGACAAGGCCTTCGTCGGGCTCACCGGTGACATGTCGCCGACGTACGCCCTGCTGCCGCGCGACGCGAAGTGGGTCGCTGACCCCGCCAACGAGGTCAGCCCGCAGGAGGCCGACGTCGCCGAGGCCGGATCCATCCTCGAAGCCGCCGGCTATACAAAGGACGCTGACGGCTTCTACGGCAAGGACGGCGTCCCGATCGAGATGACACTCACCTCGGTCGACGGCTGGACCGACTACAACGACGCAGCCAAGCTGATCACCGAGCAGGCAGCTGATGCGGGTATCAAGATCAACGCCTCCACCGTGCAGTGGCAGGAATTCTCCGACTCACGCCAGACCGGCGCCTTCGAGCTGATCGTCGGCGGCATGATCGGCACGTCCGTCGCAGACCCCTACCAGATGTACCGTGACTGGGTCGGCGGGGTCGAAGCCGGATCCACCGGCGCCGTCGGCGCTGAAGTTCCCACAGGACGCTGGAACTTCAGCCGCTACAACAACCCTGTCGTCGACGAGGCGATCATGGCGGCGAGCGCGACAAACGACGAGGCGACGAAGCTCGACCTCTACGCCACGATCCAGACCGAGATCGTCCGCGATCTGCCGTACATCCCGTTGGTTATCAACGCGACGCAGACCTTCTACAACACGAAGGACTTCACGGGCTGGCCCACAGAAGAAAACCTGTACGCCTTCCCGCCGTCCTGGGGTTCGATCGCCGCGGGCTACATCCTGCAGCACCTGGAGCCGGTCGGTTAATCACTGACCGTCCCCCGACAATGCAAGGAAGCAGGAAGTCGAGTACATGAAGTTCTATGCCAGAAGGATCGGGTTCTACGCGATCACGCTGTGGGTCACGATCTCACTCAACTTCCTGCTTCCGCGCATGATGCCGGGCAACCCTGCCGACATCATGATCGCGAAGATCCAGCGTGCGGGCGGCGAGGTCTCCGAAACCACGATCCGCAACATCAAGCTGCTGCTCGGCTCGGATGATTCGCCGCTGTGGGAGCAATACATCGGCTACTGGGGTCGGATGTTCCAGGGCGATCTGGGGGTCTCTGTCACCAAGTATCCAGCCCCTGTTGCCGAACTCATCGGCGCAGCGCTCCCGTGGACGGTCATCCTGGTGGGCGTCGCCACGTTCATCTCGTTCGTGCTCGGCATCGGGCTGGGGGCCTGGGTCGGCTGGAAGCGCGGCACCTGGGTGGATCACATCATTCCTGCCACAACGATCCTGCAGTCGATTCCGTACTTCTGGCTCGCGCTGGTGCTCGTGTCGGTGTTCTCCGTCGGCATGGGGGTCTTCCCGATCTTCGGCGGCTACAACGTCTTCGATTTTCCGGGCGGACCGGAATGGACGTGGGCATTCTTCTCGGATGCCGTGGCGCACGCCATCCTGCCGGCGCTCACCATCGTGCTGAGCTCAGTGGGCGGTTGGCTGTTCGGCATGCGCAACATGATGGTCTCCACCCTCGCCGAGGACTATGTCACTACAGCTGAGGCCAAGGGGCTGCGTCCCCGTCGTATCCTCACTGCTTACGCCGCACGTAACGCGGCGATTCCTTCGATCGCCGGGTTCGCGATCACGCTCGGCTTCGTCGTCGCCGGTTCCATCGTGATGGAACAGGTGTTCACCTACCCTGGCATCGGCAAGCTCATGTTCCAAGCAGTGCAGAACAGCGACTATGCGCTCATGCAGGGTGTGTTCCTGGTGATCACGATCGCCGTTCTCGCGGCGAACTTCATCATGGACCTCGTTTACGGCTTCATCGACCCGAGGGCTCGTCACAATGTCTGAAACCCGACTTTCTGAGGTCGAGGGCGGCCCTATCACCGGCACGGTGGCATCGTCCGCGCCTGATACCTCCGTGCTCGTCACACAGCGGCGCACCCGCGGCGGATTCCGTGCGATGCTGCCGCGGCCATCGATCAAGCTCGTCATCGGTATTGTGCTGGTGGTCGGCATCGTCCTCTTCGGAATCCTGGGGCCGATGCTCACGCAGAGTCCACGCAACTCCAAGAACCCGGCACTCGAGCCACCGAACATGGAGCACCTGCTGGGCACCTCGAAGCTCGGCTACGACGTGCTCGCACAGCTGGCACATGGCACACAGGGTTCGCTGTTGATCGGCATCGTCGCTGGTGGCATCGCCGTCGTGCTGTCGATCTTCTTCGGCATCCTCGCCGGCTACCTCGGCGGGTGGAAAGACGAGGTGCTCTCCCTCGTCACGAACATCATGCTCGTCATCCCCGGACTTCCGCTGGTGATGGTGATCGCCACCTATTTCGACACCCGCAGCTGGTTGCTGGTTGCCGGTGTGCTGGGCATTACCTCGTGGGCGGGCTCCGCGGTGGTGCTGCGCACGCAGGCGCGTTCGCTGCGCAGCCGCGACTATGTCTACGCATCCAAGGTCGCCGGCGAACGGTCGATCCGCGTCATCCTGGTGGAGATCATGCCGAACCTGCTGCCGCTGCTGGCGGCACAATTCCTCTTCGCGATCATCTTCGCGATCCTCGGTGAGGCCGGGCTCTCCTACCTCGGACTCGGTGCTACGGACTCGATCACGTGGGGCACGATCCTCAACGACGCCCAGTCCGGGCAAGCTTTGGGCACCGGAGCATGGTGGTGGTTCATCCCACCTGGCATCCTGATCGCGTTGCTCGGCTGCGGGCTGTCGCTCATCAACTTCTCCATCGACGAGATCATCAACCCGAAGCTACGCAACGCCCCAGATGCTGCTCGACGCGTGCGCAAGGTAGCAAAGACGAAGGGAGTCACCGCGTGACCGCCCCCGAAGCAGTTCTGACTGCACACAACGTATCCATCGAGTACGAGGTAGATCCGCCGGTCAAGGCCGTGCGTAACGTCTCGCTCACGCTGCACCGCGGCGAGATCCTGGGTCTCGCGGGAGAGTCCGGCTGCGGCAAGACCACCCTCGCTTATGGGCTGAATCGGCTCCTGAAGGCTCCGGCGCTGTTGACGAGCGGGGAGATCACCTTCCATGATCGCTCCGGTACCGACATCGACATCGTAGGACTGGAGGACGAACAGCTGCGGGCGTTCCGTTGGGACAAGATCTCGATGGTGTTCCAGGGGGCGATGAACTCGCTCAACCCGGTGATCAGCGTGAAGGCGCAGCTCTTCGACATCTTCGACACGCACCGTCCAGGCATGAGTCGCCGTGCGAAGACCGAGCGGTCGGAGGAGCTGCTGCGACTCGTCGGTGTGGACCCCGCACGTCTGACGAGCTTCCCGCACGAGCTGTCCGGCGGAATGCGCCAGCGCGTGATGATCGCGATGGCGCTGGCACTGGATCCGCAGGTGATGATCATGGACGAGCCGACCACCGCGCTTGATGTGGTCGTGCAGCGAGGCATCATCCGAGAGATCATGCGGCTGCGTGAACGACTCGGTTTCGCAGTGATCTTCATCACCCACGATTTGCCGATGCTCATCGAGATCAGTGACCGGATCGCGGTGATGTTGCAGGGCGAGATCGTCGAACAGGGGACGGCGGAGGAGATCTTCCGCACACCGCAGCACGAGTACACGAAGAAGCTGCTCTCCAGCTTTCCGAGTCTGCGCGGCGAGCGCGGCGGGTTCGTGCGGTCGGGGGCGGTCACTGGGTCCGTCGACAATTCAGCCTCGGCATCCATCATCACGGAGGTGCAACGATGAGCAACTATTCTCTCGAAGCGCGGAACCTGACCAAAGACTTCCGGCTCCGCTCCGGTTTCAAGACGACGACCCTGCACGCGGTGAAGGACGTCTCCTTCACGCTGGAGCCAGGCAAGACTGTCGCCCTCGTCGGGGAATCCGGCAGCGGAAAGTCCACGATCGCGCGGATGCTGATGAAGCTGGAGACACCGACATCCGGGGAGATCCTGATGGATGGCCGGCCCAGCGGCACGCACGGGCGGGAGCTGGCCCGCTATCGTTCTGACGTGCAGATGGTCTTCCAAGATCCGTTCGCGTCTCTCAACCCGTTCCACACGATCATCCACCACCTGGAGCGGCCGCTGCGGATCCATCACCGTGAGCTGTCGGCGGCGCAGGTGCGCGCACGCGCGTTGGACTTGCTCGAGCGGGTGCAGTTGACGCCGGCGGAGAGCTATGCGGAGCGTCGTCCGCACGAGCTCTCCGGCGGTCAGCGCCAGCGGGTCGCGATCGCCCGTGCCCTCGCGCCTGGCGCGCGCTTCATCGTGGCGGATGAGCCTGTGTCGATGCTTGACGTGTCCATCCGCCTCGGTGTGTTGAATCTGCTCGCCGATCTGCAGCGCGAATCGCAACTTGGTGTGCTCTACATCACGCACGATCTGGCGACCGCTCGGCACTTCAGTGACGAGATTCTCGTCATGTATCGCGGCGACATCGTCGAACGGGGCCCCTCCGATGAGGTGATCCTGAACCCGCAGCACGACTACACGAAGACGCTGCTGGGTGCGGCCCCCGAGCCCGAGAACTTCGGCCGCCTCCGCGACGAGGTGCGAGCCGAGCTCGCCCTCTAGTTTTTCCCTCCCAAGGTTGCGAGTGGGCGCGCGTGGCTCTGTTTCACGCAAACTGTGAGCCACGAGCGCCCGCTCGCAACGGGTAGGATGGGAGGCACAACTGAAGACAGGCCCCATGACCTGTGCGGGAGAGCCTCGGTGTATTCGGCCGAGCACCGAAGGAGCAAGCCTCCCCGCCAATCTCTCAGGTAACGCGTACCGCGCCGGTCAGGCCGCTCTGAAAAGTGATGCTCACGCATCCGCCGACGGTGAAAGCTTCCTGCGCTCTGCAGGCGGTGAAACTCTCAGGCCTATGACAGAGGGGGAGTTCTCGGATACCGTGCATTCCGTACGGCATCCTTCCGATCCATCCGGGAGAACTCCATGGCTGAGGCCCGCTTCACCCCTCTTCGCGAGCGACACGAGTCGCTCGGCGCATCCTTCACCGATTTCGGTGGCTGGCAGATGCCAGTGCGCTACACCTCCGACCTTGCCGAGCACCACGCGGTGCGCCAGGCAGCCGGTCTCTTCGACATCTCGCATATGGCCGAGTTCACCGTCGATGGCGCGGATGCTGCGGCATATCTGGACTTCGCGCTCGCCGGGCGCCTGTCGACCATGGTCATCGGTAAGGCGAAGTACTCGCTGTTGCTCGCCGAGACCGGCGGCATCATCGATGACGTGATCGTCTATCGGCTCGGTGACGACAGCTTCCTGATCATCTCCAACGCCGGAAACCGGGATGCCGTCGCCGCAGCGCTCGCCGAGCGGGCCAACGACTTCGACGCGGCTGTTGCGGATGTCTCCGACGACTATGCACTGCTGGCAGTGCAAGGGCCGGCCGCTGAGGCGATCGTCGCTGCGACCGAAGGCATCACCGAGGTCAGCATCCCGTGGGCAGAGCAGAAGTACTACGCCTGGGCCTCCGCGCGCTACAACGGTCAGCCGGTGCTCATCGCGCGCACGGGTTACACCGGTGAAGACGGCTTCGAGCTGCTCGTGCGCAGCGCAGACGCCGCCGCGGTCTGGGATGCCGTACTCACCGCCGGAGCGCCCCACGGCCTCGTTCCTGCCGGACTTGCCGCCCGCGACACTCTTCGCCTCGAGGCAGGTATGCCGCTGTACGGGCACGAGCTCTCGCGTAAAATCAAACCGGCCCAGGCAGGTCTCGGCCGCGTCGTGGCATCCGACAAGGAATCGTTCGTCGGTAAGTCGGAGGCAGCGCCCGCCGAGGGTGCGCGAGTGCTTGTCGGCCTCGCAGCCGAGGGCAAACGTGCCGGCCGCGCCGGTTATGACGTTGTCGCCGAAGACGGCACGGTCCTCGGTGAGATCACCAGCGGTGCGCTCAGCCCCACTCTTGGCCACCCGATCGCGATGGCCTATATCGATCCCACTTTTACTGAAGCGGGATCCACCGTGTTCCTTGATGTGCGGGGGACGAAGATCCCCGCAACTGTGACCGCCCTGCCTTTCTACCGGAGGAAGAAATGACTGATCTCAACACGCTGAAGTACACCGAGGAGCACGAGTGGCTCTCCATCTCTGATGGTGTCGCCACCATCGGCATCACCGACTACGCCGCAGACAAGCTCGGCGATGTCGTGTTCGTCGAGCTCCCCGCGGTCGGCACCGAGCTCACCGCCGGCGCGATCGTCGGTGAGATTGAGTCGACAAAATCTGTCGGCGAGCTCTACGCACCAATGGTCGGGACCGTCACAGAGATCAACGACGCTGTCGTCGATGACCCATCGCTCGTGAACGCGGAGCCCTTCGAGGGTGGCTGGCTCATCAAGATCTCGATCGCCGATGGCGCCGCTGACGCGCTGCTCGATCGTGATGCATACGTCGCCCTGACCGAGGGTTGATTTCGCAGTGACCACTTTCGCCGATCGCCATATCGGAACGACCGCCGAGACCCAGCGCACCATGCTGGAAGCTCTCGGTGTCGATACCTCCGATGCCTCCTCCTCTCTCGAGACGCTGATGCGCAGCGCCGTGCCTGCATCGATCTACACCTCTGCCTCAGGGACGTCGGTGATCCCGCCGGCTGCCACGGAGGCCGAAGCGCTCGCCGAGTTGCGTGGCTTCGCCTCCCGTAATCGCGTGAACCGCTCGATGATCGGCCTTGGCTACTACGGCACGCTCACCCCGAGCGTGATCCAGCGCAACGTCCTGGAGAACCCGTCTTGGTACACGGCCTACACGCCGTACCAGCCGGAGATCTCGCAGGGGCGTTTGGAAGCGCTGATCAACTTCCAGACGATGGTCGCCGACCTCACCGGGCTGTCGACGGCGAACGCGTCGATGCTCGACGAATCGACGGCTGTCGCCGAGGGGATGCTGCTGGCGCGGCGTGCCTCGAAGGTGAAGTCCCACGTGTTTGTGGTCGACGCGGATGCCTTCCCGCAGACCAAGGCGCTGCTCGAGACCCGCGCTGCAGCACTCGGCATCGAACTGGTCGAGCGTGATCTTTCCGGCGGTGAAGCGCTGCCGGAGGAGCTATTCGGCGTGTTCGTGCAGTACCCCGCGGCATCCGGTCTCGTCTGGGATCCATCCGCGGTGATCGATGCGGCGCATGTCGCTGGCGGCCTTGCGGTCGTGGCTGCCGACCTGCTCGCCCTCACCCTCATCACCTCGCCGGGAACCCTCGGTGCGGATGTCGCCGTCGGCACCACGCAGCGCTTCGGCGTGCCGATGAGCTTCGGTGGCCCGCACGCCGGCTATATGGCCGTGCGCGCGGGGCTCGAGCGTCAGCTCCCCGGGCGCCTCGTCGGCGTCTCGGTGGATGCCGATGGCAAGCCCGCGTATCGCCTCTCGCTGCAGACGCGCGAGCAGCACATTCGGCGTGAGAAGGCGACGAGCAACATCTGCACCGCGCAGGTGCTGCTGGCCGTCATGGCGGCGATGTACGCCGTTTATCACGGGCCCGATGGGCTGCGAGCGATCGCCGCAGAGACGGCATCGAAGGCGGTGCTGCTACGCGACTGGCTCGCCGAGGCCGGTGCGGACATCATCCATGAGTCGTTCTTCGACACCCTGCAGGTGCGTGTTCCCGGTACGGCGGCCGAGCTCGTTGCACGTGCGCACGAGGAGTTCGGCATTCTGCTGCGGCAGGTTGATGCAGACACCATCGGCATCTCGGTCGACGAGACAACCGACTACACCGATCTGCACCGCACCGCGCTGCTGTTCGGCGGCAAGGAACAGCGTGTGTTCGGCACGTTCAGTGCCGGATCTGCGGGCGCATTGCCCGAGGCTCTCCACCGCACCGACGAATATCTCACGCATCCCGTCTTCCATGCTCATCGCAGCGAGACAGCGATGATGCGGTATCTGAAAAGCCTCGCCGACCGCGACTATGCGCTTGATCGCGGCATGATCCCGCTGGGTTCATGCACGATGAAGCTCAATGCCGCCACCGAAATGGCGGCGATCACGTGGCCGGAGTTCGCCGGCATCCACCCGTTCGCTCCGGCATCCGACGTCGAGGGCTACCTCGAGATGATCGATCAGCTCGAGGGCTGGCTCGCCGAGGTCACTGGTTACGACGCGGTGTCGCTGCAGCCGAACGCCGGCTCGCAGGGGGAGCTTGCCGGGCTCCTCGCGATCCGCGGCTACCACCTGGCCAACGGCGAAGAGCACCGCACGGTATGCCTGATCCCTTCGTCCGCGCACGGCACGAACGCGGCATCCGCTGTGCTTGCCGGTATGAAGGTCGTCGTCGTTGCCTGCGATGAGCTCGGCAACGTCGACCTGGATGATCTGCGCGCGAAGATCGCCGCCAACGCTGAGTCGATCGCCGCGCTCATGATCACCTACCCGTCCACGCACGGTGTGTACGAGCAGGACGTCGTCGAGATCACGTCTGCCGTGCACGACGCTGGTGGACAGGTGTACGTCGACGGCGCGAACCTCAACGCACTGCTCGGCTACGCACGATTCGGTGACCTCGGGGGCGACGTCTCGCACCTGAACCTGCACAAGACGTTCGCGATCCCGCACGGTGGTGGTGGCCCCGGCATCGGTCCAGTGGCAGCGAAGGCGCATCTCGCGCCGCACCTGCCATCGCATCCGCTCGCACAGCGCACGACGCACGCAGGCGGATACGAGTTCGCGGGCGGTCCGGTTTCCGCTGCGCCCTATGGCTCGGCCGGGATTCTGCCGATCTCATGGTCGTATGTGCGGATGATGGGCGCTGCGGGTCTGCGCGATGCGACAGCTGCTGCCGTGTTGTCGGCGAACTACATCGCCGCGCGTCTGGGCGAGCACTACCCGGTGCTGTACGCGGGTGAGAGTGGTCGCGTCGCGCACGAGTGCATCCTGGATCTTCGTCCGCTCAAGGAAGCCACCGGAGTCACCGTGGACGATGTGGCCAAGCGCCTCATCGACTACGGCTTCCACGCGCCGACGATGTCATTCCCGGTTCCTGGCACGCTGATGGTCGAGCCCACGGAGTCGGAGGACCTCGGGGAGATCGATCGCTTCATCGAGGCGATGATCCTGATCAAGGCCGAGGCGGATGCCGTGGCGGCGGGCCGCTGGCCCGCGGATGACAACCCGCTTGTGCATGCGCCGCACACCGCGGTGTCGCTGATCGCGGGGGAGTGGAACCACGCGTACACGCGGGAGGATGCCGCATACCCGCTGCCCACGCTGGTGGCAGGCAAGTACTGGCCTCCGGTGCGCCGCATCGACCAGGCGTACGGCGACCGCAATCTGGTGTGCTCCTGCCCTCCGGTGGAGGCGTTTGCCTAGCCCTGGCTCGAGACCGCAAAACCACGCCGACACGCACCCGAAAAGGGTGCGTCTCGGCGTGGTTTTGTCGTTTCGTGGAGCCTACGCCCCTACGACATTTAATTTCTGTCCGATCGTTCAGTAACGATTGATTAACAGACCTATCGTTCAGTTGCTCCCGGGGTTAGCCTCGGAACAACGGGGCGGGTTCGATGCAGAACACGCCTGTAACTGTCCACAGGAGGACTCGCAATGAAGCGAAACAAGATCACCCTCGCAGGCGCGGGGCTACTCGCGGCGAGCGTTACGGCGCTGGCTGGCTGCGCAAGCGGCGGCGGCGGGGACACCGATACCGGCGACACCGCCGACGGCGACACCGCAGCCATCATCTCGGTCAACGGCTCCGAGCCGCAGAACCCGCTTATTCCGACCAATACGAATGAGACCGGTGGCGGCAAGATCCTCGACGCCATGTTCGCGGGGCTCATCGGCTACGCGGCCGACGGCTCGGTGTTCAATGACGTCGCCGAGGAGATCACGACCGACGACCCACAGCACCTCACCGTCAAGATCCGCGAAGGGCTTACCTTCACTGATGGCGAAGAGGTCACCGCCGACAACTTCATTAATGCATGGAACCAGGGCGCGCTTGCGTCGAACGAACACCTCTCCAGCTACTTCTTCGAGGACATCGAAGGCTTCAGCTACGACGAGGACTCTGAGCTGACCGGCCTGGAGCAGGTCGACGACTACACCTTCACCATCGCGTTGAACAAGCCAGCTTCCGACTTCGCGCAGCGCCTGGGCTACTCGGCTTACTACCCGCTACCCGATGTTGCCTTCGAAGACCTCGATGCGTTCGGCGAGAATCCGATCGGCAACGGTCCCTACATGCCCGACGGTGAAGGCGCGTGGCAGCATGACGTCGGGATCGATCTCGTCGTGAACCCCGACTACGACGGCCCGCGCACCCCGGCCAACGGCGGCTTGAACATCGTGTTCTACGCCACGCAGGATGCCGCGTACGCTGACCTCCTCGCAGGTGAGCTTGACGTCCTCGACGCCATCCCGGACTCCGCATTCGAGACGTTCGAATCTGACCTCGGCGATCGCGCGGTGAACCAGCCGGCAGCGATCTTCCAGTCCTTCACGATCCCCGATCGCCTTGAGCACTTCGGCGGCGAAGAGGGTAACCTGCGTCGTCAGGCGCTGTCCATGGCGATCAACCGCGCAGAGATCACTGACGTGATCTTCCAGGGCACACGCACGCCGGCCAGCGACTTCACCTCGCCGGTCATCGACGGCTGGTCCGATTCACTCGCAGGCGCCGAGGTGCTGGAATTCAACTCTGAGAGGGCCGCAGAACTGTGGGCCGAGGCTGACGCAATCAGCCCGTGGACCGGGGAATTCCAGATCGCGTACAACGCCGATGGCGGTCACCAGGCCTGGGTCGATGCGACCGTCAACTCGATCAAGAACACGCTCGGCATCGAAGCGTCGGGTGCTCCGTACCCGACCTTCGCCGAAGCGCGTGCGCTGATCACCGACCGCACGATTCAGACCGCGTTCCGCACCGGCTGGCAGGCTGACTACCCGGGTCTGTACAACTTCCTCGGGCCGCTTTACGCGACTAACGCTGGCTCCAACGATGGCGACTATTCCAGTGAGGAGTTCGACACGCTGCTGGCCGAGGGTATTTCGGCAACGGATGCCGACGAGGCGAACGCCCTCTTCCAGCAGGCGCAGGAAGTGCTGCTGCAGGATCTCCCGGCGTTGCCGCTGTGGTACTCCAACGTCGTCGGCGGCTACTCCGAAACGGTGGAGAACGTCGAGTTCGGCTGGAACTCGGTGCCGCTGTACGAGCAGATAACCAAGATCGGCTGACACCGACAAACGACGAGGCGGTGGTGCACCACCATCGCCTCGTCGCTTTGTGCCCGTACTCGAAGGGAGGTTGAGGGTGGCTCTTTATATCCTCAAACGGATCCTGCAGGCGATTCCGGTGTTCCTCGGCGCCACCCTGCTGATCTATTTCATGGTCTTTGCGATGCCCGGCGATCCCATTGCCGCGCTGTTCGGAGACCGCCAGCCCAATCCGGCTCTTCTTGAGCGGCTGCGCGCGCAGTATCACCTCGATCAGCCGTTCATCGTGCAGTACTTCTTTTACATCGGCGGGATCTTCCGTCTCGACTTCGGCGTGAGCTTCTCCGGCCAGCCGGTGATCGAGACTCTCGTCCGCACATTCCCTGTGACGCTGCGGCTCGCTGTGATGGCGATCGGCATCGCGTTCATTCTGGCCATCGTGATCGGCCTGTTCTCCGCTCTGGGTAAGGGCGGCATCTTCGACAACTCGATGCTTGTCCTCGCGCTCATCTTCATCGCCGTGCCGATCTTCGTCCTCGCGTTCCTTGCGCAGTATTTTCTCGCGGTGCAACTCGGCTGGTTCAGACCCACGGTGGGCGCACGCAACGACTGGGGTGACCTGTGGCTGCCGGCGCTCGTACTGGGATTCAGCGTCTACGCCACGAGCATGCGGCTCACGCGCGCCTCGACGATCGAGACGCTCAGTCAGGATTGGGTGCGTACCGCGTACAGCAAGGGTCTCTCAAAAAGTCGCGTCATCCCGGTGCACGTGTTGCGCAACTCGCTCATCCCGATGGTCACCGATTTGGGCACGGTCTTCGGGATCCTGATGGTGGGCGCGACCGTCACGGAGGGCATCTTCAATGTGCCCGGCGTCGGCAACACCCTGTATCAGGCGATCATTCGCGGTGAGAACCCCACGGTGGTGTCCTTCGTCACAGTGTTCGTCGTCGTGTATGTGTTCATCAACATCGTCGTGGATCTTCTCTACGGCCTGCTCGACCCGAGGATTCGCTATGTCTCGACCTGACGCGCACGTGGAGCACTATGTCGCTCCCGTGGATACAACCTCCATCCCGGTGGACGTCGTTCGAATCGACGCCAAACGCAGCAATCTCTGGCTCGATGCCTGGCGCGATCTGCGGCGTCGGCCGATATTCTGGATCTCCGCCGCGTTCGTCCTGCTCGTGCTCCTTGTCTCTGTCTGGCCGTCGCTGTTCACCAACGTGGCGCCCAACAACGGCTGCACACTTGCGAGCAGCAACGGAGAGCCGGAATCCGGGCATCCGCTGGGCTTCACTCGGCAAGGATGCGATGTCTACTCGCGGATCATCTGGGGTACGCGCACGTCGCTCATCGTGGGCGTGCTCGCAACCCTCATCAGTACGATCATCGGCATGGTGATGGGCGCATACGCGGGATTCTATGGGGGCTGGCTCGACTCGCTGCTCTCTCGCGTCGGCGACATTTTCTTCACCATCCCTTACATCATCGCGGCCATCGTCGTGATGTCGGTGGTGCCGGTGCGCAATGAACTCGTGCTCGCGTTCGCCATCGGCGGCTTCGCCTGGGCGTCCACGGCGAGGATCATGCGCGCGGAAGTGCTCAGGGTGAAACAGGCTGACTTCGTCATGGGAGCAGAAGCCGTTGGCCTCTCTCGCTTCCGGACTCTGCTCTCGCATGTGCTGCCGAACGCGATGGCGCCGGTCATCGTCGTCGCCACTCTCAGCCTGGGTGGCGCGATCGTCGCGGAGTCCGTGCTGTCGTTCCTGGGGGTCGGCCTCGGCGGCAGCATTATGTCGTGGGGCAATGACATCAGCCAGGCGCAGACCAGCATCCGAACCGCGCCGATGGCACTGTTCTGGCCGTCTCTCGCGTTGACTCTGACGGTGCTGGCATTCATCACTCTCGGCGAGCTTCTCCGCGATGCCGTTGACCCGAAGGAGAGGGCTCGGCGATGAGCACACCACTTCTGAGCATCCGCGACCTCAGGGTCGCGTTCCGCAGTGGCAAACAGTTCACCGAGGTGCTGCACGGCGTGAGCTTTGACATCCTCGAGGGGGAAACGCTTGCGATCGTCGGTGAATCCGGGTCCGGCAAGTCCACCACGGCGGCCGCAATCATCGACCTGCTACCCGGAACGGGCGAGGTGACCGGCGGAAGCATCATGCTCGAGAACACCGACCTCACCCGCACCCACCGTCGTGAGATGGAGAAGATCCGCGGAAGCGAGATCGGCTACGTCCCGCAGGACCCGATGTCGAATCTCAACCCCGTCTGGTCGATCGGGTTCCAGGTCAAGGAGGCCGTCCGCGCGAACGGGCTGGCGCAGGGACGCAGGGAAGTCCACGACCGCGCGATCGAGGTGCTCGTCCAAGCTGGCCTCAGCGACGCCGCGCGGCGCATGCATCAGTTCCCGCATCAGTTCTCCGGCGGCATGCGTCAACGCGCTTTGATTGGCATCGGTCTGGCGGCCGATCCGAAGCTGCTGATCGCCGACGAACCCACCAGCGCGCTCGACGTCACCGTGCAGCGTGTGATTCTGGACCATCTCGCCTCGCTCACCAGCGAACGGGGCACCTCGCTGCTGCTCATCACCCACGATCTCGGTCTCGCAGCCGAGCGTGCCGATCGGATCCTCGTGATGAACCAGGGTGAGATCGTCGAGGCAGGTCTCAGCGCCGAAATTCTCACCAATCCGCAGCATCCGTACACACAGCGACTGGTCGCGGCGGCTCCGAGCCTGGCGTCTCAGCGCATCGGTATTACAGCGCATAAAAAGTCGGCACCGGTGGAAACGGCGCCCGCTGTGGTCGAGATACGCGACCTCGTCAAGGACTACTCGATCCGCACCGGAGGACTCCGTCACGAACATTTTCGTGCGGTCGACAACGTCTCATTCTCCATACCTCGGGGCAAGACGCTCGCGCTGGTGGGGGAGTCCGGATCGGGAAAGTCCACTGTGGCGAAGATGCTGCTGCAGCTGGAGAAACCGACCGATGGCGAGATCCTCATCGACGGGCAGGCGACCAGCACGATGTCTCGTGCAGACATCTTCCGGTTGCGACGACGGATGCAGCCGGTGTTCCAGGACCCGTACGGCTCCCTCGACCCGCTGAGAAGCATCGGCAACCTCATCTCCGAACCCCTGCACGTGCACGGGATCGGCAGCAAGGAGGAACAACACCAGCGTTCTCTCGATCTGCTGGAGCAGGTCGCCCTGCCGCGGGAGCTCGCCTGGCGTTACCCGAATGAGCTCTCCGGTGGTCAGCGCCAGCGAGTGGCGATTGCGCGTGCTCTCGCGTTGAAGCCCGACATCGTCGTGCTCGATGAGGCGGTCTCCGCCCTGGATGTCCTGGTGCAAGATCAGATCTTGCACCTGCTCGCTGATCTTCAGCGTGATCTGGGACTGACCTACCTGTTTATTACACACGACCTCGCGGTCGTCCGCGTTGCCGCGGATTTCGTGTGCGTGATGGAGCAGGGCCAGATCGTCGAGCAGGGCACAGTGGACGATATTTTCAGCAACCCTCGCGAGGAGTACACGCGGCGGCTGCTGGATGCCATCCCCGGGGCATCGCTGCCACTGGGCGGCGTCGGGTGATGGCGGAGGCAGAACCGAAACGAGTATTTCCAGTCACAGGTGGAGTCATCGTCCTCGTCGTCTGCGCGCTCCTCACGCTCGCACTGGTGACTGACGCCGCTATCCGGTCGGGGATAGGCAACGCGCTGCTGTTGGCACCCTGGCCGCTGCTTGCGCTGTGGGGCGTGTACGTGGTCGCCGTCGCATCCGACGTCCGCGCGGATCTCACCGGCGTGAGAGTGCAGAACTTCTTGCGGCGTACGTGGGCGCCATGGTCGCGAGTGAAGCGCGTAGCGATGCGCTGGCAGCTTGAGATCACGTTCGACGACGGTGCGGTTCTGCGCTGTTTTGGCGGCCCGGCGCGCTCTCGCTCGCGCAGAATCGGCCCGGGACGAACCCGCGAGGACTCCGCGGAGCAATCCCACGATGGCATTGCGGCACTGCATCGCCTGCGCGCGGACAGCGAGGTGCGCTCAGATGCCGAACTGACACGCAGCTGGGATATGCCAGCGCTCGCAGCTCTCGTGGTTCTCGCTGTCTGGGCGATCCTGGCTGTCCTCGTCACTCTCTGACAGCGACTAGCCCGGCAGCCCGAACAGCGCGGGGAATGTCGCCGCTGCCCATGGATACCCGATGAACACTGTCGCGTCGATCAGGAAGTGCGCGACCAGGAACGGCAAGAGTCTGCCGGTGCGCGCGAACAGCCAGCCGAACAGCAGCCCCATCGCGAGGTTTCCGATGAACGCGCCCGGACCCTGGTACAGGTGGTAGCTCGCCCGAAGCACCGAGGTGGCGATGATGATCGGCCAGATGCCCCAGCCGAGTTGCTTGAGTCGCGCGAACAGATAGCCGAGCACGACGAACTCCTCCATGATCGACGCGCGAGCGGCAGAGAGCAGCAGAATCGGCACGGTCCACCAGTGCATGTCAAGCCCAGCGGGATCCACCGCGACGAAGAGTCCGAGCATCCGCCCCACAACGTAGAGCGCGATACCGGGGATACCGATGGCCAGCACCAGCAGAACTCCTCGGCCCGTGTCGCGTCCGATCCGCGTGCCGTCCAGCCCGAGGCGGCCGAGATGCGGGCGCGATGCCTGCCAGAGCAAGAAGCACACCAGCAGCACCGGCACGATCGAGAAGCTGATCGACAGAATCTGGTAGATCAGATCGAAGATCTCGCGATCACTGCGTGAGGGATTCAGCGTCGCTGTCTGATCGGCCAGCGGTGTGGAATCGGTCAGGCGATACGCCAGCTGCACGATCGAGTAGATCGCTGATTCGCCGAGCCCCAACGCCAGGACGATGGCGATCTCCCACCAAATGCGCGCACGCGACGGAGGCGGAGTGAAATCGCGTTTCGACATGTGCACAGCACGATGTTACGGGAGTCGTCTATCTCTGTTCAGAGAGCAGTCAGCCAGTGTGCGATATCCTTTTATGTCGGCATCCCGGCGCATCCCCTCCCTTTTAGGAAAATTTGCATGGCGCACGCCCTTCGCTCTGACCTCCGCAATGTTGCTATCGTCGCGCACGTCGACCACGGAAAGACCACCCTCGTCGACGCGATGCTTCGTCAGACGGGCTCCTTCGGTGAGCACGCTCACGTCGATGAACGCGCCATGGACTCGAACGATCTCGAGCGCGAAAAAGGCATCACGATCCTCGCCAAGAACACGGCCATCACCTACACGGGTGTGCATGCAGGCGGCAAGGAGATCACGATCAACGTGATCGACACTCCCGGCCACGCCGACTTCGGTGGCGAGGTCGAGCGCGGCCTGTCCATGGTCGATGGTGTTGTGCTCCTTGTCGACTCGTCTGAGGGCCCGCTGCCGCAGACTCGCTTCGTGCTGCGCAAGGCGCTGGAGGCCAAGCTTCCCGTTATCCTGCTGGTCAACAAGACCGATCGCCCCGACGCGCGCATCGCCGAGGTCGAAGAAGAGGCCCACGATCTGCTGCTCGGCCTCGCCTCCGACATGGTCGATGACGTGCCCGACCTCGACGTCGACGCACTGCTCGACGTTCCGGTCGTGTATGCCTCCGGTCGTGCAGGTGCCGCATCGCTGAACCGCCCCGACAACGGCTCGCTGCCGGACAATGAAGACCTCGAGCCGCTCTTCGGCGCGATCCTCGAGCACATTCCTGCTCCGGCGTACGACGACGAGGCGCCTCTCCAGGCCTGGGTCACCAACCTCGACTCCAGCCCGTTCCTCGGTCGCCTGGCGCTCCTGCGCGTCTTCAACGGCACGCTGAAGAAGGGCCAGACCGTCGCATGGGTACGTGCAGACGGCACCCACCAGAACGCTCGCATCACCGAGCTGCTGAAGACCCGCGCTCTGGAGCGTTACCCGGCCGACTCTGCCGGCCCCGGCGACATCGTCGCCATCGCCGGCTTCGAGGACATCACCATCGGTGAGACCATCGCCGACCCGGACAATGTGCACCCGCTGCCGCAGATCCACGTCGACGATCCTGCGATCTCGATGACGATCGGCACCAACACCTCGCCGCTGATGGGCAAGGTCAAGGGTCACAAGCTCACCGCCCGCATGGTGAAGGACCGCCTCGACCGCGAGCTGATCGGTAACGTTTCGCTCAAGGTTGTCGACATTGGGCGTCCGGATGCCTGGGAGGTTCAGGGCCGCGGCGAGCTGGCTCTGTCCATCCTCGTTGAGAACATGCGCCGCGAAGGCTTCGAGCTCACCGTCGGCAAGCCGCAGGTGGTCACCAAGCAGGTCGACGGTAAGGTTCACGAGCCCTTCGAGCACCTCACCATCGATGCCCCTGAGGAATACCTCGGCGCGATCACCCAGCTGCTCGCGGGCCGCAAGGGCCTCATGGACAACATGGTCAACCACGGCACCGGCTGGGTGCGTATGGAATTCATCGTTCCCTCGCGCGGCCTGATCGGCTTCCGCACCGAGTTCATGACGACAACCCGTGGCACCGGAATCGCCAACGCGATCTCACACGGCTATGCCGCATGGGCAGGTCACATCAGCACGCGTCAGAACGGCTCGATCGTTGCCGACCGCTCGGGTGTTGTCACACCGTTCGCGATGATCGCTCTCCAGGAGCGGATGTCGTTCTTCGTCCAGCCGACGCAGGAGGTCTACGAGGGCATGGTCATCGGCGAGAACTCGCGCGCCGACGACATGGACGTGAACATCACGAAGGAGAAGAAGCTCACGAACATGCGTGCCGCGAGCTCCGACACCTTCGAGTCGATGACTCCGCCGCGCCAGCTCACCCTTGAGGAGAGCCTTGAGTTCGCCCGCGACGACGAATGTGTCGAGGTCACCCCTCAGGTCGTGCGTATCCGCAAGGTCAACCTCGACGCGTCGATTCGCGCTCGCGAGACGTCGCGCCTGAAGCGTCAGGATGCTAACGCGTAAGCAGCAGCTCGTCACGAGGGCCTCGTCCACCGGATCATCCGGCAGGGCGGGGCCCTCTTTCGGCTACGTTGTGAGCAGGAGCCCGTCGCGTGAGGAGCAGCAGATGATTCCGACTGACCTTGCCGACGTCGCGCAGGAGATTTCCACCGGTGCGCTTCCGAACTGGCACCGCGTGGAGGAACTGGTCGTTGCCGCGCACAGCCGGTTCGTCGGCATTGAGGCCGGAGTGGTCGCCGACTACATTCCGGTTCTCGGGGCAGTGGACCCGACTCTGTTCGGAGTCTCGGTGATCGATGCGCTCGGCGGAACGCACGATGCGGGCGACGCGCTGCACCCGTTCTCGATCCAGTCGATATCGAAGATGTTCGTGTGCGCACTCGCGCTCCAGGAACATGGTCATGAACGCGTACGCGACGTCGTCGGCGTGAACAACACCGGGATGCCGTTCAACTCAGTGATGGCGCTTGAACTCAACGGTGGGCATCCGATGAACCCGATGGTCAACGCCGGTGCGATCGTCACGACTTCCCTGATCTCCGGCGATACGGCCGAGGATAAATGGGAACGCATCCACGCTGGTCTGTCAGCTTTCGCGGGTCGACAGCTGGAGCTGGAGGAAGAGGTCTACCGATCCGAATCGGAGACCAACGAACGTAATCAAGGTCTTGGGCATCTGCTCAGTAGCTACGGACGGCTTGAGGGAAACTCCGAGGAGATCGTCGACATCTACACGCGTCAATGCTCGCTGAACGTCACCACACACGACCTCGCCATGATGGGGGCGACACTCGCGGACGGAGGTGTCAACCCTGTCACCGGAGAGCGGGTCGTCTCCGCCGAGGTTTGTCGTGACACTCTCGCTATCGTGGCGACGTCAGGGCTGTACGAGCGGTCAGGGAACTGGCTCTTCGAAATCGGCATCCCCGCGAAATCAGGGGTCTCGGGCGGCATCATCGCCGTCGCGCCGGGAAAGGGCGCCGCAGGGGCCTTCTCGCCCCGGCTGGACGGTGCAGGAAACTCCGTTCGTGCCCAGATGGCGGTCGGTTACCTCTCCAGGGCCCTGGGGATGAACTTGTTCGCTTCGGCGCCGCTCACGGGTCCCGTGCCATAAGTGTTAGTCGAAGTCGTCGGTCAGCGCAGTTCGGAGATGAGCACGGCGCTCGTTGCGGGGACCATCGCCTCGAACAGGTGGGGCGTATCGCCGGGGTAGGAGATGTAGTCCCCCGGATTCAGCAGCACAGGGTCGCCGGCGGGGCCGATCTGTGCCTGCCCTGACAACAGGATGACGTGCTCGGTCGTGCCGGCGTGGTGCGGCTCCGATCGTCGCGGCTCTCCAGGCTCGGCGCGGATCAGGTACAGGTCTCGCCGCGCTCCTGGTGGGCTCGCAGAGAGCAAGGATGCGCTGTAGGCCGCCGCGGCGGAGGGGACGCCCGCGAGATCATCGGCTCGGATCAACGTCGGGGCGTTCGCCTGCTGGTCGACGAGCACCGCGAAGGGAACACCAAGGGCCACGCCGAGTGCCCAGAGCGTCTCGACGCTCGGATTACCTGAACCGCCTTCGAGCTGTGACACGGTGGCCTTCGAGACGCCAGCTTGACGCGCCAGCTCTGACACCGACATTCCGAGCGCTTCACGTTCCCGCCGTAATGTGCGGGCGATGCGTGTTCCGAGATCCTCCATGCGTTCATCATGTCAAACGATCGTTCACTTGACTACGAGGTGTCCACTGTTCAGAATGATATGCATGTGTTCATCGAATCGAACGGCATGCGGCGGAGGCATCCGACGTGTCTGACCGGCGCGAAGTCTGGCGCGAGGGGATTGGCGTCGTCGTCGCCACGAGCGCCTATGGCATCTCGTTCGGCGCGCTTGCTGTCGCCTCCGGCCTCGATGTCTGGCAGACCTGCGTGCTGAGCCTCGTGATGTTCACCGGGGGATCGCAGTTCGCCTTCATCGGAGTGTTCAGCGCTGGAGGCCTGGCCGCATTGCCTTCTGCGGTCGCCTCGGCCGCGCTGTTGGGAGTGCGCAACATGGCGTACGGCATGCGGATGTCACCGATCATCGGCAGCGGCTTCTGGCGGAGGGTGGCCGCCGCTCAGATCACGATCGATGAGTCAACCGCGGTGGCGATATCGCAGAGTTCACCGCCGTTGCGCAGGCTCGGGTTCTGGATCACCGGTATCGGCGTGTTCGTCGGCTGGAACATCACGACGCTCGTCGGCGCGTTGATCGGTGATGTACTGGGGGATCCGAAGACCTGGGGGCTGGATGCCGCGGCGGCCGCAGCCTTCCTCGCCCTGCTCTGGCCGCGATTGAAGCAGCGACAGGCGATCGCGGTGGGAGTTGCCGCCGCCGTAGTGGCCGCAGCGTTGACGCCCTTCATCATGCCGGGGCTGCCGGTGCTCGTCGCGGCCATCGTGGCGATCGCTGTCGGCTGGTTCAACTGGTTCGCCGCGCCCCGGCTCGAGAAGACGCAGGGTGTCGCATGAGCGTATGGAGCGCGGTTTTGCTGGCTGCGTGCATCTGCGTTGCTCTGAAGGCCTTCGGATACCTGATTCCGGCACACCTGCTGGAAGCGCCGCGTCCGGCGCGCATCTCTGATCTGCTGACCGTTGCGCTGCTCGCCGCTCTGGTTGCGGTTCAGACGCTGGGTGCGGGTCAGGCTGTGGTGGTGGATGCCCGGATTCCGGCGGTGCTGGTTGCGGCAGGGCTGCTGTATCTTCGCCAGTCGTTCCTCGTGGTGGTCGTGGCGGCAGCAGCCGCGGCAGCACTGCTGCGACTGGTCGGGTGGGCCGTGTGATCCCCACCGTCGACCCGCGAAACTTCACGTGTGTCATGAAAATCCGTGATTTCGGAGACAGAGGCGAAGTCTCGCGGGGGGAACTGGGCAAGTAAGATCGCAGGGTGCCCAACTGGATCTCGCGTGCTCTGTCCTGGATCGCAGCCGCCCTCGTCGGCGCCGTCTACGGCACGGCCGGAACCATCGCGCACAGCCTCATGTGGGGCATCATCCCGGTCGGACTGATCGTCGGCGGCATCGCGTGCGGTGCGCTTCTCGTCGCGGTGCGCGCGTTGACTCGTGATCGGGGTGCGGCAGTGGCCACAGCGATCGGGATGCTGGTGATGCTGATGGTCATCTCCGGCACTGGCCCCGGCGGCTCAGTGGTCGTGCCGAACACACCCGCAGGGCAGATCTGGATCTATCTCGTCGCTGGCATCGCCCTGCTGGTGGTCGCCTGGCCGAATCTGAAGCGGCAGCCTGTCCGCGCGGAGGCGCCGCCCGTCGGTAACGAGCCGTAGACTGGGGGAGTGACGTATGTGATCGCTCTTCCGTGCGTCGATGTCAAGGACCGCGCCTGCATCGACGAGTGCCCCGTTGACTGCATTTACGAGGGCGAGCGCTCGCTCTACATTCACCCAGATGAATGCGTGGACTGTGGCGCGTGCGAGCCGGTGTGCCCGGTCGAAGCGATCTACTACGAGGACGACCTGCCTGAGGAATGGGCGGACTACTACAAGGCGAACGTCGAGTTCTTCGAAGAGGTCGGCTCGCCAGGTGGCGCAGCCAAGGTCGGCGTGATCAAGTACGACCACCCGATCATCGCCGCTCTCCCTCCACAGGGAGAGTAGGCACGATGGGTGTCCGCGACCTCGCCGATTATCCGTGGGATGCCGTCGCTCCGTACCGTGAGCGCGCATCGCAGCATCCGCAGGGCCTGGTTGATCTGTCGATCGGGTCTCCGGTCGATCCCACGCCCGAGATCATCCGCACGGCGCTTGCCGATGCGACGGATGCGCACGCGTATCCGCAGAACATTGGCACGCCAGCGCTGCGCGAGGCCATCGTTGACTGGTACGCGCGTCGCCGCGGAGTTCCCGGTCTGACCGTCGACAACGTGCTGCCGACGGTGGGCTCGAAGGAGCTCGTTGCGCTGCTGCCGACCCTGCTGGGCCTCGGCGAAGGCGACATCGTGGTGTTCCCGCGCGTCGCCTACCCGACCTACGAGGTCGGTGCACGCGTCGCCGGAGCAACTCCGGTCGCTGAGGACGACCCGGCCGCGTGGCCGGAGGGCACCAAGCTCATCTGGATCAACACCCCTGGTAACCCGGACGGGCGCACCTGGACCGTCGACGAGCTCGCCACGGCCGTGCGCCGTTCCCGCGAACTCGGCGCCGTCCTCGCCAGCGATGAGTGCTACGCCGAGCTCGGCTGGGACGGGCCGTGGGCGAACGAGCCGATTCCGTCTGTACTCGACCCGCGTGTGACCGGCGGATCGCGCGCGGGCCTGCTCAGCGTCTACTCGCTCAGCAAGCAGTCGAACCTGGCCGGGTACCGTGCCGCGTTCGTGGCAGGATGCTCGCGCGTGATCGCTGACATTCTTACCGCTCGCAAGCATCTGGGGCTCATGATGCCCGCTCCCGTGCAACAGGCGATGGTCGTCGCTCTGGGCGACGACACGCATGTCGCGGCCCAGAAAGAGCTCTATCGCGCCAGACGCGATCTGCTGCGACCGGCACTGGAGGCCGCTGGATTCCACATCGACGGCTCGGAGGCGGGTCTGTACCTCTGGTCGACAGAGGGCAAGGACGCCTGGGAATCGATGGGCCGACTCGCCGATCTCGGCATCCTTGCCGGGCCTGGGCCGTTCTATGGCGCGGATGCCGGGCAGCATGTGCGACTATCGCTGACGGCTCCGCTGGAGCGTGTCGCAGAGGCGGCTCGACGTCTGCGCGGGGGCTCGCTGTAGGTTCTCACGAGGTATTCTCGTGATCTCTTGGCGGTTGTCACAGTAGGCGAATCTGACGACTAGGCTGTAAAGGCGATTCGGTCGTAACCCGACCAGGCGCTCAGCGCCGTGCATCGCCCTCGACGAAACTGACCAACAGGTCGCGTGATACGTACAAGGAGGACCGCGTGAGTGTAGCGGGAGATCAGCAGGCGAAGGCCACCCTCACCATCGGTGGAACCACGGCGCAATTCCCAGTACTGCGTGGTTCCGCAGGTGCTGACAGCATTGACTTCTCGACCCTGACGAAGCAGACCGGCTACACGGGCCTGGACTACGGCTTCGTCAACACGGCATCCACCAAATCGGACATCACCTTCATTGATGGTGATCAAGGCATCCTCCGCTACCGGGGCTATCCGATCGATCAGATCGCCGGGCACAGCAACTACCTCGAGGTCGCCTGGCTGCTCATCTACGGAGAGCTGCCCACGCCCTCAGAGCTTTCCGACTTCGATGAGCGCATTCGGCGTCACACCCTGCTTCACGAAGACCTCAAGCACTTCTTCTCGGCGCTGCCGCACACGGCACACCCGATGTCGGTGCTTTCCTCGGCAGTCTCGGCCCTGTCGACGTACTACGAGGGACAGACCGATCCGAACAACCCAGAGCACGTCGAGCTCAACACGATACGGATGCTCGCAAAGCTCCCCGTCATCGCCGCATACGCCCACAAGAAGAGCATCGGCCAGGCGTTCCTGTACCCGGACAACTCGCTGAGCTTCGTCGATAACTTCCTCAAGCTCAACTTCGGCGTGAACTCCGAGCCCTACGAGATCAACCCGGTGATGTCGAAGGCGCTCGAGCTGCTGCTGATCCTCCACGAGGACCACGAGCAGAACGCATCGACCTCCACGGTTCGTCTGGTGGGTTCCACCGGAGCCAACCAGTTCGCCTCCATCTCGGCCGGTATTCAGGCGCTCTCGGGCCCGCTGCACGGCGGCGCCAACGAGGCCGTCCTTACGATGCTTGGCGAGATCCGCGACTCCGGACAGGGCGTGCAGCGCTTCGTCGAGCGGGTCAAGAACAAGGAAGCCGGCGTCAAGCTCATGGGCTTCGGACACCGGGTCTACAAGAATTACGACCCGCGCGCCAAGCTCGTCAAAGAAGCCGCAGACGAGGTTCTGCGTGAACTCGGCGTCACGGACCCGCTGCTCGACCTCGCCAAAGAGTTGGAGGAGATCGCGCTCGCTGACGACTACTTCAAGGAGCGCCGGCTGTACCCGAACGTCGACTTCTACACCGGCGTGATCTACAAGGCGATGGGATTCCCGACGCGAATGTTCACGGTGCTGTTCGCCATCGGGCGTCTGCCCGGCTGGCTTGCCCAGTGGCGTGAGCTGAACCTCGACCCGCAGACCAAGATCGGCCGCCCGCAGCAGCTGTACACCGGGGCACCGGAACGCCAGTTCCCCACCCGCTGAGCACGGCACCACGTGCCCGTCGTCACCGCAGAGGTCTTCGTCCCGGTTGATATGGAGACGGCCTTCGCGATCCAGAAGTCCTGGCGGCTGTGCGGCGTACGACGAGCTGAGCGTGCCTCTGGCTAAGTGTGGCTGCAAGATGCGAAAAGGCGACATCCTCCCTGCGGGAAGATGTCGCCTTTTCAATGAGGCTTAGCGGCCTGCGTAGCCTCCGCGACCACCCTGGCCACCACTGCTCTGGCCGGCACGGCCCTGCGAGCTGCGACCCTGTCCGCCCTGGCGCTGTCCGCCCTGACCCACCGGGGCGCCACCCTGGCCCTGCGGGCGACGACGCCGCGATGCGGGAGCGCCGGCAGACGCGTTGCTACCCGGACGCTGCTGTCCCTGGCGCGGCTTCTTCGTCTGCTGCTGCTGTGCCTGCACTGGTGCGGGGCGCACGTGCGGAGCGTGCTCGCCGACGAGCTCGTCGACGATGTCGGCGTTAGCCGTTTCGAGCTCTGCAGTGATCTGCGCCTTGCGCAGGAGGTCCTTCACGTCGCGACGCTGCTCAGGAAGCACGACGGTCACGACGGTGCCGGAGGCGCCAGCACGTGCCGTGCGGCCGGAGCGGTGCAGGTACGCCTTGTGCTCCATCGGAGGATCGACGTGGACGACCAGGTCGATGTCGTCGACGTGCACGCCACGGGCGGCGACGTCAGTCGCGACGAGTACACGGACGCCGCCATCGGCGGGGTCTGCGGAGAATGCGCTGAGGTTGCGCTCGCGGGCGTTCTGCGACAGGTTTCCGTGCAGGTCGACGGCAGGGATGCCGCCAGCTGTGAGCTGCTTTGCGAGCTTCTTCGCCTGGTGCTTGGTGCGGGTGAAGAGCAGGCGACGGCCCATGCCCGATGCAAGCTCACGCACAAGAACCGTCTTGTGCTCAGTGGAAGTCGTCACCAGTACGCGGTGGATCATCTCACCGGTCGGCACGCTGGACTCATCGACCTCGTGGCTGACCGGGTTCGAGAGGAAGCGACGCGCGAGCGAATCGATGCCGCGGTCCAGCGTGGCGCTGAACAGCAGACGCTGGCCGCCTGCGGGGGTGGCAGTCAGGATGCGGGTGACACCGGGAAGGAAGCCCAGATCGGCCATGTGATCTGCCTCGTCGAGCACGGCGACCTCGACGGAATCCAGCGAGACGACCTTCTGCTTCATGAGGTCTTCGAGGCGACCGGGGCAGGCCACGACGATGTCGACGCCGCTGCGCAGCGCCTGCTCTTGCGGGCGCTGGCTGACACCGCCGAATACTGTGGCGACGCGCATGCCGACAGCCTCTGCGAGCGGAGCGATGACCGCGGCGATCTGTGTGGCGAGTTCGCGGGTCGGTGCGAGCACGAGGCCACGGGGGTGGCCGGGCCGGCTCTTGCGGCCGGAAGCAATCAGGCTCGCCACGAGAGGCAGCGAGAAGGCGATGGTCTTGCCGCTGCCGGTGCGGCCACGGCCAAGCAGGTCGCGCCCAGCGAGCGAGTCGGGAAGCGTGTCGCGCTGGATGGCGAACGCCTCGGTCTTGCCTTCAGCGGCAAGGACGGCGGCCAGGGGTGCGGGCACGCCGAGGTCAAGGAAAGTAGGCATAGAGAAACTCCGTGAGCGCACGTCAGTGCGCGAGACTAGTTGAATGGGCGACCGCGCACAGGAAGTGCGCAGAGGTTCGCCGTTCGAAACGCCAACTGGTGGAGGAGCTATTCAGCTCGCTTCGGTCTGTAAAGACCCCGTGACGACGACGTAGTTATCAGACATCAGTCTGGACAACTGTTCAACAGTAGCAGGGCAAACATGCCCGAAGCTGTATATGCCCCGCACGCGCGCGTCGCGTGTTCAGGCGTGCAACGCCTCGTTCAGTGTGACTCCCACACCCGCGCGCTGCTTGGCCTCGATGGCTCCGCTGACGGAGTTGCGCCAGAACAGCAGACCGTTGTGCCCTGAGAGCTCGGATGCCTTCACGATGCGCTTGCCGCCGTCAGCGGTGTTCGCGCTGTCTACCAGGACGACCTTTGATCCGGCGGTGATGTAGACGCCGGCCTCGAGGATGCAGTCGTCGCCGAGTGCAATGCCGAGTCCGGCGTTTGCGCCGAGCAGCGTGCGCTCACCAATCGAGACGCGCACGGTGCCGCCGCCGGAGAGCGTGCCCATGATTGATGCGCCACCACCGATGTCGCTGTTCGCACCGACCACAACCCCCTGTGAAATTCGCCCCTCAACCATGACAGCGCCCAGCGTGCCGGCATTGAAGTTCACGAAGCCCTCGTGCATCACTGTGGTGCCGGGGGAGAGATGGGCGCCGAGGCGCACGCGGGATGCATCGGCGATGCGTACGCCCTCGGGCTGCACGTAATCGGTCAGGCGCGGGAACTTGTCCAGCCCCTGCACCTGGATGCTGTGGCGGCGCATCTGCGGCTGCAAACGTGCGGCATCCGCGGGATGCATCGGACCGGCAGTGGTCCAGGCGACATTCGGCAGGCGGCCGAAGATGCCGTCGAGGTTCAGCTCGTTCGGGCGCACGAGCAAGTGAGAGAGCGCGTGCAGGCGCAGATACGCGTCAGCGGTGGAAGCCGGAGCCGCGTCGAGATCAATCTGCAGCTGCACCGTTTCGATGCGCACGTTGCGACGCTCGTCCGCACCGGTCTGGGCCTCGAGCTCGGTCAGGTCAACGGTCGGGATCTCGCCGGTGCCGATCTGCGGGAACCAGGCATCCAGAACGGTGCCGTCTGCGGCGATAGTGGTCAGGCCGATACCCCATACAGCGCGCGCGTTGCTCATATCTCAACGGTAGTGCCCCTTCGGCAGCCTCAGGGATCGGCGGGGGTGCAGGGATCGGTAGGGGTGCAGAGAGCGGGTGCAGGGCCACGCGCCGTAGGCTGGAGATATGTTGCTCGATCTCACCGCATCATCCGTTGCGCTCACCCGCGCGATCTGTGACATTCCGAGCGTCTCCGGCGATGAGGCGATCCTCGCTGATGCGATCGAGGCTGCGATCACACCGCTGTCGCACCTCGAGGTGATCCGGCACGGCAATACGATCGTCGCTCGCACCAACCTCGGCCGCGCGCAGCGCGTGGTGATCGCCGGTCACATCGACACCGTGCCGATCAACGACAACGTGCCCACGCGCAACGTCGATATCGATGGCGCGCCGCACCTGTGGGGGCGCGGCACTGTCGACATGAAGGGCGGTGTGGCCGTGCAGCTCAAGCTCGCCGCAGAGCTCACCGATCCCGTGGTCGACATCACCTGGATGTGGTACGACAACGAAGAGGTCGCAGCCTCCATGAACGGACTGAACCTCCTCTCGGCAGATCGGCCAGATCTGTTCGCAGCAGACTTCGCGATCCTGGGCGAGCCGTCCAACGGTCAGGTCGAAGGCGGCTGCAACGGCACGCTCCGTGCTGTTGTACGTACGCACGGCGTCAGAGCCCACAGCGCACGTGCCTGGATCGGAGAGAACGCCATCCACTCCGCCGCGCCGATCCTCGCCCGGCTTGCGCAGTATCGCGCCAAGGAAGTGCAGGTGGAGGGTCTCGCCTACCGAGAGAGCCTCAGTGCGGTGCGTATCAGCGGCGGCATCGCCGGAAACGTCATCCCCGACCTCTGCGAGGTTGAGGTGAACTACCGGTTCGCCCCCAGTAAGACCGCAGCGGATGCCGAGGCACACGTACGCGGTGTACTTGAGGGGTTCGAGGTGGAGATCACTGACTCCGCGGAGGGTGCACGTCCTGGCCTGGATGCGCCGATCGCACAGCAGTTCGTCGCCGCGGTGGGCGCGGAGCCACGGCCTAAGTACGGCTGGACTGACGTCGCGCGCTTCTCCGCTCTCGGCATCCCGGCGGTCAACTACGGACCGGGGGACCCGCACCTCGCCCACCACGACGAGGAGCGAGTACCGCTCGCGCAGATCGATGCGGTGGAGCAGGGCCTGCGAGCGTGGCTCACAGCGCGCTGATCGGCGCCGCGCGGCGCTGGGCGCGTATACCGATCGCCGCACGCATCGCGGTGGTCTACGTCGTGGGACGACTGATCACCACCGGGTTCCTTCAGCTCGCCGCGCACCTGTCCGGCCCGGGAACGCGCTTCGGCACTGATGCGAACATCGGCAGCTTCGTGCTGGGCTGGGACGCGCAGTGGTATTGGCTGGTGGCCTGGGGCGGTTACCCGTCGGCGTTGCCACTCACCGAATCCGGGCAGGTTGCAGAGAACGCCTGGGCGTTCATGCCGGTATATGCATACGCAGCCAAAGTGATCGGCATCCCGTTCGGGTCCTGGGGAGCGGGCGCACTCCTGATTTCGCTGGTGGCAGGCTTTTTCGCCTGCCTCATGCTCTATCGGCTGCTGCACCAGCGCATTGGCAGCAGCGCGGCGATGTGGGCCGTCACCTTCTTCGCATGGGGGCCGCTGGCAGCGCTCTTCCAGGTCGGCTACGCCGAGGTGCTGTTCGTGCTGCTCCTGTTGATAGCCCTTGATCTGGTGGCTCGGCGCCGCTTCGCGTGGGTGTACCCGGTGGTGCTTGTCATGGCGTTCACTCGCCCTGGCATCCTCGCCTTTGCGCTGTATCTGGGCCTCTACGGCATCCTGCGCTGGGTGCGCCGTCGGACAGACCCGCTGCCGGCGCGCGATGTCGTGCACATTGTTGCGCTCGGTGCCTTGGCGACGGTGACCGGTTTCGCCTGGCAGGTCGCCGCTGGCCTTGTGACGGGGGACTCTGGCGCGTACCTGGCGACCGAGCTGTCCTGGCGGCGCAACTGGGGCGTCGGATCCGAAGGATTCATGCCGTTCGACGGCTGGGTGCAGGCCGCGCAGTTCTGGTTCACTCAGTGGGGGCTGCCAGGGTGGTGGGGTCTCATCGCGCTGATACTGCTTGTGGTCGGAGCGGGCGGTGCGCTCCTTTTCGCTCCACCGGTGCGTCGTCTGGGTGTAGATCTGCGCCTGTGGAGCGCGAGCTATCTGCTGTATCTGCTGGCGGTGTTCTTCCCGCAGTCGAGCACATTCCGACTGCTGATGCCGCTCACACCGTTGTGGGGTGCTGTCGCTGTGCCGCGCTCACGCGTGTATCGGTACGGGATGCTCCTGGTGTGCCTGCTGGGGCAATGGCTCTGGATTTACCATGTGTACGCGCTCGGGAACACGTTCTGGCAGGTGCCTTGACGGACGTTCATGACGTATTTTTCCGGCGTGCGTGCCGAGTGGCGGAGCATACCGATAAACTTGATGAATACCACCGAGGGAAAAGGAGCCACGATGGCAGCGATGAAGCCGAGGACCGGAGACGGACCCATGGAGGCCGTGAAGGAAGGACGATTGATCATCGTCCGCGTTCCCCTCGAAGGCGGCGGCCGGTTGGTCGTCTCCGTGAACGATGCTGAAGCAAAGGAGCTCCACGACGTGCTGGCCGGCGTCGTGAGCTGATCTCCGAATAATGAAGAAGGGCGGTGGATCTTGCGATCCACCGCCCTTCTTCGTTTGGCCGTCAGTCCGCGTTGATGCTGACTAGCTGAAGCAGGCCTTCGCCGACCGTCGAGATCGCCGCGAGGACAGCGGGCGACTCCTGGGTCTCCTGCACGAGCGAGCGGTACGCGCTGGTGACGGCGTCGCGCTGCACTGGATCTGCGGCCTTGCCTCCGGCGAGCACACGGGGAACGAGGACGATGCCGCCGGTGCGGACAAGGCGCAGTCCGTGTTCGACGTACTCGATCACGTTCTCGGGGTCGGCATCGACGAGGACGATGTCGTACGACGCCTCGTTCATGCGCGGCAGGACATCGGACGCGCGACCAGTGATGAAGCGAGCCCGGGTGGAGGGAATCTTCGCCTCGCTGAAGCTGCGGCGAGCCGCGGCGAGATGTTCGGGTTCGTTGTCGATCGAGGTGAGTATGGCTTGAGGGGCTCCGCGCAGTAGCCACAGACCGGAGACGCCGGCGCCGGTGCCGATCTCGACGATCGAACGGGCATTGCTGGTCGCGGCGAGAACAGCAAGTTGCGCACCGACTGCGGCGCTGAGCGGCGCAGCGCCCAGCTCAATCGCGTGGGCCCGTGCGCGTGCGATGGCTGCGGGCTCGACAATGGCCTCGCGGATGTACCGTGCGTTCGCGTCATTTTCGCTCATGACCATCTCCTATAGCTGCTCGTTCCAGAGTATTCGCATGCCCTGTTCTTGTCAGGCAGGCGCGGCCGGTAGCCTGTGTCATATGGATTTCGGTCTGACCTTCGAGAAACTGCTGCTCATCGGCGTGGTTGCTGCGATCATCATCGGTCCCGAGCGACTTCCGAAGGCTGCCGAGAAGTTCGCCGGTTTCGTGCGAAAGGCGGGGGAGTACCTCCGAGACACGAAATCCCGGATGCGTGACGAGATCGGTCCGGAGATCGATGACGTCGACTGGCGCAAGCTTGATCCGCGTCAGTACGACCCACGTCGCATCATCCGTGACGCGCTGCTGGAAGACACACCGAAGCCTGCGGCAGCTGCGCCGGCAGCCGTTGCCACCGCACCGCTTGCCAGACCGCGTACCCCTCTGGTGCGGCCGGAGTTCACGCGTGAGTCTCCGCCGCCGTTCGACCTCGAGGCGACCTGAATCAGATTCGCGACTTGAGTTGCGCGACGTCCGCGTCGTTCAACAGTGCGCGGGGCACCGCCGTGATCACTGACTGGCCACGCAACTGCAGAATCACCGCGTGTTTGCCGACGCGAATCGCACGAAACGTCGAATAGGCCATATCCGAGACGCCGCGCTTCGAGATCATCTTGATCGTCTCGTCGCCAAGCTGTACGGCTGCCTTCGTGCCTGCGGGCATCGACGTGGTGATGGCACGCTTCACGGAAGCCTTGGTGAAGATGATCGACGCGACGATCAATGCCGCAATCGCGAACAGCGTCCAGCTCAGGTTCGCCGTTTGCTCATCATCGACGCCGCCGATTATCGACAACACGATGGCGTTGACGACGAACGCTGCGATCAGAGCAGCGTAGGCAATGATCGCCAGCGGACGAGTCAGAGTGTAGATCGTCGCATCCCAGGTCATCCCGCGAAGGAGCTCCTGGTCGACGAGCACAGAACGGGGCGCAGGTTCGCTGGTCACGTCAGAAGTCTTTCATGCTCCGTCTGGCGCGCCGGACGGAGCTGCTCTGGTCACCGTCATCGGCAGTGATCTGCCTGCCAAACGTCGCCCCTGGTGGGCGAGTGTCGCGGCCAGATCACGAATTGTGCGGGCGGCGACGTCATCGGGCTCGCTGAGGACGATGGGGATGCCGGTGTCGCCGCCCACGCGCAGGGCGGGGCTGAGCGGTATGGAAGCGAGCAGTGGCACCTCGTCGTCCGGCTGGGACAGGGCAGCGGCGACTTCGGCACCACCGCCGGTCCCGAACAGGTCGACTACTGTGCCATCCGGCAGGGTGAACGCTGCCATGTTCTCGATCACGCCGATGACCTTCTGCCCGGTCTGTCGTGCGACGAGTCCGCTGCGGATCGCGACATCGGATGCTGCGCTCTGCGGCGTCGTGACGACGAGCACCTCGGCGTGGGGGAGGATCTGCCCGATCGAGATCGCGATGTCGCCGGTTCCAGGAGGCATGTCGATGAGCAGTACATCGAGGTCGCCGAAGAACACGTCGGTGAGGAACTGCTGCACTGTGCGGTGCAGCATCGGTCCGCGCCACGCCACCACGGCCTCACCGTCGCGCAGGAACATTCCGATCGAGATGGTCTTCACCTCGTGCGCCACCGGTGGCAACATGAGGTCGTCAATACGGGTCGGTTGGGTGCCAGGCGGGATGCCGAGCAGGCCAGGGATCGAGAACCCGTGTACGTCGGCGTCGACGAGTCCCACAGCGAGTCCCTGTTCGGCCAGAGCGACAGCGAGATTTGCGGTGATGGTCGATTTGCCGACGCCGCCCTTGCCGCTGGAGACGAGGATGACGCGTGTGAGCGAGTCCGGCCCGAACGGCATCTGCCGCGCGGGGCGGCCGTCGCGGAGCTTCTCGGTGAGTGCCTTGCGCTCTGCCGGCGTCATGACGCCGAGGTCGATCGTGACATCCGAGATTCCGGGAACGGATGCCGCAGCACGGCGCACATCGCTCTCGATGCGGTCAGCGGCGGGGCATCCGACGATCGTCAGCGCGATGCCGACGCGGGCATGCTCCCCGTCGACGGCGATCTCGCGCACCATGTCGAGATCGCCGATTGGGCGTCGCAGCTCGGGATCCGATACCGCGCTGACTGCCTGCCGTACCCGGTCTGAGAGCGTCATGTGCGTGGGCGGCGCGGTCTGGTCGAGATCGGACCGGTCTCTGTGCCCGCTGTCTGTCCGCCGTCGCGTTCGTCGTCGAGCCCGGCCAGCATCGCCTTGAGCTCCGCGCGCAGCACGTCGCGCGTCACCGTCTGGGAGTTGCGTTCTTCCAATGCCATGCGCAGTGCGACGATTTCGCGAGCGAGATACTCGGTGTCGGCGAGATTGCGCTCGGCGCGCTGACGGTCCTGCTCCATCTGCACACGGTCGCGGTCGTCTTGACGGTTCTGCGCGAGCAGGATGAGGGGAGCAGCATACGAGGCCTGCAGGGAGAGCATCAGGGTAAGAGCGGTGAATCCAAGGGCGGCGTCGTCGAAGCGCACCGAGTGGGGCATCAGTGTGTTCCAGCCGAGCCATGCGACACAGAACAGCGTGAGGATCAGTAGGAACGCGGGCGTTCCCATCGCGCGGGCGACCCATTCAGTGAACCGGCCGAACCGGTCTCGGGACGAGGGACGCTGGCGGGTGGCGCTGCGCCCGAGTGGAGCATCCAGTGCGGAACGGTCAGGCTTTGCCATCGTTGCCCACCCCCTCGGTGGCAACAGCAGCATCGGAATCCTGCGTGCGCCAGTCATCCGGCAGTAGATAATCGAGCACGTCATCGATGCTCACCACGCCGACGAGCCGGCTGGCGGCATCGACGACGGGGAGTGAGACGAGGTCGTAGCTGGCGAGCAGACGAGCGGTCTCCGCGGCGGATGCCGTCACCGAGATGGGCTCCATCGTCTCGTCCACAATGGCACCCAGACGCTCGTGCGGCGGGTAACGCAGCATCCGCTGGAAGTGCACCACTCCGAGAAGGCGACCGGTCGGTGTTTCGAACGGAGGGAGTGTCACGAACACCGCAGCGGCAAGAGCCGGGTGTAGTTCATGGCGTCGGATCAACGCGAGCGCCTCGGCGACGGTGGCGTCTGCGGAGAGGATGATCGGCTCGGTCGTCATGAGACCGCCCGCGGTATCGGGCCCGTAGCTGAGCAGGGTCCGAACGTCTTCGGCTTCCTCAGGTTCCATGAGTTCGAGGAGCTGCTCGAGACGCTTCTTCGGTAGCTGCGCCAACAGGTCGGCCGCGTCGTCCGGCTCCATATGGTCGAGAATGTCGGCGGCGCGTTCATCGCCCAGACCGTCGAGGATATGCACCTGTTCGTCCTCTGGCATCTCCTCGAGGGCGTCGGCGAGACGGTCATCCGGAAGCTCTTCGGCGACCTCGATCATCCGCTTCTGCGGCAGGTCGAGCAGGGTCGTCGCCAGGTCTGCGGCGTGAAGTTCGGAGTAGGAAGCGACGAGCTGCTCCGCGGACTGGGATTCACCCGGTGCACGCTTTTCGGTGACCTCATTCCAGGCGGCGAAGGTCGTTGGACCCTTGGCAAACGGCGAGACGCTGGTCTTGGGCTTGCGCAGGAAAAGCTGGCTGACGTTCCACTCGCCGAGACGGTTTGGCTCGATAGCGACATCTTCGATCACGGCGCTTCCGGTGCCGTCGATGAGTTCGACTCGGCGTCCCAGCATTTCGGCGAGAACACGCACTTCACCCGGGCGAGGCTGGAAGCGACGCACGTTGATGAGGCCGGTGGTGAGGACCTGTCCCGACCGGATCGAGGTGACGCGTCCGATCGACATGAACACCTGGCGGCGGCCGGGGATTTCGATGACCAATCCGATCACGCGCGGGGACGCCGTACTTCGATAGACGATGACGACATCACGGACCTTGCCGAGCCGGTCGCCCACGGGATCAAAGACGGCGCATCCCGCTAGGCGTGCGACGAAAACCCGTTGTGTGCTCACGCTCCCAGAGTAGTCCGCGGCCCGCTGAACTCGGGCTGTGTGCATGCGCGCGTGGAACAATAGGATCATGAGCTTGCTGAATCGACCTGCCGCTGGTGCCGTTGTGGGCGAGACCGTCGCTTCGGTACGCGAGTACGAGGCCGCCCAGAAGACTGTTTCGAAGCTGATCGCGGGTGACGTGCCTGCGCGCGACATCGCGATCGTTGGTCAGGGTGTGCGCACGATTGAGCGCATCACGGGGCGACTCGGCTATGCGGCAGCCGCGCGTTCAGGCGCGGTGAACGGAGTGCTCATCGGGCTCCTGCTGTCGGCGATCCTGGTGATCGGAAATCCGGATGCTCCGATACAGCTGTTCGTCGGATTCGTCTTCATCGGCGTCGCGCTCGGCATGATCCTGAGCCTGGTGACGTACGCAATCGTGCGACGTCGTCGCGACTTCGCGAGCGTTACGCAGCTTGCCGCCGATCACTACGAGGTGACAGTGCTGCCGGCGTCGCTGGCGAAGGCGCGCGAAGTCGTCGGCGATCAGCGCACCGTTGTGGTGCGTCCGCCGGTCGATCTGACCGAGCCGCCGCGGTACGGTGAGCGCGTCGATCCCGGTGCGAAGCCTGCCGCGGACGCGAGCACGGACGCGAGCAGCGAGGCAGGTGCGGATTCCGCCGGCGGGCATGTGATTCCGCCGCGCCCAGCCGATCCGGCACCTCGTTTCGGCGAGCGAGCATCGGATGACTCGGCCTCGGATGATTCAACCGCGGATGCTTCAACAGCGGATGCGTCAACCGCGGATGCTGGGGCTTCGGATGAGTCGGGCGAACCAGTTGAGACGACCGCTGAGTCCGATTCTCCTGCGGAGGAGCCCGGCGACAAGGCGTGAGCATGCTCATCCCGGTTGAACTGCCGAATGCGGCGGTTTCCGTCTCGGGCGTGTGGAGTGCCGGGTCCGGTCGCGGCACCGTCGTCATCGCTCACGGCGCTGGAGCAGGGATGGAGCATCCCTTCCTCACCGGCTTTGCAGAGGCGCTGAACGCGTTGGGCTTCTCGACACTGCGCTTCAACTTCCCTTATCGCGAGCAGGGTCGGCGGATGCCGGGCCCCGCGACGCATGCGATTACGACGTGGCACGCAGTGGTGGCACACGCACATTCCCTGGCTCCGGAGAGCCCGCTGTGGGCTGCGGGAAAGTCCTACGGTGGCCGGATGGCCTCGATGGCCGTCGCCGGCGGGCTGGCGGTGGATGGGCTGATCTATCTCGGGTACCCGTTGCATGCTCCGGGGAAGCCGGAGAAGCCCCGTGCCGAGCATCTGCCCGCGATCGCGGCGCCGCAGCTGTTCATCGAGGGGACGAATGATCCGTTCATCCAGCCGCTCTCGCAGTTCGAAGAGGTCCTCGCGACCTGTCAGGACGCTCGTGTCGCGTGGATCGAGGGCGGCGGCCACTCATTCGAGGTGAAGGGCAACAAGCGTGCTCCTGAGGTTGTCGGCGCCTCGCTGGCACCGCTGGTGGCGGCGTTCGTGGCGTGACGAGTCAATCCTCCGTCAGGTTGATCACGGTACGCGGCGTGTCGGCTGCGTCGGTGTCGAAGTCGATCGTGCCGGAATAGCCCGTACCATCAACTTTTCCCTTCACTACGAAGGAGGCCAGATGGACCTGCTCGCCAAGGGGGTTGGCATGAATTTCATATCCGGCATCTTCCAGAAGTTTCTGATAGGTCGCCGAGGCTGACTGAGCGTCGCCGGGAAAACTGAGTGTCCCAGACATCGCGATGTCCTTGCCTATTTTCTCCTCCGCGAATGCGTCGAGCTCTGGCCAGTCTTCTGGCACGGGGAAAGGGAATGCGGCACTTGCCGGCCTCGCTCCTGCCGGAATGACGGTTGACGACGCATCGTCGTCCTCCGAGGTGTCGACCACAGGATCTGATTGCTCCTGCTCCTGCTCCTGCTCCTGCTCCTGCTCAACGATGGGGCTCGTTGCGTCAGCGTCGCCAGAAGTGGCGCTTGCGCAGGAGGACAGACTCATTATGCCCGCCAACAATAGTGTGGAGGCGATCGTAAGGCGTTTCATAATTTCCTCGTGGTTGATGAGTGGTAATGATCAGTTGCACACAAAGCGCAAAGTGCCTGTTCCGTGGTCAACGCCGGTGTTGCCCCATGTTTTCCCCGTAGCGACGAATTCGTTTCCCTTCTTTACGACCGTGAACGTGATGTCACCTCCAGTGGGGGCGCCCAGTGAGAGGAATTCATCCGACGACTGAAAAGGCCCGTCTGCGCCGAGATCGATGCGAAACTCGCCCAGCGGGTCACTGTCCATCCTCATGGCGCCTCCGTCGAGGAAGCTGGGAACGTCAGAGTCTATTTCCCCACCGAGACCGCGCAGTTCCACTTCCTCTTCGTTGTACATGACGCAGAGGTCCAACTGGAAGGTGAATTCTCGCCCCGCGATAAGAGCGGTCGCGTGACCGGCATACGTCTCGTCGGACACTTCCTCATCATCCGGAGATGCCGATTGCTCCGCAGGTTCCTCCCGGATCGTTGTCTCGGGCAGGTCCGCAGGCTGTGGCGCACCCGAACACGCGCTCAGGAGGAGGACAGCGAGCAAGGATCCGCCGAATCGTACGCCGCCAAGGTGGTGTCGAAATTTGTTCTCGGAAATCCTGGTCTGGTCAGTCATCGAAGATGGCTCCGTTTCCCCGCTCAGGCGTATTTCTTTGTTCTTCTGAAGCAATTTGGCTCCTCCGGTGCGTCACGAAGATTCACCCCTCTGCAATTGCGCGCGCGAATTGGGAAATATGTCCCATTCGAATTCTCATCCCCCTGGATGCGCCTGTATTCCACGCTGATTCGGCGACGTTGAAAGGATATGTTGAGCGCGTGAGCGGTTTCTTAATGCGAGCTTTAAGAATCGGCTACGGTGATGCTGTGCCGACTACGATTCGTTTGACGCTTCACTTTTCAGGGCAGAAAATAGTTGCTCAAGAAAAGACAGCCGCAAATCTGCTCGCGCAGATCAGCCCCGCAGAGCACGCAACGCGCGCACGACTGCACGCGATCCTTGCGGCTTCGCGCGTTCTCATCTCCCCTTTGGACGCTGCAGATTCGGCGTCCGAATCGGCTCGCGAGGCGGAGCACGCACGCGATGACGTATCCCGCGCCTGGTCGATGATCGCCGCATGCATCGTTGATGTGTCTCCTGGCACTTTGAACGCGCGCGTGACGATGTCCGGTGAGGCGATGCGGATTGCGCAGGCTGCGGATGAGCGTGAACTCGTGCCGACAGCATATTTTCTCCACCTCGGTGCGCTCGCGGAGGCCGGCGCGATCGAAGACCTTGATCTGGCACTCAGCCCCTCGGGTACGGTTCTCTCCGCTTTCCCATGGCTGGAGCAGGAGAGACACGTCGTGTGGTTTCGCTGCCTGCGCGCGACGATCGACGGTCAGCCGGAGCTCGCCGAGCAGCTTGCGGGGAAGGCGCTCAGAATCGCCGAGGAGCAGGAAGACCCCGACGCTCAGACCGTGTGGCTCGGGCAGCTCGCGATCATCCGCTGGATGCAGGGGCGTGTGGTCGAGCTTGAGCCCGCGTTTTTGCACGCGAGGAGGACTGCTCCGCATGAGCCAGTGTGGGCAGCCTCGCTGGCGTGGATGTGGCTGCAGCAGGGGCGCCGAAGCGCGGCGCGTGCACTTATTTCTACGATGGCACGGTTCGACCAGCTGCCGGTCGACAGGAACTGGTTGGCGACGTCCTGCCTCCTTGCAATCGTTGCGGCCGAACTGGATGAGATCGAGATTGCAAGAGCCGCTTATGACGCTCTTGTGCCGTATGAAGACCGCATAGTGACGATGGGACTCGGAATCACCACGTGGGGAACAGTGGCGAGGCCCCTGGCCCTGCTCGCCCGCACTATGGGCGACGACAACGCTGCAATTCGGCACTACCGAGCCGCAGCAGGGGTAGCTGCACGCGCGGGAGCGCATTCATGGCTCGCAGAAATTCAGATCGAACTCGCCGCGCTTCTCGCAACGCGCTCACACGACGTGGACGCGGAAGAGGCCATCGCGCTGGTCACCGATGCGATGGCGACCGGTCGCGCGCTGCGGTTGCGTGCAATTGAGGAATCGGCGGCAGTCCAACTTTCAGCGTTGAGTTCGCCGAGGCATTCCCGTATACAGGCGAGGCTTCCGTCCACTGAGGCGCCTTCGGCCCGGATTAGAGTTCTGGGCACTTTCGAGGTTGCGTCCGAGCAGGGGACGATCGCGCGCTGGCAGTCGCGTAAAGCCAGACAACTGTTGCAGATCCTTGTCGCAAAGCGAGGCGTGGCGATCAGCCGCGAAACGGTGATGCATCTTCTTTGGCCTGACGAGTCGTCGCAGCGATTGGCGAATCGTCTCTCTGTGGCAGCGACGACTGTCAGGCGTGCGTTTGATCCGGCCGGACTGCTCCCGAAGGATACGTATCTTGAAGCACGCGGGCCGCTCATGCGGCTGTGCGTCGATCGGCTCGATGTGGATGTCGAGAGATTTCTCACAGACGCGTATGCGGCGCTGTCGGACGTCGGAACAGAAGATGCGCACGCGCAAAAACTCGCGGACGCATTGGCCAGCTATCACGGCGAACCGCTTATCAACGAGCCCGAACAGCTATGGGCGCAGGAATTCCAACGCGAGGTGCACATCGCCTTCTTCTCGTTGTGTCACGCACTCGCGCACGCATCAGACGTGGCAGGTGACCAGCTCACCAGATTGGATTGCTATCGGAAGGTTTTGGCCGTCGATCCGTACGACCAACGTGCGCACGAAGGTCAGCTCGACGCGCTGACGAAGCTCGGCGCAACCACACAGCTCAGCGAAGCGAGGACGTCCTATTCCGAACGCATGAGTGAACTGGGAATACCTCTTGTGCCGAGGTGACGACGGGGTTTGTAGCATGGCCATATGCCTATCGCTCTCGTCACCGGCGCCGCTCGCGCCAATAGCATCGCCGCAGGCATCGTTCCGCGCCTGATCTCAGACGGATGGGACGTCGTCACGAGCGACCTCTCGGATGCCGATTTTCCCTGTGACCTCTCCACTCACGCGGGGCCGGACGAACTGTTCACCGCCGTGAGCCGCGACCGCGGGCAGATCAGCGCGCTCGTGCTCAGCCATGCGCACGATGTGAACTCCGGCATCCTCGATACAACTGCCGAGAGCTTCGATGCGCATGTGGCGATCAACGCGCGTGCGAGCCTGCTGCTCATCGCGGCGTTCGCTCGGCAGATCCCTACGGACGGCGGGGCGGTCGTGGCGTTGACCAGCGACCACACCACCGGCAACCTGCCCTATGGCGCGTCCAAAGGCGCGCTGGACCGTCTCGTGATCTCCGCGGCGCGTGAGCTCGGACCGCTCGGAATCTCAGCGAACGTGCTGAACCCCGGCCCGATCGACACCGGATGGATGGAGGAAGGATTCGCGGAAGAACTCGTGTCCGCGCATCCGCTTGGCCGTATTGGCACACCCGGCGATATCGCGGCCTTCGTCTCGTTCCTGCTGTCGGAGGAAGGCCGGTGGGTCTCTGGACAGCTTCTACACGCCGACGGCGGCTTCTCGGCGCGGTACTGAGCCTGGTCCACGCCGAGCGAGCAGCTCACGTCCGGATCAGCCGGCGAACGCCCGAACCTCGTCATCGTTCAGTAGCCGCTCGATCGTAGACAGTCCCAGCGCGCTCATCGCTGGATTCGAGTTCACGTAGTACCAACCGAGCCCCATGGCCTGTTGGAAAGCCCAGGCGGCGCCACGCAGCCATTCCACGTCGCTCACGCCGAGCCCCCGTCGCACGCGCTCGCGGCTATCTGCGTCGAACAGGTGCCACGCAGCGACCAGGTCCAACGCCGGATCGGCAGGCCCGAAGGCCCCACCGTCCAACACGCCGCTGAGTCGGCCGTTCGACACGAGCAGATTCGGCGGCGTGAGATCGCGGTGCGACATGACATCGGCCCCCAGCGACGGCAGTGCGTGAAGCGAGTTCCACAGTCGGGCAGCCGTCTTGACATCCAGCAGTCCTGCGCTTCGTGAGAAGCACCGCTCCAGCCATTCGTCATGATCACGGAGATCTCCACCGCGACCATTGCCGTCAAACGTACGACCGCCAACACTCACCGCCCGCAGCGCGGCGATCAAAGTCACGACATCATCAGCAAGCGCCTCAGAGCAGGCGAAGTCGGATGGGCTCGCCACATCACCTGACACCCACGTCTGCACCGACCACGCCGATGGGTACTCCGCCGACGTAGTACCGACACCGATGGGCTCCGGCGCCGCGAACGGGGAGGCGGCAGCGAACGCACCCAACTGCTGAGCTTCAGTCTCGAGCTCCGATGCGGATACAGCCTCAAGCGGCAACCGCGCGACGAAGCGCACCCCGACACGGAAGATCGCGTTCACTGTTCCCTGTGTCGCGACCCTCCGCACCGGCATCCCACGGTGTGCGGGAAACTGCTCGTCGATCAGCCGACCGACGAGACCTTCATCGACATCGAGTTGTCCGACGTGCACGGGTCAGCCCTGCTGAACCCGCGCGATCCACGCTTCAACCTCGTCGACTGTCCGCGGAATATCTGCTGACAGGTTCACGGGGCCGTCCTCGGTCATGAGAATGTCATCTTCGATGCGCACGCCGATGCCACGCAGTTCCTCAGGAACCGTGAGATCGTCGATCTGGAAGTACAGGCCCGGCTCGATCGTGAAGACCATGCCAGCCTCCAGCACGCCGTCGTAGTACATCTCACGACGCGCCTGCGCGCAGTCGTGCACATCGATGCCGAGGTGGTGCGAGGTGCCGTGCACCATGTAGCGACGGTGGTGGCCACCGGCATCGGCGTCGAGCGCCTCTTCGGCGGTGACCGGCAGCAGACCCCACTCTGCGACGCGCTTGGCGATCACAACCATTGCTGCCTCGTGCACCTCGCGGAACCGCACGCCCGGACGAGCCACGGCGAATGCCGCATCCGCAGCCTCAAGCACCGTCTCGTACACGCGCCGCTGCACGTCGGAGAAGGTGCCGTTCACAGGCAGAGTGCGTGTGATGTCGGCCGTGTACAGGCTGTCGGTCTCGACCCCGGCATCCACCAGGATCAGGTCACCGGGGACGACAGCGCCGTCATTGCGCGTCCAGTGCAGGTAGCAGGCGTGCGGGCCGGAGGCCGAGATCGTGTCGTATCCCTCGCCATTGCCGTCTTCGCGCGCGCGGCGGTGGAACACACCCTCCACGACGCGCTCGCCCCGTGCGTGACGGGCTGCATCGGGCAGCGCGTGAATGATGTCGTCGAAGCCGCGTGCAGTGATCTCGACGGCGAGGCGCATCTGGGCGATCTCGTACTCGTCCTTCACGAGGCGCAGCTCAGATACGAAGCGTGCGAGATCGGCATCCTCCAACGTCACGTCGTCGTCAGACGCGGTGAAAGCGTTGAGGTGATCGGTGGCGACGGCAAGATCGGCGGCGACGCCAGCCAGCGATGGCCGCGCGCCGATCCAGAATTCGCCGACCGTGGCATCCGCGTAAAACTCCGTCGTGGTGCGGTCAGCCCGCTCGCGGAAGTACAGGGTCACGGCGTGTCCGGCATCCGTCGGCTCGAACACGAGCACGGAATCCGGCTCGGTGTCGGCGGCCCATCCGGTCAGGTGCGCGAACGCCGAGTGGGCGCGGAACGGATAGTCCGTGTCATTGGAGCGCTGCTTGAGCGAGCCAGCCTCGATCACGAGGCGCTTGCCTGGGAACGTGGCAGACACTGCCACGCGCCGCGCTGCCGCGAACTCTGCCTGCGCACGCGCGCTCGGCATCGACTCAGGCCGGTCCGCCCAGCCGGTCGAGATCGTTTCCAGGAATCCGCGGGGGAAGGGCTGCTTGCGGTTCGTGACGGGGGCCTCGGCGATGGTTTCGCTCTCTCCGGTGTTCATACAACCAGTCTCTCACTCCGCCTTAGGCTGGGAAACATGACTAGTGACACGATGGCACCAGGATTCTCCCGGCCACTCACGATCGTGATCGACGTGGTGCTCGTCGCGGTGTTCTGCGTGATCGGCCGCCTTTCGCACGCCGAAGGAATCTTCAGTGACATTCCCGGCCTGCTGAACACGACGTGGCCCTTCATCGTCGCCGTCCTCGTCGCGCACGCCGTCGTACTCATGCGTCGTGCGCGTGCCGAGCGGATGTCTACGGGCGCAGCGATCTGGGCCATCACAGTCGTCGGTGGCCTGCTGTTGCGCGCAGTCAGTGGCCAGGGCACGGCTCTGCCGTTCATCATCGTGGCGACGCTGGTGCTCGCGCTGTTCCTGATCGGGTGGCGCGCGATCCTCGTGCTGGTGCGGCGAGTGCGGACGGCCTGAGGCTCAGCCCGCGGGATCCAGCTGTACAACGAGCGCGCGGTGATCGCTTCCCGACGCATCCAGCACGAGCGAGCCGGTCGGCTCCCAGTTCTGGCTCGCCATCACATGGTCGATCGGTGCACCCACCAGCTCTGGGAATGAGGCCGGCCACGTCGCGGTGAACCCGGTGCCGGTGCGCATGGCCGCGTCGCGGCAGTAGCCCATATCGCCGTCGTCGACGCCGAGCGTCGCCATATGATCGATCGTCGCGTTGAAATCACCGGCCAGAATGAAATCGCCTGCGGGGCACTGATCCGCAATCCACTCCAGATCGGACTGCCAATGCGCCATATCCTCGACGCGCGGAGCCACGGCGTGCACAGCCACGATCGTGGGTCCGGTGCCGTCTACCGGCATCACGACGGCACTGGGCACTGAGCTGGTGTTGCTGGAGCCGTCCTGCGAAGAAGCGATCACTGAGTAGTCGCCCAGCTCAGGGGAGATGAGGATCGTCGTCTCCCAGGCCTGCGGCCCGTTGGTGACGTCGCCGAATTGCACATGGTGCACCCACATCGGGCGCCCCTGTTCACGCAGCATGACCGCGATACGTTCGCCGACCGACTCCGCAGTCTCCGGCAAAGTGACCACGTCGACCTGCTGCGAAAGGATGGTGTCGGCAATCGTCTCGGCAGAGACCGCTTCCCCGGCAGTGTTCCAGGTGAGCACGCGCACGCTGTCCTCGGTCTTTTCCGGCAGCGTTCCGGTGCTGACACCGCGCAGCGCGCCGATCCCGCCGATCGCGACGGCGCCCAGCAGGGAGATGACCAGAATGGATGCCGCGAAACCTCGCAGCGGCCGAGCGAACAGCAGCAACAGCGAGAGCAGCGCGATCACGAGAAATCCGCCGAGCACGCCTCCACGGACAGCGACCAACTGCGCGATCGGAAAGGTCTGCTCGAGCTGGAAGAACTGCGGCCACACGACGATTGCTGTCGCAATCGCGAACAGCACCGTGATCAGGATCCCCAGCAGCCGAAACATCCCTGCCAGCCTACGGGCGCTCACTGTGAATCGCCTGCCGCGCCGGTATGCGCGCACCGCAGTATGGTCGAAGCATGACCGATGTGCAGCGCTTCTGCGGACCGAATGACCTGCACATGCATTCCAATCACTCAGACGGTACCGAGAGCCCAGGGCAGGTGGTGCGTCAGGCCCATGCCCACGGCGTCCGAACGCTCGCCCTCACCGACCATGACCGCACCACCGGATGGGCTGAAGCCACAGCGGCCGCGACGTCGCTCGGCATGACTTTTATACCTGGAATGGAGCTGTCGGCGAAGTATGAGTGGCGCAGCGTGCATGTGCTCGGGTACCTTTTCGACCCCGAGAACGCTGCGCTGCGCGCTGAGACCGATCGCATCCGCGACGATCGGCTCGGACGGGCCGAACGCATCGTTCGCAACATCGGGCGCGATTACGATCTCACCTGGGACGACGTCGTCGAGCAGACGACTCTGGATGCCACGGTCGGCCGCCCGCACATCGCTGATGCTCTCGTTGCCCGGGGTATCGTGCAGGACCGCTCGGCAGCGTTCGACGGCATCCTGCACCCGCGCGAGGGCTATTACGAGCCGCACTACGCGCCAGATCCACTGATCGCGGTCGGGCTCATCACGGATGCCGGGGGAGTCGCTGTCATCGCACACCCCGTCACCGCGGGACGCGATCGGATGATGCCGCTCAGCTTCATCGAGCGGCTCATCGCCGCTGGGCTCGGAGGGTTTGAGATCGACCATCGTGAGAACACGGTGCAGGGCAAGCGCATTCTGCATGACCTGGCGGCAAAGCACGACCTCATCGTGACCGGATCCAGCGACTATCACGGCTCCGGCAAGCCCAATCTGCCGGGGGAGAACACGACCAGCGATGAGATGGTCGCACGCCTGATCGCTCGGGCCACCGGGACCGCGCCGCGTTACCCCTGAGCGTTCCTGCTCAGGTACACGAAAGGACGGATGCCGAAGCATCCGTCCTTTCGAATCAGAACTTAAGCGCCGGTCGGTGCGGCACCACCTGAGCGGCGACGACGACGGCGGCGCTGCGGAGCGGTCTTGCCATCGTGGTGCTCACCGCCCTTGCCGTCGTGCGTGCCAGCGCCCTCGGAATCGCGGTCCGCGGCGGGGGCCGCATCCGACGATGCCGTTTTCTCGGCGGGTGCACCCTCGGTGAAGGTCGAACCAACCTTGTCGCCCGATCCGCCGCGGCGGCGACGGCGACGCGTGCCACTCTCGCCGGAATCCTGCTCAGCGGCGGCATCTGCAGCGCGCTCCGGACGCGGCGCGCGCTGCGTCTTCACGGACTGCGTCTTGGGCGCCGTCGTCAGACGACCCTTGGTGCCCTCGGGGATGTCAAGGTCCGAGTAGAGGTGCGGGCTCGACGAGTAGGTCTCCATGGGCTCGGGCTGGCCGAAATCGAGAGCGCGATTGATGAGCGCCCACTTGTGCAGGTCATCCCAATCGACGAACGTGACCGCGATACCGGTCTTGCCCGCGCGGCCCGTACGACCGGCGCGGTGCAGGTACGTCTTGTCTTCGTCCGGGATCGTGTGGTTGATCACGTGAGTCACATCATCGACGTCGATGCCGCGAGCGGCGACATCCGTGGCGACGAGTACATCGCGCTTGCCGGCCTTGAACGCGGCCATCGAACGCTCGCGCTGCTCCTGGCCCATGTCTCCGTGCACACCGCCGACGTTGAAACCGCGGTCGCCGAGTTCATCCACGAGACGCTGCGCTGCACGCTTGGTGCGGGTGAAGATCACGGTCTTGCCGCGGCCTTCGGCCTGCAGGATGCGGGCGATGACCTCATCCTTGTCGAGCGAGTGCGCGCGGTACACCAGGTGCTTGATGTTCGCCTGCATCAACCCCTCATCGGGGTCGGTCGCACGGATGTGGATCGGGTTCGTCATGAAGCGGCGAGCCAGTGCCACGATCGGGCCGGGCATCGTCGCCGAGAACAGCTGCGTGTGGCGGACGGGCGACACCTTCTGGAAGATCTTCTCGATGTCGGCGAGGAAGCCGAGGTCGAGCATCTTGTCGGCCTCGTCGAGCACGACCTCTGTCGCATTCGACAGATCGAGCAGACGCTGGCCTGCGAGGTCGATAAGGCGCCCGGGGGTACCGACGACGATCTGCGCGCCGGCCTTCAGCTGGTCGATCTGACCTTCGTATGCCTTGCCACCGTAGATGGCGACGACGCTGGTGGAGCGATTGCTGGTGAGCAGATCGATGTCTTCGTAGACCTGCACGGCGAGTTCACGCGTCGGCACGACGATGAGTGCCTTGACACCCGGCGTCGGGTTCTTGCCGAGGCGCTGCACGACGGGGACGCCGAAGCCGAAAGTCTTGCCAGTACCAGTCTTGGCCTGGCCGATGATGTCCTGGCCGGGAAGGCCGAGGGGGATGGTCTGCTCCTGGATGGGGAACGCGTCGATGATGCCTTTAGCGGCGATTGCGTCGACGATGTCCTGATCGATACCGAGATCAGCGAAAGATGTCACTTGATTTATTTGCCTGTCCGGCGGCCTTCAGATGAGAAGAGATCGCCTCGTTACGGATCCACGCCGTCTCTTGTGCCACAGGCGCGGGGCCCTACTCCTACGGCAGGGGCACTTCAAGCGTACCCGAGGGGTGCAAAACTGCGCGGATTCCGGAAGAGGACTCTTCACGCAGGTAGTCTGAACGCGTGGTGAAGTGGTTCTGGCAGCGAGACACGCCCCGACGCAACTTGACGCTCCGCAGTCGCGGAGACGTCGGCAATGCGACCAGGGTGGATTTTGCCGAACTCGCGCCCGAGTTGAATCGTTTCCTTGGCCAGGCGGCGTACCTGCAGCTCGGGTACTTCGAGACGCTCACGCGGCTCATCCGCGCGACACCTGAGCTCGATGAGAAGGGCGCCCTCGCACGCGCAGCAGGTGCAGCCCTCAGCAAGCATCGGGGCATCGTTGACGTCATCCGTGAGCAGGGCGAGGACCCGACCGAGATCATGCTCCCGTTCCGCGAGTACCTCGACGCGTTCCGCCGCAAGACCATCGGCGTTCGTCCGAAGGAAACACTCCTTGCCGTTTACATCACGGCGGGGATGCTGGATGACTTTTACCTCGCCCTTGCCTCCAGCTACGGCGCGACGGGGCAGCGTGTCGCGGATATCCTCAGCGAGGACGACGACACCGGCGAGATTGTGGCGATCTTGAAGCAGACCATCGAGATCGACAATGAGTGGCGCTCACTTCTGTCGATGTGGGCGCGTCGGCTCGTCGGTGACACGTTGCTCGTGGCGCGACAGGCACTTCGACCAGAACGTCTCGCTGTGAATGAGGATCGCGTCGAGCCGGTCTACACAGAACTCATGGGCGCGCACGCGCGTCGTATGGACGCGATGGGCCTCGCCGCCTAGCAGGCATGGCACCAATTTTCGTCGTCAGACCGTGAGACGAGGCGAACCTCAGATGCCGAGGGCAGCCTTCTGCGCGGCATCCGAATTGCGGCGCGAGAGCGTCAGCAGGTAACCCGCCACAGCGGCGATCACCGGGGCGCCGACGATGCTCGCCAGCCACAGCCAACCGTTGTCCTGCCCGATGCCCGCCCACTGCATCATCGTGTAGATGACCGCTGAGGCGGCCGTCGCGATCGCGGGAACCAGCGCGACGCCGCGCAGTGTGCGATGCGGCAGTAGGTAGTGCACGCCAATGCCGAGCGCACACGCGGCGATGAGCGCGAGAAGGATGTACATCGTGGGTCAGGCGACGAAACCGACGCGACGCGACTCTTCAGTGCCCAATTCGATGTAGGCGAGGTTCGCGGTCGGAACGATGTAGGAGTTGCCCTTCACATCGGTGAAGCTGACGTGCGCGGTGCTCTGCTCAAGAGCAGCGGTGACCTCAGTGCGGACTTCGCCCGCGGGGGTCGCGGTCTCGAAGCTCAGTTCGCGGCCGGTGTTGATGATGCCGATGCGGATTTCCACGCGTGCTCCTTGAAGATTCGGGGACTGCGCCCAACTCTACCCCGGCGCGGTATGCCCGGGATCGGGGCAGCGCCGTGGTTTCGCCGTGGGCGCACAAGTGGAGTTGTGCGACGGCGTCCAGCAGTGTCCGAGCCTGCCGATAACGTGGATGACATGACAGAGGATGCCGGACAGCGCGCCGTTGTAGACGCACCCGTCGACGCTTCCGGTGTCATCATCGGTGCCCCGGGGACGGGGAAGACCCAGACACTCATCGACCGCGTCGTGCGTCTTCTCAGCGGCGACGGCGCACTCGCACCCGAAGAGGTGCTGGCGCTGACTCCGAACCGCCAGGCGGCCACCGTGCTGCGTGACCGAATCGGGGTGCGCATCGCGCAGGCGACGCCCGGACCGCTGGCTCGCTCGCTGGGGTCACTGGCCTTCCAGATCGTGCGCGGCGCGATGGTGCGTGCAGGGGAGGACCCTCCTGCACTGCTGACCGGCGCGGACCAGGACCGCATCATCGCCGATCTGCTCGGTGGCGACGCCGAAGACGAGGCTGCCGGCCTCGAGAGCCGCTGGCCCGAGACGCTGAGTCCGGCGGTGCGCGCGTCGAAGGGTTTCCGCTCCGAGCTGCGCGCTTTCCTGGCCGAGTGCACTGAGCTGGGCGTGCTGCCCGAGGAACTACGGGCCTCCGATCGCCCGGTCTGGCGCGCTGCCGGGCTGTTCCTCGACGAGTATCGTGCCGTGCTTGCGGGCATGCGCACGTCGTATCGTGATGCCGCCGACCTGGTCAGCGAGGCGGCTGCGATCCTTCGCGAAGCGGATGCTGCGACTCTTGGCCCGCTCGCGCCGCTGCGGGTCGTGCTCATCGACGACGCGCAGGAGATCACCCGCGGCGGCATCACTCTTGTGCAGGCACTGCGTGAACGCGGCATCGCCGTGCTGGCGTTCGGCGATCCGGACATCTCGTCCGGGGCCTTTCGCGGCGCGAGCCCGCAGCTGTTCCACGACCTCTCCGGGGTGCTCGGCCGGGTGTTCGTTCTGGACACCCCGCACCGGCAATCGCGCGCGCTGGTCGACCTCACCCGCACCGTCACTCAGGCGATCGGCGTTGCCGGGCGCGTGGAACATCGGCGTGCGCCGGGGCCGGCTCACGAGACCCCTGATCCCGCCGTGCAGGCTTTCCTCGCGGCATCCCCCTATGAAGAGGTGGACCGGATCGCTGGCACGCTACGCGACTGGCACCTCAGCCACGGCGTTGCCTGGAGCGACATGGCCGTCATCGCCCACGACACCCGCCAGGTCATGACGCTCGAGACCGAGCTCGCCGCACGTGAGGTGCCGACCAGGGCTGCCGGCGTGCAACGTCCGCTCGGCAGCGAGGGCGTCGTGCGCGACATCGTCGGCATTGTGCGGCTCGCCCTCACCTCCGTCGAGGAACGTGAGACTGAGGCGCTCGTGGAGGCGTTGCGCTCGCCGTTCGGCGGGATGGATGCCGTTGGTCTGCGCCGTCTGCGCGCGCGCATGCGTCACGCAGAGCTGGCCGAGTCAGGCTCGACGCCGGCATCGGAACTGCTACGTGAAGCGATGGCGCATCCGCTGTCCTTCACCTTCATCGACGCTCCGGAGGCGCGCGTCGCCGCGCGCTTCGCCAAGACACTGGCAGAGACAGCCGCCGCAGCAGATGCGGGGGAGACGATCCACGAGCTGCTCTGGCGCATCTGGGACGATTCGCGCGCCCTGGACGGCTCGAAGCTGCAGAAACACTGGCGTGAAAGCGCCGATCAGGGCGGCGGAGGCGAGACTTCCCGCGCGCTCGATGCGCTGGTCGCGCTGTTCGACGCGGCCAAGCGCTTCGTCGAGCGCACGCCCGACGAGCGTCCGGAGACGTTCGTGCGCGAGATCCTCGACAGCGAGGTGCCGGAGGACTCGCTCTCCACCCCCGATCGTCCGGGACTCGTGACGCTGCTCACCCCGGCGACCGCGCTGGGCACCCAGTTCGATGCGGTCATCGTCTCCGGTGTGCAGGACGGCGTCTGGCCGAACACTCGTCTGCGCGGCGGCATGCTCGAGACCTGGCGGCTGGCAGATGCCGTGACCGCCGCACGCACGGGCATCCCCGACGTAGCTCCGGGAGCGCTTGACCGCCGCCGCGCGGCCCTCCACGACGAGCTGCGGCTGTTCGTACGTGCTGTGTCCCGCGCGCAATCGCGCATCGTCGTCACCGCTGTTGACGACGACACGACCGGCCCGAGCGCCTTCTTTGCCTTCCTGCCCGTGCCACCGCCGTTGTCGGAGCATCCGGCATCCGAGCATCCGCTGACCCTGCGCGGACTGGTCGCCAGATATCGGCGCACGCTGACGAGTACGCTCGATCCGACCACGCGAGCGGAGGCGGCGGAACAACTCCGTCTGCTCGCCGAAGCCGAGGTTCCCGGCGCTGCTCCCAGAGAGTGGTACGGCAGCACCGCACCGTCGACGCCGGCGCCACTGCACGATCTACAAGTGGAGGCAGCACGCGTCTCCCCGTCGAAGATGGAATCGTTCGAGGAGTGCCAGCTGAACTGGGCGATTTCTTCCCTCGGCGGTGACACGGTCCTGCCGCCATCGGCGGGTATCGGCACGATCATCCACGCGGCGATGGAGACGGCGTCGGATGGCGATCTCGAGAAGATGCGCGCTGTCGTCGCCCAGCACTGGCCGGAGCTTGAGTTCGAAACCGAGTGGATCGGGCGCAAGGAACGCCGCAGGGCCGAACTGTACGTCGACCGACTGCACTCCTACCTGAGCACCGTCGCGGACGAGCACGGGAGCGTGCTCGCGAGCGAGGTCGAGTTCCGCTTCGCGGTCGACGTGGCCACAGAAGAATCAGACGAGGAGCCCGCAGTGCACATCGGCGAGGAGGCAGGTGGCCCGCACCGCGCGGTCGTGCACGGGTTCATCGATCGGGTTGAGGTCTATCCGCGAGCAGGCGGTGAGCACGCCGCTGCCCGCGGCCGCGGCTTCACGTCGATGGGTGAAGGAGCGAATGGGGAGCGTGTGGTCGTCGTCGATCTGAAGACCGGGAAGTATGAACCGGAGTCCGATGGCAAGGTCATCGACCACGCGCAGCTCGCGGCATATCAGGTCGCGGTTGAGCAGGGGCTCGTCGAAGGCGCGGATGCTGCGGCGTTGACCGGCGCGCGGCTGGTGCTCGTCGCGAAGACGCTGTCCGGCAGCGACTATCGGGTCGCGCACCAGCACACCCTCCAGGGCGAGGATCGCACGCGCTTCCTGAACCGGCTCGCCGATGCTGCCAAGGGCATGTCTGGGAACAGCTTCACCGCACACGTCGAGGCGCACTGCGCCGACGTGCAATGGCGTGTGCAGCCGTGCCGCATCCACACGGTCCCGGCGGTGAGCGCGTGACTGCCTGGAACGGGGGCGCAGGGCTCTCCGCGCTCGAGGTCGCAGCCGCTCTCGGGCAACCTTCGCCGACCGCAGCGCAGCAGCGCGTGATCGAGGCGCCGCCGACACCCGCGCTCGTCGTAGCCGGTGCCGGCAGCGGCAAGACCGAGACGATGTCAGGGCGCGTGGTCTGGCTCGTCGCCAACGGCCACGTGCGCCGTGACGAGATTCTCGGACTCACGTTCACCCGCAAGGCGGCCGGCGAATTGGCCGAACGCATCGGCGCAAGACTCACGGTCATTGACGAGTTCGGCCGCCGTGGGCTGTTGCCGCACATGCCGGACATCGTGGCATCCGGTGCGCTGGCGCGGGTGGATGCGGCCACCACGGCCGCGCAGAAAAGCACAGTGCGCGCGCACGTGCTCGACGAGATGGCTGAGAAGTTCGGCACCGGGTGGGATCAGAGCGCGCCCCGTACCGCAGACGACCTGCTGATTCGACCGCGGGTCTCGACGTACAACGCGTTCGCGGACTCGATCGTCCGTGAGCACGCCGCGCGGATTGGCCGCGACCCTGATGTCGCCATGCTCAGCCAGGCGGCATCCTGGATGCTGGCGCGCGAGATCGTCTTGCGCGCAGATCTGCCGCAGCTAGAGGATATTGACCTGTCTGTGGCGACGGTCGTCGACGCCGTGCAGCGCCTCGCCGGCGACGCCCTCGACCACCGGGCCGATCTCGGGCGCGCAGAGCGCATCGCCATAGAGCAAGCTGGCGCATTCGAGCCGTACCGCAGCAATGACACGATCGCGAAGATCGCCGATAACCTGCTCTCGCTTCCCACGCTCGCCGTGCTCGTGCGCGAGTACATCTCCGAGAAACACCGCCGCGGCGTGCTCGATTTCGCCGACCAGGTCAGCGGCGCCTTCGACATCGTCGAGTCATCTCCCGATGTGCGCGAGGCTCTTCGTGAGCAGCACCGCGTCGTACTCCTGGACGAATATCAGGACACCTCGGTGATTCAGACGCAGTTCCTCGCCGCGCTGTTTCGTGATTCGGCGGTCATGGCTGTGGGCGACCCTCATCAGTCGATCTACGGCTGGCGTGGCGCGAGCGCGGACAACCTCTACGCCTTCGCCCGAACCTTCGCCACTGAGCAGTCGGCGCAGAGCTACAGCCTGATGACGAGCTGGCGCAATGACAGCGCGATCCTCGGCATCGCGAACCAGGTGCTGCAGCCGCTGCGCCGACCAGAACTCGACGTGCCGCCGCTGGAGGCGCGCCCCGGCGCAGGTACAGGCGCCGTCGAGGTCCGCTTTCCGCTCACCGTGCACGATGAGGCCGCGCAGGTTGCGGACTGGTTCGCGGACCGTCGAGCCGCGCACAGCGATACGGCAAAGCCGCATACTGGTGCGATTCTGTTCCGCTCCAAGCGGCACATGCAGACCTTCGCCGAGGCGCTCGCAGCCCGCGGCATTCCGCACCGCATCCTGGGTCTCGGCGGTCTGCTGGCGACGCCGGAGGTCGTCGATGTTCTCTCCGCGCTGCGCGTCATCCACGATCCGAACGCCGGGTCCCCGCTGATCCGACTGCTGGTCGGTCCGCGCTTCAGCGTCGGGGTGGCCGACATGGGAGCGCTATATTCGCTGGCGAGCGAGCTTTCCCGCCGCGACAGCGGGTTGCTGCCGCTGCCGGAGGAGCTCCGCGCCCGCATCCGCGCATCGCGTGGCGCCGACGAGGCGGTATCGATCGTGGATGCCGTCGACGTGGTCCGCGGACTCCGTGACGACTACCGGCTGCTGGAAGGCATCACGCCGGAAGGGCGTGCGCGAATCCGTGCGGCAGGGGAGATATTCGAACGTCTGCGTCGCGCCGCGGGCCAGCCGATTCCCGAGTTGATCCGCCTCATTGAGCTCGAACTCCGTCTCGACATCGAACTCGCCGCGAACGAGACGCGCGGACCGGCACGTGTCGCAGCCACCCAGCTGCGCGCGTTCACCGACGAGGTGCGTGCGTTCCTCGCCGCAGACGACCGCGGCACGATCGGGAGCCTGCTCGCCTGGCTCGACAAGGCTGAGAGCACCGATGAGCTCATGCCGCGCCCAGAGCCACCGGAACCCGGCATCGTGCAGCTGCTGACGATCCACGGTTCCAAGGGACTCGAATGGGATGCGGTCGCAGTCGTTCGCATGGTTGACGGAGAGCTTCCATCGCGTCCGAGCGACACCTCCGGCTGGTTCGGATTCGGCGTGCTCCCGTTCGCCCTGCGCGGCGACAGTGCCGCCCTGCCCAAGTTCACCTGGTTTCCGCCGGTCGAAGAGGAACTTGATCCCGAGAAGCGTCTCAAAGCTGGCATCGCCTCGCTCACGAGCGCGAGCAAGAAGACCCCCGGCGCGATCACGGTGTTCAAGGACGCGTATCGCGACTACCAGCAGCAGGAAGAGCGGCGGCTCGGCTACGTCGCCGTCACCCGCGCGCGCACCGATCTGCTGCTCAGCGGGTCTCACTGGGCAGGGCAGAAGAAACCGCGGGGGCCCGGGCCATTTCTGCGTGAAGCCTTCGAGGTCATCGGGGTTGATCCGATCACCGAGATCGACGAGGACGAAAACCCCTACGAGGGCGAGGGCAAGACGAGCGTCTGGCCCATCGACCCGCTCGGGTCACGCCGCGAGAAGGTCGAGGATGCGGCGGCGGCAGTGCGCGAGGCCTTCGAGCGGGATGCCGCGCAGCCGACCGACCTGCTCCGACGGCTGCTCGCCGAACGCGCCGAACGTCAGCACGGAATCACCGCTGTCGCACCGACCCGCGTGCCTGCGTCACGGTTCAAGGACTACGTCACCGACTACGACGGCACCGTCCGCGGACTCACCCGTCCCATGCCGGAGCGTCCCTACCGGCAGACCCGGCTCGGCACCCTGTTCCACGCCTGGGTCGAGCATCGATCGGGTCTCGTCGGCACGGCGCCGAGTCCGGAGAGTGCGTTGTGGGAGATCGACGAGGATCAGTCCGACGTCTGGAACGCCTCGGCTGCGGATGCCGCAGACCTCGAACGCTTGCGTGAGACCTTCGAATCCAGCGAATGGGCCGCACTCAAACCCATCGCGGTGGAGATCGAGATCGACTTCGCGCTCGGCGCCGGTTCGACCCCTGAACGGATCGAAGGGCACATCATGATCTGCAAGCTTGACGCTGTCTACCGACGAGAAGACCGCGGCGGGCGCATCGAGATCGTGGACTGGAAGACCGGAAAAGCGCCGCGAAATTCGGCAGAGCGAGACGAGCGGATGCTGCAGCTCGCACTGTATCGCCTCGCCTACCACCGCCGCTTCGGTGTTCCGCTGGAGGAGATTGACGTCGCGCTGTACTACGTCGCAGACGACCTCGTCCTCCGCGGGGACCGGGTCTACTCGGAGGAGGAGTTGGTCCAGCGTTGGAGCGCGGCGCGCGCCGCGCGCTGAGCTTCCTCGGCCGGGTCGCTGCCTGATCCGTCGCTGCCTGATCCGTCGTTCCCTGGCCTGTCGACGGGCTCAGCGACTGGCAATTCAGCGTTCAATGTCTCATCCCGCGGGAGAAGGTCCGACTCCGCAAGGTCACTGAGATCTTCGGTGGCGTCGCCTAGGACCACTTCATCACTGATGACACCCTCGGCACCGACGACCACCTCGGCCGTGTCCTCACCGGGCAGCAAGTCCTCTGGGTTGTATGCGTCGGTCTGCATCGAGGTGTTGATGCGTGCTGCCGCCGTCGCCGGCACGCGATTCAGCGCATCCATCGCCGAGTCGACGCCTTCGCTGCGGGCCGCGATCACAGAGAGGTCGCGTTCCCGCAGCCCCTCAGAAAGTGATTCGAGCAACGACGTCGCGTCGTCCATGATGTCGGGGCGTCGCAGCAGGTCGCCATGCACAAGCCACCGAGCGAATTCCAGCTCGGCCAGCAGCCGTGCTCGCACGGCCAGTGCGTTGTCCGGCGCGCGATCCGAGGCCGCAGCGTAAGCCGCATAAACGTCGCTAGCGGCATCCGGAGCAGATGAGAGCCAGGCCAGGTCCACGGCAGGGTCCCCCAACGAGAGTCCGTGCCAATTCAGGATGCCGACGACGGTCGGACCCTGCTCCGGGTCATCCTCGAAAAGGAACGAAGTCGCCTGGGTGCCGCCGAGATTCACGGCAGACTCGAAGCGCCACAGGTCATCGTCGCCGACGGCCTCGCGCCAGCGAACTGTCAGGCGTGCGGGCACGCGACCCGTCGCCGCGGCGCGATCGACCAGCTGGCGGATGTCCTCACGCGACTCGTCGGCGCTGCGAGCGGTGAGCCCGGCGCTGCGCACCACGGATGCGGGAAGCGCGTGTACTGCGGCGATCGACGAACCCATCGATTCGGCAGCCCCTCGACCGCCGGGCACGTGGCCTGCTTCGATCTGAAAACCGGGCAGCAAACCGGTGACAAGTGCGCGACCCTCGGAAAGCAGCGTTTCGCCAACATAGTCCGGGGCGCTGAAGGGCAACATGGCGCGAGCCCCGGCCGTCAATGCGCGAAGCGCGATCGACTCCGCCGCAAGCTCACGTGCCGTCTCATCGTCATCGCCGACGCGGATTGCGACTTCGCTTCCATCAGCGAGCGTCGCGACTGCAGAGTCGAATCGTCCATCGCCCCCGGCGGTCAGAATTCGTGCGCCGACGACCTCGGCCCCGGGCAGTGCAGCCGTGACCGCCGCGGCTAGAGTAAAGGGAGACCGTGCCATGCCCCCAGGGTAGGTCGGCTCGGGTGTGGATTGGCCTACGCCACGCCTGTGAGAGAGGGAGTCGATGACTGTTCGCCGTGCTGAGTTTGATCGTGCAGGACACCTCCGTGATGAACCCGGGATCCTCGAAGCGCTGCGTTCCTCGGATGATGCCCGTGTAATCGTGGTCCGTGAAGGGCGCGTCCGTGTCGAAGACGGTGCACTCGTCACCGTCGCATCCGCCGAGGTGGGCGACGCCGACTGGGGGCTACTGGGGCGGCACAGCGACGGAAGCACTCTCTTAGTCGCGGCCATCGCGGCTATGACAGATTCGATCGACGCGGCGCCCGCCGAAACGTGGCTAGGCCTGCGCGATACCGGTGGTCTACTCGATGCGGAGCATACTGAGCTCCTCGTCGAAGCGGTCACGCTCGCTTCATGGCTGCGCGACGCGCGTTTCTGCACGGCGTGCGGATCAGCGACAGAGGTGCGCCAGGGCGGATGGTCACGGAAGTGCCTCGACAATGGCCATGAGTTCTTCCCTCGTACCGATCCCGCGGTGATTGTGGCAGTGGAGAGCGAAGACGGCGAGAAGCTGCTCCTCGGTGCCAATGCGAACTGGCACGGCCGGATGTACTCCTGCTTTGCCGGATTCGTAGAGGCCGGTGAATCACTGGAGTCGACAGTGCATCGCGAGATCGAAGAGGAAGCGGGCGTCCTGCTGAGCAGCCTCCGATACATCTCCTCGCAGCCGTGGCCGTATCCGCGCTCACTCATGGTCGGTTTTCGCGCGACAGCATCCGATGAACGTCGCGCGCGCCCGGATGGTGAGGAGATCGTCGACGTGCGGTGGTTCACTCGTGCGGAGATTGCCAGTGCAATGAACGGTGACGGTCCGGTCGGGCTGCCGGGTCCGGCATCCATCGCCAGGGCCCTGATCGAGGACTGGTACGAGGCTCGCGAGTGAGTGCGCTCGACACTCTCGACGAACGTCAGCGGGAAGCGGCATCCGTGCTGCGTGGACCGGTCGCCGTGCTCGCCGGTGCGGGTACCGGAAAGACGCGTGTGATTACGCATCGCATCGCGCACGGCGTTGACACCGGTGCATACTCGCCGAGTCGCGTGATGGCGGTCACGTTCACTGCGAAAGCAGCCGGTGAACTGCGCGGACGCCTGCGCGCCCTCGGAGTCGAAGGAGTGGCCGCGCGAACCTTCCACGCTGCGGCTCTTTCACAACTGAACTTCTTCTGGCCGACGCTCGCCGGCTCGCCGGCGCCGAGCATCATCGACAACAAGGTGCGCATGCTTGGCCAGGCCGGCGAGCAGCTGCGGCTGCGGCTGGACACCGCCACCCTGCGCGATATTGCCAGCGAGATCGAATGGCGTAAGGTCTCGATGCTCTCGATCGAACAACACGCCGCACTCGGTCGTTCCATCGGCCGGGTGAGCACCGAACAGCTCGCCGAATTTCAGCAGGCATACGAGATTCTCAAAGACGACCGTCGCCAGCTCGACTTCGAGGACGTGCTGTTGGCGTGCGCCGGGATGCTGGAAGCAGAGCCTCGGGTGGCCGCATCAGTGCACGAGCAATACCGCCACTTCACCGTCGATGAGTACCAGGACGTCTCGCCGCTGCAGAATCGTCTGCTCGAGCTGTGGCTGGGAGAGCGCAGCGACATCTGCGTCGTCGGCGATGCCAGTCAGACGATCTACTCGTTCGCCGGCGCCGATCAGAAGTACCTGCTCGAGTTCGGTCGTCGATACCCGGATGCCACGGTGGTGCGGTTGGAGACCAACTACCGCTCGCAGCCACCGATTCTCGCTGCAGCCAACGCGCTCATGAAGGGGCGCCCCGGCGCTCTCGAGTTGGTGGCGGCGCGAGAGTCTCTGACTGCAGAACCGCCGACGGTGACCGCCTACGACAGCGAGGCCGAGGAAGCGGCAGGTATCGCCGCGGCGATCGCCGCCAGGATCAAGACCGGCGCCTCCGCTTCAGAGATCGCCGTGCTGTACCGCGCGCACTCGCAGTCCGCAGCGATTCTGCAGGCGCTGGGCGAAGCGGGGATCGCATCGACAGTGCTCGGTGGCAAACGCTTTTTCGACATGCCGGAGGTGCGTCAAGCTGTGCTCGCACTGCGCGGTGCATCCGTGGCTCCGACGGAACGCGATTTCCTGTCCAATGTGCGCAAGGTCATGCGCGAGCTCGGCCTGAGCGACGAACCGCCAACGGCCGGGGGAGCGCAGCGCGACGGTTGGGAGGCGAGACGGGCGATTCTGCGTCTCGCTGAGGAAGCATCGAGCGAGACGACGCTGCGCTCATTCAGCGAAGTGCTCATGGCGCGAGCGAAAGACCAGCATGAGCCGACCATGCAGACGGTGACGCTGTCGACGCTGCATGCGGCGAAGGGTCTGGAGTGGCCGCACGTGTATCTCGCCGGTTGGGCGGAAGGTGCCCTACCGATCGGATATGCGAAAAGCTTCGAAGCGATCGATGAGGAGCGCCGACTGGCCTATGTCGGCGTCACGCGCGCCGCGCGAACCCTGGATCTCTCATGGTCGCGTGCGGCGGGACGAGGGGATCGGCAGCCTTCGCGGTTCCTTCAGGAGATCGGAACGAATGCTCGCGGCACCGGCATTCTTCGTGAAACGTCACCGCGCGCCACACGCGCCGTCCGTCAGGGCTGATCCGCACCGATTTCGTGCGCTTCGCCTTTCCCGGTTCAGCGAGGATTCTCGCAACGAGGCCCGCGGCCTCAGATGCGCGGGCGGCGGTGATGGGGGTTGACGTCGCAGCGACCAGTTGTGCATGCATGCCGGGCCAGGCCGCATCTCTGTCACGTTCATGCGCATCACGGCACGACAGGCATGCGGTTCGGCCAGGCACCACGAGCGGACCAGCCGTGGTGCCACCAGGTTCGAACGCAACCGGCACGTGCGTGAGGTCATCGCGCAGATAGCGGGCGAGCTGATGAGCGGACGCTGCGCCGTGCACGAGCACGACGCCGACAGCTCTCGGATCTGCACGATCCGTTGTGGTGAACCCCTCGTCAGCCAGGGAACTCTCCACTCGGGCTTCAACTCGGGAATCGGCGATGTTGACGCTCTCGATCCATATCCTCGGCAGAGGAGGAGCATCCGTACGCAGCACTGGCCGGAGCCGCGCGAGCAGCTGCCTGGCAGCATCCCTCGGCGCGCCGGCACCATGGGCGATCACATCGAAGGAACTGCGACGGAAGCCGTTTCTCATCGCCTGCAGCAATGGCTCGATCCACGGCTCAGTCAGGGGCACGCACACCCGCCCCTCCAGCCCGAACTGCACCGTGTCGACATCCCGCCAGAGCAGCGGGTAGGCCGGATCGAGGCGAGTCAGCGTCGGCGGCGTGATCGGGGACATGTCCCGATTCTGCTCATCATGCGCTCGCCGCGGGGCGCGAAATCACGATCAGTGGAGAACTCCGCGCACCGACGATCTGTGCAGAGAAAGACTTACTGTTCGCGGTCCTGAGTGATCAGACCGGAGTCTCGCCGCCCTGGTTGGTGCCGTCGCCGTCGGTAAAGTCATCGCCATCGAGCAGTCGGGTCAAGGCCTCATCGAACTCATCTGTTGCGGGTGCCTCACCGCGAGCGCGAGCCTGCAGCCGTTCGATGAGAGCGGTGGGATCATCGATGTCGGCAGCGGTCGGCTGCAGGTCGGGATAATCCCAGAGCGTGTCGCGGACGGCGATGCCGACGGCATCCGTCACCTTCCGCCACATCGCGGCCGCCTCACGCATACGCCGCGGACGCAGTTTCAAGCCGACCAGGGCTCCGAGAGCATCCTCCGCCGGGCCTCCGACAGCGCGACGGCGACGAGCCGCTTCGGCCAGCCGGACGCTATCGGGCAACCGCGAGGTCGCCTCGTTGGTGACGACATCCACCCAACCGTCGATCATCGCGATGATGTTCTCCAGGCGGGCGAGTGCGTCGCGCTGAGCTTCGGTCTGCGCCGGTAGCAATGCGCCGCCTTCGATCGCGGCGCGAAGTTCTTCCGGGTTCGACGGGTCAAGTCGACTCGCGACATCTTCGAGTGCTTCGACATCGACGGTCACACCGCGGGCGAAATCGGTGATCTGCGACATCACATGCAGGTGCAGCCACTTCGCGTGCCGGTAGAGGCGGGCGTAAGCGAGCTCACGGGTCGCGAGGTACAGTGCGATCTGGTCTTCCGGGATCTCGAGCCCCTCACCGAACGCAGTGATGTTCTGTGGGATCACCGCGGCGGTTCCGGCCGGCAGCACCGGGATACCCACGTCGCCACCGGAGACGACCTCGAGCGCGAGATTGCCGAGAACCTGACCGAACTGCGCGGCGAATACCGAAGAGCCGAGTCCGCGCATAAGTTTGCCTGCGCCCTGGATCGCATCACGCATGTCGTCCGGAACCTGAGTGTCCAGGGCGCTGGTGAGGGCGTCGGCGATGCTCGTGGATACCGGGCCTGCGATCTCTTTCCACACTGGAAGCGTCTTCTCCACCCACTCGCCCCGAGTCATCGCTTTGGGCGTCTCGGAAAGTTCAGAGATCGTGGTCGCCTCGCCCAGCCAGAGATTCGCCAGCGCGAAGGCATCGACAAGCGAGCTCTGCGCGCCGTCGGTGATGCCCTGACCCTCGCGGTTGGCGATGTGCAGGGCCTGGCGCAGTGTGTTCGCCCACGGGTCTCCGCTGAAAGCACCCTGCAACTGCTGCATGAGTCCCGCCATCATCGTCGGGTCGAGTTGAAAGCCCTCGGCCCCACCTAAAGCGTTCTGCAGAGCGCTCAGATCGAAGTCTCCGTTGCCCGCGCCGGACATCATCTTGCGCAGGAACTCCTGGAAGTCCTCGGGGTTGGGTTCGTTGTCTGCCATGTCGGTCGCCTCTCAGCACGTCGCTAGCCGTGGCATCTACGCTAGTTGCACGAGTCTGCCCGGGCCCCCGCCACGGGCAGATCGCTGTACGCCGGTCGCGAACGACGGAGGATCTCCTTGTCTCATTCCCGCACGCCCAGGGTCGGGCTCGGTGTCTGGGCGCTCATTGTCGCCCTCATAGCCCTTGTCGTGATGACATTTCTGCCGACTCCGTATGTGATTCAACGACCGGGTCCCGTATACGACACCCTGGGCACTGCGGCCAGCGCTGACGGCGAACAGGTGCCACTGATCGCCATTGACGGTGCCGAGACGTTCGATACCGGCGGCACCCTGAATCTCACAACGGTGGAGGTGGTCGGTAATCGTGAACGCACGCCCTCGTGGTTTGAGCTTGCGCTGGCATGGACGGATTCGTCTCGTGCGGTCGTGCCCATCGACTCGGTGTTCCCCGAGGGCGTCACCAGTGAGCAGCGCAACGAACGCAATGCGGTGCTGATGGTCGATTCACAGCACGAAGCAACCGCTGCTGCGCTGCAGGCGCTCGGCTTCGACACCGGGGCTTCGGTGAAGGTCGTCGCCGCGATCGAAGGTTCACCCGCCGAGGGGCTGCTGGAAGAGGGCGATGTGATCACGGCGTTCGACGGCGTCAAAGTCACCAGCGCCAGTGAGCTACGCAACGGCATCCAAGAGGCAAAAGGTGCAGCGGCGCAATTGACTGTGCTTCGCGGGAGCGAGGAGATCGAGGTTGAGATCACCCCGGAGCTCAGCACATCGAACGGCGTGGATACCTGGCTGATCGGTATCACGCTGACCACCGAGTACGACTTTCCCATCGATGTGACGATTCAGCTGGACAATGTCGGCGGCCCCAGCGCCGGGATGATGTTCGCGCTCGGAATCATCGATGAGCTCACTCCGGGCGAGCTGACCGGCGGCAATGACATCGCCGGCACCGGAACGATCGATGCGACGGGGGCGGTCGGTCCGATCGGCGGCATCAGGCAGAAGCTTTACGGCGCACGCGATGCGGGCGCTGACTTCTTCCTGGCTCCGTCGTCGAACTGCGACGAGGTCGTCGGTCATGTCCCTGACGGACTCCAGGTGATCAGCACTGCGACGCTGGATGAATCCTTGAAGGCGCTTGAAGTGATCGCGGACGGCGGTGACGTCGATTCACTGCCGATGTGCACGGCATCGTGACCTCCCCGTCACCGTAAGCACAGCCCCCACATAATCAGTGGCACTTAGGATGGACGGGTGACCACGACCTCGGCGCCGAATCCGGCCACGCCCAGTACATCCCGACGAATCATCACGATATCGCTGGTGATCATCGCTGCGATCATCGCGGCGTTCTTCGTCTTCGCTTCGCTCTACACAGACTTCCTCTGGTTCGACCAGTTGCAGTTCACGAACGTCCTCACCACGCAGTGGCTCGCCACCGCGCTGATGTTTGTCGTGGGCTTTTTGGGGATGGCGGTGCCGCTGTTCATCGTGATCCAGCTGGCCTATCGCCTCCGCCCGGTCTACGTGCGACTGAGTTCGCAGCTCGACCGGTATCAGGAGGTCATCGAGCCGCTTCGCAGGCTTGCAATGTGGGGAATGCCGATCTTCTTCGGCCTGTTCGCCGGTTTCGCGGCGGCGGGTAACTGGCAGACCGTGTGGCTGTGGTTCAACGGTGGCGCCACTGGCGTCGCTGACCCGCAGTTCGGCATGGACACCGGTTTCTACCTGTTCGCGATGCCCTTCTACTCGATCCTTCTCGCGTTCGTCTCGGCTGTCATCCTGCTGAGCCTGATCGTCACTGCGCTGGTCTCGTACCTCTACGGTTCTGTGCGCATCGGTCAGGGCGAGCTGCGCATCTCGAAGGCTGCTCGCATTCAGCTCGCCATTCTCGCCGGACTCTACCTGCTGGTGCAGGCCGCGAGCCTCTGGCTGGACCGTTACAAGACGCTCGTCGCCGAAGAGGATCGCATCACCGGCGCCGCCTACACCGCGGTCAACGCCACGATCCCGGGTATGGCGATTCTCGCGATTCTCGCGATCCTCGTCGCAATCCTCTTCTTCGTCACCGCAATCATGGGCCGCTGGCGTTTCCCCCTGGTGGCGACCGGGCTGCTGCTCGTGGCATCCCTCGTTGTAGGCATCGGCTACCCGTGGGTCGTCGACACCTTCCAGGTGCGCCCGAACCAGAACAGCTTCCAGGCCGAGTACTACCAGCGCAACATCGATGGCACCAAGCAGGCGTACGATATCGCCGACATCGAGGTCACACCGTTCAAGGCAGAGACGGATGCCAAGGCAGGCCAGCTCCGTGAGGACGCCGAGACCACCGCGTCCATCCGTATCCTCGACCCGAGCATCATCAGCCCGACTGTGCAGCAGCTCGAGCAGTTCCGTGGCTACTACCAGTTCAATGAGACGCTCGACGTCGACCGCTACGAGATCGACGGCGAGACGCAGGACACCGTGGTGGCTGTTCGTGAGCTCGACGTCAACCGCCTTGGCGACAGCAACAACTGGAACAACCGCACCGCCGTTTACACGCATGGTTACGGTCTCGTGGTCGCAGCGGGAAACCAGCGCACGAGTGAGGGTGAGCCGGTATTCCTTGAACGAGGCATCCCGTCGTCCGGCTTCCTGACGGAGAGCGAAAACTTCGAGCCTCGCGTCTACTTCGGTGAAGACTCTGCGCTGTACTCGATCGTCGGGGCCCCGGAGGGGACAGCCGACGTCGAGATCGACTATCCGCGTGGTGAAGACGGCGCGAACGAGACGAAGACGACCTTCGAAGGTGATGGTGGGCCGGCGATCGGCAACACCTTCAACAAGCTGCTGTACTCGCTGAAATTCCAGGAAGCCGAGATCCTTTTCTCGGATCTGGTCAACTCTGACTCGCAGATCCTTTACGACCGCAACCCGGTCGATCGCGTGCAGAAGGCCGCTCCGTACCTCGAGCTCGACACCGACCCGTACCCGAGCGTCGTGGACGGTCGCATCGTCTGGATCATCGACGGTTACACCACGAGCTCCACGTACCCGTACTCGACGAGCGTGAGCCTGTCGGATGCGATCACCGACTCGAACACGACGGCACCTGCGTTCGCGCTCGATGACATCAACTACATCCGCAACTCGGTGAAGGCCACCGTCGACGCATACGACGGCACGGTCACGCTGTACGCATGGGATGAAGAAGACCCGATTCTCAAGGCGTGGCAGAAGGTATACCCCGCGACGGTCGAGCCGATCAGCGAGATGTCGGCCGATCTGATGAGTCACGTGCGCTACCCGACTGACCTGTTCAAGGTGCAGCGCGAGATCCTCGAGGTCTACCACGTGGACACCGCTGGTTCGTTTGCACAGCAGGACAACCGTTGGCAGACGCCGAACGATCCGCGCAACGACACCCGGCTGCAGCCGCCGTACTACCTGTCGATGCAGATGCCCGGTCAGGATTCGCCGAGGTTCTCGATGTTCTCGACGTTTATTCCTTCGTCCGCGGCGGGTACAACCAGCCGCAACGTTCTGCTGGGTTACCTGGCCGTCGATTCGGATGCCGGAGCCACCGCAGGTGAGAAGGCCGAGGGCTATGGTCAGCTGAACCTGCTGGAGATTGATGCCGACACCACGGTGCCTGGCCCCGGTCAGGTGCAGAACACGTTCAACTCCGACCCGGCCGTGGTGCAGCAGCTGAACCTGCTGCAGCAGGGTGAGTCAGAGGTCAAGTACGGCAACCTGCTGACACTGCCCGTCGGTGGCGGTCTGCTCTATGTGCAGCCCGTGTACGTGCAGTCTTCTGAGGGCACCAAGCTTCCGCTGTTGCAGAAGGTGCTGGTCACGTTCGGTGACAGCATCGCCTTCGAAGACACCCTCACTGCCGCACTGGATGTCATCTTCGGCGGTGACGCTGGTGCGAGCGCTGGCGACGAGACGGTGGAGCCGATAGACCCTGATGCTGGTGCGACGACGCCGCCCGACGAGGGTGGAACGCCGCCTGATGAGGGCGCAACGGACCCGGGCACGAGTGAGCCCGATCCCGGCACCGGCGGCGACGCACGCGAACAGGCTCTGGCAGCCGCGCAGAAGGCGTTGACCGACCGGGATACGGCACTGAAGGCTGGTGACCTCACGGCGTTCGCCGAGGCAGACAAGCGTCTGACTGCCGCGATCACCGAGCTGCTGGCGCTGGAGGCTGCAACGGCCAAGTAACCGCGGGCACCCCGGGCGGGTCCGCCCGGGGCGCGCCGCGGGTTCGCCCCGCATATGCGAGAAGGAATTCCCGGCTGAGACATTGATCTCAGCCGGGAATTCCTTCTTCCGTCGGGTGTGCCACGCCGGGGACTTTGCGGGCCCCGGGCTGGTCCGGGGCAAAGCAAAAGGCTCCTGATCAAGTAATACTTGATCAGGAGCCTTTTGTGTGTCGCGTTCTCGTTGCGGGGACAGGATTTGAACCTGCGACCTCCGGGTTATGAGCCCGGCGAGCTACCGAACTGCTCCACCCCGCGGCACGTTTAAGAGTTTACGTGACGTTTAGGTTCAAATCCAATCGTCACTGTGTGGGCGTGTTGACGGCGTTCTTCCCTGTGGTTGCAAGGGATCTGGCTCGCCGCTCCAGCGCCGTCTCGCTGCCTCCCAGCCGTTGGTCAGTTTCCCTTCCGCAGAGACAGCATCACCGCCCCGATGCCAATCCAGCAGATTGAAGCGATCGAAGCTCCCATAATCATCGAGGCGGCATCCATGCGGCCTACCTTAGGGCAGGACGGTGCGACGTGCTGAAAAACGCCGGCCTATAACCCCCTCGTGGAGGAGAGAAGAAGCTGACATAGCGAAAGGCCCCTGATCTGGATTTCTCCTGATCAGGGGCCTTTCTGTGTCGCTATATCCGTTGCGGGGACAGGATTTGAACCTGCGACCTCCGGGTTATGAGCCCGGCGAGCTACCGAACTGCTCCACCCCGCGGCACGCCTTATAGCCTAGTACGGATTTCGAGCACCGGGCGCCACTTGTCACGATGCGCGAAGATAGGGGCATGTCCGAGCTCGTCGTTGCCGTGTGCCAGTTCCGTCCAACCGAGGATCGGGAGGGCAACCGCACGCGCATCACGGAGCTCGTGGCGGATGCCGCGAGCCGGGGCACCCGCCTGGTGGTGTTCCCGGAGTACTCCAGCTACTTCGTCGATCCGATGGATGCATCGTTCGCGTTGCATGCCGAGACCCTCGACGGTGAGTTCGTGCGGGCGCTGCAGGCGGCGGCATCCGCCCATGACGTCACGATCATCGCCGGCCTCGTCGAAGCAGCGGGGGAGCGCGTGCGCAACACCCTCGTCGCCGTCGATGCCACAGGCCTGCGCGCGACCTATCGGAAGCAGCACCTCTACGACGCCTTCGGACAGACCGAGTCTGACTGGATAGAAGCAGGGGAGCTGGGTGTGCCGCAGACGCTCGACATCGACGGCCTGCGCATCGCGATGATGACCTGTTATGACCTGCGATTCCCCGAGGTCGCCCGCACGCTCGTGGATGCCGGCGCCGACGTCATCGTCGTGCCGGCGGAATGGGTGCGCGGCCCACTCAAAGAACACCACTGGACGACGCTGCTGGCGGCGCGCGCGATCGAGAACACCGTCTACGTCGTCGCCGCTGACCACCCGACCCCGATCGGCATCGGGCATTCACAGATCATCGACCCGCAGGGGGTCGTGATCGCCGGAGTCGGAACGGGCGACGGTATCGCCGTAGCCCAGCTCTCCCAGGAAGCGATTGCCCGCGTACGCGAGGTTAACCCCGTGCTGCGGCTACGGCGCTACGGTGTTGTCCCGCGCTGACGCGTTCGAGGGTCGCACATGGCCGGCTCGGTGCGCTTGAAGCGGCCATCCGCGACCCCTGGGGAGATGCGACATCTGCGGACGTCCGACTCCTGCGGACGCCCGACCCCTCAGAACGAGGCCGCGGCGAGGCGCCTGGCAGCCTCTTCCAGCACGTCGATCTTCTTGCACGCCGCGAAGCGCACGAGGCCCGAATACTCGCCCTGATGGTCGGGGCTGACGAATGCGCTCATCGGGATCGCGACCACCCCAGCCTTCTCCGGCATCGCCCGGCAGAAGGCTGCCGTATCCGATCCGCCGAGCGCTGTGGCATCCGCGACAGTGAAGTATCCGCCCTGCGGCATGGCCACGTCGAAGCCTGCGCTGCGCAGCCCAGCCCCGAGGATCTCGTGCTTGTGTGCAAGAGTCGCGGCGGCATCCGTGAAGAATGCATCCGGCATCCGCAGGCCCACCGCAATCGCCGGCTGGAACGCTGACCCGTTCACATAGGTGAGGTACTGCTTGACGGTCAGCACCGCGGTGATGAGGTCAGCGGGGCCGTGGATCCAGCCGATCTTCCAGCCGGTTGCCGAGAACGTTTTCCCGCCGGAGGAGATCGTCAGCGTCCGCTCTGCGGCACCGGGCAGCGTTGTGAGCGGCACGTGAGGTGCGGCGAAGGTGAGGTGCTCGTAGACCTCGTCGGTCACGATGATTGCGTCATGCTGGTGCGCCAGCCGCACAATCTCAGCCTTCACCTCCGACGTGAACACCACACCGGTCGGATTGTGAGGGTCGTTGACGAGGATGATCCGAGTGCGATCCGTGACGGATGCCGCAAGTGCCTCGAGATCGGGTTGGAAGTCCGGGCGGCGCAACGGAACAGTGCGCAGGCGCGCGCCAGCCAGCGCCACCGCGGCGGCATACGAGTCGTAGTACGGCTCGAACACGACGACTTCGTCATCGGGAGAGTCGATCAGTGCCAACAGCGTCGCAGTCAATGCCTCCGTGGCGCCGGCGGTCACGATCACCTCGGTCACCGGGTCGACTACGAGTCCGTAGAACCTGTGCTGGTGCTCGCTGATGGCCGCGAGCAGATCAGGAAAACCACGCCCAGGCGGATACTGATTCATGCCATGCGAAATCGCGGTGCGAGCGGCTTCCAGCACCTCGGCGGGTCCGTCCTCGTCAGGAAAACCCTGACCGAGGTTGATCGCACCGGTTCTCACCGCAGCCGCAGACATCTCTGCGAAGATGGTGGGCGCGACGTTGCCCTCGGGAGAAAGAAGTCCGGCTCCAGCCGCGGTGCGCCGCCAGGCGCCGGGAATAGCACTCATAGAACCCAGGCTAAGGCCATAGCGGACACTCATCGTGACCATAACGAACGCACAGGTACGAGCGGCACTCTGAAAAGACGTTGTTGAAGGAGCAGACCATGAACGAAGACAACATTCCCAACGAGACCGTTCCGTCCGAGCAGCCTGCACCGCAGGTGCCAGGTGGTAGCGGTGCCGGCCACGAGATCCCTACCGCATTTACGTCGCCCGTCATGCCCCAGCCGGCCCAGGCACCAACTCCACAGGGGGCAGCCTTTGGCATCCCCACACCGGAATATCAGTACGGCACCGTGCCGGGTGCGACAGTTCCGATCACCCCGATCACCCCGATCGAGACGAAGGCCGCGCAGAAGAAGTCCTTCGGAGCTGGCAAGGTCGCAGCTCTCATCGTTGCGGCATCCCTTGTCGGCGGTGCGGCGGGACTGGGAACCAGCTACCTCGGAAACACTCTTTGGGCGCAGCCGGCGGGCACCACTGCCAGCGGTCCAGACAGCATCACTGTGAACAACCCCGGCTCCGTCAACGAGACGACAGCGATCGCCACGAAGGTGTTGCCGTCGGTCGTCACGATCGAAGCTGTCGGCGACAGCGAATCGGGTAGTGGTTCTGGTGTCATCCTCAGCGACGACGGCTACGTGCTCACCAACACGCACGTCGTTACCCTCGGCGGCGCAGCCGCGCACCCCACGATTCGGGTCACCACCTCCGACGGTCACATCTACAACGCCACCATCGTCGGCACCGACCCGGTCTATGACCTCGCTGTTATCAAGCTTGAGGATGCCAAGGGGCTGACCCCCATCGACTTCGCCGACTCGTCTGACATCAACGTCGGCTCGACCGCCGTCGCCGTTGGCGCACCGCTGGGGCTGTCCAACTCGGTGACTACCGGCATCGTCAGTGCCCTGAACCGTAGCATCCAGATCGCGTCGTCGGCGCTGCCGGAATCTGCAGATCAGGAGGCCCCGGATGACCAGGGTGATTCCGGTCAGGAGAGCCCCTTCCAGTTCGATCTTCCCGGAACCAACACCCAGGGAGCAACGCAGAACATCTCGATTGCCGTGATCCAGACGGATGCCGCCATCAACCCCGGAAACTCCGGTGGTGCGCTGGTGGACAGCGAGGGCAACCTCATCGGCATCAACGTCGCGATCGCGACCGCAGGAAGCGCCGAGGAGTCCGGGTCGATCGGTGTGGGCTTCGCGATCCCCTCGAACATCGCGAAGCGCGTGTCGGAAGAGATCATCGAGAACGGTGCGGCGACGCACGGTCTGCTGGGAGCCACGGTGCAGGATGCCGCCTCCGATGCGGATGCCGATGTTGCGGGTGCCGCCATCGTGAAGCCAACACCTGGCGGTGCTGCTGACGAGGCAGGGTTGAAGGCAGGAGACATCGTCACGAACTTCAACGGCTCTCCGATCAGTAACGCCACAGACCTTACCGCTCAGGTGCGTGCCGCCGCAGCTGGCAGCGACGCGACCATCACCTACGTCCGTAACGGCAAGTCGTTCGAAGTCGATGTGACGCTCGGCAAACTCGAACTGTAAACAACACCCGGCGGGCATAGAAGCGCCGCCGGACTCTCAGAGAAGGACGCCACCCCGCGATAAGCTCGCAGGGTGGCGTCCTTCTCTTTCGGCTCCGGCAATGCGGCGAAGCTGCTGCGCATTCCGTTGTATGCCATCGGACGCATAGGAACTTTGCTCGTGCCGCGGGGGCACCGTTGGGTGTTCGGCTGCGGCGCCGGAATCGGTGACGGCGCACTCACTCTCTGGCGGGTCGCAACGGCCGAGGGACACCGGACCGTCTGGCTCACTTCGAGCGATCGAGAGCGAAAGGATGCCGCGGCCCTCGGTATCCCCACCATCTCGAAGTCTTCACTGCGGGGCTGGTGGGCGACCGCGCGGGCGGGAGTGCTCGTCGTCACGCATGGTCTTGGAGATGTGAACCGCTACGCCGTCTCAGGTGGCTTCGTCGTGCAACTCTGGCACGGGATTCCGCTCAAGCGGATAGGACTGGACTCACCTGCCACGACACAGGTTCCGAACATCCCGGGCGCGAGTGTGCTGCGCCGGCTCATCGGGCTGCTGTATCGGGGTGCGGCCCAGCGGATTCGCGTACTGCCGGCAGCATCCGATCGCTCGCGCGGACGACTGGAATCGGCATTCGCACTCGGCGACTCGCGGGTCATTGTCACCGGTGAACCGAGAGTGGACGTGCTTTCGGCCGGCACCGAACCGGAACGGCGGGACGCAGCATCCGTTCTGCTCACCGAGGCGACGCACACCCTGCCGAGGGATGCGCGCAGGCTTCTCTACGCACCCACCTGGCGCGACGGTGAAGGCGACCCTGCCGTGCCGACAGCCGCAGAGTGGGTGCGGATTATTGCCCTGCTTGAACAACAGAACACTGTGCTCTTCGTGCGCTCGCATCCGCTCGGCGCGGGGGCATACCAGCCGCCGCTTCCCAGCGGGCGAGTGCGGATGCTGGGCTCTGACGTGCTCGCCGATGTGACCCCCGCGTTGCCGGGAATCGATGTGCTGATCACCGACTATTCTTCGCTGGCATACGACGTGGGTTTGCTCGATATGCCGGTGCTGTACCTCGCACCCGATGCCGAGGACTATGCGCGCACCCGTGGGTTCTACGGACGCTATGAAGATGTTGCCAGTGCAGGCGTCGCGACCGGCTGGAGCGAGCTGCTCGAACAGTTGAGAATGCTGCTCACAAATAAGCGTGTGTTCACGGAGCGGGCGCAGCAGTCCACTACGCTCAGCGCACAGGTACATGCGTATCGCGACGGTCGAAATACACGTCGCGTGTACCAGGCAATCCGCGCGCGGGGCATCCCCGCGCCGAAAGGAGCAGGATGACGACCGCCCGCATCGATGAGCAGACCGAGAGCCTGATCATCGCCGGTACGGGGCCGAAACCGGCCACGGCGACCCTCGACGGTGCTCGGGCGCGCGTCACCGCGAAGCTGACTGGTGGGGGCAAGACCTGGAAGGCGACCTTCGTGCTTCGCGCATCTCGTTGGGGAGGCGAGGCACTGCCGCTTCCTGCGGGCGAGTACGAGTTACACATCGACGGCGTCGACCTCGACGAGGTTGTGTCCGGCCCTGAGCTGTTGCCGGGGCTGCGCATCACTCAGCAGGGCGCACATGTCGACATTACGGCTCCGATCGATCCGATCTATTTGACGAGCGAAGGCCAGTCGACGCTGGAAGAGCGCTATGTGGCGCAGGCTGGCGGCGAGGAGAACGCCGTCTTCTTCGAGAGCTTCTACGGCCAGAGCGCGGGATGCAACCCCCGTGCGATTGACCGGGAGCTCGCCACTCGTGCCCCGAAGGTCACGCGGTACTGGAGTGTTGTCGACCTTTCTGTTCCGGTGCCGGAGGGGGCGATCGCAGTGGTCGAGGGGAGCCCGGAGTGGTGGCGTGCGCGCGGCGCGGCGCGGTTGCTGATCGTGAATGACTGGCTCCGGCGGCGCTTTGCCCGCAAAGCAGGACAGAAGGTGCTGCAGACGTGGCACGGCACTCCACTCAAGCGCCTCGCGCTGCACCGTCTTGGCTTCGCACCGCGCCGGATGGCAGCGGTTGTGAAGGAATCCCGTCGGTGGGATGTGCTGCTCGCGCAGAACACCTACTCCGAACGCATTCTCAAGAAGGCATATGCCTTCTTCGGGAAGCCGATCTGGACCGACGGCTACCCCCGCAACGACATGCTCTTCACGCACGATGGGGCGGCCACGCGTAAGGCACTGGGCATCGGCGCGGAGGAACGGGTGCTGCTGTACGCGCCGACCTGGCGTGATGACCGAACCGAGATCGTGGACTTCATCGATCCGCAGCGACTGGCGGAGCAGACGGATGCTGTGGTGCTGGTGCGCGGCCACTCCAGGACACTGCGGCCTGGCCGCGATCAGTCCGGTGCGCGTGTGATCGATGTCACGGGCTACCCGGAGACCGCGCGGCTGATGCTGGCCGCGGACGCACTCATCACGGACTATTCGTCGGTGATGTTCGACTACAGCGTCACTGGCAAGCCGATGTACTTCATGGTGCCCGATCTGGATCATTACCGCGGCGAGCTGCGTGGATTCTATTTTGACCTCACCGAACGTGCGCCGGGGCCGCTGCTGACGACGCAGGACGAGCTTGCCGATGCGCTGATGGACGACACGTTGCCTGGCTTCTTTGCCGAGCGCTACGCCGCCTGGCAGAAGCAGTTCAACACTCGCGATGACGGCCACGCCGCCGAGCGCGTGGTGTCTCGTCTGCTCGACCTCGGCTTCCTCAGCGCGTAGTACCGGGCGCGCCGCCGCGCGCTCTAAGGCAGGGGAGTATTCTGCGTGCCGAGGCGTGACGCGTCGACGGTGCCGCGCGCCCCCCGCATCACGCCGACGACGAATCCGATGCCCCAGGCGAAATGCATGGTGGGGAGCACTGCGATGGTCCAGAGTCGTTCGCGGGGGCTCCGGCCACCGCCGGGCCGCAGCGCCATTGCCAGCACGAGCAGGGCATATGCCGCCAGCGGCAGATACACGAGGGATGCCACGATCGAAGCCACACCGGCAAGCACACCGGTCACCTGCAGCACGGCCACGATCAGCGCGAGCGCAACGTTCAGCACCAGCGCCGGCGGCGCGAAGAACCGCAGCCCGTTGCTGCGACCGAACCGGCGCACGAGCTCACCACGCCACGCACCGGTTGCCCGGAACTGCCGTGCCAGTCGCCACCAGCTCTCGCGCGGCCAGTAGGTCACCGACAGCTGCGGATCGAGCCAGACCTTGTAGCCCGCCTGCCGAATGCGCAGGTTCAGCTCCCAGTCCTCGCCACGGCGGATCGACTCGTCGAACATGCCGACTTCGTCGAGCACTGCGCGGCGCATGACGCCAAGGTAAGCGGACTCTGCTTCGCCCTCGTGAGTGGTGCCGTGGTAGGCGCCGCCGCCGAGGCCGATGGGGGAGTTGTAGGCGCGGGCCACTGACTTCTGGAACGGTGCGCGGCCGTCGGCCCGCATCACCCCGCCCACGTTCGCTGCTCCCGTGCGTTCCAGCGTTGCCAGAGCACGTTGCGCGTAGCCGGGGGACAGCTCGGAGTGTGCATCCACCCGCACGATCGTCGGGTACCTGCTCGCGCGGATGGCGGTGTTGAGCCCGACCGGAATGTGTGCGGCCGCGTTGTCGACCAGGCGGATACGACCGTCGCCTGCAGCGAGACGTTCGGCGAGTTCGGTCGTGCCGTCGGTGGAAGGCCCGAGCGCGAGGACGAGCTCCGAGGGGACGTCCAACTCTTGTCCGAGAACCGATGCGACGGCATGTTCGAGATAGGCACGCTCGTTCAATACAGGCATGACAAACGACACACCCTCCAAAGGCGTTGCCGAATCGTTCTCTCCCACCCCCCGATCATGTCACGGTGAATGGGTGTTGCCTGCGTAGTCTGGACACGTGGGTGCTGTAAGAGATGTCAAGAAGTCCTTTCGTCTCCTGCGAAGGGCGCTGCAGTCGCGGATGGCCGTGCAGCGCGTTCGTCGAACCCTCCAGACGCAGCCGCGGCATCCAACCCGTCATTACAAGATCGCCGTCTACTTCGCCGATGGTGCGGTCAACATGTACCAGATGCGCCAGTGGTACCGTCCGCTCGCCGAGCTCGCGAAGACGTGGCCGGTCGTCGTCCTCGCACGCAATGCCGGTGGAGCGGAGAAGCTCCTCGCCGAAGACGCACCGCCGGTGGCGTTCGTGCCGACAGTGCGTGACCTTGAGCGCTTCATCCGCAAGCAGGACATCCGCATCGTGCTCTACGTGAATCAGAACACGCGCAACTTCCAGATGTTCCGCTACGGGCGCCGGTGGCATGTGTTCATCAACCACGGCGAGTCCGACAAGATGTACATGACCACGAACCAGTACAAGGCATACGACTATGCGCTGGTGGCTGGGCAGGCCGCCCGTGATCGCCTGTCGCGCACGCTGTGGGACTTCGACCTCGACCAACGCACCATCGAGATCGGACGCCCTCAGGCAGACCACTTCTCGGGCACGTTGCCCTATACGCCGGATGCACGCACGGTGGTGCTCTACGCGCCCACCTGGGAGGGGGACCGCCCGAGCGCGCTTTACGGATCGATCGCCACCCACGGTGAGACGCTCGTGAACGCACTGCTCGCGACCGGATCGCACCGCGTGATCTACCGTCCTCACCCGCGCAGCGGTGTGGTCGATGATGCGTACGGGGCCGCACACCGCCGCATCATGGCAGCGATCTCCGCGGCCAATGCCGCCGACCTCGGCGCGCACCACGTGTATGACGACGGACCAGAGCTCGGCTGGCAGCTCGCCGCGGCAGACGTCGCCATCGTCGATATTTCGGCAATGGTCTACGACCGTCTCGCCACGGGCAAGCCACTCATGATCACGCGTCCGGAAAACCCACGAGCGTCGATCGATACGGGCGGATACCTCGCCGACTGTGAATGGCTGACAGTGGATGCCGCGGCAGACATCGTTGCGGAAGTGGAGCGCGTGCGTGCCGACGAAGACGCCACCCTGAAACTTCGCATGTGGGTACAGCACTACTTCGGCGACACCGCGCCCGGCGTGGCAACAGAGAAATTCCACGCGGCGATCGACCAGCTCATGGCGAAATGGGATCTGTGGCGGCAAGCCGAGATCGGTGCGGTTCCGACCGGCGAAGACGATGACGACGAAGAAGAGAAAGACGAAGAGCTCGGCGGCTGACGCGAAGGGAGCTTGACCGTAAAGTGGCAGCCATGAACTTTCCGCGTGCCGCAGCCGTCGCCTCGAGACTTGACGTCGTAACCGAATCCGCATCGACGAATGCTGATCTGCGCGCGCACGCGGCAGATGTCACGGGGTGGCCCCACCTGTCTGTTCTCCTCACCGCGAATCAGACCGCCGGTCGGGGGCGACTTGATCGTTCCTGGATCGCGCCGCCCGGTACGGCGTTGGCAATCTCGGTGCTGTTGAGGAATCTTCCGGCCCGAGTCGAAGCTTTCGGCTGGATTTCGCTGGCGGCGGGCGTCGCACTGGCGGATGCCGTGTCCGCGCAGCTCACCAAGCACGAGGTCGGCGTGAAATGGCCGAACGACGTGTTGGTCGACGGGAAGAAGATCTGCGGCATCCTCGCAGAATCGACCGGCAGCGCCGTTGTACTGGGTGCAGGGGTCAACACCTCGATGCGCGCGGAACAGCTGCCTGTTCCTACCGCCACCTCGTTCGCCGTGCTCGGCGCCGTTGTTGATGAGGATCGACTTGTGGCCGACTACCTCCGCGGGCTAGACGAGAAGCTCGCGGCGCTCGCTGCGGAGGGCGACGCCGACACGAGCGGATTGCGTCCGGCGGTATCTGAGCGATGCCTGACGCTTCATCGGGATGTCGACGTGGCATTGCCGGACGGCTCCACGCTGCACGGCCGGGCGACTCGACTTGAGATGGACGGCCGATTGGTCGTTGACGTTGACGGCGTCGAACACCTCGTCGCGGCCGGTGATGTCGTGCACGCGCGCCTGAGCTGAGCACCCGGACCAGACACGCCGTGACGCGCCCGCGGATGTCTGAGGTCGCAGGCACAATGGAGGAATGACCCAGCCAGTGACCCTCGGAGGTCGGCCAATGATGCCGCCGGCTGGCGCGCCAGCCGAAGAACTCCTCATTGCGCGCTTCCGTGGTCATGCCCGTCGATTGTTCTGGTCGGCTGCCCTACTGATCGTCGTGTCGGGTGTCGGCGCGTACTTCTACGACAACCTTCCCGCTGGGTATGAAAACTGGATGCTGATCACCGCCAGCGCGGTGCTGTTCATCGTCGGCGTGCTTATCCCGTACCTGGTCTGGGCTTCCCGCAGCTATACCGTGACTACGCGACGGGTGATCGTGAATCACGGCATCGGTGCTCGGCAACGGCGCGAGATCTCGCATGTGCGTGGTTACACGATCGGCGTGCGCCGTGGCCTCCTGCAGCGGCTGTGGGGTGCGGGCACCATCACGCTGTCCAACGGAGTTGAGACGCCACTGCGACTGGCGAACGTTCCGAACGTCAGGCTCGTGCATGAAGCGCTTGCTGACCAGATCGAGGTCAACCAGATCCTCGCGCACCGCGATGCGCAGGCCATGTCCGATCCAGACGCCACACGCTGAACGCTACACAGCGAACGCCACCCGGGCATCCGGGTTCGGTGTTCAGCGGCGCGCGGCATGCGGGAGAATGGACGCAACGAACGGAGAACTCAATGGCGTTGCGTGTTGGCGTGATCGGCGGCGGACAGCTGGCTCGAATGATGATTGCTCCGGCGGTCGAACTCGGCATCGACATCCGAGTACTCGCGGAGGGCGAGGGGATGTCAGCGCAGCTCGCGGCCACGGCGCTCGGTGACTATCGCGACTTGGACATCGTCCGGGCCTTCGCGAGGGACGTCGATGTCATCACGTTCGACCATGAGCACGTGCCCCAGGCGGTGCTGCGCGCGCTGGTAGCCGAGGGCGTTGCTGTGCACCCGGGCCCCGATGCTCTGCAGTTCGCGCAGGACAAGCTGGTCATGCGCGCCCGCCTCACGGAGCTTGGCATCCCGCAGCCGGACTGGGCCGCCGTAGCGAACGTCGACGAGTTGCAGGCGTTCCTCGACGATCACGGTGGAAAGGGTGTCGTGAAGACCCCGCGCGGTGGCTACGACGGTAAGGGCGTGCGCGTCGTGCGAACCGCCGCGGAAGCGGCGGACTGGCTCGCTGACCTTGAGGGTGATGCGCTGCTCGTCGAGGAACTGGTGTCGTTCACGCGAGAGCTCGCGCAGCAGATCGCGCGTCGACCCAGCGGGCAGATGGTCGCGTATCCGGTTGTGGAGACTGTGCAGCGTGACGGCGTCTGCGCAGAGGTCTTCGCTCCGGCACCCGGTGCAGGCGAGCGTCTGATGCGGGTTGCAGAGGCGATCGGCCGACAGATCGCAGAGGGCCTCGGCGTCACCGGAATGCTGGCGGTCGAGCTTTTTGAGACGGATGATGAGCGCATCCTCGTGAACGAACTGGCGATGCGTCCGCACAACAGTGGTCATTGGAGCCAAGACGGCGCCGTGACCGGACAGTTCGAGCAGCACCTGCGTGCGGTCGCGGATCTTCCGCTCGGCGATGCAACGCCGCGGGCGCAGTGGAGCGTGATGGTGAACATTCTTGGGGGTCCTGCCGAGGGCACCTTTGAGGACCGTTTCGAGGCCGCGATGGCCGAGCATCCGGAAGCCAAGATCCACACATACGGCAAGTCGGCGCGTCCCGGCCGCAAGGTCGGCCATGTGAATGTCTCCGGCAACGACCTAGACGACGCCGTCTACACGGCGCGCGCCGCCGCCGCCCACTTCGCCTAACCTCCCCCGTCCAAGCTTGCGAGTGTGCAGCTGTGGCTCGATTCTCGCGTCGCAATGAGCCACAACTACCCACTCGCAAGCGGGGAAAGGGTGCGTTGTTCAGGGGAAAATAAGGAGCGGGAGATTAGCCTGGGGGAGTGACTGAGCCACTGCACTCCTCCGCTGTGCCCGTCGTCGGTGTCGTGATGGGGTCTGACTCCGACTGGCGCGTGATGAGCGACGCATCGCAAGCCCTGACCGAGTTCGGCATCGCGCACGAAGTCGAGGTCGTTTCGGCGCATCGCACACCCGACAAGCTCATGCAGTATGCGCGCGAAGCGCGTGGCCGTGGGATCCGAGTCATCATCGCTGGAGCGGGCGGTGCCGCGCACCTGCCGGGCATGCTCGCGTCGATGACGCCACTTCCTGTCGTTGGCGTGCCCGTGCCTCTTGCATACCTCGATGGGATGGACTCGCTACTCTCGATCGTGCAGATGCCTGCCGGCATTCCTGTCGCCACGGTGTCGATCGGCGGCGCGCGCAACGCGGGAATTCTCGCGGTCCGTATTCTTGGCGCATCGGATGACGCGATCGCGGACCGCGTCGAGGGCTACGCGAAGACGCTCGAAGCTCAGGTCGCTGAGAAGAACGAACGGTTGAAGGACTCTCTGTGACCCTCGCCGCGCCACGCGCGACGGGCAGGTCCCGGAATCCGGTGATCGAGACGCGTCCGCTGCGCAACCCGGATGTCGCTGACCGTGCATTCATGGGAAGGCGTGGCTGGTGGCTGGTCGCGATGAACGTGCTGGTGCCTGGTTCCGCACAGGTTCTCGCCGGCGGCAATCGCAAGCTCGGCCGCATCGGCCTGGTCGCGACGCTTTCCAGCTGGTTTCTGGTTGTGCTCGTCGTCGTCTCCGCGGTCTTCTGGCGCCCCACACTCATCACCGTCGCCACGAACTGGTTCGTGCTGACCGCACTTCAGGTGCTCCTGATCGCATTTGCACTGCTGTGGGTCGTGCTCACCATCGACACCGTGCGTCTCGTTCGCATCGTGAGAGTACCGCCCATCTCACGACTGGCGATTCCCTTGGTGGCGCTGATTCTGCTCGGTCTCCTCAGCGGAGGAGCCGGTTACGCCGCGTCCGTCGCAGGGTCCAGCCGTGGCGTGATCAATGACATCTTCGGGCAGAGCGGGCCCAGCGTGGAGCCGAGCAACGGCTACTACAACATTCTCCTTTTGGGGGCGGACAGTGGCGACGGCCGCGATTCCATGCGCTTCGACAGCCTCTCCGTGGTGTCGGTCAACGCCACCACCGGTGCGGTGACGATCGTCGGCATCCCGCGCGAGCTCCCGCACGCGCCGTTCAGCGAGGGCAGCCCCATGCAGGCGCTGTACCCCGACGGCTTCCAGGGGCAGTCATCCTCGACATGCGGATGGAACAGCTGGATGAACCACGTCCGCTACGCGGCCGAGGTCTGCCGAGACGACGAGGGAACAGGGCTGTATCCGGATGCGGCTTCGCACGGATCAGCGCCAGGAATCGAGGCCACCAAGGATGCGGCAGCGGGAATCCTCGGCATTGAGATCCCGTACTACATCTTCATCGACATGAACGGCTTTGCCGCCATGATCGATGCCCTCGGCGGCGTCGACATCAACGTCACGGAGCGTCTGCCGAAGGGCGGACCGCCCGAGGGCTGGACAGGCACCGACGTCAACGAATGGGCGATCGGCTGGATCGAGCCAGGACAGCAGCACATGAACGGCGACACGGCGCAGTGGTACGCCCGCTCGCGCTACACGACCGACGATTGGGACCGGATGCAGCGCCAGCGTGAGCTGCAGGTCGCGCTCCTGGATCAGTTCACTCCGCAGAACGTGCTGACCCGCTTCAACGAGATTGCGGCGGCCGGAACCGTGCTCATCGACACCGATCTGCCGAAGGATAAGCTTTCGGAGTTCTTCGAGCTGATGCTGAAGGCGAAAGAGCAGCAGGTCACGACGATCGAGCTCGTGCCGGAGTCTGGTATCGACGAGTTCAACCCGGACTATGCGTACGTGCGCGACCTGGTCCAGCAGACGCTGCATCCGCCGACCGCGACGCCGACGCCGACCCCGTGACGTATACACGTGACGTATAGCCGCCACGTGTAATCCGTTCCGGCGGCACGCCAATGGCCCACTGCTCCTCACCCCACGTCTGTGGTGGCGAACAGTGGGCCTTCCGGTGTGCACCGGACGGCACCGGACGACGACAGTCGGAGGGGGAGGGACTGCCGTCGCCCGGCGAGCGAACACCGCGAAAGCGGTGACGCGACCTAGGCGCGCTTGCGGCGCGTGGCACCTGCTGCGATGAGTACTCCTCCTGCCGCAAGGGCGACAGCACCGCCCCCGAGAACCCACGGCGAGACTCCGCCGCCGGTGAGAGCGAGCTCGAGTCCGCCACCGGTCAGCGGCAACTCCGTACCCACAGGGGCAGCCCCGGGGTCGTGGTAACAGCTCACCGCGGCATCATGGCCTTCAGACACCGTGATCAGCGCGCTGTACGAGCGGCTGGCGGTGAATGCGAGCTCATAAGCTCCGGCGCCATCAGCGGGTGGACGGAACGAGAGCACCATCCCGCCCTCCGTGTTCGCGACGTTGCCCGAGTACGAGGCATTCGCAGCGTTCAGACCAGAGACTCCGACCGCGACGTTCTCACGGGGCTCGAAATAACCGGAACCGAACACGACGGTCGAGACTTCGCAGGTATCGACGACAGGAGAGTCGACGGTGACCTTCGGAGGCTCGGTGTACGAGTCGGCAGCGAACGGCGCGAGCTCATTCGGTGCAGCAGAGGCAACAGCAGGTGCGAAAAGCACGAGCGCGCCAGCGGTCAGGCTGATAACAGCCAGTTTCTTCAGCATGATTTCTCCCCCAGAGAGACACACGCGGAATCACACCCGAACACACCCCTGCGTTCGACTGCGTGGACCCTTCCTGCCCCCACGGCAAGATTGTAGAGTCCGATATTCCCCAGTGGTGTTGACATTAGCCCATGACGAAGGCGTTTGTCACTACTGGCAGACGATTTCCGTACGGACGATATCTGGGCTCTCGATCAAAGGCGTGTGTTGCACCCTCGTGAGACGGTCACCGGCGCCGGTTCCAATGTAGGAAACGGTGATTGTGGTCGATTCTCCAGGCGCGAGCAGAACGTCGTGCTGCACGACGCTGCGAGTGCCGAGTCGGGTGGTCTGCACGCCCTCCTCGGCGCCATCACGATCGATGGAGCGCACCTCGGCGCCCTCAGGGCCGTAGACAGCGATCAACGTGCGCACGTCACCAGCATCCACGCCGTAGTATCCGCCAGCAGTGACGTACTCCGGAAGCTCTTCCGCGGCGTTCGCGGGCGCGTTGTTCGTCCACGTCACCTGCACCTGCGTCGTTGGTTCTCCATCGCAGACGCCGACGGCCGTGCTGATGGCGGCATCGGTATAGAAGTTCATCTTGCCGCCGGTCGTGTCGTTGAACAGCACACCGACGTAGGTGCCACGTGCGCCGTCCACAGGCAATGCACCACCGAGTGTGGATGCCGCGAGCAGCGACTCCTCCTCAGGATGGGCGCTCCAGATTCTGATCCGATCCTCGCCTGCCGATGCGGCGAGGGCACCGATCAGTTCCTGTGGTTCTGCGCCGCCGAGCGCCGCCGAGAAGAGAGCGTTCGCGGCCTGCGCGAACACCGCATCCTGCTCGACCGGATCGGGGAAGGTGGCGTAGAGCCCGGATAGCAGGATCGGGACGATCGTGTCGGCGTTCGCGGTGAACGGTCCGAAGGTGATGTCTCCCGTCGCCTCGACCAGATGCTCGGCGACGATGGCGTCAATCGCGATGACTCCGTCGACGCTGTCGCCGAACTGTTGTTCCCAACGCAGAGCGAGTGTGGCGCCGGCTTCGGTGAAGTCCGGGATGCTGGTGATGTTCTGCATGTAGCGCCCAGGGCGGTCTTCGAACAGCGCCGTGGTGGAATCGCTCAGCGGCAGTGGCTCATCGAGCGGTGGGAAATCTCGAGTGGATGCCTGGCGCACAATGCTGATTGAGCCGTTCTCCGCACGAAGCAGTGCGAGCGATCCGACGATGCCGCCGCTGGAGCGGAGTTCTGCGTTGTTCTGCATCGCGACCACGTATGTTCGTGGCCCCTCGCCGCCGAGCATGGGTGGAAGCAGCACTGATGCACCGTGCAGTGTTCCCACAACGGTGGCGGCCTCGGTGACGACGTCGCGCATCTTGTGTACGGCATCCGACAGCGGAGGCAGAGTCGCGTTGGCATCGATCTGCTGGGCTTGAGTGTCGGCGGCGCTGAGTACGGCGCTGGCGGCCTCGAGGGGGGCCTCGACAGCGGAGAGGGGAGCGAGGTCAAGAGTGGATCCGGTGAAGCCGAAACTGGCGAGATTCATGCTGCTCGCGACCTCGAGCACCGGGGTCACGGCGTCCGCGGCGATGCTGTCGGCGATCTCTGCAACCTCGCGCACCGCCGTGAAGTTCGCGCCCAGCCAGGGGATGAACTCGAAACCGCGCCAGATGGGATCAGTGGTGAGACCGTGCGCTTTCGCGGCATGGCCCGCGATGCGAGGCGCAATACGCTCGGCCTTTTCCAGGTTGCCCTCAGCGATCGCGGTGCGCATCTGCGAGGCCGAGGCCTGGATGTTCTGCAGCTCGCTGACGGCGCTCGCTCCACGGATCACAACCCACCCGATGGCGAGCACCAGAAACGTCACCACTGCGCCGATGGTCCATCGCACCCAGCGTCGCCTGACCGGAAGTCGACCGTCGCTCACCTCAGCATTCAAGCACGAGGGGCGTCAGTCACGGGTTTTTCATATGCCACCGTTACTCTTTGGGTATGGGTGCCCAGTTGCGCGTCGTTCTCGACCAGATCGTGCAGATCGTCGACTCTGATCAGGCTGGTGCGTCTGCTGACCTCGCTGTCGGGCTCATCGCGACCGCGCCCAGAGGGTGTTCGGTCGAAGCGATCGTCCCATCAGGAGGAGCAGTCGACATCGCTGGCCTTGCTGGGGTGCGTTCGCTCGGACTGGCACGGCGTGAACTTGCCGCAACCTGGCAAATGGGCATCGCTCCCGGGGTCGGCGGCGGACTCATCCATGCGCCTACGCTCATGGCGCCGCTGATCAAGCACGACCGTCTGCACGACGATGACCAGGTCGCGGTGACGGTGTGGGATCTGAACGCCTGGGAAGCGCCGCAGACGCTTTCCAAGACGACTGTCGCGTGGCAGCGCGGGATGCTGCGTCGTGCTGTCAAGCACGCAGATGTGGTTGTCGTTCCCTCTCATGCGATGGTCGACCGGATCAGCCGGATCGCGAAGTTGGGCGACCGCGTGCGGGTCATCGCCGGCGCCCCGCCTGAGGGATTCTCCGTCCCTACTGATGCCGTCTCCCGCCGCAACATGCTGTCGCTGCCGGGGCGCTACCTCGTGCTCGCCGGCTCGCCTGAGGACCTGGAGCGTGGCTTCCGAGCGGCCGCTGCTGCCGATCTGGACGCGGTGGTATTGGATGCTGACGATGGTGCGGAACCCCGACTTGCCGAACTTGCCTCGGCTGCGGGACTTCCCGAGCGCCGCGCGCACATCCGCGGTGCGCTGTCGCGCGATGACCGCGCTGCGGTGCTCGGCGGAGCATCCGTATTCGTCGCGCTGAGTGCGCTGTCGGCGTGGCCGTGGCGGGCGATGGAGGCGATGGCGCTGAGCGTGCCGATCGTCGCCGTAGACAGCGGGGTGCACCAAGATGCGATCGCCGAGGGGGGTGCCCTGGTATCGGTCGATGAGATTTCGGATGCGGTGACAGACGCCGTCGGCGCCGGTTCGAAGCGCCTCGGCGTGCTGGCGGGAGACAGGGCGCGAGCCTTCTCGTGGGCAAGCTCCGCCGAACGTGTGTGGTCACTGCACGCCGACCTCTGATCGGCGCGGATCTCGCGGACATGCCGTTCCCCTGCGGGCCCAGTCGTGTCGAACCTGGATAATCGCACAACTTCAGTCACACTGGTTAGATGTCTCGACGCGCCCCCCGCTCTCGAAACGTGCTCAGGATCGCCCGATTCCTCACCGTCCTCGTCGCCGTCACCGCTGTGGTGGTCGGCACCGTGGCGCCGGTGACCGTGGCAACGGCATCCGCTTCGCAGAGCACGTCAGCCAGCCTCTCCCGCACATCGGCCAGCTCCGCACAGCTGAGTATCGTCAAGACCTCGTTGGACGGCTTCACGCCGGGCAACCTCATCAGCGATGCTGTGTTCACCAACGAGAACACGATGACCGAGGCTCAGATTCAGAGCTTCTTCAACAGCAAGGTGTCGAAGTGTCGAGCGGGGTACACCTGCTTGAAGGACTTCAAGATCACCTCTGTGACGCGTGCTGCCGATGCATACTGCAAGGGGTACAAGGGCGCCGCGAACGAGAGTGCTGCCCGCATCATCTATCGCGTCGCGCAGGCCTGCGACATCAATCCGCAGGTGCTGATCGTCATGCTCCAGAAGGAGCAGGGGCTGGTCAACCACACGTGGCCGAGCCAGTGGCGTTACGACATCGCGCTCGGGCAGGGATGCCCGGACACCGCCGCGTGCGATCCCAAGTATGTCGGCTTCTTCCACCAGATCTATGGCGCCGCTCGCCAGATGCAGACCTACCTGGAGGGGCGGTACTTCACCTGGTATGCGCCGGGGAAGACCTGGAATCTTCGCTACCACCCGAACGCGTCATGCGGATCCTCGCCGGTCTACATCTCGAACAAGGCGACGGCGGCGCTTTACTACTACACGCCGTACCAGCCGAACGCTGCGGCTCTCGCTGCCGGATACGGCGAGGCGAACAACGCGTGCTCCAGCTACGGAAACCGCAACTTCTATAACTACTTCACCGACTGGTTCGGTTCAACGCAGACCGGCAAGCCGACCACACCGACGACGCCACCGGCACCGAAGCCTCCGGCGCCGAGCGTGACGGTCACCTCGATGGATACCAATGCCTTGGCGATCGCGCTCGGATCGAACGGCATTGCCTGGGCATATCCGTACGCGAAGGGTCAATGGGGCACCAAGACGCAGATCGCCACCGGCCTCACCGGCATCAAGAAACTGATCGGCATCGCCGACCTCGACGGAGACGGCCACCGCGACCTGCTGGCTGTGCCGAAGTCCGGCCAGTTCTCTGTGCTCTTCGGCAACGGCACAACTACGTACACCAAACCCGTCTCGTTGTCCGGAGTCGGCTCGGGTGCGGTCCTCGCGACTGGTGCCGGCGATTTTGACGGCGACGGCCGGCCCGACTTCTTCACCACGAATTCCGCGCACGACCTGCTCCTGTGGCGTGGCAACGGGTTCGGATCCTTCCTTGAGCCCATCAAGGTCGGACGCGGCTGGGGCGCGATGAACCTCATCAGTGGCGGTGCTGATCTCTCCGGGGACGGAATTGTCGACCTATTCGCGCGTGACAAGAGCGGCCGACTGTGGCTGTACCTCGGCAACGGCAAAGGCAGCTGGAGCGATGGCTTCCAGATCGGCAAGGGCTGGGGATCGTTCGGTGACATCATCAGCATCGGCGACTTCACCGGTGACGGCAAGGGTGATCTGATGGGCATCGCCGCTAACGGCGACAGCCTCGTCTACGCGGGATCCGGCGGGGGCAGGCTCGGGGCGTCCTCGAAGGTCGGCACCGGCTGGGGATCACTGGCCGTCGCCGTCGGAGGGGCCGCGGTGAAGTCAATACGTCTGCTTCCCACCGGGGTCGGTAACTTGGACAGCGCTGGCGGCAACGATGTGATCGCGGTCTCCGGCAACAGCGAACTGCTGCTGTACTCCGGCGGATCCAACGGCGGTTGGACTGGGATGACCTTGCTGGGCAAGGGCGGCTGGCAGAAGGAAGATCGGATGTTCCCGGTCGGAGATTTCAACGGCGACGGCCTCGTCGACCTCGCCCGCATCGATGGAAGCGGTAACTTCCGCCTGCTCCGAGGAAAATGGGGCGGAACGTTCCAGCAGTCGATCGTGATCGGCAAAGGATGGTCCTCGGTGACGATCATCGCCGCAGGCCTCGACTATGACGGCGACCACCAGCCCGACATCATCGCGAAGGCCGCGAATGGCGATCTTCTGCTGTACCGCGGAAACGGCAGCGGCGGGTGGGCCGGCAACGCGACCAAGATTGGCAGTAACTGGTCCAAGATTGACGCAGGTTTCTATGCCGGCGACTTCGATGGCGACGGCAAGGGCGACATCATCGCACGAGCCAAGGACGGAACTCTGTGGCTGTATCCGACCACCGGTGCCGGACGATGGGGAACTGCGCGTCAGATCGGACATGGCTGGAACAAGATGACCGGCATCTTTAGCCCGGGCGACTTCGACGGTGATGGCAAGGCCGACGTCTTAGCGCGCACCGGTGACGGACTGCTGTACCTGTACCGTGGAAACGGAACGGGAGGCTGGCTCTCGGGGACCGCGATCGGCAAGGGGTGGAACAACATCCGATCGATGTGGTGATCCTGACAGCCCGCTTGGCGCGGGTGTGGCGTCGTGACGTAAGCTGGTTGAGTTTGTGATGACTGATGTCGTCCCCGAGTGAGCAGGGCCTGTGACTGATACCCGAGATCTTTTCGCCAACGTCCCGCGTTCCGAATTCGAAACCCCAGGCAAGAGTCGGGGTCTGATCGACATCGTGCGTTGGCGTTACCTGCTGAGCCTGCTCGTCAGAACTGGCGTGACGACGCGCTACCGCAACTCCGTGCTCGGTTGGACCTGGTCCTATGTGCGACCGGCAGCTCAGTTCATGGTGTTCTGGATTGTCCTCGGCGTCTTCATGAACCTCGATCGCGATATACCGAACTACGCGGTCTACCTGTTCTCCGGCATCGTCGTGATCAACCTTTTCTCTGAAGGATTTAAGAACGCCACGACCTCGATCGTGGGAAACGCACCGCTCGTGCGCAAGGTATTCCTCCCGCGTCAGTTGTTCGCGGTTTCCTCCGTCATCGTCTCGTTCGTGCACTTCCTCCCGCAGGTCGGACTCCTCCTGGTGGTCTGTCTGCTCATGGGCTGGATCATGCACGTCTCAATCGTCTCGATCCTCGCGATCGTCGCTGCGACGATCATCGTGATGCTGTTCTCGCTCGGTCTCGGACTGTTCTTCGGCGCGATCAACGTGCGGTACCGCGACGCCGAGAACATCGTCGAACTGCTATTGCTGCTCGCGACCTGGGCGTCTCCGGTGCTCTACTCCTGGACGATGGTGCAGGCCGCTGTGGTTGACAAGCTGAATTGGCCGTCGTGGGTGGTCGACTTCTACATGCTGAACCCGATCACGCAGAGTGTCGAGCTCTTCCACTACGCGTTCTGGCGGCCCGCGACCGAGGGGATCGTCGCTGCCGCAGGTTACGACGGATTCCAGATGATGGAGATTCCTCCAGGACTGGCCTGGAATACGCTCTGGACGTTCCTCATCGCTCTCGCCACGCTGCTGATCGGGCAAGTGGTGTTCCGTCGCCTCGAAGGAAGGTTTGCGCAAGACCTATGAGCGAGCAGACGATCAAAAAGCCGAGCATCATCATTGATGGTGTCAAAAAGCGTTTCACTCTGAATCACGCCTTCTCGCTGAAGGACACCGTGGTCTCCTGGATCAAGCGGCGTCAGCTCACCAGCCAGTTCGAAGCGCTCAAAGGCGTCGATCTCGTGATCGGTGAGGGAGAGTCAGTCGCGATCCTCGGGCTCAACGGCTCCGGGAAGTCCACACTCCTCAAACTCGTGTCCGGTGTGATGGAACCCGACGAAGGCCAGGTACTCACTCGCGGACGCGTCGCAGGTCTGATTGAGGTCGGCGCGGGCTTCCACCCCGAGTTGTCGGGACGAGAGAACGTCTTCCTGAACGCCGCGATCCTCGGCATGAAGCAGCACGAGATCGAAGAGCGCTACGACGACATCGTCGCGTTCAGCGAGATCGAGCAGTTCATCGACCAAGAAGTGAAGCACTATTCCTCAGGCATGTTCATGCGCTTGGCGTTCTCTGTAGCGATCCATGTCGAACTCGACGTCCTTCTCGTGGACGAGATTCTCTCGGTCGGCGATGCGCCGTTCCGTGAGAAGTGCCGCTTGAAGTTCGAGGAGCTCATTTCTCGGGGCAAGACTTTGGTGGTCGTCACCCACGACATGGAGATGGTGCGTGAACTCTGTGTCCGAGGAGTGGTGATCAACAAGGGCAAGCTCATCTACGACGGCGAGATCGAGGGCGCGATCAAACTGGTGGATAAGTGATCTTCGACTGGCTCACCGCGACGCCGGTCATCCTGGTCGCTGCCGTCGTCGTCTTCGTCCCCGGGCTTTTATCGCTAGCAGCCGCGGGAATGCGCGGCCTTGCATTGGTCGCGTTCGCCCCGGTGATGACCACAGCCGTCGCATCTCTTGCCGCCATCGCGCTCAGCCTGCTGGGAATCGACTGGTCGCCGTGGAGTTTCGTGGTCGTGGTCGCGTTGGTCAGTGGTGCGGCGTGGCTGGTAGGGCCTGCGCTACCGCTCCTCGGGCGACAGCGGCGTACCGTGCCGACATCGAACCGCTGGCTGCTCCCCACCGCTCTCGTGATCGGTGCCGTTATCGGGTTCTGGCGGATCGCGTCGTATGTGTCTGATCCGTCCGCGATATCGCAGACGAATGACGCCGTCTTCCATCTGAACGCTTTGCGATTCATCCAGGAAACCGGCTCGGCATCTTCGCTAGAGATCAACTCCTTCATCGGAGGTACCGGGTTCTACCCGGCAGGGTGGCACGCGCTTGCCTCGATCATCGTTCTGGGCACGGGGGCAAGCATCCCGCTTGCGGTGAACGCTCTCGCGATCGTCATCGCAGCGCTGGTCTGGCCAATGGGACTGACCTGGTTTGCGCGTGCTGCAACTGGCTCAACGACGATCGCCGCCTACACAGCCGTGTTGTCCGGTGCGTTGCAGTTGTTCCCGCTTCTGCTGCTGCAGTGGGGCGTGCTGTATCCAAACGCATTGTCGGTCGCTCTAATCCCAGCATCCGTCGCTCTTGTCCTGAAATTGCCGGTATGGTCTGACGCTGAGCGCCCCTGGCGATCGGTCCTCCAGGGTGGACTGTTTGTCGCGATCGCGCTGAGTGCGCTCGTGTTCGCGCAACCCGCATCAGTTCTCATCTTCGGCCTGCTCTGCATGATCTGGCTCAGCGGGTGGATGATGACGCAAGGCACTGGGCCCGTCGTCATCCGCGTGGCGAGCATCGTCGCGGGCTGGGTCGTGCTCGCGGCCGTGTGGTTCATCTTCTCCGGCAGTACGGGCGGATCGCATTGGCCGCCCTTCCGCGACAAGTTCGAGGTATGGCTCGACATCCTCTTCAACGGACAGCTGAGGATCCCATTCGCGTGGGGCGTCAGCGTGCTGATGCTCATCGGTGTGGTGGTCGCGATACGTCGACCACGGTGGCGGTGGTTCGCAATTGCGTGGGTAGCCGTCTCAGCGCTCTATGTCCTGGCGGCCACTTTCGGGGTCTCCATCGTCCGTGACGGCATTCTCGGTGCCTGGTACGCAGACCCGTACCGGATCGCGGCACTTGCCCCGATCATCGTGATTCCGTTGGCAGCGGTTGGTTTTGACGCGATCATCCGAGCTGTCACCGCTCGTATTCGGCGTGGGACCGGCATCACCGATCCGCTCGAGACCGGGTTCTCCGCGATGGGGCTCACGATCATCACCGTGCTCACCGTCGTCCTCGTCATTGTTCGTCCAGTCGCGATGCCTGACTATGTCATGGACCGATTCGAACCGGATTCCCGCTATGAGGAGGCGGCGGTCAGCTACCTGAGCATCGATGAGCGCGAGCTGTTGGAATCTCTCGGGGACCTCGTCGACGAGGATGCCAGGGTGATCGGTAATCCCAGCACCGGGACCGGCTTCGGCTACATGCTCAGCGGCATCGATGTGTTCCCGCGCACTTGGTCTCCGCCCGTTACCGCGCAGTGGCAGGAACTGGCATTCGGATTGCGCGACATCGCCTCCGACCCGAGTGTCTGCGACGCACTTGCCGCGTATGCGAGCCCTGAGTACGTACTCGATTTCGGTCTCGGCGAGGAGTATTCCGGCCGATACGAGATGCCAGGAATGACGAACTTCGAGGGTCAGGCAGGATTCGAACTCGTGACCCAGATCGGTGATGCTTCCCTGTGGCGCATCACCGCCTGCGGCTACTGACGACCAGCATCGTCCTTTTCGACCGACTCGGCTTCTATCAGCGCAATCTTGCGTGCAAGCAGCGTCAGCTGGCGCTGCAGTACGGCATTGCGGCGATACTGCGTGTAGACGAAGGCCAGGAATACGACGACGAGCCCATAGAGGACCAGGTCGGTGCCTCGTCCGACACCGATCAGTTTGGCAAGCCAGGTGAGCCACTGGGGGAACAGCACCGACAGCGCGGCGGCGATAACGAAGAGCCCCATCAGGAGTCGTCGGATTGCCAGGTGGCTGTCTGCTCCGGTGCGGCGCATCATGAAGACAGCGAGCACGACGATTGCTGCGATGAGCAGGATCTGGATCCACATGATCACTTCACCACCAGGTCGACGAGGATGTTCACTGCATTCAACACGCTCTGCCCCTTGGCTTTCGAATAGTCCGTGTAGAGAAGTTCAACCGGATACTCACGCCATGGCAGGCCGGTTCTGCTCAGCTCGAGCACGATTTCCGTTGCGTGCGCCATTCGATCCTGTTTCAGCTCGATGCGTTCAGCAGCGTCCCTACGGATGACGCGCAGTCCATTGTGCGCATCGGTCAATTTCAGGCTGGTCGTCATGTTCGAGACCCAGACGGCCGTCTTCAGGACGATGCGCTTGGCAAGACCGGGATTCGTCCGGTCATCCAGGAATCGCGATCCGAACACGATGGCGAGGTCATCCTTCCTCGCCAGCGCAACCATGGCCAACGCGTCCTCGATCCGGTGCTGACCATCCGCATCGAACGTGACGATGAATTCGCAGGACGGATGCCCCAGCGCAAACGTGATCCCGGTCTGTAGAGAGGCCCCCTGGCCAAGGTTGACCGGATGCTGGACGATTGTCGCGCCGGCGCGACGAGCAACGGCTGCCGACCCATCAGTCGAGCCATCATCGACGCAGACAACATGTGCGAAATGTGCCAGCAGGCTCGTGACGACACCACCGACGACCGACGCTTCGTTGTAGAGCGGAATGACAACCCAGGCATTCTGATCGGGTGAGGTGGATGCCGGGTGGCGCAAAGACATGGAACCATTGTGTCAGGTGTCTGCTTCGAGCCAGCACTGAAGCCCACCTGACCGAATCTGGAGAATCATGCGCGAACGACGTCCGACCGTGGCGATCGCCACGAGGCTTTATCCCCCGGAAGCGACCGCCGCGAGTTTTCGCATGCGTGCGATCGCCGACGCGCTCTCAGAAGACCATGACGTCACCGTGCTCACCACGACTCCGCCTCACGTCGCTGGTGCGCCGACCATGCACGCCGATGAGCACGGCGCGGTGACGGTACGCCGAGCTCCGGTCTTGCGCGATCGAAGCGGCGCCATTCGGGGATATTTTCAGTACCTCTCGTTCGACATTCCTGCGTTCTTCCGTCTGCTCGTCACGCGCGCCGATGTGATCGTCGCTGAAGCTCCGCCGACGACCGGCATGATTGCGCTGGTGGCGGCATGGCTCAAGCGCACGCCGCTGGTTTATTACCCCGGTGACGTCTGGACGGATGGCGTTATCGCGATGGGGGCGTCCGCGCCCGTGATCGCGATCATGCGCTGGATGGAATCACAGGTGCTGAAACGCTCACGTCGTGTTCTCTCGGTCTCACCAGAGGTGACGCAGCGACTCATCGCCCTGGGAGCGGAAGACGTGCGGATCACTGAAGTTGGTAACGGGATCGATACACGTGTCTTCAACACAGACGTGAATCCACGGAGCGTGGAGCGTGCCTACTTCGTCTACACCGGCACGATGTCGGAGTGGCAAGAGCCGGGAATTTTCATCCGTGCGCTCGCGCAGCTGGATCAAGAGGTGGACCTTCATTTCTTCGGGCAGGGGTCGGCAGAGGCGGGGCTACGCGCTCTGGCAGCAGAGCTCGCTCCCGATCGCGTTCATTTCGGCGGAGTCGTCAGCCCGGCGGAATCCGCCTCATGGATTCGCGGTGCGGCGGCTGCTCTGGTGAGCATCGTCCCCGGCATCGGGTATGACTTCGCGCGTCCGACGAAGACTTACGCAGCGGGCGCGTGCGGCACCCCGGTGCTCTTCGCCGGTGCCGCCACCGGCGGCCAGGTCGTACGCGACGGTGAGCTGGGAGAGTCTGTCGACTTCGTCACCGAGCAGGTGTCTGCTGCGATGGGACGACTCATCGAGCAGGCACAGTCGGGTCATACCGAGCAGCGTCGGCAGACGCGTGCCAGTTGGATCGACGAGAACTATTCGCTGGCTGCAGCTGGCGACCGGGCGGCGCGCGCCGTGCGCGCCGCGACAGGCACCACCACGGGCGGAATCTGAGCGGCGATTCAGGCGCCCAACGATAGACTTGGTGACCGTCGAGCATCCGTGATGTGCGGTGTCGGCACAAGGAGAGTTCTGTGACCACCCCGTCCCGTGTGCGGATTGCCGAGTCGGCTGATGTCTCGCCTGACGCATCTATAGGTGAAGGCTCATCGATTTGGCACCTCGCTCAGGTTCGAGAACAGGCGCAGCTGGGTGAGAACTGCATCATCGGTCGCGGCGCCTACGTCGGCACCGGCGTTGTCATGGGCGACAACTGCAAGGTGCAGAACTACGCGCTGGTCTATGAACCGGCGAGACTCGGCGACGGAGTGTTCATCGGACCAGCCGTCGTGCTCACCAACGACACCTACCCGCGTGCGATCAATGAGGACGGCTCGCAGAAGAGCGCTCATGACTGGGAACCGGTCGGGGTGACAATCAAGCGCGGCGCCGCGATCGGTGCACGTTCGACCTGCGTCGCTCCGGTGACGATCGGTGAATGGGCAACTGTCGCCGCAGGCGCGGTCGTCGTAAAAGATGTCCCCGCCTTTGCGCTGGTTGCCGGTGTTCCGGCCAAGCGCATCGGCTGGGTGGGTGAATCCGGTGTGCCTTTGACTGCCGGAGATACAGATGGCGTGTGGATGTGCCCAAGCAGTGGCGCACGCTACATCGAGACTGACGGAATACTGACCAAGGAGACCGTGTGAGCGATTTCATTCCCCCCGCGAAGCCGATCATCGGCGACGAGGAACGTGAGGCTGTCGATCGCGTTCTTCGCAGCGGCATGGTTGCCCAGGGGCCGGAGGTCGCGGCCTTTGAGCAGGAGTTCTCGGCGCACTTCGTTCCTGGGCGCGCATCGGTTGCCGTGAACTCGGGCACCGCAGGGCTTCACCTGGGTCTGCTGGCCGCTGGTGTGGGCGCGGGAGATGAAGTCATCGTTCCCTCGTTCACGTTCGCGGCGACAGGAAACTCTGTCGCGCTCACCGGCGCAACTCCGGTGTTCGTTGACATCGAGCCGGAGACGTTCTCGCTGGATCCTGAGGCAGTCGCTGCCGCGATCACTCCGAAGACCAAGGGCATCCTTCCGGTGCACCTTTATGGGCACCCCGCGCGCATGCGTGAGCTTGAGGTGTTGGCCGGTGCCCGCGGTGTCGCGCTGTACGAAGATGCTGCGCAGGCGCACGGTGCTGCCCTTGATGGACGACCGGTGGGCTCGTTCGGCGAGTTCGCGATGTTCAGCCTGTACCCGACGAAGAACATGACCAGCGGTGAAGGCGGCATGGTGACCGCGGCGACGGATGAGATCGCGCGTCGCCTGAGACTGCTGCGCAATCAGGGCATGGAACGGCAGTACGAGAACGAGATCATCGGGTTCAACGCCCGCATGACCGACATTCATGCGGCGATTGGTCGTGTGCAGTTGACGAAGATCGACGCGTGGACCAAGACCCGTCAGAACAACGCCGCATTCCTTGACGCGAACCTGCAGGGCGTCGTAGTTCCGGTGGTCGTTGAGGGTGCGGTGCATGTGTATCACCAGTACACGGTCCGGGTGCCGGAAGACCGCGACGGCTTCGTCGCCGCGCTCAAGAGCGAACACAGCGTCGGCGCAGGCGTCTACTATCCGATTCCGAACCACCGTCTGCCGTCATTGGCGCCGTATGCACCCGGTCTTGATTTGCCGGAGACCGAACGGGCTGCGCGTGAAGTGGCATCCCTGCCGGTGCACCCCTCGCTCAGCCAGAACGACCTCGAGCGCATCGTCGCCGCGGTGAACACCGTCGCGAAGGCAGGCGCCTGATGGCGTTGCGTGCCGGACTTCTCGGCGTTGGCATGATGGGCCGCCACCACGCCCGGGTGTTCCGCGAGGTCGAAGGTGTCGACCTCGTGGGTATCGCCGATCCTGGGGGCGACCCACACGGTGTCGCCGGTGATCTTGCGATCCTTCCCGACATCGAAGCGCTGATCGCGGTGGGTATCGATATCGCCGTGGTCGCGGTTCCGACACGTTTCCATGAGGATGCGGCGCTGAAGCTGGCCGCCGCCGGCGTGCACACGCTCGTCGAGAAGCCGATCGCACACACCCTCGAGGCTGGGCAGCGTATGGTCGATGCCTTCGCTGCGGCCGGTCTGGTCGGCGCCGTCGGACACATCGAACGCTTCAACCCTGCGCTGCAGGAACTGCGTCGCAGGATCGCGGCGGGGGAGCTCGGCGCGGTCTACCAGGTCGCGACCCGGCGGCAGGGGCCGTTCCCCTCGCGGATCGCGGATGTCGGTGTGGCCAAAGACCTCGCATCCCACGATGTCGACCTCACCGCCTGGGTGGTGCAGAGCGACTACGAGCGCATCTTCGCGCAGACGGCGTTCAAGTCGGGCCGCGAGCATGAGGACATGATCACGATCACCGGGCGCACCGCATCCGGTGTCATCGTGAACAACATCGTGAACTGGCTCAGCCCCATGAAGGAGCGCCTCACCGTCGTCACGGGGGAGAAGGGCGCCTTCGTCGCCGATACCTCCACCGGCGACCTCACCTTCTACGCCAACGGCACGATCCCGCTCGAGTGGGAGTCCGTCTCCAGCTTCCGCGGTGTGTCCGAGGGCGATGTCACGCGCTACGCGTTCGCTAAGCGTGAGCCGCTGCGGGTTGAGCACGAAGCGTTCCGTGACGCTGTGCTTGGCAAGGACACCGACATCGTGACAATGGAGCAGGGCCAGCGCACGCTGGCCGTTGTCGAGGCTGCGTTGGAATCTGCCCGCACCGGCGTCGCTGTTTCGCTGGCGACGGTCTAAAGGCTATTCGGAGACGATACCGACAGCGTCATGAGTAAGTTGCAACGGCTCAAACAGGTCGTCGTCGGGTCTCTTCCATTGCCTCTCGCTGAGCGGATGCTGCCGTGGAGACGTGCAGAATTCCGCGCGGCCGGCGTCACGAAGGTTGCTCAGGCGCCGCGATGCCTTCTCGTCGGACCGGTGAACTCTGCCGGGCAGGGGTATGCCTGGGCGAGGGCAGCAGAACGGCTCCCCGGCGTCGCAGCGGCCAACTTCATGTATCGCGGCGCCGGCGATGCCTTCCACTTCCCTGCCGATCACACGGTGTCGACCGCATATTTCGTGTCGAATCGGCGGTGGCAACGCGCACAGCGGCGAGCGATCCAGAAGAACTTCACCCACGTGTTGATGGAATCTGGTCGACCTCTTCTCGGCAACGGACCGGCCGGTGATGACCTCCGGGTGCTGCAACGAAACGGCATCGCAGTCGCCTTGCTCTGGCATGGGAGCGACATTCGAATCCCCAGTGTTCATGCTCGCACCGAGCAAGATTCTCCCTTTCGACACGGCTCTTACCCTGAGCAGGAGCGACTGGAGGAGATCGCCAGGGCGAACCACGCGCTGATGGCGTCACCTGGTATCCAGAGTTTCGTATCGACACCGGACCTGCTTGACTCCGCTCCCGGCGCTACGTGGCTACCCGTCGTCGTCGATCCGCAGCGGTGGGCCGCTGCGGCAACGGCTCTGCCGTTGACACGTAAACGACCGGTGGTCGTTCATGCGCCGAGCAGAGCCGGGCTGAAGGGGACTTCGCTTATCGCGGACGCCGTGCGAGCTTTGGATGCGGAGGGGATCATCGAATATCGCCAGCTCGTCGGCATTCCGGCAGCCGAAATGCCCGCCGTGTACGGCGACGCCGACATCGTGCTGGACCAGTTCTCGCTGGGCATCTATGGCGTGGCTGCCTGCGAGGCACTCGCCAGCGGGCGAGTCGTCGTGAGTCACGTTTCGGACGCGGTTCGCAGGCGGGTACGCGCGTTCACCAGCCGAGATCTACCGATCATCGAGTCGAGCGCGGCCGATCTGGAGTCGACGATTCGCCGACTCGTCACAGACCCGACGCACGCGCAATCTGTGGCGGTGACGGGACCAGCGTTCATTAGAGAAGTGCATGACGGCGCCCGCTCCAGCGCGGTGCTGGGTGCATACCTGGGGATCGCGACGCCTGACGCAGATCCCGGCATGGGAGACTGAAACAATGCCGACTGACCCATCCCGGGAGGGAAATATCTCATGAAGCTCATCGCGAAGACTTTTCGGGAGCTCATGGCTTACCTCCCCGGGGACGCACGTTCGTACCTTGTTCGGTACATCGTCGTCTCCTGCCTACTCACGGTGCTCGATATCGTCGCAATTATGCTGCTCGCGCTCAGTCTTGCTCCGATGATTGCCCGTGCACCCATTAATTTGCCGGTGGTCGGTACGATCAGCACAGACTCCTATATATGGCTCATTGGCGCCGTTGCGATTCTGATCCTGATTAAGTCGGTACTTCAGCTTCTTCAGCAGTGGTTCGCCACCCGGAGATTTGCAGAGTTCGAGCTCGAGATCGGTCGACAGCTTTTCGACAGCTACATCAAGGCACCCTGGACCTACCGTCTCGGACGGAACACTGCACAGATCGTCCGCATCGCTGATGTGGGAATCGCGAATGCGGTGAGCGGCTTCCTCCTGCCCATCGTTCAGCTCCCCGCGCTCACCGTCAGCTTCTCGCTGATCATCGTGATCATCATCATCGCGCAGCCGCTGACCGCGCTCATCACCGTGGTCTATCTGGGATTGATCATGGCGCTGCTGTACTGGGTGGTGTCTGGGCGAGCGATCCAGGCAGGACGAGTCTCCCGTGACTACTCGTTCAAAGTCGCGACGCTGATGACCGAGATGATGCAGGCGCTCAAAGAGATCACGCTGCGCAACAAAACCGGTGAAGTCGCCGATGTGGTGAACTACAACCGTTCGTTCAGCACGCGGGCACGAGCGAACATGAACTTCCTCGGGTCCGTTCCTGGATTCGTCCTCAACTCGGCCCTGGTCGGCGGATTCGTGATCATCGGCGGCATCGGATATGCCATCGGTGGCATGGACGAGGCTCTCGCGGGAGTCGCGTTGTTCGCAGTCGCCGGGTTCCGGTTGGTTCCCTCGCTCACGGGTTTCCAGTCGATTGTGACGACCACATCAGCAAACGTGCCGCATGTGCAGGCAGTCATCTTCGATATCCAGGTATCCGCCAAATACATCGAGGTCGCGGAGACTCTGGGCCAGGACGAGATTCGGGAGTCGCCACGGACCTTGACTCTCGAGGGCGTATCTTTCGGCTATCCCAAGCACGAGGATACGCCTGCCGTACATGACATCGATCTGCAGATTCCGATCGGGAGCTCGTTGGCGCTGGTCGGCTCGTCCGGCGCGGGAAAATCCACTCTTGTCGATGTCCTGCTGGGACTGCTCGTCCCGCAGCAGGGCACGATCTTCTTGGATGACCAGAATCTTAATGATGTCCTCGCTGACTGGCGCTCTCGAGTGGGTTACGTTCCCCAGGATGTCTCCCTCTTCGACGGCACGATCGCACAGAACGTCGCACTCTCATGGGACGACAGCGAGATCGATTTCGATCGAGTTCGCACGTCGCTGGAGCGCGCGCAGCTCTGGGACACGATCGAGAATCGTGATGGTCAGATGCGCGGTCGCATTGGCGAACGTGGGATGTCCCTCTCCGGCGGTCAGCGCCAGCGTCTCGGAATTGCGCGCGCGCTCTACAGCGATCCGCTTATTCTCGTCCTCGACGAAGCCACCAGCGCACTCGACACGAAGACCGAGTCGAAGGTCACTGAAGCCATTCGCGGGCTGAAGGGGCAAGTCACCATCGTCTCGGTTGCACACCGTCTCTCGACGATTCGGGACAGCGATCTCGTCTGCTTCATGCAGGACGGCACCATCGCCGACCGCGGCACGTTCGACGAGCTCGTCGAGCGGGTTCCGAATTTTGCGGAGCAGGCCCAGCTGGCTGGACTGGCGTGAGCAGCCCGCTCGTCGAACTTGTGATCGCCTGCCATGACGAGCGACGCCCGCTGGAACGCGCAGTTGCTTCCGTACTGAAGGATGCCGATGTCCGCGACCTCGTGCGCGTTACGGTCGTCGCACATGGGATTGATCCAGAACCGCTCCGTGAACGTTTGGCTGGTATTGCAGGTGATACTCGCGTGCTGGCATTCGCAGACGGCATTCGCAGCGCCGCCGGCCCGTTCAACCATGGGTTGGCGCACGTTGAGGCAGAGTACTGCGGTGTGATGGGCTCGGATGATTTTCTCGAGCCTGGCACGATGCGCGCGTGGGCGCAGCACGTTGCGACGGAGCGACCGGATGCGGCGATCGCACAGATCCGGTTGCAGGGCGAGACGATCATGCCGAACCCGCTGGTTCGCCTCGGTCGACGGCGCCGGCTGGACGCGGCGAAGGACCGTCTGTTTTACCGCACAGCACCGCTCGGGCTGATTCGTACGGCCCGAATGCGTGAGCTGGGCCTGAGTATGCGTGAAGGCATGCGCGTAGGCGAGGACTTCGAATTCGGCATTCGACTGTGGGCACAGGGCGGCCGGATTGACTTTCTGGGTGGGCTCGGCTCCTACGTAATCGGTCAGGATGCGGTGGAGCGTACAACGTACGGCGCGATGACGATGCAGGAGCGGCTCGAGCCGATGGTTCGGCTTCTGGACGATGGTGTCTTCGATGACCTCACACCCGCGCAACGTACCGCGCTGGCGGTCAAACTCATCCGCGTGAGTGTCGTTGGTACCGCGCAGGCGCTGGCCGAGGAGCTTTCAGACGCGCAGACGGCCGAACTTGCTGACCTCCAAAAGCGACTTTTGCGCGTTGCGCCTGCGGCAATCCTGCCCTTCAATAAGCAGGACCGCGCGGTTATTGACGCTCTACAGCGCGAATCTGTCGTGGCGTCCGCCGTTGCCTCCGCCGTCATACAAGGGCGTGGCGCTGGCAGAGCGCGGCGTTGGCTGACTCCCGATATTCTGCACAGCTTCGCGAGGGAATCGACCCTACGGCGCTATGCGCTGTACTTCTGTAAGCGTGAGAGAAAGAGGTCGCGGTGACCGAACGCCCGACGATGTTGATCCTGTCGTACTCGCCGATTGTTGGTGACGCGCGCGTGCTAAAGCAAGTGGCCCGCTTCACGCAAAGGTTCGATGTCACGACTCTCGGATACGGCGACACTCCGGACGGCGTCGTCGAGCATATCTCGATGCCTCGTGACGTCCGGTACAACGACCTCGATGGCAAGCTCATCACTCTCAAGCGCTATCGACAGGTGTACTGGCGGCTTTCTGCGGTGAAGTGGTCCATGGCCGCCCTGAAGGGGCGCAAGTTCGACGTCATCATTGCGAACGACGTGGAAGCAGTCCCCGTCGCGGTGAAACTGCGTCCGAAGCGCGGTGTCCTCGCAGACCTGCACGAGTACAGCCCCCGCCTGCATGACGATAACCCGGCGTGGTTCCAGCGCATCACCCCATGGTTCAACTGGGTTGTGCAGCGTTATGTCACTAAGGCCACGGCGTGGACGACAGTGAGCGAAGGGCTCGCCGCGGAGTATAAGCGGAACTTCGGGTTCACCGCTGAGCTTGTGAGCAATGCGACTCCTTACCACGAACTCGCACCCACCGCGGTGTCCAGCCCGATTCGGCTGGTGCACAGCGGCGCGGGGCTGACGAATAGACAGCTGCATCTCATGGCAGAGGCCGTTGCGACCGCTGACGCCGATGTGACGCTCGATTTCTACCTCACGGCGAATCACCCGGCGTATCTCGAGGAACTTAAGGACTATGCCGCGACCACCGACCGCGTGCGCGTGCTGGACCCTGTGCCGTATTCCGAGCTCGTCGAGACCCTGAACGCGTACGACGTCGGCGTTTTCCTCCTGCCACCTATTACCTTCAACTATCGTCATGCGTTGCCGAACAAGCTTTTCGACTTCGTGCAGGCGCGACTGGGGATTATCGTTGGGCCCTCGCCGGAGATGGCTGCCTACGTCACAAATCACGGTCTGGGGGACGTGGCAGAAGATTTCACTGTCGACGCTCTCCGCGACGCGATCGAGCGGCTCACTGTCGACGCCGTTGCGTCGTACAAGCAGCATGCCGCCGATTGTGCTGCAGAGCTGGCAGGCGAACGTCAGGTAGAGAAGTGGGATCGCATCATCACGGGCATTATGCAGGGGAAGAAACGGTGAGCAGGCCGCGGCTGCTGATCATTTCGTTCTCGACGATCTCGTCGGATGCGCGCCTTCTCAAGCAGGTACACCGAATGTGCGCCGACTTCGAGGTGCATACCCTCGGGTACGGCGATACTCCCGACGGTGTGGCCGGCCATTTCCGTGTTCCGGACGCGTTCCCGATCTGGCGTTACGACCGTGCATCGCTGATTCTGCGTCGGTTCCGTAAGGCGTACTGGAGCAACCACGCGATCGCCTTCGCCGAGAATGCGCTGCAAGGGACGCGGTGGGATGCGATCATCGCCAACGACGTGGATGCCGTCGGCCTTGCCCTCGCGCAGGAGTCTGTACATGGTGTGCACGCCGACCTGCACGAGTACGCGCCGCGTCAGAAGGAGGATGTTCTGAAATGGCGTCTCTTCGTCGCACCGTTCATTCGCTGGATGTGTAGACGCTTCGTCGTGAAGGCGAGCTCAACCACGACGGTCGGGCAGGGAATCGCAGACGAGTATGCGCGCGTCTACGGCATGCGCCCGGGAGTCGTGACGAATGCGGCACCATACTCCTCATTGGGTGCGACTCCGGTCGACGATCCCATCCGACTCGTCCATTCAGGTGCGGCGCTGCGGGATCGCAACATTCTCGCAATTGTCGACGCCGTTGAAGCAACCGATGCTGACGTGGATCTCGCGCTCTACCTCACGCCAAACGATCCGGCGTTTCTCGCTGAGGTGCGCGCCCGCGCGGACAACTCTCCCCGGATCACTTTGCACGATCCGGTCCCGTATGCTCAGCTCTCGGCGACGCTGAACTCATACGATGTCGGCATCCATCTGCTGCCACCCGTGAACTTCAATAACACGTGGGCGTTGCCGAACAAGTTCTTTGACTATGTGCAGGCCCGGCTCGGCGTCGTGATCGGCCCATCGCCAGAAATGGCGCGAGTGCTGGGAGAGCGCGGATTCGGCGCGGTCACCGATGGGTTTGACGTGTCCGACCTCACCCGACTGCTCGACGATCTCACTGCAGAGAAGGTCGCGGCATGGAAGCATGCCGCGAACGATGCTGCTGCGGACCTCTCCGGCGAGACCCAGGTCGAGATTTGGGCGCAGGCCTTGCAAACGCTGATACACGCTCCGGCGCGAACGGAGAAATGATGACACGTCTCCTGCTATTCACGAATGAGTACCCATATCGCACCGGCGATGTGGTGTTCGTGGAGAAGGAGATCGAGGCGCTTGCTGCGGCATTTGACGACGTTGTCGTCTTCTGTCACGCACGGGATACCTCTGCGGGGATGGTCGAGCTTCCCGATGGCGTGCGCTACGGCGGAAACCTGTTCGAACCGGCTCCGGAAGATGCACCGCGCCAACTTCTCGAAGTGCAGGCGATCGGTCAGTTCCTCGCAGCCGCCTGGCGCGAACTGTGGACGGGGCGTTTGCTGAGGCATCCCAAACTCTTTGTGCTGGGGGTCAAAGTCGGCATCACCCAGGCGCATCGTGTCGCGGTACGCCAGGCGATCGCCGGATCCGACGATGTCGTCGCCTACGGATTCTGGGCGATGGGTGGCGGCCTCGGCCTGCCCTGGCTGCGCGGCGTGCGTGCGCGTGTCGCGCGCGTGCACGGCTACGACCTGTACGAGGAGCGCGCCGTGAGCGGCTATCTGCCGTACCGCCCCTACTACTTCTCCCGCGTCGATCGCGTGCTCACGATCTCAGCCGACGGCAAACGCTATCTGGAAGGTCAGCACCACGGCATTGCAGCCAAGACCACAGTCAGCAGGCTTGGCGTCTGGGGGCCAGCGGAGTTCACCCGGCCCGCGCAAGCCGAGACGATCACAATCGTGTCGTGCTCGTCGGTGAGCCCGATCAAGCGCGTCGACCTGATTCGCCGCGCCGTCGGAGCAATGGCTCAGAGCCGACCCGAGGCAAAGCTGCGGTGGGTGCACTTCGGTGAGGGGCCGCTGTCTCAGGAGTTGACGGAGGCCGTCGACGGCATGGATCTCCCTCGTGTGACCATCGAGTTGCGCGGACAGACGGCGAACATCGACGTCCTGGCGTTCTATCGTCAGGAGCGAGTCGACCTGTTCGTGAACGCGAGCACCACGGAAGGCGTTCCGGTCAGCATCATGGAGGCCATCGCCCACGACATCCCGATCGTGGCGACCGCTGTCGGGGGTACACCAGAAATCGTCGGGGACTCGCAGCGCACGGGGATGTTGGTGGCTGCGGACGCGTCCGCGCGGCAGCTCTCCGACGCGATGGGTGAGGTGCTCGACGCGCCGGAGAGCCGTTACGCCCCACGAGAGACGTGGAAGCGCGACTACGACGCCCGCCGGACCGCGCAGACCGCGGCCGACCTCATCCGAACGGCGGGGCGATGAAGATCCTCGTTGTGACGACCTGGCTGCCGACAGCTGGGCACCCGGAGACCGGGGCATTCGTGGCGCGCGACATCGAGATGTTGCGTGCCGATCACGATGTCGAGGTCCTCCACCTCTCGGCGAGCACTGAAGACACGAGCGTTGACTTCCCTGTGACGCGTGTGCCGATGTCTCCGTCGAATCCGCTGAGCATTGCACGCGCCGCTAGGGTCATCGCTGCACGTGCGGCAGCAGCCGATCTCATCCACTCGATGGCGGCATCAGCGCTCCTGCCCTTCCGTAACTTGCGCCTGAACCGACCCTGGGTGCACACCGAGCACTGGTCGGCGCTACTGGCGCCGTCGACGGCGCCGCTCGTTGCGCGCGCGGCGCTCCCGCTCACGGCGCGCTTGCTCGCACGTCCCGATATCGTGATCTCCGTCGGCCATGACCTTGCCGCCGCCATCGCTCGGCGCCGTAGTGGCCCGACCGTAGTGATCCCGAACGCGGTGATCCGGCCGGAAGTACGGCAAGAACGTCCGGCGAGCGACAGCATCACGCTGGTCGGTGTCGGTGGGCTGATTTCGCGCAAGGGCCCGGACATCGCGATCGGTGCGCTCGCAGATCTGGTCGCCCGCGGCGTCGACGCCAGACTGATCTGGGCCGGCGACGGACCCATGCGCGGTGAACTGTCGCGGCTTGCCGAATCGCTCGGCGTCACCGACCGATGGGATCTGCGCGGGCGAGTCGCGCCGGAGACAGTACCCGACGTCGTTGCCGAAGGTGATGTGTTCGTGTTGCCGACGCAGATGGAGACCTTCGGGGTCGCGATCGCTGAGGCGCTCGTGGCCGGCCGGCCGGTCGTTGTCGGCGCCTCGGGTGAACAGGCTTCTTTCGTAGCCGAGCCGGATGGTGTTCTCGTCGCAGAGCGGTCCGCCGGGGCCTTCGCCGACGGCATCCAACGCGCCATCGCACTGAACGAGGGGCGGACGGCTGCCGAGATTGCCGAACGCGCGACGCAGATCTTTGATCCGGAGATTCGCCGACGCGCGACCGCGGATGCCTATGCAACCGCGCGTGGTGCGGCACCGACGGCAGACGTGGAAGTCGTCATCGCCGCGCACGATGCCCGGCGACGGGTCGACCGTGCCGTGTCCTCCGCCCTGAGCTCCATGACGGTGGCTCGTGTCCTCGTGATCTGCCACAACGTCGACATCGAAGAAATGGCGGCATGCCTCGGCGCGGTCGCCGAAGATGAACGCGTCGTGCTCGTCGCCTTCCGCGACACCGTGCGCAGCCCGGCTGGTCCGTTCAACGCCGGCATCGAGCTGTGCACGGAAAAATTCATCGCCATCATGGGCTCCGATGACGAACTGACGCCCGGAGCAATCGATGCCTGGCGGCGGACGGCGTCAGAGACGAGAGCGGACGTCATCATCGCACCCCTGCGGCATGCCGAAGGAGCCCGAGTGCCGACGCCGCCGACGCTGCGGCACCGCGGTCTGCGCGGCGCACGCGATCGCCTCGCCTATCGCACCGCCCCTCTGGGCCTATTCTCTCGAGCACGCTTCGGCGGACTGCGCCTCACTCCCGATCTGGCGACGGGGGAGGATCTCGCTTTCACAACACGGATGTGGTTCTCCGGAGCATCCATTGTTCGCCACCGGGCGGTAGGGGAGTACTTGATCCATGACGGGGAAGATCGCGTCACGTTCACTGTCCGGCCCGTCCACGAAGAACTACGCGCCGTCGAACTGCTGCTGATAGATGAACACACCCGTGCGATGTCCGCAACGGATCGTACGGCGCTCGCTGCCAAACTCTGGCGCATTTCCATCTTCGGTGCGGTGCACTACCGAGTAGGACGATGGGCTGCTGATGACCGTGCGGCGATGAGCCGCCTCACGCACGACCTGCGCGCGTTTGCGCCGGCCGCGCCCGGACTGCTCTCGCGAGCGGATGCCGCACTGATCGACGCGCTGGCAGACGAGCAGGAGACGAACGAGCGTATCGACAATCTGTCCCGCGCGCGTCGGCGCTTCTTCTCGCCGGCGGCCTTACTGCCGGCTCAGCTCAGCCGGGTGTTCGCGCGCGAGGCGCCGCTTCGCTTCGCCTTCGCAACCTGGTGGTCTCTGCGTTGATGCTCGGGAAGCATCCGTAGACTGGTGCCTCGTGAAGATCGTCAGCGTCGTGGGCGCACGCCCGCAGTTCGTGAAGCTTGCCCCCATCCACAAGGCCGCCGTCGCCGCGGGCGTGGAGCACGTCATCGTGCACACCGGGCAGCACTACGACCCGATGCTCTCCGACGTCTTCTTCGATGATCTCGGCATCGCTGCCCCTGACGTTCACCTTGGCGTAGGCAGCGGCTCGCATGGCGTGCAGACCGGGGCAATGCTGGCGGCGATGGATGCCGTGTTCGACGAGCATCGACCGGACTGGGTGCTCGTTTACGGCGACACCAATTCCACGATCGCGGCGGCCCTGAGCGCCGTGAAGTTGCACATCCCCGTGGCGCACCTCGAGGCCGGGCTGCGTAGCTTCAACCGGCGGATGCCGGAGGAGCACAACCGGGTCATGACGGATCACGCGGCCGATCTGCTGCTCGCCCCGACGCAGGTCGCGGTCGATCATCTCGCGAACGAGGGGCTGGCGGAGCGCACGGTGCTCGTCGGCGATGTCATGACCGATGTACTCTTCGAAGTCCGCGACGCCATCGGCGCCCGCCCATCCGCGCTCATCGAGGAGCTGGGCCTGGCGCCGGGGGAGTACTACGTCGCCACCATCCACCGCGCCGAGAACACCGACGACCCTGAGCGGCTCGCTGTCGTGGCTGCTAGCCTCGCGGGTCTCGACAAGCCGGTGATTCTGCTCGCCCATCCACGTGTGGTCGCGAAGGCCGCAGCTCACGGTATCGAACTCACCCAGGGTGCTCTGATCGCTCACGCGCCGCTGGCCTACCACGACCTCATCGGGGCGGTGCTCTCCAGCGCCGGTGTGGTGACCGACTCCGGTGGGTTACAGAAGGAAGCCTTCCTGCTGCGCATCCCGTGCACCACCGTGCGCACGGAGACAGAGTGGGTGGAGACTGTCGAGATGGGCTGGAACGTGCTGGCGAACTCTGCCGAAGAGATTGCTGCTGCAGTGTCACGTCCACATCCGGATGCCACCGACGACGCTCCTTATGGCGATGGACATGCGGCGGAGCGCGTCATCCGAGTGCTCCAGGACCAGGCGCAGGGATCCCGTTGACGGTGACATCGGATTCCGTTGCCGGCGCCGTCGAGCGCACGCGCCGCTGGCCTCTCGATCTGACGCGAGTGGTCTCGGTTATCGGCGTCGTCGCTATTCACGTCTTCGCAGGAATGGTCGGCAACCCAGAGATCAGGAGCGGCACCGGCTGGTGGGCGGCAGTGGTCGCCGATATTGGCTTCGTGTGGGTCGTGCCCGTGTTCGTGATGATCTCCGGCGCGCTCGTGCTGGAGCCCCGGCAGTATGCAGCGGGGTCGGTATCCTTCTACCGCAAGCGCCTGCTGAGACTCGCTCCGGCGCTGGTGTTCTGGTCGCTGTTCTACTTCATCGTGATCCGAACAGGGGTCTCCCAGGCGCCGGTCACGCGCGTGGGACTGGTGTCGTTCGTGCTCGACGGACGCCCGTACACACACCTGTACTTCCTATGGCTGATCGTCGGCCTCTATGCCGTAGCTCCTGTGCTCGCCGCATTCCTGCGCGATGGCGGAAAGCACCGCGCGCTGATCTTCGCTGGCGTCGTACTGGCGGCGACCGTGATCACCGGCTCATCATCGAGTCTGCTCGGGATGCTCGGATCTGAGCGGCCGCTGACGCTCATGGCGCTCACACAGTGGGTGCCCTACGTCGGATTCTTCCTGGCGGGCTGGGCGCTGCGCGACGTCGTGCTGCGCGGCTGGGCTCTGGCGGCTGCCGTCGCGGGCACCTTCATCGCGCTCGTCATACCGATCATCCAGTACGGCGTGCGACCCGCATGGTCGCTGCTGGATGCCATCGCCCCGGTCAGCTACTTCGGCCCCTTCGTCGCGGCGGCATCGATCGGGGTGTTCGTCTGCGCGAACAGCCTGCTCGCGGGTTGGCGACCCGGGATCGGTGCGGGAAAGGTGCTGCGAGAGCTCTCGGACTCCGCCTTCGGTGTCTTCCTCGTCCACTTCGCGCTCATGGTCTTCCTGCGGGGTGTCGCCCCGTTCTCCGGTGCGACGATGTCCTTCGCGCTGAGCGCTCTCCTATGGATTGTCGTCGTCATCCTGTCGTTCATCATCGTGATCGGGATGCGGCGCGTACCGTTCCTGCGCCGTCTGGTCTGAGCCTGCGTCACGACGTCCGAGCACTGACTCCCGAGGCACTGCGCTATGACCACCCCGTAGACTGGAATCCATGCGCATTGCTGTCGTGGCCCTCGGAAAGATCGGGCTTCCCCTCGCCGTCCAGTTCGCCGCTTCAGGTCATGACGTGATCGGCGTCGATGTCAACCAAAAGGCCGTCGACACCATCAACGCGGGGCTGGAGCCCTTCCCGGGTGAGGCTCACCTGCAGGAGAAGCTCTCTGAGCTCATCCCGGCCGGAAAGCTGCGCGCGACGACGGACTATGCCGAGGCGATCCCCGGTGCCGACGTTGTCGTGCTCGTCGCCCCAGTGTTCGTCAACGATGAGACGTGGGAACCCGACTTCAAGTACATGGATGCCGCGACCGCGTCGCTAGCCGAGCACCTGACTCCCGGCACCCTGGTCTCCTACGAGACCACTTTGCCGGTCGGCACCACCCGCAACCGCTGGAAGCCGATGATCGAATCCGGCTCCGGGCTTACCGAGGGCGTCGACTTCCACCTCGCATACTCGCCGGAGCGCGTGCTCACCGGTCGGGTCTTCGCCGACCTGCGTAAGTACCCGAAACTCATCGGCGCGCTGTCGGACGAGGGCAACCGTCTTGCTCGTGAGTTCTACGAAGCCGTGCTGCAGTTCGACGAGCGCCCCGACCTTCCCCGCCCGAACGGCGTGTGGGATCTCGGTACCACCGAGGCATCCGAGATGGCCAAGCTCGCGGAGACCACCTACCGTGACGTCAACATCGGTCTGGCGAACCAGTTCGGCTTGTTTGCCGCGGCCAACGGCATTGACGTCTACAAGGTCATCGAGGCGTGCAACTCGCAGCCCTACAGCCACATCCACCGTCCGGGCATTGCGGTCGGCGGGCACTGCATCCCGGTGTACCCACGTCTCTATCTGTCGACCGACCCTGACGCCGACATCGTGCGCGTCGCGCGCCAGCTGAACGCCTCAATGCCCGAGCGCCTGGTCGCTCAGGCCGAAGGCATCCTTGGATCGCTCCAGGGCCTGCGCGCCGTCGTGCTGGGGGCCGCATACCGCGGGGGAGTGAAGGAAACTGCGTTCTCCGGTGTCTTCCCGACCGTCAAGGCGCTGAAGGATCGCGGCGCCGAGGTCGTCGTGCACGACCCGCTGTACACCGATGAGGAACTTCGTGGGCTGGGTCTCGAACCCTATGCGCTCGGCGGCAACGTCGACCTTGCTGTGCTGCAGACCGATCACGCCGACTACCGCATGCTGTCGCCCGCTCAGCTGCCCGGCGTGAAACTGCTCGTCGACGGTCGCGCCGCGACGGATGCCGACCTCTGGGCCGGAACGCCGCGCATTGTGGTCGGCACCGCAGCCTGAGTCGACGACGTCGGGCGGATTCTCAGCCGCGGCGGCGTCTCGCCCTGACACCGAAGGCGTCGAGCGCGGCGAGTATCTCGGGTGCCTGCCAGATGCGGTTTCGCCTGCCCGTGCTGATCTGGGCGAGGACCTCGGTGTCGACGAGCCGGTCGATCGCACCCTGCGCGGCCACTTCGCTGATGCCGAGCTCGTCGGCGGTGGTCTTCGTGTTCACGACCGGCTGACGTAGCAGGTACTTCTTCACCAGGTGCACCGAGGAGTCGCTTCGAGCGGCGACCTGACTGTCCCAGCGGTGCGCTGCCGCCTGGATGTCGTTCACGAGTGCGCGGCCATTCGTCACGGCCGCGAACGCGGCCTCAGCGACGATTGCAACGATGACGTCCGGGCGCCCCGCCCGATACTCGGTGAGCGCATGGAAATACGCGTCAGTGTCCTGCAAGAGCCCCGCCGACACCGGCACGGTGACGTTGCGAGTCAGGCGGCCGTGACGGAGCATTCCCTGCAGAAGTGCGCGTCCCGTTCGACCATTGCCGTCAGGGAAGGGATGGATTGTCTCGAACTGCGCATGCGTGATCGCAGCCTGAGCGAGCACTGGGACGTCGGTGCGGCGAGCGAAGGCGACCATGTCAGTGATCAGGGCAGGAACCCGGCTCTGATGCGGTGGTATGAACCTCGCGGTATGCGGAGACATGTTCCCGCCTCCCATCCAGACCTGCTGGTCGCGCCAACGGCCGACGAACTCCGGCGCTGTGTCACGCAGCAGCGCATCCTGCATGGCGAGGATCGAATCCTCGTCCAAGCGATCGGACAGCGCCATAGCTGCGTTCATGGCGCGAACATTTGCAATGACCAGTCGGGCGTTCCCAGATTTCGACTCACCGATCTCTGCGAGGGCGACCTGCTTAGCGCTGGAAGTCAGGTTCTCCACCTCCGAGCTGGAGGCGGACTCGCTGCGTAGCAAGATCGAGGCGAAGGGGGCAGCGACCATTCCCGCTTCGGCATCGAACCGTGCGAGTTCCTGGCTCGCATCGTCCGCCAGAGCGAGCGTCGCAGCGGCCAATTCCACAGGTGCGGCTGCGATGAGCGCGGGTACGGCGGCGTGATGTTGCCGCGGGCTTGGAGCGGAGCCCGGCGGGAAGCCTGACCATATCAAAGGTTAGGTATCTAACCTTTGGTATGGACAGATTTCAGGCGAGGTAGGCGACCAGTGCTTCTGCGCCATCGCGCGGAGTGAACCCCGTGGCGGTGATCTTCGCCAGATCCAGCGTGCTATTCAGCGGGCGCGGTGAGACCGGGGTGGTCGCGTTCGCGAAGTACTCGGCCGTGGTGACGTCGCTGACGCGCGCCGTATCGTTGTCGGTGATCCGGTAGACCTCGCGCGCGATGTCAGCCCACGAGAGCGCCGCGCCGCCGCTGGTGACGTTGTACGTGCCGTAATCGGCCTTCACGTCGAGCAGATGCACGATCGCAGCGGCGATGTCCTCGGTGAATGACAGTCGGCCGATCTGGTCGCTGACCACGCTCGGGTCGATGCCGCGCTCCGCGAGTGAGGCCATCGTGCGGACGAAGTTCTTGCCCTCACCGATCACCCAGGAGGTGCGCACGATGTAGTGGCGTGCCGCGGTCTGTGCGGCGAGATCGCCCGCGGCCTTGGACTGTCCGTAGACGCCCAGCGGACTGAACGCGGCATCCTCGGCGTACTCGCCGTGGCCGGTTCCGTCGAAGACGTAGTCGCTGGAGACGTGCACGAGCGTGATGCCGTGCTTATCGGCGACCCGTGCCAGTGCGGACACCGCGGTGGCATTCGCCCCCCAGGCGGCAGCGCGCCCTTCGGCGGTCTCGGCCACGTCGACGGCCGTGTAGGCAGCGGCGTTGATGATCGTGCCGTAGTCGCGCCAGCGGCGGGCCGTGGGAAGGTCGGGGGAGGTGACATCGAGCTCAGCGCGAGTGACGTACTCGACGTGCGCGGCATCTCCGAGTCTGGCGCGCAGTGCGAGGCCGAGCTGTCCGGCAGCACCGAGCACGAGGGTCTTGCGCGGTGCGATCGGAGTCACACCGGCCAGTCGCGGATGCACCTTGTCCTTGTCCGAGATCTCGACGTCGGACAGCGGGATCGGCCATTCGATGGCCGCGGTCTCGTCGGCGAGGTTCAGGAAGGCGTATTCGGCGGCCGGTGACCAGTGGTCGTTGACGAGATACGCGTATGCGGTGTTCGCCTCGAGTGTCTGGTACGAGTTACCCACGCCCCGCGGAACGAAGATCGCCCGTGACGGGTCGATCTCGGCCGTGAAGGTCACACCGAATGACGGGCCTTCGCGCAGATCTACCCAGGCGCCGAAGATCCGCCCGGTGGCGACAGAGACCCACTTGTCCCACGGCTCGGCGTGGATGCCACGCGTCGTGCCCACCGCGTCGTTGAAGGAGATGTTGTTCTGGACCGGACCGAAGTCTTCCAGGCCCAGCGCGGTCATCTTCTCGCGCTGCCAGTTCTCCTTGAACCAGCCGCGAGAGTCGCCATGCACTGGTAGCTCGAAGAGCACCAGCCCGGGGATCGTGGTCTCGATCTGCTGCAGCGGCTTGCCGAAGATGTCGCTCACTGGCCTTTCCCTGCGTAGAAGGCTTCGGTGGTGTCCTTGGAGGGCGCCCACCAGTTTTCGTTCGCCTTGTACCAGTCGATCGTGGCGGCGAGTCCGGATTCGAAGTCGCCGAACGAGGGGGTCCAGCCGAGTTCAGTGCGTAGCTTGGTCGAGTCGATCGCGTAGCGCAGGTCGTGCCCGGCACGATCCGTGACGTGGTCGTACGCGTCAGCGGGCTGGCCCATGATGGTCAGGATCAGTTCGACGACGTCTTTGTTGTTCTTCTCCCCGTCCGCACCGATCAGATACGTTTCCCCGTTGACACCCTGATCGAGGATCGTGAGCACGGCGGAGGAATGGTCGTCGGCGTGGATCCAGTCGCGCACGTTCTCCCCGGCCCCGTAAAGCTTGGGGCGGATGCCGCGGATCACGTTCGTGATCTGGCGGGGGATGAACTTCTCCACATGCTGGAAGGGGCCGTAGTTATTCGAACAGTTCGAGATCGTCGCCCGCACCCGGAAGGACCGCACCCACGCCCGCACCAACAAGTCGCTGCCGGCCTTCGTCGATGAGTACGGCGACGACGGGTTATACGGGGTGTTCTCGGTGAACCGTTCCGGGTCATCCAACTCCAAATCTCCGTAGACCTCATCGGTGGAGATGTGATGCAGGCGGGTGTCATGCTTACGTGCCGCTTCGAGGAGCGTGTACGTGCCGACAATGTTCGTGTCCAGGAACGGACGCGGATCATCCAACGAATTATCGTTATGCGACTCCGCGGCGTAATGCACCACCGCATCCGCCTGGGAGAACAGTTCGTCCACCAGGGGTGCGTCGGTGATGCTGCCGTGGACGAACGTGACCCGGTCCTCGGGCAGCCCCGCCAGCGATGCCCGGTTTCCGGCATACGTCAACGCGTCCAGCACGGTGACATGGTCGTCGGTGTTCTCGATCACGTGGTGAACAAAGTTCGACCCGATGAACCCGGCCCCGCCGGTCACGAGCAGACGGCTCATGCGTGTCCCCTTTTCAACAGATCCAACAAATACGTCCCATACCCGCTCTTCACAAGCTTCTCCGCACGCTCACGCAACTCATCATCGGTGAGATACCCCTGACGCCACGCGACCTCTTCCGGGACACCGATCTTCAACGCCGTGCGGCGCTCCATCGTGCGCACATAGTCCGCGGCATCCGTCATCTGATCAAATGTGCCGGTATCCAACCATGCGGTTCCCCGCGGCAGCACCTCGACCTGCAGCTTGTCGCGCTCCAAATACGCACGGTTGATATCCGTGATCTCATACTCACCCCGCGCGCTCGGCTGCAAATCCCGGGCGATCTGCACGACATCGTTGTCGTAGAAATACAGGCCAGGAACGGCGAAGTTACTCTTCGGTACGGCAGGCTTCTCCTCCAGAGAGATCGCCCGACCAGTGGAATCGAACTCGACCACACCATACGCTTCAGGCTCCGCCACCCAGTATGCGAACACCGCACCACCGTCGATGTCAGCGAAACGCTGCAGCTTGCTGCCCAGGCCGGGGCCATAGAGCAAGTTGTCGCCGAGGACGAGGGCGACGTTGTCGTCACCGATGAAGTCCGCACCGATCGTGAACGCCTGCGCGAGGCCGTCCGGAGACGGCTGCTGCGCGAATGTCAGGCTGATCCCGAACTGCGACCCATCACCCAACAAGCGCTCAAAATGCTCCGCATCATGCGGCGTCGTGATCACCAAAATGTCGCGAATGCCCGCAAGCATCAACGTCGACAACGGGTAATAGACCATCGGCTTGTCATACACCGGAATCAGCTGCTTAGAAACGCCCAACGTGATCGGATGCAACCGCGTACCCGAACCACCAGCGAGAATGATGCCTTTCACGTCTATATCGTGTCACACGACTCGCAGCGCACGCGCGGCGTTCGCTAAGGCTCACCGACTATTCTGAGTGTTTGATCACGGCCTGAAGGGTGCGCACCGCGTGGAGATGCTTGATTTGCTGTGGCCTGCGCTTGTGCTCCTCGGTATCTATGCCGTACTCGGCTGGTCGCTCGCCCTGCTGATGGGGCTGCGGGGGCTCTGGGCTGCGGCGACTGCTCCCATCTTCGCAACCACCGTCATTGGGCTCGGATCCACGATCGCCGGCTGGATCGGAGTCGGCTGGTCGATCTTGCCAGCACTCGCTACCGCGCTGGTGATCGCGGCCGGCATCGTGATCGTCAAACGCGCGACCCGAACGCACAGTACTGTGCGCTTCCCCGCACGCTGGCGCTGGTGGACGGTCGGGGTGCTCGTAGTCACGGGGCTCGCGATCGCGCTGCTCGTCATGCGGGTGTTGCAGACACCGGACGCGATCTCCCAGTCGTTCGACAACATCTTCCATCTCAACGCCATTCGCTACATCGTCGATACCGGTATCGCCTCCTCGCTCGAGATCGGGCAGATGACGAGCCCGAACGGCGGTCTGCCGTTCTACCCTTCTGCGTGGCACGCGACCGTGGCGATCGTCGTGCAGCTGTCAGGCGCGGGCATCCCGCTCGCCATCAACGCGACCGCACTCACGACCGCTGCGGTGATTTGGCCCCTGGGAATCCTGGTGCTCAGCCGCATGCTCTTGGGCTCGTCACCGTCGGTGATGGTCGGAACCGGGATCGTCGCGGCCGCCGTCCCCGCATTTCCACTGCTGCCGATGGACTTCGGAGTGCTGTACCCGTACCAACTCGCTCTTGCGACGCTGCCGGTCACGCTCGCCGCGACCGCGGGGCTGCTCGGCATCGGACGCTCTGCCCGGCAACTCGCCCCCGGCTGGTGGGCGCTCGTCGTCGTCGGTGCGCTGCCGGGAATGGCGCTCTCGCACCCCGGCGCCTTCGTCGGCTGGCTCGCGTTGACCGCGCCCATGGTGACCGTGTTCGGCGTGCGGCTCTGGCGTGTCACCTCTCGCCTTTCCCACCGCATCTGGATCGTCGTCGGCGTCCTCGGTTACGCCGTCGCTGGCGTCCTGTTGCTGCGCGCGTTGCGTCCTCCGCTGGCGACGCGGCAGTGGCCGACAGAAGCGGGCCTCGGAGAAGCACTCTGGCGTGTGCTGTCGGTGACTCTGTTCTATCCAGTCGGTGCCTGGCTCGTCGGCATCGCCATCCTGGTCGGACTCTACTGGGCTGTGCGCGAGCGTAGCGCCGAGCTGATCGTCGTGGTCTCGTTCTGGGCGCTCGGCGCGCTGCTGTTCGTCGCCGCGCTCGCATTCCCCTGGGGGAATCTTCGTGACGCGCTCACGGGCAGCTGGTACAACAACTGGCCGAGACTCGCCGCGCTATTTGCGGTGGCTCTCGTCCCGCTCGCAGCCCTCGGGATCTCTCGCACCGCCGACGCGGTGGCCACAGCGCTGCGTCGCCGCCGCGTCTCAGCGCCGGTGCGTCTCACCGTAGCGATCGTGGCGGCGCTGCTGGCGTTCATCGCGTTCCACCTGCAGGTGGCACCCAAAGCGCAGGAATGGGCCAGTGACGTGTATGGGTACGACAACGGCTCATACCTGCTCACCGCGGATGAGTTGGCGTTGCTGGAGCGGGTGGACGAGATCGTGCCCGAAGACGCCGTGATCGCCGGCAGTGCGTACACCGGTGCCGGGCTCGCCTATGCGCTGGCAGATCGGCAGGTCCTGATGCCGCATGCGCTGATGGACATCTCGGACGATCTCGAACTCGTCAACGAGCATCTCGCGGATGCGGCGTCGATGCCGGAGGTATGCGAGGCGATCGACGCGCTCGACGTCGACTACGTGCTCGACTTCGGTAGCGATGAGGTGCATAAGAAGGACCTCAATCCTCTCCCCGGCGTGCAGGATCTCGAGGACTCACCCGCCGTGCGGCTGATCGACAGCGAAGGCGATGCCAGACTGTACGAGGTGGTTGCCTGTGGGCGAGGCTGAACGAATGGAAGAAGACGAACGCATGACGCATACGCAGGACCGCGTCCTCGTTCTCGTACCGGCATGGAACGAGGGCCGCAACGTCGGCATCACCGTCCGGGAGATCCGTGCGGCCTCAGAAGACTTCGACGTCGTGGTGATCGATGACGGTTCCACGGACGAGACGGCGCAGGTCGCACGTGACGCGGGAGCTGTCGTGCTTTCGCTGCCGTTCAATCTCGGGGTCGGCGGTGCGATGCGCACCGGATATACCTACGCCGCACGCCACGGATACGTTCGCGCGATTCAGGTCGACGCAGATGGTCAGCACGACCCAGCGGACATCTGGAGCGTTCTCGCCGGGCTCGAAGATGCCGACATCTCGATCGGTGCTCGCTTCGCCGAGGTGGGGGCGTACACAGTGCGCGGACCGCGCTGGTGGGCGATGCTTGTCCTTGCCCGTGTCGTCTCGCGAATTTCCAAAACACGTCTCACCGATGTCACCAGCGGATTCCGTGCCGCGAACCGTCGAGCCATCGAGCAGTACGTGAGCTACTACCCAGCGGAGTACCTCGGCGACACGGTGGACTCACTGGTCGCCGCCGTCCATGCCGGACTCACTGTGATTCAGGTGCCGGTAGCCATGCGCCCTCGTGTGCACGGCACGCCCAGCCAGCATCCGATCGGCGCCGCCGTCTACCTTTTCCGGTCTGCGTTCGCGCTGCTGCTTGCAGTGATGCGCAATCCGGGCCGCCGCTCTGAGCCGAAGGTGAGCGCCACATGATCGCCATCGCCGGGATCATCCTCGCCGTCGTCATCATCGTTGTCGTGCTGTGGATGCTGCTGACCCGCCGCCTCCGCGAGAAGTATGCGGTGCTGTGGCTGGTGATCGCGCTTGTCGTGCTGGTCGTCGGCATCTTCCCTGGTATGTGGGAAGGGCTCACACAGCTGCTCGGTGTGCAGTTGCCGTCGAACCTGCTCTTCGCCGCGGCACTCCTTCTGCTGCTCGGTGTCACCTTCCACCTGTCGTGGGAGCTCAGCAGTGCCGAGGATGAGATCCGTCGGCTGGCAGAAGAATCGGCGCTGCTGCGTGCAGAGACCGACGCACTGCACCAGCGCGTGCAGCGGTTGGAAGATTCGTCGGATGGCGCTCAGTCCTCGGACTGAGTGACCGCACGGCTCGCGGCGCGTCGACCTCCGCTGACCGCGCCGGCGAACCAGCTCGCACGGTACTCGGTGACGAAGCGTTGCGGCACGTCGCCTGCTCGCTCGGACGCCTGTAGAAGTCGGTTCAGCGCACTCCAGCGGCGTCCGGATCCGAACAGCGCGTCCATCTCACCGGCCGCAGCGCCGCGACGGGCATGGAGGGTGTCGACCATGATCTGGCGCCAGCCGACGTAGGTCCAGAACGTCATCCGTGCCAGCGCGCGTGGTGAACGCGAACCCTCGTACCGTTCGGCGAGGCCGAGGACGTTCCGCACGGAGGACGCGATCCCTGCCTTCTCCAGGCGGCTTGGATCCCCGAACACGTTCGCGGCGTGCTGCACATAGTCCTGCACGACATCATCGACGATGCGGGTGCCACGATGAGCGCCGGCGACGACGGCGAGCCAGTGATCGTGCGTCGCCACCCGCGTCGATACCCGCGGAAATGGCAGTGCGTCGCCGAGGATTTCGCGATCGAAGATGCAAAATGAGCCGGTGAACTGATTCGACAGCACCGTGAGTACTGCGCCTCGGTCTCGGCGATCGGTCACTCCGGTCACCTCACCGGACGGATGCTGGACGAGCCGGGCCTGCCCGGAGATGAGAGAGACGTCGGTGAGATGGGGAAGCAGAGTCGCAAGTTTGTCTTCGTCCCAGCGGTCATCCTGGTCAGCGAGCGCAATCCATGCGGCATCCGCGGGGACCGAGCGCAAGCCGTGCTCGAAGTTGAGGTAGAAGCCGCGGCGGGAATCATCACCGATCACTCGGAAGCGGGTGTCTTCGCCGACGATCTCGGCGACCAGCGCCGCCACCGGCGCACGATCACCGTCGACGGAGATGATGCATTCCCAGTCCCGCACACTCTGATTCTGCAACGAGAGCAACTGCACGCGGAACAGTTCGGCATTGGGGGAGTACGCGGCGAGCACGATCGCGCCGTGGGGGCGTTCGGGGGTCATCGAGCGCCTTCCTTGTTTGAGGTTCGCATCAGCGAATGAGGTTAGTCTAGGTGGGCGATGAAACCGAATCTCCAGCCCGTGTGGGCGGTCTTCTCAACCTATCGTCCCGGCGAATCTGCGGAGCGCGCGGTGGCTTCCGTTATGGATCAAGTCGACGGGGTCGTCGTCGTCGACGACGGGACAGGTTCTGCCGCCGACGAGGTCCTCGAACGGCTTGCAGGGCTCGGCGTCACCGTGGTCCGCGAGCCGGAGAACGTCGGAATCGCCGTGGCGCTCAATGACGGCATCCGTACTGCGCGCGAGCACGGTGCCGAACAGATTGTGACGTTCGATCAGGACTCCGTCGTGCCTGATGATTTCATCGACACGCTCATTGACGCGGCTGAGGCCGCTCGCGCGGACGGGGTGCGCGTCGGAGTGGTCGTGCCCGAGTACTTCGCCGCGGTTCGTCAGGCGCGAGGGGGAGCCGAACCCGTCTACAGCCCCGCGGTCAATGTCATCCAGTCGGGGATGCTGATTCCGGTCTCCGTCATCGACGCCGTAGGCGACCTGCGCGCCGATTTCTTCATCGACCTGGTCGATACCGAGTACGAATTGCGGCTGCGGCGTGCGGGCTTCGCGGTGCTTGCCGCGAGCGGCATCCGCCTCGGGCATGCGCTCGGCACACAGTATCGCCGTGAGCTCTTCGGGCGCCCAGTGCGACTGCCCGGCATACCGCCGGAAACCACGCTGAGTACACCGTTCCGCTACTTCTACCGAGTGCGCAACCGGATCATCCTCAATCGCGAGTATCTCCTTGCCGCCCCGGGGCAGATCCTCCGTGACACGCTGCTCGACGGCATCCACTTCGTCAATGCACTGTGGGTGGCACGCCCGCGACGTGCGCTGTGGCGGGTCTACCGCGCGGCGATTGCCGCGGCCGTCCGCGGTCGGATGGGGCGGATGCCCGCGGGTCTTGCACCGGTCGCCGCGACGATCACCTGGAACGCTCCGGTGTTCGAGATGGAGCAGGCATGAGCTCGGCCGGCATCCGCGGCGTAGCGGGGCGACTGAGTGGCTTTACCGTCTCGGTGATCATCGTGACGCTGCTCGGCATCGTCGCGATCCCGCTGCTGATCCTCACCCTTGGTCGCGATACCTGGGGCATGCTGATGCTCATCCAGATCGTCGCCCAGTTCGGCGGCATCCTCGTTGCCTTCGGCTGGGGCGCCGTGGGTGCCGCGACCGTCGCGGGTATTCAGGAAGATCGTCGACCTGCGTTCTTCCGCCGGTCGCTGCAGGCCCGCGCCGCGCTCTACGCGTGCGTCTTCCCGCTCATCGCGCTGCTGCTGATCGCCCTCACTCGTGGCGAAATCCTCATATTGATCCTTGGTGCTGCCGTCTACCTGCTGCCGTACCTTGGTGCGAACTGGTATTTCACGGGTGAGGGCCGACCGAAGAGGCTTCTGCTCTTCGATACGGTACCCACTGTCATCGGGGGCGTACTCGGGCTGGTCGGCGTCTGGTTCACCCACGAGCTCTGGGTCTATCTGGTCTTCCAGGGCCTCGGCTACGTGGCGGCGGTGAGCATCTCGGCGTTCGTCGTGCGTCGCTCGCCGCAGGACGATGACTTCGAAGACCGCACACCGCTGAGGGCCCTGCTGGCGACGCAGCGGCACGCCGTCTCGGCAACGCTCGTGAGTAGCCTCTACGTCACGCTTCCGATGATTGCCGTGGAGGCGTTCCTGCCGGCGCTGCAGCCGATGTACGCCATGGCCAACCAACTGTTCAGGTACGCATCGATCGCACTGCTGCCCATCCAACAGTTCTTCCAGAGCTGGGTGCCCGTGGACGACGGCGGACGACCACGGCGGATGCGCATCGCAACGTTGTCGGCGGTGGGTATCGGCATCATCGCCGGAGCCCTGATCGCATTCCTCAGCCCCTGGGTGTCGACGCTGCTTTCGGTCGGCGCCAATCCGGTGCCGCTTTCGGTATCACTGCCGCTGGGCGTCGCCTTCGTCGGTATCGCCATCGCCGCCGTGGTCGGCTACGCATGCCTGGTGAGCCTGGGTCGAGTACGCGCTCTCGCCGTGTCGACCATGATCGGCGCCATCGTTGGGGCCCCGCTGATCATCCTGTTCGCGGTGCTCGGTTCGGTACCTGCCGTTGCCTGGGCCGTTGCGATCTCCGAGCTGTGCGTCGCTGGATATCTGCTGTCGGTGCTGCGAAGAGCATTGCGCGAGCACCCGGTGCATCCCCTTGACAACGGCATCGGCACCGACGCCAGGGAGGAGAGGGCATGACCGACGTGAGAGTCAGCGTGTGCATGGCCACGTACAACGGTGAGGCGTACCTGCGCGAGCAGCTCGATTCGATCCTCGTCGAGCTGGAGCCTCAGGACGAAGTGGTCATCGTTGATGACGCGTCCTCAGACGGCACTGTCGCGTTGCTGTCGGCCATCAGCGATCCCCGTGTCCGCGTGCACGCCCGCGAGACCAACCACGGGTACGTCCGCACCTTCGAGGAGGCGCTGCAGCGCGCCACCGGTGACGTCGTGATGCTCTCCGATCAGGACGACGTGTGGGTGCATGGTCGGCGAGCTCTGCTGGTGGCGGCCACAGCGGAGCGGGCTGTCGCGGCATCCAACCTCGTGCTGCTCGGCGATGGTTCGCCGCTGCGTTCGCCGCTGACCGGACGGGACTGGCTGCTGCGCGCCGCGGACGGTCCACGTCGTGGGCGGAACCAGTGGAAGATCCTGATCGGCGATGCGCCGTATTTCGGATGCGCCATGGCGATCCGTCGAGATTTCCTGTCGGTCGCCACACCCTTCCCCGAATACTTGACCGAATCACACGACCTGTGGCTGGCGACGCTCGCGAACGCGTGCGGCGGGCTCGCACACGTAGAGCAGCCCACGGTGCGTCGGCGCCTGCACGAGGCGAATGCGTCCAGTGAGCGCCCGCGCGGGCTGCGTCAGGCGCTGCAATCGCGGGTGTTGTTGCTGCGGCTGTGGGCAGAAGCGCGGCGGCGGGCTCGCCGTCGCTCGCGTGCCTGAGCCGTCGCTACGAAGCCGCAGCAGTCGCCCGGACGGCCGTCTTGCCGCGCGCCAGCCGCATCAGGGGACGCTCGACGAAGAACCAGCTGGCCATCGCCAGGAGCGCGGTGACGACGGTCGTGATGAGGATGTACACGACGATGCCGAACTGCGCGCCGCCGAAGATAAGCACGAGTTGTTGCATGGGCCATGCGTAGATGTAGAAGCCGTAGGAGACGTCGTTGCGAGCGATCCATTGGGGCTGCGGAACGATCGTTGACAGGTAAAGCAGCGCGTAACAGAGGAACGGCGCTGCTAGCGGGCCACCCGCGGTCGGCACGAACACCATCAGGAGCGCTGCCACCGGGATCGATGCGAGACCGATCAGGGGAACGAACCCCCACCGCTGCACGACCAGGTAGATGAGCGATCCGCCGAGGAAGTACGGCAGCAGCCGTGCGAGCAGATCGAAGTCGCCATCCAGGCCCGCGAAGGTGCCGCCAGCGGTGACGAGGCGGACGGCGACGGATCCTGCCCACAGCGCGGCGACCAGCAGCACCGAGCGGCGGAAGACGGCCAGCGCGCCGAATATCCACACGATCAGATAACAGATGAACTCGAAGTACAGCGTCCACAGGGAGCCGTTCCAGGTGTTCGGATAGGGGATATCGCTCAGCGACGTGCCGATCGCGTACTGGTCAACGTGCAGGAACAGGTTGCCCCAGATGTACTCGAGCGGAGTGGGCCCGGTGGACAGATACCCCGCGAGCGTTCCGTGCGTGGCGAGCTGCGCGATCGGAGCGAAGACGAGGGCAGTGATCACCAGACAGACGAGAAACGCCGGCATGATGCGGGCGATGCGGTGAACGAGGAAGGTTCCGGCATCCGTTCCCAGGCGAGAGCGGGTGATCAGGAAGCCGCTGATCACGAAGAATCCGATGACCGCCCATCCGCCGAGGTTCTCGCCGTTGAATCCTGGCGACCAGTCGTAGCCTGCGGTGAAGAAGGCATGCGCGATGAGCACGAGAAACGCCAGAATCAGCCGGAACAGGTTGAGGCTGTTCGAGCGGTACGGAAACTCGCGTGACTTGTGCAGGGGACGGCTCACTTCAGAAGATTCCGCTGGGCCATCTCGTCGAGGGAACGCTGGTAGGAATCCGCCTCCACGGGTTCGGTCAGAACCCACTCGGCGAACTTGGCGACTCCGTCGCGGAATGAGACGGCGGGGGTGAAGCCGAGTAGCTCGGTCAGCCGGGACGTGTCGGCGATGTTGTGACGGATGTCACCGAGACGGTAGTTGCCGGAGATGCGCGTCGGCACCTCCCGGCCGAGAGACGCGAACAGCGCAGACACGACCTCGTTGACGGTCGTGCCGACGCCGGAGCCGACGTTGAAGACTTCGCCTGCCGCCGCTGGGAGCGTGGCCGCGAGGAAGGTCGCCTCGACAATGTCATCGATGTAGACGAAGTCGCGGCTCTCCTCGCCATCCTCGAAGATATTGATCTCCTTGCCCTGGCGGATGAGAGTGGAGAAAATCGACAGGATGCCGGTATACGGGTTCTTCAACGACTGCCCTGGCCCGTACACGTTCTGGTAGCGCACCGAGGTCGCCTCGATGCCAATAGTGGGTGCGACGGTCAGCACCATCGACTCCTGCATCTGCTTGGTGATGCCATACACCGACGAGGGGTGAAGAGCGGCCGATTCATCCGTCGGGATGAGCTCGAGCGGACCCTCGCCCGGGTGGTGCACGTCGAAGTCGCCGGCGGCCATGTCGGCATCCGCCCGGTGGCCGGGGTAAACGGTGCGGCCGTCCTCGGTGCGGTAGGCGCCCTCGCCGTAGATCGACCTGGAGGACGCGATGACGATGCGGCCGACCGAGTGCTCTTCATTCGCGAGGAGGTCGAGAAGCTTGGCCGTGCCGCCGACGTTGGCGCTCACATAGCGGTCGATCTCGTACATCGACTGCCCTGTGCCCGTCTCCGCGGCGAGGTGGATGACGATGGTGGCGCCCTCCAGCGCCCCACGTAGATCGTCGGTGGAGGTAACAGTGCCTGCGATCACGCGCGCGACACCGTCTAGTGAACGCAACAGGGGAGAGGTGGTCGCAGGGTCCGCGCCGTGCACCTGCGGGGAGAGAGAATCCAGCACCGTCACCTGGTGCCCGTCCTGATGGAATCGGCGGGCCAGATGAGAGCCGATGAATCCGGCGCCGCCGGTGATGAGTACGTGTTCGGGCATGGGGTGCACCTCTCCAGTCAGAGCGCGAAGATATGAGCCAGAGTCGACTTTAGTCCAGCACGGTTGCCGTGCCGAAGGACACTCGGCAGCTCGGTGAATGCGTGCAGGCGTCCCATCAGTCGAACCTTGGCGATGCGCGCCGTGCGGTTCCAGCCCTTTGCCTTTGCGAGCGTGCGCGCTGTGGCGTAGTAGGAGCGCTCGTCCGTGAAGCGGCGGCCATCCAGCAGCGTCTTCTGCGACGCACTCGAGCCGTGACGGCGGTAGGAGAAGGCCACCGGCGGCGTGTAGACGAGCGAGCCGCCATCGAGCGCGATGTCGATCAGCAGGGCGAGATCCTGGATGATCGGCAGCCCCTCGCGGAAATCAATGCGCTGCAGCGTCTCGGTGCGGAAGGTCAGCGACGGCCAGTACAGCCAGTCGCCGCGCAGCAGACTCGTCGACATCTCCTCGCCGATGAGGATCGTCTCGCCCCCGCGTGGAGTCAGCAGGCCGCGTTTGATCCGGTCGGTGAGTGGGCGGATCGTCGTCCCGTGCTCGTTGATGACCTTTACGCCGGGTTGGATGACGTCGGCAGACGGATGCCGGTTGATGGCGTCGGTGATGACGTCGACGTAGTGCGGATGCAGGAGGTCATCGCATCCGAGGATCGTGATGTACTCGCTGCTCGCGCGGCGAATCGCCTCGCGATAGTTCTCGGTGATGCCGAGGTTTTTCGGGTTGCGTGTGTAGGTGATGCGCGCATCGGCGTACGCAGCCATCCGCTCCGGCACCGACTCGTCGGGATAGCAATCGTCGATGATCGTCATCTCCCAGTCCGGATTGCGCTGAGCGAGCACCGAATCGATTGTCTGGAAGAGGAGGTCGGGATCGCCCCAGAAGGGCACGAAGATCTGCAGAGTCATGGCAGTGCCAGTCTAGATTCCTTGCCTGAGATTCTTCGTGCCTTGTGGGGATTGAGAAAATGCTCTCAGAGCTTCGACTTCCGATAACCCGCCCGCTGTGCGGCTCCTTCATTCGCGAAGCACTCCTCCGGGTTGGTCTTTTCGTAGAACGCCCCACCGGGGACGTGGTAAATCATCGAGCTGGCGTTTCCCTTGATCGGCGCCCATGTGGGGCAAGTCCATCCGTCGATCGGCTTCGTGCGCTCGGGGCGGGGTTGTGCGCACTCGGTGTTCCTCGCTGATGCATCGCTGACCACGCTCGTGCCGCCGAGCACGACAGTGCGTGATGCGCCGAGGCGAGAGACAGACTCACGGATGGGCTTGGGTGCACAAGTGGCCTGGGTCACGTACACCGGGGCGCCGAGGTTGCCCGCAAGAGCCGCACCAGCGAGCGCGTCAGGAAAGTTGGTACCCGTCGCGAGGAACATCGTGCTGCTGCTGCCGGCAGGGAAGTAGGCGTTGTTGATGGCAGCGGCCGTGTCATAGCGAGAGGCGCCGCCAAGGCGCTGGACGGTGAAGCCCAAGGCCTTTGCGTGTGACTCGACACCTGTTGAAACGGCGCCAGGCCCGCCGGCGATGGTGATCGAGCGTACGCCCAGCGAACGCAGCAGCTTCACCGTGGCATCCGGGATCTTCGAGGCCACGCCGTCGACAAGCACGACGGGAGCGTTGAGAACGCCGGCCGCGCCGGTGGCAGCGAGCGCATCAGGGAACGTTCGGCCGGTCGCGATGAGTGCTGTTCCGCTGGAGGTGAACACATTCTTGATGATGGTGCGCGCAGTTTCGTATCGGTCGGCGCCACCGAGACGTGTTGTCTTCGAAGCGAGTGGCTTCAGGGCGTTGAAGACCGCACCGCTGACCGCCCCTGGACCGCCGATGATATAGATCTGCATTGGCTTGAGTCGCTGGATCTCTTCGCGAACGTTCTTCGGCAAGGAATCGGATGGCGTGAGCAGAAGTGGACCGCCCACGAGCGAGGCCGCGGCTGCAGCAGAAAGCGCGTCCGGGAAGTTGCTCCCGGTGGCGACGAAGACGGCCGGAACTCCGGCGGTGTAGCGCTGGGATATGGCCAGCGCAGTCTCGTATCGACTGTCACCGGCTAGGCGTGTGACACCAGGGTTGAAGCCCGTTGTGCTCATTGTTGTCGGAGCGTCATCCACGGGTGGCTGGTCAGCGGCGAAGGCCGCAGTCGGAGCCAGCAGGCTGCCGGCAAGAACGGCGCTCGCGAGGAGCGTCAGGGCGCGGAGGAACATCGTCGTTTGTACCTTTGGGTCGCAGGGTGAGCGCTTCGGATTGCACTGTCTGAGGTCAGCTTAGTGAAGCTCTCAGATTTCCGCCGATACGATAGAGATCATGGATCTTCTCGTCGTAGGCTCTGGTTTCTTTGGCCTCACCATCGCTGAGCGTGCCGCGGCTGCGGGCCGCAAGGTGACCGTTATCGAACGTCGCTCTCACATTGGCGGCAACGCGTACAGCGAAGCGGAGCCGGAGACGGGCATCGAGGTGCACCGTTACGGTGCGCACTTGTTCCACACATCCAATGAGACGGTGTGGGAGTACGTGAACCGGTTCACGACGTTCACGAACTACGAGCATCGCGTGTACACGAACCACAAGAATGTTGTGTACCCGCTGCCGGTGAACCTCGGCACGATCAACCAGTTCTTCCAGGCCGCGTACACGCCGGACGAGGCGCGTGCGCTCATCAAAGACCAGGCGGGGGAGTTCGACGTCAAGTCGGCACAGAACTTTGAAGAGAAGGGCATCGCTCTCGTCGGGCGCCCACTGTTCGAAGCGTTCTACCGGGATTACACGGCCAAGCAGTGGCAGACCGACCCGCACAAGCTTTCCGGTGACATCATCAGCCGGCTCCCGGTGCGTTACAACTACGACAACCGGTACTTCAACGACACCTGGGAAGGTCTGCCCACTGATGGCTATACCGCGTGGATTGAGCGGATGGCGGATCACCCCAACATCGAGGTGAAGCTCGGCGTCGACTTCTTCGACGAGTCGCAGCCGTTGAACCGCAAGGCGCTCGTGGGGCAGGTTCCGATCATCTACACCGGCCCGGTAGATCGCTACTTCGACTACGCCGAGGGCGAGCTCAGCTGGCGCACCCTCGATTTCGAGCAGGAAGTGCTGAACATCGGCGACTTCCAGGGCACTCCGGTGATGAACTACCCGGATGCCGGCATCCCATACACCCGCATTCACGAGTTCAAGCACTTCCACCCGGAGCGCAAGGACGTCTACCCGACGGACAAGACCGTCATCATGCGCGAGTTCTCCCGCTTCGCGGAGAAGACCGACGAGCCGTACTACCCGGTGAACACGCCCGCAGACCGCGAGGGCTTGCTGGCCTACCGGGAACTGCAAAAGGGTGAGAGCGGTGTCCATTTCGGTGGTCGCCTTGGCACCTATCAGTACCTCGACATGCATATGGCGATCGGCTCGGCGCTGACCATGTGGAACAACACTCTCGCCTAAGCTCGGAACGTGAGTCACGCTGCTGTCGGGGCGCCGGGTACGCCCCGGCGATACCTGCATTCGCTGTGGCTGCTTTCTGCCCGCGACCTCAAGGTCCGCTACGCGACGAGCTTCCTTGGGTACATCTGGTCAGTGCTCGACCCGTTGGTGATGAGCCTGATTTACTGGTTCGTCTTCACACAGGTATTCAAGCGCGACGTCGGCGAAGACCCGTACATCATCTTCCTCATCACCGCGCTGCTGCCGTGGGTATGGTTCAACGTCAGCGTGTCGGATTTCACGAAAGCGTTCAAGAAAGACGCGAAGCTGGTGCGCTCCACCAACATCCCGCGCTCGATCTGGGTGAACCGGATCGTGCTGAGCAAGGGGCTGGAGTTCCTGTTCTCCCTTCCCGTGCTGGCGCTGTTCGTGATCGTTACTACGATCGTCGAGACAGACCCCGACAAGATGGTGCACGTCGGTTGGGGCGTGCTGTGGTTCCCCGTTGCCATGATGCTGCAGGTCATGCTGCTGATGGGCCTGGGGATGCTGGTCGCTCCGCTGTGCGCGCTGTACACCGACCTCGAGCGCACGACAGCGCTCATTCTGCGCGCGCTGTTCTACGCGACGCCGATCATCTACAGCGTCGATAACCTGCCCGCACCGTTCGACACGATCGCGTCGTTCAACCCGCTGGCGGGTATTTTCACGCTGTATCGGATGGCGTTCTTCCCTGACCAGTGGAACCAGATGACCGTATTGATCGGCGTCGTGGTGACCGTGGCGATCTTCGCGCTGGGGACGTGGGTCTTCCGCACCCTTGAGCGACCCGTGCTGAAGGAGCTGTGATGACCGCTGCGATCGAGGTCAAGGGACTCGGAGTGCACTTCCGGCGCAACCGACGCGGACGGCGCAACTTCAAGGACCTCTTCGCCGGCGCATCCAGGCGCAGCCGTCCTGGCCAGTTCTGGGCGCTGCGCGACGTCTCGTTCACGGTGCAGCCGGGGGAGTCGATTGGGATCGTCGGGCGCAATGGCCAAGGAAAGTCGACTCTGCTTCGACTCGTCGCCGGGGTGCTGCTTCCGGATGATGGCTCGGTGACAGTCAACGGGGGTGTCGCGCCTCTGATCGAACTCACCGGTGGATTCGTCGGTGATCTCACTGTGCGTGAGAACGTCAACCTCATGGCGGGACTGCACGGCATGGCGCGCGACGAGATCGGCCGCCGCTACGACGGCATGATCGTCTTCGCAGAGCTCGAAGAGTTCCAAGAGACGCCGTACAAGCACCTCTCCAACGGTATGAAGGTGCGCTTGGCGTTCTCGGTCGTATCGCAGCTGGACGAGCCGATCCTGCTCGTCGATGAGGTGCTCGCGGTCGGCGACAAGGGCTTCCGAGACAAGTGCTACCAGCGCATCGACGAACTGCTCGCGGAAGGGCGCACGTTGTTCTTCGTCAGCCACAACGAGCGCGACCTGCGGCGTTTCTGCACGCGAGGCCTGTATCTCGACAAGGGTGCCCTGGTCCTGGATGCCGGTATCAACGAGGTCCTAGACCGCTACAACGCCGACTCCGCCGCCCGCTGATTCCTGGAAGGGATTGTGTAACGAAATTGGCGGTGCGGACACTTCAGGGTGAGGGATAGCCTCGGAAGTGAATGGAGACCGATGGCGGCGAGCATCACGAAGCGTTTCATCGTGGCAGCGATGGCGGGCACCCTCGCTGCGTCTTCGCTCAGTGCGTGCGCTGTATCGGCGGGAACCGCACCTGCGCCAACGGAAGCTGCGTCGCCGACTGTCGTTGAACTGTTGACGCCTGGGCGCCCGGTCACGGTGATCGATCGCGGTGACGGCACGGAGCTCTGCCTCGGCGGGCTGCTGCAATCCATCCCTCCCGGATGCGCGGATGGTATCGATCTGAGCGGCTGGGACTGGGATGCGGTTCCTGGCACGTATGACGCGGTAGGTGGCACCCGCTGGGGAGAGTACCTGGTCACCGGAACGTATGACGACACTGCGGCCACATTCACCGTGACATCCTCCTCAGACGGAGCCGATTTCGTGTGGCCAGACGTGGCGGAGGACCCCATCACGTTCTCCACCAAGTGCACTGAGCCCGAGCACGGTTGGCAGATCATCGACGAGTCGCGTGCGACGTTGGAAGCGTTGAACGCAGCGACAGACGTCGCCGCGCAGATCGATGGCTACGCGGTCACATGGATCGACGACACCCTCGTTCCTCCCGTTCCTGCGAACACGGATCCATTAGCTGGTTTGCACCACTACGCGGTGCATGCGGGCCGTAACATCCTCAATGTCGCTATTCGCGGCGACGTGGCAGCGGCTGAAACTCGCCTACGAGAAGTCTGGGGTGGAGCGCTCTGTGTGGTCACCGCTGATCACACAGCGGCAGAACTGGACACGCTTGTTCAGGAGATCGTGCAGGAGTACGGATACACCGTGGGCTCTGACGGGATGACCGGAACGGTGTACGTCTCGGCCCCCTATGACCGGGACGGAGCTCTGCAGCAGGAGCTGGACGATCGCTACGGCGACGGACGCATCGTCGTTCAGTCCGCACTGGAGCCGGTGTGAGGTCAGTCGATCGTGATCAAGACGATGACGGTGACGCCGAACTATGGGCGCGGGCACTCGCAGGCGATGAGGATGCGTTCGCCGCGGTGTTCGATCGTCATGTTGACCGTGTCCATCGGCACGCCAAGCGCCTCACAATGAACACGGCTGATGCGGAAGACGTCACAGCGTTGGTGTTCCTGGAAGCATGGCGGGCACGCCGTCGTGTGCGCATTGTGGATGGCTCGGTCATCGCCTGGCTCCTGGTGACGGCGACGAACGTCTCGCGCAACACGACCCGGTCCAGGATCCGTCACGAGAAGGTGCTGAGCCGCCTGCGAGTGGAGCCTGTACACGATCATGCCGATGCCGTGTTGGAACGCGTGGCATTCGAAGGGATGCGGGAGCCCGTTCGTATGGCGTTCGACCAGCTGTCGAGATCGGATCAAGAAGTTCTGGCGTTGTGCGTTATCGAACAACTGCTCCCGCGCGAAGTGGCGACGATGATGCGGCTCCCCTCGGGAACGATCCGCACACGTCTGAATCGAGCGAAGCAACGTCTGCGCCTAGCGGTGGAGGCCACGCACCCGGGCGCGCTCGAGGGCTGGATGGAGGCACGATGACTCACGATGGTTCCCTCGATCCACAGTTCCGTGCGCGACTGCGCGGTGAGCTCGCCCGGGGCGTGCACGCGGATGCGACGCACACCTCGAAAGCCCGACGCCGCCGCGCCGGATTGATCGCCTCGACGGGCACAGTTGTGCTTGCGGTCGGTGTGTTCGGCGTCCTAGGGTTTCAGACTGCGACATCGGCGCCGGAGGAGCAGCCGACGGCGGAGTCATTGACCGTTCTATGCGCCGAGGGAGTGAGTTTCCCGGAAGGTCAGTCGGTCCTGGACGGGATTGAAACCATCGTCGAGAGCGGCGGCGACACCGACGCACGGATGCTCGCGGCATGCGCCGAGCTGTGGGAAGACGGCACGCTGACGAACCGTATCGAGCTACAGATTAGCCAGTCCGGGCCTCAGGTGCCGGCACCCGTCCCGCAGCTAACCCTGTGCACGCTGCCGGATGGTGCGTACGTCGGAGTGCCCTTCACCTGCGAGGAGCTGGAGGCTTTGCTCAGCGTCGTAGAGGACTCGCAACCAGAAGAAAAGAGTTAGAGGCCCACTACGGCGCGGAGAGTTTGCAGAGCAGCCTTGGCTGCGTCGAAGGCAGGGGCGGGGTCGGCGCCGTTCTCGTATGCGACGGTCAGGTCAGCAAGGCGATCGGCATACAGCGCGACCGCTTCAGTCCACTCACCAGCGATGGCGCTCGGAGCGGGGCTGTCGGAGAGTCGATTCGCGTCCTGTTGCAGGTTGCCGACGACCTGCGCTGGGTCCTCGCCACCCTCGGCGATGATGTTGAGCCCGGTCGATGCGTCGTCGAGTCGCGGCTGCATTTCCGCAGTGAACGTCCCGAGATCGGGATCCGGCACCGGAGGCTCGGTCGGAACCGGCTCCTCAGTGGGAACAGGCTCCGGCGTCGGCGTGGGAGTCGGCACTGCCGTAGGCGTCGGAGTCGGCGGGGGCGTCACTGAAGGAGTGGGCGTCGGCGTCGGCGTCGCGCTCTCTGACGACGAAGGGCTGGGCGTCGGTTCAGGATCGCCGGCAGGAGGCAGCAGGTAGAACAGCAGCACCCCGACGATCGCGACGACGAGTACGGAGAGGACGACGATCAGCCAGATGGCGCCCTTGTTGCTCTTCTTCTCCTCGGGGAACACCCACACTGCTTCGGGCTGGTGCTCTTGGCTCATCACTTCTCCAATGCGGGCATGGGCTGCCAGGTGCGGTCGCGACCGATCTTGCCACCGTCACGGATGCCGCGGACCAGGTTGCTCGTGCCGCGCACCGTGCGTTCGACGAAGAAGAGCCGGATCAGCTCCTTGAAGAAGGTCGCAGTCGTGCCCAGGCCAAAGAGCACCGGGTTGTACGCCTCGTGCACGCGGTAATAATGCTTGATGAACGCGCGGTTGCGCATGATGTAGTACCGGTACGCGTTACTGGACGCGTTCATGTGGCGCACGCCCATGTCCCACTGCTTGATCTCGCGGGTGCGGCGCAGCACGAACTCGTTCACGATCACGGCGGTCGTCAGCCTCGAAGCCAGCCACCCGTACATCTGGTCGTCCCAGTAGATGAAGAATCGCGGATCGGGCAGACCTATCTGCTCGACGATCGAACGGTGGATGAACATGCCCTCGAAGCATCCGCTGTTCATCTCCTTGAAGCCGGAGTCATCGAATCCGGCAGGAGCGAACGGGATCGGGATGCCCATGCGATCGGCGATCCGATACTGCCAGTAGAACTCGCTGCCGTCGAAGTCGACGCGCCGGCCCTGGATGCTCTTGAAGCGCGGGGCCCAGGACCCCATCTTCGCCAGGCCGTCGGGGAAGACCTCGACGTCGTCGTCCATCATCCAGATCCACTCGCTGCCGAGCTCGTACGCGGTGCGCATACCCTCGCTGAACCCACCGGAGCCACCGGTGTTCGTCTCCAACTTGCGGTAGACGATCTCGGTACCGACACGGTCGCGGAACGACTCCACGACCTCTGTCGTGTCATCCGCTGAGGCATTGTCGATGATGACGACGTGGCCCGGCTTCGGATCCATCACGGTGATGCTTTCCAGCAGGCCCGTGAGCAGATGTGAGCGGTTGTACGTGACGATGACGATGGTCGCCGCCGCGGGGGTGAATGCAGCGGGCGCCGCGGTCATGCCTTCTCCTCGAAGATCTGCTGCCAAGACTTGTCGGACACGAGCTCGGGCAGCGCCTGACGGTACTGCTTCTGGAGCTCAGGCCAACGTCGCTTCAGCTCCGAGTGCAGGCGCATTGTGTCACGCAGCATCCGGCGGTACTTTTTACGGTCCCTGGTGTAGATGTTCTTGCCAGAGCCGTCTGCGGCACTGACCAGCGCACTGTCGAACGCAGGAAGCCGCCACCAGTGCGCGTCTTCCTTGCCGAACTCGACCTCGGGCTGGGCCACGTTGTCCGGGTTCGGCTTGTGCAGCCAATGGGAGATGAGCGTCGAGATGGTGAAGATGCGCAGCTTCAGGCCGGACGGACTGTCGAGGTTGTTCTTCGACAACTGCTTGTAGACCTGACGTCCGTGCCGAGAGTGCAGCACCGTCGATGGGTCGCGGTGGACGGTCGTCTCGGGATACGCAGCGGCGAGAGCTCGCGCTGCGGGCATGGCTGTCGCGAGGTTCTCGCGCATATGTGCAGGCCCCGAGAGCACATCACGCAGCGCCTGCGCGCGCAGGGCCACCGGATAGTACTGCATCATCATGAGGTGCTTGAGATCCACGCGGCGGCTGTGCGTGAGCAGCCGTCCGCCACGAGGGACGTTCGAGTGCAGGAGGCCGGCAACGATGCGGTTGCGGGCATGGAAGTACGCCTGCCAGTCGATCGAGTCGTCCTTGTTCACCCACGACACATGCCACAGCGCAACGCCGGGCATCGACACCGTGGGGAAGCCCGCCTCGCCTGCGCGCAGGCAGAATTCTGCGTCATCCCATTTGATGAACGCGGGCAGAGCCAGTCCGACCTTACGGATCGCGTCGAGCGGGATCAGACACATCCACCAACCGTTGTAGTCGGCGTCCATGCGCATGTGCAGCAGCGTGGACTGGCGGAGATTCGCAGTACCGAAGTCGTGCGGCATCTTCTCCTGGTAGAGGTTGCGCCACATGAAGGGACCTTCGTCCAAGACCTCGGCCCAGCCGTGCAGCTTGGGGCGGTCGAGCAGGTCGAACATGTGACCGCCGACGAGCACCGGGTTCGTCGCATACTGACCGAACACGATCGAGCGTCGCAGCGACTCCGGTTCGATTCGCACATCGTCGTCGAGCAGCTGAACGAAGTCGCTCTCGGGGCGCTGCAGCGTCTCGTGCATGGCACGGGAGAAGCCACCGGAGCCGCCGAGGTTCGGCTGACGAATGACCTGAAGCATCTCGCCGAGCGACTCTGCGACTTCGGCATAGCCATCCTGGTCAGCAACGAGCTGCGTGCCCTGGTCGACGAGGAAGATGCGGTCGACGAACTCCAGCGCATCCGGAGATGCAGCGAGAGCCTGGAGCGTCTCGACGCAGTAGTCCGGCTTGTTGTAGGTCGTGATTCCCAGTGACGCCTTGCCTGTCCGCGTCGGTTCCTGCTCAGTGGTCCATTCGGCACCCTCGAGCACGGCACTCTTCTCGTCGGCCACGACGTCGAACCAGAGCCACCCGCCGTCGCTGTACTGCGTCAGTTCGAGGTCGAAGTGCGAGGTCGCATCGCCCATCACTTCGCGGGTGTCTACGCGCTGGCGCACGCCGGAGCCGTTGGAACGGTACACAAGCACCGTGGCCGGTCCGGTGGTGCGCACGGTCAGTCGCACCTGGCGCACGCTGGTCCAATGCTGCCAATACGAGGCGGGGAAGGCGTTGAAGTATGTGCCGAGTGATACTCGGCGACCGGAGACGATGCGGGCGCTGTTTCGACCGAGAATGTTGCCGAGATGCGCGCGACTGGAAACGCGAACCGGCACTTCGCCGATGACCGACCATGTTTCGGGGTCGGCGTAAAGCGGCAGCAGATCAGGGTCGCGATCGAGCGGGAATACGACGTTCTGCAGGACGTGAGCCACGTGTGAGATCTCCGAGATTGCTTCGCCCCGCCCTTGTGGGCGCAAGCTGGATTCAGCGGGCATCGAGTAGCCTACCTTCTGCTCTTGAGGATCCGCGGAGAGCGCGCCACCCTTGCGCGCACCGGCGCGCAGGCTACGATTGGCGCGATGAAGGCTCTGATCACCGGCGGTGCCGGATACATCGGTTCAACTATTGCGACGGCGTGCCTGGAAGCAGGCATCGAGACGGTCATCCTCGATGACCTCTCCACCGGTCGTGAAGACTTCGGCGAGGGACGCAACCTCTATATCGGCGATATCGCGGATGCTGACCTCCTCGAACGCATCGTGGTGGATCACCCCGATATCGCTGTCGTGGTGCACTGTGCTGCGCGCATCGTCGTGCCGGAGTCGGTGGCGGACCCGCTCGGCTACTACGACACGAACGTCGGCAAGACCGTCATCCTGTTGCAGAACCTCCGTAAGGTCGGCATCGGCCGTGTCGTATTCAGCTCCTCGGCCGCCGTGTACTTCGGCGATGGGGGCGAGGGCGTCGATGAAGGCGCACCGCTGGCGCCGTCGAGCCCTTATGCGACCACCAAGGCCATGGTCGAGAGCATCCTGTCTGACACGGCACAGGCGGGGGGGCTGCGTGCCATCGCCCTGCGCTACTTCAACCCGATCGGCGCAGACCCGCGCCTTCGCACCGGTTTGCAGAATCCGACGCCTTCACACGCCCTCGGCAAGATCATGCAGGCGCGTGCGGCAGGAGTGCCCTTCACGATCACCGGCACCGACTGGGCAACCCGTGATGGTTCAGGGCTGCGCGACTACATCCATGTCTGGGATCTCGCCCTGGCCCACGTCGCCGCCGTGCAACAGTTCGATGCGATCGCCACGACATCCGATCCGTATCAGGTGTTCAACATCGGCACCGGTGATGGCGTCACCGTGCGTGAACTTGTGGCGGCATTCGAACGCGTCACGAACGAGCCGTTGCCCGTTGTCGAGGTCGAGCGTCGCCCTGGTGACCAGGCCGGTGCCTACGCGATCGTTGACCGCGCCGCGTCGGTGCTCGGATGGAAGGCGGAGCGTTCCGTCGACGACGGCGTGCGGGATGCCGTTGCCTGGGCAGAGAAGCTGCGTTCGCTCGGCTGAGCGCGACTGACGGGGCTGGCGTTACTTCTGCGGGCGCAGCGTCGGAATGACTCCGGTGTTCGCGGCATCGATGTTCTCACGCCACGAGCGCGACTGTCCGGCACGCAACGCGCACAGGACGAGCATGAACCAGCCAGCACCGGAGATGGTAAAACTCTCGAACATCGAGTCGACGGCGAGGGTGACAAGCACGAGTGGTGTCCACGCGTAAACAACCGAACGTCGCACGCTGGCAACCAGCCACGACCGGATCAGCGCCGCGCTGCCGAGGAGCAGGAACAGCAGCAGGCCAGCGACCCCGAGCTGCAGCAACACGTCGAAGAACGCGTTGAGAGCGGTCTGATGGCGATCGTCCAGCAGATAGTTGATGTAGGTGAACGGATATTCTCCGCGCTGCCACGGGCCGAACCAGCCCCAACCTTGGAACGGCTTAATCGCCACGAAATCAAGGATCTGGTTCCACAGGTCGGCACGGGTGGAGAAATCTGAGCCTGCGCCCATCCACGCGATGATCTGATGCCGGAACGCGAACGCGACGACGAGAGCCGCTGCGACCAGCGCGCCCAGCATCCACTGGACGATATTTCGTCGCTCTGGCGGTGCATGACGCACGATCGTCAGCGCGCCCGTGGCTACACCGACGGCGAAAGCCAGCACGAGGACAGTCGGCGATGCGGAGAGGAGGGCAAGGAATCCGGCCAGTGCGATGGACGGGATAGCGATGGGAGCCGAGATCGACTGGGTGCGCCACTCGATGAAGAATGTGATGAGTGCGATCACTGCCACGAAACCGAGCATGTTGCGGGTGCCGAAGATGCCCTGGATGGGGCCGCCCATCGCGAGGTTGCCCTCGATGTCAAGAAACGCGATCGGAACGTCTATCAGCAGACCCGAGAGAATTTCGATCCCCAGTGACAGTGCGAGCAGTGCGCGCAGCGTGTCGCCGATTGCACGCACGGTCTGCAGCGTGTCGCGAATGTGGCCGACGGTGATTGCGATGAATGCGAAACCGAACATCCACACCCAGCCGATGAGGGTGTCAGAGCGATCGGTGCTCCAGATCACGCTGACCAGAGCCAGGGCGAGGAAAGCCAATAGCGATGACGGCGCGACGCGCAGCAGGGAGAGTTCCTCGCGACGCACGAACAGGATTGCCGCTCCCAGCACACCCAGCAGGAGGATGATCGTGGCGAATGTCGTCGTCGACGTCATCCGCTCGATAAGGAACGAACCGAACGTCGCGGTCAGGGCAGTGATCGTGTACGCGCGTGCCATCTCGACGGAGCCGAGCAGCCGGCTGAGTCGAGCCTGGGAGGTCATCACGGGATGCGCCGCGCCGTCTGGCCGCGTTCCGTCACACGGGACTGTTCGCTCAGCCCCACACCCACCAGCGGCACCGATTTGATCTTGAACGAGAACAACACCAGCATCAGCCAACCCCAGAGCATGATCGGGGTCGACTCGGCGAGGCCCTGCACCAGCAGGATGACGGTGAACAGCAGGGGCAGCAGCGTCAGCGGCGAGTACGGTCGGTCTGCGCGCAGATCCCAGCGCGGCCGATCAGCGGCGAAGAACCAGGCCCGCCACAACAGGCCGAAGTACGCGGCCGCCATCAGCAGCACGCCAACGACACCGAGCTGCATGAGCACGTCAAGCCACATATTGTGCGCGTGGAAGACCGTGATGCCGTGGTCGGTGATCCATCCGTCAAATGACGGATCGGTGGGGATCCACGGGCTCGAAAAGCCGTTGCCAAACACCGGGTGAGTGGCCGCGCGCTCAAGAACCTTCGTCCAGATGACATCGGTGCGACCCGTGAGATCTGCGCTGCGACCGAGCGCTTCGAAAAGTGGCTTGTGGAACACGATCACTGCCGCGACCACGACTGCGACGCTGGCACCACAAGTGACGTAGATGCGAGTGCGTGCACCCGGCGTGCGAGTGCGGCGGATGAGCAATGCCACCGCGAGTACGACGGCTGCGGCGATCGCACACACGTAGGTAGTGGCAGAGGAGGCGCGGAGCATCAGGAAGGCCGCAAGCAGCATCCAGAGCGCGAGCGTTGTGTGCCAGCGCGCGTGAAGCGCCCATTGAACGCCGAAGGTGACTATCGCGAACAGGCAGATGATCGCCAACACATTGGAGTTTCCAACGATTCCCTGGATGCGGCCGCCGTCGAGGAGGTTGTCGCGCACCCAGTACCAGTGCGGGTCGAGGTCGCCCGTTGGCAGCGTGGCGAAGTTCGGCAGCAGGGGACCCCGCAGCGCCAGAGACACCCACAGCTCAAGCGCGAGCGACAAGCCGAGGATCCATTTGAACGCAGACGCGAGCGCGCGCACGATCTCATGCCAGCTGAATGCGTGCGCGATCAGGAGCGCGTTCACCGTGACAGCCGCGAGCAACAGCCAGGTGAGGATCGTCGGGCCTCGCCACTGTGACCAGGCGACGGAGAGGATGGCGAAGCAGACATAGCCGAGCGCAGACCAGGGGAGTCGTCGCCAGGGGAACGGATGCGGCTGCGCACGAGCGAGCATCGGCACACCGATCGCGAGAGCGGCAAGCGTGAGAAGGATCATCACGATGCCGGCGCCGAACTGGCCGACGAGGTTGTAGATCGCGGTGTGCGCGAAGGCGACGAAGAATACGACGATCGCGTACCCGCGCAACAGCAGATGCCCCGTCGACTCGCGTTCCGGCGCGGTGGGCGGGGCTGCCACTGGGTGCTTCGTGTACTGCGCCATCGGAATCAGGCTACCGTGACCGAGCCGACAGATCGCTGCGGCACGGCGGGATGGATACGCTGGAGTCATGTTGTTGAGCCTGTCGAATGTGCCGCGTGACTACGCCTGGGGATCTGCCTCGCTCATTGCCGAGTTGGAGGGGCGCCAGCCTTCGGGGGCTCCGGAGGCCGAAGTGTGGTTCGGGGACCACCCCGGCGATCCCGCCGATGTCGCCGGAGGAACGACGCTGGATGCCGTGACTGGCGGGACCCTGCCGTACCTGCTGAAGTTGCTCGCGGCGGCCGATCCGCTGTCGATCCAGGTGCACCCGACCATCGCCCAAGCGCGCGACGGCTGGGCCCGTGAGGCAGGTCTTGCGGCGGACGACCCCGCGCGCAACTATCGAGACGAGAACCACAAGCCCGAACTCATCGTCGCACTCAGTGACCGATTCGAGGCGCTCAGCGGCTTGCGGCCCGTTGCCGCCACGCTGAGGCTGCTGGATGTCCTGGGCTCGTCGGCTGGCGTCACGGCGCTGCGCGAGAAGCTCCGGGGCGGCGCTGATGCGGATGACGCTGAGCGACTGCGGGATGCCGTGGGGTGGCTGCTGTCCGGCAATGCACAGGCCGAAGTCGACGACATCATCTCCGCGTTGGGTGGGGCCACGTCGGAGGAGTTCGCCGAAGAGCTGACCGCCGGGCGAGCGATCGCGGAGCGTAACCCGGGCGACCCTGGAGTCGTCGTCGCCCTACTGATGAACTTCATCGTGCTGGGCCGCGGTGAGGGCATCTTCCTGCGCGCTGGACTGCTGCACGCCTACGTGTCAGGCCTGGGCGTGGAGATCATGGCCGCTAGCGACAACGTTCTGCGCGGCGGGCTCACTCCAAAGCATATTGACGTCGCTGAGCTGTTGTCGGTGCTTGACAGCACGCCGGGTGAAGTGCCGGTGCTGCGTCCGGCGGCATCCGAAGCAGTCACCGTATACCCGGCTGACGTCGCAGATTTCCTGCTGCGACGCGTGACTCTTTCCGGCAGCCCGGTCGCCGTCGAGGTGTCAGGGCCGACCATGGTGCTCGTGACGAGCGGGACGGTGACGGTGTCGGGCTCCGGCGATGAGTTGTCGGTCCCCGTCGGGGCGGCGGCCTTCGCCACCGCAGATGTGGCTGTGCTCACGCTCACTGGGTCAGGAGAGGCGTTCGTCGCTCAGCCAGGAAAGTGACGTGTTCCTGCGGGTTTCTTGCGACACGCCGCAGACACGCCGTAAACCTTCAACGAGCTCTTGAGGGTTTACTATCCGCGACTTGACCGGAGCGAATGACACGGGTGTAATTAGTAACGCACAGCCCGGTGGGGGGCATCTGTAAGGGCAAGGAGAACGATATGACGGGTTACCGTTCCGACGTTCCCGAGAACTGGTTTGTCGATCCGGTCAATCTCGGGGTTCCCGGGGTCAGGCGTGTTGAGCCTGATGATGACAGCGCTCTTTCTTGGCAGACCGACGCACTGTGTTCTCAGACGGACCCGGAGGCGTTCTTCCCTGAAAAGGGTGGTTCGACCAGAGACGCGAAGCGAATCTGCTCCTCGTGCGATGTGCGTGGCGAATGCCTGGAATACGCGCTGAACAACGACGAGCGCTTCGGCATCTGGGGCGGTCTCAGCGAGCGCGAGCGTCGCAAGCTCAAGCGCCAAGCCGGCTGATTCTTCATAGCTTCGCAGGCACGCCGGGCGCAGTGACTGCTGCCCGCGAACCCAGCGCATAGGCTGACCAGGCTATGCCAACCCGAGTTCATGCCATCATCGTCGCGCGTCCCGGTTCGTCCTCACGCGCGCAACTACTGCGGACGCTGGACGCGCTGACCCTGCAGACGCGTCGCGCAGACGCCGTCACCCTCGTTGTCTGCGGCGACGGTTCGTCCGTCCGCGCCAGCGAGGCAGTCGGACGCGTGGTCGAGGGGATTATCGAGGCTCGCAGCAGCACATCGTTCGCCGAGGCCGTTGAACTGGCCAGGCCGCGCGTCGCGGAAGGTGCTGCCGTCTGGCTGCTCGCGCACGACACCGCGCCGCATCCGCACGCGCTCGCACAGCTCGCCGGCGCTCTGGAACGCTCTCCCTCCGCGGCGATCGCCGCGCCCAAGCTGGTCAACGCCGACGACGACCGCGAGATGGTTTCGCTCGGCGTGACCATGACAGCGCTCGGTCGCTCGGTCGAACTCGCCGCCGGTGAGCTCGACCAGGGCCAACACGACGGTCGCGATGATGCTCTGGGCTCCGACATCCGCGGTGTGCTCATTCGCAGTGAGGTGCGCGACCGTCTGCGACCCGATGCCGCGCTCGCCGGCGCCGATGAAGGACTCGACCTCGGCGTACGTGCACGACTGGGCGGAGGGCGCGTCGTCCTCGCCCCTAACGCGCGCATCTCCGTGCACCCGGATGGCCCGGCCGCGCTCCCGCAACCTGCCGCGCAGCGTGCATTCGTCACCCGCCTTGCGCAGCTGCATCGCCGCCTTGCCTACGCGCCAGTGATGACCGTGCCGCTGCACTGGCTGTCGCTGCTGCCCCTCGCGCTCTGGCGCACCATCGTGCACCTGATCGGCAAACGGCCGGCATCGGTGTTCCCCGAGTGGGGTGCAGCGTTGACCGCCATGGTTCGCTTCGGCGCCGTGGCGCGGTCACGACAGCGCATCCGCTCGTTCCGCACGGCGCACTGGTCGAGCATCGCACCGCTACGGATGACCCGCGCGCAATTGCATCGCAGCCTTGACGATGGTCACGGCAGCGAGGGCGGAGCGGTCAGCGAACTGAACTTCTTCTCGGGCGGTGGTGCCTGGGCGGTGCTGGGCGCCCTCGTCGTGAGCGTCGCGTCTTTCACAACACTCCTGGCCTGGCCAGCGATCGGCGGCGGAGCACTGCTGCCGCTGCGGGATACGGTCACCGGCCTCTGGCAGGATGCTGCCTGGGGCCTGCGTGGCGTCGGCGTCGAGATCACCGGACCCGCCGACCCATTCGCCAGCGTGATCGCGGTGCTCGGAACGCTGTGGGGTGGCGCACCGTCATTCGCCATGGTGCTGCTCTGGCTGTTTGCGCTCCCGCTTGCTGTACTCGGTGGATGGTTCGCCGCGACACGGATCACCGATCGCGGCGGAATGCGCATCTTTGGTGGCGTCGCGTGGGCCCTGGCGCCGACCTTCCTCACCGCACTCGTCGATGGGCGCCCTGCTGCGGTTCTCCTGCATCTGATCCTCCCGTGGCTCTTCCACGCTGCCGTGGTCGCGCATCGCTCCTGGGGCGCGGCGGGTGCAGCATCCATCATTCTTGCCGCCGCGCTCGCCTGCGCTCCTGCGCTCGCGCCCGGTATAGGGCTGCTCTGGCTGATTGCGATCATCCTCGTACTCGCGCGTGGTTGGTTCCACGGCGCAGTGCGAATGCTGTGGATGCTGGCGCCGACTGTCGTGCTCTTTCTCCCGATCGTTGTCTGGCAGCTGCAGTACGGGAACGTGTGGGCAATCTTCGCCGACCCGGGATTCGCTTGGGCAGGCCCGCAAGCGGCTGCTGACGGCGCCGGACGGATGCTGCTGGCCACCGGATTCCCGACCGATACCCTTTCCGGCTGGATGCAGATCCTCGACCCGGCCATCGCCGTCTGGGCGCCACTTCTCATCGCCCCAATCGCGCTGTTGGCGCTCGCCGCGGCGATCGCCCCACGTTGGGGTGCGGGCATCACGATGCTCGTTGTCACTCTCACCGGACTCGCGACGGCATTCCTGACGGCCGGCGTCACGGTCACCTTTGCGCATGGCGTGCCGGTGGCGATCTGGCCCGGAACGGGATTGAGTCTCGCGTGGGCGGGTCTGGTCGGCGCAGCTCTCGTCACGCTGGACACAGCCATCACCCTTCCCCGACTGCGCATCGTCGCGGTCACTATCGCCGGGCTGTCCCTTGCCGTCTGTGCCGTACCGGCGCTTGCGGCACTGCACACCGATCGCACCGTGCTCACCAACGGCCCGACAAGCACCCTGCCTGCGTACGTCGCCGCTGAGGCGCGGGGCGACCGCGAGATCGCAACGCTCGTTCTCACACCGCAGAACAGCGGAGGTCTGGCCTCAGAGGTCGTCTGGGGTGCGAGTGACACGCTCGGGGCTCAGACAACGATGCTGAACACAGCGACCGAGCCGCAGGGCATAGACATCAGCGCTCTCGCGGTAGATCTGCTCTCCACGCGAACCTTCGACGCGCCGGGCGAACTTGCTGAGCACGGAATTCACTTCGTCTTGCTCGATCAGGTCGAAGGTGACGAATCGGATGCTGCGCGCGCATTCCGCGTCGCCGCAGTTACGGCCCTCGACCAGCGGGCAGGTTTCGTGAAGGTGGGGGAGACCGACAAGGGCGTGCTCTGGCGCCTGGATGCTGCCTCCGCCGAACGGCCTGGGCTCACCAGCGCCGAAGCAGGCACGTGGCGGGCGGTCACCACGCTTCAGCTCATCGTCTTCTTCGCTGCCCTGCTCCTGTCGATCCCGACGCGGGCATCGCGACGCGCTGCCCGCGCGCAGTCACGAATCGTTGGGCGTTCGCCGGCCGAGCCCCTGGTGCTCCCGAAGCGTGCAGACGACAACTTCGATGACAACTTCGACGACGAGCGCGAGGATGAGCGCGAGGATGAACCGGTCGAGTCGGCATCCGACCCGGAGCCAGCATCAGAGCAGGAGATAGCGGCAGACCCGGAGCCAGCATCCGAGCCGGAGGAGGAGCGATGACTCAGAAACGTGCGATCCGTGTCGTCGCGACGGGTGCCCGATTGGTGGTCGGGGCTGTGGTCGCTGCACTGTGCGTGGCCGGCGTTGCCGCGGGCGTCGCTTTCGGCTGGCCCGGCATCGAGAACACGCCCGCGCAGGTATCGGTGCGACCCGCTGCCGGCGACACTACTCTCATCTGTACTGGAGCGTTCCGTGCGATCGGCCGCGACGTGCAAAACGCGCAGCAGATGTCGTCGGCCGGTGATGCCACGCTCACCGTCGACAGTAGTGGGCCGCGTGCTGACTCCGAGATTGCAGCTCCTGATCTGCTGGGTGCGGCCACCGCGCCGCAGCGATTCGTCGGCAGCGCCGAGCAGGGCGGCGCATCGCTGGTCTCGGCATCCGAGTCAATTGCGCTGGCCGCAGCCGACCTCTCCGGGCTCGCAGCCAGCACTTGCCGCGAACCCCGCACGGAATCGTGGTTGCTGGGCGGAACTGTTGAGACGGGCACGAGCGATCTCATCATCCTGTCGAACCCCGGCGATGTCACGGCGGTGGCGACCTTGACGGTCTTCGGCACAGAACAGACCTCGACCGAGACGCTGGTGCCCGCTGGCACGCAGCTTGCGGTGCCGCTGTCATCGATCGCCGCGGGGCTGCAACAGCCGGTGGTGCGTGTCACGGCGGCAGGCGCTCCACTGCGGGCAGTGTTGCAGTCATCCCTCATCCGTACACTCGACCCGTCTGGAATCGATGTGCAGGACACCGCGGGTGTGCCACGCACAGACCTGACGTTCGCGGGTGTGCAGGTTGTCACGGACGAGCCCGATTCCCCGGTCGCGGTGCTGCGCCTGATGGCGACTGATCAGGCCACGACAGCGACCATCACGGTGCGATCTGCGAACAAGATCGTGCAGACGACATCGGTGCCGCTGGATGCCGCCACTCCCGCCTCGGTGAACCTCGATGGTCTGGACGTGGGCATCTACAGTGTCAGTGTCGAGGCGGACGTGCCGATCGTGGGCGCCGTCTGGCAATCCACTGGTGCCGGCGCCGGTACGGACTTCGCGTGGATGACCTCGGCGCCGCAGATCGATGGAGAACTCCTCGCCGCTGTGCCCGCCGGTCCGAACCCGCGACTGCACCTCGTGAACTCTGGGCAATCGCAAGCGACCGTCACGCTGGCTCCGACAAATGGTGCTGCCGGTGAAGAAGTCACGGTTCCCGCCAACGGCTCCGTTGTGGTCGATGTCTCGGCCGATACGACCTACGCGTTGACGATGAACGGCGCGGATCTGCACGCAGCAGTCGTGCTGTCAGATGTCAACCAATTGGCGGGCTGGCCGCTGTGGCCTGCGGCATCCGCTCGGAGCGCGATTACCGTCTATCCCTGACCGTCTATCCCTGATCGGGGCCGAACTCCCACGGCTCCTTGCCGACGTACTCGGCGGCAGCGCGGAACACTGCACTCTCGATCGCGATGCGACGATGCATACCGTCATCGTGGCCGAGGGGGAGCAACCGTTCAATCGGAATTCGAAACAGCACGATCCGGCGCTCTTCCCGTTCGATGCGCCAGCGGGGGATGCCGTGTTCATCGGCATCCAGCGGAAGCCCGCCGATCTCAAAGCGCACCTCTTGCAGTTCCGGCCACGTGCCGCGCAGGAACTCGACAGCGTTTCCGATCGTCAGATCGAAGCGATCGATCCGGCCGTCCAATGGTGCCAGCGGAGGGCGCACCACCTCGCTACGACCCAGGCGTCCGTGTCGTCCGTGTCGAGCGCCGCGGCGAGGAGCTGCGGCACCGGGTTCAGAACGGCGACGGGGCATGACCAAAGTCTATGGCGTCCCGCGCGGCATCCAGGCGTGGCTTCACTCGCGCTCTACGCTGGCAGAGATGAACGGCAGACTCTGCTCGAAGGTTACCTGCGCCCGTGAGGCGGTGGCTACGCTGACCTATGATTACCCGGATCAGATGGCGGCGCTCGGACCGCTCGGGCCCCTGGGGGCATCAGGTCATCCGCATGCACACGATCTGTGTGCGCAGCATGCCGAGCGGCTCTCCGTCCCCGCAGGCTGGATCGTGGTTCGACACGAGGCCCTGCGCGTCTGAGTTTCGGTTGTATTCACGCCAATGAATTGCATACTTAGAAAGCAATTATGGCTAGGATGATTCCGGATGCACCACGGTGGCGCTTCCGGAGAGGTTCCCGTGATCGTCTGGCGCCGATGGATTTTCCCCATCCTGCTCGTAATCGTCTTCGGCGCTTGCGCTGCCGGCCTGGTCAAGCTCGCGTTCTTCCCTGAAGCCGGTGCGGCGATGGTGAGCCCAGAAGCGGGCATCACAGACCCGGTGATTCCCGTGGAACGCGGCTCGGTGACCAATGAACTGTCGCTGAGCGGAAATGTCGCGCGCGACGAGGCCTATCCCGTGCGTAGCGAGATCAACGGCACGGTGACCGCCGTTCACGTCGGCAATGGCGCAGTCGCTGCCGGGCAGGTGCTGTTCACCGTGAAGCAGGACTATCCGGTGCGCAACATCGACATCGTGGCGCCAGAGGCGGGAGATCTGTCTGAGATCGCCGTCATCAAGGGCCAACAGGTCTCGGTCGGTGGCGATGTCGTCACCCTGAGCCCGGCCCGCTATCACCTGGTCGCCGCCGTGGAACCCGTTCAGCTATACCGACTCGTGAACACGCCCGCCGAGGCCACCGTGACGATCACCGGAGGCCCGGCCCCCTTCAGCTGTACCGGAGTTCAGGTGCAGGTCACGGCCGACGGCGCAGCCAGCGTGCGGTGTGCTCTCCCAGCCGAGCAGACCGTGTTCGCCGGTCTTCCTGCACAGATGGATCTCGCACTCGGACAGGTGGACGACGCGGTCGTCGTTCCCGTCACCGCGGTGCAGGGCGGCTCCGGCTCCGGCGTGGTCTGGATCGACGCTGGCGAAGGTGGCGAGCCGGAGGAGCGCACAGTGACTCTTGGCGTCAATGACGGCGCGATCGTCGAGGTCGTGGAGGGGCTCGAAGAGGGCGAGATGGTGCGCCAGTTCGTGCCCGGTTTCGTCGCCCCGGTCGAGGAATTCTGCTACGAGATCGCACCCGGCGTCGAACAGTGTGACAGCGGGATGAGCTGGTGACTCTGGTTGCGCTGGAGAACGTCGCCAAGAGCGTTCTCCTTGCCGATGACTCGCGATTGGAGATCCTGCGCGGGATCAGCTTGGAGGTGAGCGCTGGTGATCACGTCTCGATCGTCGGGCGTTCCGGATCAGGCAAGTCCACGCTGCTGAACATACTCGGCATGCTCGATGCGCCGACCGAAGGCTCCGTGTCGTTCGAGGGGGTGCCGGTGCGGAAGATGCGCAGCGGCAAACTCGACCGGCTCCGCGGAGCCAACGTCGGCTTCGTCTTCCAACAGTTCAACCTGCTGGCCGGACGCACCGCGATCGACAACGTCATGATGCCACTGGGGCATGCAAAAGGACGCATGTTCTGGAAGCGTCGCGAACTCGCCGCGGACATGCTGGAGCGAGTGGGCCTCGGACACCGCATCGACCAGCTCGCTGATCGTCTGTCCGGCGGTGAGCAGCAGCGAGTCGCGATTGCGAGGGCGCTCGTGCGCAAGCCGGTACTCATCCTCGCGGACGAGCCGACTGGCGCGTTGGACATCGACACCGGAGCATCCGTCATGGCGCTCCTGGACGAGGTTGCGACCGAGACGGATGCCGCGCTCGTGACGATCACACACGATCTGCACGTCGCGGCCCGCGCACGCCGGCACTACCGGCTCGAAGCGGGGCAGCTCTCACCTGTCGACCTCAGCCGGGCCTTCGAAGCATCCACTCTTGCCGAAGCTGTGCCTGGCACTGACGTTCGGCACGGTATGCCGGTCCCTGTTGCGGTCCCTGTCGCCGCAGCAGCGCGCGAGACACCGGAGGTTATCGCATGAGCGGCTTCTTCGGTTCCCTTGCCGATGCGTGGTCAGAGATCCGGGTACACAAGCTGCGCGTGCTGCTCAGCCTGATCGGCATCGCGGTGTCGGTCGCCGCGTTGACGGCCGTCGTCGCCTTCTCGGAGTACCAGCGGCAATATCAGGTCGAGCAGTCCGACCGCTACGGCGGGCGCGCGGCCACCATCTCGGTCAGCATTATGAGCGAGGACGGCAGCCCGGTCGATTCTGACGCCTTCGATGAGCGCTTCGCAGGAGTCAGCGAGCGGTTCGGGTTCAGCCACACCGCGCGGGTGGCCGATGGCTTGATGCTCAGCGTTCAGTTGCCAGACGGCGTCATGGGCATTAATGGCAGACTTATTGACCCCCTCTATACCGAGATGCACCGTGAGCAGTTGCTCGAGGGACGTTGGTTCCGCGCCGGAGACGAGGAATCGCTCGCACCGCCGGTAGTGATCACCGAAGCGCTGTGGGATCGTGTCGGTCGGGTACCGGTCAGCGCACATCCCACGATCACGATTCTCGGTGATGCCGGCGGCACCTATCAGGTGGTCGGCGTCGTTCCCAAGCAGGGGCAGTGGGACGAGGAGTTGCGTATTGACGTGCTGTACGACGCGTACGCCGCCCGTGTCGACCAACTGCCGGAGGGTACCTACCCGCGTTACGAGGTGTGGGTCACCGAAGCGCAGGCCGCTGAAATCGGCCCTGTGCTCGCGATGGATCTGCGGGCGGGACTTCCGGCCGGACAGGTGATCTCGGTCAATCGCACGGACTGGGCATCGCAGCCCGGCATGGAAGACTCCATGCGCACCTTCGAGCTGATCACCGGCGGTATCGCGGCTCTCATCCTCGCGCTCGGCGCGTTGAGCCTGATCAACATCCAGCTCGTCGCCATGCGGCAGCGCGTACGGGAGATTGGTGTCCGGCGGGCGTTCGGCGCCACGTCAGGACGCGTGTTCGTGTCCGTGCTGCTGGAGAGTCTGGTGGCGACCACAGTCGCCGGCATCATCGGCATCGCGATCGTCGTCGCTGTGCTGCGCTCAGACTGGGTGGTACCGGCGATGTTCCAGGGGATGCAGGATGTTCCACCGTTCCCGATGCGCGCCGCTGTCACAGGCCTGGTGGCATCCGTCATCGTCGGTGCGGTCGCAGGATTCATCCCGGCGATGGTTGCGCTGCGGGTGAAGGTGATCGACGCGATCCGCTTCTAAATCCGGTAGTGGCGTCAGACGCCGACGTGGCGACCGGAGAGCTTCTCCGCTCGCGCGTCGGCGATGGCCAGCGCACGACGCTCGCGCTCGCGGCGCAGCACGGTGATGGCGATGAGGAGCTGCTCCGGGTGGGCTGCCGGCTGCGGTGAGACGTATTCGGCCGTCTCCGCGACAAGCTCGTGCGCGATCCGTGCGCGGGCGGACGGCGACATCCGCTCGGCGTGCTGCAGAAACTGCGTGATGCGTCGGGCGAGGCGGTCCGGCATCCGCGCGACGTCTGCGATCTGTGCCCAGCCTGCGAGGGCAGGAGGCATCACAGCGACGAGCGGGATCAGTTTCGGGGTACGTACGCGTTGGCTGTACGTGCCGGCCACCAGGTCTCCCAGGCGCTGCGAACGTGCGGTGAACGCGCCGGAGAGCAGCGCGATGGCGCCGAACGTCATATAGGTTTCGAGCACACCGATCAGCGCGCGGATGAACGCATGGCGAAATCCGGTCGCTCCGCCGTCCAATCGCACGATGCGTCCGCCGACGGCGAGTTTTCCGACGCTACGGCCACGCAGCGCCAACTCCATCACGATCGGCACGACGACGAAGCACACCACTATCGCCAGCACGTTCATGATGCCGTCGATCGCGCCGGTGACGATGCCAGTGACCAGCAGCCACGTGCGCAGCCAGAGGAACAGCAGAAACAGCGCCCAGCTGAGCGCCATGTCGATCAGTGCGCCGAGGGTGCGCATGAAGAACCCGAGCGGTTGGATATCGATTGCGACGGCTTCGCCGGAGAGAACCTCGTCCGCGGTGTCGATCGGCGTAGACATGAGTACAGTAAATCAGGTGGATGCTGATGCTTTGAGCGATGCTCGCCGTACTGAGTGGGAACGGCTCGACGAACTCAGCCGCCAGCGGCTGGATGGCGCGGGAGTTGACGAACTCATCGTGCGCTACCGTGCCGCGTCGGCGGACCTTGCCGAGCTGAAGACCTCAGTGGGCGATTCTCCTCAGGGGGCATACCTCTCGTTGATCCTCGCGAAGGCACGGCTGCGGCTGACAGGCACCTCGGACAGCATCCTCACCCAGATCGGCCGCTTCTTCACTGATCAGCTTCCTGCTGCGCTGTACCGGCTGCGTTGGACGACGCTGGTCATCGCGCTGGCTTTCATCGCGATCACGGCCGGCGTCGCGGCATGGATCTCCAGTGATCCTGCCCTGGTCGCGACGCTCGGGCCGGCTGACTTCCTCGAGCAATACGCCGAAGAGAGCTTCACCGAGTACTACACCGAGAACCCGGCGGCCGTGTTCGCGGGCATGGTCTGGACGAACAACGCCTGGATTGCCATGCAGTGCGTGCTGTTTGGCGTCAGCGGAATCTGGCCGATCTACATGATCGCGCAGAACGCGTTCGGCCTCGGCGTCTCCGGTGCGGTGATGGCCGCGCACGACCGCCTCGACGTGATGGTGCTGTACATCCTGCCGCACGGGATGCTGGAGATGACGAGCATCTTCGTCGCTGCCGCGGCGGGGCTGCACATCTTCTGGGCATGGGTGGCTCCTGGTCACCGCAGCCGCGCGACCGCTCTGGCACAGGAAGGGCGCGCTCTGGCGACGGTAGCCATCGGGCTGGTCTTCGCGCTGTTCCTCTCCGGGCTGGTGGAGGGGTTCGTCACCGGCTGGTCGCTGCCATGGCCGATCAAGATCGGTATTGGCGCCGCGGCGCTCGGCGTCTTCCTCGCCTACATGCTGCTGGTCGGACGCCGCGCGTATCAGCGGGGCGAACGAGGCGATCTCCTCGAGTATGAGGCCGGTACGCCGCAGCTCGTGGCCGGCTGAGCGTTCAGGCAGCCCCATGGCATGCCTGGCTGAATGCCCCGCAGCTGGTGGCAGAAGAAAAACCCGGCTCCAAGATGAACCGGAGCCGGGTTTTCCTTCCCGCTATGCCGGGTCGGCGGATGCCGTGTCGGCGGACGCCGCGGCGAGCGGATGCACGAGGGTCAGACGTTCTTCGTGCCGTCGAGCAGCGCCTTGTAAGCGAAGCCGGCGATCATCGCACCCACGACAGGGAACACCAAGAACACCCAGAGCTGTGACAGCGGCCCGGCGCCGCCGTAGACCGCAGCGGCAATAGAGCGCGCAGGGTTTACCGATGTGTTGTCCACCGGGATGCTGATGAGGTGGATCAATGTCAGGGTCAGACCGATCGCGAGTCCAGCGAACGGTGTGGGACGCAGCTTGTGCGTCGTTCCCAGGATCACGAAGAGGAAGATCGCAGTCAGGATGACCTCGATGATGATGGCCGACCACATGCCGAATCCACTGGGGGAGTGCTCACCCCAGCCGTTGCTCGCGAAGCCCGCATCCTGGGCCCCGGTGAGCCATCCTTCCGGACCGAACAGGCCGATCAGCACGAGCGCGGTGCTGGCGATGAGTCCACCGACGATCTGGGCGATGATGTAGCCGGGAACGTCACGCCAGGGGAGGCGACCAGCAGCAGCAAGACCCAAGCTGACTGCAGGGTTGAAGTGTCCGCCGGAGATCGGACCGAAGGCGTAGACGCCGACGACGACCGTGAGGCCGAAGGCGAGAGCAACAGCGACGTAGACGGCCGAACCCGAACCGGGGTCGGTGAAGTGGTTGGAAGCGAACAGGGCAGTACCGACACCGCCGAACACCAGCAGAAATGTGCCGAGCGCTTCAGCAGTGAGCTTGGATCCGACAGACGGCGCTGCAGGCGCAGCCTCGGCGAGTGATTCACTCATGAGATTCCCTTTCGTCAGTTCGAGTCGAAAGACGACCGAATTCAGCCCATATCATCCACCGCTGGGGTGCGGCGATGCGGGAGGCGCGCCGAAGCGCGTTCAGCGTTCTCCCAGCGGATGCATAAGGTGCGGATACGACGAAGGGGTCGGATGCCGAAGCATCCGACCCCCACGCAATCAGGTGACTACTCGCCGACACCCACCGGCTCGGCCTCGCCGATGGGGAGCCCTGCCAGCTTGCGCAGCGTGTCGCCGAGCGCCTGGTCGACCTGACCCCAGTACCAGAAGAAGCGCTCCTGGACGGCGGGGACGCTGAGTCCGTTGTACTGGCCGACGAGGGTTTCGATGAAGCGCGCGCGCTCTTCATCGGAGAACACATCGTTGAACAGCGTGCGGGCCTGTCCGAAGTCGTCATCCTCGGAGTGCAGAGTCGCCGCGCTGCGCAGGAGCGTGCCGTCGTCCTCCCAGCTGGCCTCGACACCACGTGCCGGGTCGGCTACGGGGCCGCCTGCCACGCCGTAAGAGTGCGGTGCGTAGACGCGGTGTTCCGCCGTGTTGAAGTGGTACTGCATGTTGCCCTCGTGCATGTAGTTGCTCACCTGGGCGGCATGCGGCTGGTTCACCGGCAGCTGGTTGTAGTTAGTGCCGATGCGGTAGCGCTGCGCGTCGGGGTACGAGAACACCCGGGCCATCAGCATCTTGTCGGGCGAGATGCCGGTGCCAGGAACCTGGTTGCCCGGAGAGAAGGCGGCCTGCTCGATCTCGGCGAAGAAGTTCTTCGGGTTGCGGTTCAGCGTGAACGTGCCGACCTTGATGCGGGGGTAGTCCTTCTTCGACCAGGTCTTGGTCAGATCGAACGGGTTGAAGCGGTAATCCTTGGCCTCGTCGTACGGCATGACCTGCACGTAGACATCCCAGGACGGGAACTCTTCGCGCTCGATGGCCTCGTACAGGTCGCGACGGTAGTGGTCGGCATCCTGACCGGCGAGGCGTTCGGCCTCGTCAGCGAACATCGGCTCGACGCCCTGCTTCGACATGAAGTGATACTGCACCCAGAAACGCTCACCCTCAGCGTTGACCCACTGATAGGTGTGCGAGCCGTAGCCGTTCATGTGGCGCCATGAGCGTGGTAGGCCACGGTCTCCCATGAGGTAGGTGACCTGGTGAGCGGACTCGGGCGAGAGGGTCCAGAAGTCCCACTGCATGTCGGCATCGCGCAGACCGGAGCCGGTGAGGCGCTTCTGCGAGTGGATGAAGTCGGGGAACTTGATGCCATCACGCAGGAAGAACGTCGGGGTGTTGTTGCCGACGATGTCGAGGTTGCCCTCGGTCGTGTAGAAACGCAGTGAGAAGCCGCGGACGTCGCGCCAGGTGTCGGGGGAGCCCTGCTCACCTGCGACGGAGGAGAAGCGAATCAGTGTCTCGCTCGTGGCGCCCTTCTGGAAGACAGCCGCGCGGGTGTACTGCGAGACGTCTTCGGTGATGACGAGCTCGCCGAAGGCGCCGCCACCCTTGGCGTGCGGGTTGCGCTCCGGCACACGCTCACGGTTGAACGATGCGAGCTTCTCGACCAGGTAGCGGTCGTGTAGCGCGGTGGTGCCGTCAGCACCGGCAGTCAGCGAATGGGCGTCGCTGGCAACCGGGGTGCCGGTCTGGGTGGTGGTGAAGGATTGGGAAGTCATTCACTTTTCCTTTCGCAATCAGAACAGATGGCTCGATACGTCACAGAGGCTTCGATGATCCGCATCCCGTGATCGTGGGATGGGTGCAGGCAAGGGGCGGCGCCGAGAGCGCACGCGACATCTTCTACGCGCCCGCATCGGACGCACTGCAGGTGGTGATGGTTATCGTCTGCGTGCTGTACCTCGTAGAGGGCGCTCGCGGCATCGGGAAGGCTCACCCTGCGAACGATGCCCGCATTTGTGAGATCGCCAAGGATGCCGTGGACAGTGGGTAGAGCAACACCGTTGAACGTGTCGCGCAGCGCACCGTGCACCGAATCGGCAGAGGTGTGCGGGCGAGAGATCAGGGCATTGAGCACGGCAACGCGCTGCACCGTCACACGAAGCCCCGCGGCGCGCAGGCGCTCGGGTGCTTCCAGCGTGACGTTCAGGTCCATACCCTCATTGTGCCACTGTTCTGAATGATTCGCAAAAAGGAATCATTCAGGAAAGCGCCTAGAGGCGGCCCGCCGCCTTGAGCTCGAGATACCGGTCGGCGATCTTCGGAGGCAGGCTCTCCGGATCAGCGGTGATCGCCTCGCCACCCGCACGGCGGATGGCATCCGCGACGTTCTCCGCGTCTCTCATGGTGCGCTCCGCGGCGGCGGCGAGGTAGATCTCCTCGCGAGAACCTCGCTGCTTTGCAAGCTCGCCGATCGCGTCATCGGTGACCGAACCGACCAGCACGGTTGTCGAGCGGGAGGGATTCGGGAACGCGCCGAGGAACCCACGCGCAGACTCGGCGGCATCCTGCGCGGTGAGTACGACAACAAGCGAAGGGCGGGTCGTGAGCGTGCGGATAGCGGCAAAGGCGCCGGCCCAGTCGGTGTCAACCAAACGCGCGTGCACCGGGGCCATCGCATCCGTCATCGCGGGCAGGAGTCCCGTTCCGTCGATGCCAGTCACACGCGCACGCACTGTGCGGTCATACAGCAGCAGATGCACGTGGTCTCCGGCACGGGTCGCGAGCGCTGCGAGCAGCAGAGAGGCCTCCAACGAGGCATCCAGTCGCGTGCCGTCACCAACGCGGGCAGCGGCCGTGCGTCCCGTGTCGATCAGGATCACGACATGGCGGTCGCGTTCGGGGCGCCACGTGCGCAGCATCGTCGTGCCGGCACGCGCGGTCGCACGCCAGTCGATGGAGCGCACATCATCGCCACGCACATATTCACGCAGCGAATCGAACTCGGTTCCCTGACCGCGCACCTGGATGCTGGTGTTGCCGTCCAGTTCACGCAGTCGGGCCAGGCGCGAGGGAAGGTGCTTGCGAGAGGAGAATGCGGGCAGCACGCGGATGGCCCCGCGCACCTGGTGGCGTGTTTGACGGCCGCCCAATCCGAGCGGTCCTCGTGAGCGGATGAAGACGAACTCGCTGGCGAGCTCGCCACGGCGCCGGGGGACGAGCGGCACGATGACTCGCCGGCGTTCACCTGCCGGAATCGTCGCCTGCAATCGCTGGGAGCTTGCCCCTGCTGTCGGCTGCCAGCCGTCGCGGATGAGCGCGTTCAGCGTTCGCGTGCCGTGATTGTGTACGGAGACCTGCGCATCGACCGCCTCGCCCATCCTGGCGCGGCCTGGTACCCGTCTCGCCACCGTGACCGTGCGCGCGCTCGCCGCGGCGGCGACGTCGACGATGAGGAGCGCGGCGCACAGCAGAATCCATCCACCCAGCACCGCCCACACCGGCATACCCGCCGCGGTGAGAGCGACGAGAGGGATGAGCCCGAGCCCGAGGGCCAGGGCGAGGCGAGACGAGATGAACACCTTAGATCGGCACCCGCGTCTGCTGGATCACGGATGCCAGGACGGCATCCGCAGAGACACCTTCCATCTCGGCGTCAGGGCGCAGCTGCAGGCGATGACGCCACACCGGCACGAGCATGGTCTGCACGTGGTCGGGGGTGACGGCGGTGGACGCGTTCAACCATGCCCAGGCCTTCGCCGCGGCGAGCAGCCCGGTCGAGGCACGTGGACTCGCCCCCAGCAGCACAGACGGCGACTGGCGGGTGGCGCGGGCAAGATCGACGACGTAGCCGAGTACTTCGTCGGTCACCTCGACGCGTGCTGCGGCATCCTGCGCGGCGCGGATTTCCTCCGCGGTCACGGTGGCCTCGACGCCGGTCAGTGCACGGGGCGAGAATCCGCTGGCGTGCAGGCGCAACACGCCGACCTCGGCATCGCGCTCCGGCATGCCCACCACAAGCTTCATCAAGAACCGGTCAAGCTGCGCTTCGGGGAGGGAGTAGGTGCCCTCGTGCTCGATCGGGTTCTGCGTTGCTGCCACCAGGAATGGATCTGGCAGATCTCTGCTGACTCCATCGGCCGAGATCTGACGCTCTTCCATCGCTTCGAGGAGGGCCGCCTGCGTCTTCGGAGGTGTGCGGTTGATCTCGTCCGCCAGCATGATGTTCGTGAACACCGGTCCCTGGCGGAACTCGAACTCGCCGGTGCGCGCGTCGTACACGAGCGATCCGGTCACATCTCCGGGCATCAGGTCCGGGGTGAACTGCACGCGCTTAGTGTCGAGTCCGAGCGCACGGGCGAATGAACGCACGACGAGCGTCTTAGCGACGCCGGGCACACCCTCCAGGAGGACGTGTCCGCGCGAGAGCAGGCAGACCAGGAGCCCGGTGACAGTGCCGGCCTGGCCGATGACGGCCTTGTCGACCTCAGCGCGCACGCGGTGCATGGCCTGGCGCAGCTCGCCCTCGGTGAACGTGGTTGATGGGGTGGTCACGGTGTGTTGTTCCTTTCCACGTGCACGGCGGTTTCAACCGCCGTTTCAAGCTCGGCAAGTCGACGGGCTGTGTCGATCAGTTCTGCGTCGTTCGCGGGCAGGGGGCCTGCGAGCAGTTGGTGAAGGGAGCCACGCGGGATACGCAGCCGATCGGATGCCGCGTCGGCCACTTCGGCGGGCGTGGAACGCGCGGTGAGCCCGAGCCGCCCGGCGAGCCGTCGCAGTGACCCGTCACGCAGCGACTCGGCAGCGTGTGCTGAGTCAGCGGCCTTCGCAGTGAGGTGGGCGCGACCATGCATCGTCTCAGAGGCTCTGACGGTAACTGGCAGCGTCTCTGCGACCAGGGGGCCGAATCGCTGTCCCCGCGAGATCACAACGACGATCCCGGCCAGCAGCAGGAGCAGAATCGCGGGTGTCACCCAATCAGGTGTGAGTGCGGCGAGCGTGTCGGCGCCCTGCGCTTCGATATCGGTGTCAGCGAACGAGGGCACGTACCAGACGATGTTGTCGGTCTGTCCGAGCAGAGCGAGGCCGAGGGCAGCGTTGCCGTTCTCGGCAAGATGCTCATTGCTGAAGAGGCTGCTGCCCTCGATCAGTGCGGTGCGGATGCCGCCGCGATCATCCACGAGTAGGCCCGCATTACCGGCGTCATCCACGTAGCATCCGGTCACGCCCGCTGCCGGAGTGAAGAATCGTTCAGGTTGGATTGTGCCGGTCTTGGCGAGCTCGGGCACTTCGCACCGTGCGGTGAAATCGCCCGCTGCCACTGGCGCGTTCTCGCCCAGATCGAGCAGACGCAGCAGCCGGCTCGCGCTGGACAGGAAAACGGTGTGACCTGCGGGCTCGATCAGCTCGGTCACGGCATCGTCGGAGAGATTGAAGGGATCAGCCATCACCAAAGTGGTGTCATCGCTGATCGCGGCTCGCGCTTGCGCGCGGGTACGGACAACGGTGATCTCAGCTCCCTGATCGCGCATGATCTCGGCAAGGGCGAGCGCGCCGGAGTCCTTGGCGCTTTCCGGATCGAGGGTTCCGCGCGAGTCCGGACTGGTGAAGCTGATGCCGCCGATGAAGAGCGCGAAAAGGATCACGGCGACGATGATCGCGATCCAGCCGAGTGCAGAGCGTAGCCTGCCCGTGCGCCGCACGGCGGTGCTGGGGAGGTCAGCGAATGCCGCGGCATCCTGCTCTGCAGTGAGAGTCATGCCGGCACCACCTCAGACGGAGTCGCTGTCTGCAGGGCGGTCGGATGCTGCGAGGCGAGCAGATCATCGGTGGCTGCCAGTGCCCGATAGCTCTCTTCGGATGCGGGATGGCGGAGGTAGCGAACATCATCGAAGGCTCCGGCTGCAGCTGTCACCGCAACGTGGTGTGCGTTGAAGACGCGCGCGGCTTCGCGAGCGATCGCTTGGGCGGTGGCTCCAGGGGCGGGGTCGATGATGTCGCGTTCCAAAAGGCCGCGTGCGAGCGCGCGGAAGCGCAGCACTGTCGCAGCGTCCCAGTCTCCACCTTTGGCGCTGCGCTCAGCGTCCGCTCGTAGCTGCGCAGCCGTGCGATCGTCACGCTCGCCGAGCAGTTCGGTGCTGTTTCGTCTCACACGGCGCGACATGCGTGGCTTGCCCCACAGGATCAGCACGGTGATGAGCGCTGCGACGATCACAACGGTGACGATGATCAGCGCGGTGTTGCCGGCCTGCGCGCCGGTGTCGTTCGAGAAGAGACTGGCAATGAAATCCGCGACGTCCTCGGCCAGATAGTCGAACCATGTCGGTTTCGCATCGGCGTAGCGCGGATTCTGGAGTTCCTGCTCCGCCCAGCGGCGTGCTTCCTCACCGTCTGGAACGAAAGGATCAACGTCGAATCGAATCATGCACTGCCTGACCCGGGGGGAGCCCAGGGGCTCTCACTGGACGGCGGAATCGGCTGCGCTGCTGGCGGAACAGGTGTCTGCGGAGCGGGCGGGGGCGGCGTCGCACCGACATATGGCGCATTCTGCTGCTGCGGCGAGTATGGCTGCGCGGCGGGGTACGGCGGGGCAGCGGGGTAAGCCTGCTGTGGGTAAGGCTGCGCAGCGGGGTACCCCTGCGGCGGGTACTGCGCCCAACCGACCGGTGCCGCAGCAAACGCCGGCGTCTGCTGCTGCGGCGGCGCGCTACTCACAGCGCGGGCAGGGTCCACAGCAAACGGGTCTCCCAGCTGCTCTGCGGTTGCTCCGCGGTCGCGGCGCTCCAGATAGCTGATGAGGCTGTGGTCAAGGCCCTCATATCGCATCCGGCAGTCCAGATAGATGAAGGCGGCCGCGGCACACTGCACCACGATCGCGACAGCCTGCAGTACGTAGATCAGCAGCTGAGGAGCGATCGCTGTCAGCAGATATGCCCCGATCTCCGACGCGTCATTGGGGCCGGTCGGGGCGATGATCGAGCCGAACAGTGAACCGATGAGAGACAGTGGAACGCTGACCAGCCCCACGGCCGTGTTCATGATCAGGCTGACGAGCAAGATGACAGCGAAGGTGTTCCAGAATCGTCCTCGCGTCAGGCGCCACGAGCGCACAAGACCTTCTCGGAGGCTGACACCTTCCAGAACCAGCACAGATGGCACCAGCAGCAGCTTGGTATTCAGCCAGACTCCCAGCGGAATCATGCCCAGCACGAGCAGTATGCCGACCACGACGGTCAGGCCGACTCCCTCTGCCGAGCCACCGGCACCGGCCAGCACACCGAGGGCGATGATGCCGCCGACGATGGCGATGAGCACGAGCGCGGCGAGCGCCTGCAACAGGCTCCAACCGATGAGACGCCACAGCGCGGGGCGCATCCGGCGCCAGAGCGTGCCCAACGACGGCTTCTCACCGAGTGCGGCGTACCCGATGTTCGCTGCGACGATGCCCTGCATGATTGCGGTGAATGCGACGCTCACCAGGCTCATGGCGATCGCCACGATGGCGTTGATCGCGATCGATCCCCACAGCACCGGGTAGAAATCCGGGCTGCTGGGGGAGAGCGACTCCATGCGCAGGAACGTGCCGTACACGACCGCACCGACCACGGCGACGGTGATCGCGGCGACAATGAGCTGCACGACGATCGCGAACCCGAACAGCACCTTGGGATTGTGCCTCAGCGCCGCGAAGGGTTTCCCCAACAGGGCACCGAAGGTAAGCGGGTGCAACGGAATGAGCCCCGGTTTCGGGGCAGGCGTCCAAATCTGTGCGCTCATGACGCTCCCTCCGACGTGCAGAACCATCGTGTCATACTCGTCGCCTCTCACGGAGAATCGTCGGGAGCGCTACCGTGATCCAAACGTTGTCATGAAGTACGCTGGGAAAAGTTGCGTCCGTCCTCAACCGCAGGGCGGCGTACAAGCGAAGAAAGATGAGGCTGGGACCAGATGACCTCACGGATCCTCGTGGTCGACGATGACACCGCGCTCGCCGAGATGATCGGGATCGTGTTGCGCACCGAGGGCTTTGAGCCGGTGTTCTGCGCGGACGGCGCGAAAGCAGTCGAACAGTGGCGCACACAGCGCCCCGACCTTGTGCTGCTCGATTTGATGCTGCCCGGCATGGACGGCATAGAGATCTGCACGCGGATCAGGGCCGAGTCCGGCATCCCCATCATCATGCTCACCGCGCGCAGCGACACCGCCGATGTGGTGCGCGGGCTGGAAGTGGGGGCCGATGACTACATGGTCAAGCCCTTCAACCCGAAGGAGCTCGTCGCTCGGATTCGCACGCGACTGCGTCCGATGGCGACGGCGACCAACGAGATTCTGCGTATCGGTGATCTCGTTGTCGATGTCGATGCACACGAGGTGCGCCGCGGCACTATGGCGATTCCGCTGACTCCGCTCGAGTTTCAGTTGCTCGTTGCCTTGGCGTCGAAGCCCCAGCAGGTGTTCTCGCGCGAGATGCTTCTCGAGCAGGTCTGGGGTTATCACTACAAGGCCGATACTCGGCTGGTGAATGTGCACGTTCAGCGGCTGCGCGCGAAGGTTGAGCTCGACCCCGACGCGCCGAAGATCGTGATGACGGTTCGTGGCGTTGGCTACCGGGCCGGGAGTGTCGGCTAGGAGATCGAGTTGACCGCGACGAACCCGGCGACAACGACGGTCGCGGTGTTGCGTGACTGGCGTGGATGGCTGGAGACCGTTGCGAATCTTTGGCGACGCTCGCTGCGCTTTCGCACCATCTCTGTCACGCTGCTGCTCACGTCGTTCGCGATCTTCGTCACGAGCCTGACGATGGCGCTGGTCATCCAGAACAACCTGTTCGAGTCACGCCGAGACGAAGTGCTCGCCGACGCGCGCAGCGCCGTCGCGGCGGCGCAGAGGACGCTTGATTCTGCCGACGTGTCTGATGACCCTTCGGCTCTGCGCGGAGCGTGGGGCGAGGTGCAGGACACCATCCCACGGGCTGCGGCATCCACGCATATCGCGGTGTTCCCGATCGATGAGCTTCCGGTTGGCAGCGGGGTGCGTGGCTTCACGTATGACCTCAGCGGCGACCTGCTCAGTTCGGCACTACGCCTGCAGGTGGTTTCGTTCTCCGACCGGCAGTCGTGGCAGTCTGTCGCGCTGCCGATGACTGATGGAACGATCGCGCCCGGAATCGTCGTTGGCCAGCAGCTTCTTCTGCCGGAGGTCGGTGCGTTCGAGGTGTACATCGCTTACGACCTTGCCGACTCGGAGCAGACGCTTCAATTCGTGCAGAGCACACTATGGGCGGCTGGTCTCATCCTCATCGCGATCATTGCCGGAATCTCGTGGACCGTGCTGCGGACGGTGTCCAGGCCCATCATTGAGGCATCCGAGACAAGTGCAAGGCTCGCCGCTGGCGATTTGGCAGTGCGGCTGCCGGTGTACGGGGAGGACGAGCTGGCCACCCTGGCAGGTTCGTTCAATGCGATGGCGGACAGTATCGAATCGCAGATCAAGGAGCTGGGCGAGCTCTCGCTTGTGCAGCAGCGTTTCGTTTCTGACGTCTCGCACGAGCTGCGTACGCCGCTGACCACGATCCGCCTCGCCGCCGACATGCTGAACGACCAGCGCGATCAGTTTGACCCGACCATGAACCGGACCGCTGAGCTGCTGCACACTCAGGTGCAGCGTTTCGAGACCTTGCTGTCTGATCTGCTGGAGATCAGCAGATACGACGCCGGTTCCGTGCAGTTGGAACTCGAAGCGACGAGTCTCGCCGATTTGGCGGAGGACATCATCGACCAGATGAGCACCCTTGCCGAGGAGCGCGGATCGGAGCTGCGCTTGGTCGCGCCTGGGGGATACTCTCTCGTCGACATGGACCCGCGTCGCGTACGGCGCGTTCTGCGGAACCTGATCGGAAACGCGATTGAACACGGCGAAGGACGACCGATCGTCATCACGGTCGACAGCAATCAGCATGCGGTTGCCGTCGGCGTGCGCGATTTCGGTCTCGGCATGGAACCTGCCGACGTCGAGCGCGTCTTCGACCGGTTCTGGCGGGCTGATCCTTCGCGTCAGCGCACGCTCGGCGGGACCGGTCTCGGACTCTCGATCGCTCTCGGGGATGCGCGATTGCACGGCGGCACGCTCGTGGTCTGGTCAGAGCTCGCGGTCGGCACCCACTTCGTGCTGACCCTGCCTCGGAGTTCAGGCGAACTGGAGGGGCCGTCGCCTCTCTCCGCAGAACCGCAGGAGACACTCTCCGATGTCAGTCGCGAGACTCAGCCGATTCAGCTCACCGAGCTGCGTGAGCTGTACTTCACTGACTCCATTCCGACCGCTGAGGAGAACTCATGATTCGCGGGCGACGAGGCCTCGTGGTCGCTATGGTCGCGGTTTTCGCCGTCGTCCTCACGGCCTGTTCCGGGCTGCCGACATCAGGTGACGTCACACCGGGAATGCCACTGGGAGACACCGATCTGCCACCAGATATCAGCCAGATCGCAGCGGGGCCGTTGGTGGGGGCGAGCCCGGAGGAGATCGTGGAGGGCTTCATGGATGCCGCCCTCACGCCGACGGACAGCTGGGCAACGGCGCGTCAGTTCCTGAGCGCCGAACTGTCCGAAACGTGGAAACCCAGCGTCGAGGTGACCATTGATTCGGGTGCGGCTCGCCGGGAGTTTGCGGCTGATCTTGACAGTGAACAGGAGACAGCGAGTTCCGCTGACGTGGAAGTTCTGATGGATCAGGTTGCGATCGTCGATGAGTTCGGCGCCTACACCGAGCTCTCGGGTGAATCCTCGGTGAAGTCTTTCGAGTTGGCGCGAGACGATGCGGGTGAATGGCGGATCACGACGGCAGCGAATGGCATCGTACTGGACGCTGAGGCCTTCCCTCAGGTGTTCCGGCGGTACGCGCTGCAGTACTACGACCAGAGCTGGACGCGTTTGATTCCGGACATCCGATGGTATCCGCGGCGTCCGCAGATCGCTACGACGCTCACCCAGGCGCTGCTTTCCGGCTCTCCCAGCGGCTGGTTGACATCCGCGGTGCGCAGCGCTTTCCCGAGCGACGTCGCGCTGGCTGGTGCTGCTGTGCCGGTCGACCCAGAGAAGGTGGCCACCGTCGAGTTGACCGCCTCCGCGCTCTCGCTGGATGCCACCGAGCTCTCGCGCATGCGGACGCAGCTGGAGGAGACGCTGCGATTGGCCGGCGTCAGCGAAGTGCGCCTGATGGTGAACGGTCGCGATCTGAATGCAGGCAAGGCAACGGTCGATGTGCTGAAACCTGAGCCAGGCACAGTGGTGCTCACCGCAACCGAGTTCGGGTCATACGTGGGTGACGAGATCACTGCGTACGAGGGCATCACTCCCAAGCTCGTCGACATCGCACCATCTGTGAGAGCGGTCGATGTCGCCGTAGACGGCACTCGTACGGCCGTGCAGTTGGATACCGGCGCGGTCTGGACAATGGCGAGCGGCAGCGCCGACGTGTTGGATTCGAGGGAGGGACTCATCGAGCCGTCGATGGACCCGTATGGCTACACCTGGTCTGTGCCGACAGGTTCTCCGCAGGCGCTGACGGCCTGGCGGTCAGATGTCACGTCCTTCGAGATCGCGGATGCGTTCCCTGAGGCGGCCTCGATTTCACACATCCGTGTGGGACCGGACGGTGTTCGTCTTGCCGCGATCGTGATGGTGGGCGGGCAGCGCTGGATCGGGCTTGCCGCGATCATCCGTGATGAGGACGAGGTTCCTGTGGAGCTCGGCGCGATGCACATGGTCGCCCAGCTCGACACCACAGCGCTGGGCTTGTCCTGGGTTGGTGAAGACACACTCAGCGTGCTGCTTGATGTGGAAGGGAACCGAACGGTGCTCACTCAGGATGTTGGCGGGCCGGGCACGTTTGCCGCGGCACCGGCGGGTGCGCAATCGCTCTCCGGCGGTCGTACGTTGACGGCAGTGCGAATTCTCAACGGTGATGGGGTGCTTTTCGCCCAGCGTGGCACGACGTGGCAGATCGGGCTATCGGATGTCCTGGTGCTTGGCACTCACGCAGGCCAATAGTTCTGCAGGCCAGTAGTTCTGCACTGGTATCGCTGGCGGCGAGTTCTCCGCAGAAGCGGCGTTCTCGCACATGACGACGTCCAGGGTGAGAGCACAATCGGGTCATGTGGAACCCGAGCTGGTGGGTAGGGCTTGCCGACGAGCTGGCGGCGTTCCTGCTGTCCGGGTGCTGTGCCGGCTGTGACGCGCCCGGCACGCTGCTCTGTGCCGCTTGCACGCAGGAGCTGATCGCCATACCCGTGCACAGCCAGACGCCGGAGGGGATTCCGGTGGTGTCTGCCTTCACGTACGAGTCGGTGGCCGCGCGTTGCATCCGCCGTGTCAAGGAAGACGGTGAGACGCTGCTCACGCGCCCGTTAGGAACGGCGCTCGCGGTCGCGGTGGGCGAGGTTGCGCTGGGTGAAGGTGCGGTGGGCGGCCCAGCGCCGCTGATGGTCCCTATGCCCACAGGAAGGGCAGCGTTCAGGCGACGCGGCTATCGCGTACCGGAGTTGTTGATGCGACGCGCCGGGCTGCCGGTCAGCCGAATCCTCACACAGACGCGGCGCACCGCAGATCAGCGAGGTCTCGATATCGCGGAGCGTGGACGCAACGTGTCGATGAGCATGCGCGCACGACACGCCCGGGAATCTCAGGACGTGCTGCTATTTGACGACGTGGTGACAACCGGAGCAACTCTCGACGAGGCCGCGCGCGCCCTGAGAGAGGCGGGATACCGCGTGTGTGGTGCGGTCACGCTCGCTGCGACTCCAAAACATCAGCACTTCAATACGAACACCTCGTGAATGAGTGGTGACATCTGGGGAAACGGGGACTACGTTGGGGGTCACAAGGCGACCACGGTCCGCCCTTGGCCGGGAGGACCGGGACAAGGAGGCAGCAATGGAAACAAGCATCGTTGGCGTCGGGGTGGGTATCACCGATCGCTTCCGAACCGTTGTCGAGGAGAAGATCGCCCGCGTTCAGCAGTTCGCGGCAAAGGCGCAGCGTCTGGATGTGAAGGTCACGCATCGTGCGTATCGAGGCGGGCGCGTTCCAGATGAGACCGTTGAGCTCACGCTCGTCGGCAAGGGTCCTGTCGTGCGGGCAGAGGCTGTCGACGGAGACAAGTTCGTCGCCCTCGATCTCGCGGTCGACAAAATGTCGGAGCAGTTGCGTCGAGCGAAGGAGAAGCGCGTCGACGGACGTCAGCATCCGCGCGGGGCGCACTACGAGAAGGGCAGTGGTTCCCTGGAGGGAATTGATGTGCAGCCCGCATCCGCTGACCTCCTGCACGCGGTCGCGACCGGCGCCGTGCCCGTTCAAGTTGACGAGGAAGAGGCGTACTCGCCCGTCGTCATCCGCACCAAGAACTTCGATGCGGAATGGATGTCGGTGGAGGAGGCCGTTGACCGGATGGAACTAGTCGGACACGACTTCTTCCTGTTCGTCGATGTCCGCACCGACCACCCCAGTGTCGTTTACCGCCGCAAGGGCTGGGACTACGGTGTGATCTCGCTCACCGCGCAGGCTCCACCGGAGCAGGCGCTCGCGTCCTGACCTCGAGTCAACAAAACCACGCCGAGAATGCAGCGTTTCACCGCATTATCGGCGTGGTTTTGTCGTTTCGTGAGATCGTCGGAACGTCAGTCGAAGAGACCGTCCAGGATGCTGCCGATGACGAGGCCGCCCATGATGCCGGAGGCGAGGTTACTGCCGCCGCCACGGCGTCCGCCGCCCCATCCGTCATCGCCCCAGCCCTGCTGCTGCGGACGGGCAGAGTCGATGTCGTGCTGTGCGAGCTGTAGGGCCTCAGCGGCCAGCTGAGCCACGCGGCGCGAGGCAGTGAGAGCCTGCTCGCGGGTTTCCTCGGCGTCGATGAGTTCGGGGACGTCCACGCGAAGCCGCTCCGCCTCAGCAAGGCGAGTGCGAGCATCGGCGCCGATCCACCCGCGGTGCCCGGAGATGAGTCCGCGTGCAACCCCGAGCTGACGGTCTGCGTCATCGAGAGAGTGCTGCACCTGAGCGACGCTCGGCAGCGGGTTCTGTGCGCGGTAATGCGCCTTGGCGATCACTTCATCGAGAGCGGTGTTCGCGGTGCGCAACTGAGACAGCTCCGCGAAGGGATCATTACGAGTCGCGGCAGGGCTCAACGCACCAAGAGCATTCTCGAGGTCGGCGATCGCGGCGGATACGGCAGGCACCTTCGGAGCGCTGCGTGCCGCGACGATGTCGCCGCGGGAATCAGCGACAACTTCCGCGAGCGTGGACTCTGCGCGGAGCGCTTCGATCTCGAAGTCCTCGACGGCATCCAATAGGGCGCTCGCACGCCGGGTCGCTTCGGTCGCCGTCTCGAGAGCGAGGTTCGCCTCTTCGTTTTGGCGGGCGTCGCGGCGGCGCTCAGACACTTGTGCACCGTGCGTGGCGAAGGCGATGAGCTGCTCGGCCTCGTCTGCGGATGCTGAGATCTGGCGCATCGCTGAGTCTGAGTAGCGGGCGGACAAACGCTCGATGGAGGTTCGAATCTGGGGGAGACGATCGCTCAGCGTCTCGGCATCCTTGCGCACTCGCGCGATGATCTGCGGCGCCTGACGAACCCGCGAGATGGACTCAGCGAGCGTGGCCGTCTTCTCATCCAGCAGGTCTTCGGCCCACTCGCACAACTGCACGATGCGCGCGTTGCGAGTGCGAAGTTCCTCGTCGGTGTCTGGGATCTCGTCGTGATTGAGCTGATGCAGCTGGAAGGCCTCGCGCAGGTGGGTGCGGACGGCGTCAAGCGCTGTCTTCAGATCCTTGGTGAGCGATACGCCCAGCTCTGCCTCAGCGAATGCGAGTTCGTCACCGGCGGTGCGAATCCGCTCGTCGGTCGCGACCAGACCCTGTTCTGCCCTGCGTGCGAGATCGGCATCCTGCGCCGCTCGAGCTGCTTGTTCTTCGCGCTTGCGTTTACCCCAGAATCCGGCCATAACTCGATCCTACTTTCCCGGCGTGTGACGCGGCTGAGTTGCGCGAGGACATTCAGCCGATGCGGCGGATCAGGATGCGCCAGCGCTCGGGCCCGCGGTCGAGGTGCTCGGTGGTGTATGTGTCGCCGTGCCGGTCGGCGAGCTGGGTCAGTAGCGGAACGGGGTCATGGGTGGCCGAGATGATCAGCCCAGAGCCTGGCTGCAGGCTCTCCAGGGCGCCGAAGATCGACGCGTGTCGGATCGCGTGCGGGATCGTCTGCACGTCGAGTTCTGGTAGCTCGTCGTCGTGGCCTCCGCATGCGCAGCCCTGTGTGGGCTGGGCGACGGCGTCTGCATGTGAACGATGAATTTCGATTTCGGCCATGTCCGCTTCCTCTGGTTCGCTCAGGCGTGTTCGCCAGGTGGCTCTGAGTTTATTACAATGAAACCTGTGGAAAATACATCCCCGCAGAATCCGATGACGCCGGTGGCTACGCCGCGCCGCACGGCATCCACCGGTCGACGGCACTCCTCGACTCGCGAATTGGTGCTGCGCATGGTCGAGGCCCAGTCCGCGCCCGTTTCCACCCGCGCGATCGCGGCGGAATCTGGGCTGCACGAGAACACAGTGCGCGGTCACCTCGAGCACCTGCTCGCCGACGGATACGTGTCGTGCGATTCTGCGCCTGCGGGCGGTCGCGGTCGTCCCCGCCGACTATGGTCCGCGCGCATCGATAGCGCTGCCGCACCCTACGCAGCACTCGCCGTAGCGCTGGCCGCCAGCCTCGCGCAGACCAGCACAGAGCCCGAAGTCGTCGCCCGTGCGGCCGGCCGGGCGTGGGGTGCGCGGCTGGCCGCCGATGCGCCGCCGGCTGAGGATGGCGATGCCGCCCACCGTGCAGTCGTAGAGGTCATGCGCGAACAGGGCTTCGCGCCGCACGATGACGGCGACGTTGTGCGGCTGCGTCGCTGCCCTCTGATCGAGGCGGCCGTGCGGCATCCATCAATCGTCTGCACAGTGCATCTCGGCATGGTCGATGGCGTGCTCGATAGGATCGGACACAGTGGTGAGGTGTCGCTGTCTGCGTTCACCGCTCCGAATGAATGCACGCTCCGCCTGAACGTGGCATCGTGAGCGGTTCCCCGCCACGGGCCGCCTCGAACACCGGCAGGCGACGTACGCCCTCGTGGCGGCTTGTGTGGATGCTGCCTGCCGGGTTCGCGTTGCTCGCCGGACTCGATGCGGCCCTGCTGCTGCTCGGGCTCCCCGCACCGGTGACCGCAGAGCGCCTTCCGGCCGTGCACGGAATCGTGCTCGTGCTCGGTTTCGTCGGTACCCTGATCGCGCTGGAGCGGGCCACGGCGCTGGGTCGCTGGTACGGATTCGTCGCGCCGGGCATGCTCGGACTCGGCAGCCTCCTGATCCTCATCGACAGCGTGCCCCTGACCGTCGGCAAGGGGGTGCTGGTGGTGGGCACAGCTGCTTTTACGCTGCTGTATGTGCCGCTGTGGCAGCGGCAGCACGACCATCCGCTGCTGACTCAATTGCTGGCAGCCGGTCTTGCCTGTGCAGGATCGATCCTGTGGCTCGGTGGCGTCGGGTTCGACGATGTGCTGCCGTGGTTGATCGGATTCGTCGTCCTCACGATCGCCGCCGAGCGGGTCGAACTTGCCCGCATCACCATGGGACCGCGTGCGGGAGTGCGCCTCCTCGCGCTCGCCTGGGCCGTGACGGGTGCGCTTCTCATCGGCCTTGCGCTGCCGGATGCGGGCGCCATCATCCTTGGCGTGGTTCTGGCCATACTCACCGGCTGGCTCGTCGTGCACGACGTCGCACGCCGCACGGTCCGTGCCAGTGGTGTGACTCGCTACATGGCGGCCTGCATCCTCGCCGGCTACGTGTGGCTCGCCGTGGCCGCGGTGATCCTGTTGTTCGGGCATCCGGTCGACGCACGCTACGACGCAGTCGTGCACGCGGTGTTCCTCGGTTACACAATGTCGATGATCATGGCGCATGCGACGACGATCTTGCCCGCCGTGCTGCGCATCGCACTCCCATACCGCCCGGCCTTCTGGCTGCCGGTGGCGCTGCTCCAGGTGAGTCTCCTGGTCAGGCTCTGGCTGGGAGACGGCCTCGGCTGGCCTGCCGCCTGGCAGCTCGGCGGTGCCGGCAGCGTGGCAGCGCTCGTCTTGTTCTTCGCCACGGCGATCATCAGTGCGATCCTCGGTCCACCGCGTAAGCACGCAGGCACTGTCGATACCGACCGCGCCCGAGTAACCCAGGAGGCGGGTGCATGAGTTTCAATTTGTCTGTAGGTGGCGCGAAGAAGGTGCCGACACGCGGATTCCAGCCGCTGCGAGATCTGCCCACCGTGCTTTGGCTGCTGCTCGTGGTGGTGGCTGCCCTCGCCCATCGTGAGCTCCCCGCGCCCCGGTGGCTGATGATCCATCTGCTGTTGCTCGGCGCGGTGACCCACGCGATCCTGGTATGGAGTCAGCATTTCTCCTTCGCGCTGCTGCGCTCTGCTCCCGCAACGCAGGATCATCGGCAACAGATGTGGCGCCTCACGCTCGCGAACAGTGGCGCGGCACTCGTAATCACCGGCGTACTGACGTCGGTCTGGCTGGTGACGGCGGCCGGCGCGGCCGCGCTGCTCGTCGCCGTGATCTGGCATGGGACGAGTCTTGTGCTGCGCTCGCGGCGCGCGCTGGCGGGACGATTCGGGCGCACGATCCGCTACTACATCGCCGCAGCGGCGTTCCTGCCGATCGGGATCGTGATCGGCGCCTGGCTCGCTCGTGAGGCATCTGACGCGCTCACGCTCGCGCACGCGCTGATCAATGTGCTCGGCTGGATCGGACTCACCGTCGCCGGCACGCTCGTCACGCTGTGGCCGACGATCCTGCGCACCAGGGCGGACGACGACGCCGCGCCCGGTGCGGCTCGGGCGCTGCCTGTGTTCGTCGCCGGGGTCGCTCTTTCTGCGGTCGGCGCCGCTGGGTCGTGGATCGTCGTGCTCGCAGTGGGCCTCATCGGTTATCTGGCTGGGCTGGGGATCATCGGGATCTCGCTGTGGCGAGCGGCGCGACGCTCACCCCCACGCACGTTCGCGGCGCTGTCGGTGGCCGCGGCGATGCTCTGGTGGATCGGTGCGATGGTGGTGCTCGTCATCGCGGTGGTCTCTGCGTGGGTAAGTGGCAACGGCCTTCCTGCCGTGCAGGCGGGCGTCGACGCCATCGTGCCGTATCTCGCGGCGGGCTTTGTCGCGCAGGTGCTCATCGGTGCGCTGAGCTACCTCGTGCCGGTCGTGCTCGGTGGTGGTCCGTCCCCAGTGCGGGTCGGCACAGCGGCGTTCGACCGCGCCGGTGCGCTGCGCATCGCAGTGGCGAACACAGCCCTTTTCGTCTGCGCACTGCCGGTGTCGAGTCTGATTCGGGTGGTGGTATCCGCTCTCTACCTCGTGGCGGTCGCATCGTTCCTGCCGATTCTGTTCGTGGCGATGCGTGCGCAACGGCGTGCCAAGGCGGACGGCGTGCGCCTGAGCGAACCACGACAGGGGCCGATCGTTCCCGAGGGTGATCGCCCACCGGGGCGGCGTGCGGGACAGGCGGTGGCGGGCATGCTCTCTGTCGTGCTCGCCGTGGCCGTCTGCGCTGCCATAGCCCCTCAGTCGATGGGGTTGACCAGTGCTCCGGTGGGCGCCGATGACGCGGACGCTCCGGTCATAACGGTCGCCGTGGAGGCAGCCAATATGCGCTTCACGCCCGACGTGATCGATGTCCCTGTGGGGACGCGCCTGGTGATCGAGTTGACCAACACCGATGCGGGACAGCTGCATGACCTGGTGTTCGCGAACGGTGCGGGCGGATCCCGGCTTGCCCCTGGAGACACCGAGACGATCGATGTCGGTGTCATCACCGCGGACGTCGACGGCTGGTGTTCGATCGCTGGTCATCGGCAGATGGGGATGACGCTGACTGTGCGGGCGACCGGAGCGGCAACCCCAGATGCCGAGGATCACGATCATGGATCGTCCGATGCCACCGGTCATGATCGTGGATCATCTGGTGCAGGGGAGTCGCTGCCGGAGATCGACCTGGCGGCGGATCCGGGCGAGGGGTTCGAGCCCTACGACGCTGTGCTGCCGTCGCTGCCGGTCTCGGACTCGCCGGTAACGCACGAGATCACACTTCCCGTGACCGAACAGGTGCAGGAGGTGGCACCCGGTATTCGGCAACGGCTGTGGACCTTCGGTGGCACGGCTCCAGGTCCTGTGCTGCACGGCAGGGTCGGCGACACGTTCGTCATCACACTCGTCAACGATGGCACGATCGGACACTCGATCGACTTCCACGCCGGCGCTCTCGCCCCTGACGAGCCGATGCGCACGATCGCCCCCGGCGAGAGTCTCACCTACACGTTCACGGCGACGCGCTCGGGCATCTGGATGTATCACTGCTCCACTGCGCCGATGTCTGCGCACATCGCCAACGGCATGTACGGAGCGGTGATCATCGAACCCGCCGAACTGCCTCCCGTCGACCGCAGTTATGTGCTGGTGCAGGGGGAGTACTACCTCGGCGCGCAGGACAGTGAGATCGACATGGATAAATTGGCTGCCGGTGACGCTGACCTGGTCACCTTCAACGGTTACGCGATGCAGTACGCGCACGCGCCTCTTCCCGCGCGAGTCGGAGAACGGGTTCGGATCTGGGTTTTGGATGCCGGACCCGACCGAGCCTCGAGCTTCCACGTCGTCGGCGGACAGTTTGACACGGTCTGGTCGGAGGGGCGGTACCTCATCGATCGCGCTGCCGACACCGGCTCTCAGGCGCTCGGATTACTGCCGGCGCAGGGCGGTTTCGTAGAGCTCGTCTTCCCAGAGGCGGGGCACTATCCGTTCGTCTCGCACATCATGACGGATGCCGAGCGCGGTGCGCATGGCATGTTCGAAGTCATCGAGTGAGCAGGCCCGGCATCATGCGATCGCCGTGCGTCGAGTGAGATCTGGCCGTCGGGTCGGAAGCAGCCAGCTCACGACCGCGATCGCGAGCGGCAGTCCCACGGCGAGCAGTACGAGCCATGGCCACGGCGTATCCGCCATCGTTGGCGCGCTGTCGTCGGTGAGGTTGCTCTGCATCGCAATGCCGAACATCGGGATCACTCCGGCGATCGTTCCGGTCACCGAACCAATTCCGACGATGATGAGTGCCTGCCAGAACGCGATGCGACGTCGGATGCCTGGGCTCGCGCCGATTGCGGCGAGAGTCGCATCGTCCGGTCGGCGCTCGACTCGCGCGAGGCCGAGGGCGACGCCGCCGGCACCGAGTACGAGCACGCCGGCGCCACCGAGTATCAGCCACAGGGCGGGAGCCGGTGACGGCGGTCCGTTTTCGACTGAGTAGGTGAACCCACCGGTTTCACCCCACGGCTGTCCGGCCGCCAGCGCCAGGCGATCCAGCGCCTGCTGCGACGGCGGCGTTGAGTACACACCGATGAGGCTCGCTGGAGAGGTTTCGTATCCGAACTCGTCGGCTACGACCGGGGAGAGGATTACCGGCCACGGCAGGGGATGCGGTGTGGAGATCTGCTGGGCTGGGACGCGCAGAGTGTCCAGCGGCTTCGGCAGCTCCGCTCCGTGGATCTGCTCCCAATGGTCGTTCGTCTCGGCGCGATCCCAGCGATTGAGTACGACATCGCCCCGATCGGTGAAGGACGCGCCGTCATCCAGCCACCAGGTCGTGTTGCTGAGTACGATCGCGCCACCGGCCGCGAACTCGTCGCGGGCGTGTTCGCCGATCGACACTCCCAACACCGCCTCCAAATCGTCCGGCACGATGACGACCGGAGGGGACGTGCCGAACAGTGCCGAGCCGCGACTCGTGCAGGCACCTTCTTCTATCGTCGTGCAATCGACGTAGTCGAAGAGTTCCGGATACACGGAGTCCTCAGGCTCTTCGTCGGTTGCGCTCTGAAAGCGGTCGATGCTCTCTCGCACGACTCCGATCGCCTCAGGTTCTGTCTGCTCCAATGCGGCGTTTGCCAGGTCGGGAATCATCTTCTCTCCGGGGCTGACCCAGACGTTCACGACGACCGATCCGAGTGGAGCCCCGTACCCGTATGCGCGGCTCTGTGACGTCATGAAGACGCCGACGGAGGTCAGCGCGAACGACGCGATGAACACGCACGCAGCGATCACCGCGAAGGCGGGGACGATCCGTGCAGGGTTCGCCGCGGCATCCCGCGCCGCGATGCGAGGAGCCAGTCCCAATCGTGACGCCCCGCGGGAGACGAGCGAGAGCAGCCAATGGCCGGCGACGATGGTACCGATCTGGAACAGCAGGGGCCCCGCGACGATCCCGACCACGCACACGGTGCGCAGTGGGTTGTTGTAATCAATAGTTTCCGCAGCGTTGAGGGCGGCGAGACCCAGACCGCCGGCGATGGTCAATGCGATCCCAACGATTCCGAGAAGCGTTCCCCAGAACGGCCGGTTCACCCGCACCTGCACGGGCTTGCGCGACCCGCGAAGAGAAGAGAGCACGTCGCCGCGTGTCGCGGCGCGCGCGGGCATGACAGCGGATGCGGTGCCCACCGCTACGGCGAACAGCACGATCCCGGCGATCCCCCACCACGGCACGTGGAAACCCCAGAAGCTGGCCGCGGCACCGTCGTCGAAGATGCGCAGCGCCGGGTAGGCGAGACCGATTCCGATGCCTGCACCGAGGATGCCGCCGATAAGGCCGAGGACGCTGCCCTGCAGCACCACGATGCGGAAGATTGATCCGCGGCCCGCGCCGACGCTGGCTACGACTGCGAGCGAACGTTGTTGCCTGCGGGCGCTGACGGCGAAGCCGGCACCTGCGAGCAGGATGACGAGATATGCCGTGCAAGCGCCGATGATCAGAGTGACTGCGGCGATGGTCCACGCCATCCCCGGGTCGATGTATTCCTGGGCATCCTCCGCGAAGACGAGATCGTGTGCGTACGCGACCACACCTGCCTGGTTCAGCGCAGGAAGATCCTCCGCGCCAGGCTGCCATTGTGGCGAGAACCACACTGTGTCAAGGGGCGCGCGATCGTCGGTAGGGACAATGGATGCCGCGACGAACAGTGACTGCTCGGTATCCCGTGCGGTGGTCTCTTTCATCACACCGACGATGGTCAGTGCCGCCGCAGGCTCGGTGAGCGTTACCGTGTCGCCGATCTGCGCGTCAAGACGTTGCAGCGTGCCGGGGGAGGCCGCGGCCTCCGAGTCGTTCTGCGGGCGCCGCCCGTCCAATAGCTCGTATCGTCCGTCCAAGGCGGGATCGATTGCGTCGCCGACAATTCCGTCAAACAGACCCACTCCGCCAGGAGTCTCCGCGACGATCTGGGCGCGAGAGACCTCGAGCAGAGGCGTGTCGGGGATGAGACCGTCGAGGCCGGTGGGTGGCGGGAGCTCCGGATTCACCGGATTCCAGTCGTTGTCGCGCTCGATGTCGTACCAGTAGGGGTCTGACGTTGATTGGCTCCGCGTCGGATCCTCGCCTCCAACGACCATGAACCACGCCTGTGCGCTGCCGAGCTCTGAGGTGATCAGTTGGCCCGGCGAGGCCACTCGACTGGTCATGAAGGTCGCGGCTCCGGCGAGAAGAGACATGGGGATGGCGACCAGTGCGATCACCAGCACGCTCGTCGTCCATGCGCGGAGAGTTTGGCGGCTTGCGAGCCGGAGCTCGACGCGTCGCCTGGGCCAGGACCCACCCCGACGCGCGGCCGCGGCCGCTGCTCTGGGGTGTTCGGCATTTTCCGGAGCGGCCCGCTCCAGGGTCGTGCTCATCGCACCGATCCACTCAGCAGGGTTTCAGCCCCGGCGCGGCGTGATTCGTCGACCAGCTTGCCGTCGCGCAGGAACACGATCCGATCAGCCCAGGCGGCGTGCCTGGCCTCATGCGTCACGAGGATCGCAGCGGCGCCGGCATCCACTCGGGATCGCAGCATTCGCAGCACGCTTTCGCCGGTCACCGAGTCCAGCGCGCCGGTCGGTTCGTCCGCGAGGATCAGTGAACGTCCGCCGACGACCGCCCTGGCGATCGCGACACGCTGCTGTTGGCCACCGGAGAGATCATCGGGGAAGGAATCCAGGCGATCGCCCAGCCCCACCGAATCCAGAGCATCACGACCGGCCCGGCGGGCGACGCGCTGCCGAAAGCCGTCCAACTCCAATGGCAGCATCACATTCTCCACGGCGGTGAGTGTGGGGATGAGGTTGAAGTCCTGGAACACAAAACCCATCGAACGGCGGCGGAGTTGGGCGACCTCCGTGGCGTTCATACCGCCCATGCGGCGTCCCTCGATGTAGACACCCCCGCCCGCCGGCGTTTGCAGGCCGCCAGCGATCGACAGCAGGGTGGATTTTCCCGAGCCGGAGGGGCCCATGATCGCGACGAGTTCACGGCGGTGCACAGACAGGTTCACGTCCTGCAGCGCCCGCACGAGCAGATCGCCCTCGCCGTACTCCTGAGTGACGCCGTCGAGGCGCAGAATCGGTTCCTGGTCCTGCTCAGCGGCGCTCATGCCCGCCCGCCCGCGCGTGCCGCATCTACCTTCGCCGGCCGTCCCCGTTTCGGACGCTCGGTTGCGAGTTCGAGGGTCATCGCATGTTGTGGATGCATGGCGAGGCGTTGCTCCGTGTGGTCGAGCCAGCGCACCTCTGCTTCGGCGGTGAAGATCATTGAATCCACAACCAACGACCAAGCGAGCTCCTCTGGGCCATCGGGATCCTCGCCGGCATACTTCGCGCGCTGAAGCGACTGCATCTGTTGCAGGGAAGCCATCCGCTGCGCCTGAATCACCGCGCCGACATCCACGCCGGGCAGCGTGGCCGCGACAGCGAGTTTGATCGCCAACTCATCCCTCGTGGCCTGGCCGCGGATGACGGGAGAGGAAAGCCACTGCGCGACTTCGGCGGATCCGGCATCCGTGATCTGCCAGTACACATGTCCGTGTTCATCGGCCTCGCCCCGGTCGACCAGACCATCGCGCTCCAGCCGCTCGAGCGTGTTGTAGATCTGCCCGACGTTCAAAGGCCACGTGGATCCCGTGCGCCGATCGAACTCGCTGCGCAACTGATAGCCGTAGCAGGGACCCTGATCCAGAATGGCAAGCAGACTCTGACGCACCGACATGGTGACCTCCCGGTCGATCAATAAGACAATACCGAGTATATACATACAGGGAAATGTGCGAGAGTCTGCGACTCGCAGGCGACGCAAAGGTCACCGGCCGGTAACATAGCGAGGTATGCCCGGCACTGAAGCCCCGATCTGGGTGGCCGGGTTTTGACCCACAACAGGGAGATGACAAAAGTGGCGAATCCTCTTGAAAAGTTGCTGCGCGCAGGCGAAGGTCGCGTTATCCGCCGCCTGAACCAAGTGGTGAAGGCAGTCAACGCGCTCGAGGCGGATTTCGAGAAGCTCACTGACGAAGAGTTGGCGAACGAGACGGCTGAGCTTCGCGCCCGGTTCGACAACGGGGAGACCCTCGACCAGCTGATGCCTGAGGCATTCGCCGCGGTCCGTCAGGCGGCCAAGCGCACCCTCGGTATGCGCGCCTACGATGTGCAGCTGATGGGTGGGGCTGCGCTTCATGAGGGCAGCATCGCCGAGATGAAGACCGGTGAGGGTAAGACACTCGTCGCTACCTTCCCCGCGTATCTCAATGCGATCGCCGGCAAGGGCGTGCACATCATCACCGTCAACGACTTCCTTGCGTCGTATCAGGCCGAGCTCATGGGTCGCGTCTTCCGCGCCCTGGGCATGAAGACGGGCATCATCGTCTCCGGTCAGACGCCGGCCGTGCGCCGGGAGCAGTACGCCGCTGATATCACTTACGGCACGAACAACGAGTTCGGCTTCGACTACCTGCGCGACAACATGGCGTGGCGCAAGGAAGATCTCGTTCAGCGCGATCACTTCTTCGCTGTGGTCGATGAGGTCGACTCGATCCTGATCGATGAGGCTCGTACCCCGTTGATCATCTCTGGGCCGTCCTCGGGCGAAGCCAACCGGTGGTTCACCGAGTTCGCGAAGATCGCACGCACCCTTGAGGCTGGCGTCGACTACGAAGTCGACGAGAAGAAGCGCACCGTGGGCGTGCTTGAGCCCGGCATCGAGAAGGTCGAGGACTACCTCGGCATCGAGAACCTCTACGAGTCGGCGAACACTCCGCTCATCTCGTTCCTGAACAACTCGATCAAGGCTCTCGCGCTGTTCAAGAAGAACACCGACTATGTCGTGATGAACGACGAGGTCATGATCGTCGATGAGCACACCGGCCGCATCCTGGTCGGGCGCCGTTACAACGAAGGCATCCACCAGGCCATCGAGGCCAAGGAAGCCGTGCCGGTCAAGGCAGAGAACCAGACCCTCGCCACGGTGACACTGCAGAACTACTTCCGCCTCTACGACAAGCTCGCCGGCATGACCGGTACAGCCGAGACCGAGGCCGCAGAGTTCATGTCGACCTACAAACTCGGCGTCGTGCAGATCCCGACGAATCGGCCGATGATCCGCAAGGACAATGCCGACCTCGTGTACAAGAACGAGGCGGCGAAGTTCACGCAGGTCGTGGAAGACATCGTCGAACGCCATGCAGCTGGTCAGCCTGTGCTGGTCGGAACGGTGAGTGTCGAAAAGAGCGAGTATCTTTCGCGGCTGCTTGCCAAGAAGGGCATCAAGCACGAGGTTCTGAACGCGAAGAACCACGCACGCGAAGCGGAGATCGTCGCCCGTGCCGGTCGCCTCGGTGGTGTGACCGTGGCCACCAACATGGCCGGTCGAGGCACCGACATCATGCTCGGCGGAAACGCCGAGTTCCTCGCCGTGCAGGAGCTGAAGGCTAAGGGACTTGACCCGGCGGAGACGCCGGAAGAGTACGAGGCGGCCTGGGACGAGGCCTATGAGTCGATGAAGGCGATCGTCGCCGAAGAAAGCACCAAGGTCACCGAGGCCGGCGGTCTCTACGTGCTCGGCACCGAGCGTCACGAGTCGCGTCGTATCGACAACCAGCTGCGCGGTCGCTCCGGTCGCCAGGGCGACCCAGGAGAGAGTCGCTTCTACCTGAGCCTCACCGACGACTTGATGCGTCTGTTCCAGTCGGGTGCAGCCGAAGCGATCCTCGCGCGCACCAACTTCCCCGATGACGTACCGATCGAATCAGGTCTGGTCTCGCGCGCCATTCGCAGCGCACAGTCGCAGGTTGAAGCTCGCAACGCTGAGATGCGTAAGAACGTCCTCAAGTACGACGACGTTCTCAACCGTCAGCGTGAAGCGATCTACACCGATCGCCGTCAGATTCTGCACGGCGATGACATCGCCGATCGTGTGCAGCACTTCATCGAGGATGCCATCAGCGGCGTCGTCACGGATCACACCGGCGAGGGGCATAACGAGAGTTGGGACTTTGATGCCCTGTGGACTGAGCTGAAGACGCTCTATCCGGTTGGTGTAACGATCGATGAGGTTGTGGCCGAGGGCGGCGGGCGCAAGGGCGGGATCACTGCGGGTGAGCTCACCCGAGAGCTGCTGTCGGATGCGAACATCGCTTACGAGAAGCGCGAAGAGACGCTCGGCGAGGCTGCCACGCGCGAGCTCGAACGGCGTGTGGTGCTTCAGGTTCTCGACCGCCGCTGGCGTGACCACCTCTACGAGATGGACTACCTCAAGGACGGCATCGGGCTTCGCGCCATGGCGCAGCGCGATCCGCTGATCGAGTATCAGCGTGAGGGCTTCGCCATGTTCCAGTCGATGATGGGCCAGATCAAGGAAGAGTCGGTCGGCTACCTCTACAACCTCGAGGTCGAGGTGCGCCGTGTCGGCGACTCGCAGGCCACCGAGGTCGAGGCGAAGGGGCTGGCCTCCGACGGCGGCGAGCAGCGACTCGAGTACTCTGCCCCTAACGACGCCGGAGACGTCGAGGTGCGTAACGATCGCGGTCAGGTGCAGCAGTCAGCAACCGATCGTCTTCAGCAAGCCGCAGCCGTGGCCGCGGCATCCGAAGGAGAAGCTCCTGCGGCGCCTCAGCAGCGGGGCGCCTTCGGACAGCCCACAGACGCCGCGGCGCCCGCACCGAACCAAGCTCAGAATCGTGAACAGCGTCGCGCTACGGGTAAGAAGAAGAAGAAATAGGCGCGAGCTGAGTTGAGTTGAGAAAGCCTGCCGGCATAAGCCGGTAGGCTTTCTCAATGACCCCTACGCGCCACTTCGATCAATCGTCGAAGCTCAAGAACGTCCTGTACGAGATTCGCGGTAAAGCGCTCGTCGAGGCGGCGCACCTGGAGGCCGAGGGGCATAACATCCTCAAGCTCCACACCGGCAACCCCGCAATCTTCGGCTTCGATGCACCGCATCAGATCGTGCACGACATGCTTGCGGCGCTGCCCACCGCGCACGGTTACAGCGACAGCCGCGGCATCATCTCCGCGCGACGGGCGGTAGTGAGCCGCTATGAGCAGATCGAAGGCTTCCCACAGTTTGGCCCCGATGACGTCTATCTCGGCAACGGTGTCTCCGAGCTGATCACGATGACCATGCAGGCGCTCCTCGACGAGGGGGATGAGGTGCTCATCCCGGCCCCGGACTATCCACTGTGGACGGCCATGACCAGCCTGGCTGGTGGCACCCCGGTGCACTACGTCTGTGATGAGCAGAGCGGCTGGGAGCCTGACCTGGAGGATATCCGGTCCAAGGTGACGCCGCAGACGAAAGCGATCGTCATCATCAACCCGAACAATCCGACCGGTGCGGTCTACTCCCGTGAGGTGCTCGAAGGCATCGTGCAGATAGCCCGTGAACACGAGCTGCTGCTCCTGTCAGATGAGATCTACGATCGGATCCTGTTCGACGACGCGGTGCACATTCCTACAGCCACGCTCGCGCCCGACCTGCTGTGCCTGACGTTCAACGGTCTGTCCAAGACGTATCGGGTTGCCGGGTACCGTTCCGGGTGGGTCGTCGTCACAGGTCCGCAGCAGTATGCGAAGGGCTTCCTGGAGGGAATCACGCTCCTCGCCTCGACCCGCCTCTGCCCGAACGTGCCCGGTCAGCACGCTGTGCAGGCAGCTCTCGGTGGCGTGCAGTCGATCGACAGCCTCATCGCCCCGAGCGGTCGCCTGCACGAGCAGCGTGACGTCGCATGGCAGGCTCTGGAGTCGATTCCCGGCGTCTCATGCGTGAAGCCGCAGGGAGCGCTATACGCCTTCCCGCGCTTGGATCCGAACGTCCACGCGATCCACGATGATGAGAAGTTCATCTACGACCTGCTTGTCTCTGAGCACATCCTTCTCGTGCAGGGCACCGGGTTCAATTGGCCCACTCCGGATCACTTCCGCGTGGTGACGCTGCCAGAGCCGCGCGTCCTGGGCGAAGCCATTGAGCGACTCGGGAACTTCCTCGCAAGCTACCGGCAGTGACTTCGGCGTGGTGCGCCCGTGGCGGTTCCAGACCCTCCGCGAGTCGACGGATGGCAGAGACCAGCGCTGATCGAGGGGTGATATCCGCCATCGGGCGAGCGTGCAGCAGCGCGGCGTCGGCTGCGCGCTGATCGAACGGTAGGAAGGTCACATCGGTGATGCTCGCGAACCGTTCGAGGGCGCGCCGAATCTGACCGCGCGCATCGATGCCGAGCGGCCCAGGCCGCACCTGATTGGCGACGACCGCGATCCGCGTGGTTGAACCGATGAGACCGCGAAGCTCGGCATGGTCGCGGAGGAATCGCGACATCGACAGCGGATCGGCAGCAGTGACTGCCACGACCACGTCTGCTTCTTGCAGCACCGCTGTGGTCGCGGCATGCCTTCTGGGTCCGGTGAGATCATCCGAGATCTCCTCGTCCGCGTCGAAGGACGCGGAAACATCGACGATCGTCTCATCCACCCAGTCCCTGCAGAGCCGGAGCGCTGTGCTCAGTCGAGTGGCAGAGAGCTCGGGCCAGCGAGAGGGGCGATTAAGACCGCCCAGAACCTCGAGGCTGCCGGCGCTCGTCTCCACCCTGGTGGCGAGTCTGCTGAGCTCGGTGGCATCCAACCCGCCCAGTTCAGCACGTCGGCAGGCGGCGGCGATTCCAGGAGCATCGTCGCCGAGTCCGAGCAGGAGCGCCAGCGCGGGCGCGACGGTGTCGGCATCGATCAGAGCGCAATTGCGTCCTGATCGGGTCAGCTCGACGGCCAGCTGGATGGCGACGGTGGAGCGCCCCGGTGCGCCGTGCGCTCCCCACACGGCGATGATGCGTCGCCGTGACGGCAGCACAGGCGGCGCGATTTCCGGATCCTCTTCAGCGAGTGCATCGGCGATCTGCCAGGATTCGGCATCCTCGGGGAGTGCCTCGGGGAGACCGTACCGGCTCAGCAGACGAGACTCGCCGACGCCGAGGGTCACGATTCGAACGCCCGCGCGGTCGCAGGAAGCCACCAGCTCGCCCGTGAGGGCCGCGCGTGTGGCAGGAAGGATGATCGCGTCTGCGGCAGACAGCAGCGCCGTGGTGACGCGCGCAGGCGACACAATATCGATGACCCGAATGCCATCCCGTTCGAGCGCGGCGCCGAGCGATGAGGCGCGCGGCTCATCCAGTGCGATCAGTACCGCCGTCATGAGCTTGACCCGAGGGGCACCACAGACAACGCAGCGCCTCCGGTGATCGCAGCCAGCACCGCGGCGACATCCGCACGATCGATCACGAGCTCAACTGCCGCGCTGCGTTGCGTGAGCATGCCGTTCGCCTCTGGGACGGACGCGACCACGACGTCAGCCGCGAGAATCCTCGGGGCATCGAAGCTATCGCCATCCGCGACGAGCGGCGAATACCAGAGCTCGACCGGCGTCCCTGCCCCAACGGTCTCAGGCAGGCCGACACTGCTCTCGACCACGATGTTGGTGGTGCGGCTGCTCTGCGCGTCGACAGCAGCTGCTGCCGGGAGGAGTTCACCGTCTGCCAGTGTGCGCGAGGCGATCAACCCGGCGATCAAGTCTTGTGGGGACAGATAGCCGTCCACGACGCTGCCAAGACTGACTTCCACCACGCGGAAGTCATCAGAGACCAGCGCCTCGCCCTGAGTGATCGTGCGGTTCGCCTGCAGCACAGGGGTGGTTTGTCGCGCCGAAGACACGATGAGCCAGACCCCGAGAATCGAAAGAATCACCAGGGCGAGCCCGACAAGGAATCGGACGTCGCCCCAGAAGGCGCGACGGACGCGCGGTTGGGTCGTCATGCACACATCGTCACAGAATCCGCAGATTCGAGTAAGAAGTTATCCACAGGGCTTGAAAGCCGTTAGGGGGCAGGCCTTGGGCACGACAGAATGGTGGCATGGTCGATACGCCCGCATCTCCTCCTCGTTTCCTCGCTCCTGCGCAGGTTGCCGAGCTGCTCGGTGTTGAGGTCGACGAGATCATTGCGCTTGTCATGGCCGGCCGGCTCCGTGGAGCGCAGCTCGGCTCCCCTGCGCGCTGGCGAGTGGAAGAGCAGAGCATCTCCGACTATCTGGCTGAGCAGACCGAACAGGCGCGGCGCATGGCGCTGTGGCATCAGGCAGACGAGGCGAGCTTCCCCGAGGTGTGGGGACCCCAAACGCGGTAGCTCGTTAGTTACTGGAGAGTCGGTTGTGAGGGCGCCGGTAGCTAGATCGCCGTGCTGTCGGTACGCGCCCACACGAGCGCATCGAACGGCACGATGCGAAATGTGCGCACCGCAGCAGCTCGTCGTGCCTCACCGGCGTCATGCACGGCCAGATCGAGATGGTCGCTGCCGGCGCGGTCGATCGTTCCGTGAAGCGTCTCACCGTCGCGGAGTGCGATGTGCAGCGGGATGCGACGGCGAGCGAGGTCGCGCAGGAGGAATCCCAGCGTCATCCGATCGCGCAGCCCGTCTGAGGGCAGGGGAGAGTCTTCCAAGGTCTCCAACAGTGCGCCATGGTGTGTCTCCACGCTTGTCAGCGCCGCCAGCGGAACGATCATGGCGGTCGGTGCGTCCTGCAGCTGCACGGCTATCCAATCGGCGCCGACGGCCTGGAGCAGCACGGATCGACGCTCACCGTCGACCAGCCGCAGCGTGAGCGGAGCCCCTCGCAGCTCGAGCACGCGCAATCTCGTGCGAAGGCTGAGCCTCGCGATGCGCAGGCGTTCGGATTCGGCATCCAACACGGCCCGCTCCGCCTCCCATTCGGCGGCGAGCTGACCTTCGAGGTCTTCGAACAAGCGATCCCAGTGCACGCGACCGAGCGTAGAGGACAACCGCCGAGCGCGTACGAGTTATCCACATCTTGCGCTCGCAGGCCTGCGAGCGGGAGGCGTCACGTGATCTACTGGCTCGCATCAAAGACTGAAAGTGACAACGATGACGCTTCATGAGTACTTTGCCCCGCAGCCCACCGCTGCCACCGAGCTTCCCAACCCCACGCAGCTGCTGCGCAGCCTGACCCAGGGTGTTCTGGAGGTGTTCGCCGGCGTGCGAGAACTGGATCAGCTGGCGCGTTGGTTCAGCGAGGACGCGTATCGAAAGCTGGGAGCGCGGTCGAATCTCTCCGCTCGAGCGCGAAGCGCGCGGGACACGCACCCGACCCGACCCGTCTTCGAGATCCTGTCGATCCGTCAGACGACACCTGCCGACGGGGTTGTGGAAGCCGTCGTCATCGTCGCAGGGCCCGGCCGGACGAGGGCCGTGGCGATCCGACTCGAGGGGTTGGATCACCGATGGCGGGCGACGTCCTTCGCCGTGCTCTGATCGGGGCCTGTTGCGTCTCGACACCCGAGCTGTCGCGGCGTGGCACGAGCTGTGGCCTCGGGGTTCTAGGCTGGAGTCGTGTCAACCCTCAGTGATCTCGTCCATGCCCAGGGCTGCCTGACCGATAACGACGTCGAGTGGCTTCATCGCCTCTCCGGGGACGGTCAGCTGCTCGCTGATCTCGCATCCGCCGACATCGTCATCTGGGTTGCCACGAATGACGGCTCCTTTGTGGCCGTGGCGCACACGCGCCCGAGCGGCGCCGCGACGCTTTTCTACCGCGACATCGTGGGAGATCAAGTGCGGCCGCAGTGGCGCACTCAGGTGCAGGGTGCGTTCGATTCGGGCGACATCGTCGACTCGTCATCGCCGGACTGGTTCGAAGAGACACCTACCAGGGTGCGCGCCGTGCCGATCGTGCGCGAGCGGGGCAAGGCGGGTGAGCGTCCGCCGGTGATCGGCGTGGTGACCAGGCACACCAACCTCGGTGAGGCGCGGGTTCCGTCCCGGCAGCAGATCACCTTCGACGAGTGCGCGAATGACCTGTTCCGGATGATCCGCTCGGGTGAGTTTCCTGATCTTGCGGCCCCGACATCGCCCCGTCGTGGTGCGCCCCGTGCCTCAGACGGTCTGATCCGCATTGATGTGGACGGCATCAGCACGTTCGCCAGTCCCAACGCGCTGTCCGCGTTCAACAGGATGGGCTTCGAGGACGAACTGGAGGGGGAGTCTCTGGCCGAAGTCACGACCGGAATCCTGCCAGTGACTCGTCAGGTAGACGAATCGCTCCCTGTCGTGGTGACCGGGCGCGCGCCGTGGCGCACGGATATCGAAGCACGCGGAGTCACAGTGTCTCTGCGGGCGATTCCGCTGAAGGATCACGGCAACCGTATCGGCGCGATCATCCTGTGCCGTGACGTGAGTGAACTGCGTCACCAGGAGCAGGAGTTGATCACGAAGGATGCCACGATTCGTGAGATCCACCACCGCGTCAAGAACAACCTGCAGACGGTGGCCTCTCTGTTGCGCATCCAGGCACGACGCACGCACTCGGATGAGGCTCGCGACGCGCTCACCCAGGCAATGCGTCGGGTCGACGCCATTGCCGTCGTGCACGACACCCTGGCTCAGGGACTCACACAGACGGTCGACTTCGATGAGGTCTTCCACCGCGTGCTTAAGCTGGTCGCCGAGGTGGCAGCTGCCCCCAACACCAGAGCGAGCACCAAGTTCACGGGACATTTCGGAGTTCTGCCGAGCGAGTACGCGACGCCACTGGCGCTCGCGCTCACCGAGGTTGTCACCAACGCCGTCGAGCACGGGCTTGCGGGCAAGGAAGGCACGATCACGATCGATGCCGTGCGCACCGACGAGAACCTGCATGTCTCTGTACACGACACCGGACACGGGCTTCCGGAAGGGCGGATCGGTCAGGGCCTTGGCACGCAGATCATCCGCACGCTGATCCAGGGAGAGCTGAGCGGCACGATCGAGTGGCGCGGCAGCGAGGGTGAGGGCACCGAGGTGGTCATCAACCTGCCAATGCGCTGGCTCAAGAAGTAGCGCCACTTACGTGAAAACGGCCGGTCCCGCATCAGCGGGACCGGCCGTTTCTCAGTGTGGAAGGCTCAGGATGCGCGGCGGGCGCGCGCAGCACGGCGCTTGAGAGCGCGACGCTCGTCCTCAGAGAGACCGCCCCATACACCCGAGTCCTGGCTGGTCTCCAGGGCGTACTGCAGGCAGACCTCGGTGACTGTGCACGTAGCGCAGACAGCCTTGGCCTTTTCAATCTGGTCGACAGCCGGCCCGGTGTTCCCGACGGGGAAGAACAGCTCGGGGTCGACGGTGAGGCAGGCGGATTTATCGCGCCAGTCCATTGGGGCTCCTTGGGTGGATCTCGGTGAGCGTTCGCGGTACGAATGCTCAGTTCGGGCGACGAAATCGGGTATCGTCGCTCAGTTGAGTGCGAGCGGATGCTCGCCCCACGCCGCTGTGGGAGCACATGACTGTTAACATTGTGTTACAGCTCGGGCTCGAAATCAAGGATTTTGTGCCTACAAATCTGATTTCTCAGGAGACATTGTGCATTCACCCGTCCTGGCGGCTGCTGCAGCGGCGGTGTTGGCCCTCGAAGGTGCCGTTCTGACCGTGCTTATGGTGATGGAATTCATCGGCTTGGGATCCGGAGATGCAGCCTCGCTTCCCACTGCGATCGCGCTCATCGTGCTGACCCTGATCGGGGCTGTGGCGCTGTTTGCCTTCGCTGTGGGTACGCGCCGAGGTTACATGTGGGCGCGCTCTGGCGGTGTGGTGCTGCAGATTCTGGCGATTGCACTGGCGCTCGCGTCGCTCACCGTGCCGCCGGTGGCGTGGGCCTTCGTGCTCGGCGTCGGAATCCCCGGACTCCTTGGACTCATCCTGCTGGTCGCCAGCACTCGTAAAGAGTCAATCCGCACGGATGAGCCCACCCAGGATGATCCAGGCAAGGGGCCGGTCTCGGACTAAGGCGTCAAGACGTCAGGCGTCGAGGCCGAGCGTCTTGCGCAGTCGGGCGACGTGACCCGTCGCCTTCACGTTGTACTGGGCATGTGTGAGCGTGCTGTTCTCGTCCAGCACGAATGTCGAGCGGATGACTCCCTCGATGACCTTTCCGTAGTTCATCTTCTCGCCCCAGACGCCGTACGCCGTGTGCACAGCGTGGTCTGGGTCGCTCAGCAGCGTGAACGGGAGAGCGTCGCGGTCGCGGAACTGCGCGAGTTTGCTTGGCTCGTCGCGTGAGATGCCGATGACGCGGTAGCCGGCACCCTGCAATGAGGCGATGCTGTCGCGGAAGTCGCACGCCTGAGTTGTGCAGCCGGGCGTCATCGCAGCGGGGTAGAAGTAGAGGATCACCTTCTGCCCGCGCAGGTCGGAAAGGCTCACAGCGGAGCCATCCTGATCCTGCAGGGTGAAGTCGGGGGCGGCGGTACCGGGTTCCAGGCGCAGATTCGTCACGCCCAACAGCCTATCGACCGGAAGAAGATCCTGTGCTCGCATCCGCTTTGTCCGCGAACGTCTGCAGCATGCGTTGTAGCGAATCCAGGCGAGACCGCTCGGCGTCGTTCAATCTGCCCTCCGCGGCGGCTTCGATCAGAGCGCAGTCCGGGGCATCCGTCAGGTGTGTACACCCCCGCGGGCAGTTCTCAGCGATGCCAGCGAGCTCGGTGAACGACGCGAGGATGTTCGCTGGGTCCACATGTCCGAGCCCAAACGAGCGCACTCCTGGCGTGTCGATCACCCAGCCGGTGCCGCCCACACCCTCGTAGCGGAGCGAGACCGTTGAGGACGACGTGTGGCGTCCACGCCCTGTGACCTGGTTCACATGCCCCGTCGCACGCTGTGCGGACGGTACGAGGGCATTCACCAGGGTGGACTTACCCACTCCCGAGTGGCCGACGAAGACCGTCGAGTGCCCGATCAGCGCGGCGCCGATCTCGTCGAGCGGCATCTGATCGTTCGCGCTCGTGAACACCCGCAGATCGAGCCCGTCGAAGTGCGACAGGAACGCTGTCGGGTCGGCGAGATCGGTCTTCGTGACGACGAGGAGAGGGCGGATGCCAGCATCCAGGGCCGCCACGAGATAGCGATCGACCAGGCGCGCTCTCGGTTCGGGGTCGGCGGCCGCGACGACGATGAGCATCTGGTCGGCGTTGGCCACGATGACCCGCTCGACCAGGTCAGTGTCATCGGCGCTGCGCCGTAGCAAGGACGTGCGTTCGACGATTCCGACGATGCGCGCCAGCGTTCCCTCCGCGCCGGAGACGTCGCCGACAACGCGGGCCTGATCGCCCGTCACGATCGGGGTGCGGCGCAGTTCCCGCGCACGTGTGGTCGTGATGGCGCGTTCATCAGCGGTGTGCTCATCCATCATCACGCTGTAACGGCCACGATCGACTCCGAGAACGCGACCGATCTGTGCGTCATCGTGTGCGGGGCGCCGCTTTGTGCGCGGACGATTCGCCTTGGGATTCGGGCGGGTGCGGAAGCTGTTCTCGTCGAAACCCTGGAAGCCGTCTTCGAGGTCGTCATCTGGAGGGAGCCAGCTCACGCGGTGGTGCCTCCCAGCATCCGCTCCCAGAGCTGGGTGAACTCCGGCAGTGTCTTCGCGGTCGTGCCGATGTCGTCGATGACGACGCCGGGCACGCGGAGACCGACCAGTGCACCTGTTGTGGCCATGCGGTGATCGTTGTGCGCGGCCCAGTGCCCGCCGTGCAGGGGACGGGGAATGACGCGCAGGCCGTCGGAGAGCTCTTCCACTTCGCCGCCCAGCGCAGTGAGGTTGCCGATCAGTGCGGCAATCCGGTCGGTTTCATGCATGCGGATATGACCGATACCGCGGATCGTTGTCGGAGCATTCGCGAAAGCAGCGAGGCCGACGATGGTCGGAGACAACTCGCTAGCGGCAGAGAGATCGAGATCCAGACCGCGGATGCTGTCACCCGCACGCACGGTCATCGTGCCGCTATGGCGGCCGACGTGAGCGCCCATCGCCTGCAGGATGTCGGGCAGTAGTGCGCCGGGCTGTGTGGAGTGCAGCGGCCAGTTGGCGATCGAGACCTCGCCGCCGGTCACCATCGCGGCCGCAAGGAACGGCGCCGCATTGGAGAGATCCGGTTCGATCGAGATCTCTTTGGCACGCGGGACACCCGCCTCGACGAGCCATTCGCCTGTTGCGGGCCGCTCGATGCGGATGCCGCGACGGCTGAGTGACTCGATGGTCATATCAATGTGCGGCAGGCTCGGCAGGTGATCACCGGTGTGCACCAGGTGCAGCCCGACGTCGAAGCGAGGAGCCGCGAGGAGGAGACCGGAGACGAACTGGCTCGATGCGGAAGCATCGATCTCGAGGCGGCCACCGCGGATGCGACCCTGACCACGGATCGTGAAGGGCAGTGACCAGGTGCCTTCGTCGTCGATGTCGACGCCGAGGTCGCGCAGGGCCGTGATCATGGCACCCATCGGACGGTGCAGAGCATTCTCGTGCGCCGTGACATGCACGTCGTGTGCGGCGAGTCCCGCAAGCGGGGCGATGAACCGCATGACGGTGCCGGCCTGGCCGCAGTCGACGGTGGCGCCGCCGCGCAGGGGAGCAGGAGTTACGAGCAGGTCGGGACCGAACTCGCCCACGCCCTCGATCTCTTCGATGCCGATGCCGAGGGCGCGCAGCGCCTCGACCATCCGCAGCGAATCGTCCGAGTGCAACGGGGCAAGCAGACGGCCGGGGCCGTCCGCGATCGCCGCGATAATCAGCTCGCGGTTGGTGAGTGACTTCGACCCCGGAATGGTCAGCGTCGAGTTCACAGCGCTCGTTGTTTCGGGCGCGGCATAGGCGCCCCGGGCGGGGGATGGGGAATACCTTGTGTCGCTCATCGGTTCCACCTTAGTGAATGGTGCCGAAAGCGCCGAGAAGGAGTGGGGATGATCGCGACGCTGGAAAGAGAAGTGGAAGACATCTCAGGCCTAGACTGGCCAGTGATGGATGACACGGCACCCGCAGACACACTCCGCGACGCGCAGCGCGAGTTCGAGGAACAGGCGATTCCTTTCATGGATCAGCTGTATGCGGCGGCGATGCGCATGACGCGCAACCCCGCCGACGCGGCAGACCTTGTGCAAGAGACCTTCGTCAAGGCTTTCGCGTCCTGGGCGTCGTTCACGCAGGGCACGAACCTGAAGGCGTGGCTCTACCGCATCCTCACGAACACTTACATCAACATCTACCGCAAAAAGCAGCGTGAGCCGTTCCAAGGCACCATCGATGAGCTGGAAGACTGGCAGATGGGTGGCGCAGAGTCGACCACCGCATCCCACAGCCGTTCCGCCGAGGCCGAAGCGATCGACCGCATGCCTGCTTCCGTGGTGAAAGACGCGCTCCAGGAGGTCCCTGAGGACTTCCGTCTGGCGGTGTACCTGGCCGATGTCGAAGGATTCGCATACCAGGAGATCGCGGACATCATGAAGACCCCCATCGGCACCGTAATGAGTCGTCTGCATCGTGGCAGACGGATGCTGCGGGAGATGCTGGCTGACTATGCCGCTGAGCGAGGAATTGCCACGGCCGCTACAAGGAGCAAGAAATGAGCGATTGCGGCTGCGACAAGGCCCGTAAGGACCTGGAGGAATACCTCCGCAACGAGGTGTGCAGCACCGAGCACACCGAGATTCGTGAGCACATCGAGAACTGCCCCTCCTGCCAGGGAGAGGCATTGGTCGCCAGCACGCTGACCGAGGTCGTGGCTCGCGCCTGCAAGGAGACCGCTCCGGAGGAGCTGCGCGATCAGGTGCTCGCTAAGCTTCGAGCTGCCCAGGCCGCAGCGCACTGACGCCTGGCACTGACACCGCTGGGGCTTCCCGTCAGTGTTCATGAAGGCGCCTGCCTTTAGGCTGGTGTGATGACCGACGCACGCACTGTCCCCGTCGACCCCACGTCCTTTGAGCGCCTCGATGCTCAGCAGCTGACCTACCGGCTGATTGATACGTCAGCGGATGCCGATACTGAAGCGTTCGTCCGGGCGGATGCGCGCGGGTTCCTGGACGTCGATCCGGCAGCTGACCTCGTTGCCGCCGATAGTGGCGCGATTGCAGATCGTCGCAACATCGGGGTCTTCGAGGCTGACTCTCCGGTCGGCACCTGGCCCGTCGCGACGGTGAATTCCTGGGTGACGCCGCTGACCATCCCCGGTGGCGAGATCGGTATGTGGGCGATCAGCTCTGTCACAGTGTCCGGTACTCACCGTCGTCGCGGCATTGCTCGGGCGCTCCTTGAGGGCGAGCTTCGTGCCGCGGCATCCGCCGGCGTGGCGATTGCCGGCCTCACCGTCTCCGAGGCAACAATCTACGGCCGCTACGGTTTCGCATCCGCGGTTCCGGTCGCACGGATCACGGTCGACACCCGCCGCGCTGGGTGGGCCGGCGGAACACCCGCAGGTCGCTTGGAGTACCTCGACAAAAACGCGTTGAAGACCAACATCGCCACGCTGCATGAGGTCGAGCGCACTCAGCGATCCGGACAGATCGCCGGGTGGGATCGTCGGTGGGATCGAGTTGCCGGACTTGCGCCTGGGCACTCTGCGCCCGCGGCGGTGCGCGGGGTGCGCTACCTCGACGAACAGGGCGCGGTTCGCGGTGTTATGGCGTACAAGCTTGCCGAGATCCCGGGTACCTTCCACTCAGAGATGACCATCTTCCAGATGTCGACGGTGACTCCGGATGCGCTTCGGGCGCTCTGGGGCTTCGCTCTGCAGCATGATCTGGTCGACAAGGTGAACGTCGATCTGCGTCCGATCGATGACCCGCTTCCGTGGCTGGTGAATGATCGCCGTGGCGTTGAGGTCACAGTGCACGACCACGGCTGGCTACGCATTCTTGACGTTGCTGCCGCCCTCACCGCACGCACCTACCGGGCGCCACTCGATGTCGTGCTGCTGGTGGAAGATGCGCTCGGCTTCGCCGTGGGGTCGTGGCGAGTCAGTGTGGTCGATGGCCATGCCACGGTCACCGCGGCTGACGGCGATACAGCAGACGTGACACTCGACGTCGGCGCGCTTTCCGCGCTGTACGCCGGGGGAGTGAGTGCGGTCGAGTTGCGCGCCGCGGGCCGGCTGGATGCCACAGCAGAGCGCGCGGCATCCATCGACGATGCATTCCGTGCCGCCGAGGCACCGGTTCTGGGTATCTGGTACTAGGCAGGAACGCGCATCGTCAGTGCCTGCGGCAGCAGGTCGACGGTGATCGGTAGAGCGCCCATCGGGTCGCCGTCGGCGTAGCCGGTGAGCCCTGCCGATTCGAGGCGGATGCTGCGCACGCGGTGCGTGATGACCTCTGGCTCGTGCACGTGTCTGCCACGGAACGCCTTGGCGAGCACGCCGACCAGTCGCAGGCGTGACGCAGGGCGGACGAAGGTGAGATCGAGCAGCCCGTCGGATGGATCGGCGTTCGGCGAGATCGGTACTCCGCCGCCGTAGGTCGTGGTGTTCGCGACGGCGGTGAGCAGCAGCGGTCCGTCGTACTCGCCGGGATTGCCCTGGTCATCGATCCACGAGAGTCGATACTCGATCGGCCGGAGCAGAGCGAATTCGATTGCGATGGCGATGTTGTAGCGCGCGCGGCCCTGTGGCCAGCGCATCCGGTTGGCGCGCTCGTTGACCTTGGAATCGAAGCCACTGGCGAGGATCGTGGCGAACAGCTGGGATGAGCCGTCGGCGCGCGTCGCTCGTGCGATATCAAGGCTCGTGAGCCGGCCGTCGAAGGCGAGATCGGCGGCGACGAGCGGATCGCGGGGGATGCCCAGCGCGGTCGCGAAGTCGTTGCCAGTACCCACCGGAATCAGAGTGAGCGGTATCTGTGTGCCGTGCAGCGCCTCGACAGCCAGACGCATCGTTCCATCGCCGCCCACGACCACGACAGCGTCTGGGCGGCCGGTGCGTGCCTCATCGAGTGCGCGACGCGTGTCCTCGAACGAGCGGCCGTCGTCGACGGTCACCGATGCACCGCGTTCGCGCAGCCGCTCGATTGCTCGAACGGCTGCGCGTCCCGCTGTGCCGCCGCGTGCCGTCGGGTTGATGACGACCATCACGCGCAGCGCGGCGATGGTCAGTCCAGAGTGAGGGCGCGCTTGAGCAGATCAGCCTGCTCAGCCGCGTGCACCTTCGACGAACCGGTCGCGGGCGAAGCGGACGCCGCACGAGCGATCACGCGGAAGCCGCGCTCACGCACTGCAGCGAACTCCAGAGCCAGGAACGGCCATGCGCCCTGGTTCTCGGGCTCGTCCTGCACCCACACCAGTTCCGCGTTGGGGTACGAGTTGGTGAGAGTCCTCAGCGTGTCGAGCGGCGTCGGGTACAGCTGCTCGAGCCGCACCAGTGCGATCTCTGGGTTCGGGTTCTTGTCGAGTTCGCTGCGCAGATCCCAATGGATCTTGCCGGAGTGCACCAGCACGCGCTTGACGGCATCGCGGTCCAGGCCGCGGTCGTCGTCCAGCACCGGCTCGAAGCGACCGCTCGTGAAGTCCTCGACCGCGCTGGTCGCGCCGCGCAGGCGCAGCATGGCCTTCGGTGTGAAGACGATGAGCGGCTTGCGGGGGCGTGCATATGCCTGACGACGCAGCAGGTGGAAGTGCGATGCCGGTGTCGACGGTCGTGCCACGATCATGTTCTCCTGGGCGCACAGCTGCAGGAAACGTTCGATGCGTGCCGAGGAGTGGTCCGGCCCCTGGCCCTCGTAGCCGTGCGGCAGCAGCAACGTGAGGCCGGACTGCTGGCCCCACTTCTGCTCAGCGGACGAGATGTACTCGTCGATAACGGCCTGCGCGGTGTTGGCAAAGTCGCCGAACTGCGCCTCCCAGAGCACGAGTGCTTCCGGAGCCTCCACCGAGTAGCCATACTCGTACGCCATGGCGGCGTACTCGCTCAGCAACGAGTCATAGACGAAGAAACGGCCCTGGCTCTCGGACAGGTTCGACAGCGGCAGCCATTCCTGGCCGTTCGCGCGATCGTGCATGACAGCGTGACGCTGCACGAACGTGCCGCGGCGCGAATCCTGCCCGACAAGGCGCACCGACGTGCCCTCAGCAAGCACCGAACCGAAGGCAAGAAGCTCGCCGAAGCCCCAGTCGATCTTGCCACTGCGCGTCATCTCGACACGCTTGTCGAGAAGCTGCTGGATCTTCGGGTGCACGGTGAAGCCTTCGGGCTTGTTCGCGAACGCTTCAGCGATGAGGCCGACGACCTCGGTCGAGATGCCGGTGACCTCTGGTGCTCCGACGACCTCGTCCACAGGGGGCAGTTCAGGGGCAATCGGAGTCGCACCGGTCTCTGCGGCGTGCGTCTCGGCAAAGGCGATCTCCAGACGACCCTGGAAGTCGTCCTTCGCCTGCTCATACTCTTCTTCGGTGATGTCACCGCGGCCGACGAGCGCCTCGGTGTAGAGCTTGCGCACCGAACGCTTCGCCTGGATGAGATCCGTCATGAGTGGCTGCGTCATCGAGGGATCGTCGCCCTCGTTGTGGCCGCGACGGCGGTAGCAGATGAGGTCGATCACGACGTCGCTGTGGAAGCGCTCGCGGTACTCGAACGCAAGCTGGGCGACGCGGATGACGGACTCTGGGTCATCGCCGTTCACATGGAAGATCGGTGACTGGATGGTCTTGGCGACGTCGGTCGCGTAGACCGAGGTGCGAGCATCCGTCGGTGTCGTCGTAAAGCCGACCTGGTTGTTGACGACCACGTGAATCGTGCCGCCGATACGGTAACCGCGCAGCTGAGACATCTGCAGGGATTCGACGACGACGCCCTGGCCCGCGAAGGCAGCGTCGCCGTGGACGAGGATCGGTAGCCACGAGAACGTGCCGATGGGCTTGCGGTCCTGCTTGGCGCGGACGATGCCCTCAAGCACGCCGTCGACAGTCTCGAGGTGCGAGGGGTTCGCAGCGAGATAGATCGGCAGCTCGGACTTGTCGTCGGCCACGAAGGTTCCCTCGGTGCCGAGGTGGTACTTCACGTCACCGGAACCGCGCTGGTTGCCTGTCGCCTGAAGGCCTTCGAACTCGCGGAACACATGACCGTAGGTCTTGCCGGCGATGTTGGTCAGCACATTCAGACGGCCACGGTGGGCCATGCCGATCGCAGCACCTTCAAGACCGGAGGAGGCCGCGCCCTGAAGGATCTCGTCGAGCAGCGGGATCAGCGACTCGCCACCTTCGAGAGAGAACCGCTTCTGACCGACGAACTTCGTCTGCAGGAAGGTCTCGAATGCCTCTGCTTCGTTGAGCTTGCGGAGGACCCGCAGTTGCTCATCGTGGCCGGGCTTCTGATACTTGATCTCGAGCTGCTCCTGGAACCAACGACGCTGCTCCGGGTCCTGGATGTGCATGTACTCGATGCCGAGGGTGCGGCAGTAAGAGTCGCGGAGCACGCCGAGGATTTCGCGAAGCTTCATCACGCGCTTGCCGCCGAAGCCGCCGGTGACGAACTCACGGTCAAGGTCCCAGAAAGTGAGGCCGTGGCTCTCGATCTCCAGGTCAGGGTGCGAGCGCTGCACGTACTCGAGCGGGTCGATATCGGCCATGAGGTGGCCGCGCACACGATACGAGTTGATGAGCTCCTGCACGCGGGACTGCTTGTCGACGCGCTCGGCAAGGTCGACAGCGATGTCGGAGTTCCAGCGGATCGGCGCGTACGGGATGCGCATTGCCGCGAAGATGCCGTCGTAGAAGCCGCGCTGACCGATGAGGGCCTCGTGCACCTTCTTCAGGAACTCGCCGGAGCCGGCACCCTGGATGACACGGTGGTCGTAGGTGCTGGTCAGGGTGATCGTTTTGCCGATGCCGAGCTCAGCCAGCGTCCTGCTGCTCGAGCCCTGGAACTCGGCCGGGTAATCAAGGGCGCCGGCGCCGATGATGCAGCCCTGGCCCTTCATCAGGCGCGGAACGGAGTGCACTGTTCCGATACCGCCCGGGTTCGTGAGCGAGACTGTCGTACCGGCGAAGTCAGTGGCAGTGAGCTTGTTGGCGCGGGCGCGGGTGACGAGGTCTTCGTAGGCTGCGAGGAACTCGGTGAAGGTCAGAGTATCGGCGCGCTTGATGCTCGGCACCATGAGGGCACGGGTGCCATCAGGCTTGGGCAGGTCGATGGCAATGCCGAGGTTGACGTGCGCCGGGGCGACGACGGACGGCTTGCCCTCGATCTCTGCGTAGAAGACGTTCTGGCTCGGGAACTCCTTCAGCGTCTGGATGAGTGCCCAGCCGATGAGGTGCGTGAAGCTGATCTTGCCGCCGCGTGTGCGTGACATGTGGTTGTTGATGACGATGCGGTTGTCGATCATCAACTTCGCGGGGATCGTGCGCACGCTGGTTGCGGTGGGAACCGTCAGCGACTGGTCCATGTTCGCGGCGAGGGTCTTCGTCATTCCGCGCAGCGGGGTGACTTTGTCCTCGTCAGCGGACTCTTCGGCGGTCTTCGCCACGGGCTTGGGCGCCTGAGCCGGGATCGGCGCCGGCGCAGCAGGCTTGGCAGTGGTGCGAGCCACCGGCTGCGAGCCGATCACGGGGATCGGTGCCGTGACAGGGTGCTCAGCGGCGGCGGCAGAAGCTGCCGGACTGGTCACCGCGGGCGACGCGGGAGCTGTCTCCGGCTTGTAGTTCTCCAGGATCGGCCACCACTCCTTGTCAACGGAGTTGCGGTCAATCTTGAACTGTTCGTAAAGTTCGTCGACGAGCCACGAATTGGCTCCGAAATCCCCGTCGTCTGAACCCCCGACGCCGGCTGCCTGGTTCGCCACGCGCTATCGCCCTCTTTCATCGCTGAAGCTTTAGTTCGTGCGCGCCCCGGAGTCCCCGGATTCGCGCACCGTACGTTCTAGCCTAACGTGTTCTTGCACATGAATACGCGTGCAGACCCGCGCGTTTTGCGCCGCAGAAAGCTACCGTGGAGACATGAAGTTCGTCAACGAGCAACCCGCCGTAGATCTCACCTATTCGGACGTCTTTTTGGTGCCACGACGTTCAGACATCACGAGCAGGCTTGAGGTGGACCTTGCGCCCCACGACGGCACCCCCGCGACCATTCCGCTCGTGGCATCAAACATGAACTCGGTCACCGGGCCCCGGCTCGCCGCCGTGCTGGCGCGGCGAGGTGGTCTCGGCATCCTTCCGCAAGACATGCCATTGCAGGATCTGGATGCCGCTATTCGTGAGGTCAAGGCACAACCGGTCGCCTGGGACACCCCACTCGTGCTGTCTCCTGCTGCCTCGGCCGCAGATGCGCTGCGCCTGCTGCCGCCGACTGCCGGACATGGCATCGTCGTTGCCGAGGGCTCCTTCGTCGATGGTGGAATGCGCATCGACGCGGCCGGGGTGCGTGGCATCGTGCCTGCCACGCGACTCGGAGTGGCGCTTCCGGACGCGCAGCTGGGTGACCTGGTGCACTCTGGCACACCTGCATTGGCCGCCGAAGACATCACGGACGCACGCGCGGCGTTCGACGTCATCACTGAGACCGGTGCGGATTTGGTCACGGTCGTCGATCACGGACATCTGGTCGGAACGCTCAGCGCACGCAGCGCCCTGCGCTCGACTCTGTACTCTCCATCGCTCGATGCCGACGGGCGCCTCGCAGTGGGGGCAGCCGTAGGGATCAATGGTGACGTCGCTGCGAAGGCTCGAGCTCTGGCCGCCGCTGGCGTCGACGTGCTCGTCATTGATACTGCGCACGGACACCAGGAGGGGATGCTGCGTGCTCTGTCTGCGGTGGCCGCACTGAACCTCGGCATCCCACTTGTGGCAGGCAACATCGTCACTGCGGACGGCGTGCACGATCTCGTCAATGCAGGGGCATCGATTCTCAAGGTCGGCGTCGGTCCCGGCGCGATGTGCACCACGCGCATGATGACCGCGGTTGGTCGGCCGCAGTTCTCCGCGGTGCTGGAAACTGCCGAGGCAGCGCGATCGCTGGGCGCACACGTGTGGGCCGACGGGGGAGTGCGGTACCCGCGCGATGTTGCGCTCGCACTCGCGGCTGGCGCGGCATCCGTCATGATCGGCTCCTGGTTCGCTGGCACGATCGAGGCACCAGGGCAGCTGCAGACTGATGCCGAAGGACGCATCTACAAGGAGTCGTGGGGCATGGCATCGACCAAGGCCGTGCAGGCGCGATTCGGACGGCTCGACGCCTACGATCGTGCGCGCAAGGAGCTCTTCGCCGAGGGGATCTCGTCGTCGAAGATCTACCTCGACCCGCTGCGCCCTGGCCTTGAGGACCTGCTGGATATGATCACTTCCGGCGTGCGCTCCTCGTTCACATACGCCGGTGCGGCATCGGTTTCGCAGTTCCACGACCGAGCCCTGGTCGGCCGCCAGTCGGCTGCCGGGTACGAAGAAGGAAAAGCGCTGCCGGTCAGCTGGTAGCGGCCTGCGGACCGCCGCACGATCAAAGGGCGAGCTGACAGGACTGGTTCTGTAGAATCGAAGCACCATGGATGACCCTCCCAGTAGTAGTACACAGCCCCACAGCCTGCCGTTCTTCTCTGAGGAGGGGAGCGACTGATGGATTACGTCATGCTGGGCGTGGGGCTCCTTCTCACGGTAGGAACGGGATTGTTCGTCGCGAGTGAGTTCGCGCTCGTCAACCTCGACCGGGCTGAACTCGAGGCACGCCAGGCCCGCGGAGAATCGCGACTGGCGCTCACGATCAGCGCACTGAAGCACACGTCGACCCATCTTTCGTCCGCGCAGCTCGGCATCACGCTGACCACGCTGCTCACCGGTTACACGATGGAACCGGCACTTTCTAACCTGCTCGGACCGGCACTGATGTCATGGGGCATCGCCGAAGCCACCGTCCGTCCCATTGCGACCGTGGTGGCCATGACCATCGCTACCGTTCTGTCGATGATTCTCGGCGAACTGGTGCCGAAGAACTTCGCCCTTGCGTTGCCGCGCCAGACCGCCAAACTTGTGATCCCGTTCCAGACCGGATTCACGGCCGTCTTCCGACCGATTATCGTGGTGCTCAACGGCAGTGCCAACGGCGTTCTACGCTCGATGGGCATCGAGCCCAAGGAAGAGCTTTCCGGCGCTCGAACGGCCGAGGAGCTCTCTTCGCTCGTGCGCCGCTCTGCCAGCGCTGGCTTTCTGGAGGCGGACACTGCCAGCCTGCTCGACCGCAGCCTCACGTTTGCCCGCCTCTCCGCAGACGACGTGATGACCCCGCGTCCGAGCATGCACGCGATCTTCGCCGGTGATTCTGCGGAGGACGTCATTCAGCTTGCCCGACGCACAGGGCTCAGTCGCTTCCCGGTCTACGGCGACGATCTTGACGACATCACCGGTGTTGTGCACCTGAAAGCGGCGGTCTCCGTTCCCCGCGAGCGCCGCGCTGATGTGCCCGTCGGGGCACTCGCCACCGAACCACTGCGTGTTCCGGAGACGCTCCATCTGGATGTGTTGATCTCCGAACTGCGTGCAAAGGGTTACCAATTGGCCATCGTGGTCGACGAGTACGGCGGAACCGCCGGGATCGTGACGCTCGAAGACCTGGTCGAGGAGATTGTCGGAGAGGTCTTCGATGAGCACGACCGCAGCCGTGCTGGCGTGGTTCTCGGGCTCGACTCGATCACCTTCCCCGGCGAGCTCCGTCCAGACGAATTGCGCAGTCGCACTGGAGTCCAGGTTCCTGAAGGAGATGTGTACGACACCGTGGGCGGCTACATGATGAGTGTGCTCGAGCGTGTTCCAGGCATCGGCGACGAAGTAACGCTCGACTCGGGGGTCCTGCAGGTGATCCGCATGGACGGGCGCCGCGTAGACCGTGTTCGGTACATGGCGACACCGGTCGATGCTGCAAGCGAAGAGGTGACCCGATGAACGATTGGGAAGGAATCGTCTGGCTCGTCGTGCTTCTCGTCGCGAACGCGTTCTTCGTCGGAGCCGAGTTCGCCGTGATCTCGGCGCGACGTTCGCAGATCGAGCCACGCGCCGAGCAGGGTTCGCGCTCTGCCAAGACCGCGCTGTACGCAATGGAGCACGCGACGCTCATGCTGGCGACCTCGCAGCTCGGCATCACGATCTGCTCGCTCCTTATTCTGAATGTCTCCGAACCGGCGATTCACCATCTCCTCGGCATCCCGATGCACGCCTTCGGTTGGTCAGATGCCGTCGTCGATATCGTCGCGTTCGTGATCGCGCTATTGCTGGTCTCGTATCTGCATGTGGTGTTCGGCGAGATGGTGCCGAAGAACCTCGCGTTCTCGGTGCCGGATCGAGCGGTGCTCATTCTCGCTCCGCCGCTGGTGTGGGTGTCGAAGGTGTTCATGCCGGTGATCTGGGTGCTCAATGCGGCGGCCAACGCCGTGCTGCGGTTGTTCCGCGTCGAGCCGAAGAACGAAGCGGCATCCACCTTCACGATCGAAGAGGTGGCGACGATCGTCGACCAGTCGCGTCGTGAAGGGATGCTCTCGGACGCCTCGGGCGCTGTGGCGAAGGCTGTGGAGTTCACCGATAAGAAGGCACGCGATATCGCCGTCCCGCTGAGCGATCTGGTGACATTGCCGCAGACCACCACGCCGGATGACATCGAGCGCGCTGTCGCCAGGTACGGCTTCTCCCGGTACGTGATCGTCGACGAAGAGAGTGTGCCGCTCGGCTACGTGCACCTGAAAGACATTCTGCGTGCCTCAGAGGGGGAGGATGCCGCGACCATGACTGTGGAGCCGATCCCGCAGAAGCGCATCCACCACATGGCGCCTGTGCAGGAGGACACCGACCTGGAGGATGCGCTCGCGGTCATGCGCCGAGCCGGTCGGCACCTGGCGAAGGTGCGCAATGCGCAGGGCGAGACAACGGCCGTGCTGTTCCTGGAAGACATCCTGGAGGAGCTCGTCGGCGAGGTGCAGGACGCAACGCGGAAGGTCCACGGCCGCTGACGCGCCCATCCCGCCCGGGTGACGGGCGGGATGACGGTACGTCAACGCCAGCGGGCGCGGGTGTACTGCGCAGGCCAGGGGATGCTGGCACCGAGTTCATGCGCGGCGCGCAGGCCGAAGTGCGGGTCGCGCAACCACTCGCGTCCGGCGAAGACGGCATCTGCCGCGCCATCGGCGAGCACCTGCTCCGCCTGTTCGGCAGCGGTGATGAGCCCCACCGCTGTCACCGGGATCCGTCCGCTTCGCCGCACCGTCTCGGCCAGCGGCACCTGATATCCAGGGTGCACGTCGATCTTCTGGTGCGCGACGAGTCCGCCGCTGGAGACGTCGATGAGGTCGGCGCCGTGCTCCACAGCCCACTCACTCACGATTGCAGCCTCTTCGGGCGTGAATCCTCCCTCGGCGTGATCAGTCGCCGAGATCCGCACGAACACAGGCACGCCGTCTCCGGCAACACCGCGCACCGCGTCGACGATACGCAGTAGTAGGCGCGCCCGGTTCTCGAGCGATCCACCGTACGAATCATCGCGCAGATTCGACAGCGGCGAGAGGAACTGATGCACCAGATACCCGTGGGCCGCGTGGAGCTCCAGCACGTCGAACCCGGCGTCGAGCGCACGACGGGCGGCATCGCGAAACGCATCGATCACATGCTCTATCCTCGCCGCATCCAGCGCGACAGGTGCTTCGAAGCCGTCGAAGGCCACAGCGGATGGTGCGCCAGTTTGCCAGCCACCGTCAGCGATCGACACGGATCCGCGCTCGTCAGCCCACGGCCACCAGGTCGACGCTTTGCGCCCGGCGTGTGCGAGTTGGATGCCAGCGAGCGCACCGCGTTCGTGAATGGCCCGCACGATCGGTGCCCACGCATCGCGCTGCCGGTCGTTCCACAGCCCGGCGTCGCGCGGAGAGATGCGTCCTTCGGCGACGACTGCGGTGGCTTCGGTGATGATGAGTCCGGCGCCACCGTCGGCGAACTGGGTGAGATGTGTGTGATGCCATTCCTGCACCACTCCGTCTACGGCGCTATACATGCACATCGGCGAGACCCAGAGGCGGTTAGGGAACGTGACAGAGCGGATGCTGAGCGGGGAGAAGAGAAGACTCACTCGTTGACCGTATCGCGCTCAGACAGGGGCGGCGCGCTAGCGTGGAACCATGGTCGACGTCCGCGAATGGTCCCGTGCAGATACCGGACGCCTGTTGCAGGCACCGGCTGCAACGGATGACAAGTACTCCCGCGGTGTCGTTGCGCTGCGCACAGGATCGAACGAGTATCCCGGAGCTGCCGTGCTGGGCGTCGAAGCGGCCTGGCGCACGGGCGCAGGCTTCGTGCGATTCGTCGGCGGCGGACGTGCAGCGGATGCGGTGATCGCCCGCAGGCCGGAGACCGTGGCAGCCTCCGACACGGGACGAACCCAGATCGATTCCTGGGTCATCGGCTCTGGCACCAATGCCGCGGAGCGCACACCGGACGAAGAGGTCGCGCTGCGCACCATTCTCTCCGGATCCGCTCCTGTCGTGGTCGACGCCGGAGCGCTCGATCTCGCACTGGGTGCGACGGCACCCGTGCTCGTCACACCACACGCCGGGGAGTTTGCGCGACTGCGCGCCCAGCTCCGGCTGCGAGATCGCGCTGATGCTGCGGATCGCGCTGCCGATGCCGCGCAGACAGCCGAGGCCCTTGGCGCCGCGGTGCTGGTGAAGGGTTCGACGACGCTGGTCGCGGCATCCGACGGCACCGTCATCTCCGTCTCATCTGCGCCCAGCTGGCTCGCGACGGCTGGTGCAGGTGACGTGCTTGCCGGCATCCTCGGTGCATTGATTGCCGTGAACCCGAAGACCCCGATTGCTGAGGTCGCGGCGGCGGGCGCCTGGCTGCATGGGTACGCGGCACGACTGGCATCCGGCGCAATCGAGGGTCGGGTCGGGCATCCGATTGTGGCACTCGATGTCGCCGAGGCGCTGCCCACAGCGATCGGAGATCTGCTTTCGTGAAGTTCCGGACAATCGGTCTGTGGGGCGCATTCCTCGCAGTGCATATACTCATCGCCTGGCAGGGGTGGGCGTACCCGAGTCAACCGATGGGCGATGTCGTCCTCGTCTACGAACCGTGGTCGGCGGCTGCCCTCAGCGGCGGTTCGATCGTCGGCATCACAGAGCCGTGGGTATATCCCCAACTGGCGCTGCTGCCGATGCTGCTCACTCAGCTGCTCGCCTGGCCGCTGACAGCCTTGGTCGGCATGCCCGGCGCGTACCTGATCGGGTGGGCAGTGCTGATCACTGCTTTGGATGCTGTCGCCTTCGGCGTGCTCGTCGGACGCACAGGTTCAGCGCCTCGCCGTTCGGCCGGATGGTTCTGGACCGCAGCGCTTCTGCTGCTCGGCCCGATCGCGATGTACCGCATCGATGCCGTCACGGTGCCGCTGGCGGTCATCGGCGGGTTCTGGCTCGTCAAGCGCCCTGGCGTGGCGACGGTGCTGCTCACGATCGCGGCCTGGATCAAGATCTGGCCAGGCGCCCTCGTGCTCGCTGCCGTTGTCGCGGCCAAGAGCCGGATGCGCGTGCTGCTTACCGCAGCCGCAGTCAGTGCAGCGACCGTGGTGGTGCTGTTCCTGCGCGGCGCCGATCGGCATCTGTTCGGTTTTCTCACCGAACAGACCGGACGCGGCCTGCAGATCGAGGCTGTCGCGGCGACGCCGTTCATGTGGATGGCGCATTTCGGCGCAGCATCCGTCGACTACAGCTTCGACATTCTGACCTTCCAGATCAGCGCACCGGGTGCCGAGGTTCTCGCCGCATTCCTGACCCCGCTGATGGTGCTGGTGACGCTCGCGGTCGTCGTGCTCGGCGCCGTCAAGGCGATGAGGGGAGCATCCTTTCCTCGCCTGTTCCCACCGCTCACTCTCGCGATCGTGGTGACGCTGATCGTGACCAACAAGGTGGGCTCACCGCAGTTCCAGACCTGGCTGATCGCTCCGGTCGTCCTCTGGATCATCTTCGACCGCACCCGATCGGGCGTGCCCGCCGGCCTCGTGCTCGCGCTGTGCGGCCTGACATGTCTGATCTACCCGCTGACCTACGACGCGCTGCTACGAACGGAACTGCTGCCGGTGCTGCTCCTGACCGTGCGCAACCTGTTGCTCGTCGTACTGCTGGTCATCTCCACGCGCGCCTTGGTGCGTGTGCCCACCAGCCACATATCTGCCAGACGCTGAACGTCCCAGTCATCGAACCGAAGGAACACCATGCTCATCGCATTCTCCGTCGCACCATCCGGCACCGGCGGCGAGGACGGATCCGTCCATGACGCTGTCGCGGCCGCAGTCAAGGTCGTCCGCGACTCCGGCCTGCCGCACCGCACGACCAGCATGTTCACCGAGATCGAGGGCCCCGATTGGGACACGGTGATGGATGTCGTCAAGCGCGCCACCGAAGCCGTGATGCCGTTCGGATCCCGCGTGTCGCTCGTGCTGAAGGCAGACATTCGCCCGGGGTACTCGGGCGAGCTCGATGCGAAGGTCGAGCGTCTCGAAGCGGCGATTGAGGATGCCTCCGACCAGTAGCATTGACGGGTGAACCACTCCTCGACACTCTCGAGGGGTGCGGCGATGACGGCGCTCCTCTCTCTCGCCATCGGCTCCTTCGGGATCGGTATGACCGAATTCGTCGTCATGGGGCTGCTGCCCGACATCGCCCAGGATTTGCTCCCGGACGTATGGGCGGCGTCGCACGAAGAGGCGATCGCGCAGACGGGCATCCTGATCTCCCTCTACGCGCTCGGCGTCGTGATCGGTGCGCCGACGATCGCCGGCTTCGTGGCACGCTTCCCACGACACCATGTGATGTTCGGGCTCGCACTGGCATTGACGCTGTTCAACGCGTTGACGATCGTGCTGCCGACATTCGAGTTGGTCGGTATGTCGCGCTTTCTGGCCGGGCTCCCGCACGGCGCCTACTTCGGGATCGGGGCACTGGTCGCCGCAGACGTGCTGGGTCCCGGCAAGCGTGCCAAGGGCGTCGCGTTCATCCTTACCGGGCTCACCATCGCGAACGTCATCGGCGTGCCGCTCGGCACGTACCTCGGGCAACAGTGGGGCTGGCGCACGGCCTTCATGATCGTCACCATCGTCTTCGCGGTGGCGACGATCTGCATTGTCAGATTCGTCCCGAAGCATCCGGGAGAACCGGGCCGCACCATGCGGTCCGAGCTCGGCGTGTTCCGGGTCGGCCAGGTCTGGCTCACGCTCGGTATCGGAGCCATCGGCTTCGGCGGCTTCTTCGCCGTTTACAGCTACATCGCGCCCCTCGTGACAGATGTTGCCGGGTCGCCTCAATGGGCAGTACCGATCGTGCTCGTGCTCGTCGGACTCGGCATGACTGTCGGCAACATCCTCGGTGGGTACATGGCAGACCGCGACCTGCGGCGCACGCTGTTGATCGGCATGGGCGCTCTGGCACTGGTGCTTGTCCTGCTGGCACTGCTGTCGTTCCAGATGATCCTGCTGGCCTTCTTCGCATTCGCGGTGGGGCTGGTGTCCTCCGTGCTGAGCCCGGCGATACAGACCAGGCTCATGGACGTCGCGGGCGACAACCAATCCATCGCGGCGGCGATGAATCATTCCGCGCTGAACATCGGCAACAGCCTCGGCGCCTTCCTCGGAGGGATGGTGATCGCCATCGGCTGGGGATTCACCGCGCCGGCCTGGGTCGGAGCCGCATTGGCTCTCGTCGGTCTTGCGATAACTGTGGTCGCGTTCCGCACCGAGCGGGTCGCACTCGCTGTCTGACGGGTGCACCACCCTTACAGTGAGGGCATGGATGCGACGATGCCCGTGGCCGGAACAGCAGTGTTACTGCGCGATCGGGCAGAGGGGCTCGAGGTTTTGCTGACACGGCGTCCGGACCGGGGATCGTTCGCCGCGGCATGGGTGTTTCCCGGAGGCATGGTTGAACCCGAGGATGCCGTCGCCGGTGCGAGCGAGCAGCAGACCGCGGCGCGCGCAGCCATCCGCGAGTGCGATGAAGAGGTCGGGATCCGACCGGCCGAACTGGTCACCCTGTCGTGTTGGGTGCCTCCAGTGGAAGCACCCAAACGCGTGCGCACCTGGTTCTTCCTTGCGACTGCGCCCGAGGGCGAGCTGACGCTGTCGCCTGATGAAGTGGAGGAATCGCGCTGGCTGACGCCCGCCGAGGCGCTCAGACTTCATGCGAAGGGAGAACTGCGTCTGTTCCCGCCGACCTGGGTGACGCTGCACGCACTGGCACAACTGGCCAGCATCGACGCGGCGTTCGCAGCAACATCCGCTCCTGAGCTCTACGCCACGCACATCATCGGCGATGGGGTCTTCGTCTGGGGTGGGGACGCGGAGCATCCGGAGGGCGGAGATGGACGGCACCGGCTGGAGACCGCCTCCCGCCCGTGGCGGTACCTACGCGACTGATTCAGCTCTCGAGCAGGCGGCGCAGATGCGCGCCGACCTCTTCGGTTTCGATGAGGAATCCGTCGTGGCCGAAATCGCTTGTCAGAACGACAGCCTCGTTGCCATCGAGGGTATTCGGGATGCTTCGTGCAATACGGTGCTGCCCGTCGACGGGGAACAGCCGGTCAGTGTCGATGCCGAGCACGAGCGTTGTCGCGGTGACGCCATGCAGCGCTTCTTCCACGCCGCCGCGGTCGCGGCCGACGTCGTGCGAGCTCATGGCTTCGACCACGGTGATGTAGGTGTTCGCATCGAATCGGCGGGTGAACTTGTTGCCATGGAAGTCGAGGTAGCTCTCGACTGCGAAACGACCGCCTCGTCCCAGAGGAGACACGCCGGACTGCCACGACCTTTGGAAGCGCTGATTGAGCTCGATCGGGCTGCGGTAGTTCAACAGCGCCATTCTGCGGGCGAGCGCGAGTCCGCGGTGCGGGCCCTCGCCTTCACCCAGGTCGTAATACTCTCCGCCCTGGAACCGCGGGTCGATGCGGATGGCTTCGATCTGTACTGAGTTCAGAGCGACCTGATCGGCGGTGGATGTCGGGGGAGAGGAGAGGATCGCCAGGCGCTCGACGCGTTCTGGGTGCGTCACCGCCCATTCGAGCGCGTGCATGCCGCCCATCGAGCCGCCGATGACGGCGGCCCAGCGATCGATACCGAGCTCATCTGCGAGCAGCGCTTGGGCGGCGACCTGGTCGCGGATCGTGAGGTACGGGAAGCGGGATGCCCACTCGTAACCGTTTGGTGCAACGCTGGCTGGGCCGGTGGAGCCCTGGCATCCACCCAGCATGTTCGGCGCGATCACGCACCAGCGATCGGTGTCCAGCGGTGCGCCAGGGCCGACGATGTCTTCCCACCATCCGGCGGTGGGGTGACCCGCACCCGCCTTGCCACGCAGATGGCTGTCGCCTGTCAGCGCGTGCAGCACGAGGATCGCGTTGTCTCGGGCTGCGTTGAGCTCGCCCCAGGACTCATAGGCGATGCGGATGCTGGGCAGCTCCTGCTCGCTCTCGGTGCGGAACGATCCGAATGCTGCGAACTTCCGGTCACCGACGGGGTCACCGTCACGCCATGCACCTGTGACGGGCGGGCGTGCTCGGAGGAGGCGCGCATCGGCCGCCGTCACGCGCGCCGATGGCACGGTGTCTTCGGAGGTGCTCTGCCAGTCCATGCATCCATTCTCGTCTGCTCGGCGGCCAAGCGGGTAAACGTTACGAGTGGGCGCTACTTGCTAGGTTCAGAGGATGCCACAACATGTGCTCTTCGACGCGGATGACGTCATCCAATTCACGCCCGGCGGGTGGGTCGCCGCGATCGAGCCGCATGTCGGTGCACGCGTCGATGAGTTCATCTCAGGTCTCGGGCCGATCGAAGCTCCGTCAATGATCGGCGCGGGGGAGTTCTTGCCCGCCCTAGGTGAGCGTCTGGTCGAATTCGGCTCAGCATCGACCGCGGCGACGTTGCATGCGGATGCCTGGTGCCGGATCGCGGTGGATGAGGCATCCCTCGCCGTGGTGCAGAGCGTTCGTCGCTCCGGTCTTGGCGCGCATCTCGGTACGAACCAGGGCAGCGATCGAGCCGCCTACATGCGCAGTGTGCTCAAATATGACGATCATTTCGACGAGAGCTTCTACTCGTGCGAGGTCGGCTTCGCGAAGCCCGATCCGCAGTTCTTCGTGCGAGTGGCGCAGCTGCTGGCCGCAGATCCTGACTCGATCCTGTTCATCGATGACAGGGCGGACAACATGGAGAGCGCGCGTTCAGTCGGGCTGGGTGGCATCCATTGGCGCCGGGAAGACGGGCACGACGTGCTGATAGCTGCGCTCGTCGCGCACGGCGTGCTCTTAACCTGACGCGCGGCGTGCGGGTAGAGAAAAATCCCTCCACCAGCGAGGCCGGGGAGGGATTTTCTAAATCGGATGCGTGCGGGGACGTTGCGCTTACGCGCGAGCGGCCTCCGAGACGCGACGTGCGGCAGCCAGAGCCTGCTCCAAGTCGGCCTTGAGGTCCTCGATGTTCTCGAGTCCCACCGACAACCGCACCAGGCCCGGCGTGACGCCAGCGGTGAGCTGCTGCTCAGGCGAGAGCTGCGAGTGCGTCGTGGATGCCGGGTGGATGACGAGCGAGCGCACATCACCGATGTTTGCCAGGTGGCTGAACAGCGACAGGCTGTTGACGAACTCGCGACCGGCTTCGACGCCGCCCTTGAGCTCGAACGACAGCACAGCGCCGACACCCTTCGGTGCGTACTCGTTGGCCTTGGCGTACCAGGGCGACGAGGGGAGCCCCGAGTAGTTCACGGTGGCGACGTCCGTGTGGCTCTCGAGCCACTCAGCGATCTCCTGCGCGTTCTGCACGTGACGCTCGATGCGCAGCGACAGCGTCTCGATGCCCTGGATAAGGTTCCAGGCACTCTGCGGCGAGATGGCCGAGCCGAGGTCGCGCAGCAGCTGCACGCGGGCCTTGATGATGTATGCGAGAGCGTCGCCGACCGCCGTGGTGTAGACCGCCCCGTGGTACGAAGGGTCAGGCTCGCTGAGGCCGGGGAACTTGGCAGCGTTCTTGCTCCACTCGAACGTGCCGCCGTCGATGATCGCACCGCCGATGGTGGTGCCGTGGCCGCCAAGGAACTTCGTGACCGAGTGCACGATGATGTCGGCGCCATGCTCGAACGGACGGATCAGGTACGGTGTGGCGATCGTGTTGTCGACGATCAGCGGGAGGCCGGCGGCATGCGCGACATCAGCGATACCGCGGATGTCGAGCACGTTGATCTTCGGGTTGCCGATGGTCTCGGCGAAGAAGAGCTTAGTGTTCGGGCGCACTGCGCCACGCCACTCTTCGATGTCGTCCTGGTTCTCGACGAACGTGACCTCGATGCCGAGCTTGGCGAGCGTGTACTTGAAGAGGTTGTACGTGCCGCCGTAGATCGAGCTGGACGAGACGATGTGATCGCCGGCCTGCGCGATGTTCAGCACGGAGAACGTCGATGCTGCCTGCCCGCTTGCGAGCACCAATGCTCCAGTACCACCTTCGAGCGCGGCCAGGCGCTGCTCGAGGACATCCTGCGTGGGGTTCTGGATGCGCGTGTAGATGTTGCCGAACTCGGCAAGCGCGAACAGGTTCGCGGCGTGATCGGCGTTGTCGAAGACATACGAAGTGGTCTGGTAGATCGGCGTGGCGCGCGCCTTGGTGACCGGGTCGGGTGCGGCACCCGAGTGAATCTGCTTGGTCTCGAAACGCCAGGTCTCAGCTGCGGACATGTTGATCTCCCTGGATCGGATTGAGGTCAGTGCGGCAGATGCCGCTTAGGAGAGAGTACGTAATGGCCTCGCTGTCAACAACGCGCCGGAAATGTTACGTAACATCCGCGGACCCAGAAACGTCGTACGGTGGAGGCATGGTGATCAGGCGTGCAGTCGTGACCGGTGCAAGTTCAGGGATCGGGGAGGCCACGGTTCGTGATCTTCGCTCCCGCGGGTGGGATGTCGTCGGCGTCGCCAGACGCGAAGACCGGCTTCAGAAACTCGTCGATGAGACCGGCGCATCGGCCATCGCGTGCGACCTCACCGACGTGGATGCTGTCGCATCCCTCATCGTGAGCCTTGAGGAATCGGGCCCCGTGCACGCACTCGTTCAGATCGCGGGCGGCGCGCGCGGCACGGACCGGGTCGAGGACAGCAGCGTCGATGACTGGCAGTGGATGTTCGATGTGAACGTGCTTGCCACGCAACGGCTCGTGGCGGGTGTGCTCCCGTTGCTGCGTCGCGCCGCGGCATCCGATGGTCACGGTGACCTGGTCTTCGTGACGTCGACGGCCGCATACACCGCCTACCCGGGCGGCAGCGGCTACAACGCAGCGAAGGCAGCACAGTCCATGATCGTCAAGGTGCTGCGCCAGGAACTCAACGGCGAGCCGCTGCGCGTCGTCGAGGTCGCACCCGGCATGGTGCACACCGAGGAGTTCACGCTCAACCGACTGCGAGGCGACCGACTCGGCGCAGAATCGGTGTACTCGGGTGTCGAAAACCCTCTCACGGCGCACGACGTCGCCGATGTCATCGGCTATGCCCTTGACGCGCCAGGACACGTGAACCTCGACCTGATCACGATGCGCCCGGTCGCGCAGTCTGCACAGCACCTTCTCGCGCGTGGCGAGCTGCGGGTGCGTAACGAGTCCGAGGACTGATTCTTCGTGCTGGCCTGGTCACTGGAGGATCTGGCGGCGGAAGGGCAGATCGATCGAGGGTGGGCTGAAGCTCTCGCACCGGCCGCCGACGTGATCCGCGAGCTCGGTGAACGTCTTCGCGTGGAGCAGGACGCAGGTCGGGAGTATCTGCCATCCGGCGATCGAGTGCTGCGCGCATTCCAGCAGCCTTTCGCCGACGTGCGCGTGCTGATCACCGGACAGGACCCCTATCCGACCCCAGGGCATCCGATCGGGTTGTCCTTCGCGGTGGATCGCCATGTGCGGCCGCTGCCGAGGAGTCTGGTGAACATCTACGCCGAGCGCGAGAGCGATGTCGGCATTCCACCGGCACCGCACGGCGATCTGACTCCATGGAGCGATCAGGGCGTACTGCTGCTGAACCGGGTGCTCACTGTGCGCCCAGGGGAAGCGGCATCGCACCGCGGATGGGGCTGGGAACAGGTGACCGAGCTTGCGATTCGCGCGCTCGTGGCACGTGAGCAGCCCCTTGTCGCGATTCTCTGGGGGAAGGATGCGGGGGGCCTGCGGCCGATGCTGGGTGAGACGGGAATCATCGAGTCTGCCCATCCTTCGCCGCTGTCCGCGCGACGCGGATTCTTCGGCTCTCGACCATTCTCCCGGGCGAATGAACTCCTCGCACAGCAGGGGGCTGACCTGATTGACTGGCATGTCGGCGGGGACGATGCACGACCCGAGCCTGCTCCGGCACTATTCTGACTTCATGCAATTTGAACCCGGCGACCGGCGTCGACGGCTGCCGCGTCATCTGAGGGCCCCTGAGCCTGAGGCTGACACCTTCACGTTCGTGATCAGGCCTGCGCGCATCGGCGACCTGCCTGACATTCGTGAGATATACAACCACTACGTCGCAAACTCAGTGGTGACCTTTGACGAGAAGCGCAGCACGCATCGATACTGGCGCGAGAAGTTCGCCTTGCTGACCAGACTCACACTTCCTTTCCTCGTCGCCGTAGGCCCGTCGAATCAGGTCATCGGTTATGCCCTGGTGCAGCCATGGGCGAGCAAGACGGCATACCGCTATACCGTCGAAGATTCGATCTACCTCGGACCAGGCGCTGGCGGAAAAGGTCTCGGCTCTGCGTTGCTGCAGGCGCTGATCGAGGCCTGTGAACAGATCCGCCTGCGTGAGATCGTGGCAGTGATCAGCGACAGCGGCGCCGACGCATCGATTCACGTGCACACGAAACTCGGCTTCGTAGAAGTGGGGCGCATGGGCAGGGTTGGCTTCAAATTCGGACGATCTCTGGGGACGATCTATCTGCAGAAGTCGCTCAAGCCGAAGCCTGTCAGGTCGAAGCCTCGCCGCCGTGGACAGCACCAGGAATAACCGGGATCGCCGCCAGCAGCTGTTTGGTGTAGTCCTGCTGCGGGTGCCGCAAGACGTCCTTGGTTGTGCCGCGCTCCACGATGTGGCCGTCTTTCATCACAGCGACCGTGTCGCACAGGTTCTGCACCATCCCGATGTCGTGGGAGACGATGATCAGCGTCAGATCCTGCGTCGTCAGCAACTTTTCGAAGAGCTCCAGCACCTGGGCACGTACCGTGACGTCCAACGCCGACATCGGCTCGTCGCCGACAAGGATGCGTGGCCGATGCACGATTGCGCGAGCGATCGCGACACGCTGCCGCTGCCCACCGGAGAACTCGTGCGGGTAGCGGTCGGCCATCTCTGAATCCAGCCCGACCTGCGTGAGAACCTCGCGCACCCGCGCGCGACGATCGCCCTCGATACCCAGCGCCCACAGCGGCTCGGCGATGATCTGGCCGGCGCTCATCCGCGGGTCGAGCGAGGCGTAGGGATCTTGGAAGACGAGCCCGGTCTGGCGGCGCAGCCAGTGCAGCGCACGGGCAGAGCCCGTGGCATCCACCGCCTTGCCATCGATTGAAATCGAGCCGGCTGTCGGACGATCCAGGCCGAGCAACAGCCGGACCAATGTGGATTTTCCGGAACCGGACTCGCCGATCAGGCCGATGGATTCACCGGCCTCGATACTCAGATCAGTCGGATGCAGTGCGGTCTGAAAACGAGCGCGGTCGAACATCGTGCGCTTGGGTACGGGGAAGTCTCGGCGCAGTCCGCGCGTTTCGATGAGGCTCATGCGTCACCGCCATCAGGGCGCCACAGGGTCGCCGTGGCATCGCGCAGCAGCCCCTGTGTGATCGGCGAGACCGGGGCGGTGAGCAGCGTCGTCACCGGGGCCGCTTCGATCACCCGACCGTGTTCGAGCACCACACCATGCGTGGCAACCTGAGCGAGCACGGCAAGGTCGTGGGTGATGAACATCAGCGACATGCCCTGTTCTTCGACGAGCGACAGCAGAAGCCGCAGGATATCGGCCTGGATCGTGACGTCCAGCGCGGTGGTGGGTTCATCAGCGATGAGTAGCCGCGGACGGCAGGCGAGAGCCATGGCGATAGCCACGCGCTGACGCTGTCCACCGGAGAGCTGATGCGGGAACTTCTGCACGATGGATTCCGGATCGGGCAGGTGCACGCGTGCAGCCTCTTCGATCGCCCGCTCGCGCGCCTCGCGTTTGCTCGCGCCGGTGTGGATGCGCACGGACTCGGCGATCTGCCTGCCCACGGTGCGGATCGGATTGAGCGCGGTGCGCGGCTCCTGGAACACGATGCCGATGTCGTCGCCCCGGAAACGTGCCAGCTGCTTGTCCGGCATCCCGATCAGCTCGGTGTCGTTCCAACGGACGCTGCCGCTGGAGGTGGCGCCGTCGGGGAGGAGACCGAGGATGGCGAGGGCAGTGACAGACTTGCCGGATCCGGATTCGCCGATCAGGCCAAGGCGTGCACCGTCTGGCACCTCGAAGGAGATGCCGTCGATGATGCGGCGTCCGTCGATGTTGACGACGAGATCCTGCACGACGAGGCTCATGCGACCACCGCCGGGGTGTGTGTCTCTGCCGCGCGGTGCTGCAGCGTCGGGTCGGTCGCTTCGCGCAGCGCATCACCGAGCAGGTTCAACGCCAGCACTGTGATCGTGATCGCGAGTCCCGGCCAGATGACCGAGAGCGGATGGATGCTGATGTACCGCTGCAGGTCGGCCAGCAGGATGCCCCATGAAGGCTCTACGATCGACGCACCGAAGCCCAGGTAGGAAAGACCGGCCTCGGCGAGCACAGCGACCGCCATCGACCACGACAGTTGCACGATGAAGACCGGCGCGACGTTCGGCAGGAGATGACGCACGAGGTTCTGCGATGTCGTGAGGCCGCAGGCACGCCCGGCGAGCACGAAGTCGCTCTGCTGCACGCGGCGCAGTTCAGGGCGAGTGACTCTGGCGATGTTCACGCCGAATCCGATGCCGACCGACCAGATCACGACCCACAGCGATCCGCCCCACACCGACGAGATCATCATCGCGATGATCAGCACGGGAAACGCGATGAGAATGTCGACGAGGACCGCGATGGTCTCGCGCATCCACCGGAACGTGAGAGCGCCGAGCGCGGCGAGGGTGATGCCGACGACGGTTGCGACGATTCCGGCGCCCACGCTGACGAAGACTGTGGTGCGCGATCCTGCCATGACGAGGCTGAGGATGTCTCGGCCGGTGTTATCCGTACCCAGTAGATGCGGCCAGCCTGGCGCCGCCCAGCGGCCTCGGATATTGGTCTCGAGCGGGTTGAACGGCGTCCAGAACACCGAGACAAGGGCGACGACCGCGATCACGGCGACCGTGATCAGGCCGAAGCGGCCGGTCGCGCTGCGGAAGAGCGTGCGCAGCCAACGGGGCATCAGGCGGCCTCTCTCTGTCGCGGGTCGACGAAGTGGTGAGTGAGATCGACGATGAAGCCGATGATGAGCACGAGTCCGGTGAGCACAAGCAGTTCGCTCTGCACCTTGATCAGGTCGCGTGTGCCGACGTCAGCGACCAACATCCGCCCGATGCCAGGAAGCGTGAAGAGCTGTTCAATCACCACGGAGCCGACGATGATGCCTGCCACCTGGAGACCCAGCACCGTCACGATCGACAGGCCCACGGCGGGGATGCCGTGTTGGATGAGTGCTCGGTTGCGGCTGAGTCCTTTCGCGGCGGCGGTGCGGACGAAGTCCTGACCGCGCGCCTGCAGGGTCGCGCTGCGCACGAAACGCAGCAGCATTGCGCCCTCGACGATGCCGATGGTCAATGCGGGGAGCAGGAGCGAGCGAAACGCCTGCCACGGCTGAGACCAGCCGCCGCGGGGGAAGCCCTGCGCCGGCAGCCAGCCGAGCCAGATGGCGAACACTACGATGAGCATCATGCCCGCCCAGATCACCGGGACTGCGGCCAGAGCCTGCGCAGTGACGCTGAGGGCCGTGCCACCTGCGCGACCGCGAAACAGCGCCGAGAGCACGCCGAACGGGACCGCTATCAGCAGCGCGATCACCAGAGCCATGATTCCCAGCGGCACAGTCACCTGTGCCTTCTCCGCCAGCTCTTCACCGACGGAAGCGCCGCTGAGCTGAGAGGTGCCGAGGTCTCCGGTGAGCACTCCGCCGATCCACTCGCCGTACTGCGCCATCAGCGGACGATTCAGTCCGAGCGATTCACGCAGCGCTTCCACCGTCGCCGGCGTCGCCTGCGTCCCCGCGATCAGCTGAGCGACGTCTCCGGGGAAGACGCGCAACGTCAGAAAGATGAGCACGCTCGACACGAGGAGCCCTGCGATCAGCAGGACCCCTCGTGTGAGCGTGTAGCGGATCACTCGTGTTTATTCTGCGGCGACGGTGATACCCGCGAGGTTGATTCGCGAGTTGATCGAGTCTTCGGGGAAACCGGTCACGATTGGGCGCACGGCGGTGATGGTCTCACCGGTGTAGAGCCAATCAGCGGCGTGATCCTCGGAGACGAGACGCGCAGCCTCGGCGAGAAGCTCGGCGGAGGAATCTTCATCGATCTCGGCGAGGGCTTCGGCGTACAGCCGCTGCACCTCCGGGTTGTCGTAGTTGAAGTAGTAGTCCGGGTTTGCGAAGTTGCCGAAGTCGCGCGGCTCGACGTGCAGCACGAAGCTGAGCTCGTAGTCCTTGTTGGTGTAGACGTCTTCCAGCCAGGTCGCGAACTCGACCGGCTCAACCTCGAGGGTGACGCCGACCTTTGCGAAGTCGGAGATCAGCACCTGCGGCACAGTGGTGCCGTAGAAGGACGGAAGCGTGAGGGTCAGTTCCAAGTCTTCCTGCCCAGCTTCCGCAAGCAGCTCCTTGGCGCGCTGCGGGTCGTAGGGGGCGAGATCTGACAGGTCTTCGTAGCCGGGGTCAAGTTCGGGGATCGGACCGTACTGTGTCTGACCGGCGCCGACTGCCTCGATGAGCGCCTCGTGATCGATCGCCAGACGCAGCGCCTCTCGCACACGGACGTCGTCAAGCGGTGCCTTCGTGTTATTGAACGCGAGGGTTCCCTTGTCGGTGGTGCGGCCCTTGGTCAGCAGGAACTCGCCGGAATCTTCGAGCTCGGGAGCGAGGTTGGGGTCGACGGCGGTGAGTACGTCGAGGCTGCCGTCGAGCGCGGCATTGACACCCGCGGTGAAGTCAGGGATGTACTCGAAGACCACCTCGGCGACGCTGGCAGGTTCGCCCCAGTAGTCGGCATAGCGAGCGAACGTGATCGCGCTGCCCTTGCTCCACTTCTCCAGCGTGAACGGGCCCGTCCCGTTCTCTGCGCTCTGCAGATCGGTGGTATCGCCGGACTGGAACACGAGTCCCGCAGGTCCGGTCAGGGTGAAGAGGAAGTTCTGGTTCGGTTCGGTCAACGTGATGACCACTGAGGTGGCATCCGGTGCCGCGATCGACGCGATGTGAGCGAACTCAGCGAATCCCTGCAGCGTTTCGTCGGTGCGAACAGCTTCATAGGATGCCACGACATCCGCAGACGTGAGTGCGGTGCCGTTGTGGAACGTGACCCCCTCGTTGAGTGAGAATGTGTAGGTGAGACCGTCTTCGGAGACCTCGTAGTCGGAGGCCAGGGCGGGCTCGATGGTGTTGTCCTGCGTGCGGGTGACGAGGCCCTCGTACACGTTGTCGATCAGAATCTGCTCGATCGCTGCACCGCTGGTGTGCCGGATGTCGAGGTTCGTCGGTTCGAGAACGAGGCCGACGGTGAGCGTGGCGTTTAGATCTGGCTCGCCAGTGGAGGTCTCCACTGGCTCAGGGCCCGAACCGGCGCAGGCTGTCAGGATGACGGCGGTCGCGGCGAGTGCGGAGATGACGGCAAGGCGTCTGGGGCGTCGGAACATGAAGTGCGGGATCCTCTCGGTGCGGCAATTGCTGTGTTGCCGATTCGGTAGAGCCTAGGGAAGGGCAGTCAGTGTGATCAGAACAGTGGAATACGGCGTCGCATTCCTCAGACGGGAGCGTTCACAGTTTCGCGGATGAGGTCGGCAAGCTCACCAGGTGCGGTCTCCTGCACGTTGTGGGTGGCGATGAGGGTGATCACCCGGGCGGTCGGTACACGGCGCTGCAGTTCGGCACCATCTTCTTCGCTTACGAAACCCGAGGTGGCACGCACGAGCGTGATGGGCGCCGTCGCTCCGGCGAGGTCATCCCAACCGGTGGTGGCGAGGATCGCCGGCGCGGCGTTGTCGGTGGTGTCCGCTGCCAGCGCACGGGCTGCGAGGTGAGCGAAATGGTGCTTCCACTCGATACGCCCGTCCGCCCGTACGCGCGTGTTGAGAAAGACCCCGCGTTCGGTGTCGGATCGCGAGCCACCGAAACCGAGCGAGATCGCACGATCGACCAGTTCATCGCGACTCGCGAAATCGGTGGGGCCCTCGTAGAACTTACGGAGCACGGCTGGCCCGCCGGAGGTGTCGATGCCGGGGGTGATGTCGACGGTGACCAACTCACGCACCAGATCAGGGCGAGTGAACGCCACGGCTGCAGCCGCGAGCCCACCGAGCGACTGGCCGACCAGCACCTGCGGCTGAGATGTCCACTGCTCGAGCGCGATCACGACATCGGCGGCGAGGGTGCGCGCCGAGTAGTCAACGTCGTCGCGCCAACTGGAGTCGCCGTGGCCGGCGAGATCGATCGCGAGAGTCGGCTGCCGCAGCAGGAGGGCAGTCGTGTCCCAGGTGTGGGCATTGAGGCCGGCGCCGTGTAGCAGCGTGACGGTCGGAGCATCCTCGCCGTAACGGAGCGCACTCAGCTCGCGGCCGTCAGGAAGTGTCAGCGTGAGGCGCGTGACAGGAACCACCTCCACGCCGAGCGCCTGTGCCTGGTGCGGAAGATAGCTGAACTCATCGGTTTCTGTCGCCACGTCCATATTCTCACCCTCACACCCGGCTTGCAGGAAATGCCAGATCAAAATGACACGTAATAAGCGGCACATACGGTGCAGAAATTTCTTAAAATCTAGTAAAAACTTGTCATATTGCATTTTCTGCGAATCGAGCTCTGTCAGCGACTCGTCCTATCATGGAGCCATGAGTGAGACGCGAGTACATCTGTCCAAGACTGAGCCGACGGCCTATCAGGCGTTAGACGCATTCTCCCGCACTGTAGGCGAGATTTGTGCGGCGAACGGGATCGATGACCGGCTGAAAGAGCTCGTGATGATTCACAGTTCACAGCTCAACGGCTGCGCCTATTGCACGCGCGTGCATGTCGATCGTGCGGCCGCGGCGGGCATCGACGCCGATACCCTCACCCAGATCCCCACCTGGCGAGAGAGCGGAGTCTTCTCTGACCGTGAGTGCGCGGCACTGGAACTTGCCGAGGCGTTCACCTTCATTCACGAGGACGGCATCCCGGACGAGGTGTACGACAAGGTCGGCAGTGTGTTCACCGAGAAGGAGTACGCGGCGCTGAGCTGGGCGTGCATTTCTATCAACGCCTTCAACCGTGTTGTCATCGCCGGTCGTTACCCGGTTCCGGCACGCACTGCGCAGGTGACCGAGTGACGGTCATCCAGGTCGATGGTGTCTTCAACGTCCGCGATGTCGGCGGGATGCCGACCGAGAGTGGGCGAATTCGCGAGGGCAAGCTCCTGAGATCAGGAAGTCTCGTTGCAGCGACAGACACGGGTATCGCTGAGTTGCACAAACGCGTCGCTCACGTCGTCGATCTGCGCGACGGAAAGGAAGTCGCTGCCGCGCCCTCGGCGACGAAGACCATCGCGACCACCCATCTGCCGCTTTTCCTCGGATCTGTTGCGTCGTTCTTTGACAACGACCTCAGTCTCGAGCAGATGTACCGTCAGCTTCTCGAGGAGAGCGGTGAACGACTCGTCGATGCGATCCGCGTGATCGCACGCGGCGAATCGACGCTTGTGCACTGCACCGTCGGCAAAGACCGCACGGGCGTCACCGTCGCGCTTGCGCTCGCGGCCGTCGGCGCAGATCGAGATGCGGTGATCGCCGACTACGCACTGACCGCGTCACAGCTGCCAGAGGAACGAAACCGAAAGATCGTGATGTTCCTGGAGACACAGCATCCCGAAGCGAAACACGCGGTAGCGCTGGCGACGCTGTCGCCGGCCGAGGTCATGCGGAGCATGCTGGACGAGGTTGATGAGCGCTGGGGTTCGGCGGCTGAATACCTCACCATGAACGGGCTTACGGCTGCCGAACTCGCAGATCTGCGAACCGCGCTGGTGGAAGACTGACCGCGACCAAGGTTAGGCAACCCTTCATCGGTGGTATGCTGGGGGAATCATGACGACCTCCACCTTCGTTCGCAGCGGACGCGCCCAGCGCCGAGCCGCACGTCTGAGTGCTCACCACCTGGTGACGGCGGACGAGAACTCCCTGGTGGAACTCGAGGTCTTTCTGGCAACGCTTCCGCTGTGCGCATCTGGTCGAGTGTTCATCGAGGTTCCTGAGGTGAGCGACATCAGCGTGGTCGATGTCCCCGCCCGAATGACGGTCACGTGGCTCGCGCGCTCATCGCGCTCCGGTGCACCGGGAACCGGCCGCTCCTGCGCACCGGGTGCAGCTCTGGCGCGGGCCACCTGCGCGTGGGCGGATGAGATGCTGTGCGACGATGAGAAGCCCACACGGGTGACGCTGCTCGGCGGCTACCTGGGCACCGCCGACATTGTCGAGCACCTCACTGATTCGCTCGACGTTCCGATCTCTATGATCCACACGCCGGAGCGTTTCGGTCTGCTTTCGGCTGACCGCTGATCTCACGTTCAGTGCCGATCGCTGAGCAACGCTCAGTGCCGATCGCTGAGCAACGTCAGCGGCGCACGTAGTTTCCGTCTTCCAGCCCCGCTTCGATCTCAAAGCGGTTGCGCAGCGGATTGCGGCCCGCGAACAGATAGAGCAGCGGCATCAGGAATCCGTAGCGCAGCCACTGCGCTTTGTGCACGGCTTCGTGTCGCAGCACGGCGTCGCTCGGGTTCTTATCGCCAGTCAAGAAGCATCCGCCGACGCACACCCCGCCGCGATTGAACGACCACTGGGGCATACCGCGAAATACCCACAGGCCCTGCCGGCGCTCAACAGGGCCGGTGCTCCACAGAGAGCCCCACACCCAGCCGACCGTGGTTCCCCATGCGTAACCGAGCCGACTGATCGGCGAGCGCATGAGGAACGAGGGGATGCGGCGATCGAAGCGCCGTCCGCGCGCGAGTGCTGCCTCCGCGGCCGGGCGCCAGTCTGCGCTCACGCGACGGCGCCGACGAGTCGCAGGATCGTGCCGAGGTCTTCCATCGCGTCCGTTGGTGACCGCGGCGCGAAACCGGCGATCGTTGCGCCGGCCAGAGGAATACGTACACGCAGCGCACGGACAGCCGCGGAGAGCACAGCTGCGCTGGTGCCGAACGGTGCGGCGGCGGAGACCCCAGCGATCTCGGCGGGGTCGAGCACATCGACATCGATATGCACCCAGACCCGCTTTGCGCCGGTGGCGGCGACGGCATTCGCCAGAGCATCGACGTCGGTGAGATCGTCGACGTTCAATCGAGTGAGTGTCGCGAGCGGAGCTTCCTCCGCATCGTCGATGACACGCGCGCCGACGAGGACCACACGATCGTTCGAGATTGCGGGGGAGAGCGCGAGCTGCGGTTCGCCTTCACCGAGGATGCTGCGCAGCGCCATACCCGAGTACGCGCCGGATGATGAGGTCTCGGGCACCTGGAGGTCGGGATGCGCATCGCACCACACGATGGCGAGGTCATCGTGTTCAATCGCACTCAACGCGGCGACCGTGACACTGCAGTCACCACCGATGATGACGGTATCCGGTGCCATCGCATCGGCGACGAGAGCGCGAACCCGCTGAATCGAGCTCAGTCGGTGCACACCGGTGCCCAGCGAGTCGCCCGCTTCGATCGGCACGTCGAGAACCGTCGTGGCGCTGCGGGGAAGATCACCGGCAATGGCGGATGCGCCGTCGACGAGCAGCATCGCGCGTGCGGCAGGCGAACCCTGCCATTGCGGAACCACCAGGAATTTGGCCACGAGGACCTCCAGAAGTAAAAGGGGGATGCCCCGGGCACACCGGCCCGGGGCATCCGGAGTCTCAGGACTCGAGCTGCGACTGCGGCTTGCCGGCCTTCAGCTCAGCAAGACGTGCTTCGACCTCGGTGAGCTCACCGAGATCTTCGAGGCTCTCGAACTGTGCGTCGAGGCTGGAGGCGGCAAGCTCCACCTTGCCGGCAGCGAGGGCCTCCTGGCGGCGGACCTTGTCCTCGAAGCGGCCGAGCTCACTGGTCGGGTCGAGCACGTTGATCGACGAGACGGCATCCTGCACCTTGGTCTGTGCTTCGGCAACCTTGGCACGAGCCAGAAGTTCGCTGCGCTTGTTCTTCAGCTCGCCGAGCTTGTCCTTCATGCCGTTCAGCCCGCTCTTGAGCTTGTCGACGACCTCGGTCTGTGAGCTGATGGTCGGTTCTGCACCGACCGCCTCACGCTCGGCGCTGATCTGACGCTGCAGCGCGATCTTGGCGAGGCTGTCAAACTTGTCGGCGTCGCTGGCGTCGCCTGCTCCGCGCAGTTCGTCGGCCTTGCGGCTTGCCGCGAGTGCCTTGTTGCCCCAGTTCTTCGCAGACTGGACGTCTTCTTCATGGTCACGCTCGAGCAGGCGCAGGTTCCCGATGGTCTCGGCGATCGCTGCCTCGGCGTCGGCGACGTTATTGGTGTAGTCGCGCACGAGCTGATCGATCATCTTCTGCGGGTCTTCCGCAGAGTCGATCATCGAGTTGATGTTGGCCTTCATCAGCGTGGAGATGCGACCGAAGATGGACTGTTTGGTCATTGTGGTTCCTTTCGGTTGAAACGGAGTCTTTTGAGGTCGTGCACGTCGTGAGAACAGGGGACTGATTAGAAGCGACCCCCTCCGGAGCGTCCGCTGCGGCCGCTGGCGCGACTGCCGCTAGAACGACTTCCGCCACCGAAGCCGGAGCTGCGGAATCCGCCGCTGCTGCCACTGGAACGCCAGCTGCTGCGGTGAGAGGAACCACTGCTTCCGCCGCCGGAAAGCAGGCCGCCGATGATGCCACCGAGGATATCGCCGCCCAGGCCGGAGCTGTTCGATCCGCCGGACGAACCGCCGAAGATGCCGCCGCTCCAGCTGTTGTCCTGGTACTGGTTGCGGTTGTAGCCGTTGACATCCGCCTGCGCCGAAGAACGTGCCTGCCGCGCCAGATCGAGCGCCCGTTGCGCCTCGTTGAGGGCTGCCTGCGGATCGCTCGCGCGAAGACTCTGCGCCTGCGTGAGGGTTCCCTCCGCCTGGGACAGTCTTGTGCGGGCGGTGGATCCGACGGAGCCACGCCGCGTCTCGATGTAGTCGCGTACGCTGCGGACATCTGAGGTGGCCTGTGTCAGAGTCTGCTCGAGCATCAACTGCGTCCGCTGTGCGCGCTCGACCGTCTCTCTGCCCTGGGCAATCGCGGCGTCGATCTGCGTGTTCGCTGCAGTGAGCGCTTCGAGCACCCGCTGGGGGCTGCGTGCAGAACCGGTGAGGTTCGCCTCTGCCTGCTGCAACTGGGCGGTGGTCGCGGCGGTAGCGGCAGCGATCGCTCCCGCGGTATCCGGTAGCTGCTGAGCGGCAGCGAGATCGCCGTGCAACTCGGTGATCAGTGCCCGTGCCTGCTTCTCGCTTTCGGCAAGTTCTGCACCGAGAGCGTCGATTGCGTGTGCCAGCTGCACGGCTTGGGCGACGGCCTGCTCAGCTGTGCGGATCGCGAACGCCGCTTCGCCAGTGCGTCCTGCAACAATCGCCTGGGCCGCCGTGTCGATGGACCGGTCAGCGAGCGCCGCACGCTCCTGCGCCTGGGCGGGGTTATCCGTGATCGTGCTCAGCGCTTCTGCGTCGTAGGTGGCTGCCAGTGCCGCAAACGCCGGCGCTGCGCTCTCCAGAAGCGGCTGCAGCTGTGCACGTTCGCTACGGACCCGCTCGAGCTCTTGCGGCGCGTTCTGCTCGAGTTTGCGGAGTGCGTCGAAGGCCCCGGTGTTGTCATCGAGGACGTCATCGATCTCATCGCAGAGCTGGATGATGCGGATGTGCCAGGCCCGACGATCGTGGATCGTGTCTTCGATCTCGTCGTCGAGCTTCTGCTTGAGGTCGAACGCCTCCGACATCTTGGTCTTGGCTGTCTCGATGGCTCCACTGAACGCAGCGGTCGCGCCCTCGCCGTATTGCGCCACCGCGAAGCCGAGTTCCTCACGGCTTGAGGTGATCGCATCGTCAGCCTGCACGAGCGCGGAACCCGCCTCGGTCTCGACCTGCTCATCAGTCATCGTCGAGAACGGGTTATTGGGGTCGGGCGTTTCCGGCATGGCGCCGCGCTTGCGAATCACGGCATTCTTACGAGCTCGTCTGATCAGCGCGACGATCAGCCAGATCACAAGCGCCAACACCACGATGCCTGCGAGGATCAAGAACACGCGCACCATGCCAGCGCCGCCGTCGCCCTGAATCTCATCGGCGGCGAGGATGATCGCACCGTGCCAGTCGCTCTGCGCGAGCAGGGGCTGGATCTTCTCCTCGATGTCGTCGAGCTTGCTGTAACTCAGTGGCCCATCTTCGGCGGCGGAGATGTAGTAGTTGCGCCCCTCGGTCGAGATCGCGAGCAGGTACTGTTCCGGGCCGAGGTTGTTGATCTCGGCCACTTTGTCGGCCCACGCCGTGTACTCGGATGGCGAGGTGAAGTCATCCACCAGCACGACGAAGAGATCTGCCGTCGAATTTTCGGTGAGCTCCTGCAGGCGGTCTTGCGCAGACTGGTTCTCGCTGACGCTCAATACGCCGGCAGCATCTGTCACGTAGCCAGGATCCAGCGGGAGCGGATCAGTAGCGAATGCCGCTGGCGCAGAGAAGGCTCCGAGCAGAGCAACAAGCGTCACCGCGGCCGCAGTCAGCCACCTCGTCTTCATAACTGTTCCCCTCCGACCGGCGGCCACGCCCTGTGCAATGAGTCTATGCACAGCGGCCGACACGCGACAGCATCCAACGCGTGAACTTCGTTCGCCATCAGCGCAGACACATACGCTGGAAGGCATGGACGACATGTATGGCTCGGATGTGCTCGGTGCGGGATGGCGGGAGCGCGGCGCTGTGCACGTGGCGACCGTGGAGGCCGAGCGTGAACTGGTGGTGGAAGTCGCTGTAGACGGATTCTGCGGTGCTGTCACGCGCGTGCAGGGTGGCACCGTCGAACTTGAGGACTTCCATGGCCGCAAGCGACTTTTCCCGCTCGGTGGCGGGTTCATGATCGACGGTAAACCCGTGCGTCTGATCCCGCCGGCTCCCACCAAGCAGGCGACAAAACGCACGGCTTCCGGCTCGGTGGCCGTTGCTGACCAGCGTGCACGTACCGCACTGCCTAGCCGCATCCTGGTAGAAGGCAAACATGACGCTGAACTCGTCGAGAAAGTCTGGGGCGCCGACCTGCGGGTCGAGGGCGTCGCTGTCGAGTTTCTTCAGGGGCTGGACAAGCTCGAGGAACTGCTGGCGAGCGAGCCGCCGAATGCCACGCGGCGTTACGGGGTTCTGGTGGACCATCTCGTGCCAGGTTCCAAGGAATCGCGGATCGCGGATGCCATCATGCGTGGGCCGCACGGTCGGCACCTGAAGATCGTCGGGCATCCGTTCATCGATGTCTGGCAGTGCGTCACACCGAAGACGCTCGGGATCACCCGCTGGCCCGAGATTCCGCGGGGCACCGACTGGAAGACCGGGATCTGCAAAGCATTCGGCTGGCCGTACGAGACCCAGGGTGACACTGGTCGTGCGTGGCAGTTCATCCTCAGCAAGGTGAATTCTTACCGCGATCTGGAGCCGACGCTGCTGGGTCGGGTCGAAGAACTCATCGACTTCGTGACCGCTGACTGACAGATACCCTTGAGGTATGCATGATCCCCGCACTTTCCGTGATGAACCGGTCTCCTTCGTTCGCCGGAGTGGGCGGATGTCTGAGGCTCAGGAGCGTGCGTTCACCGAGCTTGCGCCGCAGTACTTTATCGACGTCCCGCGTGGAGACGCCGAGACGAGCGTTCACCCGGATGCGCGGATGGATCCTGCCGCGACGTACGGCCGCGAAGCCCGGCTGATCGTCGAGATCGGTTCGGGTCAGGGACACGCGATCATCTCGGCGGCATCCTCTCGTCCTGACGATGACTTCCTGGCTGTAGAGGTGTTCCGTGCGGGAATTGCGCGCACCATGCTCGATGCAGACAAGGCGGGGGCGCGAAACCTCCGACTCGTCGAGGCGAATGCGCCAGAGGTCCTGGCAACCTACCTCCCGGAGGGCAGTGCCGAGGAGGTCTGGATCTTCTTCTCCGACCCATGGCACAAGTCACGACATAACAAGCGTCGGCTGATCCGCGAAGGTTTCGGTGCGACCGCTGCCCGCGCGCTCAAAGACGGTGGCCTGCTCCGGCTCGCCACCGACTGGGAGGACTACGCGCGCCAGATGCACCAGGTACTGGATGCCGAGCCGCAGTTCGAGCGCGCGTTCGAAGGCGACTGGGCAGAGCGTTTCGACGGACGTGTGATGACTTCTTTCGAACGCAAGGGAATCGACAAGGGGCGCGACATCCGCGACCTCGTCTACCGCCGGAAGCCTCGGGCATGACGCGCGCCTCGACAGGGTGGGGGCCGGGACTCGTCCCCGCGGCATTGGTGTGCCTCGCCGCTCCCGCGTTCTTCGTTGCACAGTGGGCCTGGCTGGGCTGGGTGCTGCTAGCGGTCGGAATCGGCACGGCCTGGGTGGTCGAACGGCGCTGGCCGGCGCAGCGACCGACAGTACGGATCGGATCGAGTCTGGACACCGCGCGGGATATTTCAGCATCCCCTTCACTCACGCGCGACCTCTCGCTGATCGCGATCGGCATGCTCATTGTCAGCGTGATCCCGCTGGCAGCCGAACTCGACAATATGGCGATGCTACGGTTCACGCTTGCGCTCGGTGGCGCCGTGGTCGTGCCGTACCTGATTTCGCGATTCGTGTTCCGTGAGCGTGCGATCAGCTTCCCGTGGCGAACCCACAAACGATGGGGAAAGTTGCAGTGGGGATGGCTGATCGCGGTGCTGGTGCTCGGCTGGTTGATCCTGCCGTTCTATTTCATCAGCAGCGGCGTCTACCAGAATTGGCCGGTCGTCGACTCTCCTGAGCTGATTGCGCGCCTGTTCGTCGGGGTCGGTGCAGTGGGCATCTGGGACGAGCTGTTCTTCATTTGCACGGTATTCGCGCTGCTGCGCAGACATTTTCCGGCTGCTCTCGCGAATGTGCTGCAGACGATCGTGTTCGTATCGTTCCTGTGGGAACTCGGCTACCGCGAGTGGGGGCCGCTGCTGACGATCCCGTTCGCACTGTTGCAGGGCTACATCTTCCTGCGGACGCACTCGCTTGCCTACGTCGTCACGGTGCACCTGCTGTTCGACGCGGTGGTTTTCGCGGTGCTGGTGCACGCGCACAATCCAGGAATGCTGCCGATCTTCCTGGTCTGAAAGGCGCCCGGCATGGTGGACAATCAGAAAATGCTCATCATCGGTCTGGTCCTCGCAGCGGCGGCTACCGCATTCCACGTCTTCATCTTCGCCCTTGAGTCGCTGAGATGGACCGAGCCCGAAACGCGCAAAATCTTCGGCGTCGCCAGCGAAGCGGATGCCGAGACCACGAAGCCCCTGGCGTTCAACCAGGGCTTCTACAATCTCTTCCTGGCGCTCACGGTGCTGCTCGGTATCGCGCTGCTGCTGTCCGGGCTGGCCACGGTGGGCTTGACTCTGGTCTTCGCCGGCACCGGGATGATGGCTGCGGCCGCGCTCGTGCTCGTGCTCTCCAACCCGAAGCAGGCGAAGTCGGCAGCGATGCAGGGCGGGATCCCGTTGCTCGCGATCATCGTGACCGCTGTGGCGGTCGCGATCAGCTGAGCGGTGTGACGGGCTGGACGGGCTGGCGCAGAAGTGTGCGGCGCTTCGCCGGATCGCCCTTGCGTGGATCACTGAAGTAAATCTCGTGATGCTTGCCGGTCATCTGCAACCCGTGTTGCGGGATGAACCCGTCGTGCATTTCGGCGAGGACCGGGCCTTCGTCGTCGAAGGCGCCGACGTGCAGAGTCTGCACGCAGGCTCCTTCGGTGAATGACCCAAAGCGCACTTCATGAAAGCGTGCTTCCGCCTTCTTGGCAGCGGCCTTGGCTACGGCATCTGCGAACATCTCATGATCGATCCAGTCGGGCTGCATGATCATCAGCGTCCAGTCCCACTTCGACTTGTCGCGGGACGCCGTGAACGCGGCGTGATCGTCCGCCCACCACAGCCCTTCCAAGGGCATGACGGTGTAGTCACGGTCGAGCGTGTTCTTGCTGGCGAACTTCAGCGCGTAAGCGACCGGGTAGAGCGCCTCGACGGCCGTGGTGAATTCCGGTGACGTGTTCGGATCGCCATGCCCGTCGATCATGAGGTAATTGAGCTCAGGAACCTCGACGATGTCGAAGCGTCCCTTGCGGGCGTGATACGCGCCGATCGTCTTCTTGAAGTCGACCTTGGTTGGCATGCGACCATCATCGCTCAAGCCGGGGACAAAGCGGTGTTCAGCGACCCAAGTGTGGAATCGTCGGCGTCTCCACGGCGCGGGCGTGCGTGAGCGCATACTCGACGACAGCGACGGCACGCGCGTTGAATTCTTCTCCGGCGTAGTAGTCGCCGAAAAGAGTCTCGGCGTCGTCAAGGCTCATGATGCCGCAGAGGGGAAGCAGGATCGTCAGATCATCAGCCTCGCGACGTCCGCGCCTGAGAGTCGCGTTGAGCTTCATGGCGAGCAGCGTCTCCGCAGTAGCAACTTCGACGATCACGCCGCGCATGTTGAATATCTCAATCCACTCGGCGGAGCGTGAACCGAATCCGGACGGTAGAAAGAACATGGCTGCGTCGTTCAGCCAGTCTTCTGGCCACCCGTGCTTGTCAGCGATATGACGGGAAGCACCGAGAATCACGTCGGCCGGGGCCAGCTCAGCATCGATATCGACTGTCGAACCGCGTGCCGCGTTGTAGAGCAACGATATTGCCGCGCCCCCCACAATACGGATTCGCGCGGGTGCATCGATTTCGTGCAGCCTGGCGATGAGCTCGCGCAATCCGAGTACCAGTGAGTCTCGATCCAAACGGACGGTCATGCGGATGCCAGTTCATCGGCGCCGATCAGGATGCCGCGCCGGCGCAGAGGCTCCGATACCTCATCGCCGTCCAAGGTGAGGGCGCCATCTGTCCAGGGATCCCAGCTCCAGCTTGGATCACCGATGATCTGCTCCACCCATTCAGGGAAAGGAAGACCGACATTGAGGAGTTCGGTCTCCACGATGCCGGCAAGCGCCGAGTCCCAGCGTGGATCAACGGAGGCGGGTGGGGCATACGTGAGCGCGATCTTTCCTAGCGGCGGCAGAGCTCGGATGCTCGCGACAAGCTGCACGAGTGCTTGTGCAGCTGAGTGCGTGTCGTCCGAATCCAGATACTGGCGGATTGCTTCAGCCGTATCGGCTGCTCCGGAGCGATGTTCTGTGTTTACGACCAGGAAAGTCGCACCGAGCGCCCGAGCGTAGTTCTCGATCGTGCTTACTCTCGGGTCGCGACGCCCACGCTCGACCGCGTAGATGTTGCTTGGATCGAGTCCGCTGCGCGCGCCGATAGCGGTGGCGGTGATGCGCTTTCGGGCTCGAAGTCGTGTGAGCTGATCGGCGATGGTCATAGAATCACGCTCCCGAATAGGTCTATTTCGACCTATTCTAGGGTGCACGTGACCCATTACAACCGATATCTGGACAGAAAGCAGTGTGAGCCCAGGTAAGCGCGATCCGCTTAAGACGCGCTCAGCTCAGCGCGCGCTCGGAGATGAAAGCGCGCAACTGCTGCTCGTCGTGGGCCATCTCCACCACGCGCTGCGGAGCATCCAGGAGGGCGCGCGTCTCCGCATCCAGCTCGATCGTGGTGCCGAGCGCCTCGGTGATGAGATCTGCGAACTTCGCCGGCTTCGCCGTCTCGAGTACAAGCATCGGCACGCCGTCTTCGACGTGGTCGCGGGCGACCTTGGCGCCATCGGCGGTGTGCGGGTCAAGGAGGACCCCATTGTTCGCGGAGAACTCACGGATCGTCGAGAGCCGGTCATCGTGTGTGCTGGTGCCGCTGACGATCCCGAACTCGGACTCGAAGCGGTGCAGCTCGGAGGAGAGATCGATCTCGTCGCGTTCTTCGAGCTCGTGCCAGGCGGCGGCGGTACGCTCCGGGTCGCGCCCGAGCAGATCGAAGACGAAACGCTCCAGGTTCGAGGCGCGGGAGACATCCATCGAAGGGCTCGAGGTCGCAAGGGTGTTCTCTGCGTTGCGCGGGCGGTAGTGGCCGGTGCGGAAGAACTCGTCGAGCACGTTGTTCTCGTTCGAGGCGAGCACGAGCTTGCGGATGGGGATGCCCATGCTCTTGGCGTAGTGGCCGGAGAGGATGTTCCCGAAGTTGCCCGACGGCACCGCAAAGGACACCTCGAAGCCGGCGCGCTCGGCCTCCGGCAGGGTATCCGTGACGCGCAGCCACGCCCAAACGTAGTAGGCGATCTGGGCAGAGATGCGGCCAAAGTTGATCGAGTTGACTGCGCCTAGGCTGTGCGCGCGCTTGAATTCGAGGTCGGTCGAGAGGCGCTTGACGAGGTTCTGGCAGTCGTCGAAGACGCCCTCGACCGCGATGTTGTGTACGTTCTCGTCCTGCAGCGAGTACATCTGCGCGCGCTGGAACGCGCTCATGCGCCCCTGCGGGGAGAGCATGAAGACCGAGACTCGTTCGCGTCCGCGCAGGGCATGCTCTGCGGCAGAGCCGGTGTCACCCGAGGTCGCGCCGAGAATGTTCAGCACGCGGTCGCTCTTTTCGAGGACGTGCTCCAGCGCCTCGCCGAGGAACTGCATTGCCATGTCCTTGAACGCGAGGGTCGGACCCTCTGACAAACCGACGAGGGTCATGCCCTCGCCGATGTCGCTGAGTGGGACGATCTCTTCGGCTGCGAACTTGCCGCCGCCGTACGCCGACTCGCAGAGCCGAGCGAGGTCCTCGCGAGGAATGTCGGTGGCGAATAGCCCGATGATCGCGGTCGCGAGCTGTGGGTATGTCAGCAGCCGCAGCCGTTCAAGGTCATCGGTGCTGAGCTGGGGCAGTCGCTCGGGAACAGCCAGGCCGCCGTTGGGAGCGAGCCCTTCAAGAAGGACATCGCAGAACTGCCCGAGAGCGCCGCCGCGTGTAGAGATGTACTGCAAGTCTCGAACCTCGATTGTGCTGGGGGATGGATACCAGGACGTCGCTTCTATCGTAGAGCGTGGGCTGGTGAGGTTACGTCGCGTTCTCCGGTACTGGCGAGTCTTCTCTGGGGGATCCAATGCCCTCTGCGCGCCAGCGACGTTCGGCGCGAGCTCCCCACCACGTCGCGAAGAGAAGTATGGCTGCACCCGCATACCCGAGTGGCCCGATCCGGTCTCCGGCGATGAGCACTCCCACCAAGAGCGCCCATCCGGGTTCCGTGCCCAGAAGCATGCCAGCACGCGAGGCAGAGGTCTGCTTGGTGGCCCACAGCTGTCCGAGGAACGCAACAATCGTGCAGCCCAGGACGAGGTAGGCCACTACGAGCCAGTTCGTCGCGGTGAAGTCCGGCATGTGCTCCATCAGTGAACTTCCGCCCCAAATGGCGAAGATGATCGCGCCGAAGGTGATCTCGACCGTCGTCAACCCCAGCACGTCGGCATCCCTACCCATCGTGAACCGTGCTTCGGCCACGCCGAGCAGTGCCCGCGTTGCCGCAGCGATGAGGATGAGTCCGTCTCCGAGGTTGAAGGCGACGAATCCGTTCCCGCTCACGAGGAGCGCGATACCCGCGAGTGCGAGCAGGATGCTCCCGATCAGCGCCGGAGAAAGGCGCCTCCGCGTGAGCGCGGATTCGAGTATCGGGATCAGGAGGATGGACAGCGCGATGATGAGGCCCGCGTTCGTCGCACTCGTGAGCGTGACGCCGATCGCCTCCAGCGCGATGGTTGCTGCACGCAGAGATCCGAGCAGAATGCCGGGAAGAGCGGATTCCCGGAGCGTCGTGCGCGGGCGAGCGAGGCTCAGCGAGAGCAAGATCACAGCCGAGGGTACAAAGCGCGCGCACATCACCGCGGCCGCCGATGAGGCCATCGCCAGGTCTTGCGTCGCGAGATAGCTGCCTCCCCAGAGAATCGCCACGAACAGGAGTACTGCGTCGGGGAGCAGACGGCGAAGAGGCGAGGATGCGAGGGTCACTGTGTCACGGTACTGAGCGCGGTTCATGCAGAACAACGGGCACTATCTTCCGCATCCCGTAAGGTCAGCTTCATGGAAGTGCATCACCTCCGAACGCTACGCGAGCTCAGAGACAGGGGATCGGTCACCGCAGTGGCCGCGGCCCTGCACCTGTCTCCGTCTGCGGTGTCGCAGCAGCTCGCCGCGTTGCAGAGGGGAGTCCCGATCGCGCTCACAGAGCAGCGAGGACGAGTGCTGGTGCTCACTCCTGCGGGTGAGCGACTTGCGGATGCAGGCGGCGAGGTGCTGGAGTCATTGGCGCGCGCGGAGAATTCCGTCGCCGACTATCTCGCGGCGCGCCAGGAGCTCGTTTCGGTCACCGCCTTCCACAGTGCGGGCTTGGCATGGTTTCCCTCATTGATCGTGAGTAGCCTCGCTGACCCAGAGGGGCCGATGGTGCGATGTCGGGACGAAGACGTGTCGGTCGAGAAATTCGTCGACCTGGTCAGCGAGCACGATGTCGTGATCGCTCACCGACCTTGGACGGCAGAGCCGTGGCCCGCGAAGCGCGTGCACGTCACGCCTGTGTTGCAGGAGCCGATCGACGTGGCGCTTCATCGTGAGCATCCGCTCGCAAAGCGCAAGACTGTGCGCCTGTCGGATCTCGCGGAAGAAACCTGGGTGGCAGCACACGAGGGGTATGCGCTCGAACCGCTCATCGTGCAGGCGCAGGCGGCGAGTGCGGGCGCCCCAATCCGGATCACTCATCGGGTGAACGAGTTCAATCTGGTTGCGTCGATCATCGCCGAGACGCGCGCCGTCGGGTTGTTACCTCGCTATACCGGCCTCATCTCACATTTTCGAGAGCAGGTGGTGCTTCGCCCGATCGAAGGGCTGGCCATGGGGCGGCACATTGACATCCTCACCCGCCCGGAAGCGCAGGCGAGAGCGAGCACGCGCATCGTGATCGATCGATTCGTCAAGATTGCGGAAGAAACGCGGCTCCTTGCCGAACGGCAGTTCGACTCACCACGTCACTGATCGACGACAGATCACTGAACGGCGACGGCTCGCATTCGGCTCGTGGTCCAGACGACGCCGCCCGCGGCGAGCAGTGCGAACAGCAGGCCGGCGATGTGGAGCCAGAGTGAGAGAGCACCCCGCTCTGGCAGCAGGAAGCCGTACGGAACCCACCCGTCGGTGACGCCGCGCACGATCACGACGATCAACCAGATCACCGGGTAGGGGAGCACGATCCACAGGCGGCGCCAGGCCATCGACGGGCGGTCACGGATGAGCATCCAATCAAGCAGGACGGCGATCGGGAAGAGGATGTGCAAGACGAAGCTCACCCACGGCGGGGCCGAGCCCGTGCCCGGCACCAACACGTTGTAAATCACACCGACGATGATGAGGCAGGTCACCGCGATCGCTCTGACGTGGATGAGCCATTCGGGGACGCGTTGCCGGGCGAGCGCCAATGCTCCGGTTGCGATCAGGATGACGCAGGTGAGCAGCGTGGTCTGATTCGTGAAGTACCCGAAGTAGTCGAACGGGTTGCTGTCGCCGTCGGCGATGCGCAGCGCATACGCGTAGCCCAGGACGCCCAGGACCGTCGTCGCACCTGCGATGCGAGTGATTCCCACGATCTGCGCTGAGGTCATCCGTCGAACGTATCCGACGCGCTGTCGTGTCGCGGAACGCATCGCGCGACGCCGGTGGAATGGGGCAGGGCGAGGGCGCTTTGGGGACCTAGGTCCCCTGCACCGGAGTATGCAGTCACCCTAAGGTTTTGGTGCCGCCTACTACCTGAAGGAATTCACCGTGCACAAAACTGTACTTCCCGGGGTGGCCGCTGCTGCAGCCCTGACGCTCTTCAGCGTCGCTCCAGCATCCGCCGCAACCGAGACAGTGACCACCATCACAACTCACAGCGTGCCAGCAGACGTCGCCGCTGCCATTCCCTTTGACTATGACGTGTGGGGGGACAGCAACTACTTCACAGAAGACGGCATCGTTGATTTCCCGCTGGAAGCCACGAAATACGACGGCACCTTCACCCATAACACCTTTGCGATGTCGGCAGAGGCACCTGAGGGCTGTGTTCGAGTCGTAGAGAGCTTCTCCTTCGGTTACACGCTCGACGAATACCCGCTGGTCGAGCAGCGGTGGATCTCGCTCGCCGGCGGCATCGGTACAGGGGAGCCGTTTGAGTTCGTCTCTGTGGCCGAAGGCGGCGTGAACCACAGTGGCGACGGCGTGGTCTCCGACGAAGAGCGTGAACTTGAAATCGATCGCGCCCGTGTCTGGGTGGACTTGCCGACAACGGGCGAGCGCAATCCTCAATCCGGTGTGGTGACCCTTTCCTACTCCGAGCGGGTTGGCGCCGAAGAAGCCCGTGGATACATCGGCTTTGGGAACCCGGATATGACCACCTGGGTCGTCGATACAGCATCGTTCCTCGTGACCGACACCTGCACCAGCGAGGTTGAGATTCCGGTTGTGCCGCCGGTTGTTGTGCCGCCGGTTGTGGATCCGCCGGTTGTTGTGCCGCCGGTTGTGGATCCGCCGGTTGTTGTGCCGCCGGTTGTGGATCCGCCGGTTGTCGTTCCTCCGGTTGTGGATCCACCTGTTGTTGTCCCGCCGGTTGTGGATCCACCTGTTGTTGTCCCGCCTGTTGTTGTCCCGCCGGTCGTTGTCCCGCCGGTTGTTGTCCCACCGGTCGTGGATCCGCCGATTGTCGTTCCTCCGGTTGTGGATCCGCCTGTTGTCGTCCCACCCGTCGTCGAGCCGCCAGTCGTTGTTCCCCCTGCACAGTCCCTGGCTGCGACAGGCGGGGATGCCGGCTTCGCCACGATTGCCGGAGGTGCTGCGGTGCTCCTGCTCGGTGCTGGTGCTGCCGCTGTGCTGCTGGCCCGCCGCCGCGCGACCAACTGATCGCATGATGAAGGCGATGCACATCGAACCGAGTGCATCGCCTTCATCTGTGTGGGCGTATCACCCCACGGTTGCGTTTTGACCGCTGACTGCGTGGCCCGAGGTATTCGGAGATCCGGTTCACGGTAGAGCATGCGCGGACATGGAATACGCGAGGGCCGGAACTGTTGAAGTCAATAGCAGGACGTCGTGTAAGCCCGCGAAGTTACCACCCTCTGAAGAAACTGAATACATGCCTATCGATCTGATGCACATCGTCTCGTACGAGGTGCGTTTCTCATGAACTATGGTCATCCGCTGGAGTTCGGCACGCTGATCACCCCGGGTTCTGCATTCTCAGGTGAGGCGGTTGAACTTGCCGTTTTGAGCGAGCGGTACGGCTACGACATCGTCACAGTACGTGAGGACCCCGATCAGTCTGAGCTCCTTGACCCGTGGACGCTCATGTCGTGGATCGCAGGCCGCACCGAACGCATCCGCGTCGGCTCGAGCGTTATGAGCATGCTGGCTCAGACCCCTGCGGTGGCTGCCCGCGCCGCTGCAAGCCTCGATCTGCTTTCGGGAGGTCGATTTACCTTGGCGCTGGGCTCGGGCACGGCGTGGAATGCGCGCGGAACACACGATCCCGCGTTCCTGGGGACCGAGACCGCCGCCGTCGAAGAAGTGATCGAGATCATCCGCAACATGTGGTCTTCCGAACAGGGAAACCTGCGATATTCCGGTGACTACTACCGGGTCGAGGGCACGCCTCGCGGCCCGGAGCCGGCACATGAGGTGCCGATCTGGCTCGCCGGTCTGGATCAGTCGATGCTGCGGCTGATCGGCCGCGAGTCCGATGGCTGGCTGTCTTCAGCTGCCGACATGATCCCCGGCCAGTTCGCGGCAGCGAACCAGGCAATCGACGAAGCGGCGAGGCAGGCGGGGCGGGACCCCCGCGAGATCCGTCGGCTGGTGAACATCTCCGGCGACTTCCGATCCTCGCGAACGGGGTTCCTCGTCGGCCCCAGCAACCAGTGGATCGAAGAGCTGCTGCCGTTCGTTGTCGACGAGGGCGTGGGCACGTTCATCCTCGAAACGGATGACGCGGCGACGATGCGGCAGTTCGCCGAGGAGGTGATCCCCGGTCTTCGCGCCGCGGCCGATCTCGCGCTACCAGGCGACCTCACCGGCGGCAAAATACGGCGCGCATCCGTGCGTGCTCGCCGTGCCCCCGGCATCGCGTACGAGGCGGTTCCAGCGAGCATTGCCGATCACGTGATCGAGCCCGGCGACGTGGGCTATGGGACGGTGCGTTCGACCTACTTGCGAGGAGGCGCACCCGGACTTGTGATCCAGCCGCGCCACACCGCAGGGGTTGTCGACGCCATCGGCTTTGCGCGGAAGCATCCTGATCTGCCGCTCGGAATCCGCAGCGGCGGACACGGGATCAGCGGGCGCTCGACGAACCGTGACGGCATCGTCATCGACCTGTCTCGGCTGAACACAATCGAGGTGCTCGACGTTGAGGCGCGAATCGTGCGGATCGAACCCGGCGCACGATGGATGGATGTCGCTGCCGCACTGTCCGAGCATGGCTGGGCGCTGAGCTCCGGAGATTACGGGGGAGTGGGCGTCGGCGGGCTCGCCACGACAGGCGGCATCGGGTTCCTCGGGCGCGAGCACGGACTCACCATCGACCATCTGCGCGCGGTGGAGATCGTATTGGCGGACGGCACGGTAGCGAGAGCAAGTGACACCGAGAACGAGCACCTGTTCTGGGCCGTCCGCGGCGCCGGCGCGAACTTCGGCATCGTCACGGCATTCGAGTTCGAGGTCGACGAGGTTGCCGAAGTCGGGTGGGCCCAGTTCGTGATGGATGCCGGCGACACCGCGGATTTCCTGCAGAAATGGGGAGCCACGGTCGAGGCCGCACCTCGAGACACGACGAGCTTCCTCATTCTCGGCGCCCCGCGCCCCGATGAGCCGGCGATCGCAACGGTGATGACGATGGTCGACTCCGCTGATCCCGAAGTGATCGTGCAGCGGCTGCAGCCATTCGCTGATATCTCGCTCCTGCACCAGCAGTCGGTGCAGCTGACGACCTACCGGGCGGTCATCTCCAACGCGGCCGGGCAGAGCAATCAAGGTCAGGGCGAGCCCGTTTCCCGCTCGGGCTTTCTCGAGCACATTACGCCGGAGTTCGCCCGATCGGCCTCGCGGCTCATCCACAGCGGGGCGACTCACTTCTTCCAGGTGCGTTCCGTCGGTGGTGCGGTTTCTGACGTTGATCCGGATGCCACGGCGTATGCCCACCGGTCGGCGAACTTCTCCGTCGTGGCCTTCGCCTCGCGGCAGGAACGGCTGAATGCGCACTGGGCGGAGCTGTATCCGCACTTCGACGGGCTTTATTTGAGCTTCGAAACCGATCAGGATCCGGCGCGCATTGAAGACGCCTTCCCGCCGCGAACACTCGCTCGGCTTCGTCGTCTGAAAGCCGAGTACGACCCCAACAACCTGTTCAATGACAACTTCAACGTCGTCGATACCGAGATATGGAGCGCATCATGACGGATTACGGCCACGACCCGCTGTTTGGGGTCTTCATCACACCGACCAACCAGCCGGTCATGCACGCCGTGGATCTGGCGGTTGTCGCGGAGCGGGCGGGACTCGATCTCGTCACGTTCCAAGATCACCCGTACCAGCCGAGGTTCCATGACACCTGGACGCTGTTGTCGTACGTTGCAGCCCGCACCGAGCGCATCCGGGTGAGCGGAAACGTGCTCAACCTGCCTCTGCGGCAGCCGGCGGTCCTTGCTCGTAGCGCCGCGAGCCTCGATCTGCTCAGCGGCGGACGGTTTGAGCTGGGTATCGGCTCCGGCTCGTTCTGGGATGCGATCGAGGCGATGGGTGGACGCCGGCTCACTCCCGGTCAGGGCGTGCAGGCGCTGGACGAGGCGATCCAGATCATCCGAGGCATCTGGGATGCGGACGAGCGCGCAACTCTCCGGGTCGACGGCGAGTTCTATCAGGTCGCCGGAGCCAAGCGCGGGCCGGCTCCCGCTCACGACATCGGCGTGTGGATCGGTGCATACAAACCGCGGATGCTGCGCCTCACCGGCCGCGCGGGGGACGGGTGGCTCCCCTCACTGTCGTACATGCAGGGTGGGCCCTCGGACCTGACCGAGATGAACAAGTACATCGACGAGGGCGCCGAGCGTGCCGGTCGTGATCCGCGCGCGGTGCGTCGGCTGCTGAACATTTCGGGCCAGTTCTCGGCATCCGGTCGTGGCCTGTTCGTTGGGCCGCCGAGGGACTGGGCGGAGCAGGCCGCTGGCCTCACTCACGACTACGGGATCACCGGATTCATCCTCGCGACCGATGATGCGAACGTCATTGAATACTTTGCCGCTGAGGTTGCGCCGGCGGCGCGGGAACTCATCGCAGCGGAGCGCTGAGCGACTGCTGCGCAGCGCTGCGGCACACCCACACGCGCAAGGCTCCGTCAGTACCGACGGCGCCTTGCGCGCGTTCTCGAACGCTGTCGTCAGCGGCTATGCGATCGCATCGTCCTGGCGGGCGTGTGCGTGGGTGCTCCCGACTTCAGGAACGAGGCCGAAGTCGGTCAGCAGTTGGCCAATCTCCGTCTTGTCGAACTTGTTCACGAGATGACGCTCAACAAACTGACCTCCAGGGATCTGCAGCTCTGCGCCGTCGGCAAGGATCTTCGTGGCGTGCAGCAAGAACCGAAGATCGTAGGTCGAGTTGTACACCTCAGGGACCCCGCGCTCAACGCCCAGCAGCTCGTACGTCGCCTCCATGGCTGTGCGCACCGAGTACTCAGTGGTGAAGATGCAATCCCGCGTGGTCTCGGCGAACTGACCGATGAACGCGAAGTTGACGCTTCCTTCGGGCACGACGGCCGGACGGTCTCCCGCCTTGCGAGGCATGAAGAACGAGGTCACGTACGGCATCATCACCGGTACGGTCTTGGCGCCAGTCGCGGCCAGCTCAGGAATGTCCTCGACGGGAACGCCCATCTGGTACAGCCATTCCTGTGTGATCTCCTCTCCCGTGCAGTCCTGCAGAGCCTTCTTGACGTACGCCCCCGGTACCTCGACGAAGAGACCATAGACCCACACCACGATCTCATTGGGTTTCTGCGCCTTGAAGTGCGGCTGTCGGTTGACCGTCCAGCTCATGAGCCAGGGCGAGTCGCGCGCCGTGACGATGCCACCGGTGACGACCTTTCCGGAGAACGGGTCGCGTTCCGTGATTTTCTCGATGTATGCCGGGATGCGTGCATCCAGAGTCGTGACGGTCGCAGACTCCCATTTCGTCTTGTCGATGTCGCTAGTGAAGACCTCCGGCCGGCCGAAGTCCGGCGCCTTCGCGGCGATCTTCTTCCAGAGATCCCACGCGGGGGCAGGGCCGGTCTTAAGCGCGGCAGCAGTTTTGTGGTCGCCGTTGTCAGAGTTCTCGGTGAGCGATCCGATCGTGATCAGAGCCAGATCGTTGGCGCTGAGATCGACGCCACCAGGGGTTCCCTCCCGTACCCAATCGATTCGAGTCGCCTGCTTGATGCCGTCGCGGAACTCGAACTGGACATCGGTTACCGTGGTGGCGAATTGGAAAGTAACGCCTCGCTCTAGGAGCCACTTGTACATGGGGAGCACGAAAGACTCGTACTGGTTGTACTTCGTGAACTTCAAGGCGGACATATCGGGGAATCCACCGAGCTGGTGCACGAAACGGTGCAGATACAGCTTTATCTCCAGCGCGGAGTGCCATTCCTCGAAAGCGAACATCGTGCGCCAGTACAACCAGAAATTGCTGCCAAGAAACTCTTCGCTGAAGACCTCGTCGATGCGCTTGTCTTCCATGTCAGCGCGGGTGGCGAGGAACACGTTCACGACTTCCTTCTGCGCCTTCGAGCTCAATCCGAACTTGAAGTTGGTTCCAGCATCCTGGCCCTGTTTCTCAGTCACCCGCCGCTTGGTGAAGTTCGGGTCATCTTTGTTCAGCCAGTAGAACTCGTCGAGCACGCTGGCGCCGTCGATCTCGAGAGACGGCACAGACCGCAGGAGATCCCAGAGGCATTCCATATGGTCTTCCAGCTCACGGCCACCTCGGATCACAAAGCCCTTCTCGGGGTACTTGATGCCATCGAGAGCTCCTCCGGGAAGGCGGAGCTCTTCGAGGAGCGTGATCTTGTCGCCCTGCATATGGCCGTCACGGATCATAAAGATCGCGGCTGCCATGCTTCCGAGTCCCGCACCGACCAACCAGGCCGTCTTGTCATCGACGCCTTCAGGCTTGCGGGGCCGCGCAAATGCTTCGTAGTTTCCACTGCTGTAATGCATGGTGATTCACATCCCATTCGTTGTACCAGCGGGCTGGCGCCCACGAGGGACAGTTCACCCCCGATGCGCTCAGGCTAAAAGGAAGGCCAGAGCAAGTGGGGAAGATCTCCCATAGATCACCCTTCGCTTCATCCTCTTGACACCCCGCAAGCACCCGGCACAGAGGGTCGCATCACTTCATCAGTGTTGCGTCCACGCGGAACGCTCGCAGCGTCTTGTCCGTGACGACCACGAGCGAGGCGCCCATGGCGATCAATCCTGACGCCGCGATCATCGGCGCTGTGCCGGTGGCCGCGACGAAGACACCGATCAAGGGATTCACGATGAGTTGCGGGGCCAGTTGCGCGAATATCAGCAAGCTTTGGAACCGTGAGAGCATCGACGGCGGTGCGAGCAGGATGTATGTCGGGAAGACATGAGCGGTGAAGACCACGACTCCTACCCCGACCAGTGTTGTGCCGGCCGCCGCAACGATCCAACTCGATGCGATCGCGACGAGTCCGAGACCGGCGGCGACGACCAGCGGGCCTGCCGCCATAGGCCGCCACGCCTTGGATGCTGTGCCTCGCCATGAGAACCATGCGCCGCAGATGAGACCGCCGGCGATCCAGCCTGCTTCAATCAGTCCTGCCTCGGACGCCGACCATCCTCGCTCGCGGGCGGCAAGGGGAATTCCGAGCAGAACCGACGGGATCACTGCGCCAGCGACGATCGCCACGCATATCAGCAGCGCCGGCGCGCCATGGGTGGCTCTGGCAGTTGTGATGCCCGCGATGATCCCGCGAAGCGTGACGGTTGCTGACTCCGGCTTCTGTTCCCGAGGTGGGCGGATCAGCAGGAGCGTCGCCAGCATCACAACACCTGCCAGGACGTCGAGTAGAGCGATACCGCTCAACGCGATGATGCCGATGAGCAGCCCGCCAAGGGGTGGTGCGAGCGTCCGCGCGAGTTGGCTCGCCATGCCCACGCGCGCCATGGCTGCCCCGAGAGCATCGTCTGTGACGAAGAGCCGCGGGAAGACACCCGCTGCCGGGCGATGGAAAGCGGCGACCGTGCCGATCAGTGCGGCCGTGATCACCAACAGAGCGGGCGGAGCACCCCAGAACGTGACTGCAATGGCGAGGCATGCGCTGATGACCAGCATTCCGATCGTGCCGAAGATCATGACGAGGCGTGCTCCGAACCTGTCAGCGACCGCGCCGCCGAGAAGTCCCAGAAGCACCGAGGGAGCCACTGTCAGCGTGAGAACCGCGGATGCGACGTGTGGGCCGTATCCGGATGCTGTCCATGTCAACGCGAATGCGAGGACACTGGCACCGAGTTCCGAGCCGACTGTTGCCGCAACCCAGGCGTTGAACCCTCTCGGCATCCTGTGTGGCCTCATGCGCGACGCGGCATCACCAGAGCAGCGAAGTCCGGCTGGGCGGGGGAGCGCCACACCAGAGCCCGATCTTGTCCGCGTACATCACACGTGAGTTCGTGGCCGAGGACCGCTTCAACGATGCGTCTCAACGCGTGCGTAGAGATCTCAAGGGAGGGGAGTGAGTCGACCGCATATCCCGACACCGTCAAAGCGCCGGAGGAGAGTCTCGCGCATCCGCTCTCGGCGGCGAGGAGCACACTTTGATCCTCAGACTGCTCGGCAAGGCGCAGAACATCATCCCGTTGGAAAATTGCCCGGGTCGCAGACAAGGGGTCTGTGGCGAGAACCCGGTGCACGCTGGGGAAGCGGTCGGGCTTCGCGCTCAGGACGAGCTCCTCGCCCTGTAGGTCGCGGAATCGGCCGAGCTCGCTGATTGTGTGAGGGTCTCGCCCGGCCGGCACGTCGATGATGAGGTCGACCTCTTGCCGGGTTCGGACCCATTCCACTACCGTCGACGGCGAGATACGCACCCGGACGGACGGGCCGTCGATGACAGCGGGGAGATTTGTTCGCGTCAGCAGGATGTACCGATCAGTTGCCACGATCGCTACAGCGGCCGGTTCGACCTCAAGGAGTACACCGTCGAGGCCGCTTTCATCTCCGGCATCCAGGCTGGCAGGCATCACCTGCCTGATCGCGGATGCGAGCACCATCCCATCGAATCGGACTGTCGTGCGACGCGTGGGGTTCGTGTCCGCCTGCGCTCGCAGGCTGAGCTTCAGATCATCGACCAGAGCTCCGGCTGATTCGGCTCGCTCATGTGCCTCGGCAAGCCACTCATCCAGTATCGAGTCGGCGCTCGCCGCATCGTTCTCGAACACGGCCCTGATGCGTTCCAAGCGAAGCCCGGCGTCCCGCAGACGGCGAATCCAGATCGCACGCTGCTGCTGATCGAGCGCGTAGTACCGATACCCGGTGCGCTCTTCGACGTCGGCAGGTGAGAGCAGCCCGCTGTCTGCGTACTGGCGCAGAGCACTCGCGCTCAGCCCGACCGCTCGTGCGAATGTGCTGATCGTCTGAAGTGGTGGCTCTGCGCTCACTCGCCGTTGGAGGCCGTCAGACTCGCGAAACTGCGTCATAGACCCATGATCGACGTTCACCCCGGATGAAGGTCAAGAGGTTGTGCCGCCGCCATCGATCTGCGGTGGTGAGGGAATCCCTGAGCTTCCGGGCTCGTGCGCCGAATGCCTCAACGCGCACCACCGTCAATCACCCCACGCACCCGACGACGAATCGCACTGGCGGCACGGCCCATCGCGTCATCGATCGGGTCGTCTCGCAGCATGTACGTCCACGTTGCGGACGGTCTACGGAGCCCGAGTTCGGTGAGAGGATCCGCTCCGTCACCGACCTGCTGCATCCGATCGCGCACAGCCTCGTCCACTGCCGCGAAGAATCCGTCGAATTCGCGAAGCGCGATGCGGTGGAATTCGTCGACCGGATTCTGTCCCGCGAGCTTGCGCAGGTGAATGCCGTCGCGAATCTCACTGAGCAGCGACAGATGCTGTTGCCACTGCTCATCAAGAGAGAACAGAGTCACAAGTCGGCGTGTGTGATCAGAATCGGCCAACGCCTCCTCACGCACACGCAGCACCTTCTCGCGCTGCTTGCTGATCGCGCGGGTGTACTGCCATGTGCTGCGATGCCGATCCAATCGCACCGACTCTGCGATCGTCTGTGCCTGCTTTGCGATTCGTTCTCGTGTGGGAGCGTCAGTCGAGCCTCGATCGATGCGACGTAGCGTGCCCTCGGTGGCGTTCGCCTGCACAAGCTCGTCCTCCAGAGCCGAAAAGAGCACGGTCGTCCCAGGATCCCCTTGCCGGCCGGCGCGCCCGCGCAACTGCAGATCGAGCCGAGCCGACGGATACAGTGCGGTTGAGACCACTGCCAGGCCACCGGCTTCCACGACTCGCTCGCGATCACGCTCGTCTGCCCCGCCGAGTCGGATGTCTGTTCCGCGACCGGACATCTGCGTCGAGATCGTCACCGCTCCGTATTCGCCCGCCCGAGCGATGATCGACGCCTCCTGAGTATCGTTGCGCGCATTCAGCACGCGTACCCCGAGCGATTGCGGCAACCGTGCGGCGAGTGCCTCGGACTCTGAAACGCTCTGGGTTCCGACGAGCACGGGTTGTCCCTCGCCGTGCCGGCGCAGAATCTCGACCACGACGGCCGCAGTCTTTTCTTCTTCGGTCACGAACACGCGCGCGGACAGATCCTGCCGGATGCTCGGCCGGTGCCGTTCGATGCGGCCCGAATCGAGCTGATAGAACTCCTTCAGCTCCTCGGCGACGGGCAGGATAGTGCCGCTCATCCCGGCGAGTGATCGATACCGCAGCAACAGATCCTGCACGGTGATCTGGTCGAGGATGATCCCCGGCGGTGTGATTGGCAGTTTCTCCTTCGCTTCAACAGCGGCGTGCAGGCCGTCCGGCCAACGCTGCAACTGCGCGATGCGACCCCGCGCCGTGTTGATCAGACGGATGCCGTCGTCTGAAACGAGGTAATCGACGTCGCGCTGGACGAGTTCCTGCGCGTGCAGGGCGAGATTCACCCGGGTGAGCAGGTCGCTGTGCTCTTCGTCGAAGAGGTTCACACCGCCGGCATGCTGCTCGACGAGGTCGATACCTGCATCAGTGAGCGAGACGGTTGAACGATCCGCGTCGGCCTCGAAATGGATGCCTCGCTGCAGGTGCGACACGAGCTCGGTGGCCTCGATCAGCGTCTCACCCGCCGCTTCGTCGGAACCGGCCAGAACCAGCGGTGTCATGCCCTCGTCGATCATCACGGCATCCGCTTCGTCAACGATGCCGACGTCGAACTGCGGATCCACGCGATCGTTGGGGTCCTCCACCTGACGATCACGTAGTACGTCGTATCCGAGTTCGGAGAATGACGCGTAGACGACGTCCGCACGATACGCCGCGCGTCGCTCTTCAGCGCTTGCGGACTGTCCGACCGATGAGACTTCCAGACCGAGCAGGTGGAACATCGGCCGCATCCACTCGGCGTCCCGCCGCGCCAGGTAGTCATTGACCGAGAGCACGTGTACATGGCGGCCCTCGAGCGCGAACATCGCGGCGGCCATTGCGCCGGCGAGAGTCTTGCCTTCGCCGGTGTCCATCTCGACGGCAAGGCCGCTGTGCAATGCGGATGCCGCGGTGAGCTGTTCCTCGAATGGCGCGTAGCCGAGGCCGCGGGCGACTGCGTCACTGATCTTCGAGAGCAGTTCTTCGTCCGCCGGTGCGCGACGTAACGATGTAGATCCGGCGAATCCCAGCATCCGTGACGCCCACAGAGGGAGGCGACGACGCAGATCGAATTCCGTCGAATCTGTCCGGCGATAGGCCATGCGGCTCAGCCTACGCGTACGCTGGATGGCTCCTGACTGCGCGTCAGCGAACATGGATGAGGGCGGAAGCAGTATGCGATCAACTGAACCGATACCGGGCAATCCGTGGCCGCATGACATGACATTCACGATCGACGATCGACCGACTGATCTCCTGGATCTGCTCTGGCTGCGGGAAGCGTATGAACTGCAGCCTCACGGGGATGACCTGCCGCCACTGTTGGTGGACACCCCGGCGGTTGTGGATGCCGCTATTAGTGCTGAAGTGCGCGCCGAATGGGAAGAGGCGTGGCCCCGTGTGTGGAACGCTGTCGCGGCGCACACTGGTGCCGAGGTCGATCACGGACTCTTCGAAGACTTGCAGCGCACCGCGGACGGATCTGCGCAGCGCACCGAACTGCTTCGCAGGATCATCGGCCCGACCTGGCAAGAAGAATTCGGCGGCGAGGCTTTCGACACTTCTTCCTACGACACCTGGGTGCAACGGGGGATCGACGCACACATGATCAGCGTGCGGGAGAAGCTCGAGAACAGCCCTGAACGGCGAGATCTGCCCGACCTGATCCTGGCGTGGCGCACAGGGGTGACGAAGGTCGTCACGATCCCGTGCGAGGGCGAGTTCACGCGCAGGATCACTGCGAACGCTCTTCTCGTGACGGATGCGACGCGTGAAGACAGCGCCCGCTATCGCGTGGCGCTGGGCACTGTCAGCTGATCGTCGCCGCGCTCACGCGGGAAGGAAAACACGGCTGCGATCCGAATTCTTGCCGTGTTTTTCATCCCGCATCGAATGGACCGACAAGGATGACCCGCCCGGAAACGAAAAAGGCCCGGCCTCCGAAGAGACCGGGCCAAACAGTGTGCCCCCGACTGGAATCGAACCAGCGACCTACGGTACCGGAAACCGGCGCTCTATCCACTGAGCTACGGAGGCGTACTGATCGACAATATCATTGGTCTACGTCGGGCTCCGCACCGCCGGCCTCGGTCACGGGAGCTGCGGCCATTTCGGCCAGCGCAGCCGCCACCTTCTCCGCGAGATAGTGGTGGCCATCCGTGGATGGATGCTTGTTGCCCAGCCCCACGTCAATCACGTCGAGGTAGTTCTTATCGGTGATCCATTCCTCCTGCACGGGGGAGATGTACCACCAGCCGCGCGCGGCGGCGAGGGCGGAGAGATCCCGATCGATCCGAGCAGTACCGACGCCGACCGGCAGTTCGTGCGGTGCAGGACCGAGAACCACGATTGCGGCATCCGGATACGTGGCCGCCAGAGCATCCCACGCGGCGGTCACCGCCTCGCGATATCCCTCCGCGCCTTGCTCGCGGTCGTTGATCGAACCCTGAATGATCACGAGGTCTGCGTCGAGCGTCAGGTCGAGTGCCGCGATGCGCTGGCCGAAGTCCGGACCATCCCACCCCGGCTTCAGATACCCGCTGCCGCGCACGCCATCTACGGTCGTGGTGCCGTCCAGCAAGTTTGCGAGGAGGTAGGCGTAGCCGAGAGTCGGCGCACTCGCGGCGGAGCCGTATGTCCACGAGTCGCCGAAGACCAGAACATCCGGATGCTCCGGCAGCGTGAGCGGCACCGGGGCGATGGCGACAACCTCTTCAGACGCGAGGACCGGCACATCGATCGGGCCGGGAATCCACGGCCGCCAGACGCCCAGTGCGACGGCAGATACAGCCGTGACAAGCACGACGACCAGCGCTGCTGCGCGCGCCCTGCGCCGCGTCGTCCCCAGAGCCATGGCATGAGGGTAAGCGATCGGCCGAGTATCACCAACTCGGCGAGGAAAAATGGGGCCTCGACGCGCCGTAGACTTGATGGGCTATGAACCCCGATACTCTCGCTGCAGCCATCTTCGCCGTCGTCACGCCGATCGCGGCATCGCTGCGACCCGACGAAGCCCTTGACCTCGATGCCGCCGATGTGGTGCTGGAACGTCCGCGTAACCGCGACCACGGCGACTGGGCATCGAACATCGCGATGCGTCTCGCCAAGAAGCTCGGCACGAACCCGCGCGAACTCGCTCAGCGCATCGCTGACGAGGTCGCATCGATCGAGGGCGTCGCGAGCGCTGAGGTGGCCGGTCCTGGGTTTATCAACTTCCGACTCGACGCCGCGGCAGCAGGGGTGCTTGCCAAGACGATCGTCGAAGCCGGCGCCGCATACGGCACCAACAGTTCGCAGCAGGGGCTCAGCGTGAACGTCGAGTTCGTCTCGGCGAACCCCACCGGACCGCTGCACATCGCCCACACCCGCTGGGCGGCCCTGGGCGACTCGATTGTGCGTCTGCTGCTCGCCAGCGGCGCGAACGCTGTCCGCGAGTACTACATCAATGATGCTGGCGCTCAGATGCAGCGCTTCGCCTCGTCCATCGTGGCGGCCGCGAAGGGCGAGCCGACGCCCGAGGGTGGTTACCCGGGGGAGTACATCGCCACCCTCGCCGGTCGCGTTCTCGAGGCGCGCCCCGATCTGCTCGACCTGCCGGATGCTGAGCAGATGACTGCGGCTGAGGACCTGGCTTACGAGTTCCAGCTCGCCGAGATCAAGAACTCTCTCGACCGCTTTAACGTGCCGTTCGACGCCTGGTTCTCCGAGCGCACGCTGCACGCGAAGGATGCTTCGGGCACCAGCCTGATCGACCAGGCGGTCGACCGATTGCGCGAGCAGGGTCATGTCTTCGATCTGGACGGCGCCGTCTGGGTGCGCACCACCGACTTCGGAGACGACAAGGATCGTGTCATCCGCCGTTCGAACGGCGAGTACACGTACTTCGCCGCGGATGCCGCCTACTACTTGAACAAGGGTGACCGCGGCTTCGAGAACAAGATCTATCTGCTGGGCGCGGACCACCACGGTTACGTACACCGCCTCAAGGCCATCGCCGGTGCCGCGGGTCAGGACCCGGCGAAGAACGTCGAGGTGCTGATCGGCCAGATGGTGTCGATCAACGGTGCTCGCCTCTCTAAGCGCGCCGGCAACATCATCGAGATGGACGACCTGCTCGACTGGCTCGGTACCGACGCACTGCGCTACTCGCTGGAGCGTTCACCCGCCGACTCGCCGCTTGACCTCGACCCGGAGCTCTTGCAGAAGCGCACGAACGATAACCCGGTCTTCTACGTGCAGTACGCCCACGCGCGCACGCACAACGTCGGCCGCAACGCCGCTGACTCGGGAGTCGACCGCTCCGAGTTCGCTCCGGAAACGCTGACGCACGAGTCCGAGTCCGCACTGCTGGGTGCCCTGCAGGAGTTCCCGCGCATCGTCGCCTTCGCAGCCGAGGTGCGTGAGCCGCACCGCGTCGCGCGCTACCTGGAAGAGCTCGCGGGCCTCTACCACCGCTGGTACGACAGCTGCCGGGTTACGCCGCTCAGCGACGACCCGATCGAGAGCGTGCACCGCACCCGCCTGTGGCTGAATGACGCCACAGGTCAAGTGCTGCGCAATGGCCTCGACCTGCTCGGCGTCTCCGCACCCGAGCGGATGTAGCTCAGCGCCTGTAACCCGGCGATTGTAACCAGGAGTGCGCTCGAGCGGCCAGGATGGTCTCATGAGCGATGAGAACCCCACCATGCCGTATCCGGACACCTCGGTGGAGCATCCAACGCTCGTCATCCCCGACAGTGATTTGCCCAAGGCGTCGAAGAGGCGCCGTCGGCGCTGGCCGTGGGTGGTGCTGATCATTGTCGTGGTGATCGCCGTCCTCGTCGTCGTGGCCGAACTCGTTGCTCGCGCCGTCCTGCCAGGAATCGTGCGCGGCATCGTCATCGAACAGCTCGAACTTCCCGCCGATCAGCAGCTCGACGTCGATGCATCCGGCATCCTGCTGCCGCAGCTCATCGGGGGAGGTCTCGACGAGCTCCACCTGTCGACCGAGCAAGTCACCATCGGCGGGATCACCGGCGCGGTAGACGTCACGGCATCTGGAATCCAATTTGATGGTGGCGACCTCGCCGCCGCGAGCGGCACAGTGCGCATCGATCAGGAGCAGTTCACCGCGCTCGTCGCGGCAGCTGATCTGCCGATCGACGAGATCACGTTCGCCGCCCCCGATGTCACGGCATCCGGGAGCTTCAGCGTTCTTGGCCTTCCGATCCCGGTGGCGCTGACCGTGAAGCCGGGGGTGGATGCCGGTGAGCTGCTGTTGACGCCGATCGAACTTCAGGTCGCCGGTCTGACACTGAACGCGGCCCAGATTGCCGATCGCTTCGGCGATATCGCCGGGCAGCTCACCCAGCCGCAACGAATCTGCATCGCCGATCAGCTGCCGGCAGGAGTCACCGTGACGGGGCTGTCAATCGATGGTTCCGAGGCCGTCATCGACATCGACGTCGACGGGGCGATCGTGACCGACGAGTCGCTGCAACAGAACGGCGTGTGCGGCTAGGCACCCCGCTCCTCGGCTTCCGCTGCTTCGGCGGCGCGTAGCGCCTTGGTCGCAATCATCACGTCTTGCCTGGCACGCTGTACGCGTCGCTGGGTGAAGCTGCGTGCTCCCTCACGGGCGGACACACGATCGCGCTCCTCCTCAGCGAACGTGGTGATGTAGGCACAGGCGATGAGGATCACCTGCGCACTGAGGTTGAGCCAGATCAGCAACGCCAGGAGCGAGGCGAATGACGCCAGCAGCGGGTTGGAGGTGGCACCTCCCACGAACAGGCTCGACAACTGCTGCAGCACGAGCAGACCGACGGCGCCGAGCAACGCCCCTGACCACACCGCACGCGCAGAGACCCGCTGACCGGACAGCAGCCGGAACACACCGAAGATCAGCACGGCATCCAATGCGAAGACGATGAACAGCGACACGAGCCGAACGCCCCAGACAGCACCCGCGGCATCCGCGGGAAGGCCGAGCAGATCTGTCACGAAGCTGATCCCGATCCCGACCGCGAAAGTCATCGCGGCCGCCACGATGAATGACAGCCCGATCCCGACTGCCAAGGCAAGATTTCGCAGGATTACCCAGAGCCAGAAGGTGTCATCGAGTATGACTCCGCCGATCGTGCGCACCGCCGTACGTAGAGACCCGATCGCACCGAGCGCCGCGCCGACCAGAGCGACCAGCGAGATGATGCCCGCGATGGAGAGCCCACTCGGAGCCGGGATGGATGTCGGATCCTCGACGACGCCACCCGGTCCCAGCAGTCCAGGAACGGCAGAGTCGACGGCGGAGATGATTGCATCCCACGCCGACTCGTTCCCCGCCAGCCAGATCGCCGCGATAGAGAACCCGAGCAGAACGGCGGCGAACACGCTGAACAGCGCGCGATAGGTGATGCTGTCGGCGAGCATCGCGCCGCGTCTTTCGGAGTGCAACAGGTAAGCGCGCACGATCCTGCGCGCGAGCGCCCAGGCGATCACGGACTTGATCAACATCGCGATTCCACCGGGCTTGTTCTGCTGCTCGGATTCACTGTTCTGCGTGGAGTGCATAACCTCACCGTAATGATTCGACGCGCGGATGGGCGAGGGGCGTTCGGATGCGAGTGGCTTCTTCGAGTTGCCATAGAATCGGGGCAACCTCGAATGGCGTGATCTGGCCCGAGGCTCCCTCCCACGATTGGTGCTCTGTGCTTTCTGATGCAGACTCGCTCGCCCCGGACTGGCTCATCGAACCTGACGATGCCAACGACCTCGCAGCCGGCGTATGGCCGGCATCCGCGAGTCGCGATGCTGACGGGGTCCTCATGCTCGGTGGAGCGACGGCCGTGGAGCTTGTCCGCGACCACGGCACGCCGCTGCTCGTGCTCGACGAAGACGAGATACGAGCTCGGGCTCGTGCCTTCCACGAGTCCTTCACCGCGGCCGCTGCCGCGCATGGTACAACGGCCCGCGTGTACTACGCGGGCAAAGCATTCCTTTCGACCGCCATCGCCCGTTGGGTGACCGAAGAAGGTCTCAACGTCGATGTCTGCACGCGCGGTGAGCTCGAAGTGGCTCTCGCCGCAGACGTCGAACCCGCCCGGATCGGCTTTCACGGCAACAACAAGTCCGTGAGCGAAATTGAACGTGCAGTGTCGGTCGGAATCGGCACGATCATCATCGACAGTGCGATCGAGGTCGAACGGATCGCTGCTGCTGCCAGCCGCCTCGGTGTCGTGCAGCGCGTGCTCGTTCGTGTCAACAGCGGCGTGCACGCCGAAACCCATGACTTCCTCGCGACGGCTCACGAGGACCAGAAGTTTGGGATGGTCTTCGCGGATGCCGAGGCTGTTGTCGCGCGCGTGCGGGAACTGCCCAGCCTGGAGTTCCTCGGCCTGCACTGCCATATCGGTTCGCAGATCTTCGGTGTCGCCGGCTTCCGTGAGTCCGCATCGCGCGTGCTCGAGCTGCACGAGCGGCTGCTCGCCGGCGGTGAGGTTCCGCTGTTGAACCTCGGCGGCGGCTTCGGTATCGCGTACACGAGAGTCGATGACCCGACGCCCATCGAGCAGCTCGCTGCAGAAATCGTCGCCGCGGTCGCGGAGGGGTGCGCAGCACGCGGCATCCCCGTGCCGATCCTCGCATTCGAACCAGGGCGGGCAATCGTCGGAACCGCCGGTGTCACTCTGTACGACGTGGGCACGACCAAGGATGTGCGTCTCGACTCGGGCGCAAACCGTCTGTACGTGAGCGTCGACGGTGGAATGAGCGACAACGCCCGCACTGCGCTTTACGGCGCCCAGTACTCGGCTCGCATCGCCTCACGTCTCGGCGTCCATGCTCCGGTGCTGACACGTGTTGTCGGTAAGCACTGTGAGTCCGGCGACATCGTCGTCGATCATGAATATCTCCCGGGTGATATCACTCCGGGTGATCTGCTGGCAGTTCCGGCGACCGGTGCCTACTGCGCCTCGCTGGCCAGCAACTACAACCATGTCCCTCGTCCCGCGATCGTCGCGGTCTCAGGCGGTACTTCTCGCGTCATCGTGCGCGGCGAGAGCCTTGATGACCTGCTGGCACGCGATACCGGGATCCGCACGAACGAAGGAACACGATGACCTACCTCCAAGGGAGCAATGTGACACAGTACCGACGACTTCGGGTGGCGCTGCTCGGCGCTGGAGCTGTGGGCTCACAGGTCGCTGATCTGTTGCTGCGCCACGGTGACGAACTGGCAGACCGTGCCGGCGCAATTCTCGAGCTCGCAGGCATCGCCGTGCGCGATGTCGATGCGCCGCGCGATGTGGACCTCCCGAAGGAGCTGTTCACGACAGACGCGGAGAGCCTGATCGTCGGCAGCGACATCGTGATCGAACTGATGGGCGGCATCGAGCCGGCCCGCGCGAATCTTCTGCTGGCATTGAGCTCCGGCGCCGACGTCGTCACTGCCAACAAGGCACTGCTCGCCACGCACGGCACCGAGCTGTTCGAAGCAGCCGATCAGGTGGGTGCTTCGGTGCACTACGAGGCCGCTGCAGCGGGAGCCATCCCGATCATCCGTCCGCTGCGCGACTCGCTCGCGGGCGACCGAGTCGTGCGTCTGATGGGCATCGTCAATGGCACCACGAACTACATCCTTGACCGTATGGACACCGAGGGTGCTGACTTCGCCGAGGTGCTCGCCGACGCGCAGCGCCTGGGCTATGCCGAGTCTGACCCGACTGCCGATGTCGAGGGGTATGACGCCGCGCAGAAGGCCGCGATCTTGGCATCCCTCGCTTTCCACACCGCCGTTCCGCTCGACGCGGTGCACCGTGAGGGCATCACTGAGATCACGCCATCCATGATCGAAGAGGCTCGTGCGGCGGGCTTCGTCATCAAGCTGCTCGCGGTGTGCGAACGGGTCGACGTGAACGGTACGGAGTCGATCTCAGTACGCGTGTACCCCGCACTGGTCTCTCGCACGCACCCGTTGGCCTCAGTGCACGGGGCGAACAACGCGGTGTTCGTCGAGGCGGAAGCGGCTGGCTCGCTGATGTTCTACGGCGCTGGCGCCGGTGGGGTGCAAACCGCATCGGCAGTTCTGGGTGACGTCGTCTCGGCAGCGCGCCGGCACATCGCCGGTGGCGTCGGGGTGGGGGAGTCCACCAGGGCTAATCTGCCGACCGTGCCGATCGGGCACGTCATCACTCGCTACCAGATCACACTCGAAGTCTCTGACCAGCCTGGTGTTCTCGCGTCGATCGCGGGCATCCTCAGCGATGGCGGCGTCTCGGTCGCGACTCTTGTGCAGACGATCGAGTCGGAAGATGACCCGTTCGCACGTCTTATCATCGGCACGCACCGCGCGACCGAGCAGGCGTTGAGTGCCGCCGTCGAGCGTCTGTCGTCGAGCGCTGTCGTCGAGCGCGTCGTTTCCGTGCTGCGTGTGGAGGGTGAGTGATGGCCGCTGACGCTCTGCGCGTCGTGCAGGTGCAGGTGCCGGCCACGAGCGCGAATCTCGGCCCTGGCTTCGATACGCTCGGCCTGGCGCTGAGCGTCTACGACGAGCTGACCGTATCAGCGCTGTCGAGTGATCGACTCGAGATTGAGGTCACCGGCTCGGGTGCATCCGAGATTGCCCGTGATGAGTCGAACTTGGTGTTCCGTTCGATCGAGCACGTCTACAAGGACGTCGGTCGTGAGATGCCTGGTCTGCGCATCGATGCCCGCAACGGTGTGCCGCACGGGCGCGGCCTCGGATCTTCCGGCGCAGCCGTAACTGCGGGTGTACTGGCGGCCAAGGGCCTTCTTGAGGGTGACGTCGATTTCACTGACGCCGACCTGCTGCGTCTGGCAACTGAGCTGGAGGGCCACCCAGACAACGTGGCGCCCGCGCTGTTCGGCGGCCTCACGATCGCGTGGACCGGGGAACGCGGCCCGCAGCACAAGAAACTGCTGGTGCACCGCGGTGTCGCACCGCTCGTGTTCGTTCCAGAGCGCACGATGTCGACGACACTGGCTCGTTCACTGCAGCCTCCGCAGGTCTCAAGAGAGGATGCTGTCTTCAACGTGTCGCGTTCCGCGCTGTTGATAGCCGCCCTCACACAGAGCCCAGAGCTCCTGCTCGATGCGACCGCAGATCGTTTGCATCAGGACTACCGCGCCGAAGCCATGCCGGAGACACACCGACTGGTCACGGCGCTGCGCGCGGCCGGATTCGCTGCGGTCGTCTCGGGTGCGGGCCCCAGCGTGCTCGTCCTCGCGGATGGCCCTGGCAATCGCCAGCACGCAGTGGAGCTCGCCGATTCCGTTACTGACACCCCGTGGGACGCCCTCATGCTGGCCGTTGACGTACGTGGTGGTACAGTAAGGGATCGAGCGGAGGGCTACACGTAATTTCGTGAATCTGGCCCCCATCGCAATTCTGCGAGATCCGCACAGAACCCCAGAACCGCTTTCAACGTTCTGGCTGGCAGTCACCAAGTTCCTGCCTGTGCGATTGCGCGCAGCACCCGTTGTGCGCGATACATGCTCATTTCCCGCGACATATAAGGGAGTACTCGTGGAGAATTTCTCCGAGACCCAGAACGACTCGGCAGCAAACGCGGCCGAGGCACCCACTACAGCGGCCGTTGCTGCTCCGCCACGCAAGCGCGCTCCGCGCCGTGCCACAACCGCCACTGCGGCGGCCAAGGCTGAGCAGGCGGCAACTGCAGCACCTGCCGCCGAGGCACCTGCTGCTGCGCCGGCCACTGCCGACGCACCTGCGGCTGACGCACCTGCGGCTGACGCAGCACCGAAGGCGAAGGCACCTCGCCGCAGTCGGGCGAAGAAGGCTGATGTCGCACCCGCGGTGGATGCTGACGCTTCCTCCACCGCGACCGACGGCGCCGCCGCTGACACATCCTCAGCTTCCAAGTCGTCAGCTGCCAAGTCGTCAGCTGCCAAGAAGACCGCATCGGATGCGCCGGCATCGCACAGTGCAGCATCCGACAGCGTTGCCGAGGCACCGGTCGAAGCCGCGCCGAAGACGCCCGCTCGTGGTCGCCGCAAGAAGGCTGACCCCGTCGCCGAAGCCGCACCGGCTGAGGAAAAGTCTGCCGACAACGCGTCGAGCGACACTGCGGCCGCTGCAACGACTGCAGACACTGCATCCACTGCATCCACTGACGGTGCCACGGACGACAAGCCCGCCGATAACGCTCCGACCGCAAGGTCGGGCCGCGGCCGCAGGGGTGCCCAGGGCGCCAAGACTGAGCAGGCGGATTCGTCCGACACGAAGCAGTCTGACGACACGACCTCTGACAAGTCTGATGCCGGTGACAACGGCTCCGACTCGAACGACGGCGATGAGGGTTCCAGCCGTAGCCGTAGCCGCAACCGCAACCGCAACCGTGGACGCGGCCAGAACGGTGGCCAGGACACCCCGCAGAACGCTCCCGCTGACGACGACAACGGCAACGCCCGCGGTCGCCAGCGCAACAAGCGCCGCAGCGGTGGAGCATCCGACGAGTTCGACACCGAGTTCGGCGAGGACGACGTCCTCATTCCGATCGCCGGCATCCTCGACGTGCTCGACAACTACGCATTCGTGCGCACCACGGGTTACCTCGCCGGTGCCAGCGACGTCTACGTCTCGCTCGGTCAGGTGAAGAAGTACAACCTGCGAAAGGGCGACGCGATCGTCGGCGCCATCAAGCAGCCGCGCGAGAACGAGCAGCAAGGCCGCCAGAAGTACAACGCTCTGGTCAAGGTTGATTCGATCAACGGCCTGTCTGTCGAAGACGCGGCCACTCGTGTCGAGTTCGGCGAGCTCACTCCGCTGTACCCGCAGGAACGCCTGCGGCTGGAGACGGCACCCGAGAAGCTGACGCAGCGGATCATCGACCTGGTTGCTCCGATCGGCAAGGGCCAGCGTGGCCTGATCGTCGCGCCGCCCAAGGCCGGCAAGACGATCGTGCTGCAGCAGATCGCCAACGCGATCGCGCAGAACAACCCTGAGGTTCACCTCATGGTCGTGCTTGTAGATGAGCGTCCTGAAGAGGTCACCGACATGGAGCGCACGGTGAAGGGTGAGGTCATCGCCTCCACCTTCGACCGTCCGGCCGAAGATCACGTCACGGTCGCCGAGCTCGCCATCGAGCGCGCAAAGCGTCTCGTGGAGCTTGGCCGCGACGTCGTCGTGCTGCTCGACTCGATCACCCGCCTCGGCCGCGCCTACAACATCGCAACGCCCACCTCAGGCCGCGTGCTCTCCGGTGGCGTGGATGCCGCAGCGCTCTACCCGCCGAAGCGTTTCTTCGGTGCCGCACGCAACATCGAGAACGGTGGATCGCTCACGATTCTTGCCACGGCACTCGTGGAGACCGGCTCCAAGATGGACGACGTCATCTTCGAGGAGTTCAAGGGCACCGGAAACAGCGAACTGCGTCTTTCTCGTCAGCTCGCCGACAAGCGCATCTTCCCGGCCGTCGACATCAACGCGTCGTCTACTCGCCGTGAAGAGATGCTGCTCTCGGCCGATGAGGTCAAGATCACCTGGAAGCTTCGTCGCGCACTTGCGGGCCTTGACCAGCAGCAGGCCCTCGAGGTCGTGCTGGGCAAGCTCAAGGAGACGCAGTCGAACGTCGAGTTCCTCGTGCAGATGCAGAAGTCGATGCCTGCTCCCGTGGCCGGTGGCTCCAGCCACAGCCATGAGAACAACATCCGCTGAGCTGACACTGATCGGAGCATAGGCGTGTTCGAGTCTGTTCAAGCGCTGATCGACGAACACCGCCAGGTTCAGGAGGAACTCTCCGACCCGGCGGTGCACGCCGATGCTGCACGCGCCAAGCGTGTCAACCGTCGCTATGCCGAACTGAGCCGGATCGTTGCCGCCTACGATTCCTGGGCGGCAGCATCCGCCGATCTGGCTGCTGCGCGTGAATTCGCCAAAGAAGATGACGCCTTCGCTGCGGAGGTGCCCGACCTCGAACAGGGCCTGGCGCGCTCCCAGGAGAAGCTGCGTCGCCTCTTGATTCCGCGTGACCCTGATGACGCTCGTGATGTCATCTTGGAGATCAAGGGTGGTGAGGGTGGTGCGGAGAGCGCACTCTTCGCCGGCGATCTGCTGCGGATGTACAGCCAGTACGCGGCTCACAAGGGCTGGAAGACGGAACTGCTGGAGCAAAACGAGTCTGACCTCGGTGGCTACAAAGATGTTCAGATCGCGATCAAGGGGTCATCTTCGGATCCCGCGCAGGGCGTTTGGGCACATTTGAAGTACGAGGGCGGCGTGCACAGAGTGCAGCGCGTGCCAGCGACAGAGTCGCAGGGGCGCATCCACACCTCGACGACCGGTGTGCTGGTCTTTCCTGAGGTTGATGAGCCTGAAGAGGTCTTGATCAGTCAGAACGATTTGAAGATTGACGTGTTCCGCTCGTCTGGCCCTGGTGGCCAGTCGGTCAACACGACTGACTCCGCGGTGCGCATCACGCATCTGCCGACCGGCATCGTCGTGTCTATGCAGAATGAGAAATCGCAACTGCAAAACCGCGAGGCCGGAATGCGCGTGCTTCGTGCACGCATCCTCGCGAAACGGCAGGAAGAGCTGGATGCCGCGGCATCCGACGCCCGTAAATCGCAGATTCGAGGCATGGACCGCTCCGAACGCATTCGCACGTACAACTTTCCGGAGAACCGGATTGCGGATCACCGCACCGGGTTCAAGGCATACAACCTCGACCAGGTGATGGACGGCGCACTCGACCCGATCATCGAGAGTGCGATCCAGGCGGACGAAGAAGCACGTCTCGCCGCAATCGGCTCCGTTTCCTGACGACGTAGGCGTGCAGCGCTAGGCTCAGGACGTGATCACACTCCTGTTCCGCTCCCTCACCTATCTCGTCTCTGCGGCGATCGGGCTCATCGTCGCCGATCTCGTGCTGGAAGGCTTCCAGATCGAGTGGGATAAGTGGTGGGGATTCGTCATCTGCATCGCTATCTTCGCGGTCCTGCAGAGCGTCCTCAGCCCGTGGATCGCAAAGCTCGCTGACCGTTACGCGCCCGTGTTGATGGGCGGAATCGGCATCTTCTCCACGCTGGTCGCCCTGATTGTCGTCGTGCTGCTGCCCATCGGCGGACTGCGTATCAGCGGCATCGCCGCATGGATCCTCGGCGCGGTCATCGTCTGGATGATCACAGCGTTGGGATCGATTCTGCTGCCGCTGATCTTCCTCAAGCGCAAGGTGTCCGAGCGTCGCAGCAAGCGCTGACCGGCTCAGGACGCACCACGGGCTGAGCCGCGCGGCGCTAGAGGTCAGATCGAGTAGTCGGCGGCGATGCGCAGTGCACTGAAATCGTCGTGGCCGCTGCGTCGATGTGCGCGGGCCGGTACGCCGACCAGGATGCTGTCTTCCGGTGCATCCTTCGTGACGACGGCGTTCGCTCCGACCACGGTGTTCCGACCGACCAGGATGGGCCCCAGCAGCTTTGCACCGGAGCCCACCACGACGCCGTTCGCCAGGGTCGGATGCCGTTTCCCAGTCGCATCCTGCGTTCGGCCGCCGAGCGTGACGCCGTGGTACAGCATGACGTCGTCGCCGATCTCTGCCGTCTCGCCGATGACGATGCCCATACCGTGGTCGATGAAGAACCGTCTGCCGATCTTGGCGCCCGGGTGTATCTCGACGCCGGTGAGCCAGCGAGCGAACTGCGAATTGGCGCGCGCAAGGAAACGCAGCTTACGACGCCACAGGCCGTGCGAAACGCGATGCGCCCAGATGGCATGCAACCCGGGATACAGCAGCCCGATCTCGAGCCCGGTGCGCGCTGCGGGGTCACGAAGGCGGGCGGAGGCAATATCCTCGCGCATTCGGCCGATCATGCGCTCAACCCTCGCGCAGGTCCTCGAACAGTGCGGTGGAGATGTAGCGCTCACCCGTGTCAGGCATGATCACGACAATCGTCTTGCCTGCGTTCTCGGGGCGTGCGGCGACCTGCAGCGCAGCGGAGAGTGCAGCGCCGGACGACATGCCGACCAGCAGACCTTCCTTCGACGCGAGTTCACGAGCCAGGCGCAGTGATTCGTCGAACTCGACTGCGATCACCTCATCGAGAACTTCACGGTCGAGCACTGCGGGCACGAAGTTCGGGCCGATGCCCTGAATCTTGTGCGGGCCGGGGTGTCCTTCGGTGAGGACGGGGGAGTCCTTGGGCTCAACGGCGATGACCTGCACATCGGGCTTCGCTGCTTTGAGCGCCTGACCGGTGCCGGTCACGGTGCCGCCGGTGCCAACGCCGGCGATGAAGATGTCGATGTTGCCTTCGGTATCCCGCAAGATCTCCTGCGCCGTGGTGTCACGGTGGATCTGCGGATTTGCCGCGTTCTCGAACTGCTTGATCCAGACAGCGCCGGGCGTCTCGGCAACTATCTTCTTGGTCTCTTCGATGGCGCCACTCATCCCCGTAGTCGGGTCGGTGAGCACGACCTCCGCACCGTATGCCTTGAGCAGCACGCGCCGCTCCTTCGACATGGATGCCGGCATCGTCAGAATGACCTTGTAACCGCGGGCGGCGCCGACCATCGCTAGTGCGATGCCCGTGTTTCCACTGGTGGACTCGACGATCGTCCCACCCGGCTTCAGCTCGCCAGAGGCTTCGGCTGCGTTGATCATGGCGATGCCGATGCGATCCTTGACGCTGCCAGCCGGGTTGTATGACTCCAGCTTGGCCAGAATCGTCACATCAAGGCCCTCCGTCACATGGTTCAGGCGAACCAGCGGCGTGTTGCCGAAAGCGGTGGTGATGTCGGAATGGATGCCGGTCATGGGCCAGGTCCTTCGTTCGGGGAACGGTGCGTGACAAAGCCTATGCGAGTACATACGGGCATGGGGCATTGTGACGCAGGAGAGTCACGCTCACACCGTACGCTGGAGGGATGCCTGAACAGACCCTCGCCGCCGTTGTGCGCTCTGCCGCAGAGTGGCTGGCGGCCGCCGGTGTGACCGATCCACTTGTCGATGCGGAATTGCTTGTGGGCCACCTGCGGGGTCTGCGCCGCGGCGAAGTGCAGGCTGCCATCGTGCGCGGCGACACTCTTGACGAGCAGGAGGCTGAGACATTCGAGGCACTGGTCGTCAGGCGCGCTGCGCGCGAGCCATTGCAGCATCTCACCGGTGTGGCGCCATTCCGCTACCTTGAACTGGCTGTCGGCCCCGGCGTCTTCGTACCGCGGCCGGAGACGGAGATCGTCGCGCAGTTCGCGATCGATGCGCTGTTGAACGCTCCCGATCCGGAGCCGATCGGAGTTGACCTGTGCACCGGAAGTGGAGCGATTGCGTTGGCGATGGCGAGCGAGGTTCCGCATTCGCGCGTCTTCGCCGTCGAACTCTCGCCTGATGCGCATGCATGGGCCGCGCGCAACACCGCCGATGCCGAGAATCTCACTCTCGTGCACGGTGATCTCGCCGACACGCTCGACGAGATCGACGGGACGGTAGCCGTCGTGATTTCGAACCCTCCCTATGTTCCAGATGAAGCGATCCCGCGTGATCCCGAGGTGCGGCTGTTTGACCCGGCCATGGCACTGTACGGCGGGCCGGACGGCCTGGATATCGTGCGTGTGCTTAGCACCAGAGCCTTGCGGCTGCTGCGCCCTGGCGGGCTTCTGGTCATCGAGCATGGTGAGTTGCAGGGGGAGGAGATTCGTACCCTGCTCGCCACGGACGGCTGGCGTGCGCCGACCACTCATCTCGATCTCACCCGTCGAGATCGCGCGACGACGGCGCTGCGCCCATGATGGCGTAGCCATGCCGCGTTCGCCGGTGCACGTAGACTGTGGAGGTCATGTCCTCTGTCTTCGATTGCCGCGATGAGGCACAGCTGCTTGCCGGAATGCGCCACGCTCGTCAGGCGATTGCCCGCGGTGAGCTCATCGTCCTGCCCACAGATACCGTCTACGGTGTCGCCGCCGATGCGTTCGCGCCGGCGGCCGTCAGGCGACTGCTCGAGGTTAAGGGGCGTGGACGCAGTCAGCCGCCGCCCGTGCTGGTCGCGAACCAGTCAGCGTTGGCGGCTCTCGTGCAGTCGATTCCCGAGCCGGTGCAGCGTCTGGTAGACGAGTTCTGGCCCGGCGGGCTGACCATTGTTCTTCCTGCGCAGCCCTCGCTGTCGTGGGACCTCGGTGACACGCTCGGCACGGTCGCCGTGCGCATGCCGGATCTGCGTCTTGCGCTGGAATTGCTTGAAGAGACCGGCCCACTGGCCGTTTCCAGCGCGAATCTCACGGGCAAAGCAGCAGCGGTGTCCGCTGCGGATGCCCAGCGGATGCTGAAGGACGGTGTCTCGGTGTACCTCGACGCAGGATTCAGCGAGACCGGTATCGCCTCGACGATCATCGATGCGACCTCTCTTGTTCGTCGTGGCCCGGATGACCCCACCGAACCGCGTGTGCGCATACTGCGTGAGGGAGCGATCTCCCGGCAACAGTTGGAAAGCATCATCGGTGATCTGCTGGAGCCCGCTCCTGAGCTGGCACCTGAGCCCGAGCGCGGGGGCGAATCTTTGGCTGAGCCGGATCCGTCGTCGGATGGCACGGCGTGAAGCAGTACCTCTTCACGATCATCCTCACCGCGACCGTCACGCTCGTGATGTCGTGGGTGGTCTGGCAACTCAGTCTTCGCTTCAAGCTCTATCCCGGCATCCGCGAACGCGATGTGCACACGACCCCGACGCCGAGACTCGGCGGGGTGGCGATGCTGCTCGGAATCGCAGCCGCCATCGGAGTTTCATCGGCGAATCCGTTCTTCAGCATCATGTGGGTGCCGCCGCAGACGATGTGGGCGGTGCTGGGAGCAGCGGTGCTCATCGCCGTCGTCGGTGTGATCGACGATCTGTGGGATCTCGACTGGATGATCAAGCTGGGAGCACAGTTCCTTGCTGCCGGCATCATCACTGTGGTCGGAGGCCTGCAGATCCTCGCGCTGCCGTTGGGCGACATGATCATCTTCTCGAGCTGGCTGAGCATCGCAGTCACGATGTTCGCGATCGTGATCGTCATGAACGCCGTCAACTTCATCGACGGTCTCGACGGCCTCGTCGCGGGCGTCTGCCTGATCGCGAACGGCGTGTTCTTCGCCTACTCGTACATCCTCACGCGCGACACCGGCGCCAGCAGCTACTTCAACCTGGCGACATTCCTCGCTGCGGTGGTGATCGGTGCCTGCATCGGATTCCTGCCGTTGAACTGGAGCCCGGCGAAACTGTTCATGGGCGACTCGGGTGCCCTCGTCCTGGGGCTGCTGATGGCCACCTCTGCGATCGTGCTGACGGGCCAGATGTCTTCCAGCGCGATGAACCCTGAGGAGTTCGGTCGTTCGCAGTTGCTGGGGGCGTTCATTCCGATCCTGCTCCCACTCGTGGTCGTCATGCTGCCGTTGCTCGACTTCGGGCTTGCGGTGTTCCGTCGCATGCGGGCGGGGAAATCACCGTTCTCCCCGGACCGCAAGCATCTGCATCATCGGATGCTCGACCTCGGGCATCGCGACCGGGATGCCGTCCTGATCTTCTATGCCTGGACAGCAGTGATCTCACTCGCGGTTCTGCTGATGTACGTGGGCACGAGCGAGGACTGGCCGGGGCAGTATCTGCCCGGCGTTGCCTTCGGAGTGATCGGAATCGCCGCCTGCCTCGTTGTCACCCTTCTTCCCACCCACAGAGCGCCCAGCGCGCCCACCGAGCCGACACCCTCCTTGGAGACCCGATGAGCGACACACCCGAACATAAGACCCCCGCGATCACCCCAATGCTGCGGAAGGTGCTGATCTGGACGGGGATAGCAGCCATCGTGCTGATCATCCTCGGCGGTGGCATCGGATTCCTCACCGTCGGCACAGACGGCCTGTGGAGCGGACTGACTGGTGTCGGTCTTGCCATCTTCTTCCTCGCACTCACCCCGCTGAGCGTGCTGATCGCCAACCGCTGGTACGGCAAGGAGATGTTCGCCACGGTGTTCTTCGGCATCGTGATGGGCGGCTGGCTGCTCAAGCTCGTGCTGTTCATCGTCGCGATCGTCATTCTGCGCGACCAGACGTGGGTTGTCCCGCTGATCATCTTCCTCTCGCTCATGGCGGGGGTCCTGGTCAGCCTTGCGATCGATGTGTTCGCCTTCACGACGATGCGGATGTCCTACGCATCAGACGTTTCTCTTCCGGAAACCAATCCCGAAGAGCCGGAAATCAGCTCTGATAAGCCCGAAACTGGCGCTGAGAAGCTGGAAATTCGCCCCGAGGACCACAACGATTCGTGAGCCTGGGAAAATCTTGATAGTCTAAATCTGAGTTCGCTGGGCAAGCTTTCGCGTCGTGTGAAATGCTCTGATTCAGCTAGAACTCCTCACCCAAACGTCGCCTCGATCTTGATCGGCGCCCCGAAGCTGGAGCAACGTTGACTCACGCCACGAGCCTCCTCGTCCGATTCGCAACGGATGAATTCCACCCACCGTCGATCTCAGAGTTCTTCCCGGAGATCCTCTTCAGTATCGGCCCGCTCTCGGTGCATCGCATTCACCTGGTGCAGTTCCTCGCCACCCTTGCCGTCGTCCTGATCCTCTGGCTCGGCACGCGCAAGCTCAAGTTGGTCCCCGGCCGCGGCCAGGGCGTCATCGAGATGCTCTTCGACCTCGTGCGCGTCAACATCGCTCACGACATGATTGGCAAGAAAGACGGCGACCGTTTCCTGCCGTTGCTGACCACGATCTTCTTCATGGTCCTGTTCTTCAACATCACAGGTGTCATCCCGTTCTTGAACATCGCGGGAACGAGCATCATTGCGGTGCCGTTGTTGTTGGCCGTCATCTCATACTTCACCTTCATTTACGCAGGTGTGCGCAAGAGCCCGTTGGGCTTCATCCGCAACTCGCTCTTCCCCCCTGGGGTTCCGCCGGCTCTGTACATCATCGTCGCGCCGCTGGAGTTCATCTCGACCTTCATCGTTCGACCGGTCACGCTCACGCTGCGACTGCTGATGAACATGATGGTCGGCCACCTGATGCTGGTGCTGTTCTTCGCGGCGACCCAGTTCTTCATCTTCTCGATGGGCGGCTTCTGGACGGTACTGGGTGCGGGCACGCTCGCATTCGGCTTCGCGTTCACGGCCTTCGAGATCCTGGTGGCTTTCCTCCAGGCATACGTCTTCACTATCCTCACCGCGGTCTACATTCAGCTCGCAGTCGCGGACGAACACTAATCGGGGCGCTTCGGCCCCCTCAATGAAAGGAAGAATCCGTGGATTCTGTTTCTGTTCTCGCCCAGATCAACATTGACATCACCGGCTCGATCGCCAACATCGGCTACGGTCTCGCGGCCATCGGTCCGGCCATCGGTGTGGGTATCGTCGTCGGTAAGACGATCGAGGGCGTCGCACGCCAGCCTGAGCTGTCCGGCAAGCTCCAGGGCACCATGTGGATCGGTATCGCCTTCACCGAGGCGCTTGCGTTCGTCGGTATCGGCGTGGCGTTCCTCTTCGGCTACTGATCCGTTCCCACCACACGTAAGGAGACAGGATGCTGAACGCTCTTGTCACGCTCGCAGCCGAAGAAGCGGAGCACAACCCGCTTCTTCCGGCGATGTACGACATCGTCTGGTCCGCGGTTTGCTTCGTCATCATCCTGGTCGTGGCCTGGAAGGTCGCGCTTCCGAACGTGGCGAAGATGCTCGACGAGCGGTCCGCCGCGATCGAGGGCAACATCGCCAAGGCTGATGAAGCTCAGAAGCAGGCGGAAGTGGCTCTCGAGGAGTACACCCGTCAGCTCGCTGAGGCGCGCACCGAGGCCGGTGAGATCCGTGAGGCTGCCCGTGAGGACGGCAAGAAGATCGTCGCCGAGGCGAAGGATGCTGCGACCACTGAGGCCGCACGTGTCACCGTCGCAGCTCAGGCTCAGATCGAAGCAGAGCGCCAGACGACGCTCGTCGCGCTTCGCTCTGAGGTGGGCACGCTCGCCATCGACCTCGCCGGTGGCGTGGTTGGCGAGACGCTCTCGGACGACGCCCGTGCGACCGCTGTTGTCGACCGCTTCCTCGCCGACCTTGAGGCAGCAGAAAAGGCGGCCAAGTAATGGGCAGCGCGACCACTCAAGCACTCGCGGCTTCGACGGCGGCCCTCGCTCAGGCGAAGGGCGTCACCCTCGACACGGCCGGTGAGCTCTTCACCGTGGCGCGTCTGGTGGGCGAATCCGGACAGCTGAGCGGCGCGCTTGCCGACCCGGCTGCTCCCGCAGGTCTGCGGGAGCAGGTCGTGACCTCGGTATTCAGTGGCACGTCGGATGTCACGCGCCAACTGGTCACTGCTGCCGTCAGTCAGCGGTGGTCCGATGCCGACGGCCTTATCGCCGGCATCGAGGAACTCGCGATCCGCGCTGCGGCTATCGCTGAGCCCAAGGCAGATATCGAGGGGGAGCTTTTCTCCTTCCTTCGCATCATCGCCGCCAATGCAGAACTCGAGCTTGCGCTCGGCGGACGCCTGGGCGATAACACCGCGAAGGGCGGCCTCGTCGAGACGCTGCTCGGTGGCAAGGTAAGTGCTCCGACCACGCTGATCGTCTCGTCGCTGGTGCGCCAGCCGCGTGGCCGCCGGGTGCGTCAGCTCCTGAACCGAGCGATGAAGATCGTCTCGGCACAGGGTGGGCGCATCGTTGCCACTGTGCACACCGCATCACCGCTGTCAGCTGCTCAGCGCACTCGCCTCGGCGAGTCGCTGGCGAAGCGCTACGACGGCCAGATCTCGATCAACGAGGTCATCGACCCCACTGTCGTGGGCGGACTGCGAGTGCAGGTCGCCGACGACGTCATCGACGGCAGCATCTCCGCGCGGCTCGCCGAACTTCGACAGAAGCTCGCGGGCTAATACGATTTCGCGCGGGGAACCGCGCAGACTCTCTCAATACAAAGGGAAGACAATGGCAGAACTATCGATCAGCCCCGACGTCATCCGCGACGCGCTGAAGGACTTCGCCGCTGCGTACGAGCCCACAGGCGCCGCAGCGACCGAGGTCGGCACAGTCGTGGATGCCGCTGATGGCATCGCCCACATCGAGGGCCTGCCCGGCGTCATGGCGAACGAGCTCCTGACGTTCGCCAACGGCACGCAGGGCCTCGCACTGAACCTTGACGAGCACCAGATCGGTACCGTGGTGCTCGGTGACTTCTCCGGCATCCAGGCGGGCCAGGAAGTTCGCCGTACCGGCGAAGTGCTCTCCGTTCCCGTCGGTGACGGTTACCTGGGCCGCGTCGTCGACGCGCTCGGAAACCCGATCGACGGTCTCGGTGCGATCGCTTCGGAAGGTCGTCGCGAGCTCGAGCTGCAGGCACCTGGTGTCATGCAGCGTAAGAGCGTGCACGAGCCGATGCAGACTGGCATCAAGGCGATCGACGCGATGATCCCCGTCGGCCGTGGCCAGCGCCAGCTGATCATCGGTGACCGCCAGACCGGCAAGACGGCCATCGCGATCGACACGATCATCAACCAGAAGGACAACTGGGCCTCCGGCGACACGAACAAGCAGGTTCGCTGCATCTACGTCGCCATCGGCCAGAAGGGCTCCACGATCGCTTCCGTCAAGGGTGCGCTCGAGGACGCCGGTGCGCTGGAGTACACGACGATCGTCGCTGCTCCCGCATCCGACGCTGCCGGCTTCAAGTACATCGCTCCCTACACGGGTTCTGCGATCGGTCAGCACTGGATGTACGCGGGCAAGCATGTCCTCATCATCTTCGATGACCTGTCGAAGCAGGCCGAGGCTTACCGCGCCGTTTCGCTGCTTCTTCGTCGTCCGCCGGGCCGCGAGGCATACCCGGGTGACGTCTTCTACCTGCACTCTCGTCTGCTCGAGCGTTGCGCGAAGCTGTCCGACGAGCTCGGTGCCGGTTCGATGACGGGTCTGCCCATCATCGAGACCAAGGCCAACGACGTCTCTGCGTACATCCCGACCAACGTGATCTCGATCACCGATGGCCAGATCTTCCTGCAGTCCGACCTCTTCAACGCCAACCAGCGTCCAGCGGTCGATGTGGGCATCTCGGTCTCGCGAGTCGGTGGTGACGCTCAGGTCAAGAGCATCAAGAAGGTCTCCGGAACGCTGAAGATCGAGCTTGCGCAGTACCGCTCGCTTGAGGCCTTCGCGATGTTCGCGAGCGACCTTGACGCGACTTCGCGTCGTCAGCTCGACCGTGGCGCGCGTTTGACCGAGCTGCTCAAGCAGCCGCAGTACTCGCCGTACCCGGTTGAAGACCAGGTCGTGTCGATCTGGGCCGGCACCAACGGAAAGCTCGACAAGATCGAGGTCTCCGATGTGCTGCGCTTTGAGCGCGAGCTTCTCGACCACCTGCGTCGCAACACCAAGGTGCTCGACACCCTGCGTGAGACGAACGTTCTCTCTGACGACACCGTTGCCGAGCTCAACAAGCAGGTGGACGCGTTCATCCTTGAGTTCCAGGGCGGCAACGGCAAGTCCATCGGTGCCGTTGGCAACGAGGCGCACGCTGCGGCTGAGGCGGAAGACGTCAACCAGGAGAAGATCGTCAAGGGTCGTCGCGCGTAATCGCGTGAGGAACGGAAAACATGGGCGCTCAACTCAAGGTCTATAAGCAGAAGATTTCTTCTGCTCAGACGACCAAGAAGATCACGAAGGCGATGGAACTCATCGCGGCTTCGCGTATTCAGAAGGCGATGGCGCGTGTTCGCGCGTCGTCGCCCTTCGCGCGCGCCGTGACTCAGGCCGTCTCTGCCGTCGCGACATATTCCAATGTCGACCACCCGCTCACCCGTGAGCCAGAGACGATCACGCGCTCCGCCGTCGTGGTCTTCTCCTCGGACCGCGGCCTTGCCGGTGCCTTCAACTCGCAGATTCTTCGCGAGGCGATGGAACTGGGTGAGCTCATCCGCTCACAGGGCAGCGAGCCGGTGTACTTCCTCGTCGGACGCAAGGCCGTCGGGTACTTCCAGTTCCGTGGCATCAAGGCTGCGGCCGAATGGACGGGCGACACCGATACTCCGCAGTTCAAGACTGCGGAGGAGATCTCGGCGTCACTGCTCGAGGCGTTCAACCGTGGCGGCGACGATGGCGGTGTGGATGAACTCCACCTCGTCTACAACCGCTTCGTCAGCATGATGACGCAGACGCCCGAGACTGTGCGCCTGCTTCCGTTGGAGATCGTGGAGAACGAAGCTGCGGTCGAACCGAGTGGAGCGGTGTACCCGCTCTACGAGTTCGAACCGGATGCCGAGACCGTGCTTGACGCGATCCTGCCGGTGTACATCCAGAGCAGGGTCTTCAACGCCCTGTTGCAGTCGTCGGCCGCCAAGCAGGCCGCGACGCAGAAGGCGATGAAGTCGGCCAGCGACAACGCTGACAAGCTCATCACCGACTACACCCGTCTGCGCAACAACGCGCGTCAGGCGGAGATCACGCAGCAGATCGCTGAGATCGTCGGCGGTGCCGACGCCCTCTCCTCGAGCAAATAGACCATCAAGAAAGAGACGAAGATATGACCCCCACCGCCACAGCTGAGGCTGGGACCGCGGTCGTCGGGCGCGTCGCACGCGTCACGGGCCCGGTCGTCGACATCGAGTTCCCGCACGACTCGATTCCTGACATCTACAACGCGCTGAAGACCACCATCGTCATCGGCGAGGAGTCGACCGAGATCACCCTCGAGGTTGCACAGCACCTCGGCGACGATCTGATCCGCGCTATCGCATTGAAGCCCACCGACGGCATCGTCCGCGGCCAGGAAGTGCGCGACACCGGTGAGCCGATCTCGGTTCCCGTCGGTGACGTCACAAAGGGCCGGGTCTTCAACGTGATCGGCGAGGTGCTCAACGCCGAGCCTGGCGAGCAGATCGAGATCACCGAGCGGTGGCCGATCCACCGTCAGGCTCCGCCCTTCGACCAGCTTGAGTCGAAGACGCAGATGTTCGAGACCGGCATCAAGTCGATCGACCTTCTCACCCCGTACGTGCTGGGTGGAAAGATTGGACTCTTCGGTGGTGCAGGTGTCGGTAAGACCGTCCTCATCCAGGAGATGATCCAGCGTGTCGCTCAGAACCACGGTGGTGTCTCCGTGTTCGCGGGTGTCGGCGAGCGTACCCGTGAGGGCAACGACCTGATCCACGAGATGGAAGAGGCCGGTGTCTTCGACAAGACCGCCCTCGTCTTCGGCCAGATGGATGAGCCGCCGGGAACGCGTCTGCGCGTCGCCCTCTCGGCTCTGACGATGGCGGAGTACTTCCGCGACGTGCAGAAGCAGGACGTGCTGTTGTTCATTGACAACATCTTCCGCTTCACGCAGGCCGGTTCCGAGGTATCCACGCTGCTGGGTCGTATGCCCTCCGCTGTGGGTTACCAGCCGAACCTCGCCGACGAGATGGGCCTCCTTCAGGAGCGCATCACCTCGACCCGTGGCCACTCGATCACCTCGCTGCAGGCGATCTACGTCCCCGCCGACGACTACACCGACCCGGCTCCGGCCACGACGTTCGCGCACCTTGACGCAACGACTGAGCTCAGCCGTGCGATCGCGTCGAAGGGCCTGTACCCGGCCATCGACCCGCTGACGTCGACCTCGCGCATCATGGACCCCCGCTACCTAGGCGAGGACCACTACCGCGTTGCGACCACGGTCAAGCAGATCCTCCAGAAGAACAAGGAGCTGCAGGAGATCATCGCCATCCTCGGTGTCGATGAGCTCTCTGAGGAAGACAAGATCGTCGTGTCGCGTGCACGTCGCATCGAGCAGTTCCTCTCGCAGAACACCTACATGGCGAAGAAGTTCACCGGTGTTGAGGGCTCGACGGTTCCGCTCAAGGAGACCATCGCGTCGTTCGACGCGATTGCCAAGGGCGAGTTCGACCACGTGGCTGAGCAGGCATTCTTCAACGTCGGCGGCATCGGCGACGTGGAAGAGAAGTGGGCTCAGATCCAGAAGGAAAACGGCTGATCATGGCGCTCAATGTCAGCCTCGTCTCTGCAGACGCGGAGATCTGGACGGGACAAGCGACTCTCGTCGTCGCCAAGACCGTCGAGGGTGAGATCGGCATCATGACCGGCCACGAGCCGATCCTGGCCATCCTCGCTGAGGGCCAGGTACGCATCACCCAGCTGGACGGCACCAAGGTGCTCGCCAACGCTCAGGATGGTTTCCTCTCCATGGAGGGAAACCAGCTGACGGTTGTCGCGGGTAACGCGGCGCTCATCGCCTGAAACAACTCATCGCGGACGCGTCCGCCCATCATCCTTGAGATGTTGGGCGGGCGCGTTCTCGCCTGTGGAGCTCATGAAGATCCTGCTTCCTCCCTCTGAGACCAAGCGCCCCGGTGGCAGTGCAAAGCCGCTCGCCTTCGAGGCTCTCGCGTTGCCAGAGTTGTCCGCACAGCGCGTTGCTGTCGCCGACGCGCTCATCGCGTTGGCACAGGATCCCGTCGAGGCGCGCCGCGTGCTCAAGCTGAGCGATCGACAACTCGGCGATATCGAGGACAACGCGACGTTGCGCTCCGCACCCACGATGCCGGCGATCGATCGTTATACCGGTGTGTTGTACGACGCGCTGGATGCTACGGCACTCGACGCCAAGGCGCGGCGCTGGCTCGGGCAGCACGTGTGGATTCACTCGGCGCCGTTCGGCCCGATCGGCGCGCTCGACCGCATCCCCGCATACCGGCTCGCCGCAGGAACCTCCCTGCCCGGTGTACCGCCATTGCGCCGGCACTGGGCGGATGCGACGTCCGCGGCGATGGCCCAAGAGGAAACGTCCTTCATCCTCGATTTGCGCAGCGAGGCGTATGTCGCACTCGGTCCGTTGCCGGCATCCCTTCCCTCCGCGTACGTGCGGGTAGTCACAGAGCACGGACGCGCCCTCAATCACTTCAACAAGAAGGCGAAGGGGGAGTTGGTTCGTGCGTTGTCTGAAGATCGCCCACGTGTGCGCGGGCTCAGCTCTTTGCAGGAGTGGGCGGCCACGAGAGGAATCATCATTCGTTCGGGGGAGCAGCTCGGAGTTATCGAGCTCGTCGTCGCATCCTGATCCGACACGGCGAGGCAGACGGGTGCGCTGGCCCAACAGGCACGCTAATGTGTGTCACGCGACGCGGAATGCGTCGCTCACTCCATGGAGGGGCTAATGGACTCTTACTACAACGACAGCGGCGCTGCGGCGGCCGTGCTGGTCGTGATGATGCTGTTCGGCTTTATTTTCGCCATCGCCGGATATGTGCTGACTTCGCTGTTCCTGATGAAGATCTTCGAAAAGGCCGGTGTTCAGGGCAAATGGCGCGCGTGGGTCCCGGTCTACAACGCGATGGTCTTCCTCAAGCTCGGTGACATGAGCCCCTGGCTGATTCTGTACGGTGTCGGTGCAACGATTCTGCTCGGCTGGGTTCCGGTCATCGGCCAGATCGTCGGCATCGCCGCCGGTGTGCTCATGGTCCTCGCCGCATACCGCGTGGGTCAGAAGCTGCAGAAGGAGGGCGCATGGGTCGTTCTCTACATCTTCCTGTCTGTCATCTGGCTCGGCATCAACGCCTTCGACAAGTCTCGATGGAACACGCAGATTCCTCCTGCCCCGTGGGCCGGTAACGCGTTCTTCGGCGACCGCACGGTCTGGGATGGCGTTCCGGTTCAGTCCTCAGCACAGGCCGCTCCCGGCTACGGAGCAGTGCCTCAGGGCTATGGCGGCGCACCGCAGGGCTACGCGCCGCCGCAGGGTTACCAGCCGCCAGCAGCTCCTGGCTACCAGCAGCCGGCAACCCCCGGATACCAGCCTCCGGCCGCACCGGCCACGCCTCCCGCAGCCCCGGCGGCTCCGGCAGTGCCTCCCGTGACACCGCCGCCGGCCGCGCCGGGGACGCCCCCGGCACCGCCCACCGCGCCGCCTGCCGCGCCGCCGGTTCCGCCCGCACCGCCGGCGGACCCGACTCAACCGCCTGCGTGATGGGTTGAGCTCTGCCAGCAGAGCTCAAGGTCGGCTGCAAGCCTGAACGAAGGACTCTCGATTTGATCGAGGGTCCTTCGTCGTTTTGCCGTCCATACTCCGATAACGTTGATGCATGGTCATGTCGCAGCGACTCAGCGCACACAGTGCACAGTTCCACTACGATGTCTGATTATCCTGCGGCTACCCGAATCGCCGCTTTCACCCCGGAGGCTTCTTTTGTCTGAGACGACTACGCACACTCAACGCGTTGTCGTCGCCGACGGTGATGAGGTCGTTCTGACGTGGGCGGGGATCACCGACACTGGCCGTCGCCGTGACAACAACCAGGACGCGTTTCTTGCCCAGTATCCGCTGTTCGTCGTCGCTGACGGTATGGGCGGCCATGCGGGCGGCGAGGTAGCCAGTCAGAGCACGATCGCTCAGTTGCAGGAAGTCGTCGACTCAGGTTCGGTGACGACCAGTGCGATCGAGCGTGCACTCGAACGGGCCGTCGCAGACATCGCGTCGCATCCGGAGACCACGGACGAGGGTACCGGAACGACGCTGACCGGCATCTTTCTCGAATCATCCGCAGACGAACCACGGTGGGTGTCGTTGAATATCGGTGACTCGCGGGTATACCTGCTGCGCGAAGAGCGCCTGGTGCAGGTCACGACGGATCATTCCGTGGTTCAGGAGCTGATCAGTTCTGGCAAACTCAGCCCAGAAGAGGCGGAGAGTCACCCTTACAGCAACGTCATCACCCGTGCTGTCGGCGCCAGCGAGCTCAACGCCCCTGACTACCTCGGCATCGAGGTTCTCGACGGCGACCGTTTCGTCATCTGCTCGGACGGGTTGACCAAAGAGCTCACCGATTACGGCATCCAGCACTTCTTGCGAGAGCAGTCGGATCCGGCAGCCGCAGTGGATGCGATGCTGGCGGCGGCACTGGAGAACGGCGGGCGTGACAACGTGACGCTGATCATCGTGAAAGTGACTCGTACCGGGACAGGAATTGTCACCGACGAGGTTGTCACATCGGTGATCCCGACCGTCGATGACTCTTCCTCCACAGCGGAGCAGTCCGCCGAATAGTCCGGCAGGGCTGTGCACAACGGCATCCGTCGATATCGGATGCCGTGCAATAGGGGGTATGGACCTCGAACCGCTGACGCTTCCTGCTGGAGCCGCAGCACCCCGCAAACAGCCGGTGCCCGTGCTCGCAGCCGTCGTGCCGATCGCTGCGGGTGTTGTGCTGTGGCTGGTCACAGGATCGATCTTCTCGTTGTGCTTCGCCGCTCTCGGTCCGTTGATGATCGGCGCCTCTCTGCTGGACGGCCTGCGAACTAAACGTCGCGATCGGCGAACAGCCGCAGAGGATGAGACTGCCGGGTGGCGACGTGCCGAGCAGGAGCTGCGGCGGCGGCACCAGCGGGAGCGCCGAGAGCTGCGACGCGTGCATCCGGATGCGGCGGCGAGCATACAAGATCCGCCGCTTCGCGACCTCCAGTCGGTCGACGACACCACACCATTGGTCATCGGTGCAGGGTCGCAGCGCAGTGCGTTGCGGGTCACGGGAGATGAGAGCGAACGGGCTCGAACTTTCCGAGAACGCGCGGCCAACGTCACCGACGTTCCTATCGTCGTGGCGATGCGGCGCGGTGTCTGCTTCCGAGGCCCGACACCGATAGCGTCGGCCGCCGCGCGAGCTCTCATCGTTCAGCTTTGCCTGCGGCATGCTCCGGCGCAGCTCGCGTTGGTGGGCAACGGCCTGGAGCCACTGGGGCTCAATGGATTTCCCCATGCCGGGCGGCCTCGTCGTGGTGCGTGGCGACTCGCCGTGGTTCTGGGAGAGGGTGATGACGCGGATGCCTCGGCTCAGGTGCGGGTATGCGGCGTTGGAGGCGATGTGCCAGAGGGGGTGACAACGGTTGTGGATTGCACCGGCCCCGCGCATGCGCGCCTTCGAACCGGCGCCGGCGTCGAGGAGATCGCGATGGAGTGTCTCTCTCGGGCGCAGGCCGTGGCCATCGCGTCCAGCAGCGTCGAACGAGAAGGTGATGTCGCGCAGTTGCCAGACAGCGTCGCCCTGGCAGATCTGATGATGACGTCAGTTGATGACGCGCAGGGGCTTCGCGCCGCGATTGGACGCACGGAGAGCGCGGACGTCATCCTCGATCTCGTCGAGGACGGCCCACACGCCATCGTGACCGGGATGACGGGGTCAGGCAAGAGCGAACTTCTTGTCACGTGGATCGCGGCGATGGCCAGATCGCACGGTCCAGAAGAAGTGGCATTCGTGCTCGCTGACTTCAAAGGCGGGACGGCTTTCGATCCATTGCGGGCGCTGCCGCATGTGGCCGCGGTGATGACCGATCTCGATGAAGAAGGCGCCAGGCGCGGTGTGCAGAGTCTCACGGCCGAGCTGCGACGCCGAGAGGCGGTTCTTGCAGAGCTGGGTGCGCGCAACATCGCTGAAGCACACGGGCAGTTGCCACGCCTGGTGATCGTGGTCGACGAGTTCGCTGCACTCTTGCAGGAGCATCCCGATCTGGGGGCGGTGTTCACTGACATCGCGGCTCGAGGGCGAGCGCTGGGCATGCACTTGATCCTCGGCACGCAGCGTGCGGCAGGTGTAATCCGTGACGCTCTGGCTGCGAACTGTCCGCTGCGAGTGAGCCTGCGCGTGACAGAGGCGGCTGACAGTCGCCTCGTCATCGGATCAGATCACGCGGCTGAGCTTCCGGGCGGATCCGGCTCACGCGGACTCGCGTTCGTGCGTCGCCCGCAAGACTCGGAGGCTGTAGCCGTCCGCATCGCGCTGGCGGGGGCCGCAGATCTACGCGGAGCCGCAGCGCGGTGGGAGAGCGCAGCGGAACCCGCGAGTCCGTGGCTGCCGTCGCTTCCTGCGCAGCTCACCCTGGACGAGCTGCGTAACGGGACTGTCCCTGACGGCTCGCTGTTCCTCGGGCTCGTGGACGAACCAGAGCGACAACGCCAAACGCCGAGAATGCTGCGTCCTGGTATTGACCGTGGCATCGCGGTGATCGGTGGCAGCGGATCAGGCAGGTCAAGCGTGTTGCGGGCGCTGGCCGCGCAGAGTGACCGGTACGTCCTGATTCCTGCTGATCCTGAGCGTGCGTGGGATGCTGTCGCGGAGCTTGCCGAAGGAGGCCAGGGGAGCGCGGATCTTGTTCTGTGCGATGATCTCGACCAGCTGACGGCATCGTTCCCTGTCGAGCACGCGCAGGTGTTCATCGATCGCTTCGAGAAGCTGGTGCGCTCTGCTGCCGTGCGTGGATGCACAGTCGTGGTCACCACCGGGCGCGCGTCCGGGCAGAACGCTCGCGTCGTAGACGCCCTGCCGACGCGGATGTTCCTGAGGATGGGCACCAAGATGGAGCACCTCGCAGCAGGCGGCGACAACGACGGCTACCGCCGCGACCGACCGGCGGGGCGTGCGCGCATCGACGAACTTGAACTGCAGATCGCGTGGAGCCCGGATGCGGCGACCGCTCTCTCAACGGATGCGAGTGACACCGCCACTCGCACGTGGACGCCGGCCGCCGCGCTCGTCGGGGTCATCGCGCCCGGGGTGCGTCGTGTCGTCGAGTGCCTGCGCGGGGCGTTCCCAGAATACGTAGTGGTGCCGGTGAGCGATCGTAGTCCGGACCCAGCCGCGTTGCCGCAGCAAGGGTCGGCAGTTTCGTTGTCATCACGCCCGGTGCCGACGATCCTGGTCGGCGATGCCGAGAGCTGGCAGCGGCAGTTCGCTCAGTGGCAACGCATCCGGGTCGAAGGAGAGATGCTGATCCTCGCCGAGTGCCAGAGCGAGCTCCGGTCCCTGGCTGGATGGCGCGAGCTGCCACCCTATGCCGAGACGCATATGGGACGAGCCTGGGCTCTCCACGACGGTGCGTCACCACAACGTGTGATCGTTCCAGGGCTGAACGGACGGTGAGGGTGTCAGCCCCTCAGATTCCGGCGCCGGGACGGATCATCCCGACGTCGATCCCTCCGCCGAGGACAGTGAGGGGAAGAGCTGTGGCGAGCACGGCGACATCCGCCTCGCTGAGCGCCCCGGTACGAGCGAGTAGCGTAGCCGCCACGATCGTTGACGCCCGCGACGAACCATCGAGCATCTTCAACGCGACAGTGGCGCCGTTCGGGGCAACCATGACCATGATTCCCTCGGCGCCACCCTTGGCGAACACTCCGAGAGTCTCAATCGCGACCGTGTCCGGTTTGCCTGGGCCTTCGATGGTCCACGGGTTCTCCTTGACGGCGCGGACGAGAGTGCCGGCAACGCGGTGCAGTGCGAACGGCGAACGCTCGGAGGCCGTGCCGATGCGGTGGATGCCACGGGCGAGACCTGAAAGCGTCATGGCGTGCACGGGGGCACCGCAACCGTCCACAGAGGTGTGGGCGATCTTCTCGCCGGTCAGTCGCTCGACAACTTCGCGGATGTGCAGCTGTAGCGGGTGTGAGAGGTCGAGATATCCTTCGACCGGCCAGCCGGTTGCTACGCAGGCGCGCAGCATCGCTGCATGCTTACCGGAGCAGTTCATACGAATACGCGTTTGCTGGCCGTGCTCGCGGACGAGTTCGTCACGGCTGGCGCTGTCACTAGGCCATGCCGATGGGCACGCCAGGTCGTCTTCGGTGAGGCCACCTGCCATGAGCACCTCACGCACGACATCGGCATGCCGATCGGTGCCGACGTGGCTTGCCGTCGCGAGGGCGAGCTGCTCACCGGCCAGATCTGCACCGGCCGTGATGCACGCAACGGCCTGCAGCGGCTTCAGGCTGGAGCGGGGGAGGATCAGCGCGTCGGTGTTCCCCAGCTTTCGGAGAACCTCTCCGTCAGGAGAGAGCACGATCGCCGCCCCCGAGTGGCGGGATTCAATGAGCCCGCTTCGTTCGACGACGGCAAGTTCGACAGCATCCGCGACAGTGAGAGTCTCCAGCACCTCACAAGCCTAGCCCCGTCGGCTTTCGCCATGATGGTGGCGCACCGTGCCAGACTGACGCCATGAAGCTCGGCGAACATCATTACGCACTCACGGCGACGTGGGACGGCAATCGAGGCAGTGGCACCAGCGGGTACAGAGACTACTCCCGAGACGTCACGATCGCGGTCGAGGGCAAGCCGCAGCTGCTGGCATCGGCAGACAGACCATTTCGAGGTGATCCGCAGCGCTGGAATCCTGAGGACCTGCTGCTGGCCGCGCTGTCGGAGTGTCACCTGCTGTCCTACCTGCACGCGTGCGTGACTGCCGGTGTCGTCGTGGTCGCCTACCGCGACAGTGCGAGCGGTGTGATGACCGAGGACGGCAATAGCGGAGGCGCGTTCACCGACGTCCTGCTCCGGCCGCAGGTTGTCGTGGCCGACGCATCGATGATTGACGCAGCTCAGCGTGCGCACGATGACGCACACCGTATGTGCTTCATTGCGAACTCGGTGAACTTCCCGGTACGCCACGAAGCGACCATCACAGCGGTGGCGTAGGGTCAGCGCCGTTCGTGGGGCAGAGCCTGTTTGATCTTCTCGAGCGCGCCCTGCGCAGGCGGCTCGTTGTAGACGCCGGCGAGTTCCTGACCGCTGAGCGCGTGGATCGCCGTCATGATCTGATCGGTGGCGAGGCGGCGCGCTTTGCCGCTTGTGGAGGGGCCGTGCACTGACACATCGATCGGATCACCGAATCGGACGGTGATCCGCTTCGTCATCGACGGCATCTTGGCGTCCCTCGGCATCACCGTGTCGGTGTCGATGAGGCCGACCGGAACCACCGGTGCGCCTGTCTGCAGAGCGAGGAAGGCGACGCCGGTGCGCCCCTTGTAAAGCCGTCCGTCTGAGGAGCGGGTGCCCTCCGGGTAGAGCGCGACGGCCAGCCCCTCATCAAGCAGCTGCCGCTGCTGGTCCAGCGCGTTGAGCGCCGCTTGACCCGCACCACGGCGAACGGGGATCGCGCCGATCGATTGGAAGAACTTGCGCATCATCGTGCCGCGGAACCCGGTTCCTTCGAAGTACGTCGATTTTGCCAGGAAATGCACCGGGCGGGGTGCGGCGACGGGAATCGCGATCGAGTCGATGAAAGACAGATGGTTGCTTGCAAAGATCACGGGCCCGGTTGCGGGAACTTTGCTGCGGCCCTCGACACGCGGCCGGTAGATGACGCGAGCGACGGCGCGACCGGAAGCATAGATCGCCCCCGCATGGCGCGGTGTCGCGGACTTCTCTGCGTCGGTTTCCGCTACGTCAGTCCCCTTTGCTTCCGGTTCCGGGGTCGTCTCAGGGGTCGACTCGGGATTTCCGGACTGCTCAGAGGTCATCAGATCAGGCTACTCCGCGATTCATGCCTTCAGTGGCATGCGCCAGAGGCACAGTTATTCATGCCGAACAGAGGTGCTTCTCAGCCGAGGCAAAGGCGAATGGGAGAGTATTGGGCCGTCCCTCCCTACGATCTTGAGGTCTCACTGTGCGCAATCGTTCGCTAATCGCTCTTTCTGCTATCGTCGCCGCAACCCTGCTTCTGGCCGGGTGTGCTGGCACCAAGGGCGAGACGGGTGAGGATGTCGAGCCCACGGCGAGTGATCTCTGCTCGGCCACGGTCGAGTCGGGTGCAGCGGCCGAGGGAGTCAGCATCGATGGCGATTTCGGCACTGCGTCGACCGCGACCTTCGAGCTCGGACAAAAGGTTGACGAAGCGCAGCGCACAGTGCTCAGCGACGGCGACGGCGCCAAGATCTCCGAAGGCGACTACGTCAGCTACGCACTCAGTGCCTTTGACGGCGAGACCGGTGATCGCATTGGCGACGCCGGATACGTCGGTGGCGAACTCCTCCCCGTTGCCTTGACGGCGGATGCTCCGTTGGGTCAGCTCATCGGCTGCGCGAGCGTCGGCTCGCGCCTGTCGATCGTGTTCCCCACGACGGAGCAGGCTGCCGCACAGTTCTACATCCTCGATGTTCTCGACATTGTCTCCGCGGCCTGGGGCGAGGAACAGGCTCCCGTCGAAGGCATGCCGATCGTCACCCTCGATGAGGATGGCGCACCCACGGTCGAGATCCCGGATGCTGCTGCCCCCACAGAGCTGCAGATCTCCGTGCTCAAGGAGGGCGACGGTGTTGCTGTTGAAGACGGCGACACCACTCTGCTCCAGTACCACGGCGTGGGCTGGGACAGCGGTGAGGTCTTCGACTCTTCTTGGGCGAATGGCGCGCCGATCTCAAGCGAGGGCAACGGCTACGTTCCTGGCTTCGTCCAGGCACTCGCAGGGCAGAAGGTCGGCTCGCAGGTGCTCGTCGTCATCCCGCCGGCACTCGCGTACGGCGAGGGCGAAGTCAACGACGCTGATCTGAAGGGCCAGACTCTCGTCTTCGTGATCGACATCCTCGCGACCATGCACCCGGTGGCTGCCGCCGAGTGAAGTTGCGCGTCGGGGCATAGGCTGGCGGCATGCGTCGCATCATTGTTCTCGGCTCCACCGGCTCTATCGGCACCCAGGCGCTTGACGTCATCCGATCCAATCCCCGTCGCTTCGAGCTGGTGGGACTGGCTGCCGGCAGCAACTCAGAGCTTCTGAATCAGCAGGCAGAGCAGTTTCAGGTCGATGACACGGCGCTCGGGGCTGAGCAGGCAGAGCAGCTCGTTCGCGATGTGGAAGCGGATGTCGTCCTCAACGCGATCACCGGATCGATCGGGCTCGGCTCGACACTGGCAGCGTTGAAGGCAGGGCGCACGCTCGCCCTCGCGAACAAGGAGTCGCTGATCGTCGGCGGCGCGCTCGTCACGGCGGCCGCAGCCGAAGGACAGATCGTGCCCGTCGACTCCGAGCACTCGGCGCTGGCGCAGGCGCTGCGCTCCGGAACACACGATGAGATCCGTCGACTTGTGGTCACCGCATCCGGTGGACCGTTTCGCGGACGCACTCGCGAGCAGATGGTCTCCGTCACGCCGGCCGAGGCGCTCGCGCATCCCACCTGGAACATGGGTCGTGTCGTCACGACGAACTCTGCGACGCTCGTCAACAAGGGGCTGGAGGTCATCGAGGCGCACCTGCTGTTCGACGTCGACTATGACGACATCCAGGTCGTGGTGCACCCGCAGTCGATTGTGCACTCGATGGTCGAGTTCATCGATGGCTCGACGATCGCGCAGGCATCGCCACCCGACATGCGGCTGCCGATCTCGCTCGCGATGGACTGGCCGCACCGTATCGGCGGTGTCGGACGGCCGTTGGATTGGACGCAGGCGAGCAGCTGGGACTTCGAACCGCTTGACGACGAGGCATTCCCCGCCGTTGCGTTGGCGAAGAGCGTCGGCCGCGCTGGTCGCACGTTCCCCGCAGTGTTCAACGCAGCCAACGAGCAAGCTGTAGACGCGTTCCACAAGGGCCGGCTGCCGTTCGTGGGCATCGTCGACACGATCGCGCGCGTCGTAGATGCGCACGATTCACCGGACCAGCTGACCGTCGAGTCCCTTGCCGAGGCTGAGGCCTGGGCCAGGGCAACGGCAGATCAACTGATCGCCAAGGCCTGAGGTCACACCAGATCGTCGCGCGACGAGCATCGCTGCGAAACAGCTCCGCTCAGTCGGGGTAGGGCACCGGCCAGTGCGGCTCTGGTACCGGCCACCCGGCATCTCGGAGCGCGCGCCGTGCAAGCTCGCGGGCTGAGTATGGCGTGCGGACGCCGCGAATGTCGCGGTAATCCTGGTGTCCTGGGCCTGCCCAGAGAATTGCGTCTCCTTCGCCGACCAGACCGACTGCGGCAATGATCGCCTTCTCCGGTGGAGAGAACTCGTGTATCTCCGCATCCGGCTGCGCCAGACGAGCGCCCTCGATCAGGGTCGCACGGATGGATTCGGGATTTTCGAAACGAGGATGGTGATCGGTCACGACGAGGATGTCGCTGCCTTCGACCGCCGTGCGGCCCATGTCGTGGCGCTTGGTCGCGTCACGGTCGCCATCGGCGCCGAACAGCATCACGGTGCGACCGGGGGTCACGCGGCGGATAGCGGCGAGTGTCTTCTCGAAGGCATCGGGGGAGTGTCCGAAGTCGACGAACACTGCCGGGCCTGTTTCACCTGAGACGAGCTCGGTGCGTCCGGGCAAGTACGCGTTGATGTGGCCGTCGCGCTCGAGAGCCGCGGTGATGCGCTCCCAGGAGTAGCCGCCCTCCAGCAGCATCACGATCGCGAGGGCTGCGTTGGCCGCCATGTGCGGGCCGATGACAGGAACGACAGTGGTGAGCGTGCGGCCAGCGGGTCCGGCCATCGTGAAGCGGGTTCCGCGCTGGCGCTCCTCATCGATCGTGACGACCCAGTCGGCTCGTGCCGCGCTGTCAGCGTCGGCTGCGATCGCAGGCGTGCCGACGGTGACCACGGGGATCTCTGAGGCAGCCACCACATCAACGCCGGATGCTGAGTCGAGGCAGATGACCGCGCGACGTGCGCGGTCGGGTGTGAATAAAGGCAGCTTCGCCTCAAAGTACTCCTGCATATCGACGTAGTCGTCGAGGTGGTCGTGGCTGAGATTAGTAAACCCTGCGACATCGAAAACGATGCCGTCCACGCGCTTGCGAGACAACGCCTGCGCACTGACCTCAACGGCCACAGCCTCGACGTCACGCTCACGCATCAGCGCGAGAAGCGCATGCATCTCGGATGCCTCCGGCGTGGTGAGCCGGGAAACAATGACCTCGCCGGCGATATGGCGCTCTGCCGTGGACGACAGGCCGGTGACGACGTCAAGCTGGCCGAGGATGCCTTCGAGCAGATGCGAGACGCTCGTCTTGCCGTTCGTTCCGGTGGTGGCGAACAGCAATGGCAAGCTGTCATCGGCGCCGGTGCCGTAAACCCAGGCGCTGAGCGAGCCGAGGATTCCCCGGGGGTCATCGACGATGACGATCGGCACCCCGGCGTCGGCGGCGATCTCAGCGCCGGCATGATCGGTGATGATCGCGACTGCGCCCTTCGCCACTGCGGCGACGGCGAATTCGGCACCGTGTTTGTTGATTCCTTGGATGGCGACGAACGCTTCGCCGGCACGCAGGTCGGCGGTGGCGAGTGTGATTCCGGTCAGGAAGACGCCGGCGAGGTCACCGCGGGTGGCAGTGGCAAAGCGCTCGGCGAGATCCGTCAGCGACCGCTGTGGCGGAGCGTCGGGACGGAGCACGGGAGGAAGGCTGGGCTGAGTGGTCGACATAGCACTTCAATGTTCTCACGAGCCGCTGACAGGGACGTGCTCGAACACGTGTCGGGCGCGCCCCTGCCAGATTGCTCAGTAGGCCCCTGAGGGGTTAGGCCGAGCGGCGGTACGCGAGCACCGCGACGATCAGCGCGGCAATGCCGGCGAGCAGCCCTCCAGCACCAAGGATCGTCCCGAGCGGGGCAGCGGCGGAATCTCCCACCTCTGCGGCTTCGTTATTCTGACCGCTGCCGTGCTCACCGTGCGTAGCATCCGATGCGGTCTGATCGGCGGTCGTGACGGTCACGACGGGTGCCGGCGCATCGAGCTCGTGCGGATCAGCGCCATCCTCGGCGATCTCCACCCATTCGGCAACTCCCACCTCGCACTGCTGCTCCACGGGAAAGGCGAGAGCGGCTGGCGCGGCCTCTCCGAGGCGGATGGCCATGCTCGCGGCGCCTCGTAGATCGCTGGGGATCGGAGTGAGAGCGGTGTAGATGACCGCCGAGACGAGGCCGTTGTCGGCGCGTTCGACGGCGATGTCCCAGTTCGCGTCGACGGTGGGTGAGACGGATGCCAGTCCCTCCGGCATCGTGATGCGCAGTGCAGTGGTGGGGGAGTTCTCACAACCGTGCGTGAACGAGAAGGTGATCACGGCGGAGCCGTCGGCCTGAACGGTATCGGGGCTGACTCCGACGTGTGCCTGTGCTGCCGCGGGTGCAATCAGGACGAGGCCTGCTGCAAGAGCAGCGATGGTGGCGCCGCGGCGGGTGTATCGGAATTTTGATGTTCGGGAAGTGGGTGTCTTTGAGGACATGGGTGTTCTCCAGTGTGTGTGCGGGCGCACCGATGGCACGCGAAACCGCGAGAGGGTGTGTTGACGTGTGCGGCGCTCAGCCGCAGGAGAACACTGGAGGACCGCGTCGGGAGACGTCGCTTGTACGGGTCGCCGCGACGAAGGCGGGTGCCGTTTCCGGGCAGGATGCGGGAACCGGCCAGTCGCTGTGCAGGCGCGGTAGACGCACGCGCAGCGCAGCGCGGACCCAGTGTGCGATGCCGCGGAGTATCCGTTCGCCGCGCCACAGCAGGGCGATCGTCACGGCGGCAGCGAGGAGGTGGGCGCCGAGCATTCCGGCATCCGGTGCCACCGTCGACGTCAGCGGGCCCAACGCCATGACGTGCTGGTGTCCGGTGGCGATGCCTGGGGTGGTGAGCGTGGCACCCAGCGCGACGAACAGCACATGGAAGATGGTCTGCGCGAGCAGCACGGTGACGCTCAACTTGCCAGCGCTCAGGGTGCGGCCCACCAGCAGGGCAGCGACAGGCGTGAGAAAGACGCTCAAGGCGAGCACCAGCAGAGGATGCGGGGGTGCGCCGCCGCCGGTCGTGTGCGAGACGGCGGCAATGATCGTGGCGACCGACGAGGCGGTGGCTCCACGCAGGAGTCGCAGCTGCCGAGAAGTCACGGCTCTAGCTTATGCGGCGGATTCTTAGTTCGTGGGCAGTAGCGTGGGCACGTGGAGATCCTGTTGTATGTCGCCGGCATCCTGTTCATGCTGGTGGGCCTCGGTCTGTCGATCGGGCTGCACGAGATCGGTCATCTCGTGCCGGCGAAGCTGTTCGGCGTGCGTGTAGGGCAATACATGATTGGCTTCGGCCCGCGGCTGTGGTCAAAGCGGATCGGGGAGACCGAGTACGGATTCAAGGTGCTACCCGTCGGTGGTTTCATCTCGATGTCGGGGATGTATCCGGCATCCGAGGGTAAGCAGGTGCGCGGGCTGTTCCGGACGCTTGTACAGGATGCTCGCTCCGCGAACGACGAGACCATCGCTGAGGGTGCGGAGAGCCGTGTCTTCTACCGGCTGCCGGTGTGGAAGCGCATCATCGTCATGCTCGGCGGTCCGCTGATGAACCTGCTCCTCGCCATCATCATCTTCACCGTGTTGGCGTCAGGAATCGGCCTTCAGCAGGGCACAACGACGATCGCGTCCGTCACCGAATGTGTGCTCCCGGCCGGTACGACGCAGAGCGAGTGCGAGCCGTCGGATCCAGCATCCCCGGCCGCTGAGGCGGGCATCCTTCCTGGCGATGTGCTGGTGTCGATCGATGGGATGCCGGTATCGAACTTCGCAGAGACAACCGCGATTGTGCAGGCCGCTCCGGGCGAAACGCTCGACATGGTCGTGTCACGCGAGGGTGATGAAGTTGCACTAACCATCACTCCGATTGCCGCCGAGCGTTCACTTACGGATGCGTCGGGTCAACCGGTACTTGACGGGGATGGGGCGCAGGTTGTCGCCGAGGTCGGTTACGTCGGTATGGGCGCCCAGATGGGCTTCGTCCCGCAGCCGATCGGCACCGGCGTCGAGATGGCGGGTGAGAACACCGCACGGGTGGCGAATCTCATCGTGCAGTTGCCGGTGAAGCTCTGGGATGTCGGTGTATCGCTGGTGACCGGGACTGAGCGCGATCCGAACGGCCCGCTCAGCGTGGTCGGCGTGGGCCGGCTCGCCGGTGAGGTCGCGGCGACGGATGCTCCGGTGCTGAACCGGTTCGTTGTGCTGCTGAGTCTGCTGGGTTCGCTGAACATCGCGCTGTTCGTCTTCAACCTCATTCCATTGCTTCCGCTGGACGGCGGTCATATCGCGGTGGCGCTGTGGGATGGCATCCGCCGGGCCTGGGCGAAGCTCTTCCGACGCCCGCCGCCGGCGCCCGTCGATGCGACGCGTCTCGTTCCGCTGACCGTGGTCGTCGCCGTCGTGCTGATAGCCATGGGGGCCTTGCTGATGATCGCCGACGTCGTGAACCCGGTGAACCTGTTCCAGTAGTGGTGTGGTCGTGGCGGGACGCCGTGATGGGATGCCGTGACGGGATCGATCAGGAATCGAGAAGTGCGCCAGGACAGTGAGTCGTATCGTGGTCGTACGCGCGGAAATGGCCGCCGCACATCGATAAGGAGCACGACATGACTGAGAAGATCGCTGGACTGTCCAAGGATGAGCGCGACGCCGTTAAGCAGCGTGCCGCAGAACTTCGTGCGCAGGAAAAGGCCGGGAAGTCTCGTGCCGCCGGGGAGAAGGCGGTACGCGAGGCAATCGCGGCGATGCCGGATGATGATCGAGTCCTCGCCGAGGGGATCGACCGGATCGTCTCCGAGGTCGCCCCGCAACTCGTCCCGAAGACTTGGTATGGGTTTCCGTCCTACGCTGACGAGGACGGGAAGGTCGTCGTGTTCTTCAAGGCCGCCTCGAAGTTCACCACTCGCTATGCGACCCTCGGGTTCGAAGAGTCGGCACAGCTGGATGACGGCGATCTCTGGGTGACGTCGTTCGCCGTGATTGCGTTGACACCCACGACGGAGAAGGCGATCGCAGAGCACATTCGCAAGGCCGCTGGCTAAGCCGTCCGGCTGGGCTGAACCTCGCGACTGTGGCGGGCCACTGTTTCTCCACAGATAGACGTTTTCGGGTGTTATCCACCATTCGTGAATGGCTTCTGATCTGCGGTTTATCTAGCGGATGAATGTCTGTGGCCTCCTGTGTAATAGAGGTATGACATCCCTTGCAGCGGAACTGGAGAACATCGATCGGCAGCTGGCCGACGCGATGACCGGTTCCACCGCGCGTGGGGGCGTGCGGTTGGTGGGTGATGGTGAGCTTCTCGATATCGTGCAGGCCTTGGGGCATATTCAGCGCCGGCTGGATGGTGCGATCGTTGAAGCCACGGACCGGGTGGTCGAGCGGGATCAGTGTGAACGCGATGCCCGATTGACGACACAGCTCGGATGCCGGGACGCCACAGAGCTGCTGCGACGCACACTCCTCATCGATGGGCCTGCGGCCCGCCGGTACGTGGCTGCGGTGCCGGCCGTCCACCGCGATCTGGACATCACCTCCGGTGGGTTACTGCCAGCGCAATTTCCTGAGCTGTCCGCGGCGCTGGCGGCGGGGGCGATGTCGTTGAGCGGGTTCCTGGCGTGTACGACACCGCTACTGAAGGCCAGACGCCTAGGGACCGCGGACCGGTTGGCTGCGGATGCCGTGCTCGCACGCTTCGCGACCGGACGGCCGCTGGACAGCGATGACGATGACCTCTCGCTTGATGACGACGCTGATGACGACGCGTCCGGGGCCTGCGAGACGGCACCGCTGCCGACGACGGATGAGCTCGCCGGGCTGACCGCGCACATCATCGACCGCCTCGACCCGGACGGTGCGGAGCCGAAAGACCGGGCGGGCAAACGCCGCCGGTACTTCACCATCGGGCGCCTCCGCGACGGATCCGTTCCCGTACGCGGTGAGCTCCTTCCGGAAGTCGCCGCCCAGTTGGAGAAGCTGATCGACAGTCTGATGAACCCGAAAGTCGACGACGAGGCCAGTACCGGGAGCGGAGTGCGATTCCGGCCCTCCGACGACGGTGCCAACAATGATGGTCCCGGCAGTGGCGGCGACAATGACGGTGACGGTTTCGACGCCAAGTACAGCACGACAGCTGATGCCGCGTCCGCGGCCGAGGGTGACACGCTCACCGTCCGTGCCGACGGCCTCCCGCCCCACAAGGCCGCGTCGCCCCCACCGGACGCCGCGGACCTGCGCACGCATGCGCAGAAACGGCACGACGCGTTCGCGAGCATCATCATGGTCGCAGCAGCATCCGACGGCATGCCCACCCTCGGCGGCGCCGCACCCACCCTGGTCGTCTCCGTCAGCGCCGAAGACTACGCCCACCGCACCGGACGTGCCACGGTCGAGGGTGCCGGATACGACGTGCCCCTCGGCGCCACCGACCACGCCGCATGCGCGGGCGGTGTGGAACGCGTGCTGTTCGACGAGAACGGGGCGATCGTGGGCATCAGCACCACGGCACGGATCTTCAACGCCCGCCAACGCCGCGCGATCGTGCTCCGCGACCGCAAATGCCTCATCCCCGGATGCAACATCCGTGCGGAATGGTGCGAAATCCATCATGTGACCGAACACTCACGTGGCGGACCCACCCACACCAGCAACGGGGTACCCCTGTGTTGGCACCACCACCGCACCCTCGACGAACACATCTGGCTGATCCGAATGCGTAACGGGACACCCGAAATCCGCGGACCGAACTGGTGGGACCCCTACGCCCGATGGCGAGCACCACACCTGAACTACACCGCAGTCGACGAAGCACTCGACACCGAGAAGGATCGAGCCTGGACGACCTGGTAGCGGCGCGATTCTCAGGCGAATGCGGAAGTGATCAGACGCTCGAGGGTGTGGATCCCGTCGCGAGACAGGATCGACTCCAGATGCCCCTGCACGCTGGCGAAGCCGGGGCCGCGCAGTGCATAGACATCGCCGTTGTTCGCGTCCGCCGAGATCTCGGCTACGCCAGCTGCGGTTGTGCCGGGGGAGACCCGTGCCGTGAAGGTGTTGTAGAAACCGATCGACGCGTCCTCGCCGAACATCGGCACAACCTTCTGCAGGCCCTGGTGCGGCGTGTCTAGTGGGGCGAGTTCGATGCCGAACCGGTCAGCAAGGATCTGGTGGCTGAGGCACACGGCAAGCAGCGGAGCGCCCTGCTCCAGACGGCGGGCGACGATGTCCCGCATGCGCGCGATGCGAGGTATCGCGGCATCACGCGGATCACCGGGCCCAGGGCCCGCGACGAGCAGTTCTGTGGCATCCAGATCTGCGTCGGTGACCTTGTCCCAGGGGATGATCTTCGCGTCGAGGCCGAGATGGTGCAGCTGGTGGGCGAGCATCGTCGTGAACCGATCCTCCGCATCGATGACGAGTGCGCTGCGTCCGGCGAACGGGCCGGTCGTGCCGTCCTCCTGCGGGTTCAGCCAGAACTCGGCGAGACGCGTGTTGCGAGAAGCGAGCAACTCGGCGACTTCGGGATCATCGGCGAGCGAGGTCTTCGTTGCAGGTTCGTCGCCATCGACCTTCGTCTCAGCGACGCTGTCACGGGCGATGGCGCCGATCGCGCCCAGCACGCCGGCCGCCTTGCCATGGGTCTCACTGACCTCACCGTAGGGATCAGAGTGGCGAACGAGCGTCGCACCGACCGGGACGCGCAGCTGTCCGTTCTCCAGATACACGGTGCGGATCAGGATCGGTGCGTCCATGTCGTGCCCGCCGTCGCTGTTCGGGCTGAACAGTGCGGCGACACCGGAGTAATACCCGCGGGGTTTGCTCTCGTGGCGACGGATCACGGCGCATGCATTCTGCATGGGGGAGCCGGTGACAGTGGGGGCGAACATCGTCTCGCGGAGGATGTCGCGTGGGTCGAGGCGGCTGCGCCCGCGCAGCATGTACTCGGTGTGCGTGAGCCGTGACATCTGCTTGAGGTGCGGGCCGGTGATGCGGCCACCGTCAGAGCACACCGCGCTCATCATCTTGAGCTCCTCGTCGACGACCATGAAGAGCTCCTCGGTCTCCTTGGTGGAGGAGAGGAATTCGACCAGCGTCTCCTTGGTGGCACCTCCGGCCGGGTGGCGGAAGGTGCCGGAAATCGGATTCATCGTGACAATTCCGTCACGAGCGACGACGTGTGCTTCGGGACTCGCGCCGACGGCGATGTGCCCGGGAGTGATCACGGCAAAAGTCCAGTACGCGCCACGTTCGTGCGTGAGCAGTGCTCGGAACCAGGTCAGAGCAGTCGTGCGCTCATCGGCGTCAATGGTTGCGGTGTAGTCGCGGCGGATGACAAAGTTCGCGCCTTCGCCGCGGCCGATCTCGTCGGCGATAACCGTCTTGACGATCTCGGCATAGTCCTCATCAGCGATGTCAAAACCGGCGTCGTTAAGCGGAACCGGGTCGCTGGGCAGCGCTGCGAGTACGTCAGCGAGCGGCAGATGAAGGTGCTCGTCGACGAGCAGACAGCGCAGCGGCGTGCCGTCATCCTGTGCATCGAAACCACGTTCGCGCACCTGGCGGTAGGGCACCATCGCGAAGACCTCGCGCGGGATGCCATCGACGGTGAGCGGGATGTCGGCGAGCAGATCGACGTCGTCGATCTCGCCGGTCAGCAGTTCAACGCTCTGGGCGCCGTCGCGGGCGATCAGCACGAAGGATGCGGTGGCATCCTGTGCCAAAGCGGCGAGCAGGGCGGCGGTGTCAGTCATCGAGGTCTCCTGTGCAGGGCTCCGGCTCGGGCCACTAAAAAGACCGCCCCGGAGGCGGTCTGGATTCGTGGGATCGCGAACACACCGCCTAGAAGGCGGGCCACCAGGTGAAGTTCGCGGGCATGGGCTGAAACTATCACAATGCGACGCGTCGACTGAGCCGCATCCAGCCTCCGTTGATCAGGTCAGCGTAATCTGGAGATGTGCCTGCAGTGAATCTTGGGATGCCGCGCGTCCCCGAAGTCCTGAGTCCCCGTCGCAAGACCCGTCAGATTCGGGTCGGAAAGGTGTTGGTCGGCGGCAACGCGCCCGTCAGCGTCCAGTCGATGACGACGACGAAGACCACCGACATCAATGGCACGCTCCAGCAGATTGCGGAGCTCACAGCATCCGGCTGCGAGATCGTGCGCGTCGCCGTTCCTCATCAGGACGATGCAGATGCGCTGAAGATCATCGCGATGAAGAGCCAGATTCCGGTCATCGCAGACATCCATTTCCAGCCGCGGTACATCTACACCGCGATCGACGCCGGCTGTGGTGCGGTGCGTGTGAACCCGGGCAACATCCGCGAGTTTGACGGAAATGTCGGAAAGATCGCTGCAGCGGCGAAGGCTGCCAACGTCTCGCTCCGGATCGGCGTGAATGCGGGATCTCTCGACAAGCGGATTCTGGAGAAGCACGGCAAGGCCACGGCGGAAGCACTCGTGGAGAGCGCCGTCTGGGAAGCGTCACTGTTCGAAGAGCACGACTTCCACGACTTCAAGATCTCCGTGAAGCACAATGACCCAATAGTGATGGTGAAGGCCTACCGCATGCTTTCCGAACGTGGCAACTGGCCGCTGCATCTCGGTGTGACCGAGGCCGGCCCTGCGTTCCAGGGCACGATCAAATCGGCCACGGCTTTCGGCATCCTGCTGTCGGAGGGCATCGGCGACACGATTCGTGTCTCGCTGTCTGCACCGCCCGCAGAAGAAGTCAAGGTCGGCCACCAGATCCTGCAGTCGTTGAACCTGCGCGAGCGCAAGCTCGAGATCGTCTCCTGCCCGTCATGTGGACGCGCCCAAGTGGACGTTTACACGCTGGCCGACGATGTCACTGAGGGCCTGAAACACATGACGGTGCCGCTGCGCGTTGCCGTCATGGGCTGTGTCGTGAACGGTCCTGGTGAGGCACGTGAAGCGGACCTTGGCGTTGCCTCGGGTAACGGCAAGGGCCAGATCTTCGTGAAGGGTGAGGTCATCAAGACTGTTCCTGAGGCGGACATCGTGAAGACGCTGATCGAAGAGGCGAACCGCCTCGCCGCGGAGATGGGCCCGGATGCTGCGCTGGGCACTGCTCAGGTGATCACGGCCTGACCCCAAAGCCAGTGCTGAATCCAAAGCTCATGAACGCGGTGAGCTGGCCGTGGGCGAGAGCGTCAAGGACAAGGCGTTCATGCGGCGGCATCGCGTCTGGCAGTGACTGAAGCGCGAACCACGCGATTTCAGCACACTTGCGAGGTTCCATAACCAGTGGTGTGCCTTCCCACGTGGAAGCGGTGAAGAACCAGTCGGCGCGCTGTTCGATCGGCGACGTCGTGCCGTCTGTGCGCTGCATGACGGTCAACGGGACGAGATCGCGCTCGCTGAGCACGACGTCCAGTTCCTCCCTGGTTTCGCGGCAGGCTGCCGTCGCTGCCGTCTCACCGAGCTCGATGTGTCCTGCCGCGCCTGCGGCCCATGTGCCATCCATGTACCCCGTGTTCTGCCGTTGCTGGAGCAGAACCTCATCGCCACGCCGGAGATAGACGTACGCAGCGGGAACCACCGCGAAGCCGCGCGCGTTCATGCGTGCGGCGGCGCTGGATGAACGATCACGCAGCAACGGCCTTCCCCGGGGCAGAGTTCTGCCCGTTCGGGATCATCATCCGCGCCCACCAGGGTGCCTCGAACGAAGGAGTGGTTGAGGTTGCACGCCAGCTCGGTGTGCTGCTGGACAATGCTGTGGAATGGGCAGTTCTGCAGAACGATGTCACCATCATCCGTGGTGACCGGTTCGAATCCGGCTGTGCTGAGCGCGGTCTGGATCGTATCGAGGCTTTCGCCCAGTGCTCTGCCCTCCTGCTCAGCGGCAGCGGCAAGAGCCGCGCGGAGTTCACCGGACGGGGCCGCCTCGACAGCGGTGGCAAGCACTTGGGCCAGCAGGCTGTAGTTCCGAGGCGGGAAGCTCACCGACAGTTCCCGGTCGCTGCGTGAGTAGCGCTTCGCTGGCCGCCCGGATCCAGGCCCGGATCGACCATTCGTTCGGGCATAGCCAACATCCAGCATCCCGGCATCTGCGAGCTTGTCGAGGTGATATGCGGCCAGACTACGGCTGATGCCCGTGGCGGTCGCGACTTCCTCGCGTGTCACACCCGAGCGCGCGGCCGTGAACTCATATAGGCGACGCCGGACGTCGTCTGACAGCAGTGCCAGGTCATCCAGATTTCCTTGCGGGGTGGGAGTGTCCATCAGCGTCATCCTTTCTAAAACCAGGCTACCTTGACGAAACCTCAGCATGGTGCAATTCTAAAAGATATAGAACTTATTTTTAGAGGGGAATGCAGATCATGACCACTGTGGATATTGCCCGACTGCCGGCTGCGAGTGTGTCAGCATCCCCTGATCTGGCTCAGGCAGAACTGGCGGCAGGAGATTTCCTACGCGCACTCGGCATGTCGTTGGACTCTGAACACTTGATGGAGACGCCTGGTCGGATGGCTCGAGCCTGGGCGGAAATGCTCACACCACGCCCATTTGAATTGACGACATTTCCGAACGAGGAAGGCTACGACGAGTTGGTGATCGTGCGAGGCATCCCCGTGCGGTCGATCTGCGAGCATCACCTGCTGCCATTCACCGGCCAGGCCAGCATCGCCTATCTTCCCGGCGACCGAATCGTCGGGCTGTCGAAACTGGCACGAATCATGGAGCATTTCGCCTGCCGTCCGCAGACACAGGAACGACTGACGAAGCAGGTCGCCCAATGGCTGCAAGACAACCTCGATCCTGTCGGCGTCGGGGTCGTTGTCTCCGCTGAGCACGCGTGCATGACACTTCGTGGCGTGCAAGCGATCGGCACAAGCACGCTGACTTCGACGCTGCTGGGACAGCTGCGCGATGATCCACGGTCGCGACAGGAGTTCCTCGCGCTTTCGGGACTCGCATCGGCCTAAGCCAAGACAACTCAGGAGAATCTGATGAGTACATTGCAGAACATCGTCATCATCGGCGGCGGCCTGGCCGGCGCCAAAACGGCTGAAGCGTTGCGGGAGAAAGGGTATGACGGCGCAGTCACACTGATCGCTGCGGAGGACCATCTGCCATACGAGCGTCCTCCGATGTCGAAAGATTATCTCGTAGGCAAAGCAACTTTCGACGATGCGCTCGTCCATCCTGCCGACTGGTACCAGGAACACGACATCACGGTGCGTCAGGGCGCGCGTGCGACCGCGATCGACACCGCGGAGCACCGAGTCACGCTTGACGACGGATCGCAGCTCCCATATGACAAACTCGTGCTCGCGACAGGTGCGACCGCTCGTCATCTTCCGATCGAGGGCGCGGATGCTGCCGGCGTGTTTTACCTGCGTACGGTCGAAGACGCGGATGCCATTCATGGCACATTCGGTGAGGGGAAGAGCCTCGTTCTCATCGGTGGTGGTTGGATCGGCTTGGAGGTCGCTGCCGCTGCACGCGCGACAGGCACGAACGTGACGGTCTTGGAAGGCGCGAAGCTGCCGCTCCAGCGGGTGCTGGGTGATGAGATCGCTCAGGTCTTCGCTGACCTGCACACCTCCCACGGTGTGGACCTACGCACAGAAGTCCAGGTCGCCGAAATCGTCACCGAAGGGGGCCGCGCCACGGGCGTGCGCCTCGCAGGTGGCGAAGTCGTGCCTGCCGACGCGGTGGTGATCGGTATCGGTGTCGCGCCGGTCACTGATATTGCCGAGGATGCCGGAATCGCCGTTGACAACGGGGTGCTTGTCGATGCTTCACTGCGCAGCAGCGACCCGGACGTCTTCGCGGTCGGCGATATCGCCAATCATCAGCATCCGATTCTCGGCCGCAGGGTGCGTGTCGAGCACTGGGCGACCGCGTTGAATCAACCAGCCGCTGCGGTCGCCGCACTCCTGGGCGAGGAGAACACCTACACCGAGCTGCCGTACTTCTACAGCGACCAGTACGACCTCGGCAGCGAATACATCGGCAACGCGATTCCAGGATCGTACGAACGCGTGATCGTGCGCGGTGACTTGGCCGCCCGCGAGTTCGTGGCGTTCTGGGTCGACCATGAACGTCGTATCCAGGCGGCGATGAGCGTGAATGTCTGGGATGTGATCGACCAGATCAAGCCGCTGATCGCCGCGGGCACGTCCGTCGACCCGGACAAGTTGGCTGATCCGGGCGTACCGTATGCAGAGCTTTGAACGGGGGAAGATCTGTGAGTGAACAAGGGATTGGCCTGCGCACGTTCGACTTCGAGCGTCAGGTGGCGGTCATGGCCGTCGTCAATCGCACGCCGGATTCGTTCTACGATCGGGGCGCAACGTTCGCGCTCGATCGCGCGGTCGACGCAGCGCTGCACGCCGAGAGACTCGGCGCGGATTGGGTCGATATCGGTGGTGTGCCGTTCGGGCGCGGCCCGCACGTCTCTACAGCGGAGGAGATCGATCGCACGGTTCCCGTCGTCGCGGCCATCGTCGCGGCCAGCGATGTGGTCGTCTCGGTCGATACGAACAACGCACGCGTCGCCCGCGCAGCGATCGAAGCGGGAGCCTCAGTCATCAACGACACCAGTGGGCTTGGTGATCCCGACATGGCCTCGGTCATCGCTGCCAGTCACGCTCATCTTGTGATTACCCACAGCGTGGGGCCACCGCGGGCGGAGAAACCCGCTGCGCACTTCGGCGATGTCGTCCGGGAAGTGCGGAGGTTCTTGGAAGAGCGTGTTGAACGTGCAGAGGCAGCCGGGATACGACGCGATCGGATCATCATTGATCCAGGGCATGACCTCGACAAGAACACCCTGCATTCGCTCGAGATCACTCGTCGCCTCGGTGAGCTCACCAGCCTCGGGCTGCCGGTGCTCGCCGCGGTGTCGAACAAGGACTTCATCGGGGAATCGATCGGTCGTGAGCAGGGGCATCGGCTGGCCGGGTCGATCGCGGCCATGGTCGCATGCATCGAGCGCGGTGCGCGGATCGTCCGTATGCACGACGTGGCGGCCACCGTTGATGCTGTGCGTATGGTGGAGAACATTCTTGGCCTACGACACCCTGTCCGGTTGGAGCACAACATGCACCCGACGAGCAACGTATGAGCACCCGCATCGATCGGCTCTGGCCCCAGCCCGCCGAACAACTCGACGACGACGGCATCCTTGCCACTTACCAGCTACCGGATGGCCCGTGGCTGCGGATGAACTTCGTCTCGAGCGTTGACGGTGCCGCCACCCGTGATGGTCGCTCCGGCGGTCTCGGTGGGGCAGCAGATCGTCGAGTGTTCGAGCTGCTGCGTCGCCAGGCCGATGTTGTGCTCGTCGGTGCCGGCACGGTGCGAACCGAGGGATACGGTGCGATGCGGCTTCAGGACGATGCGGTCACATGGAGGATGGATCGCGGACTCCCCGCGCATCCGACCTTCGCGCTGGTTTCCGGACGCCTCGACCTCGACCCCGAATCGGACGTGTTCACCGGCGCACCCACCCGACCGATCGTGTACACCGTCGGCACCGCGTCGGACAGTCGACGCGAGGCGCTGAGCGCAGTCGCCGACATCGTCGATGCCGGTTCCGAGACGCTCGACCCGCGGAAGGTGCGCGAAGATCTCGAGGCACGCGGGCTGTTGCACATCCACTCCGAAGGGGGACCGAGCCTGTTCGGGTCGTTCATCTCCGCCGGGGCGGTCGACGAGGTGTGCGTGACGATCGCGGCCGAGTTGGATGCTGGCGATGCGAGCAGAATCGCGCACTCGAAGCACGCGGCGCCGACCGCGATGAGTATGGCGGCGCTGCTCAAGGGTGGCGAGGAGCTGCTTCTGCGCTACACGCGGCGTTAGCTGGACGCGTGAGCCTTGCAGTTCGTGTCGTTCATTCCGCGAACTCCAATACACCGCTCGCGATGTCAGCGCGCACCAGCTCCACAGAAACGGTCGCTCCTGGCTTCGTGCCAGCAGGCACGGAAGCGGAAGCAGTCACCGCGGGATCGGCGATCTGAATCGCCGCGCGTTCGCCCCCATTGCGAAGCTCGATCACCGTGGCCTCGATCGTCGAGCCCACCAGCGGCACCATGAGCGCTGCCTCCACCCGATTGATCGTGTCGGCGTTCAGTCTCGAGGCACGCTGGCCCGACTCCTGCATAAGCGCCGGCAGTTCCGAGAGGGAATCGCGCGCCCACGCGGGCACTTCTTCGCCACGAGAAGCGGCGAGACAAATCGTCAGAGACCACCGATCGACGAGCCGACGCAGGGGAGCGGTGGCGTGTGCGTACGGCGCCGCAATCGCGGCCTGTTCGATATCGGCCGGCACTGAACCATCGAAGGTCACATATCCCGCGCCGCGGAACAGCGAAGCGGCTGCTTCGAGCACGGGGAGCGTCATCGGATCCGCACGGTCGAGCGTACGAAGATACGCGCCGTACTTTCCGGTCTTCCACGGGCGGCCGAGTGCCTCGGTCTGTCGACGGAACGCGTTGAATGCCTTCTCGTCCGGTTCCGGCATCGTGCGCAGCACGCCGATCTTCGTATCGACCATGAGGGATGCTGCGGCCATCCCGGTCATCAGTGAGAGTTGCGCGTTCCAGTCCTCGATGGCGAGTGGATGCCGGCGTTCGATGCCGTAGGTGCCGTCCTCGTGCTGCACAACCTCTTCGTCGGGCAGGTTCAGGCTTGCTCCACCGCGCTGCGCTTCGAGCTCCTGCCGCAACCCGCCGATGACGGGAAGCAGCGCCAAGGGCGAATCCTCGCCGTGGTCAAGTGATTTCTGCGCTGCCGCATAGTCCAGCTGTGCGCGCGAGCGAATCAGCGCCCGCTCCAGCCGGAACTCCGACACGACGCCGGCGTCATCCAGGTCGAAGGTCCACACCAGCGCCGGACGATCCTGATCTGCCAGCAGAGAAGCGTGATCTTCGCTCAGAATGCGCGGATGCAGAGGGATGGACCCATCTGCCGCATACAGAGTCTGGCCTCGCTGACGAGCCGCCGCATCCACCGCGCCGCCGGGCGTGACGAACCCAGGAACATCCGCAATCGCGTAGCGGACCTCGAAACCCGAACCGCTCTTGGCAAGATGCATTGCCTGGTCCAGATCGCGGGAACCCGCAGGGTCAAGCGTGATGAACGCAACATCGCGCAGATCGAGATCAGGCGCTGGCGCGGTGGCCGCTTCGGCCTCGGCGAGGGCCGCTGAGTCGAACTCGGCCGCCACTTCCAATTTCTCGCGAAGATCGGTGAGTGCCGAAGCAAGCTCACTCTGCGCAGCGGACGGGGCGACATGTGATCGGCGCTGAGGCATGCATTCACCCTAAGCCGCCCATCTGCGCGCGGTCGGTATTAGCGTGGACTCATGACCATTGCACAGAAGGCTCAGACTCTCATCGGACTCCACGAAGCCCCGGAGATCCTCCGCGTTGTGAACGTCTGGGATGCCGTTTCGGCGAAGGCGATAGCAGCCCTCCCCGAAACCAAGGCCCTCGCTACCGCGGGCCACTCGATCGCCGCTACATTCGGCTATGCCGATGGCACGATCCCGCGTGAACTCATGCTGGACATGGTTTCGCGCATCGCAGCATCCACAGACCTGCCAGTGAGTGCCGACCTCGATGATGGCTACGGCGACGCGGGGGAGACCACCCGCCTCGCGATCGCAGCCGGTGCAGTCGGTGCGAATATCGAAGACCGCCTGAAGCCGCTTGCCGAGTCGGTCGCGAACGTCGAGGCGATCGTGAAGGCAGGCGAGGCAGAAGGGGTCCGCTTCGTGCTGAACGCCCGCACAGACGCTTTTGTGCGCGCAGGCGATCGGCCTGTCGAGGAGAGCATCGCGGACGCCATCGAGCGCGGCCGTGCGTTCCTCAGCGCAGGCGCGACGTGCGTGTTCATTCCCGGCATCTTGAACGCCGATGTCACTCGCCAGCTCGTCGACGGCATTGGAGAGCGCAAGATCAGCGTCATCGGGCTTCCGGGCGCGCTGACCGCAGCCGAGTACGAGTCGCTCGGTGTGGCACGAATCTCCTACGGCCCCACGACACAGCGGGTGGCGCTCACCTCGCTGCAGGATCTCGCCACGAGCCTGTACTCGGACGGCGTCATCCCGGCGGGAACGCGCGCTCTGAACTGATTCGTCCGAGAACGAGTGACCACGGGTCACTAGACTTGACCCGTGGTCACTCGTCTCTCGAAATTCTTCCTCCGTACGCTCCGTGAAGACCCCGCCGAGGCGGAGGTCACCGGTCACAAGCTGCTGCTGCGCGCCGGGTATATCCGGCGTCAAGCCGCCGGCATCTTCGCCTGGCTCCCACTGGGCTTGAAGGTGAAGGCGAAGATCGAGACCGTCGTCCGCGAGGAGATGGCGAACGCGGGTGCTCAGGAAGTGCATTTCCCGGCTCTCATGCCGCGCGATCCCTATCAGGCGACGGGCCGCTGGGATGAGTACGGCGATCTGCTGTTCCGTCTGCAGGACCGCAAGGGCGGCGACTACCTTCTCGCCCCCACCCACGAAGAGGCGTTCACGCTTCTCGTGAAAGACATGTACTCCTCGTATAAAGACCTGCCGCTGACGCTCTTTCAGATCCAGGACAAGTACCGCGACGAGGCTCGCCCTCGTGCCGGCCTGCTGCGTGGCCGCGAGTTCACCATGAAGGATGCCTACTCCTTCGATGCATCCGACGCAGGACTTGACGCCAGTTACCAGGCGCAGCGGGATGCCTATGAGCGCATTTTCCAGCGACTAGGCCTGGAGCACGTCATTGTGCAGGCGGATGCGGGGGCCATGGGCGGCTCGCGTAGCGAGGAATTCCTGCACCCGACGCCCGTGGGCGAAGACACCTTCGTGCGCAGCGACGGCGGCTATGCCGCGAACGTTGAGGCGTTCACGACGGCCGTCTCCGACGCTATCCCTTTCGACGACGCACCCGAAGCGACGATCTTCGACTCCCCGAACACTCCGACGATCGAGACGCTTGTCGCACACTCGAACGCGGTGCTCGACGGCGAGTACACGGCCGCTGACACGCTGAAGAACGTGGTCCTCGCACTTACGCATCTCGATGGCACGCGCGAGCTTGTGATTGTTGGCATCCCCGGCGACCGTGAGGTCGATCAGAAGCGTGCAGAGGTCGCTTTCGCTCCCGCCGAGGTCACCACGGCAATCGACGAGGACTTTGCGAAGTATCCGCTGCTCGTGAAGGGCTACATCGGACCCTGGTCACCCACAGGTGCCGTGCTCGGCGAGGAATCCGCCACCGGCATCCGCTATCTCGTAGACCCTCGCGTCTCAGAGGGCACCCGCTGGATCACCGGCGCCAACGTCGACCAGAAGCACGCGCACACCGTCATCGCCGGTCGCGACTTCGAGGCCGATGGCATCGTCGAGATCGCTAATGTCCGCGCAGGCGACCCCGCACCCGACGGGTCAGGGCCTGTGACTCTTGCTCGTGGCATGGAGATCGGCCACGTTTTCCAGCTCGGCCGCAAGTACGCCGAAGCTCTCGGGCTGAAGGTGCTCAATGAGAACGGCAAGCTCGTCACCGTCACGATGGGGTCCTACGGCATCGGCGTCACCCGCATCCTCGCGATCATCGCGGAGCTGAACAACGACGACAAGGGGCTCATCTGGCCCGCGTCCGTGGCGCCGTTCGATGTGCACGTTGTCGCAGCCGGTCGTGATCAGGTCGCGTACGAGGTCGCAGAGCAAGCATCCGCACAGCTCGAGGCTGCAGGCATCGATGTGCTCTATGACGACCGTCCGAAGGTATCGCCCGGCGTGAAGTTCGGCGACGCAGAGCTCGTTGGCGTCCCGCGCGTTCTCGTCATCGGACGTGGCGCTGCAGAAGGCCAGGTCGAGCTTTGGGACCGCCGTACGGGGGAACGCGATGCGCTCTCACTGGACGACGCTATCGAGCGACTGATCCGCTGACATGACCGACGCGCAGCCCGACGAGTTCCCCGCAGCGATCGACGAGATCATGACCGAAGCGGGGATCACCGCCAACCGCACGCTGATCCGACGGATACTCAGCACCGGCATCCTGCTCGGCCAAGAAGACACCGACCGGCTCGATCTCAAGATCGCGTCGGCGGCACTCGTCGAGATGCGCGATGCGTTCCGATTGTTCCGCCCGTACGCAGACGTGCCCAAGGTCACCGTTTTCGGATCGGCGCGCACCAGACAGGACGACCCGCTTTACGTGCAGGCACGCTCGGTGGCCTCGGTACTCGCCGAGCGCGGCTGGATGGTCGTCACCGGAGCCGGCCCTGGCATCATGCAGGCCGCAGCCGAAGGCGCGGGTGAGCAGATGGCGCTGGGCGTCTCGATCAAGCTACCGTTCGAAGAGAAGCCGAATGCCGTGGTCGCGAAGGACACGCACTCGGTCGAGATGAAGTACTTCTTCACCCGCAAGCTCATGCTCGTGAAGGAATCCACCGGCTTTATCTGCCTGCCTGGCGGCTTCGGCACGATGGACGAGATGTTCGAGCTGTTGACGCTGCAGCAGACCGGCAAGGCGGAGCCCGTGCCGATCGTGCTGCTGGATGAGCCTGGCGGCACCTTCTGGAAGGGGCTGGAACACTTCATCGCAGAGAGCCTGATCCCCGCTGGGGTCATCTCCGCCGACGACTTCGACCGAGTGCTCGTCACCGATTCCGCAGAAGCAGCGGTGGCCGAGATCACCGGATTCTGGCGCAACTACGACTCGCTGCGCTGGGTTGACGATGTGCTGGTGCTGCGACTGAAGCACACACCTACCGGTGCCGAGGTAGAGAGCCTCAACGACGAGTTCGCACCGTTCTTGGCCGAGGGGTGCATCGAGTACGCAGGCGCGCTTCCCGTTGAGATTGCGGACAACGACCGCGTCGATCTGCCACGGCTGTCCCTGCGTCTGCGACAGCGCGAGGTCGGCGGCCTCTACCGGCTCATCGACGCGATCAATGCACTGGGCTCGGCGCACGCCGTCGGCTGACACCTTCTCCGAGAGCGGGTATCGTAGTACGGTGCCGCGCGTGCAGGATGCTGCGGCGAGAGCTGAATATGGAGGCCGTTATGGACATCGAACTGGGGCTGCTGCGCGGTATCGAGAAGGAGAAGGCGATTCCCTTCAACGAACTCGTCGCGATCATCGAGCAGGCCGTTCTGACGGCGTACGGAAAGCACGTCTCTGAGGACGGCACCATTCCCGCCGGCGTTCGCGTCGAACTTGATCGCAAGTCGGGGCACGTTTCCATTCTTCAGCCGGTCACCGACGAAGAGGGCGCCATCATCGGCGAAGAGGATGCCACGCCGGATGATTTCGGCCGCATCGCTGCCTTTGCCGCCAAGCAGGTCATCAGCCAGCGCCTCCGCGACATCGCCGATGACGTTGTGCTCGGTGATTTCAAGGACAAGGAAGGCGACATCGTCGCGGGTGTGATCCAGCAAGGACCGAACCCCCGCATGATCCACGTCGACCTTGGCAGCATCGAGGCCATTCTTCCCCCCGAGGAGCAGGTGCCGGGCGAGGACTACACCCACGGTTCGCGTCTGCGCGTCTACGTGACCGCCGTCGCCAAGGGGCTCAAGGGACCGCAGATCACCGTCTCGCGCACCCACCCTGGCCTCGTGCGCAGGCTCTTCGCGCTGGAGGTCCCCGAGATCGCGGCCGGTCTCGTCGAGATCGTCGCACTCGCCCGTGAAGCGGGTCACCGCACGAAGATCGCGGTGAAGGCCAACGACCCGTCGATCAACGCCAAGGGCGCCTGCATCGGTGAGCTCGGTCGTCGCGTGCGCGCCGTAACCGAGGAACTCGCAGGGGAGAAGATCGACATCGTCGATTACGACGAAGATCTTTCGACCTTCGTCGCTCATGCGCTTTCGCCAGCGAAGGTCACGAGCGCCTTCGTGCTGGATGCGAACACCAAGGCCGTGCGTGCGCTGGTGCCGGACTATCAGTTGTCGCTCGCGATCGGCAAGGAAGGGCAGAACGCCCGACTTGCGGCCAAGCTGACCGGTGCGAAGATCGACATCCAGCCCGACAGCATCCTCGACTGACCGGAAGGTCGCGGAGTTGTCACCCAGCGGCACGGTGTAAGATGGATCCAGTACGAACATGCGTCGGTTGTCGCGTGCGTGCTTCCCGAACTGCTCTGCTCAGAGTGGTGGCTCAGGGCGACGTTCTCATCATTGATGAGAGTGCCGTGCTGCCGGGGAGGGGCGCGTGGCTGCATCCGACACAGGAATGCATGGCGGCCGCACTGCGGCGTCGCGCTTTCGCACGAGCACTCCGTGTGTCCACATCTCTGGATACGCAGACCATCGAGAAACGGCTAAATGGCTATGGAATCAAAGTGAACGGCTCGAAATGAGACCCGTCCGCAACTAGTGGTCTGCCCTGTTTGGGTAGACCAACCCAGACAGGAGAATTGTGGCTGCCAAACCACGTGTACACGAGATTGCCGCTGAACTCGGCGTCGACAGCAAGTTCGCACTCGCGAAGCTGAAGGAAATCGGCGAATTCGTCAAGAGTCCTTCATCGACGATTGAGCCTCCAGTGGCTCGCAAGCTCCGTGCGGCCATCGAGGCCGACAATGCTGCCAAGCCCAAGGCTGACGCGAAGCCGGCTGGCGACAAGCCTGCTGCAGAGTCAAAGCCTGCGACTGCTTCGAAGACCGCGGCTGCCAAGCCCGGCCCGAAGCCACCGACTCCCGGACCCAAGCCGGGTCCGAAGCCTGCCCCCGAGCCGGCTCCCGTGGAACCTGCCCCCGAGGCAGCTCCCGCGGCTCCAGCACCCGCTGCGGCGGAGCCCACGGCAAAGAAGTCGGATGAGCCGACTGAATCGTCTGCCGGCAAGGGCGCTCCGGCGCCTGGCGCACCGCGCCCCGGCAACAACCCCTTCTCCACTTCGCAGGGGATGGGCCAGCGACCAGCGGGTCCGCGTCCGGGTAACAACCCGTTCGCTTCCGCTCAGGGCATGGGCCAGCGCCCGACGCCCGGAAACATTCCTCGCCCGCAGGCACCGCGTCCCGGTGCACCTCGTCCGGGCGCTCCGCGTCCCGGCGCACCCCGTCCCGGCGCTCCGCGCAGCGGTCCGGGTGGACGTCCGGGTGGCGCACCGTTCCAGCAGCGTCCAGGCGGCCCCGGTCGTCCCGGTGGTGCTGGCGCAGGTACCGGCGGACCCGGTGCACGTCCCGGGGGTGGCGGCGGTTTCGCTGGTCGTCCCGGTGGCGGCGGCGGTCGTGGTCGTGGACCCGGCGGCGGTACAGCAGGTGCCTTCGGTAAGGGTGGCGGCAAGTCCAAGCAGCGCAAGTCGCGTAGGGCGAAGCGGCAGGAATTTGAAATGCGGTCGGCTCCGATCGTCGGTGGCGTCAATGTCACCCGCGGTAACGGAGAGATCATTCGGATGCGCCGCGGCGCATCGATCGCCGACTTCGCAGACAAGATCGAGACGCTGACCGGCTACACAGTGCAGCCGGGCACCCTGGTCACAATTCTCTTCAACCTCGGCGAGATGGCCACGGCCACCGAGTCGCTGGATGAGGCTACCTTCGAGGTTCTCGGAGTCGAGCTGGGCTACAAGATCCAGATGGTTTCGCCTGAGGACGAGGACAAGGAGCTCCTTGAGGGCTTCGGTCTCGATCTTGACAGCGAGCTGGAAGCTGAGAGCGAAGACGACCTCGAGATTCGTCCGCCGGTTGTCACCGTCATGGGTCACGTCGACCACGGTAAGACACGCCTTCTTGACGCGATCCGCAAGACCAACGTCATCGAGGGTGAGGCCGGAGGCATCACCCAGCACATCGGTGCCTACCAGGTCTGGACCGAGCACGAGGGCCATGAGCGTGCGATCACGTTCATTGACACACCGGGTCACGAGGCGTTCACCGCCATGCGTGCTCGTGGTGCACAGGTCACCGACCTTGCGATCCTGGTGGTCGCAGCCGATGACGGCATCATGCCGCAGACGGTTGAGGCGTTGAACCACGCGCAGGCGGCCGGTGTTCCGATCGTCGTCGCAGTGAACAAGGTTGACAAGCCCGAGGCCAACCCGGCCAAGGTCCGTCAGCAGCTCACCGAATACGGCCTCGTCGCAGAGGAGTATGGCGGAGACGTCATGTTCATCGATGTCTCGGCTCGTGCGAACACCGGCATCCAGGAACTCTTGGACGCTGTGCTGCTCGTCGCGGATGCGGGTCTTGACCTGACCGCCAACCCGAACAAGGCTGCCCGTGGTGTCGCCATTGAGGCGAAGCTCGACAAGGGCCGCGGTTCGATCGCGACAGTGCTCATCCAGTCCGGAACGCTGCACATCGGTGACTCGATCGTGGCAGGCACGGCTTACGGCCGCGTCCGCGCCATGCTCGACGAGAACGGCGATGCAGTCGAAGAGGCTTACCCGTCTCGTCCGGTGCAGGTGCAGGGGCTGAACTCTGTGCCGCGTGCCGGCGACGTCTTCATCGTTACCGAAGAAGACCGCATGGCTCGCCAGATCGCTGAGAAGCGTGAAGCCGTACAGCGCAATGCTCTGCTGGCCAAGGCCCGCAAGCGCATCTCGCTTGAAGACTTCACCCGTGCTCTTGAAGAGGGCAAGGTCGAGACGCTCAACCTCATCATCAAGGGTGACGTCTCCGGTGCCGTCGAGGCGTTGGAGGAGTCGCTGCTCAAGATCGAGGTCGACGACACGGTCCAGCTGCGCATCATCCACCGTGGTGTTGGCGCTGTGACCGAGTCGGATGTGAACCTGGCGACGATCGATAACGCGATCATCGTTGGCTTCAACGTCCGTCCTGACCCCAAGGCCCGTGAGGCTGCGGCACGCGAAGGCGTGGATGTCCGGTTCTACTCGGTCATCTACTCGGCGATCGACGAGATCGAGAGCTCCCTCAAGGGCATGCTCAAGCCAGAGTACGAAGAGGTCAAGTCGGGTGTCGCTGAGATTCGTGAGGTGTTCCGCTCCTCGAAGATCGGTAACATCGCGGGTGTCATCGTCCGCTCGGGAACGATCACGCGCAACGCCAAGGCTCGTGTCATCCGCGAAGGCGTTGTCCTCGCCGATGGCCTGGCCATCGAGTCGCTGCGCCGCTTCAAGGATGACGTCACCGAGGTCCGCACGGACTTCGAGGCCGGCATCGGACTCGGTAAGTTCAACGACATCCAGATCGGCGACGAGATCGAGACCACAGAGTTGATCGAGAAGCCTCGCGGCTGATCTGATCGATCTATGAGGGGCGCCTGCGGGCGCCCCTCATTCGTCACAGAGGAGAAGGAAATGGCTGGAGAACGACAGGCTCGTCTGGCAGACCGCATTCGCGTCATCCTCGCGGAACGCCTCGACAAGGGGCTGCGCGATCCGCGACTTGGTTTCGTCACGATCACCGACGTCCGCGTCACGGGTGATCTGCAGAACGCTTCGGTGTTTTATACAGTGCTCGGTACCGAGGAGGAGCGCATCTCCAGTGGTGCTGCCCTCGCTTCTGCGACCGGGCTGCTGCGCAGTGAGGTCGGGCGACACCTGAACACTCGCCTGGTGCCTACGCTTGAGTTCATCCTGGATGCTCTCCCGGACAACGCGAGCAACATCACGGCGCTGCTGCATCAGGCGCAACAGCGCGACGCCGAGGTGGCCAAGCTCGCCGTTGGTGCACAGCACGCGGGTGAAGCTGATCCGTACGCGCACGCTGATGACGACGATGACGAGGATGACGCTGAGGACGGCGCCCGCTAGTCGATTTTTCCCCTTCTGATACTCTGATCCCCATTGTCGGCCCGGCCGGCAGCGAATGGGACTGGAACGCAGAGGGGAGCGGGCTTGTGTCGACGGTGTGGCACGGCGACTTACGTCTGCGCCCGACCGCTGTCGATGAACGTGATCTCATCTCTGAGATCACCCGCGATCTACTCGAACGTGGACTCGCCACCGCGCCGCATGTCGTTGCGAAGCTCAGCCGACGGCTGAACGGTGACGCGCAGACGGTGTGCGAAGTCGCGGCGGCACTGACTTCTGCACAGCGCAGTGGCTACCGGATGCTTCCGCTGTCACTCCCACTCGTACTGTCGATCTCCGCACAGTTCGATCCGATTCGGCTGTCCGCGGAAGAGTTCTTCGTTCTTTTGCTCGCGGCGCTGTGCACCGATGACCACCTTGACACGTTGCTCGGGGCATCGGAGCACCGCGTCGACGACCTCATTGCAGGTGGGCTCGTCGCCCACCTGAACATCGTGCACGGACGCTTCGCTTTTGTCGATGTGCGTATGCCGATCTGGCTGCGTCATACGGCGACCGCCTCGGAGCGCAGTCGAGCACACACGTTGCTGGCCGTCGTGCGGAATGCTCGCGGGGATCAGATTGCCGTTCAGTGGCACACAGCGCGCGGCGCCGTGCAGCGCCTACCCCACATCGTTCCGGCTCTGATCAGCGCGGCACGAGAGCTCGCCGAAGGCGGACATCCGGACTGGGCATTCGTCGTCGCCGCGGAAGCAGCCGATCATGCCATCGGTGCGGATCGCGACGAAGCACGGTTGATCGCAGGCGTCGCGGCGATCGGCGCGGGGTGCGTGGAGGATGCTGCCGACTGGCTGGGCAGCCTGTTCCCGAACGGCGCCGTGGAACACCGAGCGCAGGCATTAGCAAGCCTGTTGATCGCCGAGACAGCGCTTCAAGGCGTCGTTCCGATTCTTGATCCAACCCACCACCGCCCGCGCATCGCGGACGCCGCACGCTGGCAGGCCTGGGCGCGCACCGCGGGGCTCTCATCAGTGCTGTGCGCGGAGCGCGGTGCCACTTCGTCAATGCGCGCGTGGCTCATCGAGCTCCGCGATGCAGATCTGCGATCCGGTGCGGACGGTGTGATCCGAGACTCGGCGCTCGCGCTGTGTTCGACACTCACCCGAGATGTCGAGACAATCCTCTCACCGTCAGAAGGCCCCTTCTCCGGTGGGATGATCGGTGCGCTGCATGCCGCGCTGGACGGCGACATCGAGAGCGGGCTGCAGCTGTTGTCCAGGGCGCAGACTGGGCGGATCCGCGAGACCGATCCGATGGTGGCGGGGTTCGAATACAGCCCCATCGTCGACGCATATCTCGCGGTGACGGAAGCACTGCTGCATTTTTGGCGCGGTGATGTAGCGACCGCCAGAGATCGGCTGATCGCTGCTGCGGTGGACCTTCCCATCGGAATTCCTTTCGCGGGGCTCGGTGCGACACTCGCTCAACGACTCGACATCGCGGTGCTCGGCACGACGGGACCTCTCGCCCAGTCGCTCGTGCAGACGTTGCCGGGTGGGAGCCGAGTCGATCGGCTCGTTGACAACGGACTCGAGGCGTACTTGGCTGGCAACTCCGAGCGTGCAGCCATGGAGATGACCCTGTGGCATGACCGTGGAGCACCGCAGCATCCGTTCGCTGTTCCCGGCCTCGACGAGGTCGGACCGGTGATCGAACGGGTGTGTGTGGAGCCGCGAGCTCTGAGCGAGGCCAGGGGATTGCGCAGGCGCATCCGATCGCTGCCGGAGACGAGTTGGCGGCGGGAATGCGCCGACGTCGCCGACGCTGCACGGAAGCTCCGATCGCCGTTCGCTCGGGGACGGGTTGAAGCGATGCTCGGCTCAGCCCATCTCATCAGGGGTGACGCGCGCGCGGGCAGACGTTTCCTGCGCGCGGCGCGGAGCCTGTTCGATGATGCCGGAGCCGCGGCATGGCGTGACGCTGTCGATGTGCGATTGGCGCGACTGCACACGCAGATCGAGGCCAATGCCCAGATCGCCACGATGCCCATTGCCATCATTCACGATGTTGACCCTCTCGAAGCCAGCCGCACGGTCTGGGCTGCGGTGCTCACAGAGCGGGAACTCGAGGTAGCCATGCGCGTAGTCGAAGGCTCGTCGAACCATGAGATTGCTGTGGAGCTCGAAGTCTCAGTGCGCACGGTAGAGGTGCACACAGGCCGGATCTTCAAAAAGCTCGGTGTGCGCAAACGAGTTGAACTCGCGGTGCTCGCGCATCGCACAGGGCGGCACACCTGAGCCTGCGGTGACGTGGCCTGTAGGGACCTGGCCGGCGGCGACGTGGTCAGCGGGGCAGCCGCAGCATCCCGTCGACTGCCTCGGCGAGGCCGTCTTCGATGAGCGAATCGATCGCACGGTCGCGCTGCGCGGCATCCGTCCAATCGTGAATCACGGCATCGAGCGGAACCGCGCTGTCATCGGCAGTGCGCAATGCCTTCAGAACGGCACCGCGCGTCTGTCGATCTGAACCCTCGTATCGGGCCTGACGTCGCCTGACGTCGCCCGTGTCAGGGCGTCCGGATGCTACCCATGCGCACTGCGCGGCTATCGGGCACTGCTCGCACTTCGGCGCACGGGCGGTGCACACCATGGCGCCGAGCTCCATCATGGCGGCGTTGAAGACGGCAGACTCAGATACATTCACGGGAAGCACAGCATCCATCGCTATGAGATCGCGACGCGCGGCCGGTCCTGGCTGAGACCTTCCTTCGAGGGCACGAGCCAGCACCCGCCGCGTGTTGGTATCGACGACAGGGTGACGATCGCCATATGAGAAGACCGCGACGGCGCGTGCGGTGTAGTCGCCGATGCCGGACAGAGCGAGGAGCGCATTGACATCGCGTGGTACCTGTCCGCCGTGGCGTTCGGTGATCTCGATTGCGGCGCGGTGCAGCCAGAGCGCACGTCGCGGATATCCCAGATTCGCCCACTGCTGTACGACCTGTGCTGGCGTCGCCTGCGCCATCTCGCGCGGAGTCGGCCAGCGCTCCAGCCATGCTTCCAGATGCGGAATCACTCGGCCTACCGGCGTCTGCTGCAGCATGAACTCGCTCACCAGCGTGCCCCATGCGCCGAAGCGGTCATGGAACTCAGCGCGCCGCCACGGAAGATCGCGTGCGCTGCGGAGATACCAATCCGCGAGCACCGGCGGCAGGTGTGTCGAAGAGATCGATGGCACAGGCACCTCGATAGCCTACGTGCAGTGCGACGGACGCACCTCAGAGCAAGTCTCGGTAGGCTGGAGAGATGGTCGCGCCAGGCATTCTTCTCGTTGACAAGCCCGGTGGGCTGACCAGTCACGACGTCGTCGCTCGTACCCGCCGTGCATTCGGAACGCGCAAGGTCGGACACGCCGGCACGCTCGATCCGATGGCTACTGGCCTCCTCGTGATCGGCATCGAGGGCGCTACCCGATTACTCACCTACGTCGTCGGTGCGGACAAAACCTACTTCGCGACGATTCGGCTCGGGCAGGCGACCTCAACCGATGATGCTGAGGGCGAGATTACGGTGACAGCGGATGCCGCGGCCGTGGCAGCGATCATGGGCGAGCAGATCACCGAGGGCATTGCGGCGCTCTCCGGAGACATCTCTCAGGTTCCCAGCGCCGTTTCGGCAATCAAGGTCGACGGGCGGCGTGCCTACGACCGAGTTCGAGCCGGAGAACATGTGGAGCTCAAGGCACGAGCGGTCACCGTGTCACGTTTCGAACTTCTCGCGCAGCGCGGCAGTGAAGGCCTCATCGATCTCGATGTCGTCGTCGACTGCTCATCCGGTACCTACATCCGTGCGCTCGCACGCGACCTGGGGGATTCCCTCGGCGTCGGTGGGCATCTCACGGCGCTGCGTCGCACCAGGATCGGTCCGTTCGAGGTAACCGGCGCAGTCGGCCTGGATGAACTCGTGGGCGCTGTGACGCTGACGCCGGCTGCGGCAGCATCACAGATACTGCAGCCGCTTGAAGTGTCTGCCGATGAGGCGCGTGATCTGCGCCATGGCAAGCGCCTTGCGGATCAGGCATCCAGGATCGACGGAGCCCTTGCCGCTGCGATCGACCCGGACGGTGCTCTCGTGGGAATCGTCGAAAAGCGGGGGAGCGACGTGAAAAGCGCCATGAACATGCCGGAGGAAGCGCGATGATCCTGTGGTTCACGATTGTTCAGATCGCCGTCGCCGTCGCCGTCGGGCTGTTCTGCGTGATTGCGGGGCTCACTGGCCGTCGCCCGAGCGACTTCACCGTCGGCGCCTTGGCACTGGTCGAAGTGCTGCTGATCGTTCAAATCGTCGTCGGGATCGTCTCGCCGCTGGCCGGCAATCCTCCCACCGGAGATCTGTTGGAGTTCTGGGTGTATCTCGTCTCCGCCGTTCTCGTGCCCGTCGGTGGCGTGATCTGGGCGCTGTTGGACCGCACCCGCTGGAGCACGGTCATCCTAGGGCTGGCCGCAGTTGCGGTCGCGATTATGGTGTGGCGCATGCAAGTCATCTGGACGATCCAGCTCGCGTAGCCTGCGGCGCTGAGCGGTGCCTCGCGCGATTAGGATGGAGGACGCTATGAGCATCACCGAAACCCGCACTCGGATGACCGGCATCGGCCGTGTCCTTGTCATCGTCTATGCCGTGATGGCGCTTGCTGCCACCGGCCGAAGCTTCGTTCAGATCGTGCGCAAGTTCGAGGAAGCGCCCCTGGCGTATTCGCTTTCGAGCCTCGCGGCCGTCGTCTACATCGTCGCGACGCTCGGACTCATCCTCGCCGGCCGTCGAGGCTGGTATACCGTCGCGTGGATCGCGATCGTCTTCGAACTCATCGGTGTCATCGCGGTAGGCATTTTGAGCCTCACGCTGCCGGATCTGTTTCAGCACGACTCCGTCTGGTCGATGTTTGGTCGGGGGTACCTGTTCATTCCTCTGATTCTTCCGGTGTTCGGGATCTGGTGGCTGCGCACCCATAAGCCTGTCGAGGCGGGCGCATGATCGTCTTCCGCGACCCCAGCGAGGTGCCGGACGACTTCGGGCCTGCAGCCGTCGCCATCGGAAAATTCGATGGCGTGCACGCGGGTCATCGGGCAGTTATCGAACGACTCAAGGTGGATGCTGCAGCATCCGGCTCGCGCGCCGTCGCCGTCACCTTCGACCGCAACCCGCTCGCTCTGCTGCGCCCTGAGCTCTGCCCGAAGAACGTGGTGTCGACTGAGCGCAAGCTTGAACTGCTTGGTGAACTCGGGCTCGATGCCACCCTGCTGCTCACCTTCGACCGGGCGCTCGCATCACGCGATGCGGAAGAGTTCGTGGCCGAGATCCTGGTGGGCGCGCTGCATGTGTCCACAGTGCTCGTCGGTAGTGATTTTCGATTCGGCCATCGCGGAGCGGGAACACCGGAGCTACTTCGCACCCTCGGTCCGAAGTACGGCTTCACCGTAGATGTGGTCGAGGACGTGTATCTCGAAGATTCTGAGCGTCGCGTCTCATCCAGTTGGATCCGCGAACTGCTCGCCGAGGGTGACGTTAAAACGGCAGCAGAAGTGCTCGAACGTGCGGTCGATGTTCGCGGCGAAGTCGTTCATGGACTCAAACGCGGTCGCGAACTCGGGTTCCCGACGGCGAATCTTTCTGAGCTCGTCGATGCGCTCGTCCCCGCGGACGGCGTGTACGCAGGCTGGCTCGTCGACCACGACACCGGTGTGCGGCATCCTGCGGCCGTATCGGTCGGCACGAATCCGACTTTCGATGACGTGTTGGTGCGTCAGGTCGAGGCCCATGTGTTGGATGAGGATGCCCTCGATCTGTACGGCCATGACGTCACTGTCGAGTTCACCGAACGGCTGCGCGGCATGGTCGCTTTCGCCGGTATCGAGGCGCTGAAGGATCAGATGGCGGCCGATGTCGTCGCTGCACGTGCCCTGTTGACGGGTGAAGTACGCGCCTGAATGCCCGCCATTCGGCGTTTTGTCGTGGGTATGACCTAAACTGTTGTCAGATCTTCTTCCGGTGTGCGCCTCAACGGTGCCCTGATGAAGACCAGACAGTGTCCGCACGGTCCTGGCTCACGCCACACGCGGACTATTCGTACGGCACGAACCGCCTCTCATGGCGATTCGATTTTCACGCTCAGGAGGAGCATGCCGACTACGGCAACCGCCGCAACACGGCGCAAGAAGACATCCCGTCGCGACGACGATGCCCCGCTGATCCCGATTCTCGCGCGCAAGGTGCGCGAGATCGAGGCAAAGGCACAGCGCGGCAAGCTCGGTCCCACCAATCGGGTCAAGTTCCAGGTGATCGCCTTCCTGGTGCGCGAGGAGCGCGCCAGAGTGAAGACGGATGCCGCGTTCAGCGATTCCGCACGCGCCGAGCTGCTCAAGCGGCTCGACGGCGTTGCAACGATTCTCGCGAAGACCGCCGCACGTGACACGTCACTCATCCAGTTGCTCGAGGCAGACCAGGCCGCGAGCCCCGTCGCCAAACGCATGCGACGTGACTGGCTGCTGGAATCCGGTGCGGAACTAGCTCCGGAAGAACTCATCATCACTGATGTTGCTCCGGTGCAGGCGCCGGTCGTTCCCGCGGCCCTCGCAGAACGCCAGGTGACGCCGCCGGCTGTCGAATCACGGCAACTTGCCAACCCGTTCCTCGCTCCAGATCTCACGCCGCGCACGACGACGACACCTCGTCGCCGTTTGGACGGCTGGGAACTCATGGGTCCGCTGTACAAGGCGTTCGAGACCGGAGCCGGTGGCTCAGCAGCTTCCATGGAGCTGCCCCCGGTGCCGGAGTACGACCACATCTCGCCCAAAGGCCTTGAGGTCATGGTGCATCAGTCGCGCTTCCTTGAATCCGTGCGCGGGGGACACCGCAGCTTCCTGCTCGCGGATGAGCCGGGCCTCGGCAAAACAGCACAGTCGGTACTCGCGGCATCCATCGTCGACGCCTATCCGCTGCTCGTCGTGGTTCCCAACGTCGTCAAGATGAACTGGGCACGCGAAGTTGAGCGCTGGACGCCGCAGCGGCGCGCCACTGTCATCCAGGGTGATGGCACTGACATCGACGCATTCGCCGACGTGTTCATTGTGAACTACGAGATCCTTGACCGTCACCTGTCCTGGCTCAGCTCGATCGGGCTGAAGGGCATGGTCGTCGATGAGGCGCACTTCATCAAGAACCTTTCTTCGCAGCGTTCGCAGAATGTGCTCGCACTCGCGACCCGGGTGCGGGAACACATGCGTAACCCGCTCATGCTGGCGCTCACCGGTACGCCGCTGATCAACGATGTCGAAGACTTCGATGCGATCTGGCGTTTCCTGGGCTGGACCACTGGTGACAAGCCTGGGGCCGAGTTGATGGGCAAGCTGGATGCAACCGGACACACGCCCGCCGACAAGGCGTTCTACCCCGAGGCGCGCGATGCGGTGATCTCGATGGGAATCGTCCGGCGTAAGAAGAAAGACGTCGCAGCCGACCTGCCAGACAAACTCGTTGCCGACCTGCCTGTGCAGTTGGATGACGAGTTCGGGCGCGGCATTCGTCAGGCCGAGCGCGAGCTGGGCGAGCGACTGGCCGCCAAGTACCGTCGCATCCTCGAGGCGCGCGGTGACCGCGGTCTTGCCCCTGGTGAGATTGACGAGGACATCGTCCGCCTTGTCGCACACAACGAGCTGGAAGAGTCGAAAGCGGCCGGAACCGGCGGAGACAACGTCTTCACGATGGTGCGCAAGATCGGCCAGGCCAAGGCTGGGCTGGCAGCCGATTACGCGGCACAGTTGCAGCGCTCGGTGGGCAAGGTCGTCTTCTTCGCCAAGCACATCGACGTCATGAATCAGGCAGAGGCGCACTTCGCGTCCGCGGGCATCCGCTACGTCTCGATTCGTGGAGATCAGACCACGCCAGCGCGGCAGCAGGCGATCGATGATTTCAACGGCGACGAGAACGTCGGCATCGCGGTGTGTTCGCTCACCGCAGCCGGTGTCGGTCTCAACCTGCAGGCGGCGTCGAACGTGGTGCTCGCCGAGCTGAGCTGGACCGCAGCCGAGCAGACTCAGGCGATCGACCGCGTACACCGCATCGGACAGGATGAGCCGGTCACCGCCTGGCGCATCATCGCTGCGCACACGATCGATACGAAGATCGCTGAGCTCATCGACCAGAAGCAGGGCCTTGCGGCTCGTGCACTGGACGGCGAAGCGTTCGACGAGACCCCGAGCGAGTCTGTGCAGGTGGCAGCACTCATGCACCTGCTGCGTCAAGCCCTCGGGTCCTGACGTCGGAGGCGCAGCAAGGCGCAAGAACTGCACTTCTTTCGGGTCGATTCGGGGATTTTCTGCACGATCTGCAGAAGATCCTCGAATGGCCACGAATCAGTGCGCAAGATTGAAGGTTCTCGCGCCCATCGAATGGCGCGGGACTCTGATGCCCACTAGGGTCGAGATCAGGCAACGTCGCCCGTCCTACTCCCGAGACCTCTGAAGGCATCAGCATGAAGATCGGTATTCTTACCAGCGGCGGCGACTGCCCCGGACTCAATGCGGTCATCCGCGGCATCGTGCTCAAGGGCACCACCAGCTACGATCTTGAATTCGTCGGCATCCGTGACGGATGGCGAGGAGTCGTCGAGGGCGACTTCATGCCGCTCACCCGCCACGAGGTCAAGGGCCTGTCGAAGGTTGGCGGCACAATTCTCGGCACCAGCCGCACGAACCCTTATGAGGGTGATCGTGGTGGCGCAGAGAACATCGCCAAGACGCTTTACGGCCACAAGATCGATGGAATCATCGCGATCGGCGGCGAAGGCACGTTGGCCGCGGCCGACCGGCTCGCCAAAGACGGGCTGAATGTGCTCGGCGTGCCGAAGACGATCGACAATGATCTGCGAGCGACGGATTACTCCTTCGGGTTCGACACTGCGGTCAACATCGCCACCGACGCGATGGACCGACTGCGTACCACCGGTGACTCGCACCAGCGCTGCATGGTCGCCGAGGTCATGGGTCGCCACGTCGGCTGGATCGCCCTGCACGCAGGGATGGCCGCCGGTGCGCATGTCATCTGCATCCCTGAGGTACCGATGTCGATCGATGACATCACAGAGCTCGTCGCCAGCGCCCACGATCGCGGTCGCGCACCTCTCGTCGTAGTCTCGGAGGGGTTCAAGCTTCTCGGTATGGACGAGGCGTTCAGCGACAAGGGGCTGGATGCCTTCAACCGGCCCCGTCTCGGTGGCATCGGCGACCTACTCGCACCCGAGATCGAGCGCATCACCGGCATCGAGACCCGCGCGACGATTCTCGGCCACATCCAGCGTGGCGGCTCGCCGTCAGGCTTCGACCGCGTTCTCGCGACACGCCTCGGTCTGCACGCGGCTGACGCCATCGTCGCAGGCGCGTGGGGCCAGATGGTGGCCATGAAGGGCACCGACATTGTGCGCGTGCCGTTCGAAGAGGCTCTGGGCGAGCTCAACACGGTGCCGCGCTACCGCTACGACGAGGCTGCCGCACTGTTCGGCTGAGTTGTTGGCTGCTGGCTGCTGGCTGCTGGCTGCTGCGTCGCCGAAATCAGGACATCCGCCCCAGATCAGGAGGAATCTGCAGATTCCTCCTGATCTGGGGACTTCGTCCTGATCTCGGATGCTGTCAGGCTGCGAGATGCAGGCCCTGAGCCATCGCGATCCGGATGGATTCCTGCACCCACTTTGGTTGGAACAGCACCTGCTGGTAGTCGAACCGAAGCACCGTGAAGCCGAGTAGCCGCAGTCTGACGTCCGCGGCGATGTCGCGTCGACGGTCGCCAGCGTTGCTGTGGAACGCGAATCCGTCGAGCTGGACGATCAAACGGTCGCCGATCAAGGCGTCGACCGGATGTCCGTCGATCCAGACCTGCTGGCGTACGTTGACGCCGACTGCGCGCATGAGCTCAACGAAATGTGTTTCCAGCCCAGAATCGGACAGAGCGGATGCCAGCGCAGCCAGGCTGTTCGCGGCATCACTGTGCCAGGCAACTGCCTTCAGGATGTCAATGTTGATCAGCTTCTTGTTGAGGGCCGACTCCCAGATCGCCAGCGCATCGGCGCGTGGCTGACAGCGTGCGACATGGAACAGCACATTGATCAGCGGATCGATCGCGGCTCGGTGCTCATATGGCATCGGCCCATCGGACCAGTGCACATGGATGCCGTCGCTGTTCAAGCGTGCTGCAGCGGGGGACACCGCTACATGGATTTCATCATGGACTGGGGTCCACAGCTCGAGCGTCTGGGCTGCACTGACACAGGTCAGACGCCCTCCGACACGAGCGGCAGTGGCGCGTGCTGGATCGCAATCGCGTAGAAGGAGCCAAGACCGCCGTACGCGTAGCATCCGCCCGCTTTTCACGGAGGCTGCGACCGCATGCTTACTGAATCCGGCGGCGTAGATCTGGGAGCTGTGTGCGACGCCGTCACGCGATCGCATCCATTCTTCGAGGAACATGCGTCCACAATGGAGCCTCGGCCATGCCACGCGGAGGGCTAAACCCATGAATGGGGGAGAAGTGCCGAGTTTCGGCAACTGTGCAGTAGAGGACGCCGCGGCCCAAATCAGGACATCCGCCCCGGATCAGGAGGAATCTGCAGATTCCTCCTGATCTGGGGACTTCGTCCTGATTTCGGGCGGGCGCGACCCGCGACCCGTGACCCGCGACGCGGGCGCGCGGCTAGGCGAGCCCCAGCGTGTCGAACATCCAGGCCAGCTCGAAGGCTCGTTCCTTCCAGGAGTTGTAGCGACCGCTCACGCCGCCGTGTCCTGCAGCCATCTCGCACTTCAGCAGAACATCGGATGCCCCGGCTTCGCGCAGCCGCGCTACCCACTTCGCGGGCTCGACGTACAGGACGCGGGTGTCATTTAGAGATGTCATGGCGAGGATGCGCGGGTAGGCGACGCCATCCTGCACGTTCTCATACGGTGCGTACGACTTCATGTACTCATACACATCGGCGTTGTGCAGCGGGTCGCCCCACTCGTCCCACTCGATCACGGTGAGGGGGAGCGAAGGGTCAAGAATCGAGGTCAGCGGGTCGACGAACGGCACGGATGCCAGGATGCCGGCGAAGCGGGAAGGCGCGAGGTTTGCGACTGCTCCCATCAGCAGACCACCGGCGCTGCCGCCCTCGGCAACCATCTGCTCCGGGCTTGTCACTCCGGTGCTGATGAGATGCTCCGCGCACGCGACGAAGTCGGTGAACGTATTGCGCTTGTTCAGCATCTTGCCGTCTTCGTACCACTTGCGGCCCATCTCACCACCGCCGCGCACGTGTGCGACAGCGAAGATGACGCCGCGGTCGAGTTCCGAAAGCCGCGCCACCGAGAAGCCGGGGTCGATGGAGTGCTCGTACGAGCCATAGCCGTACAGGTGTACGGGACGCACGTCAGCGCCCGGTTCTCCGAACGAGCGCTTCCAGACCATTGAGATCGGCACCTGAGTGCCATCTGAGGCATTCGCCCAGGCGCGCGCCTGGGCGTAGTCGGCCGAGTCGTAACCGCCGAGTACCGGCTGCTGCTTGCGCAGCACCAGTTCGCGTGTTGCAAGGTCCAGGTCGTACACAGTGCCCGGAGTCACGAACGAGGTGTAACCGAGCCGCAGGAACGGCGAGTGCCACTCGGGGTTTCCTCCCACGCCCGCTGAGTACAACGGTTCGTCGAAGGACAACTCGTCGACAGCATCCGTCGCGTAATCGAGCAGACCGACCTGCTCCAGGCCGTCGCGGCGGTACTCCACTGTCGCAAAATCGCGGAATGCATCCATGCCCAGCAGTCGACGTCCGCTCTCGTGCGCGATCACGACGTGGCGCTCGCCCTGGGGATCGGATGCCGCCACTGAGACGAGCTCGAAATCGAGAGCATCCTGGTTGTGCATGATGTAGAGGCGGTCCTCGCCGTCAACAATCGCGTGTTCGAGCGAATACTCAACGCCCTCGGTGCGGGGCCAGACCAGCCGCGGTTCAGCGGTGATGTCGCCTTCCAGATCGACGAGGTACTCCTCGCCGGTGACGCTGGATCCGACGCCGATGACCAGGAAGCGGCGGCTGCGGGTGAGCCCCGCACCCAGCCAGAATCGCTCATCCGGCTCGTGAAACAGCGTCACATCATCCTGGACCGGGGTGCCGAGACGGTGCAACCACAGCGTGTCTGGACGCCAGGCCTCATCGCGGGTCGTGTAGATGATCCCTGTGCCGTCTGGCGTCAAGAAGCCACCACCGGTCTTCGGGATCTCATCGGGGAGTGTTTCGCCTGTCACCAGATCGCGCACGCGGATGGTGTACAGCTCATCGCCCTCAAGGTCGGGCGCCCACAGCAGCTTCGTCGCGTCATCCGAGATGTCGAAAGAGCCGAGAGAGAAGAATTCGTGGCCCGCTGCTTCGACATTGCTGTCCAACAGAATCTCCTCGCCAGGCACAGGAACGCCTGGCTCGAGTACCGGGGGAGTCCAATCGCCGCTGACTGCGGCCGCACGACACTGGATGCCGTACTGCGAGCCTTCCTCGGTGCGTCCGTAGTACCACCAGTCGCCCCGGCGGGTCGGCACAGACAGATCTGTCTCCTGCACGCGGCCCTTGATCTCTTCGAACAGCGTCTCGCGGAGGTTCTCGAGGTGCGCGCTCTGATCATCGGTGTGCGCGTTCTCCGCCTCGAGATGCGCGATGACTTCTGGCGATTCCTTCTCACGCAGCCACTCATAAGGATCGTTGAAAGTGTCTGCGTGATGCGTGCGGATATGGGTGCGGCGAGCGGCGATAGGAGCGTTGGTCACGGTTCCACGCTAGTCGGTGTCGAGTTGACCGATGCCGAGGAGGGTGCGAGGATTTATCGGGGCCGGTTAACGGAAGTAAAACCCACGGTGAACTCTTCGTTCAGCACGCCGATCACGTCGGCACATCCCTGCTTGAGACAACCGAAAGCGAACGTGGAAACCGCAGCCCTCATCGTCGTGCTGGTCATCGTGCTAGCGCTCTTCTTTGACTTCACCAACGGCTTTCACGACACCGCGAATGCGATGGCAACGCCCATCGCAACCGGTGCATTGAAGCCCAAGACCGCCGTGCTTCTCGCCGCCGTGTTGAATCTTGTCGGCGCCTTCCTCTCGACCGAGGTCGCCAAGACAGTGTCCGGGGGCATCGTCCGTGAGGATGCCATTATCAAGATGGGCGCGGATGTCTTCCTGCCGCTGATCTTCGCTGGACTCATCGGTGCGATCACGTGGAACATGCTCACGTGGCTCCTCGGCCTGCCGTCGAGTTCATCGCACGCGCTGTTTGGCGGTCTCATCGGAGCAACCCTCATCGGCGTCGGCACCAGTGGCATCGACTTCGGAATGGTCCTGTCCAAGATCATTCTGCCTGCGCTTATCGCGCCGGTCACTGCGGGCCTCATCGCGCTGCTGGTGACCAAGATCGCCTACTCGATCACTCGTCGCTACGACAACAAGCCGGACGGGCGCGACGGCTTCCGTTGGGGGCAGATCTTCACCTCGTCGCTCGTCGCCCTCGCGCACGGAACTAATGACGCGCAGAAGACCATGGGCGTGATCACGCTCGCTCTCATCACCGTCGGCTGGCAATCCGGCGAGCACCACGAACCAGAGTTCTGGGTGATCGTGGCCTGCGCCTTCACCATCGCGCTCGGTACGTACCTCGGCGGCTGGCGCATCATCCGTACCCTCGGTAAGGGACTCACCGACGTCAAGCCGGCGCAGGGCTTTGCCGCTGAGAGTTCCACAGCCGCGACGATCCTCGCCTCCAGCGCACTCGGCTTTGCGCTCTCGACGACACAGGTCGCCTCCGGCTCTGTCATCGGCTCCGGGCTCGGACGCCGTGGTTCCACGGTGCGCTGGGGCACTGCAGGCCGCATCGCGATCGGTTGGGTGCTGACGCTTCCGGCTGCAGGCGGCGTCGGTGCACTTGCCGCACTGCTGGTGGTGTGGCTGGGCAACTGGGGTATCGCGATCGATGCGGTTCTTGCGCTCGCTGTGATCGTCGGACTCTTCATGCGCTCCCGTCGTGACGCGGTCACCTCGGAGAACGCGATGAGTGATGTCGCGGAGTCTGGCCACGCGATTGAGCTTCCAGACACGCCGCCGCCCACGCGTCGCCAGCAGCGCATCGAGGAAGCGAGAGCTGAGCTCAAGGCCAAGGCCGAAGCGAAGGCCGAAGCGAAGGCCGAAGCGAAGGCCAAGGCGAAGTCCGAGGGCAAGTCCAGGTTCAAGCCCAAGGGCAAGTCCAAGGACAAGGTGAAGGACAAGAACGGTAAGCGCAAGGGCAAAAAGAAGGCAGAGCCCGACGCCGGTACGGAGAACCTGCCTGTGACAACGACGCAGGAGGGCGCAGAATGAGTGTCGTCATCGATTGGTCCGCTTTCCTGCTGGTGTTCGCCGCCGCACTCATCGGCGCCACTGTCATCGTCACGTTCTACGCTCTCGGACTGCGCATGCTCGTACGCTCCGGTCATGCACCGGTGGTGTCTCCTGCGGAGTTCACAGATGCGATCACTGTCATCACTGACAAAGAGGCCAGTCGTGCGGCCAAGCAGGCTGCCAAGGCAGCACGGAAGAACCCGCTGACCCCAGGGCAGAAGCGTGTTGCGCTTGTCGGCGCCTACGCCTGTTTCGGGGTGTGTGCTGCGGCTGTGCTCGCTGGCATCCTCATCATCGTGGTGGGTCACTGATACGACTCATTCGCGTGATACGACTCATTCGCGTGCGGACGCACGAGGCATAGACTGAGATCATCACCGTAATTTCGCCACGACCCACAAGGATGTGACATGGCTTCTGCCGCGCCCACTGCTACTCGCACCGAGACCGATTCTCTCGGGAGCATGGAAATTCCCGCCGAAGCATATTGGGGCGTTCACACGGCCCGCGCTGTCGAAAACTTCCCGATCGCGAAGCGGCCGATTTCGGTCTACCCCGATCTGATTCGCGGTCTCGCCATGGTCAAGCAGGCCAGTGCGCGGGCGAACAAAGAGATCGGCGTTCTGGATGCCGAGCGAGCAGATCTCATTGATGCTGCCTCGCAGCGAGTGATCGACGGCGAGTTCCACGATCAGTTCACGGTCGGTGTCATCCAGGGCGGTGCTGGTACCTCGACGAACATGAACGCCAACGAGGTCATCACCAATATCGCCCTCGAGATGGCCGGACGAGAGAAGGGTGACTATGCCTTCCTCGGTCCCATCGACCACACCAACCGTAGCCAGTCCACGAACGACGTCTATCCGACGGCGATCAAGATCGGGCTGTCACTGATCCTGCGTTCGCTGCTGGACGAGCTCGACCTCCTGCGTCGCTCGTTCCTCGGCAAGGCTGGCGAGTTTCACAATGTGCTGAAAGTTGGGCGTACCCAGCTGCAGGATGCCGTGCCGATGACGCTCGGCCAAGAGTTCCACGGGTTCGCGACGACGTTGGGGGAGGATCACGCTCGCCTCACCGAGAATGCGACGCTCATGTTCGAGATCAACATGGGCGCTACTGCGATCGGCACAGGCATCACGACCCACGCTGGCTACGCCCCGTATGTGCTGAAGCACCTGCGTCAGATTTCTGGGCTTGATCTGGAGACCGCGACAGACCTCGTCGAGTCGACGAGCGATACCGGTGCCTTCATGTCGTTCTCGTCATCACTCAAGCGCAATGCCATCAAGCTTTCGAAGATCTGCAACGATCTGCGTCTGCTGTCTTCCGGTCCGCAGGCGGGCTTCGGTGAGATCAATCTTCCCGCGATGCAGGCCGGATCGAGCATCATGCCGGGCAAGGTCAACCCCGTGATCCCCGAGGCAGTGAACCAGGTGGCCTTCGCAGTGGTCGGCGCGGACATGACTGTCACTATGGCGGTCGAGGCTGGTCAGCTACAGCTCAACGCCTTCGAGCCCGTGATCGCGCACTCGATCTTCCAATCGATCACATGGATGCGACAGGCGATGTGGACTCTGCGCGTCAACTGTGTGGATGGCATCACCGCGAACGAAGACCGCCTCGGCGCCATGGTCGGCGCCTCGGTCGGTGTCATCACCGCGCTGACGCCGTTCATCGGCTACGCAGCGGCTGCGGCTCTGGCGAAGGCCGCGCTGCTGACGAACCGCAGTGTCGCAGATCTCGTCGTCGAGGCAGAGCTGATGTCTCGCGAAGAGGTCACCAAACAGCTTTCGCCGGCACGTCTGTCCGGGCTGGAGGCAATCACCTCGGCCATCACGGTGATCTCGCCGGATGACCTGATTCAGATCTGACGCCTGCGTCGCGACCCTGCGTCGCGGCCCGCAGCCGAGGCCCTCAGTCGAGGATTCGGCAGTGGGTGGTCAGCTCCCCGATACCGTCGATTCCGACGGTCACGGTGGAGCGGTCCCGGAGGAAGATCTGCGGGTTACGTGAATAGCCGGCGCCGCCTGGACTTCCCGTGGAGATGAGCGTTCCCGGCTGCAGGGTGATCGACTGTGACAGGTGCGCGATGAGCTTGGCGACAGGTCTGACCATCTGCTCGGTCGAGGCATCCTGCACGGTGTGACCGTCGACGACGGTCCAGATGTGCAGATCCTGCGGGTCCGGAATTTCGTCTGCGGTCACCACGAATGGTCCAGTCGGTGTGAACCCGTCAAAAGACTTGCATCGCGACCACTGGGCCTCAGCAAACTGAATATCTCGAGCTGTGATGTCGTTGACGACCGTGTAGCCCCAGACATGATCGAGGGCGTCCTCGACGGAGACATCCTTTGTATGACGTCCGATCAGTACGCCGAGTTCGGCCTCGTAGTCGATGGACTCGCTGAGGCTGCGGGGCCATTCGGTTGTGGCCTCGTGTCCGGTGAGTGAGTTCGGCCAGAGCGTGAAAACAGTCGGCGCGGTGTCGGTCTTCAGTCCGAGCTCACTGGAATGCGCGGCATAGTTCAGCCCGACGGCAAGTATCACCGGTGGATTCACTACCGCAGAGCCGAAGCTGAAACTGGCAAGCGGATGCCGCGCTGCCGCGCCTGTAGCGAGTGCTGCCCGCAGCGCAGTCAGTGTCTCCTCACCACCCTCGATGAGATCCTGGAGAGTGAGGGGTGCGGATGAGAGGAGTTCGGCGACCATGATGGCAGCGGAGTCCTCGATGACCGCGAGCTGGATGTCGGAACTGTCTGGCCGGCGAAGATGGGCGAAACGCATACTGTCTACGTTATCGGTCGTGCGTTGCGACTGGCCTGAACAGTACCCCTAGGCTTTGGCTATGACATTCGGAGGACCGGCACAGCCGCACTACGCCCCGCCGGCTCAGCAGCCCACATATGCATCGACTCTCGCGCAGCCCGTGAGCTATTCTCCGCCGGCTCCGGTCGCGCCTGTTTCGGCCCCTGCGCTGCCGACGCTGCCGGTTCCCGCGAAGCGGGGACGAACGGTATCGATATGGCTGTTCGGCGTGCTGGGATTCGCACTCGTCCTTCTGATCGCCTACTTCGTGTCGGCGCTGGGGGTTGTGGCATCCGGAATCGGCCTCGTCCTCGCACTGATCCCGCTCACCATCGTTTTCCTCGGTGTGTACATCATCGATCGATGGGAACCGGAACCGAAGCTGTTCATCGCCTTCGCGATCGCCTGGGGCGCCATCGCAGCCGTTGGCATCACGCTGCTCGTCGATCTCGCAATCACTTTGCTCATCGGCTTCCGTTCTGATTCGCTCACTGCGGTCGTTCAGGCGCCGATCGTCGAAGAACTCGCCAAAGGCTTGGGGATCTTCCTCATCTTCGTGATCGGTAAGCGGGCTTTCGATGGACCAGTCGACGGAATCGTTTACGGAGCATTGATCGGTGGTGGCTTCGCTTTCACCGAGAACATTCAGTACTTCGCGATCAGTTTGATCGAAGGGGGCGGGGCGAACCTGACCGCGACGTTCGTGATGCGCGGACTGCTCTCGCCCTTCGCGCATGCAATGTTCACAGCGCTGACCGGGTTCGCGATAGGGCTGGCAGTGCGCCGTCATGCCTCTACCGGTGCAGTGCTTGGCACAGGTGCGCTCGGATTGCTCGGAGCGGTGCTTTTGCACGGCTTCTGGAACGGCTCAGCGATATTCGCCGACTTCTTCCCGCTGTACATCACCCTGCAGGTGCCGCTGTTCATCAGCTTCGTCTTTGCGATCGTCGCACTGCGCAAGGAAGAGGCCCGGATTACGCGAGAACGCCTCGGAGAATATGCCGGGGCGGGCTGGTTCACTCCAGAGGAAGTGACCATGCTTGCGACTCCGGCCGGACGTAAGGTCGGACTCAACTGGGCTGCGTCGCTGCGCGGTGACCGTAGGCCGCTGATGAAGCAGTTCATCAAGGATGCGACGGCTCTCGCGGCTGTCCGCCAGCGTGCTCTCACCGGTCGTGACCCGCTCGCGGCTGACGACGAGCGTGCACTCCTGACGCGCACGCGCGCGACGCGCGCGGCACTGCTGGCGTTCTGAGACGGCACTGCTGGCGTTCTGATCCGGACCGCTCCAGGCAAGACTCAGCGCCCGGTGCTGCGGCAATGCCTGCGAGGCTCCCGGGCGCTGAGTTGATCTGACACAAGGTTGCACCCGACCGCGGATGATGTCAATAGCCACTTCGCGAGATGGCTTGCACGGAGCGCGTCGAAGTGTTCGCTCTGGGCTGGTGCGCTCACATTGACCGAGCCGCACTGCTCCGGTTGGATGGAGTCATGACTGATCGCACAAAGCCCGAGTTCGACGCCCCGACCGGCCCCGCGCCCGCAGAACTCGTCATCCGAGACATCATCGAGGGCGACGGCGCTGAGGCAAAGCCCGGCGACACCGTGACCGTGCACTACGCCGGAGTCGAGTTCGACTCTGGTGAAGAGTTCGACTCCTCCTGGGGTCGTGGCGAGACGATCCAGTTCCCGCTGCGCGGCCTGATCCAGGGCTGGCAGGACGGCATCCCCGGCATGAAGACCGGCGGACGTCGCGAGCTGGTTATCCCGCCGCACCTGGCATACGGTCCTGCCGGTTCCGGTCACTTCCTTTCCGGGAAGAGCCTCATCTTCATCATCGACCTGGTTGCCGTCGGTTGATCTGACCACCCTGTAGAAGGCCTCTGTTCCCTGTCGGGACAGGGGCCTTCAACTTTTCTTCTGAATCTCGGAATAGATACACGCGCATAGAAGTTGTGTCTGTGTGAACGCCGCCACGCGGCCCTAATCTTTGAGGAGCAACTCCATGACCGCAATTGACATCCCCGGCTACCGCGCAGGCACCTGGATTCTTGACCCCGCACACAGCGAGGTCACCTTCAGCGTCCGCCACATGATGATCTCGAAGGTGCGCGGCACCTTCGGTATGAAGAGCGCGACGCTTATCGCTCCGGAGAACCCGCTTGAGGCGAAGGTCGAGGCATCCATCGACGTCACTTCCATCGACACCAACGATGAAGGGCGCGACGGCCACCTGCGCTCCGCAGACTTCTTCGACACCGAAACTTACCCGACCATGGAGTTCGTCTCTACTGGTGCGCGCGTCGAGAACGGCGACTTCTTCATCGATGGCGACCTCACGATCCGCGACACCACCAAGCCGGTCAGCTTCGAGTTCGACTTCGGCGGCTTTGGCACCGACCCCTACGGCAACTACAAGGCCGGTGCGTCCGCAACGACCACGATCAACCGTGAGGAGTTCGGCCTCACCTGGAATGCTGCGCTCGAAACCGGCGGCGTGCTCGTCGGCAAGGACATCACGATCAACCTTGACCTGCAGGGCGCTCTGCAGCAGGACTGATCACACTTCTCAGACAACCCCGGGTCCGTCAGGGCTCGGGGTTCTCTGCGTCGTAGTCGCGGAATCGAGGCGTGAGTCGGACGAGCATCGCCACCAGCACGATCACGACGAAGCCGCCGAGCAGCGGCGGGAACCAGAGTGACGTGAGAGTTGCGAGTGTGCCGGCGTAAAGTGCGCCGATGCGCGGACCGCCTGCGACGACGATGATGAAGATTCCCTGGAGTCTGCCGCGGATGCTATCGGGCACAGACGACTGCATCATCGTGCTCCGATAGATGGAGCTGACATTGTCGGACGCTCCGGATGCCGCGAGTGCGATGCAGGCGGCAATGATGAGGCCGAGATTGGCCGTGGTTTCGCTGACCGGTGGCAGCCACGCGCCGATCAACAAGACCGCGCCGAATACGAGGATGGATGCCCCGTATGCCTGAATGGCACGCTGGATCCCTCGACCGTGCCAGCGATAACGCACGATGCGACCGGAGAACAGACTCGACAGGAATGTGCCCGCGGCAACCGCTGCCGTCAGTGCTCCCGTCGTGACAGCGCCGCCGCCGAGCAGCAGCGTGCCGAGCGCGGGGTAGAGCGCGAGCGGCTGGCCGAACGTCATCGCGATGATGTCGAGGATGTACTGCATCCGGATGTTGCGGGCGCGCTGGAGGAAGCGCCAGCCGTCGACCAGCGATTCCAATCCAGGGCGCACGATCGTGCCCTCTGGGCGCAGCGGCGGCAGAGCCCACAGCCCCATGAACATCGCGAGCATCAACACGACGTCGATCGAATACGTCCAGCCGTAGCCAGTCGTGGCCACGAGAACACCAGCGAGAGCTGGTCCGACCATCACCATCACGCCGATTGTGATGCCGTTCAGAGCGGATGCCGAGGCCAGCAATTCCCGCGGGATGAGGCGCGGGATGATCGCGCTGCGAGTCGCCATCCCGACGGAGTTTCCCGCGGCGTTGACTGCGCTAAGCCCGTACAGCCACCAGATGGTCTCGAGTTCGGCCCAGGTGAGCGAGGCGAGGACGACAGTGGAGGCGAAGGTGATGACGGCGGCGATGAGGGCCACCTTGCGCCGATCGAACGCGTCGGCCAGCATCCCGCCGTATAAGCCGGCCAGGATCATCGGGATGAGACCGGACACCGCGACCATCGCCACCGCAAATGTGCTGGCAGTGAGTTCGAACACGTGCAGCATCACCGTGACAAGAGTGAGCTGCCCGCCGAGCCCCGAGAGAGTGGAGCCGATCCACATCTTCGTGAACGCCTTGCTCGCGCGGAACGGGCGCAGGTCGATGAGGGCGTTGAACACTACACGAGGCTATCCGCTTGGTGAGGTGTCAATCGCTTCCGCTGCCTGGTCCCTGAGCTCGCCTGCGGGCTGGTAAGCTATTGAGGTTGCCGTTTGATCGGCCGCGGATAAAGAGAGCTCACACATCAGGTGTTGGGCGCCGCGCAGTGAACTGAAAGGGGATCCCATCTATGGCACTCGAATCTGACGCTAAGAAGGCGATCATGGAAGAGTACGCGACGCACCCCGGTGACACCGGATCCCCCGAGGTGCAGGTTGCAATGCTGACGCAGCGCATCAAGGACCTCACCGAACACCTCAAGGACCACAAGCACGACCACCACTCGCGTCGTGGCCTGTTCCTTATGGTGGGTCAGCGCCGTCGTCTGCTCGGCTACCTCCAGGACACCGAGATCGCGCGCTACCGCACGTTGATCGAGAAGCTTGGACTTCGCCGCTAAGGCAGCGCACCAGCGTAATATCGCACTTCTTCCGAAGGCCGTCCCAGGTGTGGGGCGGCCTTCGTCGTTGTCTGGCGCGGTCTGATCTGTTGCTTTCCTGATGGAAAGTAGGTAACTTCGATCGGGATGACGAGCTTTCCATCAGGAAAGTAGACCAGGGGAGATGCAATGGAACAGCGTCCGATAGACGGGGCGGCGCCCCTGAACCCGCCCGATTCGGAAACCGCACACGCATATCTCGACGAGCTCAACCGCGTGCGCGCTCGTCGCGAAGAGCGAATCGATCGCCACGCGTTGGCCGTGTTCGCTCTCATCAACGCGGTCGTCCTGTCGGTCTACGTCACGATAGCGATCTTCACGATCGGGGTGACGCAGGCGAACTCGTCGTTCCTCGTCTTCTTGGCACTTTTTCTACTTTGGGTCCAGCTCGGCACCGAGTATCGCGAAGGGCACGGCGCATCGAGCTCGTCGCTCTCATCGTCCAGGGCGGTGACCCTGTCGATCGTGGCGGTGTTGATCATCGTCGTAGTTGGCGGGCTCGTGGTCGCAGTGGTGGGTGTAGAGCTCCCGGTAGTCGCGCGGCTGATCCCCGGGATCGTCGCGCTCTGCCTTATGGGTATCCCCGCCGTTCGTGATATCCGCCGCTCGGTGCGCCGCGAAGCTGCAGCGCGTAGAGGGTTGACGCGCTCGGAGCGGTGGGAGACGATCGTCATCGGTGCGATCGTCGCGGCAAGTGTCTGGGTGCTCGCGATCGGGAATCCCTTTGCGGTGCTCGGCTTCGCGATGCTTCTGATGTGTGGCTACCTCGCCTGGTGGGTCGCCGGCCGCATCACTGAGCGTCTTCCCGTGGTCGGCGCGGTATGGGCCTGGCCGCAGTGGTTGGCGTTCGCCCTCGGTGGCGTCGCGGTCGTCGCGGTCATCGTCGCGCAACTTATCGATCTGACGGCTGCAGGTGTTGCGCCAGCGGGCGCCGTGATCATTCTGCTGCTGTTCATCGGCAGCGCGTTCCTGGACGGTCGGGATGGCTGAGAAGCATCCACGTCTGCGCCTGGATGACAACTTTGCCAGCCCCATCCGCTTCTCGCTCATGGCTGCGCTGCTTGACGGGAACGAACTCGATTTCGGTACCCTTTCCGACATCCTTCAGGTGGGGGACTCAGCGCTCAGCAAGTCGATCTCGCACCTGAATGTCGCCGGCTACGTCGCGACGCGGAGGGGTGATGTCGGAAGTCGTCCTCGTACATGGGTGCGCTCGACGGCCAAGGGAGAGCGCGCCTTCGCTGCGCACCTGCAGGCTCTTCAGGAGATCGTGGAGTTTGGCGGTCAGCGCGGCTGATCCGCGCCCACCAGATCCGAATGGTGAATCGCGGCGACATCGGGGTGTGCGCGCAGGCGCGATTTGAGGGCGTTCTCCCCGTACAGGCTGTGGATTGGGTTTGTCGGGTCATCCGTCACGCCACGCGCCTCGGCGGCCAAATCTGCAGGCAGCTCGATGAGCGGCAGCTTGGCGTCCAGTGCCGGGTTGAAGAAGAATGGCACCGAGATGCGCTCGTCTGGAGCCTTCGGCGAGATGACCCGGTGGTTGGTGGCCTTGAGATAGCCGCCGGTGGCGTACTCGAGAAGTTCGCCGATGTTCACCACGAAAGCGCCGTCGACCGGGGGCGCGTCGACCCATTCGCCGCCGCGCTCCACCTGGAGTCCGCCCTTGCCTGGCTCGACCCAGAGCAGTGTGAGTACACCTGAATCTCGGTGTGCGCCGACGCCCTGCTGTGGCTCCGGCGCATCCGTGCCGGGGTAGCGCACGATCTTGATCAGTGTCGACGGTTCTCCGAAATTCGACTCAAAGTACGACTCGTCGGCGCCGAGTGAGCGCGCCCAGGCGCGGAGCAGCTTACGCGCGACCCCACTGAGGTGTGCATGCCATTGTGCGACCACCTCGCGCAGCTCAGGCTGCGCGGCCGGCCACAGGTTCGGTCCGATCAAGCGGTTGAAGGCGGGGCCGCCCTCGATGGCTTCTCGCTCCGGGCCGATGTCGATCTGCTCGCGCCAATCGACCTTGCCCTGGGTGCGCTCTCCGCCGACCCGCGTGTAGCCGCGGAAGTGTGGGCTCTTCACGTTCTCGATCGAAAGCTTCTCCTCCTCGCTGAGCGCAAAGAAGTCGAGCGCTGCCTGATGCAGGCGCGCCGAGAGTTCGGGCGTCACCCCGGTGCCGGTCAGATAGAAGAAACCGACGTTGTGCGTGGCGGCGCGCAAGTCGTCGCGAAATAGTGCGGCGGCTTCCGCCCCCTCGTCGAGCCGGGAGAGGTCGAGGATGGGGAGGTTCAGATCAGCCATGACCCGAGGCTAGGACGATTCTGCATCGACTGCCTCGAGTGTTGCGCCGCGTTACCGTCGATATCCTGGATGTATGGCTCGTCTGTGGATTTCCCTGCGTCTTGTGTTGCCCGCTGTCTGGATCGGACTGATCATCGGGCTGAGTTTCATGGAGACTCCGCTGAAGTTCCACGCGCCCGGCATCACGACGGCGCTGGGTCTCGGTATTGGTCGACTTGTGTTCGTCGCCCTCTCGGTTGCGGGTTGGATCATTCTGGTCGTGCTCACGCTGATCGCCCAAGCCCGGCCTCGCGAGACTAGGCGAGGTTGGCTGCTGATCGGTGTCATGTGGGTGATCATGGCGGTCGAGTCATTCGTCATCAGGCCCGCACTCGCTGCACGTAGCGACGTCATCATCGCTGGAGGGGACCCGGGGGAGTCCTGGCTGCACTACGGCTACATTGCCGCTGAACTTCTGCTGCTCGCTGCGCTCGTCTGGTATCTCGTGCTCGGCGCGCGTCGCATCAAAATCTCCTGATCAGCTGTCGCGCGGGCGTCGCGAGCCTGTCGGATCGTCGCGTCGTGACGTGTCGCTGCCGAGCCGTTCATCCGAGAACAAACAGCGCGCCCGCGGCTCGACGAGCGGTCGAAATAGCCACCTGACCGGTTTGGTCGCGAGTACCAGTGCGATCACGACGGACAGCACGATCACAGTGGGCAACCAGATCCAGGTCGGCTCTGCATCGCGCAGGATGCCGGACTCGCGGAACGGGTAGAGCACGAACGAATGAAGCAGATACACGTACATCGTGTATTGCCCGAATTTGCTCCACCAGGTGGTGCGACGGGGAATCAACACGAAAAAGGCGGCGCTGAGCAGCAGTCCGATCGCGATGAGGAGCAGACGGATCCCGCCAGACCACCACTCATCGCCGCCGAGATCCGCGTAGGTGTCGTTGTAGAAGAACCATTTGTCGAGGTCGATGCTGGCCCAGAGTTCTACCCAATTCCAGGCGATGAACGCATCCACAGCGAAGATCAGCACCGCGATCAGACGCAGCCACCACGGTCGGAAATCGATCAGGCGGAATCGGTCAACGACATCGTGCTCACGCAGCCACCAGCCGAGCACGAAGAACGGCAGGAAACCGAGTGTGCGCGAAAGGGAGAACGTGCTGTCGACGTTGTTGAGGTAGCCCGCACCAATCGAGATCAGCAGGCTCCATACCAGGGGCCAGCGCAGCAGGGCGAGATACGGGAGCACCAGGCGGAAGATGCCGAGCGCGAGCAGGAACCACAGTGTCCAGGACGGCTGGGTGATGTTCGGGTTGGCTTGTCCCTCGACAAGCCATTTCGTCAGCGTCCACAGCAGTTCGAAGATCACATAGGGCACCAGGATGTCGGTGATGACCCTGGCCATCTGCTTCTTCGTCGGAGGCGTGGATTTGGAGAAATAGCCGGCGATGATCGCGAAAGCCGGCATGTGGAAGGCGTAGATCGCGAGATACATCGCCATCGCGATGTCGGAGTCGTACGTGAGGCGCTGGATTGCGTGCCCGAGAACGACGAGAACGATGCAGGCGTAGCGCGCGTTATCCCAGAAAGGCACGCGCCGGCGAGGCCGCGCGATGCTCCCGGTGACCGGTCCGGTCGGTGTTCGTGCGGTACTGCTCATTCAATAAGGCTACCGGTCGGGAATAAAGTTGCGTGGATGGCGTTATCTCATATACATTCATTTGCATGGAAGTGGATGTCACCAGCATCCCTCGAATCACGGAGAACATAATGAGCGAACCAGCCGACACCTCGGGCATCCAGTTCGGACTCTTCACCGTCAGTGACGTCACGCAGAACCCGGTCACGGGCGAGACGCCTACCGAAGGTCAAAAGATCAAGGACGCGATCACCATCGCGAAGCACGCCGAAGAGGTCGGTTTGGACGTCTTCGCCATCGGTGAGCACCACAACCCGCCGTTCTGGTCCTCATCGCCGTCGACCACGCTGGCCGCGATCGCGGCGCAAACCGAACGCATCATCCTGTCGACCTCGACGACACTGATCACGACGAACGACCCGGTGAAGATCGCCGAGGACTTCGCGATGCTGCAGCACATCTCCGACGGCCGCACCGACATCATGCTCGGACGAGGTAATACTGGCCCCGTCTACCCGTGGTTCGGCAAGGACATCCGTCAAGGCTTGCCCCTCGCGATCGAGAACTACGCACTGTTGCGCAAGCTCTGGGACGAAGACGTCGTTGACTGGGAAGGCAAGTTCCGCACGCCGCTCCAGGGCTTCACCTCAACCCCTCGTCCGCTCGACGGTGTGGCGCCGTTCGTCTGGCACGGCTCCATCCGCACACCGGAAATCGCCGAGCAGGCCGCTTATTATGGCGACGGATTCTTCGCGAACAACATCTTCTGGCCGAAGGAGCACTACCAGCGCCTGATCGAGCTGTACCGCCAGCGCTACGCACATTACGGCCACGGCGCGCCGGAGCAGGCGATCGTCGGCATCGGCGGCCAGGTGTTCATGCGCGCCAAGTCGCAGGATGCCGTGAACGAGTTCCGTCCGTACTTCGACAACGCGCCGGTGTACGGTCATGGCCCGAGTATGGAGGACTTCACTGAAATGACGCCGCTGACGGTCGGCTCACCGCAGCAGGTCATCGACCGCTACGCGGCGATGCGCGACACGTTCGGTGACTACCAGCGCCAGCTGTTCCTGATCGATCACGCAGGACTCCCGCTGAAGGTTGTGCTTGAGCAGCTCGACATCTTGGGTGGCGAAGTGGTGCCAGCACTGCGCAAGGAGCTCGCGAAGAACCGTCCGGCGAACGTCCCGGATGCTCCGACGCACGCAGCGCGCGTCAAAGCGGTGTACGGAGACGGTCCGAGCCGGCAGGCGCGTCCTGGCGTGAACCGCGGCGACAACCTCACCGCTGGTTCTCCTTATCAGGACACCCCTGCGCCCGCGGGTGCCTCATTCGGTCTCGGCCGGAAGGATGCATGAGCATGAGCACACGTCGCATCGCCGTCATCTCTTCGGGACTCTCCAATCCTTCATCCACGCGGATGCTGGCCGATCGCATGGCTGCGGAAACAGTGAAGCAGCTCGCTGAGCGGGGTATCGAAGCATCCATCGACGTGATTGAACTGCGTGATCTGGCGCACGACATCACCAACAACCTGCTCACCGGTTTCGCTCCGGCCGCGCTGGAGTCCGCCCTCAACTCGGTGTATTCCGCGGATGCGCTGATCGCCGTGACGCCGATCTTCTCCACGAGCTACTCCGGGCTGTTCAAGTCATTCATCGATGTTCTGGACCCGGATGCGCTCACCGGAAAACCGGTCTTGATCGGTGCGAACGCGGGGACGCCGCGGCACTCGCTCGCAATCGACTACGCGATCCGTCCGCTGTTCGCCTACCTGCACGCCGAAGCGGTCTCCACGGGAGTGTTTGCCGCCTCGAGCGACTGGGGTGATTCCGGAGACCAGGTCGCCCCGCTGGCGAAGCGCGTCGAGAAGGGCGCCCGTGAACTCGCCGAGGCCGTCGCGCGCAAGGAACCGGTCACCTCGACCGACCCCTTCGACCCAGCGAACTACCTCGGTGATGGGCGCTCATTCGGGCACCTGCTCGGAGGGCTCGCGGGCGAGTAGCGGCAGGCTCGATGCCTAGCGCGGCCATGGCCAGAAAAAGCCGCCACGAAAAGCAAAAAGATGAGGGCCACCCCGATCGGGGTGGCCCTCAGGCGGTCAACCGCTCTTGCGTCGGAACTCGCGCCGCGTCTGCGGGGCGTTTGCCGCATGGACGGCGGAGTCGCCATCCAGATGCGTCTCACCATTGCGGTGATGTGCGTTCTTCTTCTCGAGCGCTTCCTTAAACTTGCGCTTCATGTCCTCAGAGGAGGAGGCTGCGCCTTCTTCGGTGCTCATAGCGTCAGCCTACTCTGACGGCGGCACCGCTGGAAAGAGATGGAAGCCGAGCGGTGAAGGAATTCGGTGCAACCGATGAACTCTCGGTGCAATGATGCGAATGTGTGCGGGAGGGCGTGATCGACGCGGCATCCTGACATCGTGAGAGTCGCTATCGTGACCGAATCCTTCCTGCCACACATGAACGGTGTGACGGGGTCTGTGCTGCAGATCCTGCGTCACCTCGAGCGCACCGGACACGAGGCGCTCGTGATCGCCCCGGATGCCGTGGACATTCCTCGGACGGTGCACGGCGCCTCCATTGAGCCGGTGACGAGCATCGCGCTGCCCGGGTATCGAGACGTTCGGGTGGGCACGGCGACCGCCCGCAGTATTTCTGCTTCGCTGGAGCGTTTCCGCCCGGATGTCGTGCACCTCGCCTCACCGTTCGCGCTGGGGTGGAGGGGCGTGTCTGCGGCATCGCACCGCGGTATACCGGCGGTCGCGGCGTACCAGACTGACATTGCTGCCTACACCGAGCGTTACCGTCTCGCGGCGACAACGGCGTTCGCGCAGAACCACATCGTCCGGCTGCACCGCAGAGCAACGCTCACGCTTGCACCGTCCGGCGAGTCTGAACAGCAGCTCGCCGCGCTGGGGGTCGATCGCCTCCGACGGTGGGGGCGCGGAGTGGATGCTGAGCGCTTTCACCCCTCGCGTCGTGATGAGCAGTGGCAGCGTGATGATTCAGGCAAGGTGATCGTCGGCTATGTGGGACGGCTTGCCGCGGAGAAGCAGGTCGAGGATCTGCGAGCTGTGCAGCAGCTACCGGGCGTTCGTGTCGTGATCATTGGAGACGGACCGTCGCGATCACGGCTGCAGGCGATGCTGCCGGGAGCTGTTTTCCTCGGCCACCTCGACGGTGATGCCCTTGCGCGGGCGATGGCATCTATCGACATCTTCGTGCACCCGGGCGAGAGCGAAACGTTCGGGCAGACCTTGCAGGAGGCGCACGCCAGTGGAGTCCCTGTGATCGCCACCGGACGGGGAGGACCGCTGGATCTGGTGCGGATGGGAATCGATGGATGGCTGTACCGCCCCGGTGACCTGGATGACTTCCGGATGCGGGTCGCCGACCTCGCCGGTGATGCGCGCAAACGGCGTGCCTTCGGCAGAGCGGGTCGTACCGCCGTCGAGGGACGAAGTTGGGAGACGATCTGTGATCAGCTGCTGGGGCATTTCGAGGAGGCGCGTGAACTGCACGGTGTGGACCGCTCGTTGCGCTCGCCACGCCTCAGAAGGCCGGAACTGGCGGTGCCCGCCACCGGGCGTCGCTGGCAGCGTTATGTCGCACTCGGCGACTCGCTGACAGAGGGCCTGTGCGATCCGGCTCCCGATGGTGCACTGCGCGGATGGGCCGACCGGCTCGCTCTGCTGCTCTCGGCGCGCGGTGGTCTGCATTTCGCCAACCTCGCCGTGCGCTCGCGTCGAGTTCGCGATGTGTGCGGTGAGCAGCTCACCAGAGCGAGAGAACTGCGACCCGACCTGGTGTCGATCCTGATCGGTGCCAACGATCTGGTGAAGTCGCACGTTGATGTCGAAGGGCTCGCCGCACAGCTGGAAGATACGGTTCGCACACTTCGCGAAGATGGTGCGGACGTGTTGCTCGTCACGCCCTTCCTGCCTGACCACCGCGCCGCGCGCCTGTTCAGCGAACGTTTCGCCGATTTTGCGAGCCGGCTCGCCCGCATCGCCGAACGGCATGGGGCGATCCTGGTCGATACCGATCTGCATCCGGAGTTGCCTGCGCGACCCAACTGGGGAGAGGACCTCGTGCACTTGAGCAGTCGAGGTCATCGCTTCCTTGCATACCGTGCGGGGGAGATGCTCGGCGTGCCGCACGCTGAGACGCTCGGAGCGCTCGACCAGGTGCTGCATGATGTGGATGCGACCACGCGAGCGGCCTGGTGGCGCAGACACGCGCTGCCGTGGGTATGGCGACGCATGCGCGGACGTGTGGCCGGTGATGGTCTGCTCGCCAAGCACGACGACTACGTCTACATCGGCCGCGCCTCGGTCATGAAACGGCATATTGCCGGGCGGTGAAGATACGCCGCGATCCCAGATCATCGCAGGAATTCAGGCGCTCGCTGATAGGATGAACGGTGGACTGCTGTGTGCAGTTTTGCGTGCTCAATGCGCACGCGTACGTACGACCTCGCCCCTCACACGGATGGACGAGTCTAAACAAAGAAGGAGAGACCTCTTGGAAGGTCCTGAAATCACTGCCGCCGAGGCCGTTCTTGACAACGGCCGTTTTGGCACCCGCACTATCCGCTTCGAAACCGGTCGCCTTGCTCAGCAGGCACAGGGTTCGGTTGCGGCATACCTCGACGGCGAGACGATGATTCTCTCCGCTACCAGCGCTGGCAAGCACCCGCGTGAGGGCTTTGACTTCTTCCCGCTGACCGTTGACGTTGAAGAGCGTTCCTACGCAGCAGGCAAGATCCCCGGTTCGTTCTTCCGTCGTGAGGGTCGCCCCTCGACTGAGGCGATTCTGGTTTGCCGCCTGATCGACCGTCCGCTGCGTCCGTCGTTCGTTGACGGTCTTCGCAACGAGGTCCAGGTTGTCATCACTGTGCTGTCGATCGCTCCTGGCGAGTACTACGACGCACTTGCGATCAACGCGGCTTCCGCGTCGACGCAGATCTCGGGACTGCCGTTCTCCGGTCCCATTGCCGGTGTGCGCCTCGCGCTCATCCCCGGCCAGGGCGAGAACGCCGACCAGTGGGTCGCGTTCCCGAACGAGGCTCAGGTCGCTGAAGCAGTGTTCGACCTGATGGTCGCCGGTCGCGTCGTCAAGAAGTCTGACGGCACCGAAGACGTCGCGATCATGATGGTCGAGGCAGAGGCAACTGAGAACAGCTGGAACCTCATCAAGGGCGGCGCAGTCAAGCCGAACGAAGAGGTTGTCGCCGGTGGCCTCGAGGCCGCCAAGCCGTTCCTCAAGCAGCTCGTCGAGGCGCAGGCCGAGATGGCTTCACACTCCTCGAAGGCTCCTGGCGTCTACCCGGTCTTCCCGGCGTACGAGCAGGGCACGTACGACTTCATTGCGGCGTCCGCGAAGGCTGACCTCGAGAAGGTCTACCTGATCGCCGACAAGATCGAGCGCCAGACTGCCGATGACCAGGTCAAGGACCGCGTCAAGGCTGAGGTTGCTGCTGCTGTCGAGGCTGGCACACTGCCGGCATCCGCCGCTGGTGAGGTCTCTGGTGCATACAAGTCGCTGACGAAGACGATCGTCCGCGGCCGTGTCCTGGCTGAGGGTGTCCGTATGGACGGCCGTGGCCTTGCTGACATCCGCCCCCTGGACGCTGAGGTGCAGGTCATCCCGCGCGTTCACGGATCGGCGATCTTCCAGCGCGGTGAGACTCAGATCATGGGTGTCACCACGCTGAACATGCTCAAGATGGAGCAGCAGATCGACTCGTTGTCTCCGACCACGAGCAAGCGCTACATGCACCACTACAACTTCCCGCCCTACTCGACCGGTGAGACCGGCCGCGTTGGTTCGCCGAAGCGTCGCGAGATCGGGCACGGCTTCCTTGCCGAGCGCGCTCTCATGCCGGTTCTGCCGAGCCGCGAGGAGTTCCCGTACGCGATCCGCCAGGTGTCTGAGGCTCTCAGCTCCAACGGTTCGACGTCGATGGGTTCCGTCTGCGCATCGACCCTGTCGCTGCTGAACGCGGGTGTGCCGCTGCGCGCAGCCGTCGCCGGTATCGCCATGGGCCTTGTCTCTGACGAGGTTGACGGTCAGACGCGCTACGCCGCTCTCACCGACATCCTGGGTGCAGAAGATGCTCTCGGCGACATGGACTTCAAGGTTGCAGGTACCAGCGAGTTCATCACCGCGATCCAGCTCGACACGAAGCTCGACGGCCTCCCGTCTGACGTCCTCACCGGCGCACTGACGCAGGCCCGCGACGCGCGTCTGACGATTCTCGGTGTCTTGAACGCTGCGATCGACACGCCCGACGAGATGGCGCCGACCGCGCCTCGCGTCATCAGCGTGCAGATCCCGGTCGACAAGATCGGTGAGCTGATCGGCCCGAAGGGCAAGACGATCAACGCGATCCAGGATGAGACCGGCGCTCAGATCTCGATCGAGGAAGACGGCACCGTGTACATCGGTGCTGTCGACGGCCCGTCGGCTGAGGCCGCTCGTGCCCAGGTCAACGCGATCGCTAACCCGACCAACCCCGAGATTGGCGAGCAGTTCCTCGGAACCGTCGTGAAGATCGCATCGTTCGGTGCGTTCATCTCGCTGCTGCCTGGCAAGGACGGCCTGCTGCACGTCACCGAGGTGCGCAAGCTCGCCGGTGGCAAGCGTGTGGAGAACGTCGATGACGTACTCTCCGTCGGCCAGAAGGTCCTCGTCAAGATCACGAAGATCGATGACCGCGGCAAGCTGTCGCTGGAGCCCGTCATCGACGGTGCTGCTGCAACGGATGCTGCGCCCGAGGCGGAGTCCGCTGACGCGTAAGTCATAGACGTCGGCCCGGTTTCTGCTCCTCGAGAGCGGAAACCGGGCCTTCTTCGTATCTGAAGTGATCAAAACGTTATGAGAACTTTGCCTGCTGTTACCTGCAATAGCAGGAGTCGTCATAGATCTCGTTTACCCTCGAAGTACGCACCGGGGGGTGCATGCATAGCTCGCAGGTCTCCACCGGTAGACAGGCGCGGAGGTGGATGAAGGATGCGATTGTTCAGCGCAGGTGCCGCTGCTCAGCCCGAGAGCGCGCAGGAGTATCCATTGGAGCATCCTTCTGCGCCGATTCCGGTCGTGGGCCCAGGCATTGGCGAGAATATTCGCGTGCCGATCGGTGAGACCGGCATCGAGACATTCCCGCTCATGCTCGGAGCCGCAGAGTTCGGCTGGAACGTCGATCTCGAGACCAGCCATGCGATCCTTGACCGTTACATCGAGTTCGGTGGCAATGCGGTTCACACCGCTGACGGATTCTCCGGCGGACGCAGCGAGCACATCATCGGCCAGTGGCTTCGCTCCCGCGGTCTTCGCGATCGGGCGGTGCTGAGTGTTCGCATCGGCGCTCACGCTGACAACCCCGGCCTTGGCTCCACCAACCTGGTGCGCGCGGTCGAAGGCTCACTCACCAGGCTGGGGGTCGAGCGCATCGACGTGCTCTACCTCGACGCCACGCTCGATGCGACAACGAACCTCGAAGACACTCTTTCGACCGTCGAGTGGCTCAGAGATGCCGGCAAGATCGGTGCGCTGGGGGCCTTCCGCTTCGCCCCGGAACGGCTTGTGGAAGCCCGTATTCTCGCATCGGCCGGTTACCCGCGCATCGAGGTTCTGGATGAGCCGTACAACCTCATCAGACGCGAGGCGTTCGAGGGAGATCTGAGACTCGTCGCCGGGGCTCAGAACCTGGCGGTCACGCCTTCGCACGCGCTGGAGCACGGATTCCTCTCCGGCCGTCACCGCAGCAAGGCGTTGGTTTCACAGGGCGTGCGAGGCGATCAGTTGCGTGGGCACCTGAACCGCCGCGGCATCCGGATTCTTCGTGCGCTGGACCAGGTTGCCACTGAGCTCGCAGTTCCCGTCGCAGCCGTGTCGATCGCGTGGCTGCTTGCGCAGCGCACCATCGCCGCTCCCATCGTCAACACGTTTGCGACGCAGCACGTGGAGGAGTTGATGCAGGGCGCTGGCATCAGCCTTTCTCGTACGCAGATCGCGGAACTCACGCGCGCCGGAAACTGATTCGTCTCGGTTCATAGCCCGCTGCTCACAGGCGTGGCATAGGGTGGAATGACGCCTGGGCGAAAGCCGACGACGAATTGAGTAGTTTGTGACGCATTACATTTATCTGGTCAGACATGGCGAGCATCAGGATGCCGAGTATGGCATCGACGACGGACCCCTCTCGTCGAGGGGGCAGCGACAGGCGGAGTTGATCGCCGACCGTCTCTCCGGTCTTCCACTTGACCGCGTCTGGCATTCCCCGCTGCTGCGGGCGACCGAGACTGCACGCGCTATCGCCGAACGGCTCCCGTCTGTTGATCCTGAGCCTTCTGCCCTGCTGTTCGACTGCGTGCCCACCGGTATGACGGCAGAGACGCCGTCAGTCTACGAGCCCTTCTTCGGCTCGATCACGGATGCGGAGATCGAGGCCGGCAGCGCTCAAATGGCGGATGCTGTGAACGAGTTCCTCGTCCGCAAGCAGGGCGATGTGCATGAGGTGTTGATCACTCACAACTTCGTGATCTCATGGTTCGTGCGCGAAGTGCTCGGCGCACCGGAATGGCGTTGGATGACGCTGAACCAGGCACACTGCGGGGTGACGGTGATCGCTCAGAAGCAGGGCCGGCCCTGGACGCTGATCAACCACAACGATCTTGGGCATCTGCCGGTCGAGCTGCGCACCGGCCTGCCGGATCCGATTCCGGTCTGAGCTGACGCTTGTAACGGCATACGTACCAGCTGCTTACGGGACCAGCTGCTTACGGGACCAGCTGCTTACGGGACCAGCGACTTACGGTACCAACGGGTCGCGTTGGGGTTCTCGTTGTAGCGTTCGATCGATTCGAAACCGCTTCGCGCGTACAGGGCGCCAGCGGCCTCCAGCGTGTGGTGTGTGTCGAGTACAAGCTCACTGGCTCCCCACTCGCGTGCGCGGCGCTCAAGCTCTTCCAGAATCGCGCGGCCCCATCCTTGGCCGCGGGTCTCTGGGCGCAGGAACAGGTGTTTGACCTCATAGCGGATGCCGGCGGGGGAGTCTTCGAGACGTCGGATGCCACCGCATCCCACCGGTGCACTGATCGGCCCTGCCAGGAGGAACACGCCGGTCGGAGGATCAAACGCCGACGCCGTAGGAAACGTCGGCGTGTAGCTGCCGCCGGGGAACTCCGCGGCACGAAGAGCGAAGTACTCGACGAGGATTGCGTGCGATTGTGCAGCGGTGGGCGACGCGGTGCGGAACTCAAGCATAGATTAACGCTACTCGTGTGTCTTGGTGCTGCCGTGCGCCTGGTACGTGAGCAGCGCGGGCGTAAATAGACTGGGTCCATGACCAAGCAGGTGGCACTTGTCGGCAGTACAGGGAAGCTCGGGACGATCATCAAACAGGTGATTGATGAACTTGAGGGCTTCGAGGTGACGCGTGTGCTCTCCTCCTCGAGTGATCTTGCCGAACTCGCGGGCGTAGATCTCGTCGTGGATGCGTCGACACCGCAGGTGAGCATCGATGTCGTTCGCACGGCTGCGGACCTCGGCATCAACGTGCTGGTCGGCACCTCCGGATGGTCAGCCGAGCGCATCGCGCTGGTGCGCCCGTTGGTGCAGGCTGCGGGAACCGGCGTGGTCTTCATTCCGAACTTCTCGCTGGGGTCGGTGCTCGGCTCCGCATTGGCCGCCGCGGCGGCTCCGTTCTTCTCCTCCGCGGAGATCATCGAAGCCCACCGGGACACCAAGATCGATTCGCCCAGTGGCACGGCTGTGCGAACGGCCGAGCTCATCGCTGCGGCTCGCGTGGATCAAGGGCCGGTCAACGCCCCTCACGCCGATCAGCGTGCGCGTGGGCAGCAGGTGGCGAGTGTTCCGATCCATTCTTTGCGCCGCCCCGGCGTGATCGCTCGTCAGGATGTCATCCTCTCCGGACCGGGCGAATCACTCACGATCACCCACGACACGGTGGAGTCCGCGCAGGCTTATGCCCCGGGCATCCGTCTCGCGGTTCCGTTCGCGGCTGAGGCCCGCGGGGTCATTGTGGGCCTGGAGAACATGATCGACATCGGAATTCAGGCTCGCTCATGATGACGCGCATCTGGGTCGGGCTGATCGGTGCTGCCCTGGTTCTCTATTTCATTCTCATGGGCCAGAAGGCGGTGCTGTTCATCGCGAGCGGCGACCCGGTCGGCATTGCGATGGGTGTTGCGCTGATCGTGCTGCCTCTGATCGGAGTCTGGGCGCTCGTGCGCGAGATCCAGTTCGGCGTGCAGGCAGAGCGACTCGGCACCACGCTCAACGCCGAGGGCGGTATGCCTGAAGCCGAGACGGAGCTCACACCCAGTGGTCGTATCGCCAAGGCAGACGCGGAACCGCTCATTCAGCGCTACATCGCTGAAGCTGATGCGGCATCGGATGACTGGCGTGCGCGGTATCGACTGGGTGTGGTTCAGGATGCTGCCGGCCGCCGCAAGGACGCGCGCGCCAGCATCCGTGCCGCGATCACCCTCTCCAAAAACTAAACGCGAGACTTCACCACTGTCACCGAAATCGAGAGATTTCGTGACAGTGGTGAAGTCTCGCGGGCGGTGATAAGGGGTTAGGCCAGCGTCGCCTCTAGGGTGATCGTGATGCCGGAGAGCGCCTGCGAGACAGGGCAACCGGTCTTCGCGCCCTCGGCGATCTCCTGGAACTGCTCCTGCGTCAGGCCGGGAACGGTGGCATTGACGTTCAGGTGGCTGCCGCTGATGCCCACGCCGGGCGTGAAAGTGACCGATGCGCTGGTGTTCACGTGCTCCGGCGGGGTGCCGTTTTCGCTCAGTGCGTGCGAGAGCGCCATGCTGAAGCATGAGGCGTGGGCTGCCGCGATGAGCTCTTCTGGCGTCGTCGTGGTGTCAGAACCCTCGCTGCGGGCCTTCCAATTGATCGGGAAGGTACCGAGGTTCGAAGACGAGAAGTGCACGGTTCCTGAACCCTCGGCAAGGGATCCGGTCCAGGTCGTGTTGGCTTCACTGGTGACAGGCATGATTCCTCCAGGGTTGTGGCGGGTTGTTGAGCCAGCCTATCCATCCCGAGCCATACGGGGAACCGCTGCTTCAGGCGGCCGGAGCCGCCCTACCGATGACTCCAGCACGCTGCAGCAGTAGATAGATCTGGCAGCCCAGGCAGAATGCGAAGGCTGCGTTGAGGAACGCAGCGATGAAGGCGGCGCCCGCGGCGATCGGCAGCGCCCACGGCACGCCGATCAGGTGGAGAAGTAAGCCGATCGCGACGACGGCGAGGCCGACGCCCTGCGCGAACCGCGGCGGGCGCGGGTCTTCCAACTCGGTGGGGGCGGCGAGTCGCGGTCGTACGAATCGGCGGAAGATTGCGCCCCACGGGGCGGTGCGCGGTGAAATGACACCCCAAAGGAACAGCAGCGCGATGATCGCGAGCAGCAGGAAGCCCGGGTCGAGGATGCGTTTCAGCACACTCGCGGACTGGATCGCCCAAGTACCTCCGGGAGTGAACGTGGATCCGTTGGAGGGCATGATCGCGAACCATCCCGCGGAGGCTCGTGCGGTCGACACCCCGATCAGGCTGAGCACGAGCGCGACAAGTAGCAACGCCGAGGTGATTGTGGCTGCGAAACGCGGGCCCCTCGGGTCGATTCCGGTGGGGTGTGTCATCTCTGCTCCTGTGTCCGAACGGCGGGGATGGTCGAGAGCGCGTCTTCGATCGCGCGACGGTCCGGCACTCCACCCCAGCGTGACTGCACTGCGCCGGAGGCGTCGACCAGGAAGGTGGTTGGCGTCTGGAGCACGTGATAATGCGTGGCGAGATCGTTGCGGTTCGTCAGATCGATCTCAACATGAGTGACACCGTCATCGGTGTCGGCGATCGCGGTGAGCATACGACGCACCTGCGGGCAGCGTGCGCACAACTCGGTACTGAACTGCACGAGGGTGGCACGGGATGCGAGCGCCTTACCCGGCAGATCTTCGCGGAGTACCAGGAGATGCCCGCCCGAGCGCCTGCGGCCATCCTGCGCGCGCAGGATCACACCGGACACGATCGCAAGCACGACGACAGCGCCAGCGATGAGGAGGGCGGTGGAGACGGGCATGTCCTGAGGATAACCGCCACGCCGGGGACAGGGCCGATATGACGGACAATGACGGGAACGAGCGCCCTGTTTCCGCCGCGGGGAGCTGTGATCCCGGTATCCTGGCAGACATGAGTGCAGCCGTACCGACGCCGTATGAAGACCTCCTCCGTGATGTGCTCGAGCACGGCACACACAAAGATGACCGCACCGGAACCGGAACCACGAGTGTGTTCGGCAGGCAGATCCGCTTCGACCTGTCGAAGGGGTTCCCGCTGATCACGACGAAGCGCGTGCACTTCAAGTCCATCGCCTATGAGCTGCTCTGGTTTCTGCGTGGCGACTCCAACGTGAAGTGGCTGCAGGATAACGGCGTCTCGATCTGGGACGAGTGGGCGGATGCCGACGGCGATCTGGGCCCGGTCTATGGCGTGCAATGGCGTTCCTGGCCGACTCCCGACGGCGGCCACATCGACCAACTGTCCCAGGTGATCGAGCAGATCAAGGCGACTCCGGACTCCCGACGCCTGATCGTGTCGGCCTGGAACCCCGCTGACATCCCAGACATGGCGCTCGCTCCGTGCCATGCGCTGTTCCAGTTCTACGTGGCCGACGGCAAACTCTCCTGCCAGCTCTACCAGCGCAGCGCAGACATGTTCCTCGGTGTGCCGTTCAACATCGCAAGCTACGCGCTACTGACCATGATGATTGCGCAGCAGGTAGGGCTCGAACCGGGCGACTTCGTGTGGACCGGTGGCGACTGCCATGTCTACGACAACCACATCGAACAGGTGACTGAGCAGCTGACGCGCGACGCTTATCCGTACCCGACGCTCCGGTTCGCACGTAAGCCAGAGTCGGTGTTCGACTACGACTTCTCCGATTTCATCGTCGAGGACTATCAGCACCATGCTCCGATCCGCGCGGTGGTGGCCGTATGACCTGGGTCGGCCTGATTTGGGCTGAAGCTGCGGGCGGTGTCATCGGCGCCGAGGGTGGGATGCCGTGGCACGTGCCCGAGGACATGGCGCACTTCAAAGAGGTCACGCTGACCGCACCGGTCGTGATGGGGCGCAAGACCTGGGATTCGTTGCCTGAGCGCTTCCGGCCGCTGGTAGGGCGCGAGAACATCGTGGTCACACGTCAGCAGGACTGGGCTGCCGACGGTGCGCGCCGGGCGGCCAACGTCGCCGAGGCCGTGCGCGGGCTTGAGCGAGTGTGGGTCATCGGCGGTGCGGAGATCTACGCGCAGGTCATCGCGGGCGCCGATCGACTAGAGATCACGGAGATCGACCTCGAGGTCGCCGGCGACGCTTACGCGCCGCCGAAGGCCGGATGGCGACTGACATCCGAGGGGGAGTGGCAGACCTCGCGCACCGGCATCCGCTACCGCTTCCTCGGATACGAGCGCTGATGCCCACCGCTCTCATCACAGGTGCCAGCGCGGGTCTGGGGGAGGAATTCTCCCGTCAGCTCGCGGCACGAGGAGCCGACCTCGTCCTGGTCGCGCGCTCGGTCGAGACGCTCGAGGACCTCGCTGCAGAACTGCGTGAGTCCCACGGGATCTCCGTCGAGGTGCTGGCGGCTGATCTGGTGATCACGGATGATCTGGCTCGTGTCACGGCGCGCATTGTTCAGCCGGAGCAGCCGATCGATCTGCTCATCAACAACGCCGGTTTCGGGCTTCCGCTGCACTTCGCGGATAACCCCATCGAGGATGAAGTGCGTCATCTGCGCCTCCATGTTGAGGCGCCCCTGCATCTCATGCACGCCGCGCTCGGCGCAATGCGCGGACGCGGCGGACGCATCATCAACGTCGCCTCGGTGGCCGGATTCATCTCACGTTCGACCTACTCCGCATGCAAGCAATGGCTCATCGGGTTCAGCCGTTGGGCGAATGCCGAGTATGCACGTGACGGCGTCACGGTCACGGCGCTGTGCCCCGGATTCACACACACGAACTTCCACGAGCGAATGGGCCTGGCTCCTGGCCGCGAGGGAATCCCGGCGATCGGATGGCTGCACGCGAAGGACGTCGTAAGTGTTGGCCTCCGCGATGCTGCGCGAAGCAAGTCGGTGTCAATCCCATCGCTGCGCTACAAACTCGTCGTGGCACTCACCAAGGTGCTGCCCACCGCGCTCACCGCAGGCGCAGCGCGCCGCGGGCGCGTCTGATCAACTTCCCTCCGGCTCAGCGGAACCTTCCGAGATGGATGCCGGCATACGCCAGCGCAGCCACCGTCTCACCGTCGCTGATTCGACCGTCGGCGACCATGGCCAGCACATCGCTGAACGGCACCCAGGAGACGTCTTCGATTCCCTCCGCGTCGCGGGCATCGAAGCGGGCATCGTCGTTTGCAGCGTGAACGCCGCGGGCAAGGAATACGTGCTCGGGAGCCACTGTGACGCCGTTCAGCGCGTTCATCGTGCCGATCATGGTCCACTCATCAGCCCGCAGTCCGGTCTCTTCGCGCAGTTCGCGCTGCGCGGCGAGCAGCGGATCCTCACCGTCGCTGCCGCCGGCCGGAACCTCGATCGACCGGCCTACCGTGTAGCGATCGAGCGTGACGAGACATACTCGGTCATGATCATCGACGGCGACGATGAACACGGCAGGATGCCGAAGCGTCACCACCCCGTAGATGCCGTCGCCGGCAGGGCCAGTCACCGCATCCTCACGCACTGAGATCCAGGGGTTCTCGTACACGAGCCGGGAGTCGTTGGTCTGCCACGTCATGACCGCGAGCATATCCGGAGCGAAGCGAGCGCCCCTGAACCTATACGCTGGGAGTATGACGCACTCGGGCAATCCTTTCGGACAGGTTCTCGTCGCGCTCGTCACTCCGATGACGGCCGATGGTGAAGTCGATTGGCCCGCCGTCGAGAAGCACATGGATTCCGTCATCACCGCTGGTGCAGACGGAATCGTTGTGACGGGCACGACCGGCGAGACCTCGACACTGACGGACGCCGAGAAGCTCAAGCTCGTCGAGGTCGGAAAGTCCGTCGCCGCGGGCCGCGCCAAGATCATCACCGGCGGTGGCTCCAACGAGACCGCGCACGCGATCGAGCTTTACAAGGCCAGCGAAAAGGCCGGCGCCGACGGCATCATGATCGTCACGCCGTACTACAACAAGCCCACGCAGGCCGGCATCCTCACGCACTTCCGCCTCGTTGCAGACGCCACCGACCTGCCTGTGATCCTCTACGACATCCCCGGCCGCACCGGTGTGCCGATCAAGTACGAGACGATCCTGCGCCTGGCTAATCACCCGAACATCCTCGCGGTGAAGGACGCCAAGGGCGACTTCAGCGAGGTCAGCCGCGTGCTGAACCAGACCGACCTGATGTACTTCTCCGGTGATGACGCGAATGCGCTTGCGCACTTGGCCATCGGGGCGACCGGCCTCATCGGTGTCACGGCGAACATCACCGCAACCCCGTACCGCACGATCGTGGATGCCGTGAACCGCGGCGATCTCGCCACGGCTACGGCTGAGCACAAGCGGCTCGAGCCGCTGGTGCGCGCCACGATGACGCACGTACCTGGCACCGTGTCAGCGAAGTACATCTTGCATGGCCTCGGCCGTATCACCAGTCCCCGCGTCCGCTTGCCACTGGTGGGGCCGGAGGAGTGGGAAGCCGCGATCATCGAAGACGAGCTCTCGCTCGTCACCGGCGTTCCCGGCGCGGACTTCTCGAATTTCCGTCCCGATCGCAACGCCGCCGCCGGCGGTGCCCTGCCCAAGGTGCACGGCACAACGCGCTGATAAGCGCCCAGAAAACGAGTGCGCCCAACGCGTGCGCTAAAAACGCGTCACAAGTATGAACGGACATCAGAACTGTCCGACTGAGGAGACAAAATGTCCATTCCGCTAGCCGATGCAGCGCCCCTCGCCGAAGGGACCCTGCGCGTCATCCCGCTCGGCGGTCTCGGCGAGATCGGTCGCAATATGACCGTGTTCGAGTACGACGGGAAGCTTCTCATCGTGGATTGCGGTGTGCTCTTCCCCGAAGAGCACCAACCAGGTGTCGACCTGATCCTGCCGGACTTCGACCCGATTCGTGATCGCTTGGACGACATCGTCGGCGTCGTTTTGACGCACGGGCACGAAGATCACATCGGCGCAGTGCCGTACCTGCTGCGGCTGAAGAAAGACATTCCACTGATCGGCTCCGGCCTTACTCTCGCTTTCATCGAGGCGAAGCTGAAGGAACACCGAATCAAGGCGTTCACCCTCACTGTGACCGAGGGACAGCAGGAAAAGGTCGGCCCGTTCGATCTTGAATTCGTTGCGGTCAACCACTCGATTCCGGATGCTCTTGCCGTCGCCATTCGCACTCCCGCGGGTCTCGTGCTGGCCACGGGTGACTTCAAGATGGACCAGCTGCCGCTGGACGGCCGTCTCACGGACCTTCGCGCCTTCTCGCGTCTGGGGGAGGAGGGCATCGACCTCTTCCTGGTGGACTCGACCAACGCCGACGTCCCCGGATTCACTCCGACGGAGCGGTCCATCGGGCCGGTTCTCGACCAGGTGATCGCCAAGGCGCCACGTCGCGTCATCGTCGCCAGCTTCTCCAGCCACGTACACCGTGTTCAGCAGGTGCTGGATGCCGCGCACTCGAACGGACGCCGGGTGGCACTGCTCGGCCGCAGCATGGTGCGCAACATGACCATTGCTGAAGATCTCGGGTACCTGAAGGTGCCGGACAACGTCCTCATCGATTACAAGAAGGCACGCGATCTGCCGGACGACAAGATCGTCTACATGTCGACGGGCTCACAGGGCGAGCCGATGGCTGTCCTGAGCAGGATGGCGAACATGGACCATGCGATCGAGGTCGGTGAGGGTGACACCGTCATTCTCGCGTCGAGCCTCATCCCCGGTAACGAGACTGCGATCTATCGCGTGATCGACGGGCTCACCAAGCTGGGCGCGAACGTCGTGCACAAGGCGAACGCCAAGGTGCACGTCTCCGGTCACGCCACCGCGGGCGAACTGCTGTACTGCTACAACATCCTCAAGCCCAGGAACGTGCTTCCGGTGCATGGCGAGTACCGACACCTCATCGCCAACGCGAAACTCGCTCAGGAGACCGGCGTCCCGGCCGAGAACACCATCATCGCCTCCAACGGCACGATCATCGACCTCAAGGACGGCGTCGCCAAGGTCGCTGGACAGCTCGATATCGGCTTCGTCTACGTCGACGGCTCGACCGTCGGCGAGATCACGGATGCGGACCTCAAGGATCGCCGGATCCTCGGCGAAGAGGGCTTCATCTCTGTGATTGTCGTGGTGGATGCCACTACCGGACGCATCATCAGGGGTCCGGAGATCCAGGCCCGCGGCGTGGCCGAGGATGACTCTGTGTTCGACGATGTGGTGCCGAAGATCGCCGCGGCGCTTAAAGAGGCATCCGGCAACGGAGTGCGTGACACGCACGCGCTGTCACAGATCGTTCGTCGCACGATCGGCCGCTGGGTGAACCAGAAGTTGCGGCGTCGTCCGATGATCGTTCCGCTCGTCATCGAGGCCTAGCCGATTCGGCAGAAAGCCGCGTCATTACGCGGCAATGTCGGTGCCCGAACGTAGTCTTCAAGTATGGCCAGGAGTACCCCGAAGACCTCGCGCGCGTCCGAGAAGCCTCCGACGCGCGCGTCCGAGAAACCCGCGTCTGCGAAACCTCCGACGCGCGCGAAGGCACAGGCGGCCCCGAAGAAGTACGTCGACGAGGTCGATAAGCCGGCGTTTGCCGTGCGTGCGTGGGTCGGTATGGCACATGGCGTCGGTGGGCTTTTCCGCGCGTTCGGGCCCGAATCGTTGGAGAAGGATCAGCGTCGCGATGGCTTTCCGCTGCTGCTGGTGCTGCTGGCATGCCTCGGCGCAGTCAATGAGTGGTTCTTCATCGGCAACGAGATCGCGCAGAACATCAGCGCCTACTCGGTCGGCGGCCTGATCGGGCGCACCGCATTTCTGATGCCGGTGCTGCTGCTCGTGCTCGCGGGATGGTTGTTCCGGCATCCGTCTTCGGTGCACGACAACGGTCGTATCGGTATCGGCTTCGGGTTGTTCGTCCTTTCGCTCGCCGGTATCTGCCACATCGCGGGTGGTCGACCGGAACCGAAAGAAGGCATGCCCGCGCTGAGCGCGGCGGGTGGGCTTTTCGGTTGGATGCTGGGGGAGCCGCTGTCCTACCTCACCCAGATCGTCGCCTATATCGTCTTGGCGCTGCTGGCCGCGCTCAGCATCCTGATCATCACGAAGACGCCGCCGAACCGCATCGGTGCCCGTCTGGGAGACCTGTACGCGTGGATGTTCGGGGCCGAGCGCGCCGAACCCCAGCACGAGAAGGCTGTCGAAGAGGTTTCTAGCAACGAGACGGATGATTCGCTTCCCTGGTGGCGGCGAAACAAGACCGGTAGAGAAGAAGATCCCGACGAGGGGTTGGGCTCGCAGGATCTCACCGAGTTCTTGCTACCGACAGACAACATGCCGATTGAGAACCGCGGTGCCCATAACAGTCCCGCCGCGACCACGCCGGTGGATAAAACTGCCTACGATCAGTCGATCATTGTCGCGGATCCATCGGACCCATCGGATGCCGCGACCGAGATCCTCACCGATCTTCAGGGCGTCACGGCCGGTCTCGGCGCGCAGGGATCCACTGCGCTGTTAGACGACTTCGGTGACACCGGTGAACAGCCGGAGCTTCCTGGACTCTCTGGCTTCGGCACCGAGGGCCCAGGCGATCGTGGCCTGCATGCTCCGAGTGCTCCGTACATTCTTCCGTCGCCGAATGTCCTGAGCGCCGGACCACCGTCAGTGGCACGCTCCGAGGCGAACGACAAGATCGTTGAGCAGATCACCAGCGTGCTGTCGCAGTTCAAGATCGATGCGAAGGTGACGGGCTTTTCCCGTGGCCCGACGGTGACGCAGTACGAGGTAGAGGTCGGCCACGGCGTCAAGGTCGAGAAGATCACGCAGCTGAGCGCCAATATCTCGTACGCCGTCGCATCGAATGATGTGCGCATCCTTTCGCCGATCCCCGGCAAGAGCGCCATCGGCATCGAGATTCCGAACACTGACCGGGAGACGGTCGCCCTGGGCGATGTCATCCGATCGCAGGCAGCCATTAAGAGTGCGCACCCGATGACGGTCGGCGTCGGCAAGGACGTCGGCGGTAACTTCGTCGTCGCCAACCTCGCCAAAATGCCCCACCTTCTGGTTGCCGGTTCCACTGGTTCTGGTAAATCCAGCTTCGTCAACTCAATGATCACGAGCATCCTGATGCGCGCCCGTCCGAGCGACGTGCGCATGGTGCTCATCGACCCGAAGCGGGTGGAGCTCACCAGCTACGCAGGCGTGCCGCATCTGATCACACCCATCATCACGAACCCGAAGAAGGCGGCGGAAGCCCTGCAATGGGTCGTGAAAGAGATGGACATGAGGTACGACGACCTCGCGTCGTTCGGCTTCCGCCACATCGACGACTTCAACAAGGCTGTTCGCGCCGGTGAGATCGTGCTTCCCGTTGGCAGTGAGCGGGTGCTCAAGCCGTACCCGTACCTTCTCGTCGTTGTCGACGAGCTCGCCGACCTCATGATGGTCGCCCCGCGTGACGTGGAGGACTCGATCGTTCGCATCACGCAGCTTGCTCGTGCCTCCGGCATCCACCTGGTGCTCGCCACGCAGCGACCGAGCGTCGATGTCGTCACCGGGCTCATCAAGGCCAACGTGCCATCGCGACTCGCGTTCGCCGTGACCAGTGTCACCGACAGCCGAGTGATCCTCGACAGTCCAGGAGCAGACAAGCTGATCGGCCAGGGTGACGCCCTGTTCTCACCGATGGGCTCCTCCAAGCCTTTCCGGCTCCAGGGCGCGTGGGTCGAGGAAAGCGAGATCGACGCAGTCGTCAAACACGTCACGGCGCAAGCCCGACCCGACTATCGCCCGGACGTGCAGGAAGCGCTCGAGCCGACCAAGAAGAAGGAAGTCGACGAGGACATCGGTGATGACCTTGAAGTGCTTCTTGCCGCGGCCGAGCTCATCGTTTCCTCCCAGTTCGGTTCGACGTCGATGCTGCAGCGCAAACTGCGTGTCGGCTTCGCGAAGGCCGGACGTCTGATGGACCTGCTGGAGTCTCGGGAGATCGTCGGCCCGTCCGAAGGGTCGAAGGCGCGCGATGTGCTGGTGGCGCCGGAACAGCTTTCGGCTGTCATGGCGCAGCTGCGCGGCGACGGTGAGCCGGCCGCGTCCAACGTGCCGCCCGTCGCTCAGTCCGCGCCAGCGATGCCTGCCGCTCCGGTGGCACCTGCGTACGATCCGATCGAGGCGCAGTTTGAAGGGCTTCCGGTGGTGCACGAAGATGACGGCGACGATGGCGACGAAGACGCCTGGGGATTGACGGGGCGCGACTGATGGCGATTCCACGGCAATTGCCGAACGCGATCACGATCGCACGCATCCCGCTGGCGCTCGTCTTCTTCGTGCTCCTCCTGATCGGCGGCAGCTACGGTCGTGACGACCTGGTCGTTCGCTGGATCGCTGGCGCATTGTTCATTCTCGCGATCTCCACTGACTGGGTCGATGGATATCTTGCACGCAAGTACGACCTCGTCAGTGACTTCGGAAAGCTGTGGGATCCGATCGCAGACAAACTGCTGACCGGTGCTGGCTTTGTCGGACTGGCGATCCTCGGTGAATGGCCGTGGTGGATTGTCGTCGTCATTCTCATCCGTGAGTGGGGTATTACCCTGCACCGCTTCATCGTCTCGAGCAGTCACATCGTTGCCGCGGCGTGGATGGGCAAGCTCAAGACCGTCTTTCAAGCGGTCGCGCTCGGCTGGTGGCTGCTGCCGCTGCATCAGCTGATCGGAATGGACTGGTGGACCGGCGTCGGTGATGTGCTGATGTACGCCACACTCGTGCTGACGATCGCCAGCGGCATCGATTATGTCATCTCGCAGATGCGCGGTACGCGGACGCCGCATGAGTGATGCCGCGGCCCTGGTCCGCGCTCTTCGGGAGCGCGGCTGGACTCTCGGCATTGCCGAATCACTCACCGGCGGTGCTCTTGCCGCCGAGGTCGTATCCGTTCCAGGCGCCTCGGCGACGTTGCTCGGGGCAGTCGTGGCATACGCCACGCCGCTCAAGGCCTCATTGCTCGGTGTGGATCCTGCGCTGCTTGACGAGCACGGCCCCGTGCACGCGCAGGTCGCGCAACAGATGGCCACGGGTGTGCGCCGCACCGTCCAAGTCGAAGGTCGACCGGCAGATGTCGGAATTTCGACGACGGGCATAGCCGGACCAGAATCGCCCGATGGGCAGCAAGTGGGAACCGTGCACATCGGCATCGCGACACCGCTCGGCGTACGCGCCTACGCCTTTCAATTCGATGGTGATCGCGCGGCAATACGCGCGCAGACGGTGGATGCGGCAATCGATGCCCTGGTACAACAGGTACGGGAATAGTCGAGTGCAGGCGACCGTTGTCTCTAATGTGCCAATGAAAGACGTGCTCACAACCAAAGCACAGCGTGAAACGATAGCGTTTTCATCAGAGAGTCGGGATAGACTGGCGATCCATTTGGATGAGGCTCCGTTGCGGGGACTGGAGAGGAGGTTCCGATGATTCTTGTACGACAGGAAATCGGCGATGTACTGAGGGACTTCCGCCTGCAGAAGGGGCGTACGCTCCGGCAGGTCGCGAGTAAGGCTTCGGTCGCGCTCGGATACCTCAGCGAGGTTGAGCGTGGACAGAAGGAAGCATCCAGCGAGATTCTCGCTTCGGTTGCTGAAGCTCTCGACGTACCCATCTCCCTGATCATGCGCGAAGTCGGCGACCGGATGTCTGTGCTCGAAGGCATTCAGGTCTTCCCGGATGTTGTCCCGGATGACCTCGTTGCATCGATCGAGCCTGAGCTCTCGCTGCACTGATCAACTTTGATGCGACGTAGCGAGTTTCTTCGTGCGGTCGAACTTGAGTTCGGTGCGCGCGCATCCACTTTGACGACCGATCTCGTTCTCGACGCGCTGGGTAATCGTTCAGCGCTGGAAGCGCTGGATGCAGGTCTGCCGCCCCGCGACATTTGGCTTGCGCTCTGCGTCGAGGCGGATGTGCCGGCGGAACGGCGTTACGGCGTCGGCCGACTGGAGTCGCGAAAGCGCTGAGAGCTCAGGTCCTCTGCGCGCACCCGGCACTCAGAATAATGGGCGTGTCGTCGAATATCTGTTCGAAGTACGCGTAGTGTTCTGCACAAGTGGTTTCGAGGTGTTGTTTTCCACCGTTCCTGGGATCTCCGACGCAATGTCTGAGGTTCCTCCTACGGTGAAGACAGGCCGAAAAGCCATACGCCTTGTCGGAGAGTTCACCCCAGTTGGGGTGGCCGCGACAGCCTACAGGCGGCACCATGCGAACACGAGGAGCACGTCATGCCATCACCCGCAGACCGCGAGAAGTCCCTGGAATCAGCTCTCGCCCAGATTGACCGGCAGTTCGGAAAGGGCTCGGTCATGCGACTGGGCAGCGATGAGCGCGCACCTGTCGCCATCATTCCGACCGGATCCATCGCTCTCGATGTCGCTCTCGGCATCGGTGGCCTTCCGCGTGGCCGCATCGTTGAGATTTACGGCCCGGAGTCATCGGGTAAGACCACTCTGACCCTGCACGCGATTGCCAATGCGCAGCGCGGGGGCGGTATCGCTGCCTTCATCGACGCTGAGCACGCGCTTGACCCTGAGTACGCGAAGAAGCTGGGCGTCGACATTGATGCTCTGCTGGTGTCACAGCCCGATACGGCTGAGCAGGCACTCGAGATCGCCGACATGCTGGTGCGCTCCGGCGCCATTGACCTCATCGTCATCGACTCCGTCGCGGCCTTGGTGCCTCGTGCCGAGATTGATGGCGAAATGGGCGACTCGCACGTGGGTCTGCAGGCGCGACTCATGTCGCAAGCGCTCCGCAAGCTCACGGGTGGTCTGAGCCAGACGAACACCACGATGATCTTTATCAACCAGCTGCGTGAGAAGATCGGTGTCTTCTTCGGCTCGCCTGAAACGACCGCCGGTGGAAAGGCGCTGAAGTTCTACGCCTCGATCCGTTTGGATATTCGCCGTATCGAGACGCTGAAGGACGGCACCGACGCCGTCGGAAACCGTACGCGCGTCAAAGTTGTCAAGAACAAGATGGCGCCGCCGTTCAAGCAGGCGGAGTTCGACATCCTCTATGGCATCGGCATCTCGCGTGAAGGCAGCCTGATCGACTTCGGAGTCGAGCACACCATCGTGAAGAAGTCCGGCTCGTGGTACACCTACGATGGCGACCAGCTGGGGCAGGGCAAGGAAAACGCGCGTAACTTCCTGATCAAGAACCCTGACATCGCGCTGAGCATCGAGACGAAGATCAAGCAGAAGCTCGGCATTGGCGGTGCTTCCGTTGAGGACGCTCCGGCCTCCGCTGACGAGCTCGCAAAGCGTCGTCCGGCCTGATGTCTGATTCGAATGGGGGCGAGGATCGCCTCGCCCCCATCATTCCTCTCTTCGGCGGGCAGGTTGAGGTTGAAGCTGACGTAGAAGTTGACGTTGACGAGGATGATGACAAGATCCGCAGCTCGGCAGAACAAGCTCTGGTCCGAAAACTTCGAGCGCGCTCGCTTTCGATCTCTGAAGCTCGGCAGGTTCTTCGCGGATATGCGCTGAGCGCCGCGCAAGTTGACGACGTCATCGAGACTTTCTGCCGTCGGGGATATCTGAACGATGCGGCGCTGGCTGAACAGCTGGTGACCTCCGGCGTTGAGCGGAAGGGGCAGGGGCGCGTGGCGCTTTCACGCGCTCTTGCGCAGCGTGGCGTCTCTCGTGAGGCCATTAGCACCGCGCTGGGAGAGCTTCCCGATGACGATGCGCAACGGGCGCTCGAGTTCGCTCGCACGAAGGCGCGTTCGATGTCTCGATTGGACTTCGAGACTGCGTTGCGCCGGCTCGTCGGGCAGCTGGCTCGCCGCGGTTACGGCGGTTCTGTCGCTACGACCGCCGCACGGACAGCGCTGACCGAGTCCTCCCCGGGCACACCGACCAGAGGCGTGCGGTTCGTCGATTCCGAGTGATGCTCTTGAACACTTCGGAGATAGTCGCAGATTCCGCTCGTAGAATGGGGTCACCATGACTATTCCGCGCAGTGAACCGACGATCATCACGGCCTCGTCGGCGGCCGTCGACGCCGACGGACATCAGCGAACCTACGAAGTGCGCACCTTCGGATGCCAGATGAATGTGCACGACTCCGAACGTCTTTCGGGCTCGCTCGAAAGTGCAGGCTATCTCCGAGCAGACGACGGGGCTGAGGCTGACATCGTCATCATCAACACCTGCGCTGTTCGTGACAACGCGTCCGGCAAGCTCTACGGCACTCTCGGTCACCTGGCGTCGGTGAAACGGCGCAAGGAGGGCATGCAGATTGCGGTCGGTGGGTGTTTGGCGCAGATGGACAAAGACACAGTGCTCGACAAGGCACCCTGGGTTGACGTCGTGTTCGGCACGCACAACATGGGTTCGCTGCCCAGCCTGCTTGAGCGCGCGCGCCACAACGGTGAAGCTGAGTTGGAGATCCTGGAATCTCTCGAGGTGTTCCCCTCAACGTTGCCCACCAAGCGTGATTCTGCCCACAGCGGCTGGGTATCGATCTCTGTCGGCTGCAACAACACGTGTACGTTCTGCATCGTCCCTAGCCTGCGCGGCAAGGAGAAAGACCGCCGCCCAGGCGACATCCTGAACGAGATCCGACTGCTTGTCGAAGACGGCGCAATCGAGGTCACGCTTCTCGGCCAGAACGTCAACTCCTACGGCGTCGAGTTCGGCGACCGCCACGCATTCGGCAAGCTGTTGCGCGCAGCCGGCCAGATCGACGGTCTGGAGCGCATTCGCTTCACGAGCCCACATCCGGCCGCCTTCACCGATGACGTGATCGATGCGATGGCAGAGACACCTAATGTGATGCCTCAGCTGCACATGCCGCTGCAGTCCGGCAGCGATCGCATTCTGAAGGCGATGCGACGCTCGTACCGCAGCTCGAAGTTCCTCGGCATCCTCGACACTGTGCGCGAGCGCATTCCGAACGCGGCGATCACCACTGACATCATCGTGGGCTTCCCCGGCGAGACCGAAGAAGACTTTGAAGACACGATGCGAGTGGTCGAGCAGGCACGTTTCGCCAGCGCTTTCACGTTCCAGTACTCCATACGCGAGGGCACTCCCGCAGCCACCATGGAGGATCAGATCCCGAAGGCAGTGGTGCAGGAGCGGTACAACCGTTTGCTCGCCTTGCAAGCTCGTATCGCGCTCGAAGAGAACGAGAACCAGGTAGGTCGCGAAGTCGAGGTGCTGGTCGCCAACGGTGAAGGGAAGAAGGATGCTGAGACGCACCGTCTGACCGGTCGGGCCGAAGATAACCGTCTGGTGCATTTCGAGGTCACGCCTGGGTCGGATCTTCCTCGACCCGGTGACGTCGTCACCGTGAAGATCACACACGGCGCCCCATTCCACCTGCTCGCCGATGACCCGACCGGTGCGCCGCTGCGCATCAGGCGCACGCGTGGCGGTGACGCCTGGGATCGCTCGCTGGCGGAGTCCTGCGGCATTCCGACACCTGCGGGCGAGCCGGGCGCGCCGCGTGCGGTGTCGCTGGGTCTTCCCACGCTGCGCGTCGGTGTCTAGCCCCGAGCCGCGCCTCTGGGCGATCGTCGGGGCGACGGGCACGGGAAAGAGCGATCTCGCGCTGAACCTCGCTGAGACACTGCGTGAGCGCGGCAATCCCGCTGAGATCGTCAACGCTGATGCCATGCAGCTGTACCGCGGCATGGACATCGGCACCGCCAAGCTTCCGGTCGCTGAGCGCCGTGGCATCCCACACCATATGTTCGACGTGCGCGAGGTGGACGAGGAAGCCGCGGTCGCCTGGTACCAGCCACTGGCCCGGACCGCGATCTCCGACATCCAGCGGCGAGGTGGCGACGCGATTCTGGTCGGCGGTTCCGGGCTGTACGTATCGAGTGTCATCTTCGATTTCCAGTTCCCCCCGCGCGATCCTGCGGTACGCGAGCGACTTGAACGCGAACTCTCGGAGCACGGCAACGGTGTGCTTTTCGCACGTCTGCAGGAGGCGGATCCCGCGACGGCGGCGCGTATCGACCCGAAGAACAGTCGTCGAGTGATGCGGGCGTTGGAAGTCATTGAACAGGGCGCCCAGACACATGGTGCGGCTCTGCCGGACAAGCCTCTGCTCTGGCACGCGGCCACACGCATCCTTGGCCTGCATGTCGAACGCACTGAACTCGTCGAGCGCCTTGACCGCCGAGTGGAACGGATGTGGCAGCAGGGGATGATGGGCGAGGTCGCTCTGCTGCGCGAAGCAGGGCTGGAGCGAGGTACGACCGCGCCGCGAGCCATCGGTTACGCCCAGGCACTGGCGCAACTGGCGGGGGAGAAGTCAGAGGCAGACGCGATCGCCGAGACTCAGGCGCTCACGCGACGCTACGCACGCCGTCAGGTTTCGTGGTTCAAACGCTATCCGGACCTGGAATGGGTCAGCCCTGGAACGGATCCCGCGGACGTGATCTGACTGATGTCGGTGGTGGATGCGAGCATCCTTGTATGGCGACTCACTATTTCACCGCGTCCAGCCTCGACGGTTTCATCGCGACGACAGATCACTCACTCGATTGGCTCCTGAAGCAGGATGTCGATCCAGACGGCGCGATGGCCTATCAGCAGTTCGAGAAGACGATCGGCGCGCTGGCGATGGGAGCTTCCACCTACGAATGGGTGCTGGAGCATGAGCAGGGCGAATGGGGCTACACCCAGCCCGCCTGGGTGTTCACACATCGCGACCTTCCCGTGCCGGATGGCGCGGAAGTGACGCTCACTCAGGCGCCCATCGCCGAGGTCCACGAAGCAATGACGGCCGCTGCGGGGGAGCAGGATCTCTGGATCATTGGTGGCGGTGACCTGGCAGGGCAGTTCGCCGACGCCGGCCTGCTCGATGAGGTCTGGGTGCAGTTCGCTCCGGTTACCCTCGGAGCAGGGGCCCCGCTGTTCCCACGCGCGCTCGATCTCGAGCTTTTAGACGTGGCACGCAACCGAAATTTCCTCTGCGGGCGTTACCGAGTATCGCGTCGGACACCGAACACGAAGTAGACGGCGGGGCCGATCCAGTTCACCAGAATGACGGGGATCCAGGCGGGTTTCGGACCCCGGAGCTGCTCGTCCGCCCGATGTGCCAAATCCCAGAACGCCACGGCTGCGAAGGCGACCTGCACGATTCCCAGCACCGCGAGCGCCGCCTTTCCCGCCGGGCTCACCTGGCTGATGTCTTTCTTCTTGCGTCCCATGTCGTCCTCCTGACTCCATCCTCGACCTCAGCCGCACCGCGCGCCAGAGCGGGGCAGTATTCGCTGTAGAGTTCTGCGGTGACTTGGCTTATACGCGCGTTCGTACGGGACGATGCAGATTCGGTCGTACGTCTCTGGCAGGATGCCGGACTCATACGGCCATGGAATGATCCGTACCTCCCTCGTCGCCGAGGCCGAGCGGCTGCTCCTCGAGATGGGCTTTCCGAAGGTGCAACTCATGGTGCGCGAGAGTAACGATGCGATGCTCGGCTTCTACGATGCGCTCGGCTACGAGCGCTTCGACGTCTTCAACACCGGCAAGCGGCTGATCGCCGACTGAAGTAGTCAGCGGGCATCCCAGGCAGAAGCAATCTGCGCGGCGCGCAGATGCTGATCCGGCGGCACGATCAGAACCAGTCGGTGGTCGTGATCGCTGTACTGCACGAGGATCTCAATGCCGGCGTCGGCGAGGGTACGCGTGAAGGCGCCGAGCTGACCTGGTGTCTCCTGGTCGAGCCTCAGCATGACAACGTCACTGATGACGACGGGGCCCATTCCATGGGCATCCAATGCCTCGACGGCGGTGTCAGCATCATTCACGAGGAAGTGCGCAATCGATGCATCCTGATGCGTGAAGACGCCCCCGCCTTCCAGGCTGACGCGTGCGGCGCCGAGTACCTCGCCGAACTCCGCGAGGGAGCCCGGGCCAGTACGCAGCAGCAGTCCAATGTCCCGCAGCACGGCGCTCACGCTTCGACCACCGTCGGCTGGAGCTTCACTTCGGCTCGCAGAGAGTTCGCGATGTAGCAACCTTCATGAGCGGCTTCCACGGCGTCGAGGACATCTGCGCTGTCGGTGCCGCGTGCGACGGTGATCACCGGTTGCAGCACGATGCGCGACATTGCAGTGGGGGATACCCGGTCATCCATGAACCCCTGAGCCGTGTCCGTGTAGGCGTGGATATCGATCCCGCGCATCGCCGCCACCGCGAGGAAGGACAGCAGCTGACAAGAACTCGCGGCCGTGACAAGAAGCTGTTCCGGATTGAGTAGAGTCGCGTCGCCTCGGAAATGAGGGTCTGCCGACAGAGCCAGCACCGCGTCAGCCGTGGCCGTGCGTGCAGTGTGAGCGCGGGAGTACCCGCGATAGCCGTCGGCAGTGGAGCCCTGCCAACGGAGCGTGGTGTCGTATGTGTGCAGTGTCATGCTGGCACGATACTGCGGGGACGTTTCGGGATATGCCGAAGTGTGGACGCGTACGATGGCGACATGTCGCGTGATCTCTCAGTGATCGGGCATGCGCTGTCCGCGCCGACCCGCTCCGCCTTTCTCAACATGCTGATGGACGGTTCGTCCCGCCCTGCAGGAGAACTGGCTTCTGCTGCAGGTGTCAGCGCGTCTACCGCGAGCGAGCATTTGTCGGTGCTGCTCGACGCAGGCCTTATCGCATGCAAACCGCGCGGGCGTCAGCGCTTCTATGTCATCTCTGACGCAGATGTAGCGGGTGCGCTGGAACGTCTGGGACATCTGTGCCCGCCGGCACCGGAGATCACGTATCGGCAGGCGGCTGGCGCGCGAGACTTGGCGCATGCCCGGCTCTGCTACGACCACCTCGCAGGAAGACTCGGAATCGCGCTGGCCGACAGCCTGGTCGAGAACGGGTGGGTCGACACGGATCTGGTCGATGTCACACCGAGCGGCGCGTCGCATCTGCGCGCACAGGGCATCGAGGTGAATGAACTCACCCAGGCGCGTCGACGCCTGATCCGCGGATGTCCGGACTGGACCGAACGCAGGCCCCATCTCGCCGGGTCATTGGGATCTGCAATGGCGCAAGCCTTCATCGAACGCGGATGGGTGGTGCGACGGCAGGCGGGCCGCGGGCTGGAGATCACACGCGCCGGACATAATGCTCTGAAAGAGACCTGGCGGGTGTCGGCTCCTCTTTAGACTGTTCACATGGTTGCATTCACCAAGGGACATGGCACCGGCAATGACTTCGTCATCATCGCCGACCCGGACGGCGAGTTAGAACTCACCGCCGAGCAAGTTGCTGCGCTCTGCGACCGGCACTTCGGCATTGGCGCAGACGGAGTGCTGCGGGTCGTCCGTTCTGCCGCGCTGCCTGAGGGGGCCGCATCCCTGGCAGAAGAGCCGGCAGCCGAATGGTTCATGGACTACCGCAACGCCGATGGATCCATCGCCGAGATGTGTGGCAACGGTGTTCGCGTCTTCGCGCACTATCTGGTGCGCGCGGGTCTCGCGACGATTGAGTCGGGCTCCACGCTTCCGATCGGAACGCGTGCAGGTGTTCGAGACGTCACGACCAGTAGCAACGGCTACCAGGTTGATCTCGGACGCTGGCGTCTTTCTGGAGATGACCCGCTCGCGAAGGCACGCGGTCTGGCTGTTGCCCGCCCTGGCCTCGGCATCGACGTGGGCAACCCACACGTGGTGGTCGCCTTGGCTTCCGAGGAAGAACTCGCCGGCCTTGAACTCGAGTACATCCCCGAGCTCGAGCCTGCTCTGCCGGCCGGAGCCAACGTGGAGTTCGTTGTGCCGGGAGAGCCCCTCGTGCGTGATGGCATCGGCCACGTCACGATGCGCGTATTCGAGCGAGGCGTGGGCGAAACTCTGAGCTGTGGCACCGGCGTTGCCGCCGCCGCACTTGCCGTGCGTTACTGGGCAGGCGACCGTGCACCCGACAACTGGCGTGTCGAGGTTCCTGGAGGCTCGCTCGGCGTGCGGATGTTCCCCGCAGAGGACGGCGAGCACGTCGCACTCTCTGGCCCCGCGCAACTCACCTTCTCCGGTGAGGTCACTCTGGCCTAAGCCCATGCTCTCCACAGGCATAGACCTGGTCATCTTCGACTGCGACGGCGTGCTCGTCGACAGTGAGGTGCTGTCGGTCGAGGTCGACCGACGCGTGTTGGCAGAGTTCGGATGGCACCTAAATCAGGAACAGATCGTGCACCGGTTCGTCGGCAGGTCGTCGGCCCATTTTCGTGCTGAACTGGAATCTCATCTGGGTCGCGGCCTGCCAGACGAATGGGAAGAGCCATACCTTCCGTGGTACGCCGATGCCTTCGAACGTGAGCTCGTCGCCGTAGCCGGCGTGGAGGAAGCAATCGAACAGATCCCGTGGGCGACGTGCGTCGCATCCAGCGGTCCGCATGAAAAGATCCGTCATACGCTTGGGATCACGGGCCTTCACGCCCGTTTTGAAGGGCGGATTTTCAGCGCCACCGAGGTAGCTGAAGGAAAGCCTGCACCAGACCTGTTCCTGCACGCAGCCGCGCGTATGGGGGTCTCGCCATCGCGGTGCGTCGTCATCGAGGACAGCCGTTTCGGCGTTGCCGCCGCCCGCGCCGCTGGAATGCACTCATTCGGCTACGCGGGTGGTCTCACACCGAGCGAATGGCTGCGTGGCGAGAATACGACGGTGTTCGACGATATGGCTGACTTACCAGCACTGCTCGGACTTCCCGACTATCGATGACTCCGTGGCGAAAAGCGATCAGCGAGCCGCGGTCAACCGACGGTGATCGGCTCCGTTGGCGGGTTGCCGTGCTTGCGCACCTTGATGATCCGATAGCCCTTGCTCGTCGCGGTGCGGAACACGCTGTAATCGGGGTGGAATGTCGCCCCGAGCCAGCGTTGAAGTGAGTCTGCACCGAGATTGCGTTGCACGACGAGCCAGGCATCGCTGCGCTCGTCTAGCCGGGGGATCCAACGTTCAAGCATGTCGTGTAGTTCGTTCTTGCCCACGCGGATCGGCGGATTCGAGCGGATCGTCCGGAAGACGACGTCGTCGGGAACATCGTCAGGCCGTACAGCGTTGATGTTAGTAAGTCCCAAAGCCGCGGCATTGCGACGGACGAGATCGAGCGCACGCTCGTTCACATCGACGGCCCACACCGTGGCGTGGGGGGAGGCGAGTGCCATAGTGATACTGATTGGGCCCCAGCCGCTTCCGAGGTCGAGAAAATTGCCGCTCGGAGGTAGCGGAGGCATATTGGCGAAAAGAGCTGCTGTACCGGCATCCAGGCGGTCAGGACTGAAGACACCACCAGCGGTGGTCATCTCCAGTTCTCGACCTGCGAGCGTCAACCGAATGGTTCGCAGGTTCTCCGCACTTGCCGGGGCCGCAGTGAAGTAGTGATCGGACCCCATATGGCGAGCGTACCGGAGTCCGGGGTTAAGGTTAAGGCGCCGCACACAGAAGGCAGAGGATGACGAAAGCAACAGACGACACTCGCACCGACGAGACGCTGGATCGCGTACTCGCGAATGCAGAGCCGCGCACTGAGGCGCGGATATTTGGCGCTGCGCAGGCGCTACAGGATGATGCGACCACCGCCCACACGAATCGGGACGGTGACCAATGGGATCTGGAAGACCGGCATGCGCTGCGGCGTGTCGTTGGGCTCTCCACAGAACTCGAAGACGTCACCGAGGTCGAATACCGTCAGCTCCGGCTGGAAAACGTCGTGCTGGTCGGCGTGTATCCGCAAGGCGCACAGACGGATGCCGAGAACTCACTGCGCGAACTGGCAGCCCTTGCCGAGACGGCGGGTGCTGTCGTTTTGGATGCCGTGTTGCAGAGGCGTCCGCATCCGGACCCGGCCACCTATCTCGGCCGTGGCAAGGCGCAGGAACTGAAGGACCTCGTCGCCGCGACCGGTGCTGACACCGTGATCGCCGACACTGAGCTTGCGCCCAGCCAGCGGCGCGCCCTGGAGGATGTCGTCAAGGTGAAGGTGATCGACCGCACCACGGTGATCCTGGACATCTTCAGCCAACACGCGAAGAGTCGTGAGGGCAAGGCTCAGGTCGAGCTCGCCCAGCTCGAGTACCTGTTGCCGCGTCTACGCGGTTGGGGTGACTCGATGAGCAGGCAGGCCGGTGGCCAGGTCGGCGCCGGGGGAGCGGGGATGGGATCGCGCGGTCCTGGTGAGACGAAGATCGAGCTCGATCGTCGTCGTATCCGCACCCGCATGGCGATCCTGCGCCGACAGATCCGCGATTTCGGGCCGTCACGAGTCGCCAAGCGCGCTGAACGCAAGCGCAACACGATTCCGTCTGTAGCGATCACCGGGTACACCAACGCAGGTAAATCGAGTCTGCTCAACGCACTCACCAGTGCTGGAGTGCTGGTCGAGAACGCGCTGTTCGCGACGCTGGATGCCACGGTGCGCCGCACTGAGACTTCTGATGGTCGCGTGTACACGTTCACCGACACTGTCGGGTTTGTGCGGAATCTTCCGCATCAACTGGTCGAGGCGTTCCGTTCGACGCTCGAGGAAGTCGCGGACTCCGACATCGTTCTGCATATCGTCGACGGATCGCATCCTGACCCCGCGGGGCAGTTGCTGACCGTACGCGACGTGATCGGGGATGTCGGAGCACGTGACCTTCCAGAAATCGTCGTGTTCAACAAGGCCGATCTGATCTCCGACGACGATCGTCTGGTGCTGCAGGGACTTGAACCTCACGCGCATTTCGTCTCGTCGCGTTCTGGTGAGGGCATTGAAGAACTGCGTGCTGCGATCGATGATGCGTTGCCGAAGCCTGCGGTGGAGGTGCATGCGCTCGTCCCATACGACCGGGGAGACTTGGTCGCCGCGGTTCATGAGACGGGGATGCTGCTGTCCTCGACGCACGGCGAGCACGGTACGAGCATCCATGCGCATGTCTCAGAGCGCCTTGCGGCTGAGCTGGCGCCGTTCACGCAGTGAGCTGACGTTGCCCGGATCAGGAGCTTGCGCCGAGATCAGGACGATTTCGGCGCATATCTCCTGATCTCGAGCGGATGTCCTGATCTCGGGCTGGTCGAAACGCTAGCTCGCGGTGAAGCGGCCCTCGACAGTGGCTGCGACCACGATGTCGTCGGGCTCGTACTCCATCGAAGGCCCAGAGTCGGCGGATGCCGAGAATGCCATGCCGCCGCGTGCTCTCATCGCCTGGAGCCCAGCGGGCGGCTGGTTGTTGGAGATGAGTCCGACATCGGCGATCTCCAGGGGAGTGACGCTGGTGAGGCCCAGGGCGCTGGCGTACGCCTCGGCGCGGGCGACCGCGACACCGACGGCAGTGGAGGCTACTTCGCGCTCGATGCGGGCGCGAGTCTCGGGCGTGAGATGCCAGTTGACGCTGCCGACTTCGACGCCATCCCATGCGGAGATGTCTGACACCCAAATCGACAGTTCGGATGCTTCGGTGAAAGTCGCGCTGAAGTCGATGGTGGCGTGGTAAACCAGCGCGAGGCGCTTGCCCTCGTTGTTCCATGGGCGTTCGGCACGTACTGCCAGGCGCTTGCTGGTCCACTCGGCCACGGTGCCGGCATCCTTGCGTTCGGTGATGCTTGAGCGCAGCGGCTCGGCCAAGTTCATCGCCTGTTCGACGACTGTCGCACGGGCAGACCCCTCGGTGCGCACGGTGACGCGGATGGTAGCGCGTTCGGGCGCGATACGCGCCTCGTTCTCGCCGCGGACTGTGATGGTGACATCGCTCATGGGAGCGACTCTACGCCAGCCAGGAATAGCGTGACGCGCGGATCCGTTGTACTCTGTGATGCTCAGGTGTTTCGATGCCTGAGGTGATAAATCCACAGAGTGACAGCGGTCCCTTCGAGAGAAGGACCACGGGGCTGATCGGTTTCGACAGCGCCTGTGAATCCACGTGAAGCGGGCCGAGGATGCAGGGTTATCTCGCGAACGCTCCCTGCAAAACTATAGTTGCCGAAACAAAGCGCAACGACTTCGCCCTCGCTGCATAAGCGAGCCCGATAGTCCGTCAGACCGTATGTGATTCCGATACGGACCCTGGCGTCATTTAGGAATCTTGCTGTGTGATGGCGTTTGGACGTCACACGGGACTCTTCCCAGGCTGGGCTTGTCGACTTAGGTGTCTGTGACAAAGGTCGAAGCCGAGTAGAACGTCTGCACAGACTGCGCCCGGAGAATCCGTGGATACTCAGCGTTGGACGGGGGTTCGATTCCCCCCAGCTCCACCGTGCCGCTGTCACAAGATGAAGGCCCTCCTCCTCGGTGAAAACCGAGGAGGAGGGCCTTTGCCGTCTGCATCCGGCCTGGCCGGCTCGTCATGCGCCGGAGCGGAGCCGAGCAAGCCTCTTAGGGATCAGCCGCGCGGCTTCTTCGCCGGCGGAGTTGCCGGGGTAGCACGAGATACGGTCGGCGAGGCGGTTGCGGCCTCCGACGCGGAAGAGGTGCCGTACGCGTTCGTCGCGGTCACGGTGACCGTGTACGTGACTCCATTGCGCAGCGCATCCAGCGTGGCGGTGAGGGCGGCCGTCTCGACGATGACGGGAACTGCCTGCTTCGACTTGCCCTTGTCGATGACGGGGGTCGCCAGGACGGTGTACCCCGAGATCGGCGAGTGCCCGTCGGCGACCGGTGTCTGCCATGTGACCGTGGCGCTCGCATCGCCGGATGTGACCTGAACGGCGACGGGCTCGCTCGGCGCGGTCGGCTGCGGCTGTTCGAAACTCACACGGTCAACCGCCCAGAATGCGCTGTTCGTGCCCGTGTACCGGAAACGGAACTGTGCGCTCTCGGCGCTCTGCGGCACGTCGAACGTCAGCCGCTCGTTGGCATTGGTGTTGCGCTCATAGCTCTTGATCAGCACGGGCTCGCCGCCGTCGAAGCTGACCAGAACGTCTGCCGACTGTGGGCCGTCGATGTAGTAGGTCGAGGCGAAGGCGAGGGTGGCGTTCGCCGCCCCGGTCAGGGAGTACGACGGGCTGATCAGAGTGGAGTCGAACTGGCCGTTCGCGTGGGGCAGGTCGTCCCACTCGTCGGAGTCGGCGACGGCGAAGACGTTGCGGCTGCGCACGTTGTTCTCACGGTTCTGGCCGCGGTCGACGTTTGAGAAGAACTCGTCTGTGGTGAAGGACCAGCCGGCCCATTCGCGCACGCCGCCCTCCGGCATCGCGGAGTTGTCGATGCTCCATCCTTCGGGCGTCTCATGCGTCCACCCGAGCGTATCGGCGCCGGGGGCCGTCTCATCGAGCTGCGTCCGCAGGGCAGATCGAACGCTGTCGAAGTCGTCCGCCTTCAGGTCGTCGAGGGCGATGCCGTCCAGATTCCAAGCAGCCTCCGGTTCGATGCCTACGGCGTCGAGCACGGTCGGTGCGATATCGACGAGCTTGGCATCATGACGCACCGATCCGGGCTCGATCCCGGGGCCCGAGGCGATGACGAAGGTCTTGCGCTCAGCGGGAGTGTTGCCTCCGTGACCACCGGTGGGCATGTGTCCGTGGTCCGAGGTCACCATGATGAGCCAGTCCTCCTGCGCGCGTGTGGCGCGCGAATCGATGGCCGCGATCATCTCGCCGATCTGCGCGTCGGCGCGCTGGAGCGCGGGGCCGTAGACGGCACCGTCTGTGCCGCCCGAGTGGCCGGCGCCGTCGACCTCGTCGAGGTGGACGAAGAGATCGTCCGTCGCCGGCTCCGACAGCGCGGCCACGGCCTTGGTCGTCGTGCCGGCGTCACCGCCGCCGATGACCCGCTCATCCACGGCCGGCCCGAATACGTTCTGGGCGACGGGGCCCCATGTGCCGATGACCATCGTGGAGCGCTCAGGCGATGCCTGCTCGATGCGGGTGAGGTAGTCGGGGAACTCCTCGAAGTTCGGTGCACTGAAGGCGTTGTCGATGACCTCGTGCTTGTCGGGCCAGACTCCAGTGGCGATGGTCGACCAGCCGGGTCCGGAGACGGTGGGAGCCATCGGCTGCGCGTACAGGTTGCTCGTCGCGGTCAGGCCAGCGGTGCGCAGCGCGGCGAGAGTCGGCATGTCCGCAGGTGCGAGGAAGTCGAAGCTCGCGCCGTCGATGCCGACGACGAGGGTCTTCACCTCGCGCGGGGCATCGGCTGCGGGCGTGGTCGCAGCGGCCGTTGTCGGCACGGCTGCGGCACCGGCGACGAGGATGGCGGAGACCAGAACGGTCGGAACGACGCGCGGGGCGCGTTTCGGCGAGGACATAGGTGGATCCTTCGGGGAGCGTGCGAAACGAACAGCGGACGCCGTCGCAAACTCCACTATCGATGGTGGCCACACACTGTCGAACGCGTTTCGGAAAGGTGTATCGAGATGTTCCCCTGGTGTTCAGCGAGGGGTCAGCGGCGATGCGCGGGGATGTCTGAACAACCGGCGGCGATGCGCGCGAACTGCGCTCAGTTGGTGGTCAGGGGATGTGCCAACGCGAGGAACGCCTCATGCAGAATGCCGTTGGTTGCGAGCGACGAACGATCCGAGATTGTGTCGGCACCGTCGAAGGACGTGAAAGTTCCACCGGCTTCACGCACGATGGGCACCGCCGCGGCGATGTCGTACTCCTTGACGTCGAACTCGGCAACCATTTCCAGTCGCCCCTCGGCGAGAAGCATGTACGCGTAGACGTCGCCGTAGGCCCGATCGCGCCACACACGATCGGCGACGCGCAGGAGTGTCGGCAAGTGTCCGGCATCCGCCCACTGGGTAATGCTCTGGAAGCTGACGGCAGCCTCATCGAGTGATGCCACCGCTGACGTTGTGACGCGCCGCGGTGAAGCATCCGTCGTGGTCCATGCGCCACTGCCCGTTGCGGCCCACCAGCGGCGGCCGAGGGCCGGCATGCTGACGACGCCGACCTGCGGTACCCCATCAATTGCGAGCGCGATCATCGTGCCCCACAGCGGAACTCCGCGCATGAAATTTGCGGTGCCGTCGATTGGGTCGATGATCCACTGGCGATGGGTGCTGCCTTCGACACCGAACTCTTCGCCGAAGATGCCATCACCGGGGCGCTCATCTGCCAGTAACGCCCGAATGGCACGCTCTGTGGCTAGATCTGCATCGGTGACGTGTGTGCGATCGACCTTGGTTGAGATCTTGAGATCGGCGGCATCGAAGCGCGGGAGGGACTGTGCATCGGCGGCATCAGCGAGCCTGAGTGCGAGTTCGAGGTCGTCCGAAAAATCGGTCATAATGGGGGAGGCGCTCACGTTCTTAGGATACTGGGCGCCGCGCCACGCCGGTTCTCCGCTCGATTTCACCTGAGCTTGAATCGCTGGTAATGTAATTGCTCGGCCGGGGAAATCCCAGCCACGCACCTCTAGCTCAATCGGCAGAGCAATTGACTCTTAATCAATGGGTTTCGGGTTCAAGTCCCGAGGGGTGCACGGATAAGCCTCGAAGACACTCTCGCCAGTGTCTTCGAGGCTTTTCTGCTTTGACCCGCGGTCGGCGTGTGGGCTTAGGGTTATAGGGCAAAAAGAGTGGATGGCTCGGGCGTGTCAGCTGCGACCTGCGTGTCTGAGTGCTCTGGCTATAAGCGGGCGTAGCGCGCGCGGAAGAGGCAGAACACGCTGTATGCGATAAAGCCGACGCCGACCAGACCAACGAGAAGCGGGCCATAAGCGATGCCAAGAAGAGCTTGAATGGCGCCGTCGAGCCCACCTGCATTGGATGCGTCGACTTTCGCCGCGGCGACGACCGTCAAGAATCCGACGATGGTCAGCGCCACGCCCTTAGCGATGAATCCGAATACTCCGAGTGCGGTCACAACGGTGCGCACAGGATTCGCAGGTATCGATAGCTTCTTCTTAAAACTGCGCAGCGCGCCCATCACCACGAATGAGACGCCGCCGATGCCAATCCCCACCCCGAGGATGCCGAGTATGACCGGACCCCCGGGCAACAACAGCACGCCTCGGCTGGCTGTCTCTGCGGACTCCTCGCTGTCGACCCGTGCACCGAGCGCGACTGCACCGGCGACTATGCCCAGCACAATGAATATGAGCGACTGACCCCATTCTGAGACGCGGCGACCCCATTTCTTGGCTGAGCCCTTGGCATCGCCATCCGGATCCCGCGCGAGAACACCTTCGAGAGCGTGCCATATCCCGAGCGCACACAGTGCGACTGCCAGCGCCCAGAGCGCGACAAACCCGAGCGGTGCGGCGGCGATTGCCATGAATGCACCCGACTGATCGCTCGCGCCTTTTCCGCCGAATGCGATGACGATGACGATGACACCGATAAGCAGGTGTACGACACCATTCGCGGCATAGCCAACACGCGCCAGAACACGCAAGGTGGTACTTGACTCGGCCTTACGTGCAACCCGCTTCGGTGCGGCAGTCCCCATGCGCTTAGGTTATCGTTGCGCCCGGCGGGATTCTATATCGAATGGTTCTCATCGTAGGTTCACCGGAGAGCATCCTCGTCTTCGCTCCTGAGGATGCTGTTCCGAGTAGCGTCCGCGCTCGAAATCCGAAATGTGCTGCCGGCGCGATGGCAGCTCAGGATCGAGCCTTCGCCGGTGAACGATTCTCGGCGCTGACCATCCAGGCGAACTGTTCCAACTTCTCAATCACGGCGTGCAGAATGTCCGCGCTCGTCGGATCTTCCTCGTCGACGGCGTCGTGTACGTCGCGCATCGTCGCGACAGTCCTCTCGAGTCGAACGGTGATGAGGTCGACCGTCTCACTCGTATCGATCTCTCCTTGCGGGTACTCGGGCAACGTCGTAGTTGCCGCAACAGTATCGCTTCGTCCGTCGGGCACCGCGTGAAGCGCTCGCATTCGCTCCGCGACGGTGTCACTGAAGGTGCGTGCAGCGTCGATGATGTCATCGAGCTGACGGTGCGTGTCGCGGAAATTTTTACCGACAACGTTCCAGTGCGCCTGCTTTCCCTGCATCTGCAGCTCGAGTAGATCCACGAGCACAGCTTGCAGCTTCAGGCCGAGATCTTTGGACGCGACGAAGCCTTTCTCCGCATTCTGACGTCGTGCGGTCTTCGCTCCGGTACCACCGGGCGCGGCTTGCTTTTTCGGGGCGGTTTTTGTTGTCTTGATCATGATGATTCGGTCCTCCTAACGGGAGATTATGGGCTGGTTCGTTCCGGGCGATTCGCGTGACTCACGCCGCTACGCTCTGCTTCTCGAACCAGCCGAAGCGTCTCGTCAGCATCCGCTTGTTCGTCGACCGGGTACGTGACGGCATGGTCGCTGTGGATGACCGCTCCATCACTCAGTGCTGCGGACTTGATCTGCCCTTTGCCCAGAATATGGAGCACGTCGTCGCCGCGGGCGAGGAGGTGATCGGTGATAATCCGTCGGTGGCACCGCCACCAGACCGCTTCCGAACACATCAGCACTGTTTGGTGTGCCGCGCCCTGTTCACGGAGCGCATCCAACGCGTCTCGAAATTCCGTAGAGCGCGCATGGTCCGCATAGTTGTGGAAGCTCCGGTTCTCCCACCAGCCGTTCACTTCGAATGGCACGTCTCTGTTCACGGGGCGGCGCCCCGTGAGCGCGTCCAGCCGAATCAGATCTATTCCGCGTTCATTGAGGGAAGCCCCGAGTGCGTCTTCATTGAACTGTGGGTACTTGGACGAGCCTGGTAGCTTGCGAACGTCGAGAACCTGCGTAATTGCGCTCTCTTTAAGGAGCTCCACGAATTCTTCGAGGGGACGGTTCGAGTGACCGATTGTGAAGAACAGCGTGGCATTCACGCCGCTCACTTGCTATCGAGGAGATGGAGGGCACTGCCCTTGTGCGCCGCCACGTGGTCAGTAGTGTCACTCTGGATCTCGTACTGTGGCTCGTCAGCAGACGCCCGGTGATTGTGGCCTTTGTAGTCGAAGTCTGACGTGTGTTTTTTCACGATTCGTCCGGAGACGCGACCCGCCTCTGAATTCCACGAGACGTGGTCTCCGACGGAGAAGTGGTGAGACATCCTTACCCCTCTCTGCGATGCATTTCACTCTCCCACTCAATCGTCGGAGTAGTTCTCCTCTGTGCGCTCCTTCTCGGCGGTGCTGTCGGGCTTCTCTGGAGCTCCACCAGATGCAGTGTCCGCTTCTTCGTTGTCGCCAGGGGTGCCTTGAGTGTTGTGCTTATCGCTGTCCATACACCAACTCAACGCTTCTGAAAATGATCGCGCAATCGGGTTGACAACGCTGCGAGGCGGCGCGTAGGCGCCCTATCCTCGCTCTCACCTTTGACTCCGCCCGCAAAGATGAGCCTGCACATGTGTGCACCGTTACTTTCTGACAACACGAGCGTTGTCAGTACGTGTCTGGGTAGCGTAGGCCCATGGGCATGATCTATTACGGCGGTGCCGCAGAACCGATTCACATTGAGGATCGTGCGCTGGCGCACCTGAAGGTGGTAATCGCTACCAAACTGCGACGCAACGAGAGTTTCACGCTGTCGTGGACTCATCCGGAGGGAAGTCAGCCCGGGCGGTCGACGATCTGGTTGCATCCGTCGATACCGTTGCGGTTCGTGTTCGACTCCCCGGAAGCGCCTCCGCTGATCGCTGAATGGATTACCGCGATGGCGAACTCCGCGAACTCGAGCGGCGGGATCAAGATGGTCACGGAAGACATGCTGAGCACACCTCACACCGCATCGCCCCCAGTCAAGCCCCTCGGCATCGACGAGCACGGAGCGTAGTGTCGAGCACCAGAGTGAAAGGTACGAACATGACTGACCAGAATGCTCAAGGACATCGACCGACCACGACTCATGCCGAATGGGGAGCCGGTAATCCCCGTCTCTTCATTTCTCGACACGACGAGCGATTCGAGCATCATCTGACAGAGGATGTGGTCCGAATCGGATCCGCCACCGGGAATGAACTCATGCTTACAGACGCCGATCCAGTGCACGCGACGATCACTCATGATGATCAAGACGAGTACGTCCTGGCACTACGCGGCGAGGGCGAGATGAACTCGAACCCTGACGCCGATAGCCTTGGCGGGAAATCGGAAATACTCCGCACGGGTGCGCGATTCACCGTCGGACCGTGGACCCTAGTTTTCTCCCGCGAGGAGTTCGCCGACCATGGACGCCCCTACGGCGGACGCGAAGGGGGAGAGTTGTCGGACCAACCGTCGCAACCGGAGCGTCCGGACTACTCCGCGGAAGCGCGGGCGGCGAAGGACATCGACGAAGACTGACCGAAATCTATTCCGACTCCACGACGACAAATGGTGTGGTGTGCCAACCGGCTTCGATTTCGCGGAACCGCGCTGTCGCAGGTAGATGACGAAAACGTCCATCGCGCCGACGGCTGCGTTGGGCTCGAATCATCCAGGTTCTCGTACGGTCAGCATCAGGATGCGGCGAAGGTGCATGGCTGTCAGCACGCCCGGCCCCATCACGCGTCGAACATCGAAAGTGCGTTTATCGACCGTTTCCCAGAGCAGCCGCAGCGCGCGTGCGGCATCACCACGTGCACGATGCGCCTCGGGTGAAAAGTGCTGGGGTTGCCCGATCACATCTGCGACTGCGTGACAAGCGGACGCCAATGGGCCGACCAACGCGGGATCGAGTGTCAGGCCGCCCGGACGCTCCCAGATCGTATCCGCGAGACAGTCAGAGATATCGCGGATGTGATGCGTGATTTTATCGAGAGTGTCAAGCCTTTCGTGGCCTTCACGCGAGTCGCTGCGGCCAATCCAGGCGCGAAAATTGCCGCGCCGGCTGTCATCGGCTTCCCCAAGAGCACGTTGCACGCTTCGCGCTGTTTCCGCGAGCGATACGGCGTCATGCACCCATCCGTCGTGCGCGGGTGGCCAGGATTCCGATACCGCGTTCCCGATATCACGCAGGTGTGCGGCGAGATGCTGCTGGCAGGCATCTACGCGGGCAGTCGCATGGTCGGTGAGCGGGGCAGGGGCGATCAGTATGTTGACCGCCAGTCCGATGGCTACACCGAGGCCCATCTGGGTGAGGTATCCGAGCGAATACGCATCTGCGTTCTGCCCGCCGATGATGAGCACGAACAGCGCGGCGATTGGTATGTACTCTTGCCCGGAACCGAACCAGCCTGTCCCGGATACAAGGACACCGAGGCCGACAACAATGGGGATCGACCACCAGCTCGGGCCGACGGCAACCACCACGAGCGCTGCGAGCCCGATGCCTGTCACGAGCCCGAGAACGGTCTGCAGGCTGGAACGTAGCGAGCTCATCAGCGTCGGGTACATGCTGACGAGTGCACCGAGCGGCGCGTAGTACGGGTAGTCATCGGTGACACCTGGCAGGTGCGGTGCAATCATCCACGCTAGACCAACCGCGAGTGCCGTCTTCGCCACGAGCAATAATCGTGCGGGGAGCACCGCGCCCTTTAGTGAACGAACGATGCTCGCCGCTCGCCGCACAGTCGGCGGATTACTCTCACTCAATGCGAGCTCTTCCCTCTTTTGCGCAGGTTTGGATGCCCACTGGGATAGGAGTATCGCTTGTCACGGCGGGTGCCGTCCCTGTGGAGTGGCTTCGAACACGTCAAGGCTTGGCTTTCACCCGCCCGCCGGATTTTCCAGCGGGAACCCGTTCTCGTCGGTCGTTTCTGGCAAGCTGTCCTGCCGGTGCGGCTTGTCTCCGACGATGATCGGGGCTTCCCCGGGTGCCCCGCCGTCAGTGATTCCGCCGCTCGGCTCAGCATCCTCGATGGCATGCCGGGAGCTATGTTTGTGGGCGAACTCGCTCCCTTCCGAAATTGCCTCGATACGACTACCGAAGCTGCGCGATAGCTCATTCGCGCCTTCTACTTCATTCACCCACTGCCCGTTTTTACTCCGGGTCGTGACGTCGAATTTGGCCATGTCTAGACTCCTTGCTTATCCCTATTTGCGGGTTCTGATGAGAATAGGCTCCAGTCTCCGCGCCTACGACAGCCTTGACGTCGGCACCTCAGAACGCTAAGAGGCGGGTTGTTCCGTATCGAGGCTGTCTACGTCAGCGCCGCTCATCGGTGCATACCGCACCTGATCTGGTGGGGTCGGATCTATCGAGATTTGTTGGGACGTGATAGCTCGCCCCAGGTGCGATGTCAATGGGCATCACAACGGCCGGTCTGGTTGAGAGGGTGTCCACTACGAAGATGTCTAGGACCGAAGGAGAGAAGAATGTCAGATCCACAGGAAGTACCGGATCGGGACCGACCAGTCCTACCGGAAGAAGACGACAGGGTGGAGCGCACCGGGGTCCCAGGTGACCTCGCACCTGAGGACGAGCGGGATGCCGAAGCGGAGCCTGAACCGTCGACCGAAGATTTGCAAGAACCAAGCACGGAGAAAGAGCCAGGCGAAGAACCGAAGGCACCGGAGAGGAGGCACGAACCACAGCCGAGCCATGAAGCTGTGGGCATCGGTGTAATCGGGAGGCCTCAGACGGACATTGATGAGACGTCAGAGCGCTGAATAGTTAGCGAACCATCGAGCGAAGTCACCTCGCGGCAGACCCTGCCCGCGTTTAACTAAGCGATCGAGTAGGAGATCATCATGGACACACAAGACGCAGGAACGCTTGTCAAGCTCAGTGAGACCGATGAAACGGTCGGCAGTCGCGATGAGGACATCCGCAACCGCGACGTCAAAGACCGAGACGGCGCAGACCTGGGCAAGATCAAGGATTTACTCATCGATGACGCCGAAGGCAGAGTGCGGTTCATCGAGGTTGCCTCGGGAGGCTTCTTAGGAATGGGACAGGACAGGACGTTCGTCCCGGTTGACGCCATCACCTCCATCACCGAAGACGAGGTGCGAATCGATCAGACCCGCGAGCACATCGCTGGCGCGCCCACGTACGACCCGGAACTGGTCCGCGTACGTGAAACGTATGGGAGCATCCTCGGCTATTACGGGTACGCCCCATTCTGGACACCGAATTATCAGTACCCCAACTACCCTTACTACCGCTGACCTAAGCAAGGAAAGATCCCCACCGGCTCTGAGGCATGGTGAGGATTTTTCTGTGCGCTGAGGCTCGGTGTGAAGCCTCTCGGTCCATTGTCACGCTGTTGCGGGGTATCCGTCGCCCCGCAATAGCGTTGCTAGGTGAATCGCGTTGGTCAGCGCTGCTGTCATCGATGCCGTGACGGCCGAAGGGGTCTGGTCGAGGTCTTTGTAGTCGGTTGTGTGCATTGCTTCACCGTTCCAGTACACGCATCCTTGTGCAGGCACGGTGAAGCCGACATCGTTCAGTGCCTGGTAGAACACTCCGACAATGTGGTGCGCGCCGTCCTCGTTTCCCACGACACCGGCGACTGCCACCTTGTCGAAAAGGACGGGACGGCCTTTATCGTCCGTTTCTCCCAACTCGGCGTCGAGACGCTCGAGAACCCGTTGAGCGACACTCGAATGCTGTCCCAGCCACGTGGGTGTCAGGAGGACGAAGATATCTGCACTCAGCACCTTCTCGCGCAAAGCCGGCCACGCATCGCCGTCTCCCATGTCCTTCTCCACACCGGGGAGAAGGACATGGTCGACTGCGCGGACGTTCACACATTCGACGTCCTGTTCCGCCAAGAATGTGGCGATCTGGTCGCCCATGACGTCCGTGCTCGACGCAGCCGGCGATGGCTTCAGCGTGCAGTTGATCGTGAGGGCAGACAGCTTCGTGTCCATGACCACGTCCTCGAGTCAGGTGCGGCTGCGTCCGCTGATGACACGGAAGAGGAATGCGATGAGCGCGATTACGGCGACGACTATGGCAACCCAGAGCAGCCAGTTGAGAGCGGTATTCAGTCCACCGACGATTGCTAAGACAACCGCGATGACGATGATGATGATGAGAGCGATATTCATGCTGTTCCTCCTTCTAAAAGCGGAGAGCGGCGATGGCCGCCTCGGTAAGCACTTTGAGCTTGGCAGGATTTGTGCAAGTAATCGCGGGGGTTGACGTCAGGGGCGGACGGTGCTATTTATGCGACTCGTCGCTGATACTGTCAACCCCCTCGCGACAGTGCGGGGGAGTGGTCAGTATCTTCCTAAACAAGAAGGAGAAACCCATGCCCGGAACACGTGGCGGTAACAGCCTCAAAGATCCGGAGCTCTATGAGGAGCTTCGCGAGGACGGCAATTCGAAAGAGAAGGCGGCACGGATATCGAATGCGGCAGCACGAGATGGCCGCGCTGCTGTCGGCAGACGCGGCGGGAAAGCAGGTGACTACGACGACTGGACCGTTGAGGAGCTTCGTAAGCGTGCGAAAGAACTCGGTATCACCGGCTATTCAGGCAAGCGCAAGGCGGAGCTGATTTCGATGCTCCGCGACCATTGATTGGCGATGTGCCGTGTCGAGGCTCGTTCGGGCGAGCCCTAGAGTTGACCCCGGGTTTCGGCGAGTGCATGCGGGGCGGGGCTTTCGCTACCTCGACGTAAACGGCAAGCTCGTCGCGGAATCGGTCCGACGACGCATCCGCGATCTGATGATTCCACCAGCGTGGCTGGACGTGTGGATAGCGGCCGACCCGATGGCGCACATCCAGGCGGTCGGAACGGATGCCGCGGGGCGTAGACAATACATTTACCACTCACGCTGGCGTCAACGTCAGGACCGTAACAAGTTCGCCCGAGCACTCGCGTTGGCGGCGGCACTACCGCACGCACGCGCTTACGCCACAATGGCACTGCGACGTGAAGGCTTCGACCGTGAACGGGCTTTGGCGGTGGCGTTCCGGCTGTTGGACGAAGTAGCGCCCCGCGTTGGCTCCAGCCGGTATCTCGCTCGTCATGGAAGCCGAGGCCTCACGACATTACAACGACGCGACGCATCCGTCACAGGCTCCGTGGTGACCCTCGTATTTCCAGGGAAGAGCGGCAAGCGAGCGCATCTGGAGATTGAGGACGAGGATCTTGCTGAGGTGATATCGGTTCTACACGCGGGCCGCCCCGGATCTGCTCTTCTTTGGTATTACCGGGGAAGACGGCAGATTGCGCTCACCGCGTCTGAGGTCAACGACCACATCCGGGTACTCACTGGCGGCACGTTCACGGCCAAAGATTTCCGGACCTTGCGCGGCACGACACTCGCAGCTGAGGCACTCGCGCGCATCGGGGCTGTCGACAAGGTGCGCGAGCGAGGGGCGGCGGAAAAGCTCGCCGTAGCTGCGACAGCCGATGCCCTTGGCAATACTCCGGCCGTCGCGCGCGGAAGCTATATAGATCCTCGTGTCTTCCGGCGATACGCAAAAGGAGAGCTTCTTGACCTCGCCGTGAGTCCAGAAAGCGCGATTCGACGTCTGCTCGAGCCGAGTCAGGCGAGCGAGCGACGCAAAAAGAGTAGGCGATGACGCCGCGGAGGGCCAGTTCGTATCCTCGTCGAACTCACCGTTCTAGACCTGCCAGGACACTGCCCATCACAGTTTCTCAGCTAATCGCCATCGTGGCGGGTCTGCTGAGGCCCGCCGAGCCACCCGCGGTGTCGAAACAGCATGTAGGCGAGCAGATCAGTTGCGACCACGACGACGGCAACGGCGACCCAGCCGTACTCCCAATCGATAAGGGGGAGATTCTTGAAGTTCATCCCATAGAGCCCCGCCAAGACGGTCGGGATTGCCAGCAGTGCTGCGAAAGCCGAGATCGTGCGCATGTCCTTGTTCTGGCGAGTGGCAACGTTGCTTTCGTGACTGCTAACGACCGCATCCAACGAGAGATGTTCGGCGGCAGCAAGTTCAGAGACGCCATTCGCATCGTGCTCAAGGTGCAGGAGATAAGGCTGCATGCTAGGTGCCGTCGCAGTTGCGGTCTGAATAGCATCCTGGCCCGATTGGAGAGCTTCGGCCAGACCCCTCGCCGCGCGGTCGATTCGACCTATCCGTTGTCTCAATCGATAGATACGTGAGTAATCCTCACGAACGCGGCTATTGAAGACTTCGGCCTCAAGATCTTCGAGGTCATGCTCGATCTCAGCACCCAACTCTACGAAGTCCATCACTACCGCGTTGAGAACGCGGTACACCGCAGCGATTGAGGCAGGTGCCGAAACCGGGCCTGACGCGCCAACCAGGGCATCGAGATCACGCAAGCCATGGTCGGGCCCGCGCTGAATTAGCAGAAGCTCTCGTGCGTTGAAAATCAGAGCAAGGTCGGTATCTACCCCTGACAGATCATCACCTTCGCGATTCAAATCCCACAGAGAGACGTAAAGATGTTCGTCGAAACGCTCGAACTTCGGTTGCTGGCGCCTCCCAAGTACGTCCCCGACTATCAGCGGATGCACATTGAAACGTCGCTGAGCCTGCATCACTTCGGCTTTGGATGGGTTCACGAGCACCACACATTCCACTCGCTCCTCGACTGCGTCGTGTGTCTTCAACATCGTCGTCCCTTCGGCCTCTGTCTGTCTCCGGAGTGAACTCTTGTGGGGCAGCTGGCGGAAAGCGGTGGCATCCAAGCACCGCCCGCAGGAACGACTTCGATCTGCTCAGACGACTTGGGTCGCTGCTCCGTCGGTTCCTCGTATTGGATCTCGATATCACTCATGTCGTACCGTCTTGCAGGTCAGAGGGCGCATCGCCGCTGATGATATCGGGCTCGTTGTCTTGAGACTCAGACTGGTGATTCTCAGATTCACTGCCAGCGGCGAGGCGGTCTGCGCTCGCGCTATCGACAAGGTCGGCGTTGACGTCGGGATCCAGCGTGGTTTCGCCATCGACCTCCGTTGTCACCAGATCATCCGGATCTTCTGCACTGGGTACGGGAATTGGGGCAATGTTCGGGTTTGACATGAGTACGTCCCTTTCGGTGTTGTGGGTTCACCGTAAGTCCGCAAGGGCGAGGTTGCGATTGGGTTGACCATCGCTCGTTCGTGCGCTATGCAGACGAGCTCGCAATTCTGCGTGCGCGGTATCGCTGGATGTCCCGAGGAGCGTCGGGCGATTGTCAAGGGACATGGCGGCTTTGCTCATTCGGCTCTAGTTCGAGGCGATGATCCACAGAGGCTGAGGCGCCGTCCCAGCTGCTTCGCGATCACAGGACCGATGCTGTTCGCCTTCATTCTGGGTGACGTCCTGGGGTGCCGGAATCTACGCGCTCCCAACTGGGGCGACGTCGAGCGAGGAAGACGAATTGTTCACTGGAAGCCTGAGCGAGGCAAACGTGCGGCTGTACGAGGAATGCGGGTATCGCCTCGCCGAACGGGTCGAGCAAGGGGACGGCACGCCACAGATACTCATGCGCAAACCACTCAACTCCTCACAACGCGGAGCGTAACTGCGGTTTCGAGGCGCTACGTGCGCTCAGCGTGTGGGCGGATAGTGCGGGATGTGTGGCCGTTGGACGGATCGGGAGAGACGGCCCTCCGCTATCGCTACGTCGAGGTCGGCCAAGAGTTCCTCAATGTCGCGGTAGCGCGATCGTGTTGGGCAGGGGCTCCGTAGCCAAAGTACATCAAGGCTTCCCGTCTCGCTGCGATCCAGATAAGCCACAAGGCGTGAGGGATCCATCGGCTCGCGGGCGCTGTCGCAGATTCTCCACGCCTTTTCTCCCAGAGGGAGCACCTCCCAAGCGGCCGCTGACTTCGGACGCTCCGGGGATGTGAGTGTCATCGTGGCATCTCCCTGGTGACGCTTCTCGTCTGGGTGTGGTTCATTGCCATTCTGATCGCCTCATTGAGTTCGGTGTGATTGACACTTTCCCCTATTCGCGTGTACCAACCAAGGGGATTGACACCGTGGATGAGCTGAGCGTGTTTGAGCACGACAGCGAAGCCAACCGTGTGGAGTTGCCACTAACGTCGACAGTAAAGCTCAGACCGGCGGGTCCCAGAGCCCTATGAAAGTCCGCTACATTTCAAGTATGGGCAGGATTCATTACGGTGGACTTGGCGAGCCGATCCATATCGAGGACCGTGCATTGTCGCATTTGAAGATTGTCATTGCGACGAAATTGCGCCGACAGGAGAGCTTCACGCTGTCCTGGGTGCACTCGGACGGAGACCCGGAAGGTCGCTCCACTATCTGGTTCCATCCTTCGATTCCGCTGCGGTTTGTGTTCGATGCAAAGGACGGTCCGCAGTTGAACTCGCAATGGATCGAGCGGCTGATGCATTCTGCCAACTCGACGGGCGGTATCACGCTTGTTGACGAGATGATTGACACTCCAGAACCTACGTGAGCGCGCACCTTTTTTAGCACAGCTGTCTCTGCTGAGTCTCGTCTCCGAGGAACAGAGGCTCTCGATTCTGCGGCATCATGCATTCCCGTCCCTACCCGCAGTTCGCGTACCGGTCAATGCCCTTTGCGTTGCTCCGTTCGTCTGTCATGGTGTGTTGACCGATCGATAGAAGGAGTCCAGAATGCCCGACGCTAAGGACCCGCGCGAGGAGCAACAGCGGGCAGATGTGCCGCTTGAAGAGACTCGCGAAGACGACAGCTTTGAGCCCATCACACCCGACGGTGTCGACAAGGGGAAGCCTGCGGTGCCAGACCCCAAGGATTCTCAGAATCCTCCTCCTCGACCGCTCTGATGCCGATGTGACGACCAGGCGGCTCGCATTGTGCGGTCCGCCATCCAATCCTGGAGTCGGTATGTATCGCCACGGATGGGGAAGCGTGACAGGAATCGACTCCATCACCGAGGTGGTTCGATACCTAAGCGCGGATCAGTCGGCCGACGGCACAGATACCTCGCCCGTGGCAGATCCATCCCCGGTATCAGCAGGTTCAGGAACAAGGTAAAGACCGGTTGGGGTGTTTGCCGTGAATGCCAAGGCATCGACCCACGCGCGGTTGATAGACGGCTGGCGACCGCCGTAGTACTTGTAGACGAGCGAGCTTCCGGGGTGGACCCAGACCGTGGTCCGCCCGCCCCCGACGCTCGCATCCTCGCGCCAGCTGAAAGCGAACGGCTCTCCCCGGCGCAACTTTGCACTGATGACGAGCTGCAAGTGAGTGAGCGCACGATCTTCGATCTCGACCTTGATGCCAACGTCGTAGATGAGCTTTCCCATTTGTGTACTACGTCCTTTGTGAAACGCTCGCTCAGCCGAGCGTGCTCCGTCGCGTGCTGTTCCCTTTCGCAAGAGTATCTGCGTTCCCTCTTCGAAGAGTTCACACTGAGAGAAATACGACAAGGGGAGTGCTGCACGGATAGCGTCGAGCCGTAGCCACGCAGCCAGTGTGGTTGGCGTGTCGCCCGCCTCGGTAGAGTACCTGCATGGTTGCGACGAAAGTTTTGTTCATAGGCGGGACGGGGATTATTTCCTCGGCAGCGAGTGAGCTCGCATCGATGCGTGGCATGGACGTGACGCTGCTGAATCGCGGTGAGTCTCGCCGCGCGCCCGCGGACGGGGTCGAGGTGCTGAGGGCAGACATCTCGGATGCTAATGCTGTCGATGCTGCGCTTGCAGGTCGCGAGTTCGACGTCGTCGTGGACATGATTGCCTTCACTCCTGACCAGGTTCAGCGCGATATCGATCGCTTCGAGGGGCGGACGGGACAGTACGTCTTCATCAGCTCCGCGTCGGCCTATCAGAAGCCGGTCGCGCGCCTGCCGATCACCGAATCGACGCCGTTGCGCAACCCGTACTGGCAGTATTCTCGCGACAAGATTGCGTGCGAGGATCTGCTCACCAGGGCGTACCGCGACCGGGCTTTTCCGGTGACGGTGCTGCGCCCATCACACACCTACGACAAGTGGACGATCCCCGCATTTGGAGGTTGGACGGCGATCGATCGAATCCGCCGAGGCGAGGAGATCATCGTTCACGGTGATGGCACATCTCTGTGGACCCTCACACACGCGAGCGACTTCGCGGTGGGATTCGTGGGACTCCTTGGCAACTCGCTCGCGTACGGAGACACGTTCCAGATCACGAGTGACTTCGTTTACACATGGAACGAGATCTATTCGATCCTCGGACGAGCGGCCGGGGCAGAACCGAAGCTCCGCTACGCCACCAGTGCCGCAATCGAGCGGGCCGCGCCGGAACGTGCGGGGCAACTCACCGGCGACATGGCACACTCGGTTGTCTTCGATAACACCAAGATCCGTCGAGTGGTGCCCGACTTCAACCCAACCGTCGCGCTCCACCACGCCGCGAACGAAATCATTGAGTGGCATGACGCGCACTCGGAACTGCAGCGCATTGACCCGGGTGTGAACGCGCTCTTTAACGAGCTCATCGGCTAGTCAACAACGAGCGACGGTGATCACTTCGCCGCCGGTGAGTTCTTGTAGCCCGCGCCGATGCTCCTCCTTCTGTATGTCGCGCGCAACCAGACCAATACACTGTATTGGCATTTGTGGTACTATCGATCGATTCGACCAATACAGCGTATTGGTTGCCTCTCGATCGAAGGAGTGTGCCGCATGCTGAGCGATCGTCAGCGCCGCGAGGTTGCGAACCGCACGGGTGCCGGTGACGGGCGCCCGCTCGAGCCGTTTCGCTGGTGGCACCTGCTCTCCGGGCGGAAGCTACTCCGGCTGCCGCTCACCTACGCAGATGGCAGCCGTATCGACTACGTCGTCGACGTCCGCACGTCCGGCAAGCAGGCCCGAGACGACGACACAGACCTGTACGACGGCATGGCGCACCTGTACCTCAATGGTTGGCATCATTCCGCGTCACCCCTGCCCGCTGTCATGCCCGTCGAAGGGGGTGTGGTCGAGGTGTCCCTGGGGTCGGCCGGACTACGACGTGCCCATTATCTGCCGGACGGCGGCGCCGCCCAGCGTCTGATTCCGCACCCTAAGACAGCGATCGGCCGCAGGCTTCGTTTCGATCGAGATCATCCCACGCTCAGCCACTTGCTGGGCGCGATCTCGATCATCGTGTTGGTCATCGGCGTGGGTGTGAACGGGGTGCAGCTGTTGGAGCAGCTCTCCCAGATTCCGCCGGTCGCCGAGCGCTTCGGGCATTTCGACTCGCCGCTAGACCTCCCGCTCTGGCTCAACATCGCACTGGGTTTCGGCGCTGGACTCGCCGCCACTGAACGTGCGCTCCGACTGAAGTTCCACTGGCTGCTCGACGCTTTCGGCGCCTGAGCACCTACGTCAACCCACCACATAACCGCTCAGTAATCATTCGATTCGAAAGGAACCAACATCATGAACCAGCGCACCAAAATCATTCCGCCCGACGTTGAGTACCACCGTGTGCTCGCAGGGGAGAAGCGACGGATCGGTCGAGGCATCCTCGCGATTGTGCTCCTGATCGGCGGGATGCTGTTCTTCAGCATCCTGTTCTCCGCCGTGGTAACGATGGTGCAGGGCTCTCGCGCCGACGGCACTGTGGCGTACACACCCCTGTTCCACGCGGCAGGCATGGCTTCAGTCGCGATACTCATCCCGTGGAGCATGCTCATCCAGCGCTGGCTCTACGGTGTGAAGGGCGCATCGTTGCATTCGGTGATCTCGCGTTTCCGGTTCGACATCTTCGGGCGGGCGCTGCTCTTCCTCGTCCCCGCGTGGACCGTCATCACGGCCATCCTGTATTGGGCGCCGCTGCCGGAGACCACCTGGAGCCAGACGGATGTGGTCTGGTTCCTTATTGCCACGCTGCTGCTCACACCACTCCAGGGTGCCGGCGAAGAGTACGGGTTCCGTGGACTGATTTTCCGGGTTGCCGGCGGATGGGCGCGCGGAGCACGGGCGGGCCTCGTAGTCGGCATCGTCGTTTCGAGTGTGCTGTTCGCTCTCGTTCACTTCTCGACTGATCTGTTGCTGAACGTTAACTACCTGATTTTCGCCCTCGGGACCGCGCTGGTCACCTGGCGCTCGGGCGGCATTGAGATCGCGGTGGTACTGCACGCAGGTTTCAACACCTTGGGCTTCCTTTTTGACGCGGCACTGCACGTCGATATCACCGCCGCGTACGATCGCACGGCCGGCGTCGGAACGATGACGACACTTCTCCCCGGAGTGGTCATCGCCATTACGGTTCTTATCGTGTGGATGCGCACCCACCGCACTGGTCCGGCGCGAACCCCGCACAAGATCAAGTCGAACGTTGGGGCAGGGGTAGCCTAGAAACACAATACGGCGTAACGGAAGGTACCAGATGGAAGCTCGTCCACCGGAAGGCCTGAGCAGCCGCGACAAGATCCTCTGGGCGGCGGCGACGATGCTGGGAGGGGAGTCCGCGACGACGCCGAGCGTTCGGGCAGTCGCCGCACGGGCCGGGGTAAGTGCGGGGTCGGTGCAGCACCACTTTCCCACCCAGCGCGAACTGATGGACGAGGTGCTCGTCCTGGTCTACGACACCGTGCTTCCCGACGACAGCGTGCACGACTCGTCCATACCAGCGAGAGATCGACTCGTCGCCTCCCTTCAGCGACTGCTCACACTCGGAGTGGAAGGCCGGGAACCGCGCGACACGTGGGGTGAGGCCTTCGACCGTTACGTGAGGCCTGCGCCGACAGACGCGGCGCGGGAGGAATACCTGGCGAGCGAGCGGGAACTGCGCCGTCGCATCGAGTATTGCCTCACGGTTCTCCAGGGTGAGGGTTCGCTCGTGCCGGGGGACAACGCACGCCGAGCCAGGTTTCTCCACACCGTGGTCAACGGGCTCTCAATCGCGCAGGCGTTCCCCGCTGAGGCTCCGCTCCTGCCGGTGGAGCTCGACGTGTTGCGGACGGCCGCCGACTACGTCCTGAACGAGCAGCTGCCTTAAACGCTGACGGTGATCACTTCGCCGCCGGTGAGTTCTTCGAGCAGGTCGAAGGTCAGTGGCATGACCGTGTGCGGGTGGCCGGCAGCGGCCCAGATCTCGTCGTGCTCGCGCAGCGCAATGTCGATGAAGGTGCGCAGCGGTGAGGGATGTCCGATCGGCGCGACGCCGCCGATCGCTTGGCCTGTCGACTCCCGGACGGCGGACGCGGGAGCCATCGCCACGTTCTTCGCACCGATGCTGTCTGCTAGGACAGCGAAATCAACGCGGTGTCCACCGCTGGTCATCACCAGTATCGGAGCGTGATCTGCGAGCAGAACCAAGCTGTTGGCGATCGCGGCCACTTCGCATCCGATGGCCGACGCCGCTTCGGCGGCAGTGCGTGCCGAAGCGGGGAGCACACGGATCTCTGCTGTGATGCCAGCACGGTCGAGATGCCGTTTGACAGCCAGACTGCGTTCAGGGAGGGGCAACGTTGCGCTCATCGCTCCAGCGTATCGAAAGCAGAAGCGAGCGCGGGCTTGACGAAAGCGCAAGCCGGATTTAGAGTTTAGAAAACCTGAATCAGCTTTCAGGTTCAGCGTCAAGACCTTCCAACGGCGAGAGGCATTCACATGCGATTTTCAAAGAAGTTGCTCCTGGGGTCCGTGGTTGCCACGGCTGCCCTCGTTCTGGCGGCGTGTGCGCCACAGACCGGCACAGGCAGCGACACCGGCGGCACCAGCGGCGATGAGGCCTCCGGCCCTGCCGAAATCATCGCGGGCGTCATCACCAGCGAGACCGGGCCCCTCGCCGGCTACGGCAAGCAGTACCTCGACGCGTTCAAGGCGGGCCTTGACTACGCCACCGACGGCACTGACGAGGTGGACGGCACGAAGATCATCATCGAGTATCGCGACGACGCTGGCGACCCTGACACCGCAGTGACCGCAGCCAAGGAACTCATCGGCGACGGCGTCAACATCCTCTTGGGCAGCGCATCCTCCGGTGTGGCATTGGCGATGGCCGAGCAGGCCGCCCAGAACCAAGTCCTCTTCATCTCTGGCCCCGCCGCCGCTGACGCGATCACCGGAGTCAACGAGTACACCTTCCGCTCCGGTCGGCAGTCGGCACAGGATGTCGCGACAGCGGGCAGCTTCCTGGACGACATCAACGGCAAGAACATCGCCGTGTTCGCTCAGAACAACGCGTTCGGGCAGGGCAACGTCGCGGCCGTAGAGGCGATTCTCGGTGCCGAGGGCGCAACGGTCACCCCGGTTCTGGTGGCAGAGGACGTCACGGAGTTCACGCCGTTCGCGCAGCAGGTGCTGAGCGCACAGCCTGACCTCGTGTTCGTGGCCTGGGCAGGTGCGACGTCGGGTGCCATGTGGCAGGCGATGAGCCAACAGGGCGTGCTCGATAACGTTCCCGTTGTCACCGGTCTCGGTGACGCCGCGACCTTCGGCGCCTATGGCGAGGCGAGCGAGCAGATCAACTTCTTGAACCACTACTTCCCGGGGGCTCCCTACAACGAGGTCAACGCCGCGATGGTGGACGCGATCGAGGCCGCGGGCGGCACTCCCGACCTGTTCAGCCCCGACGGATTCAACGCGGCCATCATGCTCGTGCAGGCCGTCAAAGAAGGCCAGGGCGACGTGGATGCCATGATCGCAGCGCTGGAAGGCTTCGAGTTCGAGGGTCCGAAGGGCACGAACACCGTCCGCGCGGAGGACCACGCACTCCTGCAGGACATGTACCAGGCGCGGCTCATTGCTGACGGTGACTCGTTCGTCGCGGAGCTCATCGACACGGCGGATGCCGCCGGCGTCGCTCCGTGACCGAAAGGCTGACCATCGTATGAGCACCCCAGTCCTGCCCGAGACCCCGTCCTTCGGCGCGGCCCTGCGCGTCGAAGGGCTCGGTCTTCAGATCGGCGGAGCGACGATCCTCAAGGACGTCGACCTCGATATCGCCCCGGGCTCCCTCGTCGGAGTCATCGGCCCCAACGGTGCCGGCAAGACCACGCTGTTCAACGCCATCTCGGGAGTGATCAAGCCCACATCGGGCCGAGTCCTCCTCGACGGTGAGGACATCACACGGCTGTCTGTTCCGCGACGTGCCAGGGCAGGACTGGGGCGCACCTTCCAGACTTCGAGCTTGTTCCCCAAGCTGAGCATCCTCGAGAACGTCCGCATCGCGGCGCAGGCCATCCACGGTGGCAGCTATTCACTGCTGAAGTTCCCCCGCCGCGACGACCCCGCGACTCAGCAAGCAATCGCCGTGCTGGAGGAGGTCGGACTCGGCCACCGGCTCGACACTCTCGCGGGTGACATCAGTCACGGCGACAAGCGCAAGCTCGAGATCGCGTCGCTGCTGGCCACGAACTCTCGCCTTGTGCTTCTCGATGAGCCGATGGCGGGAGTCGCTTCGGGTGATGTGTCCGGACTCGTCGAGAACATTCGCGTCATGCAGCGTGAGAAGGGCTGCACGGTGCTCATGGTCGAACACCACATTGACGTGCTGATGGGGCTGGTTGATCTTGTCGCCGTCATGTACTTCGGCACGATCATCGCTCTTGACACGCCCCAAAAGATCATGGAGAACCCGACCGTGCAGAGCGCCTATCTCGGAACGGGGACAGCAGCATGACCGATCCGATTCTTCAGGTGCGCTCCCTGCGAGCATCCATCGCCGGACAGCAGGTCGTCGAGGACGTTTCCTTTGACGTACCCGCCGTGGGTATCACTGCCATTCTCGGCCGAAACGGCGTCGGCAAGACCTCGACGCTGCGCGGCATCCTCGGACTCATCACGCGCCGCGGTGAAGTCCTGCTGGATGGGGAACGGATCGACAACCTGCCCACCCACAAGATCGTGCAACGTGGTGTTGGCTACGTTCCAGAGGACCGAGAGGTGTTCGCCGGTCTCACCGTCGCGGAGAATCTCGCTCTCGCAGAACGACAGCGCGATCCGCGTCACGAGTTCGTCGCCCACCTCTTCCCTGACCTTGTACAGCGCCGTGACCAGCGCGCGGGAACACTCTCCGGTGGGCAGCAGCAGATGGTCTCCGTTGCACGCGCCCTCCTGAACGACAACCGGATCATCCTCGTCGACGAGCCCACCAAAGGCCTCGCTCCGAAGATCGTCAAAGAAGTGTCGGATGCTCTCGCCGAAGCTGCCAAGACCACGCCGATTCTGCTCGTGGAGCAGAATCTCGAGGTCGTGCGGCAACTCGCCGACGGTGCCGTGGTGATCGCGGGTGGTCGTGTCGTGCACACGGGATCCGCACGCGCAATCCTCGACGACGCCGATCTCACTCGCCGGCTGCTCGGAGTCAGCGCCGAGGCCCACGCATGAGCGTACTCATCCTCACCCTCGTGATCGGCGTCGGCCTCGGCGCCCTGTACTTCCTGGTCGCGAGCGGCCTGAGCCTCATCTACGGACTCATGCACGTGCTGAACTTCGCACATGGTGCCTTCCTCACCCTCAGTGCCTTCGTTGGCTGGGCAGTCGCGCAGGCGATTGGCGCCACGACCTGGCTGGGGTTTCTGGTCTCGATTCTGGTCGGTGCGGTCGTCGGAGCGGTCTTCGCGACGCTCACGGAACTGGTGCTGATCCGGCCGCTCTACGAGAGGCACATCGAGCAGGTGCTCGTCACCGTTGGTCTTTCCTTCGCCGCGATTGCGCTGTTCGAAGGAATCTGGGGCACTGACGCCATCACGATCGCCGGGCCGCCCTGGCTCGGACAGACCACAGATGTGCTCGGCGCCAGCATCCCGAATAAGTACTGGGTGCTGATCATCGCGGCGGGCCTGGTTCTCGCGGGGCTGGTGCTCTTTCTGAAGAAGACTCGCTACGGCATGATCATCCGTGCTGGCGTCGAAAACCGGGCCATGGTCACCGCGCTCGGCATCGACGTGCGCCGATCTTTCACGCTCGTGTTCGCGATCGGCGGGGCCGCAGCGGGAATCGGGGGAGTGCTCGCCATGCACGCCATGACTTACGTCTCTGCGCACCTGGGCTCGACGCTGCTCATCTTCGCTTTCATCGTCACTGTGGTTGGCGGACTCGGATCTCTGACCGGTGCAGCCGTCGCCTCCGTGCTGGTCGCGGTGCTGCAGCAGGTCGCCAACACCTATCTCGGCGGAACCGGCGACTTCATCGTCGTCATCCTGCTCGCCGTGGTGCTGCTCGTGCGACCTGCGGGCCTGATGGGGAGGAAAGCATGATGTCGTCCCTCAAGCGCTTCGCGCCCGTGATCATCGGCGCCGTGATCGTCGTCGTGATGGCGGTGCTGCCGCTATTGAACCTGTCGCTGCCCGGCATCCTGCCCGGCCCCACCTACACGCCGGGCTCGCTCGCTTTGATGTCGCTGTGCATGGTGTTCGCCGCCCTCGCGCTGTCGTACAACCTGCTGCTCGGCACTGCGGGCATGCTTTCCTTCGGCCATGCGCTGTACTTCGGTGCGGGAGCTTACGGACTCGGCATCCTGCTGAAGGCGTTTGAGCTTCCGCTCGCCCAGGGTGTGTTCATCGCCCTCATCGGAGGCATGGTGATCGCTCTCGTCACTGGCGCGGTCGCCATGCGCGTCAATGGCATCCCGTTCGCGATGGTCACGCTCGCGTTCGCGCAGGCCGGCTCCGTACTCGTCCGTCGCAACCAGGCGATCACCGGCGGGGAGGAGGGTCTCGGACTCAACACCGCCAGCGTGCCGGACTGGCTGGTCGGGGTGATGAATACCCGCAACCTGTATTGGTTCGCGCTGATAGTCGTCGTCATCGTCTACCTCCTGGTGCTGTGGGTAGACAAGTCCCGCCTCGGCCACCTCGCCGCCGCATCGCGCGAGAATGAACTGCGCGTGCAAGTTCTCGGCCTCAAGCCCGCTCGCGCGAAGCTCATCGTCTTCGTGATCGCCGCCATGTGCGCGAGCCTTGCCGGTGTCGCCTATCTGCTGCTGCAGTCCGGCACCCAGCCCAGCGCGGTCGGGGCTGACCTCACCATCACCGTGCTCGTGATGGTGGTGCTCGGCGGCGTCGGATTCCGTTGGGGAGCCGTCGTCGGCGGCGTGCTTTACACGATCCTCGACCAACGACTGACAGTGCTGGCACGTGCCGACGGCATCCAGACGTTGCCCGACTTCCTGCGCATTCCGCTCTCCGAGCCGCTCTTCCTGCTCGGCGTGCTCTTCATCCTCGTGGTCATGTTCCTGCCTGGTGGCATCGCCGGTACCGTGGACTCCTGGCTGCGACGCCGTCGCGGGGCGGCAGTAGCCGCGGCCGGATCCCTCGGCGCCCTCGACGACAGCGATCTTCAGGGAGCGGAGGTGGGAGCGCGATGAACCTCGAGGTTGATGGACGTCACACAGTGGGCAGATGGCTGCGTGAACGCGCGGCATCCAACCCGCACAAGGTCGCGATCGATGACCGCGGAGTGTGCGTGGACTACGCGACGTTGACCGGTCGTGCAGAGCAGCTTGCGACTCGTCTTCAGGAGGCGGGGTACGGGGCAGGTCAGCGCATTGCCACCGTGTCGGGGAACTCGACCGACCACGTGGTCGCTTTCTTCGCCTGCGCGTTCCTCGGCATCGCGTTCATCCCGCTGTCGTGGCGGCTGACGCCGACGGAGCTGTCCGCTCTCATCCGACGAAGCGGCGCAGGACTGGTGCTCGTGGAAGATGAGCACATCGCGCTTGCGGGGACGGCGCTTCGGATGCTGGAGCACGAGGCGCCCGCGTATGTCTTCCTCGGCGCCACCGGGGTTGAGGCGCAGGTTCCCGTCCCGGCAATCACTGCTTTGAGGCGGCCGGTGCGTGACGATGACCCGCTACTGGTGATCTTCACCTCCGGCAGCGAGGCCGCGCCCAAGGGCGTAGTGCTCACCCACGAGAACTGCTTCTGGACGAACATGGCGCTGTCGCGGATCATGCCGATGATCTCCACCGATGTGGTGCTGGCCATGTTGCCGCAGTACCACGTCGCCGCGTGGAACGTGCAGCCGCTGCTGGCCTGGTGGATGGGCGCGACGGTTGTGCTCGAGCGATCCTTCCAACCAGGACGTGTCTTGCAGCTCATCTCCGAACGCCGGGTGACAACGATGATGGGTGTGCCGACGCAGTACCGCATGTTGCAGCAGGCTCCCGGCTGGCAAAGCACCGACCTGTCGAGTCTGCGCCACGTATTGGTGGGCGGGGCGACGATACCGGAGACGCTGGCTGAGGTCTGGGCAGACCGCGGTGTCGGCATGACCCAGGGGTACGGGCTCACCGAGGCCGGACCCAATGTGCTGGCTCTTCCCGCCGAGGAGCTCGCCGCACACCGCGGCACGGTAGGGCGTCCATACCCGTCCGTCGACGTCTGCCTCGTCGATGTCACGACAGAGCTGGAGCTCGAGGGCGAGGCGACCGGAGAGCTCTGGGTTCGCGGCCCGAGCACCTTCGCGGGTTACCTCGATGATGCGGATGCCACCGCCCGTGCGCGTTCGGGGCCGTGGCTGCGCACCGGTGACCTCGCGCATCGGGACGCCGAGGGCATTTACCGCATCGTCGACCGACTCAAGGAGATCTACGTCTCCGGGGGAGAGAACGTCGCCCCGGCTGAGGTCGAGAGTGTGCTCGCGCAGCATCCGCTCGTGGACTCCGTCGCTGTCGTCGGTGCACCCGATCACGTCTGGGGCGAGCGCGGCATCGCGTTTGTCGTCGCCCGCACGCCGTTCTCCGTCGACGAGCTGCTCGCCTTCGCGAGGGAGCGACTCGCCGCCTTCAAACTCCCGGCACGGATCGTCTTCGTGGACGAGCTGCCGAAGTCGACGATCGAGAAGATCGCTCGTGCGACGCTGCGCCGAAGGGCCGCCGAGCTCGTGTCGGCAGATCAGGAAGAGGATGCTGATGACCGAGTCCGTTGAGATCATCGCCGACGTCAACGTGTCGCAAGCGACCGGGCGTCCACTCACCAAACGCGGCGAAGCGACCAGGCGCAAGCTGCTGGAGGCGGCGGAGTCGGTCTTCGCCGAGCTCGGATACCACGAGGCGTCGATCGTGAAGATTACCGAGGCGGCAAGGGTCGCGCTCGGGACTTTTTACCTGTATTTCGACAGCAAGCAGACGATCTTCGAGGCGCTTGTCATCGACTTGAACCGTCGCGTTCGTCACTCGATGTCCGAGTCGATGGCGGAGGCCGAGAACCGTATCGAGGCAGAGCGGCTCGGGTTCGAGGGCTTCTTCCGTTTCACCGCGGCCCACCCCGCGCTGTACCGCGTCGTACGGGAGGCGGAGTTCGTGTCGCCGGCGACGTTGAAGCTGCACTACGAGCGCATCGTCGACGGCTACCGTGCAGGGCTACGCGATGCCCAGCAGAACGGTGATGTCGACCCGCAGCTTGACCCCGAAGTAGCAGCCTGGGCGCTGATGGGAGCTGGCGAGCTGATCGGTATGCGCTACCTGCTTTGGGAGCGCGATGCGGATGGCCACACACCTGCCGCAATCGACCCTGCGGTGATCGATGGGATGACCCGGTTCATCGGCAATGCGCTGCGCCCCACTGCGGTCGCACGAGCAGCGGCCGAGATGCCGGAGAAGGAGAACGAGAATGGCTGAGCAAGATCTGGCCGGACGCCGCGCCGTCATTACCGGGGGAGCGAGCGGAATTGGACTCGCGTGCGCGCAGGAGTTCGCCGCACGCGGGGCCCACGTGGTCATTGCCGATCTCAACAAGGATGCGGCGGAGGAACACGCTGCTGCCATCGGCGGCGAAGCCTGGGCAGTCGACCTGTCCGACACCGCGGCACTCGACACGCTGAAGTTGGATGCAGACATTCTCGTCAATAACGCCGGCATCCAGCGGGTCAACCCGATTCAGGATTTCGTCCCCGATGATTTCCGCACGATACAGCGCATCATGCTCGAAGCGCCCTTCCTTCTCATCCGTGCGGTGCTGCCGGGCATGTACGAGCGCGGGTGGGGGCGGATCATCAACATCTCCAGCGTGCACGGCCTGCGCGCCAGCGCCTTCAAATCCGCCTATGTCGCAGCCAAGCACGGCTTGGAGGGCCTGTCGAAGGTGACCGCACTTGAAGGCGGCCCGCACGGCGTGACCAGCAACTGCATCAACCCTGCCTATGTGCGCACCCCGCTGGTCGAGAAGCAGATCGCCGATCAGGCGAAGGTACACGGTATCCCGGAGAGCGAAGTCGTCGAGAAGATCATGCTCACGGAGAGCGCTGTGAAGCGACTCGTAGAGCCTGGCGAGGTCGCGTCGCTCGCCGGCTGGTTGGCGTCACCGCACGCGTCGATGGTCACCGGAGCGTCATACACGATGGATGGCGGATGGAGCGCTCGATGAACACGCACAGCTATCGGACGATCGACGTCCCCGTCAGCGGCGGCAATCTGCGCGTAGGGATCTGGGATCCGGTTGTGCCTGCCGACGGCGCACCATCGGTTCTCGCGATCCACGGTGTGACCGCATCACACCTGGCCTGGCCGTTCGTTGTCGCTGAGCTCGCCGGCGTGCGCGTGATCGCACCCGACCTGCGCGGGCGTGGAGCGAGCAACTCGATCGCGGGCGCCGCGGGGATGGCCGCGCACGCGGATGATCTGAGCGCCGTGCTGGATGCTCTGGCGATCGGGTCAGTGCCGGTGATCGGTCACTCCATGGGAGCCTTCGTCGCAGTGGTCCTCGCGCACCGTCACCCCGAGCGCGTGCAGCAGTTGATTCTCATCGACGGCGGGCTTCCATTGGACGTTCCGTCCGGTGTGGAACCCGAGCAGCTGGTGTCGCTGATCCTTGGACCGACAGCAGATCGCCTGTCGCGCCGTTGGACCAGCGTCGCCGATTACACCGACGGGTTCTGGCGGCACCATCCCGCATTCCAGGATGACTGGAGCGAAGAGCTCGAGCAGTACATCGCGTACGACCTTCATCCGGATGGAGATCAATATCGTCCGGCGACGAGTTATCAGACGACGGTCGAGGACACGATCGACCTGAACCTCGGCTCCGCGCTGACGGAGGCACTTGCGGTTCTCCGGCATCCGACGCTGTTCATCACCGCGTCCCACGGACTGCAGAACGAGGAACCAGGGCTGTACTCCGCCGCGCACCGCGCGAAGCTTCTCGCCGCGTATCCTGCGATCAGGCATCAGCACCTCGACGGGCTGAACCACTACACAGTGGTGATGAGCGCGCGAGGTGCGAAGGGTCTGTCGCCTCTTCTTCGGGTGGACCTCGGTACTGCGATCGTCTGATCGGAGCGAATTCAGCGCCTCGTGCTCGCGATCCGCGAGGACAGCTGGTGCGCGTGCGCGAGCAGGGTGCGTCCGAGTTCGGCGACGCGGTCTGGGCCGAAGCGGAATTCCACGCCGGTCAAACTGAGCGCCCATTCTGGCCGTCCCGTCCGGTCGAACACCGCTGCCCCCATTCCCCAGCTACCTTCGACGATCAGCCCAGGATTGATAGCGAAGCCACGCTCCTTCGTCTCAGCCACCCTCGTGCGCAGCGGTTTTGTGCTGTGGGTGCGTCCCCAACGTTCACTGAGTTCCGGATGCCGTTCGAGGTAGGCATCCACATCGTGGTCAGGCAGGAACGACAGGATCGCGAGGCCTGCGCTGGCCACGCCGAGTGGGAAGCGCACACCCTCGCTGAGGACGAAAGAGCGGATCGGGAACGAGCCTTCTTCGCGTAGCAGGCACACGGTCTCATCAGCGCGCCGTACCGAGAGGAATGCACTCTCCTCTGTCTTCACAGCGAGTGAGCGGACGATGTCGCGTGCCAACGCCGTCACGTCGTATCGCGCCGCGGCGACAGCGCCCATGAGGAACAGTTCGGGGCCGGGCATCCATCTGGCCGTCTGGTCATCGCGATCAACCAAGCCCTCTACGCGCAGGGCGCTGAGCAGCCGATGCGTCGTGGAGCGCGACAGATCTGCCTGACGCGCGAGGTCCTGCAGGCTCGCACCGTTCTCGCCTCCTGCAGTGACGAGGCGCAGCAGGCTCGCGGCGCGGGCCACTGCCTGCGTTCCGGGGACCGAAGGTGCTGAACTGTTCACAATGTGGACGTTACCGAGAAGAACACCCACATCGCAAGACCGGAGCTTCCGTCGGGCCGGAAAGAGGCGGATGCTGGAAGTAGACCTCACACGAAGGAGTGCTGCATGATCGACAAACAATGGGCCACTGCGGCAGAAGCAATCACTGACATTCCGAACGGCGCGTCCCTGGCAGTCGGAGGCTTCGGGCTCTCCGGAAACCCGATTGCCCTCATCGAAGCGCTGCTCGCACAGGGCACGACCGACCTGAGCATCGTCAGCAACAACTGCGGCGTCGATGACTGGGGCCTCGGCATCCTGCTGAATGCCCAGCGCATCCGCAAGATGACATCGTCGTACGTCGGTGAGAACAAGGAGTTCGAACGACAGTTCCTCTCCGGTGAACTCGAGTTGGAGCTGACTCCCCAGGGCACGCTGGCTGAGAAGCTGCGTGCCGGAGGATCCGGTATTGCCGCATTCTTCACTCAGACCGGCGTCGGCACACAGGTCGCCGAGGGTGGACTGCCACGGCGCTACAACCCGGACGGCACTATCGCCGTCGCCTCCCCGGTCAAGGACACCCGTACCTTCGATGTCAACGGAACGCCCAAGGAATTCGTGCTGGAAGAGGCGATCACGACAGACTTCTCGATCGTGCACGCGCTCATGGGCGACCGGCACGGCAACCTGGTCTTCAACAAGGCCGCCCGCAACTTCAACCCGATCGCAGCCATGGCGGGTCGCGTCTGCATCGCGCAGGTGGAGCAACTCGTTGAGCCGGGTGAGATCGACCCGGATCACGTGCATCTGCCTGGCGTGTTCGTGCACCGTGTCATCGAGGTGGGCACCGACATCGAGAAGCGCATCGAGCGCCGCACCATCACGAAATCCGAAACCGCAAAGGCAGGAGTCTGACATGGCACTCACCCGCGAACAGATGGCGGCCCGTGCGGCTCTCGAGCTCACCGATGGCTCCTATGCGAACCTCGGAATCGGTCTGCCGACCCTGGTTCCCAACTATGTCCCAGAGGGCATCACCGTGGTGTTGCAATCCGAGAACGGCATTCTGGGTGTCGGTCCGTATCCGACCGAGGACGCCGTCGATGCGGATCTCATCAACGCCGGAAAGGAGACCGTGACGACGCTGCCCGGCACGGCATTCTTCGACTCGGCCACCAGCTTCGGCATGATCCGCGGCGGGAAGATCGATGCGGCCATCCTCGGCGCGATGCAGGTTTCTGCAAAGGGAGATCTCGCCAACTGGATGATTCCAGGAAAGATGGTGAAGGGCCCAGGCGGCGCGATGGACCTCGTGCACGGCGCAGGCCGGCTCATCATTCTGATGGAGCACGTGGCCAGGGACGGCTCCGCGAAGATCGTGAACGAGTGCTCGCTGCCGCTGACCGGGCGGGCAGTGGCACACCGGATCATCACCGATCTCGCCGTCATCGACATCACAGACGCCGGCCTCGTCCTCGTAGAGACCGCACCAGGCGTAAGCGTTCAGGAAATCATCGACGCAACAGAGCCGCCGCTGATCATCTCACCAGAGCTGAAGGAACAGTCATGACCGACATCGTCATCGTCGCCGCCGCACGCACACCCCAGGGCCGCCTGAAGGGACAGCTTGCCTCGTTCACGGCTCCCCAACTCGGGTCCTTCGCGATCAAGGGTGCACTTGCGCAGGCATCCATCGATCCCTCGGCGATCGATGCCGTGATCGTCGGGCAAGTGCTCTCAGCGGGCTCTGGACAGAACGCCGCACGCCAGGCTGCGATCGGCGCTGGACTCGGTTGGGACGTCCCTGCGCATTCGGTCAACAAGGTCTGCCTGTCTGGCCTCACCGCCATCATTGATGCCGCCAGGATGATCCGCACCGGGGATGCCACGACCGTCGTGGCCGCCGGTATGGAGTCGATGACACGCGCACCGCACTTGCTGATGGGCTCGCGTGACGGCTGGACCTACGGCAGCGTCGAGGTTCTGGACCACATGGCCTTTGACGGGCTCACCGACGCCTACGACGAAGAGAGCATGGGCGCATCGACCGAGCGTCACAACGACCGCTTCGAGCTCACCCGCGAGGCGCAGGATACGGTGGCAGCGCTGTCGCATCAGCGTGCTGCCGCAGCATCCGAAGCGGGTATCTTCGACGCCGAGATCGTACCGGTCGAGGTACCTCAGCGACGGGGGGAGCCGGTCGTGGTGACCCGTGACGAAGGCGTTCGGCCTGAGACGACCGTCGAAACGCTCGGCAAGCTCCGCGCGGCGTTCGCCGAGGGCGGATCAATCACTGCCGGCAACTCCTCGCAGATCTCGGACGGGGCCTCTGCCGTCGTCGTGACCTCGCGAGAGAACGCCGAGGCGCAGGGATGGCCGGTGCTCGTCACAATAGGTGCCAGCGGCCAGACCGCAGGTCCGGACAACTCGCTGCAGGCGCAGCCGGCGCAGGCGATCCAGCGGGCGCTCGAAAAGCAGGGGATCACCGCCGCAGATCTCGATGTGCTGGAAATCAATGAGGCGTTCGGCGCTGTTGTCGCCCGCTCTCAGACTGAACTCGGCGTGTCCAGCGACATCGTGAACGTCCATGGAGGCGGGATCGCGATCGGGCATCCGATTGGCGTGTCCGGCAACCGACTGGTTGTGCACCTGGCTCACGAGCTCGTTCGCCGGGGGAGCGGCACTGCCGCTGTCGGGCTGTGCGGTGGTGGCGGTCAGGGAGAGGCACTCATCCTTACCCGCTGATCTCACCCGCTGACGGGAAGGAAGCCTCAGCGCTTCTGGGCGGCCTTGAGCTGCTTGTCGAGCTGTTTGGCTTCCTTCTTCATGCGCTTGGTCTGCTTTGCCGCAAGCGGAGAGTCCATGGCGACGGTGACGCCACGTTCGTTGCGGCGCATATCGACCGCGGCACCGATTGCGAGCGCGAGCGTGATGCCCCAGCTCAGCCACGCAAGCGCGGCGCGCCAGGTGATCGGCGCCTCACGCGTGCCGCGAAGCAGTGACACACCCGTGGTCAATGCTGCGATGAGCCCGGTGCTGAAGAGGTAGCGCATTCCTCCAATCTACCTTCGCTCAGGTGGCGCGGCTAGAATGGGCGGCGGCGCTTCGGCGTCTGAAGCTGTGTAACTACCGGCCGTCGGCACTCCGACGGACAGCGGCGGCACCAGATCCCCGCGTCCTTGGGCGCGCGAGAGTCATGACCCACACACACGCACCCACTCAGCCTCCCGAGCCGACGAAAACCAGCCTGCTTCACGTCGCAGGTTTCCCCTACTTCCTGGTCGCCTTCGTGGCCCGCCTCCCGTTCGCGATGATGGTGGTTGGCGTTCTCACCGTCGTCGTCTCCGCCCGCGGATCACTGTCTCTCGGCGGGCTGACCTCAGCTGCTGTCGGCCTCGGCACCGCCTGTTTCGGACCGCTGCTCGGTGCGGCTGCTGATCGATTCGGCCAGCGAGGCGTGCTCGTGCTTCTCGCCGTCTCCAACGCGACGATGCTCATCGTCTTCACGCTGGTCGTCTATAGCGGGTCTACGGATGCCTTCGTGCTGTTGGCCGCGTTCGGCATCGGCGCCACCGCACCGCAGGTTGCCCCGATGTCGCGCGCTCGACTCGTTGCGATGATCAACGAGCGGATGCCGGAACGCACGCGCGTGCGCACAGTGTCGCGCACCATGGCCTACGAATCGGCTGCAGACGAGACTGTTTTCGTTTTCGGCCCCTTCATCGTCGGTGTCGCCGCCTCAGTGATCGCCCCCTGGGCGCCGCTGGTGGGCGCCGCGGTGCTGACGGTGTTGTTTGTCGGTGCCTTCGCCCTGCATCCGAGTGGACGCCATGTCTCGCAGGAGCGCGATGCCGACGGCCGGGCGCCCTCGAAGGTCACCGAACTCTTCCGTCCGCAGCTGCTTGTCGTGGTTGTCGGAATTCTCGGCGTCGGCATTTTCTTTGGCACGATGCTCACCGCACTGACGTCGTTCATGGCCGATCGAGGCGCTCCCGAGCAGGCGGGTGTTCTGTACGGCGTGATGGGCGTCGGATCCGCGATTCTCGCTCTCGGAGTGGCGTGGCTGCCACCGCGATTCTCCTTGCGCGCGCGTTGGTTGGTCTTCTCCAGCATCCTGCTGCTCGGTTCGCTGTTTCTCGCCGTGGTCGACACACCCGGAGCCATGATGGTGGTCCTGGGCGTCATGGGAATCGGAATCGGACCGACATTGGTCACCCAGTACAGCTTCGGCGCGGCACGCAGTCCGCTGGGCCGCTCTGCCACCGTCATGACGATGCTCGGCTCCGGTGTGATCGTCGGCCAGTCGATCGGAGCAGCGGTCACCGGAGAGATCGCGGAAAAGCTGGGCACCACCCCTTCGCTGCTGCTGCCGATGATCGCGGCGGCGATCGCCTTCCTCGCCGGCGTCGTGAACTGGTTCCTGAGCAGGGTCCAAATAAGGACTCGCTAGCCTGGGGTAACTGATCCACTGTGTGAGGAGTCACCATGGCCACCGCAGATTTCGTCGTCGTTGCTAACAGGCTGCCGGTCGATCGCGTGGTGGGAGCGGACGGTATCGAGATCTGGCGCACCTCGCCGGGCGGTCTGGTCGCGGCGCTTGAGCCGGTGATGCAACAGGTGGATGGCGCCTGGGTCGGGTGGGCAGGTCAAGCCGACCTGGAGCTCAAGCCCTTCGAAGCCAATGGCATCCGGCTTATCCCGATCGCACTGTCCGCGCAAGAAGTCGCCGAATACTACGAGGGTTTCTCGAACGACACGATCTGGCCGTTGTACCACGACGTCATCGCCCCACCGCAGTTTCACCGCGAGTGGTGGGACTCATACGTCATCGTCAACAGGCGCTTCGCCGAAGCAGCGGCCGCTGCTGTTTCGGAGAACGGCACAGTCTGGGTGCACGACTACCAGCTGCAGCTCGTCCCAGAGATGGTGCGTGCACTGCGCCCAGACGTGACGATCGGGTACTTCCACCACATCCCGTTCCCGATGCACGGGCTGTACGCACAGCTGCCGTGGCGCGATCAGATGCTGCGAGGTCTGCTGGGCGCCGATGTCGTCGGGTTCCAGCGGGTGCAGGACGCCTCCTACTTCCTGGCTGCCGTTCGGCGTCGACTGAAGTATGAGGTGAAGTCCACGACCGTCGCGGTACCAGGCGAGGAAGGGCCCCGGACCGTCATCGCGAAGGCATTTCCGATTTCGATCGACACCACGCCATATCTCGAACTTGCGGCCCGGCCAGAGGTACAGGCCAGAGCCATCGAGATCCGCGAGAGCCTGGGCAATCCGAAGACGATCCTGCTGGGCGTCGACCGGCTCGACTACACCAAGGGCATCCGTCATCGGATCAAGGCCTACGGTGAGCTGCTCGCAGAGGGACGTCTCGAGGTCGAGGATGTCATCCTCATCCAGGTCGCGAGCCCGAGTCGTGAACGGGTGGAGGCCTACGTGCAGCTGCGCGACGAGATCGAACTCGCCGTCAGCCGCATCAACGGCGACACCGACACGATGGAGCATTCCGCGATCCGCTACCTGCACCAAGGATTCCCGCGTGAGGAGATGGTGGCGCTGTATCTGGCCGCCGATGTCATGCTCGTCACGGCGCTGCGCGACGGTATGAACCTTGTGGCAAAGGAGTACGTCGCGACACGCACCGACAACCGGGGCGTGCTCGTGCTCAGCGAGTTCACCGGCGCTGCCGACGAACTCCGTCAAGCGGTTCTCGTCAACCCGCATGACATCGAGTTCCTGAAAGACGCGATTATGACTGCGGTGGAGATGAGGCCCGCTGAGCAGGGCAAGCGGATGCGGTCGCTGCGGCGCCGTGTACTCGAGCACGATGTCCAGGCCTGGTCATCCTCGTTCTTGAACGCTCTCGCGACAGTCCGCTCCCAACGTGCGTGAGAGGCTGGTCGGGATCGAACCCGATGAGGAGACGCTGTGACCCGCACCTGGACCCCTGGATCCGTTGATGACGCGCTGACGAAGATCGCCAGCACACCGCGACTTGTTGTCGCGCTGGATTTCGATGGCACCGCGTCGCCGCTTGTGGCTGAGCCCATGGCAGCGCGCGCGCTCCCGGAGGTGAAGGCGCAGCTCGAGCGACTCGCAGCGCTACCCGACACGTTCGTCGCGTATGTCTCCGGCCGCAGCATGCACGACCTGCGGGAGATCACCGAACACACTCCAGACTCGATCATCGCTTTGGCCGGCTCGCATGGCGCCCAGTACTGGTTCCCCGGAATCGGCGATACCGACACGCCCGGGGACACAACGCAGGAGGGCGCTCGCGAGGAGCTCTGGGCGGCCGCTCAGCCGATCGTTGACCGCTACGAGAACGTGCGCCTCGAGCCGAAAACCTTTGGCATGGGCATCCACACTCGCCAGGCGACGCCCGAAGTTGAGGCCGCCGTGTTCGCGGAGATCGATGCTTTGGTTGCGGAGCGTTTCCCGCTGTGGCGGCGCCGGGCTGGTCACCGTGTGCTGGAGTTCTCGTCACGCGTCGAGGGCAAAGACGCCGCGATGACCGTGCTGCGCGAGCACTTCGGTGCCACCGGCATCCTGTTCGCTGGCGATGACGTGACCGACGAAGACGCGATGCGGGTGCTGCAGCCGGGTGATCTGGGCCTGCGTGTCGGCCCAGGGGAGTCTGCCGCGGCGCTCCGTGTGGACTCTCCACAAGAGATGGCCGCTCTTCTGGAGGCGCTCGCGACCGAGCGGGCCGCCGGACGGGAATAGACTGCCGTCATGTCCTCGCAAGATCCTGCTTCGAACGCGCCCATCGACATCAAACCCCGCAGCCGTGTCGTCACTGACGGCATCGAGGCTACGACCTCCCGCGGCATGCTTCGTGCCGTCGGTATGGGGGATGCCGACTGGGACAAGCCCCAGATCGGAATCGCGTCCAGCTGGAACGAGATCACGCCGTGCAACCTGAGCTTGGATCGTCTTGCTCAGGGCGCGAAGGAGGGCGTGCACTCCGGCGGCGGCTATCCGCTCCAGTTCGGCACCATCTCGGTCTCTGACGGCATTTCGATGGGCCATGAGGGCATGCACTTCTCGCTGGTCTCCCGCGAGGTCATCGCCGACTCGGTCGAGACGGTCATGATGGCAGAGCGGCTCGACGGCAGCGTGCTGCTGGCCGGCTGTGACAAGTCCATCCCCGGCATGCTCATGGCCAGTGCGCGTCTGGACCTGTCCAGCGTGTTCCTGTACGCCGGATCCATCGCACCCGGCTGGGTCAAGCTCTCGGACGGCACCGAGAAGGACGTCACGATCATCGACTCCTTCGAGGCCGTCGGTGCACACCGTGCCGGTCTCATGAGCGAAGAGGACCTCAAGCGCATCGAGTGCGCGATCGCCCCGGGTGAAGGCGCCTGTGGCGGCATGTACACGGCCAACACGATGGCGTCTGTCGCCGAAGCGCTCGGACTCAGCCTCCCCGGTTCTGCGGCGGCACCTGCGGCAGATCGCCGGCGTGATTACTACGCGCACCGCTCTGGCGAGGCCGTGGTCAACCTGCTTCGCCAGGGCATCACGACACGCGACATCCTCACTCCGGAGGCGTTCGAGAACGCGATCGCGCTCGCGATGGCGCTCGGCGGCTCGACGAACGTCGTCTTGCACCTGCTGGCGATCGCCCGTGAGGCTGAAGTCGAGCTGAACCTTCACGACTTCAACCGGATCGGCGACAAGGTTCCGCACATCGCGGACATGAAGCCGTTCGGCAAGTACGTCATGAACGACGTCGACCGTCAGGGCGGCATCCCCGTCATCATGAAGGCGATGCTCGATGAGGGTCTGTTGCACGGCGACGCGCTCACAGTGACGGGCAAGACCCTCGCGGAGAACCTCGCGGATCTCAACCCGGCGCCGATCGACGGCGAGGTCATCCACACGTTCGACAACCCGATCCACGCCACCGGAGGCCTCACCGTCCTGCACGGTTCGATGGCACCAGAAGGCGCAGTCGTGAAGACGGCTGGCTTCGACGCGACCGTGTTCGAGGGCCCGGCTCGCGTCTTCGAGCGCGAGCGTGCGGCGATGGATGCCGTCGCGAACGGCGAGGTCGAGGCGGGTAGCGTGGTCGTGATCCGCTACGAGGGCCCCAAGGGTGGGCCCGGTATGCGTGAGATGCTCGCGATCACCGCAGCCATCAAGGGCGCTGGCCTCGGAAAAGATGTACTACTGTTGACTGACGGACGATTCTCAGGCGGCACAACCGGCCTGTGCATCGGCCACATAGCACCCGAAGCAGTGGACGCAGGTCCAATTGCCTTCGTGCGCGATGGTGATCTGATACGGGTCGATATCGCAGCTCGCTCTCTTGACTTACTCGTCGATGATGCAGAGCTCGCATCCCGCCGTTCTGGCTGGGAACCACTGCCCCCGCGCTATACCCGTGGCGTTCTTGCCAAGTACGCAGCCCTCGTGCGCTCCGCCGCCGAAGGCGCGACGACCGGTTGATCCACGTCGGCGTACTGTCGACGACACTTCAGATCATCAAGGAAAGACATGACTGCTGATTCTGGTTCGGCCGTGCCTCGGCCGCCATCCTCAAAATCCACTGCTCCAGAGATGAGTGGCGCGGAAGCCGTCGTTCGCTCGCTGGAACTGCTCGGTGTCACCGACGTGTTCGGTCTGCCCGGGGGAGCAATCCTCCCGGTCTACGACCCGCTGATGGATTCCACCGCTCTTCGGCACATCCTTGTGCGCCATGAGCAGGGTGCCGGTCATGCCGCGGAAGGATATGCCTCGGCATCCGGTCGCATCGGCGTCTGCATCGCGACCTCCGGCCCCGGTGCAACGAACCTCGTCACCGCGATCGCGGACGCCTACATGGACTCGGTTCCGATCGTGGCGATTACCGGCCAGGTATTTTCCACCCTGATGGGGACGGATGCCTTCCAGGAGGCAGACATCATCGGCATCACGATGCCGGTGACCAAGCACTCCATCCTCGTGAAGAATGCCGCCGATATCCCCGGTGCGATCGCAGCGGCCTTCGAGATCGCTGGTACCGGGCGCCCCGGCCCCGTCCTCGTCGACATCACGAAGGATGCGCAGCAGGCCACCGCACCCTTCATCTGGCCGCCCAAGATCGACCTGCCTGGCTACCGTCCGGTGACCAAGGCGCACGGCAAGCAGATCCAGGCCGCGGCCGCGCTGCTGGTCGAAGCCAAAAAGCCGGTGCTGTACGTCGGTGGTGGCGTCATCCGTGGCAAGGCATCGGCCGAGCTGCTCGAGCTCGCTGAGTCGACCGGTGCGCCGGTGGTCACGACGTTGATGGCTCGCGGCGCGTTCCCCGACTCGCACCCGCAGCACCTGGGTATGCCCGGCATGCACGGCACGGTACCTGCGGTGCTTGCGCTGCAGGAGGCCGACCTGCTCATTTCTCTTGGCGCGCGGTTCGATGATCGTGTGACAGGCAAGGCCGCGTTGTTCGCTCCCAACGCGAAGGTCGTGCACGTCGACATCGACCCGGCGGAGATCTCCAAGATCCGCACGGCAGATGTGCCGATCGTCGGCGACGTGCGTGACGTCCTGATCGATCTGGATGCCGCGTTCCGTGGCGCGCTGGACGGCGCGAAGGTCGACACCGCTGAGTGGTGGTCGTACCTCGATGGTTTGCGCGATGAGTTCCCGCTCGGCTATTCCGAGCCCAGCGATGGCTTGCTCGCACCGCAGTACGTGATCAAGCGCATCGGCGAGTTGACCGGTCCTGAGGGCATCTACGCCGCGGGCGTCGGACAGCACCAGATGTGGGCTGCACAGTTCATCAAGTACGAGCGGCCGAACGCCTGGCTGAACTCGGGTGGCGCCGGCACCATGGGGTACTCGGTTCCTGCGGCCATGGGTGCCAAGGTCGCAGAACCTGACCGCGTGGTCTGGTCGATCGACGGGGACGGATGCTTCCAGATGACGAATCAGGAGCTTGCCACCTGCGTCATCAACAACATCCCGATCAAGGTCGCGATCATCAATAACTCCTCCCTCGGCATGGTGCGCCAGTGGCAGACGCTGTTCTACAACGGGCGTCACTCGAACACCGATCTGAACACCGGGCACGGCACAATTCGGATTCCAGACTTCGTCAAGCTCGCCGAGGCCTACGGGTGCCTCGCGATCCGCGTGGAGAAGGAAGAAGAGGTCGACGCCGCGATCAAGCTCGCGCTGGAGACCAACGACCGCCCCGTCGTGATCGACTTCGTCGTCTCCGCCGACGCGATGGTGTGGCCGATGGTGCCACAGGGCGTCAGCAACAACTACGTGCAGTACGCACGCGACCACGCGCCCGCATTCGACGAGGAGATCTGAGCCATGTCAACTCACGTGCTGAGTCTCCTTGTGGAGAACACCCCGGGTCTGCTGACCCGCGTCGCCGGGCTTTTCGCTCGTCGCGGGTTCAATATCGAATCTCTCGCCGTTGGCGTGACCGAGGTTCCTGGTATCTCCCGGATCACCGTCGTCGTCGATGTCGACGAGCTGCCGCTCGAGCAGGTGACAAAGCAGCTGAACAAGCTGATCAACGTCATCAAGATCGTCGAGCTTGATCCGGCATCCTCGGTGCAGCGACAGCACGTCCTCGTGAAGGTGCGCACCGATAATGCGACGCGCTCCAACGTGATCGAAGTCGTAAACCTGTTCCGCGCTTCGGTTGTTGACTACGCCTCAGATGCACTGGTGATCGAGGTCACCGGCGACAAGGGCAAGGTCGAGGCGCTGCTGCGTGCACTCGAGCCGTTCGGCATCAAGGAGCTCGCACAGTCTGGGCTGCTCGCCATCGGTCGCGGCGGCAAGAGCATCACCGAACGCGTTCTGCGCGGCTGAGCACTGACTAACACAAACCTCCAGAAGAAAGAGAAACACAACGTGAGTACTGAGATCTTCTACGACGCTGATGCCGACCTGTCCCTCGTTCAGGGCAAGAAGGTCGCGATCGTCGGTTATGGTTCGCAGGGCCACGCCCACGCGATGAACCTTCGCGACTCGGGTGTCGAGGTCACGATCGCGCTGAAGGACGGCTCGAAGTCGATCGCCAAGGCAGAAGAAGCCGGCTTCCCGGTCAAGAACGTGGCAGATGCCACCGTCTGGGCTGACCTCATCATGATCCTGGCGCCCGACCAGCACCAGCGCACGATCTACGCTGATTCGATCGCGCCGAACCTGACCGCGGGCAAGACCCTCGCCTTCGCACACGGCTTCAACATCCGCTTCGGCTACATCGACGCACCCGAGGGCGTTGACGTCATCCTCGTCGCGCCGAAGGCTCCGGGGCACACCGTGCGTCGCGAGTTCGTCGCGGGCCGTGGCATCCCGGACATCATCGCCGTCGAGCAGGACGCGTCGGGCCAGGCCTGGCAGGTCGCCCTCTCGTACGCGAAGGCCATCGGTGGCACCCGCGCCGGCGTCATCAAGACGACGTTCACCGAAGAGACCGAGACCGACCTGTTCGGCGAGCAGGCTGTGCTCTGCGGTGGCGTGAGCCACCTCGTGCAGGCCGGCTTCGAGACCCTCACCGAGGCGGGCTACCAGCCGCAGATCGCGTACTTCGAGGTGCTGCACGAGCTCAAGCTCATCGTCGACCTCATGTGGGAGGGCGGCATCGCCAAGCAGCGCTGGTCGATCTCCGACACCGCTGAGTTCGGTGACTACGTCTCCGGCCCGCGCGTCATCGACGCTCGTGTCAAGGAAAACATGCAGAGCGTGCTGGCCGACATCCAGTCGGGCGCATTCGCCAAGCGCTTCATCGAGGACCAGGACAACGGTGCCGAGGAGTTCCTCGCGCTGCGCGCCAAGGAAGAGCAGCACCCGATCGAGGTGACCGGCAAGGAGCTGCGTTCGCTCTTCGCCTGGAAGCAGGAGGACGAGGACTACGTCGACGGTTCGGCCGCGCGCTGATCCATCGCTTCACAGAACGGGCGTCCCTCGCGGGGCGCCCGTTCTTGCGTTCAGGGACGGGTGAGTTCCTCAAGAACCTCAACCACGTGGCGGTAGGGCTTGCCGGTCGCGCGGCTCATGCCGATTTCGCACGTGCGGTTCGCCGAGACGAACGCGTCGAACCCGTTCCGCTCAGCGTCTGCCGCGGCGACCTCGGCAGACTCGACAGCTGTGGCGCTCTCGGTGAGCTCAGGATGCAACATGCCACGGTCGCCGGCGAAGGCGCAGCAGCCCCAGCCCTCCGGCACGTACACCTCGTCGGCGACCGCGGAAGCGAGCGCAGTCAGCGCTCCGCTCGCGCCGAGCGCGGTCGTCGAGCACGTCGGGTGCACTGCAATCGAGTCGATCTTCTTCGTGACGCCTCTGTTCAGCGCCGTCAATCGGGGGAGCACCTCGCGTGCGACATAGGTCGTCGCATCCTCGATGCGCAACCCTGCGTACTCCGGGTATTCCTCCAGCGACTTCGCCAGCATCGTATGCAGGCCCTCCGTGCAGGATGCCGCATCGCACACCACCGGCAGTTCGCCATAGCGGCTGGCAACCCACAAGGATGCGAGAACGCGCTCGGTCATGCGGTCGTAGCCGGTCAGATGTCCCTTCGACTTCCACGGGGTGCCGCAGCAGAGGCCTCCGGTGTCGTCCGGAATGGCAAAGGGGATGCCCGCGCGATCGAGCAGAGCCTGCACAGCGTCACGGGATCCGATGCCGTGATCCTCCGGGCCGAACATCGTGCCGATGCACGCGCCGAAGAACACGGCCTGCGCATCTGCAGGCGATGACGTGGCCGGAGCCTTGGAACCGCCGCGGGGGAGCCCTGCGTCGTACAACGGCATGGTGTCGGCACCGAGTACGGCGCGGCCGAGCTGGGTGACACCCTTCACGAGCGGTACGGGCATCGCATCGGCGACGGTCAGCGCCACACCGCCAATCCTCGTCACCGCACCCCAGTTCTTCGCTGCGACGTCCCACAGGCCGTCCTCGACCTTCGACGCCTCCTCCGCGCGCAGACGTCGCACCAGATCGCCCGTGTTGATGTCGACGGGGCAGGCTACCGCGCACATGCCGTCGACTGCGCACGTCTGCACGCCGTCGTAGTCGTAATCGGCGCGCAGTTCCTTGAGCAGTTCGTGGTTGCCCTGCTCTTCTGCCCATGCCATGTCGCGTCGAAGCACGATGCGCTGGCGCGGTGTGAGCGTGATGTCCTTGCTAGGGCAGGTCGGCTCGCAGTAGCCGCATTCCACGCAGCGGTCGACTTCGCTTTCGACAGTCGGCACGCGTTTGAGGTCGTACAGGTAAGAGTCGGCGTCTTCGGAGAGAACAACACCAGGGTTCAGGATGCCAGCCGGGTCAAGCAGTCGCTTGATGTCCCACATCATGTCGGTGAGGAAATCGCCGTACTGACGCCTGACGAAAGGCGCCATGATGCGGCCTGTCCCGTGTTCGGCCTTCAGCGAGCCTCCCTGGCCCAGCACGAGGTCGACGAGGTCGGCGGTGAATCGACGGTAGCGCGCGACGCTGGCGTCATCATCGAAGCGCTCATTGAGCAAGAAATGCACATTGCCGTCCTTGGCATGACCGAAGATCACTGAGCCTTCGTAATCGTGCTTATCGAACAGTTCGATGAGCCGCTCGCACGTCGTCAGCAGACGATCCACCGGAACCACAATGTCTTCCAACAGCGCAGTCGTGCCGGACGGCCTGGCGCCGGCAACAGCCGTGTACAGCCCCTTGCGCACGCTCCACAGAGAGGCGCGCTCTGCAGCGTCGGTGGTGAGCGCTGCCGTGACAGCGAGAGGGAGTGCGTTGAAGTGCGCCAGCGCGCTGTCGCTCGCGCTGGTGAGCTCGTCGATGCTCGAGCTGTGCACCTCGACGAGGAGCGCCGCGTGATCAAGAACGTCAATGGCGGCGATGGATGCCGGAACATCGCTCAGCCCCTGTGCAACGCGAAGCGATGCGGCATCCATCAGCTCGATCGTGGCGAGACCCTGTTCGGCGAGCCCAGGAAGCGCAGCCATGGCATCGGCGAGGCCTGCGAACACGAGCAGACCGGTCGCGATCTGGGGGCGGATCTCGATCGTGCGCAACCGCGCCTCAGCGACGAACGCCAGGGTGCCTTCTGAGCCGATGACGAGATGTTCGAGAATGCGCACGGGATCATCGAAGTCGACAAGGGCATTGATTCCATAGCCCATGGTGTTCTTCATGGAGAACTGCTGGCGGATGAACGCTACGGAATCGGGTGCGGCCAGCAGTCGCTCGCGAATGGCGAGCAGCCCGGAGGCGATCTCAGGTTCTGCCGACTGAAGCTGTTCGAGAGCATCAGGTGCACCGGTGTCGAGAATCGTTCCGCTGGGCAGCACGAGGAGCAGCGATTCGACCGTCTGGTACGAGTTCTCGGTGATTCCGCATGCCATGCCGCTGGAATTGTTGGCGATGACACCGCCGATCGTGCAGGCGATCTCACTGGCCGGATCCGGACCGATCTTTCGCTTATAGCGGCCGAGGCGCGTGTTGACCTGCCGCACGGTGACGCCGGGGCCGACGCGGGCGATCCGACCGTCATCTTCGATCTGGATGCCGCGGAAGTGGCTACGCGTGTCCACAAGGATGTCTCCGGAGACGGCCTGCCCAGACAAGCTTGTCCCGCCGGAGCGGAAGGTGAGCGTGCGACCGGCAGCGCGAACTGCGTCGAACGCTCGAGCGACGCCGGCAGCATCTCGGGGTGTGAGTACGGCATCCGGGATCAGGAGGTAGTGCGATGCGTCATGAGCGCGCGCGAAGCGGTCGATGGAGCGAGAGGTGACTGTGGTATCCGGGCCGAGCATGTCGGTGTCCAGCGGATGCGCGAGTGTCGTCGACACGGCGGCTCCTTCGCTCAAATTGTCAGACAAGATTACCGAGCAGTCTAGTCTCCTCTACGCTGAGTACATGACCCTCTCAGATGCGTCGCTCGGTGTGGTCGGAATCGTCGATGCCGTCACGCGGCGGTTGCGCGTGCAGATCCTGGCAGGCGACATTGCTGCTGGCACGGCGCTGACCGAGGCGAAGGTGTCTGAGATGTTCGGTGTCGCACGCCCCAGCGCCAAAGCAGCGATTGAACAGCTGGTGGCGTCGGGACTTGTCGTGCGCACAGCGCATCGCTCGGCGCGCGTGGTCGCGATCGACGCGGCCATGGTGCGCGATGTCTATCGCACGCGCACGCGGCTGGAGAGTGCGGCGCTGCGCGAGCTTGCCGCGATGCAGCGTGTGCCAGTGGATGCGGCCGCGGCCAACGCCGAGATTCTCGCGATGCCGCAGGGCCCCGACCCCACGACGGTCGATCCCGACCTGCGCTTCCATACCGCGTTGATCGACGCCGTCGACAGTGAGCGCACTTCGCGGATGTATCGAAGCGTTCTCGACGAAGTACGTCTGTGCATGGCGCAGGTGCAGGGAAGGCGACTGCTCGATGCCCAGGCCATCTCCGCCCAGCACGCCGAGATTCTGGATGCTGTCGCGGCAGGCGATGGGGATCACGCCGCCGCCTTGCTCGCGGCGCACCTCGGCTCGGCCGAGGAACGGCTGGTCGAGGCGCTGGGGGAGTAGTCCTACTCGGCGTCCTCCGCCGGTGCATCCTCGATGACGATCGGGGGCACCGAACCGTCCGCCCACACTGGCTCCGGCAGGACGATGCTGGCGTCGCCGGCCTGAATCTCACGGAGTGCGTCGGTGATCTCCTCGGCGTTATCCGGCACCGGCAGACCGCACGCCCGCATCTCGGACGCGAACTTCAACGTCAGGCGGTACTTGCCCGCTTCGATGGCCTCGGCCGTGGTGCCGGTACGCTTCTCGCTGCCGGTCTGAATATCCGAGACCTCTTCGCAGACGTGATAGACCGCACCGCCGTCGACCCACACGACCTCGTCCTGTCCGAGCAACTGGATCACTGTGGACTGGTCGGCGGTGTACTGCTCCACGGACGGCGGGTTGAAGTCGACACCGATCACGGTGGCGAGGACGGCCAGCACGATGCCGATGACGCCGGCCGTGGCCTTCTGCCCCTTGTCCATGTCCTTGTTCAGGAAGATGAGGATGATCAGCGGCACGAACGCGATGATCGCGATGATCGCACCCAGTTGGTTCTGCACGAAGAAGCGCACGGTCTCCGACTTCTTTGCCGGGTCGAGTCGGTTCGCTTTCTTCCACAGCACGGAGCCGGTGATCGCCAACGCGGCGATGACGACGAGCGCCACGATGAGCGTGATGAATGCCCACTGCGGGAACTGCGCTGTAGCGTTCTGCGTCTCCAGCAGCCCGGTGTCCGCGTTGCGGACGAGTGTGCCGTCCTCGCCAACGAACTCGCGCTGTCGCAGCAGCCAGAAGATGGCGACAGCCTCCGCTGCGATAGCGAGAACCCATAGTGCGACGGCGATCCAGCGGAACGTCGTCGCCTTCTTCTTCGCCGTGGGCGTCGGAGTCCAGTCCGCTCCCGACGTCTCCTCGGCCTCATTCGCCGGGGTGGCGGTCGATGCGTCGACCTTCTTCTTACGCTCAGCCACAGTTGGTCCCCTCTAAATGATGATCGCCCCGATCATATCGGTCGGCGCGCGAGCATCGCTACGCTGTAGACATGACATCGGATGCTGACGACGCCCTCTCCTGGGATGGCGACGACGACGGGACCGTGCAGAAGCCGGTAGCGAAACCAGTAGAGAAACCGGTCCAGAAACCGGTGCTCCCACACGGCTGGAACGCGGTGGGGAAGGACAGCGAATCAGTCGGGCGTCCTGAGGACGACATTGCCGTCGCTGAGCCGGCAGAGCTCCGGCCGCTGAGCACTCCGATGCTTCTTATCGTCGGAATCATCGGCGGCGTCTACCTGCTCTACACGGTGGGGTGGATCGTCGGTGGTCTGAAGCTGCAGGGCAGCGCACTGTTCCTCATTCCCGGAGTCATGTACCAAGTCGCGCTCTGGGCGGCTGTGCTGGCGCCGGCACTGTGGTTCGTTGCCGTCTGGCTGCTGACGCGTCGGTCCGCCGGATGGATACGTGTGCTGGGCCTCCTCGCCGGTGCGGTGCTGCTGGTTCCGTGGCCGTTCGTCATGACAGGGGTGGTGGGATCATGAGCGATCAGAGCGCATCGACCACGCAGGCCCTTGGCCTGTGGAAGACGATCATCGTCGGGCTTGCCGGGCTGTTCTATGCGTACGGCGTCTGGAACGCAGTGGCATATCTTGTTACCGTCGCGGGCTACGGCATGAATGCGTACGGGTGGTTCGTCCTCATCTTCTCGGTGATCTTCCCCATCCTGGTATTCGCGGCCGCCTATGCGCTCGGTCGGCGCCGCAATGCGGGAGAACTGTCCGTCACCATGATCGCCGGCCTGGCCTTGGTCGCGGTGTTCTGGATGAACGTCGTCGCACTGAGCACATTGAACTTCGCCTCGTTGACGACCTGACGCGCGGCGTCACACGTCACGGAGCAGTGTTCACCCTCCGGTAAGGTGGAATCGATCGCGCCCCCACGGTGTGCGGCGCATCGATCCCATCCGCGCTGTGTCGCTAACCTCGAAGGATCCGCTGTGCCGAAGCCAGTCGTGCTCATTGCCGAAGTTCTCTCGCCCGCCACGATCGAGGCCCTTGGCCCCGACTTCGACGTCCGCCAGGTTGATGGCACCGATCGCGAGGCGCTCTTCTCATCACTCGCTGACGCGCATGCCGTGCTCATCCGTTCTGCGACGAAGATCGATGAGGAGGCGCTGAGCCACGCGCCGAAGCTCAAAGTCGTCGCCCGTGCCGGTGTCGGACTCGACAACGTCGACATTCAGGCATCCACCAGGGCCGGCGTCATGGTCGTCAATGCGCCCACCTCGAACATCATCTCTGCGGCAGAGCTCACCTGCACGCACATTCTCAGCCTTGCCCGCCACGTACCGGCAGCTCACGCATCGCTGGCAAGCGGGCAGTGGAAGCGCAGCTCGTACACCGGTACCGAGTTGTTCGAGAAGACTCTTGGCATCGTCGGACTCGGCCGTATTGGTGCGCTCGTCGCAGCCCGCATGCAGGGCTTCGGCATGAAGGTCATCGCTTTCGACCCCTACGTTACGAGCGCACGCGCGCAGCAGCTGGGCGTCGAGCTTCGCACGCTCGACGAGCTTGTCGCGGAGACTGACTTCCTGACGATCCACATGCCGAAGACTCCCGAGACGACCGGCATGATCGGCGCGGAACAGTTCGCAGCGATGAAGAAGTCGGCCTACGTCGTCAACGTCGCACGTGGCGGACTCATTGACGAGGTTGCGCTGCGCGAAGCTCTCATCGCTGGGGAAATCGCGGGCGCTGGCCTCGACGTCTTCACTTCGGAGCCGCCCGTGGAAGGTGGTTCCGCACGCGAACTGCTGGAGTTGCCGAACATCATCGTGACGCCGCACCTGGGTGCATCGACCGACGAGGCGCAGGAGAAGGCCGGCGTCTCGGTCGCTCGTTCCGTCAAGCTCGCCCTCGAAGGTGATCTCGTACCGGATGCTGTCAACGTCGCCGGCGGCATCATCGATCCGTTCGTGCGTCCTGGTATCGCCCTGGTCGAGAAGCTCGGCCAGATCTTCAGTGGTCTGACCACCTCTGCGCTCACCAGCCTCGACATCGAGGTGCGCGGTGAACTGGCCGACTACGACGTCAGCGTCTACCGTCTGGCTGCGCTCAAAGGCATCCTTTCCAACATCGTCAGCGAGAATGTGTCCTATGTGAACGCCCCGCTGTTCGCTGAGCAGCGCGGAATCGAAGCCCGCCTGATCGTCGACAAGGAAAGCCCCGAGTACCGCAACCTCACCACTCTGCGCGGCGCGCTTGCCGACGGCACAGTGCTCACCGTTGCAGGAACACTTGCTGGCACTCGCATGGTTCAGAAGATCGTCGGAATCAACGGTCACGACATTGAAGTGCCGATCGAGACGCACCACATTGTCATGCAGTACACCGATCGCCCAGGCATCGTCGCGGTCTACGGCCAGAAGTTCGGCGAGGCTGGTATCAACATCGCCGGGATGCAGGTCGCCCGCCGCGAGGCCGGTGGCCCGGCGCTCACCGTGCTGACTGTCGACTCGCGCGTGCCCGAAGAGCTCCTCGCCGAGGTCGGCGAAGCCATCGACGCCAAGGTGATCCGATCGATCGAGATCGCCGAGGTCTGATCGGGGTTCTGCCCGGAACGATCAGGTTGATGCGCGCGGTCAGGTTGATGCGCGCAGTGCGAGAGCGATGAGCTTCTCAAGCTGCGCGCCAGTCGGCACGGGGGTGGCGAGCCCGGTGCCTGCGGCATCCAGTGCGTTGTTGTAGTAGAGCCCGTCACTGAGAAGCATCACGAGGTCGAGCGCGGTCTCGTCGCGCACATGCGGGCGCAGCGCATCAGACCACGACTCCCGAATGCGCCGCAGCGCATCGGCTGCCACAGTGGATCCCCCCTGTGCAACGCGCGCTGCGGCGACGAGCGCGCGGTCGAGGTCAGCGTCTTCCATGACGGATGTGCGCAGGAAATAGGAGATCGGCCCGTCGGGAGCTGCCGCCATTCGCGTCAGATCCGCTGCGGCGAGCCGTTCCAGCCGTTCTAGAAGCCCGGCGACGAGCTCTTCCTTGGACGCGAAGTGGTAGAGCAGTCCGCCTTTGGAGACCCCAGCGGACTTCGCCGTGGCATCCAGCGTCGCCGTGCGTTCACCGTCTTCGATGAGGATTGTCTGGAAGGCATCGAGAACTCTTTCGCGTGCCAGGGGAGGTCGAGCCATGGCGCTTACTGTACCAGCCGGACGGTATAGTAAGGAAGTTCATTGATGCGAGGGAAGATACGTGATGGCTGATACTGCGCCGCTCGAGACGGGCGGCATCCACGCGCCTCGCGCCGGCGCTCGCGCATGGTTCGCGTTGGTCGTGCTGATGCTGCCAGTGCTCCTGGTATCGGTGGACAACACCGTGCTGAGCTTCGCGTTGCCCAAAATTGCCATCGATCTCGCACCGTCCGGCGCTGAGCAGCTGTGGATCATCGATATCTATCCGCTCGTGCTCGCTGGTCTCCTGGTCACGATGGGTACCTTGGGTGACCGGTTCGGGCGCCGGAGGATGCTGCTCATCGGCTCCACCGGATTCGCTGCCGTCTCTGTTCTCGCCGCGTTTGCTCCGACCGCAGCGCTCCTCATTGCCGCGCGGGCGCTGCTGGGACTGTTCGGCGCGATGCTCATGCCCTCGACGCTGTCGCTGCTGCGCTCGATCTTCCGGAACCGTGACCAGCGCCGCCTTGCGATTGCCGTCTGGGCGTCGGCGTTCTCGGCGGGCTCAGCGCTCGGTCCGATCGTCGGCGGTTTCCTGCTTGAGCACTTCGCGTGGGGCTCGGTGTTCCTCATCGCGGTGCCCGTGCTGATCCCACTGTTGATCGCGGCACCGCTTCTCGTGCCGGAGAGTCGTGACCCGAATCCGGGCAAGATCGATCCGATCAGCATCCTGCTCTCAATGGCCACGATGATCCCCGTCGTCTATGCGATCAAGTCTCTTGCCGTTGACGGGCCGACGCCCGGCGCAGCCGTGTGGGCCGTTCTCGGCCTGGGGATGGGCGCGCTGTTCGTGCGCCGTCAATTGCGTGCAAAGAATCCGATGCTGGATATGGCACTGTTCCGTCGTGGCACGTTCTCCGGCGCGATCCTGGTGAACTTGCTCAGCGTCGTCGCCTTGGTCGGATTCCTGTATTTTGTCCCGCAACATCTGCAGCTTGTTCTCGGTATGTCACCGATGGAGGCGGGGCTTGCACTTGTTCCCGGCATGCTTGCCATCATCGTCGCGGGGCTCACTGTCGTGCCGATCTCGCGTCGGGTACAGCCGCACCTGGTCGTGCCGATAGCGCTTGTCTTTTCCTTCATCGGCTACCTGCTGGTCGCCTTTACAACGGCTGGTCACGGTGCGCTGCCGTTGGTTATCGCCTTCGTGGTGCTGGGCATCGGGATCGGTGCCGCGGAGACGATTTCCAATGAGCTGATCCTCTCCAGCGCGCCTTCGGCAAAGGCCGGAGCCGCGAGCGCCGTTTCTGAAACGGCCTACGAACTCGGCGCAGTGCTGGGCACCACGATCCTCGGTGGAATCATCACCGCGATGTACCGGGGCGCGCTCGTCATTCCTGACGGGGTGTCGACGGAGGCAGCGCATACCGCCCGTGAGACTCTCGCCGGGGCCTACACGACTTCTCAGACACTGCCGCAGCCGCTCGGATCGGCGCTGTGGGATGCTGCGGCATCCGCCTTCGAATCCGGGGTGATGGTCACCGCACTGATCGGCGCAGCGCTGGTCGCATTGGCGGGAGTGATCGCAGCCGTCACCCTGCGCACGAAGCGTTCGCGCTGACCAGTACGCTGGTGGGTACATGCCCGAGCGATGTCGCGCAACGGGCCATCCGGTGCAAGGAGTGTCATGTCGCGTGTCGTCAAGCTTGCCGTCATCCCCGGTGACGGTATCGGTCCCGAGGTCGTCGCTGAAGCGGAGAAAGTGCTGGACGCTGTCACCGCAGACAGTGACGTGACGTTCGAGAAGACACACTTCTCGCTGGGAGCGGCGCGCTTCCTCGAGACAGGGGACACGCTCACCGATGAGGACCTCGCCGCGATCAGCGCGAATGACGCCATTATGCTGGGCGCGGTCGGCGGCACGCCGGGCGACCCGCGTCTGAAGGATGCGAACATCGAGCGTGGGCTGCTGCTGAAACTGCGCTTCACGCTCGATCACTACGTGAACCTGCGCCCGTCGAAGCTGTACCCCGGCGCCCCTGGCCCGCTCGCCGACCCTGGCGAGGTCGACTTCGTCGTCGTCCGCGAGGGCACTGAGGGGCCGTACGTCGGCAACGGCGGCGCAATCCGCACCGGAACGCCGCATGAGATCGCAAACGAGACGAGTGTGAACACTGCGTATGGCGTCGAGCGGGTGGTCCGCTACGCTTTCGAGCTCGCCGAGCGTCGGAGGAACACGCTCACGCTGGTGCACAAGACCAACGTTCTCGTGCACTCGGGCGGTCTGTGGCAGCGCATCGTCAACGAGGTGGCGCAGGAGCACCCCGGAGTGGTCGTAGACTATCTGCACGTCGATGCGGCCACAATCTTCCTGGTCACAAACCCTTCCCGCTTCGACGTGATCGTCACCGACAACCTCTTCGGTGACATCCTCACGGATCTGGCAGGCGCCGTCACCGGTGGCATCGGCCTCGCTGCTTCAGGAAATATCAACCCTGACGGCGCGTTCCCCTCGATGTTCGAACCCGTTCATGGTTCGGCGCCGGACATCGCAGGCCAGCAGAAAGCCGACCCAACGGCGGCGATCCTGTCTGTCGCACTCCTGCTCGATCACCTCGGGCTTCGGGAGGAAGCAGACCGCGTAACTCACGCGGTCGAAGCAGACATCGTCGATCGAGCCGGTTCTCGGACCACCAGCCAGACGGGTGACGCTATCATCGCAAGGCTCCAGGCGTAGTCTGGACGCACGCGAGCGCCGCCCGCATCAACCGCAGGATGTGACATGACAACCACTGAAACCGAACTCGCCCCGCTCGAGTTCGCCGTGACCAAGAACCTTGCCGCGAAGTCGGCTGCCGCGCGTGAAGAAATCTTCAAGGACCCTGGCTTCGGCACGGTCTTCACCGACCACATGGTCGATGTGTGCTGGTCAGCGCGCGGCGGCTGGCACCGCCCGAGAGTGCAGCCCTACGGACCGATTTCGCTCGACCCGGCGGCTGCCGTCCTGCACTACGGGCAGGAGATCTTCGAGGGCATCAAGGCCTACCGTCACGCTGACGGGTCGATCTACACGTTCCGTCCAGAGCAGAATGGTGCACGTCTGCAGCGCAGCGCGCGCCGAATGGCGCTGCCGGAACTGCCCGTGGAGTACTTCATCCAGTCGATTCGTGAGCTCATCGCTGTCGATGGCGCGTGGGTTCCGTCGGGTGCGGACCAGAGCCTTTACCTGCGTCCCTTCATGTTCGCGAAGGAAGCATTCCTCGGCGTGCGTCCGGCCGAGAAGGTTGCGTACTATCTGATCGCGAGCCCGGCGGGTTCGTACTTCAAGGGCGGCGTGAAGCCGGTGCGGATCTGGCTCTCGGAGCAGTATGCACGCGCGGGCAAGGGCGGCACTGGTACTGCCAAGACCGGCGGCAACTACGCGTCCAGCTTGCTGCCGCAGGCGGAGGCCTATGACAAGGGCTGCGACCAGGTCGTGTTTCTCGATCAGGACGGCAACGTCGAAGAGCTCGGTGGCATGAATGTTGTGTTCGTCTTCAAGGACGGACGCGTCGTCACACCTCATTCGGACAGCATCCTCGAGGGAATCACTCGAGACTCGCTGCTGCAGCTTGCCGAAGACCGCGGCCACAAGGTCGAGCGGCGCGCAGTTTCGCTGCAGGAATGGCGCGATGGTGTTGCCTCCGGCGACATCGTCGAGGTGTTCGCCTGTGGCACGGCTGCGGTGGTGACCCCGATCGGCGCGCTCGTGACGGCGGACTTCGAAGACGAGCAGCCGATCGGTGACCTGGCGCTGTCGCTGCGCGAGGAACTCACTGACATCCAGTACGGCCGTCGCGAAGACAAGCACGGCTGGTTGCTGCGCCTCGACGCCTGACGTTTCTCTCGCGGAGACGGGGCGTCGGCGCCTTCCTCACTCTTTCTTTCGCCGACCCCCCCCGTCTTCTCGTCGAGCCCCCGTCGTATTGACGTCAATACGACGGGGGCTCGACAGTAAGACGGGGGCTCAGCGGGTGTTGACTCGTTCTGCACGGACGAGGTTCAGAGCCGGAAGCTGTGGATAGCGGTTGTGAGGCGCTGCAGGCCGCCACGATGGCGGGATGCGTAAGAGAATTTCCTTCGCCCAGGCCGATGAAATGCTGCTGTCCCGCGATGCCCTGTTGAGCACAGGCTGCACAGAACGTGAATTGCGTGACCGTGTGATCAGCCAGACGATCGTGCGCGTCCATCGCGGATTTTACGTCGATGGGACGGAGTGGGAACGCCTGTGGCCGGAGGGTAAACATCTGCTGCGCGTGATCGCGGTGAAACGAGCAAGCCCAGGCGCGGGGCCCGTCTTCACCCATCTGTCTGCCGCCGTGCTCTGGGGCCTCCCGCTCTACCGCATCGCGGACGTGCTGGTCCCATGTGCTCATCGCAGGGGCGCGACACAGCCGTGTTGCCGCCGGGGTTGCCAGACATGAGTCCGACGTCGCGGAGGATGAGATCAGCGAACGTTACGGCATCATGTGCACCTCGCTGCACCGCACCGTGTTCGATCTGGCGCGCACGACTCGTCTCGAAGCTGCAGTATCCGCCGGCGATGCCGCGCTGAGGTCGATCGCCGTGCACGGGCAGGAGTACGACGCGGATGCGGCAGCCCAGTGGCGCGAAGAACTCGAAAGGTTTGCGGGGCCAGGTCTGCGTGGAGTGAGACAAGCACGCTGGGTCACGGCTTTCGTGGACGGACGCGCTCAGTTGCCGGGGGAGAGCGTGAGCAGATTGCAGTTGTTCCGGCTAGGTTTTCATGCCCCGGATCTCCAGGTCCCCGTCGTCGGTGCCGAGGGCGATCGATACTTCCTGGACTTCGGGTTTCGGCGCTCGCGGACATTCGGCGAGTTCGACGGCGAGGGCAAGTACCTCGAGCCGGAACTTCGTACTGAACCAACACCCGTCGACGCGATGCTCGCGGAGAAGCGCCGCGAGGATGATGTCCGCGGAGTCACAGGCTGGTCGTTCGCACGCTGGGGAAGTATGCACATCGGTTCACCGGACACGCTGGGCGATCGCCTCGCTCACTTCGGCGTCACACCTCCAGGTTGACCCCGGCGTTCCGTCGACCCCGTGTCCCGACCCGTTTGTTCCGCCGAGCCCCCGTTTTCCCAGCGAGCCCCCATCGTGAAGACGTCAATACGACGGGGCCTCGGCGCCAAGACGGGGGCTCGGCGGAGGTAGATAGGGGAGGAGTCGGGTCGCTAGGCTGGTCGAGTGAAGATCGCTCGGTTCAGCCACAATGACGCAATCCGCTACGGCATCGTCGATGAGCGGGAGCTCGTCGTCCTCGCTGGTGACCCGATGTTCGCCGGATATGAGACCACGGGTGAGCGCGTGCCGCTGGCGGATGCCGCGCTGCTCGCGCCGGTGATCCCGCGCTCCAAGGTCGTCTGTGTCGGCAAGAACTATCACGATCACGCCGCAGAGATGGGGGGAGTGGCACCCGAGGAGCCACTGCTCTTCCTCAAGCCGAACACCTCGGTGATCGGTCCCGGCGACACCATCGTGCGTCCGACACTGTCAGAGCGTACTGAGCATGAAGGCGAGTTGGCCGTCGTCATCGGTCGGATCGCGAAGAACGTCAAGGCGGAGAATGCCCTGGACTACGTCTTCGGATACACGATCGGCAACGATGTCACCGCGCGCGACCTGCAGAAGAAGGACGGTCAGTGGACCAGGGGCAAGGGCTTCGATACTTTCTGCCCGCTCGGGCCGGTCATCGAGACAGAATTCGATGCCAAGGACGCCACGCTCGAGACCCGCGTGAACGGTGAGGTGCGTCAGCACGCTCCTCTGAGCGACATGATTCACTCCGTCCAGGCGATCATCGAGTATGCCTCCGCAGTTTTCACGCTGCTTCCCGGTGACGTGATCCTGACGGGCACTCCGGCTGGAGTCGGCCCCTTCGCTGCCGGCGACACTGTCGAAGTCGAGATCAGCGGTCTCGGCATCCTGCGTAACTCTGTGCGCGACGCACTTCCGGTCGCATGATCGAGGTCGCGGCCGTCAACCAGGCGGCCGTGCAGCGGCGCACGGTGCTCGTGCTATCGCTCGGACAGGTGCTCGGCGGTATTGCGTTCGGGGCCACTGTTTCGCTCGGGGCGCTGCTCGCGGCCGACCTCTCCGGCGACGATGCGCTGTCGGGGTTGGCGACCGCATCTGTGACCCTGGGCGCCGCTCTGTGCGCGATCCCGCTGGCACGGCTGGCGAGCCGCGTCGGACGCCGTCGCGCGTTGACCCTCGGCAATCTGTTCGCGCTGGTGGGCATCGGCGTCGTCATTCTGGCCGCAGCGCTGCGGAACTTTCCGATGCTGCTGGCTGGCATCCTCATGATCGGTGCCGGCAACGCAGGTAATCTGCAGTCCAGGTTCGCCGCGACCGACCTTGCCTCACCTCAGCACCGCGGGCGTGACCTCTCCGTGGTCGTCTGGGCGACCACGGTCGGCGGCGTCTCGGGGCCGCTGCTGCTCGGGCCGGGCGAGATCGTCGGTCAGGCGATCGGAATGCCGCCTCAGACCGGTTCCTATCTGTTCTCGCTGGTTGCCCAGGCCGCCGCCTTCCTCCTATACATCGTCGCGCTGCGCCCAGACCCGCTGCTGACCGCGCAACGGATCGCTCGGGATGCCGCCGCATCACTCTCAGGGTCGCTGTCGCAGTTAGACCGGCCGACGGTCGCGCGCTACGCGATCTTCGTGATCGCCGGCTCGCACGTTGTGATGGCCTCGGTGATGGCGATGACGCCGATTCACCTCTCCCATATGGCGCACAGCGCTCATGGCGGCCATGCCTCGAGTACAGATATCTCGGCGTTGGTGGGTGTGACGATCGCGCTGCATGTGGCGGGGATGTACGGGCTGTCGCCGGTATTCGGCATCCTCGCTGACCGACTCGGACGCCTGCGCGTGGTATTGCTCGGACAGGTGCTGCTGGCGGGGGCTCTCGGATTCGCGATCTTCGCGAACGATTCCGCCAGTGGGGTGATGACTGCGCTTGTGCTGCTCGGCCTCGGTTGGAGCGCCGCGACTGTCGCGGGTGCTGCCCTGTTGACCGAGGCGAGCGCCCCGGAACTCCGCACCCGACGTCAGGGCCGCAGCGACTCGCTCATGAGCCTGTGTGCGGCGGCGGGTGCAGTGCTCGCCGGCGTGATCCTGGCAAACTTCCAGTACGCGGGGGTAGGCATCGCGGCATCCGTTCTCTTGATCGTCATGGTGGTACTCGCGCCGCTGGGGCGAACCCAGAAATGAGAGAGTGGGCGGGTAAGGGCGAGGCGTATGCCGCCTCGTATGCCGCGCTGTGTGCTGGCACTCATGACGCTCTTGTCGCCAGGCTCGGACCAGCACGTGAACGTCGACTGCTCGACGTAGGCTCCGGCACTGGAGCTCTGGCAGCGCATCTGTCAGCCGCAGGGTGGAACGTCACCGGGTGCGAACCCGAGGAGACGATGCGCGTGGTGGCCGGCCGACAGCATCCGACGCTCGCCCTGGTCGAAGGCGCATTGCCCGCGCTGCCGTTTGCAAACGCTGAATTCGATGCGGTGACGGCGAACTTCGTACTCAACCACGTAGACGATCCCCGAGTGGCTGCACGGGAAATGGCGCGCGTGGCGGCTCCGGACGCAGTGTTGGCGACGACGATCTGGATCGTCTCGCCTTCGTGGTTCTGGTTGTCTGTATGCGAGCGCGCAGGGCTTACACCCGCCGCGGGCAATCGACTGCCGCCAGAAAGGGACTTTGAGCGAACGGCATCCGGATTCGGGCGGATGCTGTCGGAAGGCGGCTGGCACAGGATCAAGGTCGCAGAGCTCACCTGGAGCTGGCGTGCCACTATTGATCAGCTGTGGGCCTCCGCTGAAGGTGGAGTCGCCTCTGCCGGGGCGTTCTATCAGTCGCTCATCGTCGCCGATCGCGTGCAGTTTCGTCGCGCGTTCGATCAGCTCTGCGCTGAGCACGTTGTCGACGAAGCGGTCGCGCTTGAGCACACGGCTGCAGTGGCAGTCGGTCGACCCGGTTGAACAGACCAGCGGGCATCGTTCACACGCGTAGGATTGAGGAGATATGGCTACTCCTCACGCTCTGACCACAACCGCCAGCGGTGCCGACGTCCGCGTCCGGTTCTGCCCTTCGCCGACCGGCACACCGCACGTCGGCATGGTCCGCACCGCGCTGTACAACTGGGCGTATGCCCGGCACAACGGCGGCAAGATGATCTTCCGCATCGAAGACACCGATGCTTCCCGCGACAGCGAGGAGAGCTTCCGACAGCTCGTTGACGCGCTCACCTGGTTGAAGATCGATTGGGATGAGGGCGTCGAGGTCGGTGGACCGCACGCGCCGTACCGTCAGTCTGAGCGCCACGATATCTACCGTGGCATCATCGAGAAGCTGACAGCCACTGGTGCGCTCTACGAGAGCTACTCGAACGCCGAGGAGATCGACGCCCGCAATGAGGCGAACGGTCGGGCGAAGCAGCTCGGTTATGACAATTTCGATCGGGATCTGACCGACGAGCAAAAGGCCGCCTTCCGTGCAGGGGGCCGTCAGCCGGCCTTGCGTCTTCGCGTGCCGGATGAAGACCTCACATACGTCGACCTGATTCGCGATGAGGTGACGTTCCCGGCTGGTTCCTTCCCCGACTTCGTCGTCGTCAGGCCGAACGGCGTCCCGCTGTACACCTTCGTGAACCCGGTCGACGACGCGCTCATGGGTATCACTCACGTGCTGCGCGGCGAAGACCTGATGCCGTCGACCGCGCGTCAGCTGGCGTTGTACGCCGCATTGATCGACGCGGGCGTCACGACTTTCGTGCCGCGATTCGCGCACATGCCGCTCGTGCTGGGGGAGACCGGCAACAAGAAGCTCTCCAAGCGTGACCCTCAGGCCGATCTGTTCCTGCACCGGGACCGTGGCTTCATTCCCGAGGGTCTGCTGAACTACCTCGCGCTCCTCGGCTGGTCGATCGGTCCAGACCGCGATGTTTTCTCGCTGGAGGAGTTCATCGCCGCGTTCGATATCGAGAACGTGAACCCGAACCCGGCACGCTTCGATCAGAAGAAGGCCGAGTCGATCAACGGCGATCACATCCGGATGCTGGATGTGAAGGACTTCGCGGAGCGGACGATCCCGTATCTTGCCGCTGCGGGACTGTTCGAGGAGCCGACTCATGAGCAGCTCGTGCTCGCGTTCCGCGCCGCACCGCTCGTGCAGGAGCGTGTGCAGCTGCTCGGCGATGTGCCTGGCATGCTCGGTTTCCTGTTCGGCGATGAGGTGTCGTATGACGCCGACGCACTCAAGGGGCTGCCGGCGAACGCCGCCGAGGTTCTCGATGCGTGTGTGACTGCACTCGAGCCCGTCTCCGAGTTCACCCCGGAGAAGATCCAGGATGCTCTCGCCACGGCGCTCGTCGAGAAGCTAGAGCTCAAGCCGCGCGTCGCCTACGGGCCTCCGCGCGTTGCCATCACTGGTCGCCGCGTGTCTCCGCCGCTCTTCGAATCGATGGAGCTCATTGGCAAGGACGCGACGCTGACGCGTCTGCGGGCGCTTTCTGCCCAACTGGGATCCTGACGGCGCGCCCGGGCGACGTCGCATGCGCGTCACTTTGGCATTATGGCCAAGCTCGGGTAAGCTTAACTCTCGGTGCGAGGCTCACGTTTTGCCCTTGGGGTATGGTGTAATTGGCAACACGGCGGTTTCTGGTACCGTTGTTCTTGGTTCGAGTCCAGGTACCCCAGCCAAAGAAAAACCCCCGCTCACGCGGGGGTTTTCTTTTTTGGATTCAGGCCCGGCCGTGCATTGTCCGGCTACGGCGGGACGCGGCATCCAGCATCACGGCGATGAGGAGCACCGCACCCGTAGTCATGTATCGGAACGATGAATCGAGATTCACATCTCCTGTTCCGCTGCTCTGAGCGGCTGCCGCAAGCCGTCCTGCGGCGAGCATTCCGCCGACTGCGGCCAGTGACGAGTAGAGCATGAAGACGGACATGTAGGTCCAGCCGACGTTGATGCCCGCGCGACGTGCTGCTTCACGATTGCCACCGACGGCGAAAACCGAGCGGCCCCACTTCGTGCGGGTCAGCGCATACTGCATGACGACGACGAGTACGACGAAGAAGACGAACATCCAGCCGATGCCGCGGACACGGCGAGCGTAGTGAAGGATCACGTGCGAGCGGAGTCCGCGCTCATAGGAGCGGACTGTGCAACAACGAAAAAAGGCCCAGCCCCACAAAGTGGGACTGGGCCTTAGAAGCTCTAATTAGAGAGCGTTGATGTTCGTCGCCTGGGGGCCCTTGGGACCCTGCTCCGTGTCGAACTCGACCTTCTGTGCTTCCTCGAGGTTGCGGTGTCCGCTACCCTGAATCGCGCTGAAGTGCGCGAAGACATCGGCAGATCCGTCATCGGGAGCAATGAAGCCGTAGCCCTTGTCGGAGTTGAACCATTTGACAGTACCAGTGGCCATGCTGTGTTTCCTTTGTGTTGTTGGGCCGAGCTTCGACCCGTAATGCCTCGACGATATTCGGCTCGGCAGCTTATGGGGCTCTCAGAGTAACGGCGAAAACTCGCGGCGTTACGCGGCTGGGAGCGTGAGGTAGGTGAAGGAAAATGATCGAGTGGCCACCATGCATGTTACGCATTCGGGCCGATGAACAGCCGGAGATTCCGAAGGTCATCGTGAATGTTATCGCCCCAGCTTAGCCCATTCTTGTGCGATCTTGCTGACAGTTACCGTGTTGACACATGAAAAGATGGAGCAATGAGCTCTGCCAACCTAACCAGGCAGGAGACGGCCGCGCGTTCTGCGGGCGTCACCGTGCACACCATTCGCGTCGAGCTTGACCTTTTTGATGCGCAGAATCAGGAGCGGCCGGGCTTCGGCGTCACCACGACACTGATGTTCGATGCCACCGCATCTGAGACGTGGATCGACTTCATCGGCGAGTCCGTGAATAGAGTCACGATCAATGGAGCCGAACAGCCCGTCGCCTACGACGGCGCCCGGATCGCAGTGACCGGACTCGCGGCATCCAACACCGTCGTGGTCGAGGGGGTCGGGCTCTACAGTCGATCCGGCGAGGGTCTGCACCGATTCGTTGACCCTGTAGACGGTGAGACCTACCTCTATACGCAGTACGAGCCGGCGGACTCGCGGCGAGTCATGGCGTGCTTCGAACAGCCCGATATGAAGGCAGCGTTCACATTCGTCGTGCGTGCGCCGCTCGGCTGGCACGTGCTGTCGAACCAGAGCGCGGTGTCGGTAGACGAGCACGACGGCGCCCAGACGGTCGAGTTCGCGCCGACGCTGCCGCTGTCCAGCTACATCACCTCAGTGGCGGCAGGGCCCTATCACCGAGTGGATGCCACCTGGACCCGGGGTGAGCAGAGCGTTGCACTCGGTGTGCTGTGCCGTCCCTCACTGGCTAGGTTCCTCGAAGAAGACGAGATCATCGAGGTCACGCGTCAGGGGCTGGACTTCTTCACCGACTCGTTCGATTTCCCCTACCCATGGGGCAAGTACGACCAAATCTTCGTGCCGGAGTACAACTTGGGCGCGATGGAGAACCCCGGCCTGGTGACTTTCACTGAGGCATACCTGTCGCGCGGTGCAGCGACCGACGCGCAGCGTGGAGGCCGCGCCAACACGATCCTGCATGAGATGGCTCATATGTGGTTCGGAGACCTCGTCACCATGCGCTGGTGGGACGATCTCTGGCTCAAGGAGTCCTTCGCCGACTACATGGGCGCCCACGCCTCGGTGGCTGCCACCCGCTTCACCGATGCTTGGGTGCGCTTCGCCGCGAACCGTAAGGCCTGGGCGTATCAGCAGGATCAGTTGCCGACGACGCATCCGATCGTTGCCGACATCACCGACCTGGAAGCAGCGAAGTTGAACTTCGACGGCATCACCTACGCAAAGGGTGCGTCGGTGCTCAAGCAGCTGGTCGCCTTCGTCGGCGAGGAGCAGTTCTTCGAGGGTGCACGGCGCTACTTCGCAGCGCACGCCTACGGCAACACCACGCTGGATGACCTACTGGTGCAGCTCGAGGAGGCCTCTGGCAGAGACCTGCGCGCGTGGTCGACGGCCTGGTTGGAGACGAGCGGTGTGTCAGCCCTCTCGCTCGAGGAAAGTGCGGACGGCGAGCGGATGCTGGTGCAGACCGACCCGCGCCCGCACCGCCTGCGCGTTGGACTGTACAACCTCACGGACGGGTGCTTGTCGCTGCGTGAAAAGGTTGATCTGGACATTGCCGACGAGCGCACACCGGTGGCTTTCGAGGAGGCCGACTTGGTGCTGATCAACGATGACGATCTGACCTACGCCAAGGCACGCATCGACGAGCGCTCGTTGGCGTCCGTGGAGAAGGCCCTGTCGACGCTCGAGCCCTTGCCGCGCGCGCTGGTGTGGTCGTCGCTGTGGAACTCCACACGTGACGGCGAGCTGGCTGCCGCGCGCTATCTGGCGATCGTGGGCGCGCACGCACCTGCAGAAGAGAACATCGGCCTTCTGAGTGGGGTGCTAGCGAATGCCGCCTACGCGGTGGGTCATTTCGTCTCGGATGCTGCGCGGACCGCGGAGCGCACCGCATGGCTGGAGACGACCTGGACGGCTCTCAGTGCGGCAGATGCCGGAAGCGACGCGCAGCTGTCCTGGGCGCGTGCCTTCGCCGCAGCGTCCGCCTACGACGACGCACGCGCCGAGCATGTGCGGGCGATCCTTGACGGCGATGCGCCGGAGGGCCTGACCGTCGACCCCGATCTGCGCTGGGCGCTGCTCACCGCGCTCCGTACGACCGAGCACGCGACGGGCGACGACGTATCCGACGAGCTCGAGCGCGACGGTACGGCGAGCGGACGAACGGCGTCGCTTACTGCGCTGTGGTCGAAGCCGAGCATTGCCAATCGAACTGTGGCCTGGCACGCCGCGTGGGAAGATCTGTCGCTCAGCAACGATCACCTCAGCGCCACGATCAACGGTGTCCGTGCGGGCGGGCGCCGTGATCTGATTGCTGATCTCGACGAAGGGTACTTCGAGCGGATTCTCGGCGCTTGGCAGGACCGCAGCATCGAGCTCGCCAGACGCCTAGTGGTCGGGCTGTTCCCGGCATCCGATGATCTCGAACAGGTCGACGCATGGCTCGCCGCCAACGGGAGCGCGCCGGCGGCACTGCGGCGCCTTGTGATCGAGCAGCGTGACCACCTGGCGCGCGACCTGCGGGTGCGTGCGGCGCAGTCTCAGCTCGGCGAGGGCTGAGCCGCCGGCTCGACTGCCATTCCCATGACTGTGCGCACGATCCACGGGTGCGCACGGTCATCCGCGATGTGGGTCATTCCGAGATGCTCGGCCACTCGTCGGGAAGCGACGTTTTCGGGATGGATGATCGCAGTGAGCAGCGTGGGGGCGTATTCGCGTCGCACCAGCTCGAGGCACGCGCGCGCCGCTTCGGTAGCGTAGCCGTTTCCCTGAACGTCGCGTCGCACGTGGTAACCCACCTCGCGCACCGGTGTGTCGTTGTACGACTGCCAGGTGATGCCGCAGTCGCCGACGAACTCGCCAGTGAGAGTTTCGATCAGCCAAAGGCCGTGACCGTCCGCGGCATAGCGGCCCTGCATCCGACTGATCCATTCGGCGCTCTCCGCACGCGTCTTAGGCGCGGGATAGAAGGCCATCGTTTCCGGATCGCCGAGCATCCGCGCCATGTCGTCGAGATCGGTGTCGACCATCTCTCTGAACCGCAGTCGTTCGGTGGGATCTGGCAGTAGGCGTCGGGTCACAGGTCGATGGTGTCGCCGGGATCGAGCTCGAAGAACTCCCCGCCGTTCTGTTCGGTCGCCCACTTCAGTCGGGCGCGGTGCATGTTGCGTCCGATCACCGAGAGCGTCATATCGTGCACGCCGAAGGCGCGGCGAGGCTTCACCGCGAGTACGAAGTCCATGGCCTCGCCGATCTTCAGCCAGGGGCCGCCGAGGGGAGCGGCCAGCGTGTCGACGTTGATTCCGTCCGGCACCGAGTAGGAATCACCCGGGTAGTAGAGCTCGTCGTTGATGAGTACGCCGACGTTCTGGATTGCCGGCAGCGACGAGTGGATGACGGCGTGGTCGCCGCCGAAGAAACGCAGGGTGAATCGCCCAGCGATGACGGTATCGCCGGGGGAGACGACGCTGATCTCGTAGTCAGTGGCCGCTGCTGCGACGCCGGCCGGCGCGTAGATCGGGATGCCGGGGGCAGCGCGCAGGATGCGGTCGAGATGCTCCGGGGTCCAGTGGTCCGGGTGCTCGTGAGTGATGACAAGGCCCACTACGTTCGAGAGCTCATCGAGCGGCGTGGTGAATGACCCGGGATCGATGATCAGTGCGTCTCCGCTCTCATCGATTCGGAGGGCGGCATGTTCGTGCTTCGTTACGCGCATAGTGAGAGTCAACTCCTTCGAGAGCTGTCCGGCAAACCTGCTTCTCGGATGACGCGCCCGGGATCCGACTTCTGACCGCCTCGATTTGGCGGAGCAGAAAACCTCGTGGCATACTTGAACAGTTGTCGCGGGACGGAAACGTTCCGCAAGCCTGGCCCCATCGTATAGCGGCCTAGTACGCTGCCCTCTCACGGCGGTAACACGGGTTCGAATCCCGTTGGGGTCACAACACTGAAAAGCCCTCGATTTCTGAACTCTCAGAAATCGAGGGCTTCTTCGTTTCTCAGCGCGACCAGCGCCGCGTCCGGCATGCTTGATACATGGATCTGGAGATTTCACCCGCCCTCACGATTCCGGCGTCGGAACTCGAGTGGCGATTCTCCCGGTCGTCCGGCCCCGGCGGTCAACATGTCAACACCTCAGACAGTCGCGCCGAGCTGCGCTGGAGCGTTACGGATTCAGTCGTGCTCTCTGACGACCAGCGGATGCTGCTGCTCAGCCGGCTCGGGAGACGCCTGATATCCGGGGCGATCGCCGTGACGGCATCCGAGCAACGCTCTCAGTTGCGCAATCGCGAGATCGCTCTGGACAAGCTCGCCGAGCTCGTCAGGGCGGGGCTCGCTCCGGCGCCTGCCCGCCGTCGTGCGACGAAGCCGACCAAGGGCTCGGATCGGCGTCGCTTGGCAGCCAAAGAACAGCGTTCGGCCACGAAGCGGCAACGGCAGCGCCCGAACGCTGAGTGATACAGCCCGCGGGGCGGACAGGCTCAGGTGGTCTCGCGCGGAACGACCCGGCACGACAGTGACTCGATGCCGGAACGGGAATCGCCGTTGATCGCTTCGAACAGGCGACGGGCGGCGAGGGCACCGAGGGCTTCAAGATTCATATCGACGCTGGTCAGGTGCGGTCGTGCCCCGGTCGTGAATACCTCCCAGTTGTCGTACCCCATGACGGAGACCCGTTCGGGTACTGCCCAACCGGCCTCACGCAGGGTATCGAGAACACCGCGCGCGATCTGATCGTTGCCGCACAGAATTCCGTCGATATCGGGGTGGTGCTCGATCAGTTGTGCCGCGGCATTACGACCCCATTGCTCGGTCCAGGAGCCGAACTGCGCGTGCCCGATCAGCGACAGGCCATGCTTGTGCAGGGCTGACTCGATCCCGCTGACGCGATCGTGCGATGCCGCGTAGCCATGCTCCCCGGTGATGTGCGCGATCCGGCGGCGACCACGGGCGACGAGGAAGTCCACGGAATCGGCGCCTCCCTGCACATTGTCCGGGACGAGCGAGAGGTCATTGCTGTCAGTGGAGGGGGCGTAGGCATATACAACCGGAACAGGCAGATCGCCTCCCAGCGATGGGCGGGGGTCTGTGCGCGGGCCAACCACGATCAGGCCATCGACTCTGCGGCTCAGCAGTGCGTCCAGGTGGTGCTGCTCGCGGATAGCATCGCCTCGGGCATCGCAGAGGAAGACCGAGGTCTTGCCCTTGCCGAACGCATCTTCGGCGCCCATCAGGATCGGCAGCGAGAAACGTCCGTCGAGGTCTCCGGTGATGAGGCCAACGGTTCCGGTCTGGCCAGCGAGCAAACCGCGAGCAAGCGCGTTTGGAGTGAACGAAATCTTCTCGGCAGCGACGAGCACGCGTGCTCTGGTGTCGGGATGTACCTGATCGCGGCCATTCAGTGCCTTCGAGGCAGTGGCGACCGAGACTCCGGCAAGGGCTGCGACATCGCGGAGGGTGGCGCGGGGTGCTCGTTTGTCACCAGGACTCACTACGCCACTCCTTCGTTTCGGTGTAGTCGACAATACACGGATTGACCAGAATAGAAGACGGTGATATGTTCGCCGAAAACCTTTTCGGTAAGTTTCGTGAAGGTTGCTCTCTTGAGTACTCATCGATCAATGACGATTCCAGACAAGGAAGTCACATGCCAGTGAAATTCCCGCGCATCAGCGGTGTCCGCTCACGATCCGTCGCTACCGGAGCGATCGCCGTCTCGGCAATGCTCGTGCTCGCCGGCTGCACGCCGAGCGCATCGGGCGGAGCATCCGGAGATGGCGAAACCATCACCGTTTGGCACTACTTCAGCGATGAGAACCAGGTCAAGGTTCTCACCGATTACAAAGAACTCTTCGAGTCGAGCAACGACACGGTCACCGTGGAGAACGTCTTCGTTCCTTACGATCAGCTGAACTCGAAGTTGATCACCTCCGTCGGTTCGCAGACCGGCCCTGACGTCGTCGTGTTCAACGGTGCCGACGCCTCGACGCTGGCACTTGCCGGTGCGCTCGCGCCGATGACCGAGCAGTGGGATTCCTTCTCCGACAAGGCCGAGTTCCCCGAGTCGGTCGTGCATTCTCTTGAGGATGACGTGTACGCCGTTCAGGGCTACGTCAACCTGCTCGGGCTCTGGTACAACCAGGACGTCCTCGACGAGCTCGGCGTGACGCCGCCGACGACCTTGGATGAGCTCAACGCAGCCCTCACTACCGCGACCGCTGCTGGCAAGGGCGGGATCACGCTGTCCGGGCTTCCGCAGTCGCAGGGTGAATGGCAGGCCTACCCGTGGTTGTCGAGCTTCGGCTTCAGCTATGACGATCCGCAGGCAGCTCCTTTGGAAGAGGCCTTCACGATGGTGCAGTCCTGGACCGAATCCGGCGCGCTCACCCGTGAGTCTGTGACGTGGGACCAGACGGTCCCGTTCCAGACCTGGGCAGCAGGAGATATCGCCTTCGCGCAGAACGGCAACTGGCAGCTGGGAACGGCCCGCAGCGATGCGGACTTCGAGTTCGGCGTCGTCCCGCTCCCGGTCGGTTCCGACGGCCAGGTGTACCTCGGCGGCGAAGGCGAAGCGATCGGTGCGTTCAGCAAAAACCCCGACCTGGCATGGAAGTACCTCGAGGAGACGTACTTCAGTGCAGAGGGCCAGGCCATCGCGCTGGACGGTGTCGGCAGCATTCCGGCACGTCTGGATGCGGCATCCGCACCCGAGGTGACCGAAGACCCGATCCTTGCAGCCTTCGCGCAGTCGCTCGAGAAGAACGGCGCGAACTACCCGGCACCCGCCGTTCCCGCAGAGGCCGTGGCCGACCAGCAACTCGTCGTCGGACAAATCTGGAGCGCCGTCATCGGTGGCCAGCTGACTCCAGCAGAAGCGGCGAAGAAGCTCGTTGCCGATCTCGAGCCACTGCTCGCCAAGTAATCCAGTAGTCCAACGAGAACGAGGCAGGAAGCCCATGTCAGCACAACTGACGGCCGCAGAGCCGTCCGCGCGCACTACGGCGTCGCGGAGTCGGCCACCCCGATCCGCATGGCACCGCAGCGCGGCGCGCCGGAAGAAGCTCGGCTTCGCCGTACCGGCAGGGGTCTTCCTCCTCGTTTTCTCGTTCTTCCCTCTCGCCCAGCTGGGGCGTATGAGTCTCAGCGATGTGAACTCACGTACCCTCAACCAGCCATGGAAGTTCGTCGGCACCGACAACTTCGCAGGAAGTGCTGCACAGGGCTCGCTCCTGCCAGCGCTCGGCAACACGGTCGTGTTCGTCCTCATCGTCACGCTGATCGGATTGATCGGCGGTCTTGCCGCGGCAATCCTGCTGAGCACGAGCACCTGGCTGAGCGCCTTCGTGCTCGGACTGATGGTCTTCATCTGGGCACTGCCACCGGTTGTCAACGGCAGCGTCTGGAAGTTCCTTTTGGGGGATGCGGGCCTCATCAACTCGGTCATCACCGGGATCGGGCTGTCCGCCGATGCGGTTCCGTTCCTGTACGACGAGCGATTCGCCTTGCTCTCGGTCGCGATCGTGAACTCCTGGGCTGTCGTGCCCTTCAACGCTCTCGTGTACCGCGCGAGCATCCTCGGCATCTCCGCTGAGACGTTCGAGGCCGCACGAATCGATGGCGCGAACCGCTGGCAGGAGATCTGGCACATGATCGTCCCCGCGGTGAAGCCAGCAACGCTCGTGCTTACGGTGCTCACGATCGTGTACGCATTCCGTTCCTTCGACTTCATCTTCGTGATGACGTATGGGGGACCGGGAATCTCGACCAACACCCTGCCGTTCCTGAGCTACCTGCAGGCGTTCGTCCGGTTTGACTTCGGAATGGGAGCGGCCACCGCCGTCATCTCTGTCCTGCTCGTCCTTGTCCTCGCCGTCATCTATGCACGCAACGTTCGCAAAGAGGAGGCCAGCTCGTGAGCACTCTGACACCCACCGTGCTGCTCGTTACCGGGGGCAAGACTCCGCGTCGGCCTCGCCGCAAGTTCGAGCCCGTCGCAGGTCCCCTGCGAATCGTGTTGCTGCTGATCTACGCGGTGCCGATCCTCTTCATCGTGCTGACCTCGTTGAAGAGCTCGAGCGATGTGATCTCTTCGCAGTCATCGTTCCTCTTCACCCCGACCTTGGATGCGTACACCTCGGTGTTGCAGAACCAGGGCCTGTTCGTGGCAATGCAGCAATCAATCGTGATTGCTGCCGGAACCACCGCACTCACCCTGCTGATCGCGATTCCGGCCGGCTACGGGCTTGCCCGCGTTGATTCGCGAATCACGACCATCGGTCTCGGACTTCTGATCGTGCTGCAGATGGTGCCACAGACAGCTAACGTCATCCCGCTCTACCAGATCTTCGGTTCTTGGGGCCTGCTGGATCAAAACATCGGTGTGATCGTGGCGGACACAGCCATGCTCGTTCCTTTCGCGATCTTGCTGCTGCGCCCGTTCTTCCGGGCTGTGCCGGAAGCGCTGGAGGAAGCCGCATCCATCGATGGCGCGAGCACGATCCGCACTTTCTGGTCGGTGATGTTGCCAATCGCGCGTAACGGTGTCGCCACGACCGGAACCCTCGTCTTCCTGATGTCGTGGGGCGAGTTCCTCTACGCAGTCAACTTCTTCCTCTCGCCTGGCAACTACCCACTGAGCGCCTTGCTCGCCCAGCAGGTCTCTGCCTTCGGCATCAACTGGCCGGGGCTGATGGCACTCGCCGTCATCACCTCGATCCCGATTCTCATCCTCTTTGTCTTCACCTATCGGCTGCTGCGTGAAGGACTTACGCTCGGCGCCGTCAAGTAGACGCCCTTCTTCTTCAATCATCTTCAGCTGGAGACCACTATGCCCATCAGTACCGCACACGCTGCCGCTGCCCTCCCCGTCGCCCCCTCCCACGGCGCACTTCGCCCGCTCGCGCTTTCACAGGTGCGCATTGACAGCGGATTCTGGGCCGACAGGCAGGAGCTGAATGCATCCGCCATCATCGAACACTGCGAGAACTGGATGGAGAAGGTCGGCTGGATCGGCAACTTCGACGCAGCTGTTGAAGGCCGTCTTCCGGCGGACCGGAGAGGACGCGAGTTCTCGGACTCCGATGTCTACAAACTGATCGAGGCGATGGCATGGGAGTTCGGCCGCACGCAGAACGATCGTCTGGATGCGCGCCTGCGCGCTCTGGTCGCTCGTATTGAGCCGGCCCAGGAGTCTGATGGCTACCTCAACACCCGGTTCGGTCGGGTCGGTCAGGAGCCGCGCTACTCCGATCTGCAGTGGGGCCACGAGCTGTACTGCTACGGACACCTCCTGCAGGCAGCTGTCGCACGCGGCCGTACGGTGGGTGAAGATGCGCTGGTACAGATCGCTCGCCGCGCCGCAGACCACCTCTGTGAGGTGTTCGGCGTCGGCGGTATCGAATCGGTCTGTGGACACCCCGAGGTCGAAATGGCCCTCGTCGAATTCGGTCGTTACACGGGAGAGACCCGCTACATCGATCAGGCCCGTCTTTTCGTGAACCGACGTGGGCACGGGGTGTTGGGTGACATTGAGCTCGGGCGCAGTTACTACCAGGACGACACGCCGCTGCGTGACGCAGAGGTGCTGCGTGGCCACGCAGTGCGGGCCGTTTACCTCGCAGCCGGCGCCGTCGACCTCGGCATCGAAGACGAAGAACCCGGGCTGATCGACGCCGTCGCAGCCCAGCTCGATCGCACCGTCGCCCGGCGCACGTACCTGACCGGGGGCATGGGCGCGCATCACGAGGGCGAATCGTTCGGAGCGGACTTCGAACTTCCCAGTGACCGCGCGTATTCCGAGACCTGCGCAGGCATCGGTTCGATCATGCTCAACTACCGGCTTCTGTTGGCGACCGGTGAAGAACGTTACGCCGATCTGATTGAGCGCACACTGTTCAACGTCGTCGCCACATCGCCGGCCGCCGATGGCCGGGCCTTCTATTACACGAACACGCTGCATCAGCGAGAGCCCGGATCAACCCCGGCACTCGACGAGGCGAGTCCGCGTGCCTCCTCGAGCCTTCGTGCGCCATGGTTCGATGTCTCCTGCTGTCCCACGAACGTTGCGCGCACCCTCGCATCCCTCGGCTCATACTTCGCCACCTCCACGGACCAGGGCGTGCGGATTCATCAGTATGCGAGTGGTGTCGTCGAAGCATCCCTTGAAGGCGGCACCGTTGCAGTAACGGTGGAGACCAACTACCCCCACGACGGTGAGATTAAAGTCGTCGTGACCCAGTCGATCGATGCGGAATGGGAACTCTCGCTGCGCGTACCAGGGTGGGCACATGCAGGCGCAGTGCTGAGAGACGGCGTTCAGGACAAGCCCGTCCGCCCAGGCTCGGCGAAGATTCGACGCGCGTTCGCCATCGGCGACGAGATCGTACTCAGCCTCCCGATGACCGCACGCTGGACCACACCCGATCCTCGCATCGACGCGCTTCGTGGCCAGCAGGCGGTCGAGCGGGGTCCCGTGGTGATGTGCCTTGAATCGACGGATGCCGCCTTCGCCGCCAGCGTCGACGAAGTGCGTGTGACCGGAGAACTGACCGAGGTCGGCGGTGTGGTGAGCGTCGGCGTGCGACACATGATCCCGGCGGAGCACGCCTGGCCCTACGAGGTCGCCTCCGTGGAGATCTCGGCGGAGACACACAGCGTGCCGCTGGTGCCCTACTACTCCTGGGCCAACCGGGGACCCTCATCGATGCGTGTGTGGCTGCCGACCGTCGCCTGATCGACCGGCACGTGAGTGAAGTCCGGGGGAGCGTGCCGGGTCACGCCCAGCGCGCGGTGAGCGTGTGCACGCCGTTCGCACTCGATCTCATCGCCGACCCGATGGCATCGGCGATCGGGGAGACATCCTCACGAATCGCACCGGCCGTGACACGGATGTGAGCGGGCTGAAACTCGTTGCGCGGCAGGAATGGCGTACCCCCAGCGACGCGGATGCCGGATGCGGCGAGCTGCAAGATGGCATTTTGTTCGTCGTCGACCGCCAGCCAGGTGTTGATGCCGTCGGCTGCGGGGGATGTGACGCCGACAGCGGCGAGGGCGCTGGACAGCTCGCGCTGGCGTCGTGCGTACTCGGCTCGGGCGGCGTCGACCTGGGCGATGCTGGTCTCGTCGACGAGCAGCTCGTGGAGGATGGTCTGCAGCATGCGGCTCGTCCAGCCGGGGCCGAGCATCCGGCGCGCCACGATCCGGTCGATGATCTTCGTAGGCCCTCCGAGAGCCGCAATGCGCAGATCGGGACCGTGCGACTTGGAGTAGCTGCGCACATGCAGCACCTGATCGGGGATCCATCGGCCCAGGCTGACGTCATCGGCCAGGCTGATCTCACCCGAATGGTCGTCTTCGATGACGATCATTCCGCTCGCCGTCGGACTGTCTCGCAGCAGTAGGGCGAGTTCCCGGGCCCGATCCTCGGTCATCGATGCGCCGGTCGGGTTGTGCGCTCGAGGCTGCAGTACGGCGGCGACCGGCGACTGAAGGAGAGCGGCCGCGAAGGAGCTGGGCACGGGCCCGTGAGCGTCGACGGCGACGGGAACAACGGCCAGGCCGAGCTGATCGAGGAGGTCGAGAAACGGCGGAAATGTGGGACTCTCCACGATAATCTTGTCGCTGAAACGAGCGATCTGCTCGAGACTGCGGGAGATCGCATCGAGGGCACCGTTGACCACGGTGAGCGACTCAGCGCGATACGGCCATGAATTCTCGAGAACAGCGAGCAGTTCCGGGATGACCGGAAGATCCTGATAGCTGGAGGTCACTGCACGTTCCGATACCCGTGCGAGTGCGGGACCGAGCGCGGGGAGAAGATCGGGGTCGGGGGTACCCCGGGATAGGTCGATGCGCGTCGGTAGGTCACGACCCGCCATCACTTGACTGCGCGCGGGTAGCCAGTCGTGCCTCGGGCCGAGCACGAACGTACCGCCGCGGCCGCGCGAGACGATCAGGCCTGCGGCGCCCGCGGCTCGCCAAGCATGACTGACAGTGGCCGGGCTCACGCCCAGTGCTCCGGCAATCTCGCGCACCGTCGGGAGACGCTCTCCCGGGGTCAGGCGTCCCGTCGTGACCAACCGGCCGAGGGCTGCGGCGATGCCCGCGGGGTTGCGCTGTTCGATCTCATCGATCAAAGGATGCATGGGGCAAAGCTCGCATATCTCTTGCTTGGAAGCTGCTTGCACGACAGGATCATTAATACTTGCGTCACGCGAAGTAACAGAACAGAAATGTTCAGGTCTAAGAATAACAAAACCGGACGACGTCGTCTGGGTTTCGACTTAACCGCATCGGTGCCGGCTGGAATGGCCGTCCCGAGCTGAACGTGGAGGTCACGATGACCGTTGTACGAGCAGCCATTACACAGACGACATGGACGGGCGACAAGCCGTCCATGCTTGACAAACACGAGAAATTCGCGCGGGATGCCGCGGCCGACGGAGCGCAGGTCATCTGCTTCCAGGAACTTTTCTACGGTCCGTACTTCGGCATCACGGAGGACATCAAATATTACGACTACGCCGAACCGGCGGACGGACCCATCGTGCAGCGATTCGCCGCGCTCGCGAAGGAGCTGAAGCTGGTCATGGTTCTTCCCATCTACGAGGAAGACCAGCCGGGGGTCTACTACAACACCGCAGTCGTCGTGGATAACGACGGAACAATCCTCGGCAAGTACCGCAAACACCACATCCCGCACCTGGAGAAGTTCTACGAGAAGTTCTATTTCCGCCCGGGAAATCTCGGCTATCCGGTGTTCGACACAGCGGTCGGACCCATCGGGGTCTACATCTGCTACGACCGGCACTTCCCCGAGGGATGGCGTGAACTCGGCCTGGGAGGAGCCCAGATTGTGTTCAACCCGAATGCGACCAAGCCGGGTCTCTCGAACCGGCTGTGGGACCTGGAACAGGCGACTGCGGCCGCCGCGAACGGCTACTTCGTTGCGGCCGCCAATCGTGTCGGGCGTGAGGACAACGAGTACGGCGACGAAGCTGTCACCTTCTACGGCACCAGCCAGTTCGCCAATCCGCAGGGGAACTTCGTCGGAGAGCGCGGCAGCAGCGAGCACGAAGAGATCGTCATCCGCGACCTTGACCTGGACATGATCCGCGAAGTGCGCAACAACTGGCAGTTCTATCGCGATCGTCGCCCAGACAGCTACACCCGGATCACGGCACCGTAGGGAGAATCATGAAGACACTCATCAAGAACGGAACCGTGGTCAATGCCACGGGAATATCGATCGCCGACGTGCTTATCGACGGTGAGACGATCGCCGCCGTGCTCGCGCCGGGGTCCACACTGCTCGGCTTCGATATCGAGCGCAATGTGGACACCGTCATTGATGCGACCGGCAAGTACGTCATCCCGGGCGGCATCGATGCGCACACCCACATGGAGATGCCCTTCGGCGGAACGTTCGCGAGCGACACCTTCGAGACCGGGACTCGAGCTGCGGCCTGGGGCGGTACGACGAGCATCGTCGACTTCGTTGTGCAATACCCCGACGAGAACGTGATCGATCGCTACCAGGCCTGGCAGGAGAAGGCCGGAGGCAACTGCGCGATCGACTATGGCTTTCATCAGATCCTCTCGGATGTTCAGGACAGCTCGCTCACGGCGATGGATGAACTCATCGAAGAAGGTGTCACGAGTTTCAAGCTCTTCATGGCGTACAAAGGTGTGTTCCTCTCGGACGACGGACAGATCTTGCGCGCGTTTCAACGCGGGGCCTCCAACGGCGCGATGATGATGATGCACGCCGAGAACGGTGCCATGATCGACGTTCTCGTCAAGCAGGCTCTCGAAGCAGGAAACACCTCGCCGTACTTTCACGGCGTCACGCGCCCGTGGCAGGCCGAGGAGGAAGCCACGCATCGTGCGATCATGATCGCCGATCTCACCGGCGCACCCCTCTACGTCGTGCACGTCTCCGCGAAGCAGGCCGTCGAACAGATCGCCGCTGCGCGCGACCGCGGGCTCAACATCTTCGGCGAGACCTGCCCGCAGTATCTCTATCTCTCGCTGGAGGATCAGCTGGGTGCCGAGGGCTTCGAAGGAGCGAAGTGGGTGTGCTCGACGCCACTGCGCTCGAAGCATGAGGGTCACCAGCATCACATGTGGCAGAGTCTGCGCACGAACGACATCCAGATGGTCTCCACCGATCACTGTCCGTTCTGCATGAAGGATCAGAAGGACATGGGCATCGGAGATTTCTCCAAGATCCCCAACGGCATCGGCTCCGTCGAGCATCGCATGGACCTGATGTACCAGGGCGTGGTGACCGGGCAGATCTCGCTGCCGCGCTGGGTGGAGCTGACGTCAACGACTCCTGCGCGCATGTTCGGCATGTACGGCAAGAAGGGTGTGATCCAGCCGGGTGCCGATGGTGACGTCGTGATCTACGACCCGAACGGGCATACCTCGATCGGGCTGAACAAAACCCATCACATGAACATGGACTATTCCGCATGGGAGGGCTTCGAGATCGACGGCCACGTCGACACTGTCCTCTCGCGGGGCCGGGTCATCGTCGACGACAAGCAGTACATCGGATCGAAGGGCGACGGCAGGTACATCAAACGCGGACTCTCGCAGTACCTGATCTGACCTTCACTCCCTTACCCGAAGGATTCGCATGGATTTCGGAGCAGTACTCCAGACCAACCCGCCGTCCGCACGTACTGTGCAGCTAGCGAAGCTCGCCGAGGCGCACGGATTTAGCCACGTCTGGACCTTCGACTCGCATCTGCTGTGGCAGGAGCCGTACGTGCTTTATAGCCGCATCCTGGCGGAGACGGACAAGATCATCGTTGGTCCGATGGTTACCAACCCGGCGACGCGCGACTGGACGGTCACCGCATCGACATACGCAACCCTCAACGAGATGTACGGCAATCGCACCATCTGCGGCATCGGCCGCGGGGACTCCGCTGTGCGGGTGATCAACGGTGCTCCGACGACGCTCAAGACGCTGCGGGAATCGATACATGTGATCCGCGAACTCGCGAACAGCAGGGCAGTCGAGTACAACGGCGTCACTCTGCAATTTCCGTGGAGTAAGGGCTCAACACTCGATATGTGGGTTGCCGCCTATGGTCCGCTCGCGCTCAAGCTCGCCGGCGAAGTCGGTGACGGGTTCATCCTGCAGATGGCCGATCTCGATGTGGCCGAGTGGATGATCAAGACGGTACGCGCTGCCGCGGAGAAGGCCGGTCGGGATCCGCTGGCGGTGAAGTTCTGCGTCGCAGCTCCGATGTACATCGGTGAGGACTGGTCGCATATGCGCGACCAGTGCCGCTGGTTCGGCGGTATGGTCGGCAACCACGTCGCGGACATTGTCGCCAAATACGGCGAGGGCTCACCCGTGCCGAAAGCGCTCACCGACTACATCAAGGGTCGGGAAGGATACGACTACAACGAGCACGGACGCGCGGGCAACACGCACGCCGACTTCGTGCCGGACGAGATCGTCGAACGATTCTGCTTGCTGGGCACGGCCTCCGATCATGTGGAGAAGCTCAAGGCACTCGCCGAACTCGGTGTCGACCAGTTCGCCGGCTATCTGCAGCACGACAGCAAAGAGGAGACGCTTCGCGTCTACGGCGAGACGGTCATCCCCGCGCTCTCCGAGCACATCGTGGCGACGGCATGAGGCAGACGCGGCAATGACTGACGTTCGTACCCTGACACCGGCGCTGCGCCGGACCCGAGGCCGACCAGCGCGCGAACTCTCGCGCTGGGGAGCAGGAGTGCTCGGGATCGTCGCCGTCGCAATCATCTGGGAGCTCATCAAGCTGCTCGGTCCGCCCGATGGGCTCGTGCTGTTCGGGGTTCGGGTGCTTCCTCGAACGAGCGACCTGGCGATGCCGCACATCTGGGACATGCTCACCCGGCTCTTCGAACCCGTCACGGCAGCAGCCGGTGCGCGTCCGCTCTGGCTCGAGGTCGTTGTCGCGGCGACTCTGACCCTGGGCATCGCGGCTGCCGGCTGGCTCGTCGGGCTGGTTGTCGGCGTCGCGCTCGCGCTCGTCATGTCGCGTTGGCGGCTGGCGGAGTGGGGCTTACTGCCGTGGATCGTCCTCAGCCAAACGATTCCGCTCATCGCCTTCGCTCCCGTGGTACGAAGCTGGGGATCGCGTATCGAGATCGGTGCGTTCGAGTGGCAGGACTGGATGTCTGTGGCACTCATCGCCTCCTATCTCGCGTTCTTTCCCATCGCCGTCGGCGCGCTCAAGGGCTTGCAATCACCGGACACTATTCATGTCGAGCTCATGCAAAGCTATGCCGCAGGGTGGTGGGCGACGCTCTTTCACCTCCGCCTCCCGGCGGCTGTCCCATATCTACTGCCAGCCCTGCGGCTTGGCGCCGCGAACGCCGTCATTGGTGCCGTCGTCGCCGAAGTATCGACCGGCCTTCAGGGTGGCATCGGCCGCATTCTCATCCAGTACGCAGGACAGGCCAGCGGCGATCCTGCCAAGGCATGGGGGCCGATCTTTGGGGCCGTCGTGCTCGGGCTCGTCGCGGCCGGATCGATCGCCATTCTCGGTGCGTTGCTGGGTCGCTACACAAGAGTCGAGGTCAACGCATGATAAAAACCGAGCACGCAGCGAAGGGCACCAGCGTGACGGATGCGGTCCGCATCACCAGCGTCGACAAGGTCTTCGAGACCCGTAGCGGTCAGGTGAAGGCCCTCGACGGGATCGACCTGACTGTGGCGGCGGGGGAGTTCGTCTCGCTCATCGGGCCGTCCGGATGCGGAAAATCAACGCTCATGCGCCTGATCGCCGACCTCGACCAGCCCACGAACGGCAGCGTGTCCGTCTTCGGTAAATCCGCGCGGGACGCCCGTATCGCCCAGGACTACGGCATCGCCTTCCAACAGGCAGGTCTGCTGCCGTGGCGCACCGTCGCGGAGAACATCGAACTGCCGTTGTCCCTGCACGGCAAGGGGAAGGCCGAGCGCTCAGCACGGGTGATGGAACTCATCGAACTCGTCGGCCTCGGCGACTTCACCGATCGCTATCCAGACCAGCTCTCAGGAGGAATGCAGCAGCGCGTCGCGATCGCTCGCGCACTCGCGGAGAAGCCGAGCCTTCTGCTCATGGACGAGCCATTCGGCGCGCTCGATGAGATGACACGGGAACGGATGCAGTCAGAGCTCGTACGGATCTGCGGCGAGACAGGCGCGGCAGTCGTCTTCGTCACGCACTCGATCCCCGAGGCTGTGTTCCTGTCGGATCGGGTCGTCGTGATGTCGCCGCGCCCTGGACGCATTCAGCAAGTGCTCTCGATGACACTGGCCGACGACCGGTCAGAGGATCTGCGCGAGCAGCACGAGTTCTTCGACATGATCACCGCCGTCAGAGAAGCACTGCACGACGGCTCACCCGTGGCGACCGTCCGCGGCGTGGAGAATCGATGAAGAGCCAGCGGGCCGAGCTCGCCGCCCGCACAATTGCGCCGATTGTCGTCGGACTCCTCGTATTGGGGGCGTGGCAGTTCGCCGTGACGTTCGGCGGCGTTGACGACTATCTGCTGCCGAGTCCCGCCTCGATTCTCGACCAGTTCGTCGAGTTCGCGCCATCCATGCTTTCGGCAGGTCTCGTGACAGGTACGAACGCGCTCGTCGGGCTCATCGCGGGCTCGATCCTCGGCATCCTGGTCGCACTGCTCGCGGCCGCGGCCCGTGTCACGGACTGGATGGTCGCGCCGATCGTCGCAGCTCTTGCCGTCGTCCCCATCGTGGCATTGGCACCCGTCCTCAATACGATGTTCGGCGCTGACTCGCAGTTCGGCCGCCAGGTGATCGCCGGACTCGCCTCCTTCGTGCCCGTCTTCATCAACTCGCTGCGAGGCCTACGCCAGACGCTGCCAGTGCACCGTGACCTCATGACGGTGTACGCAGCACGACCGGGCCAGGTCATGCGCACCGTCACGCTGCCGACGGCGACGCCGTTCGTGTTCACTGGCATCCGCATCGCTTCTTCTCTCGCCGTGATCTCTGCTCTCGTCGCCGAGTACTTCGGCGGACCGCGTGGCGGCCTCGGCGGGCTCATCTCGACCTCCGCAGCGTCCAGTGCATACCCGAGAGCCTGGGCATATGTTCTCGTCTCGATTGTGCTTGGTCTGGTGTTCTACCTCGTGACACTCGGTGCTGAGCGGATCGCAGTGAGAAAGCGCGGCTGAATCCACCCCACGTCCTCACGTCCGCCGGACGAGATGGCAATCACAGCAATATCAGCACTTCAGAAAGGGACCGACATGAAACACAGCACACGTCGCGGCGTCACCTTCGCGGCAGCGACAATTGCGACTGCGCTCGTCCTCTCGGCTTGCTCATCGACACCGAGCGATGAAGGCGCTGGGGCCGACGGTGAGTCGCTCACCGAGGTGAAGCTGCAGTTGCAATGGTTGCCGCAGGGCCAGTTCGCCGGGTACTTCGCCGCCGCAGAGCAGGGCTATTTCGAAGAGGCGGGCCTTGACGTCGAGATCATCCCCAGCGGTGGCGACATCGTGCCGCAGGATGCTCTGGCCAACGGCGATGTCGACTACGCCATCGCCTGGGTGCCCAAGGTACTCGGCTCGATCGAGGCCGGCGCGAACGTCACGAACATCGCGCAGATCTTCCAGCGCTCGGGAACGCTGCAGGTGTCATGGGCCGACTCCGGAATCGACTCCGTCGCCGACTTCGAAGGCAAGAAGATCGGCAGCTGGGGGTTCGGAAACGAATGGGAGATCTTCGCCGCGATGGCAGCGGAGGGCCTTGATTCTTCGACCGTGGAGATCATCACACAAGACTTCAACATGAACGCGTTCCTGTCGGGAGATATCGACGCGGCCCAGGCGATGACCTACAACGAGTATGCGCAGCTGCTCGAGACGGTGAACCCCGAAACCGGCGAGCAGTACACGCCGGAGGACTTCACTGTCATCAGCTATGAAGACACGGTCGGTGCGATGCTGCAGGACGCGATCTGGGCCGATACCGAACGACTGGACAGCGACGCTGAGTACCAGGAGACGACCGTCGCATTCCTTAAGGCGGTCATCAAAGGTTGGATCTACGCCGCTGAGAACCCCGAGGAGTCCGCACAGGCGATTATCGACGCCGGATCGGGCTGGGGTCTGAGCCACGAGCTCTGGATGGTCAATGAGACCAACAAGCTCATCTGGCCCGCCGAGAACGGCATCGGACACATCGATGAAGCGGCTTTCTCCGCGACGGTTGATGGCGCACTGAGCGCCGTCAACGAGACCGGTGCCACCCTCATCACCGAGCAGCCGCCAGCATCCGCCTGGACGAACGAGTACATCGAGCAGGCCCTTGCCGAGCTCGAGGAGGAAGGCGTCGATGTGAAGGGCGAGAGCTTCACTCCGATCGAAGTTGATCTGCTCGAGGGCGGAGCTTGAGCATCTGTGGTCGGGCGAGGCGAGTCGTCCGACCACACCACCACTTCAGCCACACCACACCCTATGAAAGGACGCGTGATCGCAGTGAATGACCGCACCACCACGTCGAATGAGCGCGTGACCGCGCTCGATCGTGCCCATGTGTTCCACTCCTGGTCGGCCCAGGCTGGCCTCGCACCGCTCGTGCTCACCGGTGGTTCCGGCTGTCGAGCCTGGGACGATGAAGGGGCCACCTACCTTGACTTCTCGAGTCAGCTGATCAATCTCAACATCGGGCATCAGCACCCGGCAGTCACCGCGGCGATCGCCGAGCAGGCCGCGGTGCTCACGACGGTCGCGCCGGCGGCCGCGAACCTGGCGCGTGGCGAAGCAGCCCAGCGCATCGTGTCGCGCGCGCCTGAAGGCTTCGAGAAGGTGTTCTTCACGAACGGTGGTGCGGACGCCAACGAGAATGCCATCCGTCTGGCGCGACTGCACACTGGACGCGACAAGGTGCTGTCGACCTACCGCTCGTATCACGGGAACACCGGCGCGGCCATCGTGGCGACTGGCGACTGGCGCCGGATGCCCAACGAGTACGCGCGCGGACACGTGCACTTCTGGGGACCCTACCTGTATCGCTCCGAATTCTGGGCGACGACGCCAGAGGAGGAATCGGCGCGCGCGCTGCGGCACCTGGAGCGGCTGATTCAGGGCGAGGGGCCCACCACGATCGCCGCAGTGCTCCTCGAAACAGTGCCAGGCACCGCCGGGATCCTGCCGCCGCCGCCTGGCTATCTGGCCGGTGTCCGTGAACTGTGCGACCGCTACGGCATCGTGCTCATCCTCGATGAGGTCATGGCGGGATTCGGGCGCACCGGACGCTGGTTCGCGTTCGACGGCTACGACGTCCGTCCCGACCTGATCACCTTCGCCAAGGGCGTCAACTCGGGCTACGTGCCCGTCGGCGGGGTCATCATCTCTGACGACATCGCCGCAGAGTTCGACGATGTCGTCTTCCCAGGTGGGCTCACCTACAGCGGACATCCGCTCGCGATGGCATCCATCATCGCCGCGCAGGACGCCATGGCGAGCGAGGGCATCGTCGACAATGCCGCACGCATCGGCACCGATGTGCTCGGGCCGGCGCTGGACGAGCTCGCGCAGAAGCATCCGATCATCGGAGAGGTACGAGGCGAAGGAGTCTTCTGGGCCCTCGAACTCGTGGTGGATCGCCAGACGCGCGAGCCGCTACCGGCCGAGCAGATGGCGCGGATCAAGTCCGAGCTGTTGGCGCGCCGACTGCTCGCCATCACGCAGGACAATCGCATCCACGTCGTGCCGCCGTGCATTGTCACGGATGACGAGGTCGCCGAGGCCGTCGCCGTATACGACGAGGTTCTCAGCCTGCTCGCCTGATCCCGCGCACCTCACTTGTTTTCTCAACAAAGGAATGATCATGACCACGACCCTCAACCACTGGATCAACGGCGTCGAGAGCGAGGGCGCGTCGACCCGCACGTCCCCGGTCTACAACCCCGCTCGCGGCGAAGTCAGCAAGCAGGTGCGACTGGCAAGCACTGCGGATGTCGACACCGCCGTCGCATCCGCAGCCGCGGCCTTCCCCGCCTGGCGCGACGCCTCACTCGCGAAGCGTCAAGGCGTCATGTTTACCTTCCGTGAGCTGCTCAATCAGCGAAAGGGCGAGCTGGCTGACATCCTCACCGCAGAGCACGGCAAGGTCACCTCGGATGCTCTCGGCGAGATCGCCCGCGGGCTCGAGGTGGTCGAGTTCGCGCTCGGCATGCCGCATCTACTTAAGGGCGATTACAGCGAAAACGTCTCCACCGACGTCGACGTCTACACGATCCGGCAGCCACTCGGTGTCGTCGGCATCATCAGCCCATTCAACTTTCCGGCCATGGTGCCGCTGTGGTACTTTCCGATCGCGATCGCCGCGGGCAATACGGTCATTCTCAAGCCGAGCGAGAAGGACCCCACAGCAGCGAACTGGATGGCGGCGCTCATGACCGAGGCGGGACTCCCCGACGGAGTCTTCAACGTCGTGCACGGCGACAAGGAAGCAGTCGATGCCCTGTTGGAGCATCCCACCGTCCAGGCGATCTCGTTCGTCGGATCCACTCCGATCGCCAAATACATCTACGAGACAGCTGCAGCGCACGGAAAGCGAGTGCAGGCGCTCGGCGGCGCGAAGAACCACATGCTGGTGCTGCCGGATGCCGACCTGAACCTGGCCGCGGATGCCGCCGTGAATGCCGGTTTCGGATCCGCAGGTGAACGGTGCATGGCGATCAGTGTCATCGTCGCGGTCGAACCCGTCGCCGACGAACTCATCGAACGCATCACTTCCCGTATGGCCGGGCTCCGGGTCGGCGATGGAATGCGCGGGTGCGACATGGGACCACTCATCACCGAGGCGCACCGCGACAAGGTCGCGTCGTACATCGACATCGCTGCATCCGATGGCGCCACGGTGGTGGTGGACGGGCGTGGAGTAGACGTTGACGGCGAGGCATCCGGATTCTGGCTCGGCCCCACCCTGTTCGACCGGGTATCAACCGACTCGGCCGTGTATCAGGATGAGATCTTCGGGCCGGTGCTGTCGATTGTGCGGGTGGACAGCTACGAGGAGGGCCTCGAGATGATCAACGCCTCGCGCTACGGCAACGGCACTGCGATCTTCACCAACGACGGTGGCGCCGCGAGACGATTCCAGAACGAGGTTCAGGTGGGCATGGTCGGCATCAATGTGCCGATCCCTGTGCCCGTCGCTTATCACTCGTTCGGTGGATGGAAAGACTCTCTCTTCGGCGATGCGAAGGCCTACGGTCCGGCGGGAATCGCGTTCTTCACGCGTGAGAAGGCCGTCACTTCACGTTGGCTCGATCCCTCCCACGGCGGGATCAACCTCGGGTTCCCGCAGCACGATTGAGCAGGTGCCCGGGCATCGGGATCACGCCCGCAGGGTCATGGTGCGGAACTGCTGGTTGCGCAGCGGGAACGTCATCATGACCATGAGCGCACCGCCGAACACGACGAACGGCACCCAGGTCGCAGTGAAGGATGCCAGCGCACCGAACGCGGCCATCGCGAGTGGCATCAGGACGTCGTCCCCAAGACGGGTGATCGAGCTCATCCGGCCCAGGTATGCGGTGTCGATCGTCGCGGCGAACGTCGCGCCCAGCAGTACGGATGCGAAGCCAGCGGTCAGCCCGACCACGAAACAGCCCGCGCCGGCGAGCCACGCGGGCCCGACGCCGATCAGTACGATTCCCACGCCCTGCACCACGAGCGCCCAGAACCCTCCGAGCGCTTCGTGTTTTGGACGCCATCGCGCAACGGAGATCGCGCCGAGTGCGGCACCCAAGCCGATCAGGGCTTCAAAGAGTCCGACGGCGCTCGCACCCCAGCCCTCGTCGAATGCGCGCAGGGCGATGCCGATTCCGACGGCGGGACCGACCGCAAGGTTCAGCCCTGAAAGCGCGATCACGAGTGTGCGTGTGGTCGGGGCATCCTTCATATGAGTGAATCCGTGCAGGATGCCACGAAGCGCCGACTCCCGCTCGGCTCGGGGGAGTGCGAATCGCGGGCGCAACCAGATTGCGATGAACGCGATGACGAAGGTGAACGTCAGCGCGTTGATCGACGCGCTTCCGCTGAGCCCCGCGTAGGCGACGAGGAACCCGCCGAACGCTGCTCCGCCCATCGTGCCCAACCGGGTTGCCGTCTGCATCACGGCGCTGTACGAAGGCAGGTCTGAGGTGCGCACCAATTGCCGGCCGATCGTGGCAGCCGACGGTTCATAGAATGCGTCGCATGCGCCGAATGCGATCGCCGCGAGCATGAGTACCAGCACCGACGGTGGGGATGCCAGTACCCACAGTGCGACGAAAATCAGCACGCCGACGCGCAGGGCGTTGAACAGCATCATCACGTGGCGGGCATTCGCGCGGTCAGCGAGCACGCCGCCGAACAACAGGATGACGGCGCGGGGGAGCGTTCCGGCGGCGACGATGAGCCCGGCGAGCGCGGGGGACGTGATCTGCACGGCAGTCCAGGCGAGCGCGATCGACCAGATCGCGTCACCGGCATCCGAGAGCGCCTTGACGGCGATCCAGGCGTGCACGGCCGTGTCGCGCGAGAACCGCGGTGGCTCGCGCAGCAGCGTGGGTTCGAGAGCACTCATGGTTTCGTGGGGAATCCGTGGGTGAACACGAAGACCGGTTGGCGCGCGGTGCCGTCTGAGGCGTCGATCTCGTCGCGCCAGAGATCCAGCGTTTCGCCCAGCTTCTCTGACAGCCTGGCGAGCTCTTCGGGTGTCGCCCAGGTGAGTGTGTCGGTACTGAACGCAGCACGACTCCACTCTTTCGCAGGAGCAGCATTACGGCGCCAAGCCTGCAGCCGTGCCAGCTGAGTATTGATGTTGACGCGTTCCGCACCGCGGGCGAGCATCGCGTCGGCGGGTGAGTCGGCGAAGTCGTCGACCGACCAGCTGAAGCCGCGTCGCGTCGGCTGCCACCAGCTCGTACGTCGATCTCCCGTCGGGTCGTCCGCTCGCTCGATGATGCCGGCGCGTTCCAGCATCCGCAGATGATGGCTGATACTGCCTACCTGCTGATCGAGGGCGCGAGCCAGCGTCGTGACCTGGCTCGCGCCGTACAGCCCGAGATAGTCGACGATCCTCCTGCGCACCGGATGGTGGACAGCGGTGATCGCTTCGATCTCTTCCATGCCATCCACGCTAAATCCGGATGGTCAGTTACACAAGACTTCTTGTATACCCCGGAAAATCAGGAAAACTCAGGCTGTGAAGAGCGCCGGCGGTGGCGGCGGCGGATCAGCCAAACGATGATCACAACGGCGCCGGCGATCACGATCCAGGGGAGGAGGAACCCGACAGAGATCACCAGCGCGTTCAGCGACACGATGAACCCGTTCCATCCCGCGAGCAAACCGTCGAGGAAAGCATTTGGTTCGGGTGCGCTTGCCGAAGTCTGCTTCGTGAGTTCGACCTGCAGCGACGACATCGCGACCTGGTCCTCGAGAGATGCCAGCTGCTGCGTGTACGACTCCAGCTGTCCCTGGCGATCGGTCAGGGCGACCTCCGCCTCAATGAGCTCGGAGACGCTGCCTGTTTGCGACATCAGCTCTGTGAGCCGGTTCACCGATGCCTGCGTGGCCGCCAGGCGGGCTCGCAGATCGATCGCGGTCGATGTGACGTCCTGCTGAGAGACCGACGACGACAGCACATCGCCGAGGTCACCCAACGAATCGATCACGGTTGTCAGATCTGCGGATGGTACTCGGATGCCGATCCACCCGTATCCCGATCGCGGCTGTTCCGGCATGCTCGTGTCGGAGCTCAGGGGATCGGCGCTGATGTCAGTGCTCTCGACATAGCCGCCTTTCTCTTCTGCAATCGCGGTCACCGCATCTACGGCCGTGTCGATATCGTCGACCCGAACCGTTGCCTGCGCATTGGCAATGATCTCGCGGGCGATGCTGTCGGAAGTGGCACCGGTGATGGCGTCCGTGACGACGTTGGAGGTAGCAGACTCGGCAGAGCTCAACGCGCTTTCCTGCGTGATCTCGGCGACCTGCGTGGACGGCGCACGATCGGCGACCGAGGAGTCGCCGCGACCCGAACCCGCGGTCGTGCTGATGTCCAGCAGCGGTGGTGTGATGAGCACGCCAGTGACGAAGGCGGCTGCAACTCCTATACCTGTCAGCCAACCACGACGGCGTTTCTTGCGCCGGGCTGATGCGCTTGTTGTCGCGGTCGCTGTGCGGTCTTGGCCGATCTCTGCGAACACTGCGTGCTCGATGCGATCGATGCTCTGCTGCGAAAACTCGGGCAACGTGTCTGTGGGTGTCTGATCGTTCATGCGTCTCTCACTTCCTCCATAGCGCCTCGCAATTGCGTGCGCACCCGCGAGAGACGATTGCGAACCACAGCATGACTGACTGCGAGCTCTTCGGCCGCGGCCTGATACGCGTACCCTTCGGTGGCGCAGAGCCGGAAGATCTCCTGATCCAACTCGCTCAGCGTGCCGATCTCCTCAGCGATCCTGTCGGCAAGCGCGGCCGTGATCACCTGGTCCTCGACGTTCACCGTGTCGGCGAGCATCTCGTCTGCCGCATCGGTCGTGTGGGCTTGATCGCGCCGACGCGCACGAAACCGATTCGCCGCTTGGAAGCGGCAGATGGTCGCCAGCCACGGCAGGATTGATTCGCCGACCAGGTCAAGGCCCGGAAGTTTGCGCCAGGCGACGACGAACGTCTCCTGAACCACGTCCTCGGCATCCGCGGGCGAGTTCAGGATGCCGTGCGCGATCCAATAGACCGGACGAACGTACGCGCGGTATAGAGCGCGGAAAGCGCTCTCATCGCCTGCCGCTGCGCGCGCCGCCAGATTCTGGTCTTCAGATCGTTCAGGCATCCAGTTCCCTTCACTGTCTCTCATCTTGGAGTGTCAGAGGATGTCCCATCGTCTCAGATCAATTTCATCCGGTAATATCGATCCAGCGAGAGGGAGTATCCCACTTCTCCGCGTTCGTCATCACGAGCACCAACACTGTTGCTCCGGACGCGGGCCGCGCGTATTGTGCGGGGGAGAGACTTTCGGCCCTTTTTCCGACCTCTCGAAAGGTGCTGAGCACCCTTGAATATCCCTGTCTGGTTTGAGATCACCGCATTGGCGATCTTGGTCGCCATTCTCATCGGCGACCTATTGCTGGTTCGTATGCGACCCCACATCCCCTCGACGAAAGAATCCAGTCTCTGGGTCGCCTTCTACGTCGGGCTCGCTCTGATCTTCGCCGTTCTGCTCTATTTCATCGCGGGTGGTCAGTTCGCTGGCGAGTTCCTCACCGGCTGGGCGCTCGAGTACAGCCTGTCGATCGACAACCTCTTCGTATTCGTACTGATCATGGCCCAGTTCTCGGTCCCGAGGCGTCTGCAACAGCAGGTGCTGATGGTCGGCATCCTCATCGCAATTGTCCTGCGCGGTATCTTCATCGTCGCGGGCGTCGCGATCATCGAGAACTTCTCGCCGATCTTCTATCTGTTCGGTGCCTTCCTCATCTGGACTGCGATCCGCCAGGCCATGCCAGAGGGCGACCACGAGGGCGAAGCCAAGCGTGAGAACTTCATCGTTCGTCTGCTGCGACGCCGCATCGACATCAGCGATGAGTATGACGATGGCAAGCTCCGCACGGTCGTGGGAGGCAAGCGCATGTGGACCCCGATGATCATCGTGTTCGTGGCTATCGGCGTGACCGACCTGATGTTCGCGATCGACTCGATCCCCGCGATCTTCAGCATCACGCAGAACACCTTCCTCGTGTTCACGGCGAACATCTTCGCTCTGATGGGTCTGCGCCAGCTTTACTTCCTGCTCGGGGATCTGCTCGATCGCCTGCGCTACCTGCACTACGGCATCGCGGTCATCCTCGGCTTCATCGGCGTCAAGCTGATCCTGCACGCAATGCATGTGAACGAGCTGCCCTTCGTCAACGGTGGACAGAGCATCGAATGGGCACCAGACATCCCGATCTGGCTGTCGCTGACGGTCATCGTCGCCGCGATGGGTATTGCCACCATCGCCAGCCTGATCGCATCGTCCAGAGATCGACGTCGGGCACCTGAGCAGCTGCATCCTGGGCCGCCCACACACTGAGCGTCATGGGCTGACCACCCGCCGCGCCGGTGTAAACTGACCGACATGCGGCGGGTGGTTCTTCTTCTTAGCGGCCGCGACGAGACCTCGATCTAGGCCTTCTCGTCGCGGCGTTCAGTGTGTGGCCGAACCACCGACATCTGGAGATATCGACATGACCTCAGCTGACACTTCTGTTTCTTCGAACAGTCCCCGCACGCTCGCCGAGAAGGTCTGGGATGACCACCTCGTCGTCAAGGGCGAAAACGGTGAGCCGGACCTCATCTACATCGACCTGCACCTGGTGCACGAGGTGACGAGCCCGCAGGCCTTCGACGGTCTGCGATCAGAGGGACGACCGCTGCGCCGCGTCGACCTCACGATTGCCACTGAGGATCACAACACCCCGACACTCGAGATCGACAAGCCCATCGCCGATCTCACCAGCCGCACACAGATCGAGACACTGCGTCGCAACGCCGCAGAGTTCGGGGTGCGCATCCACTCACTTGGTGACGCCGAGCAGGGAATCGTTCACGTGGTCGGCCCGCAGCTGGGCCTCACGATGCCGGGCATCACCGTCGTGTGCGGTGATTCGCACACCTCCACCCACGGCGCTTTCGGTGCCATGGCGTTCGGTATCGGCACCAGCGAGGTCGAGCACGTGATGGCGACCCAGACGTTGCCGTTGACTCCGTTCAAGACGATGGCAATCACCGTCGATGGTGATCTCAAGCCCGGGGTCAGTGCGAAGGACATCATCCTCGCCGTGATCGCGAAGATCGGAACCGGTGGCGGTCAGGGCTACGTGCTCGAATTCCGCGGCAGCGCCATCCGCGCTCTCTCCATGGAGGGACGCATGACGATCTGCAACATGTCGATCGAGGCCGGCGCGCGCGCCGGCATGGTGGCGCCCGACGAGACTACTTTCGCGTACCTCAAGGGTCGTGCGCACGCCCCTGAAGGGCAGGACTGGGACGATGCGGTCGCTTACTGGCAGACGCTCCCCACTGACGATGGCGCGAGTTTCGATGCCGAGGTGTTCCTCGATGCGAATGAGCTCGAGCCGTTCGTGACCTGGGGCACCAACCCCGGTCAGGGCAGCTCGCTTTCCGCGTCTGTACCCAACCCCGCCGATATCGCCGACGCCAACGAGCGCGCGGCAGCGGAGCGCGCGCTGGAGTACATGGATCTCACACCGGGTACGCCGCTGAAGGAAGTACCAGTGGATGCCGTATTCATGGGCTCCTGCACGAACAGCCGTATCGAGGACCTGCGGGCATTCGCATCGGTCATCAAGGGTCGGAAAAAGGCCGAAGGCGTGCGGGTCATGGTCGTACCAGGCTCGGCTCGCGTGCGCTTGGAAGCCGAGGCTGAAGGCATCGACCAGGTCGTCAAAGACTTCGGCGCCGAGTGGCGATTTGCCGGATGCTCGATGTGTCTGGGTATGAACCCAGATCAACTGGCACCGGGCGAGCGTTGCGCCTCCACATCGAACCGCAACTTCGAAGGACGTCAGGGTAAGGGCGGACGCACTCACCTCGTCTCCCCGCTGGTCGCAGCTGCCACAGCAGTGCGTGGCACGCTGTCCAGCCCGAGCGATCTCGACGCCGCACTCGAACTGGTAGGAGCCTGACCATGGAGAAGTTCGCCACCCACACGGGTATCGCCGCTCCGATGAAGCGCTCGAACGTTGACACCGACCAGATCATCCCCGCGGTGTTCCTCAAGCGCGTCACCAAAACCGGATTTGAGGATGCGCTCTTCTACTCCTGGCGCCAAGACCCGGAATTCGTGCTCAATCAGGAGCCATTCCAGGGCGCGTCAGTGCTAGTCGCCGGCGCCGATTTCGGCACCGGGTCGAGCCGTGAGCACGCCGTCTGGGCGCTGCGCGATTTCGGCTTCCACGTCGTGCTCTGCACTCGTTTCGGAGACATCTTCCGAGGAAATGCGGGCAAGCAGGGACTGCTTGCTGCGACTATTTCTGAAGAAGACCTTGAGCGCATTTGGGCCGAGATCGACGCCAATCCCGGTACTTCCATCACGGTCGACCTCGAGGCACGCACCGCCACGATTGGCGACTTCCAGGCCGAGATCGGCATCGACGATTACACTAGATGGCGGCTCCTCGAAGGGCTCGATGACATCGGGCTCACACTTCGCAACGAAGACAAGATCGCGCAGTTCGAGGCCCGTCGCGAATCGTGGCGGCCACGTACGCTGCCAGTCCGCTGAGACTGAGCAGACCGTGAGCCTGGGGCAACCGCCCCAGCGGCTGATGCCGCAACCGTGAATTTGAAGTGAGGCCCATCGAATGACGACAACCGTGCGCGCTGAACTTCAGAATGGAGCTGCTGCTTTGACCGGAGATGTACTGGCGATTCGAGGCGGCCGAGCGCTGCGCGGCCGTGTGGATGTGACCGGTGCGAAGAACCTCGCTACCAAAGCGATGGTTGCTGCTCTCCTCGGTGAAGACGCGAGCATCCTGCGCGATGTTCCGAAGCTCAGTGATGTTGCCGTGGTGCGTTCTCTGCTCGAGGTTCACGGCGTGCGCGTGAGCGAGGGTGACGAACCTGGCTCACTGCACCTCGATCCCAGCGACGTCGAGTCGGCACACATTGAAGAGATCGACGCACACGCCGGCGCATCTCGCATCCCGATCCTTTTCTGCGGCCCGCTCCTGCACCGGTTGGGTCAGGCGTTCATCCCCGACCTCGGCGGATGCCGCATCGGCGACCGCCCGATCGACTTCCACCTCGATGCACTCCGCAAGTTCGGTGCCGTCGTGGAGAAGCTGCCCAGCGGCATCCGTCTTTCGACCCAGGGCGGACGACTGCACGGTGCGAACATTCACCTCCCGTACCCGAGCGTCGGTGCCACAGAGCAGGTATTGCTGACGGCTGTGCGGGCAGAGGGCATCACGGAGTTGCGCAACGCGGCCATCGAGCCGGAGATCATGGATCTCATCGCCTTGCTGCAGAAGATGGGCGCGATCATCTCCTACGAACCCAACCGCGTCATCCTCATCGAGGGCGTGGAGAAGCTGCGCGGTTACGATCACCGTTCGATCTTCGATCGCAATGAGGCAGCGTCATGGGCGTCTGCGGCACTTGCCACCGACGGAGAGATCTTCGTCGGCGGTGCGAAGCAGCCAGAGATGCTGACCTTCCTCAACGTTTTCCGTAAGGCCGGCGGCTGGTTCGACATTCAGGAAGACGGCATCCTATTCCGACGCGATGGTGAGATCCGTCCTGTCGTGGTGGAGACCGACGTGCACCCCGGATTCATGACCGACTGGCAGCAGCCGCTGGTGGTCGCGCTTACCCAGGCGCACGGCCGTTCCATCGTGCACGAGACCGTGTACGAGAACCGGATGGGCTTCACGCAGGCGCTCGTGAAGATGGGCGCCGACATCGTCGTTCACCCGCACGGACTGCAGGATGGACCGCGACGCGTGCCGCGCCGCGAACTCGAGCAGGCTGCGGTCATCACCGGCCCGACACCGTTGCATGGAGCGGACATCGTGGTGCCTGACCTTCGCGGCGGCTACAGCCACGTCATCGCGGCTCTCACCGCACAGGGCGAGTCGCAGGTCTCCGGCGTCGACATCCTCAGCCGTGGCTACGAGAACTTCCTCGCCAAGCTGGATTCTCTCGGCGCCGACTTCGACGTCGTTCGGTGAGCCAGATGGGCTCCCGCTCATCTGAGAAGACCCGCCCGACACTGTTCTGGCCGCTCGCGGTGCTCGTGGTGCCAGTGGTCGGCTTCCTCGCAAAGATCGAAATTCAGGGCAAAGAGAAACTTCCGGCGAACGGCGCCTTTGTTCTGGCGCCGAACCACTACTCGGAGCTCGATCCTCTGATCGTCGCGGTGGCCGTATGGCGACTCGGGCGCGCCCCGCGGTTCATGGCCAAGGAGAGTCTGTTTCGTATTCCGGTCCTCGGTTGGCTCTTGAAGAAGACCGGGATGGTGCCGGTGGCGCGTGCGACGTCAGCGGCCGCCGCTAAGCAGACCATTGCGCAGTCGCGAGCGCTCGTGGAGAACAACCGCGGCGTTATCGTCTACCCCGAAGGAACACTGACCAGGGATCCGGAATTGTGGCCGATGCGTGGGAAGTCCGGTGCCGTGCGCCTGGCCTTCTCTGGTGACATTCCGCTGATCCCGATGGCGCAGTGGGGGACGCAAAAGATCATGGGTCGATACCAGAAGGGTCTGAGCCTGTGGCCGCCGCGCAAGCGCGTGCAGATTGTCATCGGTGACCCCGTCAATCTGGATGATTTGAGGGCACGTGCCGGTGAATCTGCGGCGCTGACCGAGGCAACGCATCGGACAATGAGCGCGATCACCGAATTGCTCGAGGGCCTGCGTGGCGAGAAGGCTCCCGCGACGCGCTGGAACCCCAACGATCACGGACAGAAGGAGACCGGACGCCTTGACTCGTAAGATTCCCGTGTCGGGCGGACCCCGTGTCACCGTCATCGGTGCGGGCAGTTGGGGAACCACCTTCGGCAAGATCCTCGCTGACGGCGGGGCACAGGTGACCATGTGGGCGCGTCGCCCAGAGCAGGCGCTGGAGATCGCGGAAGGTAAACGCAACTCCAAGTATCTGCCAGGCATCAACCTCCCGCGATCGATCACCGCCACACACGAACTCTCGACCGCTGTCGAAGGCGCCGAACAGATTTACCTGTCGGTGCCCAGCCAGTCGCTGCGGGAGAACCTCAAAGCGCTGCGCCCGCTGCTCGCTGACAGCGAGGCGCCACTCATCAGCCTGATGAAGGGCGTGGAGCGCTCCACTGGTTTGCGGATGAGCCAGGTCATCGAGCAGGAGATCGCCTGCGACCCGATGCGCATCGCTGTGGCATCGGGCCCGAACCTGGCGCTGGAGATCGCACGGGAGCAGCCGACTGCCGCAGTGATCGCGTCGCTCAGCCAGGAGACCGCGGAGATCGTCGCGCGAGCCGCCCGCAACTCCTACTTCCGCACTTTTGTGAACACCGATGTGATCGGCACCGAGTTCGGCGGAGTTCTCAAGAACCTCATCGCCGTGGCCATCGGCATCGTCGATGGTGTCGGCTACGGCGAGAACACCAAGGCGTCGATCATCACGAGGGGTCTGGTCGAGATGACCGACTTCGCCGTTGCCAACGGGGCGCAGCGCGAGACGTTGCAGGGACTTGCCGGTCTCGGTGACTTGATCGCCACCTGCCAGTCTCCACTCAGCCGAAACAACACGGCGGGACGCCTTCTCGGTCAGGGATACAGCTACCAGGACGTCGTGAAGCAGATGAACCAGACCGCTGAGGGTCTGGCATCCGTCGCTCCGATTCTCAAACTCGCGCACGAATCCGATGTGTATATGCCCATCGTTGAGCAGGTGAAGATGGTGCTCGACGGGAAGATGAACCCGCGCGACATCGCACCACACCTGACGACAGCAGACGACACTCCTCAGGAGGAGAGAACCAATCATGGACAAGCAGACGGTGGTGGTGCTCTTCGGAGGGCGTTCCAGCGAACATTCCATCAGTTCCGCAACGGCGGGCGGAGTGCTGCGGGCAATTGATCGCGATCGCTATGAGGTGATCCCCGTGGGGATCACCCGTACGGGTGCCTTCGTCTTGGAAGAAGACAACCCGGCGAAGTTCGCACTGGATGCCGCGAGACTGCCCGAGGTCGTCGACAACGGCACGCGCGTACTCTGGCCACAGCCTGACGGCGATCGCACGTTACGGGTGACTCAATCCGATGGATCAGTGGCCGAATACGGTGAGATCGACACCGTGCTGCCGCTGCTGCACGGGCTGCACGGTGAGGACGGCGCGATCCAGGGTTTCTTCGATGTCCTCGAGATTCCCTATGCCGGATGCGGCATTCTCGATTCGGCTATCTGTCTCGACAAACACTTCACGAAGCTGGCACTGTCTGCTGCCGGTATCGCCGTCGCGCCAGGTGTCACGATCCGCCGCGGTCAGTGGGAGTCAGATCCCGCCGGTGTTCGTGCTCAGATCGCATCGCTGGGTTCGGTGGTATTCGTCAAGCCTGCCAGTGCTGGATCGAGCGTCGGTGTGTCACGCGTCGTCGACGGCGAAGGCCTGGAAGAAGCGATGCGTATCGCCTTCGCAGAGGATGTGAAGGTCCTCGTCGAGTCGAAGATTGACGGCCGCGAGATCGAGGTCGGTGTGCTTGCCGGGCGTGATGGGGCACCGGCGCGTGCCTCGCTGCCGGGCGAGGTCGTGCTCACCTCACGCAGCTTCTATGACTTCGAGGGCAAGTACCTCGGCGGCGATGGTGTCGAGATCGTCTGCCCGGCAGAGGTGGACGACGAACTCATCGCGCGGCTGCGTGAGACGGCGCTTCGTGCGTTCGAAGCCGTCGACGCCAAGGGGCTCGCACGTGTTGACTTCTTCGTCACCCCTGGCGGCGATCTCATCGTCAACGAACTCAATACGATGCCGGGCTTCACACCGATTTCGATGTTCCCGAAGTGCTGGATCGCGTCGGGGATGAGTTACAGCGACCTGATCACCGAGCTGGTCGAGATTGGGCTCGGCCGCTGAGCGAACGCTCACTCCAGAAGAATTTGCGCATCCTCGTCGAGCTCATCAGGAGCTGTGCACTTACCGTCGGCGGGGATCGCGGTGATCGCGCCGACGAGAGCGCGAGAGCTGATCACATCATTCGAGCTGACCACGCCGGTGTCGATGCCTAACTGCACGGCCGGGTCGCGTCCGTAGGTCGTCAGACGCAGGAACGGCGTCTCGGATGCATCGACGAGCCAGTCGACGCCCTCCAGGGTCACGCACTGCAGTTCGCTTGTGGGAGCGGGCACCGTGACCCCGCAGCGCAGCAGAATCGCGGAGTCCTCACCCGGCACACCCCAGGCAGCGGTGGCCTGGGCATCGGTCCATCGTCGGTCCATGTCAGCCACGCTGCCTGCGTTGTTCAGCCCCACCGACACCTCGGCGCACAGCGGGTTGTTTGCATCGGCGGCCGGCTCAAGATGCACGGTGGTCGAGCATCCGCTGAGCAGAGCCGTGCCGAGCAGAATAGCGGCGACTGTGGCAACGCGACGAGACATGATTCCAGGCTACCTTTGACAGCATGCCTTCCCGTTCAGCTGACGACGACCCGCGCCTGGGTGACGTCTCCGAAGGCACGATTCTGCGTGCCATCCTCGCCCGCACCGCGCCGGCTACCCACACGATCATCGGACCCGGTGACGATGCAGCGGTAATTGCCACACCGTCCGGCTCCGTTGTTGCGACCACCGACACTCTCGTGCACGGGCCGGACTTCCGCTTGGCCTGGTCGAGTGGATACGACCTGGGCTGGAAGTCCGCTGCGGTGAACCTCGCAGACGTGGCAGCGATGGGCGCGCGTCCGACGGCGTTGCTGGTGGCACTTGCCGTACCTCGTGATCTCCGGCTCTCGTTCGTCGAGCAGATGACCGACGGCCTGCGCGCCGCGTGTGAGGCTCTCGCTCCCGGCTGCGCAGTGGTCGGTGGTGACCTGACGGTCTCCGACGTGCTCACGGTCGCTGTCACCGCGCTGGGTGACCTGGAGGGGCGGGATGCTGTCACTCGATCAGGGGCGAGGCTGGGAGATGTCGTCGCGATCGCTGGCGAACTTGGCCATGCCGCTCACGGGCTCGCCGTCCTGTTCGGTCGCTTCCGCGACGGCGACACACCCGTCCCGATCGACTCGTCCGCGCTGGAGTCGGGGGAGCGCGCTGCGCTGGACGCGCAGTTGCGGCCCGCGCCGCCGATCGGACTCGGGGTGATGGCGGCAGTGGCGGGTGCCACGGCCATGATGGACGTGTCCGATGGGCTGGCTCTCGATGCCGGACGACTCGCCGCGGCATCCGGGGTCACGCTCGATCTGGCCCGCGCTGCGCTCGGTGCGAATTCCGAGCGTGCTCTGGCAGGCGGTGAAGATCACGCGTTGCTGGCGACGTTCCCGCCCAGCGTGCTGCCGCCCGGCTTCCGCATCATCGGTGAAGTACTGGAGCAGGGCGCTGAAAGCGTGCTGTGCGACGGTGAGCCGGTGGACGCTGCTGGCTGGGATCCCTACCGCGACTGGGACTCGACGACGGGCTGAGCCCACCACACTGCCGTGTCGCCGTACGTCTTCTCACGGAAGACTTCGAGTCCGGCGGCCGCGACATCTGGCGGAGTCGAGCGGCTCGCGCGCTCGATCACGACGACGGCGTCCTCGGAAAGCAAGGGCGCGAGCGCGACCAGATCGGCCGTCATCGCCGCATCGTCCAGATCGTAGGGTGGATCAGTGAAGACCAGATCGTAGGTTCCGGTGTCGCGCTTCAGGAACGTGAGCACGGCGCTCTCATGCACGCCGGCGGAGGCGACGTTGAGGGCCTTTGCGACGGTGGCCGCATTGCGACGCACGATCGCAGCCGCGGGGCGTGAACGCTCCACGAGATCCACACTGGACGCGCCACGGCTGAGGGCTTCGAGTCCCAGCGCGCCGGATCCGGCGTACAGGTCGAGAACCCGAGCATCGACGATGGCATCCGCAGACTCCAACGCGCCGAAGAGCGATTCACGTACCCGATCGCTGGTGGGGCGGGTGCCGCTTGCCGGTACCTCAAGGCGGAGCCCTCGTGCCTCTCCGGCAATGATTCTCGTCATCCGTTCAGCCTAGGACTGTCTGCGACATTCTCTAGACTTCAGGCATGGTCTTCTCCCTCGACACGAGCTTGCCCGATGCCATCGGCCCGGCAGCGGCGAAGAAGGTTGAGCGTGCGTTCGGCATGACGACCGTCGGGGAGATGCTCGCCCACTATCCACGGCGTTACGCGGATCCCGCAGAGTTGACCCCCATCCGCGATCTTCCGGTCGGAGAGACCGTGACCATCGTCGCCGAGGTGCTTTCGTCTTCGGCGCGCACCATGCGCAACCGAACGGGTGCCATGACCGACGTGATCATCGGTGACGAGCACGGGCGTGTCTCGTTGACGTTTTTTGCGAAGAACCTCGCCCAGGCCCAGTGGCGGGCGAACGAGATGCGTCCTGGTCGTCGAGGTGTCTTCTCCGGCAAAGTCGGGATGTACAACGACACGACACAGTTCGCCCATCCACAGGTCGAGCTCTTCGATGATGAAGAGAGCGCACAGGCCCGTGCCGACGATCGTGCACACCGACCGATCCCGATCTATCCGGCCACCTCTGCCGTATCCAGCCAGCAGTTTCGCGAACTCGCGGAGAAGGTGCTGTCGCAGTTGGGCGAAGTGCCAGACCCGCTGCCGGAGGAGATCCGGGTGCGGGAGGGGCTTTTGGGTGCTCGCACCGGACTCATCCAGCTTCATCGACCGCAGACGCTCAACGAGGTTGATCCTGCGGTGCGCACTCTTCGGATGCACGAGGCGCTGGTGCTGCAGACAGCCCTGCTGCAGCAGCGTGCCGCAGTACGCGCCCTGAGCGCCACAGAGCGGCCCGCGAGCGCTGGTGGCCTGCTGGAGCGCTTCGACGCCGCGATGCCGTACACGCTCACCCCGGACCAGCAGACAGTCGGTGATCAGATCGCCGCCGATCTCACCGGTGCGTGGCCGATGAACCGCCTCGTACAGGGCGAGGTCGGCTCGGGAAAGACCCTTGTCGCGCTCCGTGCGATGCTGCAGGTCGCAGAATCCGGAGGACAGGCCGCGTTGATTGCGCCGACCGAGGTGCTCGCCTCGCAGCATCTGCGCTCCATTACGCGGATGCTGGGCCCTGATCTGGCACCGTTGGTGATGCCGACGCTGCTCACGGGGCAGATGTCGGCACCTGAGCGACGCAAGGCGGCCCTGCGAGTCGCCTCCGGCCAGTCGTTGATCGTCGTCGGCACGCACGCGCTGCTGGGGGAGAAGACGACGTTCGCCGATCTCGGACTCGTCGTCGTCGATGAGCAGCATCGCTTCGGTGTCGAACAGCGCGAAGCACTCAGGGCAAGGGGGTCAAGCCCACACGCGCTTGTGCTTACGGCCACGCCGATCCCGCGCACCGTGGCGATGACGGTGTTTGGCGATCTAGACACCTCGGTGATCCGCACGATGCCGGCAGGACGCGCGGGTATCGAGACGTTCGTCGCGCCACTCGCGGAGCGTCCGGACTGGTTCCGGCGGGTCTGGGACCGCGCTGCGGAAGAGGTCGCGCTGGGCAGGCAGGTATTTGCCGTGTGTGCCGCGATCGATACGACCAAGAAGAGCTCTGGGGAAGAAGACGCGACTGCTCTGATGCCTTCAGAAGAAGGCGCTACCGGACCTCATTGGGGTGTCGTGCAGCTCGACGCTGTTCTGGCTACGCATCCGACGGTCGGCGCGCTCCGACGCGCAGTGCTGCACGGCAAGATGCCGGCAGACCAGAAGGATTCGGTGATGCAGGCCTTCGCACGCGGGGAAATCGATGTGCTGATCGCCACGACCGTGATCGAGGTCGGCGTCGATGTGCCGAACGCCTCGACCATGATCGTGCTCGATGCCGACCGGTTCGGCGTCTCCCAGCTGCATCAGTTGCGCGGCCGAGTCGGACGCGGCGAGGTTCCGGGCCTCTGCCTCCTCGTGACCGAGGCAGAAGAAGGATCATTGGCGCGTGAGCGTGTGGAAGCGGTTGCCTCGACTCTGGACGGGTTCGCTCTGGCCGAAGTCGATCTAGAACTGCGCGGCGAGGGTGACGTGCTGGGCTCGACACAGTCTGGTGTGCGCTCGTCGTTGAAGCTCCTGCGTGTCGTGAAAGACTCCAAGCTCATCGCCAGGGCTCGCGAGCTTGCGGAGGACATCCTGGTCACCGATCCGCAGCTCACCTCGCACGAGGGGCTGCGGGAGGTCATCGAACGTCGCGTAAGCGAAGACGATCGGGCCGCGCTCGCGAAAAACTAGCGTCCCGACGTGCAATAGGCTGAAGCCATGAGCAGCCGGATCGCCGTTGTCCCGGGTTCTTTTGACCCACCCACCCTTGGTCACCTCGACGTGATTCGTCGAGCTGCGAAGCTTTACGATGAACTGCACGTGCTGGTGGTGCACAACCCCGGCAAACAAGCGATGCTCCCGATCGCTCAGCGGCTGTCGCTACTGGAGCAGTCCATCGCCGAGGACGGTATGGGCGGGGCAAACATCGTCGTTGGCTCGTGGAGCATGGGCCTGCTGGTGGACTACGCCCGCGATGTCGACGCCGGCGTTCTGATCAAGGGCATCCGTTCTCAGATTGATGTCGCGTACGAATCGCCGATGGCGATTGTGAACCGACACCTTGCGGATATCGAGACGGTCTTCCTTCTGCCGGACCCCTCGCACGCGATGGTGTCGAGTTCGCTCGTGCGCCAGGTCGCCGCCCTCGGAGGTGACGTGACACCGTTCGTGCCGCGCGCCGTTGCCGCGTTCCTCGATACTGGAGCGCGGGGGCTCTGAGCGAAGCCTGGCTGTGCGCTGGCTGAGCAAATTTGACCCGCACTCAGCATCCGCCGGTAGCATGAAGTGGTGAAGACCCGACTAAACGGCCCATTTGTGGTGCCGGTACGTGACATCGTCCGACGCCCGGGAGAGATGCGCGAGCATCAGTTCTCCGTAGCTTTGAAAGAGCAGTGGGGTGAGGGCATCGTCTCGGTCGAAGCCAGTGCTGAGATCGACGTCGAAGTGCGACTCGAGTCGGTCCACGAGGGCATCCTCGTCTCCGGAACCGCGGACGCAGAGTACAAAGGCGTGTGCGGAAGATGCCTGATTGACATCGCCGAGCCTGTCGAAGTCGAGTTCCAGGAGCTTTTCGCGTATCCTGGTGAGGAAGAAACTGACTTTGAGGTTCAAGACGACCACGTGGATCTTGAAACTCTAGTTAGGGAAGCGGTTGTACTGTCGCTTCCATTTCAGCCGGTGTGTCAGCCGGATTGCCCCGGGCTTGACCCGACATCGGGTGTGAAGCTGACCGAAAGCACCGGAGTGGAGTCAGACGCTCCCATCGATCCGCGATGGAGTGCGCTCCAACAGATCACAGACCAGGGGAGTGCGGCAGAGAGCCGTGTTCCTGAGAATACAGAAGAGAGTTAGCCATGGCTGGTAACCCCCCGAAGCGCAAGGTTTCCCGTTCCAACACCCGCTCGCGTCGCGCGCAGTGGAAGGCGGCGCCCGTTGCGCTCGTCAAGACCATTGAGAACGGCAAGACCGTTTACAGCCGCCCGCACCAGGCGAAGGTCGTCACCGACTCGCAGGGCACCGAGCTGTTCATGGAGTACAAGGGCCGCAAGGTCGCCGACGTCTGAACCACGGTCTCACGATCGTGACAGAAGTCCCCGGCGGGGCTGCATCTCTCGCAAGTAAGCTCAGGGTCGATATCGACCCTGAGCTGCTTGCGTTGGCGCTGACCCACCGCTCATACGCATACGAGCACGGCGGTAGCCCGCACAACGAGCGCCTGGAGTTTCTCGGCGACTCGGTGCTGGGGCAGGCCGTGACAGTGATGCTGTTCACGACCCACCCCGACATCGATGAGGGGCAGCTCGCCAAGAGGCGTGCCAGCGTGGTCTCCACGGTCGCCCTCGCAGAGGTCGCGAGGACCATCGGGCTGGGAGAGCACCTTCTGCTCGGGCGTGGTGAGGAACAGACCGGCGGGCGGGACAAGGATTCGATTCTCGCCGACACCATGGAGGCCGTTTTTGGTGCCACATACCTGTCGGCGGGACCCGAGGCTGCCACCGAACTCGTACTCCGCCTGACCGAACCACTGCTCGACGATCCCGAGCGATACGGTGCGGCCATGGATCCCAAAACCAGCCTGCAGGAACTGGCAGCTCGTCTTGGCTCCACACCCCCGCAGTACTCGGTGTCATCCAGCGGCCCAGATCACGACCGTCGCTTCAGTGCGACGGTGATGGTCGGCGATGTGAGCATGACCGGTGCCGGCACCAGCAAGAAGACCGCTGAGATGGCCGCGGCGCTCAGCGCATGGCGCACACTCGGCGAGAGTGCCTGAGCTTCCCGAGGTCGAGGTCGTGCGCGCTGGCCTCGCACCTGCTGTCATCGGCGCGACGATCACGAGTGTCTCGGTTATCGATGAGCGTGCACTCACGCGGCATCCCGCCGGTGCCGCTGATTTCGTCGGGCGCCTCGAGGGTGCTTCCGTCGTCGGCGCGTCTCGGCGAGGAAAGTTTCTCTGGCTTCCGCTGGGAGGCGGTGTCGATGCGATGGTCGCCCATCTGGGTATGAGCGGTCAGATGCTCCTGCGCGCGCCCAATGCACCGGCCGAGCGGCATGAGCGCATCCGCCTCGGCATCGAGCATCCGCAGCACGGTGAGCTCGCGATCGTGTTCTCTGATCAGCGCACGTTCGGCTCTCTCGCCGTTGACGCGCTCGTGTCTGACGGTCCTGATCTGATTCCCACACAGGTGCAGCACATTGCCCGTGATCCCTTGGATACCGGGTTCGATGATGCGGCGTTCGTCGCCGGAGTGCGCCGACGTTCCAGTGCGATCAAACGTATTCTTCTCGATCAGACCGTCGTCAGCGGAATCGGCAACATCTATGCCGATGAGTCGCTGTGGGCTGCGCGCATCCACCCGGAGATACAGGGCAGTGCGCTGTCAGCGCAGGCTGTGCGTCGGCTGCTCGGCGAAGTGCGCCTCGTGCTGGAGAAGGCTCTCGCTGAAGGCGGCACGAGTTTCGACGCGCAGTATGTGAACGTGAACGGGCAGGCGGGGTACTTCGCACATTCACTGAACGTTTACGGACAGCAAGGGACGCCGTGCCGACGCTGCGGGTCGCCGATCAAACGGGCTCCGTTCATGGGACGCTCGTCGCATTTTTGCCTTGTCTGCCAGCGGTTACGGTGATTTGAAGGATCAATCCGTTATCTCCAGCGCCCCACCTAGTTCTGGCTAGAGCTAGATTCGGCCCCGCTCGTCTACGGGACGACGACGGTAGTCACGCCATGCCTCTATAAGATCCTCGCGCGAACCTTCCGGGTGTGCCTGATACCAGGCCCGTGTGAAACGGTTGTACTCGAACTGTGAGCCGATGGCCTTCTGGCCCTGATCACGACTTGCATAGTAATGTTCAAGGGCGTCTTGGAGAGTCTGGGTGCCGTCAGCGTCCGCGAAGAATGCGCGCAACTCGCCGTCAAAGCCGAAAGACTCGCCCACCTGTTCGATGAACCACGCACGCACGGTCTGACTGCACGGCTGGCCTCTTGGGATCACGGTCGAGGCAGAGAGTGGGCCGGAGAGTTGCGCCTTGTTTCCTGAGCGCTGCGTCACCGGCTCTGTAAAAGACACACCGTTGAGAGCCGCGGCTAGACGCTGCGTCAACACTTCCTTGCTGCCGGTGGCTCGGATACCGAGTGAGCGCGCGAAGTCGGCCAACTCATCCTTGAGCCAGTACCAGCGCAATAGTTCATTTCCGGTCAGGTCGCCAGTCAGGTCAGGGCGCTGCGGATTCGTGGAAGTCACTGTATGTACTCTACGGAAGGGAATGCCGCGGACGAGGCTCGTGCCATGACAGGTGAGCGGGAGAACCAGAGGTTGCTAAATTGATGCATGTGTTTAGACCGATTACTATCGATGTCGACCGAGACAGCGTTGCGATGGGTGACGACATGCAATCCCATGCTCACCAGGTCACGGTTGCGTCCGGCACGCGGCTGAGCGCTCTCTTAGGTCGAGCCTCGCCTGGCATTCGGCAGCATGGCTGGTCTTGGGTCGCTGTCGCGGATGGTCGCGTTGCTGCCGTCTGGTCAGTGGATCACGGCGTACAGCTGCTCGTCCCCGACAGCCGGGTGACATCCAAGGGTGGGCCACACAGCGTACATTTTCGCTACTTTCTCCAGATCGACCCCGCCTGGCTGCATCGCCGTCTTATTGAAGGCGCCGTCCCGAATCTGAAGTCCCTCGAACGTGAGTACCAACCGCTTGCGCGGGTTGCGTGGGAGCAGGAACAGCGTCGACGCGAAAACGAGCTTCCCGATCGACTGCTGACAGCAGAATGCACCTCAGCGCTGCAGTCATTTGGCGCCCAGATCGACCTGCACAACGACCGCACAATCCGGTTTAACCTGTTCGGCACACAGTGGACAGCGAGCGGCTCTGACACCATGATTCAGATCCACAGCGGAGAGGGTGGGCCGGCCGCCTCAATTCGACCGTCGACGTTCGCAGAATGTTGGTTGGTGGCCGCGGTCGGCGCGGAGATGAGGATCTCCCGTGACATCCCTCGCCTGCCTCACTTTCAGCCGCTCCCGGCACCACGGTTAAAGCCGATGACAAGCTGGCCTCCGGGTGTGCAGCGTTGGACGACCAACGGAAACTTGATTGCCCAGCTCTCTGGCGCCGATGCCGTCTCCTACTTTCGGATCGCCGTCGGGCGTTCTATCGCCGAGATTGCTGAGCTCCTCACGGAGGACCTGCCTCTGAGCCACCGTCGCTGATCTCGGAGAACTTGGCCGGGTCATCGCCACAGATTAGGGTTCACGGCTAGACACCGTTTCAGCCTTGGACACGGCATGCTCTCAAAACCGAATTTTGCTCACATATACCGGATGCTGAGGAGCGATCGTGGATTTGCGATGGTTGGGTGCTGCTGAGCACGAAGTCGCCGAGGCAATGGCGCGGGTGCGCCGCACGGCACGGCCGAGTTGGGTGCCGACCAAGCGCCAGGTGCTCGTGCATGTGAATCACTGCCTCATGTTGTGGTACCTGTGCATCGTGTTGATGACACTCGGAATTCGTATCGATACGCTTCAGCAGAATCGCATCGACGCCGTCGATATCCGAGACATGGCGATTTGCACCGCGGTGTTCGTCGCCTGGCTGTATGGGGCTTTCTGGCTGTATCGATGGGCGGCGTTGCCGCCCTCACGCCGATCACGGATGAGCGAGTGGCGGCAGACGCTCACCGCTCTTGCGAACGGGTTCGAGGTCGAGCCGACACAGAGAACAGCGTTTGTGTCGATGATCACCGCGGGTGTGGGCCAGCCCTCCTTCTATCCTCGATTTGCCGCGCCTGGCGTCGAGTTCGGAAACCTGAAGTACCGAAGCCGTCGCTCGGGATCATGGCACTATCTCGCAGTGCAATTGCCGGTTCTGCTCCCGCATCTGCTCTTTGCGACGACGGCGACAGGTGGTCTTTTCGACGAACTTCCGGTTGCCCTCAAGCGAGACCAGCGGCTGTCGCTGGAAGGCGACTTCGATCGTTGGTTCCACCTCTACACTCCGGCCACCTACGAGCGGGACGCCCTCTTTGTGGTCACACCGGACGTGATGGCCGAGTTGATCGACAATGCTCACCAGTTCAACATCGAAATCGTCGATGACCATCTCGTCTTCTTCGCACCTTCGCCTGCAGACTTCACTGCCGCCGAGTCATGGCGAACTGTGGAATCGCTGTTGCAAGCGGCGATACCGGTGATCGCGAACGCGAGCCGCTACCGCGATGAGCGAGTGCCACAGCAGCAACGCTCAGCGGCGATTGCTTCGATCCGCGCATCGACCAAAACACCCGGAGCCACATGGGTCGAACCCGTGCCTCGGATCGACCCCACCGGACACCGACTCGATATGCGCGACCGCCGCACGGGAGCCTGGTCGGTTCTCGGCGCCATCGGCTGGTTCGCGACGCTCGTGTTCCTTTATGCGGTGCCCGGCATCTTCGCCTTCGCTGGCTTCATGTCCATCGTCGACGGCCGTTAGAACATCTGATTCAGAAGCGGTCAGGCTGGCAGAAACGCTCGCCCTAGTAGTGGACGGGTCATGCGTACTCCTGCCCAGACCAGCGCGATTCCGAGTCCGACTACGGCAGCGATCGTCACCAGCGACAGCGGCGCAATGATCATTGCGATTCCGAGCAGGGGAAAGACCAGCGCGGCTGCGCACAGCGCCGACCCGATCGCGGTCACCAGAAGCGGTGCCATGACCGCACGAACGCGTGCGGCTTCGACCGTCGCCATCGGCACGCCGAGGAAGTGCAGACTGCGATGCAACTCCCGTTGGTCGAGAATGCCGGATGCTTGATTCACTCCGACTGAGACGGCGACCATAAGGAAGGACGCGATCAATGTGATGATCAGCCCGGTGCGGATGTCTGTGGCCAGCATCGCATTTTCTGCCGCTTCAGACCCGCTCATCGTATCGATCAACGCCACACCGGTTCCCGCGAACACTGCCATGAAGCTTGCCATCGCGATACCACTGACCTGCCGCCAGGCGGCCTTCGGTGAATCGAGCACGAAGCGCGCGGCGAGCAAACGGGCTGGCCTCTCGGCACGCTTGAGCCCACCCTTCGCATGCACCTTCAGCGCCCACGGTCCGATCAGGTTCAGCACTGCGAGCGCTGCAGCGAACATGCCTGCGATCACGACGATCGTGACGACGAGTCCGGCCATCCCAGGGAATACCTGCATGATCCCGAACGCGGCAACGAGCACAGCCACCGCGAGCACCGCACGAATCCAGTGCACCCGTGGCACCTCAGAGCGCGTGCGCACTCCGAGCGGAGAGATGACGACCTGGCGCAAACCCACCGCAGCGCTGACCGCGGCGAGCAGGAGAGCACTGGACACGACGGCGACGACGCTCAGCGGTGCGAGCAAGATCGCGTCGAGGCCGAGGGCTTCACCGCGGAATGGAATCATCCCGACCAACGGTGCACACGCGAGATACCCGAGCACCCCTGCGATGGCCCCGGCTCCCGCGACCAGGGTCGACTCAAGCACGGTCGCCCCGACGACGCCGGCGGGCGACACCCCGAGCAGACGCAGCGTCGACAGGCGCTCATCACGACGTCTGGCAGACAAGCGAGCGGCGGCGCCACCAAGATTGGTGAGCGGCACGACGAGAAGGACTAGAGCGATGGCGGCGAGAGCCTGGTAGATCCCGGCATCTGGATCGGTCCACGTCCAAAACGCCTGAGCACCGCCGACCACTGTCAGCACCAGCGCCGTCACTAATGCGAAGGCGATGGCGGGCAACGCCAGGACACCACCCTGACCCGGCGCAGGTCGTAGCAACAATGCGAACACGTGCGCGTTCATGCGGATACTCCTGCGGTGACGATCAGCCCATCGCGGACGTGCACGGTTCGCGAACAGCGCGCGGCGACATCCCCGTCGTGCGTCACCAGCACGAGAGTGCGCCCCTGGCCAGTGGTCGACCAGAGGAGTGCATCCATCACCTCGCCGGAGGTCTGCGAATCCAGCGCGCCGGTCGGTTCGTCGGCGAAGACGAGCTCGGCGCCGGTCACCTGTGCGCGGGCGATCGCAACGCGCTGCGCCTGACCGCCGGATAGTTCACCGATGCGGCGCTCCTCGAGTCCCGCCAGACCGAGGGATGCCATCCACCCCGAGGCATGCTCCAGCGCAGTTCTACGCGGTGACCCGTTGATCATCAGCGCAAGCGCGATGTTCTCGATCGCGGTGAGCTCAGGAATGAGCAACCCCTGCTGAAACACGAAGCCGAACGATTCCCTGCGCAGTCGCGAGCGCTCCCGCTCGTTCTTCGTCGTGATCTCGACCGCGGCGCCGTTCACGGGCGAGAACACCACGCTTCCGGTGTCGGGGGAGGTGATTCCTGCGAGGGCATGAAGAAGCGTCGTCTTGCCTGATCCGGACGCGCCCATGATCGCGACGGACTCCCCACGCTGCACGGCCAGAGAGACGCCAGCGAGTGCATGAGTCGTCCCGAAGGTCTTGTGCAGGGCATGGGCGTGGATGGCGGTGTCGTTCATGATTCCAGCCTCGCCGGTTCCGTGTCACGGGTCGTCCCTCTCGAGGTGCAGATCCGTGACACGGGGTCATCCCCGAGGATGATCCTTCAATCGAGCTTCTTTTGCCAGCCCGCCGCGTAGGAAGCGGGTACAAAACCGATGGCCTCGTTGATGTCGAGCATCGGCCGGTTTTCCTCGGCGTTGAACGTCGACACCTTCGGAGATTTGGGAGCAATGCCCTGCCATCGCAGCAGGTTCGCGCACTTCACTATCGTGCCCAGACGGTGTCCACGATGCGCCTCGACCACGAGGGTGCCGAACTGATGAGTGACTCCCGTCGGATCCGCTCCGATGAGGAGCTCGTTGAATGCGACCATGTCTCCGGATGCATCATGAATCACTGCGGCAACAGATACCGTCTGCCCGCCCGCGGCGAACAGTCCATCGCGACGGATGACCTTGTCCTCATCCCATGCTTCCTCTTCCATGACGAGCTCTCCGCTGGGCACGTCCGTTGCCATTCGTGCGATCATGCTGCCGTATCCGATGCGCAGATGAGCAGGCGTCGGCAGCGTCCAGGTTTCGACGCGGTACCCGGGGCCGGCGAACGCGGATGCCTTCTGAAGGCGCTTCTCGACGTCGTCGAGCGGGTCTTCGAGCGACAGCACACTGTTACGTTCGACCTGCTCCAGAGCGAAGCCGTTTGCGTGCAGCACGTCGCTGAGCGGGGTGGTGGTCACCGTGCCCCACCCGGTCGCCGGAGTGAGGGTGCTCTCGCCGAGCGCGACCGGATGCAGCGACCAGGTCTGCAGCACGCTGCGCCCGAGCGCATGCGCCTCCTGAACAAGACGGTCGAGCAGGGCCTGACCGACACCGCTACCCATCTCTGCCGGAAGCACCATAAATCCGATCTCCGCAGAGTTTGTACCCGCGGCGTTGGATGTGGTGAGCTCGGCCGCGCCGACGACCTCACGTTCGCGGCGTGCGATGAAACCGCGACGCGTACGGTCAGTCTGATCCAGCCACGACGGCAGCAGTTGTTCTGCGGTGTCCCTGAGATCATTGATGCCGGCGTCAATCTCAGCCATCCGGTTGCCGAGATCAACCATCGCGTGAAACTCTGCCGCGTCCGGCGCATCCACGCCCGTGGGGATCACCAGCTCGGTGATCGTGAGTGCTTTCATGTCAGTACCTTCTTCCATGCGCCTTCATAGGCGATGGCTGCGAAGCCAATCGCCTCGTTGATGGAGAGCATCGGCCGGTTCTCCTCGGCGTTGTAAGTGATCACCCGGTCGGATGCAGGGTGTTGTTCCCGCCACGTCAGGAGACCGGCTGTCTTGACCAGCATCCCGAGGCGGTGACCGCGGTGTGATGCGAGCACGAGAGTGTCCTCCTGATGCGTTGCCGAGGAGGAATCGGGTCCGATCGACAGCTCGTTGTATGCGCACAGCTCGCCGGAATCGATGTGCTGCGCAGCGGTGACCAGCACAGTGTTGCCAGCCTGCAGGTGACGCTCGTCGTGGCGTGCGATCCGCTCGGCATCCCACTTCTCCGCGGGCATGTCGAGGTCGGCATCGGGCACGTCTGTCGACATGTGCTCTTTCATCCAGGCGTAGCCGGCGATGTACTCGGCCGGTGTGGGGAGCGTCCACTGCACGACGCGATACCCGGATGCATGGCTCTCCGCGTCGGCGAGCAGATCGCGTGCGCGTTGCTGGCTCGCATCCGTCCACGTGAAGGTGCTCACTCGTTCGACCTGTTCCAGTGTGAAGCCGTGCCGCAGTAGGAAGCGTGCGCCATGACCGTTCGGGATCTCCCCGAAACCGGTAGGTGACGGCAGCGGAGTTTCCGAAGGCGTGGCGGGATGCTCGACCCACACCAGCAGACGCTGGACGCCTGCTTCGCGTGCGGCTGCTTCGATGTGGGGGAGTGCTGCGGAGCCGATGCCGGCTCCCCAGTGCGCGCGGATCAGGCTGATGATCGTGAACCCGGTGCGCCCACCGTCATCAGCCAGGATGTTCAGCGTGCCCACGCCGACCAGCTGATCGTCTACGGACACGTACCACTGTCGTCTGGTGAACTCCGGGCTGTCATACAGCAGCGGCAACAACGATTCGGCTGTCATGTCTTCTTCGTCGCGCCCCGTGAGGTCGCTGATCGAGGTGTTTCGTATATTCGCGTACTCGCGAACAAGCGCGGACGGCGCCGCATCCGCCTGTGCAGGAAGCACAAGCGGATGCAGCGTCGCGTTGTCGGTCAAGCGGATGCTGTTCATCGCAGTAACTCCAGGTCAGAACAGCTGGCGCTGCGCGTGATAGGCGAGCAGCGCCAGAGACTCGCGCTCGGTGGCGTGTCTGGTTTCAAACAGCCGCATCACTTCTTCACTAGACATGGTCCGCGCAGGTGACCGGCGCGGACGCTGGGCCCGCAGTAGCAGCCATACGCCGATACGGAGCGAGAGCCGATCTGCGAGTGGCAGCGCGGCCCGGTCGGTGGGGACGGTGATCTCGAGAACTTCCTGTTCCTCGGGACACGGTGGGTGGGTGGTGCTGCGAAGCAGCGTGTTCGTTTGCACGAGAGTGCTCGTTTCTTGTCGATCTTTTGTGAAGGGGGGGCGTTGCGCTGAGAGTCCGGCGTCACCGGATGCGCGGGCGAGAGGTCTCAGAGAATGGAGACGTTGCCCAGAGAAGTGCAGAGGGTCGGAGTCAAAACATCGACCGATGCGGACAGCAGGAAGAACCGGAAGAGATGGCCCGCAAGGAGCCAGAAATCTCAGGTGGTTCTATGACAGCGTGCTGTGACGGATGCCGAAGTACGAGGACGCCTGATCTACACGAGCCGTGGCAGTGCCTGCGGTGTGAGCAAAGTTATTTGAAATAATCATGAGCGTCCTCCTTTCGTGAGCGATCCGATTTGCAAAGTTAGTGCCCCAATAGGTGTGACGTCAAGCATCCTGGTGTTTTCTCGGCGTGTCGCGCGCATGCCGGATCACGTTCTGTACCGCGCGGGATGCCGGAAACTGTGCGGATTTCCGGTAGCGTGGCGGCGTGATTCTCCCTGGACGAACGGTGCCCGCATGCATCTGAAAAGCCTGACGCTTAAGGGCTTCAAATCGTTCGCCCAGCCCACAAGCTTTGTCTTCGAACCTGGCGTGACCTGCATCGTTGGGCCGAACGGCTCGGGAAAATCGAACGTCGTCGACGCTCTCGCCTGGGTCATGGGCGAGCAGGGAGCGAAAACGCTTCGTGGCGGGAAGATGGAAGACGTCATTTTTGCCGGTACGTCGACTCGCGGTCCGCTCGGGCGTGCTGAAGTGCAGCTGAGCATCGACAACAGCGACGGTGCCCTACCGATTGAATTTGCCGAGGTGACGATCAGTCGCACGCTGTTCCGCAATGGATCCAGCGAGTATGCGATCAACGGGTCCAGCTGCCGGCTCCTTGATGTGCAAGAGCTGCTGAGCGACTCCGGCCTGGGCCGCGAGATGCACGTGATCGTGGGCCAGGGGCGCCTCGACACGGTGCTGCAGGCATCGCCGGAGGACCGTCGAGGATTCATCGAGGAAGCTGCCGGCATCCTCAAACACCGTCGCCGCAAGGAGAAGACTCTTCGCAAGCTCGACGCGATGGAGGCCAACCTCACGCGTCTCAGCGATCTCGCCGGTGAGATTCGCCGCCAGCTCAAGCCGCTGGGCCGTCAGGCCGAGATCGCTCGCGAAGCGCAGACCATCGCGGCGGTTCTCCGGGACGCGAAGGCCCGGATCTTCGCCGACGATGTCGTCGCGCTGCGCACGGCTTTGGCCGACCACACTCGCACCGAGCGGGAGCGGCACACCGAGCGTCTCGTGCTGACCGACCAGGCCGACACGGTGCGCGCCGGCATCGCGAAGCTCGAAGCCGATCAGAACTCTGCCGCAGTCGATGAGGCGCGGCGGGTCACCTTCGGTCTTGAACAGGTTCAGGAACGGATGCGTTCGCTGTACACGCTCGCGAACCAGCGGCTCGCGTTGCTGGGTTCTGAACAATACGACGCCGCTGTGACGTCGGTGACGGTCACACAGTCGACGATCGATGAGGCCAAGGACAACATCACCGAGATCTCTGCCGGGCTCGGAGATGCGCAGGATAACGCGGTTTCCGCCAGCCGTGAGGTGGTGAACGCGCGGGCAGAGCTCGACACTTTGGACGTCGATATCGCTGAGCAGAGTGCGCTGGTCTCAGAGCACGACATGCGGCTGACGGCGCTACGGGGGACGGCAGAGGCCGCGGCATCCGCTCTCGCCGCGGTGCGCGGCGCAGTGCTGCGGCAGGAGAACGCTCTCGAGGCGGCGAACGAGCGGCGCCGCGAGGCCGCTGAGGCGTTGGAGTTGCTCGACGAAGCGGAGGCGCCGGAAGGCAGCGCAGCCGAGCACGCGGCGGCCTACGAGACCGCGCAACGAGAGGCCACGGCAGCGGATGCCGAGCGGGAGAGCCTGCGCGAGCGCCTGCACACGGTTGAACGTGAAGCCGAATCACTGACGGCGAAAGCATCCGCGCTGAGCAGTGCGCTCTCGTTATCTGGTGGCGCAGCGGAAGTTGTGAAGTCAGGCGCGCCCGGGGTACGTGGACTTGTCGGTGACGCGGTGCAAGTCAAGGCAGGTTTCGAGGCTGCCATCGCCGCAGTTCTCGGTTCTCTCGCCGAAGGTGTGCTGGTCGACGATGCCGACGCGGCCTTCGCCCTTGCCGCTGATTCGACAGCGCAGAAGCGTGGAGTCGTCGATTTCGTGATGGCCGATGCCCTGCGCGACCTCACGGCGCTGCCCGAGATCGCGGGTGTCACAGTGGCGTCCTCGGTCGTCACCGCGCCGGACGGTGTACTCGGGGTGCTCTCGCACGTGCTAATCGCTGATGATCTTCCCGCTGCGCGCGGTGCCCGTGCCACACTCGATGCGCTCGGTGATACAGCGGTGACGATCGTGACGACAGGCGGTGACGTTGTTACCGCGCAGACGTTGCGCACCGGATCTGGTGGCGAACGCTCTCGCCTGGAACTCGCGGCGGAACGCGATGCTGCGCAGGATCGTCTCGCCGAGGTGAGGGTGATTGTCGATACGCTGCGCGAGGAGCGCGAGCACGCCTCGGAGCGCCTTGAGCAGACCAGACGCCGGGCCAAGGACGCGCTGAGCGCACTGCGCGAGCACGACGCCGCGCTGGCGACATACGCGGAACAAGCCAACCGGGTCACCGTTCGGCACGAGTCGGCTGCCGCCGAGTGCGAGCGACTCGAGGCAGGACTTGTCCAGGCGCAGGCAACAGTGGCGGATGCACAGGCCTCTGCGACCGCGGCGAGGACCGCACTCGAAGACGCAGAAGCAACGCCGCGACCGGTTCTCGATGCGTCGGCACGTGATGGCTTGCTTGAGGCGCTCGACGCGGCGCGCGAGACAGAAGTACGTGCGCGTCTGGAGATCGAGACACTGCGCGAGCGGGTGCGGGCAGCCCAGTCGCGAGTCGCGAGTCTGGAGCGTCAGCGTGAACAGGAACGCGATGCCGCGACTGAGGCCGCGCGTCGTGCCGTGATCCGTCGCGCACAGCGCGAAGCGGCTGCCGGCGTCGCGGGGGAGTTGCCCCGCATCCTTGACTCGATCGACCGATCGGTGACGGAAGCGCGCGTGGCCCTGAACGAGGCCGAGAACGCACGCTCGGCGCAGAACGAGGAACTCACGGCCTTTCGCGTCCAGGAGACGTCGCTTCGCGAGAGGCTGGCTGGCCTCACTGAAAGTGTGCACGGCCTTGAACTGCAGATCCACGAGAAGAAGCTGCATCTGACGAGCCTGCTGGAGCGCGTCGCATCCGAGCTAGCTCTCGATGAAGATATTCTCGTTGCGGAATATGGTCCGGATCAGGCGGTGCCGCGCGACCCGCTGGCAGCGGGCGAGTCGGAGTCGGAGCCGGACGACATCGATGGCGTCGATTCGACCGCGATCCCGTATGACCGGCGCATGCAGCAGCGCCGATTGGCTGAGGCAGAGCGCAAGCTCAACCAGCTCGGGCGCGTGAACCCGCTGGCTCTGGAGGAATTCGCAGCCCTCGAGCAGCGTCATGCGTTCCTCACTGAACAGCTCGCCGATCTCACTCAGACGCGTCAGGATCTGCTCACGATCATCGGCGAGCTTGACGAGCGTATGCAGACGATCTTCGCGAGCGCGTTCGAAGACACCAGGCAGGCGTTCCTTGAAGTGTTCCCGCTCTTGTTCCCCGGTGGGGCCGGCAGCATTTCGCTGACCGATCCGGACAACATGCTCACGACGGGCATCGAGGTGTCGGTACGGCCAGTCGGCAAGAAAATCGAGCGGCTGTCCTTGCTGTCGGGTGGTGAGCGGTCGCTGGCGGCCGTCGCGCTGCTGGTCGCGATCTTCAAGGCGCGCCCCAGCCCGTTCTACATCCTGGACGAAGTTGAGGCCGCACTCGATGACGCGAACCTCGGGCGCCTGCTGACGGTCTTCGAACAACTGCGTGAGAGCTCACAACTGCTGGTGATCACTCACCAGAAGCGCACGATGGAGATCGCCGACGCGCTCTACGGCGTCTCAATGCGCCAGGACGGTGTCTCTGCGGTGGTCGGTCAGCGCGTCGGGGACAGGGCTGCTGCCGCCGGCTGAGCCGGATTGGGCTGTGCACAACTTCGGATCATCGGGCCGCCGTACGGCGTGTCGTCGTCGTGAAGCGGCGTGTCTTCTCTGCGCTCCGAAGTTGTGCACGGTCACAGGTGCGAATGGAGGGTGCGCTCGAACTCCTCGACTGCCGGGGCAAAGCCTGGGAGATCCTGTGGGCGATGTGCCGCACCCTCCAAGACGACCTGCCGTGCGCCGTTCTCGGTCAGGATGCGAGCGATCATTCGGCCTCTTCGTTCCATCCGCCTGTGACGACGAGCGTCGGGATGCCAGCGAGCATGTGATCACGGATGCCGTGTCCCCACGGGACATTTGTGTCCGCCCAGTGCTCGGCGACCGGTCGTTCGGCCTCCCACACGTCGGCGTCGAATGGTCCGCCGAACATCAGCGGACGCATGATCGCCCAGAACCCGCGCAGGTTCCCGGCATCCGCCTGTGCACGCGCTTCGGTGACGGACGAGATGTGGCGCTCCACCTCAGCCTCACCGCGCGCGATGTCGTAGAGGGCGGGCTCCACCAGCACGAGTCCGGCGATACCGAGGTCGCCGGATGCGGCGGCGAGGACGGCGGGCACTGCGCCGATGGAGTGCGCGAAGAGGACAGTGCGTTGCTTCGAACAGCTGCGAACGAGCCATTCGACCTGCTCCGGGATCATCGATCCTGGCTCAAAACTGAGGAACTCACCGAGCGCGTGGTCGGCGGCCGGCCATGCTGCCGTCCCACGACGGCCCGCACCGTGGATGTACAGCCTGGTGAACGTCATGCACCCGAGCCTATGCAGTGCCGAATCCCAGACGGACACAGGTCCGTGCGGCGTGTCAGACCTCGCGGAGCCTCTGACACGCCGTGCGTGAGGTCCGGCGTCCGGGAATCGGGACGGCGCCCAGCCTCGGCACCGTAGGCTGGAGACATGGCGGAGAAGTCCTGGTCCCTCGGTCGCGCACTGCGCGGCATGTTCGTCAAGCCCACGATCGATGAGATGACGTGGGAAGAGCTCGAGACCGCGCTGATCACGGCTGACTTCGGCCCTGACATCTCCGAGCGCATCGTCGAAGAACTCCGTGAGAAGGTCGCCCGGTTCCGCACCACCGACCCGAAGGATCTGCAGCGGATGCTGCGGGAGACGCTCGAGGAGCACTTCGCGAAGTTCGATACGACGCTGAAGCTCACTGAGCGTCCGGCCGTTGTGCTTGTCGTCGGCGTCAACGGCGTCGGCAAGACCACCACGATCGGCAAGTTCACGAAGTTCCTGCGCGGATTCCAGCGCAGCGTCGTCGTGGGTGCGGCAGACACCTTCCGTGCTGCCGCCGTCGACCAGCTGGCAACCTGGGCCCAGCGAGGGGGAGCGGCAATCGTTCGCCCGCAGCAGGAGGGCCAGGATCCAGCATCCGTCGCATATCAGACTGTTGAATTCGCGCAGCGCGAGGGCATCGAGATCGTGATCATCGACACCGCTGGACGCCTGCACACCAAGGGCGGGCTCATGGATGAGCTGGGCAAGATCCGTCGTGTGATCGAGAAACAGGCGCCGATCAGCGAGGTGCTGTTGGTCTTGGATGCCACCACCGGGCAGAACGGCGTCATGCAGGCCGAGGCCTTCCTCAAGCATGCCGGAGTTACCGGTCTCGTGCTCACCAAGCTCGACGGCTCAGCAAAGGGTGGCTTCGTGCTGGCGGTGCAGGAGCGCACTGGCATCCCGGTCAAACTCCTTGGACAGGGCGAGGGAATCGATGATCTCACCGGATTCACACCCCACGTCTTCGTAGCATCCCTTGTCGGTCAGTGATGGGACTGGTTTTATAGCGTTATGGCGATCGAACACGATTACTTCGGGCTCCTGTCCTCCGGGCCAGACGGGTCGATATTCTGGAGCGAGACGGTGGAGCTCGGCGACCAGGCGGTGACGGTTGATCTCACCGCGCCCGACCAGGACGACGTCTCGCAGGATGCGCTCGACATCGCCGCATCGCTCATCTCCGGCCTGGAAGACGTGGATGACACGGCCAGGCGCGGCATGCTCGCCGAGGTCGACGACCGCACAAGCGAGGTGACCGAGTACATCCTGCAGCAGCAACTCGCCTACGGCGACGAGCTGGAGAACGTGCTCGTCGACGTCAGCGGTGACGCTGCAGTCGACATCATCCGCTCGATGCGCCTGATGAGCATGACGATCCTCGCCGACGAACACGGTGGCTCTGAACCCTTCGCGGTGCTGGAGTACGCGCTCGACCCCGATGACGCCGATGAGGTGCTGCTGGTGAATCTGGCATCCGATGGCAGCGTGCAGTCGGTGATGAGCGCGGACTAGCCTCTGGCGACTACACCGCCTGGGCGAAGCCGAGGTCGGCGCTTGCGGCGATGTGTGAGAGGTGCGGCGGAATCTCGCGGCCCTTCGACATCATCGACTGTGCCCAGAGGCGTCCGGCGCGATACGAGGAACGCACAAGAGGCCCGGCGAGCACGCCGAGGAACCCGATGCGCTCTGCCTCTTCCTTGAACTCGACGAATTCGGCCGGCTTGACCCAGCGAGCAACGGGTAGGTGCCGGGGCGACGGGCGCAGATACTGCGTGATCGTGATGATGTCGCATCCGGCGTCGTGGAGATCTTGCAAAGCCTCGATCACTTCGGATGGCTCCTCGCCCATGCCGAGGATGAGGTTCGACTTCGTGATGAGGCCAGCACTGCGCGCTTGAGTGAGTACATCGAGCGAGCGCTCGTAACGGAACGCCGGCCGGATGCGCTTGAAGATGCGCGGCACGGTCTCGACGTTGTGCGCGAACACTTCAGGCCGTGCATCGAAGATCTGGCCGAGGAATGCGGGATCGCCGCTGTGATCGTTCGCCAGCAGTTCGACCCCGGTGTTCGGGTTCTGCGCATGGATCTGTCTGACGGTCTCGGCGTTCAGCCACGCTCCGGTGTCGGGCAGGTCATCACGGGCGACGCTGGTGACGGTCGCGTAGCGAAGCCCCATGCGCGTGACACTCTCGGCCACGCGTCGCGGCTCATCCGTGTCGTAGTCAGCCGGCTTGCCGGTGTCGATCTGGCAGAAGTCGCAGCGCCGAGTGCACTGGGAGCCGCCAATGAGGAATGTTGCCTCCTTGTCCTCCCAGCATTCGAAGATGTTCGGGCAGCCGGCCTCCTGGCAGACGGTGTGCAGCCCTTCTTCCTTCACCAGCGAATGCAGCGCGGTGTACTCCGGCCCCATCTTCGCCTTGGTCTTGATCCACGCAGGCTTGCGCTCGATCGGCGTCTCGGCGTTGCGGATCTCGAGGCGAAGAAGCTTTCGTCCATCGGGGGCGGCGGTGCTCATGCGAGGACTCCCTCATACTCGGCAGCGAACGCGGACTTCACGCGGTCGAGGATGTCGCTGGGGGAGACGTCTGCGGCCACCACCTCGCTCACCGTCGTGACTCCGGCGTCTGTGATGCCGCAGGCGATGATCCCCTGGAACCCGACGAGTGAGTTGTTGCAGTTGATCGCGAAGCCGTGCATCGTCACGCCATTCTGCACGCGTACGCCGATCGCGGCGACCTTATCTTCGGACAGTGGCCTGCGCACCCAGACGCCACTGCGACCGTCGACCTGGTATCCATCGACCCCCAGTGGCTTCAGCACGTCGATCAGCACTCGTTCAAGACGCCGCACGTGTGCCACGACATCCATCGGCTCGGGCAGACGCACGATCGGGTACCCGACGAGTTGGCCAGGTCCGTGCCAGGTGATCTTGCCACCACGGTCGACGTCGATCACCGGCGTGCCATCCTGCGGACGCTCCTGAGGCTCGGTGCGCTTACCGGCCGTGTAGACGGCTTCGTGTTCGAGGAGAAGCAGCGTGTCCGGGCGAGTGCCGTCGACGACGTCGGCATGAACCTGTCGCTGCAGTTCCCAGCCCTCGAGATAGGGGACGAGGTCTGGCGCGAGACCCGGTGTGAGGATGTCGAGCATGATCACCTTTCGTGCATTGTTGGATTGGGTCTAACAATAGTCAATCAGAAGAAGAATGTCGCACGCGGTACGGTGAAACTATGAAGATGGAACCCCGCGCCGGACGACCTCGCGCTTCCTCGCGTGAGACGCTCGCCGAGGCCGCGTGCGAGTTGTTCCTCGAACAGGGGTACGAAGCGACATCCGTCGCGGATATCACCCAGCGCGCAGGCGTCAGCCGTTCCAGCTTCTTCAACTACTTCTCGTCGAAGTCGGATGTTCTGTGGACGGGGCTCGACGAGCGCATCGAGCAGGCAGTCGCCGCGCTGAGCGGCATGGGCACGGATGCCACGGGCGAAGCCGTCCGCGACACCCTGCTGCATATCGTGCGGGACTTCGCTCCTGATCCGTTGGCTCTTGCGCTGCGCAACGCCGTCGCGATGGGGCTGCAGGAAGAACTCGTCACCGATACCGGCATCCGCCATGCGCGCCTCGCTGCAGCGATCGCTGCGGCCGCGACGTCCTCCGGTATCGACGTGATCAGGGCAGACATCCTTGGGGCCGCGCAGGCTGCGGCCGTGCTCTCATCGCTGCGGGTGTGGGCCGAGCACGGCGCAGGCCAGGGCTCGCCTGAGGCAGTGCTGCGTGAGTCGTATGCCGCGATTCACGATCTTCCCTGGGGAACTTGAGGCCGACGCGGACGAAATCGCGACGGCCGGACAGGTCATGAGTAGAAGCACCCCGAACGAGGAGGAACTCATGGCTACGGATCCGATTGACGCGCTGCTGGATACTTCGGCGCCCGCGCGGCACGACATCACCACCACGGACATTCGCGGAATGATCATGGATGCTCGCGCCGACGTGCCTGCGGCGCCGAAGCGCACGCGTCGTACTGCAGTGCTCAGTGGGGTGCTGACGTTACTGCTAGTGGGAGGTGCCGGCGTCGCGACTGCGTCATCAGACTGGGTCTGGGGTGAAGGGTTGGCTAACCCCGAGCGCAGCTACACGTATACGGCGCCGATGTGGGGACATTGTGAGCTTCGCTTTAGCGGGATCGACACACACAACGTGTTCAATCAGGCGCAGGTGAATCAGATCGTCGATGACTGGTTCGCCACGGCAGATGTCGAGGCCGAGGCCGCCCCGTTCGTGGATGAGTATCGCGCGTTCTTAGAGGAGATATACAAACGAGATCAGGTCACAGATCCTCGGGCCGCTGATCTGATCGAGTGGGGCGCGCACGAGCAGGCACTGCGCATGGCGCTGCACAACGAGCTGGTCGCGAACGGCTACGACAGCGGAAACGGCGATCTCCAAGGCGCGGATTCCCACAGCCAACTGCACTGCGAAGGCGAAGACTGGAGCGGAGAGGGTAGCGAGCAGTGAAACGCGCCGACGACCCGCTTACGCGTGCGCTGGAGCGCAGCAGCACCGACATCCTCACGTACCTCGCGCGACGCGTCGGCCCGGACGACGCTCCCGATCTCCTCGGCGAAACGATGGTTATCGCCTGGCGTCGGGTGCGTGATCTGCCCGCCGATGACGAGCAGGCGCGTATGTGGCTGTTCGGCATCGCCCGCGGCACGCTGCAGAACCACGCGCGGGGTGAGCGTCGACGATGGGCCTTGGCCGATCGCATCCGCTTACAGGCTAGGGACGACGCGACAGCGCCACCATCGGATACCGGATCTGAGGTCCGCGACGCCATCGCGCGCCTCGACCCAGACCTCGCAGAAATCGTGCGCCTGGTGCACTGGGATGGCTTCACCCTCACGGATGCGGCCGGACTCCTCGGCATCCCGGCATCCACCGCGCGAGGCCGCTACCAACGTGCACGCGAGCAGCTCCGAGCCGCGCTGAGCGTCCAGGCTTCGCTCGCGTAGAATCGAGAGCACCATGGCTACCTTTGGCACGCTCTCCGATCGGCTTACCGATACCTTCCGCAACCTTCGCACGAAGGGAAAGCTCACCGCTGCCGATGTCGACGGCACCGTGCGCGAGATTCGCCGTGCACTCCTGGATGCCGACGTCGCGCTCGTCGTCGTCAAGGAGTTCACCGCGAAGGTGCGCGAACGTGCACTGGGTGACGAGGTCAGCAAGGCGCTGAACCCGGCCCAGCAGGTCGTGCAGATCGTCAACGAGGAGCTCGTGCAGATCCTCGGCGGCGCACAGCGCCGTTTGGAGTTCGCGAAGACCCCGCCGACGGTGATCATGCTTGCGGGGCTCCAGGGTTCGGGTAAGACGACGTTTGCCGGAAAGCTGGCCAAGCAGCTCCAGAAGGACGGCCACACGCCCCTCCTGGTCGCTGCCGACCTGCAGCGTCCGAACGCCGTGAACCAGCTCCAGGTCGTCGCAGAGCAGGCGGGCGCCACTATCTACGCCCCGGAGCCCGGCAACGGCGTCGGTGACCCCGTCAAGGTCTCCAAAAACGGTGTCGAGCACGCACGTCGTCATCAGCACGACGTCGTCATCATCGACACCGCCGGCCGACTCGGTGTCGATGCTGAGCTCATGAAGCAGGCCTCCGACATTCGCAAGGCCGTTGACCCCGATGAGGTCCTGTTCGTCATCGACGCGATGATCGGTCAGGATGCCGTCAACACGGCCAAGGCGTTCCAGGAGGGCGTCGACTTCACCGGCGTCGTGCTCTCCAAGCTTGACGGTGACGCCCGTGGTGGCGCCGCGCTTTCCGTGGCCTCTATCACCGGCCGCCCGATCATCTACGCGTCCACAGGTGAGGGCCTCGATGACCTCGAGCCCTTCTATCCCGATCGCATGGCGAGCCGCATCCTCGACCTCGGTGACATCCTCACCCTCATCGAGCAGGCACAGGAAGCGTTCGACGAGGATGAGGCGCAGAAGGTCGCCGAGAAGCTTGCGACTGAGACCTTTACCCTCGAGGACTTCCTCGACCAGCTTCAGCAGATGAAGAAGATGGGTTCGATGAAGAAGATGCTCGGGATGCTCCCGGGCATGGGGCAGATGAAGCAGCAGCTCGAGGACTTCGACGAGAAGGAGATCGACCGCACCGAGGCGATCATCCGCTCGATGACCCCGGGCGAGCGCCACAACCCCAAGGTCTTGAACGGCTCGCGTCGCATGCGCATCGCTCGGGGCTCAGGAATGACCGTCACCGACGTCAACCAGCTCGTCCAGCGCTTCGAGCAGGCCGCGAAGATGATGAAGACCGTCGCACGCGGAGGCACTCCGAACATCCCAGGAATGGGAGCAATGCCAGGCATGGGCCGCCCAGGAGCGTCGGCTAAGCGCGGCAAGAAGGGCAAGTCCAAGGCGGTGTCGCGCTCGGGTAACCCCGCGAAGCGGGCAGCCGAGGATGCGGGGCTTCCCACTGCGCAGTCCACCGGCGCTGGTTTCGGTCTGGGCGGCCAGAAGGCTCCCACGGAGGCGGACATGGCCGAGATTCAGAAGCTCTTCGGCAAGAACTGACGCTGAAACGAAGAAAGGCTCCCACCACGTGATGGGAGCCTTTCTTCGTATGATCGTTCAGCCTGCGGGTACCTCTGCGGCAATATTCACGCCGTGGGCGTCTCGCAGCTGCGCGGACGTGTCGTCGATCTCGGCCGCAACGCGCGTGGCATCCCACTCGAGAAGCGGTGCGAGCGCTCCGGCGATCGTACGAACGACCCCGGCATCGACATTGCCGGTGAAGGCGAGGCTGGTGCGGCGGAAGACGACGTCAGCAACGTGGCAGACCTGTTCGTTCTCGACCATCCAGAGCAGCTCCCGAGTCGACAGAGCATCACCGACCAGCTGCTCATCGTCGCCCTCCGCAAGGAACGTGGCGACATCAGCCGCGCGTGTGCCGTAACGGGTGAAAAGCACTCGACCGCGCTCGGTGTCGCCGACATTGTCGCGCAGCCACTCGAGCTTGCGGCGCGGTGTCTTCGGGTAACCGTTGCCGCCGCCGATGCGCACACCGACGGTGCTGGCGACACGCTCGCGGCCGAGCTCCGCCAGCACGTGGTCGGCGAGATTCTCGCCCAGCGCGCGGAACGTCGTCCACTTGCCGCCAACGAGGCTGAAGACGGCGGGGGAGGAGGCGTCCTTGCGGCGCTCGATGCGGTAGTCGCGCGAGACGAAGCCAGGTGCCGTGTCGTCGTGGTGCGGCAGCGGGCGGATTCCGGAATAGCGATAGACGATCTGTGACCGGTCGACCTTGATCGTCGGGAACACGTGAGCGATCAGGTCGAAGAAATACTGCACTTCCTCGTCCGTGCACCGGGCAGGTTGGCGTGGGTCTGCCTCGAGATCAGTGGTGCCGACGAGGACGCGGCCCTTCAGCGGGTAGATGAGAACGATGCGTCCATCGGAGTGCTCAAAGAAAATCTCGCGACCAGCGGTGGCGTCGAGCAACTCGGGGTGATCAAGCACGATGTGCGAGCCTTTGGTGCCGCCCATAAACGCGGTCTCAGTGCCGAGAGACTCGTTGGTGATGTCTGTCCAGGGGCCGGAGGCGTTTACGACGACGTCGGCTGCGACATGGAACGCGGTGCCGGTCTCGCGGTCGCGAAGGCGGACGCCCGTGTCGTCCATGCCGATCGCTTCGACATAGTTGAGCGCATGAGCACCGGCGTGAGCCGCTTCGCCATCGCGCAGCACGTCGAGCGCGAGTCGTTCGGGGTCGTGCACCGATGCGTCGTAGTACGTCGCGGTGTACTTGATGTTGGGGTCGAGCGCCGGCAGCTGCGCCAGCGACTTCTTACGCCCGACGAAACGGTGTCGCGGCACAGTTCCGCCATCGCGAGAGAAGGTGTCGTAGAGGGTGAGGCCGATCTTGATCAGGAAGGCTCCGCGCTCCTGGGGCTTGCCAGACTTGTGAGTGAGGAAGCGCAGGGGAGCGGTGAGGATGCCAGAGAACGTCGAGTAGATCGGAATCGTGGTCTCGAGTGGCTTCACATAGTGCGGAGCGATCTTCAGCAGCCCGTTGCGCTCCTGCACCGACTCCTTCACGAGACGGAACTCGCCGTTCTCGAGGTAGCGGATACCACCGTGGATCATGTGGCTGGATGCCGCGGTGGCGCCGGAGGCGAAGTCGTTGCGCTCGACGAGCAGCACGTCCACACCCTGCATCGCGAGATCGCGGAACGTGGAGATGCCGTTGATGCCGGCACCGATGACGACGACGGTGGTGCGGGCGCTTTCGCGCGCCTCGCGGACGTTACTTCGTTCGATCGGGTGGGTGCTGATAGCGGTCATCGTCTCTCCTTGCTGGGCGTACAGGTATATCCTGAGCCGAACGGCACAACTGCGCAAGCGGGATGCACGAATGTGCAAGGAGGAGTCATGGTCGACAGGGCACTGAGCGATCCGAAGGTGGCCACAGCATTGCGCGCCGCGCAGATGTACTACCTGCAGGACATGACAATGGATGCGATTTCGCGTGAGTTGGCAACCTCGCGTTCCTCGGTTTCGCGGTTGCTGAGCCAAGCCAGGGACAGTGGCTTGGTCGAGATCCGAATCCACCCGCCACAGGGTCAGGAACTGCGCCTGGAAGAGAGTATTCGCGCGCGTTTCGGTATCGCCGCACACGTCGTGCCTACACCGCAGGGCCTGTCGGATGTCGAGCGCTTCGAACGAGTAGCAATGAGTGCCGCACGCCAGCTACCGCTCTACTTCGATTCGAACATGACGCTCGGCATCGCCTGGGGATCGACGTTGGATGCGATCAGCAGGCACCTGCCGAAGAAGGAGACGCACAACTCCACCGTCGTGCAGCTCAACGGAGCAGGAAACACGTTCACCACGGGTGTGGACTACGCCAGTGAGATCCTGCACCGTTTCGGACAGGCGTTCGGTGCCGGAATCCAACAGTTTCCGGTACCCGCGTTCTTCGATGACGCGCGCACGAAAGAGGCGATGTGGCGCGAGCGAAGCACGCGTCGCGTCCTCGATTTACAGGCACGCGCTGACGTCATCCTGTTCGGACTCGGTTCGCCGTTCGCCGAGATTCCCAGCCGCGTGTACATCGGCGGATACCTCGACAAGGCGGATTACCGCAGTCTCCGTGAAGAGCAGATCGTGGGTGATATCGCTACGGTCTTCTATCGGCAAGACGGCAGCTCACAGGACATCGAACTGAACAACCGCGCCACTGGACCGGCGTTCCCCGTGCTCGCGCGCGCCTCGCGACGAATCTGCGTTGTCTCCGGCGTACAAAAGCTGCCGAGTCTGCGCGGTGCCATAGCCACCCGTTTGATCACCGACCTCATCCTGGACGAACATCTCGCAGAGCAACTCGTCGGATCTTGACCCGTCGGCGCGCTGCACGTTCGTGCAGTCGTGCTGAAGCATCCACCCAACGTCTTCTAGGCTGTTCAGCAGTGCGGACAACGCCGTCACCGGCTGGAGAGAACAACTATGCATATCGTCGCCATCGATCAGGGCACCACGAGCACACGCGCCATCGTCTTTGACGAGAAGGGCGCCATTGTCGCCTCCGGTCAGCGTGAGCATGAGCAGATTTTCCCGCAGGCGGGCTGGGTCGAGCACGATGCTGCCGAAATCTGGACGAATGTCCAGGCCGTTATCGACGTCGCTGTCGAACGTGCGCGCGTCTCGGCGTCCGACGTGGCAGCGATCGGCATCACCAACCAGCGTGAGACGGCGATCGTGTGGGATCGCACAACAGGTGAACCGATCTGCAACGCGATCGTCTGGCAGGACACCCGCACACAGCCGCTCATCGATGAGCTCGCCGCAGACGGTGGTGTGCGCCGGTTCGCAGACCTCACTGGGCTCCCGCTTGCCACCTACTTCTCCGCGTCCAAGATCGCCTGGATTCTCGACAATGTCGAGGGCGCACGCGAGCGGGCAGAACGCGGAGACCTGCTCTTCGGCACGGCGGACACCTGGGTGCTGTGGAACCTCACCGGTGGCACCGACGGCGGGGTCCACACCACGGATGTCACCAACGCCAGCCGCACGCTGCTGATGGACCTGCGCACGCTGGACTGGGACGATGATCTGCTGAAGGCCTTCGGTGTGCCGCGCGAAATGCTCCCCGTGATCCGCTCATCGTCGGAGGTGTACGGCACAGCCGTCGGCACCGCGCTGGATGGTGTGCCCATCGCTGGGATTCTCGGAGACCAGCAGGCGGCCACCTTCGGTCAAGTCGCGTTCGGGGTCGGAGAGTCGAAGAACACCTATGGGACGGGCAACTTCCTCATCGTGAACACGGGTGAGGAGATCGTCGAGAGCGAGAATGGGCTGATCACCACCGTCGCGTACCAGATCGGCGAGGACGCGCCTCGATACGCCCTGGAAGGATCGATCGCCGTCACCGGCTCGCTCGTCCAATGGCTGCGCGACAACCTCGGCATCATCTCCCAGGCACCCGAGATTGAAGAACTTGCCCTCACTGTGGAAGACAACGGCGGTGTGTACGTCGTCCCGGCATTCTCCGGGCTGTTCGCGCCCTACTGGAGGCCGGATGCGCGGGGCGCCATCCTCGGGCTCACACGATTCGCGAACAAGGGCCATATTGCACGTGCGGCGCTGGAAGCTGTCGCATTCCAGACCCGTGAGGTGCTGGATGCTGTCGTCGCCGATACCGGCGTGCCGCTGAAGGAATTGCGGGTGGACGGCGGCATGGTGGGCAATGCCACACTGATGCAGTTTCAAGCCGATGTGCTCGGCGTTCCCGTCATTCGTCCCGCTGTGATTGAGACGACTGCTCTGGGGGCCGCTTACGCTGCGGGGCTCGCAGTCGGCGTCTGGGCTGATCTCGATGAGCTTCGCGCCATGTGGCGTGAGGATGCACGTTGGGAGCCTGCCATCGACGAGGAAGAACGCGAGCGCCGTCTGGCGCGCTGGCGCAAGGCAGTCACTCGCACCTTCGACTGGGTTGACGAGGACTGAGCGAACCATCCCGCCCGGTCAGATCACCGGCACTCCCGGCCCGGAACGGAACTCGCGAATGAGGTGCTGCACCACTTCTCGGAGGTCGCCATCGGTGGCATCCGCGACAGCCAACTGGCGCTCATAGCTTGCGCCCTCATCGAGGATCGTTGCGATCGAGGCGAGCTCGTCGGCGCAGCCCAGATCCCGCGCGACGGGCGAAAGGGCAGAGATAGTCTCGGTCAGATGCTCTCGCACGCTGTGCTGTGTGCCGTCAGCATCCACAATCAGGCGAGCATCCAGACCGTAACGGGCGGCGCGCCATTTATTCTCACGGTGGAACCAGGCTGGCATCAGCGGCAGCGGCTCGCCTGCGTCGAGCATGCGCGAGAAATGCTCGACGAGCACCTGTACGAGTGCGGCGACCGATGCGAGTTCGGTCAGCGTTGACAGCCCGTCGCATGCTCGCACCTCGATCGTGCCCCAGCGCGGCGCAGGGCGGATGTCCCACCGCACCTCGGTTGCATCGGCCATGACGCCGGTGCGGACCATGTCATCGAGATAGCGCTCGAACTCGCCCCAGTTGTGCAACGCCCAGGGTAATCCGGCAGTGGGGAGCTGTTGGAAGACCAGGGCACGATTGGACGCGTAGCCCGTGCGCTCACCCGCCCAGAACGGACTCGACGCCGACAATGACTGCAAGTGCGGGAGATAGCAGGTCAGAGCGTTGATGATCGGGAAGACCTTGTCACGGTCTTCGACGCCGATATGCACGTGGATGCCCCAGATCATCATGTTGCGTCCCCACCACTGCGTGCGTTCGATCAGTTGGTGGTACCGAGTCTTGTCAGTGACGCGCTGATCGAACCACCTGGCGAACGGATGGCTGCCTGCGGAGAGCAGTTCGATCCCGGCGGGATCGGTTGCGGCGCGGACAGCGGTGATCGCTTCGCCGATATCGCTGACCGCATGTGCCACGCAATCGCCGATTCCGCTCGTCACTTCGATCGTGTTGGTGAGGAGTTCTCCGGTGACGGTATGCCGCTCCGATTCGCTCTCACCTTCCAACGCGTGCAGCAACTCTGGCGCGCGGTTGACGAGATCTCCGGTGTCCGGATCGGCCAGCATGATTTCCCACTCCAGGCCGACGGTGGACCGGGGTGAGACGGCGAATTCTTGCTTCACGAGCACAGTTTGACACGCAGCGAGCGCGACACGAATATCGAATCGGCCTCTCGTTTCGCTACTCGCTCTCGAATCTGGCAGAATGGAGGGTCGAACGATGTTCTCGACCCTCTATCCAGAACTCGTTCACTCATTTGAGCTTCCGCCGGGTGTGCACCCCACTCTCCAGGCGATCAGTTCGTTTCCTTCCACACAATTCAGGAGAATCGTGGCTGTAAAGATTCGTCTCAAGCGCATGGGCAAGATCCGCGCGCCTTTCTACCGCATCGTCGTCGCCGACTCGCGCACCAAGCGCGACGGTCGAGTGATCGAAGAGATCGGCAAGTACCACCCCACCGAGCAGCCCTCGTTCATCGAGGTCAACTCTGAGCGTGCACAGTACTGGCTCTCCGTCGGCGCACAGCCGTCTGAGCAGGTCACCGTACTGCTTAAGCTCACGGGCGACTGGGGCAAGTTCAAGGGCGACAAGGACGCAGTCTCGACCGTTCAGGTCAAGGCTCCCAAGGTGCCTTTCGAGATCGATGGCGCGAAGAAGTCTGTCGTGAAGCCGAAGGCAGAGAAGAAGGAGGCCCCCGCTGAGGAGGCGCCCGCCGCTGCCGACGCGGAGGCCGCTGCGGCTCCCGCCACCGACGCCGAGTAATCGCCGTGCTCGCTGCCGCGCTCGAACACATCGTCAAGGGGATCGTCGATCACCCTGAAGATGTTCGTATCACCGCTTCCTCTTCGCCGCGAGGCGACCTGCTCGAGGTGCGCGTGCACCCCGACGACCGGGGGCGCGTGATCGGGCGCGGCGGCCGCACAGCAAAGGCTCTGCGTACGCTCATCACCGCTCTGGCTGATGGGCAGCGTATTCGCGTTGACGTCGCGGACGACTGACGTGGAGTCGACAGAACGAAACCAGGGCAAGAACCAGCTGCGCGTCGGGCGCCTCGTCAAGGCCCACGGCCTTAAGGGTGCGCTCAAGCTGGAGTTGTACACCGACAATCCGGAGCGACGCTTCGTGGTCGGTGCGGAGTTCACGTTGCAGGTGCCTGAGGCATCTCCGTGGCATCGCAAAACAGTCATCGTCCGCGAGTACCGGGTCATGAACGGAAGTCCCGTTGTCTTCTTCGAGGGCATCGACGACCGTGAGGGCGCGGATGGACTCGTGCGCGCCATTCTCTGGATCGATCAGGATCTTGACGAAGTAGAAGAGAACGCCTGGTATGATCACCAGCTCGTCGGCCTCGATGTCGTCCGCGACGAGAAGGTCGTCGGCAAGGTCGTCCGTGTCGAGCACATGTCGGCGCAGGATCTACTCATCATTCGGCCTTCGACCGGCACGGGCAACGACGCGGATATCATGGTTCCCTTCGTGGAAGCCATTGTGCCCTTCGTCGATGTCGCAGGTGGTCGCGTCATTGTGACTCCGCCTGCAGGGCTCTTCGAAGAGCTCCCTGACACCGAGGCCGAGTGAGTGATCGTTACGATCAACGCATGCGCATAGACGTCGTCTCCATCTTTCCGTCGTACTTCGACGGCCTGACACTGTCGTTGCTCGGCAAAGCGCGTGCGACGGGCATTCTCGACCTTCGGATTCACGATCTGCGCGACTGGACCAGTGACCGTCATCGCACTGTGGACGACACCCCGTACGGCGGGGGAGCGGGAATGGTCATGAAACCGGAGCCCTGGGCTCTGGCGCTCGAGGACCTGGCCAAGGATTCATTGCAGCCCACCATCATCTTCCCTTCGCCGGCGGGCGAGGTTCTGCGACAGAAGACTGCTCGAGATTTCGCTCAGCGGGAGCACATCATTATCGGTTGTGGCCGCTACGAAGGCATCGACGAGCGGGTGTTTGAGTATGCAGCCGCGCTCGGCGAGGTGCGTCTGGTAAGCCTGGGCGACTACGTGCTCAACGGCGGCGAAGTGGCTGCGATGGCGATGATCGAAGCAGTCGGGCGACTGATTCCAGGAGTTGTTGGCAACCCGGAAAGCCTCGTCGAGGAATCGCACGAGGACGGCCTGCTCGAATACCCGTCGTACACGAAGCCCTCAACCTGGCGCGAGCGCGCCGTCCCGGATGTGCTACTCAGCGGCAACCACGGGGCGATCGCCACCTGGCGTCATGAGCAGCAGCTCGAGCGCACCCGACAGCGTCGCCCGGATCTGTTGGCCGACTGACCGACTGACAGCCTGAGTGGTTGGCCGACTGAGCGAGCTGCTCAGACGCGTGCTTCGACGTCGTTGAGCATCTCATCTTCGGCATCGGAGTCGCGATCGCGTCGTCGTGACTTCTTGACCACGGCGGGACGTCCCTCCGCTTCTTCACGGTGCTTCTGGACCTCAGTGCGAATCATGTAGCCGACGAAGATCAACCCCATCAGTGCGAACAGGATCCATTGGATCGCGTACGAGAGGTGGGGGCCTGGATCTTCCGTGGGGGAGTCGAATCCTCCGAGCGCGGTCTCGGCGGCCGGGTCTTCGCTCACCAGCAGTCCGTAGGCGCTCGTGATGACCTCGGCGTCGCTCGGCGCATCGATACTCGGCAGATGTATCGTGGGCAGCTGACCTTCGGGGGCGCTGCGACCAGAAGTGGGGAGCGGCTCACCCGGGCGCAACCTGACGATAACCTCGACCGTCCCGGTCGGTGGGGCCGGCACCGCATCGGGGAGGGCTCCCTCTCCCGGAGCGACCCACCCACGATTGACAATGAAGATGCGCCCATCGACGTCGCGGAACGGCACCAGTACCTCGAATGCGCTCGTGCCGCCGTGCGGGCGATTGCGCACGAGGATCTGCCTGTCGGTGAGGTACTCACCCTGCAGCAGCACGGGGTGCCATTCATCCGCAGGGTCGAATTCGCCATCAGCGCCGATCGCGTCGGCAAGAGGCGTTGGCACGGCGTCGTAGTTCTGCTCGACGAGTGCAATCTGTCCGGCGCGGCTTTCATTGCGATCGAACTGCCAGTTGGACAGGTACACGCACCCGGCAGCGAGGGCTGCGGACACAAGGAGATAAATACCCCACCGGACAAAGCGATTGTTCATTCAGGCAGTCCTTCGCGCACCGTCACCGGGAAATCCCGGGCCGCCAGGTAATCGTGTAGATAGTCGACATGCTCGTCACAGGCGAGCCAGATCTTTTCGCGATCTGCCGCGTGAATTCGGGGATTTCGCCAGACGATGTGTTGCGTTGCAGCATTTCGGCATGCCGCTCGCGAGCACTCCGGCGTCATTGTTCGCCATCCTTAGGATGCTCCTGGATGGTGATAATCGTCGGATCGGTGGGCTCCGCAGAGGCATCAGGATCGACCGACGGAGCAGACAGTTGCTGCGTCGGGGACTCTGGCGCTGTTTTGGCTGTCGGACTGACGGCGTTGGCGAAGACGACGGCAATATAAGGGAGAAAAGCGGCAGCGCACGCGAACACCCAGGTGTACCACCCGTATGGAGTGACCAGCACGGTGAGGGCGAAACACACGACGCGGATCAGCATCGTGAAGGCATACCGGCGCACACGAGCGCTCGCCTCATCCTGCGGGGCCTGTGGCAGGGAGGTGACTGCGGGTGCATGGCGAGAGTGCTTCACGATGCTTCCAGCCTACGCCGCGCAGAGTGCTGTGGATGGCGCTGCATGAGGCGAAAAGGTGGTTCTAGGAGAGGAAGAACGGCAGGAATCCTACGCTCCCGATCAAGAAGAGCGAGAAGACGCCGATAAGCACGGTGATCGCCAGGATCACGGCGCCGATGTAGCCGAGGATGAGACCCGTGATTGCGAGACCTCGCCCACCGAGCGCCGGGTTCTGTCGGAGCTGTTTGAGCGCCATATGCCCGGTGATCACCGCGACGATCGACGCCAACAGCGTGACGAACGCAAAGCTGAGGAGGATGCCGGCGATTCCGGTGACCAGCGAGGCCACTGCGAGACCACTGGTCGGGCGAGCCGTGGCGTATGGCTGACCAGCGGCGTAAGGCTGGGCGCCAGCGTATGGCTGCTGCTGCTGCTGCTGCGGTGGGTAGTAGTTCGGCGCAGCAGGCTGGGCAGGCGCAGCCGGATAGTTCGGCGCGCTTGGCTGGACGGCAGCGCCGGGATAGGGCTGCGGAGGAGCGTAGGGATTCGCCAGCGGGACGGGTGCAACTGTGGGCTCTACCCCGGGGAATCCATTGTTCTCGCTCATACCGCTGCCTTTCGTTGCACTCAGGCTCCCAGTTGCCCTGGGCAGTGTCAATTTTGCCTCGGTGATCCGGTGCCCGCACCCCGATATGATGGCTCCGGCCTGACTGAGCGCCATTGGGAGTGGAAACATGAATTCAGAACGCGTCGTCCTCATCACCGGAGGTAACCGCGGCATCGGTCGTGCGATTGCAGAGCGCTTCGTGCGCGATGGCTACCGCGTCGCTGTCACAGCTCGCAGCGGTGAGGGGCCAGAGGGCACGTTGACAGTTCGTGCGGATGTGACGGATGCTGCCGCCATCGACGCGGCATTCACCGAGGTGGAAGCGCAACTCGGCCCGGTCGAGATCGTCGTCGCGAACGCCGGAATCACCAAGGACACGCTTCTCATGCGCATGAGCGAGGATGATTTCGACAGTGTGGTCGCAACGAATCTCGGCGGAACGTTCAGGGTCGTAAAACGTGCATCCAAGGGGATGCTTCGGGCGCGCTTCGGACGAGTGATCCTGATCTCGAGTGTCGTCGGTCTGTATGGCTCGGCCGGGCAGGTCAACTACTCCGCTTCCAAGAGCGCGCTGGTCGGCTTCGCACGCTCGCTCACGCGTGAACTCGGCGCACGTGGCATCACCACGAACGTTGTTGCGCCCGGCTTCATTGAGACGGACATGACTGCCGAGCTGTCGGAGGAGACACAGAAGCAGTACAAGGCGAGCATCCCCGCCGGGCGCTTCGCGACGCCGGATGAGGTTGCCGGCGTCGTCACGTGGCTCGCCGGTGACGATGCCGGTTACATCTCAGGTGCGGTGATTCCGGTCGACGGTGGATTGGGAATGGGCCACTAACGTCCAGACTCGCCGAGTCATGGTAGCAGCGGGATCACTGCGCGGAGGTCCTGTGGGCCGATCACGAGGCTCGCAGCCTCGCGCACAGCCGGCTTCGCGTTGAATGCGAGTCCGAGCCCCGCGACCGCCATCATCTGCAGATCGTTTGCGCCGTCGCCGATCGCGATCGTCGCCTTCAACGGCACACCGAGCTCGGCAGCCCAGGTCTTCAGCGAATGCGCCTTGGCGGCAGCATCCACGATCTCGCCCTCGACAAACCCGGTCAGCGCGCCGTCGGCTACGGCCAGCCGATTCGCGCGCCAGCGATCAACGCCGAGATCCGGCGCGATGTGATCGAGAATCTCGTGAAATCCGCCGGATACGACGCCGACGACACCGCCACGCTCATGGACGGCGGCGGTCAGCGCACGAACGCCCGGTGTCGGCTTGACACGGGCACGTACGCGTGCGAAGGCATCGGTGGAGACGCCGGTCAGTGCGGACACTCGCGAGCGCAGGCTGGTTGCGAAGTCGACCTCGCCGCGCATGGCGGCCTCTGTAGCGGCCTGAACCTCTTCACGGCGGCCGGCTTCATCGGCAAGAAGTTCGATCACCTCATTGCGGATCAGAGTGGAATCGGCATCGAGGACGACGAGGAAGCGCGCAGCAGTCACGCGATCGAGCGTAGCGCGCCGATCAGCGCTCGACCTGCACGCCCTTGCCCACCACGGTGATTCCGGACTCGGTCACGGTGAATCCGCGCTCGAGATCGCGCTCGCGATCGACCCCGACTGTGGCGCCGTCGAACAGCACCACGTTCTTGTCGAGGACCGCCCGATGAACGCGGGCACCCTGGCCTACGCTCACCTGGTCGAACAGCACCGAGTCGGTGATCGTCGAGCCACCGGCCGCGAGTGTGCCGGGACCTACCACGCTGCGCTCCAGATGCGTGCCGGAGAGCACAGATCCCAGAGACACGATTGAGTCGATCGCGTTCCCGATGCGCCCCACAGCGTCGCGCACGAACTTTGCGGGCGGCGCGTTCACACTCTGGGTGCGGATCGGCCACAACGTGTTGTACAGGTTGAACACCGGAAGTGTCGAGATGAGATCCATGTGCGCGTCGAAGAACGAATCGATCGTCCCGACATCACGCCAGTACGCGCGATCGCGTACCGACGACCCCGGCACATCGTTCTCTTTCATGTCGTAGTACCCGGCCTCACCGCGCTCGACGAAATACGGCACGATGTCACCGCCCATGTCATGGCTCGAGTTGGGCAGTTCGCCGTCGGTCTGCACCGCTTCGATCAGCGCATCGGTGTCGAAGATGTAGTTACCCATGGACGCGAGTACCTCGTGCGGTGAATCGGCGAGGCCCTCGGCATCCACCGGCTTCTCCAAGAACGCGCGGATCCGCCCGCTGCCATCCGGTTCGGCATCGATGACGCCGAACTGATCTGCCATCGAAAGCGGCTGGCGGATGCCGGCCACGGTCGCTTTCGCGCCGGAAGCGATGTGCGCCTTGAGCATCTGTCGGAAATCCATCCGATAGACGTGGTCGGCGCCGATCACGATGACGATGTCCGGCTTCTCATCGTTGATGAGGTTCAGGCTCTGCAGAATGGCATCGGCCGAACCGGAAAACCAGCGCTTGCCGAGCCGCTGCTGTGCGGGCACAGAGGTCACGTACGAGTCGAGTAGCGAAGACATTCGCCACGTCTGCGAGATGTGGCGGTCGAGGCTGTGTGACTTGTACTGAGTCAAGACGACGACCTGCCGCAGCCCCGAGTTGATCAGATTGGATATCGCGAAATCGATCAGTCGATACTGTCCACCGAAAGGTACGGCCGGTTTCGCTCGATCCGCTGTCAGGGGCATAAGCCGCTTGCCCTCGCCGCCGGCGAGGATGATGCCGAAAATCTTCTTTGGGACCGCCATGGCTCAACCATAGATCCCGAAGGTCTCGCTGTACTAGCGTTCAGGCATGCGAGTTGACATGATCACCAAGGAGTACCCGCCGGAGATCTATGGCGGTGCTGGTGTGCACGTGGCCGAGCTCGTCACGGCGCTGAGGAAAACCATCGAGGTCCAGGTGCGCGCCTTCGGTGCGGACCGCGACGAACTGCAGGCCCAGTCGTATCGAACTCCGGCAGAGCTGGCAGGTGCAAACGCCGCAGTGCAGACGCTCGGCACAGACCTTGCGATGGTGGGGGATGTCGCCGGCGCCGACCTCGTGCACAGTCACACCTGGTACGCGAACTTTGCCGGTCACATCGCCTCGCAGCTGCACGGCATCCCGCACGTGTTGACCGCCCACAGCCTGGAGCCGCTGCGGCCCTGGAAAGCGGAGCAGCTCGGCGGCGGATACGCGGTGTCCAGCGGCATCGAAAAACTCGCCTATGAGAACGCGTCGGCGATCATCGCCGTCTCCGCGGGAATGCGCGCGGACATTCTGCGCAGCTACCCGCAGGTGAATCCAGACAGAGTTCGGGTAATCCACAACGGGATAGACGTCGAACGGTGGCGTCCAGTTCAGGATGCCGCTTTCCTGCAGAGCATGGGCATGGATCCGTCGCGGCCCTCGGTGGTCTTCGTCGGGCGAATCACCAGGCAGAAGGGGCTGCCGTATCTGCTGCGGGCCGCTGCGCAGCTGCCACCAGAGGTACAACTTGTGCTCTGTGCCGGGGCCCCGGACACTCCCGAGATTATGGCCGAGGTACAGGAGGGCGTGCGGCTGCTGCAGCAGAGCAGACGGGGCGTGATCTGGATCGAGCGGATGCTGCCGCGTGATGAGCTATCCGCGATTCTCACGGCGGCGACGACGTTTGTGTGCCCGTCCGTGTACGAGCCGCTCGGAATCGTGAATCTCGAAGCCATGGCATGCGGTGCGGCCGTCGTCGGCACAGCGACCGGTGGCATCCCTGAGGTCGTCGCCGATGGCGTCACTGGCCGGCTGGTGCCGATCGAGCAGGTACAGGATGGCACTGGCACGCCCGTAGACCCTGATCGATATGTCGCGGATCTCACGCGTGTGCTGACGGAAGTCGCGATGGATGCTGAGCGCGCAGCCGAGTACGGAGCCGCCGGACGCCAGCGCGCGGCCGCAGAGTTCAGCTGGGCGGCGATTGCCGACACCACGCGCGCGCTCTACGCAGACCTGACCCGGTGAGCCGATAGGCTGGAAACATGCCGAGCGCTCTTGAATTCACCGATGCCGTCGTGCGCCGTGACGGGCGCAACATCATCGATCATGTGACCTGGCAGGTCGCCCACGATCAGCGATGGGTGGTGCTCGGCCCGAACGGTGCCGGCAAGACCACCCTGCTGCAGTTGGCTGACACGCTGATGCACCCCACCGAGGGAACTGTCACCGTGCTCGGGGAGATGCTCGGGCGTACCGATGTCTTCGAGCTTCGGCCGCGGATCGGGTTCGCGTCCTCGGCGATGGCCAAGCGCATCCCGGGTGATGAGACCGTGCTCAATGTCGTGCTCACCGCCGCGTACTCGGTGATGGGGCGCTGGAACGAGCAGTACGAGAACATCGACGAACGACGTGCGCTGCGCGTACTCGGCGAGTGGAAGCTCGATCACCTCGCTGACCGCACCTTTGGAACGCTCAGCGATGGCGAGCAGAAGCGCGTCCAGATTGCCCGCGCGGTGATGACCGATCCCGAGCTGCTGCTGCTCGACGAGCCAACCGCCTCGCTTGACCTGGGGGCACGCGAAGAGCTGCTGAGTCTTCTCAGCGGCTACGCTTCTTCACCCACGACGCCGGCCATGGTCATGGTGACTCACCACGTCGAGGAGATTCCGGTCGGGTTCACGCACGTGCTTCTGATTCGCGACGGCAGCATCGTCGCGGCGGGGCCGATTGCGGAGACCTTGACGGCGGATGCTCTCACCGAGGCATTCGGCATGCCGATCCTGCTCACATCAGACGAGGGCCGGTACGCCGCGCGCGCCACTTCGTGAGCGCAGATCTGCTAAACTCAACCCCTGGTGCACCTGCACCCTCTGACTTTCATTTTGTACGCACCCCGCAAGCCAAGGAATCCGCATGAAGACTGACATTCACCCCACTTACAAGGACATCGTGTTCCGCGACCTCGGCTCGGGCGAGACGTTCCTCACCCGCTCCACCGTGGGCAGCAGCAAGACCATCGAGCTGGATGGCGTGGAGTACCCCGTCATCGACGTCGAGATCTCCTCTGCTTCGCACCCGTTCTACACGGGCAAGCAGCGCATCATGGACTCGGCCGGTCGCGTCGAGAAGTTCAACCAGCGCTTCAAGGGCTTCGGCGGCAGCAAGTAAGCAGCCTCCTGCAGTACGAAGGCCCCGCACTCCCTCTCGGAGTTCGGGGCCTTTGTCGTCTCGAGGGTATTCCCGGCTCAGGCACGTCCTAGCGTTGGCACTCAGCCAGCTGGCTGCCGCACCGGCCACGTGCCGTCGAGCGCGTCTTCAGCATCGAGGCGGCCGATACGGATGAAGTACTCGGTGAGGCTCTCCGCCTGGGTGCGAGCCCAGCTGATCTGCTGGGTGTGAAGTTCGTGCGCCGACGGCGCAAGATCGAAAGTGCGCCCGATCGCCTGGGCGACGCGGCCGGCCGCGATGGCATCTGCCGACGCTTCATGCGCGCCATCCAGCGTCACACCGTAGTGCTCGGCGACGACCTCGAGCGTGCGCTTTCCTTTGCGATAACGGTCGACCGCCTTGTCGATGACCAGCGGATCGATGATGGGGCCCGGCGCTTCGAGCGGCGGAATGCCGTGCCGCACGCACTCGTTGGTCAGCAGGGAGAAGTCGTAGGAGGCGTTATATGCCACAACAGGCATGCCCTGGGCGAAGAGCGCCCGCAACGACTCGGTGATCTCGGCGACGACCTCGCGTGCGATTCGCCCTTCACGCTGTGCCCGTTCCGTGCTGATTCCATGTACGGCCGCCGCACCATCCGGAATGGGGATGCCGGGGTCGGCAAGCCAGGACCGCGCCGCGATCTCTCGCCCTTTGGCATCGAGCACACCCACGTGAGCGCTGACGATGCGGTCGGTCATGACTTCGACGCCGGTGGTCTCCAGATCGAAGACGCCGATACGGCCGAGCCAGACGGGGAGTTCGAGATCGATTGCCATGACACCACGGTAGGGAGGGCCTCGGACATTACGGCGCAGGCTCGCCCGTAGACTGGATTCATGCCCGTTTTCTCGCCCTATGCCGAACGGCTCAGCCGCCTTCCCATTGAGCGTCATGAGGTTCTCGTGCGAGGCGGGACGACGGCGTACTGGGTGTACGGACCCTCACTCGATGTCGAGGGTGTCCCCACAGTAATCGCGGTGCACGGCTTCCGAGGCGAGCACCATGGGCTTGAGCCTGTGCTCGCGTATCTCCCAGAGCTCCGCGTAATTGCGCCTGATCTCCCTGGTTTCGGTGAGACTGCGCCGATTCCTGGCCGCACACATGACCTCGACGAGTACGCAGGCTGGCTGCAGGAGTTCGCCGCCGCTGTCGCACCCGGCGCCGTCATCCTCGGCCACTCCTTCGGATCCATAGTGGCTTCGGCTGCAGTCGCTGGCGGTTTGGAGACGCCCCGCCTCGTCCTCATTAACCCGATCGGCGCACCCGCACTGGAGGGGCCGAAGGGCGTGATGACACGGCTCGCGGTCTTCTACTACGACCTGGGCGCGAAGCTGCCAGCGAAGCTCGGAACCGCGCTGCTGCGCAGCAAGCTGATCGTACGAGTCATGAGCCTCACGATGGCCAAGACCAAGGACCCTGTGCTTCGCCGTTTCATCCACGATCAGCACGACACCTACTTCTCCGACTTCGCTGATCGAGACGTGCTGCGAGACGCCTTCGTCGCAAGTGTCTCCAACGACGTTCGCGCCTATGCCCCTCAGATCGACGTTCCGACACTGTTGGTCGCGGCGCAGCAGGATGACATCACCCCGATCGACGCAGAGCGGTACCTCGCGACGCTGTTCCCGAACGCGGAGCTCGTGGAGATCGCCGGCGTGGGACACCTGATCCACTACGAAACTCCGGCAGAAGCGGCCGGGGCGATCCGTCGTTTCCTTAGGGTTCCCGTCGCGCGAGGCCAATAAGCCCGGCAACGCGGAACGGAATCACTTCGCCCATCGCGAGTGATGTCTCGGTGCGCTCGACGCCGTCGATGGAAAGTATTCGGGCGTCCGTGTCGAACAGGTGCCGCGCATCTCTGCAGGCGACGCGTGCGAGGAGATCGATGGATCCGCTGAGCCCATGCACCTGGAGAATCTCGGGGATGCGGGCGAGCTCCGCAGTGATGCGTGGGAGATCTGTCTGTCGCAAGCCAATGCTCACGAATGCCTGGAGCGGGAAGCCGAGAACTTCGGGAGAGAAGGAGCGCTCGTAGGACAGGAAGACGCCGGTACTCTCCAGCCTTGCCATCCTGGCCTGAATCGTATTGCGTGACAGACCGAGTGCCTCAGCAAGCGCGACGACGGTTGTTCGGGGATCCTCAGCGAGCACGGCGAGCAGTTCGAGGTCAACGCGATCGAGAGCAGACATAGTGCCAAACGTTAGCAGGATGCCCGGGCAATAACTGGGCAACATGCTCAAGGTAGGGGGAGATGCTTGAGCGTGCTGATCAATGGACGTACGCTCGAAGCATCCGATGAAGACGTCGGAGCAGGCGTGCAACTCCTCACGAGGGAGACACACGACAGGAGGACGATGATGTCACCGCAGATCACCCCAATCGCAGACACCACGCAGGATCTCGAACTCACCGAGCGGCTTATCGCGCCGGACGGAACTCGACTCAGCAACCCTGAGCTCGAGCGATACGTCGCAGACGTCGATGCCGTGCAGTTGCGCGCACTTCATCGTGACATGGTCATCCTCCGTCGTATCGACGCCGAGGGATTCGCGCTCCAGCGACAGGGCCAGCTGGGTCTCTGGGCGCCCTGCCAGGGTCAGGAAGCAGCGCAGATCGGCACCGCCCGTGCCCTTGATCCGATCGACTTCGTCTTCCCGAGCTACCGGGAGACCGGTGTGATCTACGCCCGCGGCGCACAGCCGGGCGACTTCGTGCGCGTATGGCGTGGCGAAGAAGGCGCACCATTTGACCCAGCCCAGATACGTATGGCGCCATTGCAGATCATCATCGGCGCGCAGACGCTGCACGCGGTCGGCTACGCCATGGGCATCAAGTTTGAGAAGGCTCCGGAAGTTGCCGTCACCTATTTCGGTGACGGTGCAACCAGCCAGGGCGACGTCAACGAAGCGATGGTCTTTGCAGCCTCGTACCAGGCGCCGGTGGTGTTCGTCTGCCAGAACAATCACTGGGCGATCTCTGAGCCTGTCGCGCTGCAGTCGCAGTACCCGATCGCGGGCCGTGCGCCTGGGTTCGGCATCCCGAGCATGCGCGTCGACGGGAACGATGTGCTGGCCTGCATGGCCGCCATGCGGTGGGCACTGGCCCATGCCCGCGCAGGCAAGGGACCCGCATTTATCGAAGCGGTGACGTATCGGATGGGACCGCACACCACCTCTGACGACCCCACGCGCTACCGCGACCCGGCGGAACTGGAGGCATGGCGCACACGCGACCCGATCTCCCGGCTTGAGGCATACTTGCGCGCCACGGGCGAGATCGACGACGAGCAGATCGCCGCAGCGCACGCTGACGCTGACGTGATGGCACGCGAGATGCGCGCGGCATGTCTGAGCATGGTCACGCGCGAGCCGCTGGCCGTTTTCGACGGCGTATACGCTGAGCCGCACACAGGAATCTCGCGCCAGCGGGACGAGTACGCGGCGTACCTCGCATCGTTCGAGGAGGCCTGAGATGACTGAGATCACTCTGGGTAAGGCGCTCAACGCTGGGTTGCGTCAGGCAATGCGAGACAACGACAAAGTCGTGCTGCTCGGCGAGGACATCGGCAAGCTCGGCGGAGTGTTCCGCATCACCGATGGGCTGCTGGACGAGTTCGGCGCCTCTCGCGTCATCGACACACCACTCGCAGAATCAGGCATCGTTGGGACTGCTGTCGGTCTCGCCTATCGCGGATACCGCCCGGTCGTCGAGATCCAGTTCGATGGATTCGTCTACCCGGCGTTCGATCAGATCGTCTCGCAGGTCGCGAAGTTGCACTACCGCACGCAGGGTCGGGTGAAGATGCCCATCACCATCCGGATTCCCTGGGCGGGTGGCATCGGCGCGGCCGAGCATCATTCAGAATCGCCGGAAGCATACTTCGTGCACACCGCGGGGCTCCGCGTCATCGCGGTCTCCAACCCGCAGGACGCTTACCGCTGTCTGCAGCAGGCGATCGCCTCGGATGACCCGGTCATCTTCTTCGAACCCAAGCGCCTCTACCACCACAAGGGTGAGGTCGATCTGGATTCTTCGCTGGCGGATGCCCCGCCTATGGGCCTTGCTCGCGTGGTGCGCGCCGGATCGGATGCCACGGTCATCACCTACGGCGCCATGCTGTCAACCGCGCTGGATGCCGCAGCCGCAGCCGAGGACGAGGGTCTGTCGCTCGAGGTCATCGACCTGCGCTCGATCTCCCCGGTGGATTACGACACCGTCACCGCGTCAGTGCGTCGCACTGGACGCGTCGTCGTCGCCCATGAGGCGTCGCGTGAAGCCGGAGTCGCCGCCGAGGTGATCGCCAGCATCACCGAGCGATGCTTCGAGTATCTCGAGTCGGCACCGCTGCGTGTCACCGGGCACGATGTGCCGTACCCGCCCTCGAAACTCGAGAAGTTCCATCTGCCGGATTTGGATCGGATCCTTGACGCGGTCGACCGCGTGATGGACCGCCCGAACAGCCTGACGGGAGCCGACTCATGAACGAGGAATTCCATCTCCCTGACCTCGGCGAGGGTCTCACCGAGGCCGAAGTAGTGCAGTGGCTCGTCGCGCCAGGTGACACGGTCACACTGAACCAGACCCTCGCCGAGGTGGAGACAGCCAAGGCCATCGTCGAGCTGCCGTCGCCCTATGAGGGCACGGTGACGGCTCTGCACGCCCAAGCGGGGGAGACAGTCGCTGTCGGTTCGCTGTTGATCGCCTTCGAGGTTGAGAGCGCAGAGCCGGTCGAACGCGCAGAGCCGGTCGAAGGTGCGGAGCCCGCCGAAGAGAAGAGCGAGCCTGCCGAAGAGAAGACGCCGCCGAATCTCGTCGGCTACGGGGCAGCACCCTCGAGCAAGGCCCGACCGATGCGGCGTACGCGCCGTGCCAATGGCAATCCTGTGTCCGTCGACACCGCGGTATTGGAGGCCGCACCGCACGATGTGCTGCCCGAGATGCCGACTCCCGCCCGTGTGGGTGAGCGCCCCCGTTCGACGCCGCCGGTGCGCGCCTACGCCAAGAGGCTGGGTATCGACATCGTGCTGATCGCCGCGGAAATCGGCGACCGTGTCATCACCCGCGAGGATGTCGAGGCCTACGCAGAGCGCGTCGGTGGACGATCGGACGCGGTCCCGGCTGAGGCGCCGCTCACTGTGCCGCCGCTCATGACCGGGGAGCGTGAGACACGGATCCCTATCCGCGGGGTGCGCAAGCACACCGCTGCGGCCATGGTGCAGAGCGCCTTCACTGCGCCGCATGTCACAACGTTCCACACGGTCGACGTCACCGCGACGATGGACCTGATCGCAAGCCTGCGCCAGGATCGTTCGCTTGCCGAGCATCGCATCGGTCCGCTCGTCATCGTCGCCAAAGCGGTATGCCTTGCGCTCACCCGCACACCAGGGCTGAACTCCCGGTGGGATGGGGACGCAGGCGAGATCGTTCAGCCGCACTATGTGGATCTGGGGATCGCCGCAGCCACCGAGCGCGGCCTCATCGTGCCCAACATCCGGGGTGCCGACCAGATGACGGTGCCCGAGCTTGCTGACGCTCTGAGTGCGCTCACCGAAACGGCGCGCTCCGGCAAGACATCTCCGGCAGAGCTTGCCGGCGGCACGTTCTCGATCACCAACATCGGCGTCTTCGGCATCGATGCGGGTACTCCCATCCTGCCGCCAGGACAGTCGGGCATCCTTGCTGTCGGTGCGGTTCGCCGACGGCCTTGGGAGTTCCGGGGAGAGATCGCACTGCGACAGATCATGACGCTGAGTCTCTCCTTCGACCACCGGATTGTTGATGGTGCCGAGGGAGCACGGTTCGTCAAGGATGTCGCGGACATACTGGAAGAGCCAGGGCGAGCAATGCTGCTGCGCTGATCAGGCGAGCAGAGCTGCGTGGGCCATGGCGATCAGCGTTCTGGCTGTGACCTTCTTCGAACGCGAGGCGCTACGCGTGCTGTGCGGAGTGGAGTTGATGAGCCCGAAGCACGCCTGCACGCGGAGCCGCAGATCGTCCGCTGACGTCTCGTGTAGTGGTTCGAGCGCCGAGATCCACAGATCGATGTACGCGCGCTGCAGGCGACGCACCTCGGCACGGTCGGCATCCGAAAGGTGGGCAAGATCACGGTCCTGCACGCGGATGACATCAGCGTTGGAAAGCGCGAAATCGACGTGGAAGCTGACGAGAGCCAGCATCCGATCGTCGGCGCGCGATGCGGCGTCCGCAACTGTCGTTCCACCGCGCACGAGTTCTTCACTGACCTTGACCAGCACCGCACCAAGTAGCGCTTGCTTGCCGGCGAAGTGGCGATACACCGCGGGGCCGGAGACACCGACGGCGGAGCCGATGTCCTCCAAGCTGACCCCCGAATATCCGCGCGCAGCAAATAGGCGCGCAGCCTCCTGTAGGAGGGCGTCTGCGCGTTCAGCTTTGGCGCGATCACGCGCCGTGAGGGGGGTTGTCATCTCAGTTAATGCTCGCTAACCTAAATGCACTGGTTAGTGAACACTAACCGAAAGGCATGTTGTGTGCCACCACGTGAGTCGAGGAGGACATCACGATGCCCCCCACCCAGGAGATGTTGGCGGACGAATTGCGCGCGCGTTTGGCGACCGCCGCAGCGGGCGGTTCGGAGCGTTCAAGACAGCGCCATGTGGCGCGCGGCAAGCTGCTGCCCCGCGAGCGCATCACGCGACTGCTCGATGAGGGGAGTCCCTTTCTCGAGGTTGCGCCACTCGCGGCTGACGGCATGTACGACGGGGATGCACCAGGCGCCGGCGTGATCGCCGGAGTCGGACTCGTGCATGGTCGCCACGTGATGGTGCTCTGCAATGACGCGACTGTGAAGGGCGGCAGCTACCTGCCGATGACGGTCAAGAAGCATCTTCGAGCCCAGGAGATCGCACTGGAGAATCGGCTGCCCTGCCTGTACCTCGTGGATTCTGGCGGTGCTTTCCTGCCGAAGCAGGATGAGGTGTTCCCTGACCGTGATCACTTCGGACGCATCTTCTTCAATCAGGCACGGATGAGCGCAGCGCGCATCCCGCAGCTCGCGGCGGTGCTCGGTTCCTGTACGGCGGGTGGTGCCTACGTGCCGGCGATGAGCGATGAAACAGTGATCGTGCGCAACCAAGGAACGATCTTCCTCGGCGGGCCGCCACTTGTGAAGGCAGCGATCGGCGAGATTGTCAGCGCCGAAGATCTCGGTGGGGGTGAGCTGCATGCCCGACGCTCTGGCGTCGTCGACCACCTGGCGGAGGACGATGAGCACGCGCTGGAGATTCTGCGCGACATCGTCTCGACGCTGCCGCCACCGGCAGCCCCAGCGTGGGAAGTCGAGGCATCCCGTGCTCCCGCTGACTTGTCCAGCCTGTATGAGGTCGTCCCCGTTGATGTGAACGCGGCATATGACGTCCGAGAGGTGATCACCAGACTCATCGACGGAGATTCCTTCCGTGAGTTCAAGGCCGAGTACGGCACCACGTTGGTGACCGGCTTCGCCCGGCTGCATGGTCATCCCATCGGCATCGTTGCCAACAACGGGGTGCTGTTCAGTGAATCGGCACTCAAAGGTGCGCACTTCATCGAGCTGTGCGATCAGCGCGGTATTCCGCTGCTGTTTCTGCAGAACATCACCGGGTTCATGGTCGGCTCTGACGCAGAGGCCGGCGGCATCGCGAAGGACGGCGCCAAGATGGTGACAGCGGTGGCCACGACCCGGGTACCGAAGCTGACCGTCATCATTGGCGGCTCCTTCGGCGCGGGTAACTACTCGATGTGTGGGCGGGCATATTCGCCACGCTTCCTGTGGACGTGGCCAGCCAGTCGTATCTCGGTGATGGGTGGTACACAGGCAGCATCCGTGCTCGCCACGGTGAAGGAAGACCAGCTCACCGCACGCGGCGAGCGCTGGAGCGCCGAGGAACGCACGGCGTTCGAAGCACCGATCCGCGATCAGTACGAGACCCAGGGTGAGCCGTATTACGCGACCGCCCGGCTCTGGGACGACGGCATCGTCGATCCAGTCCAGACACGCGATCTGCTCGGACTCGCGCTGGATGTCGTCGCCCGCAGCCCGCTGCCAGAGTCGCGCTTCGGCGTTTTCAGGATGTGAATGCCATGGTCGAAGGATTCAATACTGTGCTCGTCGCCAACCGAGGTGAGATCGCGCGTCGCATCATCCGCACGCTGCGTGAGCGCGGAGTGCGTAGCGTCGCCGTCTACAGCGAGGCGGATGCCACGGCGCCACATGTGCGCGAAGCGGACGTCGCGGTCTTGATCGGTCCCGCGGAGTCCGCCGACTCGTACCTCAGCGTGGACGCCATCCTGCGTGCGGCGCATCAGACCGGCGCGCAGGCGATCCACCCTGGGTACGGCTTCCTCTCTGAGAGCGTTGCGCTGGCTGAGGCCTGCGCAGAGGCCGGAATCACCTTCATCGGCCCGTCGATCAGGGCTATTGAGATCATGGGCGATAAAGTCGCCGCTCGCGAGCAGGTCTCCGAACATGGCGTACCGGTCGTCCCTGGAATCGACGCCGCCGGTCTCACCGATGAACAAATATCCGAGCGCGCGGCCGAGATCGGATATCCGCTGCTCGTGAAGCCGAGCGCCGGAGGCGGCGGAAAGGGTATGGAGGTCGTCACCGAGGCTGCCGGTCTCCGCACTGCGCTGGCCTCGGCAAGGCGCATCGCCGCGGCGGCCTTCAACGACGACTCGCTCCTGCTGGAACGACTGATCTCCCGGCCGCGGCATATCGAGGTCCAGGTCTTCGGCGACAGTCATGGCACGGTGATCGCGCTCGGTGAGCGCGAGTGCACACTGCAGCGGCGGCATCAGAAAGTGGTCGAGGAAGCGCCGTCTGCAGGGTTGCCGGTTGGCGTGCGAGAACGTCTGTTCGACGCCGCCGTGCGCGCGGCATCCAGCGTCGACTACGTCGGGGCAGGGACAGTGGAGTTCCTCGTCGACGCCGACTCGCCGGAAGAGTTCTTCTTCATCGAGATGAATACGCGCCTGCAGGTGGAGCACCCGGTTACTGAGGCCGTCACTGGCCTGGATCTGGTGGCGCTTCAGCTGGCGGTCGCCGCCGGTGAGGCATTGCCCGCGCAGCCGGCGCTATCTGGCCACGCCGTCGAGGCACGCATCTACGCAGAATCTCCCGAGCGCGGCTTCCTGCCATCGACCGGCCGCATTCTGCGCTTCGATGCGCCGCGTGGTGTACGAGTGGATGCCGCGATCGAGACCGGCAGCGAAGTCACCGGATTCTACGATCCGATGATCGCGAAGGTCATCGCGCACGGTCCCGACCGTGAGACCGCGCTCCTGCGTCTCGACGAGGCTCTGGCGCGCACGATTATTCTCGGCGTCGACACGAACGTCGCATTTTTGCGGCAACTGGTCACGCACTCACGTGTGCTCAGCGGCGATCTGGATACCGGCCTCATCGAGACGATGCTGCCGCTGCCGGTCGAGCATCCGTCCTACGCCATGCTCACTGCGGCGAGACAGGAGTTCCTGCATGAGACAGGCCGTCCGGAGCCCGGTCTCATGCAGCAACACGTTTCTCGTCGAGCTGGCTCCACGTGGGCGCAGATGATGGACACATCCGCGCGTCAGGTCGGATTCCTCACGGACGATGGTGATGTGCTGGACGCAGACGATGGGGATGCCACGGCAGCGACAGCAGCGACAGACGCCGAAGGTGCGGTGTGGGTCACTGAGTCCGGGCACACAGCACGCCTGCGCCCGCTCGACCGCCGCGAGCGGATGCGGCACCGGCTGGCATCGCAGCATCCGGTTGCCTCGGAGACGAGTCCCGAAGCCCGCGCGCCCATGCCGGGCAGCGTCGTCGCCGTGCATGTCGAGGACGGATCCATCGTCGCAGCCGGCCAGCCCCTCCTGTCCATTGAGGCGATGAAAATGGAGCATCCGGTGCTCGCGCCGCACGATGGCACGGTGCACGTCCTGGTCGCGGCCGGCGACCAGGTGCGACGCGACCAGTCGGTCGCGACAGTGACATCCGACAACACCCTGACGGAGGAACAGCATGACTCATGATCTGACGGAAGAAGAGACCCAGCTCAGCGCCATGGTGCGCGACTTCGCCGATACGGTCGTCGCACCACAGGCGTACGAGGCTGACCGCACACACACCCTGTCGATGGACGTCGTGGCCCAGATGGGGGAGTTGGGGCTGTTCGGGCTCCCTTTCCCCGAAGAGCTCGGCGGGCAAGGTGGCGACTACTTTGCGCTGGGCCTCGCAATCGAGGCTCTTGGCCGCGTGGATCAGTCCATCGCCATCACGCTGGAAGCGGGCGTCAGTCTGGGCGCCATGCCAGTGTTCCGCTTCGGCACGGATGCCCAACGCGCCGAGTACCTGCCCGACCTTCTTGCCGGGCGCGCGCTGGCCGGGTTCGGACTCACCGAGCCGGAAGCAGGAAGTGACGCAGGGGCCACGCGCACGACCGCACGCCGCGAGGGCGACGAGTGGGTCATCAACGGTGCAAAGCAGTTCATCACGAACTCGGGCACACCCATCACCCGCTTCGTGACGGTCACCGCAGTCACCGGGGTGAGCGGAGACCGCAAACAGATTTCCACCATCATCGTGCCGAACGGCACGCCTGGGTTCACCGTCGAACCGCCCTACGACAAGGTCGGTTGGCACGCCTCCGACACTCACCCGCTCACGTTCGACGGCGCACGAGTGCCGGCGGAAAATCTTCTCGGCGAAGAGGGACGTGGATTCGCGAACTTCCTCAGCATCCTCGACGAAGGACGCATCGCTATCGCTGCGTTGTCCACTGGCGCCGCCGAGGGATGCCTGGAGGCCGCGGTCGAGTATGCGAAGAGCCGCACGATCTTCGGCAGTGCGTTGAGCACGCGGCAGAATGCGCAGTTCACCCTTGCACGCATGCGGGCACGGGTGCACACCGCTCGCTTGGCATGGCGCCACGCTGCGCGATTGAGGGACGCCGGAAAGCCGTTCGCCGAACCCGCCGCGATCGCGAAGCTGGTGGCGGGGGACGCCGCGATGGACAATGCACGCGACGCGACACAGATCTTCGGCGGCAACGGATTCATGAACGAGTTCTCGGTCGCGCGGCACTATCGTGACTCGAAGATCCTCGAGATCGGCGAAGGCACGACCGAGGTGCAACTGCTGGTGATCGCTCGTGGATTGGGGCTGACGTGATGGCTGACATCGTCCAGCGCGGGCTCTACTTCGAGGAGTTCGAAGTGGGGGCACGCTACCTTCATCGTCCGGGGCGCACCGCCACCGAGGCAGACAACGTGGTGTTTACGACGTTGACGATGAACACGCAGGCACTGCACCTGGACGCGGCATTCGCTGAAGCGCAGGAGTTCGGCCAGCGGCTGATGAACTCGATGTGGACGCTGTCGACGATGGTCGGAGCATCGGTCGCGCAACTCACCCAGGGCACGTTGGTCGCGCAGTTGGGGCTCGGCGACATCACATTCCCGCATCCGCTCTTCGCCGGTGACACGTTGTACACCGAAAGCGTCATCACAGAGAAGCGCCTGTCGTCGTCACGTCCGGGGCAGGGCATCTGCACGATCGCGCACACGGGGCGGAATCAGGACGCCATCGTGGTCGCCACCGCGACCAGAGTCGCGCTTGTGCATTGCCTGCCGAGTGCGACGGCGAAGGAGTGAGATGACGTTCGAATCGGGTCCTGCGCTGCTGTTCTGTCCGGCGGATCGGCCGGAACGCTTCGCGAAGGCGTACGAACGCGCCGACGCAGTAATCCTCGATCTGGAGGATGCTGTCGCGCCAGATGCAAAGGCGATCGCGCGCACTCATGTGCTCGCCTCAACACTGGATCCGGCCCGGGTGATCGTGCGCGTCAACGCCCCTGACACCGCCGAGTTCGCGCCCGACCTCGCCATGATCGAGCAGTCACCGTTTCGCACGGTGATGGTCGCGAAGACAGAGGATGCCGCGTCCCTCGACCTGTTCGACGACGCGTTCTCGCTGGTCGCCCTGTGCGAGACAGCCCGGGGGATCAGCCGTGCGGCGGAGATCGCGGCGCATCCACGTGTCATCGCGATGATGTGGGGTGCGGAGGATTTGGTTGCCTCGTTGGGCGGCACATCGAGTCGTGGAGCGGTCGGTACCTACCGTGACGTGGCGCGTTACGCGCGATCTCGAGTGTTGATCGAGGCGCGCGCACAGGGCAAGGCCGCGATAGATGCGGTTCATATCGATATCGAAGACATCGCTGGCCTCGCCGATGAAGCAACGGATGCGGCGGCCTCCGGCTTCGCGGCGACGGCGTGCATCCATCCGAGTCAGGTGTCGGTCATCCGTGAGGCTTATGCCCCGGATGCGGCCACGCGTGAGTGGGCGCACGATGTGCTGGCAGCAGCCGAGGGGGAGCGGGGTGTCTTCCGCTTTCGTGGGCAGATGATCGATGAGCCGTTGCTTCGGCAAGCGCGCGTTGCGGTGGCGCGGGCCGGTAATCGGTCAAACTAATTGCTCAGACGGCGATCGACTCCAATAGCCGCAGCACGCCGGGCGAAGCCTCAAATCGGTGCACGGAGCCGTTGCGGAGGATGTCGCCCTCCCGCGGGAGCGTTCCGCTGGAGACGTGATTCAGGAGCGATCGGATCACGCCACCGTGCGTGACGACGATCACCGACTCTGCGACAGGCGCCGAGCGAAGACGGGCATGACGTGCGATCGAATCCAGCGCGCTGAGCGCCCTCTCACACACGCCTGCGAGCGTCTCCGAGCCAGGCGGGGTCGCATGCCAATCGCCGTACTGCTCGAGATAATCGGCGACGAGGATGCCCTCACCTTCGCCGAAGGAACGCTCGCGCATGTCGGGCACGAGCCCGGGGCTGGCAAGGCCCAGTTCATCCGCAATGATCCGCGCTGTCTCATGCGCGCGCACCAACGGGCTCGCGTAGATCGCATGATGCGTACCATCTGCGAGAAGCGCTGCCGCTGCACGGGCATCGTCCTGGCCAGTGGCGTTCAGGGGGATGTCGGTCGAACCCTGGATTCGACGAGCGAGATTCCAATCGGTCTGGCCATGGCGCACGAGAGTCAATAGCGTCACTTCAGCAACTCCTGGAGAGCAGGGAGCACGTCGCCGGTGCCGCCGGGGAGCGTGACATGCGCCCAGGAGTCAGCCCGCGTCGGCTCGTGATTGATGATGATCAGGGGGATGCCGCGGCGGCGAGCGCGTTCGACGATGCGCACACCGGAGTTCACCACGAGGGATGAACCTGCGACGATCAGGGCATCGCTCGCGCGCAGCAGCGATTCAGCGGCGCGGAATCGGTCGGTGGGCACGAATTCGCCGAAGAAGACGACATCGGGTTTCAGCATCCCCGCACAGACCGTGCACGTCGGCACGATGAAGTTCTCGGTCGTCTCCGGCGCGACGTCCCCGTCAGGGTTGAGCTCGATGTTCTCCGGCAACATGATCCACGGATTCGACTGCTCGATCTGCATGGCGATGTCTCTGCGGTCGAACACCTGACCGCAGCGCAGACACGTCACACGCCGCATGGTGCCGTGCACTTCGATCACACGCGCGCTGCCCGCTCGCAGATGAAGACCGTCGACGTTCTGCGTGATCACACCTGAGACGAGGCCGTCACGCTCCATATCGGCGAGGGCGATGTGTCCGGCGTTCGGCTCTGCCGAGGCGAATGCGCGCCATCCGAGATGGCCACCCACCCAGTACCGGCGCCTGGCCGCTTCATCGGCGAGGTAGCGCTGTCCGGTCATGGGATCGGCCCGGACGCGGGCACCTTCTCCGCGATATGCGGGGATGCCGGAGTCTGTGGAAATTCCGGCGCCGGTGAGGAGTGCGATGCTGCGTCCGCGCAGCAGCTCGGCGGCTTTGGCGATGTCGGCAGCTAGGTCGACATGTGTCGTCACGGTCACGGAACCTCCCCGAACGAGTCTACGGCGTGCACACTTGCCGAGGGCGTGCGGCGGTTGGCGCGTGCAATGGCTCCGGTGTGAAATGGCAGAGTGGAACGCATGCACCTGGAGCACGTCACCGACGCAGCCGATCCTCGCCTCGCCGACTATCGAAATCTCACCGACACCGCGCTGCGCCGTGTGCAGGAGCCGCAGGGCGGCCTCTACATCGCAGAGTCCGCGAAGGTCATCGAACGGGCGATCGCTGCGGGCCATGTGCCGCGTTCTGTACTCGTCCAGCGCCGCTGGGTTACCGGCATCCAGGAGCTCCTCGCCGGAACTGACACCCCGGTGTTCGTCGTGCCTGACGACGTTGCCGAAGCTGTCACCGGCTACGCCGTGCATCGCGGTGCTCTCGCTTCGATGCATCGCCCAGAACTGCCGAGCCTCGCCGACGTCCTGGATGGTGCGCGGCTGGTGCTCATCCTGGAAGATCTGATCGAGCATACGAATGTCGGAGCCGCATTTCGTGCTGCGGCAGGGCTCGGCGCTGATGCGGTGCTCGTCTCGCCACGCTGCGCGGACCCGCTCTATCGCCGCAGCGTGAAGGTGAGCACTGGCACCGTATTCCAGGTGCCGTGGACCAGGTTCGGCGATTGGGCGGACGCCGTCACAGAACTGCATGCCGCGGGCTTCGAGATCGCAGCGCTGGCCTTGAGTGACGATGCTGTGTCGCTCGACACTTATGCGGCGTCACGACCGGACAAGATCGCGCTGGTGATGGGGACGGAAGGCGATGGGCTCTCCCGCACGGCACTCGATGCGGCAGACACGGTCGTCACGATTCCTATGCGCGGGGGAGTGGACTCGCTGAACGTCTCCTCTGCCGCAGCGGTCGCACTGTGGGCCCTCTCGAACTGACTACTGCGTGTCTGGCAGTTGCATCGGCGAGGCATCCGGCCGCTTCGCGGTGATCAAGTCGCCCGAGGACTGGTGGTGGATTCGCCGCAGCACCCATGGGACGAGGTGCTCGCGTGCCCAGCCAAGGTCTTCAGCGCGGGCCTCGCGCCACGTGCGCACGGGCGCGGGGTCCGGCTGCATCGGCTGTAGCACGTTCGACACGTTGAGCGCTCTGAGCGCCATGCGTGCGACTTCGTGGTGGCCGAGCGGATTAAAGTGCAGACGGTCATCGGCGAAGAACCGCGAGTCCTGCACAGATTTCAAGGCCCACTGATCGGCGACGACGCAGTCGTAGCGGTCAGCGATCGCGCGTACATTTTCGTTGTAAATCGCGACCTTGCCTCGGAAAGGGCGCAGCACTGGTGTGAACCCGGTGTCGATACCGGTGAAGATCAGGACAGCGGCCCCTGTCGAAGATAACCGCGACACCGCATCGTCGAGCTGGTCTGCGATCAGGTCGGGGTCTGATCCGGGACGGATCACATCGTTGCCGCCGGCGCAGATCGAGATGAGGTCAGGGCGAAGGGCCACAGCCGGCTCGATCTGGGTAGCAAGAATCTGCGCGATGAGCTTGCCGCGCACGGCGAGATTCGCATAGGCGAAGTCGGCCACCTGTTGAGACAGCACCTCTGCGACACGGTCTGCCCAGCCTCGGTGGCCGCCCGGAGATGCCGGATCCGGATCGCCGATGCCCTCGGTGAACGAATCGCCGATCGCGACGAAGCGGCGCCACGGGTGCGCGCCGCCGATCGGGACATACGGGGTGCGGGACGATTCCGGATCAGTCATCGTGCTCTCCTTCGCAGTATGTGCGTTTCGCAGCATGCGCGGCCATGGATCGCGGCCACGCAGAGAATGAGCCTACCCGCAGAGCCGGACGCCGCGTCAGGTGGGCATCCGATGTCACAGGTACCGATTACCCTTGATCTGATGCTCTCTCCGTCCTTCCCCCAGCGCGCCCCTTGGGGAACGGCTGACAAGCTCCGTGCTTGGCAGCGAGAGGCCCTCGAGGTCTACTTCGCCCGTGATCAGCGAGACTTCCTCGTCTCCGCCACCCCTGGCGCAGGAAAGACGACCTTCGCACTTACTCTCGCCGTCGAGCTGCTCCGCATCGGAGAGATCAACCGCGTGATCGTGGTCGCACCCACAGAGCACCTGAAGACGCAGTGGGCCGATGCGGCGGCGCGCGTGCACATCCGCCTAGATCCACGATTCCTCAACAGCCACTGGGCGCCGTCCCGGCAGTATCACGGCGTTGTGGTCACTTACGCCCAGGTGGCTGCGAAGTCGTCTCTTCACCGCCATCTGACCGAAGACGCCAAGACCCTCGTCATCCTCGACGAAGTGCACCACGGCGGTGACGCCCTCAGCTGGGGTGACGCGATCCGCGACGCCTACGGCCCGGCAAAGCGGCGGCTGTTGATGTCAGGAACGCCATTTCGCAGCGACACCGCTCCGATCCCATTCGTCACGTATGCGCCGGATGAGTCTGGTGCGCGCGTCTCCACCACTGACTTTGCCTACGGCTACGGACGTGCCCTCGCTGACGGCGTCGTGCGACCGGTCCTCTTCCACATGTACTCCGGCAAGATGCGTTGGCAAACGAGCGCGGGAGACGAGCTCGAAGCCCATCTCGGGCAAGACAACACCAAGGACGTCAACTCACAGGCCTGGCGCACAGCGCTGGATCCGGAGGGCGCGTGGATGCCTGCCGTGCTCTCTGCGGCAGATCGGCGCCTCACCGAGATCCGCAACCACATTCCGGATGCTGGTGGGCTGGTCCTCGCCACTGATCAGACGGTCGCTCGTGCCTACGCGAAGATCCTGCACAGCATCACCCGGGAACAACCCACCATCGTGCTGTCTGACGATGCGTCGGCATCCGAAGGCATTGAGAAGTTCGGCGCGAACACCAGCCGGTGGATGGTCGCGGTGCGCATGGTGTCCGAGGGCGTCGATGTTCCCCGACTCGCTGTCGGCGTGTACGCCACATCCTCCTCAACGCCGCTCTTCTTCGCCCAGGCAATCGGCCGATTCGTGCGGGCGCGGCGCCGCGGTGAGGCCGCGAGCATATTCTTGCCCAACGTTCCCGTGCTGATGACTCTCGCGAACGAACTCGAGAAACAGCGCGATCACGCACTCGATCGTCAGAGCAAAGACGATGATGGCCTCGATGACTCGCTGCTGGATAGTGCGAACCGCGAGGAGAAAACCTCTGACGCGCTGACCGAGGAATTCAGCTATAAAGCGATCTCGTCCCTCGCGCACTTCGACCGTGTTGTCTTCGAAGGACAGGACTTCGGCCAACTCGCGGAGCCGGGAACGGCTGAGGAAGAAGAATTCATCGGGATTCCTGGCCTGTTGGAGCCCGAGCACGTCCACGAACTTCTCATGCAGCGCCAATCGCGTCAGTCGAAGATTCGTGAGGCGCGCGAAGCTGCGGAAGGTCCGGAGACGGTCACGACGCTTCCTCAGCCGCTGCACCGCACACTTCGTGAGCAACGACAGTTGCTGAACAGTCTGGTGGGCATGTACGCCCGCCAGGCCGGCGAACCACATGGTGCCGTACACGCCGAACTGCGCCGAATCTGCGGGGGGCCCGCCGTCGCCCAAGCGACAGTGACTCAGCTTCAATCACGCATCGAGATACTGCGCAAACGCGTGCGCACCTGACGCCATTAGGAACCCCGAAATGCTGACAATCAGGGCATTCCGGCGTGTTCGGCTCCGCGGCCTCGATAGCGTTGAAGGTGCCCTCATCGAGGCATCTCACCCCCAGCATGGAGGATTCATGACCGCGCCTGCATCCGCAGAGCCGACCGCTGCCGACCGTCGACGCTGGGCACGATATCTCGTGGAGGAGCGCGCGGAGGCCTACGTCTATCAGGAGCTTGCGGCACGCAAGACTGGTGAGGAACGCGAGATTCTCCAGAGCCTCGCCGAGGCTGAGCATCGTCACGAGCAGCACTGGCTCGATCTGCTCGGTGGTGAGCCTGCCCGGCTTCCCCGTGCAGGTCTGCGCTCACGACTGCTGGGATGGATGGCCGGACGCTTCGGGTCGATCTTCGTGCTCGTGCTCGCGCAGAGCGCCGAGGCGCGCTCTCCCTACGACACCGAGAAGTACGCGACGCCGGCGATGCGCGCGGACGAGAAGATTCACTACGAGGTCGTTCGCGGCCTCGCCGCACGTGGCCGTCGTCGGCTGTCCGGCTCATTCCGCGCCGCGGTCTTCGGCGCCAACGACGGCCTGGTCAGCAACCTCGCGCTTGTGCTCGGCATCGGAGCAACCGGTGTGAGCTCCAGTCTCGTGCTCTTCAGCGGCATAGCGGGACTTCTCGCCGGGGCCCTCTCGATGGGTGCGGGGGAGTTCGTCTCAGTCAGATCGCAACGTGAGCTTCTCGCATCCACCGAGGCAAACGAGGATGCTGCGCTGTCGGCCGGCGATCTCGACATCGACGAGAACGAGCTGGCGCTTGTGTACCGAGCACGAGGGATCGACCAGGAGGATGCGTTGGCCCGCTCCCGTCGCATCATCACTGCGGCTCAAGAGGGTGTGCGCCGCACCGTCACTGGCCCGATTCGCGCGCACGACGCGACGAGTGATCACGAACTCATCGGAAGCGATTGGACGGCAGCGCTGTCGAGCTTCCTCCTGTTCGCCTCCGGGGCGATAATCCCGGTGCTGCCGTGGATCTTCGGACTTGAGGGATTGACGGCGGTTGTGGTGGCGCTGGTACTGGTCGGCGTCGCGCTGCTGGGTACCGGAGCGATGGTGGGGATTCTTTCGGGCGGCCCACCATTGCGCCGAGCGCTCCGCCAACTCGCCATCGGGTTCGGTGCGGCGGCGATCACCTATGCGCTGGGGCTGCTCTTCGGCGTCAGCGCCGTCTGACCAATGGCCACAGGCATCGCGAGCGCTCCGCAGATCGACTTCCGAGCTATGGTGGGCGCAAGCAGGCCGTCTGCTGGTGTGGGGGGAGTCGGTATGTATCGGGATGCTGCGCGGGCCAAAGCGAGACGGATCGCCGTGCTCTGCGGTGCTTTGGGAGTCATCGCCGTGATCGTCTGGATCGACATCGCGACGGGACTCTGGCAAGAGCTCGTGATCCTGTCGGGTCTGGCCGCAGGTCTAGTGACTTTTCTGCTCACAGCGCTTGTGCTCGGTCGGCTCATGGAGAAATCGACGTCACGTCGCTGGGCACCAGTTAATCGACTGGCGCTCTCCGAGTTCCTTCATGCGCTCGCTGATGAAGAACACAGCGAGTTATCACGTGGACACGTGATTCCGCGGAGCCTTTCTGCGCCGCGGGCATCGGCCGACAGTGCGGATCAGCTCGCTCAGCTACACGCCCTGCGTGGGCTCGTGGTCAAGGAACGGAAGCGATTGTCGGACGCGTTGAGCCGCTGGGCGCATTTCCTCGCTTCCAGCGGCGACAACGAGTTGATCATGCGGCATGTGGCGGATATCGCACTTCAGCTGGATCGGGTGCGGGACTCCGCATTGGAAGTCGAGATGTCACCTCAAACGCAGAAGTTCACTGTTCTCATCGGAGAGATCGATCGCTGCAACGCTCTGTTTATCGCGCTCGTGGCTGAGCTGGAGTTGCGGCTCCGTGTGCAGGAGCGACTGACGGACGTGTGAGCAGCATCCGTGTGAACAGCATGTGGGGAAACGAAGAAGGCCCCCTTTCGGGAGCCTTCTTCGATTTGTGCGCGGAGGGGGACTTGAACCCCCACGCCCTTACGGGCACTACGACCTCAACGTAGCGCGTCTACCATTCCGCCACCCGCGCAGGTGATGAAAAGTCGTTGCCGACCGAAGAGAAACATTACCAGATCTGATCAGGCGCTACGAACCGAGGTGCACCTCGGGCGTGCCGCGGGACTTCGGTAGCCTGAAGGCATGTCTCAGCAGCAGCATCCGGAGGTCGTGCGCATCGCGCGTGACCTCATCCGCTTCGATACGTCTAACTTCGGGGGAGGGAAAGCCGAGGGCGAAAGAGAAGCTGCCGAGTACGTCGGCGCCTATCTGGAGGGCCTCGGACTCGCACCCGAGTACTACGAGCCCATTCCACGGCGCACCAACGTTATGGCGCGCGTTCCCGGGCGTGATTCGAGTAAGCCGGCACTTGTCGTGCACGGACACCTTGACGTCGTGCCGGCAATGGCCGAGGACTGGAGCGTCGATCCGTTCGCCGGAGAGGTGCGCGATGGGATGCTGTGGGGCCGCGGCGCCGTCGACATGAAGAACATGGACGCCATGATCTTGACGTCCGTGGCTGACATTCTGCGCGCGGGAGAACAGCCTGAGCGCGATCTGGTGCTGGCATTCTTCGCTGACGAAGAAAACGGCGGTGTCGAAGGCTCGGCGCTGGTCGTCAAGGATCGACCTGATTGGTTCGCCGGTGCGACCGAAGCGATCAGCGAGGTGGGTGGATATTCGATCACGGTCGATGAACGTCGTGCGTACCTGCTGCAGGTGGGGGAGAAGGCCCTCATTTGGATCCGGCTCGTCGCAAAGGGGCGGGCCGGTCACGGCAGCCGCCTGCATGAGGACAATGCCGTCGTGAAACTCGCCGAGGCAGTCACTGCGATCGGGCGCACCCGGTGGCCGATCCGGCTCACTTCGACCACCAGGGCGCTACTGCAGGGGCTCAGCGACCTCACCGGACGTTCTATGGACGACCCGGATGCTCTTGCCGCGGCATCCGGCCCCGCAGAGGCGTTCCTGCGCTCCACTTTTCGCACGACCACCAACCCGACCGCGCTCACCGCCGGGTACAAGCACAACGTGATTCCCGAGCGCGCAGAAGCTCTCATCGATGTGCGCGTGCTGCCGGGTACCGAAGACGACGTGCTCGCGGAACTGCAGCAGATCGTCGGTGATGACATCATCATCGAAACCGTCGTCCGCGACATCGGCATGGAGACACCTTTCGAGGGAGACCTCGTTGACAGCATGGTGCAGGCGCTGGGGCGTCACGACCCCGGCGTTCCCGTCATTCCCTACCTGCTCGGTGCCGGAACCGACAACAAAGCGCTCTTGACCCTCGGCATCACCGGATATGGCTTCGCCCCGCTCCGACTCCCGGCAGATCTCGACTTCACGGGGATGTTTCACGGGGTTGACGAGCGGGTACCCGTAGAATCGCTTGTCTTCGGTCAACGGGTTTTGACCGACCTCTTGCGCACATACTGATCCAGCCTCGCACCATCCAGAAAGCCTCTCCATGCACCTGCTCGAAGCGCTGTTCCTCGGCATTATCCAGGGACTGACCGAGTTCCTCCCCATCTCCTCGAGCGCGCATCTGCGCATCGTTGGGACCTTCACCGGCTCAGGCGAGGATCCGGGAGCGGCATTCACCGCGATCACCCAGATCGGCACTGAGGCGGCTGTCGTGGTGTTCTTCTGGAAGGACATCACCCGCATCATCGGGCACTGGTTCCGATCGCTCGTCGGCAAACTACCGCGTAACGATCCTGATGCGCGGATGGGGTGGCTGATCATCATCGGCAGCATCCCGATCGTGGTGCTCGGCCTGCTCTTCCAAGATCAGATCGAGACGGTGCTGCGTTCGATGTGGATCGTGGCGATCATGCTGATCGCATTCGGAATTCTGCTGGGTGTCGCAGACTACGTCGGTGCGAAGCGACGAAAGCTCGACCAGATCACCTACCCGCACGGCGTTCTGTTCGGCGTCGCACAGGCGCTCGCCCTGGTTCCCGGCGTCTCCCGTTCCGGCGGAACGATCACGATGGGACTGTTCCTCGGCTACGAACGCGCGGCCGCCGCCCGCTACGCATTCCTGCTCGCAATCCCCGCGGTCTTCGGCAGCGGCTTCTACCAACTGTTCAAGAGCTGGGACGCGCCGGATCAGTACTTCACGATGGGGGAGACCGTCGCTGCGACCGGAATCGCCTTTGTCGTAGCACTCGGCGTGATCGCGTTCTTCATGAGTTGGATCTCGAAGCACAGCTTCCTGCCGTTCGTGATCTACCGCATCCTGCTCGGCGCCACGCTGCTGATCCTGCTGTCGACCGGAGTGATCGCCGGCTAACGCTTGTGGTCGCCCGGCGCGTCGCCGCGGCGACGCAGGTAGCGCTCGAACGCCTGCGCGATTGCGTCACCAGATGCCTCGGGGGAGTCCCAGGTGTCTCTCGTGCGCTCGAGTTGGTGAATGTACTCGGTCATGTCCTCATCATCGGCAGCAGCGGCGTCGATGGATGCTTCCCAGGTGGCCGCATCGGTGCGCAGGCGATCGCGGGGCATGTCGACACCGGTGAGTTCCTCCAGGCGGTCCAGCAATGCCAGCGTCGCCTTGGGCGACGGAGTCGCACTGGCCACGTAGTGCGGCACGCTCGCCCAGAGGCTGGCGGTGGGGATTCCGGCGCGCTCGGCGAAGTGCTCGATAACGCTGAGAATGCCGACGGGCCCTTCGTACAGCGAACGCTCGACCCCGAGCGTCTCGCGCACCTGTTCGTTCGAGCTGGAAGCGAAAATCGAGATGGGCCTCGTGTGCGGCACGTCCGACAACATCGCGCCGAGCGTGATGAAGCCGGTGACATCGTCGCGCAGCGCGACATCGATGAACTCGTTTGCGAACGCCTGCCAGGTGCGGGCGGGTTCGACGCCGGTGAGTAGCCAGAACTCAGGAGATCCGTCCGTCGAGCGCTCTGCCGGACGCCACAGGGCCGCTTCGGGCCAGCGGAGCTCGCGTCGTCCGGTGGCATCCATCTTCGACGACGGGCGCGTGTACTGATAGTCGAAGTACAGCTCTGGATCCACCGAGTGCACGAGTTCGTACTCAACGCTCTCGCGGAGCACTTCGATCGCGGCGCTCGCTGATTCACCGGCATCGTTCCAGCCGTCGAAGGCGACGACGACGACGCGGTCTCCCAGCGCATTCATCGATTTCTCCATCCAAGTTTGTAAATGAGTATCTTTCCAGGCTAGCTGGCGCTCGGCCAGTGTGGGACATGTGCCGGGCTAGCATGGTGAGGTGAGTCAAAAGCCCCGCGCGGTCCTCTGGGACATGGATGGAACACTGGTCGACACTGAGCCGTATTGGATGGCCGCAGAGACGACGCTGGTCGAATCGTTCGGTGGCACGTGGTCACACGAGCAGGCCCTGCAGCTGGTCGGAAACGGTCTGATGGATAGCGCAGCGGTGCTGCGTGCTGTAGGCGTAGACATGCCACCTGAGGCAATCGTCGAGAAGCTCACCGATGATGTGCGCCACTCTCTCGTCACTCAGGGTGTTCCTTTCCGCCCCGGAGCAAAGGAACTGCTGCGGGACCTCCACGCCGCCGGAATCCGGACTGCGCTGGTGACCATGTCGCTGCGGCGCATGGCGCTCAGCGTCGTCGATCTGATCGAGTTCGACGCTTTCGAGCACATCGTCGCAGGTGACGACGTCGAACATCCCAAACCTCACCCGGCCCCGTATCTGCAGGCAGCCGAACTTCTCAAAATCGACATCACGGATGCTCTGGTCATCGAAGACTCCATCACCGGTCTGCGTGCCGGAACCGCCTCGGGTGCGGTCACTCTCGGCGTGCCGCACATGATTCCACTCGATGGCTATGGCGCACACGCGCTGTGGCCAACGCTGGAAGGCCGTACGGCCGCCGACGTCATCGATCTGTACACCACGACAAAGGCTGCACAGGCCGAAGGAGCCCTTCGATGAGCGTCGCATCTGCACGGCCAAGCGGCCCATTCCGCGAGGGTGACCGCGTCCAGCTGACCGGCCCGAAGAATCGTCTGCACACGGTCACGCTGACCGAAGACGGTGAACTGCACACGCATCACGGGGTCCTCAAGCACCGTGACCTGATCGGCCTGCCCGATGGGTCTGTAGTGACGAACAGCTCCGAACACGAGTACCTCGCACTGCGCCCGCTGCTACGAGACTTCGCGATGTCGATGCCGCGCGGCGCGGCGATCATCTATCCGAAAGATGCCGCGCAGATCGTCATGCAGGCCGATATCTTCCCCGGTGCAACCGTGGTGGAAGCTGGCGTCGGCTCCGGCGCGCTTTCTCTGGCGCTGCTGCGTGCCATCGGGCATGACGGCACACTGGTGTCCTTTGAGCGACGTGACGACTTCGCTGAGGTTGCCAAGGCGAATGTCGACACCTTCTTCGGGGAGACGCCAGACACCTGGCGCGTCGTCGTCGGTGATCTGCTCGATGCACTCCCGGCAGAGTTGCCCGAAGGCACTGTGGATCGTGTCGTGCTGGACATGCTTGCGCCATGGGAAGTCATGGATGTCGTTGCGGACGCGCTCACACCGGGTGGTGTGGTGCTCTGCTACGTCGCGACCGCTACTCAGCTCTCGCGCGTTGCGGAATACATCCGCGGCACCGGCCAGTTCACCGATCCGGATGCATCCGAGACCATGGTGCGCGGCTGGCATGTGGAAGGCCTCGCTGTGCGGCCTGATCACCGTATGGTCGCGCACACCGGGTTCTTGCTGACCGCTCGACGACTCGCACCGGGAACGATTGCACCGGAAGTGAAGCGGCGTGCCTCGAAGTCGAGCTATGGCGATGAGGACGTCGAGGCCTGGACGCCAGGAGCGGTAGGAGATCGTGAGATCACCGACAAGAACCTGCGAAAGCGTGTCCGCGAGGCCACCAAGGCCGCAGACGGTGCACGCCAGGCCGCTGCGTCGCGCGATTCCGAGCAGCGTTCGCAATAGACTGGAACGCGTGCGTAAAACGTCTGCCGCTCTGGCCTCACTCAGTCTCGCTCTCGTTGCCCTGACCGGGTGCAGTGCAGCGCCCACTTTCAGCGGAGCCGCGTGCGATCGCGCCGCGTCCACGAGTGGGATCGAAGACATCGCGACGATCACCGGCGATGTCGGCACAGCGCCCGACGTTGAGGTGTTCACACCAATCGGAGCGGGCAAGAGCGCGTTCAACGATCTCGTCGTCGGCGATGGACCCGCGTTGACCAGCCCTACTCAGAGTGCGGTCATCGAGTTTTCGCTCTTTTCGGGAAACACCGGCGAACTGATCGCGGGTACTGCGTACGAGGATGACCAGGCGCAGCTTGTCAGCATCGACTACTGGGCCCAGCGCGTCCCCGCATTCGGTGCGGCGCTTGAGTGCGCCACGGGTGGCAGCCGCGTGCTTGCGGTCATCACCCCCGAAGATTTCGGTGCTGAGAACCTGGCTGGCTTCGAACTGGAAGAGGACGAGTCCGTCATCGCCGTGTTTGACGTGACCAAGACTTTCCCCTCGAGGGCCGATGGTGCGCCGCAGTACAACGACGCAGCCGGCATGCCGACCGTTGTGCGTGCGCCGGACGGACGCCCCGGCATCATCGTGCCCGCCAGCGCAGCGCCCACTGGACTCGAGGTCCAGACCCTTCTCAAGGGCGACGGCGCGAAGATCGCGGAGGACGACCAGGTTCTCGTCAACTACACCGGCGTCACCTGGGACGAGAAGACGGTCTTCGACTCTTCCTGGGATCGCTCGGCGGCCACGTTCGATCTTGCCGGGCTGATTCCCGGCTTCTCACAGGGCCTCGTCGGGCAGACGGTCGGCTCACAGGTGCTCCTCGTGATCCCGCCGGAGCTCGGTTACGGTGAAGCCGGCTCAGGCGCCGTTCCTGCCAATGCGACCCTCGTCTTCGTCGTCGACATCCTCGGCATCAATCCTCCCGCTTCGCCCCAGCAGTGATGGCCGCCCGGATCCCCCCTGAAGAGCGTCAGACGAACCTCGTCGTGGCGCTGATGGCGACGGAGATCGGGCTCACGAAACAGCAGATCCTCGACAACATCTCCGGGTATCGTCAGCGCGCCGAAGCAGGCACGCGTGCGGATGCCTTGGAGAAGATGTTCGAACGCGACAAGGACGAACTGCGCACGCTCGGCGTCCCGATCGAGACGATTGGCGATCCGGGCGACCCAAACGATCTTCGTGAGGCGAGGTATCGGATCCCGAAGGCTGAGTACGACTTGCCGGAGGACATCGAGTTCAGCGCGGCCGAACTCGCCGTGTTGCAGCTGGCAGGCAGCGTGTGGAGCGCGGGGTCTTCCTCCGCTGATGCGCAAGCGGGCGTTCGTAAAATCCGTGCGCTCGGCATCGACGGCGATGAGCCGATCATCGGTTTCGCGCCGCGCATCACAACGCGAGAAGCGAGTTTCAGCCCGCTGCAGGCCGCGATCGAGGACTGCAGAGTCGTCAGCTTCGACTACCTGAAGCCGGGCGAGCAGTCGCCCAGGCACAGGCGTGTGGAGCCGCTCGCTCTGCTTGACTATGAGGCTCGCTGGCATGTCTATGGCATCGACCTTGATGCAGATGATGAGCGCACGTTCCTGCTCAGCCGCATCGTCGGCGATGTTGTTGTGACGAAGAAGGCGTTTGACCCAGGGCTGCGTGATGGTGCCGGTGAACGCGCTTTGGCCGGACTCGACGCGGTGGCGGCGCGCAATTCCGCTCTGCTCGAGATCACCCCTGGCACCGAGGCTGCTCTTCGCCTCGGACGCCGCGCAACGCCGCAGGTGCAGGGCTTCAGCGTGCCGTTCGTCGACCTCCACATCTTTGCCGACGAGCTTGCCTCTTACGGGCCTGAGGTCCGCGTGGTGGAGCCTTCTTCTCTTAAAGACGCGGTGATCGCCCGCCTGACAGCGACGGTCGCCGCTCACCTCGACAGCGTGGGGTCATGATGGCGGAAAAGTCGAGGCTCCCACTGGCCGCGGATCGCGTGCGCGCCTACCTCACACTTGTGCCTTACCTGCTGGAACGTGGACAGGTCTCGCTTGACGAGGCAGCGCGCGAGTTTGACGTCACTGTTGCGGAGATGCGCGGCATGGTCGAAAAGCTTACGGTGATTGGCCTCCCCGGCGAGGGCGGCTACTGGCAGCAGCCCCAGGAGATGTTCGATATCAACTGGGATCTTCTCGATGAGGAAGGCGTCATCGAGATCACAAACGAAGTCGGCCTGCGTCGTGTGCCCCGATTCACCGCACGTGAGGCGGCCGCGCTGCTGGCCGGCCTGCAGATGGTAGCGGCCGTTCCGGCGGTGGCGGGTTCCGGACTTGTGGCTGGACTGCTCGCGAAACTCTCCAGCGCAGCGGCGGATGCACCGGCGGATGTCGTGATCGCGCCGAGCGCGGTCGATCATGTGCGTGACATCGTCTCTGCCGCAGTGAACAGTGGCGTCGCCGTCTCGTTCAGTTACCAGGCACCGGATGCGGCCACCACCACGCGTACGGTCGACCCGGTGCAGGTGCTGATCACGAACGGTCAGTGGTATCTGCAGGGCTGGTGCCATCTGCGCGAGGCGATGCGCACGTTCCATCTCGATCGTGTGAGCGAGCCGGAACTGACGGATATTCCGATCACTCATGCCGATGACCATCTCCCTGATCCTTTCCGCAGCATCGGTGATGACGACGAAGTGAACGTGCGACTTCCGGAGCGGCTCGTGCCGCTCTTGGGTGACTTCGTGCACGCAGACAACTCGGATTCGCATGATGGATATGTCACTGTGCGCATTCGCATGGCGGATCCGCGCGGGATCAAGCGCGTCGCCGGTCGCTTCGGCGGCCAGTTGGAAGTGCGTGATCCGCAGGTCGCGCGTGCGGCCACGCGCGATTGGGCAGCGGCCGGACTCGCGCTCTACGCACACGCTTAGGCAATGTTGCGCAGGTAGACTGCACGAAGACTTCAACCCCTGGAGGGAATCATGGCTGGATTGACCGGTTGGCACCTGCTCGTACTTGTCCTTGTCATCCTGCTGTTGTTCGGCGCTGCGAAGCTTCCGGCGCTTGCCAAGAGCATGGGACAGTCAGCCCGCGTCTTCAAAGGCGAGATGAAGGCCATGAAGGAAGACGACGGCGTAGCCGATCAGGTTGTTGCTGACCCGACGAGCGCCTCGACAACTTCAGACAAGAGCGCAGCGCCAAGCTCTGACGGCAACAAGACGACTTCCTGACGGCCGTGACCGCGATCGACAAGAAGTCGGACGCGAGTGACAAGCCACGCAAAGAACGCCGGATGTCGCTCGGCGCCCATCTCGTGGAGTTGCGTCGGCGGCTGATGATCTCCGCGGCGGCGCTTGTCGTCGCGATGATTCTGGCGTTCTTCATCACTGATCCCGTCATCGATTTCATCACCGCACCGATCGACCGGATAGCAGAGGCGCATCCCGAAGTGAACGTGGGGCTGACGTTCACCACGGTGACGGCGCCGTTCGACCTCCGAATGCGGATGGCCTTCTCGATCGGCATCTTCCTCGCTGCCCCCGTCTGGCTGTGGCAGATCTGGGCATTCATCATGCCGGGGCTGACCCGCAAGGAGATCAAGTACACAATCGGGTTCGTCGTCGCAGCAATCCCGCTCTTTTTCGCCGGATGCTACGTCGGTTCGATCGTTGTCCCGCACGTGATCGAGTTGATGGCGACCTTCACTCCTGAGGGAGCAAACAACCTTTACGAAGGCAAGCAGTATTATGACTTCGCCCTGAAACTGATGCTCGTCGTCGGTGTCTCCTTCGTGCTTCCGGTCTTCCTGGTGGCGCTCAACCTCGCCGGCGTCATGTCCGGGCGAGAGATCCTCAAGGGCTGGCGTGTTGCGATCCTGATCGCGACCGTGTTCGCGGCGATGGCGACGCCTGCTGCGGACGTCGTGAGCATGCTCCTTCTGGCCGGAATCCTCACGGTTCTTTTCTTCGCGGCTGCGGGACTCTCGATGCTGTTCGACCGGCGCAAGAACAAGCGGCTCAAATCCGAAGGCCTCCTCCCGGACGCCGACGTATGACCTCGCCGGCAGAGCGCTATGCCGCTGCGCGTGACAAGGCATCCCATCCCGAGACGGAAGCTTTTGCGGCACGGCAGAAGTTTGATCTCGACCCCTTCCAGATTGAAGGCTGCCACGCTCTGGAACGTGGGCACAGCGTTCTCGTGGCTGCCCCCACCGGCGCGGGCAAGACGATCGTTGGCGAGTTCTCGATCCACCTCGCCATGCAGACGCCGAGAGACAAGGCGTTCTACACCACGCCAATGAAGGCGCTGTCGAATCAGAAGTTCCGCGAGCTCGTGGAGGTGTATGGCGCCGATCAGGTGGGACTGCTCACCGGCGACACGAACATCAACGGCAACGCCAGAATCGTCGTGATGACGACCGAGGTGCTGCGGAACATGATTTACGCCGACTCCGCAGGTCTCGCCGATCTACGGTACGTGATCATGGACGAGGTGCACTACCTGGCCGACCGCTTCCGCGGCGCGGTGTGGGAAGAAGTGATCATCCACCTGCCCTCGGCCGTGCGCTTAGTCTCGCTGAGCGCAACCGTGTCTAATGCCGAGGAGTTCGGCGACTGGCTCGACACCGTGCGTGGCAACACTGAGGTCATCGTCTCGGAGATACGCCCCGTCCCGCTTGAACAGCATGTGCTTGTCCGCAACGACCTGCTGCCGCTGTTCGATGACCGTGCCGGTATCGCCACCGCGACCGTGAACCAGGAACTGATGCGCATCCGCTCGTCGACCGGTTCGCGCTACGACAGCAACAAGCGTGCGCAGTCCTACAACAGCAACCGGCATGCGGGCCGTCAGGGACCACGGCCGAAGCGCGGCGATGGCCGTCCGGCTCGCTCCGCCAACATCCAGCGCATCGAGCGGATGGACCGCCCAGATGTCATCCAGCTTCTCGAGCGCACCAACCTCCTGCCTGCGATCTTCTTCATCTTCAGTCGAGTCGGGTGCGATGCCGCCGTGCAGCAGGTTCGTCGGTCCGGCCTCCGACTGACGAACGCGGAGGAGCGCGCCGAGATCCGCGAGATCGTCGAAGAGCGCACTCGCAGTCTGCAGGATGAAGATCTCGGCGTCCTCGGATACTTCGACTGGCTCGAGAACCTCGAACGCGGCGTGGCCTCGCATCACGCGGGCCTGCTTCCAGCGTTCAAAGAGGTCGTGGAAGAGCTCTATCGTCGGAAGCTCGTCAAGGTCGTCTTCGCCACCGAGACGCTCGCGCTCGGCATCAACATGCCGGCACGCACCGTCGTGCTGGAGAAGATGGAGAAGTTCAACGGCGAGGCACGTGTTGCGATCACATCGGGGGAGTACACCCAGCTCACCGGGCGCGCCGGTCGTCGAGGCATCGACGTCGAGGGCCACGCGGTGGTGCAGTGGACCGAGGGGATGGATCCTCAGGCAGTTGCGGCACTGGCATCCCGGCGCACATACCCGCTGAATTCGAGTTTCCGGCCGACATACAACATGGCGGTCAATCTGATCGATATGTTCGGTCGCCCCAGAGCCCGTCAGGTGCTGGAGTCGTCGTTTGCCCAGTTCCAGGCGGACCGTGCAGTCGTCGGCCTTGCGCGTCAGGTACGCGAGGCCGAGGAGTCGCTGTCCGGATATGTCAAGGCGATGGAATGCGAACACGGGGACTTCCTCGACTACGCCGGCATCCGCCGCGAGCTCAGCGACCTAGAGAAGAAGAACAAACAGGATTCTCATGCGCCGCGCGTCGCACGAGATAAGCGTCTCAAACGGATGCAATCGCTGCGCACGCGGATGCAGCGCCACGGATGCCATGGCTGCCCAGACCGCGAATCTCACGCACGCTGGGCTGAGCGCTACTGGAAGCTCAAGCGCCAGACCGACCGCACTCGCAAGGAAATCGATACCCGCACTGGCACTGTCGCGCGGGTATTCGACCGCGTCGTCGAGGTGCTGGCAACTTTGGACTACGTCACTGGAACCGGAGACGAGATCGCACTGACAGACGCCGGCCGGACGATGCGTCGCATCTACGGAGAACGTGACCTGCTGGTGGCGGAATCGCTGCGACAGGGCCTCTGGAAGGGGCTGGATGCACCGTCGCTTGCCGCGATGGCCTGCTGTCTCGTGTACGAGCCGCGTCGTGATGAAGCCAACTCGGGAGAGCGCGGTCTGCCGCGTGGCGCCTTCCGAAGTGCGTACGAGAAGACCACTGACCTGTGGGCTGAACTGGATGATCTCGAGCAGCATTATCACCTGCCCGGTTCGGAGCCCCTCGCGGCCGGTCTTGCCGGTGCTATGCACGCCTGGGCGCGCGGTGCGCTCCTGGATCGCGTGCTGATCGACGCAGACATGGCGGCCGGCGACTTCGTACGCTGGGCAAAGCAGACGATCGACCTCCTTGACCAACTGTCGATCGTCGCCGAGGACATCACGATCGCCCGCACGGCACGTCAGGCATTGGATGGCGTGCGGCGCGGCATCGTCGCCTATTCGACGATGTGAGAATGAGACGGATGCCAATTCCCGCTGCCGACCCTGTCCATCGACTCCGACCGCGACCGCGACCGTTACTGCCGCTGTGGCTGGCTGTACTGGTGGCCGCGCTTGCGGGATTCCTGATGGATCTTGCCTATCCGGCGGCGAGCGTCTGGTGGCTGGCCTTCCCGGCCATCGCGCTGCTGCTGCTCACGCTGATCGGTCGAAGAGCAGGGGGCGCGCTCCTGGTCGGTCTCGTCTACGGCGGGGTGTTCTTCTTGCTTCTGGTCTCGTGGACGAGTCGCTACCTCGGCGTCATACCCTGGGCTGCACTCGCATCGGTCGAGGCAGGGCTGACCGCCGTGGCAGTGATTCCGATCGCGTTGGCGTATCGCTGGCTGCCTCGCGCCTTCCCTGGGGTCACAGGACGCCTTGTGGTGCTTCCTGCGGTCGTCGCAGCGCTGTGGGTGGGCAGAGAGCTGTTCCTCGGTTCCTGGCCCTACACAGGCTTCCCCTGGGCCAGGCTCGGAATGACGCAGTCGGAGAGCCCCTTGGCCGCGCTCTCCTCATGGGTAGGCGTGAGCGGGCTCAGTTTCCTGATGGTATTCGCCACGGCGATGCTGATCGAGAGTGTGCGTCTGCGGCTCTGGCAGCGACCGCTGCGTCTCATCGTGCCGGCCGCCCTGGTGCTCGTGCTGCTCGTGACGCCGGCTTTCCCGACGGCTACCGCGGGCACGATGCGCATCGGCGCGGTACAGGGAAATGGTCCCACCGGATATTTCGACGAGCGGGAACCGTACTCGGTGATCCAGGCGCAAGTGGATGCCACTGAGCCTCTGATCGGCCAGGACGTGGATCTGCTGGTGTGGCCAGAGGGCGGACTGGATTACGATCCGTTCCAGGATGCGTCGCTCGCGCGCAGGATGACGATGCTCACCACGCGTATCGACGCGCCTCTGCTGGCGAATGCGGCGACAGCGCGCGGGGATGAGTACTTCAACACCTCGATGCTGTGGACGCAGGACGGTACTGCCGAGCAGACGCACGACAAGCGATACCCGGTGCCGTTCGGTGAGTACGTGCCGGACCGCGAGTTCTACAACGCGATTGTGCCCGACCTGATCGGCCTGATCGGGCGGGAGTATTCCCACGGTACGAACCCGCCGTTGATCGATGTCGATGGGGTCCTGGTGGGGCTGGCGATCTGCTTCGACGTCATCTATGACGACGTCATCGCGGAAGGCGTGCACGGGGGCGCTCAAGTGCTGGTGTTCCAGACGAACAACGCCGACTTCCGCGGAACCGACGAGAATCTTCAACAGCTTGCATTCGCTCGCATGCGGGCGATCGAAACGGGCCGAAGCGTCGTCAACATCTCCACCGTCGGCACGAGTCAGATCATCCAACCGGATGGGACGACGGTTGCGTCCCTGAACGCCGATGAGGCCGGAGCCATGCTCGAGGATGTCGAGCTTCGCTCCGGCCTCACGGCGGGGGTTGTCCTTGGTCCCTGGCTGCAGCAACTGCTGCTGTGGGGAGGACTGGGCGCGCTCCTTTTCGGGTGGTGGCGCGCCCGTCGTCGACGCTAGACGCCGACCTTCGCTCCACCGGCTCCGCGACGCGCGCGGATAAACGCCAGGCGCTCTTCGAGGAGCTCCTCCAGTTCATCGCGGCTGCGACGCTCGAGGAGCATGTCCCAGTGGGTGCGTGGAATCTTCACGTCAGTGGCATCCGGAGTGATGGTCTTGCCATCGACAACGAGTACTGCCTCAGCGTTGCAAGTGCGGCATTCCCATTTCTGCGGCGGCTCAGCGTCGGCTGCGAACATCAGCGTGGTCACTTGACCACACTCGTCGCACTTATATGTGGTCTCGCGGCGTTCCATGAAAACGACGCCCTCTTCGCTCTGTAGGCTTTGGGCGCCGAGTCGGATGCCGCGCAGGCTGCGATCTGCCATTTTGTGGTCCTCTCGTCGCTGTCAGGTATACCGGTCTCGTCTGTGCGCCCGCTCAACGTGCGCGGATTCCCGGCGGTATTCACAGGCGAATCCCAGTCCTGCATGCTTTCGCGTCATAACAGTGCTTTCACGGCGATGTCCGCGCGGTCTGTGACGATGCCATCAACGCCCAACGCGATGAGTCTGCGCATGTCGTCGGACTCGTTGACTGTCCAGACATGAACCTCGACTTTGTGGTGGTGCGCAGCCTGCAGCAAACGAGGTGTCAGAACCTTCAGCCGCCCATACTGCTCGGGAATCTGCAGCGCGTCAATGCCTCGCAGCGCCCGAGCGGGGGAGAGGCGCAGGGCGGTAAGCATGCGTACCCAGGCGGTGCTCGATTGCCCCGCCGAGGTCGCCGGTCGAAGTACGGCGCCGGCGGCCATCACGGCCTCGACAGTGCGCGCACGACGGGCATCCGAGAAGCTGGTCAGAAGCACCCGATGCGAATGCGGGGCGATGATCGCGCCCAGAGGAGATACCGCGTCATCCGTCTTGACGTCGATGTTGAAGCGCGTCTCCGGGAACATGTCGAGCATTTCGGCGACGGTCAGTAGGCCGCCATGAGGGGCGAGGAGTTCGGCAAGCTCGGCGGAGCGCACACTGGAGACTGCGCGGTCATCATCGAGCAGACGGCTCAAGGTCTCGTCGTGAAACAGCACGACGTCGCCATCGGCCGTTACCCGGCAATCCGTCTCGACGTACTCGACGCCGCACGCATGCGCGGCAGCGAAGGCGCCTGCGGTGTTCTCCCACACGGTGGAGTCCCCGCCCACAGCGGGTGTTAGACCGCGATGAGCGAGGACTCGGGGATGCCGTGATCTGGAGAAATACGGGTGCGTCACGCGCCCGTATTGCCTGTGGGCGGCTGGCCTGCGCCGGGGCGAGGCGTGAACGCGCTGCCGATGCCCTTGAGCGCCTCGGTGAGTTCGCTCGGGATAATCCACAGCTTGCTCGATTCGCTGTCTGCGATCTTCGGAAGCATCTGCAGGTACTGGTAGGCGAGGAGCTTGTCGTCCGGTGCACCCTGGTGAATGGCGCTGAAGACGTTCTGGATGGCCTCGGCCTCACCCTGTGCACGGAGCACGGCGGCCTGCTTGTCACCTTCAGCGCGGAGGATCTCGGCCTGGCGAGCACCTTCGGCTTCGAGAATCGCGGACTGCTTGGTTCCCTCGGCGGTCAGGATCGCGGCCCGGCGGTCACGCTCAGCGCGCATCTGCTTCTCCATGGAGTCCTGGATCGACAGGGGCGGGTCGATCGCCTTCAACTCGACACGTCCGACACGGATGCCCCACTTGCCGGTTGCCTCATCGAGGACGACGCGGAGCTGCCCGTTGATGTTGTCGCGGCTGGTCAGCGCCTCTTCGAGGTTCAGCCCACCGACCACGTTACGAAGAGTGGTCGTGGTCAGCTGCTCGACAGCGCCCAGGTAGTTGGCGATCTCGTACGTCGCCGCGCGAGCGTCGGTCACCTGGAAATACACGACCGTGTCGATGGATACGACGAGGTTGTCCTCGGTGATCACCGGCTGTGGCGGGAACGACACAACCTGCTCGCGCATGTCGATGAGAGGACGGAGCCGGTCGATGAAGGGGACCAGGATGTTCAGACCAGGCATGAGGGTCTTGTGATAGCGGCCGAGTCGCTCAACGACTCCGGCTGAGGCCTGCGGAATGATCCGGATGGATCGCGCGACGGTCACCACCACGAAGATGATGACGGCGATCGCAAGGATCCATCCGATCGCGGTGGGGATGAACGAGGAGTCGTTCACTGATTCTCCTAGTCGTTAACGAGACGGACGATGGCGGTGGCGCCACTGATCGCGGAGATCGCGACCGGGGCGCCCTGAGGAATGGGGACTGGCGTCTCGGTTCGGGCGGTCCACGTGTCGCCGTTGCTGACCTTCACCTGACCCGAGACCTGAGTGATGTCAGCAAGAGCCGTGCCACGGAGCCCGATCAGTGCATCGACGTTTGATTTCGTCGGATCTTCACCGCGATGAAGGCGTCGAAGCAGCGGCGGACGGATGACGAGGATGAACAGCGCCGCAGCCGCGGCGGCCACGATGAGCTGACCCCAGGCGGGCAAGCCGACAAGCCCGGTCAGGAGGCCGACTGCGCTGCCGAGGCCGAGCATGAGGAACGTGAAATCGAGCGTGAGCATCTCAATCACCAGGAAAACGGCGATGAGAACAAGCCAACCGATCCACGCCCATTCGGTGACCAGTTCGAAGAAGACAGAAGCGTCGTCCATGGGCCCTCCTTTGCCGTCAACTTACCACGATGTGGTGGCGCAACCGGGGGAGTCAGAGGGCATTGCTAAAGTGATGGTGCCGCGCATTCCGTGGCGTTCCCCGCATCACAAGGAGTCACCGTGTCCGACGTTTTACCTGCAGGTTCTCTCGCCGGAAAGGTCGCTCTTGTGACCGGCTCCTCTCGCGGTATCGGTGCGGACACCGTCCGCTACCTCGCTGAGGCTGGTGCGGACGTCGTCATCAACTTCCGCAACAAGGCTCCGCGGGCACAAAAGCTGGCGACTCAGCTTCGCGAGCTCGGTGGTCGTGCTCTCGTCGTAGGCGCAGATCTGACCGATCCGGCCTCCGTTGCGGAGATGTTTGCACAGGTCAAGGCGGAGTACGGCCGGCTCGACGTACTCGTGCTCAATGCTTCCGGAGGCATGGAAGCCGGGATGGCAGAGGACTACGCCCTCACCCTCAACCGCGACGCGCAGCTCAGCGTTCTAGGCGCCGCAGTGCCACTGCTCGGCGAGGGCTCACGCGTCGTGTTCGTAACTAGCCACCAGGCGCACTTCATTCGCACCACACCGACGATGCCGGAGTACGAGCCCGTCGCGCTGTCGAAGCGTGCCGGTGAAGACGCACTGCGCGAGCTGATCCCTTCGCTCGCTGACAAGGGCATCGGATTCACTGTCGTCTCTGGCGACATGATCGAGGGCACGATCACCGCGACGCTGCTGGAGCGCGCGAACCCCGGTGCGATCGCCGGACGCCGCGAGTCCGCCGGCAAGCTCTACAACGTGTCGGAGTTTGCCGCAGAGATCGCGCACGCCGCGATCGATCCAGTGCCGGCCGACAACACCCGACTGGTCGGCGACACCAGCGACTTCATCGCTGAGTAGCGCGGACTCACAACAGAGGGCCCCACCGATCTATGAATTCAAGAGATCGGTGGGGCCCTCTGTCATGAACGGGACTACTCCGTAGGACTGACGTTCGCCGCGAGGAAGGTTTCGACCTGTTTCTCGTCGCGGCCGAGCGTGATGGCGCGGACGATTTGGATGAGACCGAGCACGATGAGGCTAATTCCGAGGACCCACCACAGTGCCACTGCCGCGAGGAGCGGCGAGAAGATCACGATGATGCCGGCAACGATGCCGATGATCGCGTAGATGATGGTCCAGGCTCGCGATCCGTCCTTGTTCAGGAGTGTGAGCGCAACGATGCCATCGATAATCCAACTGATTCCGATGAAGATCACCGTGATAAATGCCAGAGTGATCGTGGCAGACGTGAGATTCAAAAACGCGATGACGCCGGCCGCGATGTAAAGGAGACCGAGAACGATGTGACCGATTCGCGCCCAGCCTGACTTCTTGCCGGAGAAGATTCCCAGTCCCACGTAGACGATGCCCGCGATGATCAGGTAGGAAGCGATGATGGCGGTCACAATCACCGCAGTCTTCAGCGGCCATACCAACAGGACGATTCCTGCGATTAACGCAAGGACGCCTGCGAGGGCGAGAGCCAGTCGGATGGATTTGAAGACAGACTTTACCTCTGTGAGCGATTCAGACATGAGAACAGCCTCTCTGTGAAGGTCCTATGGCGGACGTGCTCAGCGTAGCGTCCGGGGGTTCGCGTTGTCGGAGGCTCGTGGCAGGATCGAAATGTGGCGAAACGAGCGGTCAATGAAGAACGCCTGCGCGAGCTGGTGGTGATGCGTCGCGTGCGCGATCGCATCGATCGCGATTATGCCAAGCCCCTCGACGTCGAAGCCCTCGCGCGAGGAGTGCATATGTCCGCAGGGCATTTAAGCCGTAAGTTCAAGGCAACCTACGGTGAATCGCCGTACTCCTACTTGATGACGCGGCGGGTGGAAAGAGCTATGGCACTGTTACGGCGTGGCGATCGGAGTGTGACTGAGATCTGCTTCGAAGTCGGCTCATCTTCGCTCGGTACGTTCAGCACGCGGTTTACTGAGCTCGTCGGCGTGCCGCCGAGTGTCTACCGCGAACGGGCGGCTGATGTTTCTGGCATCCCGAATTTTCAGATCAAGCAGGTCACCAGACCAATCAGGAATCAAGAAGCGTCTCGTACCGCTGCGAACCTAACCTGGGCATCATGAACATCACCATTCATTACGCGTTCCTCCCGCACACTGACGCTGAGGCGGCACTCGGCTTCTATCGCGACACTCTCGGTTTCGAGGTGCGCAAAGACGTCGGCTACGACGGTCTGCGCTGGCTGACGGTCGGACCCTCCGGTCAGCCGGGTACCTCGATCGTGCTGCATCCGCCGGCAACGGACCCTGGACTCAGCGACGACGAGCGACAGACGATTCTCGAGCTCATCGCGAAGGGGAGCTACGGCGCGCTCACGCTCGCGTGCGACGATCTCGATGCGCTGTTCGATCAGCTCGTCGCACGCGGCGCCGATGTTGTGCAAGAACCGATGGACCAGCCCTATGGAGAACGGGATTGCGCCGTGCGTGACCCGGCCGGCAATCTGCTTCGTATCAACCAAGCCGCTTAACAGATCAACACGAAGGACGACGATGGCCGACGCTTCGCATCTCCCAGACAATCACGACCTGATCCGTGTGCAGGGCGCACGGGAGAACAACCTCAAAGATGTCAGCGTAGAGATTCCGAAACGTCGGTTGACAGTTTTCACCGGTGTGTCCGGCTCTGGCAAGAGCTCACTGGTCTTCGACACGATCGCTGCGGAGTCGCGGCGCATGATCGATGAAACGTACAGCGCCTTCGTGCAGGGGTTCATGCCGTCGGTTCCGCGACCAGACGTCGACGTACTGGAAGGGCTAACGACCGCCATCATCGTGGACCAGGAGCGGCTCGGGGCGAATCCGCGTTCGACCGTTGGCACGGTGACGGATGCCAATGCGATGCTGCGGATACTCTTCAGTAAGTTGGGTGAGCCCTACATCGGAGGACCGACGGCGTTTTCCTTCAACATCCCGACGCAGAAGGCCAGCGGCGTGATGACAGGCCCCAGCGGCGAGAAGAAGATCGTGAAAGATGCGATCTATCTGGGCGGCATGTGTCCGCGCTGCGAGGGCAGGGGAGCGGTGTCCGATCTTGACCTGTCGCAGATCGTCGATGAGTCGAAGTCGCTCGATGAGGGCGCCATCATGGTGCCGGGGTACACGGCTGATGGCTGGATGGTGAAGGGGTTCTCACAGTCGGGGTTCTACCCGGCCGACAAACCGATCGCGGAGTTCACTGAGAAGCAGCGACACCTCTTCCTCTATGGGGAGGTCACCAAGGTCAAGATCAGCGGGATCAACATGACCTATGAGGGGTTGATTCCGAAGATCACGAAGTCGATGCTTTCGAAGGATCTTGATGCCTTGCAACCTCATATCCGGTCGTTCGTGGAACGTGCGGCGACGTTCGCAACGTGCCCCGAGTGTGATGGCAGTCGCCTCACGGAGGGAGCGCGTTCCTCGAAGATCAATGGGGTGAGCATTGCCGATGCCTGCCGTATGCAGGTCACTGATCTCGCCGCGTGGGTGCGTGGTCTGGAGCTACCGGGTGCGGCTCCGCTGCTTGATGCGCTCAGCTCGAATCTCAATGCTTTCGTCACCCTGGGACTCGGCTACCTCAGTCTGGAACGGCCGTCAGGGACGCTGTCCGGGGGAGAGGCCCAGCGCATCAAGATGCTGCGTCACCTCGGATCCTCGCTCACCGATGTGACCTATGTCTTTGATGAGCCGACGATCGGGCTGCACCCGCACGATATCCAGCGGATGAACGAGCTGTTGCTGCAGTTGCGAGACAAGGGCAACACTGTGCTCGTCGTCGAGCACAAGCCGGAGACGATCGTGATCGGTGACCACGTCGTGGATCTCGGTCCCGGCGCCGGCAGCGCGGGCGGAGAGATCTGCTTCGAGGGATCCGTGGAAGGCCTGAAAGCCAGCGGCACGCTGACTGGTGAACATCTGGACGACCGGGCAACGCTCAAATCTGAGGTGAGGCTGCGCAAGGGCGCGATCGAGGTCCGCGGCGCCAACGAGAACAATCTCCAGGACGTCGATGTTGACATTCCGACGGGTGTACTGACGGTCATCACGGGCGTGGCTGGCTCCGGCAAGAGCTCTCTTGTGCACGGATCGGTGACACGGCGCGAGGGTGTGGTAACAATCGATCAGGGCGCGATCAAAGGGTCTCGCCGCAGCAACCCGGCAACCTACACCGGGATGCTCGAGCCGATCCGTAAGGCGTTCGCGAAGGCGAATGGCGTCAAGCCGGCGTTGTTCAGCGCAAACTCTGAGGGCGCCTGCCCTTCGTGCAAGGGTTCCGGCGTGATCGTGACGCAGCTTGGATTCATGGACACGATCGAGACACCCTGCGAGGACTGCGGCGGCAAGCGGTTCCAAGCGAGCGTGCTCGAATACAAGCTCGCGGGCAAAGACATCACCGAGGTTCTGGATCTTTCAGTCAGTGCCGCTCGCGAATTCTTCGCCTCCGCTGAGTCGAAGATCCCGGCCGTCGTCGCGATTCTCGGGCGCCTGGACGATGTGGGTCTCGGTTATCTGTCACTCGGCCAGCCTCTCTCGACGCTGTCCGGCGGCGAACGTCAGCGCGTAAAGCTCGCGATCCAGATGGGGGAGAAAGGTGATGTCTACGTGCTGGACGAACCCACCACCGGTCTACACCTCGCGGACGTCGACAAGATCCTGGGGCTGCTCGATCGCCTGGTGGATGCAGGAAAGACCGTCATCGTGATCGAGCACCACCAGGCGGTCATGGCGCATGCAGATTGGATCATCGACATCGGTCCTGGCGCCGGCCACGATGGCGGCCGCGTGGTGTTTGAGGGTGCGCCGGCAGACTTGGTCGCGGCGAAGGCGACGGTGACGGGGGAGTACCTCGCTCGGTACGTCGGCGCGTGAGGTGAGCGAACCAACAGTGGCGCTTGTGCCGAGCCAGACGGTTGAATGGCTGCAGCGCTACGAATCGATGAAGGGCCGTCTGCAGGAGCTGTTGCCTGCTGCACGCATTGAACACATCGGGTCGACCGCCGTCGACGACATCGCGGCGAAAGCAGACGTCGTGCGCGAGATCCTCTCGAGATGGGGCTGAGCCTGCGATCTTTGCTTGCGTGATTTCCCTAATATGGCTATTATTTATGGAAGATTATCGCCACAAATGGGGGAGTAGTCATGAACGTGGGAGTGCGGGAACTGCGTGACGGGCTGAGTCGGCACCTTGCTGCGGTGCGCGATGGCCAGGAGATTACAGTCACCGACCACGGCAAGCCCATCGCCAGGATCGTGCCTATCGACCAGGAAAGCCCACTGGAGCGACTGATCGCCGAAGGCTTGGTGACGCCAGCGGCGAGGCCGAGCGGCGGTGTCCTTCCGGATCCGATCAAACTACGGCCAGGTGTGACGGTGAGCGATCTGATCGCCGAACAGCGTCGATGATCCTCTACGTGGATACGTCCGCTCTTGTTCCACTCCTGTTCGACGAGCCCACGAGTGCTCGTTGCCAACGACTGTGGGCTACGGCGAGCACACGGGTCACGGCGCGCACGACATTCGTTGAGGCTTCGGCGGCCGTCGCCGCCGCGGAACGCGGTGATCGAATTGATGCCGCCGAAGCAGAGAGCGCTCGCGCGGTGCTTGAGCAAGCATGGCGGGACATTGTTGTCGTCGAATTCGAAGAAGGCCTGATGCGCGCCGCCGCGGCGTGCGCGCGCGAGTATCGGCTGCGCAGGTACGACTCGATTCATTGCGCCAGCGCCATGCGGGTGGCTGGTATCGATGTGCTCGCTGCGAGCGGTGATCAAGCGTTACTGTCGGCGTGGCAGCAGGTCGGGCTCGCTGTCGCAGATACCGCTTCTGCTTGAATTCCACGTTAGCCGATAATGCACATTATGTCAGTATGCACCGACTCCGGCACTCTCCTGCCGCACGCACGTTGTCCGGTCTCACTAGACATGTCAGTTGTCTCATTCGACATGTCAGCCTCCGGAAAAGCGATCTAAATCTCATTCAACGTGTCAGTAATGGTCGCTTCGCTGGGCGGAGACCAATCTGCTCTTGCGCGTCGCTCTCCAGAGGCACATGATTCTCCCATCGACCTCGCAGCCGATCCGGACGGTGATAACGATGAGTTCAGTGGTGAACCTGATGACACAACCGCGCGTGGTGTGCCAATCACGAACGCATCGAGCCCGCGCAAATCTGTCCACCTCGGATTCAGATCACTCGTGGAACGCGATGTGCTCATGATGTTCGAATTTGGCGGGGCGCGGCAGCGATTGTGCGCGATCCTTGCGTCGTGCTACCGGTGCGCAATGCACCGGCACTCCCCCGCCCCTGGCTGTTGGTAGAACAGCAGGATCATTCACACCTTCTGCTCGTGAGAAAGGCTGAGCTCGCGCGCCGATACGGCGTCAACAGAGCGGCCATCGAGCCATGGTTGCGCGATGCGGAGGCATTTGATCGCCCCTTCGAAATGGTGCGCACATGCCTGGCAACGCCTCACCATGCCGACCAAGTCAATTCATTCATCTTGTGAAGAGAAGAATCACCAGGCCCATAATCATCGCGAAGATGGGGAAGAGCCAGTTGGTTACCATCACGAATGCCCGCATGCCGCGTGCACGACCCGATGGCACTTCGGCCATGGGGTCCGTGATGTCATCAATAGTGCCGCGTCGAAGTGTTCGGATCGTGTTCCAGATCGACAAGAGGATCATCGCCACCCCGCTACCCAGAAGCCAGGGAAGAGGGTCGAGAGCGAGCCAAGCTTCGGCTGGCGTTGCCGGTGCTACGGCAGCCCCGAGAAACCAGAGTGCTCCGCCCACAAATACCAGGAGGACGAGCAGCCATAGCCGCCGGATCGCGGCCCGAAAGTAGAGCGGTAAGAAGGCGATGAAGAGCACGGGAGTGGCCATGAGGGCTAGCTGGGCGGGAGAGGTCAGAATGGCTTCACCTTGCGCCCAAGCAGTTCCTGCTTGAATGAACAGCAAGAAGGCAATGAGCCCGAGTAGCGATGGCCCCAGCCCCCTAGATGCCCAGCTTTTTCCTGACTCTCGAGGTAACTCGAGTGCGGCGGCGTAGAGGCGCGCGGGGCCGAACGCTTCCGTTGCGCTTTGGCCTGAGTCCGCGAGAAGTTCACGGGCACTCGCTACCGCGTCGCCAATCGAGCTTCCGAGCACATCGCGCAAACGAAGCTCCACGATGAACTCATCGAACCATTTCTTGTCTGAAGTGGTGGTAGTCATGCGATGTTCTCCTTGCGGGGACGTGTGGCTCCCAGGTAGTTGTTGCTTATCTCGGTGAAGCGCGCCCAATCGTGGCGCAGCCGCTCAAGTTCAGTGCCACCGAGCTCGGTGAGCGCAAAGTACTTTCGACCCGGTCCCGCTTCGCCCGGACGCCATTCCGTGACGACCATCCCTGCGGCTTCGTATCGGGTGAGCAACGGGTAAAGAGTGCCGCCTTTGATCGTGCCAAGGCCGTGTTGCTCAAGTTGCCCAATGATCGCGTAACCATAAGACGGGCCTGCTTCCAGCGCCCGCAGTACAAAAAGTCCGAGTGTCGCCCGCAGCCAATCGCTCGGCCACTCACCGCCTGCCGGTTGAGAGGCGTCGTGATTCGTGGTGCTCATGACTATATTGTCTCTCGAAGTAGTTAGAGTGTCAATTTCAGTGGAGGAGAGCCTCCAGGCGTCGAACCAACACAAGTTGCCAGGGGCCGCGTTGTTTCAGTCGAGGGACGATCAGCGGGCACTCCGCTGCCATTTCGGCACTCGCCCCATCATCCAGCGTCGGTGTCGCAGCTGCCCCGCCCGGAATTAAGCCCGATGACCGGGCGCCAAACGCACGAGGTGAGGTACCAAAATGTGCTCACTCACCGTCAGATGTTCCGCCAGAGCGCCAAGGCGCGAGGTCTCTGCTCGATACAAATGACAGATCTAATGAGAGACTTTTCCGAGATTCTGTCTCATCGGACCTGTCACACCCGCGAATTGGCGCGGGTAGCGATGACAAATCGGATGAGAACGGACACACGCGAGTCCTAAGCTGGTTGGTCTCCCGGCTCGGTGGACGTCTGGTCTACACCGCACAGCTGCACGAGTTGTTCGAGCAGAGCGAAGAATACGTCGACGCGATCTCCATCGCGGTCGACCTGCACTTGACACGTCCGTGCATCCGATGCATGGACGCACCGATTGGACGAGGTCTACGAGGTCCATATCGTGCCAGCCGTAGCGATGGAAGTGCTCCGTCAGAAGAGGTTGACAGAATTGCGCTGGAGCAGGCCGTCGCTGCCATCGGGCATCATTGACGCATGGGTGCTGACTACCTCCGCGTGCAAGCGCGCTATCGCGGTCGACTCGGCGTAGAAGTGGGAATCTTCGTCGCGGTCGACCACCTCCGGCGAGCCGGCGTGCTGTCGGCCGAACAGGAGGCCCAGTACTTTGACATCGACGACTGGTTCCAGGCGCACCTGCCGAATCCCCCGTTCTATGCCGACGGAAACACGGTTGGAGCCGTAACGTGGTTCAAGACTCCGGTGCCGACGGAGATGTCGACGAGGATCGACACGCTACGAAGCATCCTCGTCGCACACGGTGTCGAGCATGATCTTGTCACCACCGTGGATCCAGGCGAGCAGATCTACGAAGACGAGTTCCAGATCGGCGTCGTTCCAGGCGTTCGGCACGAGCCGTCGGCCATACCGGAAGGGCTCGTGCTGGGAGCGACGAATGCCGGCTCGAAGAGGCAGTTCGCACAGCACGGATGAGTACTCTCCTCCCCCGCGTGTCTGGCGCTCGCGTGTCTGACCCTTGCGCCTGACACGCGGGGTGTGATCGTCTGTGGGCATGAACTTCTTTCCCCCTGATCCTGAGATGCCGGATGCCGAGGACGAGGCATCCGGACCGACGCAGCCGCCGTGGTGGGCGCCACCCGAGGACGAGTTGCCAGCGCTGCTCGCCGCGACCGAGATCATCGCAACGACTGCGCACATCGCCGTCGCACTCATAGGCGTCGGCGTCTACCGGGAGGGCGTCGAGTTCCGGCTCGAACGTCGTCTTCGGCGGAACGGTCTCACGAACAAAGAGTGGAACGAGTGGACTTCCACGTTCATGGAGAACTGGAGCCCGGCATCGAGCCCCGCGGACCGGATGCGCTTCGGGCTTGTCCTGGGCGACGGCGAACGGGTCTTCGCCGACTACACCTTCGCAGGCGGCACGGATCCACATGTGGAACCGGCCGGGCACACGTTGGCCCGGCGCGGTGGTGCGGGCGGCGGCGGTAGCGGCGTCTTCGCTGCCCAGGACAGCCTCTGGCTGTGGCCCGCACCACCAGAGGGTCCCATCGAGCTCGTGATGCAGTGGCCAGAGTTCGGCATCGACGAGCGCCGGATCTTCCTCGACGGTTCAGCAATCCGCGCGCTCGCGTCGCAGGCCCGGCCGCTCTGGGACTGAGAACGCGACACGGTGGCCAGACCCCGTCCGTCCTTGCTATGTTGTGCGGATGTCTCGACGCGCCGTACTGCCGCGCTCGACGCCGAGAGCTTCGGGAATCTCGTCTCAGGCCATCACTTTGTTGTTGGACCGGCTCGAAGAGAAGTCCATCGAGTGCCACTCGCTCATGATCGTGCGTCACGGCCACATTGTTGCCGAAGGATGGTGGGCGCCGTACACGGCTGAACGTCCGCACCTTCTCTACTCGTTGACGAAGTCGTTCACCTCGATCGCTGTGGGGTTGGCGATTGATGACGGGCTGCTCTCACTCGACGATCGAGTAGCGGATGTGCTGCCCGAGCATGTCCCGATTGATGTGTCAGAGCAAGCGCGGCTGATCAACGTCCACCATCTACTGTCCATGACGGCTGGACATCGCGCCGACACTCTTGCAGAAGCATGGCAGCTCGAGCCGAGTGATCTAGTGAAGGGTTTTCTGAGCCTGCCGTTGGCCGAGATTGCGGGAACAAGGCATACTTACGACAACTCGACGACCTTCATTCTCGCCCGGATGGTGGAACGCGTAAGCGGAGTCGGCCTTCCAGAGTTCCTCGGTAAGCGCATCTTCGAACCGATGGGGATCAACCATGCCGAATGGGATCGAGTAGGAAGCGGAGCAGCATTCGGATTCCACGGGCTTCATCTCCAAACTGAAGCGGTGCCCGCTTTTGGTGAATTGCTGTTGCGCGGCGGCGTATGGAACGACCAGCAGCTGGTGTCCCGCGAGTGGGTAGAGCTCGCTGCTCGCAAACAGGTCGACAGCAGTCACTATGCGGCGGGCGCGGATGGAGCCGACTTCCTGTGCGGTTACGGGTATCAGTTCTGGATGTCACGCCACGGGTTCCACGGTAACGGCGCATTCGGCCAGCACTGCGTCATCATCCCGGAACACAATCTCGTGGTGGTTGTGACGTCGGCGCAACGAGAGGTTCAACAAGCTCAAGACGTGCTCGACGCCATTTGGGATCTCCTGCTTCCCGGGATGGATCGCGCGGAAAGTGCAGTTGAGGACCAGGCGCTGTCCGACCGTCTGCAAAGCCTCTCGCTCCCTCTGCTGTCGGAGACAGTGGGATCGGACCATTCGGTTGTCGCCGTGCTCGATGCATCACCCGAAGGCTCGGCTTTGCCCCATGCCACTGTGGTGAGCATCGTTTCCGTCGATGGTGGATGGCGCGTGCATTTCGGATCGCTACTCGACGTCGAAGTTGGCTGCGGTCGATGGGCTGAAAGTGCCTGGCTCGGCCGCCCGGTATGCGCGATCGGCGCGTGGCGCAGCGGATTCTTCGTCGCCGATATCTATGTCATTACCGGCCCGCACCATTTAAGGCTGAATGTCGATGTAGAAGCGGGAACCGCCACTCTGACGTGGAACACGGTACCTCTCACCAGCTCTGACTTGCAGTTGCATCTGCGAGCACCGCTGATTACCCGACCAGACGTCGCGTAATCACCCCGGTTGGTCGAGTGGGTCCCGTCTGAAAAGCGTGCACGGAGCGGCGATAGAAATGATGAAAATTCTGGTGAGACCGGAATCCCACCTCGCTGGCCAGCCTGCTCCTGGAGCAGTGAGAGACTGAACTGTGCTTGAGCGACCTGAGATTGTCTGCATCTGCGGGTCCGCCCGGTTCGTTGAAGAGATGCGTAGGGCGAACCGTGATCTGACCTTCGCGGGTGTCATCGTCGTCGCACCGGGCGAGGCCGACGTGACGGGAGAATTGATCTCCAACGAGCAGAAGGCCGTCCTGGACGCGCCCCACTTGCGCAAGATCGACTTGGCTGATCGGGTTCTGATCGTCAACCCCGGCGGGTATATCGGCGAGTCCACGAGTAAGGAGATTGCGTATGCCCACGCCACTGGCAAACCAGTCTCGTTCACCGATCCCGTCTGATCGATCAGCGCTTCATCGCCACGATTAGCGGAAGATCGGATGCCGCATTTACTGGTACTTCCGCTCCGCGGTGAGCAGACGCCTCTCCCCTATCGGGTTACCCTCGGTGGCGCCAGCGGTTGATGCTGACCCCGATGAGCGTGGCCGTCACGCCGATGAGTAGAACGGGAGCCTGGAACACGAATGCCGCTGATGTACCGGCCAACGCTGAGAGTAACAGCGCGTCCAGAGCCCACGCCATTCGGATCGCCGCGCCGACATCGCCCATCGGCGTCGGAATCGGGGCAAGCAGGACAGGCGGGAGCGGGCCCTTCAGTGCGTTGCACACGCGGGCGACGAGCGCGAGCATCCCAAGTATAAGAGAGCTGAGGATCGGCGCGGCGGCTCCGATACCAGCGATGACCGCGCATACGACAACGGCAACGACCAACACGATGACGACGACAGACAATGGAAAGAGCAGGTGATTGGCAAGGAGGTGTTCGTCACTGATCCCGTAGAGGGGGAAGTCACTCGCCACGCTCGCAGCGTACCGGAGCCCGTCGGTGACGGGACCCAAACCGGCGAAGACGACCAAGCCAGCGGCGGCTGCGAGCAGCCAGCCAGGATTGCCCGGCGCGAACGCGAACGCGATCAACACCGCACCCGCGGTGAGAGAGAGAACACCGACGATGAGTCTGCCCGGCGTCCGAACCGCACCGATCGCGTCTCGGATAAAGAATGTCCCCGACAACCGTCTCATCGGTCGGACAGCGCGGATGCCGCGACCGCGGTGCGGCCTTCCCTGGTAGAGGGCGGCTGCTGTACTGAAATCCATGCCCGCGGCGTAGACAGTCGCTGAGTCCCAGCGCGCTGCCTGCGTGGCGAGCTCTGCATGGCCGAGTCGGTTCATTAACACTGGCGCCGCGGCGACGAGCGCGACGGTCACAGCGAGCAACTCGGCAAGGATATGCGGCGAACCGTTGCCAGGGTAGGCGATTCCGACCCAACCCCAGGGTGTGAACGGTTGCATGACCGGGACGAGCGCCGTGATCGTCCCGAGCACGATCACGCCGAGCGCGCCCGGAGCTGCAGCGCGAGGAAACACTTGACCGGCGAGCCAGGCCACGGTCGTGATGACGCCGACCATCGCACCGACCAGTGTGAAGGTCACGGCGCTGAACAGGTCAGCGAGGCCTTGGCTCATCAGACTGCCGGCGACCAGTCCAGCGACGATCGTGATCAACACTGTCACAAGTGCGCCGGCACGCAGCACAGGCCCGCGGAACGTGTCAGAGCGGGGCAGGTCGCTTGCAGCGAGGGCGTGGGTCAGGAACGGTGGGAGCAGCGCAGGGCCACGGTCACGGCCCAACACCAGAGCACCAGACCAGAGCCCCGCGACGACGAGGACCGTTACCCCCGGCGCAGCAGGAGACATGAACAGTGCGAGACCTTCCATGCTGGTTGCGCTGAGCCACACTGCACGAGCGACTGGTGCCACCGCCACCAGTGCAACCATTAGCACCATGTAGGCCAGGTACCCGCGGTCACCGACCGTGCGGGGGTTGCGTGCGCGCCAGACCCCGGACGCAGCTCCGGATCGGATGCTCATGCCACTGCATCCAAATGGAGGGTGCGATCAGCCAACCCGTCCGCGAGCACTGGACTGTGCGTAGCGACCACCAGCGTCGCCCCGTCATCGCGCCGAGAGCGTAGGACGCGGATCACTGACTCGACATGCTCCGGGTCGAGCCGCTGCTCCGGCTCATCGAGGATCAGAACCTCGAACGGGCGTGCAAGCACCAGCGCGAGACCAAACAACTGTGTCTGGCCAGACGACAGCTCATGCGGGAACCGCTCCCCCAACGCGTCCAGCTCTAACTCAGCGAGCACACTGCGCGCGAGCTCCGCTGCCGCGGCCGCGCCATTCATCCACGTCGTCGCGACCAGCAGGACATGATCGAAAACCGTGAGGTCAGGCGCCATCGGTGGCAGGCCGATCATCGCGGCGACCCGTCGCCGGAAATCACGGTTACGCTCGATCACGCCAACGCCACCGATCCGTACCGTCCCGCTCGACGGCTTCTGGGCACCGGCCAGTACTCGCAGAAGGGTGGACTTGCCCGTCCCGTTTCGACCGCGCACGATCAGCACCTCGCCCCGTTGCGCAGTCACCGAGACGGCGGCAAGGAGCGTCACGTCACCCGCGGTCACGCCAACCTCATCCACCTCGATCATGCGACCATCCTCCCAGATCGCGGAAGTCTCGCCGCCCCAACGGAGTCCCGGATGGTAGCCAGTTACGCCTGACGTAGCCTCGCCGTGCGTGGGAAGATCGGGTGTGCTTCCACCTACACATGAGCCAGATGGATACTCATGCCCGTTCTGCAGACTTCAGCAAGGCGTTTTGGACGAGAGGAACCTTCCATCCGACGTCATTGCCGTGACCGAGCACGCCTTCGCGCGCATTGCACCGAAATGGTGGCCAGGCAACCCCGGCTCAGTCCTCGTAATTCCACGTCTGCACGTGGAAAACATCTACGCCTTGTCACCGGCAGACGGGTTCGCGTTGTGGGAGCTTGTGCAGCGCGTTGCCGGGAGCATCCGTTCGTCATACGAATGCGAAGGTACATCGATCCGACAGCATAATGAGCCGGCCGGTGACCAGGACGTATGGCATCTTCATGTGCACGTGTTTCCTCGCTACGAGGACGATCGACTTTATCTGCGGCATGAAGAATCGCAGTGGGTCTCTCCTGCCGATCGGGAGCCGTATGCGTTGAAGCTGCGGCGCGCACTAGGTTTGCCGTTCACGTTCACCGGCTGACCAGTGCCGACCGAATACGCCGGTCACGACTAAGGCGGGTCACCGGTAGTAATCACTGGAACGCTCCGTGAGCAGGTGAGAAGTCAGGTACACCTGGCGCGTGAGGGAGTTCAAGGCACGCCGCAGCATGGGCCTCGCTCCCCTATTGCGCGAGCGTGGCACCCCGAATGATCTCACCAGCTGCACCGCGCTCAACACGAGGACGATACGCGCACGAGGGGCCCAACGGGAATCCCCTCGCACGCGTTGCGGAGTTCGGTGTCGGCTGCTTGCGTACGGGCGATACTCAGATCATCCGAGTGCGCCAAGCTGCTGCATCATCCCGAGCGAATCCATCTCTGCCCAGTGCTCGACAATCTTCCCGTCACGGAACCGAACGATCGTAATCTCGTCGTAGCTGAATGTCTTACCTGTCGGCGGCATCCCGAAGAAGCCACCGCGCGATGCGGCCATGCTGATTGCCCGCGCCGCATCCTCGATTCCTGGCATCCGAGATCAGAGTCCGCACCTGATCGCTATTGCCCAAAGTCCCGGACCCGCAGAATGACGGACCGTATCCGCGGGCGGACGATGCTGTCGAGCTAGTCAGATCTGGAGATGTTGAACTACGTGCTCGCGTCTTTGGCGACGCGTAGATCAGGCACTACTTGAACACTTGCCGATATGGGTATATGTTTGCTCGCATGGCACGAGCGGCGACCACCTCAGACGTCTTCAACGCCATCGCCGAGCCGCAGCGCCGCGACATCTTGGTACTGCTCCGGGCAGGTGAGCGGCCGGTGACGGAGGTTGCTGAAGCGCTGGGAATCACGCAGCCCGGGGCATCCAAACACCTGAGGGTGCTCCGCGAAGTCGGCCTCGTGCAGGACCATCGGGCAGGTAAGCAGCGCCTCTACGCTCTCGATGCCCGTGGGCTGCGGACGATTCACGCGTGGACAGGTGGATTCGAACAATTCTGGAACGAGAGTTTCGACCGGCTGGATGCGTACGTGCAGGACCTCAAGCAGGAAGACAGGAGCAATAGCTGATGAGCGAGATGAAACGAGACACAGTCGAGCGATCCTCGGCCGACCGCGAGATCGTGATCTCCCGGGTGATCGACGCCCGACGGGAGTTAGTGTTTGCGGCGTTCACCGAGGTACGGCACCTTTCGCAGTGGTGGGGACCGGAGGGGTTCACCACGACCACGCGGGCGTTCGAGTTCCGCGTCGGTGGCGCGTGGGAATTCGTGATGCACGGGCCTGACGGCACCGACTACAGCGATTGGATCACCTGGACTGAGATAGTCCCACCGGCGCGGATCACCATGCTCCATGGCGAGTACCGCGATGACCCAAATGCGTTCGAGTCTGTCCCCACCTTCGCGCCTGATGGGGAAACAACGCGGATCGAGATGCGCACGGTGTTTCCCACCAAGGAACTGCGCGACGAAGCGATCGAGAAGTTTGGCGCGATCGAGGGCGGTCAGCAGACCCTGGCAAGCCTCGCTGGCTACGTTACAGAGATGGCTTCGAAAGGCTCGGACAGCTGATGCCTCAGAAAGTGTTCTTCAGCGTGTCGATGTCGCTCGACGGATTCATCGCACCCGAGTCCCCCGATGAGCTGATGGGACAGCAATGGATGGAGCTGCAGCGGTGGGTTTTCCGACAGCGGTTCTTCCGAAAGAACTTGAAGCTCGGCGAGGGCGGCGAGGAAGGGCGCGACAACGAGATCGTGCGGCAGACGTTCGAGCGCACCGGCGCGAGCGTGCTGGGAAAACGTATGTTCGACGCCGGTGAAGGTGCGTGGCCAGAGGATCCGCCGTTCCACACCCCAGTATTCGTCGTGACACACGAGGAGCGCGCCCCGTGGGAGCGGCAGGGTGGAACCATATTTCACTTCGTGAACGACGGGATCGAGTCCGCGCTCGAGCGCGCCCGTGAGGCGGCAGGTGCGCGAGATGTCCGCATTGCCGGTGGCGGAGAGACGATCGTGCAGTATCTCAATGCCGGTTTGATCGACGAGTTCCATGTGGCGCTCTCCCCTGTGCTGTTCGGATCGGGAGTCCGCTTATTCGAGGGCGTGGATGCGAGCAGAGTGGCTCTGGCACTTGTCCGTGCAGAGCCTTCTCCGGAGACGACGCACCTCAGTTACACCGTGCATCCGCGGTAAGCACGCTCGCGAATCAGTCGTATCGTGAGGTCATGACGAGTCATATCGATATCGAGATCCGTCGCGGGCGTCGTGAAGAGTTCGAGCAGGTGGTTCGACTTCGTTGGGTCTGGACAATTGAACGAGGCGAAGCCCCAGCGATTGACGAGGAACCTTTCATCGTGGGCGCAGCGGATTGGGCGCGTGCGCACGCTGACACCCACATTCCGCATGTCGCAGTGACCCCGGATCGCAGCATCATTGGAATGGCGTGGCTCGCGCTGACACCGCGCGTCGCGACGACCCGCAGCCTCGACCGCTGGTCGGGCGATCTCCAGTCCTGCTATGTACTGCCCGAGTACCGGAGTCACGGGATCGGTGGACGTCTGGTGCGTGCGGTGCTCGACACCGCGGCCGAGCGAGGAGCCGAGCACGTCACGGTCCACACCTCGGCGGACTCTCGCAGCATGTACACACGCAACGGGTTCCGCTCCAACCCACGGCTGCTGTTCTCCGACTCAGCGATCGCGGAGGGCTGAGCGCAAAACGTAGCGAGCGGCTTCCGGGACTTCCCCAGTTCTACACTCGGTCGGAGACGGCTCGTGAGGGCCTATCGGCTGTCTGCCGCACGGTCAGCAGGCTCCGACCGTGGACGGTTTCAGGATTCTCTTTGCCTGAGTCGCGGAACCCGAGCTTCTCCAGCACCCTCCGAGACGCGATATTCCAGTCCCACACCGCTGCCCACAACCGTCGATACCCTGCCTCGCTAGCCCAGGTGATCACGGCCTGTGCCGCCTCGGTCGCGTAACCGCGGTTGTGAACTGCGCGTAGCAACTCAAAGGCCAGCTCGGGCTCGTCAGGCGCCCCGTTGCCGTGGAAGACCAGTCCGCAGTACCCGATTACATCAGCCGTCCCTTTCCGTTCCACCGCCAGGAGCCCCGGCCAGTCACTTCCCTGACCTTCACGGATATTGGTCACGATGTCTTCGACAGTGGGGTGCCCCTCAAGATCGATACGACGGTGTGGGGGCACGCGTTCATCGCGTTCCGTCCACAGCTGCCGATAGATCGCTGCGTCGTGCGCCATCTGGCGCCGCAGGATGAGGCGAACCGTCTCGAGCGTCTTCACTTCTGGCTCCGATGACATGCTGGCATTCTCTCAGCCGGTGCGTCCGTAAGGATTCGCTCAGATGGACAGATCGAAGATCCACTCATTCATGGAGAGCTCAGCCCTTCGAAACGTCTCGAATCTGTTCCCCACGAGAGCGAATCCGGCCTTGCGGCACACGGCGTTTGACGGCCCGTTTCGTTTGTCGGGGAGTGCGGTGAGCAGTCGGCGCCCCTCCGCACGGGCGCGGGCATCGTCGATCAGAAGTACAAGGGCAATGGATGCCACTCCTCTCCCCTGTGCCTCAGGAACCACGAACCAGCCGGCTTCGAAGGCGTCTTCCTCGTGCCATGTGGTCTTCCAGTAGCAGATCGCGCCCACGGAGTCCGCGCCGTCGACCATGACGAAGCTCCGTGCTTCGTCATTCTCCCAGAACCGCAGATACCGCTCATGACGTGCAATGACCTGCGCTTCCGTTTCGGGGCCACCCAGATGCGTGGTCATATCCGCCGTATTGCCGCGCCGCAGCAACTCAAGATCTCCACCGGACCATGGCCGCAAAAGAATCTCACTCATGCGCACAGCATCGCATGCACCACAGACCCCGATTACCCGGCCACCGCCACGCGCGGCACACCCGCGTAGGCAGGGCGCGTGAACCACGACGGCAGCGCCTGTCGGAGATGGCGCGGCCCGATCGTCGTGGCATCCCCAGTCAGTAAAAGCGTCGCCCATTCGATGTCACCCCGCCAGAATCGAGTCATCGCCCGCAGGGAACATTGCACCTCTACGGACACCTCGTATCCGGGATCCGCATCGCAGACATCCGCATCGCCATCCTGGATGACGAGCCACCACCGCCGTTGCGCCGGGTGTGCATCGGGGAAAAACAACGCAATGACGGTGCGCGCAGCGGGCACGGTCAGATGGTCAATGTTGCGGTGCATGTCCCAGAGCAGCAGCTTGGGATCGAGATCGGCGTCGCCGAGTTCACCGATCCACCGGATGCCCCACATGGAGAGCTGTTCGACGACCGGACGCAGCTCGAATCCTGCTTGCGTCAGCACATAACGAACGTCGGTTCCCTGGCGAACCCTGTCGATGAGACCGGCCCGCTGCAACTGGTCCAGCCGGTGCGAAAGTAACGTCGGCGACATCCGTGGGAGTCCGCGACGCAGATCGTTGAAGTGCTCGGTGCCGGCCAGCATCTCGCGCAACAGGAGCATCGTCCAGCGCTCGTCCAACAGCTCCATCGCCTTGGCGACGGGGCAAAACTGGTAATACGGGGCGCCCACGAAACAAACGATAGACCTGGTACAGATCGGATACTAGAGCTCGTTCAACGTCACTCGTAGCGTGAGCAGAGTCACAACAAGGAGGACATTATGGACATCACAACCACAAACCCTCAGGCCGAAGCAGATCGCGCGCTAAAGGCAAAGCACAGGGCGGTCTGGGCTCTCGGAGACTATGCCGCCGTGGCCCGAGAAGTGATCCCCGAGCTCGGGCGGCTGCTCGTGGCTGCGGCTCAGATCAAGTCCGGAGACCGCGTGCTCGACGTTGCCGCCGGAACGGGCAACGCAGCCATCCAGGCCGCGCGCACGGGCGCATCCGTCGTGGCCAGTGACCTGACACCCGAGCTACTCGAGAACGCCCGTCGCGACGCTGCGGCCCACGGCATCTATCTCGAGTTCGACGAGGCGGATGCCGAAGCCCTCCCCTATGCCGACGACTCTTTCGACGTCGTGCTCTCCTGCGTGGGAGTCATGTTCGCTCCGCACCATGATCAGGCGGCACATGAGCTGACACGCGTGCTTCGGCCGTCTGGACGGCTGGCTCTGATCAATTGGACGCCTGAGGGTTTCGTCGGCGAGCTCTTCGCGACCATGAGGCCGTTCATGCCCGCTCCCCCTGCAGGAGTCCAGCCTCCCCCTCTGTGGGGCGACGAAGCACACGTACGAGATCTGTTGAACGACACAGTGACAGACCTCGCGATGGAGCGGCGGCCGCTGGAAGTCGATCGATTCGCCACGGGCGAGGAATTCCGTGACTTCTTCCGGGACTTCTATGGTCCGACCGCCGCGGCCTACCGGTCCGTTGCAGAAGACACGGCACAGCTCGCAGCCCTTGATGCCGCGATCGTCGCCCTCGCCGAGCGCCATCTCAACGACGGAGTGATGATCTGGGAGTACCTGCTGATCACCGCGCGTGCAGTCTGACCGCATTCGAATCATCCACTGCGCGATGATGGGTCGATGCCGTCTTTTCATAACCCGGACCTCATTCTGACGCCCGGTGTGCGTCTCACTTCCCTCGCCTCATCCGATGCGGATGCACTGGTCGAGTGCTTCCGCGACTCGGAGGTCAGACGGTGGCTACCGCTCCCCGATCCCTATACGAAGGAGATCGCAGAGGACTGGTGCACCCACACGTCGGAGGAGCTGCGCGCATCCGGTCGCGGTCTTGTGGTCGCCGTTCGCCGCGATACCGATCTGCTCGGGAGCCTCGACGCAAAACGGGTCGACTGGCGCGCGCAAACACTGGAGCTCAGCTATTGGACGGCGCCGGCACATCGAGGTCAAGGGATCATGACCGCCGCCGTTCGGACCCTTGCGACGTGGTTGCTCAGCACCCTGGAGTTTCAGCGCATCGAGTTGCGAATCTCCCCCGACAACACTGCATCGCAGAGGGTTGCGGAACGCGCAGGCTTCACCCGCGAAGGAACCGCACGCAACGCCGGTTTCACAGATGCGGGCCGCACCGACCTCGTGATTCATTCGCTCGTTCCCCAGGATCTCTCGTGACCGGCCCACGACACATCCGCTGACCACCGCGGCGGCGGGTGGGGCCGCTGGCCAGGAGTAGCGTAGAGACGTGACCACCGTTTCCCACCCTCCCCTCTCTACGCCGGGATGGCGGGCATGGCTGATCTGGTCAGTCGGCGTCGCTGCATACGTACTTGCAATCACCAACCGCACCTCGCTCGGCGCCGTCGGTGTGGATGCTGCGGAGCGCTTTCACGCAGATGCTTCAACGCTGTCGTTGTTCGCCGTCGTCCAGCTCGCCGTCTACGGCGGAATGCAGATCCCGATCGGCGTATTCCTGGACAAATACGGTGCACGCCCGATCATCACGATCGGTATGGTTCTGATGGCCGCAGGACAGCTCGTCATGGCGATCTCCCCCAGCATCGGCGTCGCAATTCTCGCCCGCATTCTTCTCGGTGCAGGTGACGCCGCCGTCTTCCCTGCTGTGTTGCGTCTCGTGGCGACCTGGTTCCCCGCCCAACGAGGGCCCGTCATGGTGCAGTTCACCGGGATCATCGGGCAGACCGGCCAGCTGATCGCGCTGATTCCGCTCGCCGCGCTCTTGTACGCGACAAGCTGGACGATCACATTCGGGAGCATCGCCGGGCTCGGGATCCTTTTTGCGATTCTCGTATTCCTGATCATCCGAAACCACCCACCAGAGCGCACCGCGGATGTCTCTGTGAACACAGACACTGGTGTCGTACGTGTCGTGACTTCCGCAATCGACACCGGCGTCGGCATCCGCGCAGCCTGGGCGCACCCCGGTACCCGGCTGGCGTTCTGGTCGCACTTCACCACCCCGTTCGCGGGAACCGCTTTCGTGCTGCTCTGGGGGATGCCGTTCCTCACCGCAGGCCAGGGACTCTCAACCGCGCATGCTGCGGCGCTCGTATCTGTATATGTCGTTGCAGGCATGATTCTCGGCCCGATCACCGGAACACTGTCGCAGCGCAATCCGAATCAGCGAACTACCGCGCTCGTTCTCCCCGCAATCGCCATCCAGTTCGTCGCCTGGTTGGTCATCATCGCCCTGCCCGGTCCCGCGCCGACATGGCTTCTGTATGTGCTCGCAATCGCTCTCGCTACAGGAGGCCCGGCTTCCATGATCGCGTTCGACCATGCCCGCACCCACAACCCATCGCACCGTCTGAGCACCGCGACCGGCGTGACGAATGCCGGCGGGTTCATCGCCGCCCTTATCGCCATCTTCCTCATCGGTCTCATGCTTGACCTTCAGGGAGCAGGGACACCCGACACCTACTCGCTGGATGCCTTCCGCATGGCCTTCCTCACGCAGGTTCCACTGTGGCTGATCGGAGCGACGTTCATCATCATCGAACGGAAGCGCACGCGCATCCGTATTGGCATGGATCCGGAGCGGCGGAAGCGATGACCGACATAATCCTCGTGCATGGGCTCTGGCATCAGGGTACGCACATGGGCCGACTTGCGGGCGTGCTTCGCGAGCGCGGACATCGTGTTCATACGCCAGATCTGCATCGAGGCTCGCTGGCGGCCGACACCGCGTACGTGCAGCTGATCGTTGATCAATGCGCCACACCCCCGCTCGTCCTCGGACACAGCTACGGCGGTGCGGTGATCACCGGTCTCAGCGGCGTCGGCACACTCATCTATCTCGCGGCGTACGTTCCCGATGAGGGCGAGAGCTGTGCGTCCCTCGGCGGAGCACTGATTAACGAGATGCTTCAGCGTCACCCGGACGGCGGTACATTCATGTCGCCTGCAGCCGCGCGCGACGCGCTCTATTCCGACAGTGATGCAGACACTGCGGCGTGGGCCACCGCACTTCTCGTGCGTCAAGCGTCCGGACACGGCCGCGACATACCGCAGAAGGTCGCGTGGCACCATGTCCCCAGTATGTATGTCGTCTGCGGCATGGATCGAGCAGTGGATCCTGAAGTTCAGCGGTCGATGTCGCGCCGCTGCACGCGAAGCGTCGAGATCGCCACAGATCACTCGCCCTATGTATCGGATTCGGCGATGATCGCGAACATCGTCGAGGGATCTCTGAAAGAACTCAGAAGCTCGCTGCCCTGACTCTGCCTGGTCAGAGCCCGGCGGCGTCGTCCGTCGAGGACGTCGTGCCCCGCGTCGTCTGCTGTCCGGAGTTCGGGTCGACCGACGTATGTGTGACGGTATTCGTCTTCCGACGGCGCGCTAGCAAGATCAGCCCGATCACGAAGACGAGCGCCCCTGCCCCCATGAAGATGTAGCCGACGAGATCAAGATTCACCCAGTCGATTTCCACATTCACGGCGAAGGCGAGGATGGCGCCGATGACAAACAGGGCTATTCCGGTACCGATGCTCATAGGAATTCCTCCCGGTGCCGACAGTCGACACCCTCCAGCGGTTATTGTCCGATGATTCTCCGATCATGACAGTCCGAGCGCATCTGGACAACGGGTTGACATTCACCGTCCGCGAGGTGTCCATCCTGATGGCAACGACCCATCCACGAATGCCCGATCGAGATCCGCCGCAGCCGACCACCCCTGTGCAGCATCCACGGCGTCGAACCCACCGCGGGCGAGCCGTAGCCCCACGTCCTCATGGTGCATGCGCGGCGCTCCCCCGCGCCTGACCGATGCGCGCACACTCCACGCATCATCCGCATACCCGCCGCCGCGGAACACGCGATACTCGTCATACCGCGCGGGGTCCAGCAAATCCCAGCACCACTCCCAGACGTTGCCGAGTGTGTCGAACATCCCGTTCAGATTCGGAAGTTTACCGCCGACATTCTGCGGTGACCGTACGCCGTCCGCGGCAGTCCAGGCGATATCGGCGAGCAGCCCATAGTGTGGCGTGGTCGAGCCGGCACGGCACGCGTACTCCCACTCGGCCTCGGTAGGCAGGCGGTAGCCGTCGCTGTCGACGTGCCAGGTGACGACTTCGCCGTCGAATGTGTAGGCCGGGTCCAGCCCTTCCCATTCGGATGCCGCATTGCAGAACCGCACTGCACGCAGCCAGCTCAGGTCAATCGCCGGACGGCGCTGATGCCGAGAAGTGATGCCCAGCACTTCTGCCATCTGCTCCTCCGTAACGGCGAACGAACCGATCTCGAAGGATTCCAGCGCTACCGTCCGATGTGTCTTCCGCCGTGCATCGTGCAGCGTGACCGAACCGGCAGGGATACGCGACATCTCAAAGTCGTTCACGCTGCGACATCCTCCTGCGGACGCTCCTCGATGCGTACAGCGAAGATTCGCATGAAGTATTGACAGAGCGGACCGACGAGCACCGCAAACGCCAGCGTGCCGATGCCGACATTGCCACCGAGTGACCAGCCGATGACCACGACGATGATCTCAAGCCCGGTGCGCACGATCCAGATCGGCCAGCCGGTGCGATTGTGTAGACCGGTCATCAGCCCGTCGCGCGGCCCCGGACCAAAGTGCGCGCCGATGTAGAGACCTGTTGCGGCGGCAAGCACCAGCAGCCCGATCACAAAAAAGCCGACACGCAACCACAGCGCCTGCCCAGCCGGAATGAGAAAGAGCCCGATGTCTGCGGATGGCCCTACGAGCAAAGCGTTCAGCAGCGTGCCGATGCCGTATCGCTGACGCAGCGGCAACCAGAACAGGAGCACGACGATACTCGTCAGAATAGTGATCACGCCGAAGCTCAGCGGTACGTGGCGTGCGATTCCCTGTGACAGCACATCCCATGGCGCCGCCCCGATCTCGCCGCGCACCATGAACGCGATACCCATTCCGTAGAGGAACAGCCCGACCATTAGCTGAGCGGAACGCCGTGGAATGCGCCGCGCCCGCCACCGGCTCACTGTGGCACTCGCTCTGCCCACGTCGGATACTTTGCCATGCGGCCGTCACCGGATGAAGTGCGCGTCAGACGGCGCTTGACCCATGGTCCGACGTGCTGCCGGTAATAGGCCATTCCGGACGGTCCGCCGAGCGCGCTCTCCTGGGGCGCCCACCACTCCACTGGCGGTTCAAAGCCCAAACCGTGCAGCACACGAGCGGCGACACGGTGGTGTCCTGCAGTGTTCATGTGCAACCGATCCTCTGACCAATACGCACTCGACGACAGCTCGCGATCGGGCCAATTGAGCGCGCGGATGACGTCGGGACGGTTCGCGACTCGTCGCAGCACTGCGGCCGACAGCTCATCGCCGCGCCGCTGGATGAGGGAGCCCAACGGCAGTTGGCTGGCAGGATTCGCCCCCGACAGCATGATGAGTGTGACGCCCTGCTCATCGCACCGTCTCAGTACACGCGAAAACGTATCCGCAATGTGCTCCATATCGGTCCGCGGGCGCAGCATGTCGTTGCCACCCCCGTTGAACGAAAGGTGCGTGGGGTTCAGGGCGAGCGCAGGCTCGAGCTGTTCTTGGATGATGGGCCATGCCAACTTTCCACGAATTGCAAAGTTCGCATACTGAATCGGATGCCCGGCAGCATTCGCCCACCCCTGGGCGGCGATGTCGGCCCACCCACGCACTCGACCGTCTGGCAGCTCATCGCCGACGCCCTCAGTGAACGAGTCGCCAATAGCTACGAATCTCACACCTGTCACTGCCCCAGCCTATGCCCGTCCCAGCTCGAGAAGCTCATCGGTCGTCGAGTGCCTGACCACGTCTATCCACGAGTCCCCAGGCGGCAGCAGCAGCGACCACGAAGAAGACCGCAAATATGACGAACAGCAGGGGCGCTCCCCCTGCTGCGAGCAGCACCGGAACCAGTAACGGAGCGATGATTGACGCGATTCGGCCGACACCAGCCGCCCACCCAGACCCGGTACCGCGCAGCGAGGTGGGGTAGATCTCGGGCGTCACCGCATACAGCGCGCCCCACGCTCCGAGATTGAAGAATGACAGCGCCATACCGGAACCGATGATCGCGGCGTCGCCGCTGGCAGTGCCGAACAGGACCGCGGATACTGCCGATCCCACCAGGAAGACCGAGAGGGTCAACCGTCTGCCCCACACTTCGATGAGCCAGGCAGCAACGGCATACCCGGGAAGCTGGGCGAGCGTGATCACCAGTGTGAAGCCGAAAGACCGCACCAGGTCGTAGCCGGCATCGACCAGAATGCTCGGAATCCAGATGAATGCGCCGTAGTAGGCGAAGTTCACGCAGAACCAGACCACCCAGATACACAGCGTGCGCACTCGAAACTCAGGCGACCAGAGCGCTTTCATTCGTGCGGCCGTTGTGACTGCGATCGCGCGAGATGCCGGCTCCTTTCGGATCGCTCGACCGCTGACGATCCCTGCGTCCGCTTCGAACTTGCCGACGATCCGCTCGGCTTCCGCGATGCGACCGCGAGAAGCGAGCCAACGCGGTGACTCCGGCAATCCCCAGCGCACGATGAGTGCGTAAACCGCGGGCACGGCGCCGAGAGCGAATGCCCACCGCCAGCCGTCATCGGATGCGGGGATCACGAAGTATCCGATGAGCGCCGCGGCCGTCCATCCGACAGCCCAGAAGGCTTCGAGAATGACGATGAGGCGACCGCGAATGCGTGCCGGCGCGAACTCGCTCACATAGGTCGATGCGACCGGAAGCTCTGCACCCAGCCCGAGGCCGACGAAGAATCGCAGCACCAACAGGATCGCGACACCGCCAGCCAGGGCGCTCGCACCCGTGGCGAGCCCGTAAATCAAAAGGGTCAACGCGAAAACCTGACGCCTGCCGAAACGGTCGGCGAGCAATCCACCGAGACTTGCTCCGAGCGCCATCCCGATGAACCCTACCGAGGCAATCCACCCGCTCTCCGTCTTCGTCAGATCCCACTGCTGTGCCAGCGCCGCGAGGATGAACGAGATTAGCCCGACATCCATCGCATCCAGAGCCCAGCCGAGCCCCGATCCGGTGAGCAAACGTGCGTGCCTGCGTGTGAACGGCAGATCATCGAGGCGTGCAGCCAACGAAGATCGGCTCGGGATGGCATCGGTCATGCGAGCAGCGCCCTCACCCTCGGAATGACCTCGGTGCCGTACAGCTCAATGCTGCGCATCATTTGTTCATGCCCCAGCGTTCCGGTTGCGTACTTCAGATCGAATCGGCCGATACCCAGCACGCGCACGGTGTCAGCGATCTTCTGTGCTACGCGCTCTGGAGACCCGGAGTAGATTGCGCCGGCGGGACCGACATCGTTTTGGAATCGCGCGCGACTGTATACAGGCCAGCCACGCTCTTTCCCGATTGTGTTGTTCATCGCTTCGAATCCGGAGTATGCGGCGTCCCAGGCTTCCTCATCGGTGGAGGCGATATGGCCCGGTGAGTGCACGGCGATCGGATGCTCCGCAGTCCCGAACGTCGCGATCGAGCGGTGATAGAGCTCCACGAAAGGCTTGAATCGTGCAGCCGGACCACCGATAATCGCCAGCATGAGCCCGAGCCCGTGCCGAGCCACGCGCACGACAGACTCGGGGCTGCCGCCGACGCCGACCCAGGTACGCAGCCCGTTCTCCGTCTTCGGGAACACGTCAGCGTCCGCCAGTGCGGGCCGCATCGTGCCCGACCAGGTCACGGGCTTCTCCTTGAGCAGCTCGACGAACAGCTCCAGCTTCTCCTCGAAAAGCGCTTCGTAGTCGCGCAGGTCGTAGCCGAACAGCGGGAATGACTCCGTGAAGGATCCGCGGCCGAGTACGACCTCGGCGCGACCGCGGGACACAGCATCCAAGGTTGCGAAGCGCTCGTATACGCGCACCGGATCATCCGACGAAAGCACCGTGACCGCGGTACCGAGCCGGATGCGATTGGTGCGTGACGCGATCGCTGCCAGCACCATCTCGGGCGCGGACACAGCGAACTCGACGCGGTGATGTTCCCCGACTCCAAAGAAGTCGATCCCCACACTGTCGGCGAGCTCTGCTTGCTCGACGATGTTGCGAATCGTCTGGGACGCCGTGATCAAATCGCCGGCGGCATCCCTGGTGATGTCTCCGAAGGTGTCGAGTCCGAACTCGATATTCATGTGTCCTACTTCGTCAGGAGGGCTGTGCGCAGGGTGTCGAGTCCGACCCCGCCGAGGTCGAGTGCGCGCTTGTGGAACTGCTTGATGTCGAAGGTGTCGCCCTGCTGCGCCTGATACGAGTCACGCACTTGCTCCCAGATGCGCTGTCCTACTTTGTAGGAGGGCGCCTGCCCAGGCCAGCCGAGATAGCGATTGACCTCGAACTGTACGAACTCATCCGACATGTTGACGTTCTGACGCATGAATTCAAGCGCATAGTCGGCATCCCAGACGCCGGTGCCGTCGAGACGGGGCTTTCCGAGGTGCACCCCGATGTCGAGTACGACTCGAGCGGCTCGCATGCGCTGGCCATCAAGCATGCCGAGGCGGTCGGCCGGATCATCGAGGTAGCCAAGCTGCTGCATGAGACGCTCGGCATAGAGGGCCCAGCCCTCGGCGTGACCGGAAGTACCGGCGAGCAGACGGCGCCAGGAGTTCAGCTCGGCACGGTTGTACACCGCCTGACCAATCTGCAGGTGATGACCGGGAATGCCCTCGTGGTAGACGGTGGTGAGCTCGCGCCAGGTGTCGAACTCCGTGACGCCCTCTGGCACCGACCACCACATGCGTCCAGGACGCGAGAAGTCATCGGTCGGGCCGGTGTAGTAGATCCCACCCTCCTGCGTGGGTGCGATCATGCATTCCAGCGTGCGAATCTGCTCGGGAATGTCGAAGTGCGTGGCGCCGAGTTCAGCGACCGCACGGTCACTGGTCTCCTGCATCCAGCGTTGAAGTTCTGCGGTGCCGTGCAACTTGCGTGAAGGGTCAGCCTCGAGGTGTGCGACCGCCTCTTCGACGGTGGAGCCGGGAAGGATCTCATTCGCGATCGAGGTTTGCTCAGCGACCATGCGCGCGAGCTCTTCGCGACCCCACTCGTACGTCTCATCGAGGTCGATCTCAGCGCCGAGGAATCGTCGGGAGTTCAGGGCGTAAAGTTCACGGCCGACAGCGTCGACATCGGATGCTGCCGGTGCGAGCGTTCCGGTGAGGAAGTTGCGCAACTCGTCATAGGCGACCCTGGCAGCGTTCGAGTTGTCGGCCAGATCACGTGCGAGGGATGCCGGAAGCTCACCCTCCTCGAGCGCCGCTCCCGCGACGAAAGAGGCAAAAAACCCGTCGTCTGCGGTGTACCGGACGATCTGGTCGGCGACCTCAGCGACCTGGCGCCGCGCAGGCACAACGCCCCGGTTGATGCCCTCCCTCAACGTCGCGGTGTAGCCACGCAGCGCATCGGGGACGGCGGAGAGTCGCTTCGCGATCACTGACCAGTCGTCAACCGTCGAGGTCGGCATGAGGTCGTACACCTGCCGGCTGTCTTGCACGGCAGATTCAATGACGTTGATGTCACGCAGATGCCACCGCGCCTCATGGAACTCAAGATCCAGCTTCAGCTCACTGCCCAGATCTGCCTTGGTGACTTCGTCTGTAGCGTCGACCGGGGCCGCTGCCTGCAGAGACGTGAGAGTCTTCTGCACCTCGTCGGCATAGTGCTGCTGTCCGTCCGGGCTGAGATCGCCGTAGCGATCATTGACCTCGTTGCGGCCGATGTATGTACCAAGCGTCGGAGCGAGAACCGAGAGCGTGTCGACCCACTCTTCTGCGATCTTGTCGATCGCGGTGGGCGTGCGAGGGGTAGTCGTCATGCCCTTCAGCGTAGCGTCGCTCGCGCCCCGCGTGCCCTTAGTGCGCTGCCTCGTTCCAGTCGCGTCCGCGGCCGACCTGCACGTCAAGCGGCACCGACAGCTCGGCGGCATCCGCCATGCGAGTGCGAACGATCTGTTCGGTCTGATCCCACTCCCCTGGTGCGACTTCGACGACGAGCTCGTCGTGGATCTGAAGCAGCACACGGGAGCGTAGCTCGGCATCGCGCAGATCGCGGTGGATGCGGAACAGCGCGATCTTCATAATGTCGGCGGCGCTGCCTTGAATCGGCGCGTTCAGCGCCGCGCGCTCGGCATTTTCACGCAGAACACGGTTCGGGCTGCTGAGGTCGGGGAACGGGCGTCGGCGTCCGAAGATCGTTTCGGTGTAGCCGTCCTCCTTCGCCTTCACGACAGAAGCGCGCAGATAGTCGCGCACGGCACCGAACCGCGCGAAGTACTCCAGCATCAGCCGCTTGGCTTCGGACTGTTCGATACGCAGTTGCTTCGACAAGCCGAATGCGCTGAGGCCGTAGACGAGACCGTACGACATCGCCTTGACCTTGGTACGCATCGCGGAGGTGACCTCGGCTGGCTCAACGCCGAACACCTTGGCGCCGACGAACCGGTGGAGGTCTTCTCCGGAGTTGAAGGCCTCGATCAAGCCTTCGTCGCCGGAGAGGTGCGCCATGATCCGCATCTCGATCTGCGAGTAGTCCGCGGTGAGTAGCGTCTCGTAGCCTTCGCCCATTTGGAAAGCGCTACGGATACGACGCGATTCTTCAGTGCGAACCGGAATATTCTGCAGGTTCGGGTCGGTGCTGGAAAGACGCCCGGTCTGGCTGCCCGTCTGCACGTAGGTCGTGTGGACGCGGTCATCATCGCGGATCGCACTATCGAGCGACTCGATGATCTGTCGCAGCTTTGTCGCTTCGCGGTGTTGCAGCAGCAGGTCGAGGAAGGGATGCGGGTTCGTTTCCTGCAGATCAGCGAGCACTGCGGCATCCGTTGAGTAGCCGGTCTTGGTCTTGCGCGTCTTGGGCAGCTGCAAATCTTCGAACAGCACCTCTTGCAGTTGTTTCGGCGAGCCAAGGTTGAACTCGCGGCCGACGAGCGTGAACGCCTCGGTCGCGACACTCTCGGTGCGGCTGGCGAGCTCACCAGAGAAGGACGAGAGCACTTCGTGCGAAACGGCGACGCCCGACTCTTCCATGTCGGCGAGGGCGAGGAGCGTCGGCAACTCGATGTCAGTAAGCACAGTCGCCACGGGATCCGGTAGATCGTCGCGCAATGCCGCCGCCGTGCGCAGCGTGAACCACGCCTCCTGCGATGGTGTTGCGCCGTCGGTCTCGGGTACTAGCTGAGAAGGATCAGCCTCGGGGAGCTTCTCACCGAGGTAGCGATCGACGAGATGAGCGAGGGTCTTGTCGGGGAAACTCGGGCGCAACAGCCACCCGGCAAGAAGCGTGTCGTAGGTCAGGCCACCGAGTCGGATGCCAGTGCGAAGCAGCGCCTTCACCTGGGGCTTCGCCTCGTTGAGGACCTTTGATTTATCGGATTCGAACCATGAACGCAACGCGTCGGCTGTGCCGTCGTTCCAGTCGCTCTCACGGAGTTCCGTCAGACTCGCTACACCGATTCGAGAAATCACACCCGCGCTCGTGACGAGTGTGATGCCCAGCTCCTCGTTTTGCGTCTCAAGCCATTGCGCCAAGCCTGTCGCGTCTGTTTCGATCGGCGCAGGCATCTCAACTGAGGGCTCGTCGTGTACGGCCTCATCACCGGTGCCGACCGCGTCGAACACACGCGGCAGCAGGGTGCGAAACTCCAGGCGCGCAAAAATGTCGCGGACGGCCTGCGCATCGATGGGGGCGACCGCGAGGTCAGCCGGTGCGAGTGGGAGTTCGACGTCGGTGAGCAGGCGGTTCAGTCTGCGGTTTCGGCGCACATCGTCCATGTGCTCGCGCAGGTTGCCGCCGACCACGCCCTTGATCTCTTCGGCGCGCTCCAGCAACTCATCGAGACTGCCGAACTGGTTGAGCCACTTGACGGCAGTCTTTTCCCCCACCTTCGGCACTCCGGGAAGGTTATCGCTGGTCTCGCCAACGAGGGCTGCGATGTCGGGGTACTGCTCGGGGCGCACGCCGTAACGTTCCTGCACGGTTAGCGGGTCGTAGCGCTTAAGCTGCGAGACGCCCTGTACCGACGGGTAGAGGAGGGTGACCTTGTCATTGACGAGCTGGATCGTGTCACGGTCGCCAGAGACGACGAGAACGTCGTAGCCCTGCTCAGCGCCCTGCACGGAGAGCGTGGCGAGGATGTCATCGGCTTCGATGCCCTCTTTAGTCAGCACCGGGATCGACATCGCTGCAAGGACGTCCTGCAGGATCGGAACCTGCCCACGGAACTCCTGGGGTGACTCGGAGCGAGTCGCCTTGTACTCGGGATACTCATCGGTGCGGAACGAGTGCCGTGACGTGTCGAATGCGATCGCCATGTGGGTGGGCTGCTCGGCCTTGATCAGGTTCACGAGCATCGACAGGAAGCCATAGATGGCGTTGGTGTGTTGGTTGTCCTTCGTGGTGAAGTTCTCGACCGGCAGTGCGAAGAAGGCACGGTAGGCGAGCGAGTGGCCGTCAACGACCATGAGGGTAGGCTTTGCGGAGTCCGTCACACTGCCAGCCTAACGAGGACGACGGACACCCGCTGAGGAGGATGCGTGAACGAGACGGTCGAGACCCCTGGGATGCAGTGGGCAATGCAGCGCGGTATCGGCGCATTGGCCGAGAAGATGGGGATGGTCTTCACCGAGTTCACCATTGATCGGTCGGTCGCAACGATGCCAGTCGAGGGCAACACGCAACCAGTGGGGCTTCTACACGGCGGCGCCTATGTGGTGCTCGGTGAGTCGTTGGGATCGATGGCGGCTAACCTGCATGCCGGTCCTGGTCGACTCGCGGTGGGCGTCGACATCAATGCCACGCACACGCGTTCCGCGACGTCAGGACTCGTCACCGGTGTCTGCACGCCGATTCATTTAGGTCGCAGCGTTGCAGTGCACGAGATCGTCGTCTCAGATGATCAGGGGCGTCGCTGCTCGACGATCCGCATCACGAACATGATCAAGGATCTGCCCGCCTGATCAGTGCTTCGTGTAGTCCTCGCTATCGGCCATCAACGCTCCGTCAGGATGTCAATGACGGTGTCTAGCTTGACCACGATGCCATCGAGACGCTCGTCTACGCCGTCGAAGCGTTTGTCGATGCCGTCGAGGCGTGTGTCGATGCCGTCGAACCGCAACGTATGCGCCTTGAGAATGTCGTAGATCTCCACCGTGTCGTTCGTGTTCTGCTCGACACGACGCTGAAGTTCCGCGTTGCTCATCACCATGTATTCGAGATTACGCCGCCAGCTACGCCGGCGTCACCGCGGAAACAGGAACTGTGGACAACCACCGTCGCGGCGCGATCGGTGCAGAAGAAGTGGCTAATCAGAGAATCCGCTGGAACAGCAGATGGTCCTGCCACTCCCCCGCAATCCGCAGGTATTTGGGCGCCATCCCGATCGGCTCGAACCCGTTGCGTTCGAGCACGCGCTGCGACGCCGCATTGTCGAGCAATGTGCTGGCTTGCAAGCGGTGAAGACCGAGCTCGGTCTGGGCATAAGAAATCAGTGCCGCGACCGTCTTGCTCATGAGTCCCCGACCGGCGAGTGAGGCATCGATCCAGTAGCCGAGATCGGCGCTCTCGAACGCGCCATGCACGACATTGAAGATGTTTGCGACGCCCATCACGCGACCGTCATCGTGGCACAACACGAAACGCGCTGCACGGCCGTCCGTACGATCGCGAACGGCATGTGCGACAAGACCCTCTTGCCACTCAGCCGTGTAGAACACCGGCTCGCGGAGTGGATCCCAGCGTGCGAGGTGCGCGCGGTTCGCGTCATACGCTGCCGCTAGCGCGGCGCCGTCGCCTGATTCCAGGGCTCGGAGATGTATGCCGTCTCCGAGGCCGATCACGCCTTCTTGGGCGCGAGCTGCTCGATGATCGCCTTGGCGACATCCTGCATCGTCAGACGACGATCCATTGATGCCTTCTGGATCCAGCGGAACGCCTCCGGCTCGCTGAGGCCCATCTTCTCGTTGAGCAGGCCCTTGGCCCGATCGACGAGCTTGCGGGTCTCGAAGCGCTCGACCATATCGGCGACCTCAGCCTCAAGCGTGATGATCTGCTCGTGGCGTGCCAGAGCAATCTCGATCGCGGGAAGAAGGTCGTTCGGCGTGAACGGCTTCACGACGTACGCCAACGCGCCAGCCTCGCTCGCGCGTTCGACGAGTTCCTTCTGGCTGAATGCCGTAAGAAGCACGACCGGGGCGATGTTGGCCTTGTGCAGACGCTCTGCGGCGCTAATGCCATCGAGTAGCGGCATCTTGACGTCCATGATGACCAGGTCGGGGCGCAGTTCAGTGGCCAGGGCCACTGCAGTTTCACCGTCACCAGCTTCACCGACGACATCGAAGCCGTTGTCGCGGAGGATTTCGACGATGTCGAGTCGGATCAGCGATTCGTCCTCGGCAACGACGACGCGTCGCGGGGCGGATACGGTGGGCTGCTCAGACAATTCTTGCTCGGTCACGGTTCTATTCTAGTGGGCAGTGGGTGTGCGCCTGCCCCAGGAACCCGCCGAACGCGCAAGACCTACCTTCAGTCTGCGCTAAAGTCGTAGACGCAACACGCTCGCCGGCGTGGCGGAATGGTAGACGCGGAGCACTCAAAATGCTTTGTTCGAAAGGACGTGTGGGTTCGAGTCCCACCGCCGGCACTCCAAACGTATCCAACTGCACTGAATCGTAACCGTTCAGAGCAGTTGGATACGGCTTGATAGATCGCTTCTGTGTCTTCGTGTACCCGGGTGTGGGGTCCGAACACGGTTCAATTGACCACGCCCTGTCCACGGCGCGCATAGGGCTCCTGTGGAGTGTCGGGCCTGGTGCATGGCGTTCCGTTCGCGTGCTGATGCGCACGCGCGGGAGATGGCACCCAGTGCCATCTCCCGCGTACCGGCGGCAACGGGGCAATCAACGCCCACTGCGCGTCCGTCAACCGACGAGTGCGAGTCGAGAACAGAAGTCACCCATCCAGAATCGCGCGCCAATCACCAGCCATATGGGAACACCCTAGACGCGACGAGTTCGTCTTGCAGCGACCAAGAGTCCAAGCCCGAGCAAGAGCACCGCGCCGCCGCCAGCGAGAAGGCCGGCGACGCTGGAAGCACCGGTCGTGGCGAGCTTGTCATCGGCCGGAATATCCGTTTCACTCGGTGTGACGACCTTCGTGACAGGAACATCGGCAGCTGGCGCCTCCGGAGCAGTTGGCGCCTCCGGAGCAACGGGGGCTTCCGGAGCAACGGGGGCTTCCGGAGCAACCGGGGTCTCGGGAACAATCGGGGTCTCGGGAACTACAGGTACCTCAGGTGCCACCGGAACCTCAGGGACTTCGGGAACTTCGGGGACCTCTGGAACCTCGGGGACCTCAGGAACTTTCGGGACCTCAGGAACTTCCGGGACCTCAGGAACCTCGGGGACCTCAGGAACTTCCGGGACCTCAGGAACTTCCGGGACCTCAGGAACTTCCGGGACCTCGGGAACCTCAGGGACCTCAGGAATTTCGGGAACCTCAGGAACAACCGCACAGGAGGTGCCCGCTACGGTGATCTGCACTTCAGCGCTGTTTCCCGTGTCGCCGTCCACCAGGGCGAGTGAGATCGTACCAGCGGCGGTGGACGCGGGAATAGTCGCCGTGTACAACACCATGCCGGTTGCGCTTGCTGTAACTCGATCGAGGAGTAGGTCGCCAAGCGTGACGGCGATCGCACCCGACGGTGTGAACTTCGTACCAATGATTGTCACCTGACCACAGGTGGCGACGGTGGTCACTGACACTACGGCGGTCGGCATTTCCGGAACAATCACACAAGACGAACCAGCAACAGTGACTTCAACATTGGCAGTGTTGCCCGTTGATCCAAGTTCCATGAGGGTCAACGTATAGGTGCCCTCTGCCGTTCCAGCGGGGATCGTTGCAGTGAACGTCAACACACCGGCCGCGGACGCTGTGGACGACCCCAAAGGCATGGCCGGGCTCAACGAGACGTTCACCTGTGCGCCCGGGGTGAAGTTCACACCGGTCACCGTGAACGCATCACAGGTGGCGGTCGTTGTCGCTGACACCGTCACCGACGGCGGATCTGGAATAACAGCACAGGATGAACCGGCGACAGTGACCGAGACATCGACAGAGTTTCCCGTGACCTGCTCCCTGAGGATGAGCCTGTGGACGCCCTCAGTCGTTCCGGTGGGGATTGATGTCGTGAACGTGACTACGCCGAGCTCGTTTGCCGTTGCCCGTGCCGTTGCCGGATCCAACGAGGTCGTCCCGCTCAAAGAGAGGGTCACGGTAGCGTTCGCGATGAAGTTCGTACCGGTCACCGTGAACTCACCGCAGGTAGCGACTGTTGAGGCTGACAGCGTCGCCGACAGAGCGGGGGGTGTCACAAAGTGGATGGTTTTGGCATTCGTTGTAATCCGGCCAACTTGGGATGCAGATATTGCCGGGGTGGAGACGTTGTAGCTCCAGAGATGCGTGCTGGATCCGTCCTCATACGTGTTTATCCACAGCTCACCATTGCTGTCGAAGTCTGCAGTCAATACGACATTGTCGCGAGTCGTGAAGAGGTCGCCGACCTTGTCCGCGCGCATTCCCCCCGCAGAGGCCGTGATCGTGTAGATGCTGTATGAATCTGTCACATACAGTGCACCAGTGCGGCTGGATGCCAATGCGGCGAGACTGCCATCAAAGCCGCTGTCGACAGGAGCCGAGATCACGCCGATCGGGGTGACCTCACCGGTTGTCAGGTTGACCGTCGCAATGGATTCGACGGCCGAATCACGGTCACGGATGAGCACCCGGGCGACGCCAGAAGCGTCTATGTCTAGGTCAGAGTAGATGGGTTCAGAAGTCCAGCCCGCTGGCCATTCCAGCGGTGTGGTCGATTGAATCGCTTCGCTCAGCGCATCCAACACCACGATCTCAGACGACTCTTGGTTGTCCTCATTGGTGGTGATGAGGTGCTCAAGCCGCAACGTTGAATCAAAGTCGCTTCCCGTGACGTCTCGTAAACTGAGTGCGGGAAGAGTGACGGGATTGATCGCTTGCCCGGTGGACGGGTTGATGTCCATCCGAGATTCCGTCGGACCGCCATATTGGTTAGTCGTCATGCGAAGCACCTCCCCCGCCGCCGGTGCTGCCGTGGCGGGTGTCGCCGCGACAATAGGAACGGTCAACGCAAGGGCAAGTATGCCCACCAGTGTTGCTGATCTCTTTTTGAGGGTCAAGATTCTTCTCCAGAACAGGCAGCGGCAGTCGACGAGACGACAAAACTGAGAGAGGCAACGAGCACGAAAAATGCCGCCAAATATTAGCGGCATCAACACATTAGGGTTTGTGCGTCCGCGCACACAGTGGACTTAGGTCCCCAGTTCGGACTTTCTCAGCGTGGTGATGTCGCCGGCTGCATGGTCCATTCCGACCGCGGGTCGCGGTTCCGCACTCGGAAGTTCCTGCGTGCCCTGGCCCGACACTGTCTGGTCGGATGCATGGGCCGAGTGGCGTCGTACGGAGACGACGCAGCGATGGAGATGCTTCTTCATCCGGTTGCAGAAGAACGTCCTCGGCCGCCGCTCTTGGGCAACGCGTGAGCGGTCATTCATCTACGCTGCTCGAGACCGCGTCACTCCCCGGCTGACGGCGAGGATGCGGGCGACCCGCCCGCATCAGACACGAAGGTTCCGCTGCCGTGCACGCGCAGGACGCGCCCGTGGCGCTCGAGCACAGCCAGCGCCCGTCGGACCGTCGTGCGACTCACTCGATACGCGTTCATGAGGTCGTGTTCGGAGGGGAGGCGCCCGCCCGGTGTGAGGCAAGCCGCTTCGGCTTCCAGACACCGGGCGAGCTGCACGTACATCGGCACCGGCCAGTTGGGGATGATCTGCGAGTTCATGTGCTCAATTGCCGCCGGAAGCTCATCACGCCCGGCAACTTCCGCGCACATACAGTCAGTACGCCACCGTCGCGTGCTGCGCACCGGAGATTCCGAGCGCCGCCGCGATATCGCGGGCGGCCCCCGACACCAGGGCGGCATCGTTGATGACGGAGATCAGCCTGACCCCCCAGTCGAGCCAGCGCTGCGTGGACTCAACGTCGATGGCGTGCGCGCCGAAGACTATGCCGGCGTCATCGCACACCGTCTTGAGCATCGCGAACTGGTCCCGCAGCTGCGTAGACGTGAACCCGGGCATCGGATCGAGACCGAGCGTGATCGAGAGGTCGCCGGGGCCCACATATATTCCGGTCAGCCCCGGAGTAGCAGCGATCGCGCGAGCGTTCTCGAGGGCGAGGGCAGTCTCGATCTGCACGTAGCAGCGCCCACGCTCGTCTAGCTCGGGCACACTCAGATCGCCAAGGTCACCACGAATTGGTCCGAAGCTGCGCGACCCGCGCGGTGCGAATCTGCTCGCGGCCACCGCAGCTTCAGCTTGCTCGGGCGTGTCGACCATGGGCACGATTACGCCCGAGGCGCCGAGATCGAATGCTTTGCCGATCTGTGCATAGTCATTCTGCGGAACCCGCACGATCGCCGGAAAGTCGGAATCACGAAGCCCCGCGAGCAGCTGTCGTGTGTCTTCGAGGGTCGCGCTGCCGTGCTGCATGTCGATTCCGACGTAATCGAAGCCAGCGTCGCGGAAGGCCTGGAGCGACTGTGGTGACGGTGTAGCGAGCCATCCACCGAGGGCGGGACGGTCGTGCGTGTGATCGAGAACGGATCGGCTGTTCATTGCGGTCAACTCCATCTGCTCGTCGGTACGAGCGTGATTGCGCGGGATGGCGTTGGTGCGACCCCGGCGGCGTACAGCACGAACATAGGACGTCCGTCATCCGATTGCAAGAATTGGACTTTAATAAAATGAAATCGGATTCTTGACAGGATCCCGATCATGGCTAAGACTGGCGATCGTGGTTCGCCACTACCCGAGCACGCGGCTCGTAGCCGCGGCAACTCACTCGAAGGAGAGTCAGGATGAAGACAATCAGCCGCACACCACGCCGAAAGGTCGCAGCCCGAGCTTTGGCCGGAGGCGCTGCGATCGCCCTCACCGTCGGGATGACCGCATGTTCCGGAACGAGCGGCGATGCAGGCTCCGAAGAGGTCTTCGACCTCACATGGACGTCGTACAACCCACCGGAGAGCTTCCTCAGCCAAGCCGAGCAGGAGTGGATCGCCATTGTCGAAGAAGAGACCGAAGGCCGGGTCACCGTTGAGGAGTTCTACCTCGGCTCTCTCTGCCCGACCCTCGAGAGCCTCGCCTGCGCACAGGACGGCCGCGCCGACATCGCCTACACATCCTCCGGCTTCTACCCCGCGGAGTTTCCGTTGCTTAACGTGACCACAGTTCCGTTCGTGACCGAGAATCCAGCGGCCCAGGCGACGGCGATCACCTCGCTTCACCAGACCAATGAAGATTTGCAGGCCGAGTTCGCTGCTCAGGGGGTGGCCCCGCTATATTTCGCGCCCGTCGATGGCGCCGTTCTCGGCACGAAAGAACCCGTCTCCGCGGCGGGCGAACTCGAGGGCCTCTCGGTTCGCGGCACTGCTCGGGTGCTCAACGCCCTCGACATCGCTGGCTCGAATGCGGTCGCCATCCCGATCAACGAGATCTACGAGTCCGTCGAGCGTGGCGTCATCGACGGCTGGTCGGCGACGAGCCTCAGCGGCGGCGTCATCGACTACAGCCTCGGCGAAGTCACCCCCTACATCGCAGACCCCGGCGTCGGTCCCTTCCTGATCAACCTGGCCGTCATCAACGCCGATGTCTGGGAGAGCCTCCCCGCCGACGTCCAGGAAATCATGAACTCCGCGAGCGAGCGCGTCTTCGCAAAGATGCTCGGTGAGTATTCGCAAGAGAGCAACGATCGCACGTGTGATGCCGTAGACGAGGAAGGCATCACGCTATCGGTCTGGTCGGACGCGAACAAGAAAAAGCTGCGAGACCTCGTGAGCGATCCGCTGCGCGAGGGATGGGCGACCGACGCCGCCGGCTCCGGAGTCGAAGACCCAGAAGCGTTCTACGCGAGCTACGTCGAAGCCATCGGCGAGGCGGAGGGAATCGAGTACATCAACCCCGTCGAATACTGCCTCGACCGATGATCACCGCATTACGCAGGTTCGATAGCCTAACGGGCCGCTGGTCGCGGGGAGTCGCTGAACTCTCCGCGATCGGCGGGGGCATCCTCGCCCTCCTAATCAGCGCCGAGGTCGTGTCACGTTCGGCCACCGGAACGTCCATCCGAGGTTTGGTCGAGATCGCGGAACTCGTGCTCGTGGTCGTGGTTTTCCTCGGTATGGCGCAGGCGGAGCGCATCGAGACACACGTGCGTGTCACGCTGCTCACCGACAAGATGCCTGACCGGGCCCGACGCATCGTACGTGCCACAGCCCTGCTCATCGCCGCAATCTTCATCATCTGGATGGCCACGGCGATGGCGGGCAAAGCGCTCAACTCGTTCGAGTCGGGCGAGTTTCGGATTGGACTCCTCCACATTCCCCTTTGGCCCTCCCGGGCGATCGCGGCGATCGGCACGATCCTCCTCGCGGTCGTCCTCACCCTGAAAGGCCTGCTCCTCATGGTCGGATCGAAATCCACGAGCGAGGAAGAGGTGATTTTGCTGTGAGTAACGAGGTCATCGTCATCGGAGCGATCGTTGTCTTCCTTATTCTGCTCTTCGCAGAGATGCCCGTAGCCTTCGCTCTCGGGTTCACCGGTGCGCTCGGCATAGTCGCGCTCAACTCATTCGGTGTCGCGAGCAATGTGCTCGCCTCGCTCCCCTTTGCCACCGCATCGCAGTACACGCTGATCGTCTTACCGATGTACATGCTGCTTGGCGCCTTCGTCATGCACGCAGGTCTCGCCGAACGACTGTATGCCTTCGCGCACATTCTTACCAGGCGATTCCCCGGGGGCCTTGGTGTCGCGACCGTCGCCGCGTGCGCTGGCTTTGCGGCGGTGTCGGGCTCGAGCGTCGCCACTGCGGCGACGATCGGCAAGGTCGCCGTGACAGAGATGACACGCCACGGCTATAAGGAGCGGTTCGCTGCCGGGATCGTCGCGATCGCCGCCACCCTCGGCATTCTCATCCCACCCAGCATCATCCTTGTGATCTATGCGGTCCTCACCGGCGAATCCGTCGGTCGTCTGTACGCCGCCGGCATTATTCCCGGCATCCTGTCGGCCGCCGTGTACGCCATCACGATCGTGATCCTGGCTCGCAGTGCGAAGTTCGTGACGAAGGAGCGGGTGAAGGTGATGGCCGGCGCGGCGACCAGCGGGGACGGAACGACCGTCATCGACGGCGGTCGGGCTGAGCCCGATGCCGGCTCCTCGACAGCCCCCGTGCGATTGAGCGCGGCCATGATCCGGAGCGCGTTGTGGGTCGCGCTGATCTTCCTCGTTGTCGTAGTCGGCCTGTTCGCCGGAATCATGACTGCGACGGAGTCTGCCGCGGTCGCTGCCCTCGTGGCGGTTGCAATCCTGGTCATCGAGCGCGGCCGCGAGGGTCTCCGCAGCGTCATGGGGTCTATCCGCGCGGCGCTTTCCGAGTCGGCAGCTGTGACGAGCATGTCGTTCGCCATCATGATCGGCGCGGCGATCTTCACCTACTTCCTTGTCGCCGCGCGAATCCCGTCGCAGATCTCCGTTGCGCTGACTTCACTCGACGTCGCACCGATCATCATCGTGCTGCTCATCCTGGTGGCGCTCGTGCCGCTGGGAATGTTCCTGGATTCGCTGGCCATCCTGGTCGTGGTGGTTCCACTCGTCTATCCGACGATCATCGACCTCGGGTTCGACGGCGTATGGTTCGCGATCCTCATGGTGAAGATGATCGAGCTGAGCCTCATCACTCCCCCGGTCGGCGTCAACTGCTTCGTCATCTCCGCGGTTGCCAAGGTGAAGCTCGAGGCGGTCTTCCGAGGTGTCCTGCCCTTCTACGTCTCCGAGCTCATTATCATCGGGTTGCTCGTCGCGTTCCCCGAGATCGTCCTGTTCCTTCCCAACCTGATCCCGTGATCATGACCACCAAAATAGGAGCGCACACCGTGTCCGACGACGCCACCATTCTCACAAACCGTGGAATCCGCATGCCTCGGACCAGTTTCGGAGTCTTCCGCGTACCGAATGACACGACCACCCAGGCCGTGAGTTCCGCGTTGGACGTCGGGTACCGCGGCATCGACACCGCCTCGATTTACGGCAACGAAGAAGGCACCGGTCGCGGCATCGATAGATTCGGGCTCGGCCGCGATGACGTCTTCGTCACGAGCAAGGTCTGGAACACCGACCAGGGCTATGACGCAACACTTCGCGCGTACGATGCGTCCCTGAAACGCCTGCGGCTCTCGCATCTCGACCTGTACTTGATCCACTGGCCGGCTCCGTCCCAGAACCTCTATGTGGAAACGTGGCGTGCCCTCACGCACCTTCTCGAGGAGGGCCGCGTGAGAGAGATCGGGGTGTCCAACTTCACGATCGAGCAGCTGGAGATGCTTCGCTCCTCCAGCGACACTGTACCTGCGGTCAACCAGGTAGAACTCCATCCGCGGCTGCAGCAGCCTGAGCTCCTCGCCTACCATGCGGAGCACGGCATCATTACGCAAGCATGGAGCCCCCTGGCCAACGGATCCAGCCTGCAGCTCGAGACAGTTCGAACGATCGCGGCGCGCCACGGTCGAAGTCCGGCGCAGGTAATCCTCCGGTGGCATCTGCAGATGGGCCGAGCGATCATTCCGAAATCGGTCACACCGTCACGAATGCGTGAGAACCTATCCACTGACGGCTTCGAACTGAACGAGGATGATATGGCAGCGATCGAAGAATTGGATTCCGAAGAGAGGACGGGGCCAGACCCCCGCGAATTCGTCTCATGAACACTCCTCGCATACCCCTCGGCGAAGACGCCGCCGCCGATCCCGAAGGGGCGCTCACGGACGTAACACAGGCGGAGTACCTGCCGCTCGACGCTATCGCCGGACTCGAGGCCGCATCCACCGCCCAGAAGGCTCGATACCTGCGTACCCTCAACGCCTCTCTTGCGCTTATCGACGAGGTCGGTGTGCAAGGAGTCACAATGGAGGGAGTGTGCGCCTCGTCCGGCGTTGCCCTGGCCACGATCTACCGGTACTTTCAGTCGCGCGACAAGCTGCTGTACGTCGCAAGTAACACGTGGGTGCGATACGTCGCAGGTCGGGTCCGGCGCAATACGCCTGTCACCGAGCCGCTTAGCCACCTACTCGCGGCGATGCGCGCCGGACGTGACGAGTACCGCACGCACCTTCCCGTCATCAAAGCATGGGCGTTGCTGCGACTATCGGTCGACGAGCACGCGCGCGGGGTCATCCGGCACGAGTCGTTCTACAACGACCTCAACTCCTACAGCCTCGCCGGTGCCGGATCGCCCGAGCTCCTCGCCGACCTGACTCTCATCATGGAGAACATGTGGCTGGCGCTCCTCACACGCTGGGCTCTGGGTGAGGGCACGTACGACGACGTTGCGGATGACATGGAACGCAGCGTCGTGCTTGTCTTCCGCGCACACGGGTGGGAGTCGATGGACCGGACAGCATGATGTCACTGCGCAGTTACAACCCTGAGTTCCTGGCAACGCCGCTCCCTCTCCCCCGACCCGCACGCGATGTTCAGACACTCCCCTACCCGCGGTTCTCCGTGCTGCTGGATTCGGAGCGCAAGCTCGCGGGAGTCACGGCCGTGAACATCGACGGCGCGACCCTGCGCGAAGTCCCCCGCACGGGCCAGTGGCGCCTCGATCCCCGAGTCGACAATGACGCACAAGCCGGCCCTGATGTCTACGCACGAAATGATCTTGACCGTGGCCATCTCGTGCGCAGACGCGACCCCGGCTGGGGTACCGCCAACGAAGCACGCGAGGCGACAGAGGCAACCTTCTTCTACCCGAATGCTGCGCCCCAAGCGGCCGGGTTCAATCAATCAAAGAAACTGTGGCTCGGCCTCGAAGACCATGTCCTCGCCTACGCAGAGGCAACCGACCAACGCCTCTCTGTCTTCACCGCCCCGGTACTCCAGGACGAGGATCCGGCCTATCGCGGCATCCGGATACCCCGTCTCTTTTGGAAGATCGCGGCTTGGCAGGGGTCAAGTGGTCTCGAAGCGGCGGGATTCCTTCTCGATCAATCCGAACTCATTGACATCCGCGACGAAGTACGCACAATCCCACCATTAGCGGCGTTCCGCACCTTCCAGGTATCGGTCGCTGTCATTGCCGACATCACCGGCATCGAGTTCGGTCCCTTGCCAGATGCAGACGTGTTCCCCGAGCAAAAAGTGAGCGCGCGAACCTGGAGCGCACTGCAGACAACTCGGGACATCGTCCTCTGAAAGTGTGGAATCTGACGCACCGTGCCGGTGAAGTCATCGAGATCCGCGGCTCCGAGGAACACCAGCTGCTGGTAATTCGCTACGACGACGGACAGGAAACGATCCTCTCCCCTGGCAGCGACACCGAGATCCGGCATTCCGACTGAGCGAACGGAAGGCGCTACCCAACGGGATGTCAAAGATGGACCACGACTTGTCCAGCGTGCCCCGGGTACAACGATGGGGCGGAGCCGAAGCCCCGCCCCATCGAATGACTGCTGTTAGGCGCCAGCCTTGTAGATCGGCGCTGCACCGTTCACGGCATCCCCGACCTTGTGGACGCGGATGTCGTTCGTGGAGCCGACAATTCCGGGAGGGGAACCGGAGATCACGACGACCTTGTCCCCTTCCTTAGCCAGGCCGTTCTTGAGTAGGTGGTCATCCACCTGCAGGAACATCAGGTCGGTGTGCGCAACGACATCCACCAGGTACGGGCGGATGCCCCAGGTGAGCGCCATACGGCGACGGATGCCCGGCTCCGGCGTGAACGCGATCATCGGGATGCGCGAGCGAAGCCGCGACAGGCGACGAGCGGAGTCACCGGACTGAGTGAAGACGCAGAGGAACTTCGCGTCGACGAACTCGGCGACCTCGAGAGCAGCAAGAGTGATTGCTCCACCCTGGGTGCGCGGCTTGTTCGTGAGCGGCGCGATGCGCTCCAGACCGTGCTCTTCCGTCGACTCGATGATGCGTGCCATCGTCTCGACGACGACGACCGGGTATTCGCCCACGCTCGTCTCGCCCGAGAGCATGACTGCATCCGCACCGTCGAGCACCGCGTTCGCGACGTCCGACGTCTCGGCGCGCGTCGGGACCGGGCTGGAGATCATCGATTCGAGCATTTGCGTCGCCACGATCACCGGCTTGGCGTTCTGGCGCGCAAGCTCCACAGCACGCTTCTGGACGATCGGAACCGCCTCCAGAGGCAGCTCGACGCCGAGGTCGCCGCGGGCGACCATGATGGCGTCGAAAGCGGCGACGATGCCTTCCAGCGCTTCGACAGCCTGGGGCTTCTCGATCTTGGCGATGACGGGAACCTTGACGCCCTCTTCCGCCATGATCTCGTGCACGCGAGTGATGTCCGACGCGTCACGCACGAACGACAGCGCGATGAGGTCAGCACCAATGCGCAGCCCCCAACGGAGGTCGTCTTCGTCCTTCTGGCTCAGCGCCGGGACGTTGACTGCGACGCCGGGCAGGTTGATGCCCTTGTTGTTCGAGACGGCACCGGCGACGATCACACGGGTGGTGACGACAGTGCCATCAGTCTCGACGACCTCGACGCGAACCTTGCCGTCATCGATGAGGAGGAAATCACCCGGGTTCACGTCCTGGGGCAGGCCCTTGAAGGTCGTGCCGCAGATCTCGCGGTTTCCGATGATGTCTTCCGTGGTGATCTTGAAGATGTCACCTTCGGCGAGCTCGTAGGGGCCGTCCTCGAACTTGCCGAGACGGATCTTCGGTCCCTGCAAGTCGACGAGCACGGCGACGGCCTTGCCCGCGTCATCCGCGGCACGGCGTACGTTGGCGTAGTTCGCGTCGTGAACCGTGTAGTCACCGTGGCTGAGGTTCAGCCGGGCGACATCGACGCCCGCTTCGATGATGGCTCGAACGTTCTCGTAACTCGAAGTGGCCGGGCCCAGCGTGGCGACAATTTTCGCGCGTCTCAACTAATTCTCCAGGGTAAGAGTGGGGGAAACAGAACTGGCGACATTGCCGCTTCCAGCCTACGCGGGCAACAGGCCGATCGCGACATCGTTGGGGCGAACTGGTGCAGGAAGCACCGATTCGCCCATCAGGAAGCGGTCGACGCTCGCTGCAGCCGCACGGCCTTCCGCGATCGCCCACACAATCAGCGACTGTCCACGACCCGCGTCACCCGCCACGAAAACGCCCGAGATCGTCGACTCGTATGCGTCATCGCGCTGGAAAGCACCACGGTCGGTCACCTGCGGAAGCGTGTCAGCCGTGAAACCGTCTTGCTCAGGCCCGGTGAAGCCCATCGCGATAAGAATCAGATCGGCCGGGATCTCGCGTTCTGTACCGCTCTTTGGCACACGGCGTCCATCGACGTACTCGGTCTCGGCGACACGCAATGCACGCACCTCGCCCGCGTCGTTGGAGAGGAACTCGACAGTGGATGCCAGGTAGTGACGCTCCCCGCCCTCTTCATGAGCAGATGACACCTCAAACAGCGTCGGCATCATCGGCCACGGCTGGTGGTCTGGCCGGTCGGTACCCGGCTGCGTGCCGATCGCGAGGTTCGTCACACTCAGAGCACCCTGACGGTGTGCGGTGCCGATGCAGTCGGCGCCGGTGTCGCCACCACCGATGACGATCACATGCTTGCCCTCAGCGGTGATTTGGTTGTGCACGGCGTCGCCGGCAACAGCATGGTTCGATTCGACGAGGTACTCCATGGCGAAGTGCACGCCGTCCAGGTCACGCCCGGGGATCGCCAGGTCACGAGGCACCGTGGAACCAGTGGCGATCACGACGGCGTCATATCGCGCGCGCAAGTCCGCCCAACTGATGTCCTTGCCGATCTCGACTCCGGCACGGAAACGCGTGCCTTCCTCCTGCATCTGGCGCAACCGCGACTCCACGTGCGTCTTTTCCATCTTGAAGTCCGGGATGCCGTAGCGAAGCAGTCCACCGATGCGGTCGTCGCGCTCGAAGACAGCGACGGTGTGCCCTGCCCGCGTGAGCTGCTGAGCGGCGGCGAGCCCGGCGGGGCCGGAGCCGACGACGGCAACGGTCTTGCCGGTGAGCCGCTCGGGCGGTTGCGGTTCGACCCAGCCCTTCGAGAATGCCTCGTCGATGATCGAGACCTCGACCTGCTTGATTGTCACAGCCGGCTGGTTGATGCCCAGCACACAGGCACTCTCACACGGTGCCGGGCACAGCCGTCCGGTGAACTCCGGGAAGTTGTTCGTCGCATGCAGACGCTCGATCGCAGAGCGATCCTCGCCGCGCCAGGTCAGATCATTCCATTCCGGAATCAGGTTTCCGAGCGGGCAGCCAGACTGGCAGAACGGCACGCCACAGTCCATGCACCGGCCGGCCTGACGGCGCAGCACTGCCTTGTCGCCCGGCTCGTAGACCTCTTTCCAGTCCATGATGCGAACCGGCACCGGACGGCGAGCGGGGAGCTCACGCTCCGTCACCTTCAGAAAGCCCTTGGGATCAGCCACCGGTAACCTCCAGGATTCGGTTCCAGACGACATCGCCATCCGGGTCGATGCCGGCTGCCTCTGCCTCCTGACGCATTGCCTGCACTGCCGCGAAATCACGCGGCAGTATCTTTACGAATTCGGATGCCACGGTGTCGAAGTCCGCCAGCATCCGGGTGGCCAACGGAGAATCGGTGCGCTCCGCATGCTCGATGAGCAGGCTGCGCAGCACCTCGAGATCCGCGCGATCCAAAGTCTCCAGTCGCAGCTCACCGCTCTCGCGGGACTGCAGGTTGACCTTCTCGGTTGACAGAGCGTGCACGTACGCGACGCCCCCGGACATCCCGGCGCCGACGTTGCGGCCGGTCGCTCCGAGAATGACCGCCACGCCGCCCGTCATGTACTCCAGGGCGTGGTCTCCCACGCCTTCCACAACTGCCGTGGCCCCGGAGTTGCGCACCAGGAATCGTTCGCCGACGACGCCGGAGATGAACATCGAGCCCGATGTCGCACCGTACCCGATGACGTTGCCTGCGATGACGTTCTCGTGCGGAGCGATGAGTGCGCCGCGTGATGGGCGCACGACTATGTCGCCGCCGGACAACCCCTTGCCGACATAGTCGTTGGCGTCGCCCTCGAGCCGCAGCGAGATCCCCGACGGCATAAACGCACCGAGGGATTGCCCCGCCGTGCCGTGAAGCGTCACATCGATCGTTCCGCGAGCGAGTCCCTCCGCGCCGAAGCGCACGGTGACCTCGTGGCCGAGCATGGTGCCCACCGCACGCTCCGTATTGCGGATCGGCAGTTCGATGACAGTGGGGGCTCCGTCGGTCAGCGACTCCTGGGCCATCTCGATGAGCTGCACATCGAAATGCTTGTCGAGTTCGTGTTCCTGGGCGCGGCCGCTCCGACGAGGCTCAGATGCGGGGAACACCGGCCCTTCGAGCACGGGTGACAGGTCCAGCCCGTCAGCCTTCCAATGTTCGATCGCGGCGTTCGCCTCGATGAGGTCGGTACGACCGATGATCTCATCGAGCGTCCGGAACCCGAGCTCGGCGAGGATCTCACGTACCTCCTCCGCGATGAACTCCATGAAGTTGACGACGAACTCAGGCTTCCCGGTGAAACGCTCGCGCAGCGCCGGATTCTGCGTGGCTACGCCGACTGGACAGGTGTCCAGATGACACACGCGCATCATGATGCAACCACTGACAACGAGCGGAGCGGTGGCGAAACCGAACTCCTCCGCACCGAGCAGGGCGCCGATGATCACGTCACGGCCGGTCTTGAGCTGCCCGTCGACCTGCACTACGACGCGATCGCGCATGCCATTGAGCATGAGCGTCTGCTGCGTCTCAGCAAGTCCGAGCTCCCACGGCGTTCCCGCGTGCTTGAGCGAGTTCAGCGGGCTGGCGCCGGTGCCACCATCGTGGCCGGAAACCAGGATGACGTCGCTGAGCGCCTTCGCGACTCCTGCGGACACTGCACCGATACCGGACTGGCTCACCAGCTTCGTGTGAATGCGAGCCTGCGGGTTGGCCCGCTTCAGATCGAAGATGAGCTGCTTGAGGTCTTCGATCGAGTAGATGTCGTGGTGTGGGGGCGGCGAGATGAGCCCCACGCCGGCAGTCGCGTGGCGCGTGCGCGCCACCCATGGATACACCTTGGTCGGCGGCAGCTGGCCGCCCTCGCCGGGTTTGGCTCCCTGGGCGAGCTTGATCTGGATGTCATCAGACTGGGTGAGATAAAGGCTCGTGACGCCGAAACGACCGGATGCCACCTGCTTGATCGAGCTGCGACGCTCGGGATCCAGCAGACGATCGACATCCTCGCCGCCCTCCCCCGTATTCGACTTGCCGCCGATCCGGTTCATCGCGATCGCCAGAGTCTCGTGCGCCTCACGGGAGATCGAGCCATAGCTCATTGCCCCGGTCGAGAAGCGCTTCACGATCGAGCTCACCGATTCGACCTCGCCCAATGGCACCGGCGGTCGATCCTGCGTACGGAATTTGAACAGCCCGCGCAGCGTCTTCAACTCGGATGCCTGATCATCGACGAGCTTGGTGTACTCGCGGAAGATGTCATAGCGACGGTTGCGCGTCGAATGCTGCAGCTTGAACACCGTCTCGGGGTTGAACAGGTGCGGCGCACTGTCACGTCGCCACTGGTACTCGCCACCGGTCCACAGCCGCTCGTGTGCGCGCGCTGCAGAATCTTCTGGGTAGGCGTAGTCGTGACGCGCCTGGTTCTCGGCGAACACGTGTTCAATGCCGATGCCGCCGAGCTTGGTCTCGGTGCCAGTGAAATAAGTGTCGATAAGTTCTTGGCTGAGACCGACAGCCTCGAACACCTGGGCTCCCGCATACGAGGACACCGTCGAGATCCCCATCTTCGACATGATCTTCAGCACGCCCTTACCCAGCGCGTAGATCAGGTTGCGGACGGCTGTCTCCGGTGAGATATCGGTGATGAATCCGGTGCGCACCAGATGCTCCACCGTTTCCATCGCGAGATAGGGGTTCACCGCGGACGCACCGTAACCGATGAGCGTGGCGACGTGGTGGACCTCGCGCACGTCGCCGGCCTCGATGATCAGACCGACCTTCAACCGGTTCTCACGACGGATCAGATGGTGATGGATCGCAGAGACCATGAGTAGCGACGGAATCGGCACCAGGTCTTTGTTGGAGTCGCGATCCGACAGGATGATGAACTCGGCGCCGTTCTCGATCGCCTCGTCCACCTCAATGCACATCTCATCCAGGCGTTCCTGCATCGTATGCGCACCGGCATCGAAGTGATACAGGCCGCCGATCGTCACCGCAGAGCGTCCAGCCAACGCGCGGTCGATGTAGCGGATCTTTGCCAGCTCATCGTTGTCGATCACCGGGAAATCGAGAGTGACGGTGCGCGTGTGCTCCGGTCCCCAGCTGAGCAGGTTCCGCTCTGGCCCGAGGCCCAGCCTCATGCTCGTGACGACTTCTTCGCGGATCGAATCCAGCGGAGGGTTCGTCACCTGGGCGAACTGCTGCGTGAAGTAGTCGAACAGCAGGCGCGGACGTTTGCTGAGCACCGCGATCGGTGTGTCAGAGCCCATGGCGCCCAGCGGTTCGACGCCGTTCTGTCCCATCGGCGTCAGAAGAATGCGCACCTCTTCTTCGGTGTAGCCGAAGGTGCGCTGACGGCGCGTGATGGATGCCGGCGGATGCACAATGTGCTCGCGCTCTGGTAGATCGGCCAGACGCACTGCGCCCTCGTCGAGCCACTGCTGCCACGGGTGCATAGTGGCGAGGTCCTGCTTGATCTCATCGTCTTCGACGATGCGGCCAGCCGCTGTGTCGACCAGGAACATCTTGCCAGGCTGCAGCCGTCCACGACGCTTGATACGTTCAGCGTCAAACTCCAACACGCCGGTCTCAGACCCGATGACAACCAGACCGTCGGTGGTCTCCGTCCAACGTCCGGGGCGCAGACCATTGCGGTCGAGAGTGGCGCCGACGAGAGTTCCGTCGGTGAAGATGAGAGCGGCAGGGCCGTCCCACGGCTCCATGTGGTTCGAGTGGTACTCGTAGAACGCGCGAAGCTCCGTCGAAATGTCGGTCTGCTTCTCGTATGCCTCAGGAACCATCATCATGATGGCGTGCGGCAGGCTGCGACCGGTGAGCGTCAACAACTCGAGCACCTCATCGAACGATGCGGAGTCACTCGCGCCCGGCGTGCAGATCGGCAGCAGCGGGCGCACATCGCCCAGCAGTTCTGACTCGAGCTGCGACTGACGTGCCCGCATCCAGTTGCGGTTGCCGCCGACGGTGTTGATCTCGCCGTTATGCGCCAGCATGCGCAGCGGCTGCGCCAGCGGCCACGACGGGAAGGTGTTGGTGGAGTAGCGCGAGTGCACGACCGCGAGTTCAGATGTGAAGCGCTCATCCTGCAGATCAGGGTAGAACGGCTCCAGCTGAAGAGTCGTGACCATGCCCTTGTACCCGAGCGTGCGGCTGGAGAGCGAAACGAAGTAGGCACCGAGCTCGTGACCTGCGCGCTTGCGCAGGCGGTACGCCACGCGATCCAAGGCGATGCCGGACACACGCGCATTGTCGCCCGGAACAGGAGCTGGAGCGGATGCCACGAAGATCTGCTCGAACGCGGGTCGTGCTTCATCGGCGAGCTTGCCGAGATTCTGGTTAGCGGTGGGGACCACTCGCCAACCGAGGACTGTCAGGCCCTCTTCGCGTGCGATCTTCTCAACGCCTGCCTTCTGGGCGCGCCGTTCACCGGCCTGCAACGGCAGGAAGGCGAGTCCGGCGGCGTATTCGCCAGCAGCGGGAAGATCGAAGTCAGTGACTTCGCGGAGGAATTCGTCTGGCATCTGAGTGAGGATGCCTGCACCGTCGCCCGTTCCGGAGTCGGAACCGATAGCGCCTCGGTGCTCGAGGTTGCGCAGCGCTTGCAGGGCAAGCTGGATGATGTCGTGCCCCGCGGTGCCGCGGAGCGTTGCGACCATCGCGAGGCCGCAGGCATCCTTTTCGAATGCCGGGTTATACATTCCCTGCTTCGGGGGGTAAGCGCCGGATGCGCCGTAGGGAGGTTGGAAGTACACGAGTACCGTCCTCAGATAATCAAGTGACACCGGGGACGACGTCGGCCCGCTCGTTCAGTGCAATGGTTTCCTTACTCGGCGAGTGAGGCTTTTACCGGGGGCTGTCTTCGCCCGTGGGAGCGGTGCTTTTGGCGGTAGCTCCAGCGATGACGTCGACCGGAGGCTCGCTCACGTCGACGAAATCATCGAGATTGTCCTGCGATTCTACAACAGCGTCGGTATCTTTCCGCGCGCGCCCGGGAGCGTACGGTGTCGCTTCGCGGCCAGTGTGACGGCGTGTCTGCACGACGAGGATCACGATGCCGACAACAACGCCGATGATCGCGGCCCACACGTTGCTGCGCAGGCCAAGAATGATCTCGCTGGGATCGATGCGGATCGACTCCCAGACGATGCGGCCCGCGCTGTACCAGATCAGGTAGATCGCGAAGACCTTGCCCCACTGCAGGCTCAGGCGATGCCCGATCCAGAGCAGGAAGAAAACGCCGAGCACGTTCCAGACGACCTCATAGAGGAAGGTGGGGTGAAAGAGGGTGCCTTCGGCAAGCCCTGGGGGGAACGCGACGTTGTCGGATTCGATCTCCAGGCCCCACGGCAGGTCTGTCGGCAGGCCGAAGAGTTCGTGGTTGAACCAGTTGCCGAACCGGCCCATCGCCTGTGCGAGCAGGAGACCGGGGGCGAGAGCGTCAGCGAAGGTCCAGAATCGGATGCCGGTCCACTTGCATCCAAGATATGCACCGACTGCACCACCGAGAAGTGCGCCGAAGATCGCAATGCCACCCTCCCAGATTGCCCAGACGGATCCGGGTTCAAAGGGGTTCCAGGTGTTCTTGCCCTCGCCGAAATAGAAGTTCGGGTGCGTCAGAACGTGGAAGATGCGTGCGCCGATGATGGCGAGCGGCACCGCGAGAATGGCGATGTCGATGACAACCCACGGCTCGGCTCCGCGCTTCGTGAGACGACTGTTCGTCATCAGCGTGGCGACGATGATCCCCGCGATGATGCAGAGCGCGTAGAAGTGGATACGCAGCGGTCCGAGGTCGATGTAGCTGACCTCGGGACTCGGGATGCTGGTGAGCACGCCAGTGAGGGCAGTGTGGAACGCGAGTGACATGAGTGCGATTCTAGTTCTCGTGTGAGGTGACTGCGGACGGTGTGCCCGCAGCAAGGGATTTGGTGACGTCCGCGAGAGCCTCAAGGCCGCCATCGCGGAGGGCTCGTACCAGTGCGGTGCCGACGATGGCGCCGTCAGCGTATTCGACGACACCGGCGATCTGTTCGGCAGTTGAGATGCCGATACCGACGCAGGCGCGGGTGGCGCCGTGTGCGCGAAGGCGTGCAACCAGCGTGCGCGCTGCCTGGTCGAGTTCGGCGCGCTCGCCCGTAATGCCCATGGTCGACACCGTGTAGATGAAACCGGTGGACGATTTCACGACGAGATCGAGACGCTCATCGGTCGAGGTCGGTGCGGCGAGGAAGATGCGATCGAGGCCGGTGCGCTCGCTTGCGGCGATCCACTCCCCTGCGGCTTCCGGTGTGATGTCAGGGGTGATGAGACCTGCTCCGCCGGCGGCAAGCAGATCGTCGGCGTAACGATCGACGCCATACTGCAGCACCGGGTTCCAGTAGCTCATCACGACAACGGGAACGTCGGTCTCTGCGCTGATCGCAGCGATCGCGGTGAAGAGATCCCGTGTCTTGAAGCCGGCTGCGAGAGCGGTCTGTGTGGCTTCCTGGATGACCAGACCGTCCATCACCGGGTCACTGTATGGCGGCCCGAGTTCGATGACGTCAACACCATTGCGCGCAAGCGTGAGTGCAGCCTGGATGCTGGTGTCCAAATCAGGAAATCCGACCGGAAGGTATCCGATGAAGGCACCCCGCCCGGCATCGTGAGCCTTCTGAATGGCTGCTTCGACGCGGCTCATCGCGAAGTCTCCTCATCCGCGGCTGCCGCGTCGGCAGCGTCCTTGTCGTACAGCTCGAAGTAGCGTGCCGCGGTGTCCATATCCTTGTCACCACGGCCGGACAGGCAGACAGCGATGATGGCATCTGAACCCAGTTCCTGGCCGATGCGCAATGCGCCAGCCAGGGCGTGCGCGGACTCGATCGCGGGGATGATGCCTTCGGTGCGACTCAGCAGGCGCAGTGCCTGCATCGCCTCGTCATCGGTGGCGGGGATGTATTCTGCACGACCGATGTCAGCGAGCCAGGAGTGCTCCGGACCCACGCCCGGGTAGTCGAGGCCGGCAGAGATCGAGTGCGACTCGACAGTCTGGCCGTCTTCGTCCTGCAGCACATACGTGCGTGCGCCGTGCAGCACACCGGGGCGTCCTCGTTCGATGGATGCCGCGTGCTTGTCCGTGTCGACGCCGTCGCCGGCCGCCTCCACACCGTAGAGCTTGACGCCTGGGTCATCGAGGAAGGCATCGAACATGCCGATCGCGTTGGAGCCGCCACCGACACATGCCACGACGGAATCCGGCAGGCGCCCGGTTTCGTCGAGCAGCTGCTGGCGTGCCTCTTCGCCGATGATCTTCTGGAAGTCGCGGACCATCGCCGGGAACGGATGCGGGCCTGCCGCGGTTCCGAAGATGTAGTTGGTCGTCTCTACCGTGGCGACCCAGTCGCGATACGCCTCGTTGATCGCATCCTTCAGGGTGCGGGAGCCAGTGGTGACCGGAATCACCTCGGCACCCAGCAGACGCATGCGAGCGACGTTGAGTGCCTGCCGCTCGGTGTCGACCTCGCCCATGTAGATGGTGCAGTCCAAGCCGAACAGCGCGGCCGCCGTCGCCGTGGCGACGCCATGCTGACCGGCGCCGGTCTCCGCGATCACGCGGGTCTTTCCGAGTCGCTGTGTGAGCAGCGCCTGGCCGAGGACGTTGTTGATCTTGTGGCTGCCGGTGTGGTTGAGGTCCTCGCGCTTGAGGAATATGCGGGCTCCCCCCGCGTGCGCCGCGAATCGCTTCACTTCGGTGAGCGCAGACGGACGCCCGGCGTAGGAACTGAGCAGGCGTGCGAGTTCAGCGCGGAATGCGGGATCAACGATGGCCTGTTCGTAGGCCTCGGTAAGCTCGTCGATCGCCGCGATCAACGACTCCGGCATGAATCTTCCGCCGAATTCGCCGAAGAACGGCCCCGGTTGGTCGCGCAGGCTCATCCCACCTCCAAGAAGCTCTTCAGCGTGGCGACCGGATCACCGGTGACCAGCGCTTCGCCGATCAACACGACATCTGCACCCGCCGAGCGGTAGCGCGCGACGTCGGCTGATGTGAGCACAGCGGACTCCGCGATCTTCACGGCATCCGCGGGAATCCGATCAACCAGTGTGCTGAACAGATCGCGATCAAGCTCAAGGGTCTTCAGGTTGCGCGCGTTGACACCGATGAGAGACGCTCCGAGATCGATTGCGGCTTCCAGCTCGTCGGCCGAGTGTGTCTCGACCAACGGCGTCATACCCAGATCGGTGATCAGCGCGAAGAGATCGTGCAGAACCTTCGGCTCAAGCCCCGCGACGATCAGCAGTGCGAGGTCGGCGCCAGCGGCGCGCGCCTCTAACACCTGATACGGCGTGGCGATGAAGTCCTTGCGCAGCACGGGCAGAGACACACGTGCAGTAACCGCCTCGAGATCGGCCAGGCTGCCGCCGAATCGCCGCTCCTCGGTCAGCACGCTGATCGCGGATGCGCCGCCGGTCTCATAAAGCGACGCCTGGTACGCGGGATCGGGAATATCAGCGAGCGCGCCGCGAGATGGACTGGCACGCTTCACTTCGGCGATGATCTTCACCTGTGCGGCAGGCGCCAGTGCTGCGCGTGCGTCTTTGGCTGCCGGGCGCGCGAGGGCTGCCTGTTCGACCGCTGCGAGCGGACGAGTGAGCGCGCGACGCTCGGCATCCGCGACTGCGCCGGCCGTCAGGTCGGCGAGGACCACTAGTGCCCCTTAGGGGAATACTTGTGGCCGTTCACTCCCCAACCAGCTTTGGCCAGGATCACGCCCAGAAGCATGCCGACGACAACGATGCCGACGGAGATCCAGACGAAAAGAGGCTGGTCAAGGCAGTAGGCGACCGTGCCGGCCGCTACGCCAATGAGCATGACCACCACAGCGGTCCATGCCGCCGGCGAGTGTCCGTGGCCGGGGTCAGCGATCGGGTTGGTCATGTTCTCCTCCGAGGCGGTCGTGCGGGTATTACGTTCAGTCTATCCGGGTCACCGAGTGGGGTCAGTGCCACGCGACAGGTCATCCCAAGAATCGATCGCGTCGACGGTGCTGTCGGCATCTTCATGGGAGTGAGTATCGGTGCGGAAACGCTTGCCACCGGTCTTCCATCGACTCGCAGTGACGAGCACGAACACCGACGTCACAATCAGCAGGACCCAGCCGATCAGGGCGAGCAATGGCCAGGACGAGGGCGTGATCGACGCGATCAGGTCAGAGACGGCTGTCCCTCCGGCAAGCCCCGTCGTCTCGGTCACAGTCGGCGCCACCGCTGTCTCCGGGGCGCTGAAGAGGATCTCGGCCGTCCACCAGGAAAGCAAGACCCCGGCGAGAAGCGCAAGGGTCGCAAAGACGTAGCGCAACGCCGGGCCGACGATCGCGATCGCGGCGCCGAGTGCGAGCACCGCGAGGCTCAGCGGGGCCAGCAGTGCGACAGCATCTGCACCGGGGACGAGGATCGACTCACCGGCATCCGCTCGATCTACCGTCAACCAGGTCTGCGTGGACGAGATGATGCCGATCCCGCCGGCGAGCAGAAGCCCGATGACGGAGGTGCTGCGGCCGCGGCGGACGAAACTCATTCGGCGTCGCCTGATTCCGTCCGCTCGGCAGACAATCCGTCGACGGCTTCGAGATCGGCCGCGTCAAAGCACGTACGCGTGCCGGTGTGACATGCAGGACCACTCTGATCGACGAGCAGCAGGATGGCGTCACCGTCGCAGTCGAGTCGCGCCTCGTGAATGTGCTGCACGTTGCCCGAGGTGTCGCCCTTCCGCCAGTACTCCTGGCGCGAGCGCGACCAGTAGGTGACGCGGCCGCTGGTCAGTGTGCGGCGCAGCGCCTCCGCATCCACCCAGGCGAGCATCAGCACCTCACGGGTGTCCCACTGCTGCACGATCGCCGGAACAAGCCCATCGGCGTTCCAATCGACCTGAGCGATCCGAGCTTCGAGGTCGCTCATCGAACCAGTATCCCTTCGGCGCGCATGGCGTCCTTCACGTCTCCCACCGTCAACGCACCGGAGTGGAACACGCTCGCGGCGAGCACGGCATCCGCTCCGGCCTTGATCGCGGGTGCGAAGTCGGTGGCTGCGCCCGCGCCGCCGGAGGCGATCACTGGCACAGATGACACCTCGCGCATGAGGCGAACCAGTTCCAGATCGAAACCGTCACGAGTGCCATCCGCGTCAATCGAGTTGACCAGGAGCTCTCCAGCGCCGCGCTCGATTGCTTCGCGTGCCCACGACAGCGCGTCCAGAGTGGTCGCCGTGCGGCCGCCGTGCGTGGTCACCATGAAGCCGGATGGCGTCGTGGATGCGCGCTTGATATCCAGAGAGAGGACGAGGACCTGTGCACCGAAGCGGTCGGCGATTTCGCCGATCAGATCAGGACGAGCGATTGCGGCCGAGTTCACTCCGACCTTGTCCGCGCCAACGCCCTGCAATCGTGCGACGTCTTCGACACTGCGCACGCCTCCGCCGACGGTGAGCGGCACGAATACCTGTTCGGCGGTGCGCTGCACGACGTCGTAGGTGGTGGCACGTTCGTCGACCGTGGCGGTGACGTCGAGGAAAGTGATCTCGTCGGCACCCTGCGCGGCGTAGTGTGCGGCCAGCTCGACGGGGTCGCCCATATCGCGCAGATTCTCAAAGTTCACGCCCTTGACGACGCGACCAGCGGCCACATCAAGGCACGGGATGACGCGACTGGTGAGCGTCATCAGAGTCTCGCAGCGTGGATGGCCGTAACCAGCAGCGCCCGAGCGCCGAGCGCGTAGAGGTCATCCATCACCTGGTTGATTCCCTTGCGCGGCAGCATCACGCGCACGGCGATCCACTTCGGGTCCTGCAACGGTGAAACAGTCGGCGACTCACGACCGGAGGCGATTGCCGCAGCCTGGTCGAGCAGCTCGGCTGGCAGATCGTAGTCGAGCAACACATAGCGACGCGCAACGATCACTCCGCGCAGGCGCCGCAGCAGCCTCTCGGTGCCCTCAGCATCGCCGGGACGGCTGATGAGCACGGCCTCTGACTCGATGATGACGGGGCCGAAGATCTCCAAGCCCGCCTGACGGAGCGTGGTTCCGGTTTCGACGACATCTGCGATCGCATCGGCGACGCCGAGCTGCACAGCCGATTCGACCGCGCCGTCGAGCGGCACGAGGGTTGCCTCGACGCCGTGCTCACGCAGGAATGTGTCGACGAGGCCGGGGTAAGCGGATGCGATGCGCACGCCAGCCAGATCCTCAATCGAGGAGAACTTTCCGGCCGGGGCGGCAAAGCGGAACGTGGAGTGCGCGAAACCGAGCGCCTGAATCTCACGGGCCTGCTGAGGAACATCACGCAGCAGGTCACGCCCCGTGATGCCGACGTCAAGCGCGCCGGATTCCACGTAAGTGGCGATGTCGCGTGGCCGAAGGAAGAAGAACTCGACGTCGTTCGGCGCGTCGACGACGTGCAGGGTCTTGGAGTCTCGACGACCGGAGTAACCGGCTTCGGCGAGCATCTCGGCGGCGGTCTCGGCGAGCGAGCCCTTGTTAGGAACAGCAATACGCAGCATGGGGAGAACTTTCAGATCAGAGGAAGGGGGCGGCACACATCAGAGATGTCGGTAGACATCTTCGAGGCTCAGCCCCTTCGCGATCATCATCACCTGCACGTGATACAGCAGCTGAGAGATCTCTTCAGCAGCCTCGGCGTCAGATTCGTACTCGGATGCCATCCATACCTCGGCGGCTTCCTCGACGATCTTCTTGCCGATCGTGTGCACTCCGCCGTCGAGTTCGGCGACGGTGCCGGAACCGGCAGGGCGGGTCTCGGCCTTGACGCTGAGCTCAGCGAACAGCTCGTCGAAAGTCTTCACGCTTCAAGGCTAGCGGCTCGCGCGCGCTCTCGGAGCCCGCTGATGGCCGCTTCGATGTTCACAGCACCGTATACGGCAGATCCGGCGACAAATGTGTCGGCGCCCGCCTCGGCGGCCTGAGCGATCGTGTCGTCGGAGATACCGCCATCCACCTGGAACCAGACACTGGATCCACGCCGTCGTGCCTCGGCGACCAGCGCGCTCAACTTCGGCATCGCCTGGGTCATGAATCCCTGGCCCCCGAAGCCGGGTTCCACCGTCATCACGAGGATCTGGTCGAACTCGTCGAGGATCTCGTACAGGCTGTCGCCGGACGTGCCTGGCTTGATCGCGATACCGGCACGGGAACCGATATCGCGGAGTCGCCGTGCGAGCGTGACGGGTTCGGCTGCGGCTTCGAGGTGGAATGTGACGCTGGCCGCGCCCAGCTCCGCGTAACCGGGCGCCCAGCGATCTGGATCAGAGATCATCAGATGCACATCGAGAGGTACGGGACTTGTGGCCTGGATGCGTTCCACCATCTGCGGGCCAAACGTCAGGTTCGGCACGAAGTGGTTGTCCATCACGTCGACATGCACAAAGTCGGCGGTGGCGATGCGGGCGAGATCTGCCTGCACGTTGACGAAGTCAGCGGAGAGGATGCTGGGATTGATACGCGGAGCGCTGGGAAGGCTCATCTGGTCATTCTCCGTTCTCGGTGTTCTTTGACTGATCTGTTCTCGGCTGTTCAGTGCGTTGCAGCAGCGCGAGGAACATCGCGTCGGTGTTGTGTCGGTGCGGCCACAGCTGTACCTGACCGGATTCGTTCGTGCCCAGATCGATGGGGCTCTGTGCGAGCTGGGTCAGTACCGCCCTGGCATCCAACTCAACGATGTCGTTGCGGGTGCGCAGCACTTCAGCGACGACGCCTGAAGTCTCAGCGAGGTGGGGCGAGCACGTCACATAGGCGACGATGCCACCCGGAGCGAGGGCGTCGAGGGCGCCAGCCAGCAGCTGTTCCTGCAGCGGCACAAGCGCTGCGACATCGGCCGGGGTCTTGCGCCATCGCGCCTCGGGTCGCCGACGGAGGGCGCCGAGGCCAGTGCACGGCGCGTCCACGAGGATACGGTCGTATCGACCAGGGTTCGCCGCGGTGAGCTCACGCCCATCCTGTTCATGGACGACGACATCGCCCGGCACAGCCTTCAACGCTCTGCGCACGAGTCCGGCGCGGGCATGGATGACCTCATTGGCCTCGAGCGTCACTTCGTGCTGGCGCGCGATCGCGGCCAGCAGTGCGGTCTTGCCGCCGGGGCCCGCGCAGAGATCCAGCCACTGCTCCCCCGCCGCGATCGGCTTGGCCGAAGTGAGCGCCAGCGCGACCAGTTGGGATCCCTCATCCTGAACGCGTACCGTGCCACCCGCAGCGGCCATAATCTTCTGCGGATCCCCACCTGGCGAGCCGAAGGCGGTCACCGCGTAGGGCTTGGCCGGTTCGCCACGCTCGGCGAGGCCGGGAAGCGCGACCAGCGTGACCTCTGGCGAGACGTTGTCGGCGTCCAGCAGAGACTCCAGCTCATCGGCGCGACCCTGCGCGGCGAGGGCACGGCGCAGTGCACGGATGATCCATACCGGATGCGCAGTGCGCAGCCCTAGTCGCTCATCGTCCGAGCGGGCCTCTTGTTCGATGCGCTCTTCCCACTGCTCTGGTGTGTCGCGGGAGATCTTCCTCAGTACCGCATTCGTAAAGCTGGACGGACCACGACCGAGGTTCGACGCGACAAGATTCACCGATTCGTTCACGGCTGCGTGGGTGGCAACGCGCGTGGCCAGCAGCTGGTGCGTCGCAAGACGCAATGCGTCGAGCACGGCGCCATCGATCTCCTCGGTGGGACGGCCGGCGGCAGAAGCGATGATCGCGTCATAGGTGCCGCGACGCCGCAGAGTGCCGTAGGTCAGCTCGGTGGCGAGGGCGGCATCCTGCGTGTTCAGACCTGCGTCTGTGATCGCTGACGGCAGGAGCAGGTTCGCATAGGCGTCAGATTCGCTGACTGCTCTCAGCACGTCGTAGGCGACGCGTCGGGCGGGTTGCACGTGGCGATTCTGTGCGGGGCGGTCCGGGCGATTCTGTGCCGGGCGCCGCTGCTCACCGCTCATGCGCCGGCTCGCAGAGTGTCGTCGCTGCGAAAGCCGCGCCACCAGTCTGTGGCGTTCATGGCTCCTTTTCCTGCGGGCTGTACTCGAGTGACCTCGAGCGGCGTTGTCGCCGTGCCGATCAACAGCGAGTGTTTCGTCGCCGCGATAACGCCGGGCGCAAGCGCACCTGCCTCAGACACATCCACACCGTCGGCAGGAGACGCCCCGAGAATCTTGACGCGAAGATCACCCACGGTCGTGTGTGCTCCTGGTTCAGGCGTGACGCCGCGGAATCGCGCGTAGATCTCGTCCACCGGAAGAGTCCAGTCCAACTGCCCGTCGTCGAGCGTGAGCTTCGGCGCCACCGTGACTTCACCCTCCTGCGGGAGAGCTGTCGCGGTGCCGTCCGCGATACCTGCCACGACCTCGGCGGTGAGATCCGCGCCATCATGGGCGAGCACGTCGAGCGCAGAATCGGCGTTGGCATCAGATGGCAGCGGCACAGTGCGCGCGGCGAAGACGTCGCCAGCATCCAGCGCAGCGACGAGCTGGAAAACGCTCACCCCTACCTCGGCATCTCCGGCAATCAGCGCACGCTGCAGCGGTGCCGCACCACGCCACTGCGGCAGCAATGAAAAGTGCAGGTTTATCCAACCGTGGGTCGGCGTCGAAAGCAGCGGCTCACGAACCAGCCCTCCGTACGCGACGATCACACCGAGCTCTGGACGCAGCGCACTGATCCGCCCGGTCGCATCATCATCGAGACGGGCCGCCTTGATGATCGGCAGTCCCATTTCCGCGGCAGCCTGCGCGACCGCGGAGGGAGTCAGCACGCGCTTGCGCCCGAGCGGCGCATCAGGGCGTGTGACAACCGCGACGATCTCGTGTGAGAGCGCAAGCGTGCGCAGAGTGGGGACGGCAGCGGCGGGTGTGCCGGCGAAGACGAGTCGCATAAAGGTTCTCCGGAAGGAATGGGTTAGAGCTCTGGATCGAGGATATCGAGCCGCAATGAAAGCGGGATGCGCGTATTGTTCTGCCCTCGCCGGCGGCGTCGCTTAACAGCCTCTGCCACCACTACAGCGCGAAGAGCCGTGGAAACGACATTGCCGGCGCCGTATTCGAAACGGACCAGCGCGCGCACGCGCCCTTCGTCCGTCTCGATCGGCACCGGCCCGAGGACCGCATCCGATGGCAATGGCAACTCTCGCAGCGCGTCGAGGGCGCGCTCAACGGAGTCGGGTACCCCTTCGACAAGGGCAACTCGAGTCGTGGGTGGCATGTGCAGCGGGGCGCGCTCTTCCAGTTCGGAGCGCGCATAGCCGGCTTGATTCCAGGTGGCCAGTGCTCGTCCGACTGCACCGTCCACGCCAACCAGATGAACCGGAGCGCCTGGCGCGGCAAGGGCTGCGGCATTGGACCACCAGCGCAGGCAGGACTCACCGATACGGAGGTCAGGCGCCTGCAGCATCCGCGAGCCGTCCAACAGCACGACCGCGCGGTAGCCCCCATCTGCCAGTGGTTCTGCGCCACGCGTTGCGACCACCAGTGCCGGCGCGGCAGAGACCAATTCGACGGGGTGTGCACCGTCGGCGACGATCACGCGCACCCCGGGAAACGCACGGCCGAGCTCGTCGGCGGTGCGTTCGCTCCCCGATGACGCCAGTCGCAGCTGTGTAGACGAACATGACGGGCAGCTCCACGCCCGCGCCGATATACCGCACCAGGCGCACACCGGCACAGCGCCTCTGTGGCGTGCCCCGAGAGGGCCTCCACAGGGCGCGCAGCGGGCGGGGGCACGGCACTCGGCGCACACCAGGCTTGGCGAGAAGCCAGGCCGCGACACCTGCACCAGTACTGGGCCGTGCTCTGTGGCCTTTCGTGCCGCGGCGAACGTGCTGGAGTGCACGCGCTGGGAGGGTGCTTCCATCTCATGAGTCGTGCTCAGCACGACCTTCGGCAGTACTCGCCGCACCGCGCGGACATCCTTCAGCCAGCCTCTGAGTACGAGGCGTTCGGCATCAGACGTGCGGGTATGCCCGGCGAGCATCAGCGCAGAACCCTCCTGCTCCTGACGCAGAAGTGCGGCATCTCTCGCGTGCACGTAGGGCGCGAGCTGTTCACCGAGCAAGGGGTCGCCGTCATCCCAGATCATGACCAGGTCAGCGCGGACCGGCGAGTAAACGGCCGAGCGGTTGCCGACGACGACGCAGGGCGCATCTTCCAGCGTGCGCAGGAACCCGCGATAGCGGTCGGGGTTCGTCTGTCGCGAGTCATGTCGCACGATGGCTTCGGGCGGCAAAAACTCCCCCAGCGTGGCGAGCAACCGGTCGAGGTCACGATGATCGGGTACCACCAGAATCGAGGAGGACCCGGATGCGAGCATCCGGGACGCTGCAGCCGCGAACAGCTCGGTCCAGCGCAGCACGCCGTCTCGGACTCCCGGAATAGCCTCGACGGCGCCGCGCTGTCGTTCCTCCAGCAGCGTGGCGAGTCCGTCGTACTCCTCGAGCACAGCGTCCGCGCGTTCGACCGATTCCGCCGTGAGCACGGGTGGCGCGGCATCCGCCTTCCACGCCTTCTCGACACGCACCTGTCGCTTGGGAATGACCAGGCGAAGGATGTCGGAAGCGGAGCCCGCAGCGCGGTCTGCTGTACGGCGGGCAAGGCGGTAAAGGCGTTCAGGCAGCACTGGCACTGCCGAGACGATCGCCTCCACCGCGGACAGCGGACGCTCAGCGTCGTCTTCTGCAGCAACCTCGATGACGTAGGCGTCGACGAGCCGCCCGGCGGTGCGCAGCGGCACACGCACGCGCACGCCGACCTGGACATCACCGAGTTCGTCCGGAAGTGCGTAATCGAACAGTCGGTCCAGCTGGGGCAGCGGAGACTCCAGCTGCACCCGCGCGATGCGCCGGCTCATCGCCGGGCTCCGCGCGTGCGCATCACAGCCCCGCGGCGCGGCGCAGCTCGTCGGCGCGGTCTGTGCGCTCCCAGGTGAACTCTTCCAGCTCGCGGCCGAAGTGGCCGTACGCGGCCGTCTGACGATAGATCGGGCGCAGCAGATCAAGTTCTTCGATGATCGCCTGCGGTCGAAGGTCGAAGACCTTGCGGATCGCTTCCGTGATCACCTCGTCGGAGACCTTCCCGGTACCGAAGCTCTCGACGTACAGACCGACGGGGCGTGCCACGCCGATCGCGTAGGCGACCTGAACTTCGAGGCGTTCTGCGAGGCCGGCGGCGACGGCGTTCTTCGCTACCCAGCGCATGGCGTAGGCGCCCGAACGGTCGACCTTCGACGGATCCTTGCCGCTGAAGGCACCGCCACCGTGGCGGGCTGCGCCACCGTAGGTGTCGATGATGATCTTGCGCCCGGTGAGCCCGGCGTCGCCCTTGGGTCCTCCAGTGACGAAGGGCCCTGCAGGATTGATGAAGTAGCGATCGTTCGCCGGCATCGCAAGACCGGTGCTCTCCAGAACCGGATCGATGACGAGGCGGCGCACCTGCTCCTTGAGATCATCCTGAGAGATATCAGGGTGATGCTGCGTGGACAGGACGACGGCGTCGATCGTCTTGGGTGTGAAGCCCTCGTAGCCGAGGGTGACCTGCGTCTTGCCGTCTGGTCGTAGGAACGCAAGTTCGCCGGAGCGGCGCACTGCGGCCAGGCGCTCTGCGATGCGATGTGCGGTGTGCCCTGCCATCGGCATGAACTCGGGAGTTTCGACCGTGGCGAAACCGAACATGATGCCTTGGTCGCCTGCGCCCAGACCGTCGAGCGCGTCAACGGAGCTGCCGTCGCGCTGTTCCTGCGCCTGATCGACGCCGTGGGCGATGTCGCTGGACTGCTCCCCCACGGAAATGCTCACGCCGCAGGAATCGCCGTCGAAGCCGGTCTCGCTGGAGGTGTAGCCGATGCTGTTGACAACCTCGCGGACGATCGTCGGAATGTCGACGTATGCCTCGGTGCGGATCTCTCCTGCGACGTGCACGAGTCCCGTGGTGACAAGAGTCTCCACAGCAACTCGTGAGCCGGGATCTTTGGCGATCAGAGCGTCGAGGATGCTGTCAGAGATCTGGTCGCAGATCTTGTCAGGGTGTCCCTCGGTGACGGACTCAGATGTGAAAAGGCGCAGTGCGCTCATCGAGGACGCAGCCCTCACTCAGCGTGGCGAATGCGGAGCTTGTCCTCGTTGATCTCGTGGAGCGCGATGGTGAGCGGCTTGTCCTCGACGGACGAGTCGACCAGGGGCCCTACGTTGTCGAACAGGTTGCCCTCGTGGAGATCTGCGTAGTAGTCGTTGATCTGGCGTGCGCGCTTGGACGCGTAGATGACCAGTTCATACTTCGAGTCGACGCGGGAGAGCAGGTTGTCGATGGGGGGATCGATAATGCCCTTGGTGTGATGACCGGCCATGGTGGACCTCCAGATCAGGCGACGGGTTCGTCGCAAAGTCGAATCGGCGGGCGCGCGAAATCGCTCAGCGCGCAGTCGCCTCAGACAATCCTACGACCTCGCGCGCTGCTGCGGCGACGTCTTCGTTCACAATCCGGTAATCGAACTCATTCTGCGCGGCCAATTCGACCTTCGCAGAGCGCAGTCGACGAGTACGTTCTTCCTCGTTTTCGGTGCCGCGGCCGACCAGCCTGTGCACCAGCTCGTCCCAGGACGGAGGCAGCAGGAAAATGAGCGTTGCCGATGGCTCCGCCGCACGCACTTGGCGGGCGCCCTGCAGATCGATCTCCAGCAGAACCGTCTTGCCCTCTGCGAGAGCAGCATCGATCGGTTGCCGCGGCGTGCCGTATCGGGAACGATTGTGGACGACCGCGTGCTCGAGCAGCGCACCCTCGTCGATCAGCCGATCGAACTCGGTGTCGTCGACGAAGAAGTAGTGCACACCGTCGATCTCGCCAGGGCGCGCCGTACGCGTCGTCGCCGAGACGGAGAGGTGGATCTCGGGATTGTGCTCACGGATGTGAGCGGCGACCGTGCCCTTACCCACTGCTGTGGGGCCGGCCAGCACCAGCAACCGGCTGCGACCGGAGCGGGGGCCCTGCTCCGGGAATCGCGAGTCGAGCCACTGCGTCAGGCTGACGCGCTGACGCACTCCGAGTCCGCCCAGACGCTTGACGGGAGAGATGTCCAGGTCGAGCAGGATCCGGTCGCGCTTGCCGATGCCGATGGCGGGCAGCGCCAGGAGGAAGTCCGTGATGCGCATCGAGCCCGCGACTGAGTCTGCATCCTCGAAGGCCTCCCGCGCGATGGACTGTGGGGCAACGACGCGCATGGTCAGCGAGCGCTTCACCGCGGCCCGCGCACGACGGCGCTCCACAGCTCGGCGTGCCGCGGCAGCCCGATCGACTTCGGGAACGGTGCGCTCAGCCATTCAGAGCCTCCTGGTACGCCACAACACGAGAATTGATTGCGTCGACGAGACCATCAGGTCCCGCCGACAGGATGCTGCGGCTCTCGGCCGCGATAACCATCGGTGCCGCTGCCCCGAAACGACCGATGAGGTCGGCAGGACCCGCTCCCTGAGCCCCGAAACCAGGACCGAGGATGGGCGCGGCCGGAGAGAACGCCGAAATACCGGCATCCGTCCAGTCGACCGTCGCACCGATGACGAAGCCGAGGCTCCCCCACTCACCATCGGCCGTCACCCGCGCGTTGCGGATGCTGACCTGCTCGATGATCGATGCAGCGACCGTCTGCGTTCCCGTCGCAACAGAACGCGCCCGCTGCACCGTTGCGGCCTCAGGGTTGCTCGTCGCCGCAAGCACGAAAACGCCCTTGCTGTTCGACTCTGCGAGTTCGAATGTGCTCTCCAGCGCGCCGATTCCGAGATACGGATTCACCGTGAGCGCATCCGCTTCAAGTGGGGACCCCGGCGTCAGCCAGGCGGCGGCATAGGCATCCATCGTGGTGCCGATGTCACCGCGCTTGGCGTCAGCGATCACGAGAAGCTCCGCCTCACGCGCTGCACGCAGCACATCCTCCAGCGCGGCGAATCCGGCGGAGCCGAAGCGCTCGAAAAACGACACCTGCGGCTTGACCAGGCCGACTCGGCCCGCGGCCGCGGCCGCGTCCACCGTACGCAGCCCGAAGTCCCTGACACCCGCAGCGGAGTCTGGGAGCCCCCAGGAGGCGAGCAGCGACTGATGCGGGTCAATTCCTACGCACAGCGGTCCGCGCGCGGTGAGAACCGCACGGACCCGCTCTCCGAACCGTTCGGTCACAGGGCAGCCTGCCGGTCGATCGCATACTCCTGGAGGCTCTTGACGCTGAAGCCCTGATCCGCAGCATCCATCGCGCTGACAGCTGCGCCAAGGACGGCGATCGTGGTGAACAATGCCTTGTCGGCAGCCACGGCAGCGGCGCGGATCTCATAGCCGTCTGCGCGCGCAGCACCACCGGAAGGAGTGTTCACAATGATGTCGATCTCGCCGTTGTTGATCAGATCAACGATGTTCTGCTCACCGGCATCAATGCTCTCGCTGTACTTGGCGACAACGGTGACGGCGATGCCGTTACGGGACAGGATCTCAGCCGTGCCCTCAGTGGCAACCAGGTTAAAGCCCAGTTGCTGCAGGCGGTGGGCAGGCAGGATCACGGCACGCTTGTCGGCGTCGGCCACGGAGATGAACACCGTGCCGGAGGTCGGCATGCCGCCGTACGCTGCGGCCTGGCTCTTCGCGAACGCGGTCGGGAAGTCCTTGTCGATGCCCATGACCTCACCGGTGGAGCGCATCTCCGGGCCGAGTACGGAATCGACGATCTTGCCAGTCTTGGTGCGGAACCGTTTGAAGGGCAGCACCGCCTCTTTGACGGACACCGGTGCATCCATCGGCACCCTGGAGCCATCTGACAGCGGGAGCATTCCCTCGGTCTTGAGCTCGGCGATCGTCGCGCCAACCATAATGCGGCTGGCCGCCTTCGCCAGCGGAATGCCCAGCGACTTCGCCACGAACGGCACCGTGCGGCTGGCACGGGGGTTCGCCTCGATGACGTAGAGCACTCCGGCGCTGATCGCGAACTGCACGTTCAGCAGGCCACGCACGCCTACGCCCTCGGCAATCGCAAGCGTGGCAATGCGCACGCGGTCGATGTCACTCCGGCCGAGCGAGATCGGTGGCAGCGTACAGCTGGAATCTCCGGAGTGGATACCGGCCTCTTCGAGGTGCTCCATGACGCCGCCGATGTACAGCTCGGCACCGTCGTAGAGCGCGTCCACGTCGATCTCGATGGCGTCATCCAGGAAGCGGTCCACGAGCAGCGGCGTGCCAGGACCGACAATGACCTCGCCCGCCGTACGGACGAAGTAGTCGCGCAGGCTGGGGGTGTCGTAGACGATCTCCATGCCGCGGCCACCGAGCACGAAGCTCGGACGAACCAGCACGGGGTAGCCGATGTCTTCGGCGATCACGACAGCGCCGTCTGCGTCAATCGCCGTGCCGTGACGCGGCGCGATGAGGCCCGCAGTGTCGAGCAACTGTGAGAACAACTCACGTTCCTCGGCAATATCGATGGCCTCGGGGCTGGTGCCCAAAACGGTGTAGCCGGCGGCCTGGATGCCCTTAGCAAGACCGAGCGGAGTCTGCCCGCCGAGCTGGCAGACGACACCGAGGATGGTGCCGCTGGCCGCTTCCGCGTCCAGGACTTCCAGTACATCCTCCAGCGTCAACGGCTCGAAGTAGAGCCGGTCGGAGGTGTCGTAGTCGGTCGAGACAGTCTCAGGGTTGCAGTTGACCATGATGGTCTCGAAGCCGGCATCCGACAGCGCGAAGGAGGCGTGCACGCAGGAATAGTCGAACTCGATGCCCTGGCCGATACGGTTCGGGCCAGAGCCGATGATGACGACCTTCGTACGCTCCGACGGCACAATTTCCGTCTCAAAGTCGTAGCTCGAGTAGTGGTATGGCGTGAGAGCCGGGAACTCGCCGGCGCAGGTGTCCACCGTCTTGAAGACCGGGCGGACACCGAACCCCTGACGCAGGCCACGAACTGCCGCCTCATCGAGGCCGCGAATCTCGGCCAGTTGGGCGTCGGAGAAGCCGTGCTCCTTCGCGTAGCGAATGGTTTCCGCGTCGAGTTCAGTGGCAGTGCGCACGGTGTCGGCGACCTCGTTGATCAGCACGATCTGGTCGATGAACCAGGGATCGATCGCAGTGGCCGCGAACGCCTGCTCAACGGTCGCGCCCTTGCGCAGCGCCTGCTGCAGCACGACAATGCGACCGTCGGTCGGCGTCTGGGAGATCTCGAGGAGTTCCTCGAGGCTGCGCGGCTCATCGCCCCAGTGGAAGCTCGATCCACGCTTCTCCAGCGAGCGAAGCGCCTTCTGCAGCGCTGTTGCGTAGTTGCGACCGAACGCCATCGCCTCACCCACCGACTTCATGGTGGTCGTCAACGTGGCATCCGCCGCCGGGAACTTCTCGAACGCGAAGCGCGGCACCTTGACTACGACGTAGTCAAGAGTCGGCTCGAAACTCGCCGGAGTCACACCGGTGATGTCGTTCGGGATCTCATCGAGTCGGTAGCCGAGCGCGAGCTTCGCCGCGAGCTTCGCGATCGGGAAGCCGGTCGCCTTCGACGCCAACGCGCTCGAGCGAGAGACACGTGGGTTCATCTCGATCACGATGATGCGACCGTTCGAGGGGTCGACCGCGAACTGGATGTTGCATCCGCCGGTATCAACGCCAACGGCACGAATAATATCGATGCCGATGTCGCGCATGTGCTGATACTCACGGTCAGTGAGGGTCAGCGCGGGCGCCACGGTGATCGAGTCGCCGGTGTGCACACCGACCGGGTCGACGTTCTCGATCGAGCAGACTACGACCGTGTTATCGGCCGTGTCGCGCATGAGCTCAAGCTCGTACTCCTTCCAGCCGAGGATCGACTCCTCAAGGAGCACCTCGTTGGTCGGTGAGTCGTGCAGACCTGCGCCGGCGATGCGGCGAAGATCGGCCTCGTCATACGCAAAGCCAGAGCCCAGACCGCCCATGGTGAAACTCGGGCGCACGACCAGCGGGTAGCCGAGTTCCGCCGCACCGGCGAGCACCTCGTCCATGGTGTGGGCGATACGAGAGTCGGCGACCTCAGCACCGGCGTCGAGGACAAGCTGCTTGAAGATCTGACGATCTTCGCCCTTGTTGATGGCCTCGAAGCTCGCGCCGATGAGCTCGACATCGTACTTCTCGAGGATGCCGTGGTTGTGCAACTCGATCGCGGCGTTGAGCGCTGTCTGCCCGCCAAGGGTCGGCAGAATTGCATCTGGACGCTCCTTCGCGATGATCGTTTCGAGGACCTGCCATGTGATCGGCTCGATGTACGTGGCATCGGCGAAGTCCGGATCGGTCATGATCGTGGCGGGGTTGGAGTTCACGAGGATGACGCGCACGCCCTCCTCGCGCAACACACGACACGCCTGTGTTCCGGAGTAGTCGAACTCAGCGGCCTGACCGATCACGATCGGGCCGGAGCCGATGACGAGGACGGAGTTGATGTCGTCGCGCTTTGGCATTACTTGGCGTCCTTCTGGGCAATGTCGGCCACAACCAGATCACGGAAGCGGTCGAAGAGGTAGTTTGCGTCGTGCGGGCCGGCAGCGGCTTCGGGATGGTACTGCACCGAGAACGCGGGAATGTCGAGGGCGCGCAGGCCCTCCACGACGTTGTCGTTCAGACCGATGTGGCTGACCTCGACTTGGCCGTAGCCATTCGGGCTCTCGAAGGTGCCTTCAAGAGGGGCCTCGACCGCGAACCCGTGGTTGTGGGCCGTGATCTCGATCTTGCCGGTGGACTTGTCGAGCACCGGCTGGTTGATACCGCGGTGACCGAACGGCAGCTTGTAGGTGCCGAGGCCGAGTGCACGGCCGAGCAGCTGATTCCCGAAGCAGATACCGAAGAAGGGAAGCCCATCGTCGAGCACGCTGCGCAGGAGAGCGACGTGATCGCCCGATGCGGCCGGGTCACCGGGTCCGTTCGAGTAGAACACGGCGACCGGGTTCACCGCACGGATCTCCTCGATCGTCGCGCTCTGCGGCAGAACGTGCACCTCGAAGCCGCGAGCGGCGAGATTGTCGATCGTGGCCTGCTTCACACCGAGGTCGAGCACAGCGAGGTTTCCGAGTCGCTCCCCCAGTGCAGTCGTCACGGTGACGACATCCACCGAGACCTGGGCCGACAGATTCTGTCCGCTCATCTCTGGTGCCTGCCGCACGATCCGTACCTGCTCCTCTGGGTCAAGCGCAGCATCCGCACCGGAGAAGATGCCTCCACGCATGGAGCCGGCCGACCGGATATGACGCGTGATGGAGCGCGTATCGATTCCGCTGATCCCGATGATGTCGTCGCGAACGAGGATCTCATCGAGAGAGGCGTTGGCGCGCCAGTTGGACACCACGCGTGAGGGATCGCGCACGATGTAACCGGCGACCCAGATGCGTCGAGACTCCGAGTCTTCGTCGTTCATCCCGGTGTTGCCGATGTGCGGCGCTGTCTGCAGGACGATCTGTCCGGCGTAGGACGGGTCGGTGAGTGTCTCCTGGTAACCGCTCATACCCGTAGCGAAGACGACTTCGCCGAGAGTGGTTCCTTGGGCGCCATAGGCGCGACCCATGTGACGTGTGCCGTCTTCCAAGACGAGGACGGCGGGATCAGGCAGTGTCATGACGTGGCTCCTGAGTTATCGGCGGGGATGAGCCGCTGCAGTTCTGAGATGAGGTTGTTGGGGTCGCCCGTGCTGGCACGCAGGTACGAGTCGACGATCGTTGCGTCATCGACCTTCCATGCCAGCCGCACAAGTCCCCCGGGTTCGACGACCCGGTCGATCGTGACGGTTGCGCGATCCACAGCGACGATCTTCGCCGAGGCGAGGAACACTGTGGGCGATCCGTCCAGGCAGAGCGCGGCGCCGCGATCGGTGATGGCGAGCTCTCCCCGCGCACGGTAGGCCAGCGGCGTGATTGCCAGTCGTTCCAGCGGCTCGCCGTGACGGGTGGTTGATACGTAGAGAACCTCGTGGCGCGTGAGAACCTCTGCGTGTTCGGGAACACCCAGCGGCGCGGAATACACCGCGTCACGTCGAAGACGTCGTCGCCACGATAGGAACATCGTCAGCAGGATCAGCAGCGCGACCCCGATGGTGATGGCGATTGCAATATCACGCATGCTCACGCGTTAAGCTCCTCGACGACGGTGCCAGCCTCGACCGTGACAAGACCGTGGTGGATGGTGTACTCGACACGACCGGGCAGGTCCCGACCGAGATACGGAGAGTTCTCGCTGCGACCATGCAGGTCAGCACTGGTGAACGTGCCGGAGATGCTGGGGTCGTAGAGCGTGATCTGGGCGGGCTGTCCGGCCTGCAGCGGCGTGCCGTGGCCTTCCAGCTGTCCGATGCGAGCGGGGGTCGCGCTCATGACGCGGGCGACGTCTTCCCAGCCGATGAGGCCGGTCTGCACCATCGACTGGTGCACGACGCGTAGGGCGCTCTCCAGGCCCACCATGCCGTTGGCCGCAGCCTGCCATTCGCACGCCTTCGCCTCGCTCGGGTGCGGAGCGTGGTCGGTGGCGACGATGTCGATCGTGCCGTCGGCGAGACCTTCGCGCACGGCGAGGACATCCTCCTCGCGGCGCAGCGGCGGATTAACCTTGTATCGTGCGTCGTAGCCGCGCACCAGCTCGTCTGTCAGCAGCAAGTGATGCGGGGTGACCTCAGCGGTGACGTTGATGCCGCGTTTCTTCGCCCAACGGATGATATCGACCGAGCCTGCGGTCGACAGATGGCAGACGTGCAGGCGTGAACCGACATGTTCGGCGAGCAGCACATCGCGGGCGATGATCGACTCTTCGGCGACGGCGGGCCAGCCGGTGAGTCCCAGCTCGGCCGAGACGACGCCCTCGTTCATCTGGGCACCCTCGGTGAGACGCGGATCCTGCGCGTGCTGCGCGATGACGCCGCCGAAGGATTTCACGTACTCCAGCGCACGGCGCATGATGAGCGGATCGAATACGCAGAAGCCATCGTCGCTGAAGACGCGGACCTTCGCGCGTGAAGTCGCCATCGCACCGAGTTCAGCGAGTCGCTCACCCTTCTGCCCGATGGTGACCGCGCCGATGGGCTGCACCGTCGCGTAGCGTGCGGCCTCCCCCAGCGCGAGCTCCTGCTCGACCACACCGGCGGAGTCTGCGACTGGCGAGGTGTTCGGCATCGCGAACACGGCGGTGAACCCACCGGCCGCCGCAGCCTTGGTGCCGGTGAGGATCGTCTCGGACGCTTCGTAGCCCGGCTCGCGAAGGTGCGTGTGCAGGTCGACGAGGCCAGGCAGTGCGATGAGGCCGGATGCATCGATGACGCGGGCGCCGGAACGGCTGAGGCCGGATCCGATCTCGGCGATGATTCCGTTTTCCACCATGATGTCGGCGCGGTCGGCGCCGAGCAGCTGAGCTCCGGTGATCACGAGGGTCTCGGTCACTTGTCTTCCCCTCGTTCGTCGTTTCGTTCTCCTGCCAGCAGCAGGTAAAGCACAGCCATGCGTACGGACACCCCGTTGGTGACCTGTTCCAGCACAGTGGATCTTGGAGAGTCTGCGGCTGCGGAGGAGATCTCCAGGCCGCGATTCATGGGTCCGGGGTGCATGACAATGCTATCGCTCGGAAGCGATGCTGCGCGCACAGCATCCAATCCCCAGCGCCTGGAATACTCCCGCTCACTCGGGAAATATGCCGCGTTCATACGCTCGAGCTGGATGCGAAGCATCATGACCGCATCCGGCCCCTCAGCGAGGGCCTCGTCAAGGTCATAGAGAACGCGCACCGGCCAGTGCGACACGTTCTGGGGAAGGAGGGTCGGCGCCGACACCAGAGTGATCTTGGCACCGAGCGTGGCGAGCAACCAGACGTTGGATCGAGCGACCCGCGAGTGCAGTACGTCACCGACGATGACGACCTTGATCCCGGCGAGATCGCGACCACGGCTGTCGAGGCCGAATCGCCGTTTGCGAATGGTGAAGGCATCCAGCAGCGCCTGAGTCGGGTGCTCGTGCGTGCCGTCGCCGGCGTTCACGATGCCGGCCGAGATCCAGCCGCTCGTCGCGAGTGTGCGCGGCGCGCCGGATGCCGGATGCCGGATGATGACGGCATCCGCTCCCATCGCCTGCAGAGTCTGTGCGGTGTCCTTCAGGCTTTCGCCTTTGGACACGCTGGAGCCCTTCGCCGTGAAGTTGATGACATCGGCGGAAAGACGTTTGGCTGCGGCCTCGAAGGAGATGCGAGTACGGGTGGAATCTTCGAAGAACAGGTTGACCACAGTCTTGCCGCGCAGCGTCGGAAGCTTCTTGACCTCGCGAGACTGCGTGTCTGACATGTCTTCGGCGACGTCAAGGATGCGCAGGGCCGTCTCGCGGTCGAGCGTCTGAGTGTCGAGGAGGTGCCTCATACTTCGATCGTCACCTCCTCGGCGCCGTCATACTCGCGCAGTCGCACGTTGACGCGCTCGGAGCGGGCGGACGGGATGTTCTTGCCGACGAAGTCGGGGCGGATCGGGAGTTCCCGGTGTCCGCGGTCGACGAGGATAGCGAGCCGGACGACGGATGGCCGTCCGATCGACTGGATCGCGTCGAGGGCGGCACGGATGCTACGACCGGAGAAGAGTACATCGTCGACGAGGACGACGGTCTTACCCTCGATGCCGCCGGCAGGGATATCGGTCGGGCGCGGTGACCGCGTCGGATGCTGGGCGAGATCATCACGGAACAGCGTGACATCCAGAGACCCGACCGGAATGTCGGTCTGCGCGATCTCGCTGATCAGTGCGCCGAGACGCTGCGCGAGGGCGACGCCTCGAGTGGGAATGCCCAGCAGCACCAGATCGGCTGCGCCCCGGTTGGATTCGAGGATTTCATGGGCGATACGGGTCAATGCCCGTGAGATATCGGCTTCTTGCAGCACGGTGCGCGCGCTCATTCGCCGCTCCCTTCTCCGCCTCTCTGGACGGTGTTAAAGGTTGCTTGTGCGTTCAGTCTAGCGCGTCGGCGCTCTCCCGAAATCAGGAACTCGTCCCGAGATCAGGAGGAATCTGCAGCATCCTCCTGATCTGGGGCTGTCGTCCTGTTTTGGGCAGGTGCCTCAGGATGCCGCGGACTGCGTCGCGCGGATGTCGTGGCCGGTGGTGCTGAGGCACTTGCCGGTTTTAAGATCCCACTTCCAGTCGTGCATGCTGCAGGTCAGCACGCCGTCCTCATCGACCTTGCCAGTCTTGGTGAGATCTGCACGCAGGTGCGGGCAGCGGCGCTGAACGACCCAGTCGCCGATCTCGGCATCCTCGGTCTGGTCGGTCTGTTCCGAGTACCAGTTCTCGACGTACTCGATGCGATCCACTGACAGGCATTTGAGGAACGTGGTCAGGAACTCGTTGAACTTGCCGCTGCGGCCAACCGAGAACTGCATGGAGAGGAAGATCGAGTTCGACCAGTCGATCTCGTGGTCGGCGATGTTCGTCGACACGAGATCGGCGGGGATCGTGTACCAGTAGATGCACTCCTCCCCCGCGTATTCGCGAACCTTCGCCTTGGGGAAGTCGACCACCATGTCGAGCTCTCCAATGCGGAACCGGACGTTGCCGCCGACACCGAGGCGGATGGTGCGGGACTTCTTCAGCAGTGGTTCCCACCACGCCTTGATCGCTGCGAGCATCTCGTCGGGCGGCAGAACCTCGGCACGGGTGGCTTCCTCGTCGCGGATCTCCTGCTGACGGCTCACGCGCTGAGATTCGAGGTAGTCCCACTTCTCATCGAAGATGTGCGCGATCTCGGCATCTGTGTAGAGCGACTGCGACATCGTGAGGTCGATGCCTTGCAGTTCGACGACGGTGCCCGGGACAAACAGCTGACCGTTGTACTGCGGTGCCAGCTCCTTCATGTGAGCGATGAACTGCTTCTGGTCGGTGAAGATCGAGTCGTTGTCTTTGCCGAATCCGTTGTACTTGAACAACTCGTCGCGCAGGAACATCGGCGGACCAGCCATCGGGAAGACGTGCGGTGCGTCGACCTTCTCGATGTAGAACATGGCCCGCTTGTTCTGCGAGTCACGCTTGAGGCGCGCAAAGTTCTGCTTGGCATCCTGAGGCAGGTCGTAGACCATGGGCCACCAGATGGCTCCGGACGTCTGTGTGAAGTAGGCGTCCGGCTTGCCGAAGCTCAGCAACGTGTCCAGGTCCAGCGGATGCGAGTCGTTCTGGTTCAGCACTGAAGCGGTGCCATCGTCGACGCTGAGAGATGAGTCACCGATGGGTCCGTCGCTGGGCGCGCGCAGCGGCGTGATCATGATCTTCAGATCGCCGCGCTGGATGACCTCGCCCGCCGGCGCATAGGTGATGTTGTTGTAACCCAGCCCACGAAGGTCCTGCTCGAGATCATCGATGGGATAGTCCGGGAGGAGCACCTCGATGTCCTTGCGGATATAGCGCTCCAGCAGCGCCTGATCGAAGTGATCACGGTGCCGGTGCGAGATGTACAGGAAGTCCGCTTCTCGGCCAAACTTCGCCCAATCGAGCCCCCGGTTGTCGGGGAATGGGAACCAGGATCCGTAGAACGACGGTCCGAGAACGGGATCGCAGATGATGTTTCCGCCGACCGTCTCGATGAACATCCCGGCGTGGCCGAGTCCCGTAATCCGCATTGCACTCCTTCTGACATGAACCCTGCAATTCTACCCGGGGTGCTCTGCACGATCCCTGCGATAGGCCGGGGATAAGTTCGCGAATCAGGCTTCGAAGAGACCGCGGATGTCATCCGCAGTCAGCGACTGGGAGAACAACGCCTCGTCATCCATCACCGCGGTGAACAAACGAGCCTTGCGCTGCTGCAGCGCCAGCACCTTCTCCTCGATGGTGCCCGCAGAAATCATGCGATACACGAACACCTGCTTGTCTTGGCCGATACGGTGTGCACGATCGACGGCCTGCGCTTCGGCCGCCGGGTTCCACCAGGGATCAAGCATGAAGACATAGTCGGCTTCGGTGAGAGTGAGTCCGAAGCCGCCGGATTTGAGACTGATCAGGAAAACCGGCTGCTCCCCCGTGCGGAACTCCCGAATGACGTCCTGCCGCTTACGCGTCGACCCGTCCAGATACACATACGGAATTCCCGCTCGCTCCAGACGCGCCGCCGCCATCTTCAGGAATGACGTGAACTGGCTGAAGACGAGCGCGCGGTGATGTTCGGCGTGCAGTTCGATGACCCGCTCGACCAGCGTGTCCAGCTTGCGCGATCCGATCTTCGCATCGGTCTCGTCCACCAACCCAGGTGCCAGGCTCAGCATCCGCAGCATCGTCAGCGAACGGAAGACGATGAACCGGTTGCGATCGAGATCCTTCAAAAGCCCGAGCACCTTCTGCCGTTCCCGCTGCAGCACCGTGTCGTAGAGCGCTCGGTGCGCGGGACTCAGCTCGACGTGCAGCAGCTGTTCCTGCTTCTCCGGAAGGTCGCTGGCCACGAGCTCTTTGGTACGGCGCAGCATCAGCGGACGGATGCGTCGACGCAAACGCTCCAACCTCCGCTGACGGTACTCGCCGCCCTCCTCGTTCTCCGGCACCTTGCCCTTCTCGATCGGCTGGATGTAGTCCTGGCGAAACTTCCGCGCCGACGGGAAAAGCCCGGGGGCGGCGAGTTTCAGCAACGCCCAGATGTCGCTGAGGCTGTTCTCCATCGGTGTACCGGTCACCGCGAACGTCACGTCGGCGCGGATGGATGCCACTGCACGATGCTGCTTCGTCGAGGCGTTCTTCACGAACTGCGCCTCATCGAGAATGAGCCCTGCCCACTCGATCGCTTCGTACTCGTCGGCGTCCAGCCTGGCCAGTGTGTACGAGGTGACGACGAGGTCGGTATCCTTCGCGATATCCGCGATCGAGGATGCCCGTCTGCTGCTGGTCCCGTCGATGATCTGAACGCGCAGGGACGGGGCGAATCGTGTCGCTTCGTCCTGCCACGTCGACAGCACGGACGTCGGCGCGATGACGAGGAACGGCCGCGTTTCGCCCGATTCGCGTGCATGCAGGATGAGCGTCAGAAGCTGCAGGGTTTTTCCGAGTCCCATGTCATCTGCGAGGATCCCCCCGAGGCGATGCGACCAGAGGAATGCGAGCCAGTCGAATCCTGTCTTCTGATAGGGACGCAGCTCAGCTTGCAACCCCTTCGGCACCTCGGCCGGTGGTACTCCGGTCGCGGCCCGCAGGCCGTCAGCGGTGGCCCGCCAGCTCGTCGCGGGCAGCGCTTCATCAGCGAGATCCTCGAACTCTTCCCAGAGATCGGTCTGATACTTGCTGATGCGGGGCCCAGTCTCCCACTCCGACAACTCGGTGGCCTCGTCGATGAGTTCACGCAGTGTGTCCAATGCCGGATGCGCGAGAGAGAAGTAGCTGCCGTCGGCGAGAAGGAGCTTCGTTCGGCGCATACTCAGCGCGCGAAACAGCGGAGTGAAGGGGATCGTCCGCCCGTCGATCTTGACCAGGACACCGAGATCGAACCAGTCTGAGTCAGTGCTCTCGACCGTGGAGACGGTGATCTCCGGTATTCCGCTGAGCTCCTGATAGGACTTGCGCTTTCCGGATATGACGACCTTGATCCCGTGCCCTTCGAGCACGGGAACGACATGAGTGATGAACTCCGCCGCCTCGACATCTTGGAACGCACCGCTGTCTTCGAAGCGTATGCCGGTCGCGTCGCTCCATTGCACCTCGACGATTGATCGTTGCTGTGCCTCAGCGTCCTCATCGCGAACCGCGTCCGAAGTCGCAGTGAAAGGGAATCGCCCGAAGCCCCGATAGGTCCATCCGAATAGATATCGAACCGTGTCGCCGGGAAGGTGCGAGATCGTCAGCGTCGGCACAGGTACCGGAATGGTCGGCAGCTCGACCTTTCCCACCGCACGCACTTCCACCCGGCGCGCCAGTATCGGATACGCGTCACGCAGGAACACCGCTTCTTCTTCGGCAGGGACATCCAACGGCACACCTGCATCGAGCAGCGCACGCACGGGCGCGCTCAACGGCACTTCGGCCAGCGTTACGGAGACTCTGGCTCCGAGAGGCGTGACCGCGAAGATGCCGGAATGACCGATCGCATGAATACGACTTTCATTCATGCTCCGACCATCGAGAGCGACTTCGGCGCTCACCGACAAATCGCCGTTCTCGGCCCGGACGACCTGAGCCGTGACGGAGCCCTCCTCCGCCATCGAGAAGGTGAAGCTCTTCTGCGTCGACACGAGCGGTATGCCGAGGATTGCTCCGGCGCGCAGGTGGGCCCAGAGCAGGTTCGATTCGACATGATCCAGCACGAGCCAATCGCCCGCAGTGCCGGACAACAGCGAATCGCGCGAGATGCTGAGCAGGTCAGCGAACCACCGAACGCGGTCTTTTCCGAACTGCGTCCCTGAGCGCCGCACAGAGTCCCATGACACCGTGCCATGTATCCAGGAACCGGTCGTCGCGCTGCGCATGAGCGGGCGGATGCCGACGAGCAGTTCTCCGTCGCCGCGCGCGACATCACGTGCAGTAGCGGGCCGCATCGGCCGCGGTGCCCACTGATGAACACCGCGGGCGGAGCGATGTCGAAGTTCGATACCCAACGCCAGCGCGGTCGGCGTCTTCGCGGATGCGGAACCGTCCAGCAGCGTGCGCCATCCTGGGCGTGCAGGCTCTGCTGCCGCGGCAGTGGCGTCTGCGGCAGCGTCCCTCTCAGCGTTACTCGCGAGCAGGGCCGCGACGACATGCTTGCAGGTGCGCGGAACCGGACATGAGCAGGTGGCCACCGTGATCTGCGCGGTTTCGGGCTTCATCCGCACGGCACACCGGTACACGGCGGTCCCCGAGCCACGAACACGGGCGGTCAGCGTGTCCGACGCTGCGTCCCAATGCAGTTCAGAAACCATCCCGTCGAGGAAGTACGCGCGGCCACGCTCGTAGCTTCCGCGATCGATCATCCGCGAAAGATCGGATTCATCAACATGCGGAGCAGACATGCCGGCATCCTCTCCCCGACGACGGACATCACGGTGACATCGACAAGATCGACATCACCGCGAAGTCGCCGTCATTCTGATTGACGGTGAGGGTTAGCGCGCGCGATCCACCCGAGCAAGAACTCCGTGCACGAATGCGCCGGAATCGTCAGTGGAGAATTCCTTGGCCAGTTCCACTGCCTCATCAATGGCCACCGCGGTGGGAACCTCGTCGTTGTAGACGATCTCCCACACGCCGATGCGCAGCAGGGCACGGTCAACGGCCGGCATGCGTTCGAGCTTCCAATCACGGCTGTGCGTGATGATGCTTTCATCGATCTCGTCGCGGTGATCAGCGATCCCGTCGACGATCTCACGGGCGTATAGCCACGAGGCCTCACGAGCGGGCTCACTAGCCGCGCGCTTTGCTTCCGCCGCAAGAGTTACGGCGAGGTCATCTCCACGGACGTCCGAGGAGAAGAGAATGTCGAGAGCGCGCTTGCGCGCCTTCGTCCGGGCACCCACGCCTTACTTCTCGCGACCGAGGTACTCACCCGTGCGGGTGTCGACCTTGATCTTCGTGCCGGTCTCCACGAACAGCGGAACCTGCATCTCGTAGCCGGTCTCGACTGTGGCGGGCTTGGTTCCTGCCGAGGAGCGGTCGCCCTGCAGGCCAGGCTCGGTGTACGTCACTTCGAGGGTGACGGATGCCGGAAGGTCAAGGTACAGCGGGTTGCCGTTGTTCAGCGCGATGGTGACCTGCTGGTTCTCCAGGAGGAAGTTCTTCGCGTCGCCGACGGTGGCTGCGCCAACGGTGATCTGGTCGTAGTCGGCGATGTCCATGAACACGAAGCCATCACCGTCTGCGTACAGGTAGGTGAAATCACGACGATCGACGTTCTCGATCTCGATCTTCGCGCCGGCGTTGTAGGTGCGGTCGACGGTCTTGCCTGAGACGACGTTCTTCAGCTTGGTGCGGACGAACGCGCCACCCTTGCCGGGCTTGACGTGCTGGAACTCGATGACGTTCCAGAGCTGTCCGTCGATGCTGAGGACGACGCCGTTCTTGATGTCTGCGGTGGATGCCATGCGTTCTGAATTCCGTTTCCGTGAGAGAGAGGCCGTGCACTGCCCTTCGACTGGCGAAGGGGGCAGTTAGGTAGGGGCCGACAGTCGATTCTACGGGATCAGCGCTGTGAGCTGACGAACAGCGTTCGCGTAGCCGTCTGCTCCCTCGCCGATCACGCGTACAGCAGCGACGTCGTGGAGGTACGAGAAGCGCCGGAACTCTTCGCGGGCATTCACATCGGAGATGTGAACTTCAGCGAACGGCAGCAACACGCCGGTCAGCGCGTCGCGAAGGGCGACGGAGGTGTGAGTGAGGCCGCCGGGGTTGATCACGATGCCCAGGCAGTCTTCGCGTGCCGCGTGAATCGCGTCGATCAGTATGCCCTCGTGATTGCTCTGGATGCTGCGCACCTCGAAGCCAGCCGCGGTTGCAGCATCCGTCGTGATTCGTTCGACATCAGCCAGGGTCGCGGTGCCGTAGATGGCCGGGTCTCGGGTTCCGAGCAGGTTCAGGTTCGGGCCGTTGACGAGCAGGATGCGGCGAGTCATGCGCCGACCTCCTGGTAGGCGGCGAACAGCAGCGACTCGTCCGGAGCCCGCAGCACGGTGGGCTTGGCGATGTCGTCGAGGACGATGAAGCGCAGCATCCCGCCGCGGCTCTTCTTGTCGCGTTGCATGCTTGCCAGCAGAGTCGCCCAGGCGCCGGCGCGGTAGCTGGTGGGAAGCCCCAGCGACTCCAGTACCGTGCGGTGGCGATCCGCGCTCTCGTCCGAAAGCCGACCGGCAAGACGCGAGATCTCGGCGGCGAAGATCATGCCGACGGAGATCGCTGCGCCGTGACGCCAGCGGTAGCGCTCTGCGTGCTCGATCGCGTGGCCGAGCGTGTGCCCGTAGTTGAGAATCTCGCGCTGACCTGTCTCGCGGAAGTCCTCCGAGACGACACGCGCCTTCATATCAATCGCGAGCTCGATGGCGCGGCGGAACTCTGGCGTGGTGGTGTCGACGGCGCGCGCGGGATCTGCCTCGATGATGTCGAGAATCTCCGGTGCCCAGATGAATCCCGCCTTGACGACCTCGGCGAAGCCGGCAGTCGCCTCATGCGCACTGAGGCTGGCGAGCTCATCCAGGTCGCCGATAACGGCACGCGGTGGCCAGAATGCGCCAACGAGGTTCTTCCCCTCGGCGGTGTTCACGCCTGTCTTGCCGCCGACGGAGGCGTCGACGAGGCCCAGCACGGTTGTCGGGACCTGGATCACCTGTACGCCGCGCAACCATGTGGCGGCGACGAATCCGGCAAGGTCTGTCACAGCTCCACCGCCATACCCGACCACCGCGTCTGTGCGTGTGAAATCGGACTGGCCCATGACCTGCCAGCAGAATGCCGCGACCTCGATGCGCTTGCCCTGCTCGGCATCGGGTATCTCGGCCAGCAGCACCTCGCGCGGACCGTTGGTGGTGTCGGCAAGCAGACGGTCACGCAACTCCGCTGCACGGGCACCGAGCGTCGGCGGATGCACGACCAGCACCTTGCGCACGGCGGGGTCCAGCGCGGCAGAGACCTGATCGAGGATGCCGCGTCCGATCGTGATGTCGTACTCCGCCTGCCCGGTCACACTGATCGTGGTCGTGCTCATGTCAGGTTCTTCCTCCAGGCGGCGATCTCGTCGGCAATGCGCTGCATTGGCCGTCGAGAAGTGTCGAATGTCACGGTCGCGACCTCGTCGTACCAGCCGCGACGCTGTTCGTAGATAGTCTTCCACCGTTCCAGTGGATCTTCGTCACCCGCCAGCATCGGCCGGCCGCCAGTGCGGATGCGCCCTGCTACTGCTTCCGCCGTGACGGCAAGGAAGACGACCGGATGCTGACACAGCAGTTCACGCGTCTGCGCTGAGGTGACGGCGCCGCCTCCGACGGAGATAACTCCGCCTTGGCCAAGCGAATCAGCAACGGCTGCGCGTTCGAGGGCGCGGAAGTGCTCCTCACCGTGCTGCGCGAAGATCTCGGGGATGGGCCCGTGCGCTGCCACGATGCACTTGTCAGTGTCGATGAAGCCGACTCCGAGTCGTTTGGCGACCTGTCTGCCGACGCTCGTCTTGCCCGCGCCCATCGGGCCGACCAGTACGAGTGTCAGCTGTTCAGGACTGCTCATCGTGGGCGATCAAGGCGGCCTCGGAAGCGGGTGCGGTACGCAACTCTGCCGGGATCGCCGCGAGGTAGCTCTCGACATTGCGGCGTGTCTCGCGGATGCTGTCGCCACCGAACTTCTCCAGCACGGCGTTGGCGAGCTCAACAGCCACCATCGCCTCGGCGACGACGCCGGCGGCAGGAACAGCGCAGACGTCAGAGCGCTGGTGGTGCGCCGTTGCTGCCTCGCCTGTTGCCGTGTCGATCGTGCGCAGCGAGTGCGGAACCGTGGCGATCGGCTTCATGCCGGCGCGCACGCGCAGCACGGTGCCAGTGGACATACCGCCCTCGGTGCCACCGGCGCGGTCGGAGGATCGGGTGATCCCAGCCTCCGCAGCGAAGAGCTCGTCGTGCGCGGCGGAGCCACGACGGCGAGTCGTCTCGAAGCCGTCTCCGACCTCGACACCCTTGATCGCCTGGATGCTCATGAGCGCTTGTGCAAGGCGGGCGTCCAGTCTGCGGTCCCAGTGCACGTGCGAGCCGAGCCCCGGCGGAAGGCCGTAGGCCAGCACCTCGACGATGCCGCCGAGGGTGTCGCCCTCCTTGCGGGCGTCGTCGACTTCGGCGACCATCAGCGCAGAGGTGGCGGCGTCGAAGCACCGCAGCGGATCAGCATCCAGCGCATCGACGTCATCCGCAGTAGGCAATGCGGCGTTTTCCGGGACACGTACCGGGCCGATCGAGAGCGTGTGGCTGACGAGCCGGATGCCCAGCTCACCAAGGAACGAACGCGCAACGGCTCCGAGAGCCACGCGTGCAGCGGTCTCACGGGCGCTGGCGCGCTCGAGGATCGGGCGGGCTTCATCGAAGTCGTACTTCTGCATGCCGACGAGGTCAGCGTGACCTGGGCGTGGACGGGTGAGCGGTGCCGAGCGGCCCCGCGACTTGTCAGTGAGCTCGACCGGCTCGGGGTTCATGACCTCGATCCACTTCGGCCATTCGGTGTTGCCGATGCGCAGCGCGATCGGGCTGCCGAGGCTCTTGCCGTGGCGCACACCGCCGGAGATGGTGAGCTCGTCCTGTTCGAACTTCATCCGCGAGCCGCGACCATAGCCGAGCTTGCGCCTGGCAAGGTCAGCCTGGATCGCCTCGGAGGAGATCGGGACGCCAGAGGGCAGCCCTTCCATGACGGCAATGAGTTCTGGGCCGTGCGATTCGCCGGCCGTGAGCACGCGGAGCATTGCTCTAGTCTCCCACGAGAGCCAACCGCATTTCGTCACGCACGCGACCTTCGTTGCCGAGCTCGTGCAGCGGATCGCCGTGCACGAAGATGCGTACCTGGCGCACGGCCTGATGAAGCAGCATCTCGAGCCCACAGATCACGCGTTCGTCCTGCCACGCCGCAGCCAGAGCAGACGGCCACGGGGCGTATGCCGCGTCGAGCAGCATGCCGCCGCTGGCGGCAAGAGACGTCGAGACCGGTTCGTCGAGCACGGTGCCGCCCGGCAGCGTTGCGACGGTGACATCAACCGATTCTGACGGGGCGTCAAAACCCTGCACCGTCACTGCGATGCCGAGTCTGTCTCCCACCGTGCGCAGCCCCTCGGCGCGATCTGGACGGCGTGCACGCACGTCGATGCGCTGCACACCGATCTCCGCGGCCGCGACCATCGCTGATGAGGCCGTGGCTCCAGCACCGAGGATGCGCGCACTGTCAGCCGCACTCACACCGCCGCCAGCCAACGCGTCGATGATCCCCCCGACGTCTGTGTTGAAGCCGGCTGGTGCCTGCCCGAGAAGCAGGGTGTTCACCGCGCCGGTCAATTCGGCATGGCGGTCATGGGTCGCCGCGGTCCGGAACGCCTGCTCCTTGAGGGGCATCGTCACCGAAAGCCCTCGCCACGAACTGTCCAATGAGCTCAACGCTGCGGCGAAGCCCACGGCATCCACCTGGCGACGACCGTACTCCCAGTTCAGGCCCAGCACACGGTACGCTGCGGCGTGCAGCGCCGGTGACATGCTGTGGGCGATCGGATCGCCCCAGACGGCGAGGCGATGCCCCGTCATGCCTTCAGCATCCCTGATCGGGGTTGGCCCGGCACCACTCGTGCCAGACCTCGATCCCGGCCTGGTGCTCCGCATAGGTCGTCGAGAACACCGTCTCACCGCTCTGCGGGTTGATGGTCACGAAATAGAACCATGGGCCGTCGACCGGATGCATCGCGGCATCGATCGCCGCATGGCTCGGGTTGGCGATCGGGCCGATGGGGAGTCCCTCGATCACATAGGTGTTGTACGCGTTTTCGTCGAACTGGGCTTCCTCAGAGGTACTCACGACACCTGCGTGCAGTTCGCCGTAGCCGTACTGCGCGGTCGAGTCCATTTGCAGCATCATGCCGTCGTCGAGGCGGTTCTGGATGACGCGTGAAACTTTGGCGAAGTCGTCCGTGCGTCCCTCCCGCTCGATGATGGACGCGATCGTGAGAACCCGATTCTCGTCACCCGCAGGCACGCCCGCCTCTGCCAGTGACTGCCGAGTGCGATCCACCATCCGCTGGATGACCTGCGTCGCGGTGACCTCAGGGTCGAAAGTGTAGGTAGCAGGGAACAGCCACCCCTCGAGGGTCGCGGCGGTGACGCCGTACGCACTCGGGTCTTTGACGGCAGCCTGCAGGTCTTCGATCGGGATGCCGATGGCCTCGCTGATCAGCGGCAGCGAGGATTCGATCGTGCCACCCTCGACGGTGGCGACCGTATTCTCCAGCTTGTTGGCGGGATCGTTCAGCGCCTCGAGCGCGGCGGCGGCCGTCATTTTCTCCTGGAGCGTGTAGAGACCCGGGTACACCGTGAAGTCGACGTTCTCGTCTACGAGGTAGTCGTAGAACACGTCCTCGGTCTTGGTGACGCCGGCGTCGAACAGCGCGGTGGAGACCGGTCCGCCGGTGTCGCCCTCACGGATCGTGACGGTGACCTCGCCAGTGGCAAGCCCCGGCTCCCAATCCGTTGGTTCGCCCCAGCCCATGACCTCGTTGATTTTGTCGCCGTAGTTGTTCATGGCCCAGAACCCGCCGTAGACCGCTCCGCCGATCAGCACGAGAATGATGATGAGCGCGACGAGACAGCCGGTGCGGCGCTTCTTCTTTCGTGGAGCACGAAGAGATTCGTCGTGCTCTGGCTGGAACAGATCATCCAGCGTCGAGGGCGCCGGCTTCGTCTGGCCTCGCTCGGTAGCCAGTGATGCGGACTCTGCGCCGGCGGTAGGAGCGTCTGCGCCCGATGCCTCGTCTGGGACTCCGGATGTCGATGCTTCTCGCAGTGCACGGCGGGATCCGGGCACTGGCCCTACCGAATCGGATACCGGGGCGCGGTGCGAAGGCGCGGGGAGATTTGCGAACAGATCATCGGAAACAGAGTTCGAGCCGGGGTCTGCAGTGTCACGTTCGGGCATGCTCAGGAGGCTCCTCATCAAGCGGGACAGCAACACCGGCCGGGGTACCGGTGCTCTTCTCCGTGTCAATCGCGTGCTGCAGCAGCACTACTGCCGCGACCTGATCGACAATGCTACGAGAGTTTCGCTGATTTCTCCCGGAAGAGCGCAGCGCAGCGTGTGCGGTGACGGTACTCAACCGCTCATCCATCATGCGTACGGACACCCCGGTGAGCCGTTGCAGCGCTGCGGCGAACTCGCGCGCATCCGTGGTTGACGGAGTATCCGCACCCTGCATGTTGACCGGAAGGCCGACAACGAACTCGAGTGGCTCGTACTCGGTCGCAATCGCTGCGATCCGCGCGAGCGAGGTATCCGAGCGTGGCACCGTCTCCACGGGAACGGCCAGCATGCCGTCGGGGTCGCAGCGCGCGACCCCGACTCGAGCTTTACCGACATCGATGCCGATTCGCACGCCGCGACGGAAGCCACTCACGCGCCGCGAAGCTCCTGAGTCACGGCCTCGAGCGCAGCGCCGAGTGCCGAGGCATCTGCACCGCCACCCTGAGCCACGTCATCGCGGCCGCCGCCGCCGCCACCGAGAACACCGGCAGCCCGCTTTGCAAGCACACCAGCCTTTGCTCCGGCAGAGCGTGCTGCTTCGTTCGTGGCGACCACGACGATCGGCCGGCCCGCGGCAACACCACCAAGAACGACAACTGCGGCGTCCGATCCGAGACGCTCGCGCACGCTCAAGGCGAGGCCACGAATGTCGTCAGCCGAAGCAACCTCGCCGAGCGAGAGCGCTGCCACACGGTAGGCACCGATGCGTTCTGCCGCTTCAGCGATCGCAGGAACCTGTCCCGCGCGCTCCTTCGCCTCGAACTGCGCGATGCGCTTCTCCGCCGTCTTCAGGTTTGCAGCGATCTCTGCGATGCGCTCTGGAAGATGCTCGCGTGGAGTCTTCAGAGCTGCGGTGAGCTGCGAGACGATCGCACGTTCGGCAGCCAGTTCGCGGAATGCGTCCTGACCCACGAGTGCTTCGATACGACGGTTGGAGGCGCCGACCGACGACTCCCCCACGATGCTGACGAGACCGATCTCAGCGCTGGAGTTCACATGCGTGCCCGCACAGAGCTCGCGCGACCACGGACCACCGATGTCGACCATGCGCACGACATCGCCGTACTTCTCGCCGAACAGCGCCATGGCGCCGGCTTCCTTGGCCTCATCGAGTGAGACGATGCGCGTCGTCACTTCAAGCGCATCCTGCACAGCACGGTTGGTGATGTCCTCGATCTCGGTGCGAGTGTCGGCAGACAGCGCCTGCGACCACGAGAAGTCGAATCGCATGTAGCCGGCACGGTTCAGCGACCCGGCCTGCGTCGCAGTCGATCCCAGCGTGTCGCGAAGCGCCGCGTGCACGAGGTGCGTCGCCGAGTGCGCCTGGCGTGCGGCACGGCGGTTCTTGGCATCCACGAGCGCAGTGGCGCGATCATCGACAGCGACCGTTCCGCTCGCGACCTGCACGGTGTGGCTGATGAGGCCGGCAACAGGCTTCTGCACATCGAGGACGTCCAGTTCGAATCCGGCGCCGACGATCGTGCCCTTGTCGGAGACCTGACCACCGGACTCCGCATACAGCGTCGTCTCGGCGAGAATGATCTCGGCGACCTGACCTTCACTCGCCGTTGTTGCCGGCTGGCCGTCAACAAGAATGCCGAGCACACGAGACTCGATGTCGAGATCGGTGTAACCGGCGAAACCGGTCTCGCCGAGCGCACGGAACTCGCGATAGACGGAAACATCAGCGAGCTGTCGACGACGACTCTTGGCATCGGCCTTTGCGCGTGTCCGCTGCGCGAGCATCAATTCATCGAACGCTGTGCGATCGACGTTGAGACCCGCTTCTTCAGCGATCTCGAGCGTGAGATCGATCGGGAAGCCGTACGTGTCGTGCAGCAGGAAGGCCTCGGGGCCTGCAAGCGTCTGCTTGCCTGCCTTCTTGGTGGTGTCAAGGGCGAGATCAAGAATCGTCGACCCCTGTGAGAGGGTGCGCAGGAAGGTCTCTTCCTCCGCGTTGGCGAGGCCGGAGAGGCGGTCCCACTCGGTCGACAGCACCGGGTACGCCGACTTCATCGCATCGCGGGATGCGCTGAACAGCTCCGGGAAGACCGGTGCGTCGACGCCGAGCAGACGCATGGAGCGGACGGTACGGCGCATCAGGCGCCGCAGGATGTAGCCGCGACCCTCGTTGGCGGGCTTCACACCATCAGAGAGCAGCATGAGAGAAGAACGCACGTGGTCCGCGATGACGCGGAAACGGACGTCATCCTCATGGTCCACGCCATACTTGCGGCCGGAAATCTCAATCGCACGGTCGAGCACCGGACGCACCTGATCGGTCTCGTACATGTTCTCGACGCCCTGCTTGAACATCGCGACGCGCTCGAGGCCCATGCCGGTGTCGATGTTCTTCTTCGGCAGCGGTCCAGAGATGTCGAAATCGACCTTTGTACGCACGTCCGAGAGAAGTTCCTGCATGAACACGAGGTTCCAGATCTCGGTGAAGCGGTTGTCGTCGACAATCGGTCCACCTTCACGGCCGTACGCGGGGCCGCGGTCGATGTAGATCTCTGAGCAGGGTCCTGCGGGGCCGGGCTGGCCGGTGTGCCAGTAGTTGTCTTCTTTACCCATGCGCTGAATGCGTTCGGCGGGAAGTCCTGCGATCTTCTGCCAAAGCAGTGCAGCCTCGTCATCGGTCTCGTAGACAGTGACCCAGATGTCCTTCTCAGCAAACCCGAGACCGCCATCGGCCTCTGAGGTCGTCAGCAGCTCCCACGCATACGTGATTGCGCCTTCTTTGAAGTAGTCGCCGAAGGACCAGTTGCCCAGCATCTGGAAGAACGTGCCGTGGCGCGCGGTCTTGCCGACCTCTTCGATGTCGTTGGTGCGAATGCACTTCTGCAGGTCAGCCGCGCGCGCGAACGGCGCGGGAATCAACCCCGTCAGATACGGCACGAACGGCACCATGCCCGCGATGGTGAACATCACCGTCGGGTCGTCGCTCACGAGCGACGCGGAAGGCACGATCGTGTGGTCGTTCTTCTCGAAGAAGTTGAGGTAACGCTGCGCGATGTCCGCAGTTTTCATAGGAGTACGGCTGTCCTTGTGTGAGGCGGATGGGCACCACGCCGATCGTGGTGACCGGCGCTGATGATCAGCGGTCGAGCGGGTCGACCAGTCGCGCTTGCTGCTCGCGGTACGAGTCGCCGAGAATCGCGGTGAACTCTGTGATGCGAGCGTCGACATCGGACAAAAGATCGTGTCCGCGCGGATCCTTGTTCATGAAGTGTGCAGCGATAAACCCGCCGATCACACCGATCAGGAACCACAGCAGAGTCTTCATGTCGTCTTCCTCGCCCTTGGACCGCGAAGCGCGGTCTCTCCATCGTATGCGGAAACCACAAGAGGCGTCGGGAGAACCCCGACGCCTCTTGCTCAGAAACTCTCTGAGAGAGCTTTAGCGAGCTGCGTAGTACTCGACGACGAGCTGCACTTCACAGGTCACGGGGACCTCAGCGCGCTTCGGACGACGAACCAGGCGTGCCTGAAGCTTGTCGAGCTCAACCTCGAGGTAGCCGGGAACGGGAGGAAGCACCTCGGCGTGACCGCCGGCTGCTGCCACCTGGAAGGGCTCGGTGCCCTCGCTCTTAGGCTTGACGTGGATGACCTGACCCGGCTTCACGCGGAAGGACGGGCGGTCGACGAGCTGGCCGTCAACCATGATGTGACGGTGCACGACCATCTGGCGAGCCTGCGCGGTGGTGCGGGCGAAGCCCGAACGCACGACGAGGGCGTCGAGACGCATTTCGAGGAGCTCGACCAGGTTCTCACCGGTCAGGCCGTCGACGCGACGAGCCTCGTTGAACGCGATGCGAAGCTGCTTCTCGCGGATGCCGTACTGCTCACGCAGACGCTGCTTCTCACGCAGACGGACGGCGTAGTCGCTGTCGGTCTTGCGCTTGGTGCGGCCGTGCTCACCCGGAGCGTAGGGACGCTTCTCGAGGTAGCGGGCAGCCTTCGGCGTCAGCGGGATGCCGAGCGCACGGGACAGGCGGACCTTGCGGCGGTCCTGGGACTTCGTAACCACGAAGTATTCCTTCCGATGACGTGGACGTGACTTTCACGTCTCACGGACGTATCTCCGGCGTTCTGCCTTCACGCGCACGCCGGGGCGCAGAGAAGGTGGGGATGAACGAAGGGATGCCCGAAAACTGTGTTTCGAACCGCTCAAGTCTAACAGACCGCGACTCGCGCCCGTTCAGCGGGCGTCGAGGATGCGCCGGATGCGTTCGAGCCGCGCGGAGATGTCACGCTCAGCCCCCAAACCCTTTGGCTGGTAGTACCGACGGCCGTCAAGCTCATCGGGAAGATATTGCTGCGGCACGACGCCATGCTCACTGTCGTGCGGATACACGTAGCCTTTGCCATGTCCGAGGCGCTTAGCGCCGGGATAGTGCGCGTCGCGCAGGTGCGGCGGTACTCGGCCGAAACTGCCTGCGCGCACGTCAGCGATGGCCGCATTGATCCCGAGGTAGGCCGCATTCGACTTCGCCGTCGTCGCAAGGTAGACCGTCGCCTCGGCGAGAGGGATTCGTCCTTCCGGCATCCCGATGAATGCGACTGCGTCAGAAGCGGCAACCGCGATGACGAGGCCCTGCGGGTCGGCCAAGCCGATGTCTTCGGATGCGGAGATCACCAGACGCCGCGCGATGAAGCGCGGATCCTCCCCCGCTTCGATCATGCGTGCGAGGTAGTGCAGCGCGGCATCTGGGTCCGAGCCGCGGATCGACTTGATGAACGCACTGATGACGTCGTAGTGCTCGTCGCCCTGGCGGTCGTAGCGCAGCAGAGCCCGGTCGACGGCCTGCGCGACGTCCTCGTCCGTGATTGCAGGTATGCCAGAACCGGGACCGGAGTCGTCGTCTGTTGCGGAGACTGATGACTGCGCCACGGCCGCCGCGGCTTCCAAGCCGGTCAGCGCACGGCGCGCGTCACCCGACGCAAGTCGCACGAGCGCGCTGCGCGCAGCATCCTCAATCGACACGGTGCCGTTCAGGCCACGCGCATCGGAGATGGCCCGGTCGAGAAGCAGGGCGATGTCATCATCTGTGAGCGGCTGCAGCGTCAGTAGCAATGAGCGCGACATCAGGGGCGAGATCACTGAGAAAGAGGGATTCTCGGTCGTCGCAGCGATGAGGATCACCCAGCCGTTCTCGACTCCGGGAAGCAGTGCGTCTTGCTGGGCCTTCGTGAAGCGGTGGATCTCGTCGAGGAACAAAATGGTGGTCTGTCCGTAAAGGTCGCGCTGTGTGATCGCTTCCTGCATCACCTCGCGCACATCTTTCACACCCGCGGTGATCGCGGAGAGTTCAACGAATCGGCGCCCGGAGGATCGCGCGATCGACTGTGCAAGCGTCGTCTTGCCTGTGCCCGGAGGCCCCCAGAGGATGATTGAGACCGCACCGGGTGAGGCGGCTTCAGGGTCAGCCAACGCAACGATGGGAGACCCAGGACGCAGCAGATGCTGTTGACCTGCGACCTCGGCGAGCGAAACAGGACGCATCCGCACAGCAAGGGGCGTCTGTCCCGAGAGCAATGGCGCGGAAGTCATGGATCCAGGCTAATGCGCACGGCAGACACCAGCGCACCTCCGCAGTGACGGTAGGCTCGCAGACGGCGCCCAGGCGAGGCGTCGCAGGAAGGAACTTGATGGCTGGCCGTGGACCGAAAAACATCCAGCGCTCACGCGCAGACACCGAGCGCGCCCGGCTGTACGCGGCGCGCACGGCCTGGCACGATGGCCAGATCAGCCGTCGCGTGCGTGACAACCTGATCGCGGGCATCGCGGGTGGACTGATCATCGCTGGCGCAATCGCCAGCCAGTCCGTACACGCGGCTGTTACCGCCCCCGAGCCGGAGCCGACCAAGACCTCGACGCCCACGCCGCTCGAGAATCCCTTCACCGATCTGCTCTCGACTGACGTCCCCGCCGAATAGGCTCCTGCACTTCGCGCGCACGTCACTTCACACACGCGCACTTCACGATGTGAGAGTTTCGCTCCACAGCCGTAACGATCGACGTCTCTGCCGGAAACCGCGGTGAGTCACGCTGAGTTCAAGCTCAGCTCCTGTGCTCATCCGATACATCCGTGGAGGTCGCCCGTGTCCTATATCAAGCCCGCCGAACTCGTCACCCGTATGGTGGACGCCGGCGCCTACAAGATGCAACTGTCCGTTCGCGACACACTCATCCGCGCCTTCATGGGTGCCGCTCTTCTCACGATCGCCGCAGCCTTCGCGCTCACCGTCTCAACGAATACCGGGCAGCCACTGTTGGGGGCGGTACTGTTCCCCGTCGGCTTCGTGATCCTCTATCTGTTCGGTTTCGACCTGCTCACCGGGGTCTTCACACTCGGACCGCTCGCCGTGCTCGCCAAGCGGCCAGGCGCCACTGTCGGTGCCATGTTCCGCAACTGGGGCCTCGTTTTCCTCGGCAACTTCGGCGGCGCGTTCATGGTCGCGATTCTGATGGCGATCTACTTCACCTATGGCTTCTCCACGGAGCCGAGCGCGGTCGGGCTGGCAATCAGCGAGATCGGCCACGGTCGCACGGTCGGTTACGCCGATCATGGCGCCGCGGGGATGCTGACACTGTTCATCCGCGGAGTGCTCTGCAACTGGATGGTCTCCACCGGAGTCGTCCTGTCGATGGTCTCGGACAACGTGGTCGCCAAGATCCTGGCGATGTGGCTGCCGGTGATGCTGTTCTTCTACATGGGCTTCGAGCACTCGATCGTCAACATGTTTCTCTTCCCGTCGGGGCTGCTCCTCGGCGCAGATTTCACGATCATGGATTACCTGATCTGGAACGAGATCCCCACTGTGTTCGGCAACCTTGTCGGCGGGCTGCTCTTCGTGGGACTCCCGCTGTACATCACCCACGGTCGTCCCACTGCGCGCCGCGTTCGCGCCCACAAGCGTGGTGACACGGCTGTCGCTGCTTCAGACACGGACCTCCACGACCCGGTGGCGCAGCCGGCCGCCGCGACAACCCGTGAGGCTAAGCGCACGCCAGAGCCCGTCAGCGTCGGCTGACAGAAGAACAGAATGTCCCGGTGAGTCCGAAGCTCACCGGGACATTCTCGTGTGCGTCAGGCCGTCGCAGAGACGGCGAGGTACCGATCTACGATCACCTGTGCGATGCGTGCATCGGGAGCGAGCGGAAGACTGACGATATCCGCCCCGGCACCTCCGATAACCCCGGCGAAGAATCCGGGAGCCAGTAGGTGACTGGCGGCGATCACTCGTGTAGCGCCACTCGCGCGCGCCGCCGCCACCGCATCGCCGATGCGAGGAACCGATGCCGACGCATATCCGACCGTGACTGGTACTGGAATGTGGGCGCGCAGCCGGATTGCGACTTCCTCGACATCTGCCATTGCACCAGGATTACTGGATCCCGCGGCGGCAAGCACCACATGATCACCCGGCAACCAGCCTCCCGGCACCGCGGACGCAAGCCGATCGACGAGAACCTCAGCGATCAACGGATGCGTCCCGAGCGGCTCAGACTGGCGTGCGCCGGTATGCCGCGCCACCGCTTGGGAGATGTCCACAGCGGTGTGGTAGCCGATCGAAAGCAGCAGCGGAACGACGATCATGTCGTCTAGCGGTGCCTGGCTCGCGAGAACCTCTTCGAGCTGCGGCTGCTCGACATCGACGACGGCCGCGACGACTGTCACATCGGGCAGCAGCCCCTGAACCGACTCGATCAGTGTGCGAATCGCTCGCTGCCCGGCAGGATCGCCGGTCCCATGCGAGCAGGCGATGAGCGTCGTCATTCAGTCTCCTTCACGGCGAGGCGATAGCCCCGCTTCACCACGGTCTTGACGACATCGACGTCGCCGAGCGCTTCCCGCACACGTGCCACCGCCATCTCCACTGCGTGAGAATTCTGCCCCGCGCGTGGCAGTGCCTGCGCGATCTGCTCGCGCGACAGTACGCGCCCTGCACTGTCGAAAAGGGCGCCGAGTATGCGCGCTCCTGCCGGCGACAGGGCGATGAACTCGCCGGCGATGACCGCTCCACCACTGCGCATCGACAGCACGCCTGCAGTAGTCGACAGTCTCGGTGCCGCGCCGCCCTCACCGAAGTATCCGATCACGCAGCGCGCGAGGGAGCCGAGGCGTCCACGGTCAGCGATAGTTGCGTGAAAACCGCCGTTATTCAGTGGCTTCGCGGTGACAGGGCCGACGGCCGCGAGCAGCAACCTCCCGGATGCTGCACGGCGCCGAACCGCGTCCGATGCCTGCAGCCGATCGGCCGAGCGGATCCATTCCGCGGCCCCTGGAGCAGAGGTGAACAGCACCGCATCGACTTCCCCTGACGCGGCCTGCAAGACCGACCGTTCGACCAGCTGTGGCTCGGCCGGCGGCCCCCAACGATAGACCGTGAGACTCACGACATCGGCGCCTGCAGCGGCAAGAAGCTCGTCGAGGCCGTCTGCGCCCGCACCGTGATGCTGAACCGCGACACGCTTACCCACGAGGTGTGTGGACAGCAGATACTCCCCCACTTCAGCAGCTGTCTCGGACTCCGCGACCCAGTCTGCGGTGAAGCCCGCCTGCTGAATAGCACCGTGTGCTTTCGGGCCTCTGGCGACAAACTGGGTGTGCTGCAGCGCGTCAGTGAGTCCTTCGGCCAGATCATGCTCGTGCGCCGCGTCGATCCAGCCGCGGAACCCGACACCGGTCGTCACGACGACGATGTCCGGCGGGCTCGCGACCAGTTCGCGAGTGCGTCTGATGAGTTCATCGTCGTCCGCATTGCGAACGACGCTCAACGCGGGAGCACGATGCACCTGCGCACCGCGCCGCTCCAGGGCGCTTGCGAGGTCGCCCGCACGTCGGTCAGCGGCGATGACGATCGTGCAGCCGACGAGGGCGGCATCCAAAAGCCTGCGAGAGGTCACGTATGGGTTTTCCCCACCTGCGCAGGTTCAGGCATGAGCAACCCGGCCCGAGCCACCTCACCGAACACGATCACCGCTGGATTGGTGACCCCCACGGCCGCGGCATCGGCCACCACCGCGCCCAGCGTGCTGCGGGTCGTCCTCTGAGTGGGCGTATGCCCGTTCTCCACGATCGCCATCGGAAGGTCGTCTCTGATGCCGTAAGCGCGTGCGGCATGCACCACCCTGGGCAGCGCGGCCACGCCCATCAGCATCACCGTCGTCACCTCGGCGTCTGCCAACGACCGCAACGTCGTTTCGGACACCTCGCCTTGGCCGTTCACCATGTGGACAGCGGATGCCGTTCCTCGATGCGTGACCGGGATGCCGGCGGCCTGCGGTACCGAAATGGCGCTGGACGGTCCAGGAGTCACTTCTACGGGGATGCCCGCCTGCTGGCAGGCAATGACTTCTTCTCCCCCGCGCCCGTAGACGAAAGGATCACCGCCCTTGAGCCGTACGACCCGCTTTCCGGCGGTCGCATGTTCGACCAGGAGGGCGTTGATCTGCTCCTGCGGCACAGGATGATGATGCGGTCGCTTGCCCACGTCGATCACGAGGACGTCCGGGTCGAGTTCTGCGAGCACCGCACTGGTCGGTCCCAGGCGGTCGGCGATCACCACATCCGCTTCGGCGAGCAGTCGCCGTGCGCGCACCGTCATGAGGTCGACGGGACCAGGACCACCACCGATGAGATCCACTCGTCCGGCGCGGGCCGCCCGGCGTCGTCGCAGCGGAAGTCGCCCCGATTCAAGCAGTCCATCGATCGCGTCACGCACACCGGCCGTCCGTCGTGGATCGGCACCCACTGCGCTGGCGACGCCGATGATGACATCGCCCGACGTCGTCTGAGCGGTCATCCGTGCGCTGCCATGAGCGCCATCTGACGCATTGATGCAGAACACCCGCCGCTGCTCACACAGCGCGGCGACCTCACGATCGATCGCAGTGTCGCCGGTCGCGGTGTGCACGAGCCACACATCTTCGACATCATTGGCGTCGAAGCCGCGCTCCACCCAATCGACGCCATGTTCGTCCACGAGAGCCTGTGTCTGCGGCGCGAGCTGCGGGGCGACCAGTCGCACTACGGCGCCGTCGGCGAGGAAACGACCGAGTCGGCGGGCCGCAACAGCTCCACCGCCGACAAGCAGCACCTGACGTCCACTCAATGACACTCCGAGAATCGTGGTCATGTCAGCCTTCCTCGCTCGGCGCGGTGAAGGGAGCCTGAAGATAGAGGTCGTCGCCGACTCGCCGCACCGGCCAGACGGCGAGATGAACGGGCGTCTTACCCTGACTCTCCAGACATTCGCCGGTTCGCAGATCGAACACCTGCTTGTGCATGGGCGAGGCGATTGTCGGCACATCACCTCTGGTTCCAACGATTCCTCGCGAAATCACATGCGCGCCGCTGTAGGGGTCGAAATTCGACACCGCATGCACGTTGCCGTCACGCAGCAGGAACAGGGCGATCTGGTCCAGGCCGAGCAGCGCGGCGCGACCGCGTTCCACTTCGAGGTCCTGGATCGCGCACACGCGGACCGCGGTCGCCTGATCAATCAAAAGCGTCATCGACGCACCTCCAGGGTCGTTCCTGCGATCATTACGCCGCCGCGCTCGCGCTCTTGGGCAGTGGCGGGCCGCATCTGGCCGCGGCTCGCCACATACGCAAGTGAAGGATCCGGCGTTTCCGCCGCATTCACGAACGATTGGAACCGCTGCAGCTTCTGCGGATCCCGTAGCGTCGCCGCCCACTCATCTTCGTAGTTGTCGACGTGCCGAGCCATAGCCGCATCCAGATCTGCGCAGATGCCGAGGGAGTCCTCGAGGATGACCTCCTTGAGACCTGCGAGTCCGCCCTCGAGCTCCTGGCACCACGGCGCCGTGCGCTGCAGGCGATCGGCTGTACGGATGTAGTACATGAAGAATCGGTCGATGGCCTGGATCAGCTGCTCGTCGGAGAGGTCAGTGGCGAACAGTTCGGCGTGCCGTGGCGTGAAGCCGCCATTACCGCCGACGTACATGTTCCAGCCTGTCTCCGTTGCGATGACGCCGACATCTTTGCCTCGCGCCTCGGCGCACTCCCGCGCGCACCCCGAGACACCGATCTTCAGCTTGTGTGGGGCCCTCAGGCCGCGGTACCGCAGTTCGAGACGCACAGCCATCCCCACTGAATCGAGCACGCCGTAGCGGCACCACGTGGAGCCGACGCAGGACTTCACGGTGCGCAGTGACTTTCCGTACGCCTGCCCCGATTCGAAACCGGCGTCGACGAGGCGCTGCCAGATCTGCGGCAGCTGCTCCAGGCGCGCACCGAACATGTCGATGCGCTGGCCTCCGGTGAGCTTCGTGTAGAGCCCGAAATCCTCGGCGACCTGTCCGATCACGACCAGGCCGGCGGGCGTCACCTCGCCGCCGGGCATCCGCGGCACCACAGAATAGGTGCCGTCCTTTTGCATGTTGGCCATGACGTGATCGTTGGTGTCCTGCAGCGTTGCGTTCTCGCCGTCGAGGACGTGCGCACCCACCAGCACGGAGAGGATGCTCGCGAGCGCCGGCTTGCAGATATCGCAGCCACGGCCGCGCCCGAAGCGTTCGATCACGGCGCTGAACGTGGTCAGCTCTGACACGCGCACCGCGTCGAAAAGCTGCCGGCGCGACATGTCAAAGTGTTCGCAGAGCGCGTTCGACACGGTCTGACCGAGTTTGGTCAGCTCCTGCGCGACCACCTTCTTGACCATGAGCACGCACGAGCCGCAGGTGGCTCCGGCCTTGGTGCAACTCTTGACCGCGGCTGCGTCCATGCAGCCTTCTGCATGCACCGCCTGACGGATCCGCCCGGCTGTGACGTTCGAGCAGGAACAGACGACCGCCGCATCCGGAAGCTCGCCGCTCGGCGCCTCCACCCCGCCTTCCGGCATGAGATACGCCACCGGGTCGGCCCCGAGACGTGCCCCGACCAGCGGCCGCAACGAACCATATGCCGAGGCGTCACCGACAAGGATGCCACCCAGCAGCGTCTGCGCGTCATCCGACAGCACCAGCTTCTTGTACACGCCAGCCACAGGGTCGGCGTAGACCACGTCGAGCGCATTCTGAGTCTGAGCGAGTGCATCGCCGAAGCTGGCGACATCGACGCCGGAGAGTTTGAGCTTGGCAGACTCGTCGTAACCGGGGAAGGTCGCATCATCACCGAGCAGAAGGGTCGCAGCTACCTCTGCCATCGCGTATCCAGGTGCAACGAGGCCGACACTGCGGCCGTCGAAGTTCGCGACTTCGCCAATCGCCAGAATCGCGGGATCGCTGGTTCGGCAACGATCGTCGATCAGCACACCGCCCCGAGCATGCACCTCGAGTTGCGCATTTCGAGCGAGTTCATCGCGCGGACGCACGCCGACGGTGAAGATCACGACATCGGCACGGTGGAAGCTGCCGTCTTGGAATTCCAGCGCGGTGACGGCGCCGGATTCGTCTGGATCGAGTCGGGTGGTGCGCGATTCGGTGCGCACCGAGATTCCACGGGCCTCGATCAGACGTCGCAGCATGCTACCGCCGGCGAGATCGAGCTGCGCAGACATGAGGCGGTCGGATGACTGCACCACGGTGCATTCGACGTCGAGGCCCTGCAACGCACCTGCAGCCTCGAGCCCCAGCAGTCCGCCTCCGATCACGGCGCCCCGCAATGGACGTGCGAGCTCAGCGCTGCGCAGCTGCACGAATCGACGTAGCGATTGCACATCGTCCAGCGTGCGATAGACGAAGCATCCTGGTAGGTCTGCTCCGTCGACCGCGACGCGCGCAGCGTACGAGCCGGTGGCGAGCACCAGTGTGTCGTAGCCGATCACTCTCTCGGCACGTGTGTGCACGGTCTGCGCGCGCCGATCGATCCGTGTCACTCGTTCGCCGGGGATGAGCGTGACGCGCTCGTCATCGAACACCGATCGATCCAGAGTCAGATCATCGGGGCTAGCACCGGAAAAGTAGCTGGTCAGTGCCACGCGGTCGTAGGGATCACGAGCCTCGTCGCCAACGACAGTGATGTGGATTCCGTCTTCAGCGCGGCTGAGCAGGCTCTCAACGAAGCGATGCGCGACCATCCCTGCGCCGACGACGAGAATCTGGATCTCGGTCTTCTCATTCATGGCGGCTCCTGAACGTCGGGGATGTCCAGACACTACGTTCACGGTGTTTCGCGAACCGAGCGGCTCCCGTTACGCGCAACGAACGTTCTCCTCACAAATCGGTAACGGCCGTGTGAGCGGGTGAGGCCTCATCGCGCATGGCTCTGCGCGTACTAGGCTGAACAACGTCCCTTCCCCCCTCACGCGGGTTGACCGCGCAAGGAGCACATTGTGTCTGCCACCGAACCTTCGACACCGACTCCACCGGTACCGTCCCCTCCGCGCATCCCGATGCCACAGCGTCCGACTGCGCCTGCAGCCGCCGCCGCACCGGTCGCGCCCGTCGCCTCGGCTGATTCCGCGAACTTTGGTCGCGTGGCTGAAGACGGCACTGTAGAGGTGCGAGAGGGCGACGACTGGCGTGTTGTCGGCCAGTATCCCGATGGCACCTCGGATGAGGCCTTGGCCTATTACATCCGCAAGTTCGACGATCTCGCATTCAAGGTGCACACGCTCGAGCAGCGCCACCAGAGTGGCGGGGCATCGGCCAGCGAGCTGACCACACAGGCGAAGCGTCTTGTCGACGAGGTAACCGGCGCCGCAGCAGTCGGAGATCTGGCGTCACTGCGTGCACGTCTGGATGCCCTCACCGCCACGTTGGCCGAAGCAAGTGAAGCTGAGGCACAGCAGGCCAAAGAGCTCGTAGACAAGGGCATCGCCGAGCGCACCGTTCTGGTCGATGGCATCGAGGCGATCGCTGCACGCGACCTTTCGAAGGTGCAGTGGAAGCAGGTCACCGAAGAAGTCACCACTCTCTTCGATGCATGGCAGGCCCAGCAGCAGAGCGGTCCGCGCCTCCCGAAGGGCATCTCTCAGCAGCTGTGGAAGCGATTCCGTGACGCGCGTTCGGTCATCGACAAGAGCCGCCGCACCTTCTATGCGGATCTGGATGAGACGCACAAGTCCGCACGCAACCAGAAGAGCCAGCTGATCGAGCGTGCCGAAGCGCTGGCATCCAAGGGCGTCGACGGCATCCCTGCCTACCGCAATCTGTTGGACGAGTGGAAGGCTTCCGGCCGTGCCGGACGCAAGGCCGATGACGCGCTGTGGGCACGTTTCAAGGCCGCCGGAGATGCTCTCTACTCAGCACGTGCCGAGCAGTCCGCCGCAGAGGAGGCCGAGTCGGCTCCGAAGATCGAGGCCAAGAAGGCTCTTATCGAAGAGGCGAAGGCTGTCGCTGACGAGTCCAACATCAAGCAGGCGCGTGCCCTGCTGACGCGTATTCAGACTCAGTGGGATGAAATCGGACGTGTCCTCCCACGTGACACGGACCGCACACTCGATGACAAGCTCCGCGTCATCGAGCAGGCGCTGAAGTCGCGCGAAGAGGTCGACTGGAAGCGCAACAACCCCGAAACCAAGGCCCGTGCCAACGACATGAGCCAGAAGCTCCTCGACGCGATCGAGAAGCTCGAGACAGAGAAGGCCGCAGCAGAGAAGGCCGGCGACAAGCGGGCCGCAAAGGAAGCTGCCGACGCACTCGACGCACGCAAGGCATGGTTGAACGCCCTCGAGGGCTGAACGTTATCCACAGCCGCCCCGGGACCGGGTTCAGCACGGCACACTGAAAGTGTGTATCCGTCGCTGTTCTACCGTCCCGGGGCGTTGTTGTCCCCGTCAGAGCTGAGCGCGGCACGCCTGGACGGTCTCCTCTTCGAGGTCGGTGATGGTTATATGCACGCGGACCTGCCTGAGGATGCGGCCGCCCGCGTCGCCTCGCTCGCGTCGGTGCTCGCCCCCGGATACGCGGCGAGCGGCGCTACCGCAGCCTGGGTGCACGGCTTCGGTGACGCAGCCCCGCTTTGTCACCATATTCAGCGCGCGACGCCACGGCGCCAGCGCGTGACGCCCCAGCGCAATGTCGTCGTGCATGAGATCCAGCTGGCGCCGACTGATGTGGTGACTATCGCCGGCGCACAAGTCACCACGCTCCCCCGTACGCTGACCGATCTCGCCCTCCGCGCAGATCGCGACGCTGAGGGCGAGAGATGGTTGCGAGCGCTCGGAGCCGCGCGGCCCGACCTTCTGCTGCCGGTACGGCAGCAGATAGCGTCACGCAAGCGCATGCCGGGCAAGAGAGCAGCCGTTACCGCGCTCGATCTACTGCGGGAAGCGTATTGTCAGGATGTCGTCACTCGGTAGACGTCGTAGACGGCATCGATCCGGCGCACGGCGTTTAGCACGCGATCCAGATGCACTGAGTCACCCATCTCGAACACGAACCGGCTGATGGCAAGGCGATCGTCGTTCGTGTTGACCGTGGCAGAGAGAATGTTCACGTGGTGCTCGCTGAGCACTCGAGTGACATCGGAGAGAAGCGCTGAGCGGTCCAACGCTTCGACCTGGATCTGCACACGGAAGACGCTCTTTGTGGTCGGCGCCCACTCTACGTCGACGAACCGCTCCTGTTCGGCGCTGAGCGCCTTCACATTGGTGCAGTCCGTGCGGTGCACCGAGACGCCGCTTCCCCTGGTGACGAATCCGACGATCGTGTCCCCCGGCACCGGTGTGCAGCACTTGGCGAGCTTGACGAGAATGTCGTCCGCTCCACGCACCAGAATGCCGGAGTCACCAGAACGAGGTTCACGCGAGGGTGGCTTGCCGGGGAGATCGATGGCGCCGGTGCTGGTGTCGTTCGCCGCGATGATCGCGGTGACCTTCTCCAGTACGGACTGCGTGGAGACGTGTCCTTCGCCTACGGCCGCGTACAGCGCGGAAACATCTTCGTAGTGCAACTGTTGGGCGACCTCGGCGAAAGAGCTCTGATTCATCAGTCGCTGCAGCGGCAGGTTCTGTTTGCGCATCGCCCTGGCGATGGATTCTTTGCCCTGCTCGATGGCCTCTTCGCGGCGTTCCTTCGTGAACCAGCCGCGGATCTTGTTGCGCGCGCGGGTGCTCTTTACGAAGTTAAGCCAGTCCTGGCTCGGACCTGAATCCGGGTTCTTCGAGGTGAACACCTCGATCACGTCGCCGCTCTTGACCTCGGTCTCCAAAGGCACCAAACGCCCGTTGACCTTCGCACCCATTGTGCGGTGCCCGATCTCGGTGTGCACGGCGTAGGCGAAGTCGACCGGAGTCGCTCCTGCTGGCAGACCGACAACGCGCCCCTTGGGCGTGAAGACGTAGACCTCCTTGGCGCCGATCTCGAAGCGTAGCGAGTCGAGGAACTCACTGGGGTCTGCGGTCTCTGCCTGCCAGTCGGAGATGTGCGCGAGCCACGTCATATCCGTGTCGCTCGGAAGGGACCCTGGCTTGCCGCCGTTCATCCGTTCCTTGTACATCCAGTGCGCGGCGACACCGAACTCCGCCTGCTGATGCATCTCGTGCGTGCGGATCTGAATCTCAACGGTGCGTCCGCTAGGACCGATCACGGTCGTGTGCAGAGACTGGTACAGGTTGAACTTCGGGGTTGCGATGTAGTCCTTGAAGCGGCCAGGCAACGGCGTCCACCTGGCGTGGATCGCGCCGAGGACGGCGTAGCAGTCGCGTACCGAACCCACGAGCACGCGGATGCCAAGGAGATCGTAGATGTCGTCGAACTCACGGCCCCGGATGACCATCTTCTGGTAAACCGAATAGAGCTGTTTGGGTCGCCCCGCCACCTTGCCGCGGATGCGAAGGTCGTGCAGATCTTCGTTGATCGACTCGATGACCTGCTTCAGGTACTTTTCGCGCTGCGGCGTGCGCTGAGCGATCAGGCTGTTGATCTCCACGTAAATCTTGGGATGAAGCACAGCGAACGATAGATCTTCAAGCTCAGACTTGATCGCCTGGATACCGAGGCGGTTCGCCAGCGGTGCGTAGATCTCGAGGGTCTCTCTGGCTTTCTTCTCCGCTTTCTCCGGCGGAACGAAGCCCCAGGTCCGCGCATTGTGCAGACGGTCCGCGAGTTTGATCAGCAGCACGCGGAGGTCCTTGGACATCGCGACGATCATCTTGCGGACGGTCTCTGCCTGAGCGCTTTCGCCGTACTTGACCTTGTCGAGCTTCGTGACCCCGTCGACGAGCATGGCGACTTCGTCGCCAAAGGTCTCCGTCAGTTCCGACAGCGCATAGCCGGTGTCCTCGACAGTGTCGTGCAACAGCGCTGCCGCGATTGCACGGGGGCCGAGACCCATCTCTGCGAGGATCTGCGCCACGGCGAGCGGATGCGTGATGTACGGCTCGCCACTCTGCCGCTTCTGACCCTCGTGCTTCTCCTTCGCAACGCTGTAGGCGCGCGCGATGATCGCGAGATCACCCTTGGGATGGTTCACCCGCACCGAGCGAATCAGGTTGTCGAGGTCGTTTACCCGGGGCGCGCGCGAGAAGATGCGGGGCACAAGTCGTCTCAGACTCGATCCCTGCGACGGCGCATTCGCTTCCGCCATCACTTCACCTCCGGGTCAGAACATTCTACGCGGGCCTGGCGTTAGCCAGCCCCGCGCAGAGAACGAGATCAGGCGTCAGCAGTGGCGCGAGCACGGAGCTCGAGCACGCGCTTGTCTCGCTCGACGATGTCCGGCTCTTTCTCGCGGAACAGCGAGTACAGCGGCGCAGCTACGAACAGCGTGGAGTACGTCGCCACAATGATGCCGACAAAAATCGACAGCGAAATGTCGGTGAGCGTTTCCGCACCCAGCCAGAACGCACCGATGAACAGGATCGCGCCGACTGGCAGTGCCGCAACGATCGAGGTGTTGATCGAACGCACCAGAGTCTGGTTGACGGCAAGGTTCACTGACTCACCGAAGGTACGAGATGAGTTCTCGCCGTCCTCGGTGGTGTTCTCTCTGATCTTGTCGAAAACCACCGTGGTGTCGTACAACGAGTACGAAAGAATTGTCAGGAAGCCGATCACCGCCGCAGGTGAGATCTCGAAGCCGGCAAGCGCATACACACCGACCGTGATCACGAGCACGTCAAGCAGACCGATGATCGCTGCGGCAGACATCTTCCAGGTACGGAAGTAGATCGCGAGGATCAGGAACGTCAGCGCAAGGAAGATCGCGAGGCCCCAGAGCGACTGGCGGGTGACGTTTTCGCCCCAGGCCGGGCCGATGTAGGAGGATGTGACCTCTTGCGGGTCGACCTCGAATACCTCAGCGAGGGCGTTTGCTACGGCAAGCGTCTCGCTCTGAGTCATCTGGTCGGTCTGCACACGCACATCAGTTTCGCCGACGATGGCGACCTTGGTGGCCGCATTTGGAACGATCGACTGCACCGCGTCGGTTGCCGTCTGCTGGTCAGTAGATGCCGGCGCGACCACCGTGAACTGCGAGCCGCCCGTGAACTCAATCGAGAACTGCACTGGGCGCAGGAGCGGCACCAGAGCGGATGCTGCCACCAGGACGACGGCGATGATGAACCACAGACGCCGCCTGCCGACGAACGGGAAAGAAGTCTTTCCCGTATACAGGTTGTTACCGAACTCATTCATAGAGGCCATCAGCGCTCTCCCTCGCTTCCGGCGTTGGTCGTTCTATCGCCGACGAGGGCTTCTGCGCGCTTGCGCTCAGCAATCGTCTGACGGCGTTCCGCTTCACCACGTGATCGGTTGGTCTTCGCACCACGGCTGTTCTTGCCCGGCTCGACCCGTCGATACTGCGTGCGGGTGTGATAGACCGCTCCGAGCGCGTCGGGGTCAAGGCCGGACAGTTTGTGGCCACCACCGAAGAATCTCGTACGGGCCAGGATCTGCATCACCGGGTGCGTGAAGATGACGAAGATGAAGATGTCGATGATCGTTGTGAGTCCCAGGGTGAAGGCAAAGCCCTTCACCGTGGAGTCAGCCAGAATGTACAGCACGACTGCGGCCAGGATGTTGATCGACTTGGAGATGTAAATCGTACGCTTGGCGCGTCCCCAGCCGTCCTCCACCGCATTCGTGATGGATTTGCCGTCGCGCAGCTCATCTCGTATTCGTTCGAAGTAGACGATGAACGAGTCGGCGACGAAACCGATCGACACGATCAGACCTGCCACGCCGGCGAGCGACAGGCGGAAGCCGAGTCGCCAGGCCAGGATGCAGACGATGATGTAGGTCAACACGCCCATGACCGCGATGGATGCGATGATCACTGCGCCCAGTGCCCGGTAACTGAGCAATGAGTACACGGCGACCAGCGCGAGACCGATGAGGCCGGCGATCAGGCCGATCATCAGCTGCTGGGTGCCGAGTGTCGCCGAGATACTCGCAGCGCTCTCGGTCGTGAAGCTCAGCGGCAGCGCGCCGTACTTGAGCTGGTCTGCCAGCGTCTCAGCGGACTCCTGGGTGAAGGAACCGGAAATGCTGGGCTTGCCATTGAGGATGACGCCGTTCATCTGCGGAGCAGAGATCACCGCGCCGTCCAGCACGAACGCGAACTGGTCACGGGGAGTGAGCCCGGCGAGCTTGTTCTGGTAGAGGCGCTGGCTGATCTCGCCGAAGACCTCGGTGCCGTGATTGTCGAGCGTCAGCTGGACGGTCCAGGCGCCGTTGGTCGGATCGCGGCCGCTGGTCGCGTCATCAATCGAGTCGCCGGTCAGTTCCATCGGGCCGAGGATGTACTTGATCGAGTTGAACGGGTCACATGTGATCAAAGGCTCATCAGCGGGCGCGTTCGCCGCGTCGTTCGCAGGATTCAAGCAGTCATAGGCGAGGAACTCTGCCTGGAGCTTCTCCGTGACCCAGGCCAGATCGCTGCCGTCGGTCGGGTCCGGTGTCGGAATCGCGTTGGCAGTCGCATCAGGCGTCGGGTAGGGCGTCGCAAGGCCGTCTTCTCCAACAAACTCGGTAGCAGGGCTCCCGGTGAAGATCACCGCACGGAACTCAAGCTGCGCACTCGCCTCGATGCGTGCGCGAGTCTCTTCATCAGCGATTCCAGGGATCTGGACGACGATGTTGCGCCCACCCTCGGTGGTGATGTCGGACTCGGCCACACCTGCAGCATCCACACGCTGGCGAATGATCGCCGCCGCCTGAGCAAGCTGCTCCTGCGTGGGGTCGGCGCCGTCCTCGGTGACCGCGCTGAGCACGATCTGGGTGCCGCCTTGGAGGTCGAGCGCGAGTTCAGGCGACCAAGAGCTCTTCTCGAGCCCCACACCGACCGCATTGATGCCGAACAGCGCAGCCGTCACGATGACGAGGCTGAGAAGAACCTTCCAGGCATGACGAACTGGAGAAGAAGAAGCCACGTATGTTCAGCTTTCTAAGATGCCGGGTGAGCGGAGGGGTTACTTGCCGTCGGAGTCCCGATCCAGGCGGGCGCGGGTCTCCTCGGGGGTCTCGACATTGAGGTTGGCCTCGACGACGTCGTCAGCATCCGTGGCGTCGTCGTTCTCGTCGTTCTCATCGTTCTCATCGATTTCGTCGACGGCGTCCTTCGGCTCCACGATGCGCAGAATCGCCTGGCTGTGCACCTCGATGATGGTGCCGGGGGCGATCTCGACGAGCGCGGGCGAATCGAGGTCCTCGGGGTCGTACGCGACGATGGTGCCGTACAGGCCGCCCTGCAGCAGCACCTTGACGCCGGGGACGGTCTTCGTCGCCTTCTCCTCCTGCTCAGCCTTCTGAGCCTTCTGTCGCTTGCGCGTGTTGAAGAACATGAAAACGAGGAGAACAGCCAGGAGGCCGAAGAGGACGATTTCCATCAGGCAGTGCCTTTCAAAGTGCGCACGCCAACGGTGGACGCGCAGAAGATTAGGGGGGAAGTCTTCAGTGATTATAGGTCATTGAGCAATGGCGCCGTCTCGGGATGCTGCAACCCGAGATGCTGATACGCCTCGGGCATGGCGACGCGGCCCCGCGGCGTGCGTCCCAGGAACCCAATACGCACCAGGAAGGGTTCAACCACGCTCTCGACGGTCTCTGCTTCCTCACCGACCGCCACAGCCAGGGTGCTGAGCCCTACTGGACCGCCACGGAAACGCCGAACCAACGTCTCCAACACAGCGCGGTCGAGCCGGTCGAGGCCGATTGGGTCGACGTCGTAGAGCTCGAGAGCGGCGTTGACGTCGGCAATCGTTGCGGCGCCGTGTTCGCCGTGCACGAGCGCGTAATCACGCACGCGCCGTAGTAGGCGGTTCGCGATACGCGGGGTTCCCCTGGAGCGTCGAGCGATCTCGTTCAACGCGTCGGCGGGCATGCCGACACCCAGCACATTTGAGGACCGCGCGATGACCTTCTCGAGGTCGCTGTCGTCATAGAACTCGAGATGGCCGGTGAACCCGAATCGGTCGCGCAGCGGGTTGGGCAGCAGCCCGGAACGGGTGGTCGCACCGACAAGGGTGAACGGCGCAAGATCCAGCGGGATGCTGGTGGCGCCGGCCCCCTTACCGACCATGATGTCGATGCGGAAGTCTTCCATCGCGAGATACAGCATCTCTTCTGCGGATCGCGCCATGCGGTGAATCTCATCGATGAAGAGGACTTCGCCCGGAACCAGGCTCGACAGCAGTGCCGCCAGGTCACCCGCGTGCTGAATCGCGGGTCCGCTGGAGAGCCGCAGCGGACGCTCGCTCTCATAGGCCACGATCATCGCAAGAGTCGTTTTGCCGAGGCCAGGAGGGCCAGCGAGCAGGATGTGATCCGGTGGCCGATTCTGGATGCGCGCGGCGTCCAGCAACAATTGAAGCTGACCGCGCACCTTCGGCTGTCCGACGAACTCACCCAGACTGCCAGGGCGAAGCGCACCTTCGATTGCGAGTTCTACCTCGTCAATCGGTTCTGCGGCATCCCGGCCTTCCGACTCTCTGCCGTCAACCACGCGTTACTCCAGTCTTGGCCGGGCCGAGTGCTGCGAGTGCGTGACGCAGCAGTGCAGAAACCGAGTCCCGATCGGAGTCACTGGCGGCTTCTGCGGTCTCACTGGCGGCTTCGACGGCGACCTTCTCCGACCAGCCGAGACCAACCAATGCCGTCGCAACCTGCGCGACGATATCGCCGGCGCCGGAAGAGCGGGCGGCAGCATTGGCGGCCGGCCGCTGCAGCTTGCCGGCCAGTTGCACGACGATCAGCTTCGCCGTCTTCGGGCCGATTCCGGAAACACGGCGGAACGGAGCGTCATCGTCATCAGCGACAGCTGTGGCGATCTGATCGACGCTCAGGTGTCCGAGCACTCCCAACGCAGACTTCGGGCCGACGCCTGTCACGCTCAGCAGCAGTGAGAAGACCTCGAGCTGTGTGGAATCGGCAAAGCCGAACAGGGTGAGTGCATCTTCACGCACGATGAGGCTGGTGTGCAGTCGCATTTGCTCAGCCACTCGCGCGGTGTGCGCGACGTCTCCAGGGACGAATACGAAAAAGCCGACACCACCGACTTCGATCACGACATGATCGACGCCGACGGAGAGCACGGTCCCGTGCAGTGAGGAGATCATCCTCTCAGCCTACGAGCCGGATCGTATGTATGTTCGAGCGACACGCTCAGCATCGGCCCATGCTCGTTGCGCGGGCGTCAGCGTTTCCGCCGCGCCAGGGGCTGCGCCACCACGACGCCACGCATGACACAGCGCAATAGCCAGCGCATCCGCGGCGTCAGCAGGTTGCGGGGGTGCATCCAGGCGGAGGATGCGTGCAATCATCGCCTGCACCTGCTTCTTGTCGGCAGAGCCGTAGCCGGTGACGGCGGCTTTCACTTCACTGGGCGTGTGCGTCGCAGCCGGCAGGCCGGCTTCCGCGGCGATCAGCAACGCCACACCACTTGCCTGCGCGGTACCCATGACGGTGTGGCTGTTGTGCTGCGCAAAGACTCGCTCGACAGCGACGGCATCGGGTTGGTGTTCTTCGAGAACCGCGCGGATGCCAGCGGCCACTGCCGCCAGACGTTCGCCGATCGGCGCATCCGGTGGCGTGCGGATCACACCGACGTGCACGAGCGTCCCCTTCCGGGCACGATCGACATCGACGACACCGACACCGCACCGGGTCAGGCCGGGGTCGATGCCCAGCACACGCAAAGAAGAAGCCGCCACTCCCCCAGGTTATGTGCCAGGAGAGCGGCGGCTTCGACGGCGCGCCTTAGTCGTCTGAGTCGTCGCTTTCGAGTTCGGCCTGCACCTCGGCGGTCAGGTCGAAGTTGCTGTAGATGTTCTGCACATCTTCGCTGTCTTCTAGCGCGTCGATGAGGCGGAAGACCTTGCGGGCCGTGTCTGCATCGATCTCGACCTTGAGGTTCGGCACGAACTCAATATCGGCAGACGCGTACTCGAGACCCGCATCAACCAGCGCAGTGCGAACCGCGACCAGATCGGCGGGCTCGGTGGTGACCTCGAAGCCCTCGGCGTGAGGTTCGATCTCCTCGGCGCCAGCTTCCAGAGCCGCCATCATGACATCATCCTCAGTCGCACCCTCGGCACTGACCACGATGATGCCCTTGCGTGTGAAGTTGTACGCAACGCTGCCTGGATCGGCGAGAGTGCCGCCGTTCCTGCTGAGCGTGGTGCGTACTTCAGCGGCCGCACGGTTCTTGTTGTCGGTCAGACACTCGATCATGATTGCGACACCGTTCGGGCCGTAGCCCTCGTACATGATCGAGGTGTACTCGATGGCCTGGCCGCCGATACCGGCGCCGCGCTTCACTGCACGATCGATGTTGTCCTTAGGGACCGACATCTTCTTGGCCTTGAGCACAGCATCGAACAGCGTCGGGTTGCCCTGCATGTCTGCGCCGCCAAGCTTCGCAGCCACTTCGATGTTCTTGATGAGCTTCGCCCACGACTTCGCGCGCCTGGAGTCGGTGACGGCCTTCTTGTGCTTCGTCGTCGCCCACTTGGAATGCCCGGACATATGCCTCCGCTCGTAGTTCAGCCCCGGAGTTGCCTCCAAGGCATCGACCAGTCTAGCGAACGCAGCGGCACGCGCCGAGAAATGGTCTTGTTCGCCGTGGAGCCTGGTGCGAGACTCAGGCACATGGATGAGCGAGAGCGTGCTCTCGACACCGCACACCGCCGTGCGACAGAGTTCCTGGGGACTTTGGATGACCGACCGGTGTGGCCGCGTGCGAGTCTGGACGAAATGCTGGAGGTATTTAGCAGGCCGCTGCCCGAACACGGCATGGACGCTGCTGCTGTCGTCGAGGAGATGGCTCTGTATGCGGGCCCAGGGCTCGTCGCCATCCCGGGCGGACGCTTCTTCGGATTCGTCATCGGCGGAACTCATCCGGCCGCCCTCGCTGCAGATTGGCTCGTCTCGGCGTGGGATCAGAACTCGGGATCGTCGATGCTGACTCCGGCGACGGTGGCGATGGAGCGTGTTGCAGGACAGTGGATGCTGGAGCTGTTCGGACTCCCCGAGTCGGCGAGCGTCGGGTTCGTCACCGGTGGGCAACTCGCGAACTACACATGCCTGGCAACCGCCCGCACCGCAGTCTTGGCGCGGGCAGGATGGGATCTGGCCGAGCAGGGGCTGCGTTCCGCGCCACAGGTCCGGTTCGTCGTCGGCGCTGACCGCCACGGCTCCGTCGATCGCGCTGCGCGCTTCCTCGGGATCGGCCGCACAGAATTCACCGTCATCGATTCCGATGACCAGGGCCGAATGCGCGCGGAGGCGCTGGAACAGGCACTCGACGCAGAGGACGGCCCGCTGATCGTGTGTCTGCAGGCCGGTGAGGTGCACACCGGTGCGTTCGACGATTTCAACACCCTGATCCCGATCGCCCGGCACCACGATGCCTGGGTGCACATCGACGGCGCGTTCGGGCTGTGGGCTGCGGCATCCGCATCGCTTCGCCACCTGACGGCAGGCATCGAAGGCGCCAATTCATGGGCGACGGATGCGCATAAGACGCTGAACGTGCCGTACGACTGTGGAATGGCGATCGTACGTGACCCGGCGGACTCGATCGCAGCCTTCCGTACCGGCGGTGACTATCTGATCTATTCCGGCCTGGACCCGTGGGATGTCACTCCGGAGCTCTCCCGACGCGCACGCGGTGTTCCAGCCTGGGCGGCGATGCGTGCGCTCGGACGGGACGGGATCGCCGGGCTGATTGAAGGTCTGCATGCGAATGCCGTCGCGATGGCAGCGGGGTTGTCATTTATCGACGGCGTCGAGGTGCTCAATGATGTCGACTACACACAGGTCATGTTCTGCCTCGGCTCAGATGAGGCCACCCGCGCATTGGGCAAAGCGATCCTCGCCGACGGCACCGCCGCCGTGACCGGAGCGCAGTGGAGGGGTCGCACTGCGCTGCGTTGCTCGATGTCGTCCTGGGCGACCACCGGCGACGACATCGATCGCACGCTGGCGGCGTTCCGCCGCCTCATCGAGGCGTAGCGTCCGGTCTCAGGGCGTGGGACGCGTACCTGTCAGCCCTCGAGGCTGGTGCGCCCGGATCTCAGGCGCGCGGCGTCCATGTCCGCATTGACCGGCAGCGCCACCGGCACGTCCATCGCCGCGTCTGGTGCCCACACATCCCAGCCCTCGTCGAGTGGCCAGCCGCCCGAAGCGACGAGCTCCTGCCCGGCGTGATCGGCGAGCGAGCGCACGGCCTCCGCCTGCTCTGCGGTGAACCGCCCTTGCTCGACAGCGGCGACCAGTTCGTCGGCATCCTTCAACCAGATGTCCTCTGACCCTGGATGCTCGGCATCAATCCACAGATCCAGGACGAGGTCGCGGGAGACGATTCCGCCGGGGTCACCGGCCACGCGCCGGTGCGGCAGCTCCAGGTTTACATACGCACCAGCCGGAGTGCCATCTATTTGACGGAAGAACCAGACCGACCATGGCCTGCCAGTCGGGGCGACGCGCACCACACCGGGCCCTGTCCACGTGGACTCCCTGGTCACCCATGGGACGCTGAAGCGCTCCTCCAAAGGCACGTCACGGGTTCGACGGCCATCAGCCGGCACTGATTCCAGTCGCGCCGAGCCGGACGGTATCCAGACGACCAGGCCCCGTGCGTCGTCACGAATCACGCGCGCTGTCTCGATGTAGCGTCCGTAGCGCCAGAGAATCCCCTCTCCTGGTGCGAATCGCGGAGAGTCAACGCTGGCGGACGGCACCGCATCCTGCCGCACGAAATCGACGTGCGCGCCGTCGTGATTACCGGTGTCGAGGAGCGCGATCGCCGCGGCCAGAGTCATTCCACTGTCGGATATGCGTTTCCAGCCCGAACCGCATCGACCGATGAGTTCGGCGTTTCCGCCACTGGCGCTGACATCCGTTGATCCGATCGGCAATCGCATTCCGCCACGCTACAGCGTGGTCGCGGCGCGTTCTGCGGCGAGAGCCAGCAGCTGCTCGTGGAAGCGGGTCTCCCCAGTAATCTCCGGATGAAAGCTCAGACCGATCAGGTTCCCCTGCGAGGCCGCAACGACCCTGCCATCTTCCAGTGCCGCCATCACGGTCGCACCGGCTCCCACCGATTCCACGACCGGACCGCGGATGAAGGCGGCTCGCACTGGCACCGGGCCGAGCGCAGGCACATCCAGTTCTGCTTCGAACGATTCGACCTGGCGCCCGAACGCGTTGCGCCTGACGACCACATCGAGCCCGCCGAACGACTCCTGCCCGTCGATGGCATCCACCACGGTGTCGGCGAGCATGATGAGACCGGCGCAAGTACCGAGCATCGGCATCCCGTCGGCGATCGCATCGCGAATCGGCTGCTGCAGACCGAACAGGCGCGACAGCTTGTCGATCACGGATGACTCGCCACCGGGAATCACGAGAGCGTCCACCAGCGCGAGGTCCTCGGCGCGGCGCACACGCAGAACATCCGCGCCGAGGGACGACAGCACCTGCTCGTGCTCGCGCACATCGCCCTGCAGGGCGAGCACCCCGATGCGCGGTCGGTTACCAGCCACGCTCGGCAAGTCGGTGCGGTGCGGGCAGATCCGACACGTTGATGCCGACCATCGCTTCGCCCAGACCGCGAGAGACCTCGGCGACGACCTTGGCGTCATCGTAGAAGGTGGTGGCCTTCACGATCGCCGCGGCCCGTTCGGCCGGGTTTCCCGACTTGAAGATGCCGGATCCGACGAATACGCCGTCAGCGCCGAGCTGCATCATCATCGCCGCGTCTGCTGGGGTGGCCACGCCACCGGCGACGAACAGCACGACCGGCAGCTTGCCGGTGGCCGCAATCTCGGCGACGAGGTCATAAGGCGCCTGCAGTTCCTTTGCCGCAACGTAGAGCTCGTCCTTCGTCTTCGAGCGCAGAACGTTGATCTCGCTGGTGATCGTACGGATGTGCTTCGTCGCCTCAGAGACGTCGCCCGTGCCTGCCTCGCCCTTGGAGCGGATCATCGCCGCGCCCTCATTGATCCGGCGCAGCGCCTCGCCGAGGTTGGTCGCACCGCAGACGAAGGGAACGGTGTAGCCCCACTTGTCGATGTGGTTCACATAGTCGGCGGGCGACAGGACCTCGGATTCGTCGATGTAGTCGACTCCGAGCTCCTGGAGGATCTGAGCTTCGACGAAGTGTCCGATGCGCGCCTTCGCCATCACCGGGATCGACACCGTGTTGATGATGCTGTCGATCATGTCGGGGTCGCTCATCCGCGAGACGCCACCCTGCGCGCGAATGTCTGCGGGCACCCGCTCCAACGCCATGACGGCGACAGCGCCGGCATCCTCGGCAATCTTGGCCTGCTCCGCAGTGACGACGTCCATGATCACGCCGCCCTTGAGCATCTCGGCAAAACCGCGCTTGACGCGAGCCGATCCTGTGGTGGGATTCTGGTCTGCAGCCATGAGCTGATCCTTTCGGGTATCCAAACATCAACTTTGATCTATGCCAAAAGATAGCACTACGCGCAAGCCCTCTAGACTCAGATGTCGAGAGGTGACATGAACGACGAGATCACAGGCACGACAGCCGCCGATATTGCGATGAGCGTGCGAGCGCTCCGCGAGCGCGGTGTCTTGCGCCCCGGTACCGTTCTGCCGCCGGTACGCGAACTCGCCACACGTCTGGGCGTCAACCGCAACACCACCGTCGCCGCGTACCGTCAACTCGCTCAAGCGGGGCTTGTGGTCAGCCGGGGACGCGCCGGCACCATGCTCGTCGAACACGACTCGGTCGCCCAGGAGGGCTACGCCGCCGACACCGTTCTGCGCGATGTCGGCACCGGTAACCCCGATCCGCGTCTCATCCCCGATCCATCCCCTGTGCTGGCGAGCGTCACGGGTCGCCCCGTGCTCTACGGTGAGCCCGTAATCGACAGGGCTTTGGATGCTTGGGCACGTGAGTGGGTCGCCCCAGATCTGCCCTCGGCGGATTTCCGCATCACGATTACCAGCGGGGCGGTGGATGCCGTCGAGCGTCTGCTGGCGCAGGCGCTGACCCGAGATGACGCCGTGGCGCTCGAGGATCCGTGCTTCCTCGCCAGCATCCACACCGTGCGTCTCGGTGGATATCGAGCGGTGCCGGTGCCGGTCGATGCGGAGGGGATGACGGTCGCTGGATTGCGCGCGGCATTGGCTGCCGGCGTACGCGCCGTCATCTGCACCCCGCGCGCGCAGAACCCGACAGGTGCGAGCCTCTCCCCCGAACGGGCCGTCGCATTGCGCGCCGTACTGGCCGAGCATCCGTACGTATTGATCATCGAAGACGATCATTTCTCGATGCTGTCCGCCCAGCCATACGAGAGCCTGATTGGCCCTGAGCACAAGAGATTCGCGCTGCTGCGTTCCGTGTCGAAGTTCCTCGGCCCTGACATGTGTCTCGCTATCGCGGCGACCGACCCCGAGACCGCAGAACGCCTCGCGATGCGGCTCAGCCCCGGGACGACCTGGGTGAGCCATCTGCTACAGCGCCTGGCGCTGGGCCTGTTGAGCGACAGCGAGGTGCGCGCGTCGATTCGCACGGCTGGCGAGCATTACGCCGAGCGCAATTCCGCCTTCGCCGCGCGTCTCAGGGCACACGGGATCAGCACCCATTACGCCGACGGCATGAACCTCTGGGTCGAGTTGCCGATTCGCGCGCATACGGTGTCGGAGCGGCTCATGCGGCGCGGCTGGTTGGTGCGCACGGGCGACGGATTCTCACTGTCGGAGCGGGACGCACCATCGCACCATCTCAGGCTCACCGTGCATGATCTCTCTCCGGAGGATGCCGAGCAACTGATCTCTGATATTGCCTCCGCCGTACGGTGATGTGCACGAGCGCAGCCCTCAGCAGTGAGAAGATCGAGGGATGAAGATCCTCTCGATCCAGTCAGCTGTCGCCTACGGCCACGTGGGCAACTCCGCAGCGGTGTTCCCCCTGCAGCGCATCGGCGTCGATGTGATCCCCGTGAACACGGTGAACTTCTCTAACCACACCGGTTACGGCTCGTGGCGCGGGCCACTGATCGCACCCGCCGACGTCGCGGATGTCATCACCGGCATCGAAGAGCGCGGCATGTTCGGCGAGGTCGACGCGATTCTCTCCGGCTACCAGGGTGGCGAAGGCATCGGAGACGTGATCATTGACGCCGTTGCGCGTGTCAAAGCCGCGAACCCGAAGGCGCTATATGCGTGCGATCCGGTGATGGGAAATGCGAAGTCCGGATGCTTCGTCGCACCCGCGATTCCGTTGCTGCTGCGCGAGCGCGTCGTGCCGGTGGCCGACATCATCACTCCCAATCAGTTCGAACTGGGCTTCCTCACCGACACCGAACCCGACACTCTCGAGTCGACACTCGCTTCTGTCGATGTGGCACGCGCGATGGGTCCGGACACCGTGCTCGTCACGAGCGTTGAGCGCCCCGACCGCGAAGAGGGCACGATCGAGATGCTTGCGGCCGACAGTGCCGGCGCATGGATCGTGCAGACGCCGTACCTGCCGATGAAGGCCAACGGCTCCGGCGATGTCACTGCGGCGCTGTTCACGGCACATTACGTCGAAACCGGCAGCGCCAAGATCGCGCTGGAGCGCACGGCGTCGAGTGTTTTCGATCTGCTGAAGCTCACGCTGGATTCCGGCGACCGTGAACTGAAGCTGATCGAGGCGCAGGAATCCTACGCACACCCGAAGCTGCAGTTCACCGCGCGCCAGGTTCGCTAGGCCCGGCCTAGCCAGCGGAAGGCGTCGGCCAGGCGTTCGCGACGGCCTCACGCACCTCACCGAGCAGCTGCGGGAGCGCCTTCGTCTTGGCGATGATCGGGAAGAAGTTCGCATCGGACTGCCACCGCGGCACGATGTGCTGGTGCAGGTGCCCGTCGACGCCCGCTCCGGCAACCGCGCCCTGGTTCATGCCCAAGTTGAAACCATCACAGTTCGAGACCTCGCGGAGCACGCGCATCCCGATCTGAGTGAGCTCGCCGATCTCGGAGACCTCCTGCGGCGTCGCCTGGTCGTAGGTCGCGATGTGGCGATACGGGCAGACCAGCAGGTGACCGGAGTTGTACGGGAACAGGTTCAGCAGCACATAGGCGGTCTCACCTCGCGCGACGATGAGACGCACGGCGTCAGGATGCTTCGGCGCCTCGCAGAACGGGCATTCTTCGCGCAGCGGCTCTGGCCCCGCCTGGATGTACGCCATCCGGTGCGGAGTCCACAGTCTCTGAAAATCGTCAGGGACGCCAGCAAGGTGCGCGGCATCCTCGACAGCATCCCCGTCGGTCACGCCAGATCCTCCGCAGTGTGCACGAGAGCATGCGAGTCGATCGCCGCACGGATGCGCGCCACAGCATCCGCAATCGGCACACCGTTCTGCTGGGTGCCGTCACGGAAGCGGAACGAGACGGTGCCGGCTTCCTTGTCCTGCTCGCCGGCGATGAGGATCAGCGGCACCTTCGAGGTGGTGTGGTTGCGGATCTTCTTCTGCATGCGATCGTCGGAGTGGTCGACCTCCGCGCGCACGTCGCCTCCACGCAGTTGCGCGATGACGCCGTCCAGGTACTCGCCATATTGCTCTGCGACGGGCACACCGACGACCTGCATCGGTGCGAGCCAGACGGGGAAGTCGCCCGCATAGTGCTCGAGGAGGATCGCGAAGAACCGCTCCACAGAACCGAGCAGCGCACGGTGGATCATGACGGGCCGGTGCTTCTGTCCGTCGGATCCGGTGTATTCCAGGTCGAAGCGCTCTGGCTGGTTGAAGTCCAGCTGGATCGTCGACATCTGCCAGGTGCGGCCGATGGCGTCGCGTGCCTGAACCGAAATCTTCGGGCCGTAGAAGGCCGCTCCGCCAGGGTCGGAGACGAGCTCGAGTCCGGATGCCACAGCAACCTCACGCAGCGACTCGATGGCGCTGGTCCACTGCGCTGGCTCGCCAAGGAACTTCGGGTTGCCCTCTTCATTGGTGGATAGCTCGAGGTAGAAGTCGTTCAGACCGTAATCGCGCAGCAGATCGAGCACGAGATTGAGGTTCGTGGTGAGTTCTTCTTGTACCTGATCCTGGGCGACGTAGATGTGCGCGTCATCCTGGGTGAGACCGCGCACGCGAGTGAGGCCGGACAGCGTTCCGCTCTTCTCGTAGCGATAGACGGTTCCGAACTCGGCCAGACGCAGCGGCAGCTCACGGTATGAGCGTCCGCGGGAGCGGTAGATGAGGTTGTGGAACGGGCAGTTCATCGGCTTCAGGTAGTAGTCCTGGCCCTGGCGGGTGATGTTGCCGTCCTCGTCGGTGACCTCATCGAGGTGCATCGGCGGGAACATGCCGTCCGCGTAGGTCTGCAGGTGACCGGAGGTCTCGAACAGATCCTTCTTGGTGATGTGTGGGCTGTTGACGACGTCGTAGCCGTTACGCAGCAGGTGCCGGCGCAGATTCTCTTCGATCTCGTAGCGGATGATTCCACCCTTGGGGTGGAAGACCGCGAGGCCCGATCCGATCTCGTCGGGGAAGGAGAAGAGGTCCATCTCGACGCCGAGCTTGCGGTGGTCGCGGCGCTCGGCCTCGGCGATGCGCTCCTTATAGGCGCGCATCTCGTCCTTCGTGGGCCAGGCAGTGCCGTAGATGCGCTGCAGCTGGGGGTTCTTCTCGCTGCCGCGCCAGTAGGCCGCGGCAATGCGGGTGAGGTCCCAGCCGTTGCCGATCATGCGGGTGCTCGGAAGATGCGGGCCGCGGCAAAGATCCTTCCAGATGACCTCGCCGTCCTTGTTCACGTTGTCGTAGATCGTCAGCTCGCCGGCGCCGACCTCGACGGAGGCGCCTTCAGCGGCTTCGCTGCTGCCGCCCTTGAGTCCGATGAGTTCGAGTTTGAAGGGCTCGTCGGCAAGCTCTGCCCGTGCCTCGTCGTCGGTGACGACGCGACGGGTGAAGCGCTGACCCTCGCGGACGATGCGCTGCATCTCTTTCGAGATCGCCTTGACGTCTTCCGGTGTGAACGGAGTATCGACGCCGAAGTCGTAGTAGAAGCCGTCGGTGATCGGCGGGCCGATGCCGAGGTTGGCCTGCGGGTTGATCCGCTGTACTGCCTGGGCGAGAACATGGGCCGTGGAGTGGCGCAGGATCGCGAGTCCGTCTTCGCTCTCGATCGTGACAGGTTCGACCTGATCGGTCTCGGTCACGGTGGCCGCGAGATCCTTCAGTTCGCCGTTGACGCGCATGGCGACGACGGATCGGTCAGAGAACAAGGCGAAGCCGTCACTCGGCTGGGCATTTTCAGGCACAGATCACTCCATTAGGTCACCACCCAGATTACTCGCCTGAGCAGTGGGGACATGCATCCGCCGGGGATCTGCGCTTCACTGCGCCCATCAGCGAGGGGATCACCCTGTTAACGAAAGTGCTCCCGAAGGGTGGAAGCCCCCGGGAGCGGCGATCACGTTCGTCTAGAAGGGACGACGCGTGAACTCATCAATCATCTCACACATCCTGACGTTGCCTCGCGCCGTCAGTGCCATCGGCCAACCAGCGTGCTGAGTGCTCGGCGTGCTGGTTGGCCGCGATCTCGTCGCCGGCTAGCCGATATGTGGCTTCTTTGCACGATTGTGCAGCCGTGCGGCGCCGAACACTGCCAAGCCGGTCATGAGCAGAAGTCCTGCCAGCCCCATTGGCAGCGCAGGGTCCGAACCAGTCGCGGCCAACGATGGATCAGCTGGCGTAGCCGCCGGCTTCACCGGGGCGGGTGTAACAGGTGTGGGAGTCGGTGTCGGCAGCGGGGGCGACGGCACTACCGGTGCGGGCACAACGGGAGCCGGTGTCGGTTCCGGTGTCGGCACCGGTGTGGGTTCCGGTGTCGGTACCACCGGGACAGGCACAACGGGAGCAGGCGTTGGTTCCGGTGTCGGCACTACCGGGATAGGCACTACCGGAGGTACCACCAGCGTCACGGGCTCGGATGCCGCAGAAGCCGCACCCGTGCCGGCGCTGTTCGTTGCAGTGACCGTGAACGTGTAACTGTCCCCGTTCGTCAGACCCATTACGGCCAGCGGGGAAGCAGCACCGGTCGCGGTCTGTCCACCATCATCCGGATTCGTCGTGTTCGTCGCGGTGACCGTGTACTCCGTGATGGCCGCTCCCCCGTCATCGCTCGGTGCGGTGAAAGCCACAGACGCCTGCCTGTCACCGGCGGTCGCCGACACCCCCGTCGGGGCACCGGGTACCGTCACCGGGGCGGAGGGAGTGACTGGATCGGATGCCGCGGAGGCAGCACCGGTGCCACTGCTGTTCGTTGCGGTGACCGTGAACGTGTAGCTGTCGCCGTTGGTCAGACCTGTCACAGTCAGTGGGGAGGCAGCACCGATCGCGGTTCGTCCGCCAGCACCCGGATTCGTCGTGTTCGTTGCGGTGACCGTGTACTCGGTGATCGCGGACCCGCCGCCGGCGGTCGGTGCGGCGAAGATCACAGACGCCTGCCCGTCGCCAGCTGTCGCCACGACATCCGTCGGGGCGCCCGGCACGGTCATCGGGGTGATTACCGACACCGTGTCGCCGTAAAAGTTGGCCACATACGCGGCGTTCGTGTTCACATTCACCGCCACCCCGCCCGCACCGCTACCAGTAGGCACGGTGGCAGTCACCGTGTTGGTGGCCCCGTCGATCACCGATACCGTGTCGTCGCTCTGGCTGGTGACATAGACGGTGTTCGTGTTCGCATTCACCGCCACCTCGGGCGGCTGATCACCGACCGACACGGTGGTGATCACCGAGTTAGTGGCCCCGTTGATCACCGACACCGTGCCATCGATCGCGTTGACCACATACGCGGTGTTCGTATTCGCATTCACCGCGACACTTGACGGAAAGGCGCCGACGAGCACGGTAGCCGTCACGGCGTTAGTACCCCCGTCGAGCACCGATACCATGCCGCCAAAAAGGGTGGTCACGTACACAGTGTTCGTGGTCGCATTCACTGCTACCCCGAACGGAGCACCGTCGACGGCCACGGTAGTGGTCACCGCGTTAGTGGCCCCGTTGATCACCGATATCGTACTGTCGTCAACGTTGGTCACGTACACGGTGTTCGTGGTCGCATTCACCGCTACCCCGAACGGAGCAGCGCCGACGGCCACGGTGGTAGTCACCGTATTGGTGGCCCCGTCGATCACCGACACCGTGCCCGCGTTGCCGTCGGTCACGTACACGGTGTTCGTGATCGCATTCACCGCCACTGCGCGCGGGTTGCCGTCGACGCGCACGATCGAGGTCACCGTGTTCGTGTCCCCATCAATCACCGACACCGTGCCGCTAGCGAGGTTGGGCACATAAACGGTGTTCGTACTCGCATTCACCGCCACCCCACTCGGGTTGACGCCGACTTGCACGGTGGCAGTCACCGGGTAACTGGTAGCAGCCGAAGCGGATGCGACTGGGCCGGCCACAATGCCGGCGAAGCCGAGCGTGACGGCAAGCCCGGCCGCGATAATGGGCGAGCGGGCTTTCCTGACGAGACGGCGTTCAGGCGCGCGAAAAGGGTACATATGCTCAATACTGGCAGACTGGCCGAGCCGCACTGTAGGGAGCTAGGTCCCCAAAAGCCATGGACCGTGTTCCAGTGAGGTGGTGCTGGGCGCGGACGAAACATGCTGTCGCCGGCTGATTACTGAATTCGCGCGCGTACTACGGTTGCAGGCCGGCAATCGCTGGTTTGAAGCCGAGCCGGGGATTCTCACAGCAGCCCGGACGACACACGTCGAACCACGGCCCGATGTTCGTGGCGTTGGCACGCTGCTGAGCGGGGCGCCCAGAGCATCTTTCCTGCACGAGGTCGACGAGCGCCTGCACAAAATCGGGGTTCGTGCCAGGGGCGGGGGTGCGCGTGACCCACAGTCCGAGGCGCCCCGCCGTTTCGCGAGCCTCGGTGTCGAGATCCCACATGACCTCCATGTGGTCGCTGATGAACCCCACGGGGACGATCAACACCGCGGTGCGTCCTTGGAGCGCTTCGAGCGCATCGTTGATGTCGGGCTCGAGCCAGGGCTGCGATGGCGGGCCGGATCGCGACTGGTAGACGAGTTGCCATGAGATTCCCGGCGCGGCTTTGGCGATGACGTCCTCAGCGACTGCGAGGTGTTGCGCGGCGTAGCCTCCCCCATCGACGTCGGCGAAAAGGCCGGCGCCGGATCGAGCTGCATCGTCTGTCGGAATGCTGTGCGTGGAGAACAGCACCTCGATTCGCGAGAATTCGTGACCCTCCTTCACTGCTTCTGCCACGCCTTCGCGCACCCCATCGATGAAGGGCTGGATGAAGCCCGGGTGTGAGAAGAACTGCCGAACCTTGTCGATCTGGAGCGTCCGTTGCAGCCCTGTGGCTTCCAAGGCATCAGCCCAGTCCTCACGGTATTGACGACACGACGAGTACGACGAGTACGCGCTTGTCGGAATCGCGATCATCGTCCGGACGCCGTCCCGCGCAGCTTGCGCGAGTGCCTCGTCGAGATACGGAGCCCAGTTGCGGTTGCCCCAGTACACAGGCAGGTCGAGGCCTGCCTGTGAAAGCGCATCCTGGAGCGCCCGCTTGAGTTGGCGGTTTTGCTCGTTGATGGGGCTGACCCCGCCGAACTGCCGATAGTGGTGCGCGACTTCTTCGAGCCGCTCATCGGGGATACCTCGCCCGCGAGTGACGTTCCGCAGGAACGGCAGAACGTCATCTTGCCCTTCGGGGCCACCGAACCCTGAGAGGAGGACCGCGTCGTAGTTCATCGGCCGGGTGGCGTGTTCTGGACCGCTCCGCGCCGCCTCCGTGGCGCCCGGAACGACAGAACCGTCTTCCAGATGCACGCCCGAAGCGGCGGGCGGTTTCATGTCGCGGCGGTCAGGTGTGCTGCTCATGGTGATGATTCCTCCAGATCGCTGGCGTTTCTCAGACTGAGAGACTCCCCCGTGGTGGGGCGCGCATCGACTTTCTCCCAGTCTGCGATTGGTCCGTCGACGACGATGAAACTCGGATGCGGGTCGGGGAACGCGATGCTGTCCCAGCGTTCCCATACGTTGGGGCTGCGTAGTTGCAGCTTGGTGAGAAGATGCGTCCACTCGTACGCGAGCTGCGCGTCGTTGACTGTCAGCCGTGCTTCAGCACCCACAGTTCGAATCTTTCCGCTGGCGAAGTGATAACCGCGCGCGTCTGCTTCGTCGACGATGGCGCCGAGGTAGTCGCCGATCGCCGCTCGCGGATTCTCCATCTGCTGAAAGCGCCGCAGTTGAGGATGGCGAGAGTAGCCTCGACCGGGTTCCGTGATCACCGCTTGGGCGAGGAGTCCCTCGCGCCAGCACGCTGTAAGCGCTTGGCGGTCGAAGTACCGAGGATGCATCGACCACAGCCTCATGTTGCATCCACCATCGCCTGCTCGGCGTCACGCAGGATGCTGGCGGCCATGCCGTTGAAGATGATGCCGTGGAACGGTAGAAGGACGGCCCAGTACAACCGGCCGGTGAGCCCCTTCGGGAAGTAGACGGCGCGCTGGCGGTAGCGACTTCCGTTCTCGGTCGGCTCCACTCCCAGCTCGAGCCATCCGCGACCAGGCATCCGCATCTCGGCCCGCAGACGCAGCATGCGTCCCCGATTGATCGACTCAACCCGCCACACATCGATTACGTCACCGCTGTTCACTCGCGATGGATGTCGTCTGCCACGTCGCATACCGACTCCACCGACGATCCGGTCGATCCACCCGCGTGCCGCCCATGCCAGCGGGAATGAATGCCATCCCTTCTCGCCGCCGATCGCCTCGATCACGTCCCACACAGCGCCTGTGGATGCAGTGCTCTCACGCTCGCGCAGGTCAGTGAAGACGGTGTGGCCCGCCCAATCCGGATCACTCGGCAATGGATCACTCGGTGCTCCAGGGACGGTAGCGCTCTGCCAGCTCGTTTCGACTTGCCCCTCAGCCTCACGAGTGAGTGCCAGCCGGACTGATGTCCGATATGGGATGAGTCCTTCCTCAGGCAACGCGATGTATCTGTCGATGTCGGTCTCTTCCACGACACAGTCGTTCTGAAGTGATGCGATGATCGGCACAGCAATCTGGCGAGGAACAGGGCTCACCAGGCTCACCCACTGAGATGCGAGCCACGGCGTGAGCACGGGTAGCGCTGCGATGTGTCGTTGAGGAAGCCCGGCTTCGACTGCATAGCCATTCATCATCTGCCCGTAGCGCAGGGTGTCTGGGCCGCCGATATCGAAGGTTCGGTTGAGCTCTTCTTCGATAGAGACGGCCTGCACCAGGTAACGGAGCACGTCGCGGATGGCTATGGGCTGCACATGGTTGCGCACCCAGCGCGGCGCGGGCATGTACGGAAGAACCTCGGTGAGATGGCGGATCATCTCGAACGACGCCGAACCAGATCCGATCACGATGCCCGCTTGGAACACGATTGCTGGCACAGTGCATCCAAGAAAGACCTGCCCCACTGCCGCCCGGGACGCGAGATGCTTCGACAGCGTGGCATTGTCGGGGTGCAGACCGCCGAGGTAGACGATTCTCCTAACCTCCGCCGCGGAAGCGGCATCAGCGAAGACCTGCGCGGCCTCTTTCTCTGCGCTCACGAAGTCACGCCCAGCACTCATCGAGTGCACGAGATAGAACGCAACGTCCACGCCGTTCATCGCGCGACGCGTCGCTACTGGATCTGACAGGTCTCCTTTGAACACACTTACTCGTTCCCGCCACGGGACATCTCGCAGCTTCCACGGGGCACGAACGTACACGCTCACCTCGTAGCCGGCGTCAAGCAGCTGGGGAACCAGACGTCCACCGATATACCCGGTCGCGCCGGTGACGAGCACATGGGTCATGAGAAAAGTCCTTCCATCGTGCAGACGATGAGCAGCAAGGTGATTGCGAATCCCACTGCGTAGTTGATGCCGAGAAAGCGGCGCCAGGCGCGGTTCGCAGTTCCTGAGTTCGCATCCTCTACGCGCAAATATGGTGCGGCGCTGATGATGTAAGGCAGCGCGGCCAGCACGGCCAGGATCGCCGGCCATGGGGTGAAGAGCATGAGGATTCCGGCGGCCGCCCACAGCACCACCGCGATTCTGACGGTCGTCATGGCGCCGAGGGCTGTGGCGATGGAGCCGATGCCTGCCTCGCGGTCAGGCACGATGTCCTGCACAGCGCCGAACGCATGACTTGCCATGCCCCAACAGAAGAACGCGAGCATGGTCACGACAATCGCGGGGGTGATCGTCGTCCCCGCGAGGGCGAGCGCGTAAAGCGCCGGTGTGACGAAGTGGGTACTCGAGGTGATCGAGTCGAGCACCGGGATTTCCTTGAATCGCAGTCCGGGCACCGAGTACGCAAGGACAGCGAAGAGACTTACGGCCAAGATGAGCCAGGAGATCGGTCGATCAGAACCGAGGACCACGAGAGTGATGACAAATGGCACAACGAGCACCGAGGAAGCCAAGAGAGTCGCCCGGTGTAGTCGGGGTGGCAGCTTCGCGCCCTCAGCGCCGCCTTTTCGGGGATTCGCCAGGTCGGACTCATAGTCGAACACGTCATTCACGCCGTACATCGCCAGGTTGTACGGCACGAGGAAGAAGATGGTGCCGACCACCAACGACACGTCGATGCTCCCGGTCGTCAGAAAGTAGACGGCGGCGAATGGGTACGCCGTGTTGATCCAGCTCAGCGGCCGTGAGGCGGTGAGCAACGTGCGAATCGTGGACGAGCCTTCAGACATCGGTGCCAGCTCTCCTCTCTTGTGCTCCGCCGAACAGCTGCCACACTCCGGCAATCAGCAGAGCGCCGGCAATCGGATAGAGAAAGTCCTCTACAGGCATGAGACCGAACCGGATGCCGGAGATCTCATCGGCGCCGTAATCGAAGAATCCGGCCGCCATCATCACGTTGTCGAACACGGCAGTCAGCACCATGAGCGCGGCCGTCGTCACCGCCCAGGAGGAGAAGTAGCGCCCCACGGTTCCTCGCCGCCCCGCATGAGCGACACCGACAGTGAAGACGATGAATGCTGCGCCGACGAACGGCAGTGACATGACCAGGTATGTCATCGGTTGTCCTCCCTCTCTCGCCAGCGTTGCCAGCCGCTCAGCAGAATGAGCGTGAGGTAGCAGAGGAACCCCAGGAAAAGGAGTTCTTCGACCGGGAACTCCGGCGCCAGAAGAATGCCAGTCGCCCATCGTGAATCGAGATGCCGGAACACTCCGAGACCGATGCCCACCGCATCCCAAGCAATGAAGAAAACCACGCCGATGACGAGCACCGCTCCCCCGAGCAGCGGGCTACGGCGGAACACGAGCGCGAAGCGCAGGTCGAGCAGCACAAGACACGCTGCACTGACAAGCAGCGATGCCGCATAGACACCGCTCATGATTCCTCCAGCGGTCCTGGCGAGTGGTCGCCTCGCACGTGCTTGAGAACCAGTTCTGCGCTGATGAGACACATCGGCAACCCGACGCCCGGCACGGAGGTCGCACCGGTGTAGAAGAGACCACCAACCCGACGGGAGCGAGTCACGCCGCGGAAGAACGCACTCTGGCCCAATGTGTGGGCAGGTCCGAGAGCGCTTCCTCGGAACGTGTTGAACTGATCGGCGAAGTCCGCAGGACCCACGGTACGTCGCACTACGACACGCGACGCTAGATCGGGGATGTCCGCCCACGTGGCGATCTGGTCGATGGCACGGTCAGCGACTGCAGTCACCAGCTCATCGCCAGAGGAGCCAGTTCCGCCATGCCCGATGGTGGTGTCCGGTGGCAGCGGAATGAGCACGAACAGGTTCTCATGGCCATCCGGGGCCACATCGTCGTCGGTCGCGCTCGGCTTGCAGACATACAGTGACGGCGCCTTAGGAATACGCGTCGACGTTCCGAAGATCGCCTCAAAGTTGTCGTGCCAGTCGTTGGAGAAGAACAGCGTGTGATGCAGCAGTTCCGGCAGTGCCCCTTCGACACCCAGCATGATGAGCACGGCGCTCGGGCTAGAGACCTGCTTGTCCCACCGCTTCTGTGGGTAGGAACGGTCGGCTTCCTTGAGCAGTACCGTCTCGGTGTGGTGTTCGTCGATCGCCGAAACGACGATGTCGGCGTTAAACCGCCGCATCTGACCGTCTCTCTCGAAATCGACTGAGCGAACGGAGCCGTTCTCACTGGTGATGGCGAGGACATCGCTGTCGGTGAGAATTTCGACGTTATTCTCGCGTGCGATCTCGACGAGAGAGGTGACGAAGCTTCGGAATCCGCCGAGCGGGTATTTGACCCCATCCACCAGGTCCATGTGACTCATCAGTTGGTACAGCGCGGGTGCGTCAAACGGTGATGTGCCGAGGAACACCGCGGGGTAACCGAGGATCTGGCGCAGGCGCACATCACGGAAGCGGCGCGCGATGAAAGACCACAGCGAACGCGTGAGCAGCGGGAGAACGGCGGGCACGGAACTGAGCACCTTCGCCGACAGAAAGTCTCGCCATGAAGAAAACGGGTTGTAGAGGAACGAGCTCACCGCCGCGTGATAGGTCCTGGTCGCCGACACAAGATACCTGCGAATACGGTCGCCTCCCCCGCGTTCACGGCTCTCGAACAGTGCGGCGGCCGCATCCGCTCCCGAACTCACATCGATAGGGCCCTCTGCCTCTCGCCCTTCCGGCTCGCCATAAATGCGGTAGCCAGGTTGAAGTGGCACCAGGTCGAGCTGCTCCGTCGTTGTCGTGCCCATCATGCGATAGAAGTGTTCGAAGACCTCGGGCATGAGGTACCAGGAGGGACCGGTGTCAAAGGTGAGTCCGTCCTGCTCCCACGACCCTGCCCTTCCACCGAGTTCGCTGTTCTTCTCGAGAACCGTCACCTGATGTCCGTCACGTGCAAGAAGACAGGCGGTGGCGAGCCCGCTGACCCCTCCGCCGATGACGATGACGCGCGACGCCTTCACCGGATTGCCTTCATCGCGAGCGCACGAGCCAGGATCCGTGCTTTCACGGAGTTCGGAACGCGCACCCGGGTGCTGATCAGCTCGGACACCGGTGTCGACTCAATGCGGTCGGTGAGCTCACCGAACATTGCCCGCGCCGCCCATACTGACGCCCGACAACCTGGAGCCAGAAGCGGAATCGAATCATCCGCGACATGCAAGTCGTCCCTGATGGATGCAACGATGTCGGCTTTGGCCGCCTCCGTCAGTTCGTTCTCCGTCCCGGGGAAATATGCGCGGCCGAGGTCGTCATGATCGCCGGCGAAGTCGCGGAGGAAGTTGACCTTCTGAAACGCTGCGCCGAGGCTGCGTGCACCGCAATCGAGCCGCCCGCGCTCGTCGTCTTCGCGATTCATGCCGGATTCGAAGACTGCCAGGCACATGAGTCCGACGACTTCGGCAGAGCCGTAGATATAGTCGTTGAGCTCAGTCTGGTTGAACACCGCGGGTTCGAGATCTCGTCTCATCGACGCGAAGAACGGTCGGCACAGGTCCATGCCGATCCCGTATTCGCGCCCGCTCAACGCGAACGCGTGCACCACAAGGTTTGTGCTGAAGCCCAGCCGCAGAGCTCGTTCGGTCTCTGCTTCGAGTTCATCGAGCAGCACTGCGCGCGTTCGCGTATCTACTCCGGCCATCTCTGCCGGACCATCGACAAGCTCATCGGCGATGCGCACCAGTGCGTAGATGCGCGCTATGTGATCCCGTGCGGGGGCATCAAGCAGACGGCTAGCCCACGCGAACGATGTCGAGTATTCACGGATGACGGTTGAGGCGGCGGCAGTTGCCGTCGCGTTGTAGAGATCGAGGTCTGTGATTTTCATGAGACACGCGAATTGCAGGCGGAGGTCAAGGTGAGCAGCTGGCTTTTCAGCGCTGCGGGCAGAGCCGCTTCCTGGACCAGCTGGTAGACCTCATCACAACGCTCAGTGATGAAGGATTCCACAAAAACGAGTGCTCCTGATTCTTCGATCACCCGCTTGAGCCGACGACTGTCGGCGACACTGAGTGCGCTGTCGCCGAAGAGGGATTCGACCTCCGCCCACGCCACGTCAGAGCGTGCGTATGCGATCAGGAGGGTTTCTTTCCCTTCACGCAGGTCACTGATGGTCGATTTCCCCGTTTCTCGTTCATCGCCGAATAAGCCGAGTACGTCATCGCGCAATTGGTAGATCACACCGATCCGCCGGGCGATGGCCGTCAGCTCGTCGATGACACTCGTAGTGGAGCCGGCAAGAATCGCGGCCAGTATAAGGGGGGCTTGAAAGGAATACGCGGCGGTCTTCTGATCAACCATCGCCAGAACATCCTGCGCAGTCGCCTGCTGGAGACGCATGCTGAGCCAAACGTCGTAGTGTTCTCCCGCTGCGCTCTCGAAGACGGTGTCGTCGAAAACATCGAGAACTGCTTGCCGTCGCTCGTCGTGGATGTCGAGCCGCGCGAGAAGTGAATGAGCGAGGGTGAGCATGAGGTCACCGGCAAGTAGCGATGATGCTTCGCCCCAGGCATTTGCGTCCCTTCGCGTGGTTCCACGGAGCATCGCTTCCGATGCGAACCGTCCAGAGATATTCATCTCGCCGCGACGCATCAAGTCTTTGTCGATGACGTCGTCGTGGATCACAAGAGCGATATGTAGAAGTTCCATCGCGCATGCGGCATCCACCGCAACACGCTCGTCGATACCTCCGAGCGCCTCATACGCGCCCATGAGCAAGCGTGGTCGAATCCTCTTCCCTCCCGCCGCCATCCGTTCCAAAGATTCCCAAAGCTTCGTGTACGGAGCGGAGAAATCTCGCGAACGTTCACGGCCCTTCGCAAGCACTTCCATCAGCCTCGATTCGAAGGCGAAAGCGATGTCGTCCACCCGAGTAGACGAGTCAGACATCTTCATCGACGTCCAAGGCCGCAGCGGCGAAATGTGAGGTAAGCGCAGGAAGATGCTCGATCAGCCAAGGGCTGAATGCCCAGGGAGCCGCTTGCGTTGCCGAGGTGAGCGCCGACACCGTCGTCCACTGCGTCTCTGCCACCTCAGCGGGGTTCGGATCCAAGACTGACGCCGCCTGGGCGATGAATACCGGACAGTGCTCGTTTTCCTGAATCCCAGAAGCATCGCGCGCGGAGTATCCGAAATGGGGAAGCGCGCATACGATCATGTCGACGGTGAGCCCGAGTTCGAAAGCGGCGCGACGCCGCACCGCACTCTCAAGCGTCTCACCGGGACCAGGGTGGCCGCAGAACGCGTTAGTCCAGACACCTGGCCACGTCTTCTTTTCCAGCGCGCGTCTGGTCACGAGAAGACGCCCATCGGCATCAACGACGTGGCAGGAAAAGGCGAGATGCCGAGGCGTAATGACCCCATGCACAGTCTCCTTGCTCTGGATGCCGACGGGGCATCCGTTGCTGTCGACCAGAACGACCATCTCCATCACATGACCTCCGTTTCGTTAGCTAAGCGAGAGTTAAACGTAGCATAAGAAATGTATGCTGTGAATGTGACCGAATCAGACAAGAAAGTTCCACAAAGCTCACACCTGAGCTACTTTTCGAGCGATTCGGACCTCATCGACCGTCAACAGCTCTCCGACCAGGAGCTCGACCAGAGCATCGGCGTGATGGAAGCTCTTCGCGAGTGGCAAGAGGCCGCCCGCACTCTGTCCGAGGCATCCAAGCGATTCATGAAGCTCAACGAAAGCGACATGCGGGCGATCCGGATGATCATGCGAGCTCAGAAGCAGAATCAGATCGTCACGCCGAAGGACATCGCCCGAGAAGTCGGGATATCCAGCGCATCGACGACGAAGCTGGTGGACCGACTCGTCGCCGGAGGACATCTCATTCGCGTACCGCATCCGAGCGACCGACGAACAATGTGTATCGAAGTCACGGAGCACACACGAGAGTCAGCTCACAACACAATCGGCCGCCAACACGCCCGCCGATTTGCCGTCGCTGCCGGAATGAGCACGGATGACCGCGAAATAGTGATTCGCTTCCTCATGGATCTCGCCGAATCCGATCTTCCCCAGGGTGAGCTACTCGGCCACAGCGACTGACAACGCGTTCCTTTGACGCGTGGCCTATTCAAATCTCGCAGGGTCACTGGCGGGTTCGTCTGGGCTCGCACGGTGCTCCAGCGCACGCCTATCGTCCTCAACGCGCCGACTTCGCACGAGGGAGATGAGCCCTTTCGTTGCTGCGCCCGCCAGAAAGTTGATGCAGACGGCCACGACGACGACAGACAGCACCAGGATCAGAAGACCTGCGAAGACGAACGGCATGCCGAAGAGCATGAAAGCGAAGGAACCGTTGTCCATGCGCTCACCTTACGCCTGAAACAACGAAAAACCCCCGGAATTCCGGGGGTTTTAGTATGTGCGCGATACTGGGATCGAAGGTGTGTGAGCACCATGACATCCTGACCGTTCACGGCCACGATGTCCGACTTTGTCCCAGATTCACGACAGTTCCCGGTTGTGTAATTGACCCATTTCGAAACACCGGCGTCCAATCGTCGCCACCATCTAGTGTGCGTTGGTGTGCAGAATCTCGACGTTCATCTATACGGAGCGTTCTACTGTTTACCGGATGAGTTCGCGGTCCTGCAGGAAAACGAAGCCGCGGAAGTGTCCGGTGCCTCCATATCGGGGCTCTGGTCCGACTCTGACCCGCAGTCGTGCCCCGCTCCCACCAGCGTTAGGACAGCACCCTCGGAGGTCACTTCTGCGGCCTGCGCCGATATTTCCGGCGAGGAACGCATCGCTCGCCATGCACATCTACTCACCGGCATCGACTGGGCGATCGACAGCGAGCAAAACGACGAAGACGACGCTGAGTCGCTGAGCCCCGAAGCGCGCTGCTCGAGTGCGCGCGAACGACCTCATCAAAGGTTCTCTCTGGCATGCGAGCAACACCATCATTGACAGGCTACTCAGCGACATCTATGAACTCGATAATGCAGACGACGAGTTAAGCAACGAGGACACGCTCGTGCTCTCCGACCTTCCTCCTCGATTCGCCAAGGCATACGGGCCGTTGGCGTGATGGTTCCTGCGCAGTGCAACTGGCGCATTCGACCCAACATTTTGGGGCGAATGCGCCATACACCTACGCCTGTTTGCGCCGCGAGGTGAGCACCAGGCCAACTCCAACTAGCGCAAGGAGAACTGCTGCCACGAGAGACGTGGCAGGATCACTGCCCGTGCGTGCTAGATCCGTTTCACCCACGATCCGTCGTCGTTATTCACGAGGTCGATCGCACTGATCCCACCAAACGAAACACCCGTTATTGACGTATGCGTAAGAACCAGCACCGGCACGTCACGGTCCACGCCTGTACCGTCCCCCAACTGCCCGCCGCCGTTGCCTCCCCAGGCATACGCGACAGCGTCTTCAGCAACCGCAACCACATGCGAATCGCCTGCACTCACCCGCGTAAAAGTCACCCCAGCAGGTCGTTCAATCGTGACCTCGGTACCCCCTGTCACAGGGCCGCTCGTCGGGGCCAGCACCGCACTCGTCGGTGTCGATGCCGCGTTCGCTGTGGCCCCCACCCCGACAAGCCCCACCGCCAGACTGGCAGCGAGCACTCCCCGCAACCCGTTACGCAACATCATTCAACAACTTTCCCCAGGTTCATCCGCTTGGCGGCTCGGCCTCGAGCCAGAAAATAATGTGTGGCAGCACGCAGCCTTCAGCAGGGCAGGCGGCAAGGCCCGACCCCCCACGAAACCACGCCCACGCACGCTCACCCCTGCATCGCCTTTGGCACCAAAGTTTCAAGCACTGTTTCCAGGCCCGTAAGCCCGCTCGACGCATCGATTTCCGCACCAATCGTCCGGGTGCGTTCAGCGTAGCCCGGGTCAGCGAGCACCCGCCTCACCGCTGAACCCACCTGCTCGGACGTCGGCCGGTTCGTGCGCAGACGCATCCCAGCACCCGTCCACTGCACACGCGCAGCGACCTCGGCCTTGTCTTCGGTCGCGCCCGCGACCACAAGAGGCACCCCATGCTCGAGTGCGTAATGCACTCCGCCGTACCCGCCGTTACTCACATACACGTCAGTGACGGGCAGCAGCCTGTCGTGCGGCAGATACTCGGCAACACGCACGTTCGCCGGCAGTGGCGACGGCAGGGTCGAAAGTGGCCGCCCACCCGTGCTGACGACCACGAGAACATCATCGTCAGCCAGCGCAGTCATAGTGGGGGTGATGAGTTCGTCGTAATCAGTGTTCGCGATCGTGCCCTGGCTCACGTGCACCACGGGCCGTGATCCATCAAGCTCAGACCACCACTCAGGCAACGCGCCGTCACTCTTCGTGGCACGAGACAGTGGGCCCACGAAGTGCACTGTCTCTGGCAGGTCACGTCGTTCGTACTCAAAACCCGGAACAGTGAACTGCACAATCGCATCAGCCCGTGAAGCGCCCGACATAAAGAACCCGTCGAGTTTCTGCCCCGTCGCCTCCAACAAGATCTGCTCAGCCTGCTTCTGCACCCCACCAAAGATGACTCTCTTCGTGAGCACGTCAAGCACGGCATTACGCACCCGCCCCAGCACGCCAGGCCTCGGAAGAATCCCCAAACCAAACGGGGCCGTGTCTTTACTTTCCACACCCAGCGGAATGATTCCGAGATTCACAATCGCGGGCCGCTCTGCACGGGGCCTCGAGAGCAGCCCCACGGCCCCAATAAACATGCTCTCAACGAGGATCGCGTCGACCGGGTCCTGCGCGACCGCGTCATCGACCGCGCGAATCTGCATCGGCGCGGGTTTCAAGAAAATATTGCTCACGTCCCAGCGGATCCCCGCCACCCCGGTCTTGCCCACCCGGCCAGGGAACGCGACATTCATATCTGTGTCGTCGTAGTCCGCCCCTGTTGGGAGCGCCAGAAACTCAGCCCCCGTGCTCCGCACCCGGTCAGCGTAACGCTGCCCGGTCAAGAAACGCACCCGATGACCTTGCTGCACGAGATAACGCGAAACCGCAAGCAACGGTGTCACGTGGCCGTGAACAGGAGTACTGCAGATCAGGAACGAGCTCATGCATGTCTTTCGGTAGAGGGCAGACCAAGGTAACCTTTCCAATGGAATAGTATTCACTACACCCGGAGGCAAGTCAATATGTCTGGCCAGGAATCACGCCCCCGCAATCGCCGATATCAATCCGAGGTGCGCACAAACCAAGCCGCCGCAACACGGTCCCGAATCTTGGATGCCGCAGCCAACCTGTTCACAGTCGCGGGCTACACCGGCACCTCACTTGCCGACATCGCGCACGCAGCGGGCGTCTCCGTCGAAACAGTGAAGCTCGGCGGACCCAAACACCGCCTATTGCTTGACGCATTCACACACAGCTTTGCCGGGAGTGATGACATTGCATCGCTCGCCAGTCACGGCCCGGTCGCCGAAATTACCGCTGAAATCGACAACACCCGCTACCTCGCAGGCATCGTGCATTTTGTAGCGGAATCGAACCGACGCAGCAGCATTCTCTGGACGACACTCCTGTCAGCAGCCAGATCCGACGCGCCCCTCCGCAAAGAACTCGACGAGCTGCAACAACGCCGCCGCGCAGACATGCTCGTGCTCGTTGACGAACTCCGCCGCCGCGGACTCGCCCAGACTCCCCAGCCAAGCGCAACGGTCGCGGATACCATCTCATTCATATTGTCACCCGAGGGCTACAACCAGCTCGTACACGACTCAGGCTGGAGCCAACCCGACTACGAAATCTGGCTCGCACGCACCATACTCCACGTCTGCGCCCGAGACTGACACTCACAGCCACCGGCCGGAGCCGATACTCAGCAGATGTCCAGGCATCCGAGTGCGTCGCGCTACAGGCTCCAGCCTCGACACGGAAGGAATCTCCACAGCAACGGCTTACCCCGCGATACTGGGGCGGCGCAAGAAAGACGGTGACATCAATCACGAAGCTGCCTGAAACAACAAAAAACCCTGACCAACAGACAATAGCTGTTCATCAGGGTTCCTTGACGTTCACCGCCGTTAGTGTCGGTTACTTGTCGTTTGTGCGCGATACTGGGATCGAACCAGTGACCTCTTCCGTGTCAGGGAAGCGCGCTACCGCTGCGCCAATCGCGCCTATAAAGGCTATTAAATTTGTGACCTTGAGGTGGCGACGGGATTCGAACCCGTGTAAACGGCTTTGCAGGCCGGTGCCTAGCCGCTCGGCCACGCCACCGTGTGGATTGACCCCACGTGCCGTGAGCCTCAAAAAAGAGACTCTCTGCACTCGAGCGGATGACGAGATTCGAACTCGCGACCCTCACCTTGGCAAGGTGATGCGCTACCACTGCGCTACATCCGCATTTTGTTTCCGGCGTCCCGGGCACTTATGAAACATTAGCCGATGATTCCCGAGGCGCAAAACTCAACACGGATCTCGCGCGTGTCTTCTCATTTGGTTTAAACAGTCCGAATCGTTCCGGTAGTATCGAATCTCGACCCCAAGGGTCATGGGCGATTGGCGCAGTTGGTAGCGCGCTTCCTTCACACGGAAGAGGTCATCGGTTCGAGTCCGGTATCGCCCACCACGTACAGGTCCGGAAAATCAACGTTTTCCGGGCCTTTGTTGTTCTCGTCGGCGGTCTGATTTCGTCGGCGTGGCCACATTTTGGCCACATTCTCCCGAGATGCTGGGAGATGTCGCGTTCCGAAAGGGCCGCGTTTGCGGACGTCGCGCATAGGCGCTTCATGACCGACACACTCACTCCCTCTCTCCCGTTCGCCCTCACCGCCGCGAAGGCGGCCGCACACCTAGGCATCACCGAAGCCGCACTCGCGCAGATGCGCTGGCGTCGTGACGGCCCTGACTACGTCAAGCACGGCCGCGCCGTTCGTTATCTACCGAGCGCCATTGAAGCCTGGTGGGAAACGAACACCGTCAACGTCCACCCTGTTCTGAAGGCGGGCCAGCGATGAACGTCAAGAAGTACGAAACGGCGAACGGCCAGCGATATCGCGTGCGCTTTCGGACGCCGGCAGGGAAGCAATCTCAGAAACGTGGCTTTCGCACGAAGCGCGATGCGGAGCTTTGGGCCGCGAAGAGCCTTGTGGACAAGAGCCACGGACGCTTTGTCGACCCAACCGCGGGCAAGACGCTTCTGAACGCCGTGCTGCGTGACTTCGTGGACCGAAAGGGCGACCGGGCCGAGACGACGCTCTCAAACCGCGAGAGCCACGCGGTGAACTGGGTAGAGCCGTATTGGACGGCTTGGCGTGTAGGCGATGTGCGCGCCGACGACATCGATGCGTGGGTTGAGTGGATGCGTGACCAGGACGCGAAGCCGGACACGGTTGAGAAGGCCTATCGAGTCCTGACCGGGACGCTGCAACTGGCCGTGGGCCGCGGGCTCCTCTCCCACTCTCCCGCGCTTCCTTTGAAGGTCGCTCGACCGCCTGCCAAGCGCCGTGCGTACCTCACGCACGAGCAGGTCCGTGAGCTCGCTGATGCCATCGACCCGCGCTACCGCTTGCTTATCCTGACCCTCGCGTACACCGGCTTGCGATTCGGTGAAGCCGCGGCGCTGCGCCGCGACTCGCTAGACAGCGCGAAACGGCGGCTTCACGTGCGAGAGTCCGTGACCGAGGTCAGCGGAAAGCTTGTGTGGAGCCTCCCGAAAAGCAGGCTCGAACGTCCGGTCCCACTGCCGCGGTTTCTCGGCGAAGCGCTCGACACGCACGTCACCGGCATGCGCGACGGCGACGTTGTCTTCACTGCTGCACGCGGTGGGACGATTCACCTGACCACCTGGCGGCGACGAGTCTTCTACCCGGCTCTCAAAGCGCTCAACGCGCGACGTACGAAAGAAGGCCTATCAACCTTCCCTGCCATCACTCCACACGACCTTCGACACACTGCCGCATCGCTGGCGATACAGGCGGGCGCGCACGTGAAGAGCCTGCAGCGGATGCTCGGGCATGCTTCTGCGGCGATGACTCTCGATGTCTACGGTGACCTTTTCGACACGGACCTGGATGACGTGGCGAAAAGACTGCACGAGGCTGCGACCGGCGCACCACTCTCCTAGCTTGCTGCCGGAGAGCGCGTCATGCGAGACGAATAGGGTCGGAGTCCAGCCGCATCTTCTTCCGCTTCGTTGCTGGGCTCCCTCCGCTCTCAACCCATTGACGTGAGATGGGTTGCTCCGCATACAGCTCGTCAATGGGTCGGGCGTCGACCTGCTCTCGAATGTGAGCGGTGAAGCGGCGTGTCACCTCGGTGAGCAGTGCCTGGGACTCAGCGGTCAGGTTCAATAGCCGAACGGCGTCCTCTGGCCCGAACCCGCGGCGCATTGACATGGCGCCGATCCCTTTTACCGCGCGCGGTTCTTTTCCGGGATCTGCGAGCATACAGATCGCGATGATCGTCTCCATCGAGTTTTCAGAGTGGGCCACATGCTTGTTCCGCACTGCGGCGATGTCCGCGTGGACCGCCTGGTTTTCTGGTGACAAGGAGTCGACGAAGTCGGGCGGCAGATCTTGGCGTGCGTCACGTTGAAACGGGCGCATGTAGTTGACCACTGCTGCGGTCCACAGCAGGTCCACGAGCTCATCGTCAGGTTGCACTTTCCGGTACTCGGCGAGAATACGCTGGCACGCATTCGCCGACCTCGCCAGATCAGCACGATAGCCGGAGAGCGCAGCAATCCCTGCGCCTCCCTCACCGTGAAGTTCTCTCGCCCACTCCAACGCATCCTTGCCATGCTCGCTCATACAGCCAAGCTACCGCCGCACGCAGACGTCTCTGGGAACCCATAGCCTGTACAGGTGCCCACCACTTCAGTGACCACTCTCCCACTGCACCCGTTCGCGCTGCTCCTGCCAGCGATGCAGCCGGATGAGCTGGACGCGTTGACGGCAAGCATCGCCGCCAGCGGTCAACAGGTACCGGCCACGTCGTGGACAGATGCCGCCGGGATCGAATGGTTGCTCGACGGCAGGCACCGCGCTCGAGCGTGTGCACAGCTCGACGTCCCGCTCGTCGTGGAAAGGCTGAGCGGTGACGAACACGCAGCGCGCGCCTATGTGCTCGCCGCAAATATCTACAGGCGCCATCTTTCCGCCAGTCAACGCGCCGTCGCGGCATCCGCACTCAGCACGCGCGGCCGTGGTCGGGTCGAAATAGGCAGCCCTGCATCTTTGACTCAAGCCGAAGCCGCCGCGGCGGCTGGCGTGTCACTGCGTCTCGTGCGCGCCGCCAGGACCTTTGCCGACGATCAGAAGCTCACGCAGAGTGTTCTTGCCGGTGCGCTCACCGTGACGGCTGCGGCGGCTGAGCGGCGTGCGGCGCACGCGGAACGGATCGCGGCGGCACGGCAGAGTGTTAGCGACGAATGGTTGACGCCTGCACATATCCTGCACGGCGTCGAACGGGTGCTTGGCGGGATTGATGGTGATGTGTGCGCTGAGCCCGGGCGGCGGGTGCCGGCGCAGTGGTGGCTTACGGAAGACGATGACGCGTTCTCCGTCCCGACGTGGGCGAACCCGGACGGGTCACCGTCCACGATCTTCATGAACGCGCCGTGGGCATCGGCGGGTCAGTTCGTGAGGCGCCTGTTACGCGAATTCGATGCAGGGAACGTGAGCGCCGCGGTTGTGCTTCTGCCCGCGCGCTTGGGCAGCGAATATGTCGCGTCACTCACATCCCGCGGGTGGCCACGCGTGGAATTGACCGGGCGGCTGAAATTCCTACCCGGCCGCGGTGCGATCCCGGGAGGTCAGGGCGTCAGTCATTTCTCGAGCATGTTAATCGGTGTCGGTGTCGAACCTGCTGCAATAAATGCGGAGTTCGGTGCGCTTGGCCCGGTTCTAGTTGCGTTCGGGCCGTAAGCGCCGCGAACCCGCCGCGATCCCAGGGCGCAGCGGGTCGCTTCGCTCCCTTGCCGGAGCCTAGCGAGGGCTTCGGACACCCGTGGGCGAGAGTGTCGGTCTAACCGTCGCGCCTGAGCCTTCCGCCGCGTGACGGCGGCGGATTCTGTAGAACGTAACCGCCGGGCAGCCCGCCAAAGAGATGCATCCACATCAGAGACGCGGCCTCCGCAACGGTGAACAGCTGCGACGCGTCAACGTAGGGCAACCAATACTGAATGTCCGCAGGCATCATGACCGTAGCGACCGGCGCACCCGTCCGTCCGACAAGCTGCGTGCCGATACCGATGCCGATCTCTACCGCGACTCCCTCACGCGCGTCACCGATGGCCTGAACGAACGCCTGGCCGCTAATCGGGTCATCGTCGCGACAGAGCAAGAGCCATGGACTCGCATCTGTCCCGTCCAGCGCACCGAGCAGACGAACGATTTCACCGAGCCCGCCGCGCAGCCGTTCCCACGGGTGACTAACGCACTTCTCCCAGATCGGTACAGCCGCGTCGGGCTGTAGCCGCAGGTCGAAGTCGAACGCCGTCAGGTCGTCGATGCGCGGTTGTTCGAGAAGCATCATGAGCCCGCGCTCATTTGACTTGCCGCACGCATCAGGGCCGAAGCAATTTCGCGCGCGGTCTCAGGAGAGAGCGTCGCCCTTGGTTCTGCACTCGTGATGACGACCGTGCCGCATTCGTCGTGTGTCGAAATAGTCAGGTCGTTGAGCGAGAACAGCGTGCGAAAGGTTGCGGTGTTGGTGCGGGTGAACGGGCTCATGACGCATCCATGCGCAGTCCGAGCGCGGCTCCGTGCCTGCGTGCCATCCGCCGCACGAGAATGCGCAGCGCCGCCGGTGTGAGCCGCGGGCCGTGCTCACCGTCCGCGAGAAGGCGGTGAGCGTTACCGCCGGATGTCGCGAAGGCTGCGTGCGAGAACATCAGAATCCAGCGGCCCGCGCGCAGCTCGCCTTCGCCAGGTTCGCTGACGAGCGTGCCGGTATGAACGGCGAGCACCTCGCTCGTCGTCACCCACGCACCGTGACCCGACATCCGAATGTGCATCCCGGGCCGGATCTCCGACGGATCGATGTCGTGCGTGTGCTGTTCGTTCACGACGCGCAGGTGCGAGAGCAGCCGATGCCCGTGGCCGGCCGGCACGGCGCCATCGCGCAGTGCGATGATCTTTACCCAGCCGCGCGTGCCGTCTGGTGCGTGCGCAATCAGATGAATGCCGCCACGGGTGAGAAGCGCGGTGCCGGTGGTGAAGAATTCGCCGAGAGAAAGTCGCATGTGTTCTTCATGCGCGGTGCGACCACCTGCGAGGTTCACGCTCTAATCTGATGGTGAGTGAATTGTTGAGTCGAGGGAGACCGCGTTGGAGCCCGTCCGTTTTGCCCGCATGACGCCTCGGAGGCTTGAAGACCTGACGCTCGGGACGCTTTATCTGACGACCAGAAAGCGCAATGCCTGGCACAGCACCCGGGTCTCGCATTACCGAGGCGAGACCAGCCTGAAATCTACCTGGAACGAAGCCGCGCAAGCGGCGGAGCAATGGCGCAAACAAGGCTCCGAGTTCGTGATCCTGGAGGTGCCGGCGGTCATTCTCCATAGTGAAGAACGCCGTGGTGCGATCCTGCGGGTTGCGATCACCGAGTTCCACTCGCACAATTCCTTCGAGCGCTGGGACTTGTTCAACGCCCGTCTTCTGAGTCGCGGGATGCGCCTTGGCGGCGCGTTCATAAGACTCGGGCATCCGGCCAAATGGACTGGTGAGGCACCCAGCGAGCAGTCCTTCGTGAGCGGATTCCTAGGCGATAACGAAGTCGTCAAACGTGTTACTACGAAGCCCAAGCGCTGGCATTCGTACCCGCAGGGCAGCGACTTCCTGCTCGGCTGGCAGGAACAACGTGGCGAGTACTCGCCGAAAGGCGTCCAGCGAATTCGGCGGGCGTTCCTAGAACAGAATCGCGTTACCGCGGGCGACTGACGGACATCACCGTGCGGGTAGTTCTTCGTTCCAAGTGTGAGCGCAGCGAGCACAGTGGCGATGCGTGATCGTGACGGCGCAGTGAGATACGTGAGCGTGTGACGAAATTCCGCGCTCGCAGGGAGCGCAGCGACCCCGCGAAGCGGTAGCGAGTGGCGTAGCGATGCGTGATCGTAATGCTGCGGATCGAAGGCTGAGCTTGCCTCGTGATCGGGAGACGCGGGTGTCGAACACGTGAATTTGGGCGAAGCACGCAAGCGTGACACGCCGCGACATCCCTTGAGCCTCAAGGGATGTCACAATCGTGTCGACAAAGTGGCACCCGGGCCGCGCATGGAAGTGGTGCACCGGGAGACCTACTTCCGGTGCAGAAAGCTCAAAATGTCAACCCTGACCGTTGCTCCCGTCGTCCACGTCACCGCTGCAGATTTGATGCGCGGACGGCCCGCCGTTCACCCGAGCGTTCACAGCTCGTCGTTGTTCAAGCCAGGCTCGCAGCACTGGAAGTTGCGTTACCGCTCCGACCGTCACGAGGTCGAGCAGATTTGGTGGGACGGCAAAAGCCCGATGACCACCACGGATGGCGAGTTTGAAGTTGCAGTCCCGCTTGAACTCTCCGCCGCCGGCTGGGCAGAGGCGCTCAACCGCTTCGCCACGCGGCTTGCCGACCTCGGCGCTTTTTACAAGCGCCGCCGCATGAACCGTGCTGCGAACATCCAGCCCGCCATGCCGCGCAATCACAGCGAGTTCCTGCCCGACGGCTTTGAGGTGCTCCGAGGCACATGGCTCGGCCGTATCGAGTTCTTCCAGCAGCTGGCGGAAGCATATGAAGTCGTTGGCCTTTCGGTTGACGCCACACGCGAGCAGGCTGCTGAGCTCCAAGCAGCAGTCAAGGCAAGGGCGGCCGTCAGCACGTGATTCGTTCGCGAAGCGTGCGATGAACCCGTAAGTGAACGAAGTTCACGCGCGCCTCGTACATATAGGACACCTCTCTTCTGTGGTGGTGGAGACGAAACAAGACCCTGACCAACTGGTCAGGGTCTTGTTGTTTTGCGGGTCAGGGCGCGTTTGTCGTGATGACTACTTCGCCAAAGCCTGCGCCGATTGCGGGCACGAAGATCGTGACCTCGAGGTCGCCGTAGATGAAGGCGATGGTGTAGTCCTGTGACGTCCTCGTAGGTCTCCCAGTCCATCTCGGGTGGCAGCTAAAAATCTGTCAGTGTGCCCATCAGATAATCTTCAGACATTTCTTCGTACCTGAAGCTCGTGGCAGGTATTGCCACGCCATTCACTGTCAAGCCCTTGGTTTGATAGAGGCTCAGTGGGACCCGGGGCTTGACACCTGTCCGAACGTGTCGAGTCAAGCAACTGCCTGACCAGTCGTCTTGACGGGAGCGGGCGCGGGTGTGGCTTCTACGACAGGTGCCGGTGCGGGTGCGCGAGCCGCTTCAACGACGGGCTCGGGTGCGGGAGCTGCGACGGGTGCGACTGACCCGACCGTAGGTTCGGTTACGACGGTCGCGGGAACCGCAATAGCCATCTTCGAGCCACCAAGGGCGATGCCGTGCTCTTCGTACTCACACAGGTCCGCGCGCTCGGCGACAGCTGCGTTGGCGGATGCTGTGACGGCGGTTGCGACGTGTGTACCGGCTACGGTCGCGATGACGCACGACAGTGCAACGGCGATGGCTGTGATGGTGAAGCGCTTGCTGTTCTTGGTGGTGGTCGCTCTCTTTTCGGCAGTGTTTCCGCGTCTGATGAGACCCTCGGGCCGCGCCGAACCTCTGGAGCAACTGCTTCAAAATTTCCTTCTTGACCGCATATAAGAGAGAAGCGCTCACGCGCTGGCGCGCGCTCGCTCTTCGTGATGCTGCGGATTGGGACTGATCGATGCGTGATGAGTTCGACACCCGCTGCGCGTGCGGCTCACTTGCTCGCTGCGCTCACTTGGAACGAAAGTTGTGCGCGACGTTCGGGAGATCGGCGATGGTAAAAGGATGCCGGTCTTCGTTGCCATGTGTCGTGACGTGCCTCACGTGATCGAGACGGGTCATGATGAACAGCCGCCGGCAGCTGTAGCTTCACGAGTTCACAGAGACTCGTCAAGCCCCGCCGGAGGCGGGAGCGCGTCACGGATTCGGAAAGGCTCATGACGAACAGCCGCGGCGGCTGCGTCGAGGGATCGTGACGGGACGTAAAGAGCGGCCGCAGGCGGCAGGGCATCATGTCATCGCTACGGGTCATGACGCGACGTCGCGTCATATGCGGGAGGCTGTGGACGGTGCAGCCGGTATGGGAGTGCTGAAGGGATGTGAGTTCGTTGCTAGAGATGTCGGCACAGCCGGCATCGAACGAGTGAGCGCAGCGATCATCAGTCACAAGAGGGCGGGCTGTTCGTCACGATCACCGGCGCACGATCACGGGTGCGGCCGAAACACAACGGCGGCGCAGCCAGGAAAGATGATGAAGAACGGCCGCGCGCAGCGAGAGAATCAGCCGTTGGCGGAAGCCGTTCAGCGCACACCTCGAAAGGTGGGAGCGGGCCCGGCGGCTTTTGAACGCAACGCGGCCAGTAAAGGGACCAGAATTACGGCAGAAACCCGATGAAAACACCACGCTTTTTGTTGACAGAATAGGCCCGTTCTCCGGTGGTTGGAGAACGGGCCTATCGGGTGTGTATGTCAGGCCGCCTGGTCGCGGGCCTGACCGATGGCGTAGCGGGACTCGCCACTCGCCGCGGATGCGCCACGTACCGACAGCCGGCCGGCGCGAACTTCCGCCACGGCTTCCGCCAGCGACATCGTCGGCTCGACCGGCTGTTTGACTGTGGCCGGCTTGCGCGGTGCGGCGGCGTCGGCCAGCGCAGCAACCGGGCGGACGGTGGCGGGCTTCGTGACTGTGGCCGCGCTCTCCGCCGCCCGTGTCTTCCGTGCAAGCGAACGACGTGGAGCGTCGGCCAGGACCGCACGGAGTGCTGAGTGACTGGAGAAGAGCACTACAAGCGGTAATGACGCACCTACCGCCGCGGGCAGCCATGCCGCGGGATCGATAGTCAGCGCATGTGTTACCTGGACGGCGACAGACAAGCCGGTCAACGCAATCATCGACCAAGTCTCTGCGGTTGCGCGGCGGTGACGGGATCGAAGGATTGCCGACACCAGTGCGAAAGTGACCAGGCCTAGGTCAATGACGATGGGAATCGTCGCGGCATGAACTGGATTCAGACCCAGCCGCGTGCCCGCCCACCAAAGCGCCGGGAAGCCCGCCGTAAACGCGAAGGCCGCCAGCGCGACGGTCGCGGCCACGGTGAGCAGCTGAGCACGGCGGCCGTCGCCGCGCAGCTGGATGCGTTCGGGTTCGGGCGCTTCGGTGCTCATGCGTTCGTCTCCTTGGTGGTCATGTCTTGCGCTAGGTGCTCAACCGCCTGCGGGCTGCGATCCGCAACACTCATATGCGCGGTATGGATGGCGGCCGCGCCCGCGACTGTCGCCGGGTGCTGCAGTCGCGGTGCAAGATCGCTGCGAACAGTGGTGACCCATGCACGTAGTTCTTCGCCGCGGAGCTCGAAGAGTCGGCCGTGCATCTCGAGGACGTCGTTGACGCTGTCGCGGGCGACAACGCTGTGCACGCGCGCGTTGTCGTGGTCGAGCGGCCAGGCCGCCTTACTTGCCAAGCGCAGCTCGTTGATCTCTGCCGTTCTCTCGTCGATCTGTGCCTGGCGAACTCGTGCAGCTTCGGCGCGAAGATCCAGCGGTGTCTTAAAGGGGGCGTCAGGCGTCGCGGCGATGCGTTCTAGTGCGGCGAACAGTGAGCGGGTGTCTGTGACTTCAGCAGTACGCAGTCGGGCACGTGCCCGACCAAGTGTGCGGTCTTCAAAACCGCGGGCGCGTGGATCGATGCCGTGAGTGCCCAACAGCAAGACGTAGACGTCGGTCGGCAACAGCGCGGTTCCGTACGCGAGGCCGGGATGTACGAACACGTTGAGTAGCGTGCGGTTGCCTGCGACGATGTCCCGAATGCGCTGTTGCGCTTCAACCGTCTGCGTGCGTTCCCAGTCCGTGCCCTTCGCGCGCTTGACCTTGATCTTCTGCGTCTGACCGTTGCCCGTGCTGCGTCGGTCGACGACGTCGGCGGCGGCCAGCGAGATGATCCGGTTCTGTGCAGTCGAACGCGCGCAACCCATGTCGACCGCCAGGTCGTCGGCAGGGACGTAGATCGCATCGCCGAACGTCGCGGCCTCGCGGACGGTGGCGAGGGTGATGGCGGCGAGGGCTTGAATGTTGTTCCGGTGAGCGTACGCGGTGACGTCAGGGCTCGGTTCCGCAAGCATCCACGCAACGCTTTTCGTTGCACTGCGGATCGGGTCGTGAGAGTGCTTACGTGTCGCTTTCATCGACCGTGCAAGTGTGGCCCATAGACCGCCGTTGTGTGCGAGGTCGTGCAGGTCGCCGGCGACGCCGTGCGGTTCTCGCTGTAGATAGTGCGCGATGGAGGACGGGTGGATGCCGAGTTCGAGCCCGTGCGTTATCACGGCTGCGGCGGCGAACCGGGCCGGCCTGCCTACCTGTTTGCGCAGGGTCGGGCGGATGAGTGCGCGGACCTCTTTGTGTGACTTGAAGGCGAGCTTGGGTTGTGATTCAGACGTCATGTGGCGGCTCCAGATATAACTTCCCGCCAGGGAAGTTATTTTGGCAGCAGGCCCAGGTAGACCTACTCACCCAGCTCCTCGGGCCGGAGCAAACGATCTGCGCAGAGAATCTGGTTCAGAGATCGAACAGGGCCGCTGCCCGGTGACGGTGGCAGCGGCCCTGTTCGTCGTCATGCGCGCGAGGATTCTGTCGCTCGCGGTCGCCCGGCGGATTTCCGTTTCGCGGTTTTCGCGTTTCGGTCTTCCGCGCCGCGTTTTCGCGTCAGCGGAAATTCGCGTGAACGAGTTTCCGAATTTGCGTCTGCAGTTCCGGGCGCAGCCGCGCGTATCGTGCGCGGTCGATCTTGCCCGTTGCGTCCACGAGGCCCGCGGGAATCGTCGCGCCGCGCGGAGCCGGACCCTCGACAGCGGAGCGAAGCGCCTTGAGTTTTGGATCCGTGACCTTCGACCAGATCACGCGGCCATCCGAGGTGCGGAATTCGGCGCCGATCTGTTCGGCTGCGATGTTGCGTTGTTCTGCGGATTTCGGGTTGGTTGACAGGGCGACGACCCAACCGCTGTCGTCAACGCGAACCGTTTTCGGAATGACGATCGAAGGCTCGGCCTTCCGGCGCGAATCGACGTCGCCCTCGCCTCTCGCGGCCTTCTTCCTTGCGTACTGAGCGCGCTCGTAGATCCTGCGCGCTTCCCGTTGAGCGGGCGTCGGCGTGTGGCGCGTGCATCGGCGTCCGCCTTCATCAGCTGCTCTACACATCTTTTAACTCCTGTGGTGTGAACGGGATACTGCGTGTGTCCCTGGTATCTGTCATGTACGCGGCGTGCACAAAGAACGCGCGCGCTGCTCGTCGTTTGTGCGACCGAACAGGCTGAGCGGCTGTGTGTGTGTGTGTGTCCCGTGCCTCACCTATGCGTGCGTGCTGATCGCCCCGCGACGGATCGCATCGAAGAATTTTGTGCGCAGATCTGGAGCTCCGGCCCGAGGGAGTCTCTGAAGGCGACAGGGACCGATGGTCGGTTACGAAAGTTCGCCCTCGGATAGAGCGATTGAAATGACTGATTTGGTTCTCGACCAGGCCGCGTGGAACGTGCAATACAACGCGCTGTACGCACCGCACCTCGCTGCACTCTCAGTAGCCACCGGCGGAGACGCAGCGCGACTGACACTCTCCGTCATCGGAACGAACAAGCAGCACCGCGCACTCGCGCCGGTGCGCATCGATGACCCTGATGCCGCTTGGAAGGCTGTTCAGCGTGACGCACGTGCGAACGCATCTTGCTACCTCGGCATCGCCGCCGCGGTTCCTTCACACCTGACCGGCCGCATCAATAAGGACGTCGTTCTTGCGCTACCGGCGCTCGTTGCTGACCTTGACACCGCAGACGGTGAACACAAGGGCCAGCTTGCCAAGGGCTTGGCGCTACCCACGATGGATGAAGCGCTTGGCTGGGTTCGTGAGCTGCCTGTTCCCGCAACCCTCGTGACAACCACAGGCGGCGGGCTTCACGTATGGATGCGCGCGGAAGAACTTATCGTTCCCGGGACCACGGACGGTGACGCAGCGCTCGTTGCGTGGAAGGCGTTCTGGGTTGGACTGGCGGATCGTGATGGACGGCACATCGATAGCGGCGTGCTTAGCGACGTCGCGCGCATCATGCGCATGGCAGGGACCGGAAGTCACAAACCCGATGTTGCCGCCGGCTTCACCGTGCAGATCGCACAGCACAATCAGGACAGCGTCCTGACACGCGCGCACCTTGAAGCGATGATGCCGGAGCCTGTTGCGGTTGCGGTTGCCTCGAAGGTTGCGCCGCAGCGTAAGGCTGTTGCGGCGGGATCTAAGGCGGTTGTTGCTTCGACCGCGCCGGGTACGCGGCCGGGAGACGTATTCAACCGTGAGTGCGATGCAGAGGCGCTGGGATATTGGAGCATCGAGCTGCTCGGAGCCATTGAGCCCGCGCCGAACCTGCTGATCCTGCCGGTACCGACCGAGGACGGCGAGTTCGAATACGGTGACACACCGAATGCGAGCATCGCGGCCGGCGATTCCGGTGAAGTTCTGCTGAAGGTATTCGGCGAGCGGGTCAAGGCGGCTTACGGGATCGAAGGGCACGACCGGTTGACCGCGTTTGATGTCATCTGCCTGGCCGTGAAAGAGAAGGGCGCCGGGAACCCTGCGGCCGTCGTTGCAGGGATGTTGAAAGATGTGCGCGTCGTCGTTGACGGCGTCGCACAGTATGACAACCTGCTCGAGGCGGTCGAGAGTTACGATCCCGCTGCCGCGGTAGTCACTGGAACGGGCTCACAGGTCATCGAAGGTGCCGTTCGTGACACGTCGTACATCGACGAGTTGGTCCAGGCTTTCGGCCTCGAGCTCGGATTCACGGACCTTGGTGGAGCGAAGCTGATGCACCGCCACATCGTCGAGAACGGCTCAGGCGTGAGGCACGCACCTGAGCTCGGATACCTTTTCTACACCGGTGCCGTCTGGCAGCGCGACAACGGCTCCATCGGCCGTGGATTCGCACACGATCTCGCTGAGCTGGTTGCTGATAAGGCAGTCCGCGCACGCTGGGCAGTCGGTGATGACCCGGGCAAGGACGCCTCGCCGGAAGCGCAGAAGGCATACGCACAGCGCGCCGCCGCCGCTAAGGCACTCGCCGACTTCGGCCGCCGGCTGTCGTCGACACGCGGGATCGATTCGGTTCTCACTGAGCTCCGTGCGCTGAAGGGTGTTCCCGCCCGAAGCCGCGAGTTCGACACACAGCGTCACCTGCTGGCCGTCGAGAACGGCGTGGTTGACTTGAAGACAGGCGAACTGCTCCCGCACAGCCCGGATCACATGATTACGCGCCAGGTGCATCACAGCTACGATCCCAACGCACCGATTGTGGAGCCTGAGCGCTTCCTGCAGTTCCTTGCAGAGATCTTCCCGGCCAAGCCCGCTGAGATGACAGCGTTCATGCAGCGGATGCTCGGATATGGCGTCACGGGTGAGACCTCGGAACACGCGTTCGCGATCTTCGTCGGCAAGGGCCGTAACGGCAAGTCTGTGCTGCTCGAGACCATTGCAGCGATCTTCGAGGAACTTCACCAGACCGCACCTTTCAGCACATTCGAGGACTCGAAAGGTGGCATTCCGAATGATGTCGCCATGCTCGACGGCGCGCGGCTTGTGAGTGCATCCGAGGGTGACTTCGGAAGGCCCATGAGCGAGAGCACGTTGAAGCGCGCATCCGGCGGCGACGCGATGCCGGCCCGATTCCTGCGTCAGGAATTCTTCACCTTCATGCCAAAATTTCTGCTGATGCTGGCGACGAATCACGAGCCGCAGTTGCGCGGGCAAGATGACGGGCTCTGGGAGCGCATCATGCTGATTCGTTTCGAGAAGTACTTCACGAAGGAAAAGCGCGACAAGGGTCTGATGGCAAAGCTGATGGCTGAGGCAGAACAGATCGTTTCGTGGGTGATCCGCGGTGCGATGACCTGGTACAAGAACGGGTTGCAGACTCCCGCCTTCGTGGACGACGCTACCAAGGCCTATCGGAAGAGCTCGGATCAGATCGAAGGGTTCCTGCCGGGCATTTATGAGGCGACACCAGCGGTGAAGGATGAGTTGGAGGTCGTGCCACTGGTCCTCGCATCTGAAATGTTCTCGGATTTCCGCTCCTGGGCTTTCCAGGGCAACCACCAGTCGATGCTGAAGTGGAGCATCCGCGCGTTCTACAAGGCTCTGCTTGAGCGAGGGTTCGAACGGGTTGAGGGCGCCGGGCGCACTGCATTCATCCGCGGAGTCGTTCGAGTGGCACCGCTGGATGACTAAGCCTCACTTCTAAAACTGCTCACAACGGCCCTGGATCACCCAAAACGGTGGTTTAGGGCCGTTTTGGGTCCGAATAGTGAAGAAGTGAAGAAGTGAAGGTGTTTTACAGTTACCTACACATGAAATTGAAGAACTCAAAGCTATGTGTAAGTAACCCGAAAAGTGCTTCACTTCTTCACTTCTTCACTTCTCCACTTTCGAGCCATTTCCACTCCCGAACCCGGACACCGCAACACAGGGCATTCGTCCAAATCACGCGGTGATCGCAACGGGCTCTTTAACTTATTGCAACGCTGTCACGTTGATCGTGAAACGGGATCGCAGACCGAAAACCAGGTTTCACTCATTCGGTCCCGTGAGCTTGCTCACACATCACGCCGCATGAAGCTCATCCTGAGACATCCCGCCGCAGTGATCGTGATGAGAGGACCGCAGCAGCGCTGCGGGGTTCGCTACGCTCACCCACAACGCGCGCAGGTCATTCGGTCCTGCTCACGTTCACGTCACGCGATGAGCCGCAACGCCGGCGCTGTGACTGTTCGACGCGACGACCAGACCGACTCGGAGCGAAGCGACACCGCGCATGAACACCGCATGTCACAGACTCACGTGCTCATCACCGACGGCGGTTGCTATGTCATCGACCACCACAACGAGCTCGGCATCTGGATCTACCGCAAGGCCGCGAGCTTCCGCCCGGGCTTCTCATGCCCGCCTAGCCCGCTGAACTCCCTGCACGCCGGCTTTGGGCACGAAACCCGACACAGTCTCATCACATCGCCGGCAGAGATTCAGATCGGGCAGAGCGTCCTGATGATTGCCGACCGGCACAACTGGACGGCGACATCACTCGTGCGGGAGATTCACACTGGCGACGTGTTCAACCCTTACGAGGTCGGTGTCGATCTGGCGGTCGGCCGTTACTTAGTCGCCCGCGAGGATGCCGCCTGGATCGTGGACGATGACACGTGGACGGCACGCCTCGCAGAGGGTGCACACGGTGAAGCTGTACAGGGCACACAGGGCTACGCGTTGACCTTCGCCATGCGGCTCGACTGACCGACGCCACACGCGCGCACAGCACGCGCTGTGCAGCCCGCAGGGACCACAGCAGCGGCACATCGGACAGGCGCAGGGTCATTGTTCCCAGGCCGGCAGAACGCCGCACAAACCTTCGTTGCAATGCCGTGATGACCGCAGTGAGCGTTGTGAGTGCGTTGTGCCTCTGTATAGAGGTGCATCGATCACCGCGCTGGTTAGGGACACACGGGCTCCGAGAACTCGTGTGCGCAGATCGCCCGTGCCGGCCCGAGGAGAACTGTGAGGGCGGACAAGCCGCCACAGATTCAGGAGGCCATCGTGGCTAAGAACATCACCCGCGTGACGGACACCACCGCAGTCAACGCCGCAATCACCGCCACCGAGGGCCGCGCAACCCAGCGTCTGCTCGAGGCTAGAGACCTGCAGCGCGCAGCTCGCGAGGCAGAAGCAATGCTCGACAGCATGAGCATCCGTCAAGCCGACCGCCTGGGTCTCGTCGTCCGTCAGAGCGGCTCTGTGTCCCTTCCGAACTCGTACGGCGGCGGAGCCGAGGCCACCTGGATTGAAATCACCCGCGCCCGTGACGGCTGGCGGCTGACGAGCACCGAGCGCACCTGGAACGATGCCGGCGGAAGCAGGGACTGGTTTTTCACCGTCCTGCCGACCGCTGAGAGCATCCTGAACGGCGCAACTAAGCATCTCAGGGCCGGCAAGACAGGCTGAGCCGGAGACCAAAGCCCAGGCCCGGGAGAGAGTCGCTCACTCTCCCGGGCCTGTTCTATGCCCGCGATGGCTCGTCGATCAGTGATCGGCACGAGAACAGCCGCCGCCGGCTGTTCGTGATGCCCGCGTTGGTTCATGTCCGCGCAGCCGCTCACGCGGCATCGCGGACATGCTCTCGCACGCATCTTGCGGGCACCGCGCATAGAGGAAGGGACACACGGAACCGGACAAAGGTTCCGGACGTGCCGCGCACATAGGAGATAGAGGCAACACCGCCTCACCACCACCACAGCGGCCGGAAGGCCGCAACGTTAGGAACACATCATGAATGAAAACCTGGTCGCAACAGTCGAGGAAATCATCGACGAGCTGCCCGAGAATTGGGAAGCGTACTTCGACGGCGGGACGCTGGAGCTGACCGCGCCGAACTTCGACCAATTCAGCCTCGACGCGTTCGACGACGAGGCTGAGGACGTAGTCGAGCGCCTCGAATCAGAGGTCGCAGACCTGCTCGCAGAATTCGACGGCTACCAGAAGCTCCACTTTGGCGAGACCGGTGTCCTAGAAGGCTCCGACGGTCGCGGCTGGGAAGTCACCGGCTACGAGCTGACCACGGTCGAGCTCGAAGTGAACGCCGAGTTCGACTCCAAGGACCAACTCATCCACGAGGTCGCACGCTGGGCACGCGCTTCGGAGCTCTCGGACGAGGTTGCTGATTCGGAACAGCACGCCACGGACATCGAGGAGGAACTGGGCAGCCTTGAGTACGACGCGGCGAACCTGCTGCACTTCCTCTCGGACGACGAGCACGACGAGGAAACCATTGCAGTAGCCGTTCAAGCCGCGGAAGACGCGGTCAAGCTCCGCAGCTGACAAGAAGGGCCCGGGAATCTCCCGGGCCCTTCTTCATGACCGCAACGTTCCGTCAGCGATCACGCGATGTTCCGCTATGCCCGCGTTGCGGGACTTATCGCTACAGCCGCAAGCGGCGCCGTGAGCTGGTTGCAGCGCAAACTGTTCGGCGCCATCAGGTGACACACAGAGCCCGGAACTGTTCCCGGGCTCTTGTTCTTGCGCAGATCGTGTTCGCCGGCCCGAGGGATCTCATGAGGGCAGATCCGCTGCCCGGAATCGAGAACACCATGGCCTTTGTAGACATCGCTTTTCACTTGACCACCGCCGGCTGGACCGTGACCGACACCCGTGACAACCCGGTCAGCTGGATCGACACCGACGACCGATCCGTCGAACTCGTCGCCTCCCGCGGCACAGTCGCGACGCTTCGGATCGAAATGCCGAACGACGACCTCGCGCTAATGGTTGGCATCGTCCCGGATTACGATCCCGCCGCCGGCTCCACGCTCGAAGTCTTCGTTCGGGACACGAAGATCGATGCATCTGTCGATGCACTCTGCACAGCCCTCACGCGTTTCGTTGCCGACGAGGCCGTAGACGGCGACCGAGTCTCGAACGAGAACCTTGACCGTATCGTCGAGCAACTGCTCCCGGACGGCTGGAAAGCAAGCCTGCTCGATGACGACCGGGCTGGCGACGGATCCGGGCGGATGCTCACTCTTTACCCGCCGAGAGGGAGCTTCGTCGAGATCATCTTCCTGGATCAATTCCCAACCGAGCGCCGGCTCCGAGCCGAGCTCCGTTACGTGCTGCCGTGAACTCGTTTGCGCAGATCGAGTCGCCCGGCCCGAGGAGATAAGTACAACGGCACAGAACCCGAAAGGAACCGCATGAAGTAACCCGTCCGCCGTCGCTCATCGAAAAGCCCTGACCTCACCTCCGTGGGTCAGGGCTTTTTCGTGCCTGGACACACGAAGTCGCGCACTTGGCGCATAGGGCAGGCATGACAACCACTTCATACAGCCACCCGTCCGCCGCCAACTCCGAGATTTCGGGAGCAGAAAAAGCCCGTCTCAAGGGACACACGTACTCAAATCGGAATGTTTTCGCCGCCTCGTACATGACAAATATGGCTACGAAAACAAACACCACCACCAAGTCCACCACCACCAAGTCCACCACCACCAAGTCCACCACCACCGAGCGCACCGCCGCAGAAAAGGCACTGCTCGCTGACATCGCCGCCCGCTGGGCCGACGAAGTGCGTCGCGTCGCATCGCACGCAAAGCACGCCAAAGGTCTCCCGATTGAAGTCGACGACGTCGTGTCCCGCTTCTGGGACGCCGTCGCAGAAGCGGTCGTCGGCCGCGACGACCTGCCCGACGCCTACTTGGGCGCGATTGCCCGCAACATCACCGCCGACGCCACAGAGGACGCGTTCGGCCAATCCCGGCGCACGTACAACCGCATCCAGGACGCGCGATTCGAAATGCAGGAGATGGCCCGCCTCGAGGGCAAAGCCGCGTTCGAACCGACGGCCCTGGAACTGCACACCTGGATGGAGCTGAACTGGTCGGGCAACGGGCTGGCGCCGGCACCATTCGTCAAGCCCGTCGTTTCTGACGAGACAACTGCATGGGTCAGCGAGCGTATCTCCCGCATCGCGCCGCTCGCGCAGCCCGCCCGCGGAATCGCCGCACGCAACACCGACACTCGCGTCGTGGGCCTCGAGCTCATCGAGACGTCGGGCACCCGCGTTGACGGCGCTCACACCAGCGAGGCACTTGCCGACGAGGCGCTCGTCACGACAGACGAGAACCCGTACGACAGCGCACTGCGCGAGGCCATGGAAACCGTCGAGGTCGAAGCCGTCAACGCCGCCGGAGAGCGCGTCATCAAGTGCTTCCGCTACGACGTCGCCCGCGGCTCGTTCGAGGCTGAAGCGATGGTCGCGGCACAGGAGCCCGGTGCGAGCGACGAGCTTATCGCCGCAGTCGCAGAGATTCAGGTCCACCGAGGCCACCTGGTCGAGTTGCTGAAAATCAGCAACAGCCGCCCGGTGTCGTTCCTGAACCGCGAGCTTGCCGCGATGCTCGGCACCACTGAGAGCAAGGTCCGCCGCCAGCTCACCGAGCTTCGCAAGCTCGCTCGCGAAGCCGTTCTCGCCGTCTGAATCACCCGCCAGGGTCCGGTGATTCAGCCGGGCCCTGGCCTTACCCGCCGGGAGGCACAGCATGACCAGCAAGGCATTTCTGAACTACACCGAGGCAGCACACCTGCTCTCGGTGCACCCGCGAACGATATCTCGAGGCGTGCGCGCAGGGTCGATCCCTAGCGTGTGCGTGGGCGGCTCTTCGAGGCTGAGCATCCCAGCCTGGTACGTCCGCGGCGCGCTCACGGGCAACGCCGGCGTCGATGGCGGTGAGACCGATGACTGAAATCATCGGGCTGCCCAGCGGCACCCATCTCGCGCGCGCGTGGTGGCAGTTCAACAGTGTGCACCGGCCGCAGTCGTTCCGCGACGGCTGGGCGGCAGAGGTCGCGGGAGGCGAACTCCTTCAACGAGTCACAACGAATCTGGGCGCTGCCGCGTACGCGGCCGACTTCATACAGCCAACAGATCGACCCGCAATCCACGGAGTCGGCGCTCTCATCGAGAGCAATATAGATCACATAGCCGTCAGCGGGAACCGGTTGATCCTGGTGGATGACAAGGGCGTGCCGCCCGGGCATCATTCGATCCGTCCCGCGCGCAAGCCGGTCGTTACGACCGAACCCGCGCAGCTCCGCGCTCAGGGCATTGACGGGTCGTATTACGACGGATGGGCGCCGATGTCAAAAGCCGGCACCGGTCAGCGGATCACGCGCGGGTTGCACATCGGAGCCTGGGAACTGCTGCGCAGCGCCCGATCCATGCGGATCGACGTCGAGGTCGATTGTGTCCTGCTGGTGATGCCGGAAGAGCCGGGCACGGTGAGAATCCGACGCCCGGCGCGGGACGTCATCGACCGGCCGTTCACCGACGCGATATTCGCGCACCCGGACGGCTCAAAACTGGTCACACCCGGCCTGGTCCTGACGAACGATGCCGGACTTGCCGAGACGCTAGCGGCGCACATCGATCCCACGGCCGCGCCTGACGAGTGGGTGTTGTCCTGGCTGCGAGGGCTGTATGCCGATTCGGAGCGAGTTCGCCAGGCGCACATCGACCGCGAGCGGGCTGCCGGCGCGCACCTGCGAATCCCGAATCCGTTGACTGCGTGAGCCGAACAGAGCGAGGTCGCAGCGTTCACGACCTCGCTCTGTGAATTTGTTTTGCGCAGATCGTCCGTCCCGGCCCGAGGACACCTATAAGAGCAGATCCGCTGCTCGGAATTTGGAGAACCACCTTGACCGCAGCACTCACGCCCGTCGCGAAAGCGGCGGCCGCAGCACTCACCAGCAATCCCGCGGTGTTCAATCGCAGTGATGGCACACCGTACATCGATCCCACGATCTGGGTAGCGACGTTGGAACAGCTCGCATCCGGCGTGCCCGCTGACGTAATCGTGCGCACGCTCGAAATGCTGGCGCTCGTCACGCGCCAGCAGTCGGACGACGAGGAGGTGACCCTCTGATGTTGGATCTCGCGTTCATTCGCCGCATCGACGCTGCCGCCGGTGCCAACGGATCGGTGACTGCCCTGTTCGATGGCAGCTGGTCCGACGATGAGGCCGCACAGCTCGCACTGGTCGGCTCTGATGATTTCCCTGGACGCCTAGCTGCAGCGACTGTCGCAGCACTGGTGGCCGGTGACGATACTTCCGCGATCCGAGTTTCGCTCGCTCAGGTCGCGGAGGCTCTGGACGGAAAGGAAGGTGATGGATAGGTAGGTGTCTGCCTGAAAGCGCCGCCGGTCAGTTTTATTCAACCGGCGGCGCTTCCGTCCGTCCCGGAACTTTTCTTTGCGCAGATCGGTGGTCCCGGCCCGAGGGAAGAAGCAGAGGCGGAACACACCGGCTCTCACATCACCACCACAGGAGTTCACATGTCCGTTTCCTACCTAACAGGCGCCGCGCTCGCGGTATTCGAGCAACACCGCACACTGTCCCGGTCCACGCTCATCGAGCCCGACCACGCGCAACACGTCGTGTCAGCGGTTTTCGATCTGCTCGCCGAAGAAGCAGACCCGGGCGATGTTGCGCTGCTGCTCACGAAGATTCTTGACGTAGTCGAGACAACACCTGTCGACTACTTCGAACAGAGCGCAGCATGACCGCGGCACGCCTCGCAGCGTTCCAGCTGCGACTCGATGACCTGACCGCCGAGCTCACCGAGCTGCCTCCCGGCGCTGAACTGCGGCTCACGCTACCTCGCCCGCCCGAAGAGACTCGGACACTCCGTGCGCGCATCGCGCCGCCGCTCGGAGTTCGCGAACACGAGGTCCTAAGGACCGTGAGCTCTGGACGCTCATCGAGGGCGCCCCGGTACCTGACGCCTCGCGCGCGGTGCTTGATCTCGTCGCTGACGCGCGCCACGAATACGACACGGCGATTGCTGACCTCGTCCATGGGCGTACGGCATTCATTGATGGTGTGGGCATCGCGCAGGCGCCGGGTGATGCTCGCGCTGCGGCTGGCTGTCGAGGCCGAAGCGGCCGTTGCGCAGATGGGTGCGTCGATTCACTCTGTGATCAATGCGTTGAACGTGGTGCTCGTCGTGAACGTAGTTTGCACCCGGCGTGGGAGCGTCACGGCAATTCGGCATGTCATCACGGAAGCAGGGTGGGGGAGATCGGGACTGCTGCTTGTCGGGGTGGGCCAGGTCACTTCGCAGTGAACGTCTGGGGCCGTTGACTCCAGGCATTCAGACTCACGCGCCTTGCCAGTGTGGCAGGGCCGCGTCCAGTGCTCCGGCACGCTCAGCTGCAGGAGCCGAGAAGCCATCCATCCGACACGTTTTACGATACGACACGCCCGGGCGTCTAACCGCGTAAACCGCGGAATTCCGGGGTAAAACCGGCCAGTGTCGCAAGGACTCGGGGCATACCGTGCATAGACGTAGTGGCGCAGGACACCGCGAGGCCGGGAATACCGGTCTTGGGCCGTGACGAGCAAAAGGCTCGCCACTCGCTCGCGGAGGAAAAATCTCATGTATGTATTCGCCGCTGACGTCCAGGACGTCACAGAGTTCAATCGGCTCGCACCTATCGCGCTCACACCGCATGCATCCGGCTCGTACCGGGTATTTGCACCGCACTTCAAGAGCAGTGGAGCGACGCTCGGGCTTCTGAGTGGCCGAGTGCACAGTCCCGAACACCCGTTCGCGGATATGGCTGCGGCAGTCTCGCCGGCCGTCGAGTTGCTGAGCGATGCGCACAGCAACCCGCTCGAAGGTATTGCACTCGGCAGCAAAATCATCGCCCTCGTTGTGGCCGGGTACGCGGTGCACATCGTGCAGGGTCGATACCTCGGTTTGCGCGGCGGGCAGTACCTGCTGCGTCCGGGGCGGACGCGCGGGGCGCAGGATATGTGCATCGCCAATGACCGTGAGCGGCGGGTGCTCTGGGCACAGAAGGACGGCACCATGGAGGACGCCCTTGCCATTTGGGCTGACGTGGTGGGCCGTTGCCCGCAGGTGCACATCTACGATGCCGACGACGCGGCGCCGATGATGGCCGGCATCCCAGCACCGACAGAATCTGGGGTGATGGCGCGCGCCGCCTTCGTGCTCAACCATCCGGGCTTTGGCGAGGGTCCGAGTCGCGGCGCGCTGTTCTTTGCGACAGGGCACGACGTCGATGATGGCGTCGTGTATGGCCACTACTGGGCACCGGACGACAACACGTTCACGGAGATGGGCGCGTTCGAGGTAGAGCAGCTTCACAGCCTTGGCGCTCGCGTGCGAGGCTTCGTGCCGGTGCGTCGGCCTTGGGCTGTCTGGACGTCTCACACCAGTCGCGCAGATGGCTACGCGCTTCTTGCCGAGCACTGCACCGAGTGACGCCAGCCGATGTGCATGTGAGCGGCGCAAGCGCCGCCCACATGCACATCTCCAAACCCACGCGCATAGGGCATCTGAAAGCGGCAGCTCAGTCGCGCAGCACGGTAGTAGGAAGAAGCGGAAAATCCGCCATATACACCGAGCAACAACCCACCACCTAAGGAACTATCACCATGACTGGTATTGCTTCTCCTTCCATCGAAATCACCGTCCTCAAGACGGAGTACACCTCTATCGGCGCCGGCGACGCTCACTCTGAGTGGTGCCCCACCATCGAGCACAACATCGCCGCCGGTACCGTGCGCTTTATGCTGCAGCACACGTCGCAGTTGAGTTCTCATTGGCCGGGTATCGATGAGCTCGTCCCCCGCGGGGTAATGACGACAGCCCACGGCTGGAACAACTTGCTCGAGGACGTCGCCGAGCACCTCAGCGAAGGCGGCTCGCTGAGGGACTTCGTCCTCGTACCGGACGCTTACGAGGACGGTGACGCGCTTTCAGATGAGGCCGACGCCTACTGGGAGCGCGAGGGCGAGACGCTGGACAGCCTCATGGCAGGCCTCAAGCTTCCTGATGGCTGGACCTCTCATTGGAGTTACGCCCTGCTGAAGGTGACAGATGTCGGGGGAACTGAGCACCAGGAATGGTTCGAGGTCTCCGGGGATTGCGGCGCCGAGAGTGCTTTCGGGAGTGCAGAGATGTGGCTTGCCGAATGCATCGATGCCTTCGAGCTCGAGGCAGATGAGGCACTCATCGCCTGATATTGAGCCGCCTCGCTTACGGCGCACCCGAAAGCGGAGAATCCGCCTCACACGCACCAGGCAACAACCCACAACCAAATGAATCATCACCACTTCTTCGTTCAGCCGGGACGACAACGGGACATGGGAATATCCCGACATCTCGTTTAACCTCCACGACACAACATCGGGCGAACCGGGGGTCGCAGTCATCGACGTCACCGATGACTGTGCACCTTCGCACCAACTGATCGCGTTCTCCGTCGCCGACGACCACGGCCTGACCGGCTTCGGCCAGCAAATCGACTCCGACGAAACGATGAAGGAGTTCGGTCGGACGCTCTCCGAGGTGCCCGCTCCGGTCGCGCTATCCTTTTTTGATAGGAGCGTTGGGAATGCGCAAGAACATCAAAGTTGAGAGGGCAGCGCAATGCACATGGGTGTGAGGGTGGACCACATGTTGGTCGTTCAAGCCTTGGAAGGCATCCAGGCGATGGAGCCGTTCGAACCCTTCGTGCTCATCGGCGCCCGTGACGGCTCATTCATCGTGCTTGGGCCGCATCAGATCGCGGACTGGCTGGGAACCACCATTGCGGCCATCGGGCCTGTCCAGCGCCTCGACTGGGGTGTGAACGCCGCCCGGTCCTTCGTGCGCGACGGTGACATCGACGGATGGGCGCTGGCGTTCTTCCGCGAACCTAACCACTGGAAGGTGTACCGGGAGCCCGTCAAAACACCAACAGAACCCGCTCCGCCAGGCACGCTCAACTTGCTCCAGACCGACCTGCAGTGGAAGGGTCAACCGACTCGCCGTGCGCGGCTCGAGCGCTCGCTCGCCCAGCAACGTCTGGCAGCGCAAGCAAGTCCAGAGGAGCTGGACGAAGGGATCTCTTGGGAGAGGTCGCAAGCGCGCGATGAGCTCTACGACACCTTGAACGAGTGTGCAGAACTCTGCCTCCTGGAAGATCTGAACGACCTGGCTGCAGCCTACGAGCGGGAAGCCGCCGAGTTCGGTTTGAGCGGGCACAGAGTCAACCTCGAAGGCACCGTCCTTTCGTTGATCGATGAGAACGGCAACAAACACCCGGTGCCACCCGGATCCCCTTTCAGATGAAGCTAGAACATCAATACCCCCGTGGCGCCGTACACGGTAGACGTTGCCGGCGTATCGCATTCCAGGGTGGAGTTGGGTCTGAATCCTCCCAGCTCCGAGGCGACTCGGCGCGATGTAGCTAGTGACATTCCGGAAGCTGAGGGCTGTGCCGCGGAGATGTTCGAGGCAACCACTCACACACGCACAGCGCTACGCCTACACTGAATGTCATTCAGCCATCGGGCAAGACGAGACCTGGGCAACCTAGATCTCGCGGCGTTGATGAGGAAGACGGTCACTGTGGTCCGGACGAGCGTAGCCACCCGAATTTGGCTGGTCGCAATACTGCTGTCGTTGCTGATTCTGAGTAGCTGCAGCAGCAGCAGCATGGACTACGGGAGTGCAGCGAACTCGCAAGGTCCGACATGCGAGGATGTGCTCGCCTCAGTCGTGCAGCGAGAACGCACAGGCGATACAGCAGGTGTCATCAACGAGGAGCTTCAATGGCTCAGCGACCGCTGCTCCACGCAGTACAGCACCTTCACCGAGTACGCATCCGGAAAGAGCTCCATACGCACGGGTGGAGCTGCCGCATGTGCCGTGGTCATTGAGCACAGCGGCCCGGAGGCGATAGCGCTCCTGCAGGAAGACGGGGCATGCACCGGAGGCGATGCGGCTCCACCTTCAAATCAAGCACCCGCAGCGCCACAATGGCCCAATGGCGGGCTCTCCTGGGACAGCGCGTTGGAGTCAGTCGGGACAGACCAGCGCGTATGCGGCCCGCTCGCGAGTCTCCGCAACTCAGAGGGCGATGCGTTCCTGAATTTGGGGCATGATTACCCAAGCCAGGAACGCTTCACCGTGATCGTCTGGGGCATTACCGTCGAGGATGTTGCCGCCGGCACAACCATCTGTGCCACGGGGACAATCACTCAGTACGAGGAGCATGCACAGATCGAGCTGTACTCCGTAGATCCCATCGAAGTGTGGGAGTAGCGCTCTCGGCCATCGAGTCAGCGGTGCGCGTCAGCGTTTTTCAAGCTCAGCGGTTGGCGACGTCCTACGAGTTCGAGGAAGGCCGCGGTGCGTACTTCGCGTCGGGCTCTTCAAACGCAAGCTTGTAGGGGTCTTTACGGACAGAATCCGTCGCGCGGGCAAGCTGGTCAGGGTTCGGTGCGTGGACGCCAAGCTCCACCGATTTCTCAGATTCCACGAGGCGAGGTTCAATCTCGTCCTCCGAGAGTACTGTCATGCCATTTACATACGCGTGCCACAATCGATGGTTATGGCCCTTGAACAGGTCCACCTGATCGAGTCGATCCGGTTCGCGGAATCCTGCGGGTGGCGGTTGGTCAAATACGTACGTTCGGCCTCCCGCTGCGCGGGGTACCTTTTGGACCCGCCGCGCGGTCTCATTGTCGATAGGCTCGCGGCGTGACCACAGCACTCGACCCGACCACGCAAATTCTGCTGACCGTATTCGGTGCAGCGCTAGTCACTGCTTTGGCTGGGTTTGCGGGTGCCGCGGTACAGGCTCGGCGCGATCATCGTCGGTGGGTTCGCGAGCGCCGCTTCGACGCATATGTCGACTGGCTGAAATATGCGCACGAGATACGGGACGTCCTCGAGAATATTGAGCGACTCGGGAGCGAGAAGAACCAGTTGATGGTCGCTATCAAGACGGCTGTCGAGGCGCGGATCACCTCTGACGATGACTTAGAGAAGGCAAAGCGGACCGAAGAATTGACTGCACATCGCGCGAAGGCCGCCAGCGTGAGCGAGGAGCTTGTCGCGGTGAATGCCCGCCGAAAGTCGAACCTCGCTCAGCTCATTGAGCGAGGAACGGCGTTTTTCCTCCTTGGTCCGAAGCCCGTTGCAGAGGCGGCTTCCCACATCGCAGACGTTATGGGAACGGACTCCGTCACCGTCAGCAGGGCCGTTGAAGTAATGGAACGCGAGATGCGGCGCGCGCTGAAGATCACGCGCTAAGCCGGCGGCCGTCTCGTGGCCCTCTACCGCGCATGTAGACGTCATGACCACAACTTCTCGTTCCTACGGCCTCGCCCGCGTATCAACCGATAAGCAGGCCCTGGACCGGCAACTCGACGCATTACGCAGCGCCGGCGTCGAAGATCAGCACGTCATCATCGAGCACGGCGTGTCCGGTGATGCCGATAAGCGCGACGGCTTGGATGAACTGCTGCGGGTTGCTCGCAGCGGCGATACCGTCACCGTGGCTGAACTCTCACGCCTGGGACGAAGGACACGTCAGGTTCTGGAACTCGTCGAGACACTGAACGCCCACGGCGTCACGGTTCGCTGCCTTGAACCGAGCCTTAGATTCGACGGCTCGCCAATATCGCAGCTGTTGCTTTCACTCTTGGCGGCGGTGGGACAGATGGAATTGCAGACCATCCGCATTCGCACGAAGGAGGGCCTCGCCGCCGCACGCCAGCGCGGCCGGGTAGGCGGGCGGCCCGCGTCGCTCACCGATATTCAGCGACGCGAAGTCCTTCGCATGCACGCCGAGGGCCGATCCGCAGCCGATCTCTCAGAGGTCTTCGGTTGCAGCGCACGCACCGTTCGCCGCACAGTGAGTGGGACGCGATGAGTCGCCGACAGCAACGACTGATTGAAGCGCCGATCCAGCATCGGGCAAGATGGGTTAGTCCATCGCTTTGAATAGAGAGCACACATGCCCGAGTCATCTGCAGTTGCACCGGCCGAGCCCAAATACACCTACGCCGGAACGCGTGAATATGCTGCCGGCGAATTGATAGAGGGCAAGCGTAAAAGCGTGAGTCCGGATTCGGACGCGGTGATGGATCATGCACGCGCGTCTGGGCGGTTTGCTGCCCGCAGCGGCCTTGTGCGAGAAGAAGCGGCAGCGGTTCTGCCGGGCTCTTTCTATCAGTGGACGAAGGATGGTGTGACCGCACCGGGTTTCGCAGGATGCCTGCCGGTGTTGATGATCGTCGCCGGAATCATCTGGCTATTGACGCTGTACATCGCCAATCCAAAGAGCATTGGCGGTGACGAATATGGTGTGCCCGTTCTGCTCGTCGTAATCGGGTTCGTTGGCGTGGGCATCGCAATGAAAGTGGAGAGCAAACGCTTCGAGCCACAGCGCAAGGAACTGGTCGCGAGGATGGTCGAAGCCGCGCTGCAAACCTTCGACACAGAGGCTACGGCCCGCGGGCCTCGACCCACTCCGCAGTCCTATGGTGTCGGCCACGAGGGCGCCGAGCGCCTGGCCGCCGAATGGATGCGCCATCTGGGCGTTCTCGACGCCAAGGTGACTCGACAGTCAGGTGATGGTGGGATCGACGTCACAAGTACTCACTATCTGGCCCAGGTGAAAAATTACGCGGGCAACGTCGCCATCGAATCGGTGCGTGCGCTACACGGAGTGGCAACGGCAGAGCGCAAGCGGTCGCTTTTCTTCACCAGCGGGCGGATGTCAGTGGAGTCAGTCGCATTCGCAGACCGCGCCGGCATGGCTCTTATCCATTACGACGCCGTCGCGGGCTCGATTTCGGGCCTCAACGATCTAGGACGGGCCGTCTGTGACTCACGGTCGATTCCCGACGTAATGCCGGTGCTGTGAAGAAAAGATCGGTCAGATCTCCACGCGCGTGAGCCGCAGTGCGTCCACGTCTAAGAGCATCACGGAATACGGCTGTCCGTCGGATGCGACGCTGACAACGAAGCGCTTGTCTTCGAGCACGAGCGTGTCGTAGGTATGAAAATGTCCGTGCAGCGCCAGGCGTGGCCGCACGACATCTCTCACTAGATCCACCTGCCGGCGTGACGCAGCACTTTCGGCACGCGCACTCGCCGGGAATCCGCCCGGGTTCATACGCAGAATCTGCCGCACGGCCGGCACTACATCCGTATAAGCGCTCTCGTGCGTCAGCAAGATATCGGCCGGCCCGCCCGCAAGAGCTTCGGCAACCTGCTCATCGGTAATCAGCTCATCAGGCCACCATTCGATCCCGGGCGTGCGCCAACCTTTATCAGGCGATGAAGCACCGCCAACGCTCAGGACCGAGCGGCCTGCGATGGTGAAGCGAAACGGCCGCGGCAGGATCGTGATGTGCGGGCCGAATGAGATCGGCTTGCCGGGTACGCGACTCATCAGGACATCCAGACCGCCGTAGGGTTCGTGGTTCCCGAGGGTCACAAGAATCTTGATTGATGTCCCGGCACACGCGTCATCGGCCGCATCGATGATGTCTCGACCAACCCAGAAATCGCCGAGCTGCAGGATCGTGGTCACGCTGGGATCAGCCTTCCGGATCGCCCAGATCGCCTTACGCAGGAAGATCGGTGAGCCGTGCACGTCGCCAAGGATGCCGACGGTCGTATCGGGAAGATCAAGTGTCATACCTTCTATATGCGCAGTGTGACCCAGGATCGTGACCACGGATCGCCGAGTGCGTGACGAACAGTGCTCGCGCTCACACTCACAGCGCCTCATGCCGCCACAGCACGAAAGAACGCGTGCCCGTTCTTTCGAGGCGGGCACGCGTTCACAAAATGGTTGAGCTCTAGGCAATGTCCCTGAGGCTCTTGAGTGATGCAACCAGGTTGATTCGCTGCTCACGGTGCGCGGTGTCTTTCGCACCGGCCAGGAAAATCTCAACCGCGTGGGACGGCTCTGCGAGAGGGATATGAATGTACTTCGGCGTTTCGGCTTCTTCTTCATCATCACTTTCTGTAGCGACGTCCGGGAGCGTAGCGACCCAGGAGTGCAGGAACGCTTGGAACTTTGGCTGCGTGCGGGCTTCGTCTCGCGCCCGCAGTTCGTCGATGACGACCGCATCTTGTTGTGTGCGTGCGCCGCGGGCAAGCGCCCAGAGCGCGTAGTCGGAGAGGGATTGTTGTTGAGCGACCCGCAGACGTACGCCTGTGGCCGGGTACGTCGAGTCGATGTCGAGTTCGTCAGGGTTTGCGCCGCGTTGTGCGACTGTCTGGTTGTTCATATTTACTCCATGCGCGGTGCCGTTTCGGTTCGTGTATGCACGAGGCGTGATGCGACCGCGTTGAGCCGTGCTCGCAAGCTCACACGGGAACGAATGAGTGTGCGGGTTGTGGCGTTCCAGCGCGGGTGTCTGTCTCACGCGTGGTGACGTCCAAGGCGCCCGCTTCGCGGGCCACGGCCGCCAGGCCGCAAAGAACCCAGGCATCTACAGACCGACGCGCGCACGATCACTGACCCGGCTCCCGCCTATTCGTTCCCACGAGGCGCAGCCTCGCGCGCGCAGCGCTGCACAACAAGTTCATAAGGAAGCGCAGCGACCCCGCGCAGCGGGCGTGAAGCGGGCGTAACGAACGGCACAACGCCTTCATGCCGCTACGGCACGAGTGAGCGTGTGACGAAGTCGCGGGCGACCCAGGAGCGAAGTGACACCGCGCATATAGAAGGCATGCGAGGAACAGCCGGCCGCAACAGCGCCGCGGAACACCAGGCCGTGATGCTTTGGAATGAAGAGCACGGCCGCCACAGTCACGCGTTTCAGGGCATATTTCTAATGGACCATGAGCTGACATCTGCCGATGCGGTGATGCGAATGCTTTTGACAATGGACGTGCCGCCGCCGAGCGAGTCGCGGATCGCTCACATGGTTGCGGGTGTTGTTGAGTGGAGGCTCACTGACGTTCGCGCTCTCATCCCGGCATGGGTTCTGAGGGTTGTCGGACAGCCGGCCGACCCGTGGAGCCCGGGTGGTGTGCCTGGTTGGGAGTACCCGCCGGGAACGGATATCCCGGGCCCGTTACTCAGGCGCGGAATCGTCCTCGCGCGCTCGGAGTTCGATTGACAGGGAGCGAAGCGACACCGCGCATAGAAGACGTATGCCCACACGCACCGCCGCTCACCTGTCGCAGTTCTCGTCGCTCTTGAGTACATGGGATGGGACAGCATCGCGTTGAGCGAGTACGAACTCTTCGCAGCCGATCTCGCCGTGGCTGACGCGGCCACGTGCGTTGCGCTCTGCATCGATGAGCCGGTGCGTACGGACAGTCGTTGGGGCGTGGTTGTCACGGGTCTGGTGCGGCAGCGGCTGACAGAGCTTGGTGTGGACTTGCCGGCCTGGGTCGTTGAAACCACCGCCGAGCCGAGCAACACGTGACAGCCGTAGAGTGTCAAGACGGGACCAGCGGCGTGCTCATCGAGGCCGGTGAGCTCGAGAGCGTTTAGCGACAGATCATTCTGCCCGCTCGCGGATCATCGCTCGGATGTTTTCTAGCGCGGCGCGCATCTTCGGAACCTGCTCAGTAAAGCTAGTCCGTTCGAACGCTTCGACTGTCCTCGCCCATGCCTTCTCAGCATCCTGCAGCGTCCACGATGACTCGGTCTCATCAAGCGCGAGGCGCCTGATGTGGGCGGCGCGGCGTGCGTGCAAGAGCGCGGCCATCCGCACCTGGCTGAGCCGTTCAAGATCCTTAATGAGAACGTCGTAGCCGCGAGGGTTACTCGGTGGGTCGCTGATCATCACACGTCCGCGTTCCACCAGGACCTTTGCTTCCGCCTGGTCATTTCCTGCGGCCCACAGGTACCAGCTGAGCTGACCCAGCGCCTTTCCGCGGCCGACATAGTCGACGTCTGCCAAGCTGTCGACCTTCGACCGGAAGTGGGCGATGAGTGCATCCCACACCTGCGATCCTGGTGCAGATTCTGGTGCAAGCGGTGTCGTCCCGTTGAGGACGAATTCGTCCGGGAGCCATGTCCCTTTCGTGTCCTCCAGTACGAACCATCCGCTCTCGACAGAGACCATCCAGTCCGCCACCTGTGCAGTTCCGAAGGCGAGATGCGGGATCGGTTTGATATCGACCCGGGTCATCGTTCCCGGGAACCGGAGCAGCTGAGCCCATTCGCTTTGTAAGCGGAACACATTCAGCCCAGCGCGCTTGTTAGCTATGTATCCCATCGGCTCTCCAATCGGTGCAGTACCCGCCAGACTACAAGCGTCAGCGCTACCTCGGCCATGCCTAACCGAGCTCTGCTTCGCCCGCCCGCTCAATCGCGGCGCCAAGCTCATCGAAACCCACGTCGCCGCCAGACTCGACGATAGCCCGCGCCCACACCATCGACTTCTGACCAGTCGCCACGATCCGGCTTCTCGGGATGACAGCGAAGCGCCACAGCCCAACGTCCAACTGGTCATACGCAGCGTGGGACTCAGCCAGATTCGCTGCGAAGACGTAGACCTGGGCGTTGTAGGTTTCCTCGTCAGCGTACGTTTTTGTGATGGGATCGAAAAGCTTTGATCGAAAGCCACTGAACGTCAGATCGGAAGGCCTGCGTTGTGCCCAGCGCTGCACGAAAGCACTGGACTTGACCTCGACCCGGATGCCCTTCCAGAGGACGTCGAACGCATCCCACTCGATCCGGAGCGGCTTCTCGATACCTAGGGCACGCCAGACAAGGTATTCCGCGAACCAACCGCGAGTGTTATTCGTCTGAACATCGGGAAGGGCGAATCGCCAGAAATCGGAGACGGTGCCCTCTAGTCCGACAAAGGGTTCCTCGCCGTGCAGCGGATTTATCGGCGGCGGTTCGATCATGGTCATGGCGTGAGCGTAGCGGCCTCAGAGGTTGTCGAGTAAGTCTCCGCCGTCGGTCGGGATATCGTCGCCCTCGAGATGCGATGCGTACAGGCAACCAACCTGATCGCAGCCCAGATAGGCAGCGCCCGTTTCGAGAGTGAATACTGAGAGCATCGCGCCGCACCGCGGGCACGCCCATACGTGATCCGGGTCATCGAACTGCTCGGTGTCCATCACGTCACAGTAGCGACCGCGCCGCGCCGGTTCTAGAGTCACACCCTTCTGGCACGATTGGTCCATGGTCGATATTGCACAGTCGTGCTCGGTGGAGAGCTGCGTCAACCGTGCGGCTTTCCGGACGCGCACCAAACCGGCGTACTGCGATAGCCACGTCACCGAGATCCTCAAAGCCGGTGGGCTCGAACCACTCGAGCCATTCAAGAGCGTCAAGGAGCATCGGCTCTGCCGCTGCCTAGACTGCCACGTCGAGGCGCACTATCGCTTCGAGTACGTGCTCGACCAGAGCGCCCAGGGTGTGAAGACCTGCCGTGCGTGCTTCTGGCGACGCTGGGCAAAGGACGCGAGAGACGCGCTCGGCTCGTATGCCAATCTGTCACCTGTCACAGAAGCCGCCGCTCGGGCAGCGGCTGAGCGAGGCGGCCTCGACTACCTGCAGCCACTCACAGCTCCATCGCTTTCGGGCGACCCGCATCTGACACGCTGCCAGTCCTGTGGTCGAATCGAAGCGACACGTCTGGCTGACATGGGTTGGCCGTGTCCTTGCCTGAAGAGTCCGTCGAGGGCGAGCGTGCCGAAGGCCCACCGCGTCCTGTTCAAGGACTCTGACAGCGCAGCATTGGCGTGGTGGCACCCGGGTAATAGCGAGAGCCTGTGGGAGACGGTCACACCAGCCGCGCGGAAGGTCGCCCGGTGGAGATGCCCAGAAGGGCACGATTTCGAAGCGCCCATTTTTAGGATGACGGACCGACCGACGTGTCCCGAGTGCGAGAGGCTCCGGCGCTTCTTTGACGATCTGAAATGGCTACAGCTTTCCGCGTACTCCATCGCTGAATTGCCAGAGCTTCTCGCATCGTGGGCTGATGAACGTGATCCAGGGACCGTATCGGCCGCGGAAGCGCGCGAGCTGTATCGCTGGCAGTGCCCGCAGGGTCATTATCCGCGACTCGGCATTCGACGGTGGATGGAGGCCGGATGCCCTTCCTGCCGTGGACTCGAAACACGTGCGGCCGAGGCTGACACCGTTCGGCTCGCACCTGAGTTGGTGTCCCAGTGGCACCCGACGAAGAACACCGTGAAGCTTGAGGGCCTGTCGGATGGATCTTCACGATCTGTCTGGTGGCGGGATCCTGTCTGCGGTCACGAATGGGAGGCCTCGCCGGGTGACCGTGAGTACGAGCCGCGCTGGCGATGTCCTGAGTGCCGCACTCGTCGCGATTCGTTGGCGTGGTGGTACCCGGAACTCGCTGCAGAGTGGGCGCCTGAGAACGCGCTCAGCGCCTGGCACATTCGGCCAACCGGCAAGATGTCTTTCGTTCCTACATGGATCTGCCGTACCGATGCGTCTCACCGCTGGGAGGCGCCAACCACGTCACGAGTGAACGGTGCAGATTGCCCTGAGTGCAAGATCAGCGGTAAGAGCAAGGTGGAGCTCGCATACATGGAGGCCGCGAGGGTGCGATTCGAAACCGTCGCATCCGGGCGGACTCTTCGGAGCGACGCATTCCGCCGCCGCCTCACGTGGACGGCAGATATTCTCATCGAAGCGAGTGACGCGGTAGCCACCGTCGTCGAGTACGACGGTTCGTACTGGCATGCTGACAAAGTTGAGCTAGATACTGACAAATCACGCGATCTTCTCGCCGCCGGATATCGGGTCATTCGCCTACGCGAGTATCCGCTGCCACCGCTGGAGATCGAGGATCCCGGCTACACGGAGATAGTCGTCTATGCCTCAGCGCCACAGGCCGAGCCGGTTATGGAACGAATCTCCGCCTGGCTAAGGAGAGTGTGATGACACCTGCTCAGAAGACCGCTCTTGACGCGTTGGCTGAACGTGCGGCGGCGGAGTGGTTGCGCCACAGCGTCGGCTGGGTGCCTGTCGAAGTCAACGAACTCATCGCCGCTGGGTTGCGGGAAATCGACCTGCAGGGCAGCGACGCATCGGCCATTCATGCACAGGTCCGTGAAGCGGCACGGGCACGGCGGAATGCTGACCGGGACGCACGGAGCCTGAGAAATAGCGACGAAATCACGCAGGCCCGAATCCGCGCGCAGCGGCGCTTCGAAGTGGAATCCGATCAACGGCGTGAGCAGGAAGAATCGGCGACGCAGGAGCGTCTGCAGATGCTTCGAGAACGCAGGCGCGCGGAGCTCGAGAAGCAGGAACAGGAAGAACAGGCGCTGCTGCTGAGTCGCCCGGCACCGGCGCCCGATCCGCAGCCGTTCGGTGTGTCTCACGAGGGTGCAGAGCACCTCGTCGCGGCATGGATGCGGCACCTAGACGTTCTCGATGCGATGGTGACACAGTTCTCAGGCGATGGTGGGATCGATGTGGAATCCGCGGAGTTCATCGTCCAGGTCAAGAACTACATCGGTTCAGTCCCGGTTGGTGAGGTGCGCTCCATATTCGGCGTCGCCGCGGCCGAGGAGAAGCATTGCCTGTTATTCACGAGCGGCACGATCACCAGCGAAGGCCTGATCTTCGCCGACCGTGTTGGGATGGCACTCGTTCGTTACGATGCGGTGGCAGGCACCTTGGCCGGCATCAACGAGCTCGGTGCGCGGGCTGTGGCGACGAGCGTTCCTGAGGCCTTTGGCCTGCCAGGGTAGGGCGTCGTGCAGTACGTCACTCCGCGAAAAGGTAGAGCCAGAATTTGCGGACTGGTTCAACCACACGGGACCGAATGCTCTCCCGTAACTTGAGCATTGACTTGTTGTACGCCTTACGCACAACGCCTGTCGGCACTTTAGCGTCCGATTTGTATGCATCTTCACGTCTGTAATGAGCGTCGACCTTACGCTCAATCTTCCGGAGCCTGCGAGCGATTCGGCGCGCGTGCCGCGGAACACGTTCACCACGTAGCCAAGCAGCGGCCGTCTCGAAGGCCCACCACGAGATCTCCCTATAGTCATCGCGTTCTGTCTGGCCGAGGCCTACTTCCAGGTGGTGGCTTGTCGGGATCAATCTGATCCCGTCGATGAACGAAAGTATGACTGTGCGATGTTTTCCACGCCCGGCAAGTCGGGCCGCGAGTGATGGAAGTTCGGGAGAGACGAGATCCCACTGGGTCGCGTGGGCTTCGTACCAACTGCTGTCGGCGCTTTTCTTAGCAGCCTGGTTCCTAGTTGCAAACTCCGAGAACTTGTAGAACTCCATCATCAGCTTTGTGCCATCGTCGCGGACGAGTTTCGTGAGCTCATCGCGTCGGCGTCGGCTCTCGTTGAAGAGCGTGATTGTCTGCGCGGCGAGCACACCCAGCAACGCGATAACGGCAACGGCAAGCGCGACCCAGGCAGCAGTGTCCACGGGACGAGCGTAGCGGGATTCAGAAGTGTGCGATCACGATGACGACGCAGATGCGTCGTCATCGTTCTTGACCTCACGGAAGACCCGGACAATCTCGGCCGAGTCGTCCTTGCTCAACAGATCGGGTCGGGCTTTGCGGATCTGCTTCATACGTTCTGAGAACTGTCGAGGCGAAAGCTCGTTCATCGTGGTCTGAGCCTCGATGGCGGGTCCAGCACCCTCGATATCTGCGTGCAGCAGAAGACGGAGCTGCTCTTCGTGAAACGCCTTCGCCGCGAGCATGGCGAGGTACCGCTGCTCCCACTCGGCGCTGTTCATCCGGATCTTCGGTACCGGCACTGCAAGGTCCGTTCCAGGGCGGTCTTCAACGATCCGGGTCGCGGTGAGCATGACGGGTTCGGCCTCCGCGGCTGGATCCACAACCTTCGTTGAGCTCTTCGTGATGCGCTGCCAGCCCGCTTGCACGGCTGGCACGACGGACTCGCGCATCCACCTCCGCACGTGCGGCACGGCTACTGCGACACCCTGGGCAATAAGCGCGGCAAGTGCGAGCGCGGCCTGAATGTCTTCTTGCGTTATCTGACGCGGCGGCTCGGCCCTGTAGTAAACGGGTTGGTAGTCGTCGTCGGGCTCATCTACCCACTTCCACGCCGCGTGGCCGACAAGATTGTTCGTGTCGTCGTCGAAAAGGTGGCCGACCTTGGCATCATCGACATCTCGGGAGTTTCCGAGGTGCTGTCCCTCCGGGACAATGGGTTCGTACGGCATGCTCTGAGGATACTGGGCATTAGCGCAATCGAGATGGCAGTCCACGTCAACAAAGTGGACCGTCGGAAATCAGCTCGATATAGTCACTTCATGAGTTCTGACTCGTCCACGGCGCTGTCCCAGAGCCCGACCTTGCGGTCGTCCACGCTCAACTCACCATCGTTCGCGTAGCGAAGACTCGCGGACTCGAACTGGCGGAACTGGAAGATCGCATAGTCCATGTGCTGCGCGTTGAAGACACCGATGGATGCGAGCATCTCGAAGTCCGCGACCGTGAGTCCGGTTACTCGTTCGAACAGGTCTGGGTCGAGCGACCGGATGACGTGTACGAGCGCTTCTTCCCGGAAGTCCGTCAGGTACATGAACACCGGCACCTTGGCGACGAACTTCTGCAGCTTCTCGCGGATCTGCTTTCGGAGCGATGCGGTCTCTGACTGTTCCTTCTTCTCCGGCGGGTCGAGCTTCCCGCCCTTCTCACGCTTGACCGCTTTGAGCTTCTTCGTCGACGTAATGACCTTCTGAGCGTCACTTGACAAGTTGCGGAAATCCTCGATCTGCTCCAACGAAGCGAGCAGTTCCGGACTGTCCAGCAGCTTCCCGAGAGTCGCTTCATTGACGTCAACCAGCAGCGGCGAATTCCAACGCTGTGCGAGCGCGGTCGCACCGATACCGATGGATGCCCAGTTCAATACGTCTGTCGCGTCAAGCTGGTCCATTCGTGCGCCGTCAAAAGCAAAGATCGGCAGGTAGTTGATGAGCTCACCCAGAACCTCGGCGCCGGTGTCGTCGGTGTTCGTTGCCAGCCGCGTGCCGTATTCAGCAAGCAGCGTGAGAGCGCGGTTCGGGTCGAACTCAAACACATAGCAAGTGTCCTTGATGACCTGCCGTGGCTCGCCCGGTGCTTTAGTCGACCACGGCGACTGCACGCGGAACGCAGCCTGGAAGTACGACTCCGGCGACTTGAGTGAGCGCAACATGAAGATCGCAGACCACTGCTTGATCGTGACACCGGTCATCAGCTTCCCGCATGACAGGGTGATGGAGCCTGACCTACCTTCGCTATCCGCGCTGTGGATGAGCTCGTCAACGGGCTTCTTTGCCGCTGCACCCTGCCCGGCCTTGCCGCCGGCGGAAACGTGGACGTCGAAACTCGAGAAGTACGGATGCGCGTCGAGCATCGCTTTCATTGCGTGACATGAAGCGACGTCGTTCATATACCAGACGGAGTGCCGCACTCCCTCGGAGAACTGGACGTCTTCGTACGGGAACGGCGGTTTCTTGCCGGTCTCGAGTGCGGCCTTCATCTGGTCGCTGAGTTTTCCTCGAAGCATCTCCAGAAACTCACGGACCTGCGTTGGTTCTGCGAACTCATAGCGACCGTCGTCGAGCTTCTTTGCGCGGAAGTACTCGTTCAACGAGAATCCGTTGAACTCGCCCTCGTCGGCCTCCGCCTCGGCGTCAACTGACATCTTGTAGGTGTACATCTCCATCCGCGGGAGATCGATGTACGGGTTCTCGCCACTAGATGCTGGCCATGCTGCCTTCTCGCGCTGTTCGTCGATATAGGTCCAGTTATAGATTGCGTCCTCGTTAAACTCACCGTTGGTGATTGCGCGGAACGGTGTGCCCGACAGCAGCAGATAGTTCTGAGTCTGCATGCCGAGACTTTCGGCGGTGACGTCTTCGTCCGGCTCTTCAGCGGCCGCAAGCTTGCTGTCAGCAGGGTCGTACATTTCGCGGGCAGAGTCCCGCCACGCACCGAAATGGTATTCGTCGATGACGATTGCATCCCAGTCGAGCAGGTAGATGGGCTCGTTACGTTCCTTGACGGCTCCGCCGGTCTTGCCGTTCAGGTCCTGGAATGACGCAAACCACACGAATGGTGCATCACCGTCGGCGATCTGAACCGCCTCAGTAATCGGCGTCTTCGCATCGATGAACCGCCACCCTTCGAAGTCCACGTGGCTGTTGAGATCTTCCTCCCATGCCGTTTGCACGGCGGGCTTGTAGGTGAGTACCAGTACCTTCGACCACTCCATCTCACGGGCGAGCTGGTAGCTCGTGAACGTCTTGCCGAAACGCATCTTCGCATTCCAAAGGAACCGTGCGGGCTTCGAATCGTTCGCGTGCTCGCGGAAGTACGCAGCCGTCTCAGCGACAGCTTCTTCCTGCTCGGGCCGCATGCCGAAATCGGCAGTTCGCGTCGAATCGAAGCGCCGCCCTGCGCGGACAACGCTGATGGCTGCCTTCACCTCGTCAAGGGTGGCTTCGAACCATTCACCATTAGGACGGCGGATGCCCGCTGCGACGAGAGCGCGGTGCACATCATGATCGCGGAAGAATGTTCCGTCTGTGCGCTGGGCGTTCTCGTCGAGCAGTATGTCCACGCCGACCAAGTCGGGATACGCGGTCCCGAGCTGTTGATGAATGCGTTCGCGTGCCGTTGCGCGAGTCGTTTCACCGACCTTTATGAGGCCCGTACCGCTAACTACGGTGCCGGCTTGGTCCCGGGTCCAGGCGACATCGTTGCGGCCGGGAGCCGTGTACGCGTAGACGCGACGGGCAACTGGCGCGGATCCGACTGTCTCTTCGACGTCGTCAGAGGTCAGGATCGTCATCCTTCTACCTCGATAAGAGCTTCTGGCATCTCGCGAACCTGCGACTCGATGAATGCGATCTCGTCGTCGGTGAGACCGTAGCGCTCGTAGAGCTTCTTGTCAGTCCACTCGCGGTCGAGAGGAACCTCCGGAATGAACGAATAGACGCCCTTCGCCGCGTCCTGCGTGGACTTGCGCAGCGACACCAAGAATCGGGCGAAGCGCGTGCGCAGGTAGGCCGCGTACCACTGAGCATCGATGCTGTTGCTGAACCGTCCGGTGACAAGGTATGTCTCGGTGCAAGCGGTGCCGGGTCCTGCGACGATGGGCTTGCCCAGGAACTGTGTCTCGATGGCCGAGCTCGTTCCTTGGACGCGTGTGACCAGTACCTTCCAATCATCCACCCAAGCGCCGTTCTGCGGGATGGTCTCGCGGGACACCCACGAGATGCGTTGCGATCCGAATAGCTTGACTGGTTTCTCCAAGCCGTCGCCGGCCTTTGCGCCGTGGAAGTTTGTCGGATAGCCGAAAGGCTTACGGCTTGACACCCGCTTATCGAGAGTCGCTTCGTCTTTGGCGCGCACCTTCTCGAGGATGGAGACCGCTTCGTTGCGGCGCACGAGCACGTCGTAGGCGTTCAGTTCACGTTCCACGGGTTCTCCGATGGGCTTGCCGTCCCACATCGTCTGAATCGTGCAAGGTCCGGAGTATTCGCGATCCCAGAGAAAGTACGAGACACCGCCGCGGATCTTCACACCCGGAAACCCGTCATAGAGCTTTGGATAGTCCACCAGTTTCTTCATCCGGCGGTCATTGAGCATGCGGTCACGATAGGTGTCCAGCCCTTTGCCGCCAGCGAACCATCGGCTCGGTGTAATCATCAGGACGTAGCGCGGATCCATCTCGATGGCCGCTTCAACGAACCGGTGATAGATGGGACTAGCGCTGGCGCCGTTGCCACCGTCGTCCATCTGGAATGGCGGATTTGACACGATTACGTCGAATTTCATGTCCTGCAGCTCCTTGGGAGGGAACGCGTCGTGAATAAACGCGTAGGCGTGGGATTCGCGGGTATCGCCGCGGTCAATGGTGTCGGCCGCGCCACAGACGCTGCACCGACCCTTCTTGAAGGTGTGCGCTGCGGGAACGAGTGGAAGGTTGCCGGCTTCCGTGCCGAACTGCAGTACAGAGTGCTCGCTAGATGCGTCACGCGAGTAGTAAAGACTGCGGCGTCCGATGAGCGCGGTCATCTCCGTAATCGGGAGTCCAAACAACATGTTCTCGAAGATGTGCCGCCGGCGCTTAGTAAAATCGGGTTCCCAGTTCGCCAGGCCGTCAAGCAACCGGCGGGCAACCTCTCGGAGCAGGACGCCCGACTTCACACCCGGGTCAAGCCAACGCAATGCCGGGTCGCTCCATACTTCGGCAGGGAGCAGATCGAGCATCGCGCGCGCAAGTTTTGGCGGCGTGGGAACTTCGTCATTAGATAGCTGCGCCAGGCAGTCCAGGATGTCCGGGACATGGCGGCGCTTGCGAGTGATCGTCATTTCACAGCTCCGGCGGTCGTCGGTTCAGGCATCGAACTGAGTGTCGTGTAATGCACTGGTGTTTCGTCCCGCCTGGTCTCAAACATCGAGAACAGGCCCATCGTTTCTGCTTCTGCCTGCATCGGAGACCACTCGCGAATGAAGGTACTGCCGCGGCTCGGATGGTAATCCACGAAGGTAATGGAGTCCACGTCGGCCAAGGAATCAGCGTGAAGGATGTTGGTGTTCAGAATGGCGTCAACCGCGGCAACGAATCCTTCGGTTGCTGGCTTCGTGTTGAGCTCCATGTCGATGTGCGATGCGACGAGCGAACGCAGTCGATCCCTCGACTCTTCGACATTCTCATCGTTGATGTCGATGGCGTAGATGCTCGCAAGAGCGCGCAGGGTTCGGTGCTCAAACGTCGCGCCGGTGCCGTAGGCGGCGGTCGTCACGAACTCTAGCTTGCGCGTCAGAATCTCCTCGAGAAAGTTGCCGCTGCCGCACGCTGGTTCAAGAAACTTCTTGTCGATGTCACCCGGCCGCTCCGCGTTCGGAAACATGTCAGGCACCAGATTGAGCATCGCGTCGACTTCGCGCTTGTGCGTGTAAACCTCGGCGAGGTCACGCACCCGCTCACGCGATTTGATCTGCCCGCGGTGAGAGGACTCGTCACGAGAAATCGGTGTGGCCATTGCTCCTGCTTCATACAAGTTTCGACGTCGGCGTGCTCGTGTCGCCGACGAGTCAGTGGTAGCGATTCCACCGGCTCAAGCCCAGCGTATCGACAGTCACCTACGCTGGGCTCATGACAGGCGCAATGATGTGTCCGAACGGCTGCGGACCCTTGGAGCTGTACATCATCGAGGCTGGCCCGTATGTAGGCTGTCCGAGTTGTCTCTACGCATCACATCTGCACGCGGACGATGAACTGCCGCCGCGAATCGAGCCGCACATCGGTCCAGGCGAGACGGTCTGAGTCGCGCGTCCAGCAGGACATCTCCGTGAACGCCGCCATCACCAGTGCTCCGGGTACGTCTGCTGAAGCTTTCGATCCCGCTTGCGCGCGTCGTGCACGCGGATTAACCAGCGGCGTGCGGTCCAGTCGTCAGCGTCACATACCGCGACGGTGAACGCGATGTGCGGGAATCGTTCGCGCAGTGGCGTCACGTCAAGCATCGAATCGTGAATGATAATGAATTCCCGAACCCGCACAGTTGCTCGTTCCAGGGCACTCTCTGCGAGATCGATGAGATCGAGCGGTGTCATCGTCATATCCGTTTCGCCGTCCCGGCGGAAGGCCGTGAATACGTCCGCCGACAACGCCGCCGGCAGGTACTTCTGGATCTGAATGGAATCGAGAAGCGGATGAAGATGCACGGGTGGTGTGACGAAGACAATGGCTGGCTTGTCGTAGGTGGTGGGCTCGCTCATAGGTCACCCATGCGCAGTGCGCTTCGGACCGCTAACCTGTCGACCATGCAAAGCGCTCTCCACGTGGCCACATTTTGGCCACATCTTCATTTCAAACCAGTGATGCTGAGAGATGCTGAGAGAGCCGAAAACCGCGAGAACACGCACATTTCCACACCATCACTGGGCGCTGTTTTTCCTTCACACGGAAGAGGTCATCGGTTCGAGTCCGGTATCGCCCACCACAAAGGAAATCTCAGATCGTCTGAGATGATCATCCGCTCCCCGCCGCAGCGCTTCAGAGAAGATCTTCCGGGCTGACCTGCAGATTTGACTGCTACGGTGAGCAAAGTCGGCATATTGTCGACATCAGGGAAGACTTCTTGTCGACCAACGGGCCGCATCTGCCATTTCGTTCTCCGTCGCCTCCTCTGTCTGATCTGAGGAGACTTGATTTCTGTGTACCCGTATACCCATTTCGCTGACACGAGTTCAGACGATAAGCCGGGCTCGATCCCGGTACTCCCGGCCGGCTCATCCGCGATCGTGTACTGCGAAGGCCAGTTCGGCGAGCAGGACGGCAAGACGGCGAACGGCCTCGTCCGCCACTCCGAGAAGTACGACATTCTCAGCGTGCTCGACAGCCGCCATGCCGGGGCAGACGCAGGCACATTCCTCGATGACATTGCGAACGGCATCCCGATCCTCGCGAGCCTGCCTGAAGCCATCGCGCACGCGGGCCATGTTCCGGACTACCTCATCTGCGGCGTCGCGCCAGCGGACGGCCTCCTCTCCCCCGCACAACGCGTCGTGCTGCTGGATGGCATCGCCCGCGGCATGCACATCATCAACGGCCTCCACGAGTTCCTCAACGACGACGTGGAGTTCGTCGCGGCCGCACTCGTTGCGGGCGTCACCATCACCGACGTGCGCCGCCCGCGGGATAAGAAGGATCTGCACCTGTTCTCTGGGCGCATCTTCGACGTCACCTGCCCGAGGATCGCTGTCCTCGGCACCGACGGTGCCATCGGCAAGCGCACGACCGCGACGCTCCTCGTTCAGGCGCTCCAGGACCACGGCATCCGCGCGGTGATGGTCGGCACCGGACAGACCACGATCATCCAGGGCGGTCGCTACGGCGTCGCACTCGACGCCCTTGTCCCGCAGTTTTGCTCGGGCGAAGTCGAGCATCAGGTCGTCCGCGCCTTCGAAGGCGAAGATCCCGACATCATCATCGTGGAGGGCCAGGGCGCACTCAGCCACCCCGCCTATCTGACCTCAGCGCACATTCTGCGCGGCAGCCGCCCTGCGGGTGTGATTGTTCAGCATGCGCCGGGCAGGCGCGTGCTCGGAGATTTCCCGATGATGCCCATGCCCGACGTCGCCAGTGAGATCGCCCTCATCGAAGCGTTCGCTGACACCAGGGTGATCGGTGTGACCGTCAACCACGAGCACCTCACCGACGCCCAGGTCTCGGCGGCGATCGATGAGATCGAACTGGACCACGGAGTTCCCGCCACCGATCCACTGACCCGCCCACTGAGCAGACTCGTCGATATGGTGCTGCAGGCATTCCCTGAGCTGGAGAAGGCACTACCCGCCCAGCGTGTGTGAGACACGCCAGGCGCGTGAGGCCTGTTTAGCTGTTCCTGGCCCAGCCGTAACGCGTCGTCAGCGCTTTCGATACCCTGTCGTACCGTCCACGGTCGAGAACAGCAGCTTCACGCCGCATCCCATCCTCGTGCACGCTGTACAACTGCTCTATGTCCACCCAGGACTCACGGCCCTGCGCGTCCCATTCCCCGCTGCCGATCGACAGGTAGTCACGGTCGCGGTCGTGTGTCTTACTGGTCATCCGCACCGCGTACACGCGTGACGACGACTCCCGTCCGATCACGAGCACCGGGCGATCCTTGCCACGCCCATCGTTCTCCTCGTAGGGCACCCAGGTCCAGATCACCTCTCCGGCATCCGGTGCGCCGTCCTTCTTCGGCGCGTAGCGGACAACAAGCCCCGGGATGCGATCAGGGTCCACACTCACCGTCTCACTCCCCTGCTGACGCCCCAGATCCGAGCCGGTTGAAGAATCAGAGGACGACGCGCCAGATCGCCTCGGCTCCTGCTTGGCAGGCCGAGACGATCTGGGCAGAAGGGCTTTGAGGACGAGCTCGACAAGCTGGCCGAGGATGCTCTGGGAAGAACTCACCCCGTCACCTTATCGAGACAGCGGCACGCTACCGAGACAGTGGCACCCTTTCGAGACAGGATGCGCTCACGCGTCGACGAGCGCGTAACCTTCCTCGCCGTGCACGACCGAGTCGACACCGGCGATCTCGTCTTCGTTCGTGATGCGGAAGCCGATCGTCTTCTGGATCACCGTTCCGATGATGAAGGCGATGACGAAGGAGTAGATCAGCACGCCGAGTGCGGCAATCACCTGGACGGCAAGCTGACTTGCGTTGCCGCCGACGAACAGACCGGTCTCCGTGGCGAAGAAGCCCAGGTAGATCGTGCCGAGCAGGCCACCGACGAGGTGAATGCCGACGACATCAAGCGAGTCGTCGAAGCCGAGGCGGAACTTGAGCTCGACGGCCAGCGCGCAGGCGATACCGGCGAGAGCGCCGAGCAGGAGCGACCACCCAGGCGTGAGGTTTGCGCACGCGGGGGTGATGGCGACAAGACCGGCGACAGCACCGGAAGCAGCGCCGACCGAGGTGGCCTTGCCGTCTTTGATCCGCTCAACGAGAATCCAACCGAGAATCGCGGCCGCCGTCGCACCGAGTGTGTTCAGACCGATGAGGCCGACACCGCCCATGTCCTCCGACAACCATTCGGCACCGGCGTTGAAGCCGAACCATCCGAACCACAGGATCGCCGCACCAATGAGCGTCAGCGGCACGTTGTGGGGCTTCAGGATGCCCTTCTGGAAGCCGATCCGCTTGCCCAGCACGAGTGCCAGCGCCAGCGCTGCTGCGCCGGCGTTGATGTGCACCGCGGTACCACCGGCGTAGTCAATGACGGAAATGCCGCTGTCGGCGCCGAAGAGCGTGGTGCCGAGTTCCATGATCCAGCCACCGCCCCAGACCCACGCCGCGATCGGGAAGTAGCCGACGGTGGCGAATACACCGGCGAAGATCAACCAACTGCCGAACTTCGCGCGATCTGCGATTGCACCGGAGATCAGGGCGATGGTGATGATCGCGAAAGTGGCGCCGTATGCGACACCAAGCAGCGCGACGTTCGACCCCTCACCTGATGCGAGCGAGCTCAGACCGAAGTCCGCAAAGGGATTGCCGGCGAACTGACCGGGGCCGTCGACAGCGCTCATGGAGAAACCAAAAAGAATCCACAGCACCGCGACCAGGCCGATGGAGCCGAAGCTCATCATCATCATGCTGACGACGCTCTTCGCCTTGACGAGCCCGCCGTAGAAGAACGCCACACCAGGCGTCATCAGCAGAACCAGCGCCGTGGCGGTAATACCCCACGAAATGTTGCCGGGAGCATCCATAGGAAAACCTCACATCCGAAGTAATTGAGAACTTCAGTGTGGCGATGCTCGATTTCCGGGATGCGCGTCGCGTGTTTCCCCGTTGTTACACGCTGGTCCGGCGTGTAACCATCGCGTTACGCGTTGCTCGGCGCTGTCGCAGAGTGTGTCAGCGCGTTCAGGCGAGAGAGCGCACGGAGGTACTTCTTGCGGTAGCCACCGCCGAGCATCTCTTCGGAAAAGACCTGGTCCAAAGCGCCGCCGGTCGCGATGATCGGGAGCTGGGCGTCATAGACCCGGTCGACGAACGCCACGAATCGCAGCGCCTCGGACTGATCAGTCAGCACGCGCACGTCACGAAGTCCGACCAGCGTCAGGTCATCGATCAACCGGATGTACCGCGAAGGGTGCACCTTGGCGAGGTGACGGATGACATCATCGAACAGGTCATCGGATGCTGTGCCCACTGCCGCGGCAGACGCGATGCGCTCGTGGTACTCGGCATCCTCGAAGATGACCGCCTGGCCGTCCAGTGCACGCTGGCGGAAGTCGACACCGTCGATGCGGATCGTCTCGAAGCTGTCCGACATCGCATGGATCTCTCGCAGGAAGTCCTGTGCAGCGAAACGTCCCTCACCGAGTGCGTTTGGCGGGGTGTTTGATGTCGCGGCCAGCCGCGTGCCGGTCGGAACCAACTCAGCCAGCAACCGGGTCATGACCATGGTGTCGCCTGGGTCATCCAACTCGAACTCATCGATGCAGATGAGATCAGCTCCACGCAGGAGGTCGACGGTGTTCTTGTATCCGAGTGCCCCGACCAGCGCGGTGTACTCGATGAACGAACCGAAGTACTTCCGACGCGCGGGCATCGCGTGGTAAATCGATGCGAGGAGATGGGTCTTGCCCACGCCGAATCCGCCATCGAGGTAGACGCCGGGCTTCAGCGCCGGCTCTTTCTTGGCACGGCCGAAGAATCCGCTTCGTTTGGCCGGAGCACCTCGCCCGGCGAACCGCTCCAAAAGGCCCTTGGCATCCGCCTGCGACGGGTACGCATCATCCGACCGGTAGCTCTCAAACGTCGCGGAGTCGAACTGCGGCGGAGGCACCATGCTCGCGAGCATCTCGGCGCCGGTGACCACTGGCTGTCGGTCAGTGAGGTGCACGGCGTTCGGGCTGAGGATGTCGGGCATACGTTTCCTGTGTCGAAGTCTTACAGAACGGGTCCGGAGCAGACCAAACCGCTCTATCGTCGAAGGGACGGCTCAACACTACGCCGTCGCAGCCAGAGCCTTCGCTCGCTTACCCATCGAGGAGCGCCACGTGTCCATCGAGTTCGATTCTTCTTCTGCAAAGTTCGCCGAGTATTCCGAGCCTGGCCGGCTCGTCACCACCGAATGGCTGGCGGATCATCTCGGTGACCCAGGGCTCGTCGTCGTCGAGTCCGATGAAGACGTGCTGCTGTATGAAACCGGGCACATTCCTGGCGCGGTCAAGGTCGACTGGCACACCGAGTTGAACGACCCGGTCGTTCGCGACTACGTCGATGGTGAAGGTTTTGCAAAGCTGCTCAGCCGCAAGGGCATCTCCCGCGATGACACCGTCGTCATCTACGGCGACAAGAACAACTGGTGGGCCGCCTACGCCCTCTGGGTGTTCTCCCTATTCGGCCACGAAGACGTGCGCCTCCTCGATGGTGGCCGCGACCGCTGGATCACCGAGGGCCGCGACACCACGACCGCAGCAACGACGCGTGCCGCGACCGAGTACCCGGTCATCGAGCGCGACGACTCGCTCCTGCGTGCGTACAAGGACGACGTGCTCGCCCACTTGGGCAACCCGCTGATCGACGTCCGCTCCCCCGAGGAATACAACGGTGATCGCACCACTGCTCCCGCATATCCTGAGGAGGGCTCACTGCGCGCCGGCCACATTCCCACGGCGCAAAGCGTGCCGTGGGGCAAGGCTGTCGCAGAAGACGGCGGTTTCCGGCCGCGCGCTGAGTTGGATGCCATCTACCGTGACGGCGCCGGGCTGCGCGACGGCGATGATGTCGTCGCCTATTGCCGCATCGGTGAGCGCTCCAGCCACACCTGGTTCGTGCTGAAGCATCTGCTGGGCTTCGAGAAAGTACGCAACTACGACGGCTCCTGGACCGAATGGGGCAGCGCCGTCCGTGTGCCGATCGTCACCGGGTCTGAGCCCGGCACGCTCTGAGCGTGGGAGAATTGCAGGGATGAGCACCACGCACCTTCCTGACACCCTCGCGCAGATCCGCGACGACTTCCTCGAACTCCCCGAGTCCGAGCGTCTTCAGCTGCTGCTGGAGTTCTCCTACGAGCTCCCCGCTGTGTCCGAGGCGGTCGCGAGTCATCCAGAGATGTACGAGCGCGTGGCCGAGTGTCAGTCGCCCGTCTACATCTACGTCGAAGTCGCTGATGGCGTTGTCACCATGCATGCGACGGCGCCACCCGAGGCTCCGACGACGCGCGGATTCGCCAGCATCCTGGTGCAGGGCATCACCGGTCTCACTGCCGATGAAGTACTCGCGATCCCGGACGACTACTCACAGTCGATCGGGTTGACCCGCGCCGTGTCGCCGCTGCGAATCGGTGGAATGACCGGGATGCTGCTGCGCGTGAAGCGACAGGTCACTCAGAAGCGCTGATCAGTCAGAAGGGCTGAAGCCGTTCGCGCTCGTCCAGTCGGTGATCGCCCCGGTCCAGCTCATCTGGTCGTAATTCCAGAGCTTGGTGTGCCGCGCCACGGTGAATCGTGGCATGGTGACGAGGTCCGGTCGTGCTTCGGCAAGCGCGTGCGAGGCATCCGCAGGCACAAAGCCGTCATCGTCGCTGTGCAGCACGAGAATTGGCACGGTGAGCTCATCGGCTCGCGCGACCATGTCGAGTTTGTCGAAAGGGATCGTTTCGCCTGACCCGCTTAGACGCGCCGTCAATGGAGACGACAGTGCGTTCATCGCCAGGGCAGGGAACGGAGCGCGGATGCCGGATTCTCGTGCCTGGAATCGCAGCACCGTACGCCAGTCGACGACAGGAGACTCCAGTATGAGACCGGCGATCTTCTCTCGGTGCGCGGATGACACAGCGGTCTGCAGCGCGATCGCACCGCCCATCGACCAGCCCATCAGCAGCACTCGCGTGGCACCGTGGCGAAGCGCGTAGCCGATCGCCGCGTCCACATCTCGCCATTCCGATGCACCCAGCGCGTAGGAGCCACCACGCACGCGCGGTGCTTCGCCATCGTTGCGGTAGGAGACGACAAGGTTGGGCAGCCCCATCCCGTGAAACACCGGCACCGCACGTAGGCACTCAGATCGAGCCCCACCGCGGCCGTGGACCTGGATCACCCAGGTCGTCGATTCGGCAGGAAAGAGCCAGGCAGGACAGGGCCCTGCCGGCGACCCGATCAACAAAGATTCCCACGGCAGGTGCAACTCGCTCGGTGTGGAGTAATACCAGCCACTGAACGATGCCGCGCGATCGAGCTTCGCACCCGTCTCGACCTGTGTGAGCAGCTTGCGCCGTACTCGCTTTTTGTCCGCGCTCAGCACCGCACCGAGCTTCACATAGCCCGTCGTGCCGGTGGTGAACAGGCCATACCGGCCCGGCAACTCGGTATCGGGCGTGCGAGTGAGCTCGATCGTCTGTGCGCCGGTATCTACCGCGAGGATCTCGGTGTCAGTGACACGAACACCTGGTGTGACCACCTTTCGGGCGATCGCGAACACAAGAAACATCGCTGCGGCGCCCAGAGCGAGCAGTGCGGGTACCAACAGCGCAACGGCGTGCCTGAGACTCTTCATCGCTTCCTGACTCTAGCCTGTTCCCGTGACCGCACATCCCGATGCCGGAGCGCACTTCGAACGTGCCGCAGCAGAACTGCGCGACACGGTGTTCCGTGATGACATCGTGGTGCGTGAGATTGCGGCACCGCAGGGGCTCGCGCCCTTCGCGATCGCGCTCGCCGCTGACGTACGCCCCGATGACCATGGCGACTCGATCTACGGCACCGGGCGCTTCGTGCTTCTGCATGATCCGGAGGAGCCCAATGCGTGGGGCGGCGCATGGCGCGTCATCACGTTCGCTCAAGCGCCCCTGGAGCCTGAGATCGGCACCGACCCACTGTTGGCGGATGTGACCTGGTCGTGGCTCGTGGATGCACTGGCGTCACGAGATGCGGTCTACCACGCAGCATCCGGCACCTCAACGAAGACCCTGTCAAAGGGGTTCGGCGGTTTGAGCGATGAAGGCGACGGGGCGCAGATCGAACTACGCTCGTCTTGGACACCGGAAGAACCATTCCGGCCACACGTAGAAGCATGGGCCGAACTCGTCGGCATGCTCGCCGGGCTTCCGCCCGGGTCAGAAAACATCGCCGTGTTCGGCGCACGAAGGGCAGGTCGTGACTGAGTACACCGTCATCGACGATCCGATCGAGTTCAAGGCAGCCTGCGAGCTGCTCGCGGCGGGAACCGGACCGGTTGCTGTCGACGTCGAACGCGCTTCCGGTTTCAGATACTCGCAGCGCGCCTACCTTGTGCAGGTATTCCGTCGCGACGTCGGCGTTTTCCTCTTCGACCCCCCTGCGATAGGTGACTTCTCGCCTCTGCAGGACGCCATCGGGAACGTCGAATGGGTTTTCCACGCCGCCAGCCAGGACCTCCCGTCTCTGCGTGAACTCGATTTAGACCCGGCGAGCATCTTCGACACCGAGCTCGCCTCCCGCTTGCTCGGCCACGATCACGTCGGTCTCGCGGCCGTCGTCGAAGAGACCCTCGGCATCACGCTCAAGAAAGAGCACTCCGCAGCGGACTGGTCGACCAGACCGCTGCCCAAGACGTGGCTGGACTACGCGGCTCTCGATGTACTCCACCTGATCGATGTGCGCGATGCGATCGCCGCTGAACTCGACGAGCAGGACAAGACCGAGTTCGCACGACAGGAGTTCGCTGCGACCCTGGCGCAGCCGCCGCGACCACCGCGTGAAGACCCCTGGCGTCGCCTGAGCGGTCTGCATCAGGTCAAGGGCGCGCGCGGTCTCGCCATCGCCCGATCAATGTGGGAAGCGCGCGAAGAGTACGCCCAGCAGGAGGACACCTCTCCGGGACGCCTCGTCCCCGATCGCTCGTTGGTCGCCGCTGTGCTTGCGAATCCTCAGAGCAAACAGGCACTCGCCAGCGTGCCGGCTTTCACCGGACGTGCCAGCCGTTCGCAGCTGGATCGATGGTGGCAGGCGATCGTGCGCGGTCGCGAGGCGGAGATCCTCCCCCGCGTGCGAGTGTCCAACGATGCGCTCCCGCCCGCGCGGGCGTGGGCCGAACGCAACCCGGAAGCTGACGCACGGCTCAAGCTCGCGCGGCCTGTTGTCGAGGCTCAGGCCGAAGAACTGGCGATGCCCACGGAGAATCTGCTCAAGCCGGACACCCTGCGCCGCCTGGCCTGGACGCCCCCGGAACTGACGACGGATGCCATGTCGACTGCGCTCGAAACGCTCGGCGCGCGCGCATGGCAGATTGAGCAGACTGCACAGAAGATTGTGGATGCCTTTGTAGAAGCAGCGCAATCGCCTGAACCGGCCGTCGTGTCGGAGTCGTAGGTTCAATCCAAGCGATTCCATTCGCATCGCTGCGACTCCTAGGCTGAGGTCATACCTAACCTTGGAGGCAGAGTGGCCGAGATCTCGGACGTCTTCTTCGTCGATGGCGTGCGCACCCCGTTTGGGCGCGCCGGCGAAAAAGGCATGTACTGGAACACCCGCGCAGACGATCTCGCCGTGAAGGCGACGATCGGTTTGATGGAGCGCAACACAAGCGTTCCCGCGGACCGCATCGATGACGTCGCAATCGCGGCGACATCCCAGACCGGTGACCAAGGACTGACCCTTGGTCGCTCTGTGGCCATCCTCGCAGGACTCCCCAACACCGTTCCCGGCCTCGCCGTCGAGCGTATGTGTGCGGGTGCGATGACCAGCGTCACCACGATGGGCGCTTCCATCGGCATCGGCATGTACGATTTCGCACTCGCCGGTGGCGTCGAGCACATGGGGCATCACCCGATCGGCGCCAATGCCGATCCGAACCCGCGTTTCGTGTCGGAGAAGATGGTCGACCCCGGTGCACTGAACATGGGTGTCACCGCCGAGCGGATCTTTGACCGGTTCCCGCATCTCACGAAGGAGCGTTCCGACCGCTACGGCATGCTGAGCCAGCAGAAGGTGCAGGCAGCGTACGACGCGGGCAAGATCCAGCCCGACCTCGTGACTGTGGCCACCAAGGGCGCCGACGGCGCCTGGGGACTCGCCGCCGAAGACGAGGGGCGCCGCCCGCAGACCACGATGGCAGACCTGGCATCGCTCAAGACGCCGTTCCGTCCGCACGGTCGTGTGACCGCTGGCACTTCATCACCGCTGACCGACGGCGCAACCATGTCGTTGCTGGCCGGTGGTGGCGCGGTCAAGGAGTTCGGGCTCGCGCCCAAGATGAAGATGGTCTCGTTCGCCTTCGCCGGCGTGCAGCCGGAGATCATGGGCATCGGTCCGATTCCATCGACGGAGAAGGCACTGAAGAAGGCCGGTCTCTCGATCGCTGACATCGGGCTGTTCGAGCTCAACGAGGCGTTCGCGATTCAGGTCATCTCGCTGCTCGATCACTTCGGCATCGCGGACGACGACCCGCGAGTCAACCAGTGGGGCGGCGCGATCGCGATCGGGCATCCGCTCGCCGCTTCTGGGGTGCGGCTGATGATTCAGCTCGCGGCGCAGTTCGCCGAGCGTCCCGACGTGCGCTACGGCCTGACCGCCATGTGCGTGGGTCTGGGCCAGGGCGGCTCTGTCATCTGGGAGAACCCCCACTACGACGGCAAGAAGCGGAAGTGACGAACGTGACCGATTACGAATTGATCGATTTCTCCCCCATCGTCGCTCTGGCCGATGACGAAGTCATCACGCACTCCATCGTGCGCGATGTCCGCCTCGCATCCGGCAAGGTGCTGGCGCTGATCACGCTCGACAACGGCCGCGATCACAACCGACCGAACACGCTGGGTCCTGCCACGCTCACCGAGCTCGGCGAGACCCTGTCGACGCTCAAGGCGCGCGCAGCGGCTGGCGAAATTCAGGCGGTCGGCATCACCGGTAAGCAGTACATCCTCGCTGCCGGTGCCGATCTCTCCGACATCTCCAAGGTCGGGTCGACGGATCAGGCTCTGCTCATTGCGCAGCTCGGGCACAAGGTCATCGGCTCGCTCAGCGAACTCGGCGTTCCCTCGTTCGCGTTCGTGAACGGACTCGCACTCGGTGGTGGACTCGAGATCGCACTGAACTCGACCTACCGCACAGTGGATGCCTCAGCGGCCGCCATCGCGCTGCCAGAGGTGTTCCTGGGGCTTATCCCCGGCTGGGGTGGCGCGTACCTGCTGCCGAACCTCATTGGCATCGAGAATGCCCTCGAGGTCGTGATCTCGAACCCGCTGAAGCAGAACCGCGTCCTGAGGCCGCAGCAGGCCTTTGACCTGGGTATCTTCGATGCGATCTTCCCCGCGTCGACCTATCTGGAGAAGTCCCTCGCCTGGGCGGATGCAGTTCTCGGCGGCAAGAAGGTCGAGCGTAAGAACGAACCTGGCAAGATCGAGCGCCTCACCAAGTGGCCCATCGCCATCAAGATGGCGCGCGGAATGCTGGAGTCGAAGATCGGCACCGTTCCCAAGTCGCCATATGCTGCGCTCGAACTGCTCGACAAGGCGAAGAGTGGCACGAAGGCCGAGGGATTCGCGCGTGAAGACGCGGCGCTCGCCGAGCTCGTGACTGGCGATCAGTTCGCGGCATCCATGTATGCGTTCGATCTCGTGCAGAAGCGTGCCAAGCGTCCTGTCGGCGCGCCGGACAAGGCGTTGGCGAAGAAGGTCACCAAGGTCGGCATCATCGGCGCTGGCCTGATGGCCAGTCAGTTCGCGCTGCTCTTCGTCCGCAAGCTCCAGGTGCCGGTGCTCATCACCGATATCGATCAGGCGCGCGTCGACAAGGGCGTCTCCTACATCCATGAGGAGATCGGCAAGATCGAAGCGAAGGGACGTCTCGACAGCGACAGCGCCAATAAGCTGCGCGGTCTCATCCACGGCACCGTCGACAAGAGCGAGTACGCAGACTGCGACTTCGTCATCGAGGCAGTGTTCGAAGAGATCGGCGTCAAGCAGACGGTGTTCGGCGAGATCGAGAAGTTCATCGCTGACGACGCCATCCTTGCCACGAACACCTCGTCGCTGTCGGTCGAGGAGATCGGCGAGAAGCTCGCTCACCCCGAGCGGCTCGTCGGATTCCACTTCTTCAACCCGGTTGCGGTCATGCCGCTGATCGAGATCGTGAAGACGCCGGCCACCAACGAGCAGACACTGGCCACCGCGTTCGTGGTGTCTCGCGGACTCGGTAAGAACGGTGTTCTCACGGCCGACGCACCGGGCTTCGTGGTCAACCGACTGCTGGCGAAGGTCATGGGCGAGGCAGCTCGCGCCGTCTACGAAGGCACGCCCATCGTCGACGTCGAGAAGGCGTTCGGTCCGCTGGGCCTGCCCATGGGGCCGTTCCAGCTCATCGACCTCGTCGGCTGGAAGGTCGCCGCGCACGTGCAGGACACGATGGTGCGGCATTTCCCGGAGCGCTTCTACGCGAACGAGAACTTCCACGCACTGGCGGAGCTGGACAAGGTCGTCGAGAAGGACAAGGGCGGCCGGATCACCGGTTGGACGAAGGCCGCTGAGAAGGCACTCAAGGGCGCTGTGGGCTCCTCTCCTGCATCCGCTGACACGATTCTGCGCCGTGTGCAGGACGGTCTGGCACAGGAGATCAAGCTCATGCTCGACGAGGGCGTCGTCCCAGAGGTCGAGGACATCGATCTCTGCCTGATCCTCGGTGCAGGTTGGCCGTTCATCGACGGCGGCGCCTCGCCGTACCTCGATCGTGAGGGCGCTGCGGAGCGGGTCTTCGGTGGCACGTTCCACACTCCGCCGATCCGCGGCATCGCGAACAGCTGATCAGTTCACGACGAGAGCGGGGTGGCCTTCGGGCCGCCCCGCTTTCGCGTTGTCGGCACGTCGCTCAGCGTCGTTCGTGCAGCGGCAGGTCGATTGCGCCGGTCTCTCCCGCGTTGCGCGCGACCGGAATGCGGGTGCCGAGCACCTGCGCGACGACATCCTGAGCGATCTTGGAGGCCGTGAGTCCGGCATCCGCGAGGATCTGGTCACGGGATGCGTGATCGATGAACTCGTCGGGCAGACCGAGCTCATCCACAGCCGTGTCGATTCCGGCCTCGCGGAGTACCTGACGCACGCGCGTGCCGATCCCCCCGACGCGGATGCCGTCCTCCAGCGTGATGACGAGGCGATGGCGAGCGGCGAGCTCGACGACAGATTCCTGTACCGGAATCGCCCATCTGGGGTCGATCACGGTGGCACCGATGCCCTGCGCACGCAGGCGCTGGGCAACATCCATCGCCATGGCGGCGAACGGACCGATCGCGACGATCAGCACGTCTTCGCTCTCGCCACGCGAGAGCACATCGACGCCATCGCGCAACCGCTCGATCGCAGGCAGATCTTCGGCTACCGAACCCTTCGGGAAGCGGATCACCGTCGGCGCATCGTCGACTGCGACAGCCTCGTCGAGTGCTTCCTGCAACCGCGCGCCATCACGAGGCGCAGCAATACGAATGTGCGGCACGATCTGCAGCATCGCCAGATCCCACATGCCGTGGTGGCTTGGCCCGTCAGGACCGGTCACCCCTGCGCGATCCAAGACGAATGTCACACCGGCCTTGTGCAGAGCCACATCCATCAATACCTGGTCGAATGCGCGCCCCATGAATGTGGCATACATCGCGACGACAGGATGCAGTCCGCCGAAGGCGAGCCCGGCCGCCGAAGCCACCGCATGCTGCTCGGCGATCCCGACGTCGTAGACACGGTCGGGGAAACGCTCGGCGAACGGTGCGAGACCGGTCGGGCGCAGCATGGCAGCGGTCATGGCGATGACCTTCGGGTCACGCTCGCCCACGCCGACGAGAGCGTCAGCGAACACGTCCGTCCACCCCGTGCCACTGCTATTGAGCGGCTCACCGGTCACCGGATCCATGCTGTTGACGGCATGGAACTGATCTGCCTCGTCATCCAGCGCCGGCTGGTACCCGCGGCCCTTCTCAGTGATCGCGTGAACGATCACCGGCGCGCCATAGGACTTCGCGAGCTCGAGCGTCTCGATGAGTGCAGGAAGATCATGACCGTCAACGGGGCCGAGGTACTTGATGTCGAGATTCGAGTACAGCGCGACGTTGTTCGTGAAGCGCGACAGGAAGCCGTGCGTGCCACCGCGGACGCCACGGAACACCGCGCGTCCCACCGGCCCGAACAGACGGAAAAAGCGATCGGAGCGGTGGTGCAGGTCTTTGTATGCGCCGGCGGTGCGCACACGGTTCAGGTACCGCGACATTCCGCCGATCGTCGGAGCGTAAGAGCGGCCGTTGTCGTTCACTACGATGATGAGATTTCGGTCGTTGTCGTCGGAGATGTTGTTCAGCGCTTCCCAGGTCATCCCCCCGGTGAGCGCGCCGTCTCCGACCACTGCAATGACGTGGCGATCGGCGCGTCCGGTCGCCGTCAGCGCACGAGAGACGCCATCAGCCCAGCTCAGTGAGCTGGACGCATGCGAGGACTCGACAACGTCGTGCGGGCTCTCACTGCGCTGCGGGTAGCCTGCCAGGCCGCCACGCACGCGTAAGGCAGAGAAGTCCTGGCGCCCCGTGAGCAATTTATGCACATACGACTGATGGCCGGTGTCGAAGATGATCGGATCATCAGGTGACTCGAAGACACGATGCAGAGCGAGCGTGAGCTCGACGACACCGAGGTTGGGGCCGAGATGACCGCCTGTGCGCGAGACGTTCTCAACGAGGAAGGAGCGAATCTCCTCCGTCAACGTGATGAGTTGAGCGGGGCTCAGCTCGTCGAGATCTCGTGGACTCGTGATGCCGGGAAGAATGGGCATCCGCACCTCCTGAACGTCTTCGCCGATCGCCTCCTCGGAAACGGACGACGACCATCCGATCCTACCGCCGCGGGCAGAGAATCCCCCGAGGATGAACCGTAAAGGGCTCGGATGCCGAAGCATCCGAGCCCTTTATGCGATCAGAGTGGATCAGACCAGCGAACGCAGCACGTACTGCAGAATGCCGCCGTTGCGGTAGTAGTCCGCCTCACCGGGGGTGTCGATGCGGACGACCGCGTCGAACTCCACGGTCTGCTTGCCCTCAGCCGAGTGCGCGCTCGGCACTGCCGTGACGCGGACCGTCTTGGGCGTGGTGCCGTTGTTGAGCTCCTCGAGCCCGGTGATCGAGACGATCTCGGTGCCGTCAAGACCCAGCGTCTCCCAGCTCTCGCCGGCCGGGAACTGCAGTGGGACAACACCCATGCCGATCAGGTTCGAGCGGTGAATACGCTCGAAGCTCTCGGTGATGACTGCCTTGACGCCCAGCAGACTCGTGCCCTTGGCCGCCCAGTCGCGCGACGAGCCGGAGCCGTACTCCTTACCACCGAAGACGACCAGCGGCGTGCCCGCATCCTGGTAGTTCTCGCTGGCATCGTAGATGAACGTCTGCGGGCCATCCGGCTGCGTGAAGTCACGGGTGAAACCGCCCTCGACCTCTGCACCGTCGTTGACGGCGCGGACCAGCTGGTTCCTCAGGCGGATGTTCGCGAACGTGCCACGAATCATGATCTCGTGGTTTCCACGACGCGAACCGAAGGAGTTGAAGTCCTTCTGACGCACCCCGTGCGCCTCGAGGTACTTCGCCGCGGGCGTGCCGGACTTGATGTTTCCGGCAGGGCTGATGTGGTCGGTCGTGACCGAGTCACCCAGCGTCGCCATGACACGTGCACCCTGGATATCCGCGACCGGGGTCAGATCCATCGACATGCCGTCGAAGTACGGTGCCTTGCGCACGTACGTCGAGTTCTCGTCCCACTCGAAGATCGGTCCGGTCGGCGTCGGCAGGCTCGTCCAGCGCTCGTCACCGTCGAAGACAGTGGCGTACTGCTTGATGAACTGTTCACGCGAGATCGAGGAATCGACGATCGCCTGCACCTCATCAGGAGCGGGCCAGATGTCCTTGAGGAACACCTCGTTGCCATCGGTGTCAGTGCCCAGCGCGTCGACGTCGAAGTCGAAGTGCATGGAACCTGCCAGCGCATAAGCAACGACCAGCGGGGGCGATGCGAGGTAGTTCATCTTGACGTCGGGGCTGATGCGGCCCTCGAAGTTACGGTTACCCGAGAGCACCGCGGTCACAGCGAGGTCGTGTTCGTTGATCGCAGCAGACACTTCTTCGATCAGCGGACCGGAGTTACCGATGCAGATCGTGCAGCCGTAGCCGACGGTGTAGAAGCCGAGGCCTTCGAGATCCTTGTCGAGACCCGACTTCTCGTAGTAGTCGGTGACGACCTTGGAGCCGGGGCCGAGCGTGGTCTTGACCCACGGCTTCTGCTTCAGGCCGCGCTCGCGCGCCTTGCGTGCGAGCAGACCTGCCGCGATCATCACCGAGGGGTTCGAGGTGTTCGTGCACGACGTGATGGCGGCAAGAGTCACCGCACCGTGGTCGAGGATGTACTTCTCGCCGGAAGGCGTCGTCACCGGAACCGGCTTCGAGGAACCGTTCACACCGCTGGAAATGTGCACCGGACGGGTGTCGTGATCTTCCTCACCGGGGACTGCACCCGGGTCAGAGGCCGGGAACGAGTGCTTCGATTCCAGGTCAACGATCGAATCCGAGGTGCACGGCTCGGCGTAGTTGACGATGTCCTTCTCGAACTGCGACTTGGCATCCGAGAGCAGGATGCGGTCCTGCGGGCGCTTGGGGCCTGCGATCGACGGCACAACCGTGCCGAGGTCGAGCTCCAAGTACTCGCTGAAGATAATTTCGCTGTCCGGGTCGTGCCAGAGCTTCTGCTGCTTGGCGTAAGCCTCCACCAGCGCGACAGCCTGCTCGTCACGACCGGTGAGACGCAGGTAGTCCAGCGTCACATCGTCGATGGGGAACATCGCCGCGGTGGAACCGAACTCCGGGCTCATGTTTCCGATGGTCGCGCGGTTCGCGAGCGGCACGGATGCAACACCAGCGCCGTAGAACTCGACGAACTTACCGACCACACCGTGCTTGCGCAGCAGTTCGGTGATCGTGAGCACGACGTCGGTGGCGGTGACGCCGGCCGGGATCTCACCGTTCAGCTTGAAGCCGACGACGCGCGGGATGAGCATCGACACGGGCTGGCCCAGCATGGCTGCCTCTGCCTCGATGCCACCGACGCCCCAGCCCAGCACGCCAAGGCCGTTGACCATGGTGGTGTGTGAGTCGGTGCCGACGCACGTGTCGGGGTATGCCTGGAGGACTCCGCCGTTGGTTCGGTCATAGATGACCTTGGCGAGGTGCTCGATGTTCACCTGGTGCACGATGCCGGTTCCCGGAGGAACGACCTTGAAGTCGTTGAACGCGGTCTGGCCCCAACGCAGGAACTGGTAACGCTCGCCGTTGCGCTCGTACTCGATCTCGACGTTGCGTTCGAGCGCGTTCTCCGAACCGAACAGGTCGGCGATCACAGAGTGGTCGATGACCATCTCAGCGGGCGAAAGCGGGTTGATCTTGTTCGGGTCGCCGCCCAGAGCAGTCACGGCCTCGCGCATGGTGGCGAGGTCGACGATGCAGGGCACACCGGTGAAGTCCTGCATGACCACACGGGCCGGCGAGAACTGGATCTCCGTTGTGGGCTCTGCCGCGGCATCCCACGAACCGAGCGCCTCGATCTGCGACTTCGTCACGTTGGCACCGTCTTCGGTGCGAAGAAGGTTCTCGAGGAGAACCTTCAGGCTGAACGGGAGCTTGTCGAAGCCCGGAACCGTGTCAACCCTGAAGATCTCGTAGTCGGTACTGCCGACTGTCAGGGTGCTCTTGGCACCGAAGCTATTCACCGTGGACACGAATCCGTCTCCTTCTTGTCTGATGGAAGCGATAGGCGAATCCATCTTGCTCGCCTGCGGCGCCCGCTGCCACCAAGGCACACCTAACAGTGTGCGCCGTTTGGTACGGAAGCGAAAGCCTACAATTTATCTTGATATCAAGATAAATCTATCACGAAGCGGATGCCTGATCCAGGCGCGACTCGCGTGGATAGAGCCGGCGAGACAGAATCCAGGTTCCCGCCAGAAGTGTGGCGAAGAACGGGATGCCCATGATGATCTTCACCGTGCCAAGGGTGGCCACGTCTCCGGCGAAATAGAACGGCAACTGCACAGTGAGGCGGGCGAAGAAGAGCACGGCCCAGGCGACGGTCAGCCAGAAGAACGTGCGACGCTTGCGCCGATCGCTTCGCCATTCGAGACCCTCACCCACGAGAAAGCCCACGAGAACGCCGATCAGCGGCCACCGCACGAATGCGGAGATCAGAAAGGCAGAGCCGTACGCGATGTTGGTGATGAAACCGATGACAAACTGATCCTCTGCGCGCCCGGTGAAAAGCGGCAGTCCAGCGGCGACGACGGCAGCGACTAGCCCGGACAAAGCGGCGACCGGTGGTGATTTGGTCAGCAGTCGGATCAGGGTAAACACCGCTGCCGCACCCACGGAGAGCGCAAGCGCGAGCAGCAGATTCTGCGTCGCGGTGAATGTGATGATGAAGGCGAGCACCGGCAGAACCGACTCGGCTACGCCTCGCCAGCCGCCAATGACCTGCCAGACGATCTGGCCAGCCGGCGCATCCTTCTCGGGATCGAGCCCTGCCCTGCGCGCGGCGGAGCCGATGGCCGCACCGACCAGATCAGATGCCGAGGGCTCCTGCTCTTCCGCGTCGTTCGGGTCCTGCGAATCAGGTGCAGCGGATGCGTCAGAGGTGTTCACGCGGATCCGGGAGTGGCCGGCATCTTCAGCGGGATGAGATCCCGCGGGGGCATTGGCGAATTACCGCGAACGACAACGATCGAGCGGAATAGATCCTCGACCTTCGCCGCAGCCTCTGGGTCGGATGCGGCGGACCCGCCGATGACGCCACGCAAGAACCATCGTGGTCCATCCACTCCCACGAAACGAGCCAGGCGAAGCGTCGACCCTTCCGATGCTGGGCCGGGTACCTCGGCGAGCAGCTCATGACCGAGTGGCCCCTCGCGCTCCTCGACACGTCCACCCTGCTGGCGCACCTGATCGACCAACTGCATGCGCGTCTCGTGCCAGAGCCCGAGCGTGCGCGGTGCAGCGAACGGCTGGACCTGCAGTGAGGAATTTTCGTAGTCGAGCCCGACAGCGACGATGCGTTTGGTCTGCTCTTCCACCTCGAGGCGCAGGTTCAGGCCCTCGCGCGGGAGGATCTTGATGCCGCCGAGGTCGATGTACGGGCGAATCGGGTTCGCTTCGCTTTCATCGAACGGACCCTCGGTGGCACGGTTCACTGGAGCCGATTTTGACGACGGCTGGGTGATCTCTTCAGTCATTTACAAGTTCCTGCCTACTCGGCTGCCTGTGTGGGCACCTGGGATCCGGTGGAGCCGAATCCGGCTGCACCACGCACACTGTCCGGAAGCTCCTCAACCGGAATAAAGTTCGCGCGGGTGACCGGCATGATGATCAGCTGGGCGATCCGGTCCCCAACCGCCACATCGTACGCGCTGGAACTGTCTGTGTTGAGCAGACTCACCTTGATCTCGCCGCGGTAACCGGCATCAACGGTTCCCGGCGAGTTCACGATCGTGATGCCGTGCTTGGCTGCGAGACCACTTCGTGGCACCACGAAGGCCGCATATCCGTCGGGCAGTGCGATTCTCACGCCCGTAGGGATGAGCGCACGCTGTCCCGGCTCGAGGCGCACGGCCTCGGCCGACACCAAGTCTGCGCCGGCATCACCCGGATGGGCGTAGTGCGGCATCACAGACGCGATAATGGGAAGATCAACGGAATCACTCACCCCAAGAGGATAATGCAGAAGCCCACACCTGACACACGTGTCCGCTATCGCGAGCGTCTTTCGCCAAGTCTGTGGCTACTCGTGACCGCGGCAGTCATTGCCCCGATGGTCACGCTCACGCTCACACCACTGGGATCACTTCCGGCACTGTTCATCGGCATCGCTGCGGGTGCACTGCTGATCACCGCGCTCATCGCCTGGTCACCGATGGTGCGTGTCGACGGCGCTGTGGTCCGCGCCGGCCGGGCGCACATCGATGCGCGCTGGCTTGGCCCGGTGACTGTCCTTACCGGTGCTGACGCGCAAGCGGCGCGAGGCTCCGTGCTTCCCGCGCGCGGCTGGCATCTGATCCGTAGCGGCATCGACGGGATCATCGTGGCTCCGAACATCGACCCAGATGACCCGGCGACGCACTGGACGATCTCCACGCGAACGCCCGACCGTTTGGCGGCCGCGATACGCGACGCACAAGCCGCGGCATCCACACCGGTCTGAGTCAGCACCGGGAGACGACAACGCGCCCCAAGCCAACTGGCCGGGGCGCGTAAACATGAGGTCGACTGCTGTCAGGCAGCGCACTCCTTGCAGATGAGACCGTCTGCTCCGTCGTGATCAAGCTGTGAGCGGTGCTGCACAAGGAAGCAGCTCATGCAGGTGAACTCGTCCTGCTGCGCTGGCAGCACGACGACATCAAGGTCGAGGTCGGAGAGGTCTGCACCCGGGAGGTCAAAATTCGACGGGTTGTCAGAGTCCTCGTCGCCGGTCGTGCCAGACAGTTTGTCCGGCACACGCTCCTTCAGAGCTTCGATCGACTCAGAGTCGTCTTCGCTCTTTCTGGGGGCGTCGTAGTCGGTTGCCATGCGGTAGATCTCCATTTATGGTGCTTGTGGGTGGTGTGCCAACGGGTAGTGGCGGGCATAGTTTGCCCGACGCGAGAGCAAATAGCAAATGCGGTCGCGCATACGAGATCAAACTGACGGCGCGCCCAGGCTATTCCCTGGTCTGCGGTCACTCCCGTGACACCATGAAACAACACCCATTCAGAGGGGCATTCGCATGGAAAACGTCACTATCATCGGCACCGAAGACGACCTGCTGATCCTCGCCACCGAATCCGGCGAGCGATTCACACTCGCCATCGACGATGTGCTTCAGCGTGAGATCCGTCGCGCCCGCCGGAGAGACACACAGGAGTCGCCGCGCCTTGCCGCGAGCCCCCGTGAAATCCAGGCACACATCCGATCTGGCCTCGCCGCGGCCGAGGTCGCTGAACTTCTCGGCATCAGCCTCGACGATGTCGCGCGCTTCGAGGTCCCCGTACTCGCAGAGCGTGAGCACGTCATTGGTCAGGCACTCGCCGTCCCCGTGCTCATCGGCAGCGAAGTCGAGCCCGACGCGCAACCCACGTTCGGCGTGGCGATTCGGGCGAAGCTCGCCCAGCTCGGTGCGTCAGATGAACGATGGGCAAGTTGGAAAGACGACTCCGGCTGGATCGTGAAGCTGGAGTTCACCGCCAACGAGGTCGCACACGACGCTCGGTGGGGCTTCGACCCGCGCCGCAGTTCGCTGTCTCCCGTGAACGCCGATGCCACGCAGCTCTCTCGCCAAGGGTCATTACCGGAAGGTCTGATCCCTCGCCTTCGTGCAGTGGACAGCGAGCGGGTCGAATCGCCGTACAAGGACGAAAGCCGATTCGATTCCGGTGCGTTCGGTCCAAGGCTGCTGCCCATTCTCGACGCGGATGTCGAAGAATCAGCGGTACCGGAACGTTCAAACGCTGCTGCGCAGCAGGCTGCCATCAAACGCGCTCCCGACCAGTCGACGACCAGCGCTGACACAGCCGACCTACTGGAGGCGCTGCGCCGCCGCCGTGGTCAGCGAGAGAACGCGCCATTACTCGACGACGAGGACTCCGAGCCCACAGAGCGCCCGAGAAGCTCCAACCCGATCGCCCTGTTTGATGCCTTCGGACAAGACTCCGACGCTCACGACGAAGAGCCGCAACCCGAACCGGCCCCGCAGGAGACCACATCCGATGCCTCTGGTCGTCGACGGCGCCGCAATGCGATGCCGTCGTGGGATGAGATCGTCTTCGGCGCCCGCACTGACGACTGATTAACTCGCTCGACTGATCCGCACTGACGACTGATCCGCACTGACGACTGATCAGCTCGCGAAGGCGCCGCGCCTGATGTACGGCACCTGGCGTTCCTCTGGCGTGCAGGCACCGTGCTGCCCGATCATTTCGCGTGCGCGCAGGTCACCTGCCGTACCGTCGTAGAACGCACGGTTGCCGCGTGCGATCACGAGCAGGTCTCCGATGCGTGACTTCGCATCGGGCGTGAGCACCACGCCGAACAGGTTGGTTGTCTCCGCCTCGGCCCGGCTGAGCACGTCCGCCTGCCCTTCGCTCTCGCGCCGCCAACAGGCCAGTACAGCATCGGGGTCTGCACCCTGCTCCAGATAGATATGGAGCATGCGCGGCTCTCCCCCGATATGACGGATGCCGGCGAAACGCGGATCGCCTTCTTCCAGAACCACCTGGCGGTGGGCAGGGACGTCGATCATGCCGTGATCCGCCGTGATGAGCACGCCGACCTGGCGCGGAACTGTCAGCGCCAGCGCCGCATCGATCTCCTCCAACGCAGCGATCCATTCGGCGGAGTCCACGCCGTGTTTATGTCCCGCCTTGTCAACCTCCGGCAGGTAGCAGTACACGAGCGATCCTGGCGTGTCTGCGGCCAACTGATACGCGATGGAAACCCGCTCAGCCGGCGACTTCGCTGCCACGAACTGAGCCCCTCGCAGCGTCGCCTTTGTGAATCCGCTCTGTGCGTAAGCGGAGATCCCCACCGCATAGCTGGCGTGGCCTGCCGCCGCCGCTCGCTCGAATATGGTCGGCGTCGGCTGCCAGACGAGCGGGTCGATGCCGTCGCTCTCCCACCCCGAGAGCTGGTTCACCAGCACATCGCGCGAGCGATCAAGTACGCGGTAACCGACGAGCCCGTGCACGCCGGGCTCTGCGCCGGTGAGCGTGCTCGTCAGCGCTACGGCCGTGGTCGTCGGAAATACCGAGTAGGCGACGTCTTTCTTGCCGAGCCCAGACGTGAGATGCCTGGCGTGCCCAGCGTGCCCGCGTAGCTGAATGGCGCCCAATCCGTCCACGATGACCAGCACGACCGATCTGGCAGCTGCCAGTGGCCCGTCTGGGCCCTCGAGCGCAGCGATCAGGTCGCCCGCCACCCCGCTCAGAATCCGAGCGGAGGGTGGCGTGGTCGGTAGAATGAGAGACATCAAAGCCAGTCTTTCACAGGCCCAGCAACGTACCCAGGAAGTCCATGCCCCGCACCGAATCTGCCGAGCCCGTCGAGGAGCGCATCCAGGACATCGATCTGTCCAGCGAGATGCAGGGATCGTTCCTCGAGTACGCCTACTCGGTGATCTACTCCCGCGCGCTTCCCGATGCTCGCGACGGGCTCAAGCCCGTGCAGCGCCGCATCCTCTACCAGATGGCAGAAATGGGCCTGCGCCCCGAGCGCGGGCATGTGAAGAGCGCGCGTGTCGTCGGCGAAGTGATGGGAAAGCTCCACCCGCACGGTGACTCCGCGATCTACGACGCCCTTGTTCGCCTGTCTCAAGACTTCGCGCTGCGCGTGCCACTTGTGGACGGCCATGGAAACTTCGGATCTCTGGATGACGGCCCAGCGGCCTCTCGCTACACCGAAGCTCGCCTTGCCCCGTCAGCCTTGGCGCTGACCGAGAACCTCGACGAGGACGTCGTCGATTTCGTGCCGAACTACGACGGCCAGTTCCAGCAGCCAGCGGTGCTTCCCGCGGCCTTCCCCAACTTGCTCGTCAACGGTGCCAGCGGCATTGCCGTGGGTATGGCGACGAACATGGCCCCGCACAATCTCATCGAGGTTGTCGGGGCAGCAATACATCTGCTCGAGAACCCGGATGCGACCCTCGACGAGCTCATGGAGTTCGTGCCTGGCCCTGATTTCCCCTCCGGCGGCATCATCATGGGCCTGGACGGCATCAAGGATGCCTACACGAACGGCCGCGGCGCATTCAAGGTGCGTGGCAAGATCTCGGTCGAGCCCATCGGACCTCGGCGTACGGGAATTATCGTCACCGAACTGCCGTACATGATCGGCCCCGAGCGACTGATCGAGAAGATCCGCGATGCGGTGCAGGCGAAGAAGCTGCAGGGCATCAGTGATGTCCATGACCTCACCGATCGCCAACACGGGCTTCGTGTGGCGATCGGCATCAAGACCGGTTTCGACCCGAATGCCGTGCTCGAGCAGCTTTACCGGCTCACCCCGTTGGAAGACTCGTTCAGCATCAACAACGTCGCACTCGTTGAGGGCCAGCCCCGCACGCTGGGCCTCCGCGAGATGCTCAGCGTCTACGTCGGCCACAGACTCGAGGTCATCACCAGGCGCAGCCGTTACCGGCTCAACCGCCGGGAGGAGCGCCTGCACCTCGTTGAGGGCCTCCTCATCGCGATCCTGGATATCGATGAGGTCATCCAGGTCATTCGTTCATCCGATGACTCCGAGCAGGCGCGCTCGCGACTCCGGTCGGTGTTCGATCTTTCTGAAGCTCAGGCTGAGTACATCCTCGAGCTGCGCCTGCGGCGTCTGACGAAGTTCTCCCGTGTCGAGCTCGAGACCGAGCGCGATGCACTGCAGGCCGAGATCGCGCAACTGCGTGAGCTGCTGGGCAGCCCCGTGCTGCTGCGAGCTCAGGTTGCGAAGGAATTGGATGCCGCAGCCGAGGCCTACGGCACACCTCGGCGCACTCTGCTGATGAACGCGAAGCCGGCGGCACCTCGTCGAGCGAAGCCGGGTGAGTCCGACCTGCAGATCGCGGATGCCCCGACCATGATCGCTTTGTCGACGACCGGTCGCGCAGTGCGTGTGGATTCCACAGAGGGTCAGGAACTGAGCCGGCCGGTGCGCCGCAGCAAGCACGATGCGATCCTCTCGACGGTGTCGGCGACCGTGCGTGGTGAGGTCGGTGCGATCACCAGTACCGGTCGCCTCCTGCGCTTCTCCCCCGTCGATCTGCCGTCTGTACCTGCGACGTCAGTGCAACTGGGTGCCGGCGCACCCCTGCGGGATTATCTCGGCATCACGTCTCGTTCCGAGAAGGTGCTTGCGCTGGTTGATCTCGCCTCCGAAATTCCGATCGCGATCGGTACCGCACAGGGAACCGTCAAGCGCATCGTTGCCTCGGCTCTCCCCGTGCGTCAGGAGCAGGAGGTCATCGGCCTCAAGTCCGGTGACAGCGTGGTGGGTGCGGCAGCCGCCCCCGATGACGCCAACGTCGTCTTCCTCACGACGGATGCGCAGTTGCTGCACTTCCCGGCTTCCGCAGTGCGTCCACAGGGCGCGCCAGCAGGCGGCATGGCCGGCGTCAAACTCGGAGCCGGTGCATCGGTGTTGTTCTTCGGCGTCGTGATTCCGTCCGAAGAGGTCACTGTCGCCACCGTCTCCGGCACCGACGGCATGATCGCCGGAACGGACGCTGGTCGGGCCAAGGTCTCCGCATTCTCCGAGTTCCCTGCCAAGGGTCGTGCGACTGGCGGTGTGCGTGCGCACGCCTTCCTGAAGGGCGAGGATCGCCTCACCGCTGCATGGGTAGGCACAGAGCCCGCCTATGCCGTCGGCAGCGACGGTGCCGTGCGCACGCTTCCGGAGACTCCGGCGAAGCGCGATGCATCAGGCCAGCTCATCGACGGCGTGATCGGCTCGATCGGCCGCCCGGTTATTTAGAGTGTGTCTCCCCTGCGGGGAGACACACCCTAGTCACCCGCCATCGCCCGCAGCGCCGCGAGGTGCCCATCGAAGGCACGGCGCCCCTGCGCGGTGAGCTTGACTGTGGTCGTCTGGCGCGCGTCCGTTCGCTGAGGCGATGCCTGCTTGCTCGTGACGAGATAGCCAATTTCGACGAGGTTTCTCACGGTTTTTGACAGGTTTGCCTCACTGAGCTCTAGCGTCGCGGCAATCGCTGCGAAATCCGCGTCGGCGAGCGGGCGCAGCATCGCACACAGACGCAGCCGGGTGGGCGCGTGGATCGCCTCGTCAAAGCGGGGTTTAGCCCGCATGGCGCACCTCGGCAGCATACGCACGGTCATAGGCCACGACGATAAGCGCGGTGACGACGCCCACGGCCACAGCGACGGCAACCACCCATCCGGTCAGCCCGAACAGCGCGAGTCCCAGGCTGATCACAAACGAGAAGAAGAAGATCAAGAAGAGCGCAACCAGCAACCACCACCCGCGAGGACCAGCCGGTCGGGTAATGCCGAAGCCACTGCGCTTACGAAAGAGCACCTCAACGCCGACGAACACCCCCACGCTGAGCACAAAGGGTAGCCACGCCCATGCTAGTCCGGCCGCGGGGGCCACGAGGATAAGCGCCGCACCCAAGCCCTGCGCAGGTGCAGCCCACCAGGTTTCGGCCGTGATCCGTTCGCCGATTCGGCCACGGTCGATGCTGAGCGTCTCGAGCATGCCTGCCGGGTCACGCTGATCCTCGAAGTTACTTTCCATGTAGTTGAGTTAATCACTTAACCAAGGGTTAAGCAACTTCGCACTCACATGAGCCGCCCAAAGGGCCACCCCACGCGTTACGCGTCGATCGCCTCACGCGACAGCTGATCTGACGAGTCGATAATGAACTCACGACGCGGCGCAACCTCATTGCCCATCAGCAGTTCGAACACGCGACCAGCTGCCTCGGCATCTTCCATGCGCACTCGACGCAGCAGACGGCCGGACTTCTCCATCGTGGTGTTCGCCAGCTGATCAGCATCCATCTCGCCGAGACCCTTGTAGCGCTGGATCGGCTCATGCCAACGCTTGTTGGTCTTGCGGAGCTTCGCGAGCAGCGTGTGCAGCTCCTGCTCGCTGTACGTGTAGAGGGTCTCGTTCGGCTTAGAGCCGGGGTTCATCACGATCACGCGGTGCAGCGGCGGCACAGCGGCGAAGACACGGCCCGCCTCGATCAGCGGCCGCATGTACCGGAAGAACAGTGTGAGCAACAGCGTGCGGATATGCGCACCGTCGACGTCGGCATCGCTCATCAGGATGATCTTGCCGTAACGCGCGGTATCAATGTCGAACGTGCGACCAGAGCCGGCACCGATCGTCTGGATGATCGCGGCACACTCCGCGTTCGAGAGCATGTCCGCGACCGAAGCGCGCTGCACGTTCAAGATCTTGCCGCGGATCGGCAGCAGCGCCTGAATCTCGCTGTCGCGCGCACGCCGAGCGGTTCCCAGTGCCGAGTCACCCTCGACGATGAAAAGCTCACTGCGTGAGACGTCGTTCGAGCGGCAGTCGACGAGTTTCACGGGGAGCGAGGAAGATTCGAGAGCGTTCTTCCGGCGCTGCGTCTCCTTGTGCGTGCGCGCAGAAACGCGAGCCTTCATCTCGGAGACAATCTTGTCGAGCAGTTGGCTCGCCTGGTTCTTGTCGTCTCGCTTGGTCGAGGTGAAGCGTGCCCCGAGTTCCTTACGAAGTATCTGCGCGACGACTTGGCGCACGGCCGGAGTGCCGAGCACTTCCTTGGTCTGACCCTCGAACTGCGGTTCTGGCACCTCGACGGTGAGCACCGCGGTCAGCCCCGCCATGACATCGTCTTTCTCAAGTTTGTCGTTGCCGACCTTCAGTCGACGCGAGTTCTGATCGACCTGTGCACGCAACACCTTGAGCAGTTCCTGCTCGAAGCCCTGCTGGTGCGTACCGCCCTTAGGCGTCGCGATGATGTTCACGAACGAGCGGGTCGCCGTGTCATAGCCGGTACCCCAGCGCATCGCGATATCGACGCGGCACTCGCGTTCGACCTCCTGCGAGGCCATGTGCCCATTGGCCTGCAGCACCGGGACGGTCTCTTTGAAGGAACCCGTGCCCTGGATGCGCCAGGTGTCAGTCACCGGAGCATCCGTGGCGAGGTAGTCGACAAACTCAGCAATGCCACCCTCGTAGCGATACGAGGTCTCTACCTTCTCTTCGCCCCGTTCATCACGGATGACGAGTTCGAGCCCCGGCACGAGGAAGGCGGTCTGACGCGCGCGGGTCTCGAGCTCGGCGAGCTGGAAGGCCGCATCCTTGGTGAAGATCTGTCGATCCGCCCAGTAGCGCACCCTGGTGCCGGTCACGCCACGCTTGGCCTTGCCGATGACCTGTAGCTCGCTGCTCTTCTCGAACGGGGTGAACGGAGCATCCGGCCGTTTCTCGCCACTGTCAAGGAAGGAGCCAGGCTCACCACGATGAAACGACATGCCGTAGGTCTTGCCGCCGCGATCGACCTCGACGTCGAGCCGCTCAGACAGCGCGTTCACGACCGAGGCACCAACACCGTGCAGACCGCCGGATGCTGCGTACGATCCGCCGCCAAACTTTCCACCCGCGTGCAGCTTCGTGAAGACGACCTCGACACCGGTGAGACCGGTGCGCGGTTCGATATCGACCGGGATACCGCGACCGCGGTCGTGGACCTCGACGCTGCCGTCGGCGTGCAGGATGGTGTCGATGCGAGCGCCATTGCCGGCGACTGCCTCGTCTACCGAGTTGTCGATGACCTCCCAGAGGCAATGCATGAGCCCGGGTGAACCGTTCGACCCGATGTACATGCCGGGGCGCTTGCGGACCGCTTCGAGCCCTTCAAGCACCTGAAGATGGTGGGCGGAATACTCGGAGGTCACAATCATCAATTCTATTCTCGACAGCCCCCGCAGGTCCGCAGACACTCCCCACTGCGGGCATGCCTGGGCCCGCGCGCTACGCGGTGAGCGAAACACGCCGCCTTCCGGGCATGACTCACAGTGGTTCGTGGTTGTATTGAGCACATTCCAACCGGAAGCCGATACCCGAGGAGGCACCGAGATGAACGCTACAACCGAACGTGAGACCTCCACTGTCGAGTACCGTCTGAGCGCGGCCGACCGTTGCGACTCTTGCGGCGCACAGGCCTATATCGCCGCCGAGGTCAACGGTTCCGAACTGCTCTTCTGCGCCCACCACGGCCGCAAGTACGAAGAGAAGCTTCGGAGCGTCGCGACCTCTTGGCATGACGAGACTGCCCGTCTCGTCGACGCCGTCTGACAGTCGACTTCTCAGCCCACTATCACCCGTCGCTTATCACCCGTCTAACCCTTGAGGTGAGGCGGGTGATTATTTCTTCCCCGACGGTGTCGATGTGCTCGGCGAGTGTCGTGGCCGTCTGCTCCCCGTGTTCACCGGGTCCGAGTATCCACACCGCATCGCCGATCGACGCCCCCGGCCAGGTGGAGACCTCTGAGGTCGTCTGAGCGACACTTCGCAGTTCCCTGCTACCGGCAGGTGTGCCCACCTGTATGCCGCTGAGCGTGGAGGGCAACCCATCGAACGCGCCGATTCCCACGACCACATGATCGTCGTGAACTTCCTGCACAGAGGCGCTGAGCGCACTGATCGGTCGGATCCCTTCGAGCTCGGGACCATCAGCGGAGCGGATGCCATAACAGAAGGCTCCGATCCGTGACAGTGATCCGCGCAGCTCTGGCCGCCACCAGGATGCTGCCGAGGCAGTGAGGTGCAGAGCCTCCGGGGTCGAGCCGGTCGCACGCACCGCAGCCACTGCGTCAACAAAAATTGTCTGCGCCTCGTCGTCCTCATCGTCGCTGGCCTCTGCGAGGTGGCTCCACACGCCAACAACGGCCGGCGCACCGGTCAGCTCTGCCGCACGTGCCAGCGCCGCAGTGGCCGCCCAGGCTTCCGGGCGGATGCCACTGCGGTGAAGCCCGGTATCGATCTTGAGATGCACTCTGGCGAGAACGCCGATGCGCTCGGCCGTCGCGATCACGAGTCGCAGGTATTCCTCCGTGCCGACTCCGAGATCGATATCCGCCCGCACTGCTGCTTCGACTTCTTCGACTGTCGATGTCGCCCAAGCGAACACACGACCAGCCCGGTCGCCCAGTGCTTCCCGGATGCGGATGCCGGTGCGCACGTCGTAAGACCCGTACCACTGGACGTCAGCGGTGGCTGCGGCATCCACTGCCCAGTCGATGCCGTGGCCGTAGGCGTCGTCCTTCATGACGAGCATGAGCGCAGACGGAGAAATCCGCGCGCGCACGGCGTCAAGATTCGTGAGGAACTGCGCTCGTGAGATGTGAAGGATCGGTTGCATCAGTCCTCTTCCCCGCGCACGGCGTGTTTCGCTGCAACGGTGAGCAGCTCTGCGGACGTCATCCCGGTCACACTGGCCCATTCCGCTAGCTGGTGTGCCGCGGGGCCTTGACCGCCGAAGAACGTGATCTCATCGCCAGGCGCGGCGTCCACGCCATCCAGGTCGATAACGCACACATCCATCGCGACGCGCCCGATGATGGGCCGCAGCACCCCATCGATCTCCACGTGCGCACGGTTTCCCAGAGCACGGACTATCCCCTGCGCATAGCCGCCTGTCACAAGGGCTACGTTGCCGTCGGAGGGCGCGCGATAGGTGTACCCGTAGGAGACGGCATCGCCGGCTTGCAGTGCCTTTGTAGAGAGGATGCGCCCGGTGAGGCGCAGCACCGGGCGTGGGTCCGATCGGCTCGCCGCATCAGGAATGCCGTAGAGCAGCCGCGCGTCGATGTCAGGGGCGCCTGACGACGTCGACGCAATGCCCTCCCGATTCAGGAGTCTCGCTTCTTCCAGAGAATCAACGACCACCGATTGTGCACCGGCCGCGATGACTGCACGCGCGACTATCAGCACGCCATGCCCGTAGGCGTCACCACGCAGATCCGCGATTCGTCCTCCGGCTGCGACAGCAACAACCGCGGCATCCGCCAACGCCGAGCGTGAAATCAGGGCCCGTATCGCCGAGCTGGAAGTCATTTCACCCACGCCCTCCACACTAGCTTCGCCCACCAGCTTCTCCGGCGCACCCCACGTAGACTGGTGGAATCCCCAACCTCCGGAGCCTCATGTCACGTCTTTCCCTCGCGCCCCGCGTCCGCTACTTGATCGCTCGCGCCCGCCGCATCGACACCGGCTCAGTGTTCGAGCGTGCAAAGGAAGCCTCTGCGCAGCACCACAAGGCCGTACCGGGGATCGTCATCGACATGCTGTGGTCTGCTGCACGGCACAACGTCGGTTTCCAGGACTACATCGATTACGACTTCGCCATGCTCACGCGCGCCGAGCGCGCCACGTTCATGACGCACCCGGTGTCGAATGAGCTGTCACAGAAGTACGATCACCCTGATTTTCGCTGGATGTTCCAGGACAAGGTCGAGTTCGACAAGATATTCTCCACGCACCTGCACCGCGACTGGATCATCGTGGAGGAGGGCAATGCCGAAGCCGTTCGTGAGTTCACCCAGCGCCTGGGCACGATTGTAACCAAGGAGCCGGTGGGTCAGGCCGGCACCGGCGTGCACCGCTATCACGCCGCAGACGTCGAGGATTGGGAAGAGTTCCACCGGGGCCTTCTCACTCGCGGTGAGCTGCTGATCGAAGAAGTGATCCGTCAGCACGAAGACCTCGCGGCTGTCTGCCCTGGCACGGTCAATACGACCCGCATCACCGCGTTCTTCGACGGCGAGAAGGCACACATCCTGGCGATGGCGCAGAAGTTCGGCCGCGGTGAGGTGAGCGATCAGATGACCTTCGGTGGCTTCTACACGATGCTCGACGAGAACGGTCACGCAGTGAGCGCCGGCTACGACTCGCACGGTCATGTATACGAGACGCACCCTGACTCCGGTTTTCCGATCGCGGAGTTCCAACTGCCACATATGGACAAAGTGCGTGCGTTCATCGACGAGGTCGCCCGCGTCGTGCCGCAGATCCAGTACGTCGGCTGGGACATCGTGGTCTCCCCCGATGGTCCCGTACTCGTCGAGGGCAACTGGGGTGCCGGCGTCTACGAGAACAAGCCCAGCGTGACCGGCATCCGCACCGGACACAAACCGCGTTACCAGCAGGTCATCGGGTTCTGACGGCACCCAACGAAAAACCCCGGATGCTCAGCATCCGGGGTTTCTTTCGTGTGAAAGCGTGCGTCAGACTTCGCGAACGATACCGAGAGGTGTCGACTGGCGTCCCTGCCCCAGCGGATTGTCGCCGAGGACCTTCACAAGACGCTGCTCGCCAGCCTTGTCGAGGGTGGAACCGAGGATGTTGCCGCCGAGGTCATTAATATCGACCACTGCGACATCGGCGATTCCGCCGATGAGCTTCTTCACGTGCGCTGCGACGCCATCCGGATCATTCGGTCCCAGCACGACCGCCTCGTTGTAGGGCGGGATGGTGTGCTTGGTGGGACCGTCGATCGCACGTGCCTTGTCACCGGCGATACGGTAGAAGTCGCCCTTGCGTCCGAAAGCCTTGGTCACCGCCGCGACGGCAGCCGCGAACAGGATGCGCGGCGTGCCGCACTCTCGAAGTGCCATCTCCATCGTCTCTGGCATGCCCAGGCCGATGCCGTAGGGCGTGCGCGTGACGTACTTCGACAGGAACAGTGCGAGCTTACGAGGCTCGATCTCGTCGAGTCGGAAGGACCGACCCTGCGTGATCGCGACGATCTTCTCGGTGACGAACAGCAGGTCACCGGGCTGAACGGCAGCGGCGGCATACTCCGTGATGATCTCGTCGAGATCGTCATCGGGCATGACGACGCGCGTACGCAGCGGGATGCGCGCGTACTTCTTGCCGTCGACGCTCGTTTCGAGCGCCTTACCGTCGTTCGCCTGACTCATTCGAGGTAGTCGCGCAGCGACTGCGAGCGGCTCGGGTGACGAAGCTTCGCCATCGTCTTCGACTCGATCTGGCGGATGCGCTCACGCGTCACGCCGAAGGTGTCACCGATCTGGTCGAGCGTCTTGGGCTGACCGTCGCCGAGACCGAAGCGCATGCGAATCACGCCGGCCTCACGCTCGGAGAGCGAGTCAAGAAGCTGCTCGAGCTGGCGCTGAAGCATCGTGAAGCCCACCGCGTCGGCAGGTACGACAGCCTCGGTGTCCTCGATGAGGTCACCGAACTCGCTGTCACCGTCTTCACCGAGCGGAGTGTGCAGCGAGATGGGCTCGCGGCCGTACTTCTGCACCTCGACGACCTTCTCCGGCGTCATGTCGAGCTCACGGCTGAGCTCTTCCGGAGTGGGCTCGCGACCGAGGTCCTGCAGCATCTGGCGCTGCACGCGGGCCAGCTTGTTGATGACCTCGACCATGTGCACCGGGATGCGGATCGTGCGAGCCTGGTCAGCCATCGCGCGAGTGATCGCCTGACGGATCCACCAGGTGGCGTACGTGGAGAACTTGAAGCCCTTGGTGTAGTCGAACTTCTCGACCGCACGGATCAGGCCCAGGTTGCCCTCCTGGATCAGGTCGAGGAACTGCATGCCACGGCCGGTGTAACGCTTGGCGAGCGAGACCACGAGGCGGAGGTTTGCGCCGAGCAGGTGGCTCTTCGCTCGCTGACCGTCACGTGCGACCCACTGCAGGTCGAGACCCAGCTGGTTGGTCTTCTCGGTGTCCGTCATGTCCGAGAGCTTCTCTTCGGCGAACAGGCCAGCTTCGATGCGCATCGCGAGCTCGACCTCTTCGGCCGCGTTCAGCAGTGCGACCTTACCGATCTGCTTCAGATAGTCCTTGACCGGGTCAGCGGTAGCACCGGTGATCTGCGACGAATAGACAGGGACATCGTCTTCGTCTTTCGACGTGAGAACGATAGCGCCGGTCGGCAGCGGCTCGGTGAAGACAGGCTTCTTGTCCTCGTCCTCGTCCTCTGCGACGGCATCCGCGTCAACGGCATCATCGTCGACGAGGTCGTCGGCCTTCTTGCGCTTGACAGGGGCCTTCTTCGCCGCCGGCTTCTTCGCGGCAGGAGCCTTCGCTGCGGCAGCAGCCTTCGTCGCAGCAGCCTTCGTCGTAGCTGGAGCCTTCTTCGCCGCCGGCTTCTTCGTGGCAGCGGTGGCTTCTTCGGTCTCGACAGCCTCACCCTCGGCTGCGGTCGTCGTCGTCCTGGAGTTTTTGGTCGCGGCAGGAGTCACGTTTCGCCTTTCACGGGGCATCGTTACCCGCCCCGGGACATTTCGGACACTAGTAAGACCCTTGTCAAGTCGCCAGCCTTACGGCAGACGATTGACAACGGGTCAGACAACCAGTATGTCACACGAACTGCCATCCGGTCACATTCGGCGGCCTGAGATCAGGAACGCGGACGCTTGTCGTCGTCGCCCGGCGGGCGCGTGGCGAGATAGCGCTCCAATTCGGCGGCCAGTTCATCTGCACTCGGCAGATCCCGCTCATCAAAACCGCCCTCGTCGAAGCGATCCATATCGCCTGGAGTGTGCCCTGCCATATAAGAGTCGTAACGATGCTCGAGCGTCTGCACCATCTGGCGCAGCTCGTCATTGTGCGCCACCTGATCATTCACCTTGGCGAGGTACTCCTCACGGCTCTCGCGCAAGTCGTCGAGCGCCAGCACGATGCCGGTAGCGCTCATGACACGGTCAGCGGCAGCGATCACCGCATCAGGGTTCTCGGTCTCAGCCAGGTAGTGCGACACGAGCAGTACGAAACCGACCACGCGGTCGCCACGCTCGGCGAAGCGGTACTCGAGAAGATGTCCCGCTGTCGCTGGCACCTGCGTGCGCGGGCGCCACACCGACAGACTCGCTGTGAGCTCCTTGCGGTTGCCGCTGACCGTCGTGCTGATCGGTCGGGTGTGCGGCACCGGCATCGCGATCGAATGCACCCAGCTGACGCCGGAGACGCCGAACTCCGTGGCGAGATCAAGCATCGTCTGGGTAAACGCGTTCCACGCGAAATCCGGCTCGTAGCCGGAAAGCAACAGGAACTGCTGACCCAGCGTGTCGTGCGCCAGCGACAGCTCTAGCCGTGCCGGCCGAAACTCGGTCAGGTGGTCCTGCTCGAACACGATGATCGGGCGGCGCGCACGGTAATCAAGGAGCACATCATTGTCGAACATCACGATGGGCTGCAGGTCGCTCACGTCCCGGAGGTGGTCGATGAGCCCGGAGACAGCGTTGCCCGCATCCGTGAATCCAGTCAAAAGGATCACCAGTGGAAGCCCCTGCGGGACGGCGGGGGCATTCGAGACGCGTTCGTACAGCTCTCCGGAGACGGGCATGCATCCATGCTACGAGCCGGTGAAGTCCGAGGGGGCGCCATCGTGATGCTCACAGCGAACACATCTGGAGGCATGGGCCAGCCGGGCGCATAGGATGGATGCATGTCGCTTCCTGCGCTCTCGCACACCATTGATCCATTTCCCGGGGGCGCTGCCGACGCAGCAGTGCTCGTCGTTCCGGACACCACCGCGTTCCCCCAGGCCTTGGATGCGTATCCCGGCCTTGCAGAGGTCCTGAGCGGGATCGGCTTCACTGGCGCCGCGGCGGCATTCGCCCGCGTGCATCTGCCGTCGCTCACGACGCTCCCCTTCGCCGTAGTCGGAACCGGCAGCACTGTGAACGCTGCATCGGTCCGCGACGCGTCTGGCGCCGCGCTGCGTACGCTGACCGGATTCGAGAACGTCGCGCTCGGCCTCGCCGGGCCGCTCGATGAGTTCGCGGCCGCAGCCGCTGAGGGCGCAGCGTTCGGCGGCTACCGGTTCGAGGGGTACCGCGCGAAGCCGGGCAAGTCACGCGCAACGACCGTCGCTGTGCACAGCTCGACGATCACCGACGACGACGTATCCCGTGCACGAATTCTCGGCGAGGCTCTCGCACTGGTGAAGGATCTCGTATCGGTGCCGGCGGAATGGCAGAGCCCGGCTGATCTCGCGCAGAGTGCCGTCGATGCTGTCGCCGGACTCGATGTCACTGTCGAGGTACTTGATGAGAAGGCACTTGCCGCACAGGGATACGGCGGCGTTCTCGGCGTCGCTCAGGGTTCGGACCGCCCGGCGCGCGTTGTGCGCCTCGAGTACTCGCCGGCCGACTCAACCCGCCACATCGCGCTGGTCGGCAAGGGCATCACCTTCGACACGGGTGGGCTCTCGCTGAAGCCCGCCGCCAGCATGGTCGGAATGAAGTTCGACATGGCAGGCTCCGCCACGGTGCTCGCCTCCATCCGCGCAATCGCCGAGCTCCGCGTGCCGGTGCGCGTCACCGCCTGGATGCTGATCACCGACAACATGCCCTCCGGAAAGGCGACACGCCCAGGAGATGTGCTGCGGATGCTGGACGGCACGACCGTTGAGGTACTGAACACCGATGCCGAGGGCCGGCTCGTCCTCGCCGATGGACTGGTCGCCGCGAGCCGGGAGAAGCCCGATGTGATCTTCGACGTCGCCACCCTCACCGGCGCGATCCTTGTCGCGCTCGGCCACCGACACACCGGTGTCATGGGCGATGACGCGGCGGTCACCAAGTACCTCGCGGCTTCTGAAACGGCCGGCGAGCTCGCCTGGCCGCTGCCGCTGCCGGAGTACATGGAAGACAGCCTCGACTCCCCCATCGCTGACATGATCAACGCCAACATGAGCGACCGTGCCGGTGGTTCGATGTTTGCTGGCCTCTTCCTGCAGCGCTTCATCGGCCGCACCAGCGATGCAGAGGATGCTCCGCGCATTCCGTGGGTCCACCTCGACGTCGCCGGATCCGCTGAGCACAACAGCGCACCGTTCGGCTTCACAGACAAGGGCGCAACGGGCGCAACAGTTCGATCGCTGGTCGCATTCGCAGAGGCAACTGCCAAGGAGTCATGATGACCACTCACACCTTCGACATCGTCGTGCTCGGTGGCGGCAGCGGCGGATACGCCGCCGCCCTGCGGGCAGCTGAGCTCGGCAAAAGCGTCGCGCTCATCGAGAAGGACAAGGTCGGTGGCACCTGCCTGCATCGCGGCTGCATCCCGACGAAGGCGCTGCTGCATGCCGCCGAGGTGGCAGAACATGTCCGTGACGCGGCGTCCGTCGGGGTCACGGCAACGTTCGAAGGCGTCGACGCCGCCGGTGTGCGCGCATACCGCGAGAACATCGTCGCCAAGAAGTTCAAGGGTCTCGAAGGCCTGATCAAGGCGCGTGGCATCACCACCATCGCCGGCACGGGTCGTTTGAACAAGGACCGCAGTGTGAGCGTCGGCGACGATGTGTACGTGGGCGCCGATGTCGTGCTCGCCACGGGGTCGTACAGTCGGTCATTGCCGGGACTGGAGATCGGTGGCCGAGTCCTCACCAGCGAGCAGGCCCTCGCACTCGATGTCATCCCGGAGCGCGTTCTCGTACTCGGCGGAGGGGTGATCGGAGTCGAGTTCGCCAGCGTATGGCGCTCTTTCGGCGCCGAGGTCACCATCATCGAGGCACTTCCACATCTGGTTCCCAACGAAGACATCGCGCTCAGCAAGGGACTGGAGCGCGCGTTCCGGCGCAGGGGCATCAAATACTCCCTCGGCACGCGTTTTCAATCTGCAACACAGGATGATTCCGGTGTGACCATCACACTCGAAGACGGTCAGAGCTTCAGCGGTGAGTACCTGCTCGTCGCTGTCGGCCGCGGACCCGTCACCGAAGGTCTCGGTTTCGAGGATGCCGGCGTCACTATGGATCGCGGATTTGTCATCGTTGATCCAGAGCTTCGCACCGGTGTTCCCGGCATCTGGGCGGTCGGCGACATCGTCCCAGGACTCCAGCTGGCACACCGTGGATTCCTGCAGGGGATCGCCGTTGCAGAGCGCATCAGTGGGCTCTCGCCAGCGCCGATCCCCGAATCGCAGATTCCCAAGATCACCTACTGCAACCCGGAAGTGGCATCAGTGGGAGTCACCGAAGCGGCTGCCATCGCCGAGCACGGTGCGGACTCGGTCATATCTTACGAATACAACCTCGCCGGAAACGGCAAGAGCGAGATCATCGGTACAAGCGGCCTCGTCAAGGTCGTGCGACTGAAGGACGGGCCTATCGTAGGTATGCACCTTCTCGGCGATCGTGTGGGTGAGCTCATCACTGAAGGGCAGCTCGCCGTTGCCTGGGAAGCGCACCCCGAAGACCTCGCCCCGCTCATCCATGCGCACCCCACGCAGAGCGAGGCCCTGGGCGAGGCATTCCTCGCACTCGCCGGAAAACCATTGCACGCCCTCTGAACACCAAACGGTGTCAGGGTCACTAAGCTGAATACGTCACAAACATTCTTGAAGGAGACTCCGTCATGAGCACATCCGTGGTCCTCCCCGCTCTCGGTGAGAGCGTCACAGAGGGTACGGTCACCCGCTGGCTGAAGCAGGTGGGAGACACCGTTGAGGCAGATGAAGGCCTCCTGGAGATCTCGACCGACAAGGTCGACACCGAGATCCCTTCGCCGGTCGCTGGCATCGTCGAAGAGATTCTGGTCGCCGAAGATGACACCGTTGAGATAGGCGCGCTTCTGGCCCGAATCGGCGATGGCAGCGGTACCGCACCCGCAGCGGATGCTCCGGCAGCCGCAGAGGCTGCGCCCGCACCGGCCGAGGTGGCTCCGGCCGCCGCGCCTGCCCCTGTCGCCGCACCGGCAGCTGAGGTTGCACCGGCTCCTGCGTCCGCACCTGCTGCTGAGGCTGCACCGGCAGCTGCCGCACCCGCTGGCGACACGACCGATATCGTGCTCCCCGAGCTGGGCGAAAGCGTCACCGAGGGCACCGTCACTCGCTGGCTGAAGCAGATCGGCGACGAGATTGCCGTCGACGAAGCGCTGCTGGAGATCTCGACCGACAAGGTCGATACCGAGATCCCTTCGCCGGTCGCTGGCGTGCTCCAGGAAATCCTGGCCGCTGAAGACGAGACGGTCGCCGTCGGCAGCGTCCTCGCCCGTGTCGGCTCTGGCGCTCCTGCGGCTCCAGTCGCTGAAGCTGCTCCGGCTGCGCCTGTCGCTGAAGCTGCTCCGGCTGCCCCGGCTCCAGCGCCCGCACCGGCTGCACCCGCACCGGCTGCTCCGGCTCCTGCTGCTCCTGCTCCGGCTGCACCCGCACCGGCTGCTCCGGCGGCACCTGCTGTTGCCGCACCGGCTGCTCCTGCACCCGCCGCAGCTGCAGACAGCAACGACGGCATCTACGTCACTCCACTTGTGCGTCGTCTCGCCTCCCAGCAGGGTGTCGATCTGGCGGCTGTCACCGGATCCGGCGTCGGTGGACGCATCCGCAAGGAAGACGTTCTGAAGGCCGCTGAAGCCAAAAGCGCTGCTCCGGCCGCGGCGGCTGCCGTTGCTGCCCCCGCACAGCTCGAGGCCTCGCCGCTGCGCGGCACGACCCAGCCGATGTCGCGTCTTCGCAAGGTCCTCGCAAAGCGCGCGGTCGAGTCGATGCAGCAGACTGCTCAGCTGACCACCGTGGTTGAGGTAGACGTCACGGGCGTGGCGAACTACCGCGACAGCGTCAAGGCAGAATTCCTGCAGAAGACGGGCGACAAGCTCTCCTTCCTGCCGTTCTTCGCCCTGGCCACGGCGGAGGCCCTGCGGGCATTCCCGATCGTCAACTCCACCGTCGATGGCGAGAACATCGTTTATCCGGCGACGGAGAACGTCTCGATCGCAGTCGACACCGAGCGCGGTTTGCTCACTCCGGTGCTGCGTGATGCTGCATCGAAGACCATTGCTCAGATTGCGCACGAGATCGCTGATCTCGCTGCACGCACGCGTGACAACAAGCTGAAGCCCGATGAGCTTGCCGGCGGCACGTTCACGTTGACCAACACTGGTTCACGTGGCGCGCTGTTCGACACGCCTGTCGTGTTCCTGCCGCAGTCCGCAATCCTTGGCACCGGCACGGTCGTCAAGCGGCCCGGTCTGGTCAAGGTTGATGGCGTCGACGCGATCGCTGTCCGTTCGTACGTCTACCTTGCACTGTCGTACGACCACCGCATCATCGACGGCGCAGACGCTGCACGCTTCCTCGGAGCGATGAAGGCGCGCCTTGAGGCTGCGAACTTCGCAGGCAACCTCGGCGCCTGAGCACAGGCACGCATTCACTCTGGCTGGTGCGCGACGTCATACACGTCGCGCACCAGCCAGATGTCGTTCCGGCGCTCCAACACCAGCATCTGCTCCCCTGCCGAAGCAGGATCGGCGCCCACCGGTGTGAGCCTGATGACAGCCACATCACCGTAGTCGTCGACCAGCGCTGCTGTGCTCGCATCCGAACCCTCACCCGCGGCACCTTCCGTCGGCATTCGCGCGCCTTCCGCAACCGCATCGAGGCACACTTGTGCCGCTGCATCCACGCAGGCCCGGATCGTATCCAGCAACGCGGGGACGGCACCCAGCGCATCGTCTTCGCTGACAGCGGCATCACTAGGCTCGTCGGGAGCCGACGATTCTTCCGCGGGTGGTGCTTCTGCCTCCTCCACCGATTCCTCGATCTCGGTCGTTCCCGGCGCCGTCGGCACCACCGTCTCCGCCGTCTCCGCATTCGCACCGTCTGAGCTATCTCCGCTTGGCCACATCAGCCCCACCACCAGCACTGCTGCGGCGAGGGATCCGGCCAGGATCAGCGGTCTTCGACGAGAGGCCTTCGGCGAGTCGACTGCTGTGCGGGCTTCATCCCGCCGGAAGTGTCCGAGCAACACCCGCCCCCGTTCGCTGGCGTCGAGGACACGCTCTCTCACACGGTTACGGAGATCGCGCCTCGGTCGCAACGCTCTACTTCTCGCTCGACGGGTGCCAGGTGCGTCAAGAGGAACAACCCTTCTCGGCATCCGGTGCGCGACGATATCAGCGGCGCGCTCCGGCGCGAAGACGTCGAGCCTGAGTGCACGCGGTGCCGCAAGCGCGAACAGCTGTTCCTCCCACCGCTGGTCATCCGCGACGTGGTGACGCGGTTGACGCAATGCCGCCGCGATCTCTTCAAGGATGCGCACCGTGGCACGGTCCGTGTTGTGCTGGATGACCCGATCGACGAGGGCTGCGGTGCCTGCTCGAGCGGCTCCGCCCTCGCCATGCACGAACAGCGGCCGCCCGTCATTGGTCAGCCACCAACAGCCGATCACACTGTCTGCCTCGTTTCCCAGCTCACGCATCCCACGAAGCAGACTCACGACGAGCGTTCCCAACTCGCCCGCCGTGAGCCGTGCCTCGGCGACCTGCCTGCGCCCCAAGAACGTCTCCACACGCTGCGTGCACCATGGCAGGAGCACATCATGACCGTCGGTGCGACGACGAACATCCATCACCCCACAGATGTGTTCGGCATCCGAGAACGCCCACCCATCCCAACTGGCGAGCGACTCAGCATCCACGCACACTGCCATACCGTCATCCCCCGTGACGAGCGCGCCGGCAAATGGGCCTTCTCGCCCGTCCACAGCACGGATCAGTCGATGGGCCCCAGGCACCAACGACGAACGATCTGCGACAGTATTCGTCTCGGTCATCGCTTCATCACATCGGATCCTGAAGGTCGGCAGGGTGAGAACGCGAAAATGTGGACAGATATCTCACCGACCGAAATGTGCAGAACCAGTGCGCCTCCCGCGAACGCGCACATTCAGGCGCCGCCGAGTCGGTAGTCTTGTATGCATGGCTAAGAGTGCTCCAGAACCCGAGAAGCGTCCTGGGTTCTTCTCCCAGATCAAGTCCCTGTTCCGGTTCACCCGTGAGGTGTACGGCTGGTTGCCCTGGGCCCAGATCGCGATCCTCGTCGGCGGCGTTCTGCTCGGACTTGTCATCGGATACATCATTCCGCCATTCCAGGTATGGACTCTCGTCCTCTGGGCCGTCACCGGTCTGATGCTCGGTGTCCTCGGAGCACTGTTCCTGATGACACGCCTGTCGACGAAGGCCATGTACGCCAAGATCGATGGCATGCCCGGGGCTTCCGGCCACGTCCTGAGCTCCAGCCTCGGCCGCAACTGGCAGGCATCGGATACCCCGGTCGGCATCAACCCGAAGACGCAGGAAGCGGTCTATCGCGCCATCGGCCGCGGCGGGATCGTTGTCGTCGGTGAAGGCACACGCGGGCGGCTCACACGGCTCGTCAACGAAGAACGCACCAAGGCGCAGCGCGTCGCACACGGCGTCCCCGTGCACGTCTTCTACGTCGGTCACGGCGAAGAGGACGTCGCGATCGCCGACCTCGCGAAGACCATCAAGAAGCTTCCGAAGGCGATCAACAAGACCACCCTGGCCGCCGTCATCCGCCGTATTGACTCGGTCTCACAGTCGGTCTCATCGCTGCCGATCCCGAAGGGCATCGACCCGACCAAGGTTCGGGCACAGCGCCCGCGTTGAGCAGGTACCGGCCCTGAACCGGGTCGCTGTCAGCTCAACGGCTCTTTGGGAAGTCGTCGCACCTTCGCGCGGCGTCGCCGACGCTCAGGAATCATCCCGCGCATCTCGTCGAGCTTTCCGAAGCAGAGCAGGCGGTCGTCCGCTTCAAGGACGACGTGCTTTCGCGGGTTCGGAATCACGCCGACCCCGCGGTGCAGCGTGAGCACTGTGATGTCCCGCTCCCACAGGCCCGATTCGCCCAGCGTTCTTCCGACCAGTTCTGCGGCGTTGTGCACGAGCAGTTCTGCAACGCCGTATCCGGTCGACACGGTGAGTCGCTGGCGCACGTCGATCTCGGGGAACGCCACCTGCGCCGAGATGTAGTCGATGATGGCGCCGGCGACATCGAGGTTCGTGGCCTGCTCGATTCCCTGCAGCCCCGGCGAGGAGTTGACCTCCATCACCAACGGACCGTCGTCGCCCTCGAGCATGTCGACACCGGCGACGCGCAGCCCCATGATCTGCGCGGAGCGGACGGCGACCTGCTCATAGATCGGGTCAAGCTCGACAGGCTCCACACTGCCGCCGCGGTGCACGTTGGAGCGGAACTCGTCGCCGGCCGCCACGCGCCGCATGGCAGCGACCACACGGTCTCCCACGACCAGCGCCCTGATGTCTCGTCCCCGACTCTCGGCGATGAATTTCTGGATCAGCACGTTCTGCTTGGTGGAATGCAGGGTCTCGATGATCGCTTCGGCAACTTTGACCTGGGGTGCCAGGATCACGCCGATCCCCTGCGTACCCTCGAGGAGCTTGATGACGACGGGCGCACCGCCTACGCGCTCGATCGCTGGTCGCACATCGGCGCGGTTGCGTACGAATGCGGTCGGTGGCATCGCGATGTTGTGGCGCGAGAGGATCTGGTTCGCACGGAGCTTGTCTCGCGCGTTAGAGATACCGTTCGCCGTATTGGGCGTGTAGACATCCATCTGCTCGAACTGGCGCACGACGGCGGTACCGAAGTACGTGATCGAGTTGCCGATGCGAGGCAGGATCGCGTCATAGTCGCTCAGCTGCTTGCCCCGAAAATGCAGGTCAGGTTCGTCTGCGGTCAGATCGATCGCGAACCGCAGTGTGTTCAGTACCTTGACGTTGTGACCACGCTGAAGTGCGGCCGCGCGTAGTCGCTGCGTCGAGTAGGCGTGCGGGGCACGAGAGAGAACTGCAAGCTTCACGAACTTTTCCTGCCAAGATGTATCGAGTGGATAGGACTTCTCATTCAAACACTCTTACGGGGTGGCGTGAATGGGTGAGCCTGCCGGATGCGGGTGTCGACTGGATCAAAGCCAAGATTGACACCGGCGCACGCACGTCGTCTCTGCATGCGTTCGATATCGAAGAGTTCGAACGCGAGGGCGAGGAATGGGTGCGCTTCCGCGTGAATCCCTGGCAGGACACCGATGCGGATGCCACGTTCGTGGAGTGTCCTGTCCATGATCGCCGGGAGATCCGAAGCTCCTCCGGCCATGCGCAGCAACGTTTGGTCGTACTGCTCGCGATCCGTCTCGTTGAGCGATTGATCGTCTCCGAGGTGACGCTCAGCAACCGCGACGAGATGGGCTTTCGAATGCTGATTGGCCGCGAGGCCTTGCGACGCGGGTTCATCATCGATCCTGCACGTTCGTTCCTCGGCGGACGTGCCCCGAAGGAAGCGCGGCATCGCAACCGCGGTCGCCTCTGATTCACGTCACGCCCGGATCAATACCGCGCCCACGGCCTTGTCGTGCAGGCCTCGTTGATCTGGATCCCAGATGACGGCCGGGATGACCAACACCAGCAGGAACGTGCGTACCAGCGGACGCCACAGCCCCACCCAGGCTCCGTTCAACATCACCAGTCGCATGCCGAGGATGCGGTGCCCAGGGCTACCGCCGAGCGTCGGAATGAACACGATCTGTACGATCGCGAAGATCAGCAGCGTGGCGATCGAGTCGTATTGGAAGAACGCCACCGAGATGATCACCGCAGCGGCCCAGTCAATAGCGAGAGCGCCGATCCTGCGGCCGACCCTGCCGATGCTTCCGGTGCCGGTTTTGGGAAAGCCAAGACGCTCTCCGGGGTACATGTTCTGAGCATCCGTCACGGTTCAAGTCTACCGAGGGTCTGTAACATGGCCGAAACAAGGAAGACACGGCGGAGTAATCCCTCCCGCCTAATCTTCGTTTAGGTCTGAAGACAAAAATCCGCATTACCCAGGAGTGATACATGTTCACTGATTCGTCCGAGGTGCTGAGCTACATCAAGGAACACGACGTCAAGTTCCTTGACATCCGTTTCACTGATCTGCCCGGCGTGCAGCAGCACTTCAACATCCCCGCAGCGACCGTCGATGAGGCGTTCTTCACCGAAGGCCAGCTGTTCGATGGTTCCTCGATCCGTGGTTTCGCGAGCATCCACGAATCTGACATGCAGCTCATCCCGGATGTCACGACCGCATACGTCGACCAGTTCCGCGAGGCGAGCACCCTCGTGATGCTCTTCGACATCTATAACCCGCGCACCGGCGAAATCTACTCGAAGGACCCCCGTCAGGTCGCCAAGAAGGCCGAGAAGTACCTGGCCTCCACAGGCATCGCCGACACCGCGTTCTTCGCGCCAGAGGCCGAGTTCTACATTTTCGACGACGTCCGCTACTCGGTGAACTCGAACTCGAGCTTCTACAGCGTCGACTCCGAAGAGGGCGCGTGGAACACCGGCCGCGAAGAAGAAGGCGGCAACCTCGGCAACAAGACGCCCTACAAGGGTGGCTACTTCCCGGTCGCACCAGTCGACAAGACTGCGGACCTGCGCGATGAGATGACGCTCAACCTCATCGAGGCGGGCTTCGCCCTCGAGCGCTCGCACCATGAGGTCGGCACCGGTGGCCAGCAGGAGATCAACTACCGCTTTGACACGATGGTGCACGCGGCGGATGACATCCTGAAGTTCAAGTACATCGTCAAGAACACTGCCGAGCAGTGGGGCAAGACGGTCACCTTCATGCCGAAGCCGCTGTACGGCGACAACGGCTCTGGCATGCACACCCACCAGTCGCTGTGGAGCGACGGCAAGCCGCTGTTCTACGACGAGGCAGGTTACGGCCAGCTCAGTGACCTCGCCCGCTGGTACATCGGTGGCCTGCTCAAGCACGCGAACGCGGTCCTCGCGTTCACGAACCCCTCGCTGAACAGCTACCACCGTCTGGTCAAGGGCTTCGAGGCACCGGTGAACCTGGCGTACTCCGCCGGAAACCGATCGGCTGCGATTCGGATCCCGCTGACCGGCTCGAACCCGAAGGCCAAGCGCATCGAGTTCCGCGTTCCTGATGCCTCCAGCAACCCGTACCTCGCGTTCGCCGCCCAGCTGATGGCAGGCCTTGACGGCATCAAGAACCGCATCGAGCCGCTCGCGCCGATCGATAAGGACCTGTACGAGCTTCCGCCCGAGGAAGCCAAGAACATCCCGCAGGTTCCGAACTCGCTGCTCGACTCGTTGGAGGCACTGCGTGAGGATCACCAGTTCCTGCTCGAGGGTGGCGTGTTCACGGAAGAGCTGATCGAGACCTGGATCTCCTACAAGATCGACAACGAGATCATTCCGACTGCACAGCGCCCGCACCCGTTCGAGTTCGAGCTCTACTACGGCGTGTAACACTCGCTGACGAGACATCCAATGCCCCGGTTCTTCACGGGCCTCTCCATGGAGGGGCCGGTGCGGACCGGGGCTCTGTCGTGAACGCTACGCCGAGGAGGCGATCGCCGAGGCCAGGAACTCGCGGGCCAGCCGGTTGAACTCGTCGGGCTGGTCGTATGTGACGATATGACCGGCATCCGTCATCGTGACCAGGCGAGAGGCGGGCGCGGCGTCGGCAGCGGCCACCAGCTCGGCGTGACCGACGAGCTGGTCCTTGTCACCACGGATCCAGAGCGTCGGCACGGACAGCTTGTGCAACAAAGGGAGCAGATCGAGGCGCATCGAGAATGGTCCGTAGGATCGGATCTGCCAATCGTCCAGCGCCCGCTCTCGATGCTCTTGCTTGGCTTGCGCTTCTTCGGTGACGAGATCGACGATCGTCTCGAAACCCCGGGTGTCCGCGCCAGCCGTGAGGAACCCGAGCATCGATTTCCTGATCGCCTGCGGAAACCGTGCCAGATACCAGGTGGTCATCCGCATCACACCGGGCGTGCGGATGCTCAGCCAGGTGATGAACTGCGCCTGACGTTTCGCGCCGATGCCTCCAGGGCCGATGGCGATCAGCGCACTCACTCGTTCCGGATGATCGATTGCATACCCGGCCGCGATACCCCCGCCCATCGACAGTCCGATCAGCGCCACCCGCTCCAGCTGGAGCGCATCGAGCAGCTCATGGATGAATCGCCGGTAGAACACATCGTCCAGCGTTCCGCGCCAGGGCCGGCTTCCGCCGTGCCTGGGCATGTCGATGAGATGCACATGGTAATCAGCGGCAAGCGCCGGGGCGACTTCTCGCCACACTCCCCGTGCGGTGTCGAACATCGCGCCGTGCAGGAGAAGCAGAGGCGGACCCTTGATGTTGCCTCCCCGATACAACCGCACCGGGCCTCCTGCCACGGTCAGATCAGTGTGCGTCTCGAATATTGCACTCACGTGGTGCCTTCCCGCTGTCGCAGTGCGCGTGCTCAGTGCACCTGCAGCGCGCCGGCCTGCACCCGCACCTCGAATGCGGAGACCTCACCGACCTCTTCACCGTCGATTTCAAAGGCGAGCGGCGTCTCGAGCTCGATCTTCACGCGCTCTGCTGTCAGGTGCCGGGTCGACTCCGTGCTCACTGCACTTTCCTCGCCCTTGAAGAGGCGGCGGATGCCGTTATCCCAGATCACCGAACGCGCGGTGTCCAGCCACTGCAGTGCGCCGTCCGCACTCACGAGCAGAAGGTCGAGCACCCCGTCGTCAACCTTGGCATCCGGCAGAAGACGAATGCCTCCCTGCACCATTCCGCAGTTGCCGATCAACAGTGTGTGTCCCCGGAGTTCCTGCGGTTCTCCCCCGTCGATCGTCATGGTGATGCTGGTCATCTCGGTGCCAGCCATCGCACGCCCCATCGCCTCGATGTAGGCGAGCCAGCCCGCACGATCCTTCAAGTCGTCGTCGGTTTCGACCAGCATCTGCGCGTCGACGCCGAACCCGACCATGACCGCGAAAGCCCGCTCCTCGCCGTTGAATTCAACCCAGCCGAGATCGATCGTCCGCGGATCACCTGTGCTGATCCGCGCAAGCGCTGCAGGGATATCATCGAGCGGCACCTCGAGGTTGCGAGCCAGCAGGTTCCCGGTCCCCTGCGGCACGATGCCGAGCGTGACCTCGGTTCCAGCGAGAGCCTCCGCGACGGCACGCACGGTACCGTCGCCGCCGACGGCGATCACCGTCGTGCACCCTGCTTTCACCGCATCCTTCGCCATACCGAGACCAGGATCATCCTTGCTCGTCTCCCACCACTGAACGGTGACTTCGTCGCCGGCGGTTCCGGTGAGGTGCGCGTCTACGGCGGAGCGCAGCTCGCCCTCATCGATCTTCGACGGATTCCAGATGATGCCGATTTTCGTCCCTGTCATATGCTCAGCCTGAGCCTGCAGCTGCGAATCTGCAACTCATCCGTAGAAAAGGTGCTCGAAGACTCGCCGTGCGCGCCTGGTAACGCCGGAGAAGTCCTCTTCGACCGCCGTCGCCGAGCGGTCAGGGTAACCGAGTAGCCGCCCGATAGCGTCAAGTTCTCGGCGGTCTTCGGGCAGGATGTCGCTGGTCTTTCCGGTCAGGAGAGTCATGGCCGAACGCAGCCGACTCGACAACAGCCAGGCTTCGCGAAGCAGCTCGGCGTCTTCGGCCGGGATGAGCTCGGCATCCACCGATGCCTGCAACGCGCCAAGAGTCGAGGTGGTGCGCAACGCCGGTACCTGGTGGGCGTGCTGCAGCTGGATGAGCTGTACCAACCATTCCACGTCGCTGAGCGTGCCCGGACCGAGCTTGAGATGACGATGCGGATCGGCGCCCTGTGGGAGCCTCTCGCCCTCGACTCTCGCCTTGATCCGCTTGATCTCGCGCAGGCCTTGCTGATCAGTCTCCTCGGGATACCTGATCGTGTCGGCCAGCGCGGTGAACTTCTCGATCAGCGGTTCGCTGCCCGCCACTCCTCTGGCACGTAGCAGCGCCTGTGCCTCCCACGACACCGACCAGCGTCGGTAATACTCGGCGTACGCGCCGATCGAGCGCACAAGCGGGCCCTGACGACCCTCGGGTCGAAGATCTGCATCCAGGTCAAGCGGGACCCTGTGGTCGGTGAGGTGATCCCGTAACCCAGAGACAAGTTTCGTTGCCAGTGCCTGCGCTCGTTCCGGATCGATTCCGTTCGCGTCATACACGTAAAGAATGTCGGCGTCCGATCCGAACCCGAGCTCGGCGCCACCGAAACGCCCCATGCCGATCACAGCGAATTCCAGCGCGTCATCTTCGGCCGACACCACCTCGCGGCGCACGGCACGCAGCCCAGCCTGAATCGTCGCGTCAGTGATGGCGGTGAGCGCGGTTGCCAGCTCTTCGATCGTCAGCACGCCCAGCACAGCGCCCATCGCGGTACGCAGCAGTTCACGACGCCTCAGCGCCCGCACAGCCTTGAGCGCAGACGCCACCGAACTGTGCCGTGTCTGGATCGCCCGTGCCTCCTCGTACAGTTTCGCTTCGCCACGCGGGCGAAGAAGATCGGCACTGTCGAGCCAGGCGACTGATTCGGGAATCCACTCCATCAACTCGCCGATGTATCGCGAGGACGACAAGAGCCGAGTCAAGCTCTCCGCTGCTCCTGACGAATCCCGCAGCATGCGCAGGAACCATGAGCTGTCGCCCAGACGCTCGCTGATGCGGCGGAAAGCGAGCAGTGCATAGTCGGGATCACTGCCGTCGGCGAACCAGCTGACCATGACCGGGATGAGGTGGCGCTGGATCGTGACCTTTCGGCTGATACCCGTGGTGAGTGCGCCGATATGCCGCAGTGCGCCCGCAGGGTCGCGGAATCCGATGGCCGCCAGGCGATCTCGTGCGTGCTCTGTGGTCATCGTGCGCTGATCTTCCGGCAACTCCGCGACAGCGCTCAGCAGCGGCCGGTAGAACAGCCTCGTGTGGATCTCCCGCACTTCCCGCCGTACCCGGTCCCACAGCGACCAGATGCCGGCACCGTCTTCCGCGAGACCGGTCGCTCGTGCGAGCACACGTAGCCCATCGGGAGTGCGCGGCATCAGATGCGTGCGGGACAGCTCGCGCAGCTGCAGGCGGTGCTCCAGCAGACGCAGCATGCGGTAGTCAGCGGCGAACGTCGCCGCATCATCGCGGCCGATGTAGCCCCCTGCAACCAGCGCATCCAGACTTTCCAGCGTTCCCCGTGTACGGATGCTGGGATCGGTGAGTCCGTGTACCAACTGCAGCAGTTGCACGGTGAATTCGATGTCGCGCAGACCTCCGGCGCCAAGCTTGATCTGGTAGCCGGCGTCTTCCGGGTCGATGTGCTCGGTGACTCGCTCCCGCATTCGCTGCACGCTGTCGACGAAATTCTCACGTGCTGCGCTCGACCAGATCTTCGGTTGCACTGCTTCGATATACGCCTGCCCGAGCTCCGGGTCCCCGGCAAGTGGCCGCGCCTTCAGAAGGGCTTGGAACTCCCAACTCTTCGCCCACCGGTCGTAATACGCCAGGTGCGACCCGAGCGAACGGACCAGCGCTCCCTGCTTTCCTTCCGGTCGCAGGTTCGCGTCGACCTCCCACAGGGGCGGTTCGATCTCGGCGGCCGACAGCGCCCGCATCATCTCTCTTGCGAGCTTCGTCGCGATGTCGATGGCGCGCGATTCCTCGAGCCTCGCTTCGTCTGCGGTGCCGCCGACAAAGATGACATCGACATCGCTCACATAGTTGAGTTCCCTGGCGCCCGCTTTACCCATGCCGATGACGGCCAGTTGGGTGAGCGCGACTTCTTCACGTGAAATCACGCCTGAGACACGTGTGCGCGCGATTGTCAGTGCGGCTTCCAACGCGGCCCCGGCCGCATCCGCAAGCGCCGCAGAGACAGCCGCGATCCTGGAGGCCGGATCCGTCGTTGTCAGGTCGATCGCCGCGATCTCGGCAATGGAGCGTCGATAGGCGACGCGCAACGCAACCCAGGCGGATTCGTCACCGGCAGCGGCGAACCCCTGTTCCGCTCCCACGGCGTGCAGCATCCGTTCGGTGAGAGTTGTTGCATTCGGCACGAGTGCGCCGACCTCGCCCAGAACTTCAAGCTCCGAAGGGTGGCGGAGAAAGAAATCCGCCAGCCCGAGGGAGGCACCGAACACACGCCAGACGATCGCGCGCGACTCGTCGTCACGCATGATCCGTCCCAGCGCGACCGCATCGCGGCGAGCCACGTGCAGCATTCCCGCGACAGCAGCATCCGGATCCGCCGCCGAGGCGCCGCTGACCAACACTTCACGTTCGAGTCCGATCAGACTCGACAACTCATCGAGCGCCGCAGAACCGGCACTGAGCCTGGTGAAGCCCAAACGCGCAAGCGCCGACAGTGTGAAGGCAGAGCCTGACCGAGCCATCGGCTCAGAGAAGCTCGAGGTTGCTCTTCAGCTCGAACGGAGTGACCTGGCCACGGTAGGCCTCCCACTCCTTGCGCTTGTTGAGCAGCACGTAGTTGAAGACCTGCTCGCCCAATGTCTCCGCAACGAGCTCAGAGCTCTCCATGAACTCCAACGCGTGGTCGAGGCTGGCAGGCAGAGACGAGTAGCCGAGAGCACGGCGCTCGGCATCGCTCAACGACCACACGTTGTTCTCTGCCTCGGGCGGAAGCTCGTACTCGTTCTCGATGCCCTTGAGCCCGGCTGCGAGCAGCAGCGCGTAAGCGAGGTACGGATTCGCCGCGGAATCCAGGCCGCGGTACTCGACACGAGAGGACTGGCTCTTGTTCGGCTTGTACATCGGCACACGCACCAGCGCGGAGCGGTTGGTGTGGCCCCAGGTGACGAAGCTCGGTGCCTCGTCACCACCCCAGAGGCGCTTGTACGAGTTCACGAACTGATTGGTGACAGCCGCGATCTCGTTCGCGTGCTTCAGGAGGCCTGCGATGAAGTGACGGCCGGTTTTGGAGAGCTGATACTTGGCGCCCTCTTCCCAGAAGGCGTTCTGGTCGCCCTCAAACAGCGACATGTGCGTGTGCATGCCGCTGCCGGGCTGATTGCTGATCGGCTTCGGCATGAACGTCGCGTACACGCCCTGCTCGATTGCGACCTCTTTGATCACGGTGCGGAAGGTCATCACGTTGTCTGCGGTCGCCAGAGCATCGGCGTAACGCAGATCGATCTCGTTCTGACCAGGGCCGCCCTCATGATGGCTGTATTCGACCGAAATGCCCAGATCTTCCAGCATCCGCACAGAGCGTCGGCGGAAGTCGTGCGCCGTGCCACCCGGAACGTTGTCGAAGTACCCAGCGGAGTCGACGGGAACCGGCCCGTCCGGGCCGAGTTCCGAAGACTTGAGGAGGTAGAACTCGATCTCAGGATGCGTGTAGAACGTGAACCCGGCATCGGCGGCCTTGGCCAGCGCGCGCTTGAGAACATGCCGCGGGTCAGCGACGGCAGGCTGACCATCGGGGGTGGTGAGGTCGCAGAACATGCGTGCTGTCGGGTCGATCTCACCGCGCCACGGCAATGTCTGGAAGGTTGTCGGGTCCGGCTGCGCGAGCAGGTCGGACTCGAAAGTCCTCGTCAGACCCTCGATGGCCGACCCGTCGAAGCCGATGCCCTCTGCGAACGCACCCTCCACCTCGGCGGGCGCGATCGCCACCGACTTGAGAGTTCCGATCACATCGGTGAACCAGAGACGAACGAACTTCACGCCGCGCTCTTCAATCGTGCGCAGCACGAAGTCTCGCTGCTTATCCATGCCCATGTGGTGCGCTACTTCCCATCAACTTCGGTCGCCTTGCGCCAGTCTTCATCGATTGCTTCTTCGACGGCCCAGGCTTCGGAGCGCTCACGCAATGTCTGCAGGGCGTGCGCAGCCTGCTCTTTCGTATCGAAGGGACCGATCCGATCGACGGCGGGTGAGATGTACCCGTACTCAACCTCGGTGGTGTGAGTGTTGTACCAGTACTTGCGTTCACCGCTGGACATGTACACATCTTTGTCCTCAGACATGGCGCCATCCCTTCGTAAGCATCTGTCACGATCCTACTGTCGCATTGCAGTCTCGGTAGGCTATTGCTCATGGCAAAAGCGATCGGCGTCGACATCGGCGGCACAGGTATCAAAGCAGGCATCGTCGACCTCGAGCACGGAACGATGGCATCCGACCGTGTGCGCGTCCCGACGCCGGAGGGCGCGTCCCCGCAGGACGTCCTCACGGCAGTGCAGACGGTTCTGGAAGAGCTTGATGTACACGACGCGACGGTGCCGCTTGGCGTGGCTTTTCCCGCCATCGTCAAGCGCGGAAAGACGCTGTCTGCAGCGAACGTTTCTCAGGAATGGGTGAACTTCGAGGCAGAACAGTTCTTCCGCGACGGACTCGGACGCAACATCGTCTTCGTGAACGATGCCGACGCAGCAGGCGTCGCCGAAGCGCGTCACGGTGCGGCCAGGGACGTCAGAGGCCTCACGCTGCTGACCACTCTCGGAACCGGAATCGGGTCGGCGTTCCTCTACGACGGCGTGTTGATCCCCAACACCGAACTCGGGCACCTGAACTTCCGCGAGTACGAGTCCGTCGAGCGTTGGGCCGCCACTTCGGCACGCGAACGCGAGGGACTCTCGTGGGAGGCGTGGGCCGAGCGTCTGCAGGCGTTCTACTCGCACATCGAGTTCCTGTTCAGCCCTGACCTGTTCGTGGTCGGCGGCGGCGTGTCCAAGAATGCCGCCGATTTCCTCCCGCTGCTCGAACTCAAGACGCCGATCGTCCCGGCGATCCACCGCAACAACTCAGGCATCATCGGCGCGGCGTCGCTCTCCGGAGACTGATCCCGCGAAACCACAAAACCACGCCGAGACAGCACGGAATCGTGCATGTTTCGGCGTGGTTTTGTCGTTTCGGGAGCTGTAATGCGAATGGGCCAGCCTGTACGCCGGGTTCTGTTCCGGGGCCCCTCTCGGGGATTCCCTTCGACGGCCATCTCTCTACGCGACACGTTGCCATGCCGCTCTAGCGGTCTACCCGAGGACTCAGCGAGCCGCGTCAACATCCTCTGTCTGACCTTGCTCCGGACGAGGTTTACCTGGCAGGTCATGTCACCATGACCCCCGGTGGTCTCTTACTCCACCCTTTCACCCTTACCTCGACGCCACTGAGACAAGCTCGGTGTCGGCGAGGCGGTCTACTCTCTGTGGCACTATCTCGCGGATTGCTCCGGGTGGGTGTTACCCACCGTCCTGCCCTGTGGAGCCCGGACGTTCCTCGGTACGGTTGCCCGCAACGCGGCCGTCCGGCTGACCCATTCGCGTGCCCAGTCTACTTCTCTGCGGTCTGAACGATCTGCAGGTCCAGTGGCACGTCGATGGGGAACGAACCGAAAAGACGCCTGGTCGCGATGGCCGCGGCCTCTCTGACAACGCTTGCCGCAGCCTCCGCCTGTTCTTGCGGCACGTGCAGGATCACCTCATCGTGAAGGAAGAAGGCCAGGTGCGCGTGGCGTGCAAAAGGACCGGATGCCGCGGCCTCTGTCTGCGCATCTCCCAGCTGGCGCAGTCGATGCCGAATCTCCGCCAACCAAATCAGCGCCCACTCGGCTGCCGTGCCCTGCACGACAAAGTTGCGAGTGAAGCGACCGCGCTCTCTGGCGCGCTGCCGGGCCTGCTTCACTGCGGCGGGATCGACATCGGCGCCAGTGGCCTCTGCCTGCTGAGCCGTCCAGTCGCTATCCGGGCGTGGCGAGGAGCGTCCGAGACTGGTCGAGACTGTGCCGCCGTCCTCGCCTTTACGGGCCGCGTCATCTACGAGGTGCATCGCTCTGGGATATACCTTGCGCAACCGAGGAACAAGGCGCCCGCTGTCTCCAGTTGTCGCTCCGTACATCGCACCGAGCACGGCGTACTTCGCCTCCTCGCGTGTCTTCACCGCACCGGAGGCGACCACACCCTCGTAGAGATCACGCCCGCGGGCTGCTTCCGCCATCACTTTGTCCTGCGCCATCGCGGCCAGCATCCGGGGCTCGAGTTGCGCGACGTCCGCGACGATCAGAGTCCACCCCGGATCGGCGCGTACCGCGGGGCGCAGGATGCGCGGAAGCTGCAACGCTCCCCCGCCTGCGGATGCCCATCTGCCGGTGACGACACCACCAGGGATGTAAACCGGGCGAAAACGTCCGTCATGCACCCACTCAGCGAGCCACGCCCAGCCGTTCGCACTGAGCAGCCGGGACAGCTTCTTGTAGGCGAGCAACGGCGGGATCACCGGGTGGGAGATCTCGCTGAGCTCCCACTGGCTCGTCGACTCGACGTTCACACCAACTCGGTGCAGCGCGCGCAACATCTTCACGTGACTTTCGAGGTGTAGTTGCGGGTCTCCCAGGTGGAAGCGCACCGCGTCTGCGTGTTCGGCCATATGAGCCGGCAGTCCGCCGCCAGCGGGCCTCGCACCGAGCACCTCGGTGAGGATCCTGTCGTGCTCGTCCGGATCCCAGGGAAGCCCTGCCGCGCGCATCTCTTCCGCGATGAGACCGCCGGCCGATTCTGCCGCGCACAGCAGGTTGAGACGCCCGCTGCGATCCGCTGCGATGACGCGACGCTGCTCCGAGTACTGCTCGAGGAGTGCTTCGACCGAGTCGGTCGCCTTCTCATCGATCACGTCGAACAGGGCTGGTGCGGGCGTGTCGAGGTCTGGTTCCCGCGGAAGCCAGGCCGACGATGGCGCCAGCGGACGCGCCACGCGGTCGGTGTCTCGAAGAATCGCATGGCACAGCAGCAGGTCATGCGTTCGCGCGAGCTGCACGCCCTCGGCCAGAAGTCGCGGGTAAATCTCACGCGCGCTGCGGATCACCCAGCGCGGCGCGCGAGCCGATTCGATGTCGCGCACCCAACCAACGAGATCAGCGCGGAGCAGACTCGTTCGATTGATCTCTGTTCCTTCGCCGTCGAATTCAACGGTGAGGAAGTCGCCAGAACCGGTTGTTGCCAACAGGATCATGACAGGTGAGTCACAAGCCCGATTCGTCGGTGCGAACCAGGATGGCGCCACATTCGGGGCAGGAAAGCACGTCGTCAGGCGCGGCACGGCGGACATCGTTGAGATGGACGCCGGAGAGCATCATGCGGCAGCCTTCGCAGGTGCCACGGCGCAACAGGCCGACACCGATGCCGCGCGACGCGCGCCGGGCGTAGTCCGCGAGCAATTCGGCCGGGATGACTGCGCTGATCGCCTCACGATCGCGCGTGAGGTGCTCAACCTCGGTCGTTGCAGCTGCCACGCCCGCCTTTGCCTGCGCGGTGAGCTCAGAACCTTCCGCGGTGATCACATCGATCAGCGCCTGCTGGGTGGCAACGGCAGCGTCTGCCTCTTCGACCTTGGACATCACCTCGAGCTCGATGTCTTCCAGGTTGCTGACACGCTTGGCGAGGCTGGCAAGTTCGCTCTCGAACGCCTGCGCGTCTTTCGCATTCGTGGCGGATGCCAGCCGCTCCGAGTCGCGCGTTCGGCGCTGCTCAACCACCTTGACGTCAGACTCGATACGCGTCAGCTCGGTGCGCGCATCATCACGAACGCCGGCCAGAGTGGTCAGCTCGCGCAGCTGCTCTTGACGCTCTTTCACGAGCTCGTTGATTCGCGGCCCTTGCGGTGGCGTCGTACGCGCGCGCTCGGCCTGCTGGATGCGCAGATCCAGGTCGGCGACGTCGAGAAGGATGCGCTGGTGCTCAGGGCTGGCTTTCACATGTCCAATCTACCTGTGGCTGGGGACATCCGCCGATCGGATCGGTCAGCCGGGCGCGCCATCCAGGTACGTCCAGGTGCGGTTCTCCCGTGTGAACCGGCTTCGCTCAGTCATAGATTCCTGTCGTCCATCCTCCCGATAGAACGCCTCAAACTCGACAACACCTGTCATGTCGAACGGTCCGCCGGATTCAGTGCCGAGGATATCCAGCCGCGTCCAGCGAATCGCCGGGTCTAGTTCGAGCTCTGCAGGCCTGGTCGATGGATGCCACGAGCGCAGGAGGTATCCGGCATCACCAACGGCGAAAGCACTGAAGCGCGAGCGCATGAGTCGCTCGGCGGTGGGCGCCATCGCATCACCCGCGTGGATAGGACCGCAGCACGACTCGTATGTGTCGCCGGATAAGCAGGGACAGCGCATGAGTCCATTGTGCCGCGTACGCTGATCGCAGACGTCGAAGGAGATTACAGATGACCACGATTCCCACCCGCACCGCCCACAACGGATTCGAACTTCCCGCGATCGGCTTCGGCACGTATCGCCTGAACGGAGATGCGGGGGCAGCCGCGATCGCGGCTGCAATCGACGCTGGCTATCGACTGATCGACTCCGCATTCAACTACGAGAACGAGGGCGCGGTGGGCCGCGGTGTAGCGGATGCCGTCACGGATCGCGCTGACGTCATCGTCACGACGAAACTCCCCGGTCGCCACCACCCATCCCAGAAGGCCCGCACCAGCATCGAGGAGAGTCGCTTCCGCCTCGGTCTGGATGTTACTGACCTGCACCTGATCCACTGGCCGAACCCGATCCAGGACGAGTATGTGCAGGCGTGGGCCGCACTGGTTGATGCGCAGCAGCGTGGCGTCGTCCGTCAGATCGGCGTGTCGAACTTCCTCCCCGAACATCTCGAACGCATCGAGCGCGAGACGGGCGTGCGTCCGGTGGTGAATCAGATCGAACTGCACCCGTACTTCCCGCAGTCCGAGCAACTCGCCTACCACCGCGAGCACGGCATCATCACTGAGGCTTGGAGCCCGATCGGTCGTGCCAGAGAGCTGATCGAAGAGCCGGTGATCACCGAGATCGCCGCGGCCCGCAGCATCTCCCCCGTGCAAACGATTCTCGCCTGGCACGTGGCGCGCGAGACGGTCGCGATTCCCAAGGCGTCTTCGCTTGAACATCAGCAGGCCAACCTCGCTGCCGCATCCGTCGTTCTCGATGACGCGGAGGTGGATGCGATCACCGCGTTGGGACGGGCCGACGGCCGTTTGTTCGACGCCGATCCCCGTACGCACGAGGAGTCCTAAGCCCGCAAGCCTGACATAGCGGTCGGCGGTCTCCGCGAGGGCCATCTGTACGATGTCGAACGGCACCAATGGGCGCTTCGCGGATTCACCGCTGGTGAGATCTGTTCAGAATGTAGGGCGCGGGCAAGGGCGCCGCCGAACCAAGCGGGTGACACGCTCAGCTACCGTCCCGGGTCTGGTGCACTGCCGGGTTCAGCAGATGGCTCACACTCACCCAAATCGGCCAGCCGACCAGCCAGATCGCGGTGACTAACCAGACCCTGAGGAACCAGCTTGACAATTCCTCAGTGCGAGACGGGTCGTTCACCAGCACAATGATGGCCCCGAGCACCGCACTCGCGAGCACCGCACACCACAGCATGCGGAACCACTGATTCCACTCGTACCTCACGTGCGGGAGTCCAGATTTCGGAGGCTTGACCGGTTGCGGGCCGTCTGCAAAACGGTGCGCTGACCATGCGTCGACGCGGACGATGATCTGGTGGCCGAACGCGACCGTGAAACCGAGATAGACCGCCCCCAGCCCGTGCGCAAAGTCGGCAGTCGTTCCATTCGCCAGCAGATCCCAGGCAATCAGCGAGAGCAGGAACACATCAAGCAGGGGTACGCAAAGAAGCAAGATGGTCGAGAGCCTCTGCAGCTTTAACACGTATCGAGCAAAGAGCCCGAGAGCAAGCACGAGCCAAAAGCCGATCTCGCACGCCACGATTCCGATCACGATGATGTTCATTCCGCCAGTCTGTCGGCGGTCAGCATCCGTTGGATCCTGCGGGTGGCCGGTCGGCCTCCTCCGAACGGATGAGACGAAAAAGTAGCCTTCCGGCAGACTATGAGGCATGGTGGCGCGCTGGTGGGAACGATTGAACGCGCACCCCGCGAGCCGAGACGCGGTCGTCGCTGCGGTGTGGCTATTGCTCGGCCTTGCGCTCTTGCAAGCGGGCGGCTACCACTTGTGGCGCGACGTCGTGATCTTCGACACCAACGGAAGCGCATTTATCGTCATCCTTGGATGTATGGTCGCCGTCGCAACGCTGCGATCACGACGACCGTTCGTCGCTCTCGCCATCGGGATCGTCGGGGCCGGAGCGGACCTCCTCTTTGGCGGCAGCGTCGGCGTGGTGCTGATCCTCACCGACCTCATCTACGCGGCCATGAAGTACGGGAGTGATCGCGGCGTGCGGTACCTGCTCTGGGCCGCGGTCGCCGGCGCAATCCTGCTGGGAACGGGACTGATCGTCTTCCGCCCCGAGGGGAATATGGTTCCGGTCATCGTCGTCCAGTGGGTGCTCATTGTCACGGTCTCTGGCGCATGGGGATGGAACGTGCGCAGCGAACGGCTGCGCACCCACGCCGCGATGGCCGAGCAGCATAGCCGGGGCACACGGCAACTGCGCCAGAGTATCGCCCACGACCTGCACGACCTCGTCGCGAACCAAATCGCGGTGGCGGGCCTGCACATCGAAGCCGCGAAACTCCTGGCCAGGCCGGCGGCGAGCGATGTCACCTCGCTGGTCCAAAGCTTGGAGCAGTCCAAGCGCGGAACCGACCAGGCGTACCGTGAACTTCGAAACCTCATCACGGTGCTCACCGCGGTCGACGATCTCGAAGAGCCTGTCCCGGTCCAGTTCGAGAACGAACTCGACCAGTTGACGCAGTTGCTCCCGGCAGGCCGCTCACTGGTCTGGATCGAAGGCGGCGCAGGGGCCATGAAGGCTGCCCTGCACCCGCAACCCGATTCGTGCCAGCGCATCGTGCTGCGAGTGCTCCAGGAACTCGTGTCGAATGCCGCCAAGCATGGGGTCGGCGACGTTACCGTGTGCGTCACCGGCGAGCAGCCCGAACCGCGGCACTCGGATGCTTGGAGGGAGCCCACGGAAGCAGTCGTCACACTCTCGAATGCCCGTGCCGCTCACGGTTCCACTGTTCCTGGCACAGGGCTCGGCATCGGTGGCGCGAGACTACTGCTCGCCGGCATCGGCGCGAATCTCATGACAGAATCCGGCGCACGCGGCGAGCCTTGGCGGGCAATTCTTACGATCCCGACGACCCCGAGCGAAGAACAGAGGAAGTGGAAGTGACCAACAAGGTGAGGGTCATCATTGCGGACGACCACGAGGCGGTGCGCAGCGGAGTCGCTGCGATCCTCGGCACCGATCCTGGTTTCGAGATCGTGGCAGAAGCCGAGAATGGTTTCGACGCTCTCGCCGTCTGCATCCGGCACGCTCCCGACGTCGCTCTGGTCGATCTGCGGATGCCCGGCACCGACGGCATCTGGGCGACTGAGCGGATCACCGCTGAGACGACCACCAGGGTCATCGTGCTCACTACCTACGATTCCGATGACCTCATCGCGCGGGCGCTGACCTCCGGTGCGCGCGGCTACTTGCTGAAAAGTACGAGCGGGGCCGAGTTGATCCAGGCTGTCCATCACGTAGCCGCGGACCGACACGTCATCGACCCGGCGATTGCGGGCGGCGTTATTGCGCGTCTCACCGCCGCACGACACGCGGGACACGGTGCGGAGGATGCTCCGATGCTGGATCCTTCCCAGCTCACGTCACGTGAACGCCAAGTGTTCGACCTTCTCACAACGGGCATGACCAACCAGGCGATCGCCGAGCGGCTGGGTGTCGGGATCACAACGGTGAAAACCCATGTGGGCGCACTCTATGCAAAGACGGGCGCGGACTCACGCGTGCAGCTCGCGCGGCTCGGCGCGGTGTGATCTCCCGCCACGACTAAGAACTAGCACCAGGATCACAGACTGTCCCGGCAGCGATGAAGGATCGCCTACCAGTCCGCTTGAGTGGTTCACTGCCGTGCTCTTAGACGCGCCGGCTCGACCACTTGCGTGCCGGTCTCACCCAGCTCAACTGACAGTGCGAGACGGGAATACCCGAGTGCGCTGCCTGCTTGCATTCGGCATGAGAGCAATCGTGTACACAGGCAAGGGCGACTCAGAGACGCTCACGTTGATCGAGCGCGAGGCGGGACAACCGGGCACCGGTGAGGTGCGCATCCGCATCCACGCCTCGGGAGTGAATCCCACCGACTGGAAGGCTCGAGCGTCCTCGGGAACGCCGATGCCGTTCGATCAGATCGTGCCGAATCAGGACGGTGCCGGCGTCGTAGATGCGGTCGGTGACGATGTCGGTGACCTGCAGGTCGGAGATCGTGTGTGGGTATATCTCGCGGCACACGAACGTCCGACCGGGACCGCTCAGGACGTCACGGTCGTTCCCGCTGCTCGCGCCGTCCGACTTCCGGATGGGGTCGGTTTCGACGTCGCTGCGAGTCTCGGCGTACCGGCGATGACTGCGCATCGCGCGCTAACCGTGCATGAGTACGGCCCATCGCGGCTCTCCCCTGGCGCTCTTGCCGATCGGACGGTCCTCGTTCAGGGTGGAGCCGGCGCCGTGGGTCATGCTGCTATCCAGCTCGCCGTCTGGGCAGGCGCAAGAGTTCTCACGACCGTCAGCAGCGACGAGAAAGAGGAGCTCGCCCGCGCAGCCGGCGCGCACCATGTGTTCCGCTATCCCGATGACCGGCTGGCCGAACGAATTCTCGACGTCGCACCGTCGGGCATCGACCACGTCGTCGAGGTCTCGCCCGCCATGAACGCCGCTTTGGATGTCGCGGTGCTGGCGAACCACGGTTCGATCGCGTTCTACGCGAACGACAAGGGCGACACGATCACAGTCCCCATCATCACCAGCTTCGCGAAGAACGCCCGCTGGCAGGGATTGCTCCTGTACACAGTCGGAGTGGAGGCTCTCGCCACGGCGGTCGAAGACATCACGGCTGCACTGGAGGACGACGCGCTTCCCGTCGGCGCGGCAGCGGGGCTTCCCCTCACTTGGTTTCACCTAGAGGAGACCGCCGCCGCTCACGACGCGGTGCAACAGGGCACGATCGGCAAGGTCCTCATTCGCGTCACGGAAGACGACGCCTGAGCGGGAACTGATGTGGTGGGCCTTCGTAGGTGCTTCTCACACCCGTTTGAGTGCCTCGAATCAAAAGGAGGGGCTCGATGGTTATGCGGTTGCCGTGCCGGTTCAGGATCTAGCAGCGGGGCTCCGCATTCCGGCCAAGTTCGCGTGTCTATTCAGGCCATGCTGAGCCTCGAATGACCTCCACGAAGTCACCACGTTTGAACCCGGGCACGAAGTGCGCCAGCACATCCGCCTTCACGTTCCCGAATGTTGTGTCTGGCCGATCCTTGAGCCCATTGGTGAAGGCTGCGAGAATCTGATTCTTGAAATTAGGGCGTGGGTGCGCCTCGACAACGGCCTGGCGCTGCTCGTCATTGATTGCGTTGTAGCCGAGCCCGAGCACATCCAGCTCTACCCCACGCGTGACAAGTGCGATCTCCGGTGCCATATGCAGGGGGATTTCCGGGGTTGTGTGCAGAGCGATCGCTGTCCACACGGTGTCAGCGTCGTTGGCGTCAATTCCGTGTTCGTGGAGGAATCGACGCGCTTCATCGGCAGCGTCGATCTCGAATCGCTGGTCCGTGCGTCGGTACTTATCGGTCAGTCCGAGGTCGTGGAACATCGCGCCGACATACAGCAGCTCGGGGTCGTATTGCAGCCCCTGCTCCTGGCCGCGAAGCGAGCCAAAGAGGAACACCCGTCTGGAGTGGTGATACACAAGCTCGGATGCGACATCCTGCACAAGTGCAGTGGCGTCCTTAACCATGGGGCTATCCGGAATTGCGATCCCGGCAATCGTCTCTGTCATCTTTTGGTCCTTTCGACGAGATACGTCGTTCTGTCGGTTCTCGTTCAAGGATCGCAAGATCAGGTAGTGTGTGCGTATGTCATTTTTGACCAGTTCCCCTCAGATTCAGACATGACGCATCGAATCGGCCTTATTGTCTTTGACGGGATGACGCTTCTTGATGTCTGCGGTCCGGCCGAAGTGTTCCGACTCTCAGACCGCGCTAATGATACGTACAAGCTTGAATTCATCTCGCCGCGCGGCGGGCGGATTCGTACGTCGTCTGGCATTCAGATCGACAGCACTGCTAGTACGCAGATAGCTGGGCTCGACACTCTCCTCGTCGCGGGTGGGGAGAATCTCGTCGATCAGCCTTTGGAGTCTGATCTACTCGCTACGGTCGAGCGGCTCGCAGCAGGTGCAGAGCGTGTGGCATCTGTGTGCACTGGAGCGTTCGTGCTGGCGCAGTTGGGGCTTCTCGATGGTCGGCACGCTACCACTCACTGGCGATACGCCACTGAGTTGGGCCGCCGCTATCCGAATGTCAAGGTTCAACCAGATGTGATTCACATTCGAGACGGCCGGTATATGTCGTCAGCGGGGATCACGGCTGGGATTGACCTCGCACTCGCGATGGTCGAAGACGATCTGGGCGCAGAAGACGCGCGAGCAGTGGCGCGCGAACTGGTGATGTTCATGCAACGGCCTGGTGGACAGAGCCAGTACTCGACCGCCCTGCGTCGACCCGCAGTGAACAGTGAGCCATTGCGCAGACTCATGGATGAGGTAGTCGCTGCTCCCGGCAAGGAGCACACACTACCTTCAATGGCCAGAACGATTGGAGTCAGCACCCGCCACTTGAATCGGTTATTCCAGGCCGAAGTTGGGATGACGCCCTCACGCTGGCTTGAAGAAGCCAGGGTGGATGCGGCTCAGGCACTGATTCTCGACGGGTACCTAATTAACCAGGTGGCACATCTGAGCGGTTTCGGCTCTGACGAGACACTACGGCGTGCTTTTGCGCGTCACTTCGGCACTACACCCAGCGCGTTCCGTGATCGATTCGCAACGACTCGAACAGCCAGCAGGCTGTAGCGACGACAATTCCGAAGCTCATTCCTCAGGCCGGGGTGCCGATGCGAGTTCCAGGACTGAATACTGAAAACCAAACTCGCACAAGGGATGGGTCCCCTCGCCCTGTGCGGGTAGCACCGTCGCTGCCAAGATCGATCTAGACCCACCTTGGCAGCTGTGACGGCGCGAGGACAGCCCCAACATACGAGATTATTGCGTACGAGCCGGGTACTTGCGGCCCAACCACCCGCTCACCAAGCACCCGCTGATCAGGCTCCGGTTCCCTACGCCTGACGTGTGCGCCGCGCTCGCTGCCTAGCGACCAGCAGTATCGCGCCCGCCGCAATCGTCAGCCCCCCGCTGAGGAGCCCAAGCTGCCCTAGCGGCAACTCTGCCCCGGTAGCCGCAAGTTGCTTGGCAGAGGTGTCATTCTTCGCAGGCTCCGGCTTGACGACCGGGGTCACCGGCACAGGCGCAGGTGTCGGATCGGGGGTTGGTGCCGGCTCAGGTGTTGGTGCCGGCACAGGCGCAGGCGCCGGATCGGGGGTTGGTGCCGGCACAGGCGCAGGTGCCGGATCGGGGGTTGGTGCCGGCTCAGGTGTTGGTGCCGGCTCAGGGGTTGGTGCCGGCTCAGGGGTTGGTGCCGGCTCAGGTGTTGGTGCCGGCTCAGGTGTTGGTGCCGGATCGGGGGTTGGTGCCGGCTCAGGGGTTGGTACCGGATCGGGGGTTGGTACCGGATCGGGTGTTGGTGCCGGCTCAGGATCCGGCACCGCGGTCACCGTCACTGTCAGTGCAACGAGCGACGTCGATGCCGCGTTGTTGAGATCTCCGCCGTAGGTTGCGGTGATCGAGTGAGTACCGACCGCGAGCGAGGCGGTGGCGAGGATCGCGCTCGCCGTTGTCGCCGACGCGCCGGCAGTTGTGCTTGCGCTACCCAGCGAGGTGCCATCGGCGAAGAACTCGACGGTGCCGGTGGGCATCGCCCCCGTTACCTCGGCGTTGAAGGAAACCTCAGTGCCGGCTTCCACAGACGCGTTGGCTGCAGTCACGACCGTCGTGGTCGCCGCTACTGGTGGTTCTACTTCGACAGTCACCGGCGCTGATATCGATGGTAAAACCCAAGTGTTGCCCGCATAGTGGGCGGTGATCTGGTGGGATCCGCTGGTCAAAGCCACGTTAGGGAGGGCAGCCTGGCCCGTCGCGGACACCGGAACCTCCCCGAGGCTGGTAGCACCATCGAAGAATTCGACACTGCCCTCGAAGTTCGCCGTAAACCCCGGGCGTGCAACCGTTGCAGTCAGGTCAACAGGGTCTCCCGCAGCGACCGTGCCACTGCTGGCGGTGAGCGCGGTGGTGGCACCTAAGAGGGTGGTGGCGGTACCAAAAATTCCGGGGCCCGAGGCGCGGTAGCTCACAGTGCCCGATTGGCCCCCGAACCCAGCGAGCACCATCGTGTACTCCACGTCAGCTTCGAGATTCACCAGCCCGAAGTCGTCAACCTCCGCAACACAGTTACTGACGTCATTCCGGTCGAAGGCTCCTTCAAATATTATGAATCGCCCATCCACCGGACTCTTTAAGTCACGGAAGGTGTACAGACCGGTTGCACTCACGACGGCCACCGAGGTGATCGCACGACGTCCACCGCCATCCCAAGCCGCCTCCGTTGAGCAGTCGCCGCCACTGGGCCAGGCGACGGTGCTCGGGTCTTCGTTAGTGACGGTGTATTTGAATTGGTAAGAGATGGCATCCGCGTAGGCGGGAGTGCTGATGAACAGGGCACCAGCGGCGAGTGCAACGACGGCGCTCGCGCTCAAAAATGATCGACGCATAATGCTCGATTTTAATGTGCATTGGGGGGTGCATATTTCAACAACGCGAAGAACAAGACCGCATCACCAGGCGGCTCGCGTTCCTCGACCAAGCGTTCTTTGAACGCATCAATGTCTACGAAATCGAGAACATCGACACTGTGGAAGGCGAACCCGGTGAATCGTTCGATTCGCTTCTTGATCCGAAGCTCCACGCGGCAGCGCTGGCCTACGAGGCCAGCGTGCGCGCGGAGGGAGGATGTCAAACCTGCGGACCTCGCAAGTTTGAACATCGACTACTGGGTGGGCCCGGCCGGGATCGAACCGACGACATCCACGGTGTAAACGTGGCGCTCTACCAGCTGAGCTACAGGCCCTGGTGCATCCATTCTATCCATGCCGAAGATGTGCGCCGACACCGATGAACAGGACTAGGCTAAATGCGGCGCGCGTTGTGCCGAGCCGACAAGGCTCCCCGCGTCGCTTCCCGTTTCCTTGGCAAGACCTGCCAGCTTGACGAAAGGCTCCACGTGACCGTTCACGACCAGGATCCGTACTCCCAGAGCCCCCTCGACAGTGATCCGGAGGAGACCGGCGAATGGCAGCAGTCACTCGACGAGCTCGTCGATGTGAAGGGCCCGGGGCGTGGTCGCGAGATCATGCTCAGCATGCTCAAGCGTTCCAAGGAACTGCACCTCAACGTTCCGATGGTTCCGACCACGGACTACATCAACACGATCGCGTCCGAAAACGAGCCGGACTTCCCCGGTGATGAAGAACTCGAGCGTCGTTACCGTCACTGGATTCGCTGGAACGCCGCGATCACGGTGCACCGCGCGCAGCGCCCCGGTATTGGAGTCGGCGGTCACATCTCGACCTACGCCTCAGCGGCGTCACTGTATGAGGTCGGCCACAACCACTTCTTCCGCGGTCAGGGCGACGCGGCCGGCGGCGACCAGATCTTCTACCAGGGTCACGCCTCCCCCGGCATGTACGCCAGGAGCTTCCTCGAAGGTCGTCTGAGCGAGGACCAGCTCGACGGCTTCCGCCAGGAGAAGTCCGCGTCGCCGAACGGCATCCCCTCCTACCCGCACCCGCGCATGATGCCGGAGTTCTGGCAGTTCCCGACCGTATCGATGGGTCTCGGACCGATCAACGCCATCTACCAGGCGATGACGAACAAGTACCTCGCCAACCGCGGCATCAAGGACGTCGCAGACTCCCACGTGTGGGCGTTCCTCGGCGATGGCGAAATGGACGAGGTCGAGTCCCGCGGTCAGCTGCAGGTCGCAGCAAACGAGGGCCTCGACAACCTGACCTTCGTGATCAACTGCAACCTCCAGCGCCTCGACGGCCCGGTACGAGGCAACGGCAAGATCATCCAGGAGCTGGAGTCGTACTTCCGCGGCGCCGGCTGGAACGTGATCAAGGTCGTCTGGGGACGCGAGTGGGATGACCTGCTCGCCCGCGACACCGACGGTGCGCTGCTGAACCTCATGAATGTCACCCCCGATGGTGACTACCAGACGTACAAGGCTGAGAGCGGCGCCTTCGTGCGCGAAAACTTCTTCGGTCGTGACGAGCGCACTGCCGCCATGGTCAAGGACTACACCGACGACCAGATCTGGCACCTGCGCCGTGGTGGCCACGACTACCGCAAGGTCTACGCCGCCTACAAGGCAGCCACCGAGCACAAGGGCCAGCCGACCGTCATCCTCGCGAAGACGGTCAAGGGCTATGGCCTCGGCCCGCACTTCGAGGGGCGCAACGCGACGCACCAGATGAAGAAGATGACGCTGGACGACCTCAAGTTGTTCCGCGACACCATGCAGATTCCGATCACGGATGCTCAGCTCGAAGCCGACCCGTACCGCCCGCCGTTCTACCACCCCGGCGCGAAGGACGAAACGATCCAGTACATGCTGGACCGTCGTCATGAGCTCGGCGGCTTCCTTCCGGAGCGGCGCACCACGCACGTGGGCCTCACGCTCCCCGAGGACAAGGACTACGCCTTCCCGAAGAAGGGCTCTGGCAACCAGGAAGTCGCCACGACGATGGCGTTCGTCCGCATGCTCAAGGACCTCATGAGGGTCAAGGGCTTCGGCGAGCGAATCGTGCCGATCATCCCGGACGAGGCTCGCACGTTCGGCATGGACGCCTACTTCCCGACCGCCAAGATCTACAACCCGAACGGTCAGAACTACACGGCCGTCGACCGCGAGCTTCTCCTTGCTTACAAGGAGAGCCCGCAGGGTCAGATCATGCACGTCGGCATCAACGAGGCCGGTGGCACCGCGGCCTTCACCGCGACCGGCACCTCGTACTCAACGCATGGCGAACCTCTGATCCCGATCTACATCTTTTACTCGATGTTCGGATACCAGCGCACCGGCGATGCCTTCTGGGCTGCGGGTGACCAGATGGCACGTGGCTTCGTCATCGGCGCCACCGCGGGTCGCACGACTCTGACCGGCGAGGGTACGCAGCACGCCGACGGTCACTCTCCGTTGCTCTCATCGACTAACCCGGTCACGGTCACGTACGACCCGGCCTACGGCTACGAGGTCGCGCACATCGTGCAGGCCGGTATCGAGCGCATGTACGGCGGGAACCACCCGGACCCCGACGTCATGTACTACATCACGGTCTACAACGAGCCGTTCAAGCAGCCCGCTGAGCCGGAGAACGTTGATGTCGAGGGCATCCTCAAGGGCATCCACCGCGTCGCGCAGGGCGAGGGCGATGGCCCCCGCGTGCAGCTTCTCGCATCCGGTGTCGGTGTGCCGTGGGCGCTAGAAGCGAAAGAGCTGCTGGCCAAGGACTGGGGCGTCACCAGTGATGTCTGGTCGGTCACCAGCTGGAACGAGCTGCGCCGCGACGGACTCGCTGCCGACGAGCACAATTTCCTGCACCCTGAGGAAGAACCCAAGGTGGCCTACCTCACGCAGAAGCTGCAGGGCGCTGCGGGTCCGTTCATCGCGACGAGCGACTTCATGCACGCCGTGCAGGACCAGATCCGCCAGTGGGTACCAGGCGACTACTACACGCTCGGCGCCGACGGCTTCGGCTTCGCTGACACGCGTGCAGCAGCCCGCCGCTTCTTCAAGATCGATGGTCCGTCGATGGTGGTCCGCGCCCTTCAAGGCCTCGCTGACAAGGGACAGGTTGACCGCTCCGTGATCGCGCAGGCGATCGCGAAGTACGACCTGCACAATGTCAACGCAGGAGCGAGCGGAAACGCCGGCGGCGATAGCTGAGCCGCGCGTGACTGGATCGTCTCCCGCGTCGATGGATAAGCCGACGACGCTCGCCTGGCTTCGCCGGATCTCCGGCGATCTCGCTACGGCGACCATTCAGCGGCTAGAAGACACGCTGCCCTGGTACGCCGATATGCCACCAGCCCGCCGCTCTGCGGTCGGGCTGGTGGCCCAGGCGGGCATCACGTCGTTCATCCAGTGGTTCGACGATCCAACTTCGACGCCGTGGATCGCTGCCGATATCTTCGCCGCCGCTCCCCGCGAGTTGCTCCGCAGCGTCAGCCTGACCCAGACGCTGCAGCTGATCCGTGTCACGGTCGAGATCACCGAGGAACGCATCGCCGGCAAGGGCGAGAACCTCCGCGAGGGAATCTTGCTGTACTCCCGTGATGTCGCTTTCGCGGCCGCCGATGTCTATGCGCGCGCTGCCGAGGCACGGGGGCTGTGGGATGCGCGTCTGGAAGCCCTCGTCGTTGACTCGATCCTCACCGGTGAAGCCGATGAGGAGCTTCCCAGCCGCATCGCAGCCCTCGGCTGGCACGGTCATGGTGAGGTCTGCGTCCTCGTCGGCACCACGCCCCCGCAGTTCGATGTCGATCACGTGCGTCGCACTGCACGCAAGCTGTCTGTCGACGTACTCATCGGAGTACAGGGGTCACGTCTCGTGCTCGTACTCGGACGCGCCCGCATCGCCGGGCGCGAAGAGGAAGATGACGATCTCTCCTTCGATGAGATCGCCACGCGACTCGAGCCGTCATTCGGGCCCGGGTATGTCGTGCTCGGCCCTCCTGTTGCGGCGCTGGTGGATGCAGGGCAAAGCGCCCGCGCGGCACTGGCCGGATTCGCTGTTGCACGCGCGTGGCGCACCGCACCACGGCCGGTCGAAGCAGACGACCTGCTGCCCGAGCGGGCCCTCGCCGGCGATCCGCTCGCGAAGCAGACTCTGATTGACCGCATCTACCGCCCACTTCAGGCGCATTCCACAGACCTCGTCACGACTCTGTGGAGCTATCTCGACAACGGCCGGTCTCTCGAAGCAACCGCCCGTGAGTTGTTCGTGCATCCCAACACTGTCCGCTACCGGCTCAAGCGCGTCAGTGAGGTCATCGGCTGGGATGCCACCGGACCACGCGAAGCATTGATTCTGCAGACCGCTTTAATTCTGGGCTCCATCGGCACCACAGAATCGGTGCGCCGTCGGTCCACTGGACGCCGCTCACGCTGAAGCCGCCAAACCCGCTGTACGCCACACACAAACGATTTGCACAATCTTGTGATGGATCATCCACCGAATCCGGCGGATCGTTGGCAGACTGGGTAGGTGATTGTCGTCGCTTGCCCTGGACAGGGCTCACAGACCCCCGGCTTCCTTGCCCCTTGGCTCGAGCTGGATGGTGTCGCGGACACCCTTGCCATTTATTCCGAGGCCGCTGAGGTTGATCTCGTCCTCCACGGCACGAAGTCGGATGCCGACACGATCCGTGACACCCGTATCGCGCAGCCACTCATCGTCGCCGCTTCCCTCATCGCCGCGCAGGAACTGGAGCGGCGCTCTGTGCGCCGCCCGGACGGTATCGCCGGACACTCGGTCGGAGAGCTCACCGCCCTCGTGGGAGCTGGCATCCTCACGGCCGAAGACGCGATGCGCCTGGTTGGTGTGCGCGGCCGCGCGATGGCCGATGCCGCAGCAATGACGCCGACCGGAATGAGCGCTGTGCTGGGCGGTGATGAGCAGGCGCTGCTCGCCCGCCTCGCCGAAATCGACCTCTCCCCCGCGAACTTCAACGGAGGCGGCCAGATCGTCGTCGCCGGATCGCTTCCCGCACTCGCCGAACTGGCAGAGCAGCCACTGAAGGGCACCCGAGTCATCCCGCTCCAGGTCGCGGGCGCGTTCCACACCGCATACATGGCGCCGGCAGTCGCCACCCTCCAAGCTACGGTCGCCGCACTCGCACCGGCAGATCCGACCATCACGCTGTGGACCAACAAGGACGGCTCGATTGTGACGTCCGGCGCGAAGGCACTCGAACTCATCGTCAATCAGGTCTCATCTCCCGTGCGCTGGGATCTGTGCATGTCGTCGTTCGCCGACGGCGGCATCACCGGCCTGGTCGAGCTGGCTCCGGCCGGGGCACTGACCGGCCTCGCAAAACGAGGACTGCGCGGCACGCCGACCGTCGCCGTCAAAACACCCGAAGATCTCGATGCAGCGGCTGAGCTGCTGATTGGAGCAGCCGCATGACCGCTACGTTGAAGCAGGCCACAGGCCCGCAGTACACCCGCATCCTCGCCTACGGCGCAGCTCGCGGTGAGAACTTCGTGCCGAACGAAGACCTGATCGGTCCGATCGACTCCAGCGATGAGTGGATCCGTCAGCGTACGGGCATCATCACGCGAACGAGGGCCAACAAGGGTACCAGTGCGATCGACCTCGCATCCCTCGCCGGCGCTGAAGCGATTGAGAAGTCAGGGGTTGCGGCATCCGATGTCGACCTCGTCATCGTCGCCACCATCAGCAACCCGAAGCAGACGCCCTCGGTGTCAGCGATCGTCGCAGACCGCGTCGGCGCTAACCCAGCCGCGGCGTACGACGTCAACGCAGCGTGTGCTGGCTACGCCTACGCGATCGCGCAGGCCGATGCCCTCATCCGCGCCGGCGCTGCCCGCTACGCGCTCGTGATCGGCACGGAGAAGCTTTCCGATGTCGTCGATCCCACTGACCGCAGTATCTCCTTCCTTCTCGGTGACGGCGCAGGCGCCGCGCTGATCGGCCCGAGCGACACGCCCGGCATCGCACCTGCCGTATGGGGTTCGGATGGCTCAAAGTCAGACGCCGTCGGTATGAACGGCACCCTGACCCAGTTCCGTGATGGCGAAGTTGAGTGGCCGACCCTGCGTCAGGAAGGTCCTACGGTGTTCCGTTGGGCTGTCTGGGACATGGCAAAGGTCGCCCGTCGAGCGCTCGAGGCTGCCGGCATTGAGGCATCCGACCTCGCCGCCTTCATCCCACACCAGGCGAACATGCGCATCATCGACGAGTTCGCAAAGCAGCTGAAGCTTCCTGAGACCACGGTGATCGCTCGCGACATCGAGACCACAGGCAACACGTCAGCGGCATCAATCCCCCTGGCAAGTCACCGTTTGATGGCTGAGCACCCCGAGCTTTCGGGCGGTCTCGCGCTTCAGATCGGCTTCGGTGCCGGACTCGTTTTCGCGGCACAGGTCGTCGTCCTTCCCTGATCTACCTCTACCGTTGCCTAAACTATTCAACGGTTCCGATTACAACCCGCAAGAAAGAGGAAAACCACATGGCTTTCACCAACGATGAGGTCCTCGCAGGCCTCGCCGAGCTCGTCACCGATGAGACCGGCATCGAAGCATCCGAGGTCGCACTCGCGAAGTCCTTCACCGATGACCTCGACATCGACTCGATCTCGATGATGACGATCGTCGTCAACGCAGAAGAGAAGTTCGGCGTCACGATCCCCGACGACGAGGTCAAGAACCTCAAGACCGTCGGCGACGCCGTCAACTTCATCGTCGCTGGCCAGGCGTAACACCTGATGGATGCCACCCCCCGTCGTGTGCGGGGTGTGGCATCCTCTGCTTTCCCTTCACTCGAGAACTACCCGTTCGACAAGGAACCCCACGCAATGACCAAGCGCATCGTCGTCACCGGTATCGGCGCCAGCTCAGCCATCGGCGGAACGGCCCCAGACAACTGGACCAATCTGCTCGCTGGTATGTCCGGCGGAAAATCCTTGGAACACGAGTGGGTTGCCGAGTTGGAGCTGCCTGTCACCTTCGCAGCTGAGGCGATGGTTCGCCCCGAAGAAGTGCTGGCGCGGCCTGTGGCCAAGCGCCTTGACCCTTCCTCGCAGTTCGCATTGATCGCGGCGATGGAAGCCTGGGCAGACGCAGGCTCCCCCGACGTCGATCCCGAGCGGCTCGGCGTCGACTTCGCCACTGGTATCGGCGGCGTGTGGACTCTGCTGGATGCATGGGACACCCTTCGTGAGAAGGGCCCGCGTCGCGTCATGCCCATGACGGTGCCGATGCTCATGCCGAACTCTGCAGCCGGCAACCTTTCACTTCACTTCACCGCTCGCGCCTTCGCCCGCACCGTCGCCTCGGCGTGCGCGTCGAGCACCGAATCTCTCGTCAACGCCTACGAGCACCTGCAGTCAGGGCTCGCCGACGTCGTGATCGCCGGAGGCACGGAGTCTGCCATCCACCCGATCACGATCGCATCCTTCGCCTCGATGCAGGCGCTCTCGCGTCGCAACGATGATCCGGCGACCGCATCGCGTCCCTATTCCGAGGACCGCGACGGCTTTGTCATGGGTGAGGGCGCTGCTGTGCTCATCCTCGAAACAGAAGAGCACGCTAAGGCACGCGGCGCGAAGATCTACGCGGAACTCGTCGGTGGTGGTGTCACGGCCGACGCGTACCACATCACCGCGAACGCTCCCGAGGGCGCTGCGCGTGCGGTCAAACTCGCGCTGGATGCCGCTGGCCGCACTCCTGACGACATCACGCACATCAACGCGCACGCCACCTCGACTCCGGTCGGAGATCCGAACGAGTACGCGGCGCTGAAGAGCGTCATCGGTGATCGCGTTCATGAGATTCCTGTGTCGGCGACCAAATCGTCCACCGGCCACCTGCTCGGCGGCACCGGGGCGCTCGAGGCGATCTTCACGATCCTGGCCATCAAGAACCGCGTCGCTCCCCCGACAATCAACCTCACCACCCAGGATCCTGAGATCCCTCTGCTCGTCTCCGGTGACCCGCAGCCTCTCGGCGACGGCCCGCAGCTAGCTATCAGCAACTCCTTCGGCTTCGGCGGCCACAACGCCGTCGTCGCGTTTGCCGACTACGAGGGCTGATCTCATGTCGAAGGCCTCGTCCCCGATTCTCTCGGGGCGAGGCCTTCGTCGTACGGGGCGGGATTCGCGTTCTCAGAGTCCGGGATCACTCACCGGCATCCGATACTGACGCCTCCCGACGCCCGGGTCCATGCGCGGCCGAGACGATCAGCCGACCTTGTGCAGCCAGACGACGCTGGCGTCATCACTGGCGTGACGGAAGGGCTCGAGTTCCACGTCCCATGCCGAGCCGAGTGCGACATCGAGTTCGCGCTGAAGCTCCACTGCGCTGCCTGCGGCGATCTCCATCGCGTAGCGGATGCGATCCTCACCGATGACGATGTTGCCGGCAGCGTCCGTCTGCGCGTAATGGATGCCGAGATCTGGCGTGTGCAGCCAACGGCCACCGTCACTGCGCGGCGTGGGGTCTTCAGAAACCTCGAACCGCAGGTGCTCCCAACCGCGGATCGCGGTCGCGAGAGTGGCGCCTGTACCGACCGGGCCATCCCAGTAGAACTCGGCACGACGAGACCCTTCGAGCACGGGCTGATCAGCCCAATCGAAGTTCACCGCGCGACCAATAGCGCGACCTACCGCCCATTCAAGGTGCGGGCAGAGCGCGCGAGGTGCAGAGTGGATGTACACCACTCCGCGAGCGTATGCCGTCGCCATGATCTCTCCGTTTCTTCAGGTGCGTCTTCCCCAACGACCTGAGCCAACGAAGTGTGGCGAGAATATGCGGTTATATGGCGATTATCGCCCAGTCCAACGGAAATCACAAGCGTGTGATTATGACGGAAGCCCCGGTCATCCGACCGGGGCTTCCAAATCATGCGTAGTGAGGCGCAACGAGCGGAGGTTTACGCCTCGCTCATCGCCAGCTTGGCCTGCTGGCCTTTAGCCGCGTAGTACGCGTCACGGGCGGCATCCTTACGAGCCTGCTCTGCATAGCCAGCCTCAAGAACCTCCTGCGGGACGTGGTAGTTCTCAACATCGTCAGTACCGTGGTACTTCTCGATGTAGGCGTCGAGCTCCGGACCCGACGTCCACGACGTGATGAGGTTGTAGCGCGGCTCGGAGCCCGTGTGGGTCGCGGCGTGCCAGAGACGCTGCGTGTCGACGATGAGCTGCGCGCCGGCCGGAAGTGCAAGGCGCACCTCACCAGCAGGGTCTGTGCGGTTCTCACGCAGGACGAAGAAGCTGTCCTTGTCATCGCTGAGGTTGAAGAATCCTCGCACCACCCAGCCAGTACCATCCGGGTTCAGGCGGTTGTTGTCGTCCTGGTGGAGGTTGTAGAGGCAGTCACCATAAGGAGTGGGCTGCAGCTCGATCACGCGGCAACGGCCGACGTTGGCACCAGGTTCCTGTGCGCGGCGGGTGAGGTTCGGTGCCTTGGCGACCTGTGAGTCGATCCAAACGCCGTCCTTGTCAGTGCGCGGCGGCTTGTGGTTCCAGAAGCCGTTGCACTCGATTTCGCCCTTGGCGCTCGCCAACGGAGCAAAGCGAGTGTCGCCCGAGGACTTCCAGTCGTTGTACTCGATGTCCAACCACTCTTTAGGGTCGAGCTCCTGGTTGTAGCCGTCGAGGACGACGAAGCCCTTTTCTTCAAGGGCTGCTGATTTGATATATCCCATGATTAGGTCATGTCCTTTCATCGGGGGCCAGCACGTTTTAACAGGCCCTGATAAGGCAAGCCTAACAGCGGAGGCTGAGCACTCCACGGAACGCAACCGGAGAAAATCAGCGACGGCTAGACTCGATGGCGGTGGATCGCAGGTACCCGCCGCTGTGAGGAGCAAGAGCGAAGAACATGGCAACTGCCACAAATGTCGAAGCGACCGCCGTCAATACGATCGAGTGGCTTTCCGCCCCAGCGACGACAATCGTCGTTCCGGTCTATCAGCGCCAGTATCGCTGGGATATCGGCGGATGCGAGCGTCTGCTTGCTGATATCCGCGCTGTCGCTCATGAGGACGACACGCACCGCCACTTCATCGGTTCGATCCTCTCGGCTCAGGATGCCTCCGAGACAGATCTGATCCTCATCGACGGCCAACAGCGCATCACGACGTTGATGCTCCTGGTCGCGGCCTTGCATCATGCTGTCCGCGATGCCGACCCGACGATGGCAGCTGAACTTGAGCGTGTGCTGGTTCGCGCTGACGACACCTCGCGCACCAAGCTGCGTCCGCACCATGCCTGGGCCGAGTACTACGAATCGGTCATCCTCGATCGTCGCGGCGACGAGGAACGCGAGTCTCGCTTCGATGACAACTACGCGTTCTTTCGCAGTCAAGTGCACGCCGACGAGGCACCGAGAATCTGGCGCGGACTGCAGAAGATCGAGCATGTCTCGATCACTCTGAGCGCGAATGCCAATGCGCAGCAGATATTCGAGAGCCTGAACTCCACTGGCGAGCCTCTGCGTGATCACGAGCTGATCCACAACTACATCCTGATGGGGCTCAGCCATGCCGAGCAACTCGATGTGGAGGAGCGCTTCTGGTTGCCGATCGAACGCCACACGGGCGAGGCGATTGGCGCGTTCTGGCGACACTACCTGGTGATGACGACCGGTCGCGAGGTCGCCGCGAATGGCGAGCACGGCGTGTACAGCGCGTTCCGTCACTCGTTCCCTCGCGTGAACGTCGAGCGTCTTCAGGCGGATGCCGAGACCTGGCGGCACTACGCCGAGATCTACGGCATCCTGTTGGATCCGACTCTGGAGAAGGACGCGGAGCTGCGCCGTCAGCTCGAACACATCAACACCTTCGGCAAAGCAGCCTATCCCCTGGCGATGACCGCCTACAGCGAGCATGCCCGCGGCCTCATCAGCCGAAACGAACTGCTGGAGACGTTGGAGTGGACCCAGGCGCTGTACTTGCGGCGTGCACTGGTGAACCTGCCGACAGAGCGACTTATCGCCCGACTCTGTCGCGCACGCACAGCGGGTCGTGATGCGCTCATGCGCGCCTTTGCACGGATCACGCCGTCAGATGAACGGGTCAGTGCTGTCCTGAAGTATATCGAGCTCCCCCACGCCGCGTACGTACTGGGGCGACTCGAAGGCGTCGATGACACCTCAGCATTCGATGTGGAGCACATCGTTCCCGTGGCCCCCGGCGAAGCCTGGTCTGGCGATGGTTCGCGAACGTGGAGCGAATACTCCGAAGATGAGCAGAACAGCCACCGCACATTGGCCCCGACGCTCGGAAATCTGACGCTGCTGGAGCAGTCACTCGCGGAGCGAGTTTTCGGAGCTTCGTACCCGGACAAGCTCACAGATGCGTACGCACGCAGCGCCGTTGCGGCGACGAAGCAACTTTTTGAGACGCCCGCCTGGGGCACGGCCGCGATCTCGCAGCGCACAGCGCGACTCAGCGCAGAACTGCTGCGTATCTGGGCGCGCCCTACCCTTCCCGAGATCGACGACGATGGCTTGACACCGGTGCTGGATGCCGTGCGTCGACGCGGTTGGCCGGCCGGATGGGATCGCGAGTTCGACTATGTCGAGTACCGCGGCGAGCATTGGGAAACCAAAGACGTTCGCGCGCTGTTCAACCGTGTGTTCCGCCGTGCATGGACCGATGACCGCCCGGCTGCCATCGCTTACTGCACGAAACACGGCGGACCGATTTACAATGAGATGGCGTGGAAGGGCCAGTGGGACGCACTGGATGACGAGAACTTCCTCTACATGGGCTGGGACTCGAACTATATGATGAGCGCCGCGCAAGGAATGTTGGAAGAGTCGGGCATCGCCGCCGAGGTGTTCGTGAAGTACTCGTATATCGGCAACGTGATGTGATGCGACAAGAAGCTCCGACCCAGGTTCCGGTTCTACCGGATCTCAGTGCTGACCCTTTCGACCAGGCTTTCGCCGACCTGTCACTCGGCTGGGACGATGACGCACCTCAGGAATGCGAGTGCGATCACGGCGATGAAGCGGCGTACGCACCATGCGGCCGTCGCGCCAAGTGGCGAGTGACGATCGACTGCACCTGTGGCGAAGACCACCCGCGCACGGTAGAGCTGCTGTGCACCAAGTGCCTGCGCACCGCGCGCAAGGATCTCGGCAAAGAGTCGGTCACCGCGCGTCCGCTGTAACCGACCCGTTGCTACTCGGTCGCGAGGCGAACTGTCGTCGTTGTGCCCAACGCCGTCACCTCGTATGAGATCTCGCCATCGTCGTATGTGAACGTCTTTGTGGTGTCACCGGAGGCGAGCAATGCACTGTCGGTCTTTGTGGTGTCGTTCACGGAATCCCAGGAGAATGTCTCTGAGCCATCCTCGGGAACCTCGATGGTCCCAGACCAGTACAGGGACTTCGAATCAGGCGCGTTCCAGAACACCTCAATAACGTCCACGGTGATCGTCGCTGTCTGAAAGCTGTCAGCACTGTTCGAATTCATCTGCTTCCACTCCCCGACGAGATCGACCGGCTCAGGAGCTTCCTCGACGACATCCGCCTCTTGTGACTGCTCATCGCTGTCTTTAGGTGTTGACTCAGCAGAGCTTGAGCATCCGGCCATTCCTAGTCCGAGAATCGCCAGCAGTGCGATTGATGCGGTAACGGTCGGCTTATACAGATTCATTTGTGCCTCTCGGGTGCAGATATCTATTCCTTTGAATCTATCAGGAGCGGCATACACTCTCGTTCTGCGGGTGTCGTGAGGCGGTCGGACCGCGCGTCCGCTGTGACCGACCCGTTGCGCCGACCTGGCTGAGGTCAGTATTCGATCTGCCCCAAGCGGTCGAAGAACGCTCCTGTAGGCCCCTCGAGGCCGAGCTGGGCGAGCATCACTGTGGCGTCTGTGCCCTCTGTCACGCTCTGGTGACCGGAGTGATTATTGAAGTCCGTACTCGTGTACCCGGGGTCGCTCGCATTGACGCGGAACGCAGGGAGAGATTTTGCGTACTGCACCGTCAGCGCAATCACCGCAGCCTTAGAACTGGCGTAAGGAACTGCCTTCACCGGGTACTCATCCGCGTCCGGAGTCATGAGCTTCCGGGGAGAACCGACGCCGGAAGCGACGTTCACGATGACAGGGTTCTGCGATCGCTGTAGCGCCAGGAGGAATGCCTGCGTCACGCGCACCAAGCCGATGACATTCGTCTCCATCACCTCTCGCATGGTTTCGGCGCTCAGATCCTCGAGCGCGAGGCTGCGCCCCAGGATGCCGGCATTGTTGACGAGCACATCCAGTGCGGGCAGTGCTGCGGCCGCCGCATCGACACTGTGCTGGTCGGTCACATCCAGTGCGATCGGGGTCGCACCGATGCGTTCGGCCTCCGCAGCAGCGGTCAGGTCTCGCATCCCGGCGTAGACGGTGTGGCCCGCCTCGACGAGCCGTCGAGCGGTCTCCAGTCCAAGGCTTCGATTGGCTCCTGTGATGAGTGTTGTTGTCATGTGTCCAGGTTCACAGCGATGTGAGTGATGACCCAGGCCCCGCTTGACAGTGGGTCTGGCAGTGCCACCCACAGCGATCGAATCGGCCCCATGATGGAAGGGTGGAAGAATTTGCGACCGTACTGCGCGCCTGGCGTGACCGGGTGAGCCCAGAGCAGCTCGGTTTCCCTCATGGCTCGAATCGCCGGACGAAGGGACTGCGTCGGGAAGAACTCGCGCTCACAGCCGGCGTGAGCGTCGACTACTTGGTGCGGTTGGAGCAGGGACGCGCGACCAATCCCTCCCCTCAGTTGCTCGGGGCGCTGGCCAGGGCGTTGCAGCTCACAGTCGACGAACGCGATCATCTGTATCGCCTCGCCGGTGCCGCCGTCCCGAATCTCGCTTCCGTCCCCATGCACATCGGACCCAGCGTGCAGCGAATCGTCGAGCGACTCGGCTCCCTGCCAGTGGCCATTTACAGCGCCGCTCAGGATCTGTTGTGGTCGAGTCCGCTGTGGGCAGCATTATTCGGAGACCCGACATTGCACACCGGCGACGAGGCGAATCTCGTCTGGCGCGTGTTCGTCAGCCACGATGTCTTGGTCACCCACGATGGAGGTGAAGAGAAGTTCCTTGCCGCGATCGTGGCAGATCTACGTGCCGTGACAGGCCGCTATCCTGACGACCTCCGGCTGCGCGGACTCATCGAGCGGTTGCGAGCAGCTTCCGACTCCTTCGCTGAGCTCTGGGCTCGAGCGGACGTCGCCAAGCAGCACTCCAGCCACAAGGTCGTCCATTCGGCTCTCGTCGGCGACATCACCGTCGACTGCGACATCCTCAGCATTCCCGACAGCGGAGATCTGCGGATCGTCGTCTACACGACTGAACCTGGATCGGAAGATGAGCAGAAGCTCAACCTCCTGCGCGTGATCGGCTTACAACAGTCGCCAAGCTGGCACGCATCTTTGTAGGGCGGGTGAGACTTGAACTCACGAATCGTCGGGTTATGAGCCCGCTGCCTTAACCAACTTGGCCACCGCCCCTAGCGGAACGATTCTATCCGAGCGGAACCGCGTCCTGATGCACCCTCAGATGCGAGTGATAGGTCTCAGCGTTCTGGATGAGGCTCGCGCGCTCCTCGTCGCTGAGCTCGCGCCGCACCTTCGCGGGCACACCAGCGACCATCGAACCGTCAGGGACTTCCGTGCCTCCGAGGATCACTGCTCCCCCGGCGATCAGGCATCCCTTGCCGATCACCGCGCCGCTCAGAATGACCGCGCCCATGCCGACGAGCGATCCGTCGCCGATCGTGCAGCCGTGCACGACCGCATTGTGACCGATGGAGACGTTCTCGCCGATCACGACGGGATGCCCGCTGTCGACGTGGACCGACACGTTGTCCTGCACATTGCTGCCTCGTCCGAGAGTGATTCCGGCGGAATCCCCCCGCAACACCGCGTTGTACCAGACGCTCGAACCCGCCTCGAGAGTGACGTCGCCGACGATACGGGCACCGTCTGCGACGAAAGTATCGTCTGCGATTCTCGGGGTCTTGTTCTGGAGGGCGAGTACGGATGCTGATGACGAGATGCTCATGAGGTGAGACTACCCTCACTTCCGCATGATTCCGCGGCATTTAGACCCGATAAGCCGAGCCTCAGCTTGCTTGCGGAATGTCTGAGGCTGAGTAACGTTGTATCTATCAGGCACGAAACATCCGTTCTGGAGGAGCAAAAATGAGCAAGGCACAGACAATTTCCACCACAGCCAGCGACCCGACGGTCGCCGCAGCTGCGGCGCAGTTCCTGTCCCCTGTCGTTCTTGGACTGCAGGCTCTCACCATCAACACGAAGCAGGCCCACTGGCACGTCCGCGGCGCCAACTTCGTCGGCGTACACGAACTGTTCGACACAATCGTCGCTCACGCAGGCGCCTTCGCTGACACCGCAGCAGAGCGCATCGTCGCTCTGGGCTTGCCGATCGATGCACGCGTGAGCGCTGTCGCTTCGAAGGGCTCCGCATCCGAGGTGCCGGCTGGCTTTGCACAGTCGAGCGCGCTGATCCGTAACGTGATCGCCGACATCGACGCGATTCTGGTCGACGCCAAGGCGGCCATCGAGGGCCTCGACGAGATCGACCTCACCAGCCAAGATGTCGCGATCGAGGTCATGCGCGGCCTCGAGAAGGACCGTTGGTTCCTCGTCGCACACATCGCCGAGTAAGCATTCCTCTAGAAATGGGGCACCGGGATTCGTCCTGGTGCCCCATTTTCGTTGAAGAGGAAGAGCCAGATCAGAACGGCGCCGGATCCGGATCCGGCATTCGATCTTGGATGTCCTCGAACGTGACGTGGGTAGCGACGCCGGGAGGTCGGTCGACGTAGGTCCTGCCGGTGGGACTGGTCCATTCGAGTAGCCCACCGCCGAGTTGTCGCACCTTCCACGGAGTGCAGTGCTTGGTCACATGATGTCGTCGACAGAAATCTGCCAGATTCGACAGTGCTGTCGGTCCGCCCAGAGCATGATCGATGGTGTGATCGCCGTCGCACAGCCGGGCGAGCATGCGGCATCCGGGAAAACGGCACCGTCGGTCCCTCGCTCGCAAATACCGTCGCATCTCGGCGGAGGGTCGGTAGCGGTCCACCGCGACCACCGTCCCCGAAACTGGGTCGGTAAACACCCGGTCGAATCCCGGCGTCTGTCCGACCAGAATCCGCGCCGTTTCCGGATCGATCGGCCCGATGCCTTCGAGATGACCGGGCGCCGCCAACGCATCCGGGTCGGTCAGGCTCAACGCTGGCACTGTGATGTCGATGTGCGCCTGGATCTCTCCCAGCAGGCCGTCGGTGGTGGTGTGTCCCTTCGGAACACCGGTGAGGATCAGATCGCTGAGAATGTCGCAGCGTAACTGCGCCATCATCCGTTCATCGGCGAAGTCATCATTCTTGGACTCCTTCGCGATCCGCTTGTTCTCGGTCTTCTGCGCGAACGCCATCTGCGTCAATCGGTCATGCTCGGCATGAATCAACGCACTCGGTCCGAACTGCACGAGTTCGGCCATGCCGTCGTCAGCCTCGCGCACCCACACGCCACGCCGCTCACGCGCCTCACTGTGGCGCTCGGTGAAAGAGACCTCCCGCAGCCGCTCGGCCGCCTGCTTCGCGAAGGGGCGCAACCTGTTGGGAGACTCAGACTCAGCACGCGGCAGAACGATCTTCTCGAAACGCGCACGCCCCTCCGCAGTCTCGATCGGCTGGCCCGCTGCGAGAATGATCCGCATGTGCGCGTATGAGATGCGACCTGCGCCGAATGCCGCTGCCGTCGCCGGGAAGGCGTTCACCAGCAGCGCGGCGTCGCCCATCTGCGCTTCCACTGCACGGTCGCTGATCCGAAGCACCGCGGCGAGTTCTGTCGCCACGGCGCGGTGCGACATCTCGCGGGAGTCGACCGAGTCGAAGGGCTCGTCATCCGCGATCCGCGCGGCTGTCGCCAGCAGAGCAGTCTTAACGGCCATCATCTGATTGATCGTCTGATCCACCGACCCCAATGTCGTCGCGACGTCGTCCAGCAGCACGTTCAGTGCTGGGGACGTCATCGCCGAAGTGGTCATATCCCCATTCAACAGGGGACCACCGACATTAGAACATCCCTACGCTAAGAACTTTCAACCTCAAGTTGAAGTCGAATCAAGCGAGGTGCGTCAGACGACCATCCCGCAGCGTCGCCATCACCGGCATACGACGCAGCGTCCCGCCTGAAGCCAACCGCGGATCCGCACCGCAGAGCACCAGATCGGCGATCTCCCCGGGTCTCATCGTGCTGCGCACACTCGCTGCCAGCGCCTCATCAATCGTGAGCTGCTCCTCCGGATGCCACGGCTCGCGCTCATCATCAGTGCGTTGCACTGCTGCGGCAATCGCCTGCCATGGATCCAGCGGCGCGACCGGAGCATCCGACCCCAAGCGCACATCGACGCCTGCACGCAGCAGCGATGCCATCGGGTATCCGATGGACGTCTGCGCGGCCCAGTACCCGTCCACGAGATCACGGTCATCCACAGCGTGTTGCGGTTGCACGCTCGCTGCGAGTCCCAGCCGCACGATCCGTGCGATATCGACGTGCCGCACCAGTTGTGCATGCTCAATCGTGCCGGTGGCGCCGGTCACGGTGACAGCATCCAACGCGGATGACACCGCACGATCTCCGATGGCGTGAATCGCTGCGGCGAAGCCGGCTCCGCTCGCCGCGGTCAGCAGCTCGATCAGATCATCGGGCGAGACGTTGAGTACGCCGAAGTCTGCGTCGTCTCCCGGATAAGAATGCATGCACGCCGCCGTCCGCGTACCGAGTGACCCATCGGTGATGACCTTCAACGAACCGACATGCACCAGGCCGCCTGTTCCTGGCAGTGGCTCACCGGTGCGAAGACCGGCCATGATCGCGCGACCAAGCCCCGCCGGATAGACCGCGAACTCGACCCGCTGGGATGCGAAGCCACTCGCCACGCGCCGCGCCCACGCATCGGCGTTCCATGCCATGTCAAAGTCGACGATCCCGGTGACTCCACGCGCAGCGGCCGCGCCGCCGGCGAGCTTGACCGCACGGTCGCCATGGAGGGGCTCCACCGCGTTCAGGCGCCGGGAGATCTCGAAGGCGTCGTCCTCGCGCAGCATCCCGTCCGTCGCGGAGAAGCCCTCGCGACGCAACGCCGCGGAGTTCAGCCAGACGCTGTGCACATCGGCATTGATCAGATAGGTCGGCACATCTCCGGTGCTGGCATCCAGCACCTCGAGCGAAGGATCATCCGGCCAGAGCGCATCGCGAAATCCGGTGCCGACTCGCCGACCGTCAGTGAGAGCCGCCACTGATGCCATCCGCGCCGCAGCCTCCGCAGCGGAGTCCGTCGCACCCAGCTGTTCACGCTCTGACCCCAGTGCCCACTGCAGCGCGTGTACGTGGTGGTCCCACAGACCAGGAACGACCCAGGCGCCATGCCCCTCGAGTACCTCGCCAGCCGCCTTCAGGGCGCCGGTGGGTGCGATGTCGACGATTCGACCACCGCTCACGTGCACGTCAACCGGCTCGTCATCCATCAGGAACTCTCGCCCTGGCCCCGCGATCCGCACCTCGCGGATCATCGCGACGGCGTCACCGACGGCCATCATGCTCGTTTACTGAGCCTCGCGTCGTGGGCACGCTGCATCTCTGCCGCGAGAGCAGGATTCGAGTATTTGCCATCACGTGTCAGCTCGAGAATGACGTTTTCAATGACGTCGTCGGACTTGTTCTGACTGAGCTTGCGCTTGGCCACGATTCGCGTCGGTGTCAACCGGAAACCGACCGTTCCTGATTCAAGCCGCCGCACAAACGTCTCATCGTTGGGCAACTTCCACATCCCCCGAGGTGAGGGGAAGCGGCTCTCGAAATGATCGACCAAGTGCTCCAGCACCCGCAGGTTCTCTGCAGTCTCAAGAACCTCGGGCACCCCTGAAAGGTGTACCGAGACATAGTTCCAGGTCGGAACCGCTTGAACATCCCCGTACCAGTTCGGCGAGACGTAACCATGCGGCCCTTGGAACACGAGCAGGAGCTCCTGCTCCCCCAGTCCGAGGACGAGGTCATCAGGACGGCCGACATGGCCAACGACGGTGAGATCATCCCGATCGGGGTCGAGCAGGACCGCGTAGTGCGATGCCGTCATACCGTCGGCATCGCGCCCCACCACGGTCGTCCATGGATTGGCCGAGATGACACGACGCAACTCAGTGACATCGGTCATCGCGAAACTCGGATTCTGGCGCATACCCTCAGCCTAAGACCGAAAAGTCGTTCAGGCCTGGCACTTCGGACACCAATAGAGCTTGCGCGCACCGATCACTTCGAGCGCGATCTCCGTGCCGCAGGTACGACAAGGTAGACCCGCACGGTGGTACACCCAGTGTCTGTCGTCTCGGCTGGCCATCGCCGCACGGTAGCCCTCCGGCGACAGGTCGTCCATCGTCATCATCTGCCCGGTCTCCACACCCACAGGCAACAGCCTCGCCCAATCGTGCCAGAGTTCGCGAACCAGCTGCTCCGGCACAATCTTGCCCGGTGTGTGCGGGTTCAGCCGCGCGCGGTACAGCATCTCCGCGCGGTACACATTGCCGATCCCGCTGACGACAGACTGATCCATCAGCAGCAGAGCGATCGCCGTGCCCTTCTTGCGTACGGTGCGCACGAAACGCTCTTCGTTCTCGGCAGGATCGCCGACAAGAGGGTCCGGACCCAGCTTCGCCACCGACGCCAGCATCTCGTCGGGCGTCTGCAATGCGCAGGCGGTAGGGCCACGAAGGTCGGCCGCGGTGATGTCGGTCATTAACCGGAGCCGTACCTGCCCGACAACTGGCGGCGGCCAGTCCATATCTGTGTCCGCCAGACCCTTGGTCTGCTCGGACATGCGAACATGCACGCGCGTGCGCCGAGGCGCCCCGATCGATGCAAGTGAGTTCTCGCCGGCACTGTCCAAGATCGGCGCGCCATCCAGCGCATCAAGATCCGTGCCGCGCTGGTTCGTCTGCCCCATCCGGCCGTTCGCGGAGGCGATCGTCGGATCGAGCATGATCTCACCGGCGAAGTCCCAGGCGCCGTACAGCCCGAGATGCACGCGCAGCCAGAGATCCCCCTCGACCTCGAAGAACATCTGCTTGCCGACCGCCTTCACGCTCACCGCTTCACGGCCGTCGAGCATGGCCGCCCCCTCCAGAAAGCGTCCCTGCGGACTCGACGCGTGCAGCGTCTTGCCGATGAAGTTGCGATCGAACTGTCGAGCGATCCGGTGAACGGAATGTCCCTCGGGCATCTCAGGCGCGCGGGTCCGGAAGCAGCGAGCCGTCGCGCTCGAAGTCTGCGATCTGACCGATGCGTCGCACGTGACGCTCTTCGTCAGAGAACGGAGTGCCGATGAAGCGCTCGATGAAGGAGACGACCTCTTCGAATGTGTGCTGACGCGCTCCGATGGAGATCACGTTGGCGTCGTTGTGCTCGCGAGCGAGTTCAGCAGTCGACAGGTTCCAGACGAGTGCCGCGCGGATGCCCTGAACCTTGTTCGCCGCAATCTGCTCACCGTTGCCAGAGCCGCCGAACACAACCCCGAGCGCCTCGACGCCGGCCGTCTGATCAGCGACGACGGCCTGCGCGGCGCGGATGCAGAACGCCGGGTAGTCATCGACCGCGTCGTACTCGATCGGGCCGTGGTCGATGACCACGTGCCCGAGAGTACGCAGGTGGTCCTGCAACTGTGTGGAGAATTCCAGTCCCGCGTGGTCTGTGGCGATGTGGATGCGCATGCTCACCATCCTAGAAGCGTCCTGAGCCTGCGCACGTCAGGGCGCGATACCTGCGGCTGCGGGCTTGAATCCGAGGCGCACGTTCTCGCAGTCGCCGGGGCGGGAGACGTCGTTCCAGGGCCCCAGAGCGGTGAGATGCGGACGCTCGGATGCTGGCGTTCCCTCAATCCGCTCGATCACGAGGTCGATGAGACCCGAGACGAATGCCGGGTGCACACCGGGGGTCTGAGTGCGCACAGAGGGAAGACCTGCTTCAGCGGCCGATTCCGTCGCCTCGGTGTCGAGATCCCACAGCACTTCCATGTGGTCACTGACGAAGCCCAGCGGCACGATGACGACCGCCTTCGCGCCGGCCGCAGGGAGCTCAGCGATCACATCGTTGATGTCCGGCTCAAGCCAGGGCTGCGTGGGCGGGCCGGAGCGCGACTGGAACACCAGCTGCCAAGGCACGGTGGTACCGCCGGTGACCGCCGCAAGCTGCTCGATGATGTGCTCAGCTACCGCCCGGTGCTGTGCCTCATATGCGCCGCCTGGTCCCCAGTCCACATCGCGGGGGCCTGAGCGCTCGGCATCCGCCGTGGGAATCGAGTGCGTGGAAAACAGCACGTGGATATCGGCTGCCGCGATGCCCTGTGCGAGGAAGTCCCTCACTGCGGCGTCCACGCCCTCCTGGAAGGGCGCAACGAAACCGGGGTGATCGAAGTAGAGGCGCACCTTGTCGGCGGTGACGCGTTCTTCAAGCCCTGCTTTGGTGATCGCCTGCGCGATGTCTTCGCGGTACTGGCGGTCGCTGGAACACGAGCTGTAGGCGCTGGTTGCCAGAACGAGAAGGGTGCAGTGGCCGTCAGCTGCAGCCTCGGTGAACGCCTCGTCGAGGAACGGACCCCAGTTGCGGTTGCCCCAGTACACCGGCAGATCAATGCCGCGGCGGGCGAGTTCGCCCTCAAGCGCAGCTTTCAGCTCACGGTTCTGCCCGTTGATCGGGCTCACTCCTCCGAAATGACGATAGTGATGGGCCACCTCTTCCAGTCGCTCATCCGGGATGCCGCGCCCCCGAGTCACATTACGGAGGAAAGGAATGACGTCATCCTGCCCCTCTGGGCCACCGAAGCTGGCGAGCACCAGGGCGTCATAGGCCACCGGGGTCTCGACGAACTCGGCACCGGTAGCGGCGGCAGCGGAAGCGAACGGAACGACAATCTGATCGGGCACAGTCACCCCTCCATCATTTCATCTCCTTGCAGTCGCGGTCGCCCGAGTGCGGTCCTGGCGTAGGCTGTCATGGTTGCCGTCGACGCCAGCCGCGTCGAGCCTGGGTAGCGCCCCCGAACCCCTGGGAGAAACAGCTGTGCCTGGAGAGAACCTCACCCGTATTGAAGCGCAGGAGCGCCGAACTCTCATCGACACACAGTCGTATGAGATCTCGCTCGATCTGACGAAGGGCGCCGAAATCTTCGGTTCTCGCAGCGTCGTCCGCTTCACCGCAAAGGCGGAAAGCTTCACATTCATCGATCTGATCGCACGCGACGTGCGTGAGATCTCCCTCAATGGGGAGCAGCTTGACCCGAACGAGGTGTTTGCTGACTCTCGCATAACGCTGACGAACCTTCAGGAAGAGAACGTCCTCGTCGTCGACGCTGACTGCGCCTACACGAACACCGGCGAAGGACTGCACCGCTTCGTTGACCCGGTGGACGGTGAGGTCTACCTTTACTCGCAGTTCGAGGTTCCTGATTCCCGCCGCGTGTTCGCGGTGTTCGAACAGCCCGACCTGAAGGCCACCTTCCAGTTCACTGTGACAGTCCCCGCGGCATGGCAGGTCATCTCCAACTCCCCTGCCCCCGAGCCGATCAAGCACGACGCGAATGACACCGCGACCTGGGGGTTCGAAGCAACGCCTCGCATCTCCTCGTACATCACGGCCATCGTCGCGGGCCCGTACGAATCGACGTTCTCCGAACTCACCAGCACTGACGGACGTGTTATTCCGCTCGGCGTGTACGGCCGCAAGAGCCTCTGGCAGCACGTCGATGCCGACTACCTCTTCGACAAGACGCGCGAGGGCTTCGCGTACTTCGAGTCGAAGTTCGGCGTGCCGTACCCCTTCGCCAAGTACGACCAGCTCTTCGTGCCGGAGTTCAACGCCGGCGCCATGGAGAACGCGGGCGCAGTCACGTTCACCGAAACCTATGTCTTCCGCAGCAAGGTGACGGACGCCGTCAAGGAACGTCGCGTCGTCACGATCCTGCACGAACTGGCACACATGTGGTTCGGCGATCTCGTCACCATGAGGTGGTGGAACGACCTCTGGTTGAACGAGTCGTTTGCCGAATGGGCATCGACGATCGCAACGGCCGAGGCCACCGAGTGGACCGAGGCGTGGACGACGTTCAACTCCTCGGGGAAGTCCTGGGCATACCGCCAGGATCAGCTTCCCTCCACACATCCGATCGTCGCCGAGATCAATGATCTGGAGGATGTGTACGTCAACTTCGACGGCATCACCTATGCCAAGGGTGGGTCGGTGCTCAAGCAGCTCGCTGCTTGGGTCGGGATCGACGCCTTCTTCGCCGGAGTCGGCCAGTACTTCCAGAAGCACGCGTGGGGCAACACCGAGGTCACCGACCTGCTCACCGAACTCGAGGCCACCAGCGGCCGCGACCTCAGCGCGTGGTCCAAGAAGTGGCTCGAAACTTCAGGAGTGAACACGCTCTCTCCCGTCATCGCCGAAGGAGCGGATGGTGTGATCTCCCGCTTCGCCATCACGCAGACCGCCCCCGCTGACTACCCGACGATTCGCCCGCACCGCCTCGGCGTTGGCTTCTACACGCTCGCTGATGGCTCGCTCACCCGCACGCACTATGTCGAGATCGACGTAGACGGCGACCGCACAGAGGTTCCGGAACTCCAGGGTCAGAAGCGCCCCGATCTGGTGCTGCTCAATGACAACGACCTCGCGTACACGAAGATCCGCCTCGACGAGCGTTCACTGGCCACCGCCATCGCGCACCTCGGCGACATCACGGACCCGCTCGCGCGTTCGCTCATCTGGGGTGCGGCCTGGGATCAGACTCGCGACGCCGAAAGCCCTGCATCCGACTATCTGGATCTGGTTCTCGGCAACATCGGCCGCGAGACCGAGTCGACCACGGTACGCACCACGCTCGCACAGCTGCGCACTGCAGCGACGTTGTATGTGACGCCCGCAGACAGGGACGCAGCGCGCCGGAAGATCGCTGATGGTCTGTGGGACCTCGCTCACAGTGCCCAGGCCGGCAGCGACAATCAGCTGCAGTTCGTTACCGCGTTCTCCAGCACGTTGGTGGATACGGAGCATGCCGGCATCATCGGTCGGCTTCGCTCCGGCGAGGAGACTCTGCCCGGGCTCGAGATCGACACCGACCTCTCCTGGCAGCTACTCGTCGGACTCGCGTCGATTGGCGCGACGGATGCCGCTTCTATCGACGCCGCACTCGCCGGAGACAACACGTCCAAGGGCGCGGAGTTTGCCGCTCAGGCGCGCGCGGCGCTGCCATCGGTCGCTGACAAGCGGATCGCCTGGGAAACGCTTGTCGAGAAGGACGATGCACCGAACACGATCGTGCGTTCTGCCGCTCTCGGCTTCGTACACCCGAACAGCGCAGGCGTGCTCGGCGACTTCGTGCAGAGCTACTTCGACATGCTCCTGCCGGTGTGGGAGTCCCGTACCTACCAGATCGCAAGTTACCTCATCGTCGGCCTCTACCCGACGTCGCTGGCCAATACAGAGCTCCGCGATGCGACGCGGGCATGGCTCTCCGCCAATACGGATGCCGCACCGGCACTGCGCCGCCTGGTAAGCGAGGGGCTGGCCGATGTCGAGCGCGCGCTCGCGGCGCAGGCGCGCGATGCTGAGGAAGACGAGTCTGACGACTGAACTGCCCCGTTACCGATCGGGCCACTCCCGAGCGGGCATCTGCCGCTGCGCTTTCCAGCCAGCGCAGAGGCCCGCTCAGTAGGATCAGAGGGTGCTGAACCCTCCGTTTGATTCCTCCGATGCTCCGGCCGATCCGCTCCCTCCGGAAGTCGATACGGTTTTGACCGGGTTCCTCGCCGTTCTCCGTGATGTTGGACTGACCGCACTCCACGTCGCGATCGTCATCGCCGCCGCGCTCGTCATCGCGTTCGTACTGCGCATCGTCATCCGGCGAGTCGTCGGGCGGATCGTCAACGGCGCGAAGTCCAAGGCAAATGTCGAAGACACACAGGCGTTGGAGCGCTCACCCCTCGCGGACATGCGTCTGATCCAGCGCACGAGGACCCTCGGATCGATCCTGCAGAACATCATCAACGTCGTGATCGTCGTGATTGCGCTGCTGCTGATCGTATTGATCCTCTCGCCTGGACTGCTCAGCTCACTCACGCTGCTGACCGCAGCCGTCGGCGCTGGACTCGGCTTCGGCGCGCAGAACATTGTCAAGGACGTACTGAACGGCCTGTTCATCGTCGCCGAAGACCAGATCGGCATCGGCGATGTAGTGGATACCGGGCTCGCCAGCGGCGTCGTCGAGCACGTGAGTGTACGCGTCACCCAGGTGCGCGATGTCAACGGCACGCTTTGGTATGTGCGCAACGGCGAGATTCTCCGCATCGGCAACATGTCGCAGGGCTGGGCGCGCGCGATCATCGACCTCGGTGTGCCCGTCGACGCCGATGTGCCAGAGGTGGAGAAGTCGTTGCTCGCCGCCGCCGATGGCCTGTCCAAGGAACCAAGGTGGCGCACGCGCATCATTGAGCGTCCCGAAGTATGGGGCTTGGAATCAGTCTCGGGTGAAGCAATTGTCATCCGTGTCGTTCTGAAGACCCGCGCTAATGCGAAGGACGATGTCGCACGCGAACTGCGCATGCGCCTCAAGAACGCAGTCGAGGATATGGGACTCGCCCTGCCAAGCCTCGAATCCGTCGTCCCCACGGGCCCTGAGGGCGCGCGCCGCGTGCGTGGGGCGAATCCTCCGACGACTCGCCCGAACGCGGTGACCGGTGTTCCCGCGGTATCACGCGGTATCTGGCGCAAGAAGGATCCGGACCCGCAATCGCCGAAGCCCGAATCACCGAAGGACACCGAATGACGTTCTATGACGAGGTCGGCGGCTACGCCACGTTCGAGCGGATCGTGGACGGCTTCTACCGCGAGGTGGCCCTGGACCCCGTGCTGAAGCCGATGTATCCGGAAGAGGATCTCGGCCCCGCAGCTGAGCGGTTCACGCTGTTCTTGGTTCAGTACTGGGGAGGTCCGTCAACGTATAGCGAGCGTCGTGGGCACCCCCGACTGCGCATGCGCCATCAGCCTTTCCATGTCAACCCGGATGCGCGCGAGCGTTGGCTGCGCTGCATGCGCACGTCATTGGATGAAGTGCGGCTGTCACCGCTGCACGATGCCACACTCTGGGACTACCTGGAGCGGGCAGCATATGCAATGGTGAACACCATGGAGTCGTCAGGCATCGGTCCCGCACCGGCGGGCCGGCCGACACTCGAGACCCGCAGCAGCAGTCAGGATTCAACGGAGAACACATGACGACTACGCCCCTATCCACAGACGTCCTAGTGATCGGATGGGGGCTGGCCGGGCTTGTCGCCGCATCCGAAGCCGCCGCCTCAGGCAAGCGTGTGATCCTGATCGATCAAGAGCCGCGCTCGAACCTCGGAGGACAGGCCTGGTGGTCGTTCGGTGGCCTGTTCTTCATCGACTCCCCCGAGCAACGACGCCTCGGCATCAAAGATTCTCTGGAGCTTGCCACCCAGGATTGGTTCGGCAACGCGGCGTTTGACCGCGCGGAAGACCACTGGCCACGCAAATGGGCAGAGGCCTATCTGCAGTTCGCGGCAGGCGAGAAGCGCGCATGGCTGCGTGAACGCGGCGTCGGGTTCTTCCCCGTGGTCGGCTGGGCGGAGCGCGGCGGTTACGGTGCGATCGGGCCGGGTAACTCGGTGCCGCGATTCCACATCACCTGGGGTACCGGTCCTGGCATCGTCGCGCCTTTCGCTGATGCCGTGCACAAGGCTGAGGACGCCGGAACACTGACAATCCTCCCCCGGCATCGGGTGACGGAACTTGTGGTCAGCAATGGCGCGGTCGTTGGCGCACGGGGCGAACGACTCGCCAACAGTTCAGCGGAGCGCGCGGTGCCCTCCTCCCGCGAGGTGGTGGGCGACTTCGAGATCTCGGCTGCTGCAACGATCGTCTCCTCGGGCGGCATCGGTGGAAACCATGACCTTGTACGCGCGGCCTGGCCAAAACGGCTGGGCACCCCGCCCGCACGTATGCTCACCGGCGTGCCTGCATACGTCGATGGCTCGATGCACGCCGTCTCGGAAGCTGCTGGCGCGCATCTGATCAACGGTGACCGCATGTGGCACTACGTCGAGGGCATCACCAATTGGGATCCGGTGTGGCCGGCTCACGGCATCCGTATTCTTCCTGGTCCTTCGTCTCTCTGGCTGGATGCGACGGGCAAGCGGTTGCCTGTCCCGCTGTTCCCCGGATTCGACACTTTGGGAACCCTTGAACACCTCCGTGCGACCGGGCACGATCACTCGTGGTTCGTCACTTCTCGACACATCGTCGAGAAGGAGTTCGCGCTGTCGGGTAGCGAGCAGAATCCAGACCTCACCGGCAAGGATGTACGCCTGCTACTCAAGTCACGGCTGGCGAAGGGTCCGACAGGACCGGTGCAGGCGTTTCTCGACGAGGGCGAAGACTTCATCGTCGAGAACGATCTGGAAAGCCTGCTCGCGCAGATGCAACAACATGACGGCGGCGAGGTACTTGACATCGACGCGGTCCGACGAGAGGTCGTCGCGCGAGATCGCGAGATCGAGAATGACTTTACGAAGGACGCTCAGATCGGGATGCTGCGTTCGATGCGCGGCTATCGCGGCGACAAGCTCATCCGTACCGCGGCTCCCCATCGTCTGCAGGATCCGTCGGCAGGTCCGATGATCGCGGTGAAGCTGCACGTATTGACCCGCAAATCTCTGGGCGGCATCAAGACAGACCTCGATGGGCGTGCACTCAACGTCGATGGCACTGTGATTCCGGGCCTTTACGCCGCCGGTGAGGCGAGCGGTTTCGGCGGTGGAGGTGTGCACGGATACCGCGCGTTGGAGGGCACTTTCCTCGGCGGATGCCTTTTCTCCGGCAGGCAAGCAGGGCGCGCTGCAGCGCGCTGAGACCTCTAGGCGAGTGTTCCGGTTCCGCGCACCGCGGTCAGACCGCTGACCATGGGCCCGCGGGCCAGCACATGTCCGCGGCTAAAGGCCAGGCGCGTCCACCGGCCAGATGTAGTCACGGCGACGTCCTCTTCGCCGGAGATAAAGCCGAAGGCGTGCGCGGCGAAAGCCACCCCACGCGGCAGGCCCGCAAGATCTTCATCCGGCTCCCCCCAGATCGCAGCTCTGAGTGCGCGTACCGCTTCTTCACCCGCGCCGGGAGTAGCTCCGCGCGCAACCGCAGAGATCCCCCACTGCGCGCGCTGTGCCACTGTCGCGGCCTCCAGTGTGCCCGTGCGCTCCCAGCCGCCGCGAGGCGGCGCCACGCCCGCCCAGGCGGGTGACAGCCCGGTGTCAGGAAGTCGGAGCATCCGCTCGTCATCGTCCGCAGTCAGCGCGTCGATCACGATGTCGCATTCGAGATCGGGGTCAGCACGAACGACGCGCATCGCGAGAATGGTCGGTGTCTGATCGAACAGTCCTTGCGGTGCCAGCGCAGCGGCTGTCAGCGCGAGGACGCCGCCAGCGCCCTGCAGCCGCACGCCCTCATCCGAAATCAGTGCCGTACGTCCGACGAAGGTGAGAACATCTCGAGCGGTATCGGAATCGGCGAGGACAAGGCGTTGGTGCACGCGTTCTAAACTATCAACGATGCGATCGATGGTCGCGGGAGGAGCGCCATGAACGTAGACGCACAGGCTCAGGCATCCGTTGACAATCTGATCGACGTGCTGGATCTCGATGAGAGCAGCGCACGCACGGAAGAAGACATCTTCACCGGAAAGTCGCAGAGCATGCCGACCGGGCGGATCTATGGCGGACAGGTGCTCGGTCAGTCGCTGATCGCGGCAGAACGGACCATGCCAGAGGACCGGGCGGTGCACTCGATGCACGGGTACTTTTTGCGACCAGGCGATGCCACACGTGGAGTGACGATTGCTGTCGACCGTATTCATGACGGAAGATCCTTCTCGACCCGTCGGTCACAGGCATACCAAAATGGTGTCCCGATCTTCTCGATGATCGCGTCGTTTCAAGACGAAGCGCCGGGAATCGAGCACGCAGCACCAATGCCAGAGGACATACCGGGCCCCGAGCAACTCGACTCTGACGAACGATTCGCCGCTGTACTGGGAGCCGGAATGGGTCAGATGCTGGCTGAGCGGCCCGTCGAGATCCGTCATTTGGACGAGCCGGTCTACCTCTCCGTGGACGGAAGCCGTTCCGCACAGCAGGCCGTCTGGATGCGCTTGCGCGCCCCGATGCCAGATGATCCGAGGCTCCACCGTGCCGTTCTCGCGTATCTCAGCGACATGACGATCCAGGAGTCGATCCTGCGCGCGCATGGTGTGTCGTGGGCGACGCAGGGGCTGAAGGTGGCAAGCCTCGACCACGCAATGTGGTGGCATCGCGCCGCCCGCGTGGACGAGTGGCTGCTCTACGTGCAGGAATCGCCGAACGCCCGAGGTGGTCGGGGACTCGCCACTGGACGCGTCTACACACGGGAGGGCGCACTCGCGGCCAGTGTCGCGCAGGAGATCATGATCCGGGTGCCGGACGCGGATTAGCGCGGGCTTCGCACACCAGTCTCAGCGGTGTGCGTAAGTGTTCGGCTTGTCGATGTACGGCGCCCACGCCTCGCGCATCTCTGCAGTCACGCGGGTCGGGCGTCCGGTATCGGCATTGACGAGCACAAGCACGGCCGTTGAGCGCGCGTACAGCACTCGTGTCGCGTTCGCAGGGTCGTTGAACACCTCGTAGCAGACGTCGACACTGGAGCCGCCGATCTTGCCGAACCACAGCTGCACGTCGAGCGGGCGGCGCTGGTATGGCACCGGCGCCAGATACTCGATCTCCTGGCGTGCAATAAGCGACAGCGTGCCCGACGCGATCCCGGCCTGCAACACGGCGGTGGGGGGTGCTTCTTCGCCCTCATCCGGCGCCCAGAAGGCCCGCACGCGCGCTTCTTCCAGGAGCTTGAGCATCGAGGTGTTGTTGACGTGGTTGTAGGCGTCAAGATCACCCCAGCGCAGCTGGATCGGAATGGAGATGCGCGAGGCGGGCGCCGACACTGTCGAAACGCCCGCCTCGTTGGGCGTATCAGTCACGCGTCAGCTTGCGGTGCGTCGAACGGTGCGGGTTCGCGGCGTCGGCACCAAGGCGGTCGATCTTGTTCTTCTCGTACGATTCGAAGTTGCCCTCGAACCAGTGCCACTGTGCCGGATTCTCGTCCGTGCCCTCGTACGCGAGGATGTGCGTGGCGATGCGGTCGAGGAACCACCGGTCGTGAGTGATGACCACGGCGCAGCCGGGGAACTCAAGCAGAGCGTTCTCGAGCGAGCTCAGGGTTTCGACGTCAAGGTCGTTGGTGGGCTCGTCGAGCAGTAGCAGGTTGCCACCCTCCTTCAGCGTCAGCGCCAGGTTCAAGCGGTTGCGCTCACCACCGGAGAGCACGCCGGCTTTCTTCTGCTGGTCAGGGCCCTTGAACCCGAACTTGGAGACATACGCGCGGGAAGGAATTTCAACCTTTCCGACCATCATGATGTCGAGACCGTCTGAGACGACCTCCCACAGCGTCTTGTCCGGGTCGATGTTTGAGCGTGACTGGTCGACGTAGCTGATCTTGACCGTCTCACCGATCTTGAGTTCGCCGCTGTCGATCGACTCGAGACCAACGATCGATTTGAACAGCGTGGTCTTACCGACGCCGTTGGCGCCGATGATTCCAATGATGCCGTTCGGAGGCAGGTTGAAACTCAGGCCTTCGATGAGCGTGCGATCGCCGAAGCCCTTCTTGAGGTTCTTCGCTTCGATCACGAGGCTGCCGAGGCGAGGACCGGCGGGGATCTGAATCTCCTCGAAGTCAAGCTTCCGAGTCCGCTCCGCCTCCGTGGCCATCTCTTCGTAGCGAGCCAAACGCGCCTTCGACTTCGTCTGACGTCCCTTGGCGCTCGAGCGTACCCACTCGAGTTCGTCCTTGAGTCGCTTCGCGAGCTTCTGGTCCTTCTTGCCCTGGATGTTGAGGCGCTCCGCCTTCTTCTCCAGGTAAGTCGAGTAGTTGCCCTCGTAGCCGATCAGACGGCCACGGTCGACCTCGGCGATCCACTCTGCGACATTGTCGAGGAAGTACCGATCGTGAGTGACCGCGATGACGGCACCCTTGTAGTCCTTCAGGTGCTGCTCCAGCCAGAGCACACTCTCGGCGTCAAGGTGGTTGGTGGGCTCGTCAAGCAGCAGCAGGTCAGGCTTCTGCAGCAGCAGCTTGGCGAGAGCGACCCGGCGACGCTCACCACCAGAGAGAGGAGCGATCTCAGCATCTCCAGGAGGAGTGCGAAGAGCATCCATGGCCTGTTCAAGCTGGGAGTCGAGGTCCCAGCCATCAGCGGCGTCGATCTCTTCCTGCAGCACACCCATCTCAGCGAGGAGCGTGTCAAAGTCCGCATCCGGATCGGCCATCGCTGCAGAAATCTCGTTGAAGCGGTCGAGCTTGGCCTTGATCGCGACGCCCTCCTGGATGTTCTCCAGGACAGTCTTCGATTCGTCGAGCTCGGGCTCCTGCAACAGAATGCCGACAGTGAACCCCGGGGAGAGCTTGGCTTCACCGTTTGACGGGATGTCGAGGCCTGCCATGATCTTGAGGATCGTCGACTTACCGGCACCGTTCGGGCCGACCATACCGATCTTCGCTCCGGGGAGGAAGGACATCGTCACGTCGTCAAGGATGAGCTTCTCGCCCACGGCCTTACGTGCACGAACCATCGAGTAGATGTACTCTGCCATGCCGTTGAACACCTTTACTGGTCAGAATTGGATCGGATGCTGTGCCACAAATACCGCACGAAAGTCTCCCTCCAGCCTACCCGGGAACGGCGCAGCACTCACCCGACAGTCAGAGCGTGACGCACCGACGATCCCAGCCGCCAACGATCCCGATCGAGCGGCTGTGACTCACCAGTCGATCGAGCGCGTGTTGCCGATGAGGCAACGCCCTTCGGCAAGCTGATCCATGATCGCGGTGACCGGTGCACCGGTCGACGGACCGACCTGCCCGATGAGGCAGAGGTCGTCGCCCCAGCGCACCGAGAACTGCAGACTCTCGGCAGGGTTCCCCACCGTTGTTGCATCCTGAGTGACCTGCATACCGGCCCGGTCAAACCCTGCTGCGACGAGGGCGTCGATGTATGCCCGGCCAGCGGCGTTCTCCGGCGACGCCGAGACCTGTTCAACAACCGCAGTGAAGATCGGAAGGTTGTCTTCAGCGGTGCCGTCGATATGAAAGGTAGGGCCCTCGGGCGTCGACGACGCGGTTGGCGCAGGAGCGCTGGTCGTGGTGTCCTCGGGCTCCGGCGTGGCCTCGGATGTACATGCGGCCAGCGCGAGTCCGGCCAACAGCATCGATGTGGCGATGACGGAGCGACGGCGGGCGGTGAGGATTCGACGGGGCACGCTCCGATCTTAGGGGCGCACCCCGTCATCCCTTCCCAGGCGCCGCTCGCCGGCGCCAGGACCGGCCGGAACTTCACCACGAATTCACTGGCGTGACGTCCATGAATCGCCTGAGAATGCCATCTCCGACTCTTCATGGTCTGCGCCTTCTTCAGCCTCGGCTCCCTCTGCCCCTTCTACGCCCTCTGCCCCCTCTAAGGCTGCTGTGGCTGACTCGTCGGGGCCGCCTGGCTCGTCGGACGAGGAATCGTCAGCGGGTGGGAGGGCGTTCTCGTTCGGCACGGGCCGCGACGCGGGCGTCGCACTGTTCGCCTTGATATAGGCACTCGCACCCCAGCGCAGGTCATGCCCGATGGCCTCGGCGTCGATATCTGCGCTCATCCCCTTACGTCCGCCGCTCTCCCACTCGCGAAGCTTGAGCCGGCCGGTCACGATCACGCCATCGCCTTGGCGCAGGGAGGCCTTCGCGTGGTCGGCGAGCTGGCGGAACGCGGAGACGTTGTACCAGTTGGTGCCGGTCTCGATCCATGATTGCGACTTCGCGTCGTACCTGCTCTGCGGGCTGGCAACACGAAAATTCACGATCGAATCTCCGACGCTCGTCGCACTCCGGTTCGGATCTGCGCCCACACGGCCAAGGATCGTCACTGTGTCGTTCATTTCGGTCTCCTCTGTTTGCCCGGGACGCGCCCGGATCACAACAGCGTGCTCTCTGCGACGGCCTGTCCGGGGCCCGAAAACCACGTTCAGTGGAGAAGTCACCCAATCTGCTGGTCAGTGCAGGAAAGGACGCAGCCCCCGAGCCCGGACAATGTCGGAGGTCGGTCATATGTTCGAGACGAAAGGAGAACCCGATGTCCGACACACTGACTCAACACCTGCCCGAGGTGCCGTACGCGACACCCCATCTCTCTTCGAAGCGCGAACAGCTTGTCCGTGCATCGGATCATCTCTGGCGCGTGCAAGACGCGGCGGGCAGCATCAAGGGCCACCTGCGGCTGGTCGCAGATCCCCACGGGCTGCGCTACCGCGCCGAGCGCTTGCACCTTGCGACCGGTGCCTTCCGCCTCATCGGCGAGTTCTGGCGAGCTGACGACGCCGTGCAGGCACTACGCAACGGGTGATCCCACGCTGCGCAATGGATGATCTTTGTGGTGTCCTGGCTGGATGACGTTCGAAGCTCGTCACGTGCATTGAAATCGTTGATTTCACTCGCGAGTTCGGGGATACCGATGGTACGTAAGGTAGGTGCACGGACGCCTATTTCAGACTCTCGAAGACGAGTCATTGAGTCGGTTGGGAGGGTTCAAACCTCTGTCACCCTAGAAATCGTCGTTCAAATGGTCGAGTTGCATGAGGCCGGAATGAGTGCCCGCCAGGTCGGTCTTGAGGTGGGGTTGCATCGCGAGTCAGTGATGCGCCATCTTCGTAGTACAGGTGCATGGGTCCGGCGGCAAGGGTTGGACGCGGACGCTTTTGAACAGGCGCGGGCGCTCTGCTTGGGAGTGCTTTTCCTGGTTGATTCACGCACGAGGACTACGTGCGCCGCACATCATGTGGCCGCCCTACAGTGCGGCTCTGCACCGCGGCTCTGCCTCAGGCTGTGCTGGGGCAGAGCCGCGGTGTGCCCGTGAGGTTACGTGTCGCGTCGTCGCGTGCCGAGAATCATGATTGCAGCGCCCACGAGCAACGCGGCGACTCCTGCGAGCAACCCCCAGCCTAAGTCGCTACCTGTCATGGCTAGCGCTCCAGGAGTTGGCGCTGTTGCAGGGGCTTTCGGCGGCGTGGCCCCGGAGGGGTCTTTGACTGGGATGAGGGCCCAGGTCGCGGTATACGTCCGGTCACCCATAGATTCCGTAGCGATGGTCACCGACGAAGTCGGCTCAGTGAGACCGGTCCCCTCCCAACCAGTGAACGTGTACCCCTCGCGGGTGGGATTCGTGAGGGTCACCGCGTCCGACGTGATCGAGTACGTTGCAGGGTTCGCCGGAGTACCGGCAACACCACCATCGAGGTCATAGGTGATCGTGTAGTCGCTGACCACCCAGATCGCTGTATAGGCGCGGTCACCTGTAGACCCCGTAGCGATGGTCACCGACGAAGTCGGCTCAGTGAGACCGGTCCCCTCCCAACCAGTGAACCTGTATCCGTCGCGGGTGGGATTCGTGAGGGCCACCGCGTCCGACGTGATCGAGTACGTTGCAGGGTTTGCCGGAGTGCCGGCAACACCACCATCGAAGTCATAGGTGATCGTGTAGTCATTGACCGCCCAGACCGCGGTGTAGGCGCGGTCACCTGTTGAACCCGTAGCGATCGTTACCGAGGGGGTTGGGTCAGCGAGGTCGGTGCCTTCCCAACCAGTGAAGGTGTATCCCTCGCGGGTGGGATTGGTGAGGCTTATCGGGTCCGACGTGACCGAATACGTTGCCGGGTTTGCCGGGGTCCCTGCGACACCACCGTCAAAGTCATACGCGATCGCGTAGTCATTGACCGCCCAGACCGCAGTGTAGGAGCGGTCGCCAGTTGAACCCGTAGCGATCGTCACTGACGGAGTCAGTTCCGTCAGGCCGGTGCCTTCCCAACCAGTGAAGGTGTATCCCTCGCGGGTGGGATTGGCGAGAGTCACCGCATCGGACGTGATCGAGTATGTTGCCGGGTTCGCTGGAGTGCCGGCAACACCGCCACCAAAGTCATAGGTGATCGTGTAGTCATTGACCGCCCAGGTCACGGTGTAGGAGCGGTCACCTGTTGATCCCGTTGCGATAGTCACCGGCGAAGTCGGTTCGGTGAGGTCGGTGCCTTCCCAACCAGTGAAGGTGTATCCCTCGCGGGTGGGGTTGGTGAGGGTCATCGGGTCGGACGTGATCGAGTACGTTGCCGGGTTTGCCGGAGTACCCGCAACACCACCATCGAGGTCATAGGTGATCGTGTAGTCGCTGACCACCCAGGTCGCGGTGTAGGAGCGGTCACCAGTAGAACCCGTTGCGATAGTCACCGGCGAAGTCGGTTCGGTGAGGTCGGTGCCTTCCCAACCAGTGAAGGTGTATCCCTCCCGGGTGGGGTTGGTGAGGGTCATCGGGTCGGACGTGATCGAGTACGTTGCCGGGTTTGCCGGAGTACCCGCAACACCACCATCGAGGTCATAGGTGATCGTGTAGTCGCTGACCACCCAGGTCGCGGTGTAGGAGCGGTCACCAGTAGAACCCGTTGCGATAGTCACCGGCGAAGTCGGTTCGGTGAGGTCGGTGCCTTCCCAACCAGTGAAGGTGTATCCCTCCCGGGTGGGGTTGGTGAGGGTCATCGGGTCGGACGTGATCGAGTACGTTGTCGGATTCCCCGGGGTCCCCGCAACACCGTCGTCAAGGTCGTACTCGATCGCGTAGTCATTGACCGCCCAGACCGCGGTATAGGAGAGGTCACCAGTAGATCCCGTTGCGATAGTCACCGGCGAAGTCGGTTCGGTAAGGTCGGTGCCTTCCCAACCAGTGAAGGTGTATCCCTCGCGGGTGGGGTCGGTGAGGGTCACCGCATCGGACGTGATCGAGTATGTTGCCGGGTTCGCTGGTGTACCGGCAACACCGCCGTCAAGGTCATACGTGATCGCGTAGTCACTGAGCGCCCATATTGCGTACAGGGTGAGGTCAGATTGGAGCACCGAGCCGTACACTCCACCTTCCTCGTATGAGGTGCCGGTGTTATTCGTGGTGGTGTTCCAACCGGCAAAGGTGTACCCGGCACGGGTGAAGCTATTTGGCGTAATCGCTATGGGGGCAGCGGCATTCTCCTGGGGCGGCATTGTGCCGTCGCCACCATTCGCGTCGAACGAAACCGTGAAATAGGGGTAGGTGTTGTAGCCGTACCACTTAGGGGTGGTGTATCCGGGACCACTCTCGACTGATTCGTGAGCCTTCGGGTAGTACACCTTGACCTCCGCCGGGTCCCCCAACCAGTCAGCAGCGCCCGCAATCAATGTGGGCGTCGGGCCAGTGAACCGCATCTCGGCGAGAGAAGGGTTACCGAAGAACGCCGCGCTGCCGATTGTGGTGACTGAATCGGGGATCGTCACCGACGTCAGCAGGTTGACGTAGAACGCCCCCACGCTGATTGTGGTGACTGAATCGGGGATCGTCACCGACGTCAGTAGGTTATTGGCGAACGCCTGGAGGCCGATTGTGGTGACTGAATCGGGGATCGTCACCGACGTCAGTCGGTTACTGAAGAACGCCTCGTGGCCGATTGTGGTGACTGAATCGGGGATCGTTACCGACGTCAGTAGGTTGTTGGAGAACGCCCAGGCCTTGACTCTGGTGACGTCATACGTGGTGCTGTCAATGGTGACCGTCTCGGGGATGTCGACAACTGCTCCGGCACCCGTGTCGTAGTCGGTGACGGTTGCCCCGGCTGAAACATTGGTGTTATCGGCGGAGTAGCTGATTCCGTTTTGGGTGTCGTCGACAGTGGCTGCGTGTGCTGGGGCCGCTGTGAATACGAGACCGACCGAGGCGATCAGTGCTACCAGCGCCACCATGACCGGTGCGCGAAACAACTTCGTGGTGAACGTGCGTGGTGTGGCGGTGTTCACTGGGTCTGCGTCCTTGATCTTTGTGACTGTTCAGTGGCGTAGGCGAAATGCGTAGCGGGGCCGGCAGCAGATCCAACGCTGGGTGGGTTGTGTGCCACCAAGCTCGGCTGCGCACCCCTGATCGCACTCATTCAGACACCAGTTTCGGCGTGAGTGTCTCGAGGACAGCTTCGAGCCCGGCGAGCCCGCTCGATGCGGCGATTTCTTTGCCGAGCGCTCGGCTGCGTTCGGCATAGCTGGGATCAGCGAGTACCCGCCGCACTGCAACACCGACCGCGTCAGGGGTGGGCTTGTTCGTGCGGAGGTTCACACCCACACCAGCCCACTGAACCCGGGCGCTGACTTCGGCTTTGTCCTCAGTCATGCCCGCAACAACGAGGGGCACCCCGTGTTCGAGGGCGTAGTGCACGCCGCCGTAGCCGCCGTTACTGACGTACACGTCGGTGAGCGGCAGCAGTCGGTCGTGTGGCAGGTATTCGGCTGCCCGCACGTTCGCGGGAAGCGGCGACGGCAGTGTCGAAAGCGGACGCCCGCCCGTGCTCACGACGACGAGTACGTCGTCATCAGCGAGCGCCGTAATGGTTGGGGTGATGAGCTCGTCGTAGTCAGTGTTCGCGATCGTGCCCTGACTCACGTGCACAACCGGGCGAGAACCGTCGAGCTCTGACCACCACTCGGGCAACTCCCCGTCGCTCTTCGTGACACGCGACATGGGGCCCACAAAATGCACGGTGTCAGGGAGGTCGCTGCGATCGTACTCGAACCCGGGAACCGTGAACTGCACGATCGCGTCAGCCCGAGATGCGCCTGCCATGAAGAACCCATCAAGCTTTTCCCCAGTGGCATCCAAGATGATCTTCTCGGCCTGCCGTTGCACGCCACCAAAGATGAGTTTCTTCGTGAGCACGCCAAGTGCTGCGTTCCGGATCCGCCCGAGCACGCCGGGCTTGGGGAGGATCCCGAGCCCAAACGGTGCCGTATCGACGCTCTCCACGCCGAGCGGGATGATCCCGAGGTTCACGATCGCAGGGCGCTCTTCGCGGGGTCGCGCCAGGAGCCCGACCGCGCCGATGAACATGTTCTCGATGAGGATCACATCAACCTGTTCCTGCTTGATCGCCTCATCGACCGCACGGATTTGAGCCGGCGCAGGCTTCAAGAAGATGTTGCTCACGTCCCAGCGGATCCCGGCGACCCCAGACTTTCCCGCCTTGCCAGGGAAGGCAGCATTCATGTCACTGTCGTCGAAGTCTGCTTCGTCTGGCAGTGCAACGAACTCTGCGCCGGTACTGCGCACGGCGTCTGCGTAGCGACGCCCGGTCATGAAGCGCACCCGGTGGCCTTGCTGCGCGAGATGCCGCGAGACGGCGAGCAGCGGCGTAACGTGGCCGTGCACTGGGGTGCTGCAAATGAGGATCGAGTTCATGCGTGGCCCTTAAAAAGTATCGGGTCAGGGTAGTCTGGCCTCACGAAAGTATTCACTACCCTGAGAGGTTAGTCAATATGGTGGGCGAAAATCCACGACCTAATAATCGCCGTTATCACTCCGAGTTGCGCACGGGTCAGGCCGCCGAGACACGATTGCGGATACTTGACGCCGCAGCTCGGCAGTTTGCTGTCGCGGGCTACGCTGGCACCTCACTTGCTGACATCGCGCAGGCGGCGGGCGTCTCAATCGAAACCGTGAAGCTTAGCGGGCCGAAACGTCAACTGCTGCTCGCCGCGTTCGAGCACAGCTTCGCCGGGAGTGAAGGAATCGACTCCCTCGCTGCCCATGAGCCGGTCTCTCAAATCACTGCCGACACCGACAACACTCGCTATCTGGCAGGAATCGTGCATTTTGTTGCCGAGTCAAACAGGCGAAGCAGCCTTCTCTGGTCTGCACTGCTGTCTGCCGCCGCCTCAGACACGATCCTCGGCACCGAACTCGCCGCGCTTCAGCGTCGCCGCCACACCGACATGTTGATCCTCGTCGATGAACTGTGCAGCCGCCGGCTCGCCTTCGTGGCGACATCGCGTGAGCAACTCGCAGACGCGGTTTCGTTCCTGCTGTCGCCCGAGGGGTATAACCAGCTTGTGCTCGGCGCGTGCTGGAGTCAGGTCGATTACGAGGCATGGCTCGTGCGCTCGGTAGTGCTCCTTGCCGACGACGCCAGCGCGACAATGCAGCCGGACAGGTCCCACGAGTCACGCTAGGTTGCACCCAACTCGGTAGAGTCCGACCCACAACACTCAAGGAATAGGGAGACTAAGCCGTTATTGTGTGCGCTCCCGTTTGCTTCGCAGCCGCAGGCCGCGACACCACGCGACTCCGACCAAGCCCTTCAACGTAATTCTCGAGCCCGAGGTACAACTCGAAGCGATCGCCTGGACTGAACGCCGAGGCAGTCTGGAAGACGAGAACGAAACTGCGCCACGGTACACCGTGTCGCAGTTTCGAACATCGCATATTAAGTGCCCCCGGCAGGAATCGAACCTGCGACCGACGGATTAGAAAGCCGTTGCTCTTCCTCTGAGCTACGAAGGCGTATCTCTCTACGATATCAGGGCAATGTCCGCGCTCTCAGTAGAATGGGGTCATGGTATCTGCGTCTGACAACGACCGACTTGTTTGGATCGACTGCGAGATGACCGGTCTTGATCTCGCGACAGATGAGCTTGTCGAGATCGCGGTCGTCATCACCGACTTCGAACTGCGCATACTCGACCCCGGCTTCCAGGTCGTGATCAAACCGAACGACGCCGCATTGGCGAACATGAATGACTTCGTCACCAAGATGCACGAGACATCCGGCCTGATCGAAGAGATTCCACAGGGCGTATCGCTGGCGGATGCCGAGGCGCAGACTCTCGAGTACATCAAAAAGTTTGTGCCCCTTGAGCGCAAGGCGCCCCTCGCCGGCAACACCATTGGCACGGATCGCATGTTCCTTGCCAAGTACATGCCGCAGATCGACAACTGGCTGCACTACCGCAACGTCGATGTCTCCAGCATCAAGGAACTCTCCCGGCGCTGGTACCCGCGCGTCTTTTTCCAGGCACCAGAGAAGAACGGAGGGCACCGCGCCCTCGCAGACATCCTGGAGTCGATCCGCGAACTGCAGTACTACCGCGAAGCAGTCTTCGTTCCAGAGCCCGGGCCCACAAGTGACGAGGCACGCGCGATCTCCGAGCGCACCGTGTCGTCGTTCACCTCAGACGTGTAATAGACTTGTCTGGTTGCCTGTTTCGGCAGGCACATGGTGGCTATAGCTCAGCTGGTAGAGCACCGCGTTGTGGTCGCGGGGGTCGCGGGTTCAAGCCCCGTTAGCCACCCCAATACGAATGCCCGGGTAAAATCCCCCGGGCATTCTGTGTTTCTGCTGGCTCGATCGATCCTGCCGGTCTCCACGTCCCCGCAACCTAGGATCGATACGTGACTCTGACGGTCTGGCTCTCCCTGCTCACAGCATCCGTGATCATCAGCTTCACTCCAGGAGCCGGGGCCATCAATACGATGTCGAACTCACTTGCCGTGGGCTGGCGACGCTCCTTCTGGGGAGTCGTTGGACTGCAAGTCGCTCTCATCGTCCACGTCGTCATCGTCGCGGCCGGGGTCGGGCTGATCGTTGCCAGCTCTCCCCTCCTGTTCAACGTGATCCGTTACGCAGGATCCGCCTATCTCGCGTACCTCGGACTGCGTTTGATCTTCGCTCGCACGGCCCCGGACGTGGAAGGTGAAGAGAGTACCCCGCCGCTCAGGCAGAGCCGTTGGTCGATGATGCGACGTGGTTTCTGGGTGAACCTGCTCAATCCGAAGGCGATCGTGTTCTTCCTCGCCTTCATCCCGCAGTTCATTCGCGTGGATCAGCCCGCACTCCCGCAGTACCTCATCCTGGTGATCACAGTCATCCTCGTCGACGTCATCGTGATGTGGGGGTTCTACGCGACAGCGGCGAAGCCGTTCCGACGCGTCACTCACACCGCACGCGGGCAGCGTGCTCTCAACGTCGTTTTCGGTGCCCTCTTCCTCGCTGTAGCCGCCCTGCTGCTTTTCATCCACTGACCTCACGGGGCAATAGGCTGGGCAGTGATGGAGATGGATGCTACAGCTTTCGAGGAACTCGTCATAGACGAGCTCGATCAGCTGCCCGATGAGATGGTCGACGGACTCGACAACGTCGTGTTTGTCGTTGAAGACCGCCCGGAAGACGGCAGCCTCGGCATCCTGGGCCTCTACGACGGTCTCGCACTGACCGAACGCGGGCAATACGGCATGGGAGAACTTCCCGACCGCATCGTGGTGTTCCGCGAACCGCACCTCGCCCAGTGCGAGAACGAAGAGGAGCTGCGCGATGAGGTGCACACGACCCTGGTGCATGAGATCGCGCACTTCTATGGCATCGACGACACGCAACTGCACGAGATGGGGTGGGCATGAGCACACCGGTAGCAACGCCTGACATCGAGGATGTTATCGATCTGCAGGCCGCGCCTCTCGAGCCCTGGGAGGTTGTCGTGTGGAATGATCCAGTGAACTTGATGAACTACGTGGTTCGCATATTCCGCACCTATTTCGGGTACTCAATGGATCGGGCCACTCAGCTCATGCTTGCCGTGCACCACGATGGACACGCGATCGTGGCCACCGGGCCTCGCGAGACCATGGAAGTTCATGCGCAGGCTATGCACGACTATGGCCTCTGGGCGACCGTTCGAAAGGTGCCGTCATGAGCGAAGAGGCGCTACTGGTACCCCTCTCATCCATCGAGGGAACGCATCTGGTGAATCTTCTGGACGAGTTCCGAGAACTGCTCTCGACGGAGATCATGGGCGACGGGCCACATGACCCAGGGCTCGCAAGGCTCACGCCGAATCCGTACCCGGACGACGCTGAGGCCGCTCAGTCATTCACTGCGGTGACCCGCGAAGAACTCCTGGATCGCCGCTCGGCCGACGCCGCCGTGGTGCGCGCGTCACTCTTCTCATTCGCCGTCGACCCCTCCGACCTCGAAGATGACGAAGTGCTCGCCTCCCACCAGGTCATCATCCCGGAAAGCGAAATCGACGCGTGGATGCGCACGCTCACGGCGCTACGACTCGTGATCGCGGCCCGCCTCGGCATCGCCCACGAAGACACCATCGACGATGAAGACCCGCGGCGCGGTGTCTACGACTGGCTCGGCTACCGGTTGGATACGCTCATCGACGCCGCGGACGCGCTGATCTGATCTGAGTCCAGCTCAGCTCAGACTCCGAGCTTGTCCCGCCAGTACGCAAGCAGAGCGGCTCCGGCCTCGTCGTGGATGAGATCCCCCTCCGTGACGATCTCATACGGGCGGTCCAAGATCCCATCTGCCGGGCGCACGTCAACGTGCGCCACGTCGAAGCCATCCGCATGCAGTTGGTCCGCCATCTTGTAGTCGCTGCGAGAGTCTCCGACGGTGCGCCACGTGCGCGGCAGGTCGCCCGCGGCTGCGAAGTGCTCCAGCGCGCGCCGCGCACCGGTGTCCTTGTCCAGTCGCACCGATTCGATATCCGTGGAGATGATCGTCGGATCGATGCGGAACGGCACATCCCCCGCGGCATCCGCATGCTCCAGCGAACCGTAGCGCAGGCCGAGGCCCATGGCGGTGAGCAGTGCGAACGCGGCATCCTGAAACGGCCCCTGCGCAGAGCGATATGCCGCAGCGGTGACGTCTGTGCGCTGCTCTACCGAGATCATGGCGCGCTTGGTCTCGTCGAAGAACATGGTGTCGCTGAATCGCTCCGCCACAAGGGAGCGGATGCTGTCGATCGCCGCATCCGGAAATGCCACGTCGCGGTCGATCACGACCTCCCCCATGCCTGCGGAGTTGACCTCAGCCCACGTCCCGCCCTTCTCGAAGACCCCGAACATGCGTGACGTCGGCAGCTCGAGGGCGTCGGCGAGTCCAGCGGCGAACAGCGGCGTCATCACCTGCTCGCGAATGAACTCTGAGGATCGGCCGGTGATAAACGCGATCGGCACGCCGGCAGCGGTCAATGCGACGAGGTCCGTGATGATCTGAGGGATGCTGATCGCCCGGGTGACAGGGCTCGCGATCGGGCCGTCGACGTCCAGCAGCAATCCGAGGTCAGGGAGAGAGGTGTTCACCCATCCACCCTAAAGCGCGTAGCGATCGCTACGGGACGGTGATGGTGATATCGGCGAGAGCACGAGGATCGTCGCGGTCGATGTGGCGCTGCTCCTGCACTGCCCAGCGATCCCAATGCGGACGGAACCCGTCTCCGTCACGCTCGAACGCACGGCGCTTTCGAGGCGCCTCTGGTGATTCCACCCACACGCGCACGTCGGCAATACGCGCCGTAGCGGGATTAAGCGCTCCGCAGCCTTCGAGGATCACCCCGAGAGCGGGTGTGACAGCGCTGGCTTCTGCCTCGGTCTCCTGTTCCCAGTCCCATCGGCGCCAGGTGCTCAGCAGTCCCCTGGCGTGCGGGCGAAGAATGTCATGCAGGGCACGTTCAACGCCGGCGTCGAGTCCGTCCCAGCCGGGGTACAGCGAGTCCAGGGCGATGAGCTGCGGACGACCAGCAAGGGGCCAGTTCGCTGCCACTATGCGTGCCAGGGTGGATTTTCCCGCGCCAGCTCTGCCGTCGATCAGAACGACGGGGTTCGCTGCGGCGACGGCGACCACGGCATCGAGAATGCCTGCCGCAGCGCGCTGTAGAACCTGCGCGACGGGGTCGTTACTTCTTGAGGGCACGGATCACGCGTGCGAGCGCCCTGCCTGCGACACAGACGAACGGAATCCCGACCGCAAGCAGCGTCACCAGGTTCGGCTCGAAACGCAGGCCCTCTTCGCGACGTACATATACGCCAAGGGGAATAGAGATGCCTCCACCTGTGCCGCCTTCACCGTTGCCTGCGCCTTCACCATCGCCGGCACCACCGGCACCGCCGGCGAATCCCGACATCGTCAGCGCGACAGGAGTGATGCTGACGCCGTCGACATCCTGCGGCTCACCGTAAGCGCTCTTGACCCCGAACGAGGCGGCCTGTTTTCCGAGTTCCACTGCGATGTTGGGCATGGTTCCACGCTATCCCAGAGACCCAACAAAGTTGCAGTCAATCCAGGATGACTTGTGTCTACCTACACTCAGCGCCGCAGACCCTGGAACGTCTCGAGAATGAGCTCGACGCTGACCGGCGACGGCACCTCAGGCGCGCCATACTCGAATTCGGCGAGCTCCACTCCCCTGACGCGATCCACCGGGAGCGCCGCGAAGATGTCAGCAACCTGATGCGGCAGCAGCCCGTCCGGCACACGGTAGGCCGCGGGGATGTACCCCGGCTCGAGCACATCCCAGTCCACATGGATCCACACTTCACGGCCGGCTACAAGTTCCGCCACGCGTGCGGGTGTGCTTTCGATCGGGGACAGCACGCGAACGCCGGCTTCTGCCAGTAAGTCAGCTTCAGTCGGGTCGATGTCGCGTCCACCCACGACGATGACCTGCTCCGGGTTCAAACCTGCGCCGTGGCCGCTGTCCCACAGCCCGCATGCGGCCGCGAGGACCATTCCGCCGAGATAGCCGGATTCGGTGCTCGCAGGTGTGTTGAAGTCGCCGTGGGCGTCGATCCACAGCACGACCGCTCCGGGGTAACGGGCTGCCGCAGTCGGCAGTGTTCCCAGGCTCACCGCGCACGTGTTGGTCAGAAGCAGAGGTACTTGACCGGCATCCAGGACAGCGGTGACGGCATCCCGCAGGCCCTCCAGCGTCTGCCGCGCGGCGGGAAGCGCGACAGTCCAGTCATCCACCGTGCCTGGAGACGGCGTCCCGACGACGACCGGGGTGCGATCGAGGTATGCGCTCAGCGCCTCGCCGGCCGCGCGCGCTCCTCTCAATGCGCCATCCGTGCGATCCGCCACGCGGCCCTGCGAGATGATGATCCCGAAATCCTGCGTCATGTCTGTTCCTTCCGAAAACTGCCGCCGATCACCGGCCATGCTACGTCCAGTACGGGTCCACAAGGCGTTCGTTACACTGCGTGAAGTGGTCGCGTCGTGAGCGTCAGTCGAGGCCGTGGGCTTTGGGATGCCGCGGCGCACCGCGCCCATCACCGCGGCCCACGTGACGGGCGCGCGTGATCGTGGCGTTGCCGAAGCGTGCTCGTGCGTCATCCAAAGCACCTTCGACCTTTCGCCAGTGCTCGTCTTCATCCCAGAGGGCGAACGCCGCGCCTCCTGCCGGCCGCAACTTCTCAGCGCGCACGCCAACGAGCCGCACGGGGTCGCGACGGTCGATCGATTCGAAGAGCGTCTGAGCCGCCTCGCCGATGCGCTGGCCGACCGAGGTCGGCTCCGCCAGAGTCTGCGAACGACTCAACGTCGTGAAGTCGTCGAAGCGGATCTTGATCGCAACCGTGGCGCACTCCCACCCCGCTCGCCGAAGCCTGGCCGCCACACGGTCGGCGAGGCGCAGGAGTTCGGCGCGCAGGAATTCTCGGTCTGTGACGTCCTCGTCGAAGGTCTCTTCATGCCCAATGCTTTTCTCGACACGTTCGGTGTCGACAGCGCGTGCATCCTGGCCACGAGACAGCAGAACAAGCCGGCCACCGAGGGCGCGGCCAACCGCACGGTCGAGCACGTCCGGTGGAGATTCACGGACGTCTCCGATGGTGCGGATGCCGCGCGCCTCAAGAGCTTCCGCTGCTTTCGGGCCGACACCCCACATCGTGCGTACCGAGCGTGGTGAGAGAAAGTCAAGAGTGTCGGCGGCAGCGATGATCAGCAGCCCGTCCGGCTTTGAGATCGTCGACGCCATCTTCGCCACATGCTTTGTGGCCGCAACCCCCACACTGCAGACGATCCCGACCTCGGCCTGCACGCGCTCACGAACGAGCCGAGCGATCTCGCCTGGACTCCCCCACAGTCGTCGCACGCCCTGCACATCGAGGAATGCCTCATCCACCGACAGCGGCTCGACCAGCGGCGTGATCGACTCGAAAACCGCCATCACCTGACGAGAGATCTCCTGATACCGCTCGAAATGAGGCATGACGATCTTTGCGCTCGGACACAAGCGCATCGCCTGGCTGACCGGCATCGCTGCACGTACGCCGTACTGACGCGCCTCGTAGGACGCGCTGGACACGACAGACCTGCCATCGGGCGCACCGATGATCAGCGGCAGCCCGCGCAGCGACGGATCATCGAGCACCTCGACGGCCGCGTAGAACGCATCCATATCGACATGCAGGATGCGCGTGCCGGTGTCGTCCGCTCCGTCGGGAGAGACAAGCCTGCCTCGTCCGTCTCCGCGCCCCATGATTCCATTCTCGCTGACGCCACCGACACCGGGGCGTCAGCGAGAACAAGACGTTACTGCGCTGCGCGCTCCAGGACGAGCTCGCGCACGCGGGCGGCGTCGGCCTGACCCTTCATCGCCTTCATGACCGCGCCGATCACGGCGCCGGCGGCCTGGACCTTGCCGTCCTTGATCTTGGCGAGCACATCGGGCTGAGAAGCCAGGGCTTCGTCGATCGCGGCGATCAATGCCCCGTCATCCGAGACGACAGCGAGGCCACGAGCGTCGACGACCTGCTGCGGCGTGCCTTCGCCGGCGATGACGCCTTCGAGCACCTGGCGTGCCAGCTTGTCGGTGAGGGTTCCCTCATCGATGAGCTTCTGCAGGGCGGCAACGTTCTCCGGCGTGATGAGGCCGGCGGCATCCTTGTCCTGCGTGTTCGCGAGACGAGAGATTTCCCCCGTCCACCACTTGCGTGCGGCGGCGGGTGTCGCACCGGCGGCGATAGTGGCCTCGACCTCGTCGATCAGGGCGCCGTTGCGAACATCCTGGAACTCGAGATCAGTGAAGTTCCACTCCGCCTTCAACCGGCGGCGACGTGCCACCGGCTGCTCTGGCAGGGCCGCACGCAGTTCCTCGATCAGCTCGACCGCAGGCTGCACTGGCAGCAGGTCAGGCTCCGGGAAGTACCGGTAGTCATCCGCGTCCGACTTCGGGCGACCGGGTGACGTGGTGCTGGTGTCCTCGTGCCAGTGGCGCGTCTCCTGGGTGATCGTGCCGCCGTCGGCGAGGATCTGTGCCTGGCGCTGGATCTCGTGGCGAACAGCACGCTCGACCGATCGCATGGAGTTGACGTTCTTGGTCTCGGTGCGGGTCCCCAGTGGTGCGGGCTCCTCGCCCTCCGCTACGCGCGGGCGCAACGAGACGTTCGCGTCACAGCGAAGGTTTCCCCGCTCCAGACGCGCCTCAGAGATGCCGAGGCTCCGCACGATGTCACGGATCGTGGAGACGTACGCCTTCGCGACCTCAGGAGCGCGGTGCTCCGTGCCGTAAATGATGTTCGTGACGATCTCGACCAGCGGGACGCCGGCACGGTTGTAGTCGACGAGCGAGTATTCAGCGCCCTGGATGCGACCGGTCGCGCCGCCCATGTGGGTGAGCTTTCCGGCATCCTCCTCCATGTGCGCGCGCTCGATCGGAATCGTCACGAGCGTGCCGTCCTCGAGCTCGACCACGACGGATCCCTCATACGCGATCGGCTCGTCGTACTGCGAGATCTGGTAGTTCTTACCGAGGTCAGGGTAGAAGTAGTTCTTCCGCGCGAAACGGCTGGATGCTGCGATCGAGCAGCCGAGCGCCAGGCCCAGGCTGATCGATGAGCGGATCGCCGTCTCGTTCACGACCGGCAGCGAGCCGGGAAGACCGAGATCAACCGGGGCGATCAGCGTGTTCGGCTCTGCGGCGTGATACTTCTCGTTCGCCGGGTTCGGCGCATCCGAGAACATCTTCGTGTTTGTGTTGAGTTCGACGTGCACCTCGAAGCCGAGCACCGGCTCGAACAGTTCGAGGGCCTTGTCGTAGTCCATCAGCTTTGCCGCAGCCATTAGCGGTTCCCTCCTGCGAGCTGGGGAGCTCGGGTCAGCAACGGTGCGCCCCACGAATCTACGAGCGCGGTCTCCAGCGCGGCACCCACACGGTACAGACGAGCATCTTGGTGCGCGGGAGCGATGAACTGGATGCCGACGGGCAGGCCGTCGTCATCTGCAAGACCCGAAGGGATCGAAATCGCGGGAACACCGGCGAGGTTCGCCGGAATCGTGGTGACATCGTTCAGGTACATCTGCAGCGGATCGTCGATCTTCTCGCCGATCTTGAACGCTGTGGTCGGCGCGGAGGGTGTCGCGATGACATCGACCTGCGCGAAGGCATTGTCGAAGTCCTGCTGAATGAGCGTGCGAACCTTCTGCGCGCTGCCGTAGTAGGCGTCGTAGTACCCGGCCGAGAGTGCGTACGTGCCGAGGATGATGCGGCGCTTGACCTCATCGCCGAAGCCGGCTTCACGCGTCGCCGACATCACGTCTTCGACGGTTGCGGCGCCTTCGGGGGTGACCCGCATGCCGAAGCGCACGGAGTCGAACTTCGCCAGGTTGCTGGATGCCTCGGCGGGCAGGATCAGGTAGTAAGCCGCAACACCGTACTCGAAGTGCGGGGTGGAGATCTCGACGATCTCCGCACCGTTCGCCTCGAGGAGGTCGAGAGAGGCACGGAAGGATGCCGCCACGCCGGATTGGAAACCCGAATCCGGCAGCTCCTTGATGACGCCGACCTTCAGTCCCTTGAGCACATCTCCGCGGGCGCCCTCACGCGCAGCATCCGCGAACGACGGCCAGGCGTCGGTCAGTGAGGTGGAGTCCTTGGGATCGTGACCGCCGATGATGTCGTGCAGGAGCCCCGAGTCGAGAACAGTTCGTGTGACGGGACCCACCTGGTCAAGGCTCGATGCCAGCGCAATCGCACCGTAGCGGCTGACGCCACCATAGGTCGGCTTCAGGCCGACCGTGCCGGTCACATGGGCGGGCTGGCGAATCGAGCCGCCCGTGTCTGAGCCGAGCGCGAGCGGCGCCTCGAACGCGGCGACGGCGGCAGCGGATCCACCGCCAGAGCCACCGGGAATCCGATCCAGATCCCATGGATTGCGGGTAGGACCATATGCGGAGTGCTCTGTGGAGGAGCCCATCGCGAACTCGTCCATGTTGGTCTTGCCCAGCGGCACGAGGCCGGCAGCACGCGAACGCGCGACGACGGTGGCGTCGTAGGGCGACATGTAGCCCTCGAGAATCTTCGAGCCGCTCGTCGTGGGCTGATCTGTGGTGACCAGGACGTCCTTGATGGCGAGCGGAACACCAGCGAGGGGGCCGAGCTTCTCGCCTGCGGCGCGTCGTGCATCAACGGCGTCGGCGGCAGCCAGCGCACCCTCGTTCACGTGCAGGAAAGCATGGACGTCGCCGTCAACGGCTGCGATGCGGTCCAGGTGTGCCTGGGTGGCTTCGCGGCTGGAGACCTCGCCTGCGGCGAGCTTGTCTCCGAGTTCGGCGGCCGTCCAGCGGATGATGTCGCTCACTGCTCTTCTCCCAAGATCGCGCTCACGCGGAACCGGCCGTCCACGGCATCCGGCGCATTCTGCAGCACCTGTTCATGCGTGAGCGTCTCGCCGACCACGTCGGGACGGAAGACGTTCGCAAGCGGAATCGGGTGGCTCGTGGCCACCACATCGGAGGTCGCAACCTCCGACACCTTCGCGATGTTGTCGACGATGGCGTCGAGCTGGCCCGTGAGCCGCGTCACCTCGTCGTCTTTTAGCTGGATGCGCGCGAGCACGCCGAGATGGCGCACGAGCTCAGGGGTGATTTCAGACACCACCCCAGTCTAGTTCGCCGCGTCGGATCCCCCGCGCGCCCCGAGGCTCCCCATAGGCTGGTCGGCATGACGACGTTCGATCCCCCTCGCCCCTGGGTCGCCAGCTACGCCGATGGCGTTCCAGAAGACCTCGCCCCTGTCGATGGCTCACTCATCGATATCGTTGCGGCGTCAGCTCGCGACTATCCGGATGCTGTCGCCCTGCAGTTCTTTGGCCAGGAGACGACGTACGCCCAGATGCAGGATGCGATCGAGCGCGCGGCAGCGGGGCTGCGGGACCTCGGCATCCGAGCCGGAGATCCGGTCGCGATCGTGCTGCCGAACTGCCCGCAGCACATCATTGCCTTTTACGCGGTGCTGCGGTTGGGCGCTGTCGTCGTCGAGCACAACCCGCTCTACACGCCTCGCGAACTCCGCAAGCAGTTCGAAGACCACGGGGCAAAGCACGCGATCGTGTGGAACAAGGTCGTGGGAATGGTGCAGGAGTTCCCCGCCGACCTTACGATGAAGACCCTGATCGCCGTCGACATCACCAAGGCGATGCCGTTCTTCACGCAAATCGCACTGAAGCTGCCGATCGCGAAGGCCCGGGTGTCACGCGCCGCTCTCACCGAGAAGGTGCGCGGCGCGATCGACTGGGAGCAGGTCGTCCGCTCTGCTCCCCTGCCTTCCTCACATCCGAAGCCGGACACGGACGACCTCGCGATCATCCAGTACACCTCTGGCACGACGGGAAACCCCAAGGGCGCCTCCCTCAGCCACCGCAACCTGCTCTCGAATGCAGCACAGGCACAGGCCTGGGTCCCATCGATCCAGCGCGGACACGGTTGCGTCGTATACGCAGTGCTCCCCATGTTCCACGCCTACGGCCTCACCCTCTGCCTGACATTTGCGATGTCGATGGGTGCCCGCCTGGTGCTGTTCCCGAAATTCGACCCAGACATGGTGCTCGAGGTAGTCAAGAAGCATCCGGCGACCTTTCTTCCTCTCGTTCCCCCGATCGCGGAACGGTTGCTCGCGGCCGCCGAGGCGAAAGGCATCTCGCTACGGGGCATCGACGTGGCGATCTCCGGTGCGATGGCGCTCCCGCACGAACTCGTCGTTCCTTTCGAAGAAGCATCCGGAGGTTTCCTTGTCGAGGGTTATGGACTCAGCGAGTGCTCCCCCGTACTGATGGCAAACCCCGTGGCACAGAGCCGCGTGCCCGGAACGATTGGCCTGCCGTTGCCAGGCACCGAGTGCCGCGTTGTCGACCCAGACAACCCCACGCAGGATGTCGAGCCTGGAGCGCCTGGTGAGCTCGTCGTCCGCGGCCCGCAGGTGTTCTTGGGCTACTACGGCAAGCCGGAGGCCACCGAGGAGTCCTTCGTCGACGGCTGGTACCGCACCGGCGACATCGTCACGATCGATGAGGCCGGGTTTGTGCGGATTGTTGATCGCATCAAGGAACTCATCATCACCGGCGGCTTCAACGTCGCGCCCACTGAAGTCGAGAACGCTCTGCGCCAGCATCCGTCCGTGGCAGATGCCGCTGTGGTCGGATTGCACGATGATCACTCGGGCGAAGAGGTCGTCGCCGCGATCGTCCTCGACGCCGGCGCACAGCTGGATGAGGCGTCGATCAGGGAGTTTGCGCGCAGCATCCTGACTCCGTACAAGGTGCCACGTCGGATCTTCGTCGTCGACGAATTGCCCAAGTCGATCATCGGCAAGGTGCTGCGCCGACAGGTGAAGGAAAAGCTCATCGCGCTCACCACAAGTGCCTAAGAGTGCGTCTTCACAGACAAGCGTCATCTCGGGGCGCTACCCTTTGGAAGTGACCCCTGAAGATGCAGCGCTGAGCGAGCCCACCGACGAATCCCCAACGACCCCCGGATTCGAGGAACTAGGCATCACCGGCCCCGTCCTCGCGGCAATCCGCGGCCTCGGTTACGAGACCCCTTCCCCCATCCAGGCAGCGACGATCCCGACTCTGCTCGGTGGACGCGACGTTGTCGGCATGGCGCAGACCGGAACCGGCAAGACTGCCGCTTTCGCGCTGCCGGTGCTGGAGCGTCTCGACATCTCACAGAAGATCCCCCAGGCCCTCGTTCTCGCTCCGACCCGTGAGCTCGCGCTTCAGGTGTGTGAGGCTTTCGAGTCGTACGCCTCGAAGATGAAGGGCGTGCACGTGCTGCCCGTCTACGGCGGACAGGGATACGGCGTCCAGCTGTCGGCGCTTCGCCGCGGCGTGCACGTCATCGTCGGTACTCCCGGCCGCATCATGGATCACCTCGCCAAGGGCACCCTTGACCTCTCTGAGCTGAAGTACCTCGTTCTCGACGAGGCCGACGAGATGCTGAAGATGGGCTTCGCCGAGGATGTCGAGCAGATCCTTGCTCAGACGCCGGCCGAGAAGCAGGTCGCACTGTTCTCCGCGACGATGCCGCCGCAGATCCGCCGCCTCGCTCAGAAGTATCTGCAGGATGCTGAAGAGATCACGATCAAGTCGAAGACCGCGTCGAGCACAAACATCACTCAGCGGTACCTCATCGTCTCGTACCAGCAGAAGGTCGATGCGCTCACGCGCATCCTCGAGGTCGAGAACTTCGATGGAATGATCGTCTTCGTCCGTACGAAGAACGAAACCGAGACTCTTGCCGAGAAGCTGCGTGCGCGCGGATACTCTGCCGCCGCCATCAACGGTGACGTCGCACAGGTGCAGCGTGAGCGCAGCATCAACCAGCTCAAGGAAGGCAAGCTCGACATCCTCGTCGCGACCGATGTCGCCGCGCGTGGTCTCGACGTTGAGCGCATCAGCCACGTCGTCAACTACGACATCCCCACCGACACTGAGTCGTACGTGCACCGCATCGGCCGCACCGGCCGCGCAGGTCGCACCGGCGACGCGATCAGCTTCATCACGCCGCGCGAGCGTTACCTGCTCAAGAGCATCGAGAAGGCCACCCGTCAGGCTCCGGCGCAGATGACGTTGCCGAGCACGGACGACGTCAACACCACTCGACTGGCGCGCTTCGACGATGGCATCACGGCAGCACTCGCGGAGACCGCCCGCATCGAGGCGTTCCGCGACATCGTCGCGCACTACGTACGCAACCACGATGTGCCTGAGGGAGATGTCGCCGCGGCTCTCGCGGTCGTCGCTCAGGGCAAGACCCCGCTGCTGCTGGATCCTGCGAACGACCCGCTGACCGCTGCCGTCGAGCGCGACAACCGCCCGCGTCGGGACTCGGGAGACCGTCCAGAGCGAGGAACAGGCCCACGCACAGAGCGCCGCAGTCGCGGTGACTACGCTGCTTACCGCATCGAGGTCGGGCGTCGTCACAAGGTGGAACCGCGTCAGATCGTCGGCGCGCTGGCGAACGAGGGCGGCCTGGGCCGCGACGATTTCGGCGCTATCGCCATCAAGCCTGACTTCACCATCGTCGAGCTGCCGTCAAACCTCGACCCGTCGGTTCTCACCAAGCTCAAGGACACCCGGATCTCGGGTCGCCTGATCGAGATCAAGGCGGACCGTGGGGTTCCCAGCCGTCGCGACACCGGTGGCAGCTACGAGCGTCGCGACCGTCCGTCGTATTCCGACCGCTCGGACCGCAAGCCGCGCCACAAGGACTGATCACACTGGGCCCGAGCACAGCTTCGGATGCCAGTCCCGAAACGCCGTGAGAACACCTCGTTCTCACGGCGTTTCGTGTTTCCGCTCCGAAGTTGTGCACGGGCCAATCCAGGGCGGACTAGTCCAGCGCGGCCGGGCCTTCGGTCACCAGGATGTGGAACTGGGCGGCGTCGAGGATGCGGAGACCGAGATCCTCAGCCTTCGCCAGCTTTGAACCGGCACCGGGGCCCGCAGCGACGAAGTCTGTCTTCTTCGAGACGCTGGATGCCGCCTTGCCACCTGCTTTGATGATCGCTTCTTGCGCGCCATCGCGGGTGTAGCCATCGAGCGAACCGGTGGCGACGACGGTGAGCCCGTCGAGCACTCCCCCCTGCACGACCGCCGCTCCAGGGCCAGGGTGACCGGGCGTCGTCCACTGCACGCCGGCCGCCGACCATTGCTCGACGATCTCGACATGCCAGTCGATCTCGAACCAGTCCAGCAGCGAATCGGCGATGATCCCGCCGACCCCTTCGACTGCGGCGAGTTCCTCGCGGGATGCCGCACGGATCGCGTCGAGCGATCCGAACCACTGCGCCAACGCACGCGCAGCGACAGGCCCGACGTGACGGATGTTCAGCGAGACCAGCAGACGCCAGAGTTCCTTGGTCTTCGCCTTCTCCAACTCGGCGAGCAGAGTCACCGCCTGGGAGGAGGGCTGCATCGCGTTGATGCCGTTCTTCTTCTCGGTAGGCGTGGGGTTACGGCGGAACGGTGAGCGGGTCTTCACCACTCCGTCATCGTCTTCCTTGGGCAGCCCGGTCTCGGCATCCCTGATGAAGAGTTCGATCGGCACGATCTCGTCCAATGTCAGCGAGAACAGCCCCGCTTCGGTGACGAGCGGCGGGACAGCGGGGAACGTCGGCTGTGTCAAGGCCGCAGCCGTCACCTCGCCCAACGCCTCGATGTCGAGCGCACCGCGCGAGCCAATGTGTTCGACCCGCCCTCGCACCTGCGCTGGGCACGAGCGGGCATTCGGGCAACGGAGGTCGATGTCGCCCTCCTTCATCGCGCGCAACGGCGTGCCGCACTCCGGGCATCCGACCGGCATCACGAATTCGCGTTCGGTGCCGTCGCGCTTCTCGACCACCGGACCCAGAACCTCGGGAATGACATCGCCCGCCTTGCGCAGCACGACTGTGTCGCCGATGAGTACTCCCTTGGCCTTCACGACATCCTTGTTGTGCAGCGTCGCCTGCCGAACGACGGAGCCGGCCACATGAGCCGGTGCCATCACGGCGAATGGCGTCGCGCGACCGGTACGACCGACAGAGACGACGATGTCGAGGAGTTTGGTCTGCACCTCTTCCGGAGGGTACTTGTAGGCGATCGCCCAGCGCGGGGCGCGGCTCGTCATTCCCAGTTCATCATGCAGCGCCAGCTCGTCGACCTTGACGACGATGCCGTCGAGCTCGTGCTCGATGTCGTGCCGGTGCTCGCCGAAGTACTCGACGAACGCTGAGACCTCATCAATGCCTCGGCACACCTTCGAATGCGGGCTGGTGGGCAAGCCCCATGCTGCGAGCAGATCGTAGACCTCGCTCTGCGCCGCCACCGGCGGGTTCTGCCACGCACCGATACCGTGCACATACAGTGACAGCGAGTTCACCCGCAGAAGGCCCGCTTCGAGCTCCAGGCCGTCCTTCTTGTCAATCTGCTGGCGGAGTCCACCGCTGGCAGCATTGCGCGGGTTCGCGAACGAAGGGAAGCGCCGTGCAGCAGCCGTTCGCGCTTTCTCCTCTTCGAAGGGCTTCTTAGCGCCGCCGCGGGCTTCCCAGCGCGCCAAAGTGTCGGCATACGCACGCTCGCGGAACGATGCTTGAGCGGCGTTCAGCCGTTCAAAGGCCGCAACTGGGATGAATACCTCGCCACGCACCTCGACGATCGACGGATGCCCCTCGCCACTCAACCGTTCGGGGATGTCTGCCAGCCGCAGCGCGTTCTCCGTCACGATCTCACCGACGCGGCCATCACCACGCGTGGCCGCCGAAGTCAGCACACCGTTCTCGTAGCGCAGGTTGATCGCGAGACCGTCGATTTTCAGCTCGGTGAGCCAGGCAACTTCACGCCCCGAAGCCGCCGTCGTCTTCGCAGCCCATTCACGCAGTTCCTCGATGGAAAAGACGTTGTCGAGGCTCAGCATCCGCTCGGCGTGCTCGATCGTCGCAAGACCCGTGGATTCGGCGGCCCCGACCATCTGCGTCGGCGAGTCCTGACCCTGCAGCTCGGGGTGCAGCCGCTCGAGCTCTTCGAGCCGGTTCATCCAGCCGTCGTAGGTCGCATCATCGACGACCGAGGTGTCGCGTCCGTAGTACGCGTCTTTCGCGCCCAGAATGCGCGTCGTCAGCTCTTCGGCTTCTACGCGGGCGTCTTCCAGCAGGTTGTTGTCCGGCACCCTCTCAGTCTACGAGCGGGTGCCGACATCCGACGAGCGGCTCACGCCCCGACGGGCACCGCCGACACGGTCCGATCGATCGTGAACTGGCCGAGCACGCGGGTGCCGAGATAGAGCACCGCGGTCTGCCCAGGGGCGACTCCGTCGAGCGACACTTCGGGCACGACCGTCACTCCGGAATCCGAAACGGTGGCACGAGCGGGTACGGGCTCCGAATGCGCGCGAATCTGCACGTGACACTCGAACTCAGCCGCCACCGGCGCAGCGCCCGCCCACGAATAGCGCTCCCCCGAGATCTCCGCGATCGCGAGCGCTTCCTTCGGCCCAACGACGACAGTGTTCGACACCGGTCGCACCTCAAGCACAAACCGAGGCTTGCCGTCATCCGCCGGGACGCCCAAGCGAAGGCCGCGACGCTGACCGACCGTGAATGCATGCGCGCCGTCGTGCGAACCGACAACGGAACCAGAGCGATCGAGAATTTCGCCCTGCTCGGCGCCGACCTTGTCTGCCAGCCAGCCACGGGTGTCGCCGTCAGGGATAAAGCAGATGTCGTGACTGTCCGGCTTCTGCGCGACGGTCAGACCGCGCTCCGCGGCCTCCGCCCGCACAATCGCCTTCGACGGCGTCGTGCCCAGCGGGAAGTAGGTGTGCGCCAACTGCTCAGTGGTGAGCACGCCCAGCACATACGACTGGTCCTTGGCATTGTCCGAGGCACGGTGCAGCTCCAGCCCGCCTTCGCCATCGACCAGCGTCGCGTAATGTCCGGTGCAGACCGCGTCAAAGCCGAGCTCGATCGCTCGTTCGAGGAGCGCTGCGAACTTGATCTTCTCGTTGCAGCGCATGCACGGATTCGGTGTGCGCCCTGCCTGATACTCGCTGATGAAGTCGTCAATGACCTCGTCACGGAAGCGCTCGGAGAAATCCCACACATAGAACGGGATGCCGAGCATATCGGACGCACGACGCGCATCCATGGCGTCTTCGATCGTGCAGCAGCCGCGGCTGCCGGTGCGCAGTGTTCCACCTGCCCGAGAAAGGGCCAGGTGCACGCCGGTGACGTCGTGCCCAGCATCGACAGCGCGCGCTGCCGCGACGGCAGAGTCCACTCCACCACTCATCGCCGCAAGAATTCGCATTGTTCCAGTTTACGAGCGTGTTCCTGTGCTGGCACCGGATGCCCGCAAAAAGGCATCAGCGATCGCTGCGAGTACCGCATCGACGTCGGCCTCGCTCGATGTACGTCCGAGCGTGAACCGCAGCACGCTGCGAGCGTCTTTCTCACTGCGCCCCATCGCCATCACGACGTGCGAGGGCTCTGCGACGCCCGCCTGACACGCAGAACCAGTGGATGCCGCGACCCCAGCGACGTCCAGCAGAAAGAGCAGACTCTCCCCCACCGCACCCGGAAACAGCACATGTGCGTTGTTCGGCAGTCGGCCGATCGGGTCTCCCAGAAGCTCGGCTGAGGGGACGGCCGAGCGGATGCCTTCGATCAGGCGGTCGCGCAACACGCGCAGCCGCATGCCCTCCGCTTCGCGTTCTGCCTCGCCGCTCTCCAGCGCCACGGCGAAAGCTGCGGCCCCAGCGACATCCTGAGTACCGGCGCGCAGTCCACGCTGCTGTGCGCCTCCATGCAGAAGCGGTGCCATCCGAGCCGTGCGTGCCACGACCAGCGCACCGACTCCGACGGGTGCACCGACCTTGTGACCGGCGACACTCATCGCAACCAGGCCAGCACCCGGCGCAGCATCCGCGCGCAGTTCGCGAAATGACAGCGGCAAATGACCGATCGCGGCCACAGCATCCAGATGCAGCGGCACATTCGCAGCGGCGGCTGCAGCCGCCAGCATCGTCGCGTCATTCACCGTGCCGACTTCGTTGTTGGCGATGAGCGCAGTGGCCAGCGCCGCACCGGGCAGCGCCTCAGCGAACCGCGCAGCCTCAATGCGTCCGATGTGGGAGATCGGCACCGCGCGCACCGCTGCGCCTTCACGCGCAAGCGCCGAGGCCGTGTCCATCGTCGCGTGATGCTCGCCGTCCGGAAGAACGATCGCGTCTGCACCCGCGCGACGAGATGCCCACATCCCATGCAGCGCGGTGTTGATCGACTCGGTCCCGCCCGAGGTCAGCACGACTTCGATCGGGTCACAGCCCAGCACTGCGGCGATCCGCTCACGTGATTCCTCGAGCAGTCGCCGCGCGTCTTGCCCTGCGCCGTGCGTCGACGAGGCGTTGCCGACGACATCAGTCGCCGCCAGCCACGCCTCACGTGCCTCGGGGCGAAGCGGCGTGGTGGCCGCATGATCGAGATAGAACCGCATCCCTTAACTCTCCCCCATTTTTCGCGGCTCGGTGCATGGAACTGAGTGCGACCTGACATGAGACTTCAATGCATCCCGCCTAATGTGTACTCATGCCCGCGTCCCGTCAGCCCGCCGTTCCCGGTGGCACCACCCTCGACAACCTCGGCGTGCGTCTGCACGACGACACCGCGACCTTGCGGGTCTGGTCGCAGAACGCCTCGTCGATCGAGCTCGTCACCTTCGACGAGACCGACCTCGATTGGGTGACGGATCAGGTCGCGCTGGAGCGCCAACCAGGCGGTGTCTGGGAAGTGACGACGCAACTGCTGCAGCCCGGCACGCGATATGCAATCCGGGTCGGCGGCCCCCATGGCCCCGGCAACACCTTCAACCCCGAGACTCTTCTGCTCGACCCCTACGCGCGCGGTCTCGCGCAGGGCGATGGCTACGAAGAGTGGCGCTCCGTCGTCATCGTCGACGGCTTCGACTGGGGCGCGTCCAAGAAACCACAGGTTCCCCTCGATCAGACCGTGATCTACGAGGCTCATCTGAAGGGCATGACCAAGCGGCATCCGGATGTCCCACCCGCGCTGCACGGCACCTACGCAGGACTTGCCCACCCCGCGATGATCGAGTACTTCCAATCTCTCGGCGTCACGTCGATCGAACTGCTCCCCGTGCACGCTTTCGTGCCCGAGCCTCGTCTACTCGAGCGTGGACTCACCAACTACTGGGGATATAACACCCTCAACTTCTTCACTCCGCACGCCGCCTATGCCACCGACGAAGCCCGCAAGGAAGGTCCGGAGGCGATCCTCACCGAGTTCAAAGGCATGGTGCGGCTGCTGCATGAGGCCGGTCTCGAAGTCATCCTCGACGTCGTCTACAACCACACCTCCGAAGAGGGCATCGGCGGGCCGCGATCGAGCCTGCGCGGAATCGACAATGCCAGCTACTACCGGCAGCAGCCCGACGGCGTCTATATCGACACCACCGGGGTCGGAAATACGCTGAACACCGCGATGGATGCCGGCGCCAGGCTCGTCCTCGACTCCCTCCGTTATTGGGCCGACGAGATGCAGATCGACGGATTCCGGTTCGATCTGGCCGCAGCGCTCGGCCGCGACGCATCGCACGAGTACACGCCGGAGCATCCGCTTCTCCTTGCGATCCGCGACGACCCGGCGTTGCAGGACGTCAAACTCATCGCTGAGCCATGGGATGTCGGTCTCGGCGGCTGGCAGACCGGCAACTTCACCGCCGGCTGGCACGAGTGGAACGACCGCTACCGCGACCGCGTGCGCAACTTCTGGTTGAGTGACATCGACTACGCACGCCGCGCCTCGGCCCCAGTCGGCATCGGCGGTTTTGCGACACGCCTCGCCGGATCCTCAAACACCTTCAGCGAAGATCGTGGCCCCCTCGCGAGTGTGAACTTCGTCACTGCACACGATGGATTCACGCTGCGTGACCTGGTCTCCTACGACGTCAAGCACAACGAAGCCAACGGCGAAGACAACCGCGATGGTGCAGACATGAACCGTGCGTTCAACCACGGCATCGAGGGTCCGACGAACGATCCAGCGATCAAGGCCACCCGCCGTAAGGCGATGCGCAACCTGCTGGGTACTCTGCTGCTGTCCGCCGGCATCCCCATGCTCACGGCCGGTGATGAGACCGGCCGCACACAGCGCGGCAACAATAACGCTTACGCTCAGGATTCCGCTCTCACCTGGCTCAGCTGGGAGCACGAGGACTGGCAGGAGGATCTCCGTGCCCACGTCCAGGCGCTGACCAGGCTGCGACGTGAGAACCCCGCGCTGCGGCCAAGTCGCTACGCGCGCGCCGGCGAGCACACTCCGAATGCCTCCGTCATGGACTGGTACAACCAGGACGGCGAGACGATGGAACAGTCCCATTGGACCGATCCGGGCAACCGCACGCTGCAGTATGTCGCAGCATCCACGCCGGTCGACGAGCAGTTCAACCGCATCCTGCTCATCGTCCACGGCATCGAAGCACCCATCGATGTGACCCTGCCAGACAAGGTCGAAGGTGCCACGCGATTCGTGTCGCTGTGGTCGAGCGCGGACGAACGCCCCAGCGCCACGGCGGAGACGTTCGCGCCCGGGGATGTGCTCCCGACCCCCGGCACATCCATGAGGTTGTTCCGCGTCGAGTGACGTTAAGCGGAATTGCTTTACCGGACGGGTGTCCAGGACATGCCAGGCGCGGTACATTCAGGGTGTGGCTGCACGTTCTGGCAATCGTCCCGCGGCGCTGAGAAGCCCCGCACAGATCCCGTTGCGGCCTTCTGCCGTCGAAGAGCGCGAAGGGACGGCAGTCCCCGAGCGCGAAGGCACGCTGACCGGGCGCATCCCGCTGGCCGATCCCCGCCCTAGTGCCCCAGGCGGGTTTGCGGCGAAGGCGTTCTCCGGGGAGGTCGTGCCGTTCCGCGTCGTCGCTTTCCGCGAGGGACATGATCTGATCGGCGTACACGTTCGACTCACTGCGCCCGACGGCGAGGAGAGCCTGCATCGCCTGAGCGCGTTGGAGGACGGCTCTGACCGCTGGCAGGCTGAGATCGTGCTGCATGCACAGGGCGTCTGGCACTATCGCTTCGAAGCATTCGCCGATGACTACGCGACCTGGGCACACGCTGCTGCGGTGAAGATCGCCGTAGATGTCGACGTCGAGGTGATGGCGGCCCTCGGTCGGGATCTGTTCACGCGCGCGGCGACCGACAAGACGCGCACCCCGGCAGAACGCAAGCGCCTCGCGTCGACCTCGTCGACGCTCAGCACAGCGGATGCCGAAACCGCGCTGGCCGTGGCCACCGACCCCGACCTCGCTGGTCTCTTCGCCGTACGCCCGCTCTTCTCGATGTCCTCAGCAACTACTGATCAGACCATCGTGGTCGAACGCACGCGCGCGGGGGTCGGCGGTTGGTACGAGTTCTTCCCCCGCTCCGAGGGTGCGAAGCGGCAGAAGGACGGCACGATCAAGAGCGGAACATTCCGCACCGCCGCGAAACGGCTTCCCGCCGTGGCCGACATGGGCTTTCAGGTGCTCTATCTGCCGCCGGTCCACCCGATCGGACGAACGCACCGCAAGGGACCGAACAACACTCTGGATGCCGGACCCACCGACCCCGGATCGCCCTGGGCGATCGGAGCGGCAGAGGGTGGTCATGACACCGTACATCCCGATCTCGGAACTCTTGCCGATTTCCGCTACTTCGTGCGCGAGGCGCGAAAGCTCGGTGTCGACGTGGCCCTTGATCTGGCCTTGCAGGCCTCCCCCGACCACCCGTGGGTGCGCTCGCACCCGGAGTGGTTCACCACCCTCCCCGACGGCACGATCGCCTATGCAGAGAACCCGCCGAAGAAGTACCAGGACATCTATCCGCTGAACTTCGACGGTGATCCGATGGGCTTGCGCGACGAAGTGCTGCGGATTGTGAAGCACTGGATCGCTCAGGGCGTGGAGATCTTCCGGGTCGACAATCCCCACACCAAACCGCTGTGGTTCTGGGAATGGCTGATCCTCCGGGTGACCACTGATCATCCGGATGTGGTCTTCCTCGCGGAGGCGTTCACGCGTCCGGCTCCCCTGCGCGGCCTCGCCGCTGTCGGGTTCCAGCAGAGCTATACCTACTTCACCTGGCGCAACACCAAGCGGGAGCTCGAGCAGTTCCTCACCGGACTCGCCGAGGAGACCGCCGACTATCTGCGTCCCAACCTGTTCGTGAACACGCCAGACATCCTCACCGAGTATCTGCAGTTCGGGGGCAGGGCCGCATACCGGATCCGCGCTGCCATCGCAGCGACAGCGGCGCCGACGTACGGCGTATATGCCGGGTACGAGCTGTACGAGAACGTGGCGCGTCCTGGCTCCGAGGAGAACATCGACAACGAGAAATACGAGTACAAGCTGCGTGACTTCGCCGCTGCCGAGGTCGCCGGCGATTCGCTTGCTCCGTACTTACGCCGCCTGAACGAGATCCGCCGTCAGCATCCGGCACTTCTCCAACTGCGCAACCTCGCGGTGCATTGGAGCGACGACGACGGCATCCTCGTCTATTCGAAGCACCTCGACGGCGCGTTCACCGAAGACGGCAAGCCAGACACGATCATCGTCGTCGCCAACGTCGACCCGCACTCCGTGCGAGAGACCACGGTGCACCTCGACACCCGCATCTGGGGTATAGAACCCGGTGTGCAGTATGACGTCGAGGATCTCGTCACCGGTGCAGTGTGGACCTGGGCAGACCACAACTTCGTGCGTCTCGACTCTTTCGCCGAGCCGGTGCACATCCTCAGGGTGAAGGAGCGATCATGATCGACACCACCGGTATCGCCACCGCCGAATGGGCGGCGATCTCTACGGGTTCTCACCATGCCCCGCATGATGTGCTCGGCGCTCATCCAACGACAGACTCCGCGGGTCGAACCCGCACGACGATTCGAGTCCGACGGCCATTGGCGGACGAAGTGACTGCGGTATTCACGGATGGTGCTCGACTCCTTCTGAAACATGTCGCTCACGGCATATGGGAGGGGCAGCACGACGGCGCCCCACTCTCCTATCGCGTCGCAACGATATACGACGGCAGGGAAGAGGTCGCAGGCGACCCCTACCGCCATCGCCCCACCACCGGTGAGCTCGACCTGCACCTGATCGCGGAGGGACGGCATGAGCGGCTCTGGGAGGTCCTCGGCGCGAACTCCCACCCGATCGACGGTGAGATCGGCGTCTCTTTCGCCGTCTGGGCACCGAATGCTCAGGCCGTGCGAGTGGTCGGTGAATTCAACGCCTGGAATGGCGAGGGACACAGCATGCGATCGATGGGTGGCAGTGGGATCTGGGAGTTGTTCATCCCCGACGTCACCCCCGGTGCGCAGTACAAGTATCAGATCCTCACGCCGGAGGGTCGCTGGATCCTCAAAGCAGATCCGATGGCTCGGCGCACGCAGATACCTCCGGAGACAGCATCCATCGTGCCGTTCTCAGCATATTCGTGGCGCGACGGCGCGTGGATGACCAGGCGCGCGGCCACTCATGCCGTCGCCCAGCCGATGTCGATCTACGAGGTGCACCTCGGCTCCTGGCGCGAAGGGCTGGGGTACCGCGAGATCGCTGATCCTCTCATCGAGCACGTCATAGAAACCGGCTTCACTCACGTCGAGTTCATGCCGCTCCAGGAGCATCCATTCGGCGGGTCCTGGGGGTATCAGGTAAGCGGCTACTACGCGCCCACCGCGCGCTTCGGTGCCCCCGACGATCTGAGATATCTCATCGATCGGCTACATCAGGCTGGCATCGGCGTACTGCTGGACTGGGTACCAGGGCACTTCCCCAAGGACGAATTCGCGCTCGCCCGGTTCGACGGACGTCCGCTGTACGAGCATCCGGATCCCCGACGAGGCGAGCACCAGGACTGGGGCACGCTGATCTTCGATTACGGCCGTCCCGAGGTGCGAAACTTTCTCGTCGCGAATGCCCTCTACTGGCTGGATCAGTTCCACATCGACGGGCTACGCGTGGACGCCGTAGCATCGATGCTGTACCTGGACTACTCCCGCAATGACGGCGAGTGGGAGCCCAACGTCCACGGCGGCCGGGAGAACCTCGAGGCGATCCGGTTCCTGCAGGAGGTCAACACCACCGCGTACCGCGCGCACCCCGGCATCGTCATGATCGCTGAGGAGTCCACCAGCTTCCCCGGCGTCACCGCCCGTACCGACAGCGCCGGCTTGGGCTTCGGGTTCAAGTGGAATATGGGCTGGATGAACGACTCGCTGCAGTACATTGCGCGCGATCCGATGTACCGCGCACATCACGAGGGCGAGATGACATTCTCGTTCGTATACGCGTTCGGCGAGAACTACCTGCTACCGATCAGCCATGACGAGGTCGTGCACGGCAAGGGAAGCCTGCTGTCGAAGATGCCGGGCGACCACGCGCACAAACTGGCGAATGTCCGCGCATACCTGGCCTACATGTGGGGGCACCCCGGTAAAAAACTGCTCTTCATGGGGCAGGAGTTCGGTCAGCTGTCCGAGTGGTCAGAGGGCAGGGCTTTGGACTGGTGGCTCCTCGAACAGCCGGCGCACGCGCAGCTTCAGCACTTCGTCGGCGCGATGAACACCGTCTACCGGAGCACTGCGCCGCTCTGGGAACGCGACAGCGACAGCACTCGTTTCCGCCGGTTGGGTGCCCCATCCTGGGACCCGAACGTGATCGCGTTCGAGCGACGGGACTCGCATGGCGGACGCGTGATCGTGATCAGCAATTTCGCCGGTGTGGAACGCACAGGTCTTGCACTTGATCTGCCGGTGGCAGGTGTCTGGGACGAGATCCTCAACACGGATGCCACCGAATACGGCGGACACGGCATCGGCAATTACGGCCGCGTGGCTGCCCACATCACCGGAGACCACGGCACACCGACGACGAAGATCACACTGCCAGCGCTGTCGACGATCTGGCTGCGCCATCGCACCGAGCGGCTGACTGCCTGAGGGCTCAGAACAAGAGCGATGACAGCCGGTTGCGCGCCGCGGCCACGCGCGGATCCGCATCGCCGATGAGACCGAACAGTTCGACGAGGCGTTGCCGCACCGGGACCCGCTCATCGGCGGGCAATTCTGCGAAGAGATCGAGCAGCCGGCCGAAAGCATCGTCGACGTGCCCGCCGGAGATGTCGAGGTCGGCAACGGTGAATTGCGCCTCCAGGTCGTGCGGAGCGGCAGCGGCGGCGGCACGCGCTTGCTGCAGATCCACTCCCTGCACACGGTCGAGCAATCGAACCTGGCCAAGACCCGCTCGAGCATCCTCATCACGAGGGTTCTCTGCCAAAGCCTTCTCATAGGCTGTGATCGCCGTGGCGAAATCACCTGTTTCGATGGCGGCAAAGGCTTCGGCATGCAACGGCGGTAACGGAGCCTCCTGAGGCTCCGCTTCTTCGTTCTGCTCGGTCGCTTCGCCGCTGACCGATCCGGTCACACCGTTCTGCGCAGCCATCTGCAGGAGCTGGTCGAAGACCTGGCGGACCTGCTCCTCTGGAACCGCACCCGTGAACATGGGCACCGGTTGTCCCGCGATCAGCGCGACCACCATCGGGATCGACTGTGCCTTGAAGCTCTGTGCGAGCTGAGGGTTTGCGTCGACGTCGACCTTCGCGAGTACAACCCGGCCGCCGAGTTCGGTGACGACCTTCTCCAGCACAGGGCTGAGTTGCTTGCACGGACCGCACCACTCGGCCCACAGATCCACGACGATCGGTACCGTGCGCGAGAGTTCCAGGATCTGTCCGAACGTGGCGTCGGTGACGTCCACGATGAATCCGCCCGTGGCCACTGCTCCTGCCTCGGTAGACGCCGTGGCAGGATTCTGAGGAGCCACTGGGCGATTGCGCAGGGTCGAGAGGTCTACGGCACCACGAAGGGCCGAAGCAGAGATATCGCTCACTTGATCACTTCCACATTGAGAATGTCTTGATGCACGGCAAGAAGGTGAACCTGCGCCGTCGAGCCCTGGCTGGGAACGGAGAAGAACAACTGCAGGCCGTAGGTGGTCACGACGCCCTTTGACGCTTCCTCGGCGCCGGTGAGAGTCTTGGCCTCTGGGTTGTCACCGAATCTGATCACCGCGTCGTCGGAGGTGGGCGAGATGGTTTCGCTGTCGACGAGAGATACCGCGACGATCGCTCCACTGTCGAGCGTGGCCAGTGCAACCGGCGATGCTGCGCTGGGGGCGATATCGAATGCAGTACTCGAAGTCTCGGCGGCACCATTGTCGACCAGCGACTGGACGACGGCATCGCGACTGGCCTTGATCGAGTCTGCGAGCGTGATCGCCACCGGGTCGAAGAGGGAGTAATACTCGCTTGCCTCGCCCTCATCGACCACATCAGCGAATGCCGCGGAGAGCTCATCCGGAGATAGCGCGAGGAAGGCCGCTGCGCTTTCAGTAATGAGACTGGTTCCCAACCACGCCGGAGCCAGCTGCGGCACCTCGGCCGATGCCTGCATCTCAGCGATGTTGGTGACCTTGTAGTCCGACCAGGGGTCGCTCTGCGTCATCGTGAGGATGACGGGGGGCACGGTGTCGTCGCTCTTGCTCTTAGTCAGAGCGAGGACAGTTCGCGGCCAGTTGTCGGTCGCCTGCGGGAGCAGCACTTCGATCGCGTCGGTCGGGATGGCGGACGGCAGCACACGGTCGGTGAGGGCCGCGCGCAACGTGTAGTCCGTGCGTCGGGCGTCCAACGGAGCACCATCCAGGCGCGTGGCTGCAAGGTCGATATCGAGCGCGGCGTCCGCCTCGCTGAGCGTCGTCGCGATGTTCTGCAGAATGCGGGATGCCTGCGCTTCGGTGACCGCCGGCGGCTTCTGATTCTCCGGCGTGATCACAGTAGGAGACGGCGACGGCGACGGTGTCGCCCCACCGAACTGCGGCCATGAGTCGCTCGAGCAGCCGGCGAACAGCAGCGCTGCGACGCCGAGCGCAGGAAGGGCAAGCAATCTTCTGCGCATTGGGGAAGCCCGACGTTCGGTCGTGGACTCGTCCTTCTTCTGCGTCGGTTCTGCGTCGGCCACCGGTGCGTCATCCGCGGGGGCTTCGATCTGCGCACGGACGGGTGCGGGCTCCATCGCGAGATCAATCGGCTCCGTGGGCGGAAGCGGTCCAGGTCCCTTTCGGCGCGGACCGCGGCCCCGACGCTGATGACCGATCGCCAGAACATACATGACGAGGCCGAACAGCAGCACCGCAGCGCCTACGGCGATGAGCGGCCCCACCAATGGCGTAGAGGTGTCCAGCGGCCAGGAGACCACAATGTCCTCCGGAGCGTCTGCAGTGCCGTCTTTCGCGATCAGCACGCTCATGCCCTCGGGCAGCTGCATGTCGGTGATCAGCTGATCCGGTTCGCTGAATGAATCGAGCCAGAGGTCAGAGCCTGCCGGGTTTCGGCCGGTCTCCTCAGCCGGGACTTCCTCTGCAGGAACTTCCTCAGCCGGGACCTCTTCAGTGACGATCGGCTCGACCAGCGTGGTCACTGTCGTCCCGTCATCGCCAGGTGTGACCGAGTTGTATGTGGCATCCGACAGCCAGGCTTCAAGATCGGCCGTGCGTCCGTAGGCGGCAAAGATGTCGCCTTCTCCGCGAATGAGCAGCGTCTGCTGACCGGCGTGCTCGCGAAGCACTGCACCGTCAACAAGCAGATATGGAGCCGATTCCTCGACGCTGATCTCTACTTGCTGCGCCGAGGGTCCCATGAAAATGGTTCGCTGAGCGATGCCTGCTCCGATGAGAAGCGTGGCCAGGACGAAGGCCACGACGGCCCAAACAAAACGCACGAAAAGTCTCCTTACGTGACCCGGACGCCTCGTCCGTGTCTCCGCTCGACATTTCAGACTATCGAAACTGGCTGAGTGTTGACTACCAGGAGTTCCGGACGTATCTGATCGGCACGTCGCAGAAGCTGACCGCCCGATGGCTACTACCCTGAGATCAGTTGTTGTCGAGGAGAAGCATGAAGGTTCATAACCCGTTCCGCACCGCGCTGGTGGCAACGCTTGGCGTGGGGCTCGGCATACTGCTCATCGGCAGTGTCGAGTCGTTGTCGACAGTGCTGCTCTACGTCGGCACCGCCCTGTTCATCAGCCTGGGCCTTGATCCCGTCATTTCGTTCCTCGAACGCCGAAAGCTCCCCCGTTGGCTGGCCGTGCTGATCACGATCGTCGGAGTCCTGGGAATCTTCGCAGGGATCGTTCTGATCGTGTTGCCCATCATCATCGACCAGGTGTCACAGCTGGTCCGGCAAATCACACGGCTGGTGCAGAGCAGCAATAACATCTGGGAAGATCTTCGCGAATGGCTGGAGGGTGTCTTTCCCGCACTTGATGTCGATCGAGTGCTGGACGAGTCGCAGAGCTGGTTACTCGAGAACATGGGTGACATCACCGGTAGCTTGATCGCCGCGAGCGTGAACATCGTCACCGGATTGTTCGGGGCCTTCATCGTGCTGATCCTGACCATCTATCTGACGGCCTCGACTCCCTCACTCAAACGATCCGTGTACCAGCTGATACCGGCATCCAAGCGTCCTCGTTTCATCGATCTCGCGGAACAGATCACAGACTCGGTCGGCTACTACGTGATGGGCCAGGTGACGCTCGGCGTCATCAACGGGATGCTGAGCGCGATCTATCTGAACATCATCGGTGCGCCGTTCGCTGCGGTGCTGGCCGTCATCGCGTTCTTCTTCTCGCTCATCCCCCTGGTCGGCACGCTCACCGGCTCGACGATCATCGTGCTGGCCTGCCTGATCCCCGGACTCGGCTCGCCTGCCACCGCTCTGGCGGCCGCGATCTACTACCTCATCTACATGCAGATCGAGGCGTACCTGATCTCGCCGCGCATCATGAGCCGCGCGGTCTCGGTACCGGGTGCCGTCGTCGTCGTCGCGGCCCTCGCCGGCGGTTCACTGCTCGGGTTGCTCGGCGCCCTCATCGCGATTCCGGTGGCGGCGAGCATCCTGATCATCTACCGTCAGGTACTCATTCCACGGATGAACGAGCGCTGAGGCTCGGTCGACGTCAAATCGGCCATTCATTCGACAGCGGAAGTGCCTCTGGGCGCACCGCAGCGACGATTTCGGTGAGCACTCGGCGAGTCTGACTCTCACCCACCCACAGATGCTTGCCGCCTTCGACATCGATCAAGGTGATGTCGGGGATTGACGCGAAGCGTTCGCGAGCTTCAGCGGGGCGCAGGTAGTCATCGAACTCCGGAATGAGCGCGATCAGACGGCGCTCATTCCCCGCCCACGCAGCCACATCCTCGGCGGTCGCACGGTGCAGTGGCGGCGAAAGCAGGATCACGCCCTCGACCTCGTGGTGACGTCCGTACTTCAGCGCCAACTCGGTACCGAATGACCAGCCCACAAGCCACGGCCGCGGCAGCGACCGCTCGCGCACGAACTCCATTGCGGCAGCGACATCGAACTGCTCCGATGCGCCGCCGTCGAAATGTCCCTCACTCGTGCCGCGCGCCGATGTTGTGCCCCGCGTGTTGAAACGAAGCACGGCGAGATCCGCCAGTGCAGGCAGGCGTCCGGCCGCCTTGCGAATAATGTGCGAATCCATGAATCCGCCGGCTGTGGGCAGCGGATGCAGGGTGACCAGCGTCGCAACGGGCGCGGCGCTTTCTGGCGTGGCCAACTCCCCCACAAGTGTGAGACCGTCCGCGGTGGACAGTTCGATGTCCTCGCGCGTCGCAGGCAACTCCAGTGGTCCGCGGATTTCCATGCTCATGCCATTCTCCAGCAGTGCGTGTGCCAATGCCGGCGCGCCGCGAGATCGGCAGCGTCACCGAGCACGCCGTCTGCGCGCCAGACCACCAGGTGTGCGGTACCGGGCGTGATCGCACGGCCGCATCCAGGACAGGTGTATTCCTTCTGCGCCTGCTGCGCCGAGATCGGCTGCACCGTCCAGTCGCGGCCTTGGCGAATCTCACTCCGCTTCCAACCAGCAAGCAGACGCTCAAAAGAGTCGTCAGTGCTGGGGCGCTCCTGGCGCCGTCGGTGAGGACGTGGCATGTCGAAGCATTACCACCAGTGGTTGTTGATCCAGAAGTTGTAGGCGCCGGCCCAGCTGCCGTACCGACCCGTGGCGTAGCCGTTCGCCCAACGAAGATTGTCGACGGGGTTGTACCCGTTGCCTGGCACCTTGCTGCACGGCAGTGCCTGCACCAAGCCGCACGCGCCGGAGGAGCTGTTCGTCGCGTTCGGGTTCCAGCCGCTTTCCCTGGACACGACGTAATCGACGTAGCCCCAATCGCCGGAGGCGATACCTGCAGCGGCCATCCACTCTGCGGGAGCGCCACCGCCCGTGTAGTAAAGCGGTCCACCGCCACCGCCACCGCCGCCGCCAGATGAGGCGGGCTCTGGCACCGGCTCAGGCGTGGGCGTCGGAGTCACGTAGACCTCGAATGCCCCGCGATCGATCGGTGCGAATGCCGCAGCTTCTACGGAGACCGTGAGGTTCTGGGCGTCCTGCGCCGCGAGAGAGAACGATGTTTCGACGTCAGCCGCCGGCGGGTCGGCCAAGGCCATACCCGTCGGAGTGACAGTCACGGCGGTGAATCCGATGACCGCGAATGCCGCCAGAACTCCGACCACGCCTCGACGCTGGCTCCAGCGGCGTCGCGCGGGAATGGGCAATCTCGGGGCCGCGTGGGCCACCGTCGCGCTGTGCGCGCTGACGAGATCTATCTCATTACCGGAAGTCACAATAGCTCCAGTGTATCCAGGCGCGCCTGAGTCCACCATGCGAACGCTCAGCGAACAGCGAGAATCACGTCGATCGTCGCATCCAGAAGTGCGTCGACCTGCTCTTCGCGGTAGCCGCGTCGCTGCATCCGAAAGGCCGCTGACCGCAGCTGCTCAACCGAAAGCGCGTCACCATCGCGCAGATAGCGCACGATTCTCTGGGCGACATGGTCGACCTCGTCAACGCGATACCCGAAGGAGAGGATGCCAGTGCGAGCGAACTTGCGTCGGCGACTGCGAGCGAGGTGATCAAGAATGGTCTGCGCCCCGGAACGTGCCTGAACGACCCATGCGTCAACGCCGACTTCATGCACGACGCGTTGACGTTGCCTAGCTGCGAAGGCATCCTCGATGCGGCCCAGCGCCGCATCCACGTCGCTGACGACATATCCGGCTTTGACGAGGGGGAAGGACGCCACCCGAACATCGGTGGCTGTCAGCTCATCGAGACCACGCTCGAAACTGTCGCGTGCAGCAGCAAGGAAGGTATCCACCGCGGCGCGATGGTAGCCGCGTTCGCGTCCACTGGTCACGCGGAACGCAGGCTGCGCCTCGTCGTGTTCGATCTCAGTCACATCGTTCACCGTATCCGAAGTCATCAGAGAACCGCCCAGGGGGAAAGGAGGAAATAGAGGCTCAGGGCGGGGATCGTGGAGGGCAGGATGCTGTCCAGCCGATCCAGCAGGCCACCGTGCCCCGGCAACCAGGAACTCATGTCCTTGATGCCGATATCGCGTTTGATCATCGATTCGCCGAGATCGCCGAGCGTGGCCGAGAGCAGAATTGCGACGCCGAAAATCACGCCACCCCACCAGGGCAGCTCCAGAAGGAAGATAGCAAGAAGCACACCGGCGGCCACCGCCGCCACGACCGCGCCGGCAAAGCCTTCCCAGGTCTTCTTTGGGCTGATTCTTGGCGCCATCGGATGCTTTCCGAACGCGACGCCGGCCGCGTAGGCACCCGTGTCGGCGGCGACAGCGATACCGATGAAGCTGAGCACCCACCACTGCCCGCCCTCTTGCACGAGCAGCATGACCGCCACGCTGGCCAGGAATGGCACGTACACCTGTACGAAGCCGCCGACCACGGCATCCGTCAACACGTCACCGTAGGTGCGACCGTCTTTCGCGATCATCTGAGCGACCAGCCGCCAGACGATCACGAACGCGACGGAGAACAGCAGCGTGACCCAGCTGAGCCACGCGGGTGCGAAGTAACCGGAGAGCACCAGAACGACACCCGCGATGACCTGCGGAATGATATCGATACGGCGACCTGCCGTACGCAGCGCGCGTGCGAGTTCGAAGATGCCGAGCACCGCGATCGCCAGGGCGATCGGAACGAACAGCTCCTTGATGAACATCAGCGAGCCGAGCATGACCGCGGCGAAACCCAGCCCGACGAGGATCGCGAGGATGAGGTCCCGCCCGGTGCGGGCCTTGATCCGCTCGTTTGCTTGATCGAGGTGCTCGCGCGCCTGACTGACGTGCGTCTCGAACTCGCCTCTGGCCTGGCGAAGCTGCTCGCGCACCGCTGCTGCAGCATCAGTGGTGAGGTCGTTCTGACCCGGCAGCGGCGGGCGCGGCGGAATCACGCGCTCGTCTGCGACGGGAAGACTCTTGGCAACAGGAACGCCTGCTTCCGGGGTCGCCGCATCAGAAGAATCGCGTCGCATCAGCGGGCGTTCCTCATCGGCGTCTCCAGTTGCATTGCTCATCCCGGTTAGACCTCGAGAAGCTCGGTCTCTTTGCGCTTGAGAGCGTCGTCGATCAGATCGACATGCTGACGAGTCAGCGCGTCGAGTTCCTTCTCACCGCGGGCGATCTCATCTTCGCCGACGTCGCTCTTGAGCGCGTCCAGCTCGTCCTTTGACTTGCGTCGGATGCCGCGCAGATGCACCTTCGCATCCTCACCCTTGGTGCGGACGAGCTTCACATACTCTTTACGGCGCTCTTCGGTCAGCTCCGGCATCGTCACGCGGACGATGTTGCCGTCGTTCGTCGGATTAGCGCCGAGGTTGGGCATGTCACGAATAGCCTGCTCAATGGCTTTGAGCGCAGTCTTGTCGTAGGGCGTGACGATGATCGAACGCGCCTCCGGACTCGCCAGCGAGGCAAGCTGAGCCAGTGGCGTAGGCGAGCCGTAGTAATCGACCATCACCTTCTGGAAAAGCTGCGGGTTCGCGCGTCCGGTGCGAACGGTGGCGAAGTCCTCCTTGGCAGCTTCGACCGCACGAGTCATGCGGGAGGTGGTTTCAGCGAGGACATCCGCGATCACGGTGACTCCTATCGTCGGTTTGTGCTTGCAATTCTATCCAGGTGCGCGCCGTGCACGTGGCACCGCGCTCAGGAGGTGACGAGGGTACCGATCTGCTCACCGAGCAGAGCGCGGGTTACGTTGCCGGCCGGTTCCATCCCAAAGACGCGCATATCCATGTTGTTGTCCATGCAGAGGCTGAACGCGGTGGAGTCGACGACCTTGAGTCCGCGCTGGAGAGCGTCCCGATACGTGACCTTCTCGATGCGTGTCGCCGAGGAATCCGTTTTGGGGTCGGCCGTGTAGATCGCGTCGACGCCGTTCTTCGCAACCAGCACCTCGTGCGCGCCGATCTCGAGTGCGCGCTGTGCGGCGACGGTGTCTGTCGAAAAATATGGCAGGCCTGCACCGGCGCCGAAGACGACAACGCGACCCTTCTCCATGTGGCGCTCCGCGCGCAGGGGAATGTATGGCTCGGCTACCTGCGTCATCGAGATGGCGGATTGCACGCGTGTCGGTGCTCCTGCCTGCTCGAGAAAGTCCTGCAGGGCGAGCGCGTTCATGACAGTGCCGAGCATGCCCATGTAGTCGGCACGACCACGGTCCATGCCTCGCTGGCTCAACTCCGCGCCGCGGAAGAAGTTACCCCCACCAACGACGATGGCGATCTCGACCCTGTCGACCGCGGCCGCGATCTCGCGGGCGATTTGGCTCACGACATCCGGGTTCACTCCGACCTGTCCGCCTCCGAAGGCTTCACCGGAAAGCTTGAGAAGGACGCGGCGGCGTCCGGTGCGTTCAGTCATGGGTGTGATGTCCTCTCGTCCCGATTCAAGATACTGCCTTTTGGGCATAAAGAAGGGGTTCGGACCCTTGTGGATCCGAACCCCTGTACAACTGCTACGCGCCGACCTTGAAGCGCGCGAAGTCCGTCACGGTAATACCGGCGTCCTTCGCGACCTGGGCGACAGAGAGCTTGTTGTCCTTGGCGTAGTCCTGCTCGAGCAGGGCAACCTGCTTGATGAACGCAGAAACGCGGCCTTCGACGATCTTCGGAAGAGCAGCCTCAGGCTTGCCCTCGTTGCGCGAGATCTCAGTGACGATCTCTCGCTCCTTCTCGACTGCGTCGACGGGAACATCCGCGCGGGCGAGGTAGGACGGGTTCGCAAACGAGATGTGCTGCGCGATGCTACGAGCAGTCTCGGCGTCATCACCCGAGTAGGCGACGACAACACCGATCTGCGGGGGCAGATCCTTGCTCGTGCGGTGCAGGTAGACCTCGACTGCATCACCCGAAATGGTGCGAACCTGACGCAGTTCGACCTTCTCGCCGATGATGGCTGCCTCGTCCGAGATCAGCTCACCGACGTTCTGGCTGCCTGCTGTAGCTGCGAGGCCTTCGTCGACCGTGTTCGCCTTTGTGGCGGAAACGGCATCTGCGACCTTGTCTGCCAGCGCGATGAAACGCTCGTTCTTCGCGACGAAATCGGTCTCGCATGCGAGCTCGATCAGCGTCACGCTGCCTGCCTGTTCGCGAGCGGCGATGAGGCCCTCGCTGGTGGAACGGTCAGCGCGCTTTGCGTTGCCCTTTGCACCCTTCAGGCGAAGCAGCTCAACTGCCTTTTCGCGGTCGCCGTCGGCCTCTTCGAGAGCCTTCTTGGTGTCGACCATTCCGGTGCCGAGCTGCTCACGCAGTGCCTTGATGTCAGCGATGGTGAAGTTGGCCATGTGTGGTGGCTCCTTGCTTCGTAAGGTGTGTGTAAGGAATTACTTGGCGTCGGTGGCGTCGACAGCTTCCGCTGCTTCGACGACCTCAGTTGCCTCGGCGGGAGCCTCGACGACCTCGGTTGCCTCGGCGGGAGCCTCGACGGCCTCAGTTGCCTCGGCCGGAGCCTCGACGACCTCGGTTGCCTCAACGGCAGCAGCCTCAACGGGAGCCTCAGCGCCCTCGGCCGGAGCCACGAGAAGTTCCTGCTCCCAGTCAGCCAGCGGCTCGACGTCGCCCGACTCGGGGTTGTGCTTCTGCTGCAGGCCCTCGGCCGCGGCGTCAGCGATGATGCGAGTCAGCAGCGAGACGGAGCGGATCGCGTCATCGTTACCGGGGATCGGGTACTGGAAGTCATCCGGGTCGGCGTTCGTGTCGAGGATGCCGATCACGGGGATACCAAGCTTCTTGGCCTCGTCGATGGCGAGGTGCTCGCGCTTCGCGTCGATGACCCAGAGAGCCGAAGGCGTCTTGGTCAGGTTGCGGATACCGCCGAGCGACTTGTGCAGCTTGTCGAGCTCGCGCTTCTTGAGCAGGAGCTCCTTCTTCGTGAAGCCGCTGTTCGCAGGAGTCTCGTAGTCGAGTTCCTCGAGCTCCTTCATGCGCGCAAGACGCTTGGAGATCGTCTGGAAGTTGGTGAGGAGGCCACCGAGCCAGCGCTGGTTCACGAAGGGCTGGCCGACACGAGTCGCCTGCTCTGCAAGAACTTCCTGCGCCTGCTTCTTGGTGCCGACGAAGAGGATGGTGCCACCGTGGGCGACCGTCTCCTTGACGAAGTCGTACGCGCTGTCGATGTAACCCAGCGACTGCTGAAGGTCGATGATGTGGATGCCGCTGCGCTCGGTGAGGATGAAGCGCTTGACCTTCGGGTTCCACCGACGAGTCTGGTGTCCGAAGTGCACGCCGCTGTCGAGCAGCTGGCGGATGGTGACCACAGCCATGGTCGTCTCCTGGTTCTGGCGCTGTCGCGCCGTTGAGGTTATTTCGCCGATCGGGTGATCGGCACTCCTGGTGCCCGGCACACGCCCACCCGTTCTTGCGAACAGGACCTATGGGAGTGGATGCCACGACCGAAGTCGCTCTGGGCACGCGTAGTCACCCCGAGATCGAGGTGCGACCTCCAGTGTACAGGATCGACACCCGTCCACAGGTTCTGCACCGCTACCGCATCTGCGCGTGTTCTCCACGGAAAGGGTGTCCTCGACTCACACGCACAGACAGGAACAGCGACGATATTCGAATGCGAGTATCGAAGGTGAGCAAATGGTGCGGCACGGTCCTGCTGATGGCCGCGCTGCTCGTCATGCTTCCCGCCGCCGCACGGTCCCCTTCGCCCGAGAGCCCATGGCAGTGGCCGGTGGATGGCGTCCGTCAAGTGGTCACGCCCTTCCGCGCCCCCGCTCATGATTATGGGCCGGGCCATCGAGGCATCGATTTGTCGGCGCCGACCGGTACCGTCGTTTATGCGCCCGCCGCAGGAACTGTGGCTTTTCGAGGCACCGTAGTCGATCGACCGCTACTCACAATCGATCATGGCAACGGGCTCGTGACGACCTTCGAACCGATGGATTCGACGCTCGTGCCAGGCGCGGTAATATCCACCGGCGATGAGATCGGCACCGTCGCAAGTGGCGGGCACTCCCCCGCAGACCAGCTGCATCTGGGCGTGCGATTGGACGGCGTCTACATCAATCCGATGCTGATGTTCGGTGATGTTCCGCGGGCCATTCTGCTGCCGTGCTGTGCAGCGAACGCGCTCATGCGCGCGGGTGTGCCAGTCGGTAGGTCGCTGTGAGGCGTTCGGACGAAACATGCGTGTAGATCTGAGTGGTTCCCAGGCTCGCGTGACCGAGGATCTCCTGCACCGCGCGCAGGTCTGCGCCCCCATCAAGCAGGTGGGTGGCGGCAGAATGACGCAGTGCGTGGGGGCCGACGGTGTCAGCACCGATGATCGGTCCGAGCGCGTCGGCGACGAGCGTGTATACGGCTCGCGGTCCGAGGCGGCCACCTCGCGCACCGAGTAGCACCGCCGGCGTGGCCTTCGATGCGCGCGCAATCAGCACCGGACGTCCGCGGGTGAGATACGCCTGCACCGCGTCGCGGGCCGGAATACCAAACGGCACCACGCGTTCCTTGGATCCTTTTCCGAGTACGCGCACTGTTGCCCGGTCCAGATCGAGGTCGTCGACATCGATACCGCAGAGCTCTGAGACGCGCACACCAGAGCCATAGAGAAGTTCGAGAATCGCATGGTCCCTGAGCGGCATGGCATCGCCATCGGCCGCAGCGTCGCGTCGTGAGTCCAGCAACGAGCGCATCCCCTCTTTGGACGCGACTGCCGGTAACGTGCGTCCGCGCTTGGGGGCGATCAGCCGCAGGCTCGGGTCGATGCTGATCAGCTCTTCATCCTTCGCCCACGCGAAGAACGAACGCGCCGCGGCAGCTCTACGCGCGAGCGTCGATCTGGCATCGCCTCGCTGTGTCGCGCGCCATAGCCAGTCACGCAGGCTTTCCAGGTCGACCTCGCCCAGACTCGCTCCACCAACGGCATCCGCAAGGTCGCGGAGGTCAGAACGGTAGGCGCGAACCGTCGCGGGAGACAGCCGGCGCACCTGGGTGAGGTGCGTCGAGAATGCGTGTGTCGCGGCATTCAGCTCCATGTCCTCCAGCATGCCGTGCCCGGTCCGGGCGACGACAGTGCCTCGCCGCGGATACGCCGACGCCCCGAGGGCCGGGGAGGGGATTTGGTCTCGGGGCGTCGGCGGGTAGGGGGATCAGTCGGATGCCGCGGAGGCGACTGACGCTGCGCTCGGCGCCGAGGCGGGACTCGGTACTGAGACCGCGCTGGGGGCGGAGACCTGGGTGGGCGCGGAGGGAGGACTCGGTACGGAGACAGGGCTCGGAGCGGACTCCTGCGGGGCGGGGGCCGGGGCCGGGGCTGGAGCGGGCGCGGAAACCGCGCTGGCGACACTGGCAATGCTCGCCACGCTCGCCACCGAAGCGACGCTCGCGACGGAGGCAACGCTGACCGAGGACACGGTCGCAACGGAAGGAGCGCTGACGACGGTGACCGAAGAGTTCGTCTGTCGAAGCTGCACGATCTTGCTGTCGAGCACGCTGCTGCGGTCGGTGATCGCACCGCCCGGCTGCACTGTGCCGTCGGTGGTGCGCAGCTCCATCGCGTTGGCTGCTGCGGCCGCGCCGCCTGCGACCATGCTCAGGCCGGCGAGTCCGGTGACGCCGAAGACGATCCACTTCTTATTACTCATTACAACTCCTCGATCTGTTTCCGGCGCCATCGGCTCCGGAGGGGATGATTCCAGTCTGCTCGCCAGAGCTAAGGCGAATCGAAAACGTCCGTGAGAGGGCTCTTAGACTCACTCGTCGATGGCGCGCGTGCGTCCAGTAGCGCCTCGGCTGCGGCCTCGATCTCTGCAGAGGCGCGCGCGTCACCGCGATCGCCGGCTGCCATCGCGTGTCCGATCAGGTGCACGAGAGTCAACCCCAGCGTCAGCTGATCCCCCGCCCAGCGCGCTGCCGCCAGGTCTGCAAGTGCCCACACTCGTCCGCGATTGTGCGCCTCGGTGAGTCGCGCGCTGGCGATCGTGTGCGAAAGGAAGGCGGCAGCATCCTCGGCAGGATCTGCAAGCCCGAGCGTGTCAATGTCGATCACTGCACTGATTCCGTCTTCGAGGAAGAGCTGACCGAAATGCAGGTCGCCGTGCACGACGACCCGTGGTCGTTCGCCGACTTCTGCCGCGCGAGCGAGAATTGCACGGGTGCGCGGAACCAGCCGAGCCACCGCAGCGTCACCACGGCCCGCATACCAGTCCAGTCGATGTGCCGCGCTCCGAGCGGGGGCATCCCAATCCACGGCCGCAAACTGCTCACGCAGTGCATCCACCTGATCGAGCAGGGCACCAGGATCCCAGTCCACGTCTGCGGCTGGAGTGCCTGACGCACTCGCCATCACCAGGAGTCCCTCGTCGGACCAACCGTGGATCTCGGGGACGCGAATTCCCGCACTCGCTGCCGCCTCGTGCGCGCGTACGATCCGCTGGACTCTCGACGGGCGAACCACCTTGATCCAAACCGCTCCGTCGATGATCGGCACCCGCAGCACGGCGCGACGACCGGGCCGGTAGCCGATGAACTCCGGTTTGCCGATCGCCGTGATGCCCAATCGATCGAGAAGTGTGCGCGCGGCGTCGTCGAATGCGACGGGCGCGAGCGCCGGCAGATGCGGGTCGGCGGGGTGCAGCCAGATCCGGGTGGACGGAGACTCCACAGCATCGGCGAGACCCGTCTCGGCAGCGACAGACAGCCCCGAGGTGTCGACGAAGTAGTGCAGCGATTCTTCCGCATCCACCTGCAGCCCGGTCACCGACCCCGTGCCCAGCGGCTCACGCGAGTGCACCGTCACGCTTTCGGCGGACACGCCGAGCGCCTCAGCCAGGACGCGCACTTCGTAAAGATTGGGCGTTATGGGCATCTATCGATTCCAACACGTCGAACGCACCCGTGGGATGAGATATCTCTTATGTATGGATCGCGCCCGTGCCGCACACGGGATACTTGATCTGTGACCGAGTCGGAACCGATGCCAGGGCGCCGCCGCAGGAAGCTGGCAATATCGGTGCGTACTCGCATCGTCGCCGCGATCACCGCCGTCGCTGCAATCGGCCTTCTCGCCGTGGGGTTCTCGGTATACATCGTCGAGAGGCAGCGGATCCTCGAGCAGGTGGATGCACGCCTGCAGGACAACTTGGAGTCAGCGCGGTTCCTCGTCGCTGAGGGCGATGAGGGCGATGGCGCGTGGGCTTCGTCGTCCGATGCGCTAGCCGCCGTAGTGCAGCGCATGAGCCCGGATGACAACACCGGCGCCATGGGCATGGTCGACGGCGTCATCACCATTGTTCCTGGCGTCCAGCTGGATCTCGATCTGCAGTATCAGGCAATGTTTGCGCAGCATGTCGATCGGCTGCTCGATGAGAGCCGCCCCTTCATCGCGACCTACGCGGACAGCGATGACCGCTGGCGCTATCTGGCGGCGCCCATCATGGTGCAGGACTCACCGGCACCCACTGAAGTCGTGTTCGTGCTGGTGTACGACCTAAATGCGGAGCTCGCCGAGACCACTGACTCGGCGAAGATGTTTCTGCTTGCATCCGGCATCACGTTGATCGTGATCGCGGCGACCGGAACCATCGTGGCAACCAGGCTGTTGCGCCCGTTGCGCCGGATGCGAGAGACCGCCGCGCGCATCTCCGCGCAGTCACTCGATGAGCGTCTTCCCGTCATGGGAAACGACGACGTCGCTGAGTTGTCCGAGACGATGAACGACATGCTCGACCGCATAGACGACGCCCTGGACTCGCAGCGTCAGCTGCTGAGCGATGTGGGACATGAGTTGAAGACCCCGATCACCATCGTGCGCGGGTATCTCGAGGTCATGGATCCCGCCGACCCCGACGATGCCCGCGAGACGCAGGAGCTCGCTGTAGACGAACTGGAGCGTATGGGACAGCTCGTGCAGGATCTTGCTTCCGCGGCAGCGCTGCACGGCCCCAGCCCGGTGCAGCTGGGCCGGGTGGACACCGCCGATCTCGTGCGACAGATCGTGCGCAAGGCTCAGGGCATCGTCGGAGCGGATGTCTCGATCGGCCCCGTCGCCGTTAGCGTCGCGACGCTCGATCCGGCCAGGATGACGCAGGCGATGCTGCAGCTGTCTCAGAATGCGGTGACGCACGGCGGTGGTCGCGTGGAGATCGGCAGCCGAAGTGATGGCGAACGGATCGAGTTCTGGGTCCGTGATTTCGGCCCCGGTGTCCCCGATAACGCGAAGCAACAGGTGTTCGAGCGATTCCGGCGTGGCGCCGACACGCTGGGCCACACCGGCAGCGGGCTCGGCCTGCACATCGTGCAGGTCATCGCGCGCGCCCACGGCGGCTCGGCAGAGGTGCGCGATGCGCCAGGAGGCGGCGCATTGTTCGTCCTCAGCGTGCCGCAGATCGCGGCGACACCTGTCAGCGAAGATCCTGTCATCCCACCCCGCCCGCCGCTTCCGGCGCCCGCGCTGCCAGGCGAGACACCGACGGATGTAGGAGGATAAACCGTGGCATCCATTCTCATTGCAGACGACGAACCGCGAATCTCCGGCTTCATCGAAAAGGGCCTGCGAGCGGCCGGATTCGCGACGTGCGTCGCCGCGACCGGCCCTGAGGCATTGGACCTGGCTCAGACTGGCGAGTTCGACCTTTTGGTCCTCGATGTGAACATGCCCGGTTTCGATGGGTTCGAGGTGCTGGAGCGCTTGCGCGGATCAGGGTCGAAACTTCCGGTGATCATGCTCACGGCACGCGTCGAGTTGCACGACACAATCGCGGGTCTCGAGGGTGGTGCCGACGACTATCTTGGCAAGCCCTTCCGCTTCGACGAGTTACTCGCGCGGATCCGTCTGCGGATGCGCCGCGATGAAGCGGTCGCCACCGCCGATCTTGTCCACGGTGATCTGCACCTTGATATCCGCACACGGCGAGCACGCGTCGGCGATCACGCGGTGGAACTGTCCGCGCGCGAGTTCGCGCTGGCGGAAGAGCTCGTGCGCAACGCAGGGCAGGTGCTCAGCCGTGAGCAGTTGCTCAGCAGAGTGTGGGGCTACGACTTCGACCCTGGGTCGAACGTGGCCGATGTCTACGTCGGCTATCTGCGCCAGAAAATCGGCGCCGATCGTATCGAGACGGTGCGCGGCGCGGGATACCGGCTGACCTGATCAGCCCGCCCCGAGTCGCCATCCCGACGCCTGCTGTTGCACCTGTGCGTCCAGCGACAGCATGCCCAGCATCGAACGGACTCGCTCTTCGGACAGGCCAGAGATTCGCGCGAGTTCCGTGGACGATCGCGCCGTGCGCGCGCTCATGGCGTCGAGCAGTCGCAGTTGATCAGGATCTGTCCGGACCTCGCCACTGTCGGCACTTGCGCCGATCTCGATGCCCAGCAACTCCCGCACCTCGGCCGTGCTGGTGACGCAGCGCGCGTCGTACTCTCGCAGCAGCCGGTGGCATCCGGCCGACGCGGCGGAGGTCACTGGGCCCGGTACGGCACCCAATGGGCGTCCGAGCGCGGCGGCATGGCCCGCGGTGTTCAGCGAACCGCTGCGCCAGCCGGCCTCGACGACGACCGTCGCCATCCCCAGGGCTGCGATCAGGCGGTTGCGAGCGAGGAATCGCCATTTGGTCGGTGCGGTGCCGCATGGCAACTCGCTCACCATGGCCCCCGACGTCTGGATTCGCTCGAACAGCTGCTGATGTCCGGCAGGGTATGCACGATCGACGCCGCCCGCAAGGAACGCGACAGTTCCGCCACCGGCACCGAGAGCCGCTCGGTGCGCGGCTCCGTCGATTCCGTAGGCGCCGCCAGAAACGATCAGCGTGCCGCTGGCGGCGAGATCGCCCGCGAGCTCAGATGCGATCGAGTCTCCATATGCGGTCGCTGCCCGTGCGCCCACCATCGACACGCGCTCCCGCCGCGTCAGCTGCGCCACGTCTCCCCGCACCCACAGCAGCGACGGTGCATGATCACCGAGATCGTCAAGGCCGCTGGGCCACTCGTCATCGCCAGGCAGGAGCAGCCTTGCCCCGACCTCGCTCGCACCGCGCAGCGCGTCTGACACAGCACGCGGTTGCGCCCGTGGTCGCCACCGTCGCCGAGCCTCATCCACTGCACGCTCGGACAGCTCGAATCCGGAATCGGACAGACCGTAGCGCAGTGCCTCCACCGCCCCGAACTGGGCGATCATCGCCCCTGCCACACCATCGCCTGGTTCCGCGACGACTCCCCAGGCGACACGCGCCAGGGTCTCGCCAGGGTCATCCTGTGGTCGAGCAGATTCAGCTGCCTTCCGTGTCTCGACATCGCCGAGCAACACATCCATCATGCGATCAGTCCTCTCTTCAGAAATAGCGCCCGCCCCAACTCGTCACGCCCCGGTACGTCCACCCCTGTGAGATCAGCCATGGTCCACGCCAGACGAAGCACCCGGTCATAACCCCGCAGGGTGAGCTGGCCTCGTTCAAGCGCGCGGTCAAGCGGCCCGCGCACTTCGAGTGGCAGCCGATGATCGCCCTGCCGTAGCCACGCGCCGGCAACGTCGGCGTTCACGCTCCACGGCGTATCCGCCCACCGCTCAGCCGCGCGTTCTCTGGCGGCCAGCACTCTCCCCCGAGCTGTCATCGTCGTCACTGACGAGCGTTCCGCCGACGTCGCCCGAGATGCCGCGACCCTCGCCACTTGGAGGTCGATATCGATCCGATCACGCAGGGGTCCCGATAATCGAGCGGAGTAGCGACGAATTGCCATCGGCGGGCAGATGCACTCTGCTCCTCGCACCCCGTAATTGCCGCAGGGGCAGGGGTTCATCGCCAACGCAAGCTGGAAGCGGGCGGGAAAGCGCACATGGAATCCGGCGCGATCGATCTCGATACTCCCCGATTCCAGCGGCTGACGCAGAGCGTCCAGCGCGGCACGCGAGAACTCGGCTGCTTCATCGAGAAGCAAAACGCCTCGGTGTGCCCGAACGATCGCACCAGGTCGCGCAGCCCGCGAACCACCGCCCACGAGTGCCGCCATCGATGCGCTGTGATGCGGCGCCTCCAACGGCGGTAGATCGTCCAGCACGTTAACCGCAGCGCCAGACAGCGAGCGAATTGACGCAACTTCGAGCGCTGCTTCCTCTGTCAACGGCGGAAGAATGCCGGGCAGCCGCCGTGCCAGCATCGTCTTTCCTGCTCCGGGTGGACCGCTCATCAGAATGTGATGTCCACCCGCGGCCGCGACGATCAGCGCGTCCACCGCCTCTTCCTGGCCCACCACGTCGGCAAGATCCAGCTGTTCTGCCTCCGATACCTGCCGTGCCGCGCCGGCGACCGGTTCGACGTCAGCGACGGCAATATCCGCGCCATGCCACATCGCCACTTCGGCCAGCGTGGTGGCAGCCCGCACATGCATCCCCGGTACCAGCCGCGCCTCGGCCTCGTTCGCATGCGGAACGATGACGTGTTCGAACCCCGCTCGCGCCGCCGCGAACACGGCCGGGAGCACCCCGGGAACCGGCCGCACCCGACCATCAAGTCCGAGTTCGCCGATGTGCACGGTCCGCGCGATCGACGCAGGGTCGAGCACTCCTCCGGTTGCCACCGCCGAAATCGCGATACCAAGATCGAACCCGCTGCCGTGCTTGGGCAGACTCGCCGGCGACAGATTAACGGTGAGCCGCCTGCGTGTCAGTTCAAGGTCTGCGTTCGTGACGGCGTTATGCACACGCTGTGCCGCCTCACCCAGTGCTTTGTCCGGCAGTCCAACGATCTTGAATCCCGGTGTCTGATTCGATACGTCCGCTTCGATCTCGACCAGGTGTCCGTCCACGCCAGTCAGTGCAACAGCCCAGGTACGCGCGGTCCTCATCGCAGATCCACCAGGTGCTCGAGCGTGCCCTCGGCCGGATCAGCACCGATGACGCCGATCACGTCAACGCGGAGCATCCGATTTCTGGCCAGCTCGTGATGATCTCTGCACCACGCATACGCGAGCCGCCAGAGTCGTTCCCGCTTGCGGTCGTCGACCGCCTCAAAGGGATGACCGAAGTCGAGACTGCGCCGCGTCTTGACCTCGACGACGCAGAGCACGCCTTCGCGTTCGGCGATGATGTCAATCTCGCCCTGCGCACACCGCCAGTTGCGGTCAAGAATCTGATATCCGCGCTCTGTCAGATGCTGTGCGGCGCGGTCTTCACCTGCACGTCCAAGGTCGTCTTTCGCAGCCATGCAGACAGCCTGCTCGAATCGCGCAACACGCGCGCCCGAGAATCACACGACCGGTGCAGAGGACAGCTCAATTCCCTAATTGTTGATAACTAGTGAGCCCGTTGCCTCGTGGACAACTCGTCACTTACCGTCGAGAGACAGCTCCTCCGGAAGCTCGAACTCGCGAGCCTGCAGTTCCTCGACGTTGACATCCTTGAACGTCAGCACTCGCACCGTCTTGACGAAACGGTCCGCACGATAGATGTCCCAGACCCAGACATCACTCATCGAAATCTCGAAGTAGAAGTCATGCTCAGTGTCACGACGGACGACATTCACCTCGTTGGCGAGATAGAACCGACGCTCGGTCTCCACAACGTATTTGAACTGCCGCACGACATCGCGATACTCGCGGAACAGCGCAAGCTCAAGTTCGCGGTCGTAATCGTCGAAGGCCTCTTCATCCATGATGACTCCATCCTACGAGTTCAAAATGAATCGGAGCTCAGAACAGCGCTGGGGCGTCGGTGATTGCCCATGATGCACGGTGAAAACCAGACAATCCCTGCTCTCGGATCGCCGCCCGGTGTTCCACACTCGCGTATCCCTTGTTGCGATCCCACCGATAGGTCGGATGCTGCAGGTGAAGTTCCGCCATGTACGTGTCGCGGGCAACCTTGGCGATGACGGATGCCGCGGCCACCGAGGCGCAGTCCCGGTCGCCCTTGATGACCGAACGCACCTCAAGCGGGACAGGATGCACGCGTGACACGTAATCGTGATTGCCGTCCAGGATCACAAGCGTCCGCTCGAGGGTCGCCCCCTGCGCCAGGACCGCATCGATTGCGCGGGATGCCGCGAGCCCCAGCGCGCGCATGATTCCGCCCTCATCGACCTCGGCAGCAGTTGCCCAGCCGACGCCAGATGCCTGCACCCATGCTGCGGCCCGGACTGCGACGTCGGGTCTGCGCTTCTCTGTGACGAGTTTCGAGTCACGCAATCCCTCCGGCACGCGGCGCCGAGACCCCGCGGCATCCATCACCGCGGCACCGACCGCCACCGGCCCTGCCAGCGCACCACGTCCGACCTCATCCAGCGAGATGATCAGGTCGTACTCAGTCAGAAGCTTGCGCTCCAGTGAGAGTGTGGGCGCGACAACCGTCATTCTGGATCCGGAACGCCGTTGAAGATGTCGTGATGGCCGTCGATCGTGCCGATGCGCGAGAGCGGCCAGGTGGTCAGGAAAGCTTTGCCGACGAGATTCTCGAGTGGCACAAAACCACCGCTCGGAAGGCCTTGATGGGCACGTGCGTCCTGCGAACGGTCACGGTTGTCTCCGAGTACCCAGAGTGCATCCGCCGGGACGGTGACATCGAAGGGTTCGTTGGATGCCGCGGTATCGCCCTCTGGCAGGTTCAGGTACGAAAGTTCATCGATCGGCGCACCGTTGATCTCAATCTGTCCGAGCGCGTTGCAGCACACGACATGATCACCGGCGGTGCCGATGATGCGCTTGACGAGATGATCCTCACTATCGGATGTGGACAGACCGATCGTTGTGAGCAGCGAATCGAACGCCTCCAACAGCGGGGGGCCCGCGGGCTTGTGTACCTGCACCGGTAGCCACCCGCCCGGATCTTCGAACACGACGACGTCGCCACGTTCGTAGCCGGTCCAGCGTGGAGTGAGCTCATCCACCAGAATGCGATCGTCCACGATGAGCGTGCGCTCCATCGAGGCTGACGGAATGTAAAAAGACCGCACGATGAAGCTCTTCACCAAGAACGACACGAGCGCAGCGATCACGATGATCACCAGCACGTCTCGCAAAAAGATCCAGAAACCGCGACGCCTCTTCTGAGGGACATCGCGGGCGGAATCAGTCGTCATCGCATTCCTTCACGGGGTTCTTCGCACCGCGCACTGACGGCTCATTCTAGGTTCGCATACTCCGGATGAAACAAAGCACCCCGGGACGCTGTGTCCCGGGGTGCTTCAGAAAAGCATGCTTCAGAAATAGCGTGCTTCAGAAATAGCAGCGATCAGTGGTCGCGCTTTTCCTTGATCTTGGCCTTCTTGCCACGCAGTTCGCGCAGGTAGTAGAGCTTCGCGCGGCGCACGTCACCGCGGGTGACGATCTCGATGTGATCGATCACCGGGCTGTGCACCGGGAAGGTACGCTCGACGCCCACCTGGAAGCTGATCTTGCGGACCGTGAAGGTCTCGCGAACGCTATCGCCCTGGCGGCCGATGACGATGCCCTGGAAGATCTGGACACGAGAGCGCGTGCCCTCGGTGATGTTGACGTGCACCTTGACGGTGTCGCCGGGGCGAAAATCGGGAATGTCGGAACGAAGCGAAGCCGCGTCGACGGCGTCCAGGATCTGCATGATCGTCTCTCTCTGCACTCGCCACAGGTCGGATGCATGGGATGGAAGGAATACGTAGGTGTGTGCTGAACGGCGCTTGAGGCGACCGCGGACTCCCCTGAGGCAGAGTCGGTCACGGCACAAAGATCTATTCTGCCATGGAACGGGCAGTGTACAAAACCAGGTCAGCTGCGGGAAGCAGGCTTCTCCCGGATGACGAACACTTCTTGGTCTGCCTGGGTGTGCCGCGGCGCTTCTTGCTCGGCATCCGTCGGCAGCGATGTGGTGATCCGGATGCCGGAACTCGCACCCTTTGCTTCACTCCAGAGCTGCCACAGCATGAGCCAGAACATCGCGAGGGCAGCAGCGATCGCGCCGGTCAGCAGCAACGGGAACCACGTCTGCGGGTAACAGCCGACTGCGATGGTGAGAGCATGCCACACGCCGAAGCCCAGCACGTCCCACCACGAGACCATGCCGGTTTCACGCGCCGAGGGCCGCGCACGGACGAGCAACGTGAGCACCAACTGCCCCAGAAAGACCGACGGGATCGCGATGAAGAGCACCCAGAGGAACGCCCAGCCACCCGCGTTGAAGATGCCCCAACCGACCAACAGCCACAGCGGCAGCACAACGGACGCCGGGAACAGCCAGCGATAGAACGCTCTTCGCAACCACATGCTCCGATCGTATGACGCTCACCTATGCCCATGTCGGATGTTCGCTGTGAGCGACCTCAGCCGAGATCGGAGAGAATAGACAAGACGAAAGGAACACCCATGATCGAATTGCGCACCCCTGCTGAGATCGAGGAGATGCGAGCTGCGGGACGATTCGTTGCCGAGACTCTGGCGACATTGCGCGATGAGACCAAGGTGGGAACGAATCTGCTCACGATCGACCGCAAGGCTCATGATCTGATCCGTAAGGTCGGCGCGGAGTCCTGCTACATCGATTACGCCCCGTCGTTCGGCAACGGCCCCTTCGGGAAGGTCATCTGCACCTCGATCAACGATGCCGTGCTGCACGGTCTCCCCCACGACTACACGCTGCGCGACGGTGACCTCGTGTCGCTCGACTTCGCGGTGTCGGTCGATGGTTGGGTTTCCGACTCGGCGGTGTCCTTTGTGGTCGGTTCGCCTCGCGAGGAGGACCTGCGTCTGATCGACACGACCGAGCGCGCCCTCGATGCGGCAATCGCTGCCGCCACCATCGGCAATCGCATCGGTGATATCTCTGCTGCCGTCGCCGCGATCGCGCATGGTGAGGGCTACTCGATCAATACCGACTTCGGTGGACACGGTGTCGGCCGTACGATGCACGGTGACCCGCACGTGGCAAACGACGGACGCCCCGGCCGCGGTTTCCCGCTGCGCGACGGCCTCGTCCTGGCGTTGGAGCCGTGGTTCCTCGCGACGACCGACGAGCTACGTACCGACGCAGACGGTTGGACACTGCGCAGCGCAGACGGCTCGCGTGGCGCACACTCCGAGCACACCGTCGCGATCACCGCAGACGGCCCCATCGTGCTCACCGACCGTTCTTTCCTCGGGGTTCGCTGAGTTCTCCGCGTCTGCGCTCCGATGTGACATTCTGAGTGCATGATGCCGCAGGATCGTCACGTGCCAGAGCGACTGATGCTCGCGCGTCACGCTCAGGCGGTCTGGAACGTCGAGGGGCGGCTGCACGGACAACGGGATTCCTCGCTGACCGCGGAGGGCATCGCACAGGCGTCGGCGATCGGCGATCGACTCGTCCCGTTCGGTGTTCAGACGGTCTTCTCCAGCCCCTTGGGCCGCGCTCTACGGACTGCGGTCATGATCGCCGATCGCCTCGGGGCCGAACTCATCGAGGTGCCGGAGCTCACCGAATTGGATCTCGGCGAGATGGCGGGTCTCACACGCGCCGAGATCGAGGAGCGCTTCCCCGGTGCGCGTGAGGCTCGGGCTGAGAACCGGTACGGCTGGGCATTCCCCGGCGGCGAGAGCTACGCACAGGCGCGCGGCAGAGCACGAGCGGCACTGTCGTCATGCGGTTGGGAAGCACACGGGCTGGCTTTGATCGTGACCCACGAGATGATCGGACGGATGCTGCGTGCCGAGTTGCGCGGCTTGAATCCTGCCGAGGCGCTCGCGCTGCGGCATCCGCTCGGCGCCGTCTTTGAAATTGAGGGCCGCGCGGAGCGCCTGGTCTAGCTCGCCCCGCCGCCGAGAATGGGTTTGCAGCATGAGAATGGATGCACCAGCCCCGGTCTCGTGCAGCAAACCGATTCTCGAGGTCAAGCGGCGCGGTAGACGAACACTTCAGTTATCTGCGGCAGCTCGAAGTCCTCTTTGCCCGCAGTCTCGGGGTCGCGGTCGAGCACCTGCTCGACCGCGCGCAGCATCGCGGCGTGTGTCGGCCCGTCCGCGACCAGGAAGCTGCTGACCGTCAACCAGCGCGCGATATAGTCACCGCGGGTGATGCGCTCCGACCACGCGATCTCGGCACGATGTGAGAATGCGAAGCCCGGCAGCACGTCAGGTTCTGGTTCGGGCGGAATCTCGTCATCGTCGCTGCGGTAGGCGGGATGCACGATCCGCGAGCAGGCAAAATCCCAGGAGCAGGATCGATCCGCGCGATTCCAGAGCAGACCGAGGATGCCACCGGGCACCAGCACGCGCGCGATCTCAGCACACGCGGCATCGCGTTCGAACCAGTGGAATGCCTGCGCCACGGTCACCGCGTCGACCGAGGCATCCGGCCGAGGAATATCTTCCGCTCCCCCAACGATCGCTTCGACCTCGGGCAGCTTCGCCCGCAGCACATCGAGCATCGCGACGGACGGTTCGACCGCGAACACTCGATCGGCGCGGCTCAGCAGCAGTTCAGTGAACTTTCCTGTCCCTGCGCCCAGGTCGAGCACGCTGGAGACTCGTGTCGGGATGATCTCCGCGGCCGCAGCATCCGGAAACCCGGGCCGGTACCGGTCGTACTCCTCGCCGATGTTCTCGAATGACTGCGCGAGCTGCTGATCCACCATGCCTCGACGCTAACAGTCGTTCAGACCAGCGCCAGCACCTCGCTCAACGACTCGATCGTCTCCAGCCCCGTCTCGCCGGACAGGTCCTGGTGTCCGAACGAGCAGTGCACGAAGCGTGTCCCGAGTGCTTCCGCGATTTCCCGGTCGTGGTTGGTGTCCCCGACCAGGAGCACCTCTTGAGGTGCGGCGCCGATCCGGCCGATCCACTCTGCGATGACGTCGGCCTTTGATGCCGCGTGCGCGTCTGCGATGCTCAGCACTTCATCGAAGACATCGGTGATCGCGTGCGGATGCAACTGTCGGTGTAGGGCGTCGGTGACCGTGGCGGACGCGAGGATCTGCGGGACGCCGCGGCGGGCAAGCTCCGCGAGAGTGGAGCGAGCATCCGGCCTCAACTGAGCATCCGCCACCGCGAACTCGAGGAGGGACAGATAGCGATCAGCTGCTGGCACGAACTCGTCGTCGGAGATCCCCGCATCCGCATAAAACTCACGGATCGGGAATCGGAAGCTGCGACGATAGCTCTCCCGGTCGGAGAACGCCAGCTGCGCCCGCTCGAAGAGCACCTGGTTCATGACCGTGCGACAGATGTCGACGTCATCCAGCAGGGTCCCATTCCAGTCCCAGCACACAACGCTCGTTCGCATCCCTCGACGCTAACAGTGTTGAGCTACGCGAGCTCGATGAGGTCCTGGTACTCCTGGCTCCAGATGTCCTCGACACCGTCCGGAAGGATCAGCACGCGCTCGGGGTTCAGCGACTGCACGGCCCCCGGGTCGTGCGAAACGAGAACGACGGCACCCTCGTAGTGCGCCAGCGCGTCGAGGATCTCCTCGCGCGATGCCGGGTCGAGGTTGTTCGTGGGCTCATCGAGCAGCAGCAGGTTCGCGGATGACACGACCAGCGTCGCCAGCGACAGACGAGTCTTCTCGCCACCGGAGAGAACTCCGGCCGGCTTCAGCACATCGTCGCCGGTGAACAGGAACGATCCGAGAACTCGGCGCGCTTCCATCTCGGTGATGTGCGGGGCCGCAGAGACCATGTTCTGCAGCACAGAGCGCTTCACGTCTAGGTTCTCGTGCTCCTGGGCGTAGTACCCGATCTTCACGCCGAACCCGGGCTCGAGCACACCGGTATCCGGCTCGTCGACACCGGCGAGCATGCGCAGCAGCGTCGTCTTGCCCGCACCGTTGAACCCGAGCACGACGACTTTGGAACCGCGATCGATCGCGAGGTCGACGTCGGTAAAGATTTCCAGCGAGCCGTACGACTTCGACAGGCCGGTGGCCATCATCGGCGTCTTTCCGCACGGTGCCGGCTTCGGGAAGCGCAGCTTCGCGACGCGGTCCTCCTGACGCACGCCGTCAAGACCCGCGAGCAACTTCTCCGCGCGGGCGACCATCTGGTGTGCAGCGGCGGCCTTGGACGCCTTCGCGCCGAAGCGGGCTGCCTGCAGCTGTAGCGAGGTGGCCTTCTTCTCGGCGTTCGCACGTTCTTTCTTACGACGCTCGGCGTCGGCTACCCGCTGATGCAGGTAGTTCTTCCAGTTCATGTTGTAGATGTCGATGCACTGACGGTTGCCGTCAAGGTAGAACACCCGGTTCACGGTCTCGCCGACGATATCTACATCGTGACTGATCACGATCAGTCCGCCCTTGTAGTTCTTCAGGAACTCACGCAGCCACACGACACTGTCGGCATCGAGGTGGTTGGTCGGCTCGTCGAGGATCATCGTCTCGGCATCAGAGAACAGGATGCGAGCGAGCTCAATGCGCCGACGCTGACCGCCGGAGAGAGTGGACAGCGGCTGATCGAGGATGCGGTCGGGCAGCGAGAGGTTGTTGGCGATGGACGCCGCCTCTGCCTCTGCCGCATAGCCTCCGAGGCCTTCGAACTGCTCGGTCAGGTTGCTAAAGCGACGCATCGCCTTGTCGGCAACAGCCTGGTCAGTGGATGCCATATCTTCAGCGGCTTTGGTCAAGCCCAGCTGAATCGTGCCCAACCCTCGTGCATCCAGGATGCGCGTACGCGCGAGCATCTCCGGGTCACCGGTGCGCGGATCCTGCGGCAGATATCCGAGCTCACCCGATTTCGTGACCTTCCCACCGGAGGGCAGCAGTTCACCTGCGAGCACCTTGGTGAGGGTGGTCTTGCCGGCGCCATTGCGTCCGACCAGTCCGATCTTGTCGCCGTCGGAGACGCGGAACGACACGCCATCCATAAGGAGGCGGGCGCCAACGCGTATCTCGAGTTCGTGCACGGCAAGCACAGCAATGGTCCGATCGTCAGGGAGGGGATGGATTGGCCCGCGTGTCGTGGAGACACTGGTTTGATACAAACGCTGGGCCAGCCTCTCAGTATAGATCGCCCCGCCTGTCAGGACGCCGACAGCCAGCGAACTGATCACCCTGAAGTATGACGAGGTCGATACCTCAGAGTGATGTGCTGGCCGAGGCCCAATACGTAGGTTCTACAGGTGGACATCCTCAATGAACTCATCCTGCAGGCCGCTGCCTCCCCTTGGCTGTACTTAGTGATGTTCGCGACGGCCGTCATTGACGGCTTCTTCCCGCCGATTCCGAGCGAGACGGTGCTGGTCGCCGCGGCCGCCGTCGCTGCATCCACCGGCGAGGTCAATCTGCCGCTCCTCATCGCCGTTGCCGCGCTCGGAGCCGTGATCGGCGACAACATCGCCTACGCGATCGGCCGTTCTGTGGGCACCAGACGTTTCGCCTGGATGCGCCGTCCTCGAGTCGCCGCGGCGTTCGAACGCGCACAGCGCACGCTCAACGGCAATGGTGCTCTGCTGATTCTCGGCGCCAGATACATCCCGGTCGGCCGCGTCGTAGTGAACATGTCTGCAGGCGCACTCGGATACTCCTGGCGACGTTTTCTGCCAATCAGCGCCGTCGCCGGACTCACCTGGGCGATCTACAGCGCTCTGATCGGGATGCTCGCAGGCCACTGGCTGGAAGATCAGCCGTTTCTCAGCGTGGTCTTCGGCGTCGCCTTCGCTCTCGTGATCGGACTGATCATCGACCGCGTCGCTGCTGCTCGCCGCCGCCGCGTCGCGGCCGTGGTTGCGGACACCGCGGCGGTAACGACAGCGCCAGTTGCAACGACGGTGGCAAGATGACACTCATGGATCGACCACGCGGGCGTCTTGAGCGCCGCACCATCGCCGTGATCATTCTGGCGGCCGTCATGGTCGTGCTGTTCTCGATCATCGTTCCGATCCACACGGGTCTGTATGGGACGTACGTTCCGCTGGCATTCCTACTCGGAGCGGCGATCTGCGCTGCCCCGCTGGTTGCGCTCACCCACCCCCGAACTGGCATCGCCCTGTTCTGCGTCCCCACATTCCTGCTTCCGCTGTTCGTCGCGGCCGATCGGGATCCGTTCTGGCCATGGCCATGGTCGGTACCGGCGCTGCTCGCCTTCGTGGTCTTCGTCGCGGTTGTCACCTACCAACATGGCTGGCGGCTTGGACTCGTTCCGCTGCTGATCAGCCTCGCAGGATCCCTCATCGCACCCCTGCAATTCCCCCAGGCTGCGACAGCCAACAGCGTCACCGCTGACCTCATCGTCACCGCATCCGTCACCGGCGTCGCCTACCTCCTCGCTGTGCTGCTCGCCGGCCGCGTCCGCCTCGGCGAGGAGCTCGACCGAGAGCGTGAGGTCTCCGCCGGCGAGCAGTCGCGCCGGCTGATGGTCGAGGAACGCACCCGCATCGCCAGAGAGCTGCACGACGTGGTCGCTCACAGCATGTCGGTCATCCAAGTACAGGCATCCACGGCGCGCTACCGGATGCCGAATCTCCCTGCAGATGCCATCGCAGAGTTCGATGACCTCGCCGCCACCGCACGTGGCTCCCTCACCGAGATGCGCCGTCTGCTTGGCGTGCTGCGCACGGAGGATCAATCCGCTGAGCTCGCGCCACAGCAGGGAATCGAAGACATTCCGGCGCTTGTCGATAGCATCCGCCGCGCTGGAGTCGACGTCGGTTTGGAGCTCGTCGCTGCCCACGTCGCCGCGGCGCCGGCCGGTGTGCAGATCGCCGCGTTCCGCATCGTTCAAGAATCGTTGAGTAATGCCGTCCGCCACTCGCCAGGCTCGAGCATCTCGGTACGCGTGCACATGGACGACGTCACCGTTCGCCTCCGCGTGCACAACACCACGTCCACGGGCGACGCGCCCACCCAGTCGAGTGGACATGGACTTCGCGGGATGCAGGAACGCGTCGCCCTCGTCAACGGTAGCCTTGAGGCCGGTCCTGACGCGGATGGTGGATGGACCGTCAACGCTGTCCTCCCCTGGGCTGCGTAACCGGTACGGCACACCCGCCGAAGGAGACTGCGTGAGCATCGAAGTACTCATCGCCGATGATCAGGCGATGGTGCGTGCCGGATTCGCGGCACTCCTCGACGCACACGACGGCATCACCGTGACGGGCCAGGCGGCCAACGGCACAGAGGCCGTGTCGCTCTCGGCTCGGCTCGATCCCGACGTGATCCTGATGGATGTGCGGATGCCGGAGCTCGACGGTATCGAGGCCACCAGGCGCATCCTGGGCCCGTCTTACCCGGCGGCCAAGATCCCTCGCATCCTCATGCTGACGACGTTTGACATCGACGACTATGTCTACGACGCGCTCCAGGCCGGAGCCAGCGGGTTTCTTCTGAAGGACGCCCTGCCGGAGGAACTCGTGCACGCTGTCCGCGTGATCGCCGCGGGCGATGCGCTGCTCTCTCCGAGCGTCACCCGCCGGATGATTGCACAGTTCGCGTCTCAGAAGCCGAGAGCCACAGCATCCACGAATCTGCTGGCTGACCTGACCGATCGTGAGCGAGAGGTGCTCGTACTCATCGGACAGGGCCATTCGAACAGCGAGATCGCCGCCGCCCTGTTCATTGCGGAGCAGACTGTGAAGACACACGTCGGCAAAGTGCTCGCGAAGGTCGGCGCACGCGACCGCGTGCAGGCCGTGATCTTTGCCTATAACACTGGGCTCGCCGAACCCGCCTGACGATACTTCAGTAGGGGCGTGACAACACCATGGGGTGATGTGACGGCCTGCGCCTGATCCATAACCTCCTCGAATAGCCACCGAGGAGGAGCCCATGTCCATCATGGATCTGCGACGAGTCAAGGTCGCCCCCGTTCAACAGCACTCACACACCCCACGTGACACCGGCATCGACCTCGTGCGTGCCCTGTGCGTACTCGGCGTGGTCATGCTGCACGCACTGATGGTCGGAGTCACCGTCACCGACGCCGGTCCCCTGTTCGCGAATGCGAGCGACGGAGCCTGGTGGACCACGCCGCTCAGCTGGGTGCTGCAGGTGATGCCTTTGTTCTTCGTGATCGGCGGCTTCGCCGGGTACACGTCCTATCTGCGTGCGGGGCAGCGTGGCGGCGCGGCGACGGAGTTCGTCGCCGCACGCATCCACCGACTGCTCCTGCCCGCCGTGTGCACGATCGCGACGGTCGGCATCGTCCTGACGGCGTTGCTGCTCAACGCCGTTCCCGCAGACCTGGTCTCGATCGCCGGCTACCGCTTCGGGCAGCCACTGTGGTTCCTCGGCGTCTTCCTACTGTGCCAGGCGTTACTCCCTGCCCTGGCCACCGCACATCGCCGCGCGCCGTGGCTGACGATCGGGCTGCTCGCTGCCACCGCCGCTGCGGTAGACGCGGTACGCAACACAACCGGAATCGACGGCATCGGCTTCGTGAACCTCGCGTTCGTCTGGCTTGCACTGCAGCAGCTCGGTTTCTTCTTCGCCGATGGACGCATCGACGCCCTCACCCGTCGCACTCGGATGCTGATCGCCGGTGCTGCGGTCGCCGCGTTGCTGCTCAGCTTCGCACTCGGCGTGCATTCCCCCGACCTCATCGCGAACATCAACCCACCCACAACGGCGTTGCTGCTCGTTGGCGTCGCGCACACGATGGTGCTGTCGCTGATGCGTCTCCGCCTGGCCGAGTGGAGCCTGCGCCCACTCCCCACCGCGTTTCGGAAATTCGTGACACCACGTGCCATGACCATCTATCTCTGGCACATGCCGATATTGCTCGCGATGGCGGGAGCGAGCGCGGTGTTCGCAATTGTGACGGGTGTCGCCCTACCGGTGCCGAGCAGCGTGGAATGGTGGATGACCCGGCCACTGTGGCTCGCGGTCGTTCTCGTGCTGACGGCAGGCGTCGCCTATCTTCTCGCCGGGATTGAATCGCGGCGCGTCCCCGCATCGACGCGCTCGTCGCGGCGTCTATTCGTCGCCACGACGATGGGACTCATCGCCATCGTCGAACTGCTGGTGTTCGGTGCGACACCGCTCACCACCGCCATCGCGGCCGGTCTCCTCGTCGTCGCCCTCCGCCTCGCGCGGCTGGGCTCACGGAGGACGGATCAGTTCCGACCGGCGACAATCGGTCGTGATGATTCCGCTGCGTGTCCGAGCCGGAGCCCAGGAACCACCGCGACGATCGCCAGCACGATGCAAAACACGAACACGACGACGAATGCGTCGGGGCCTCCGCCGAGTGTCGCCACGCCGAGCCCCGCGAGTGCAACCGCGACGGCCGAGCCAGTGGCATCCGAAATCGAGAGCGCGGAAGAGTTGAATCCCTCGCTCCCCGGAGCCGAGTACGCCAGCGTCAACACGGTGAGCCGCGGGTAGAACAGACCCATGCCTCCCCCTGCGAGTGCCCACCCCACCACGATGATGATCGGCGACGCCTCGGTGACTGCCGTGACCAGGACCGCAAGCAGTGCGGCGAGAACGAGCGCAAGGCTGATCATCGCGATGCGGCGATTCCCGAGCGATTCTCCGTATCGGCCCTGCAGCGCGGATCCTCCGGCCCAGGTGAACGCCGCCAACATCAGGGCGATGCCTGCCCACGTCGGCGAGAACTCGAACTGGGCCATGAGCAGGTACGGGATGTATGCCTCGGTGGCGAAGAACGCACCGGCGACGAGTCCACGCACGAGCACGACGCTCGGTAACCCACGCGCCGAACGCAGTGTTCCCCTGGGCACGAGTGGAAGAATCGCGATGCCGATGATGAGAACGGCGACGGCGGCGGTCGGCCAGCCGATGAGCGGAGGAGCATCGGCGGCAAGTCCGACGCTCACGGCAGAGACCGCGAGCACGACGGCGAGCATGAGCCGCACCCAGACGCCTCCGGCCTGGCTCGCTGCGCCGGCTCCGAGATCGAGCCCGCGCAGCCGCACGGCGATCACCATAAACGCACCGGCGGTGAGCACAGCCACCCCAAGGAAGGCCCAGCGCCAGTCCAGGAACTCAGCCACCGCACCGGCGAGGAACGGCCCGATCATCGATGGCACCACCCAGGCGGCCGCGAAGGCTGCGAAGACCCGTCCATGCAGGTGAGGCGGGTACAGCCTCGCGACGACGACGTAAAGCGCGACGGTCTGACCGCCCGCGCCCAGCCCCTGCACCAGCCGGCCGAGGAGGAACTGCTCCATCGTGATTGCGAAACCGGAGATGAGGAGCCCGATGATGAACAGGGACACCGCCGCGTACAGAGCACCACGTGGCCCGCGGGCATCTGACCACGCACCACAGGCGACCATGCCGATGACGCTGGTGGCGAGCGTGCCCGCGAATGCCACAGCGAAGAGCGCCTCGCCGTCCAGCGCCTCGCTGACCACAGGCATGACTGTCGTCATCGCGAGAGCCTCGATCGCGCCGAGGAAGATCAGCGCGATGGCACCCACTGTGACCCAGAGACGTTCCCGGTCCCAGATCGAGGCCGGCTGTGTCTCATTCATGCGGCGCCGAGCGCAGCCATGCGGGTGATGGCCTCAGTGATGATCTCTGGGCTGGTGCCGAAGTTCAAACGCACGTGTCCGGCGCCCTCTACTCCGAACGCTGGTCCATAGTGCAGTGCCACCTTCGCTTCACGCAGGATGCGCTTGGAGGGGTTGTCGCCCCAGCTGAGGGCTGTGAGGTCGATCCAGGCGAGGTATCCGGCATCTGGAATCCGAAAACGCGCCGCGGGCAAATGTTCGGCGAGCAGCCTTGCAACCAGTCGCCGGTTCTCGTCGAGCGTGAGCAGAAGGTCGTCCAGCCACTCGTCGCTGGACTCGGAGAACGCCGCGATCGCAGCAAGCAGACCGAACTGTCCGGTGCGCCAGAACACTTCAACAGGCATCCCGCGCACCACCCGAGTGGTCTCATCGGATGCCGTGACCATCAGCGCGCATTTGAGACCCGCGAGGTTGAACGCCTTGCTGGCGCTCACGACGGCGTAGCCGACGGCACGTGCGGCATCAGACACATTCAGGAATGGCGTAAATCCTGCATCCGGCTGCGCGAGCGGTGCGTGGATCTCATCGGAGACGACAACCGCACCATGCGCTGCGGCGATCTCAGCGAGGGCAGCAAGAGATGCGGCAGAATGAACGGTGCCGGTCGGATTGTGTGGGTTGCACAGTAAAACTGCACGCGCACCAGAGTGAACCTGGTCACGGATCGCGTCGAGATCCAATTCCCATTCTGCGCCCGTGTCGCGTAGCGGCACACGCTCGACGATGCCACCAGCCTCCTCGACGACATCGAAGAACGGCGGGTACACCGGAGTGGTGACGATCACGCGATCGCCGGGAATGATCACACGCCGCAGAATCTCGACGATGCCCATGCTGACGTCTGCGGTCGAACGAATCCGCTCCGGATCCACCGTCCAGCCGAACCTCCGTTGCGCAAAGCCCGCATAGGACTCGGCGAGCGGCGTGCGCGAGGCCGTGTAGCCGGTGTCACCACTGGCGACTGCACGCTCGAGCGCCGCCGTGATCGCGGGCGCGAGCGCGAAGTCGGTCTCCGCGACGAACAGCGGCAGCACGTCGGCGGGGTACTCCCGCCACTTCGCGCTGGTGCGCTCACGCAGCTGCTCGAGCGGGAGCGCCCTGACCAACCCGGTCACGTCACTTCTCCGTTACGTCGCTACTCGGTCACGTCAAATAGCGAAGCCGAGGGCGCGCATCATGTCGCGTCCGTCGTCCGTGATCTTCTCAGGACCCCACGGCGGCATCCACACCCAGTTGATGCGGAACCGATCGACGACGGCGTCCAGCGCCTGCGCCGTCTGCTCTTCGAGCACGTCGGTGAGCGGGCACCCTGCGCTGGTCAGCGTCATGTGGATGACAAGAGCGTCATTCTCGTCATCCCAGCCGAGGTCATAGATGAGCCCGAGGTCGACGACATTGATCCCGAGCTCAGGATCCATAACGTCCTTGAGCGCTTCGGTGACCTCGTCGAACTTCTCTGGTGCAAGCGTCGCGGTCATGTCCTCAGCCTACGCTTCGATTGGGGCCGAGGGGTCAAGGAAGCGGTCGTAACCTTCGTCCTCGAGGCGGTCAGCCAACTCAGGTCCGCCTTCTTCCACGATCTTTCCCCCCACGATGACGTGTACGAAATCGGGGCGGATGTAGCGGAGAATGCGGGTGTAGTGCGTGATCAGCAACACACCGAGCCCGGTGTTCTCCTTCGCCCGGTTCACGCCTTCCGACACGATCTTCAGCGCATCAACGTCAAGGCCGGAGTCCGTCTCGTCCAGCACAGCGAACTTCGGCTTGAGAACCTCGAGCTGAAGAATCTCGTGACGCTTCTTCTCGCCACCGGAGAAGCCTTCGTTCACGTTGCGCTGCGCGAACTTGGGGTCCATGCGCAGGTTCGTCATCGCGGACTTGACGTCCTTGGTCCAGGTGCGGATCGCGGGCGCTTGGCCGTCGAGTGCCGTCTTGGCCGTACGCAGGAAGTTCGTGACCGTCACGCCAGGAATCTCGACCGGGTACTGCATCGCAAGGAAGAGTCCGGCGCGGGCGCGCTCGTCGACCGTCATCGCCAGCACATCGGTGCCGTCGAAGGTGATGGTGCCACTGGCAACGGTGTACTTCGGGTGCCCGGCGATCGTGTACGCGAGGGTCGATTTTCCTGAGCCGTTCGGGCCCATAATCGCGTGGGTCTCACCGGTCTTCATGGTGAGGTTGATTCCGTTGAGGATCGGGGTCGTACCCGCCTCGGTGTCGACCGTCACATACAGGTCGCGGATCTCAAGAACAGACATTCAAACTTCCTTCGTCACAGTGGGATCAATGAGCACATCGTCGCCGTCGATCACGACGACGTAGACCGGAACGGGCTCATAAGCGGGGAGATTCTGGGGGATGCCGGTGCGCAGCGAGAACGCCGAGCCGTGTGCCCAGCATTCCAACGTGTCGCCTTCGACGAAGCCCTCGGACAGCGAGATCTCTCCGTGGGTGCAGACATCGCCGATGGCGTGGACCTCACCGGCGGAGTCGAGAACGACCGCCATGGGCACGCCGTCGAGCTCTACCCGCATCGGGGCGTCCTGTTCGAGCTCGCTGAGTGCGCATGCGCGCTGAGCGCTCATACGTCGGCCTTTGCAAGCTCGGTGTCGATCGCCGCGAGCAATTCGCTCTCCAGCGTCGGGAGGCCGAGTCGCAGCACGACATCCACGAGGAAACCGAGCACGACCAGTCGACGGGCTTCTTCCTCGGAGATACCGCGAGACTGCAGGTAGAACAGCTGCTCATCGTCAAAGCGTCCGGTGGCGCTGGCGTGGCCCGCACCGAGGATGTCTCCGGTCTGGATCTCGAGATTTGGGATCGAGTCGGCGCGTCCACCCTCAGTGAGTACCAGGTTTCGGTTGGCCTCATAGGAATCGGTGCCGGTGGCATCCGCTCCGATCAGGACATCGCCGATCCAGACGCTGTGTGCGCCCTTGCCCTGGAGTGCGCCCTTGTAGAGCACGTCGCCGATGGTGTGCGCACCCTTGTGGTGCAGATACACCTGGCTCTCGAGATGCTGGCCGGCATCCGCGTAGGTCAGACCGTACATCTTTCCTTCGGATCCGGTGCCGGCGAGCTCGACGTTCGGGTTCACTCGCACGATGCCACCGCCGAAGCTGATGACGAAGTGCTTGAGCGTGGCGTCGTTGTCGACGCGCGCCTGGTGTGATGCCGCGTGCACGGCGTCATCTTCCCAGCGCTGGACGGAGATAACCGTCAGATGGGAACCGGCGCGGGCGATGATCTCGACGTTCTGCGCGTACTGGGCCGAGCCCAGGTGACGCAGAACAACGGTTGCGGCACTGTGCTCGAGAGCCTCGATCACGATGTGCGCGTCAGCACGCTTGTCAGCGCCCTGGCCGGTGATCGTGATGAAGATCGGCTCAGCGACCTCTTCATTACGTGGGATGCGCACGTGCATACCCTCGGCGGCACCCTGCCATGCCACGGCCGCGACGATGTCTTCAGGAACGAAGAACTCGCCGCGCGGAGCGACACCAGCAGCCAGCGGCTCGCCGATGTACTGCGCACCCGTCGTGATCTCGTAGGTGACGCCGTCGTTCTGCTCAGCCGGTGCGAACAGGCTGGTGAGCTTTGCTACCGGCGTGTGCTTCCAGTTGACCTCGCGGCCGGTCGGCGTGCCGAAGTCTGCAGGCTCAAAGGAGCGCGGGCGCTCCGAGCGAGTCTGCACGGGGACGAATCCTGCGTCGGCCACCTTGGCGGCCGGGTCAATGTGCGCGTTCGTCTGCTGCGCCTCGCTGGGCGCTGTCGTAGAGGCGGTCATTCAGCCGACCGATCCTTCCATGCCCATTTCGATGAGCTTGTTCAATTCCATCGCGTACTCCATCGGCAGCTCGCGTGCGATCGGCTCGATGAAGCCGCGGACGATCATCGCCATGGCTTCAGTTTCTGCCAGGCCGCGCGACTGCAGGTAGAAGAGCTGCTCTGCGCTGACCTTCGAAACCGTGGCCTCGTGGCCGAGCTGCACATCGTCGACACGAATATCGATCGACGGGTATGTGTCCGAGCGCGACTGAGTATCAATCAGCAACGCGTCGCAGACAACCGAGTTCGCCGAGTGATGAGCGGCAGGATCGACCCGCACCTCGCCGCGGTAAGCGGAACGGCCGCCCCCGCGAGCGATCGACTTCGAGACGATCGATGACTGCGTGTACGGCGCCATGTGCACCATCTTTGCGCCGGCATCCTGGTGCTGGCCCGGTCCGGCGAACGCAACAGAAAGAGTCTCGCCCTTGGCGTGCTCCCCCATCAGGTAGATCGACGGGTACTTCATCGTCACCTTGGAGCCGATGTTGCCATCGACCCATTCCATCGTCGCGCCTTCGTGCGCAACTGCACGCTTGGTAACGAGGTTGTAGACGTTGTTCGACCAGTTCTGGATCGTCGTGTAGCGAACGCGTGCGTTCTTCTTCACGATGATCTCAACGACAGCCGAGTGCAGCGAGTCCGACTTGTAGATCGGGGCCGTGCAGCCCTCGATGTAGTGGATGTAGCTGTCTTCATCGGCAATGATCAGCGTCCGCTCGAACTGACCCATGTTCTCGGTGTTGATGCGGAAGTACGCCTGTAGCGGGATCTCGACGTGCACGCCCTTGGGGACGTAAACGAACGAGCCACCAGACCACACGGCCGTGTTAAGGGCGGCGAACTTGTTGTCGCCGGCGGGAATGACGGTGCCGAAGTACTCTTCGAAGAACTCGGGGTGCTCGCGCAGCGCCGTGTCAGTGTCCATGAAGATGACGCCCTGTGCTTCCAGATCCTCGCGGATCTGGTGGTAGACGACCTCGGATTCGTACTGAGCGGCGACACCGGCGACAAGGCGCTGGCGCTCAGCCTCGGGGATGCCGAGCTTCTCGTAGGTGTCGCGGATCTCCTTCGGGAGATCTTCCCAGGACTGTGCCTGCTTCTCCGTCGAGCGGACGAAATACTTGATGTTGTCGAAGTCGATACCGCTGAGGTCTGCACCCCAGGTCGGCATCGGTTTGCGGCCGAAGAGCTGATAGCCCTTCATGCGGTTCTTCAGCATCCATTCCGGCTCATTCTTGAGAGCCGAGATGCCGCGCACGACGTCCTCGGAGATTCCGCGCTTCGCGATGGCACCTGCGGCGTCTTCATCGTGCCAGCCGAATTCATACACCCCCAGACCATCGAGTTCTGGGCGGTCGATCAGCACATCCGACATCACACTCTCCTTGTTGGGCCTCAACGGTGTCATCCGCCCCGACACCTCGGCCTCGTCGAGTACGCGAGGTGGGTGCCGCTGGTGGGCCTCATCACGGACGCATTCTTCGCGCCTAAACTGTTGCTGATGCGTCTCGCGCTGAGCGCACGCATCGCAACAATCCGATTCTACAGGTTCCCCCTGACAAACGGGCCGCGCCCGTCTGCCTGCGCGTGGACCGGAGGACATATGCACGACACCACTGCACTGGTCGACTCTCCCGCACGGATCGGCGGGCCCATCAAGATTGGTCGGCCGCTGCGGGTGTTGGCGTGGCTTTCCTTCCTCGCCGAGGTCATCATCATCGGTACCGGCGGTGCGGTGCGGCTGACAGGATCGGGCCTCGGATGCTCCGAATGGCCGTTGTGCACGCCGGAATCCCTGGTACCGACGCCCGAACAGGGCATCCACGGCATCATCGAGTTCGGAAACCGCACGATGACCGGGCTGGTGGGAATCATCGCCATCGCCGTACTCCTGCTCGCGCTGCACGCGATCGGCGGACGGCGCTCTGTCGTGGCCGCACTGTGGTTCGCGCTGGGCGGCATCGCCGCAGGCGTCGTGTGCTTCGTGATCGCCTATCTGCTCGGGCTGCCCGGGTTCCCATTCTTTTCACTGGGGCTGCTGCTGGTGACTGTCGCCGGTGGCATCCATTCACTGTGGATCACCCCTGCCAGGCGTGACCTGACCTCACTCGCCTGGATCATCCTGATCGGTGTGGTCGCCCAGGCCTTCGTCGGCGGCATCACGGTACTTACCGGCCTCAACCCCTCCATCGTGGGCTTCCACTACGCGTCGTCGCTGCTTCTGGTGTGCGTCGCCGCGGCATTCCTGGTGCGGATGCGCGAGTCGGATGCGGTGCGCGAACGCGTCGTCCCGCTGTGGTTCGCGATGCTGTCGCACCTCACCGGCCTCGCCCTGGCCGTGACGATCTTCTTCGGTGTGCTCACCACCGGCTCGGGTCCGCACTCGGGCGATGTGAACGTGATTCGGGACGGCTTCGACGCCACTTTCCTGGCTCACGTGCACTCCTGGCCCGGCTACATCCTCGCCGGCCTCGTCGCTGTTCTGACGATTGCGGCATGGGTTCTTCGGCTTGAGCCTCGACGCTGGCTGCTGGTGCTTGTTCTGGCGATCCTGGTGCAGGTCGGCGTCGGCGTGTGGCAGGCACGCGATGGGCTGCCCGAGATCCTGGTCGGCATCCACATGGTCCTCGCGGCTCTGTCGGCCGCCGCCTACACAGTGTGTGTCCTCCGCCAAAAGCGCCCCCTCCCCTAGCCCCTAACCCCCTTGCGAGTGGGCAGGTGTGGCTCGAAAATCACGCGCAACAGAGCCACAACTACCCACTCGCAGAGGGCTTGCGCGTGCTGCGCGCACATGCTGCGCATAGGAATCGCAGGGGGTACGCATTGGCGAGACAGGGACGCTGGGAGCATGAACAAACTCACCCGCAACATCTCGTACTGGCTGCTTCTCGTCTTGTCTCTCGCATCTGCCGCGGTCGGTGGATGGATCATCACCAACCAGAGCACAACGATGAGCACCGCACTGCTGGATGGAACGGCGACTGGCGTCGAGGTCTACGTCGGGCAGTCTTTGATCGTCACCGGTGCCGTGATTCTCGGCGCAGGCATCATCGGCCTGCTCCTGGCTCTTGCGCTGGCCGCGGCGAAGGCTCTGCTTCCCGCCACCGCACCGGCCGTCGTCGCGCCGATCGATTGGACAGCCGAGGATGCGGATGCCTCGGACGCTGCGCCAGCAGAAGCGACGGCCGCCGCTACCGAGGACGAGCTCGCTACCCGCTGACTCAGCCTTCAGATCCCGGGAGAACGCAGCATCTCCCGGGATCTGCCGAGCTAGGGCTTGTCCAGGTCTTCTTGAATCACGTCCACCCAAAAATCGGCGAGCCTACCGAGAAGTTCCGCTTCTGTGGGCTTGATCCGATTGATGATAAATCCGCCGTAGTCGTTGACGTCAACCCGTTCGAGCAAGTCAGCGTCACCGGCAAACTGCTTCCGGAACTTCTCGTAGAAGAACTTCGGATTCTTCTCTTTGAACCAGCGAGGCTCGAGGGAAACGTGCACGAACTTTTGGCGCACATGCAGCATCCCAACACGCTTACGCGCAACCTCGATGACCCAGCCTTGGGTGTCGCTTTCCGGGACGCCGATACGCACCTGCTCTGAGGAGTCCTCCAATCGAGTGCAGAACTGTTCCGGTAGCGCCAGCGCCCCGGGACGAGCCGCCCATGGCGCCTTCTGCGCAATGCGCTGCTGACGCGCATCCGCACCGTATACCTTCGGTCCGCGCCGCGATGTGGATGGCGTGGAATCAGCACCAGAGCTCGTGGTGATGGCCTGCCTCAACACTGATTCGAACGCTCCAACGTCGAACCCGTCGCGGTTCTTGAACTGGCTCATGATTTCGCTGGCCAGCTGACCAAAACGCTTGCCGCCTGCTTCGATACCGGCCTCGACAAGAAGCTTTTCAGCGTCTGCGGAATTTTGCACTTCGTCCGCTTCAGTCGAGTTGCCTTCACTTGCCACGAAGAATCTTTGGAAAATAGATGACTCTTCGACGTCGCCCGACACGAGTTCCAGATATGCATCAGGATAGGCCGTCTGCAGGCACAGAATCGCGAAGAGTTGCAGGTCGGTGGATTGTCCGGTTGCACCCCGTTCATCGCTCTGCTGGCGGCCGATCGTGGAAATGCCGCGCAGGAGCATGAATGTATTGATCAGGCGCTTGATCGATCGCGGGTTGCTCCCGACCGAATACTGGATCAGGCCCAAGAAGCTCGATCGTTCGTCGTCCGAGAGCACCAACCTCGTTTCCTTGATCAACTCGTCGAGGAAGACCTCCAGTCGATACGCCCCGACGGGCATCTGGAACGGCACCTGGATGATCTTGTCGAAGAACGATCGGGCCTTCGCCCGGCCCATGCGCGAACCGTACTTATCGATGACGCCCTGCTGCACGACCGAGAAGTCGATGGCAAGCACAAACACACAGTGCGGCACATCGAGAAACAGCTTCAGCGACTCCATCAGTTCAACTGCTTTACGCGGCTCGAGCCGGTCGAGATCGTCGATGAATACGACCAATCGTCCCGTATCTGCGTCACCGTCCGCCGTGACGAGCTCTTTGACAGCCGCCGCGAACTTGGCCTTCACGTCCACGAGAACCGCCGCCACGTCTTCAACGGGCGCTCCACCGTTGCGTTTAGCGAGAGCCACGCGCGCCTCGGCTGACACTTCTTGCACGACGCCGCTGAGTGCGCCCAGCCCGACGAACCCTAGTCCGGTTTGTAGCACGCTCAACCCGGCCGTAGAGGCGATCGGCAGCAGTGCGTTCAGAAACTCTTTGCGCTTTTCCGCACCCTTCTTGCCTGGTTCCGCGAGCAGAAGATGCGCGCCAATGTTTTCGAGCAGGCTTCCCACCAGCCGACCCTGCATTTCGAACTGCGAGTACTGCCAAGTGTTGAATCGGATCGTGTACACCGGCGCTTCTTCGGTGGCCTCCGGTGCGTTCTTTGGCGGGTCGGAGAGGCGGAAGTGTCCGTGCGGCGCAAGCTGGCGCTCGGCAAGCAGCATCATGTTCGTCTTGCCGGTACCCCAGTCGCCCTGAACGGCGATCGTCATCGGAGTCTGGCATCCACCGATGAAGCCGCTCAGCCCTTCGACGTACGGCTGAATGCTCAGCCAATCCTCGCCGAGCGGAGTATCGATGACTCCCCGCGTGTCATCCGAACCGTTCTTGGCTTTCTTGTCCCCCGACGACACTGTGGCTCCTTCTGCTCGACGACGATTCCCGTCATCGTAGCGTCAGAAGGAGCTGCCTCGTGCGCCTAGAACGGAAGCAGCGGGTCGATCGCTACAGCGACGAACAGCAGCGTCAAGTAGCTGATCGAGGCGTGGAACACTCGCATGGGCCGCGGCTGTGTTCCACGTACCGCTTCGCTGTACAGGCGGTGCGACTCGTAGACGAACCATCCGCCGAAAACGACTGCGGAGACGGTGTAGACCAGGCCCATGCCTGCGATCGGGATCAGCAGCAGCGAGCAGACCAGAGTGGCCCAGGCGTACAGGATCACCTGAAGGCCGACCTGCGAAGCGTTACGCGTGACACCGAGCATCGGAACGTCCGCACCCTCATAGTCATCGCGGTACTTCATCGATAGCGGCCAGTAGTGCGCGGGCGTCCACAGGAAGATGAGCACAAACAGCACGATGGCCGGCCATGCGAGCTCTCCGGTGACGGCAGACCAGCCGATCACCACGGGGAAACATCCTGCGATGCCGCCCCAGATGATGTTCTGCTCGGTGCGACGCTTGAGGATCATCGTGTAGATCACGACGTAGAAGAAGATCGCCGCGACCGAAAGCGTCGCTGTCAGCCAGTTGGTGGTGGCGAGCAGCCACACCGTGGATGCCACGGCGAGGACCCACGAGAAGATCAGTGCGGCGCGCGGTGAGATCTCACCTGTGACGAGCGGCCGGTTCTCGGTTCGGTGCATGTGCGCATCCATGTCCCGGTCCAGGTACATGTTGAACGAGGCGGCGGAGCCGGCACTGAGTGAACCGCCGATGACCGTGGCGAGGACGAGCCAGAGATTCGGCATCCCGCCTTCGGCGAGGAACATGACCGGCACGGTGGAAACGAGAAGCAACTCGAGCACACGGGGCTTGGTCAGCGACACGTACGCCTTGATCGTCTTAACAATCGGACGTTTCACCGCCGTCGTCTGCGACATGGTCGAGATAACGATCGCCTCCTCAGCACACACCAACGACAACCCTCTCAGTCTAGAGCAAGCAAACTGAACGACTCGCAACGTAAGAAGCATTTGATGGCTGACCTCACCCCGCTATGCTGAAAACCACTCGCGCGCCCGGCGCTGTGCACCTATCCGTGACGATGCGGAGGCGCCAGGGGAATTCGGGCGCCCTCGAAGTTGTTTGAAAGGGCATGACCGTGACGGAATTCCAGTGGGCTGAGATCGATCGACGTGCGGTTGACACCGCGCGACTTCTTGCGGCGGATGCCGTAGAGAAGGTCGGCAACGGCCACCCCGGCACAGCGATGAGTCTCGCTCCGGTCGCTTATTTGCTCTACCAGCAGGTGCTGCGCCACGACCCGACGGATACCGATTGGCTGGGTCGCGACCGTTTCATCCTTTCGGTCGGCCACTCCTCACTCACGCAGTACGTGCAGCTTTACCTGGGCGGCTTCGGCCTCGAGCTCGACGATCTCAAGGCGCTGCGCACCTGGGGGTCACTGACTCCTGGACACCCGGAGTACGGCCACACCAAGGGCGTCGAGATCACCACCGGCCCTCTCGGCCAGGGCCTCGCCTCTGCCGTGGGCTTCGCCTACGCCGCCCGCTACGAGCGTGGCTTGTTCGACCCGGAGGCAGCGGCGGGTACGAGCCCGTTCGACCACTTCGTCTACGTCGTCGCCGGTGATGGAGACCTTCAGGAGGGTGTGACCAGCGAAGCAGGGTCCCTCGCCGGACACCAGCAGCTGGGTAACCTGATCGCGATCTACGACTCGAACCAGATCTCGATCGAAGACGACACGGACATCGCCTTCACCGAAGATGTGGCGGCTCGCTACGAGGCCTACGGCTGGCAGGTCATCACCGTCGATTGGAAGAAGACCGGCGAATACGTCGAAGACGTCGCCGAGCTGAACGCGGCAATCGAGGCTGCCAAGGGCGAGGCCTCCAAGCCGTCGCTGATCATCCTCAAGACCATCATCGGCTGGCCGTCGCCCGGCAAGCAGAACTCCGGCAAGATCCATGGATCTGCGCTCGGCGCCGATGAGCTCGCCGCGACGAAGAAGGTGTTGGGCTTCGACCCTGAGCAGCACTTCGCTGTCGCCGACGATGTCATCGAGCACACCCGCGCCCTCGCGGCCCGCTCGGCCGAAGAGCGCGCTGCCTGGCAGACGTCCTTCGACGCCTGGGCTGCTGCGAACCCGGAGCGCAAGACACTGCTCGACCGGCTTGAGGCTCACGAGCTGCCCGCCGACATCGATGCGGCTCTGCCAGTATTCGAGGCCGGCAAGGATGTCTCCACACGAGCAGCATCGGGTCAGGTCATCAACGCGCTGGCCGCGGAAATGCCCGAACTCTGGGGTGGTTCCGCCGATCTCGCCGAATCGAACCTCACGACCATCAAGAACGCATCGTCGTTCGTCCCGACCCAGTGGTCTACGCACGAGTGGTCTGGCAACCCGTACGGACGCGTCCTGCACTTCGGCATCCGCGAGCACGCTATGGGCGCGATTATCAACGGCATCGTGCTGCACGGTCCGACCCGCGCTTTCGGCGGAACATTCCTGATCTTCAGCGACTACATGCGCCCCGCCGTACGTCTCGCGGCGCTCATGAACATTCCGAGCATCTACGTCTGGACGCACGACTCCGTTGCACTCGGCGAAGACGGTCCGACCCACCAGCCGATCGAGCAGCTCGCGACTCTGCGTGCGATCCCGAACTTCACGGTGGTGCGCCCGGCCGATGCCAACGAGACCTCTGCCGCGTGGCTCGAACTGCTGCGCCGCAACGGCGGTCCGGCCGGCATCGCACTGACGCGTCAGAACGTTCCGGTGTTCGAGCGCGGCGACGACGCAGCCTCCGGTGACGTCTTCGCGTCCGCGAGCAACACCTCCAAGGGCGCCTACGTGCTCGCTGAGGCTCCGAACGGCACCCCTGACGTCATCCTCATTGCGACCGGCTCCGAGGTGCAGCTTGCCGTCGCCGCACGCGAGACGCTGGCAGGCGAGGGCATCAACGCCCGCGTCGTCTCGGCCCCGTCACTGGAGTGGTTCGACGAGCAGGATGCCACGTACCGCGAGTCGGTACTTCCGGCAGCTGTCACTGCCCGCGTTTCGGTCGAGGCAGGATCATCCCTCACCTGGCACGGCATCGTCGGCACCCACGGCCGTTCCGTCGCGATCGACCACTTCGGTGCATCCGCCGACTACAAGACTCTTTTCCAGCAGTTCGGCATCACCGCCGAAGCCGTCGTCGAGGCGGCACGCGAGACAATCAAGGAGAACGCATGAGCACCCCCACTTCTCAGCTTCACGACGCCGGCGTCAGCATCTGGCTCGATGATCTCTCCCGCACCCGAATCAGCTCTGGCAACATCGCAGAGCTGATCGAGTCCCGTAACGTCACCGGCGTCACGACGAACCCGACGATCTTCGCGAACGCGATCACCAACGCGGATGACACGTCATATGACGCGCAGGTCGCAGAGCTCGCCGCGTCCGGTGCCACTGCTGTGGAAGCGGTATTCGCAGCCACCACGCAGGACGTCGGCGCAGCGCTCGATGTCTTCCGCCCCGTGTGGGAAGCATCCGGTCACGTCGACGGTCGCGTCTCCATCGAGGTCTCCCCTGACCTCGCGCACGACACCGACGGCACCGTGGCACAGGCCAAGGAGCTGTGGGCAAAGATCGACCGCCCGAACCTGCTCGTGAAGATCCCCGCTACCAAGGCGGGTCTGCCCGCGATCGCCGAGACGATCGGCGCTGGTATCAGCGTCAACGTCACCCTGATCTTCAGCCTGGAGCGCTACGCCGGAGTCATCGACGCGTACCTCACGGGTTTGGAGACGGCCAAGGCCGCTGGCGTCGACCTGTCGACGATCCAGTCCGTCGCCTCGTTCTTCGTCTCGCGCGTCGACACCGAGACCGACAAGCGTCTCGAGACCATCGGCACCGATCAGGCTCTCGCTCTCAAGAGCAAGGCCGGACTCGCAAACGCGCGCCTCGCCTACGAGCTGTTCGAGCAGACGTTCGCCGGTGACCGCGCCAAGGCGCTTCTGGATGCTGGCGCGAACCTGCAGCGTCCGCTGTGGGCTTCGACCGGCGTGAAGGACCCCGCGTTGCCCGACACCCTCTACGTGACGGAACTCGTTGCGCCGGGCGTCGTCAACACGATGCCGGAGAAGACCCTCGAGGCAACCTTCGACCACGGCGTCATCACCGGCGACACCATCACTGGTGGCTATGAGGCGGCACGTGCAGTCTTCGCTGGTCTTGCTGAGGTCGGCATCGACTTCGCCGATGTCACCCAGGTTCTCGAGGACGAAGGCGTCGCGAAGTTCATCGATTCCTGGCACGATCTGCTGGCACAGGTTGCCAAGGGCCTCGAGGCCCAGCGATGACCTTCTCGATCCACGCCTCAGGAGCGGCGAAGGTTGCGATCGATGAGGTCGTACCTCGCCTGGTCGGCGATCTCATCGCCTCACGCATCACCGGGTTCGACGCCACGCTCTGGGGCGAAGCCGCGGAAGAAGAAGCGTCGAAGCGACTCGGCTGGGTCGAGGCCGTCTCGGTCTCCCGCCCGCTGGTCGCCGAGATCATCGCGCTGCGGGACGAACTGCATGCCAAGGGCGTGACTCGTGTGGTCCTCGCCGGCATGGGCGGCTCTTCGCTCGCTCCGGAGGTCATCGCCCAGACCGCTGGCGTCCCGCTCACGATCCTCGACTCGACGGCGCCCGGACAGGTGCTGGCAGCGCTCGATGAGGGCGTTGCTGACACTGTTCTTGTCGTGTCGTCCAAGTCAGGTTCCACCGTCGAGACTGATTCGGCGAAGCGCACGTTCGAGGCGGCTTTCCGTGACCTCGGTATCGACCCGAACGAGCGCATCGTCGTGGTGACCGATCCCGGCTCGCCGCTCGATGTCGCCGCTCGTGAGGGCGGTTACCGCGTCTTCAACGCCGACCCGAACGTCGGCGGCCGGTACTCCGCGCTGACAGCGTTCGGACTGGTGCCCTCCGGACTCGCCGGTGTCGACATCGCCGAGCTTCTCAATGAGGCTGAGGCGACCCTCCTGCAGGTGGCAGTAGATCGGGCAGACAACCCCGCATTGCGGCTCGGCGCTGCGATCGCAGCCACCACCCCGCGTCGGGACAAGCTCGGCCTGATCACGGATGGCACGCATATCAAGGGCCTGCCGGACTGGATCGAGCAGCTCATCGCAGAATCCACTGGCAAGGACGGCACCGGCATCCTTCCGGTCGTCTTGCTTCCCGTCTCTCCCGAGGTCGAGAACGTTCCTGCCGACCTGCAGATCGTGCGCCTGGTCGACGACGCGAACGAGTTCCACCTGCGCGAGCGTCACCAGGGTGAGATCCTCGTCAGCGGCTCGCTCGGCGCGAGCCTGCTGGTCTGGGAATATGCCACCGTGATCGCGGGTCATCTACTCGGAATCAACCCCTTTGACCAGCCTGACGTCGAATCGGCCAAGATCGCCACTCGCGGTCTGCTGGATGCTCGTCCAGAGCCGACCGCGCCAGCATTCGTGGAAAACGGCATCGAGGTTCGGGTGTCCGATCCGGCACTGGCCGCATCGGGCAACATCGAGGCAGTGTTGGATGCCCTGTGGGCACAGCTGCCGGAAGACGGCTACGTTTCGATCCAGGCATATGTCAACCGCCTCGAACTGCCACAGCTGCTGGGCCTTCGCGAGCTGGTCGCAGCCGACTCCGGTCGTCCCACCACGTTCGGGTGGGGCCCGCGTTTCCTGCACTCCACCGGTCAATACCACAAGGGTGGACCCGCGCAGGGTGTGTTCCTGCAGATCCTAGAGCGCACCGACGTGGATCTGGAGATCCCCGAGCGCCCCTTCACCTTCGGTCAGCTCATCCAGGCACAGGCCGCCGGCGACGCCGGCGTACTCGCCGAGCATGGTCGTCCGGTCGTGTCGCTCACGATCACAGACGACTCAGCCGACGTACTCGCTCTGTTCGAAGCCGCCCAGAAGTAAATTCGTAGGAGATTCCCCCGCCGATGACCGCTCCCGTATCACGCAGCCATAACCCGCTGCGCGACCCCGACGACCGTCGCCTCAATCGCATCGCAGGTCCCAGCGCGTTGGTGATCTTCGGTGTGACTGGAGACCTTTCTCGTAAGAAGCTCATGCCAGCGGTGTATGACCTCGCGAACCGGGGGCTGCTGCCTCCTGGGTTCGCGCTGGTCGGCTTCGCCCGTCGCGATTGGAAGGACCAGGACTTCGCCCAGGTCGTCTATGAAGCGGTGAAGGAGCACGCACGCACTGAGTTCCGCGAGGAAACCTGGCAGCAGCTGCTGCAGGGCATCCGCTTCGTCTCCGGTGAGTTCGACAACCCCGAGTCATTCGCGAAGCTCCGCGAGACGGTCGAAAAGCTCGATATCGAACGTGGCACGATGGGCAACCACGCGTACTACCTGTCGATCCCGCCGAAGTCGTTTCCGCTTGTCACCAAGCAGCTGAAGGCTTCTGGACTCGTCGGCGAGGAGCGCGGTGAGGACCAGTGGCGTCGGGTGGTGATCGAGAAGCCGTTCGGTCACGACCTGGACTCTGCTCGGGCGCTGAACCAGGCGCTGGAAGTGGCATTCCCTGCGGACTCGATCTTCCGCATCGATCATTACCTCGGCAAAGAGACAGTGCAGAACATTCTTGCTCTGCGCTTCGCGAACGAGCTGTATGAGCCGCTCTGGAATCGCAACTACGTCGACCACGTGCAGATCACCATGGCTGAAGACATTGGCGTTGGTGGACGTGCTGGGTACTACGACGGCATCGGCGCGGCGCGTGATGTGATCCAGAATCATCTTCTTCAGCTCCTCGCGCTCACCGCAATGGAGGAGCCCATCAGCGTCTCCGCCGAGCACCTGCGCTCCGAGAAGGAGAAAGTGCTCGCAGCCGTGAAGCTGCCTGACGATCTCTCCCTGGCCACCGCCCGCGGGCAATATGCCGGCGGCTGGCAGGGCGGCCAGGAGGTCGACAGCTTCCTCGGCGAAGACGGTATGAACCCTGACTCCGTCACCGAGACATATGCAGCCATCAAGTTGGAGATCGCGAACCGTCGATGGGCGGGCGTGCCCTTCTACCTGCGCAGCGGCAAGCGCCTGGGGCGTCGGGTGACCGAGATCGCCGTGGTGTTCAACCGCGCGCCAGAACATCTGTTCGGCCGAAGCAACGCATCGGAGCTCGGGCAGAATGCGCTTGTCATCCGTGTGCAGCCGGATGAGGGCGTCACGATCCGCTTCGGCTCGAAGGTTCCTGGGGCGGGCACCAACGTGCGCGACGTGACCATGGACTTCGGTTATGGCCACGCATTCACCGAAGCGAGCCCCGAGGCCTATGAGCGACTCATTCTCGATGTGCTCCTCGGTGACCCGCCACTCTTCCCCCGCCATGAAGAGGTGGAGCTGAGTTGGAAGATTCTCGACCCTGTGGAGAAATACTGGGCTGCTCAGGGCGGCCCCCTGGAGCAGTACGCCCCAGGATCCTGGGGTCCGGCATCCGCTGACGCCCTTCTTGCCCGCGACGGACGAGTCTGGAGACGACCGTGATCATTGACCTTCCCGACACGACCGTCAGCCAGGTCGGCAAGCATCTCGTCAAGGTGCGCGAAGAGGGCGGCGCTGTCGCCCTCGGCCGTGTGCTGACGCTCATCATCTCGGCGCGTAACGGTGTGGCCGAAGCCGCAATCGACGCGGCCAATGACGCTTCTCGCGAGCATCCGATGCGGGTCATCGTGCTGACCACAGGCGAGGGGCCCTCTCACCTCGACGCGCAGATCCGCGTCGGCGGGGATGCTGGCGCGAGCGAAGTCGTTGTCCTGCGTGCCTACGGCGCCGCCGCCAGCAACGAAGAAAGCCTCGTCACCGGATTGCTGTTGCCGGATGCGCCCGTCGTTGCATGGTGGCCTGAGGAAGCACCGATCGATCCGGCAGCCTCGCCGCTGGGTCGCATTGCGCAGCGCCGGATCACGGATGCCGCGACCACTCCCGATGTGCGCGATCGACTAGCACTGCTCGGCAAGACGCATGCCCCGGGCGACACTGATCTTGCCTGGACGCGTCTCACGCATTGGCGCGAGCAGCTCGCGGCAGTGCTCGATCAGCCTCCCTATGAGCCGGTTACCGCTGTTGAGGTGCACGGTGCCGCAGCATCGCCGTCAACCGCTCTGCTGGCCGCATGGCTGCGGCTTTCACTCAAGGTGCCGGTGACGTGGACGTATGAGAACCCAGGACATTGGGAAGCCGGCATCAAGTCGGTGCGTCTGACACGCGCCAGCGGCGACATTCTGCTGGAGCGACCGGAGACCAGCGTGGCGGTGCTCACACAGCCGGGCCAGCCTGATCATGAGTTGCATCTTCCTCGTCGCACCCTGCGCGAGTGCCTGGCGGAGGAGCTCCGGCGCCTCGACCCCGACGTCCTGTACGGTCGAGTGATTACCGAGGGCTGGGAGAAGCTGGGTCCGCCCGAGACTGGAGAGTGAACGGCATGCAGTCATCATCCGCTGAGAAGCTGGTCGTCGTCGAGCCGACCCCCGCTGCCCTCGCAACACGAGTGGCAGACCGATTCCTCACCCGAGTCAAAGCGCGCACGAAGAACGGTCGAATCGCGCATATCGCTCTCACCGGCGGTTCGATGGGTGGCGCGGTTCTGCGTGCAGTGGCGGAGCACCCGAAGACGAGCAAGATCGACTGGTCGCTCGTGCATTTCTGGTGGGGTGACGAGCGGTTCGTCGCCGCTGACGATGCGGATCGCAATGCGCTGCAGTCGCGCGCGGCGCTGCTGGATCACATCGAGCTGCCGGCCGAGAATATTCACGAGGTCGCAGCCGCAGACAGCGGCCTGACCCTCGACGAGGCTTCCGACGCATATGCCGCTGAGCTGGCAAAGTTCGGTACGGATGAGCACGCATGGCCGTCATTCGCGGTGTGTTTCCTTGGCGTCGGACCCGACGGTCACATCGCGTCGCTGTTTCCTGATCGTTCGGAAGTCACCGAGACGGTTGCCGCGACGCTACCTGTGCGCGACTCGCCCAAGCCACCGGCAGAGCGTGTGACGCTCACTCGTCCGGTGATCAACTCGTCCAAGCGCGTCTGGCTGGTACTCACGGGTGCCGACAAGGCCTCTGCACTCGGTCTTGCTCTCGCGGGCGCGAGCTACACCAGCGTGCCCGCTGCGGGCGCCAAGGGGCGCAAGCGCACCATCTTCTTCGTGGATGAGGCTGCGACCTCTGAGGTCTCCGAGGACCTCATCGACCAGGCTTACTGATCGCTGCGTTCGACGCCGGGGCCGTAACTGTCAGTCGATGATTCTGGCGCCTGCGCAGAATCGCCGCTCCCCCGGGGAATTCCGAGATCCTGGCTCTCGCTGAGCACCTGCGGGTGGTAGCGAGCGAGGCTGACAACGCCCCAGATTGCGATCGCGCCGGCGATACCGAAGCAGATCAGTGCCCAGCCTGGCGCCGCTGCAGCTTCGCCGAGTACGAGCATCCCGATCAGGACGGCCACCATCGGATCGACGACGGTGAGCCCTGCGATGACGAGATCGGGCGGCCCGGAGCTGTACGCGGTCTGCACGAAGTAGGCGCCCACCGCGGATGCGGCGACGAGTGCGATCACGCACACCAGGGTGACCCAGTCGAACTCACCTGCCTGCACACGCTTGATGACGGCCTTCGCCAACGTCGCCACGAATCCGTACAGGATGCCGGCGCCGACGACGTAGAAGAGCGCCCGCATGCGGTGGCGGAGGATCAGCCAGCATCCGCCGAGCACGATGATCACGACAAGGAGGATCGCGAGAATCGTGAAGAGCTCGCGATCGGCGATGTCCTGCTCTGTGGCGAAGATCGCCGCGAAGAAGACGAAGATGAAGATGCCGCCCACGCAGGCGCCGATGGCGATGAGGGATTTCTTTGTGGGAGTGTGTCCCGAAATGTGGGCGTTCAGCAGAGTCGTGATCACCAGCGCGATGGCGCCCAGCGGCTGCACGACCATCAATGGCGCGACGGACAGCGCAGCGAGTTGGCAGACGATCGCCAGCCCCAGCATCAGCGTGCCGATGAGCCAGGAGGGGCGAGTCAGCAGGTGCTTGAGCTGCCCGACGCTGAGACCGGTCGTACCGGCAGCGCCGCTGAGACGCTCGACCTTCGCGACGCCCCGGTACTGATATTGCGCGCCGAACGACATGAACACCGCACCCGCAAGAGCCAGCGGGATGCCAAGGAGCAGGCCCGGGTTCTCAAACGCACCGACGAGCTGGTCGCCGACATCAGCCGCTGTCATCCACACGCTCACGCTCACACCTAAAACCCTACCGGGCGCTGTGCTCACAGTAGGGTTATGGCGTGGCTGTTCTTCCGATTCGCATCATGGGCGATCCTGTCCTGCATTCCCCCGCATCCCTGGTCGAAGAGATCGACGATGAGATCCGCACTCTTGTCGCCGACATGTACGAGACCATGGATACCGCTCCCGGCGTGGGCCTCGCTGCCCCGCAGGTGGGCGTGCCGTTGCGCATCTACACGTACTCTTACCCCGACGATGATGACCAGCCGTGGCGTGGCGTGCTGATCAACCCCGTGCTGTGGATGTCGCCGCCCGAGCCTGGAGCGCCTGATCCCGACGAAGAATCCGAGGGATGTCTCTCCTTCCCCGGTGAGCGCTTCCCGCTGCGCCGCGCCGAGCGCGTGCTCGTGACAGGCCTCAATCTGGACGGCGAGCCGGTGCGCATCGAGGTCGACGGATGGCGCGCGCGCATCATGCAGCATGAATTCGATCACCTCGACGGCATCCTCTACGTGGACCGACTTTCCGACGGCGATTGGAAGACGGTGCAGAAGATCGCACGCAAGCAGAAATGGGGACGTCCTGGTTCAAGTTGGATGCCTGGCGTCGACGATCTGGAAAGCTAAGTGCGTACAGCTTTTCGATTGAAATTTCAAAGTTGCGGCATAGATTCGCACTGAAGTAGCGTTCCCTGGGCGAGGTATTCATCCTCGACCGACTAACCATCCTTGGAGGGGACACAGAATATGAGAATGCGCACACGTAGCGCGCTGGCCTTTGCCGGCACGGCTGTCGCGTTAAGCCTCGCACTGACCGGATGCAGCGCGCTGAGCGGCATCCTCGGCGGCGGAGACGCCCAGCGCGACGACGAGGGGAACGTCACCGAGGAGTCGACAATCGGCATCTTCGCGCTGAAGGTCGGCGACTGCATGCCCGCCAGCGACACAGACGGCGAGATCTCCGATGCCGATGTCGTGCCGTGCACTGAACCGCACGCGGATGAGGTGTTCTTCGAGTTCGCGCTTGCAGAAGGCGACCTGCCTAGCGAAGACGAGATCACCGCCGAGGTCGAAGCCCAGTGCGTCCCGGCATTCAACGACTTCGTCGGGTTCGACTACTACGAATCCGCCCTCGACTTCTGGTGGCTGACTCCCACTGAAGAAACCTGGACGCAGGCGGACGACCGCATGGTGCAGTGCGTGATCTACGAACCGGATCCCGCTGACGCAACAGGCCAGGCACAGCTCGATGTCACCGGCTCCCTTGCAGGCGCTGCGCGCTGATCCAGCCGCTCGTTGAAGAAGAGACTTCGCCATTCGGCGGGGTCTCTTCTTTGTTGCGCAGATCACAGGGCGGCGAGTACGCAGAAGGCCCCGTCGTGATGACGGGGCCTTCTGCGTTCTGCTCCCCGAATTGGACTCGAACCAATAACCTGCCGATTAACAGTCGGCTGCTCTGCCAATTGAGCTATCGGGGATCATGCGTCGTCGCCGAGGCAACTCTACGATCTTAGCAAACTCCACAGCGTGCTTGTGACATCGTCGAAGCCCTCGGGCGTGTCGTCACGCGCTTCACCGAACCCGCGAATCAGCCTCGGCATTCGGTACCCAGAGCAGGTCTTTGCCCACGCCGCGAGCGACGACGTGTCCGCCCTTCAACATGAGCGTTTCGGCGTTCAGTTCACGGATGAACGCGGCATCGTTCGTCACGAGCAGAGCGCCCATACCCTCTTCTTTGCGACGCCTGGTGATCGCATCGAACACAACCGGGCGCACCTCCAGATCGAGGTTAGCGAGCGGCTCATCTGCGATGAGTACGCGCGGCTCCAGCACGAACGCACGCGCGATCGCGACGCGCTGACGCATCCCGGCGCTGAGCTCGTACGGAAACTTCGCTGCAGTACCCAGCGGAAGGTGCATCTCGTCGAGCAGTGTCGCAACCCGGATCGCGAGAGCCTTGGTGTTGACTCGCTTCTCCCGGATCACGATCGGTTCGGAGATCACCTCGCTGACCGTCAGCGTCGGCGAAAGATCTGCGCCAGCACCTTGGGGAATGAATCCGGTGAGGTAGGTCAGTTCACGGTGCCTTCGACCAGGCTTGCGCACATTCACACCGCATACCTGTGCATGCCCGCCAACGATGCGCACTGACGGGTCAGTGGAACCTGCAAGGGCGGCGACCAGCGTCGATTTGCCAGAGCCTGTGGGCCCGGCGACGCAGATGAGTTCGCCGGGAGCGAGCTCGAAGGTCACCCCATCGACCGCGCGCGTCGCCAACCCGCGACCCATCCGATCAATGACGAGATCGGAACAGTCGATTGCGTGCGGAGAAGGAGACCGGCCAGACATAGGCTCCATCCTCTCCCGAATTCGGTATACCGGGCCGTTACGACTCGGTGAAGCGCTGACGCTCGATGTCGAGATCACGAAGTTTCATGCGCAGGGCACGTCCTCCATCGGAATCAGCAGACACTCGCTGCACAGCCCCGAGGAGCTCGTTCTTCTCGCGTTCCAGATTGCGCAGAATCATACGCCGCCCGAGATCTGCGGTCGATGCGACAGCACCGGCCTCATCGCGCGCGGGGAACGGCGTCATGAGCAACTCACCGGCGAGAGAGCGGTATGGCTCGCGCACCGCGTTCACCGCATCCATCGCCCAGCCGACGCGGGTGCGATCCGCGACCGCGATCACGACTTCGCGTACCGCTTCGAGAGCAGGATGCCGGAACGGCACCTCCAGCGCGCGCGAGAGCATCACCTGATCAACTTGGTGGCCGTACTGCAGCGCGCCCATGAGCGCGCCCCGTTCCATCGCGATATCCGCCGTGCGCGGCAGGCTCGACAATGTCACCGGAGCAATCTCTGACGAATCCGCCCCTGCCTGTGTCTGTGATGCCGGCTCTCGTCGCGCCGGCGCATGGCTCTGCCCGCGCGCTGCACGCTCAACTTCAGCGCGCACCTCGGTGGGATCCATGCCGAGTCGGCGAGCGAGTACCCGCTCATAACCAGGCCGCAGCAGCCGGTCACGAATCTCCGCGACGATAGGGGCAGCAGCGCGTAACGCCCCTACCTGGCCTTCTACCGTGGCCAGGTCGAATCCCGCAAGCTTGCGGTCGATCGCGAACTCGAACATCGGCACCTTGGTGTCCATGAGAGAGCGCACGGCGGCATCCCCACGCTGCAGGCGCAGGTCACAGGGATCGAGCCCATTGGGGGCGACGGCGACGAAAGTCTGCGCATTGAAGCGATCGTCCTCCGTGAAGGCGCGCAGCGCTGCCTTCTGCCCTGCCTCATCCCCGTCAAAAGTGAACACCACCTCGCCCGCGGCGGAATCGTCACCCATCACACGGCGCAGCACCTTGACGTGCTCAGAACCGAATGCCGTGCCACAGGTGGCGACTGCGGTCGTGATGCCCGCGAGGTGACATGCCATGACGTCGGTGTAGCCCTCGACGATCACCGCGCGCCTCGGGTCACCGCGTGAGATGTCGCGCTTGGCGAGGTCGAGCCCGTAGAGTACCTGCGCCTTCTTGTAAATCGGCGTCTCCGGGGTGTTCAGATATTTCGGGCCCTGATCGTCATCGAACAGCTTTCGCGCACCGAAGCCGATCGTCTGACCGGTGACATCTCTAATGGGCCACACCAGACGGCCTCGGAAGCGGTCGTATACGCCCCGCTGCCCCTGCGATACGAGTCCCGCCGCCAGCAGTTCGTCACGGGTGAACCCCTGCGTGGTGAGCGCCTTGAGCATCCCGTCCCAGCCGCGAGGAGCGAAGCCGACACCGAAGTGCGCTGCCGCACCGGCATCGAAGCCTCGCTCCCCGAGGAACCGGCGCCCCGTCTCTGCCTCTGTGCTGAGCAGTTGGCCACGGAAGAACTCCGCCGCCGCAGTATTCGCCGCGTAGAGACGGCTGCGGCCACTGTTTTCTGGTGCGGCACCGCCGTCTTCGTAGTGCAGCGTGTAGCCGATGCGGCCTGCGAGCTTCTCCACCGCTTCGGTGAAGCTGACATGGTCCATCTCACGCAGGAATGAGTACACATCCCCCGATTCGCTGCAGCCGAAGCAATGGTAGTAACCCACCTGCGGCCGCACGTGGAAGCTCGGGCTCTTCTCGTCGTGGAAGGGGCACAGGCCCTTGAGGGATCCGACACCGGCCGACTTCAACGCAACGCGCTCACCGACGATATCGGCGATGTTCGTGCGAGATTTGACCTCATCGACGTCTGCTTGAAGGATCCGCGCCATCAGTGAGCCCCCTCGACCAATCGGGTCGGCAGGTGCGCACCGGCAGCAGTGCGGGCAGTGCGCGGCGTCCAGATACCTACCTCGGCCGGGTCGATGTCGCCGACGAGCCTGCTGTGCCAGTCCAGCGCAGTCTGATCGGTGAGACTCGCAATCTGATCGACCACGACCCTGGCTCGCTGCGCGTCGGTGGACGCTGCCACGAAGTCAGCGGCGAAGGCCGGCTCGAGAACGTCAGCGCCGGCTGTCCACAGGGCATCGGTCGACCAGAGCGAATCGGCGAGCCGCTTCAACACTCGACGTTGCTCCTTGTAGACGCCCTTGCGCGCTTCGATGGTGACGATAGCCTGGCCCATGATTCCCTTGAGTACGGCAATCTCTGTCTCGACGACGCGCGGCACGACGACGTGCGCGTTGTACCGGGCAAGAGATGGCCCTCGATATGCCTCACGAGTCGCGCTGACCGAGGCACGCGCGAAGCGGCCGATCAAGTCACTTGTGAGGTTCTTGAGCCGGGCAAGGTCACGACGTGAGCGGTCAAACGACTTCAGCCACATCGGCTGACGTGTCAGCCGATACAGCGCATCAGCGAGCTCTTCTCGAGTGAAGTCGTACCCGACCCACTGCTGGATGCGACCGACCAGCGCATGATGTTCCGCGGGGTCGGAGAGCTGGGCGACATCGAGGTAACCGTTGACGATGGCATCCTCGAAGTCGTGCACCGAGTACCCGATGTCATCCGAGAGATCCATGATCTCCGCTTCGATGCAGCGCAGTCGGCCGGGGGTGCCTTCGCGCATCCATCGGAAGACCGGCTCGTCATCGGGATAGACGCCGAACTTCAGCCGACCCCCGGGGTCAGGAACAGGATTGTCAATCGTCCAGGGGTATTTGCAGGTGGCATCCAGGCTCGCCCGCGTGAGGTTGAGCCCGACCGAATGATCGTTCTCATCGAGCGCCTTCGCCTCGAGGCGGGTGAGGATGCGCAGCGACTGCGCATTGCCCTCGAAACCGCCGATAGGCTCCGCCCAATCGTTGAGGGCGCGCTCGCCGTTGTGCCCGAACGGCGGATGTCCGAGGTCGTGACTGAGGCAGGCGGTGTCTACGACATCGGCCGAGACGCCGAGCTCGACAGCCAGCTCACGGCCGACCTGTGCGACCTCAAGCGAGTGCGTCAGACGGTTGCGGGCGAAATCTGCCGTGCTCGCAGGGCTCAGCACCTGGGTCTTGGCGGCCAGTCGCCTCAGAGCGGCGGAGTGCAGCACACGCGCCCTGTCTCGGGCGAATCCGTCGCGCTCAGAACGATGAGTCTCTGCGACGAAGCGCTCGGTGTCGCGCGGCTCGTATCCGTCCAGAACTTTAACCACCGCTGTTCTCGATCTCCGCACCGCGCAGCATCTCGCTGGCGTCTGCCGCGACCTCGCGCGATTCCAGCCACTTGTCCGGCAGTGCTGTCCGCTTCGGACGACCGGAACGCCCGCGCTGACCCTCGGCATCCTCACCGGGGTATGGCGCGTCGTGGTCGAGCTGACCCAGCAGATCGTCGATGTGCGCAAGGCTCTGTGCGGTGGCAAGGCCGGTGCGCACGTCGCCACCGACTGGATAGCCTTTGAAGTACCAGGCGACGTGTTTGCGAATATCGCGGCATCCGTGAGATTCGTCGCCGAGGAACTCGACGAGAAGCTCGGCGTGACGACGGAACGCGTTCGCGACGAAGCCGAGAGTGGCATCGACCGGACGAGACTCCGCGCCGAATGCCTCAGCCAATTCTCCGAACAGCCAGGGGCGACCCAGGCAACCGCGACCGACGACGACCCCGTCGCAGTCTGTCTGCGCCATCATCTGCACAGCGTCAGCGCCCGACCAGATATCGCCGTTGCCGAGCACCGGGATGCTGGTGACAGCCTGCTTCAACTCGCCGATCGCATTCCAGTCGGCGTGACCGGAGTAGAACTCGTTCGCCGTGCGCGCGTGCAGCGCGACAGCTGCGGCGCCGGCATCCTCTGCGGCACGCCCCGCGTCAATGAAGGTGAGGTGATCGGGGTCGATGCCCTTGCGCATCTTGACGGTGAGCGGGATGTCACCGGCTGCTTTCACCGCCTGTGCGACGATGTCGGCGAAGAGTGTGGTCTTCCAGGGCAGCGCCGCTCCCCCGCCCTTTCGGGTGACCTTGGGTACGGGGCATCCGAAATTCAGGTCGATATGGTCAGCGTGATCTTCCGCGACGATGATGCGGACGGCATCGGCAATCGTCTTCGGGTCGACGCCGTACAGCTGGATCGACCGCGGCGTCTCACTCTCGTGATGCTGGATGAGACGCATGGTGGTCTCGTTGCGCTCGACCAGCGCACGCGAGGTGATCATCTCGCTGACGTAGAGGCCGGCACCGTATTCACGGCACAGGCGTCGGAATGCCGTGTTCGTGATCCCCGCCATGGGGGCAAGGACGACGGGCACGTCGAGGTCGATCGGGCCGATGCGCAACGCGCGCGCGGGAGCAGGAGCCATAGTCATATCCCCTCCATTCTCCCACCCTCCCGGCCTCCGGCGCCTCAACGCGACATAGGCTGTGGATATGACCGATTCCGCGCTGCGCCAGATCCCGTTCACGGATGCCCAGGGAGTTGAGAAGACCCTCAACGACTTCGGTGCTGATGTACTGCTCGTCGTCAACGTCGCGTCGAAATGTGGCCTCACGCCGCAGTACGAGCAGCTCGAACAGCTGCAGCGCACCTATGGCGAACGCGGCTTCAGTGTGGTCGGCTTCCCGAGTAATCAGTTCATGGGGCAGGAACCTGGTTCGATCGAGCAGATTCTGGAGTTCTGCTCGACGACGTACGGCGTGAGCTTCCCGATCAACGACAAGGTCAAGGTCAACGGCAAGAAGGCCGCTGACCTTTACAAGGCGTTGAAGCAGACATCAGATGCCGGTGGTAAGTCCGGCCGGGTGGAGTGGAACTTCGAGAAGTTCCTGGTGCTACCGGACGGCTCCGTGAAGCGCTTCCGCCCGAAGCAGAAGCCGGACGCCCCCGAGATCGTCGAAGCGATCGAGGGCGCCCTGACTCGCTAGAGCGCCCTCGCTAGACGGCCGTTTCTTCTACGACCGCGACATCGTCTGCTGACTCGCCGCGCTTGGCCCAGAGGTCGCGCAGCACGTTCTCAAACGTCTCCGGAGGCTGAGCGCCTGAGATGCCGTACTGTCCGTCGATGACGAAGAACGGCACGCCCTGGATGCCGTACGCCTGTGCCTGCGCCTGATCCTGGCGGACGGCGGGCACGTACTTGTCGTTGTTCAAGGCGTCGCGAGCGGCGTCAGCATCCAAGCCAACCTCAACGGCGAGTTCGACAAGGTCATCGACCCGGCCGACATGCTTGCCCTCGATGAAGTACGCCGACATCAGACGCTCTTCCATCTCGAGCTGGCGCCCCTCTGCCTTGGCATGGTGGAGAAGCTCGTGCGCCTTGATGGTGTTGGTGTGCTTGAGCAGGTCGAAGCGGTATTCGAGACCGGCGTTCTTGGCGACGTTCGTGACGTTGTCGAGCATCTGCACGACCTGCTCACGCGGCATGCCCTTATGTCCGGAAAGGAAGTCGATCTCGTCGCCTTCGAAATCGACGGGAGTGTCAGGTGCGAGTTCGAAGGAATGGAAGGTGACGGTGACCTCGGGGGCATCTGCATCGCCTGCGATGGCGTTGAGGCCTGTCTCAAGATTGCGCTTGCCGATGTAGCACCAGGGGCAGGCGATGTCGGACCAGATGTCAATTGAAATAGGTTTGCTCACATCAGGGGGAACCGACGCAAAGCCCCGAGTATTCCGTTGATAGCATCTTCGAGTGCTTACCGCCGATGACCCACTGCCCCTCGTGCCGCATCGTGTGCTGATCGCAGGGGTCACCGGAGCGGGCAAGACGACGCTCGCGAGCCGGATCGCTACGCTCTGTGGCCTTGTGCATCACGAGCTGGATGCCCTGCACCATGGGCCGAAATGGACGCCGCGGCCGGAGTTCCTCGACGACGTCCGCGCGTTCGCCGCGACGGACCGGTGGGTCACCGAGTGGCAGTACACCGGCAAAGGCACCGACAAGATCCTGCCGGTGCGCGCGGATGTGCTCGTCTGGATGGACTATCCGTATCCGCTCGTTCGGCGCAGACTGATCCGCCGCACGATGAAGCGCCGAATCTTGCGTACAAAGCTGTGGAACGGGAACGTCGAACTGAACCTGTGGCAGGCGTTGTGGGTTCGAGGCGACGAAAACATCCTCGACTGGCAGAAACGCACGCGCAATAAGTGGGCCGAGCGGATGCCGCACATCGAGGCAGAATTCCCGCAGCTGACGATCGTGCGACTGCGGCATCCCCGCGAGACGGAGCGGTGGCTGCGTGCTCAGGCGTCCGGCACATCGACCGCACCACCGAAGCGGCGATCCCGCGATACGTAAACCTCGATCGCGCGCCAGAGTTCCTCGCGCGAGAAGTCGGGCCAGAGCGTGTCGAGGAACACCATCTCGGCGTAGGCCGACTGCCACAGCAGGAAGTTCGAGGTGCGCTGCTCCCCCGAGCTGCGTAGGAACAGATCGACGTCGGGCATGTCCGGTACGTAAAGATTGCGACGGATCATCTTCTCGGTGATCGCATTCGGCTTGATCTTCCCCGCAGCAACCTCTCCCGCGATGTGACGCATCGCATCGACGAGTTCGACCCGGCCGCCGTAGTTGACGCACATCGTCAGCGTCAGCACATCGTTGCCCGCCGTCAGCTTCTCGGCATGCTGCAGCTCCTTGATCACCGAGCCCCACAGTCGCGGCTTGCGGCCAGCCCAGCGCACCCGCACACCCCACTCGTTGAGCTGGTCGCGGCGCCGATGCAGCACATCACGGTTGTAGCCCATCAGGAACCGCACCTCTTCGGGCGATCGCGCCCAGTTCTCCGTCGAGAAGGCGTACACGCTCAGGTGTTTGACACCGGCCTGGATGGCGCCGGCCACGACATCGAGCAGCACCTCTTCCCCGGCCTTATGACCCTCGATGCGGCTGAGCCCGCGGCGGTTCGCCCAGCGACCATTGCCATCCATGACGATTGCCACGTGCTCCGGCACCTTGGGAAATGCAGGAGGATGGATGCCCGTCCAGGCCAGCGGACGATACGCGACGGCATCCTTGTGCGTGTACGGCTTCGGAGTCAACGGCTTCCCTCTCGAGGCGAGTCGGAGATGTGAGCAAGCGAGCGGATGCCGCGTTCCAGATGGAACTGCACATACGCGGAGATGAGCCCAGAGCTGGCTGCGGTGTCGGAGTGAGCTGCGGCATCCACGGCATCCCACTCGCCGCGCATCAGCGACCGCATCAGCTGCAGCGTCGACTCCGAAATCTTGGGGCTGCCGGCCGGCGCGCAGTTCACGCACACCATCCCGCCGAGCTGGCCGATGAAGTTGCGGTGTGGGCCAGGAGTTGCGCATCGGGCGCAGTCTTTCAGTGAAGGCGCCCACCCTGACAGCGCCATCACACGCAGCAGGTAGGAATCCAGGATGCTGCGCGGAGCGTGCTCACCACGGGAGAGTGCGCGCAGCCCCCCGACCAGCAGCAGATACTGCTCGGGCGTGGCCTCGGCATCGCTCAAGCGATCCGCCGTCTCGACCATGGCGTTCGCAGATGTGTAGCGGTCGTAGTGTGCCGCAATCTCACTCCCGTAGGCACCGAGAGACTCCGCCTGCTGCACGATGTCGAGCGAGCGTCCCTGATAGAGCTGCACGTCGGCGACCATGAAGGGCTCGAGCCGCGAGCCGAACTTCGACGAGGTGCGCCGCACGCCCTTTGCGACGGCGCGGATCTTGCCGTTGCGCCGAGAGAGCATGGTGACGATGCGATCTGCCTCACCGAGTTTGTGAGTGCGCAGGATCACCGCTTCATCTCGATAGGTGGGCACCCCTCGATTATCCTCTGCGCAGGTCAGAATAGATGTGTGACCGAACCGCTCTTCACCATTCCGCTCTGGGCGGACCTGCTCGGCGTTGGCCTCGGCGGTATCCAGGGTGCGATGTTCGCTTCCGGATTCCAGGGACAGCGGCGCCTCGATCTGCTCGGTGTCGCGATCATCGGCATCCTGATCGGCATGGGTGGTGGTCTCATCCGCGATCTGCTGCTCGGGCAACCACCGGCGACGTTGCAGAACAACTGGTATCTCATCACCGCCGCCGGTGCCGCTCTCTTCGGCATGTTGTTGGCCGGTCTTCTCAACCGTGCGAACGCGGTCATCGTGGGTCTCGATGCCGTGGTCATCGGTATGTTCGGCGCGTTTGGCACCAGCAAGGCACTCGGACTGGGTGTTCCGGAAGTGCCCGCAGTCTTCATCGGAGTGTGCGCCGCCGTGGGCGGCAGCATCCTGCGCGACGTGATCATGGGGCTGCCCGTCGCGATCATGCATGTCGGGTCGCTGTACGCCGTCGCCGCGGCTCTCGGCTGCACGGTGATCGTGACGGTGCACTCGTTCGGTGTCGGCATCACGCTCGCCAGCGTGATCGGGCTGATCGTGACGGCTGTGATCCGTGTGCTGGCTGTGATCTTCGACCTGTCGCTGCCGGAACAGCGCCGCCTCTACCGCCGCAGAGTGGCGGCAGAGACGGGCGCGATCCCGATCGTGAAGCCCTGAGCCTGCTCGCTTAGACCGCAGCGAGCTCGCGCGTGCGGATCGAGCGGTTCACGCCGGACACGATCGCCTTCAGGCTTGCGGTCGAGATGTCGCTGTCGATGCCGACGCCCCACAGCCGCTGGTCGCCCACCTGCAGCTCGACGTATGCCGCGGCCTGCGCGTCGCCACCAGAGCTGAGCGCGTGCTCGACGTAGTCGTACACCGTGATGTCAAAGCCCTGCGCGCGCAGCACCTCGACGAACGCGGCGACCGGACCGTTGCCCGCTCCAGCAACGGCGAGCTGCACCTCTTCGTCACGGAGAGTGACATCGAGAACGACCTCGCCCGACATATCGCTGCGGGTCTGCGTGGCGAGAAGCTCGAACCGACCCCACTTGGCCTCGTCAACATCGGCTGGCAGATACTCGTCGTTGAAGATCGACCAGATCTGGTCGCTGGTGACCTCGCCGCCCTCGCTGTCGGTCTTGGACTGCACGACGCCGGAGAACTCGATCTGGAGCTTGCGCGGCAGATCGATCGCGTGGTCGGTCTTCAGCAGGTAGGCAACGCCGCCCTTGCCGGACTGCGAGTTCACGCGGATGACAGCCTCGTAGGAACGGCCAAGGTCCTTCGGGTCGATGGGCAGGTAAGGAACTGCCCATTCGATGTCATCGACGGTCTTGCCCTCAGCCTCAGCCGTGGCGGCCATCGCTTCGAAGCCCTTCTTGATCGCATCCTGGTGCGAGCCGCTGAACGCGGTGAATACGAGGTCACCGGCCCACGGGCTGCGCTCCGGAACGGGCAGCTGGTTGCAGTACTCGACAGTGCGCTTGACCTGGTCGATGTCGCTGAAGTCAATCTGCGGATCGATTCCCTGTGTGAACATGTTGATGCCCAGCGCGACGATGTCGACGTTGCCGGTGCGCTCACCGTTGCCGAACAGGCATCCCTCGATGCGGTCGGCGCCGGCCATGTAGCCGAGCTCTGCGGCCGCGATCGCGGTACCGCGGTCGTTGTGCGGGTGCAGCGACAGGATGATGTTCTCGCGATGTGCAAGCCGGCGGCTCATCCACTCGATCGAGTCGGCATAGACGTTCGGCGATGCCATCTCCACCGTGGCCGGCAGGTTGATGATGACTTTTCGTTCCGGCGTCGGCTCGAAGATCTCGATCACCTGGTTGCAGATGTCGAGGGCGAACTCGAGCTCGGTGCCGGTGTAGCTCTCCGGCGAGTACTCGTAGAAAACCTGCGTCTCAGGAACGCGCTTCTCGTACTCGCGGCACAGGCGCGCGCCTTCGAGGGCGAGGTCGATGATGCCCTGCTTGTCGGTGCGGAAGACGACGTCGCGCTGCAGGATGCTGGTCGAGTTGTACAGGTGCACGATGGCCTGCTTGGCACCGGCGATCGACTCGTAGGTGCGCTCGATGAGGTGCTCGCGTGCCTGAGTCAGCACCTGGATGGTCACATCGTCCGGGATGAGGTTCTCTTCGATCAGCTGACGTACGAAGTCGAAGTCGGTCTGACTCGCGGACGGGAATCCGACCTCGATCTCCTTGTACCCCATGTCCACGAGCAACTGGAACATGACGCGCTTGCGCTCGGGCGACATCGGGTCGATGAGCGCCTGGTTTCCATCACGCAGGTCGACCGCGCACCAGCGCGGCGCTTCGGTGATGCGGTTGGACGGCCAGGTGCGATCGGGAAGATCGACCGAGAACTGCTCGTGGTACGGCCGATACTTGTGGATCGGCATCGTGGACGGGCGCTGGGAGTTCTGCATGATGGGCTTCTTCTCTTCGTCTAAATGGTCAGGCCAACACAAGCGCCGCGACGAGAGAGGCCCTAGCTGTTAGGACTCGTCGCGGCAACTAAGAAGAAGCAGACCGCCGAAATGCATGGCCCCAGCGTACACCCGCACATATGCCTCCCGCCAAATCACGGATGCCTCGGACTGCTCGTCCGAACGGTGGTTGAGACGATCGCGCCGCTGTCGACACCTGGAAGTATGGACATCGCATCCGTTCGTCACACCGTCGCGCGCGTCGTTGCGCTCGGCAGCGTCGGAATCCTCCTCGCCCTCGTCGGATGCACGGCAAGCGCGGGGTCCCCCGCACCGAGCACCTCGGAAGCGGAGTACACCTTGGGAACGCAGCGCCCGACGCCGCCCGCCCTCGATGTCATTGCGACCGGAACCATCATCGACGTCGACGGAGACGCGAAGCTCTGCCTCGGCATTGTGATGGAGTCGTATCCGCCGCAGTGCGTCGGTATCCCACTCGAGGGCTGGTCGTGGGCCGATGCCGCACCCGATGATGAGTCCGGCACCACTCGATGGGGAGCGTATGGGATGTCTGGAACGTATGACGGCACCACCTTCACTCCGACTCACCCACCGATACCGCTCGCCCTGTTCGACCCGATCGCTTACCCCGATCCGGTCACGGGTACTCCAGGGGCAGCGGCCGAGGAGGATCTCGCGACGATCCAGGACACGGTCGCCGAACTCCTCGGACCCGATACATATCTCGCGAGCAGCGCGGAGAACGGCTATCTCGTCGTCGACGTCGTCTGGGACGACGGGACGCTCCAGCAAGCAGCTGACGTCGATTTCGGCCCGGGCTTCGTGGTCATCCGTTCCGCGCTCTGGACCGTCGCGATCGAGTAGCCGCTACGAGGGGCGGCCCGCCATCAGTTCACGGGATGAGCGCGATCTTTCCGCCTGGATGGCCGTCTTTGAGGAACGCGAGCGCGTCCGGCGCCTCGGCCAGCGGGTATGTACGCGCGAGCGGAACCTCGAGAAGACCCTGCTGGGCAAGATCAACCAGTTGACCGCGGATGCTGTCACGGAAGCGCGTGCTCTCCGGCAGCGAGCCCACAATCCAGCGGATGCCGTCCTGCTGCGCGCGCTGTGCCGCAGCGATCGTGACTATCCGTGCGCGATCCGCGACCAGCTCGAGCGACACATCCACGGCCTCATCGGTGCCGACCGCATCCAGTGCCGCCGCGATCTTGCCACCGGCGGCCGCACGCGCTCGGTCAGCGAGACCTGCACCGTACTCAACCGGGATACCGCCAAATCGACGCACCTCGTCGAATCGCGCCTCGCTCGCCGTACCGATGACCCGGATGCCGTGGTGCGCTGCCTGCTGCAGCACGCTGACGCCGACAGCACCGGATGCCCCGTGCAGCAGGATCGTCTCCCCCGCTGACGCTGCGGTGACAGCCAGCATCTCGGCCGCCGTCGTGCCCGCCAGCAGCAGGTTCGCGGCGGCGGCATGGGTCAGCGTGGTGGGTTTTGCGAAGGCTTTCTCTGCAGGCATCGTCAGCGCTGTGGCGTAACCGCCAGCGACACGGAATGCGATGACCTCATCGCCGACCTGAGCCACGCCTGAGCCGATCTCGGTATCACGCCCGATCGCGGTGATCTCGCCAGACACCTCATAGCCGATCGATACAGGTAGCGTGGCACCGCTGCGTGCCACAGCGACGTGTTTGTAGTCGGCCGGGTTCATCCCCGCTGCGTGCACACGAATGGTGATCTCGCCCTGCTCGGGCGCAGGCACGTCGTACTCGACGAACGACCAGGTCTCCGGCGTCCCCCACTCAGTCGCGATCCAGTGCTTGGCCACGTCTGGTCCCGTCACCATGTCAGAACCCGAGGCGTCCCAGCTGCTTCGGGTCGCGCTGCCATTCCTTGGCAACCTTCACATGCAGGCCGAGGAAGACACGGGTGCCGACGAGCTCTTCGATGCCGACACGGGCGCGCTTTCCCACATCTGCCAGGCGCTGGCCCTTGTGGCCGATGATGATCGCCTTCTGGCTGTCGCGCTCGACGACGATCTGCGCATGCACGTCGGTGAGATCTGTTCCTTCGCGCGGCGCGATGTCGTCGATGACCACGGCGATCGAGTGGGGCAGCTCATCGCGTACGCCTTCGAGGGCGGCCTCGCGGATCATCTCCGCGATCCGGTCCTCCAGCGACTCGTCGGTGGTGATGCCCTCCGGGTAGAGCGCGGGTCCCTTCGGCATCAGCCGGAGCATCTCGTCAGTGAGCACGTCGAGCTGATCACGGGTGAGCGCCGACAGCGGGATCACCATGTCCCAGTCTTCACGCAGCGCGTCAACCTCCAGCAGGCGCTCGGCGATCTGCTTGCGGGTCGAGGCATCCGTCTTCGTGACGATAGCGATCTTCTTAGCGCGTGCGTAGCCGTCCAGCGAGGCAGCGATCCGTCGATCACCCGGGCCGACTTTCTCGGTGGCTGGCACGCAGAAGCCAATCACGTCGACGTCGCCCAGCACCTGCTCGACCAGGTCGTTGAGCCGCTCGCCCAGCAGGGTGCGCGGCTTGTGGATACCCGGGGTGTCGACGATCACCAGCTGCCCTGAGGGACGATTCAGGATGCCACGGATGGCACGCCTGGTCGTCTGTGGCTTCTCGCTGGTGATGGCGATCTTCTCGCCGACCAGTGCATTCGTCAGCGTGGATTTTCCGACGTTGGGACGCCCGACGAAAGTCACAAATCCGCTGCGGTTGGTCTCAGTCATCGTCTGTCTCCTCTGTTGCGCCAGCGGCGCGCTCCACGAATACCGTGGCGATTCCCCGCCCGCGACCGCGCGAAGCGCCGCCGGTCAGGACCAGTCCTTCTATCGTCGCAGTGACCCCCGGTTGCGGGATTCTATCCACGGCCTTGCCGAGCAGTCCGCCGATCGAGTCGACGTCCTCATCCTCGAGTTCGATGCCGAACAGGTCGCCGACATCGTCAAGGGAGAGGCGCGCGCTGACGCGATAGCGGCCATCGCCGAGATTCACGACTTCCGCTGCTGCATGGTCGTACTCATCGGAGATCTCGCCGACGAGCTCTTCGATCAGGTCTTCCAAGGTGACAAGACCCGAGATCCCGCCGTGTTCATCGATCACGAGGCACACATGCACGGCGTCGCGCTTCATCTGCTGCAGAAGCGTCTCCGCCCGCATCGATTCCGGTACGAAGGTCGCTGGCCGAGCGATGGGACGAACGGATGCGGCGCGCCACGCGGAATCGTCACGATAGGCGAACTGCACGAGGTCCTTCAAATACAGCACACCGACGACGTCGTCCGCTTCATCATCAACCACCGGGATCCGGGAGACACCGCGATTCAAAAACAGCGACATCGCCTGGTCTGTCGTGGCGTCGGCATCCACCGTCACCATTTCGGTGCGCGGCACCATGACCGCGCGCACGAACTGATCGGTGAAGTCGAAGACCGAGTGGATGAGGTCGCGATCGTCCTCTTCGATCAGGTCATTGGAGGCGGCCTCATCGACCATGCTCAACAGTTGGTCCTCAGAGGCGAAGGAGCTGCGACCGGTGCCGGGGGTGACCTTGTTACTGATCACGACGAGTCCGTATGCGATGGGGCCGAGGATGAAACGCAGACCACGCACGATCGCTGCCGTCCCGCGGATCATGTCTTCAGCATGGTGCCTGCCGAACGTCCTTGGGCTCGCGCCGACGAGCACGAAGGTGATCCCGGTCATCAGGATCGCCGCGGCGAGCATTGCCCACCAGATGTTTTCGAACATGATTGTGAACGCCACGGTGACGAACACGGCCGCCGTCACTTCAACGAGCACCCGAATGAAGGAGATGGCGTTGACATGCGCGTCGAGGTCATTGCCAATATGGGTCAGAGCCTTGGCATTGCGGCCTTCGACAGCCATGTCGGCGAGGTCGGCACGCGAGGTGACACCGTAGGCGGCATCGGTCGCCGCGGCGAGGCCACCGAACGCCACAAGCAGGAGTGCGGCGAGAAGGAGGAGAATCTCGGTCATCGGCTGCGCTCAGCGTGCGCGAAAGCCTGGATCAGCTCCTTCTGCAGCCCGAACATCTCACGCTCCTCGTCGGGTTCGGCGTGATCGTAGCCGAGCAGGTGCAAGAGGCCGTGCGTGGTGAGCAGGATGAGCTCGTCCATCAGTGCGTGGCCCGCGCCCTGCGCCTGCGCCTGCGCGACCTGCGGGCACAGCACGATGTCACCGAGGAGCCCAGGAGGAGTCGGGCGATCTTCGGTACCAGGGCGCAGTTCGTCCATCGGGAAACTCAGCACGTCGGTCGGACCTGGCTCGTCCATCCATTGCACGTGCAGTGCCTCCATGGCACCCTCGTCGACGAGAACGATTGCAACCTCGGCATCCGGGCTGACGTGCAGCTGGGCGAGGTTGAAGTCCGTGAGTCGCTGCAGGACAGTCTCGTCGATGGTGATGGCCGACTCGTTGTTGATTTCGATCATGATGCGTGTCCTCGTTTGGGCGACCGATCCCGTGGTCCTGGGCGCTGGTTTGTGCGGCGCTCGGCGCGGTTCGCGAACTCGCTTGCCTGCTCACGCTCGTGACGGGCTGCCGTGCGCTGTTCGTCATACTCGCTGTACGCGTCGACGATGCGGCCGACCAGCGAATGACGCACGACGTCGGCGCTGGTGAGGCGAGAGAAGTGGATGTCTTCGATTTCGTCGAGCACGCGGGTCACCAGGCGCAAACCTGACGCGCCCTGCGGCAGATCGACCTGGGTGATGTCACCGGTGACGACCATCCTCGTGCCGAATCCTAGGCGGGTGAGGAACATCTTCATCTGCTCTGGTGTGGTGTTCTGCGCCTCGTCCAACACGACGAACGAGTCGTTGAGTGTGCGGCCGCGCATGTACGCGAGCGGGGCAACCTCGATCGTTCCGCTCGCCATCAGCCGCGGCACAATCTCCGGATCCATCATTTCGTTCAGCGCATCGTAGAGCGGGCGCAGGTACGGATCGATCTTTTCGTTGAGGGTTCCGGGAAGAAACCCCAGCCGCTCCCCTGCTTCAACGGCCGGGCGGGTCAGGATGATGCGAGCGACCTCCTTGCGTTGAAGCGCCTGCACCGCCTTCGCCATCGCGAGGTAGGTCTTTCCGGTTCCGGCAGGGCCGATGCCGAAGACGATCGTGTTCTCGTCGATCGCGTCGACGTATTCCTTCTGGCCGAGCGTCTTCGGGCGGATTGCCTTGCCACGCGTGGTCAGGATGGCTTCGCCGAGCACCTCGCTCGGACGCGGGCCGTCTTCCTGGCGCAGCATCCGCGCGGAGGTCTCGACGTCGCTGGGCGCGAGGTCATGGCCGTCACGCGTCATTACGAGCAGTTCCTCCACCAGGGTCTTCGCCGCGGCTACGCTCGCTGCGTCACCGCTGAGAGTGATCTCGTTGCCGCGCACGAGAATCTGAACATCCGGATGCTCTTTTTCGAGCATCCTCAGCAGTCGATCCTGTGGACCGAGCACCCGCACCATGGCGACACCGTCGACATAGATGCGTTCGGTGACGCTGTTCTGTTCGGGCTCAGGCACCGACGCTCTTTTCTGTCAGGCCGCCAGCGAGAATATGGGCGTGAACGTGGAAGACCGTCTGCCCCGAATTCGCGCCGGTGTTGAACAGCAGACGGAAGTCGCCATCGGAATGCTCCGCGGCGATCGTATTCGCGAACGCGATGAGTTCGGCCAGCAGCGTTGGGTCGCCAGCGGCAAGCTCAACAACGTCGCGGTACTGCTCAGTCTTGGGAATCACGAGCAGGTGCACGGGCGCCTGCGGCGCGATGTCGCGAATGGCGAAGAGTCGATCGGTCGACGCGATGATCTCACCAGGGATGTCGCCGGTGAGAATGCGGGTGAAGATCGAGGGTTCCGTCATGTCTCCAGTCTAGGCGAGCCGTGCATCTCCTGGTCTGAGACACCATCCCCCGCACACCACGTCACCACGAGCGAAAGACGACCATCACCACCGGCCGAGAGCGGCCGACAGCACGGCGATCGCCGCCGGGCCTGCCGTAGAGGTACGCAGCACCGTGTCGCCGAGTCGTACACGCTCGGCTCCGGCCTCGTCGAACCGAGAAAGCTCTTCCGGTGAGATGCCACCCTCAGGTCCGACGACGAGGAGTATGTCTCGCTCATCCGCGCGGATCGACGACAGCTTCGTGGTCGCCGTCGGCTCGAGCACCAGCATCCGCTGTCCGGCGGAGCGCGCGATCAACTGCGCGCTGGTCAGCGGCGAGGATACCTCGGGCACCCATGAGCGATGCGCCTGCTTCGCAGCCTCGCGCACGATTGACGCCCAGCGATCGCGACCCTTGACGGCCTTGGGGCCTTCCCAGCGGGAGATGCTCCGCGATGCCTGCCACGGCACGATCTCGTCCACGCCGAGCTCGCACGATGCCTGCACCGCGAGTTCATCGCGGTCGCCCTTCGCCAACGCCTGCGCGAGCAGGAGCCGGATGGCAGGAGGATCCTGCTCGGTGCGTTCAGTGACCTTCACGTCGACACGGGACGCCGAGACATCGGTCACCGTGCCCTCGAGCCACACGCCCGAGCCGTCACCGATCGTGACGGACTCTCCCACGCGCAATCGGCGTACGACCGCTGCGTGCTTCGCCTCGGCACCGGTCAGCGAGACGACGTCGCCGACTGCGGTAGCCGAGGAACTCTCGACGAGGAAGTGCAGAGCCACGGGGCCTCCGATTCGATGACGCTGAGCAGTAACTTACTTTCAGTGACGGAACCTGTCGCGCAGCTTCGAGAATAGCCCCTGCTGGAACTGCGCGAGCTGGGGCCCGGGAGCCTTCTGCTTCTTGGCGAAGTCCTCGATCAGCGCGCGCTGCGCAGAATCGAGCTTCGTCGGCGTCACCACTTGCACGCCGACTCGCAGATCACCACGCTGGTTGCCGCGCAATGGAGTGATCCCCCGGCCCTTGATCGTGAGCACATCGCCGGACTGCACACCCGAGCGGATTTCCAGATCCACCTGGCCGTCCAGTCCGTCGATCGATGTCTCGGTACCGAGAATTGCATCGGACATCGAGACTTCGAGGGTTGCAAGCAGATCATCGCCGTCACGGCTAAACGCGACATGAGGGGAAACTGTCACTTCGACGTACAGGTCGCCCTTGGGCCCGCCGGCCTTGCCGACCTCTCCGGAGCCCGGCAGCTGCAGACGCAGTCCGGTCTCAACGCCCGCAGGAATATCCAACGAGACTGTGCGGCGTGAGCGCACGCGTCCCTGGCCGGCGCACGTGCCGCACGGGTGCGGAATGACCGTGCCGTAGCCTTCGCAGCTGCCGCACGGCTGCGAAGTCACGACGTTGCCGAGCAGGCTACGCACCTGACGTTGCACGTGCCCTGAGCCACCGCAGATGTCGCAGGTCACGGGTGACGTACCCGGTTGCGTGCACGAACCATTGCAGGTTTCGCACAGCACGGCCGTATCGACCTCGATGTCGCGGTGTGCGCCGAAAACAACATCACCGAGATCGAGGGTGACGCGCACCAGCGCATCCTGACCGCGCTCCCTGCGCGACCTCGGGCGACCGCCTCGGCCACCGCCCTGCGCGCCGAAGAACGTTTCGAAGATGTCGCCGAAGCCCCCGAAACCACCAAAGTCTCCGCCTCCGTTGTTGGCACCGTCACCACCGCCCATGTCATAGCGTCGGCGTGAGTCGTCGCCACTGAGCACGTCGTAGGCGTGTGTAACGAGCTTGAACTTCTCAGCGGCGTCATCACCCGGGTTCACATCCGGGTGCAGCTGCCGAGCAAGCTTCCGATACGCCTTCTTGATCTCGTCCGTCGTCGCGTCACGTGACACTCCGAGAACCTCATAATGGTCCGCCACAATCACCTTTCTGCGTGTGCGTGCACGCGTGCAATCCGCTTCAGCGGCTCGCTTCGTCTTCATCGAGCATCCGCGACAGGTAACGGGCGACAGCCCGCGCCGCAGCAAGATTGCTCGGATAGTCCATACGTGTGGGACCCATGACGCCGACGCGCGCAGTGCCCCCCGGAGTGAGATAGTTGCTCGCGACGATCGACGCTTCGGGCAGCCCGAACGGTTCGTTCTCTGCCCCGATACTCGCTGCCAGACCGTGCTCGTCGGTCACCATCTCGCTCATGAGCCGCAGCAGCGTCACCTGCTCCTCGATCGCCTCGAGCAGCGGATGGATGCTGCCACGAAAGTCTTGCTCGCGCCTCGCCAGAGTCGCCGCGCCCGCCATCACCAGCCGTTCCTGTCGGAACTCTGCCAGCTCTTCGCCGATGATGCCCGCCAGCACACGAAGCACGATATCAGTGCGGCTCGCATCGGGTGTGCTGGCCATCGACTGCACTCGATCGGCGGCCTCGCGCACTGATTGGCTGGTCAACAGCGCAGACAGGCGGGCGCGAAGCACAGCGACATCAGAATCATCGAGATCGATCGGCAGCCCCGCGATACGTTGCGACACACCGCCGGCATCCGTCACCAGCACCACCAGTAACCTGTTCGGTGCGAGCGATACCAGCTCGATGTGGGTGAGGTGCGCGCGAGCGAAAGACGGATACTGCGCGAGCGCGACCTGCCCGGTGACTTGCGTCAGCACGCGCACGGTGCGCGCCATCAGATCGTCAAGATCGGCAGGATCCGCAAGAAACGACTCGATCGCCGTGCGCTGGGCGCCAGAAAGCGGCCGCAACTGCGAGAGATGGTCCACGAAGACCCGGTAGCCCTTATCCGTCGGCACGCGCCCTGACGATGTGTGCGGTGCGACGATGAGCTCTTCGTCTTCGAGCTGCGCCATGTCGTTGCGAATCGTCGCGGCGGAGACTCCGAAGGAATGCCGATCAACGATTGATCTGCTGCCGACGGGCTCGTGGGTCTCGACGTAGTCCTGCACGATCGCTCGGAGGACTTCAAGTCCACGTTCAGTGACCAACTTTCGCCCTCCCGTCTGGCACTCACATACTCAGAGTGCCAATTCTACCTTCTCCCGATCGCAACGGCGGAGTTCACCGCTCCCCGGTGCCGCCACCGCACCGTTTAGGATGACGCCATGACGGATTCCCTGACGCGCACGCTCAGCAATGGCGCTGTTCGCGGCACATACGAAGACGGGATTCGTCGCTTCCTAGGCATCCCCTATGCGGCCGCACCATTCGGCGAAAATCGCTTCCGCACTCCACAACCGCCAGCACACTGGGACGGCATTCGGGATGCGACGAGTTTCGGGCCGACGGCCCCGCAGCGCCCTTATCCCGGAGCGATCGGCGAGCTGCTCGGAACGGTGAAGATCGACGGCGACGACATCCTCACGGCGAACGTCTGGGCGCCGGAAGACGCCAAGGATGCTCCGGTCGTGCTGTGGATCCACGGCGGAGCCTTCGAACGCGGCACCTCGGCGCTGGGTGCCTACGACGGAACGACATTCGCTCGGAACGGCATCATCTTCGTCTCGATCAACTATCGCCTCGGCTCCGAGGGATTCTCTGTACTGGACGGTGTCCCCCGCAATCTCGGCCTTCGCGACGCTGCCGCGGCGCTCGAATGGGTGCACCGCGAGATTGCGGTTTTCGGTGGCGATCCAGCACAGATCACCGTGATGGGCGAGTCCGCCGGTGGCAGTCTCGTTGCCGCACTGCTCGCCGTCGACGACTCGCGTGCACGCATCCGCCGAGCGATCATCCAGTCCGGGCCGCTTGAGGCGCAGACTGCGGCCAAAGCAGGTCGAGTGAGCGTTCAAATGGCCAAGCGGATGTCTGTCAGCGCCGATCGTGTAGCCTTCGCCGCGCTCACTCCAGAGCAGTTGCTCGACGCCCGTCGTGAGCAGGCCGCCGGAGCATCGCCGCTGGGCGGGGCTCCTGGATTCCAACTCGTCCTCGACCCCGAGAGCTTGCCGCGCTCACCTCACGAGGTTCTGCCAGAAGTCAACACACCGATCCTCATCGGAACGAACACGGATGAGTATCGATTGTGGTTCACCCCGGAGGCACTGACTGGCGTCACGCGCGCAAAGCTCCTCCTGGCGCGACTGGCTATGCGCATCTCGGCGCGCGCCGAACGCGCGTATCGAAAGGACTGGCCAAACGCCTCCGCCGGCGAGATCTTCGGCCAGCTCGCCACAGACATGATGCTGCGCGCCCCTGCGACGCGCATCGCAACCGCACGCACGGCCTCCACCTACGTATACGAGTTCGCGTGGCAGAGCCCGGTCCGTGACCTTCGTGCCGCGCATGCGCTGGAGCTCGCATTCGTCTTCGACCATCTCGACGACGAGGATTCGAACCGGATGGCCGGACGCGACGCGCCTCGGGGACTGGCCACGAACATGCATGAGGCGTGGGTGAAGTTCATCACGACGGGTGATCCTGGGTGGCCAGCGTTCGACGCCGAGCGCGCCACGCGTGTGTTCGACACGGTCACCGCGACGCTTCCCCAGCGCCGCACCACAGGGCTGGATCTGTTGCCCTGATATACAGGGGCCACTTAGAAGGTGCGGATCGCACGCGGAAGAGCGAACTCGACTCTCGTAAGTCTCCGAGAGAGTCGCTAGCGTGGATGATCGCTGCCGGCCAGATGCGTGATCAGTCCGAGCTAGTCGGTCAGCTCGCGCACCACGGCATCGGCAAGAAGCCGACCCTTCAAGGTGAGACGAATCCGTCCCTTGAGCGCTGCCGCTGGATCCACCATGCCGTCAGCGATCAGCCCTGCTACTTTCGTGCGATTCTGCGCAGGAATGGCCGTGACCGCGATTCCCTCTGCCAGTCGGCTTTCCAACAGCACCCGCTCGAGCAGGTGCGCCTGAGCATCGGGCCGCTCCGTTCCCGCTGCAGGAGATTCGGATGCTGCCAGGCGCTGCGCGTATGCCGCCGGATGCTTCACATTCCACCAGCGAAGCCCCGCGACATGGCTGTGCGCGCCGGGGCCGAAGCCCCACCAGTCGCTCCCCCGCCAGTACGCCAGGTTGTGACGGGAGCGCTGCTCGCTGCTGCGCGCCCAGTTGCTCAGCTCGTACCACTCGAAACCCGCCGCGGCGAGACGAGAATCGGCGAGCTCATACATGTCGGCCTGCAGGTCGTCATCGGGCGTCGGCACTTCGCCGCGCCGAATCTGGCGGGCGAGCTTCGTCCCGTCCTCGATGATCAGCGCGTAGGCGGAAATGTGATCGGGCTCCAACTCGAGCGCAGCATCCAGAGAAGCTTCCCAATCTCCAAGAGCCTCCCCCGGCGCGCCGTAGATCAAATCGACGCTGACCGCGAGACCCGCGTCCTTCGCCGCTTCAACTGCAGTGCGCACATTTTCCGGCTGATGCGTGCGGTCGAGTGCTGCGAGCACGTGCGGCACGGCGGACTGCATGCCCACCGAGAGTCGCGTGACACCGGCATCCACCAGGGTGCGCACGACGTCAGGTGTGACCGTGTCGGGGTTCGCTTCAACCGTGATCTCGGCGCCGTCGCTCAGGCCGAACGCGTCCACAGCAGCATCCAGCATCCGTGCCAGATCCCCCGCCGGAAGCAACGTCGGCGTGCCTCCGCCGAAGAACACGGTGTCCATCGGTCGCAGCGCGCCAGCATCCGCCAGCACACGTCGCGCCAACGCGATTTCGATCCCAAGCGTATCGGCGTACTCGTCTTGCCGTGCCCCGCGCAGTTCACCGGAGGTGTACGTGTTGAAGTCGCAATAGCCGCAGCGCACCCGGCAGAACGGCACGTGCAGATAGGCCGAGAACGGCACGCTGCGATCGACTGGCAGATCCGCGGGGAGCCGGCCATCTGACGGCGCCGGATCACCCAGCGGAAGCGGACCCGCCATCAGAGTGGCGTCGCGTACAGCGGCGAAATGGCGCGCAGGTAACGAGCGAAGAGTTCCTTGCGGCGACGCTTCACAAGCCCGGGTACGAATCGGTAGAGCAGCGAGTTGGGCGCATCGAACGCGCGCACAGTGAACCAGACCTCATCGTTGTCTTCACGCCACTCGATCTCGAACAGTTCCTCACCGCTGACGACAGAACCGCCCACCGTGCCCAGGACGAAGCCGATCCGACGAGAGTCCTCCGTGACAGAGATCACGCGAAGCTCTGCGTCCGCGCGCATTCCTGAAACGCGTCCGCGCAGCTGCAGCGTCATACCGGCGCCCACGAACGGAGTACCCTCCGCGTCGAAACGCTGCTCGACCTCGCGTTTACTCGGCGCGACGGGGTTTCCCTCTGCGTCGAAGCTGACGCCCGCATAAGCCGGTCCTGCGGCCGGGCGCACATCCTCGAGGTTCAGCCCTGCTGCCCGCTGGGCCGTCCACGACAAAAGCGCGTCTCCCGCGGTGCGGAAGCGCTCTTCACCGCTACCCAGCCGCCACGCATCTTCCGCCGGGAGGCTGCGCTCCGGTGGATACTGCATCAAGTCGGGGGCATGAGTAGCCCCGACGGCTGCATAGTCAACCGTGTCGTCTCGGAAAGTCCCGCGCCGCATGAGTTCCAGACTACTTCGAGTTACCTGAGCGATCACCCCCCACGCGCCGCGGGAGGTTACATCGCTACTTCTTCTCTTTACCTTCGACGTCGCCGGAGAGCGCTGCGATGAACGCCTCCTGGGGGACCTCGACACGTCCAACCATCTTCATGCGCTTCTTGCCCTCCTTCTGCTTCTCCAGCAGTTTGCGCTTACGGCTGATGTCACCGCCGTAGCACTTGGCGAGCACGTCCTTGCGCAGAGCCCGGATCGTCTCGCGGGCGATAATGCGTGCACCGATGGCTGCCTGGATCGGGACTTCGAAGTTCTGGCGAGGGATGAGCTTGCGCAGTCGCTCCGTCATGAGCGTGCCGTAGGCGTATGCCTTGTCACGATGCACGATCGCGCTGAACGCATCGACTGCCTCACCCTGCAGCAGCACGTCCACCTTCACGAGGTCGGCTTCCTGCTGGCCGGAGGGCTCATAGTCGAGACTCGCGTAGCCCTGGGTCTTTGACTTCAGGTGATCGAAGAAGTCGAACACGATCTCACCGAGCGGCATGTTGTAGCGCAACTCGACACGATCTTCGGAGAAGTACTCCATACCCAGCAGCGTGCCGCGACGAGACTGGCACAGTTCCATGACGGTGCCGACGTAGTCCTTCGGCAGCAGGATCGCGGCCTTTACCATCGGCTCCGTCACCAGAGCGACCCGCCCGTCTGGGTACTCACTCGGGTTCGTGACAATGACCTTTTCGCCGGTGTCCGTGGTGACCTCGTAGATCACACTGGGTGCAGTCGTGATCAGGTCGAGATCGAACTCCCGCGTCAGTCGCTCCGTGATGATCTCCAGGTGCAGCAGCCCCAGGAATCCGCAGCGGAAACCGAAGCCGAGCGCCACCGACGTCTCCGGCTCATACGCCAGCGACGCATCAGACAGCTTCAACTTGTCCAGTGCTTCACGAAGATCGCCGTAATCGCTGCCGTCGATCGGGTAGAGACCCGAATACACCATCGGCTTCGGGTCGGTATAACCGGCCAGAGCCTCGGATGCTGGTTTCCGCGAAGTGGTCACGGTGTCGCCCACCTTGGACAGGCGCACATCCTTCACCCCGGTGATGAGGTAGCCCACTTCGCCGACGCCGAGCCCCAGGGAAGGCACTGGTTCCGGACTCGATACGCCGATCTCGAGGAGTTCATGGTTCGCATGCGTCGACATCATCTGAATGCGCTCTCGCGGCTCCAGACTGCCGTCGATCATGCGCACATAGGTGACGACGCCACGATAGGAGTCGTAGACGGAGTCGAAGATCATCGCGCGCGCCGGGGCATCCGGGTCACCCTGCGGCGCCGGAATCTCCTGCACGATCCGGTCGAGCAATTCCTCGACGCCGACACCGGTCTTGCCCGAGACGCGCAGCACATCCTCCGGCCGTCCGCCGATCAGGTTGGCCAGTTCCTTCGCGAACTTCTCCGGATCTGCCGCGGGAAGGTCGATCTTGTTCAACACCGGGATGATCTTGAGATCGTTCTCCAGCGCGAGGTAAAGGTTCGCAAGAGTCTGCGCCTCGATGCCCTGCGCCGCGTCAACAAGGAGGATGGCGCCCTCGCAGGCTGCCAGCGACCGAGAGACCTCATAGGTGAAGTCGACGTGCCCCGGGGTATCGATCATGTTCAGGGCGAACGTCTGCTCACTGTCTGCCCACGGCATCCGCACGGCTTGGCTCTTGATCGTGATGCCGCGCTCACGCTCGATGTCCATCCGATCGAGATACTGTGCGCGCATATCCCGATCCGAGACGACGCCCGTAATCTGGAGCATGCGGTCGGCAAGGGTCGACTTGCCGTGATCGATGTGGGCAATGATGCAGAAATTGCGGATCTGCGAAGCCGGGGTCGCGGCAGGCGCGAGCGGGGTGAGAGCGCGTGGTGACATGTCCTGTCGATTGTACGGTGAGCACCTCCTAATCATCGATTCGCGCGCACCGGTGATAGTCTCGCGAGGTTGCCCTGTACGAACTCGGCGAGACCGAGTGCCAGACAAAACCCGACTCCGTATCAGTCGTTCTGAGGGAGATCGGTCGCACAATCGGGTTGAAGATGTTTGAATACATCCCGACTCAGCGTTGCGTCGGCCGATCCCGAGCGCGCCTGTAATAGAGAAAGACAAAACCTTGATCAAGTATCTTCTGCGCCGTACCCTCGGCTGGCTGTTGATGATCGTGATCGCGACCAACATCACGTTCTTCCTGGCTTGGGGCTTCCTCAATCCACGGAATAACTACGTCGGTCGGCGTCCACCGCTCTCTGAAGAGCAGATCACCAATCTGCTCGAGCCTCGCAATCTCAGCGATTCCGTCCCGATCTGGGAGCGGTGGTGGAACTGGTTCAGCGGCATTCTCTTCCGATGGGACTGGGGCGTGAGCCCGACCGGCGGCTCCGTCAACGAACAGGTCGCCTACCGGATGTGGGTCAGCGCGGAACTCGTGCTTGGCGCGACGATCATCATGACCGTCCTCGGCATCGCCCTCGGCGTGTACACGGCTTCACGGCAGTACAAGCTCGCCGACCGGATCGGTCAGGCGACCTCGATCATCACGATGAACATCAACATCATCGTCGCGGCTTTGGGCTTGGTGCTTCTCGCTATCGGGCTGAACAACCTCGTCGGTATCCGCATTTTCTTTGTGACCGGCGCCGCCAGCAAGGGGGTGGAGGGGTTCTTCCCACTTCTCATAGACAAACTGCAGCACATAACTCTGCCCACGATCGCTCTGGTGATCGTCGGGTACGCCGGCACGCACTTCCTGCAGCGCTCGCTCCTGCTGGACAACATCAACGCCGATTACGTGCGCACGGCACGAGCCAAGGGCCTCACGAAGCCGCAGGCGATTCGCAAGCACGCCCTGCGCACCTCGCTCATCCCCGTCGCGACGCAGGTGGCGTTCAGCATCCCCGCGGTATTCACCGGCGCGATCCTGACCGAAACGATCTTCGCGTGGAACGGTATGGGCAAGTACTTCATTGAGACCATCACGAAGAGCGACATCAACGGCGTGGTCGCAGTCGCTGCCTTCGCCGGCCTGCTGACCGCGCTCGGAGCGATCCTCTCCGACATTGTGGTCGTCGTTCTTGACCCGCGAGTGAGGGTGAACTGATCATGACAATCTCCGCAACTGAGACCTCCGTACTCGACACCAGCAAACCGATGTCGAAGTGGACGCTGTACTCGCGACGGTTCATGCGCAACAAGCCAGCGGTCGCCGGCATCGTCATTTTTGTGTTGCTCGTGCTGTTCGCGATCATCGCGCCACTCATCGCGAAGTACGACCACATCGAGCTCGACTTCCTGAACCTCAGCCGTCCCCCCTCGGCAGAACACTGGTTCGGAACCACCGCATCAGGTAACGATGCCTTCGCCCAGGTCGCCATCGGCCTGCAGCGCTCGCTCATGATCGCGGTGAGTGTTTCTGTGGGCACCACGGTGCTGTCTGCGATCATCGGCACGGCTGCGGCCTACTTTGGCGGCTGGACCGAGAAAATCACCCTCACCATCATCCATTTCATGATGGTGATCCCCAGTTTCCTCATCCTGTCGCTGCTGTCCAACAAGTCCGGCGGTGACTGGCGAGTCATTGCGTTGATCTTGATCTTCGTGGTCGGCTGGTACTTCCCCGCTCGTGTCGTCTGGACGACCGCACTGTCGTTGCGCGAACGCGAGTACGTGCACGCGGCTCGCTACATGGGCGTCTCCGGCATGAGGATCGTCATGCGCCACCTGCTGCCGAACATCGGCTCGTTGCTCGTGATCAACTTCACTCTCGGCATCGTCGGCGCGGTGATGGCCGAGACCGGCCTCTCCTTCATCGGCTTCGGTGTGAAGATCCCCGATGTCTCACTCGGCTCCCTGATCGGCTCAGGCGCGAACACGATCACCAGCGCCCCATGGCTGTTCTACTTCCCGGCAGCGGCACTCACGCTGCTCACCGTCTCGATGGCACTCGTCGCCGACGGTCTGCGCGACGCCCTCGATCCCACCTCGGCTGCAGGAGGACAAGCATGAGCGCCATCATCTCGGTACGCGACCTCAAGGTCAGCTTCGCATCAGAGGCCGGCCGGGTCGACGCTGTGCGTGGTGTCTCCTTCGACCTCGAAGCAGGCAAGACTCTCGGCATCGTGGGCGAGTCCGGTTCCGGCAAGTCCGTCACCTCGCTCGCCATCATGGGCCTTCTCGATGAGAACGCCCGTGTCTCCGGCTCGATCATCTATGACGGCCAGGAACTGCTCGGGAAGTCCGACAAGCAGATGTCGGTCATTCGCGGCAATGGTCTGGCGATGATCTTCCAGGATCCACTCACCTCGCTTACTCCGGTGTTCACCGTCGGCGATCAGCTGATCGAAGCACTCACGGTGCACCGCGGGCTGTCGAAGAAGGATGCTTGGGATCGCTCGGTCGAGCTTCTGCGACTTGTCGGCATCACCGAGCCGGAGAAGCGCATGAAGGGCTTCCCCCACGAGTTCTCCGGCGGTATGCGCCAGCGCGTGGTCATCGCGATCGCCATGGCGAACAATCCGAAACTCATCATCGCCGACGAGCCGACCACGGCACTTGACGTGACGATCCAGGCGCAGATCCTCGACCTGATCGAGAAGGCGCAAGATGAGACCGGCGCCGCCACGATCATGATCACCCACGACATGGGCGTGGTTGCGCGCATGGCGGATGACGTCATGGTGATGTATGCGGGCCGCCCCATCGAACACGCTCCGGTGGGCGAATTGTTCCACCACACCCGGATGCCGTACTCGATCGGGCTCCTGGCCGCGATTCCTCGCGTCGACAAGGCAGAGAAGGAGCCGCTGGTTCCGATCAAGGGAAACCCTCCCCTGCTGATCAACCTGCCGGATGCATGCCCGTTCGCGGACCGCTGCCCGATCGTCATAGACGCTTGCCGCACCCGCGAGCCTGATCTGGTGCCGGTGCACACGGGAACCGGCAATCCGCATCAGGCCGCCTGCATTCGTGCGAATGAAATCGACGATGGCGGTCTCCTCGGAGGCCTCCCGGTGTTCCCTATCCCGGAACTCCCGGAGAGCGACCTCACCCGCATGCCGCGCGAGGAGCGTGCCATCACGCTCGACGTGCGCAACATGAACAAGACGTTCCCGCTCTTGAAGGGCGCGTTCTTCAAGCGCAAGGTCGGTGAGGTGCACGCCGTCAGGGCCGTCAGCTTCGACGTGCGCGAAGGCGAGACGATGGCCATCGTCGGCGAGTCGGGTTCCGGCAAGACGACGACGCTGCTGCAGATCATGGATCTCGTCAAGCAGCATGATGGCGACATCATCATCAATGGCACGAGTGTCAATGACATCACCAGCCGTTCCATCGAGCGTCAGGTACGTCGCGACATTCAGATCGTGTTCCAGGATCCGATGGGGGCACTCGACCCGCGAATGACTGTTGCTGACGTCATCGCGGAGCCACTGCGTGCCATCGGCACGCCCAAGGCAGAGGTACACCCCCGCGTCAAGGAACTCATGGATCTGGTTGGGCTGAACCCCGCCCATATCGATCGTTTCCCTGGCGCCTTCTCAGGTGGGCAGCGTCAGCGCATCGGCATCGCCCGCGCGCTGTCGACGAATCCGAAGATCATCGTCCTCGATGAGCCGGTCTCGGCGCTCGATGTTTCGATTCAGGCCGGTGTCATCAACCTGCTCGATGAGCTGAAGGTGAAGCTCGGGTTGTCGTATTTGTTCGTCGCGCACGATCTCTCAGTGATCCGTCACATCGCTGACCGTGTTGCCGTGATGTACCTCGGCGACTTCGTCGAGCACGGTGAGGTCAACGACATTTTCGAGAACCCTCAGCACCCGTACACGAAGGCGCTGCTCTCGGCGATCCCGGTGCCAGATCCTGACATTGAGCGCACCCGCGACCGCCTCGTGTTCAACCCGGAAACGATGCAGGCCGAGCCCGTCTCACGCTAAGCGTGTTACCGGTAGGTAACGCTCGGTCACCGTCCGATAACAGTTAGCCATGATTCACTGTGATCACTGCAATTTGGCCGGTGTGCGAACTATTCTCGCCTTATGACACGCCGAAAGGCGAAAGGAGCACCATGAAGCAGCACAAGCTGATGGGGGCGCTCGCATTCAGCGGAGCCCTCGCACTTGCCCTCTCGGGCTGTGCAGCCGACACCGGCGACAACGGTGACGGCGGCGACAACGGAACAGCGCCCGTTGAGACCAAGTCCGCGGACTACAACCCGCAGGAGCGCGAGAATCTCGCTCAGGGCGGCGAAGTTCGCTTCCAGCTCACCGAGATCCCCGAGCAGATGAACGCATTCAACGGCGATGCCTCTGCAAACACCACGCGCGTCGCATCCTGGTACATGCCCCAGATGATGCTGATGGAGGCCGACGGCACGCCGTACAAGAACGACGCGTACCTCGATGCCTGGGAGCTCGACACTGTCGACGGCAATACCCAGATCACCTTCACCTTCACGGATGAGGCGCACTGGAACGACGGCACCGACATGGACTGGACTGCCATCGACGCCACGTGGAAGGCCAACCGTTCCACGGACGAGGGCTTCACTCCCAACGCGACCGACGGTTACAAGCAGATCGCCTCGGTTGAGCAGGGCGACACCACGAAGACCGCGATCGTCACCTTCGACGGTGAATTCGCATGGCCGGAGATGCCCTTCCTCACCGGCATCATCCACCCCGCGCTGGCTGACCCGACCACCTTCAACGAGGCAATGATCGGCGACCCGCACCCCGAGTGGGGCGCCGGCCCGTACAAGATCGACGAGTTCGACGCGAACTCCCAGTACATCTCGTACGTTCCGAACGAGCTGTGGTGGGGCAACGAGCCGCTTCTCGACAAGGTCTCCTTCCAGGCAATGGATGCCGCGGCCTCGATCAACGCCTTCAAGGCCGATGAGATCGACTCTGTCGAGGTCACCAGCAATGACCGCCTCGAGCAGGTCAAGGACATGGAAGGCATCGAGCTGTACCGCGCAACGCAGACCGCGAGCACGCTGATCCAGGTCGACGCTGACAAGCCGCAGTTCGAGGATGTCAGGGTCCGCGAGGCGTTCTTCAAGGCGATCAACGTCGACCAGCAGAAGGAAATCGCTTGGAACGGTCTGGACTACGAAGAGGAGCCGGCAGGCTCGCTCACGCTGTTCCCGTTCCAGCCTGGCTACAGCAACGCTCTTGCTGAGGCCGGCTGGGAGTACAACCCTGAGGCCGCCAGCGCGCTTCTCGAAGAGGCAGGCTGGGAGCTGAACGACGACGGCATCCGCGAGAAGGATGGCGAGACGCTGACGGTCGTGTACCCGATCTGGAGCGACAGCCCCACCAACGAGGCGCTCGGAAAGGCGCTTCAGGCACAGCAGAAGGAAGTTGGCATCGACCTGCAGGTCGACGTTCGCCCGTCGACGGACTTCTCGAACGACTACGTGTCGAAGAACTGGGACGTCTCGTCGCTGCGCTTCACCTCATCTGACCCGTTCGGTGCTGCGTGGTTCTGCCAGCTGTACTGCATGGACATGGGCTTGAACCTCTCTGGCGTTCAGTCGGCTGAGATGGACCAGCGCATCCACGATGAGGTCGAGTCGCTTCCGACCGCAGACGAGCAGACGGCTGCGGCCATGAAGCTCGAGGCAGAGATCTTCCAGGACTGGGGCCTCATGCCGCTCTACAACGGTCCGATCATCTCGGCCGTCAAGACGGGTCTTGCGAACCTCACCCCCGAGCCTTACGTAGGCATGGATGGCTTCGGCGTCCAGCCCGTAGAGAACGTCGGCTGGGAGAAGTAAGCACCTCGCAACACTCAGCGGGGCCGGTGGTTCATCCACCGGCCCCGCTTTTTCTATGCTGGAGTACATGAGCATCCAGGTCGTCCTCGTGCATGGCATCCGTACCTCCCGCACGATGTGGCGCGCCCAGCTCGCACATCTCGCCGAGCGCGGTGTCGCCGCCACCGCGGTGGATCTCCCCGGACACGGTTCGCGCATGAAGGAGACGTTCACGCTCGACGTCGCGCTCGCGACGATCGACGCGGCCGTTCAGGATGCCGCCGTTCGAGGCCCCGTGCTGCTCGTGGGCCATTCCATGGGCGGGCTGCTTTCGGTCGCGTATGCCAGTGCCGAAGACGCACCGCCGATCGCCGGTTTCATCGGAGCCTCCTGCACCGGTCTCCCTCGGGGCACAGGGCTCAGCGCATATCGCTTCGTCGCGCGCACGTTCAACGCGCTCCCCGACCAGGGACAATGGCTCACCTCCCAAGTGCTGGCCGCAACGCTGCCCGATGACACCAGAGGTGATTTCGCCGCCGGCGGCTACGCGTTCGCCGCGCAAGACGTCGCGCTGGCGAGCCTCGGCACGCTCGATCTCTTAGCTGGCCTGCACCGGATGCGCATGCCGCTGTGGTGGATCAACGGCCAGTTCGACCAGCTGCGCACGCATGAGAAGCTCTTCCAGAGCCTCACACCGCACTCGGAGCTGATCGTCGTGCCACGCACCTCGCACCTGGTCACCGCGATGCGTCCGCGAGTGTTCAATGCGCTGCTCGATGTGGCTGTGGCAACGCTGCGGCAGGACGCACTCCCAAAGTCATAACCGCGCCGAGCACCGACAGGATGCCAGCGGCGAGGAACAGCAGCCAGAAGCCGCCCACCAGTGCGACCAGCCCCGCGCCCAGGAGCGGACCCAGCAGCTGTCCGAGACTGGCAGACACGTTCACGATGCCGAGGTCACGCGCATGGTGCGAGGCTTTCGGCAGCAGGTCGGTCGCAAGCGCCAGGCTCACGGCCATGTACGCGCCGTAGCCGACACCCATCACCGCGGCCGCGATTGCCGTGCCGATGAAGGTCGGCGAGATGAGGATCATCACGGCCGAGAGCGCCTGGATCAGCGCGGCGATGATGACGATCGGCTTTCTCTTTCCGGTGCGATCTGAGAGGGATCCTGCGATGAGGGATGCCGCAACCACGAAGATCGTGTAGATCACGATGAGCAGCAACAGGTCATCCTCTGCGGTCGCCGCAGGTGAGCCGACACCGTAGAGCAGGAAGAAGAGCAGCAGCGCGGTGCCCAGCGCATTGCCGATGTTCACCGTGAGCCGGCTGGCGAGCACCCAGACGAAGCTCCGGTCTTGGAGCGCCCCCATCCGCTCTCGCCAGTTCTCCTTCGCGATCTTCCGCGTCGACGCCGGCTGCGGATCGGGTAGCAGTACCGCGGTGCCCACCCCGATGACGAGGATCAGCCCCGCGAGCATGATGTAGCTCGCGGCCACACTGAGCCCCAGCAGAACGACAGCACCGACACCGACGACAATTCCCACTGCCTGTGCGGAGCTCACGAACGCAGACGCCGTGCCGCGCTGGGCGAAGACCTGGTCGGCGATCATCGCCGTGAGCGCGGCTGACACCACCGCGACACCGATCGAGACGCCCACCCACGCCGCGCCGACCGCAAGCGGCTCACTCACCGTTCCGGTGAGCACGAGGGATGCGGCAGACAGCACAGACCCGCCAATCGCCCACGGGCGTCGCCTGCCCCACCGCGACCTGGTGCGGTCTGACAGCAGGCCGGCGAGAGGTCCTGCGATCACTCCTGCCATGCCACCAACAGACAGGATCAATCCTGACCAGATGACACCGGTGATCCAATCGTTCTCTCCGCCCGGTGTGTCTAACTGAAGCGGAAGCAACAATTGCACCGGCGTGAGCTGCACGGTCCAGACCGCAAGCCACGCCACAGCGAACAACGTCAGCCATCCGCCGCCCACGCGGCCATCGCGCGGCATCAAACCCTTCATCGGCGCGCCTTTGCGATCAGCGCGCGATACCAGTCGTACGACGCTTTGGGCGTGCGATGAGACGTCTGCTGATTCACGTGGACCAGGCCGAAGCGCTGCGTGAATCCGTCAGCCCACTCGAAGTTGTCGAGCAGGCTCCAGACCGTGTACTCGTCGACGCGGACGCCCTGTGCCATGGCATCCGCAACCGCACCGATATGCCCCTCAAGGTAGGCAATGCGTCGGTCATCGTCAATCGGACCTGCGACCACGTCTGGCTCGGGGAAAGACGCACCGTTCTCACCGATGATGATCGGCGGCAGCCGGTCTCCGTATCGGCGGGCAGCATCAGCGAGGAACATCGTGAGCGTCGCCGGTTCGATGGGCCACAGCTCGCCGAAGCCGGTGTGCTCCACGCCGGGCGTTGGCACCTGGATGAACGGTACAGGTGCTCCGTCGGGTGCGGCCGCGATCGTGGTCGGGTTGTAGAAGTTCACTCCGTAGAAATCGGATGCCAGGGAGATGATGTCCATGTCGCCGTCTTGGACCGGCAACTCGACGCCGAGGGAGCTCAGATCTGGATAGTTGCCGGTCAGTACCGGGTCGGCGAACAGCCTGTTGTGAATCACGTCGTACACGTGTGCCGCGGTCTGGTCGGCGTCAGAATCGGTAGCGGGGCGCACCCAGGTGTGATTGTTCGCGATGCCGACGGTATCGGCACCGTGCGCACGCAGCACGGCGACAGCGCGTCCGTGTGCCAGCAGTTGGTGATGCACCGTGGGGAGCGAGTCGAACAGCAGCTGCCTACCAGGGGCGAGCTCTCCGATCGCGTAGCCCTGAAGCGCTGTCGATACCGGCTCGTTTATCGTGTACCAGTTCTTGACCCGATCGCCCAGGGCATCCGCCACGATCTCGGTGTACTCCGCGAATCGCTCTGCCGTGTCTCTCGCGAGCCAGCCGCCTGCGGTCTCCAGCGCGGAAGGGAGCTCCCAGTGATACAGCGTGGGGAAGGGCACTATTCCAGCGTCGAGAAGCCCGTCGACCAGGCGATCGTAGTAGGCCAAGCCCGCACGTTCCGCTGCGCCGCTGCCGGTCGGCTGCACGCGCACCCATGAGATCGAGAAGCGATACCGGTCAACTCCGAGTCCACGAAGCAGTGCGATGTCGTCCGCGTAGCGCTCGTAGCTCGCCGGCCCCGGCTCTGCTGTGGAGCCATCCTTCACCCGACCTGGAGTATCGACAAAATCATCCCAGATCGAGCGTCCGCGGCCGTCTGCGTGACGCGACCCTTCGACTTGGAACGCCGCAGTAGCCGCTGACCAGCGCATGCCTGCTGGTGGGACGAGGGTCCGCTCTCTTGCATCCGCCATGAAGAGCTCCTTCGCTCGGGTAGCGCCCAGCTTGCCGCATCCGAAAGGCTCAGCGCCAGTGGCGCGCGAATAACGCGCCGCAGACCTGGTAGAGTTGGTTCTTGGCTTGCGTGTGGGTTCGCCCCTCACGACCGTCGGACAGCGGCCCTCTTCCTGCTTACGACATACCCCATCCATCACTGAACGGAAGTTTCCACGCGTGGCAAACATCAAGTCGCAGATCAAGCGCAACAAGACCAACGAGAAGGCTCAGGCCCGCAACAAGGCCGTAAAGTCCGAACTCAAGACTGCCGTCCGCAGCACCCGCGAGGCTATCGCCAAGGGCGACAAGACCGCCGCCGAGGCAACGCTTAAGGTCGCTTCGAAGAAGCTCGACAAGGCCGTCAGCAAGGGCGTCATCCACGAGAACCAGGCTGCGAACCGCAAGTCGTCGATGGCTAAGCAGGTTTCGGCTCTGAGCTGAATAAAGCTGAGCTGAATTTTCTAAGAAGCCCGTCCCGTTCGCGGGGCGGGCTTTTTTGTTATCTCGTCGGTCGCTCCCCCGCCCGCGGGCCGTACACCTGCAGGGCGATCATACGGATGTACGGCGACACGCCGAGGGATGCCCCTGCATCCGTGCTTCGGCCCTGCAAGTGTGCGGGGCTGGAAGGGCGAAGGCGAGGGCCGAGACGGCCGGACGGCCTATTCCCCGAAAGGTGCCCGCGTGGCGATGACTGTGACCATGCGCTCGAGCGCGAAGATCGGGTCGCGCGCAGCACCCTTGACCTCGGCATCCGCTCTCGCTGTGGCCTGAATTGCCAGGCCCAGCGACCGCTCATTCCAACCGCTCAGGTCGCGACGGGCTCGGTCGACCTGCCAATCCTTCATTCCCAGTCGCTGCGCCAGGCTGCGGCTGGGCTCGCGCTGACCGGCGACGCGGGCCATCGTGCGCAGTTTCATCGCAAAGGCCGCGACCATCGGCACCGGATCGGCACCGGAGTCCAGCGCGTGGCGCAGTGCGACCAGCGCTTCGCCATAGCGACCAGCGATCGCCGTATCGGCAACCACGAAGGCTGAGACCTCGACGCGGCCACCGTAGTACTTGGTGACGGTCTCTTCGCTGATATCGCCCTCGATATCGCGGATCAACTGCTGGCATGCCGAGGCCAACTCGGTGAGGTCATCGGCGAACGCTGAGACAAGCGCTCGAAGAGCCTGAGGAGCGATCCGGCGCCGCGCAGCGGTGAACTCCCCCGCCGCGAAATCGACACGGTCGCTGTCGCGCTTGATCGTCGGGCACGCGATCTCGATACCACCGCCGGTGCCGCTGCGCAGCCCGTCCAGCAGTTTCTTGCCCCGCACACTTGCACCGGTGTGCCGCAGCAGCACTGTCGCACCGTCCTGCGGGTTGTTGAGATAGGAGACAGCCTCCTGCAGAAAGGCATCCGAGCATTTCTCGACGCCTGACACTCGCACGAGCCGAGGCTCACCAAACAACGACGGAGAAGTGAGCGCCAATAGCGTGCCGGGCGCGTAGTCGTCGGCACGCACGTCGCTGATCTCCAGCGCGGGGTCTTCCGCACGCAAATAGTCGCGGATGCCGGCGATCGCCCGCTCAGCACACACTTCTTCAGGTCCGAAGACGAGCACAAGAGGTGCCGGCCGCGGGTCGCGCCACGACACCTGCGCGATCTTCGTCGCTTTCGCGCCACCACGGGCTGAGGAACGAGGAGCGGCCATGATTCGAGCCTACCCGCGGTCACCGACGTTGGCGGTGCCGTCGGGGTGTCATCTCGTTCGCCCTGCGTCTGGGTAGCGCGTCCGCGCTCGGCGCGGTCTTACTCGACGACAGTGCCCTCGGGGATTACTCAGGCGCGGCAGACGGCGACGGTTCAGGCGTGTTGGCCGGTGCCGTCGGCTCTTGTGTTGGCTCCGGTGCGGCCGGCTGCTCAGGTGAGGCGGGCGGCTCCGTCGGCTCCGGTGAGGCAGGCGGATCCGTGGGCTCAGGCGAGACAGGAGGGTCCGTCGGCACAGGCGTGGTCGGCGGGTCCGTGGGCTCAGGCGAGACAGGAGGGTCCGTGGGCTCAGGCGAGACAGGAGGGTCCGTCGGCTCAGGCGTGGTCGGCGGGTCCGTGGGAGTCGGATCCGGTGTCGGCGTGCCCGGTGGGTCCGTCGGTGTCGGGGCTGGAGTCGGGGTACCCGTCGGGGCTGGAGTCGGGGTACCCGTCGGGGACGGGGTCGGTGTGCCACTCGGCATGGGGACCGGCTTCGGCGCCGTCGCGGGCTCCGGAGCCACGGGAACCTGCGCCGGCGTGCCGCCCGGCTTCGGCGTCCACGGTGCGACCTTGACGGGATCGCCTGCGCCGTCGAGGTAACCGCGCGGATCGACGGCCACGCCCTTGACCCGCACTTCGAAGTGCAGGTGGTCTCCGAAACTGTGGCCGGTGCTTCCCACGAGGCCGATCGGATCCCCAGCTTCTACCCAGTCGCCCTCTTCGACAACGCGGCTGCCGTAGGTCATGTGCCCGTAGAGCGTCTGCACGCCGTTGATGTGTTGGATGATGACGGCGACGCCATACCCGTAGTGCGACTCGCTCGAGAGTACGACGATGCCGGGCGAGGCGGCCGTGATCGGTGTGCCTCCTGCGGCTGCGAGGTCCATGCCGGCGTGCTGCCCGCCTCGCGTGCCGAAGTTGTCCGAGATCCTGGCGTTCGCGACAGGCCAGATGAACTCGCCGACGGACGACAGTACGTCGTCGTCTTTAAATCGTGAGAGGTCGACTTCCAGACCCGACTCGATGGCCGACCGGATGAGCGCCTCACGGGCTGCTCGGCCCTTCTCGGCGAGCTCTTTCGTCGTCGTCGCCGAGTAGACACTGGCGGTGCGCGCAGTCGCCTGGACGAGCGCGCGTTCGGCGAATCGTGTCGCCACGTCGGAGAACCCCGCGGTATGCGACTCGGGCGCCTCGATGTGATCCAACTCGTCGTGCACCACTAGCGAGGCGGCCGCCTCCGGCAGGTTCTCGTCAGGCGCGTCGATGAGTGTGCCCGCTCCGGTTGCCGCGATGACGATCGCAGCCGCGGCCACGCACGCATAAGAGACGCGCATCAGCCGCTTCACGCGGGTGGATGCGACGCCCTTTTCCCGATCTGATTCGCCCGCCTGCATAATTCCCCCACGCCCATCCTGAGCGCTCCGGGCGGATCCCACAAGGCCCACCTCACCGTCATACCGAAGACGACGAGGTCCGAGCGCTCCCCCGGATCCGTCTTCTTCACTTGTCCGCATCGGCGGTGCCGTCGGGTGTGCGATCTCGCTCGGTCCACACGGTCAGCTCGTCGTTCTTCAGCCCGATCAGGATGCGCCCCTGCAGATCGGTGCGCACGGTGAGAGCACCGGCGGCCTCTGCGAGGGCTATGGTCTCCGCGCGCGGATGACCGTAGTCATTGTCCTCGCCAGCGCTCAGGATCGCCACAGCGGGCCGCAGGAGCGTGTACAGGCCAGGGTCCTGGTCGGCGCTGCCGTGATGTGCGACCTTCACCACCGCATATGTTCCCCGGATCTGTCCGCTCAGCATGCGCTGCGGCACGGCGGACAAATCGCCGAGGAAGAGCGAGCGCGGCACCTCTCCCCCGGCGAACTCCACCACGAGGCTGGCGTCGTTGCCCGCCGGGAACGCCACAGAGTCTTTCCTCGGCCACAGCACGTTCCATTTTGCCGCCCCCAGCGTGCCGTGCATGCCGGCGGATGCCAGCACCAGATCCGCACCGCCCCGTGCCAGTCCCGCGAGTAGCTGTTCCTGCTGCCCGGAGTCGGTCGGCCCATGCAGCACGGTGTCCACGCGGCCTTCGACCACCGAGACGGCACCGACATGATCGGCATCGAAATGGGTCAGCACGAGCAGATCGATCCGGTCGATGCTCAGCGCGTTCAGACATGTCGAAAGCAGGTCCGGTTCCATGCCGGTGTCGATCAGCGCCACTTGTTCCTCTGAACGCACCAAGAGTGCATCCCCTTGCCCAACATCGCAGGCTGCGATCGCCCAGTTCTCCGGCACCATTGTGTGCGCCAATGGCTCGTCGAGCAGCATCCGTGCGCCGACCAGCGCGACAGCAACCACCAGCACGGTGGTCGACGCTCCGCGTACCCACCGAACGGCCGCGAAGCCGCCGGTGCACAGCAGCACACCGATCGCCACGCTCAGCAGCGCGACGATCAGTGCCGCACCGATCCCGGGGACGACCGCTGCGGTACCGCCTGGCACCGCTGCCGATACGGTCGCGGTCACCGAGATCCACGCCGCAGGAAGCCAGGCGGATGCCGCGAACAGATCCGCCAGCGGAGGAATCGGAGCCGCAAGACACGCGAGCAGTCCGATCACAGTCGCGATGGGGGCGGCCGGGCCCGCCAGCATGTTGGCCGGGATGCCGATGATCGACTGCTGCTCAGCGAACAGCGCGATGATCGGGCCGCAGGACAACTGTGCTGCGAGCGGAATGCCGATGGCCAGGCCCAGCGGCTGCGGCATCCATCGGGATAGGCCACGAGAAATCGGCGGTGCGAGCACGATCAGTGCCGCGGTTGCCGCTGCCGAAAGCACGAATCCCGGGGTTGCAGCAAGCCATGGATCGGCGACGAGAATGCCGACCACCGCGAGGCAGAGCACACCCACTCCCGCACTCGGGCGCCCGCACAGCAGCGTCAGCATCGCCAGGCCAGCCATCACGGCAGCGCGGATCACGCTGGGCTCCGGTGTCACCAGCACGACGAATGCGGCCAGCGCTGTCAGCGCCAGCACCACACGCAGCCACCGACCGCCTCCGCACAGCGCCACCAGCCAGAACACCGCTCCGACGACTATTGCGCAGTTTGCCCCGCTGACAGCCGTGAGGTGGCTGAGGCCTGAGCTGAGCATGGCCGCATTGAGCTCCTCCGAAACCGCCCTGGTGTCGCCGACGGCGAGCCCGGGCAACAGACCCGCGCCCGGTTCCGGCAACCGAGTCGCACGGTCGACAAAATCTGACCGCACCTGCGCGGCGACACCAAAGATCCCACGTGCGGGTTGCAGGATCTCCACGGTCGTGCCAAAGAGGACCAGCGCAGCGCGCTCCCCCGGATCCGTCGTCTTCGCCTGTCCGGTAACACGGATGACCGCGCCAAGATCGAGGCCGGGAACGCGCTCGACACCCACACGCATCGGCACAGAGAGCGGATCGGGTGAGCCGGGAGTGCCCGCGAACGAGGTTTGCACGTCGAACCAGAGCCGTCCGTCCCGGCCCACCGACGATGAGGACGATACCTCCGCGACGATGTCGATGACGCGACCATCGAGATCTGCCGCCCCTGCCCGCGCCGGTCCGGCGAATGCTGCGGTCATCGCGGCCGCCGCCATCGACAGCGCGAGCACGACGAGCAGTCCGTCCTTCGCTCGCACGCGCTGATCACCACCGCGAAGCATCAGGACCAGGATCGTGAAGCCAACGGCGATGCCGATCCCCACGCACCACCAGGCCAGCTCCGGCAAGAACACGCACAGCAGCGCCGCACCCCAGACCGCGAGTGCGAGCGGCACCAGCCGCAGGTCGCGCACCCGCGTGCTGCCGTTCACACCCGCACCAGGTCTCGGATGCCCGCCAGTAGCTTGTCCCCGATGCCGGGCACGGCGATCAGATCCTCCACGGACTGGAAGCGTCCATTGGTCTCACGCCAGTCGATGATCCGCTTCGCCAGCGCGGGCCCGATTCTCGGCAGCGTCTCCAGTGCCGCCTGATCCGCGTTGTTCAGGTCGATCAGCCCGTCACCGGCCGGCGTCGAGGATCCATCCTCCGGCGCGGCGGCACCGCTCACCGGCACGATGAGTTGCTCGCCGTCACTCAGCGGCCTGGCGAGGTTCACCGCCTGCAGGTCGGCGTCGTCGAGCGTTCCGCCGGCTGCCGCCAGGGCATCCACAACGCGGGCATCGCCATCGAGAACGTAAAGCCCCGGATGCGTGACCTGTCCGAGCACGTGCACGTACAGCTCGCCGGAAACGGCAGCCTCGCCAGAGGCGTTGATGGGCACCGTCTGCACCGGCTGTGCCTGTCCGCGCATGATGCCGAGCCCGACGGCCGCTGACAGCACGACGAGGCCGAGCACGACGGCAGCGCCGATGCTCAGCCGCAGGCGTGATCGCCCCGTGATGGCGGACGCCGAATCAGTCGCTGGCACCCCGCCACGGTAGGCGCTTCGACGCACCGACGGACGCCGGGATCACGGCATCCGTGGACAACTCGCGCAGGCGCTCACCTGTGCAGACGCAGAAGCACGACCCACGCCCAAACCCGTAATCAGAGTGGGTTCAGGACTGCTCAGCCCTTGACGGCGAAGCTCACGATCTTCGGAGCGCGAACGATCACCTTCACGATTTCCTTGTCGCCGATCGCCCGGATGACACGCTCGTCGGCGCGGGCGAGTGCTTCCAGCTCCGCCTCGCTGATCTTGGCCGACACATCGAACTGTGCCCGCACCTTGCCGCCGACCTGCACGACGGCCGTGATCGTGTCTTCGACCAGCAGCGCAGGATCTGCCTGACGCCACGTCACCAGTCCGACAGAAGGCTCGTGCCCGAGTGCCTCCCACATCTCCTCCGCGGTGTGCGGAGCGATGAGGTCGAGCATCACCGCGATGGTCTCCACCGCTTCACGAACAGCGGGGTCGGACGCGCCAGCACCGGAGTCGATCGTCTTGCGGGTGAGGTTCACCAACTCCATCAGGCGTGCGACGAGCACGTTGAACTTGGTCTGCTCGACCAGAGCCGGAGCTTCGGCGAGCAGGTGATGCGTACCTCGCCGCAGCGCAGCGTTGCCGTCCTTGAACAGCACGTCGACCGGGCTCGACACCTCGTGGCTCAGACGCATTGCACGCGCGAGGAACTTCTGGGCACCGGTCGTTGAGACGTCGGCCCAGTCCTTGTCATCTTCGACCGGACCTGCGAAGGCCATACCGACGCGCACCGCATCGGCACCGTGAGCGCCGAGTTCATCTTCAAAGAGCACCAGGTTGCCCTTGCTCTTTGACATCTTCGCGCCGTTGAGGATGACCATGCCCTGGTTGATCAGACTGCTGAACGGCTCGGTGAAGTCGATCAGCCCCATGTCGAACAGCACCTTGGTGATGAAGCGTGCATACAGCAGGTGCAGGATCGCGTGCTCGACACCGCCGACGTACGAGTCGACGGGCGCCCAGCGCGCGGCCTCAGCGGGGTCGAATGCGAACTGGTCACTGTTCGGCGAGAGGAAGCGCAGGAAGTACCACGAGCTGTCCACGAAGGTGTCCATCGTGTCGGCATCGCGCAGCACGGGGTCGCCGCTGATGGGATCGACCGTGCGTACCCAGGATTCCGCCGCGCCAAGGGGCGAGGTGCCCTTGGGCGAGAGATCCAGGCCCTCAACGCTCGGCAGCTTCACTGGCAGTTGGGCCTCGGGAACCGGAGTGACGTGGCCATCCTCGTGGTGCAGCATCGGGATCGGCGTGCCCCAGAACCGCTGACGTGAGATCAGCCAGTCACGCAGGCGGTAGTTCTTCGATGCACGGCCGGTGCCGGACGCAACCAGCTGCTCGATCGCGCGAGCGACGGCATTGCGCTTGGATAAACCGTTCAGATCGCCCGAGTTGATCATCCGGCCCTCGCCACTGAGCGCGACACCCGTGACGGAGGGATGCTGGTCGTCGACAGTCGCGGCGCCGGTGTCGATCGGCACGCCCTCTTCGTCGACTTCGATGACCGGCATCGCACCGGTGACCGGTGCGGTGGTGTCGACGACGACCTTGACCGGCAGGTCGAAGGCGCGAGCGAAATCGAGGTCACGCTGATCGTGCGCAGGCACCGCCATGACCGCGCCAGTGCCGTAGTCGGCCAGCACGTAGTCTGCTGCCCAGATCGGCAGCTTCTCACCGTTGACCGGGTTGATCGCGTAACGCCCCAGAAAGACACCTGTCTTCGGCCGGTCAGTGGCCTGGCGTTCGATGTCGGTCGTCTTCTGCACCGTAGCCAGGTACTCCGCGAACGACGTCTGCACCTCGGCGGGCGCGTCAGCGACGAGCTCCGTGGCGAGTTCTGCATCGGGTGCCACCACGAAGAATGTCGCGCCGTGCAGCGTGTCAGGGCGCGTCGAGAACACCGTCACCGGCTCCTCGCGTCCCTCGATGCGGAAGTCGACATCGGCGCCGATCGAGCGACCGATCCAGTTGCGCTGCATCTGCAGCACCTTGTGCGGCCAGCGACCCTCGAGCTGGTTCAGGTCATCCAGCAGGCGGTCGGCATAGTCAGTGATCTTGAAGTACCACTGCGTGAGCTTCTTCTTCACGACCTCGGTGCCACAGCGCTCACAGCGCCCGTCGACGACCTGCTCGTTCGCGAGGACCGTCTGGTCGTTCGGGCACCAGTTGACGGGGCTCTTCTTACGATAGGCCAGCCCACGCTCGTGCAGCTTCAGGAACAGCCACTGGTTCCAGTGGTAGTACTCCGGGTCGGAGGTGTGCAGCTCGCGCGACCAGTCGAACGAGACGCCATAGGACTTGAACGCCTGCTTCTGCTGATCGATGTTCTGATAGGTCCACTCGCGGGGATCGGCGCCACGGCGGATCGCGGCATTCTCCGCCGGCAGGCCGAACGAGTCCCACCCGATCGGGTTCAGCACGTTGTGCCCGCGGTGCCGCCAGAAGCGGGCCACGATGTCGGAGTAGAGGTAGTTCTCGGCATGCCCCATGTGCAGGTCACCGGAAGGGTACGGGAACATCGCCAGCACGAATTTGCGCGGCCGGGTGTCTTCCTCACCGCCCGCGAGGAAGGTCTCGTTGTCCGCCCAGTACTTCTGCCACTTGGCTTGGACAGCGTGCACCGACAGCGACTCGTCGGTGGGCTCAGTGGAGGAGGACAGATTTTCAGACAACGAACGGCCAATCTCAGGAAGCGGACTGCACAAAAGTCAGGAACTTCCAGGATATCCGATCAATACCGGCGCCAGGCGTCTGGCAGGTCAGCACCGAGCGCTGCCAGAGGCGCGCGCGCCTTCGTGGCGACCTCATCGACCTCGGCGTCCGCGATAGAGCCCCAGGTGATTCCGCCACCCGCTCCGACGACGGCACGTTCTGCGTCAATCAGGATGCTACGGATCACCATCGCCAGATCCAGTGCGCCGTCGACGCCCACGTAGCCGAAGCATCCGCTGTACACCCCACGTGGCGCGTTCTCCTCGAGCTCATTCAGCACCGTCATCGCCGACAGCTTGGGCGCCCCGGTCATACTCCCGGCGGGAAATGCAGCGCTCCAGAGATCTCGAACGGTAAGCCCATCCGCAGCCTGGCCGCTGACCGTGCTGACCAGTTGATGCACTGCCGGATATGACTCCACCTCCCAGAGCCCGTCGACGCGGATCGTGCCAGGCACGCACACTTGCGAGAGATCGTTGCGCATCAGATCGACGATCATGACGTTCTCTGCGCGCTCCTTCGCACTGGCCAGGAGCTCTGCGGCGAGCGCAGCATCGGTTTCCGCATCCACCCCGCGAGGGCGGGTCCCCTTGATCGGTCGGGTCTGGATGCGCCCTTCAGAAGCGTGCAGGAACGTCTCCGGGCTGGCGCTGAGCAATGCTCGCCCACCGATTCGGACAAATCCGCCATGGTGGGCAGGAGTCGCTGCACGCAGGCGCGAATAGGTCTGCACCGGATCATGGGGGCCCGCCACGTCGAACCGCGTCGTGAGGCACAACTGGTAGGCGGTTCCGGCTCGGATCGCCTCGCGACACCGGTCGATGAGCATCGTGTACTGGTCAGGATCGTGTCGAGCGGTGGCCTGCCTCCGATCGGGGGCAGTCACCACCGTGGATAAACCGGATGCCTCGGCTACCGCTGCGGCCGCATGCACCCACGCCTCGATCTGGGTCGCAGAGCCCAGCAGCCAGGCGGAACCGGTGGCATGATCGACCGCGACAGCACCGTGCACCCGCATCCAGGCGGGACCGCCTTCGGAGCCGGCGGCAGGTGCACCGGCCGCCCCGGCACCGGATTCATAGTCCAGCCACCCCACCCAGCCGCCACGGAACGGCGGCGCACCATCGAGCGTCGGTGAAGGCTCGTCGAGTCTCATGCCGCCGGGGCCGTCAGTATCTGGCTCCCCTACCCCGACGACACTCCACCCCTCGACTGCGCGATCCCCCGCATCCAACCAGAAGACGTTCTCGAACCGTGCCTCGAGAACGCCGAACAGCGCGGCGACGTCAACCGACGCATCCGTACGTCGAAGCTCCAGGGGCGAAAGGTGCGGCACCCTCTCAGCGTAGGGTGCGACCGAGCACGTATTCTCATGTGCGTGGACGACTTTCTCCAATGGCTTCTCGATGCCGTGCAGGCTGTTGATCCGATCGCCCGCACACTGATCGCGGGTGTCGCCGTCATGCTGGAGACCAGCATCCTGATCGGACTGATCGTCCCCGGCGACACCATCGTGATCATTGCCTCCATGGGCGTCGATAGCTTTGCCGAGGCGATAGCGATGGTCATCGCCGTCGTGATCGGTGCCCTCATCGGCGAGAGCATCGGATTCTGGCTCGGACGCTGGCTCGGCCCGCGCATCCGACACTCCTGGGTTGGGCGGAAGATCGGCGAGAAGCACTGGCAGCAGGCAGAGCGATATCTGCAACGCCGTGGCGGTTTGGCGATATTCATCTCGCGATTCCTGCCTGTGCTGCACTCCCTCGTCCCCCTCACGGTCGGGATGAGCACCTACTCCTATCGCCGTTTCCTGGCATGGACAGCGCCCGCATGCCTGCTGTGGGCCACTGCCTACGTCAGCATCACCTCGTTGGCTGCCGGCACCTTCCGTGAACTCGTCGACCGGGTGCACTTCGCGGGCTACGTGTTCGTCGGCGTCATCGTGATCTTTCTGCTCCTGGTCTTCCTGAGTAAGAAACTGCTGACCCGCTGGGAAGCCAGGCACATGCACGTCGGCAAAGAGGGCGAGGATGCCGCGTCAGGCATGAAAGACTGAAGTGATGCCTGAAAACAGCGCTAACAACACCAGAATCCACTGGTTCGCGCGCCTGGAGCACCGCCTGCACGTGTGGCGAGAGAGCCGGGCGCGTCGTCGTGGACGCACCGCAACGATGCTGCCGTTCGCCGGCTATGGCGGCAGCGGCTGGGTGCGCGTCGTCGGCCGCGTACTGATCGTGCCGCCGCAGCGCCGCACAGAAAACGGTGACCAGCCCAGCGTGCGCGGATGGAGAAGCTTCGTCGGCATCCCCGTCAGCTTCGCCAAGGTGCAGGTCACGATCGCGGGGCGCACGCACGACGTGATCGCCGACCGCGGTGGCGTGATCGACACCGTGATCAAGGCAGAACTCCCGGCCGGCTGGCAGAAGTTCACCATGATCGTCGAGAGTCAGGAGCCCGTGGAGGCCACCGCATTCGTCGTCGGCGATGACGTGAAGTTCGGCGTCCTGTCGGATATCGATGACACTGTCATGGTCACGGCGCTACCGCGTCCGTTCATCGCCGCCTGGAACTCCTTCGTCGTCGACGAACACGCCCGCCTTCCGGTGCCCGGCATGGCCGTGCTGCTTGAGCAGCTGGTACGTCAGCATCCAGGAGCGCCCATGGTCTATCTCTCCACCGGTGCGTGGAATGTCGCCCCGACGCTCAGCCGCTTCATGAACCGCCATCTCTTCCCCAACGGTTCCATGCTGCTCACCGACTGGGGGCCGACACACGATCGCTGGTTCCGCAGCGGCCGAGAGCACAAGCTCAGCAATCTGCGCCGGCTCGCCGCCGAGTTCCCGCACGTACGGTGGCTGCTGATCGGCGACGATGGACAGCACGACGAGTCGATCTACAGCGAGTTCATGCAGGAGCACCCGGATTCCGTCGCAGGCGTCGCCATCCGACAGCTCTCCGCAACCGAGGCCATTCTGGCCGGTGGTCGCGCCACCGACGACGACCACCCCGAAGGCACCACCCCGTGGGTCGAGGCGTCCGATGGTGCAGGCCTTCGCGAGCGGCTGACCGAGGCAGGCATCCTGCACTGATGTCTGCGTCGTCCCCGCTTGATCGCACGGCCTGGCTGCTACGCGAGAGCGCTCATCAGGAGCGCGCGGATGCGTTGACCTTCGCGCATCGTGAACGCGCGACGCGCGGTGAAAAGCATCCGGTCTGGGACTTTCTGCACACGTACTATTCCTATTCGCCCGCGCACCTGCGGCGGTGGCATCCCGGCGCCGGAGTGCAGCTGAACGATGCATCGGAGCGGAGCGACTGGCGCTGGTACGCCCCCGGCCTGGTACCGAACTCAGTCATTCCCGACGCCGACGCTTTCGGACGAGAGAAAGCGCAGCTGGCAGAACTCGTGGAGCGGATACTGCGTCGCACAGCAGCACGCTCTGGACAGTTCGGCTGCTTCGGCCTGCACGAGTGGGCGATGGTCTACCGTGACGATGCGCACCGTCATCCTGCACCCCTGCGCCTCGGTCAGGACGGCACTGACGCTGTCGTCGAGTCGAATGATCTGCGCTGCACGCACTTCGACGCGTTCCGTTTCTTCACACCGGATGCCGTGCCGCGCAATCGCCAGCTGCTGAGCCGTGCTGACCAGCCGGAACTCGAGCAACCCGGTTGCCTTCATGCCGGCATGGACCTCTACAAATGGGCGATGAAACTCGGGCCGCTCATCCCCGGCGAGCTGCTACTTGACACCTTCGAACTCGCGCGAGACATCCGCCTGCTCGATATGGAGGCGGCCCCGTACGATCTCTCCGCCTGGAACGTGGTGCCTGTGCCGATCGAAACACCCGAAGGCAAGGCCGAGTATGTGCGCCAGCAGCGCGGTTTCGCCGAGCGCGGCAACGCACTGCGCACGCGAATGCTGGATGCCTGGCTTGGTCCGGTGTCAGTGCCGGTGTCGGTGTCGTCTCAGGATGCCGGTGTGCAGTCCGCACACGGCGCCCAGACGGTGCTGGATGCTGCGCGCTCCAGCCGCAGCGTCATGACGCGCTCCGCGGCGTCCTGAAGCCGCTCTGCCGGAAGTTCTCCGGTGTCGACGGCCAGGGCGATCCCCGCCGTCAACTGCGCTGCGCTTTCGGGCGTGGAGTGCGCGATCGCCAGCACAAGATCATTGCCCGCAGCGACCGCTGCCACGGCGTTCGTAACGGGATCGGCGTACTCCGGGATGCCCGTGGACTGCAGCATGCCCAGGTCATCGGTCACGATGACCCCTTCGAAGCCCAAATCATCGCGGGCTATCTCATGCCAGCGCGCGGAGAGCGAGGCGGGTGCGGCATCCACCGCGGTGTACGACAGGTGCCCGAACATCAGCAGCGACGCCCCCGCGTCGATGCCCGCGACGAACGGCAGCGCATCCGATTGCTGCCACTGTTCGAACGATTTGTCGGTGTTGGGGATCAGCTCGTGCGAATCGCCTGGGGCGGCGCCGTGTCCGGGAAAGTGCTTGAGCGTGGAGGCGGCGAAGGACTCTTCAGCCGTGACGGCAGCGGCCACACGATCCGCCGCAGCCGCAGGGTCTGCGCCGAGCGAACGCCCAAAGATGAACGATGACGTGTCTGCGGTGGTATCGGCGACGACGCCGAAGTTCACATTCGCGCCAGCGCGTGCCACCAGCGAGGCTCGCGCGGCGAACGCCGTCGAGGCCTCGGCTGCGGGTCGGTCTTTTAGCGTCGATGATGCGGCGATATCATCCCATGGCAGGCGCGAGACGTAACCGCCTTCCTGATCTATCGCGATCAGTGGCGGCAGAGCACGGTCGACAGCGAGTGAAGCAGTCACCGCCTGCAACTCTGCCTCGCTGCCCGGCACGTTCGCGCCCATGAGGATGAAACCGCCGATGCCGGTGCTCGACATGTATGCCGACAGCGCCGCCGGATCGGTCGATGAGATGTGACTCATCACAATGCTCGCGGCCTGCTGCTCGGTGGTCATCTCGGCGACGAGCACCGCTGCCTGTGTTGCTGGCCCGCCCGACGTGGCAGGCTGAACGCCTGCTGGCTGCACGACTGCGGGACGGGTCTGAGTGACGGGTTGTGTTCGCGCGCTGGCGGCGCCCGCTGATGAGAGCACGGCGACGATCGCGAGTGCACCTGCGATCCGGAGCGGGATGTGACGGCGCATGCCTCCACCCTACGGCGTGCCCTCGTACAGCCACTCGCCCTGTCACTCGTGGGATAGGAAGCTCAGCGCGTGAGCGCCTTCGCGATCTCCTCGGATGACTCGGAGGTGCCGTTTCCGAATCGGACAGTGCGTCCGATGGTGAGCGGCTCGTGCAGAGTTGCGGCAATCACCGCTGCGACATCGGCGCGAGAGACGGCACCGGTATCCGGTGCATCCAACTCGATGCGGCCGGTCGGATCCTCGAATGTGAGGGTGCCGGGGCCGAGGATGGTGCCCTCGAGGTCAGTGCCGCGCAGATGCTCGTCGGCCGCCCACTTCGCATCGGCGTACGCGAAGAAGGAATCCTCAGGCGCAACACCGTGGTCCGCCGTGGAACCGAGCCAGGAGACCATCACGTAGCGGTGAACGCCGGCGAGCGCAGCAGCATCCATTGTGCGGATGGCCGCGTCACGGTCGACCGCGTACGTGCGCTCGGGGGACCCACCACCCGCACCCGCCGACCACACGACGGCGTCGTGACCGCGGATGACCTCGGCGAGCGCCGCCGCATCCAGTGTTTCGACATCGGCGACGAGAGCAGTGGCGCCGCCTGCTTCCACGTCGGCGACGTGGTCTGGGTTGCGGATGACCGCGGTGACTTCGTCGCCACGAGCGACGAGCAGCGGAGCGAGCAGAAGTGCGATGCGGCCGTGGCCGCCAAAGACGATGATGCGGGACATGGTGAACTCCTTGCTTATGACAGGACGCCTGTTACTGCGGCGATTGAGTGGTGTCGATGACGTAGGCCTGCGGGTGCGAGGGAAGGTAGCGGATGACCACCTGTTCGCCCGATCCTACGTATGAGCGTGTGTCCGGATGCACCGACGGTGTGAACGAGTCGTTGCGCAGGGTGTACTCGACACCGGCGTTAGAGGTGAAGCTGACCCATCCGCCGTCGACTTCGCCCGTGGTCGGAACTCCGTTGGCATGGATGTAGCCACGGGTGAGCGGTACACCGATGGTGGCGAGGATGCCGAGAACAAGAGATCCGAGCATCACAACCCCCAGCACTCCGAAGACGATGCGTCGGATTCGCCACAGCACCTCCAATCCCGGACGCCCCTGCGACGCGCTCGGGAGCCCTTCGCGTTCGCGGATGTCGGCCAATGCGACAGAGACCTTCTGGGAACGCGCGGCCAGCATGAAGCATCCGACCACCGAGAACGCGGCAATGAAGGTGATCGCGTAGCCGTGCGTGACCGGGAAGTTGACCAGCCAAACGAGCGAATCGAGCAGGTTCATCGACCGACCTCCTGCTCGATCGTGACGGCAATCGTGTGTGGATCCTCACGCCGATACATCGCCCACACGGGCGAGCCGACCTGCAACCGTGAGATCGCGTCCGGATAGACGAACACCGTGGTGTCGGTCTCCCAGCTCGACTGACCATCCGGGGTCACCAGCACACGCAGCGCGAGCTCGCTCTGCCCTTCCCGGCGCGTACCGGTAGGACGCACGCTGAGAACCGAAGCCGATACTTGGATGCCTGAGGTGCGTGCCCGGACCTGCCGAGGATCGATCAGACCGCGGCGGATGCGCCAGTCGAGCATCGCGTCCCGCACGACGAGGTCGGTCATGTCGGCGAGCGTGACCACGTCAGGATCGGTCACGCTGTAATGCACGGGCAGCGGCATACCCACCTGAAGCATCGCTTCTTCGGCGGGCTCGAGCGTGCGACGCATGTGACTGATGAACTCCGCCCCGTCGGCTGCGGTGACTCGGACGTAGATGTCGAACTGCGGCAGGTCATTCACGCGCATGCTGCCGCGGACGAGGTCCACGATCACCCCGACACCGATCTCCGTGTCGCCACGCAGCGTCGAACGGCGACCGAACGCAGACGCCGCCCCCGCGATCGTCAAGATGAGGCCCCAACTGATACCGATGATGATCGGTGCGGTCAGCGGGTCATCGCTGTGGAAGGGAAGGATCGACTGCTGCTGGTCTATGCCGAACAGACTCTCGCCCACCCAGATCAGCAACCAGACCGACAACAGGAACCAGATGATCGTGAACAGCGCGCGGATCATGCGTCCAGGGTATACGGCTGACGCAGCGGTGTGCACCGTAGAATCGCCTCATGTTCGAGCGTGAGATCACCGAGCGCGTGTCACTCACCGATGCTGACGGCGGGCTGAACCCCGCCGCGCTCGGGTGGACACGCACCCCACTGCATGACACCTCCGCAATCCCGGGTCACGGCCACTGGGGCCGGAACAAGCGGTGGGAGTACTGGGGCGTCATGACGCCCACCCACATCGTCTCGCTCACGGTCTCGTGCATCGACTATCTGTCACTGCATTCTGTGTGGGTGCTTGACCGGGCCACCGGAGAAGCGGTCGACGCCACGGTCCTCTCCCCTGGCGGGCGCAGTGCAACATTGCCGGCATCGCTGGGCGATGGACCTGCTCGAGCGCGCACCAAGAAGGTATCTCTCGACATCGACGAGATCGAGGGCGCCACACGGCTGCGCGGTACGGCGCCACGAGTGTCCTTCGACATCATTGCGGATCGGCCTGCCGGTCATGAGTCGATGGGCGTTGTCGTGCCGTGGCGGCGAGGCGACAGCATCCGTCGGTTCCAGTACACGGTCAAGGACGTCGCACGGCCTGCCCACGGGACTCTCACGATCGATGGCACAGCGCACCACCTGCCTGAGGGCAGCTGGGCCGTGCTCGACCATGGGCGCGGACGTTGGCCGTATCAGGTGTGGTGGAACTGGGCCGCCAGCAGCGGCATCGTCGATGGACGCGTGATCGGGCTGCAGCTTGGGTCGAAATGGACCGATGGATCAGGCGCGACCGAGAACGCCGTCGTCGTCGATGGGCGCCTGTCGAAGATTAGTGAAGAGTTGGTCTGGGACTACGACTCGTCCGATTGGATGAAGCCCTGGCACATTCACGGTGAACGGGCGGATCTGACGTTCACACCGTTCTACAACAAGCATTCGCGAACCAATGTGCTGGTGATCTCCACACGCACAGATCAGTTGTTCGGCACCTGGAGCGGATGGGTGCTGGATGCCGCAGACGAGCGCGTCACGGTCGACGGGATTGAAGGCTGGGCCGAGGACGTCCTCAACCGGTGGTGACGCTGGCCATTGCTGTCTCGAGCGCCCGCCGTACGCCCTTCGCCGCCGTGCGGCCCGCACGGTTGGCGCCAATCGTGCTGGCAGAAGGTCCGTAGCCGACGAGCTGAATGCGCGAGTCCTTGACCGCGGTTGTTCCGCGTCCATTGCGATCGAGTTGAATGCCCCCTGCGTCGCTGCGCAGGTGCAAAGGTGCGAGGTGTCCGATCGCGGGGCGGAAGCCGGTCGCCCAGAGGATCACATCGACCTGCTCGAAGGAACCATCCGCCCAGCGCACGCCATCCGCCTCGATGCGCTGGAACATCGGGCGACGGTCAGCGTAGGCACCGAGTCGCTCGGCCTCCCGCTCCTGTGGACGCAGCATGAGTCCGGTGACGCTGACCACGCTCTGCGGCGGCAGCCCCTGCGCGACTCGCTGCTCGACGAGGGCGACGGCAGCGGCTCCGGCTTCGGGATCAAACTCGTCATCACGCCAGACCGGTTCGCGACGGGTGGCCCAGAGCGTGTCCGTAATCGGGGCGAGGACACCGAGAAACTGCACAGCGGATGCGCCTCCGCCCACGACGAGCACCCGCTTGCCTCGAAAATGCTCGGGACCCGGATAGTCGATCGTGTGCAACTGTTCGCCGACGAAGGTCTCCATGCCCGGGTAATGGGGCAGGAACGGCTGGGTCCAGGTGCCGGTGGCGTTGACGAGCGTGCGGGTGTGCCATTCGCGCTCTCCCGCATGCACCACAAGGAGGTCACCGTCGTCGGTGACACGATCGACATGCACGGGTCGGATGATCGGAAGGGCATGTTCGTGCTCGTAGTCGGCGAAGGATGCCGGAACCGACTCGTTCGCCCGCTTGCTGTCACGGGCCGGTGGCTGCGCATCGGGGAGCTCGGCGACGCCGTGCACGTCGGCCATGGTGAGCGCGTCCCACCGGTGCTGCCACGCCCCGCCCGGAGCATCGTTGGCGTCGAGGACCAGGTGATCGATGCCCAGTCGCTTCAGGTGGTACGAGGTCGACAGACCCGCCTGCCCTGCGCCGATGACGACGCTCTGCACGATCTCCATATCCATCACAACGCATACATCCACGACAATGTTCCTACTCCGCCCCGATGAAACACCCGGGCGCGGTGCTCGATTGGCGGACGTCGCTTCGAATGTTGTATTCTTTTCAAGTTGCCTCGTTCATCCGGGGCATGAATATGGGTCTGTGGCGCAGCTGGTAGCGCACCTGCATGGCATGCAGGGGGTCAGGGGTTCGAGTCCCCTCAGATCCACCAAAAAGAAGCCTCCGGGAAACCGGGGGCTTCTTCTATTTGGGTTTATAGCCCGTCACTGCCACTTCGAGGACGGCTTCGACCGCAGGCCGATGCGCTGCTCCAGTTCACCGAGCTCATCCATGATGTCCACGGCCAGCCAGACGCGGTTACGGCTATGCCCGGTAATTTCCTCCAAGACACCTGCCTCGGTCAGTTGGTCAAGCGCGTCGTACGTGCGCGCCAACGTCGAACCAGTGGCAGCGGTGGCTATGCTCGCGTCAAGGACAGGTCTGATGGCGAGCTTGTTCAGAAGGGTGGCCGCGGAGGACCCCCGCCGAGGCCTGACCCGCTCTCGCCATTCATCGGGCAACGCCGCGAGACGGTCCGCGCTTGCGAGAGAAGCGATGGCTGCGGTGTGTGCCGACCTGGCGACGTACTCGACTAGCCCTTGCGCGTCGCCGTGACGGTAGCTGCGTAGGTGTTCGAAGTAAATGTCGACGTCGGCGAGCATCGCAGCAGCGATGGGTACGGTCGCGGAGCGGGAGATGCCGCGGCGACGGAGAACGGCACCGATGAGCGCTCGGCCGACTCGCCCGTTCCCATCTGTGAAGGGGTGGATGGCCTCGAACTGCCCGTGTGCGACGGCAGCCTGCCCGATGGCACTGATGTCATCACGCGCTACGAACCTCAGCATGTCGTCCATGAGCGGCTGGACCATGAGCGGCGGCGGTGGGATGTGCGCCGCGTCCAGGGGTGAGAAGTCGCTGCCGCCAATCCAGTTCTGCTGCATCCGATATCGCCCCGCGAAGCCGCCCTCAAGGAGGTCACCGGTCAGCAGCTGATCGTGAGCGGTCAGCAGCGCCTCCCCAGTGATGTGGCCTACTGCTGCACTATCGACAAGCGCGCGCATTGCGGCCGAGGCCGCCACCGTGCGCCGGGCCTGCTCCCCTGCCTCTCCACCGATGGAAGCACGAGCGATATCCTGGATGTCAGCGTAGATGTGCTCCACTTTCGAAGAGGCCACGGTCTCGGTTCGAGCCAGCAGGTCGCTCAGTCCGCCGAGGTCGCTCGCCCGGCCGTCGAGCGCGGCGATGGCTCGAACTGCTTCCTCACTGGCTAGAGCGGCATTCTGGCTGAGCGGCAGCGGTTCGTCGGCGATGAAGGCGGGCACCTCGACGTCAACCTGGGTCAGCTCGCGGTCGCGCTTAGAAGGTCGCCGTCCGGCCAGATTGCGCTGGTCCGGGTTCGTTGCCCAGCTGACCGACTGCTTGTCACAGGCTGGCCACGGCATCGCCAACTGCGCCATCGCATCTCCAACCGATAGTTTGTCAAGCTATACTATCACTTATCGCCACTAAGTGAAACTATAGGACTAGATACTATCGTTTGAAGGAATGGCCTCGCTTAGCATCGAGACATGTCCCGGACAGCGTTGATCATTGGATGGTTCGGCCAGGAAGCGCTTTGGCTCGCGCCAGAATCGCCCACCCCGTTTATTGAGCTCACTTCAGCAGTCACGCGCGCGTTCCCGGTTTACCCCCCTTACGGAGGGTTGCACGATGCATCCGTGCCTCATGCCACAGTTGGCGACTCCGCTGGCTATGAAGAGTTGCAAGACGCTGAGCGAGTTGTCGGCGCCGAGCTGCCACTGAGCGGCACAGCATCTGCCGTCGTCCTCCTCGTCGAGGGCCCACACGGCCGGTGGCGCGAAGCGTCGCGTTTCCCGCTCTCATGACGGGTTGCCTCCCCAACCTGCCCGGACTAGCGCAAGCCGCGCTGGACGGCGTGCATGATCCGGAACACACACCTTTCGGCGTCCCGTGGACCGATGCTACTCCCGCAGATCTTCTAATCGACGCACCGTAAACACGGGGTCGTGGCTTCCGAAGTCGGTGCATGGTCGTGGTCTAGGGACTGAGATGCGTGCGGCGCTGCTGTTGTTCGCTTTCGATGCCCTCGGCGCGGAGTGGGCCGAGTCGGGTGCCGCGCGTTGGAACGACGCATCCCTCAACGTCTCAAGGAAGCTCGGTTACGAGCTCAACGGTGTGACGCGCGTCGCTCCGCGCGCAGGCGAAGCAGTTGACGAGCAACGCGTGCGCCTCGAGAAGACGTCGTTCGTGCGGCCTGATTGGTCAATCTCCGTCCGAGGCGCAGAACCGACCCTCGCCCAGTTGGGAGTTGATGGCCGCAAATCGGGTAACTCAGCGGACGTGGAGTCGACGACGGAGAAAGACCAGTTCTAGGCGCTCGTGGTAGGCCAAGCGTCGTAGGAGTTTCACTGGTGTCCATGTCACGTGCCGATGCGTCGTTTTGAACGAGCGTGGCATGTCGAGGATCACCTCATGGATGTGCTTTGCGGAGCGGCCGAGTTCCTCGCTGAGATCGTCCACTGGTTCCAGCTGAGGCAGCCCGCACCAGCGCGGATACGTCCGCGCCTCTGTGTCGGCGATGTGGCGCAGAATCGTCCGCGGCGTGCGCCACGGCATCCACATCGGCTGCGCAATTGCTGAGTCCTCCGCGTCAAGTTCGGCGTCAGTCGCCGCATCCAGCAAGGCGAGCGTTTCTAGGCTCTGGGCTTCTAGTATCCGAATCGTCCGAGCGAGCTGATTCTCGGTGGCCGGCAGTGCGCCCTTCGAGAAGATGCCATCGGGGCCGCTGATCCGCTCGGCCACCTCCAGTTCCTGCACCGACACCCCAGCGTGTCGCGCGAATCGGGATAGGGCCTCTGGCTCGGTAGAAGCTTGAGCGCATTCGCCCCCACGCCTCCAGAGCGAATGACCAGACCGCCACTTCCCCGAGACGGACCAAAGTGTCGCTCGCGTCGATAACGACATACATGATCCCACGCTATCTTCCGCTGCTACTGCACTCGACCTGGAGCTCCCTCAGACGTCGCCATCCGCGATGCTGGCGAGAGCGGCGAGGTGGCCTTCCAGAGCGCGACTGCCGTCTGGCGTGATCGCTATCCACGTAAGTTTTCGGGCATCCGCACGGAGGGGCGAGCTTTCTTTTCTGACGGCGACGAGGCCCGCTTCACCGAGTATCTTGAGGTTTCTCGACAGATTGACGTCAGTGATCTCAAGGGCGTCACGAATCACCCCAAATTCCAGTTCCGCCACGCGCCGCAGCAGTCCGCAGATACGGAGGCGCGTCGGAGAGTGAATCACCTCGTTGAACATAGGAATGATCTTGGCGCTCATCGCGTCTGGTCTCTCGTGCCGGCAATCTCGTCCCGGAGGGCGTCGTCGTATCGACGACCCAAGATGAGAGTGACAGTGAATGCAACAACCGCGGGAATGGCAACCCACCACGGGTTGGCGCCGACGACCTTAATTGCAATCCCTGCTAGGAACGCCAGAAGGGCTACCCCTAGCGTCACCAAGAGCAGACGCCTACTGCGCGGTCCTGCCGGCTGGGTGATCGTCACTCCATAGCGACTGCTGTAGGTCATGGTGAGAACTGGAATGGCCACAATGCTGAGGGCCACCACCATAATTGGCGCTGGGCCCGAGAAGGCCTGCGATCCCACTAGCAGGGCCACGATCAATCCAAGCGCCGTGTGGTACCACCAGGGAGTGACCACCCGTTGAGACAAGCTCTTACCATCAGCGTCGAGGGCGCTTAGCGCCTCGCGTGCTTGCGCGGATGTTGGCTGCGACGGGGGAAGCGGAGAGTCCGGCGAAGAATCGTTTTCCATAATTGAAAGTCTATATCTGATTTACACTTTTAGAAAGTCACTTTTCGAGAGTACATCCCCAGTCGCTCGCTGACATACCGCGGTGTGCGACTAGTCGCAGCTTCGCGTGCGCACGATAGGCTCCCCCTGATGAAAAACCCCGATGTGCTAAAAGCTGCCGAAAAATGGACCTCCTCAGAGATCAAGAACTGGTCACCAACGTGGCGGGATAACTTGACACATTGGCTTGAGCCCAGCCTCGCTCTCGTGGGAGATGCTGAGTGGGGTGGCCAGATCCGGGATATGGTTCAGCTTCCCGTCCCGGATCCGCTGGCGTGGGCGAACAGACGGGTCGAGCTGGCGGATGGGCATTGGGCCATCGCTGGAATCCGGTTTCGGGGTCGTGACGTCGAGAAGCCCTTCGTGGACATAATCGCAACATCGCTCCCTCCAGAGCCCTCGGGTCTTGCCGCTCTCGGCGAGGTCTTGCCGCAGTTCAGCGCGTTCTCTCCGCTGTGCTTGCGAGTCAACCTGCCTGATCCGGAGCTGGGACTTCGAGCGCTTACTGCTTCGGATGTGGATGCCGGACGAGCTACGCCGGATCTGCTTATCGTGGGGCGCCCGGTGGCGGAAATGCTTGAGCAGCCGCTAGCCAGCCGGTACGACGATGTTTCGCTCGTACCTTGCGATGCTGAGGAAGCGGAAAAACGTGTCGCAGCGATCTATGACGAGCTGAGGCGAGCACGGCCGCAACTCGATCAGTGGGCCACGCCGGCCGACGCCGACGCTCTCGAGGACGCCGCTGAGGAGGGCCTTCTCTTCGAGATTCTCGTCAACGGCACCTCGGCAGGCGTCGTGGCGGCTGAGCGTAATGACGCCTACGGTCTCGCTGGCTTTTGCATGCAGGAGATTGTCCTTGATTCTGCACACAGAGGACACCGGTTGGGCGTCGCTACCTTGCAGCGGCTTTGCCGAGAAGTGCCTGCGAGTGCCGACGACGTGCTGTGGGGGCACATCCATCCCGACAACTTCGCGTCTCTACGCAACGCCCAGGAGAGCGGGCGAAAGGTAGTTACCGCCCACGTGTGGGTCACCCCCACCGGCTACGACGGCATGCCCGCATAGAGGACAGCATCGAAGTTACAGGGATAAAACATCGAAGCGCCCGGCCGACCGATTCAGCCCTGCCCGGGGCCGCCGTAGGAGTGCCCAGGCGGAAGTGACGGGCAAACGGTCGTCTCGGTGAACACACCGATCTCGGCACGGATCGCAACACCGTGATCGGTGCGCACTACCGAATAAGCAATACCTTCGAGCGAGTCGAAATCCGAAGCGTTCCCCAGCGTGACGGCGTCGGTCTGTGTGCCCTCGGCGATCAGCGTCGGGACCGTTACGATCAGGTCCGCGGTCGGGTGCTCCTTAAGCCAGTTCGCCGTCTCGACGAGGTCGGCGCCCTCGACAGTCCAGTAACCGGTGCGAATCTCCATCGGCGAGCACGGCCAGCCTTGATAGGAGTAGAAAGAAGGCAGTGTCGCCTGCCCGCTCTCTTCTACGCGCACAGCAGCGGCGGGCAGAACCGCGCCCTCAAGCCATGAGTCAGCCTTCGCGGCGGCCGCTGTGTCGAGAGCCGGGTCGAAGTCCGATGCCGATGGCACTGCCGATGGCTCGCCGGAACTTTCCGCTCCGGAAACGGCGGTCGCGCACCCCGCGAGCAGCACCGTGGTGACCGATAAGAGAACGAGACTCTGCAGATGCCGCATAACCCTCACCCTATGGGCAACGGAGTCCTACTCGGGAGCACAAGTTGAGCGCGTCAACATCATCCTTTTGCTACCCTCAATACTCAATGACTTCGAAGGACGACCTTCGGCAATTGCATCACGAGGGGACGGCCCCACCAAGGAGCCCGTGATGTCCCCCACAGATCTGAAACACCTGGTCGGAGCATCCGACATCGTCCGTATCGCGCTCGGCTGGGGCGCGTTCGGTGCGCTGCTGCTCGTCCGCCCGCTGCTCGGAGCACCGGTCCCGGCGCCGCTGCTGATCATCGTGCTCGTCGTGATCATCGCCGTGATCCTGGTCTGCGCATTCGGCGTCGTGAAGCAGGCAGAAGCACTCGCCCATCGACTCGGCGATCCGTACGGTTCGCTGGTGCTCACCCTCTCGATCGTGCTCATCGAGGTGATCCTCATCTCGGCGGTCATGCTCGGCCCCGGCGAGCATGCCACGATCGCCCGCGACTCCGTCATGGCGGTGACGATGATCATCCTGAACCTCGTCGTCGGGCTCGCCCTGCTCGTCGGCGGCATCCGTCACCGAGGTTTGGCTCACAACAGAACCGGCACCTCGGCGTATCTCGCGATGCTCGTCGTACTTGTAGCGCTCGCGTTCGCCCTGCCTGCTCTCATCGGTGAGAACGGCTCGTACACACCGGCACAGCAACTCCCGATCATCGTTCTCACTCTCGCGCTCTACGCGTTCTTCCTGTTCCGACAGATGGGATCGCAGGCAGGCGACTTCGTTGAGGTCGACGAACGGATCACACCTCGACCGCAGCATCCTGTGACAACGGCACCAGAAGCGCACGGCATCCGGCAGGTGATCCGCGCGCACCGCATCGAGGTGATCGTCCGACTCACCCTGCTCGTGATCACCGTCATCCCGATCGTGCTGTTGTCGCACGATATGGCAGCCCTCCTGGATGACGGGCTCGGCCGCATCGGTGCGCCGGCTGCACTCGCCGGCGTCCTCATCGCCGCCATCGTGTTCCTCCCCGAATCCATCACCGCCGTGCGGGCAGCGCTGGGTGGCGAGGCCCAACGGGTGAACAACCTCTGCCACGGCGCCCTCGTCTCGACCGTCGGACTCACCATCCCGGCGGTTCTCATCATCGGCATGTTCACGGACCAGACCGTAATCTTGGCCGAGTCTCCCGCGAACCTCCTCATGCTCGGCGCGACGCTGCTGCTGTCCGTGACCACGTTCGCCGCGAAGAGAGTGACCGCGGTGCATGGCGCGACTCACCTCGCCCTCTTTGCCGTCTACGCAATCGTGCTGTTTAGCTGATTTTCACCGTTGGTCGGGTCTTCCCTGAGAGCTTGCTATGGTGGAAAGGATGCTCGTGTCCGCATGAGCAGGGAGCGCTTGCGCGCTCTCACGCGAAACGTGCGCCCGACTGCGCGCGGACGCAACCGATCTACTTCCCTCGAGGATGCACCGTAGTTTGGCGCGCCCCGAAAACACTCGAACTGAAAGGAGTCGCACCCCGGGTCTCTCGTCTGTGTGCTGCCATGCACCTCAGTGATCCAGGTTCGTTCACCGTCATGCTGACAGCACCAATGCCTCAAATGTCCATCACTCTCACCGCTTACTTCTCTCCCACTTAGCGCGCACTTTCTCTTTTCGACCAGCGGCTTCTGCCGCATCAAAGACGAGAAAGTGAGAACACCCGGTGGGAGACCTCCAAATATTGTCAGGACCGATCGTTGTCCTGCTCATTCTGCTGTTCTTCGGCGGCAGCCTGTACATGTCCATCCGCATCTCCCGAAAGAAGGAGAACGCCGATGGATATATGACCGCCGGCGGAAAGCTCGGATTCGGCATCTCTGCCGCATCCATGACCGCAACGTGGATCTGGGCATCCTCGATGTACGCTTCAGCGACATCCGGATACACCTACGGCATCTCCGGCCCCATCCACTACGGGCTCTGGGGTGCGTTGATGATTCTGCTCATCTACCCCTTCGGCCGTCGCATTCGCAAGGTGGCGCCAAAGGCGCACACCATCGCCGAGGTCATGTTCGCCCGGCACGGACGCTCCAGCCAGCTCATGCTCGCGGGCTCCAACGTGCTCGGCAGCATCATCAGCCTCACCTCCAACCTGATCGCCGGTGGCGCGCTCATCTCGATGCTGTCGCCGTTCACCTTCACGCAGGGCATCGTCGCGATCGCGATCGGTGTACTGGCATACACGCTGTGGTCCGGGTTCCGCGCGTCGGTACTCACCGACTTCGGACAGGTGCTGGCAATCCTGGGCGCTGTGGCGATCATCGTCCCGGTGATCTTCTTCGCCGCCGGCGGCCCTGACCTGTTCGTCACTGGGGCAAAGAATCTGACTCCGCAGCAGGGAGACTTCTTCTCGTCCGACGCGTTCTTCAACCAGGGCGCGCCGTATATCGCTGCCGTGCTGGCCTACGCGATCGGCAACCAGACCATCGCACAGCGGCTGTTCGCCGTGCGAGAAGACCTGATCAAGAAGACGTTCATCACCGCGACGTTCGGCTACGGCGCATCCATCATCGGCATCGGCATGCTGGGCGTCCTCGCCCTGTACGCAGGTATTGAGCCCATGAATGGAGACGTGAACAACCTGATCCCGCAGATGGCGGCGACCTACCTCCCGCCCGTCCTGGTCTGTGTGTTCTTCGTGATGATCATCGGCTCGCTGTCGTCAACGGCGGATGCCGATATGACGGCGCTCTCGTCAATCGCGATGGCAGACATCTACGGTCAGAACATCGCCGGCAAGAAGAATGCCAACCCGAAGACGATGCTGCTCGTGGGACGCCTGACCATGGTCGGCGCCACCGTGGCTGCGCTCTGCTTCGCGACGATGCAGTTCAACATCCTCGATCTGCTGGTGTTCGTCGGGGCGATGTGGGGAGCCCTCGTGTTCCCGGTGATCGCGAGCTTCTACTGGAACCGCGTCACCAACGTCGCGTTCAGCGTGGCAGTGGTCGCGGCACTCGCGGTGTTCCTGCCTGTGCGCTTCGAGTGGATCGACCTTTCCGGAGGCTTGGGCATCGCCAGCGACGTCCTCGCTGTGATCGGTGTGGGCGTGGTACTGGCGCTGATGTCGTTCGGGTTCTTCGGACTCCGAGTGGCGATGGTGGTCGGCATCGTCTCCACCGTGGCGGTGGCTCCGTTCGGAATCGGATTCCTGCACACCTACCCAGTGCTGTCGGGCTCGCTGGTGGCTTACGCCGTCAGCACCTTGGTCTGTGTCGCGCTGACGATGATGAACAAGACGAAGAGATTCGACTTCGCACTCATCGCGAAGCGCACGGGCGACTTCGACACCGCGGAGACCGCGATCATCGCCGAAGCCGAGAATGTCGTGAACGACGCGGATGCCGCCGAAAGCGGCGCACTCACAGGAAAGGACGCATGATGGAGACCATCCTTCTCACCGCCTACGTGCTCGTGTGGCCGGTGGTCGTCATCGGTGTACTTACCGTGATCATCCGGGCATTCACGAAGGACGCCCGCGAAGCGAAGCGTGAGGGTCGTCAGATTATCTGACTCCCCTCAGAGATCGGAGAGTGCGATGATGAACGACATGCTCGTCAATCTCCCTGCACTGCAGGAACAGCTGCTGTCGAAGGCGCGTGCCTCTCATGCGCGCCGCGCCGCGGAGACCGTATATGGCGGCCGTGAGGCGATTCTGCGGCAGACCGCCATGGCTCTCCTCGCCGATCAAGAACTACCCGAGCATGACAGTCCTCCCGAGGCGACGCTGCAGGTGCTGACTGGGCACCTGCAGCTTCGCGGTCAGGATCGGCACTGGGATCTGAGCGCCGGTGACATCATCCCGATTCCGCCCGAACGGCACAGCGTCAGCGCGCGGGACGACAGCGTCTTCCTGCTCACGGTGCGCCGCTCGACAGAATAAAGACGTCGCTCAGATTACTCAACGATCGCGCAGCTGATCGGTGATCTCCGCGTCCATCGTGCGGATCGTCGCGGTATCGACATCCGCCAGCGCAGCCTCGAATCGCGCCTGGCGACGCTTGAGCCAGATACCCAACACGATCAGCACCACCATTGCCGAGTAGATCACGATCGACACCGGACTCTGCACGAGATACACCGGATCGCCCTGGCTGATCGCCATGGCCTTGCGCAGCTGTTCCTCTGCCATCGGACCGAGAATCGCCCCGACCACCATCGGCGACACGGGGTACCCGTGCCGACGCATGAAGAAGCCGATCACCCCGAGCAACAGCAGCACGCCGATGTCGAACACTGTGAAGTTCGCCGCGTATGCGCCGAGACCAGCGAAAACGAGGATACCCGCATAGAGGTATGGGCGCGGGATCTGCAGAACCTTGGCCCACATTCCCACGAGCGGCAGGTTGAGGATGAGCAGCACGACGTTGCCGATGTAGAGGCTCGCGATGAGTGCCCACACCAGCGCCGGCTGGCTGTCGAAAAGCAGTGGCCCGGGACGGATCCCGTACGTCTGAAAAGCCGAGAGGATGATCGCCGCGGTAGCCGTCGTGGGCAGCCCGAGCGTCAGCAACGGCACCAGCACTCCCGCCGCTGCGGCGTTGTTCGCCGCTTCAGGCCCGGCCACGCCTTCGATCGCACCCTTGCCGAACTGCTGGCGGTAGGGATCCTTGGCGAGCCGCTTCTCGGCCGCATATGACAGGAAGGTCGCGACATCCGCACCGCCTGCAGGGATCGACCCGATCGGGAACCCGATCGCGGTGCCGCGCAACCATGGCTTCCAGGAGCGTTTCCAATCGCTCTTCTTCATCCAAGAGCGCCAGCTCCCGGAGATCGGGATCATGGGCAGGGCTCCGCTGCGCAAGCGCGAGCCCACGTACAGCGCCTCACCTACCGCGAAGAGCCCTACCGCAACGATCACGACGTCGATGCCGTCACCGAGGTTCGGAACTCCGAAGGTGAACCGTGCCTGGCCGGTGAGGGTGTCTGTACCGACCAGCCCCAGGAACAGTCCGATCGACAGCGAGACGATGCCGCGAATCGGGCTCGCGCCGAGCAACGCTCCCACGGTCAGGAACGCGACGATCATCAGCGCGAAGTAGTCTGCGGGGCCGAGAGTGACTGCAAAGTCGGCGATGATCGGGGCGAACAGCGTGAGCAGTACTGTGGCGATGGTGCCGGCGATGAACGAGCCGATCGCCGCAGTCGCCAGTGCTGCTGTGGCCCGTCCCATCCGCGCCATCTTGTTACCTTCGAGCGCCGTGACGATCGAAGCCGACTCCCCTGGCGTGTTCAGCAGGATCGAGGTGGTCGAGCCACCGTACATCCCGCCGTAGTAGATGCCCGCAAACATGATGATCGCGCTGGTGACGTCGAGTGTGTAGGTCAGCGGCAGCAGCAGCGCCACCGTCATCGCAGGACCGATGCCGGGCAGAACGCCGACAGCAGTACCGAGAAGCACTCCGACGAAGGCGAACAGCAGGTACTGCGGTTGCAGCGCCGTCGCGAATCCGTCCATGAGCAGTTGCAGGCTATCCACCGAACACCTCCGGCAGGATCGTGCCGAACGGCGGCAGTGAGAGCCCGAGGAGCGTACCGAACAGCAACTGTGTCAGAACGCCCAGCCCCGCGCCGAGCAGCAACGCTCGCCACCAGCTGCCCGCACCCAGCGCGAGCGAAGCACCAGTGAACAGCACGGCGACGGCGACAGGCCACCCCGCGAGCGGGATGACCACTATGAGTGAGATGAATGAAAGCGCCAGCAGGATCACGGTCTTCCATGACGTGCGCGCCTCGGTGTCGACATCTTCGCCCTCGTCCGGTGCACCGACGTCACCTCGCAGCACGGCGATGATTGCCCCCGCGGATGCCACCAACATCAGCGCGGTCACGGCATACGGCACGACGCGGGCGCCGAGGACATTCGACGACCCGATCGGCTCGCGGATGAAACCCGTCATCACCAGCGCTACAACTGCAAACGCCAGGATCACACCGACGAAGAAAAGTTCCCCGAGCTTCCGCGAGCGCGGGGCGCCGGCAACAGCCGACGCCCCCGTGGTGATCTGATCTGTCATTCGATGAGCCCGATCGTCTTCAGCGTCTCCTGGGTCGTGGAGATATCGCCTTCGAGAAAGCTGGAAAATTCGTCGCCGATGAGGAACGCGTCCGTCCATCCGTTCGTCTCCAGGATTCCCGTCCACACATCACTGTCGTGCGCCGAAGTCACCAGGGACTCAAGGGCAGCCTTCTCATCAGCCGAGATATCACCGGGGGCGAGGAGTCCACGCCAGTTGGTGACCACGATGTCAATGCCCTCGTCGGTCAGCGTCGGCACTTCGGGCAGCAGCAGTGCGGGCTCCCCCGACGACACTGCGAGTGCCTTGAGCTCGCCGGCCTCCACCTGCTGCGCGAACTCCCCCACACCGGAGATTCCGGCCTGTACCTGACCGCCGAGAAGCAGCGTCAGCGCCTCTCCACCGCCGGAGTTCGCGATGTAGTTCAGGGTGTTCGGGACGTCAGCGGCATCCACGCCGGCATCGGTGAGTATGAGCGCTGCGAGGATGTGGTCGATCCCGCCCGCCGAGCCACCGGTCACAGCCATGGCTGCGCCTTCTTCCACCCAGGCTTCCACGAAGTCCTCGACAGTGTCGTAGGGACTGTCCTTCGGTACGACGATCACGAGCGGTTCTTCCGTGAGTTTCGCAATCGGCGTCATCGCCTCAACGCGCACATCTGACGCGTTCGTCTCGACCGCGCCGAGCATGACACTGCCAGTGATCATGAGCGTGTTCGGATTGTTCTCGGTGGCGAGGGATGCGAGGCCCACGGTGCCGCCGGCGCCGCCAATGTTCGTCACGGGTGCCGAAGAGACGAGCGACTCCTCGTTGAGCGCCTGCGCGAATGCGCGTGCGGTCTGATCCCATCCACCACCCGGATCAGCCGGTGCGATGACCGCGACGCTGTCAATACTCGCCGCGCCACCGTCGTCCTTCTCGCCTCCGCCTGTCGATGGCGTGCCGGCGCAGGCCGCGAGGCTCAACGCCGCAATGCCGATGATTGCGCCGAGCACCGGTCGGGTGCGGATACGGGTGTGCTGTGTCATGAACTCCTCCTCGAGTCCTTTCACCCGGCGTCCATGCCGGGAGCAAGTGCAGCGAGCCTAGGACGGGCACCGAAGCGGATGCGTGTTGTGTTCAGCACGAGGAGTTCTGGTCATTTTGTACCCGGGGCCACACGGCTATCACCGCTTAGCATTGGAGAGTGATGAAGGCGATGACGCTGCGCACGCAGCTCGTACTGCTGCAGGTCGTCATCGTGCTCGTGCTCGTGCTCACCGTCGGCCTCGCGGCGATGCTGATGCAGGAGCGCCAGATCCGCGAAGCGTCCCAGGAGCGCATGATCGCCGTGGCGCAGTCAGTCGCGCAGCTTCCGACGATCGTCGACTCGTACGACGATGACGATCCCGCTGCAGTCATCCAACCGATCGCAGAGCTCATCCGCGATTCGTCCAACGTGGCATACGTCGTGGTGACGGATGACGAAGGCATCCGCTTCTCGCATCCGAATGCGGATCGGATCGGCGAGCCGGTTTCCACTGACCCGAGTGTGGCGCTCTCCGGCGACATGTACGTCGGCACCCAGACCGGCACGCTCGGTGAGTCCTGGCGAGTGAAGGTGCCGGTATTCTCTGACGGCACCGTCATCGGACAGGTTTCGGTCGGCATTCTCGAGTCAGACCTGCGCGCGGACTTCATGGGTGATATCACCGGTTTCCTGCTCGCCTTGGGTGCCGCCACGGTGATCGGCGTGGTCGCGGCGACCGGCGTCGCACGAATAGTCCGTCGACGAATCTACGGGCTGGAGCCCGACGAAATCCGTGGATTGCTCGAGACACGTGAGGCCACGTTGCATGGCATTCGAGAAGGCATGCTCGCGCTCGATGAAGAAGGTCGAGTTTCGCTGTGCAATGACTCCGCCGCGCGGCTGCTCGGGCTGTCTTCTCCCGTCGAGGCGATTGGCCGATCTGCCGCCGAGCTTGTGGACGATCTGACGACTTTGATCGCCGAGGCCGACGGCGCAAATCAACGTCTCTTATTATCCGGGGAGCGGGTTCTCGTGGCCAGGGCCGCACCGGTGTGGGTACAGGATCGGCGCGTCGGCACTGTCGTGACCTTGATGGATCGCACCGAGCTCGATCACGCGCTGCGCGACCTCGCGGGTGCGCAGAGTCTCGCCGAAGGCCTGCGCGCCCAGCATCATGAGTTCTCCAACACTCTGCACACCATCGGCGGTCTGATCGAGCTCGGCGAGATCGACGCCGCGAGACGGGTGATCGACCGTGCGGGAGACGGTGGTGCGCTCAGCCGTCTGGATGCACCCGACGGCGTGCAGGACATCGAGCTGGCCGCTGTCCTGCTCGCCAAACGCGCACGCGCGCGCGAGCTCGGCGTGCTCCTCACCATCTCGGATGACTGTCGGCTTCCTGCCGGCCCAGGCGACGGTGACCTCGGCACCGTGGTGGGCAACCTTCTGGACAACGCACTCGATGCCGCAGGTCACGGCGGCAACGTCGCCATCTCGATCGCGCAGGACGACGAATCGAACCTTCAGATCAGCGTCGAAGACGACGGTCCCGGCGTGCCGATCGATCGTCGTGGGGACGTCTTCCGTCTCGGCTATTCGACGAAGAGCGATGATCGACAGCGCGGGTACGGATTGACACTCGTCGCTCGAATCGTCGAGCGACGACACGGCTCGGTGGAGCTGTCTCCCTCAGACAGCGGCGGCGCGCGATTCACCGTGCGCATACCCGCCATTCACCTCGTGGAGACGGCGACATGAGGAGGCTGCGCACCCTCATCGTGGAAGACGACTTCGCCGTGGCACACGTCACACGGGGTTTCGTGGAACGGCATCCGCACTACGAAGTAGTCGAAGTCGCCCCAACGGGTGCGGATGCGCTCCGTGCGCTCAAAGAGCTGGATCCCGACGTGATGCTCCTGGATGTGTATCTTCCGGACATGTCGGGCATCAACGTGCTCAGACGAGCCCGTGCGGCAGGCGCGCACGTGGAGGTGATCGCCGTCACCGCCGCAAGGGATCTGGAGACGGTACGACGCGCCCGCGCCCACGGTGTGCACCATTACGTGGTCAAGCCCTTCCCCATGCGGACCCTCCATGAGCGGCTGGACGACGTGTGGCGGGTGCTCGCACGCGATGCCGAATTCACCGACAATGGGGAGCTCGATCAGGCCACTGTAGACGCTCTGATGCGGCGCGACGCGATCGCAATGGCCGGCAGGCGCAAGGGTGTGTCCCCTGTCACCCTCCAGCGCGTCGCCGAGACGATGGAGCAGGTGCAGGAGCCGCTTTCAGCCAGCGGACTCGCCGACGCACTCGGGATGTCACGGGTCAGCGCCCGTCGATATCTGGAGCGACTCGTCGAATCAGGACTCGCCGCGCGGTCACCCACCTACGGTGGGGTCGGGCGACCAGAACTGCGCTATCAATTGCGCAGGTGATCTCGGATCGGCGATAAGTTGCTGTCAGACGCCCGGTCGCACCGAAAGATCTGTGATCTGCGCATCACGCGGCAGATCAAGAGCGGTCAGAATCGTTGTCGCGACTGATTCCGGATCGATGAAACGCTCCGCGTGATATTCGTTGCCCTCTTGATGGTGCACACGCTCCTGCATCGGTGTCGCCGTGCGCCCGGGAAAGATCGAACTGACCCGCACTCCGTGTTCGGCTTCCTCGTCACGCAGCGCGTCGGCCAGAGCCTTGAGCCCGTGCTTGGATGCCGCGTACGCCGACCACTCTGCATGCGCGCGAAGGCCTGCGCCCGAGTTCACGAACACCACCTGCCCACGGGACACCCGCAGTACCGGCAGCAGCTGGCGGGTGAGTTCGGCCGGCCCGATCAGGTTGACTGCCAGCTGCTGTTCCCAGAGAGCCGGAGACAGATCTGCGACGCGACCGAGGTCGACGACTCCTGCGACATGCACAAGCGAGTCGATGCGGCCGGGAAGATGCTGCTTCGACAGCGCCCACGAGAGCCGCCCAGGCTGGCTCAGATCCCCGACGAGCGTTGATGCACCGGGGAACTGCACCGCGATCTCTCGCGCCCGTCCAGCATCCCGTGCCATCAGCACCAGCTCATCGCCACGGTCATGCAGGCGGCGAGCAAGCGCTGCGCCGATGCCTGAGCCGGCACCGGTGATCAGGTGCACTGCCATGTCAGGGACGTTCTGCTGCGGATGCAGTTTCGGTGAGCTCGAACGGCACGACTGGGCAGTCCTTCCAGAGCCGTTCCAGGCCGTAGTACTCGCGTTCTTCCGAATGGAAGACGTGGACGATCAGGTCGCCGAAGTCGAGCAGCACCCAACGTGCTTCCGCTCGCCCCTCACGGCGCACACGCTTGTGGCCCGACTCGATGAGCTTGTCTTCAATTTCATCGGCGATCGCGGCGACGTTGCGCTCGCTGTTTCCGGTGACGAGGAGGAAGATATCGACGAGTGGAAGAGGCTCGGACACGTTAAGCGCGACAAGATCCTCTCCACCCTTGGATGCGGCGGCGTCTACTGCGAGCTGCAGCATTTCTTCGGCTGTTTCAGGTGACTGCATCAGAACACATTCATGGTGAAGGCGATGACCAGGGCCGCCGCCAGGACGAGTGCCAGACCACCGGCGGTAATCGCCAGGATCAGCATGAGCTTGTTGCCCTTATCGGGCGCCGGCGGGCGAATTACCTCACCGGCAGGTTTGATCGTACTGACCGCAGCGCTGGCTGCGATCGGGGTGGGCGAGGATGCCGGCGGCAACTCACCATCAATGAGGACGGCATCAGCTTCCTTACCGTCCGCAGTGCCGTGCGCGTGGCCTTGCGAGCCAATTCCCTGGGGCAGCTCGTAGCTGCCGGTGACCAGCACCTCACCAGTGGATGCGACGGGTCCGGACAGCGAGCCTTCGCCCGCCGTCGGAGTAAAGATCAGTGTGTTCGGTGCGAGGTTCTGCGAGCCACCCGAGCCCGAGGTGATCAGCTCGTCGAACGACGGCGTGAACGCAGGTACATCGGACTGCTCACTGAGCAGGTCCTGACCGAACTTCGGGCTGACGACGGGACGCTCTCCCGTGATCACCGGCTCATCGTCTAGAACCTCAGCAGCTGGAACCTCAGCGTCAGAAATTTCTTCGTCTGAAACCTCATCGACGGAAATTTCATCGACGGTGTCTTCTGCTTCGGCGTCGTCGGCTTCGGCGGCGTCTTCTACTTCCGGCTCCTCCGGAACAATCACCGACACGGATGCGGTACGGATCTGCTCCTGCTGACGCACCCGACGACGAGTCAACGGCGCGTCTCCGGAGTCGAGCACAACTTCGGCTTCAGCTTCAACCTGCGGCACGGGCGCAACATGGGCGGGCTCGGGCGGGCTCGGCAGCGCAGCTGCGGAGGCAGCCTGTGCCGCAGCTGCTTCATCTTCGGTGATCACCGGCGTGGTGCCGGTGAGACGTATCTCCCGCAGCTGCTTGCGGGTCAGCGGCAGATTCCCCTGCTGATCCGATGTAGTCATGCCTTGCTCCGATACAGATGATGCTTCGCTATGTACTGGACGACCCCGTCAGGGACGAGGTACCAGACGGGCTGGTCGTCGCCCACACGCTCACGGCATACTGTCGAGGAGATCGACAGCGCCGGAACCTCAAGTTGGCTGACCTTTTCGCTCGGGAGGCCATCTGTGCTCAGAACGTGTCCTGGACGCGAGACTGCGACGAAGTGTGCCAACTCCCACAACTCATCATGGTCCCTCCAACTGAGAATTTGCGCTACGGCATCGGCGCCGCTGATGAAGAAGAGCTCAGCATCGGGACGATCGCGCTTCAGATCGCGCAGTGTGTCGATCGTGTAGGTCGGCCCTTCGCGCGCGATATCCACGCGACTCACGGTGAACTGAGGGTTGGAAGCCGTCGCGATCACCGTCATCAGATAGCGATGCTCACTCGGCGTGACGTGAGATTTCTGCCACGGGTGACCCGTCGGAACGAAGACGACCTCGTCAAGGTCGAAGGAGTGCGCGACTTCGCTCGCCGCGACCAGGTGCCCGTGGTGGATCGGGTCGAACGTCCCGCCCATCACTCCGATGCGGGGGGCACGCGTGGTCGTTGTCTCCATGCGCCCTAGTGGCCGTGCCCTGCCCCGTGACCGTCCTTGCCGTGCTGCTCAGCCCAGGCGTCTGCCTTTGCCGAGTGACGGTTCGCCACGTTGCGATAAGAGAAGGCGACGAGGCCGAGTAACGCGAAGATGCCTGCAGCGATAAGGCCGAACATGAAGGTTTCCGCCTGCACGTTGCCGTGGTGCTCAGTTTCGGCCGCGGCCATCGCAATCTGTGCGACGAGGTTCATCGTGACTCCATTCGTGACCGTGTGCGAGAAGACGCTCACCCATCCTATCGCTCAGCCGCGAGTCTGACCTGACCCACGCGCCAGCCACTTCGTGCTGGTCAGCTCGGAAAGGCCCATCGGTCCGCGAGCATGCAACTTCTGCGTCGAAATTCCGACTTCGGCGCCGAAGCCGAACTCGCTGCCATCGGTGAAGCGAGTCGATGCATTCACCATCACCACGGCGGAGTCCACCTCGGCGAGGAATCGCTCCGCATTTCGCGAATCAGTCGTGACGATCGACTCCGTGTGCCCCGTGCTGTACTGCCGGATGTGGGCAAGAGCGTCATCCAATGAGTCAACAACCTTCATCGCGATCTCGAGGCCGAGGTACTCCGTCGCCCAGTCTTCATCGGTTGCCGCAATCACATCGCTCGTGAGCTGCGCGACGGTGTCATCGCCGTGAATCGTCACGCCCTCGCTCTGCAGCGCGCTGGCAACCAGCGGAACCAGGCGCGACGCGGCCTGACGAAGCACCAGCACCGTCTCGACAGCGTTGCAGACGCTCGGCCGCTGCACCTTGGCGTTCACCACGATGTCGCGCGACCAGTCGTCCGGTGCGGTCTCGTCGAGAACGATGTGTACGTTGCCTGCGCCAGTCTCGATCACGGGAACCGTTGACTCGGTGACAACCGTTTCGATCAGTGCTGCACTGCCACGCGGTACGAGCACATCGACGAAGCCGCGTCCCTGCATGAGCGCCTTCGCGCCGTCGCGGCCGAAGTCATCGACGGTCTGAATCGCTTCGGCTGTGAGTCCGACCTCTTCGAGCGCATCGCGCATGACCTGAACGAGCACGGTGTTCGAGTCGCGAGCAGCGCTGCCACCGCGCAGCACACTGGCGTTGCCTGAGCGAAGTGCGAGAGCCGCGATGTCGACGGTCACGTTGGGACGCGCCTCGTAGATCGCGCCGACCACGCCAAATGGCACGCGAACCTGTTCCAGCGCGACGCCATTAGGCATGCGATGACCACCGACGACCTGTCCGACGGGGTCTGCCAGCGCTGCCACTTCACGCACGGCGGAGGAGAGCGCAGCAACGCGCTTCTCGTCTAGGCGAAGCCGGTCGATCAGAGACTCGGCAGTTCCGCTCTCCCGCGCGCGGGCAATGTCCCGGCCATTCGCCTCGATGATGGCCAGCGAGTGCGCGTCGATTGCCTGCGCGATCGCTTCCAGCGCACGTGCCTTCTCGTCGCTGGTCAGACGCGCGGTCGCACGTGAGGCTTCTTTGGCGCGCGCAAGGCGCGCCTGCGGGGTCTCAGCAGTCATTCGGTCAGTGTACCGAGGAGCGATGCTGCGCGAGCCCTCTGTGACGGTTCAGAATGCGCCGACGGATGCCTCGACGGCGGGTTCGATGGCTGGTTCGAACCAGGTGCCGATATCCACGCCCTTCAAAGCGCTGTCGACCAGGTCTGCGCTGGTGACCAGCACACCGATTCCGGATGCCGCGGCAAGCCGAGCGGCAGACGCCTTTGTGGCTGCTCCCCCTGTGCCGACGCTGTTCACCACAGTGGCGCCGAACTCGAGACCGGAGAGGTCAGCATCAGCGGCGATCACATCGATCGGCTCAGCACCGGGTTCGGTCGGCGGCTTCGTGTAAAGCGCCTCGACGTCGCTCAGCAAAATAAGTGCGTCCGCCTGAATCAACTGCGCAACGAGGGCCGCGAGTCGATCATTGTCGCCGAAGCGGATCTCCTGCGTCGCCACCGTATCGTTCTCATTGACGATCGGGATGACGCGCAGTCCGAGAAGGCGATCCATCGCACGACGGGCGTTGCTGCGCGAGGTTGCGTTCTCCAGATCGCCCGTAGTCAGCAGCACCTGGCCGGCGACGATGTGGAAGGGTCGCAGCGCTTCCAGATACCGGTAGACGAGGACGTTCTGTCCCACTGCCGCCGCCGCCTGCTGAGTGGCGAGGTCGGTGGGTTGAGCATCCAGATCAAGGAATGGAATTCCGGTCGCGATCGCGCCGGACGACACCAGCACGATCTCGCAACCGCGCCCATGTGCGGCGGCCAGAGCATGCACGATCATCGGGATGCGCCACGAGGACTCACCACTGATCGACGAGGACCCGACCTTCACGACGATGCGCGCTGCGTGTGCAAGTTCCGCGCGCGTGCGTGCGGTCAAGCGTCTTCTCCGTCGATCTCCTCCGTGGGCGTAACGCGACGCTTGTTGTCTTCTTCGGCGCGGAACGCTGCCCTGGCATCCATCCGCTCGTAGTACTTCTCGCGACGCTCGGTCGTCGTACGACGCGGCATCGGGGCGAGACGCGGATCAGTGCCTCGGGGTGCAGTCATCAGCTCTGCAGCCGAACGCATCGTCGGCTCCCAGTCGAAGATCCATCCATCGCCCTCGCCGATGACGACGGTTGCGCCGGGGGCCGCGCCGACTCGGAACAGCTCGTCCTCAATGCCAAGGCGTTCGAGACGGTCAGCGAGATAGCCGACAGCCTCTTCGTTCTGGAAGTCGGTCTGCTGCACCCAGCGCACCGGCTTGGCGCCGAGAATGCGGTAGTAGGTGCCGTAGGAGCCACCCTCGACACGGATCGTGAAGGCTTTCTCCGAGCCGCGCGGTCGGATGACGACGCGTTCGACAGGAGCTTCGACCGTTGCCTCAGCGCGGTGCTTTTCGACAATGTCGCCGAGCGCGAAAGTGAGCTGGCGAAGGCCCTCGTGCGAAACGGTTGAGATGTCGAAGACACGGAATCCACGCGCTTCGAGCTCCGGGCGAACGAGATCAGCAAGATCGCGAGCCTCTGGCACATCGATCTTGTTCAATGCGATGAGCTGCGGACGCTCCAGCAGCGGAATCTGTCCCTCAGGCACCTCGTAGGCGGCAAGCTCAGCCAGAATGATGTCGAGGTCAGAGATCGGGTCTCGACCGGGGTCGAGCGTCGCACAGTCCAGGACGTGTAGCAGCGCCGAGCAGCGCTCAACGTGGCGGAGGAACTCAAGACCAAGGCCTCGGCCCTCACTTGCGCCCTCGATGAGACCGGGCACGTCGGCGACCGTGTAGCGCGAGTCTCCGGCCTGAACGACGCCCAGGTTCGGGTGCAACGTGGTGAACGGGTAGTCGGCGATCTTCGGGCGTGCCGCAGACACTGCCGCGATCAGACTCGATTTACCCGCAGATGGGTAACCGACCAGCGCCACATCGGCCACGGTTTTGAGTTCGAGGGTGACCACGCCTTCAAAGCCGTCGGTGCCGAGAAGTGCGAATCCCGGAGCCTTGCGCTTGGTCGAGGCAAGAGCAGCATTGCCCAGGCCACCTCTGCCTCCTTCGGCAACGACAACGCGCTGCCCAGGTGTCACCATGTCGACGAGGGTTTCGCCCTCGTCGTTCTTCACGACTGTTCCGATCGGGACCAGAAGCTCGAGCTCTACTCCTGCGAAACCAGAACGCCAGTCCCCCATGCCGAACCCGCCGTTATCGGAGGAGCGGTGTGGCGAGTGGTGGTACGCCAGCAGCGTGCTGGTCTGAGGGTCGGCGACGAGAACGATATTCCCACCGTCACCGCCGTTGCCACCGTCAGGGCCGCCGAGCGGCTTGAATTTCTCACGGTGAACGGAGACACAACCGTTGCCGCCCTTACCGGCGCGCAGTTGCAGCGTCACCGTGTCGACAAACGTGACCATGTCTCCCTTTCAGTTCCTGTACGGGACAGGCGCTCAGCAACCGGCCAAGTGCGGATACGCGGACGGGGCGAGCCGAAGCCCGCCCCGAACCGGATGTTTATGTGCTGCGAGTGCTAAGCAGCAGCGACGACGATGTTGATGACCTTGCGGCCACCCTTCGCGCCGAACTCGACCGCGCCCGCTTCAAGAGCGAACAGCGTGTCGTCGCCACCACGGCCGACGTTGACGCCGGGGTGGAAGTGTGTGCCGCGCTGACGGACGATGATCTCGCCTGCGCTGACCTTCTGACCACCGAAACGCTTTACGCCAAGTCGCTGGGAGTTGGAGTCACGACCGTTACGGGTGGAGCTTGCGCCCTTTTTATGTGCCATGTCCTGGAGCCTCTCCTGTGGTTACTTGATGTCGGTGATCTTGACGCGTGTCAGGTCCTGACGGTGACCCTGACGCTTCTTGTAACCGGTCTTGTTCTTGTACTTCTGGATGATGATCTTCGGACCACGGAGGTTGCGGATAACCTCAGCCGTGACCTTGACCTTCGCCAGAGTGTCGGCGTCGGTGGTCACCGTAGCGCCGTCGACAAGGAGCACAGCGGGAAGTTCGATCTTCTCGCCCTCGGCTGCCTTAACACGATCGAGCTGAACGATCGTGCCGACCTCCACCTTCTCCTGCCGTCCACCGGCGCGCACTACTGCGTAAACCACTTCATACCTGTTTCGTTGGGGAGCTCAATGCTCCGTAAATCTCACGGGAAGACTGTGCTTGCGTTCGTCGCAAGTCCGACGGCGCAAGCTCGGTTACACCGCGCCGACCCGTGGGGACGACTCAGCTCGCGCACCAAAGGACTACTTTACCGGATCACGGGCCCACTCGCAAAGTGAACCCGCGCCGTGTCGCGCGGCCATAGGATCACGGAGTGACCCTACTGATCGATGATCCCATCTGGCCCGCGCACGGACGCTTCTGGGCTCATCTCGTCAGCGATTACAGCTTAGACGAACTTCACGCCTTCGCGCGCCATAATGGCCTGCCGGCACGGTCATTCGACCTAGATCACTATGACGTGCCGGAAGATGCGCTCCCCCGGCTCCTTGCCGCTGGCGCTGTTCACGTCGGCGGCAAGGAGCTCACACGGAGGTTGATCGCCTCAGGACTGCGAATCCCCGCTCGCGACCGAAGACGCTGACGAGTTCACAGATACCGGAGTGCCCGTCAGCGCCGCCGTGGTGACGCGACGACGGTTACGCCCCTGCCCCGGAGCCTTAGGCTCGGGCAGAGCGTCCAGCACCGAGTCCAGCATTTGCTCAGCTTCGGTCTTCGGCGCCTTGCTGCGATCCGAAGAACGCTTCTTGCGCGCCTTCTTCGGACGCTCGGCTGCTGCGGGCTGCTCGAGTTCAACAACGACAGCATCCACACTCGCTGCCACGCGTGCTTCTACGCTCGCTTCTACGCTCGGAGTGAGCGTCGAGGCAGCGATCTGCGCGAGCGCGGACTTCGCACCTTCAGGGATGCTGTGAGTTACGGGGCTTGCGGCCTGAGGACTCTGGCCCTGCTGGCTGTTGCCACCGCGCTGGCGTCGATTGTTGGACTGCCCACCGTTGTTGGAGCTTGAGCGATGCTTCACGACCGGATCGTGGTGCACGACCACTCCGCGACCGGCACACACGTCGCACGCCTCGCTGAAGGTCTCTAGCAGTCCGAGACCAAGCTTCTTGCGCGTCATCTGCACCAGGCCCAGCGAGGTGACCTCAGCAACCTGATGCTTGGTACGGTCGCGGCTCAAGCACTCGATCAGTCGACGCAGCACGAGGTCACGGTTCGACTCGAGCACCATGTCGATGAAGTCGACGACGATGATGCCGCCGATGTCTCGCAGACGCAGCTGACGAACGATCTCCTCAGCGGCTTCGAGGTTGTTCTTGGTGACAGTCTCTTCGAGGTTTCCGCCAGTACCGACGAACTTGCCGGTGTTGACGTCGACCACGGTCATCGCCTCAGTGCGGTCGATGACGAGCGATCCACCCGAAGGCAGCCATACCTTGCGGTCGAGGGCTTTCTCGATCTGCTCCGTGATGCGGAAGGCTTCGAAGGGATCGGTGTCGTCCTGATAGGGTTCGACGCGCTCAAGCAGATCGGGCGCAACGCTCTCGAGGTACGCACGGATCGTCTGCTGAGACTCTTCACCCTGAATGAGCATCTTGGTGAAGTCTTCGTTGAAGACGTCACGCACGATCTTCACGAGGAGGTCGGGCTCGGCATGCAGCAGCGCCGGAGCCTGCTGACTCTCGACCTGCTTGCGGATGTGCTCCCACTGCAGAGTCAGACGCTGCACATCGCGGGTGAGCTGGTCCTCCGTGGCGCCTTCGGCTGCCGTGCGGACGATAACGCCGCTCGATTCCGGGAGCACTTCCTTGAGGATGCGCTTCAGCCGGGCGCGCTCGTTATCCGGCAGCTTGCGCGAGATGCCGTTCATCGAACCATTCGGCACGTACACGAGGTAGCGGCCGGGAAGCGAGATCTGACTGGTGAGTCGGGCACCCTTGTGTCCGACCGGGTCCTTCGTCACCTGCACGAGCACACGGTCACCGGGCTTCAGTGCCAGTTCGATGCGGCGAGGCTGGTTACCGGTCTCGACACCGTCCCAGTCGACCTCGCCGGAATAAAGTACGGCGTTGCGTCCGCGACCGATGTCGACGAAGGCTGCCTCCATGCTGGGCAGCACGTTCTGCACGCGACCGAGGTAGACGTTGCCGATCAGCGACGCGTCCAGGTTGCGGGCGACGTAGTGCTCCACGAGCACGGCATCCTCGAGGACGCCGATCTGGGTGCGACCGTTCTTCGAGCGGACGACCATCTTGCGATCGACAGACTCGCGACGAGCGAGGAACTCAGCCTCAGTGACCACCGGGCGCCGGCGACCTGCATCGCGGCCATCACGCCGACGCTGCTTCTTCGCCTCGAGACGCGTGGAGCCCTTGATTGCCTTGGGCTCAGTGATGTACTCGACGACGCGCTGGCGCTGACGCGGTTCTTCGCGCTGGTCGTCACCATCTCCGCTGCCGCCACGACGACGACGACCACGACGGGCCGAGGGCGAGTCATCCTGATCGGCGTCGCGTGTGTCATCCCGGTCACGGTCATGATTGCGGTCGTGATTGCGATCACGGTCACGGTCACGATCACGATCGAGGTCCTGGTCACGGCCGGAGTACGCAGGAAGCAGTGCGATTGCCGGTGCGTAGAAGTGCAGCTGGGTGGACACCTGCGAGACGAACACCTCGGGAATCAAGCCCAGCGACACAGCGGTCAGCGGTCCGGGATTCACCGGCTCCACTTCTTGAGTGGTGCTGATCGCTTCGACCGGCTCAGCGACCTCAGGCTCAGCGACCTCAGGCTTAGCCGCCTTTGTCTCAGCGGCCTCAGGCTCAGCGACCGGCGTGTCGCCCTCGGAACCAACGGATGGATCCGGCGCCGCCTCAGCAACGTCAGTCACCTCCGATACGGCCGGCTCCGAGACTGCGTGGGTTTCCTCCGGCGCTACCGGTGCCTCCACGTTCTCGTCGAGGGTAGGGGTGTTGTTGTCATTGTTCTCATCGGCCATCTCTGGCGTGCTCCCTGCGCGGAACAGCGGGTGCTCCGCGAAATCTCATGCGGCACCCGCGGGTGCCGCGAACTCATTCGGTGTGCGACCGGCTCGTAGCTCTGGTCGCGAGGGGCATTGGACCCCAAAGTCTGCGTCGATACCTCGTGCGACGGTGCCGCGCTATGTATCAAAGGTCATTATCGCACCATGTTGGCCAGTTCGCGGCATCCGGGGCCCCCGACACGTTTTCGACGGTCGTTCACGTCGCATCCATAGCGATCGCTGAGATAATCCCAATATGAGCGAGCAGCGCACCCGCCCCGTCTTCTACGCCGTCTGGCTGATCATCGCCGGAGTGATCGGATGGTGGGCAGCTTTCCAGCTCACCGTCGAGAAATTCGTGCTGCTCGCCAATCCGGACGCGGCGCTCAGTTGCGATCTGAGCAGCTTCATCCAGTGCGGAAAGAACCTCGATTCGTGGCAAGGGTCCGTGTTCGGGTTCTCGAACCCGATCCTCGGACTCACTGGCTGGATGGCGCCGATCGTGGTCGGTGTCGCCGTGCTCGCCGGTGCACGTTTCCCCCGGTGGTTCTGGGCGACGTTCGGTGTGGGCATCACCTTTGCGTTCGGATTCGTCTGCTGGCTGATCGCGCAGAGCATCTACGACCTCGTCGTACTGTGCCCGTGGTGCATGGTCACCTGGGCTGTGACGATCCCGACCTTCTTCGCGACCATGGTGCACCTGTTCCGCAACGGCACGTTCAGTCGCTCTGAGAAGGTTCAGCAGCGCGCCGCCCGGCTCATGGTCTGGGTGCCGCTTGCCACGATCCTCGCTTACGCGATCATCGTCGTGATGGCACAGCTGAAGGGCATCGATTTCCTCGGCGAGATGGCGGGCATCCTCTTCTGAATTCCACCCGAAACGTCGAAGCCCGCCCACCATGATGTGGACGGGCTTCGACGTATACGGATTCAGCTGAACCAGATTCCGAGCTCGCGGGCTGCGGACTCTGGGCTATCCGAGCCGTGCACAAGGTTCTGCTGCACGGCGAGGCCCCAGTCACGGCCGAAATCGCCACGGATTGTGCCGGGAGCGGCACTGGTGGGGTCAGTGGTGCCGGCGAGAGAGCGGAAGCCCTCGATGACGCGGTTACCCGTGAGGCGAATCGCCACAGACGGTCCGGACATCATGAACTCGAGCAGCGGCTCGTAGAACGGCTTGCCCTCGTGCTCTGCGTAGTGCTCCGCGAGGCGGTCACGATCAGGCTCGACGAGGCGGATGTCTACGAGCGCGTAGCCCTTCGCCTCGATGCGGGCGAGGATCGATCCGGTCAGCCCACGGGCAACGCCGTCCGGCTTGACGAGGACAAGGGTTTCTTCGGTGGCCATGTCAGTCACTCTCTGTATGAGTATCGGTTTCGGAAATATTCGAATTCGCGTCGGCGGGACGTGGTGCATCCAACCGGGCCCCCATGATCGTCGCATATGCCAACATGCCGCCGAAAATCAGCGCGACGAGCAGGATGACCGGAACGAAGAAGCTGGCGAGCGCCACAACCACCTGCAACGACCAGCCAGCGTAGATCGCCCACGGCCTGGTGATCATTCCAGCGACCGCGATCATCGCGACGGCGACGATCACCGCTCCGATGATCGCCCACCACTGCGGAATGTTCGATGGCAGCGCCTTCAGTCCGAAGATTGTCAGTCCTGCCAGCAGCACGACGATTGCTTCGAAGCCGAGGATGATCGGAACAAGCTTCTGCACCAGTGTGCGAGGCGCACGGGCGCGGCGAGGTGCGGGTACGGATGCTGAGTCACTCATGCGCGCCACCCTGACTTCCAGTCGTCCTCTTCCGCCAGCACGATGGCCTCGCCGGCGAGTACAACGGATCCCGCGATCACGACAGCACGACGGTCCGATGACGCCGCCCACTCTCGGGCAGCATCCGCTGCTTCCGCCAGTGAGGCGTGCACGGTCGCACGATGTCCGGTCTGCTCGACCAGATCGGCGATGGCGTCTGCGTCGTTCGCGCGTTCCGACGTCGGCGCCGTCGCGAACACATGGGCCGTAGCTGGCGCGAGGTGAGCGATGATACCGGCGGCATCCTTGTCAGCGAGCACGCCGAGCACGAGACCCCACTCATCGAAATCGAAGCTGTCGTCCAGCGCCTGCGCGAGAGCCTTCGCCCCGTGTGGATTGTGGGCAGCATCCACGATCACGGTCGGCGCGATGCCGAGCAGTTGCAGGCGGCCAGGCGAGGTCGCTCCTTGCAGACCATCGGCCATGATGTCGTCAGCGATACGCTGCGAAGCCGCGCCGATCAACGACTCGACCGCTGCGACCGCGAGAGCCGCGTTGTGGCCCTGATGCGCGCCGTATATCGGCAGATACTCCTCGACGTACGTCCCCGCAAGACCGCGGACCGTCAGCAGTTGTCCGCCGACGGCAAGCTTCTGCTCGGCGAGACCGAACTCCTCACCGTCAAAGGCAATCGTGGCGTTCTTCTCGGCGGCGATGCGACGCAGCACCAGGGCAGCCTCGGCTGGCTGCTGCGCAGAGACGACGGCGGCGCCTTCCTTGATGATTCCGGCCTTCACCTGCGCGATCTCAGTGATCGTTTCTCCGAGGCGGTCGGCGTGATCGATATCGATCGGCGCGAATACGGCGACATCGCCATCGGCGGTGTTCGTGGAATCCCACTCGCCACCCATGCCGACTTCGAGCACGAGAACATCGACCGGAGCATCCGCTGCCGCAACGAACGCGAGCACAGTGAGCAGCTCGAAGAAGGTGAGCGGTGCGTCATCCGCGGCTTCGAGTTCGTCATCCACCATCCCGACGAAGAGCTCGATCTCGTCCCACGCATCGGCGATCGCACCATCGTCGATCGGCTCGCCATCGATCATGATGCGCTCGGTGAAGCGGTCCAGGTGCGGACTCGTGAACAGCCCGGTGCGCAGTCCGTGCGCCCGCAGCAGACTCTCAATCATCCGAGCCGTCGACGTCTTGCCGTTCGTGCCAGTGATGTGCACGACACGATAGGTGCGCTGCGGGTTATCCAACAGGTCCAGGATGCGTGCGGTGCGCTCCTTACGCGGCTGTACCCAGCGCTCGCCGGCGCGAGCCAGTAGCGCGTCGTACACAGCATCGGCGCGTTTGCGGTCAGACATTCTTCGCTCCCTCGATGTTCGTATCGATCGTCACGATGATGGATGCCTTCTCGGATCCGAGGGCCGTCGCGCCGCTGCGGAAGACACCGTCGCCGGGGCTCGTGACGTTCTTGACCAGCTCATCGATGTCATCCGTCGCCTGCACGGCGAAGCCGATGGCGAGGGTCTCCCCCGCGATCAGCTCAGCGTGCGCCTGCAGCGCCTCCGCATTCGCCGGCGAGACGTTCAGTGCGAGCACGATGCGGTCACTGACGTCGAGACCAGCGTTCTTGCGGGCCTCCTGCACGACGCGGATCGCGTCGCGCGCCATACCTTCAGACTCCAGCTCCGGGGTCGTCTGCGTGTCGAGCAGCACGAAGCCGCCGGTGGGGACGATTGCCAGCGCTTCGCCCTCGGGGCGGCCGGTGGTCTCGAGCGCGAGGTCGTACTCCGCAGGCTCCAGTGCGATGCCTCCGGCAGTGACGACGCCTTCGACCTCTGACCAGTCACCGCCGCGGGCAGCCTTGATCACGGTCTGCACTTCCTTGCCGAGGCGCGGGCCTGCCGCGCGAGCGTTGACGCTGAGGCGGTGACTGATGCCATACTCGCTCGCTGCCGTGTCGGTGAGCTGTACGAGCTCGACCGACTTGACGTTGAGCTCCTCCCGCAGGATTCCCTCGAACTGACGGAGCGAATCGGCCAGTGGAGACACGACGGTGAAGCGCGCAAGCGGCAGACGCACACGCAGCTTCTCCTTCTTGCGCAGCGCATTACCGACGCTGGAGAGTTCGCGTACGGCATCCATCGCATCGCGGATGTCGTCAGCGGCGGGGAACTCGGCAGCATCCGGCCAATCGGTCAGATGCACACTGCGCCCGCCGGTGAGGCCCTGCCACACACGCTCGCTGATGAGCGGCACGAGGGGCGCGGCGACCCGGGTCAGCGTCTCGAGCACGGTGTACAGCGTGTCGAAGGCTTCGCGGCTCTTCGGGTCTTCGGTCACCCCCACCCAGAATCGGTCGCGTGAGCGACGGATGTACCAGTTCGTCAGCACCTCAGCAAAGTCGCGCAGCCGTGCGGATGCCGTGGTCGAGTCGAGTCCTTCGAGGTCGGATGCCATGTCACGGACAAGGTCTCCGAGTCGGGCCAGGATGTACCGGTCGAGCACGTCTGTCGAGTCGGTGCGCCAGGTGGCCTGGTAGCCGCCAGAGGCGTTCGCGTAGGTTGCGAAGAAGTACCACGAGCTCCACAGCGGCAGCAGGAACTCGCGCACGCCGGCACGGATGCCTTCCTCGGTCACCGAGAGGTTACCGCCACGCAGCACCGAACTCGACATGAGGAACCAGCGCATCGCGTCGGAGCCGTCGCGGTCGAAGACCTCGCTGACCGCTGGATAGTTCTGCAGCGACTTCGACATCTTGTAGCCGTCGTTGCCGAGCACGATGCCGTGGCAGCTGACGCCGGTGAACGCCGGGCGATCGAACAGTGCGGTCGACAGCACGTGCATGACGTAGAACCAGCCGCGCGTCTGCCCGATGTACTCGACGATGAAGTCCGCCGGCGAGTGCGAATCAAACCATTCCTGGTTCTCGAACGGGTAGTGCACCTGCGCGTAGGGCATGGAGCCCGAGTCGAACCAGACGTCGAACACGTCCTCGATGCGGCGCATGGTGCTCTTGCCAGTGGGGTCGTCCGGGTTCGGGCGAGTCAGATCATCGATGTACGGCCGGTGCAGGTCGATCTCACCCTCGGGGTTGCGCGGGAGCGTGCCAAAGTCGCGCTCCATGTCCTCGAGCGAGCCGTAGGCGTCGATGCGCGGGTACTCGGGGTCGTCGCTCTTCCAGATCGGGATCGGTGAGCCCCAGTAGCGGTTGCGGCTGATCGACCAGTCGCGTGCGCCCTCGAGCCACTTGCCGAACTGCCCCTCCTTGACGTTTTCGGGCACCCAGGTGATCTGCTCGTTGTTCGCGAGCATGTCGTCCTTGATGTCCGTCACGCGGATGAACCAGCTGGACACTGCCTTGTAGATCAGGGGGTTACGGCAACGCCAGCAGTGCGGGTAGCTGTGGTCGTAGCTGGCCTCGCGGATCAGGCGCCCGCTGTCCTTGATGAGGCGGATCAGCGGACGGTTGGCATCCATCCACAGTTCACCGGCAACATCCGTCACGTTCGGTAGGAACTTTCCGCCGTCGTCGAGCGAAATGATCGTCGGGATGCCGGCGGCCGTAGCGATCCGCTGGTCGTCCTCACCGTAGGCAGGAGCTTGGTGCACGATGCCGGTGCCGTCGGTGGTGGTGACATAGTCGTCGACGAGGATGCGCCAGGCGTTCTCGGTGCCGTAGGTCTCGGTGTCGGCGAAGTAGTCGAACAAGCGGTCGTAGGTGACATCCTGCAGGGCTGCACCCGTGTGCGTCGCCTCGACGGCGGCCAGGGCATCCTCCGAGTTCTCGTAGCCCAGATCCTTGGCGTAGCCGCCGAGCAGTTCGCGTGCCAGCAGGTAGCGGTGAGCGGATGCCTCGACGGGATCGTCGCCGGTGTGGATATCGGCGGCGTCGTTAGGACCCGCGGGGACGACCACGTACTCGATTCCAGGGCCTACGGCGAGCGCAAGGTTCGTCGGCAGAGTCCAGGGCGTCGTCGTCCATGCGAGGGCGCGTACGCCGGTCAGGCCAAGCGACTCCGCCTTCGCACCAGTGAGCGGGAACGTCGCGGTGACGGACGGGTCCTGACGCATCTGGTAGACGTCGTCGTCCATGCGCAGCTCGTGGGCACTGAGCGGTGTCTCATCGCGCCAGCAGTAGGGCAGCACGCGGTAGCCCTCATACGCGAGGCCCTTGTCGTAGAGGGTCTTAAAAGCCCAGAGCACGCTCTCCATGTAGCCAAGGTCAAGCGTCTTGTAGCCGCGGTCGAAGTCGACCCAGCGCGCCTGACGAGTGACGTATTCCTGCCACTGGTCGGTGTACGCGAGGACGGAGTCGCGTGCTTTGTCGTTGAACTTGTCGATGCCCATGGCCTCGATCTCGGCCTTCTCGGTGATGCCGAGCTGCTTCATGGCTTCGAGTTCAGCGGGGAGGCCATGCGTGTCCCAGCCGAAGACGCGGTCGACCTTCTTGCCACGCATCGTCTGGAAGCGGGGGAAGAGGTCCTTCGCGTACCCGGTCAGCAGGTGACCGTAGTGGGGCAGGCCGTTGGCGAACGGAGGTCCGTCGTAGAAGACCCACTCTTCGGCGCCCTCACGCTGAGCGATGGACGCACGGAAGGTGTCATCGCTTTCCCAGAAGTCGAGGACATCGCGCTCGATCTCCGGGAAGCGAGGGCTGGGGACGACAGTGGCGTCGGCGGCTGCACCGAAGGCGGAGTTGCGGGGGTAAGTCATATCTGCTCGCAGTGTTCGTCGTGGGCTTCTGCGAGGACGATCCACCAGGACCGCGGTACCACCTCACGTGCTGCGTCGTCGGGGACGATGCAACCACTCTCACTGCGGCGATGACGGGCCTGCCCCGCTCGGTTCTACTTACAGTTGCCTGCGTTCTTCCGAGAGCTCCCCGGTGATGGCCGGATCAAAGCGTGTGTGTCTATTGTACGCGGGTGCGCGCTTCGGCGCTGCGGCCGTGCGCCCCGCTCGGAGATGTACGCGTTCTTCGGACGATCCAGGTGATTTCGTCCGAGAATGCTGCACATCTCCAAGCGGGCGGAACGCGTTGCTCTCCACTACGCGTCACTTAGCGAGGTGCAGCCCCTGAGCGACCGAGCGCATGATGAGATCCTGCACGCTGGCCCACTCGAACATCATCTGCTGATAGCTGATCCTGATGACGTGATACCCCATGAGCCGTAGCTCGGCGTCGTGCCGAATGTCCTCACTGCGTTGCGGACCCACGTGATGCGCGCCATCGATCTGAAGCACGAGCCGCTCGCCGATCAGCGCGTCCACACGGTGCCCGGCAATCCAGGTCTGTATGACGATCGACAACCGCAGCCAATGCAACCGCGGGCGCAGATACGTCTCCAGTCCCGCGTCCGCAAACGGAGTGGCGGCAGCGAGGAGCCTGCGCGCCTGAGGTCTCCAGGGATAGCCTGCGAGCGCTGCCAATGTGACAAGCCCCTTGTTCAGCGCGGAGTCCCAGGTCGCCAGCGCCCGCTCGTACGGCTCGCATTCTGCGACCACAGCAAGAACGTTCTCGATGGGGTCCTCCAGCGCATCCGGATGCCGCGGGACGAGCGGCTTCGACCAGTGGATATGCGCCCGTTCCGTCTTCCCACCGGCCCCGTTCGGATCAGTTGCGACGTGAAACACTTCCGGTTCTTCGTGCACCCACAATTTCAGCCGTGCTGCTTGCGACAGACAGGTGACGACCACACCGGCACGGGCAGCAGCGACGAGCACCGGATCGGCGTCTCGTGTCGACACCCATCCTCGCTTCACGCGCACGAGCCTGCCGTCACGCAACGCGCCGTCGATCGCGCGGCGTCCGATCCCCTGCAGCCTCAGGCGTTCGACGCGCACCACACCGCCCTGCTCGGTGACGAGCTGGACCAGGTCGGGGGCCGTGCGCAACAGCATCCGGTCATTCTCTGATGATCGACGTTGACGGAGCCCTCGAAATAACGCGTTCTGTGCACAACTTCATCGCGCTTTCCGAAGTGCAGGGAGAGTGAGCGCGTGCGCCATCCTCGGAGAAGTACGCGTTCTTCGGAGGTTCTGCGCGCATTCGTCCGAGGAAGCTGCACATCTCCGAGCGGGGCGCCCGGCATCAGCGGCGCGAAATCACCCCGGCAACAGCCCGAACAGGGCAACGTCGTGCCGCACATCCCCGACGGGCAGCGCGCTGCGCAGCGTTCCCTCGCGCTCGAACCCCAGACGCTCGGCGAGGCGGATGCTGCGGACGTTGTGCACGGCCGTGCGAATCTCCACGCGTGCGATGCCGTCGGCGAACATGTCCGTGATCAGCTCCTGGCACGCGCGCTGTGCGATGCCACGCCCTTCCATGTCCGCGGCGAGCCAATAGCCGAGCTCGCCGGTGCCCGAGTAACGGTCTAACTGCGCCGACACCGAGCCGATCGGGCGGCCGTGGTGCAGCAGCACGGCCGGAATCGCTCGACCGTCGATGTACCGTTGCAGCTGCTCGCGGTTCCAGTCGTCTTCTGCACCGTCCGGATCGAACCAATGCGCCCACGGCTCCCACTGTCGCAGCCGATCGAGGTTCGCTGCCGCCACCGGCCGCACCGCCCGCGCCATGTCGGGCGTGCGCAACGCGAGGCTGATGCCGTCTCCGAGGTCGCGCTCGAACCCCATCAGCGGTGGTACCCGTGCAGGTCTTCCTGCACTGCGTTGATCCAGACCTCGTCACCGCCGTCGGGGTCGGAGATCCGCACCGTTCGCGCGAAGGCCTCATCGACAACGGATGCTGCGAACCCGGCATCGCGCAATCGCACAGCCAGCGCGTCGAGGTCGCCACGCGCCTCGAACGACAGTCCGATCCTGGGCTCACCCTCGTGCAGGCCGACCACACCACCGTCGCAGAGCATCTCGACCCAGCCGCCGCGATCCGCCACGATACCGGCCCGGAACCCGAGGGCTTCAAGGATCCCCCGCGGCTCGGTGAGGTCTTCCTGGAACCAGGTCGGCTGCACGGCGATGTCGCCGGCTCCGCGCTGGACCGCACCTTCGGACACGGAGATCGAGACGCCGGATGCCGCGCGCACGATGACCAGCTCTCCCACGCCCTCCATGGTCACGGCCTCGACGTCGAAGCCCGACAGTGCGGATGCCGCGGCATCCAGATCTTCGACGATGAGGTGGATGTCATTCGTACCGGGGCGATGCGCAGCAGTAACACCGTGCTCGTCTTCAACACCGTGGATACCAAGCACACCGTCGGCGTGGAACTCGCCCCATGCCGCATCCGGCGGGAACGGCGCGACGAAGCCGAGAGTCTCGGCTAGCTTCCACCAGTCGGCGGGATGCTCCGTGTACAGGATCTGCTGCACGACCGTCATGACGTCTCCTCCAGATATCCGTGCAACGCGGCCTCGACGATCGCGGAGAGGCTGACGCCCTCATCAATCGCCCGGTGCTTGACCTCCCGGATCAGATCAGGCGGGAGGTACACGTTGAACTGCGCCTTCTTCGAGGCAGGTTCATTTGCTTGCATGCTAGCAATATAGCATCCCGTGCCGGATACATTGGAACAATGGCCCGAGCTTCAGATTCTCCCGCAGCCCCTCGCATTTCCCAGCCGGACCTGCCGCGGCACCTGGGACCCGCCCAGCCCTCCCGCGGTACGGACTTCCTGCAGGCGGCCCTCGATCTGGCCGGCGATGTCAACCTCGCCCACGCGACACTCGAGCAGTGCACCGTCACTGCAGATGCGGACAGCATCGACCTCACCGGAGCGACAATCCTCGATGTCGATGCGAAGGACCTGCGCGTCGCATCCATGACGCTGCGCAACGCCGGCATCCGCCGACTACGCATCACCGGTGGCCGAATCGGCACCCTCGATCTCAGCGGCACCCGCATCGACGAGCTCGAGATCCGCGATGTGCGCATCGACTATCTGACGCTGGGCGGTGCGAAGGGCTCCGACATCCTCTTCGCGGACTCCACAATCCGCACTCTGGACATGCCGCAGGCCGAGATCACGAGGATGACGTTCGACGGCTGCCATACGCAGGAGGTCGATCCGCGCGGCCTGCGGGCGAAGGATGTCGATCTGCGTGGGCTCGACGCCGAAGCTTTCGTCGACGCCAACAGCCTGCGCGGCACGACGTTGACGACGTATCAGATCCAGCAACTCGCACCCACGATCGCGGCCGGACTGGGCATTCAGATCAAGGACTGAGGAGAGAAGCGAAGCTCTCCAGCGCAGCGGAACCCGTGAGTTCGCCCGCCACCAGCGGCAGTTCCACAAGCGGTACCCCCGGCACCTTCGCCCGAATCGTCTCCAGATGGCGATCTTCCAAGGCGCGGCGCCGGAGCAACAGCTCACCGGCATCAGCGGGAGAGCGGCGATTGGCCACGAGGGCGGTGATATGCACGTGCATTCCGGTCAGCACGTTGACGACCTCGAGAGTCTCTGCCACCGGTAGAGCCTCGGCGGTGAATACCACGACGAATCCGGCGCGCGCAGGGTCGGTGATGGCCTGCTGCAGGTTCTCGAATCGCTCTCGGCGGCGTAGCAACGTTCGTCGCAGTTCCGCCTCGGCATTGGGCGCGGGATCAGCCCTCCCGGTCAGCCCGCGCATTGCCGCAGAGAATCGTTCAGAGCGATCTCGGTTTCGCAGCAGCGTCTCGGTCCAGCCCGCGAGTTGCCCTGGCAGCGCAAGCAGGCGCAGAGTATGCCCGGAGGGTGCCGTATCGAACACGACCAGGTCGTACTCGCGCTCCCCCAACTCGGTCGCCTCCGCGATGCGCTCCAGCACCGCGGCTTCGTGGCTGCCGGGAGCGTGACGAGCCCGCTCGAGATGCTCGCGCGCCTGAGCGTGCTGTCGTTCCGGCAGCAGCCTGATCATCGTCTGCTCCACGGCAGCCAGATGTCTCTCGATCGTCGCCTCAGGGTCAATTTCCACCCCGTCGAGCACTCCGCCCAGCGCTCCGGGCTCGGCCAGGCGAACCGGTGCGTCCCCGACCTCACGTTCCCAAAGATGACCGAGATTGTGCGCCGGATCGGTCGAGACCACCAGCACTCGCGCACCTTCCCGCGCTCTCGCCAACGAGATCGCCGACGCGAGAGAGGTCTTGCCCACACCACCCTTGCCACCGATGAACAGGATGCGCCGGCCAGCATCCGCTAACAGCATGAGACCTGATCCAAGGGCGAGCGGGGCATCCCCATCCGCCGGTGCCACGCGTGAAAATCTTCCGTCAGCATCGGCATCAATTCTGCACTGTAGTAGGCGGCAGGATCTGGCACCCCGAGCGCCTCGCCGAGCACGACCAGCGTGAACAGGTCATCCTCGTCACGGCGCTCACGAGCAAGCGTCTGCCGGTACGGGCCCGCGTAGTACTCGGTCAAACCATCCCGGAACGCGGCCCAGCGTCGAGACAGACGCTGGGCCGCCGTACCGTGCATCACGAATCAGACTTCTTCGCGCACCGCCTGCAAACTGGCATCCTCACCCTCCAATTCGGGCGGTTCAATCGCAGCCTTGCGCATTGCGATGATCGCTTCGACCGCCACCCACACACTCGCGATGATGATGATGACATCGAGCACGAACAGCAGCCAGTCGGGCTGGGCAGGGTCTGCGAAGGATGCGAGCTGATCGATCGCCGCCCAGAACGACATAACGAACACGAACACCAGCGGAATAAGGGCTGGCAGCGGATTGCGCCGCTTCCTGATGAGCATCACCGCAATGATCGACAGCGTCAGCGACGCCATCAACTGGTTTGTAGTGCCGAACAGCGGCCAGATCCGCAGCCCCCCGTCACCACCGAGTCCCTGAGAGAACGTCAAACCAAGACCCACCACGACGACGACGATCGTCGCGGGAACTTTCGTGATTCGGATCCGCATCGAATCACCGATCTCCTGCACGACGAAGCGCAGCAATCGCATGCCGGTGTCCATCGTCGTCGCGGCGAACAGCACTGCCATCGTCGCGAGCACCGTGGCACTCAAGGATGCCGGCAAACCGATGCCGGTCTCCAACAGCCTCCCGCCGCCCTCTACGAACGCGCTGACACCGCCGGCCCCGAACGAGCTGTATACCGCTTCCCACTCGGCCACGGTACGGAAGCCGCCGATGACCGCGAGGATCGTACCCAGCGCGAGAAGCCCCTCACCAACCGCGCCGAAGTAGCCGACGAAACGCGCATCCGTTTCTTTGTCGAGCTGCTTCGAACTTGTGCCAGACGACACCATGCCGTGGAAACCGGAGATGGCGCCGCAGGCGATCGTGACGAACAGCAATGGCACGAGGCTCGGCGTACCTGCGGGAACGTCCATATTGATCATCGGCGCGACGATCTGAGGCTTGTCTGCAGCGAACAGCGTCGCGATGAGTACGGCGCCGTACAAAAGGCCGAGACCGACGAACAACTGCACGCCGTTGATGTAGTCGCGTGGCTGCAGTAGCACCCACACGGGCAGCAGCGAAGCAATCGCCCCATAGACGAACAGCGCGACGATCCAGAACGTCGCCGGGCTCATGCCCAGGGTGCTCTCCGGCAGCACGACCGGCACCTGGTCGCCAACCACGATCAGTGCGTACAGCGCGACAACCCCGACGATGGTGATCGGCACAAGCGGCCAGCGCAGCCGATACACTGCCACGCCCACGAGCAACGCCACCACGATCGCTCCCCAAGTGGGGATCACGGCGGACGGGGTGCTGATCAGCAGGTTCTTGATGACGACCGCGAAGGCCGCGATGACCATCAGCAGGAGGAGGAAGATGACGACCAGGAAAAGGTTTGCACCGCGCTTGCCGATGTAACGGGCAGACAGTGCACCGATAGAGCGGCCCTTGTTGCGCGTCGAGGCCCAGAGCGCACCCAGATCGTGCATCCCCGCGAAGAGCACGGTCCCGAGTGTGACCCAGAGGAAGGCAGGGAGCCAGCCCCAGATCACGGCAATCGCCGGGCCGACAATGGGTGCCGCACCCGCGACCGAAGTGAAGTGGTGCCCCCACAGGATGTACTTGTTGGTCGGCACGTAGTCGATGCCGTCTTTGAGTTCGTGCGCTGGCGTCTTGAATGAGGCGTCGAGCTTGTATACACGCTTCGACAGATACTTCGAGTAGATGAAATAGCCGAGCACGAACAGTGCCAAACCGATGAACATCAGCAATACAGGAGTCATGAAAGCTGGTTCCTCTCCGGCAGCGACAACCCTGTCACTGCTCTTTATCAACCGTAGCAAACCTGTGAGAATGCTGATAGCAGCGCGCGGTCAAGTCATCGGAGAAGCTGCCGCGAGCAGCTCCCTGGTGAACGGATGCTGCGGTGCGGCGAACACCTCACCCACAGGACCCTGCTCCACGACCACGCCGTCCTGCATCACGAGCACATCGTCCGCGACCGCCGCGACCACATCGAGGTCGTGCGACACGAAGATTATCGTGAGCTCGCGTTCACGTTGCAGCCGCCGCAGCAGCTGCAACACTTTCTCCCGCACTGAGGGGTCCAGTGCCGATACCGGCTCGTCGAGTACGAGCACATCCGGATCCGCGGCGAGCGCCCGTGCGATCGCTGCCCGTTGACGCTGACCACCAGACACTTGGGCAGGCCTGCGCAGAGCAAGTCCCGGCGAGAGATCCACCTCCGCCAACAGCTCCGCGACACGTGCTGCACGTGCCGCGCGCGGGACGCCACCTGCTTCGAGCGCCTCCCGCAGTGATCTCCCGATCGTCCACCGCGGGTCGAACGCACCCAGCGGGTTCTGATGCACGAGTTGCACGCGGTGCTCCCCGTGCCAGCGCAGGCTTCCGCCATCCGGTGTCGCGATGCCCACGATCATGCGGGCGAGGGTTGTCTTTCCCGAACCGGACTCCCCCACGATTCCGAGTGTCTGGCCTTTCAGTAGTGTGAAGGAGGCATCGGCGACAGCTGGTACCCCAGAGAAAGTCTTGGAAACCTCGACAGCAACCAGTACCTGCTCGCCCAGACCGAATCGATCGACACGAGGCTGGTGGATGCTCGCGGCGATGAGCTCCCGCGTGTAGTCCTGTTGCGGAGCATCCAGCACATCTGCCACCGTGCCCTCTTCGATCGCACGCCCCGATCGCATCACGAGCACGCGATCTGCCACTCGGCGCACGGCCGCGAAGTCGTGGCTGATGAAGACGACGGCGGTGCCGGCATCCGCAATCGAACGCAGCAGTGTCAGCACCCGCGCCTGCACCGTGGCATCCAGAGCGGTGGTCGGCTCATCCGCCACAAGGACAGCCGGGTCCCCTGCGAGCGCCGAGGCGATCAGTGCGCGCTGACGCAGTCCGCCCGAAAGCTCATGCGGATACTGTGCAGCGCGACGAGCGACATCCGGCATCGACACCGATTCCAACAGATCCTCCGCACGGGTTCGGCGCTCGCCGCGTGACAACCGCGTGTGGATCGCCAGCGGCTCGGCAACCTCGGCCCCGATGCGGCGCAGCGGATCCAGCGACACCAGGGCGTCCTGCGAGACCAGACCGATGCGGTTACCCCGCAGTCCCCGCCATTCGGAATCAGAGAACCCTCGCGCATCGACGCCGTCCACGGTCAGCACGTCGGCCGTGACGTGCGCCGAGTCGGGAGTCAGCCCGAGCAGCGCGGACGCCGTGAGGGACTTGCCCGCACCCGACTCCCCCACGATCGCCAGGCATTCACCCGGTGCGACCTCAAACGACGCGTTCTCCACCAGGAACGCCCCGCCGATCATGACCGACAGGCCCTCAACCTGCAACGCACTCATGAGGTCCTCCCTTCGGCCCGCGCCCGCAGCGTGCGGCCGACGATGGCCGCTGACACCACGGTCAGCGTGATCGCGATGCCGGGGAAAACGGCGATCCACCATGCCGTCCCGAGAGCATTTCTCCCACCCGAGAGCATGAGGCCCCACTCCGGCGATGGCTCGATGGGCCCGAGACCGAGAAAACTGAGGCCGGCGGCCGCGAGGATGCTGGAGCCGATCCCGATCGTCGCCAGCACGCTGAGCGACCCGAGCACGCCAGGAATCACGTGTCGCGTGAACGCGCGCATCGGGCGCACCCCGAGGATGCGGGCGGCCTCAACATGCTCGGCAAGCGCGAGCGACCGCGTCTGCACTCTCGCGAGCCGCACGTACACCGGCACCGCGGCGATCGTCACGGCGATGGCGACATTCGTCGACCCCGGCCCGAGGATCGCCACCACCACCAGGGCGACGAGAAACTCCGGGAAGGCGAGCAGCACGTCGGTGATGCGCATCGCCGTGGCATCCACGACTCTCGGCGCAATGCCGGAGAGCGAGCCGGCGACGAGTCCGATCACCAGCGCCAGGCTGGTGGCGAGCAATCCGATGCCCACCGAACGCCCCGCGCCGTACACGACGCGGGAGAACACGTCGCGCCCACTCTGATCGGTACCGAACAGGTGCGCCACGCTGGGCGCCTCCAGCGCTGCGCGCACATCGGTGCGCAGCGGGTCATGAGTGGCGAGCACCTGCGGCACCAACGCCATGACCGCCACCACGGCGAGTACGAGCAGTGCGCTCCAGAGCAGGACGCGTCGAGCGGCGTTCATGTGGATGCCTCCCGCACACGTCGTTGCCGCGGGTCAAGCAGCGGATGCAACAGCTCGACGAGAAGGTTCACGACCACAAACACGACGGCGCTGAACAGGATGATTCCCGTGATCACCGGTAGATCGCGATCAGTGATCGCCGCGAGCGTCACGCGCCCCAGCCCTGGTCTGGCGAACACCGTCTCGACCAGCACCGCGCCGCCCAGCAGCGAGCCGATGAGGTACGCCGTCAGAGTGAGCGCTCCCGCCGCACCGTGGCGCAGCGTGTGGTGGGCTGTGAGCCGAACCTGACCGGCGCCGCGTGCCCGCACGGTCGTGGCCCACGGCTGACGTTCGGCCGCCTCGATGCCGTCGCGCAGCACCTGGCCGAGGAGAGCGGCGACCGGCAGCGCCAGGGTGATCGCCGGTAGAACGATTGTTGCGGGGTTGCGCGTGCCCGCCACCGGGAACCAGCCCAGCCCGAACGCGAAGACGCTGAGCAGCAGGAGCCCGATCCAGAACACCGGAGACGACAGCACGATCAGCTCGATGCCGGCGACGATTCCCCGCGACACCCTCCCGCGAACGAACAGTGCCACCGCGAGCGCGAGCACCACGGCGATCACGAATGCCAGCGCCGTCAGCTGCAGCGTGGATCCGAGCTGGCGACCGATCACCTCGGTCACCGGCATCCGCAGCTGGTACGACTCGCCAAGGTTTCCCTGCAGGAGCTGGCCGAGGTACGACAAGTACTGCTCCAGTGGAGGCCGATCCAGGCCCAACTCCGCCCGGATGCCATCCTTCACAGCCTCACTCACCTGGGCCTGCGGCCCCAGCATTACCGAAACAGGGTCACCCGGAATCACTCGGAATGCGAGGAATGCGAGCGTCGCCGCGCCCCACAGGACGATGATGACGGATGCCGCGAGCTCCGCGATCCGGATGAGGAGGCGTTTCACGCAGGCACTCAGCCGACCGTGACCTCGTAGAACAGCGGACGGCCGTACAGGTCGTATTCGAGACCCGAGATGGTGTCGTTCATAGCGGTGATGAGCGACGGGCTGTAGAGCGGCACGATCGCAGTGTATTGCGCATTCCACTGCTGCAGCGTCTGGTAGATCGCGGCGCGCTCGTCAACGTCGCTCGTGGCGATGCCTTCCTCGAGCAGAGCATCGATCTCGGGGTCGCTCACCTGCGAGGCGTTCTGGAAACCATCGGTGTGCAGGTGATTGCGCAGCAGGTCGCCGTCAACGCCGGAGAAGCCCCAGTCTGTGAGGTCGAAAGTCTTCGGCCCATACTGCTCGTTGTAGGCGCCGGGCTCGAGCACCTCACGCACGACCTCGAAGCCGATGTCGGCAAGATCCGACTGAATCGCGTTCCCGAGTGCGGAGTTGTCGTCCGACACCGGCGTATAGGCGATCCAGCGCACCGAGAGTCGCTGACTGTCCTTCATGCGGATGCCGTCGCTGTCACGCTCGGTCCACCCCGCCTCGTCCAACAGGCGGTTCGCCTCGTCCTGATCGAACGGCAGGCTGCCTTCGAGTGACGCGTCGTATCCGGGAGTCGTCGAACCGAGGATGCTCCACGCACGCGGGAACTGGCCGAAGAAGATCTCTTCCACTGCCGCGTCGATGTCGATGCCGCGGGCGAACGCCTGACGCACCTTCTGGTCCGCGAAGACGCCGTAGGCCTCGTTCAGGTACAGCGAATACGGCAAGCCGGGGTACTCGTTCGCGTCGACCGTGAGTGTGTCCGGCAGTTCGACGGCGAGGTTCGGTGGCAGATTGCTGGCCAGGTCGGCCTCACCGCTTTCCACGACGCCGACACGCACGGACGCCTCCGGCAGGATCTCGACCCGCAGCGTCTGGAACTGCGCAGCCTCGGTGCCATCCGGACCCCAGGCGTAATCAGGGTTGCGGGTGTAGACGATCTCTTGGTCCGGCGTGTACTCGGTGAGCTCGAACGGCCCGGTGCCGACGTTGATACCGGGCCCGCCGGCCTTGAGCTGATCGGCGGAGCTTTCCAGCACGGCGGGAGAATAGAACCCGAGCAGCGCCGTGCTTGCGGCCTGTAAGAACGGCGCATAGGGCTGCGAGAAACTCACTTCGACTTCGTATTCGCCCAGCACCTTGGTGCCAGCGTAGAACTCGCCGCCGAGCATACTCGCCGCCTGGGCGGATGCCGTCTCGGGGTCGGCGATGCGGTCGAAGTTCGCCTTGACGGCATCCGCGTTGAATGGCTCACCATCCGTGAAGGTGACATCGTCGCGCAATTCAAACGTGTACGTGGTGCTGTCAGGCGAGACAGCCCAGTCTTTCGCGAGCCATGCAGAGAACGAACCGTCAGCTTCCTGAAAAACCAGCGAATCGAGCACGACGCGCTGGACCATACTCGACACGTCGAGTTGGCTGGTCTGCGGGTCCATGTGACCGGCGGCAAGGTTCGCACCCTCGATCGCCCAGACGACCTCGCCGCCACCTTCAGCAGCGTTCTCATCACCCGGGCCGGCGCATGCGCTAAGCACAAGAGCAGCGGCCGCAATGAGGGCGGTGGCGGACAAAATACGGCGCACGAACGGAGTGGGCATGCAAGTCCTCAGGAAAGTGAAAAGGGGTCGGTCAAGTCTAGTCGCGGTTTCTTGGACTGGGTCGAACTATGACCGCTCCTCCCCCTCGCACTCTTGGCTAGAATGGTCAGCGCACCTCACACTCAGGCACGCTCACACAGTGCCGCATACATCGCGCAAGGAGACCTTCATGGCCGCGTCCGCACAGAATCAGATCCCTGACAAGCCCATTCTCGAAGGTCTCGAAACGAAGTGGGATGCTGCCTGGGCAGAGCAGGGCACGTACCTGTTCGATCGCGTGCGTGCTGCTGAGCTCGGCCGCGAGGGTGTCTACTCGATCGACACGCCGCCGCCCACGGCATCCGGATCACTCCACATCGGTCACGTGTTCTCCTACACGCACACCGACGTCAAGGCTCGTTACGAGCGCATGCGCGGCAAGAGCGTCTTCTACCCGATCGGCTGGGATGACAACGGCCTGCCGACCGAGCGTCGTGTGCAGAACTACTACGGCGTGCGCTGCGACCCGACGCTCCCCTACGACGCAGATTTCGTCCCTCCCTTCAACGGCGATGCGAAGAGCCTCAAGGCCGCCGATCAGCTGCCGGTGAGCCGCCGCAATTTCATCGCGCTGTGCGAAGAACTCACCCTCGAAGACGAGAAGCAATTCGAAGACGTCTTCCGTCAGATGGGCCTCAGCGTCGACTGGACGCAGACGTACCGCACGATCTCCGATGAGACGATCCGCCAGAGCCAGCTCGGCTTCATCCGCAACCACGAACGCGGCGAGGCCTACCAGGCGCTCGCACCGACGCTCTGGGATGTCGACTTCCGCTCGGCGATCGCGCAGGCCGAACTCGAGGACCGCGAGCAGCCAGCCGCCTACCACCGCCTCGCCTTCCACAAGAGCGACGGCTCAGGCGACATTCACATCGAGACGACACGTCCTGAGCTGCTCGCCGCATGTGTCGCGCTCGTGGCACACCCCGACGATGAGCGTTACCAGCCGTACTTCGGCTCGACCGTTCGCACTCCCCTGTTCGACATCGAGGTACCAGTGCTCGCGCACCACCTCGCGCAGAAGGACAAGGGATCCGGCATCGCGATGGTCTGCACCTTCGGTGACGTCACCGACATGATCTGGTGGCGCGAACTCGACCTTCCGATTCGTGCGATCCTCGGCCTTGATGGTCGAGTGATCGCGGATGCGCCCGAGGCGATCATCTCGGATGCCGGACAGGCCGCGTACGCGGAGCTGGCAGGCAAGACGGTGTTCAGCGCCCGCAAGCGCATCGCCGAGCTTCTTGAGGAATCCGGTGAGCTGCTGGAGGTTTCCAAGCCCTTCAACCACGCCGTGAAGTTCTTCGAGAAGGGCGACCGCCCGCTCGAGATCGTCTCGACGCGCCAGTGGTACATCCGCAACGGTGCGCGCGATGAGAAGCTGCGCGACCAGCTCATCGAGCACGGCCGCGAGCTCGCCTGGCACCCGGACTTCATGCGCGTGCGCTACGAGAACTGGGTCGGCGGCCTGACCGGCGACTGGCTCGTCTCGCGTCAGCGCTTCTTCGGCGTGCCACTGCCCGTCTGGTACGGGCTGGATGAGAACGGTGACCGCGATTTCGACCGCGTGATCCTGGCCGATGCCGCATCTCTGCCGATCGATCCAACCGTGGACGTTCCTGCGGGATACACCGCCGAGCAGCGTGGCGTGGCCGGTGGCTTCGAGGCGGAGGTCGACATCCTCGATACCTGGGCTACATCGTCACTGACCCCGCAGCTGGCCGGCGGCTGGCAGCGGGACGAGGACCTGTGGAAGCTCGTCGCACCGTTCGACGTGCGCCCGCAGGGGCAGGACATCATCCGCACCTGGCTGTTCTCGACCATGCTGCGTTCCGCGCTCGAAGACGGCCGCACGCCGTGGAAGCACGCCTCGATTTCCGGCTTCATCGTCGACCCCGACCGCAAGAAGATGTCCAAGTCCAAGGGCAACGTGGTCACCCCGGCGGACATCCTTGAGAAGCACGGTTCGGATGCTGTGCGCTACTGGGCAGCCTCCAGCAGACTCGGCGTGGATGCCGCGTTCGACCCGCAGAACCCGACGCAGATGAAGATCGGCCGACGTCTGGCGATCAAGATCCTGAACGCTGCGAAGTTCGTACTGTCATTCCCCGTTCCCGAGGGCGCACAAGTCACGCACGCGCTGGATGCCTCGATGCTCGCCACGCTCGACGACGTCGTTGCGGATGCGACCAAGGCATTCGACGCGTTCGACCACGCGCGGGCTCTGGAAGTGACCGAGTCGTTCTTCTGGACGTTCTGCGATGACTACCTCGAGCTCGTGAAGGAGCGCGCCTACGACCAGACCGACGTCGGCCAGCCTTCTGCCGCTCTCGCACTGCGGATTGCCCTGTCGACGCTGCTTCGGCTGCTCGCCCCTGTCGTGTCGTTCGCGACGGAAGAGTCGTGGAGCTGGTTTGAATCCGGTTCGATCCACACCGCAGCGTGGCCAACCGCCGGCGACCTGGCCGGAGGCGACCCGTCGATCCTCACTGCCGCCAGTGCTGCGCTCATCGGCATCCGCCGCGCGAAGACGGAAGCCAAAGCTTCGCAGAAGACGCAGGTCGCACGTGCGGTGATCGCAGCTCCCGCCTCGACGCTTGCGGCTGTGCGCGCTGCAGCCGACGATCTTCGGGCGGTGGGCCGAATCGCCGAGCTCTCGTTTGTCGAGGGCGCCGAGCTGGCCGTCACCGAGATCGAGCTGGCTCCCGTCGAGGAAAGCTGATGCAGCTGGGTACGCGTTGGGCGGCAGGTGCAGATGCTCCGGCATCCGTTCCTGCCGTCCTGCGGCCGGCGATCGCGGAGGTGGAGGCACGCGGCCTCGAAGGGCACTGGACTCTCACCTGGCTGGAGGGCCGACCGATCGCGGAGCTGGATGCCGGGTGGGAAGTCTTCCTCACTGCATCCGGCGATGTCGTCGCCCGCCCATTCGAGGACTAATCAGCGCAGTCGCATGCCCATCTGCGCGAGCGCATGATCGGTTGCGCGCGGGTCTGGCTTGCTGGTCTGCTCGTCCTTGATCAACGCCAGCATCACTTCATGACGATCCTGTCGGCGCTCTGCGCGAGTGGTGGCCCATCGGGCCATCGCCGCAGCAAGTCGAATCGACGCGCGCTCGATAGTGTTCGCGCCACGCGGCACGGCGTAAGTACGGGTGACGGCTACTGCGCTCATGATGCGGACTCCTTTTTCGTTGTGAGGTTCTTGAGCGGGAAGATGTCGGCACGCACACTGACGCGTCTGACACCCGCCCCCTTCTGATTGCCGTACTTCTCTGTGGCCTCGTCCATGAGCGCTTCGATCTTCTCGCTGAGCTCGACCGTCTGCGCTGCAGTCATACTGATGCCGGTCGTCATTGACTTACTCGTGTCAGCCCACTCCGTTGTCTCCTTGTCGATGCGGCTTGTGAAAAACTCCATGAGCTCTTCGTGGCGCCGGCGAAGTGCTTCGGCAACGGCCACTTGGAGTGCTGCTTCACCGGCCGGCGAACCCTGCACTGCACGCGAGTCGTAGACGACGCCGCCAACCGGGCGCTCCCACCACCGCTCACGGCCGCTGCGGGCACCCTCAACCTCGCGAATGAGGTCGTGGCTTGCCAGGGAGCGCAGGTGATAGCTGGTCGCGCCAGATGACTCCCCCAGCATCTCGGCCAGAGTACTGGCAGTCTGCGGACCTTCCTGAGCGAGGATATCGAAGATCTGCACACGCAGCGGATGCGACAGCGCACGCAGGGCGCCGATATCCAGCACGCGTCGTTCAGCTGCGGTGGGGGTCTTCTCGTTCTCGGCCATAATGCAAAGATACCTTTGCAAAGAGATCTTTGCAAGTGTTTCTTTGCACTGGTGTGTCGATGCCGGGTCGTAGGCTCGATGTCATGACCGACGCTGTAAACCCGCTCCTGACGCCATCCGCTCTCCCCTACGCGCTGCCGGATTACGCGAACATCCGCCCGGAGCACTATCTCCCGGCATTCCAGGCGGCGTTCGAGGAGCACCTCGCCGAGATTCGGCGCATCACGATGGTGCGCTCGATGCCGACGTTCGAGAACACGATGGTGCCGCTCGAGCAGTCCGGCGACATGCTCGAGCGCGTTGCGCACGCGTTCTATACCGTGAGCTCGGCGGATGCCACGGATGAGATTCAGGCGATCGATGAGGAACTCGCGCCTCTCATGTCAGCGCACGACGACGCGATCCGCCTCGACGCGCAGCTCTTCTGGCGCGTCAAGACGTTGCACGAACGGTTGGATCAGCTCGAGCTCGATGCGGAGAGCGCCTACCTCGTGCAGCGGCATTTCCGAGAAATGACCCACGCCGGTGCCGGGCTCGATGATGAGGCGAAGCAGACTCTGACGGCGCTGAACCAGAAGCTGTCGACGCTCACCAACACCTTCGAGAAGAACCTGCTCGCGGACACGAATGATCTTGCGGTGTTCTTCGAAACCGCTGCGGAGCTCGAAGGGCTGACGGATGGCGAGCTGTCCGCCGCAGCCCGTGCCGCGACGGATCGTGGTCAGGCAGGCGGCTTCCTGATCTCGCTGCCGCTGTTCACCGGGCATCCGTATTTGGCATCCCTCACCAATCGTGCGAGCCGCCGGCGCATCATGGAGGCATCCCGCGTCCGTGCTGCGCGCGGGAACGCCAACGACAACCGTTCCGTACTGACCGAGATCGTCGCGCTGCGCGCCGAACGTGCGTCGGTGCTCGGATACTCGTCCCACGCGGCGTACGTCACGGCGGATGAGACGGCAAAAACAGCCGAAGCCGTATCTGACCTGCTGCACCGGCTCGCCCCGGCCGCGGCATCCAACACACGCGCCGAACAGGCCGCACTGCAGGCGATCATCGACGAGACCGAGCCGGCGCCCTTCACCCTGGAAGCCCACGACTGGGCGTTCTACACGGAGAAGGTGCGTACGGCGAAGTACGACATCGACACGGCGGCGCTTCGCCCCTGGTTCGAGGCCGAGCGGGTGCTGCAGGACGGCGTGTTCTACGCCGCGACCCAGCTGTACGGCGTGACGTTCGCCGAGCGTAACGACCTCGTCGCCTATCATCCTGGTGCTCGGGTGTTCGAAGTGCACAACTCCGATGGCAGCGCGCTCGGACTCTACGTTCTTGACCTGTACACGCGTGATTCCAAGCGCGGTGGTGCATGGATGAACCCGATCGTCAGCCAGTCCACCCTGCGCGGGACGGCTCCCGTCGTCGTCAACAACCTCAACGTGTCGCAGCCGGGCGACGGGCAGCCGACGCTGCTCACGCTCGATGAGGTGACGACCCTGTTCCACGAGTTCGGCCACGCACTGCACGGACTGTTTGCGACGGTCACGTACCCGCATTTCGCCGGGACGAACGTGTTCCGAGACTTCGTGGAGTTCCCGAGTCAGGTCAACGAGATGTGGATCCTCTGGTCAGAGGTGCTCGACAACTACGCGCGCCACTTCGAGACCGGAGAGTCGCTGGATGCTGCGATCGTGGAGCGCCTGCGTGCGACGGAGACGTTCAATCAGGGTCATGACACGAGCGAGTATCTCGCTGCGGCGTGGCTGGATCAGGCCTGGCATCGGGTCTCTGCAGATTCTGCTGTCGATGACGTCGCGGCATTCGAATCGGCGGCACTCGCGGAGATCGGGCTCGACAACCCGGCTGTTCCGACACGCTACTCCTCGACGTACTTCGCGCACGTGTTCTCCGGCGGCTACAGCGCCGGCTACTACTCGTACATCTGGAGCGAGGTGCTTGATGCCGACACCGTGGAATGGTTCCGCGAGAATGGCGGGCTCACCCGCGAGAACGGTGACCGCTTCCGCGCTCGCCTGCTCGGCGTGGGCGGGTCGAAGGATCCCCTCGAGGCATACCGCGACTTCCGCGGCTGCGACGCCGACATCGCGCCGTTGCTGAAGCGCCGCGGGCTCGACGGCTGATGCATCTCGAGCGGCTCAAGACCATCAGCCGTGCGTTCGACGCACGGTCGGCGACCTATGACGACAGTACGATGCATCGTGAGCTCGCGTCCGCTGTCGCCGATTTTGCCGAGCTGACAGAGGTCGAGGGGGCTCGCTGCGCAAGACGCACACGTACCCGACCGACCACCTACCGTTCGAGTCGCTGGAGCTACTGACAGCGACGGCCGCCGCTCACCAGTTCACGATCGCCCGATCCATGACCTGGTCGGACGACGTGGACAAGTTACTCATCGCCGAGTGGGTGAGGCAGTGATATCATTAGCGCATTCTGATATCACTGTGAGGTGAGCAACTGTGTCCGCGATCACGATCCGCAATCTGTCGGAGGAGACTCACCGCGCGTTGAAAGCTCGCGCAGTCGGCAACCAGCGCAGCACAGAAGCCGAAGTACGCGCGATCCTCGATTCCGCGGTTGCCCCGCGCGCAAAGCTCGGGACTCTCCTCACTGATATTGGCCTGAGCGTGGGCGGAGTCGATCTCGACTTCGATCGCGGCGCTGAAGATCGCGACCCGCTCGACCTGTCATGATCCTGGTCGATACGAACGTGATCGCCGAGCCGATGCGCAGCGCACCGAATCCTGCTGTCGCGGATTGGTGGGACAGACAGGATCCGACAACGCTTCATCTGAGCACGATCTCACTCGCTGAGATCCGCTATGGGATCGCCCTTCTTCCAGACGGGCATCGTCGCTCCCAACTCCACGAACGATTCGAAACCGAGTTACTGCCCCACTTCGCGGGTCGCATCATCGGCTTCGATGACGCGGCCAGTCTTCGCTATGCCAGGCTCAGAGCCGACGCGCGACGACAAGGAATCGTGATCGCGGCTCTTGACGGGCTCATCGCAGCCACTGCCTCCGCACACCAACTGTCGATCGCGACGCGCGATGTCACGCCGTTCTTTGCTGCGGGCCTGCATGTGATCAATCCGTTCGAGCTTTGATCACGTCCTACTCCAGACCTGGCACCCAATCACTCACCAAACGAGCCCAGCACGTCGAGTAGACGCGGCACGATCAAAGCGCCGTCCATGATCTCCCGGTCCCCCAGGGGGGAATCCAGCTCGACTGTGAACGGCGTCGGCGGGTTGCTCTGGCACGTCGCCGCACCGTCATCGTCCGGTCGCACGGCGATTTGGACGATCACCGCGTCCTCGGTCTCCTCCAGGGCGATCAGTTCGACCCGGCCTGCCGCATCCATCCCGCTGTTGCAGGCGCGCTCGGTGACGAGCAGAGCCAGCTCAGTAGCGTCGGGAACCGGCAGCGCGGCCCGATCAAGGTTCACCTCGGCCGGCGTGAGCGGCGCGGGGTCGATTGCGAGCGCGCACGATGCACTGCTCGTGAGCATCCACCTAGCCTCTCCTGTCGCCGGCAGGTCACCCACGTTCTCGAACACGCGTACGTCGTGGTCCGCACCGCTGTCATCGATCGCGTCATACGGGCGGAGGACGGTGATGCTCGTGGGGCTCTCGGTTGTCACCACCCACTCGCTCAGATTTTCTGGTGCGACGCTGGTGCCCAAGTCATCGACGACGGAAGCGAGCGCGGCTGCGGCGTCGCCGGTGAGCTCGTCGGCGCGCACATCGGCGTCGTATCGCGCTACGTCGACTGGGCGGCCATTGCACTCGTAGGCGACGGCGGACTCGTCCGGTGCGCTGGTCGGAGGGGGCGAGCCTGCCGTGTCGCCCGCGCAACCGGCGCAGGCCAGCAGCGAAAGCAGCACACTGGCTGAGACAAGCAACTGCGAACGAAAAGCTCTCATGCCAGTAAGTGTCCCACCGCAGGCATTCGTCTCACACGCGTGCGTTCGCACCCCACCGCGACGGTGGGCCCTACGTCCTGCTGAGCGCACAAAGTCGGCTACTCCGCACGCACCGAGCGACTGCCCAGTAGGACATAGCTGACGCCAAGTAGCCCGCTGAGCACCAGCAGACCGGCGCCGATCAACGGCGTTGCTGTCCAGAACCAGCTGATTCCAGTCTCGGAGAAGTTGAAGCCCACGGACAGCAAGAGTGCGAGAATCGCAGCCACCAGGAGCATCGACCGGCCACGTGTCGTTTGACGGATCATTTCAACGTCCCCTCGCTATTGCGCCCGACTCTACTCCAGGCCTGGTCACATTCGAAGAGTCTGCGGTGGATGCGCAATCCACTGCGCCGACGCGGAGAGCAGCCCGAGCTCCCGCGCGAAGTCGCGCATCCGCGTCGCCATCTCCTGCGGCACCTCTGCGACGGTGAAATGCCCGCCCTCCGGCAGCCGATCAAAAGAGCGCAGGTCGCGGTAGAAGCTCCGAGCGACACTCTCCGGATAATCATGTTCGTGCCGCTGGATCGCGACCGCCGCCGGCACCTCGACGGGCGCTATTTGCTCATCGTCGCCGGTATCGAAGTATCGCCTGAACGAGGTGGCGATGCTTTGCGTGGCCCAATAGATCATCGCCTCGGTGATGATGCGGTCCCGCGAGATTCTGCGCTCAAACGTCTCCGGCTGACTCGTCGGGGTATCACTCCATTCCACGAGCTTCTCCGCGATCCACGCGATGAGGCCCGCTGGCGAATCGTTCAGCCCCGCGGCCAAAGTGTCAGGGCGGGTGCCCTGCACATGACCGTAAGCGCCGTCCGGCCCATCGCTCACCGCCAACCGGTCGAAGAACGCTCGTGCTTCTGGATCTTCGGTGGCCGCACGCTCATCGTCCGTGCCGAAATGCGAATGCGTCGCAAGAATCCCCTGCACCTGGTCGGGATACGACGACGCGATCAGGTCGCTCACATTGGCTGAGATGTCCTCGCCGTAAGTGAGATACCGCTCATAGCCGAGCGCGTCGGTCATCAGCGTGTGCATCAGTCGAGCCATCACGCCCTCTGTCATCGTTCCGGCGTACGGCGCGGAGAACGCAAACCCAGGCATGCTCGGAACGATCACGTGGAAATCCGGAAGTAGCCGGGCGAACTCGAGCTGGAGCGCGAAGGTGTGCGGCCATCCGTGCATCACCAGCAGCGCCGGAGCATCAGCTCGTTCAGATCGCAGATGGACGAAGTGGACGTCGGTGCCGTCGACCTCGGTGATGAATTGCGGATGCTGGTTCAGCCATTCCTCGCGTGCACGCCAGTCGAACTCGGCCCAGGATTCGACGAGCTCTCGCAGGTATACCGCCGACATCCCCGTCTCCGGGCGTCGCGGCGAGTCGGGCAGCAGGCGCGAATGCGAGAGCCGCTCGCGCACGTCCACGATGATGTCGTCAGGGATCGAGATCTGGAAGCTTCGCATAGCGTCACTGTAGAGCGCACGTCAGACACCGTGCTCCGAAGTCTGGCCCCTCACAGGAACGGCGCGGTGTACAGCCGCACACTGCATCCCAGTTCACCCGGCTCAAGCGAGATTCGATCAAACGATGCGCGGAACACCACCCCGTCGGCATCTCGCACCATCACGACACAGTCGCGCACGGCCGCGATGCCTACGGCGGCAACCAGTTCGCCGTCTGCCGTCGACGTCACTTCGACGGTGACGTCTACCTCGGGGAATGCGTCGCGAAGCTCGTCTGAAGCACTCTGTGCATCAGACTGCAGCAACACCGCTTCCATCATTTCGGCCGTGTCGGCGGGAAGCGCAGGCTTCGGGGTAGCCGTCGGCGCGGGCACGCTCTGCGGTAACTCATCGCAGTCAATCTCTTCGCGTTGTACCTCGGCGTACAGCGTCAGCGTGAATCGGTAACAGCGCTCGACTGTTCCCGCTGAGTTCCACGGCCCGAAAACCTCTTGAGATCTCTTCGCCTCCACATCCGACCTGATCCGGATGTCGATGATCGCTTCATCACCGGCTTCCGTCGACCCACTCCACCGCACTGGCTGAACTTCTGTCGAAGTCGACCGAAAACGTTCGCCTGCGATGCTTTCCGCGTCGGTCACTTCCGTCTGATAGCCGAAGGCACTCGTGAACGCGTCCGCAGTTGCGACAACGCGTTTCTCCGCAATGGCGTCTCCGTCTTGGGAAGCGGCCACGTCGACGCTGATCACGACCGCGATCGCAGCGACAGCGAAAATGCACACGCAACCGATCAGAACCAGGATCTTGAAAACCCTCATGCTGATCGTATGGCGCCTACGCGCTCTTACGCTTGCGCTCCAGCACGATAGTCGGTGCCGCGCCATCATCGACAGCCGCACGCGTGACGATGACCTTTTTCACGTCTTCGGCAGACGGAATCTCGAACATGATCGGACCGAGCACGTCTTCAAGGATCGCGCGCAGGCCACGTGCACCCGTCTTGCGATCCACGGCGAGGTCGGCGATCGATCGGAGCGCGTCTTCTTCGAACTCGAGCTCTACACCGTCGATCTCGAACATGCGCTGGTACTGCTTCACCAGAGCGTTGCGAGGAGCGGTGAGAATCTCCATCAGCGCATCCTGATCCAGCGGAGAAACCGACGCGACGATAGGCAGCCGCCCGATGAACTCCGGGATCAGACCGAACTTGTGCAGGTCTTCAGGAAGAACCTCGCTGAACAGGTCGAGATCCTTGGTCTTGTCGTGTAGCGGGGCACCGAAGCCGATACCGTGCTTTCCGACACGCGACGAGACGATATCTTCGAGACCGGCAAAGGCCCCCGCCACGATGAACAACACGTTCGTCGTATCGATCTGCAGGAACTCCTGGTGCGGGTGCTTGCGACCGCCCTGCGGCGGAACAGACGCAACCGTGCCTTCAATGATCTTCAGCAGCGCCTGCTGCACGCCCTCACCGGAGACGTCACGAGTGATCGAAGGATTCTCGGCCTTGCGGGCGATCTTGTCGATCTCGTCGATGTAGATGATGCCCTGCTCGGCGCGCTTCACATCGTAATCCGCAGCTTGGATGAGCTTGAGGAGGATGTTTTCCACATCCTCACCGACGTATCCGGCCTCAGTCAACGCCGTGGCATCTGCCACTGCGAACGGGACGTTCAGCCGCTTCGCCAATGTCTGGGCGAGGTAAGTCTTGCCACAACCGGTCGGACCGATGAGCAGAATGTTGCTCTTTGCGATCTCGACTTCTTCGGCCTTCTGCTCGGCGAGCTGAAGCGTGCCATGCGCGCGGACGCGCTTGTAGTGGTTGTAGACCGCAACGGCAAGAGACCGTTTCGCAGGCTCTTGCCCGACCACGTACTCCTCGAGGAACGCGAAGATCTCGCGTGGCTTGGGCAGATCAAAGTCAGCGACGCCGTCGGCGGAGGACTCCGCCATCCGCTCTTCGATGATCTCGTTGCACAACTCGACGCATTCGTCGCAAATGTACACACCGGGGCCAGCGATGAGCTGCTGCACCTGTTTCTGGCTCTTTCCGCAGAACGAGCACTTAAATAGGTCAGCGCTTTCACCGATTCGGGCCATGCGCGTCCTCCTTGGGGAGTCTGAGAAACTCCTTCGAGCCTAACCGCTCCCTCAGACGCTGAGCCGCATTGGCGCGGCTCAGGCCGGATCCCGTCAGCTCAGATCAGCTCGAGTCAGATCAAGCTCTTGGTGTGCCACACCGTCTTGGTCTCGGTGAAGGCTGCGATCCGCTCCGGCGACGCCGTCACTTCACCCGGCGTGAGCACGCGCTTGAGCGTGTCGGCCGCAGCGATTTGCATGTCCACCCATTCGAGAGCACCGGCTCCTGCCAGATCGAGCGCGTTGACGTCAGCGTGCGACGCGAGCCACGGTGCGATCTCGGCGGGCGATCCGGTGATCACATTCACCACTCCCCCCGGCACATCGCTCGTGGCGAGCACCTCGGCAAGACTGATCGCCGAAAGCGGATGCTGCTCGCTGGCCACCACAACCACTGTGTTACCCGCCACAAGCGCGGGGGCAACGACGGAGACCAGACCGAGCAGTGCGGAGTCCTGCGGTGCGACGATCGCCACGACGCCGGTCGGCTCAGGCACCGAGATGTTGAAGTACGGACCCGATACCGGGTTGGCATTGCCGGCGACCTGGGCGTACTTGTCGCACCAGCCCGCGTACCAAACCCACAGATCGATGGCGTCATCGACCTGTGTGCCGGCCGCGGCAGCAGAAACACCCTCCTGCGCCACGATCTCGTCGATGAACTGCGCACGCCGCCCCTCGAGGACCTCGGCGACCCGGTACAACACCTGGCCACGGTTGTATGCCGTCGCTCCTGACCAGCCCTTCACGGCCGAGCGGGCTGCCACCACGGCATCCCGAGCATCCTTGCGAGAGCCCTTCGCCGCGTTCGCGAGGAACGCACCCTTGGCGGAGAGCACCTCGTATGTGCGGCCAGACTCGCTGCGGGGGAACTTTCCGCCGATGGCGAGCTTGTACGTCTTCGGAACAACAAGTCGCTTGCTCATGCTGATGCCCCCTTCAGGTAGGCGGTGAGACCGTGTCGGCCGCCCTCGCGGCCATATCCGGATTCCTTGTAGCCACCGAACGGGCTGGCCGGGTCGAAACGGTTGAACGTGTTCGCCCAAATGACACCGGCACGCAACTGGTCGGCGACGGCGAGTATGCGCGAGCCCTTGTCGCTCCAGATGCCCGCCGACAGCCCGTATGGCGTGTTGTTCGCCTTGGCAATGGCCTCGGCAGGTGTACGGAAGGTCAGCACGGAGAGCACGGGTCCGAAGACCTCATCACGGGCGATGCGATGGGATGCTTCGACACCGGTGAAGATCGTCGGCGCGAACCAGAAGCCCTTCTCAGGGATGGCGCAGTCGGCCGTCCAGCGCTCGGCACCTTCAGCCTCGCCGATGTCGCTCAGCTCGTGGATACGAGCCAGCTGGGCGGCGGAGTTAATCGCACCAATATCGGTGTTCTTGTCGAGCGGGGCTCCCAGACGCAATGTGGAAAGACGCGACTTCAGGCGATCGATGACCTCGTCATGGATCGATTCCTGAACCAGCAGACGACTGCCGGCACAGCACACGTGCCCTTGGTTGAAGAAGATGCCGTTGACGATGCCTTCGACGGCCTGGTCGATCGGCGCGTCATCGAAGACGATGTTCGCGGCCTTCCCGCCCAGCTCGAGAGTGACCTTCTTCTTGGTTCCGGCAACGGCACGCGCGATGTCGCGGCCAACGCCTGTCGAGCCAGTGAACGCGACCTTGTCGACGTCAGGGTGACGCACGAGAGTTGCGCCAGTGGAACCTGCGCCGGTGACGATGTTCACGACACCGGCGGGCAGCTCTGCCTGCTGCAGGATCTCAGCGAAGATCAGCGCGGTCAGCGGCGTGGTCTCGGCGGGCTTGAGCACAACCGTGTTGCCCGCGGCGAGGGCCGGTGCGATCTTCCACGCCAGCATCAGCAGCGGGAAGTTCCACGGGATGATCTGCCCCGCGACACCCAGCGCACGAGGGTTTGCACCCAGGCCCGCGTAGTCGAGCTTGTCTGCCCAACCGGCGTAGTAGAAGAACCAGGATGCGACCAGCGGAACGTCGACGTCGCGGCTCTCCTTGATCGGCTTGCCGTTGTCGAGGCTCTCTGCGACAGCGAGTTCGCGAGCGCGCTCCTGCACGAGCCGGGCGATGCGGAAGAGGTACTTTCCGCGATCGCGGCCGCTCATCTTCGACCAGACCTTGTCGTACGCGCGGCGGGCGGCCGCGACGGCGCGGTCGATGTCTTCATCGTTGGCGCCGGCGATCTCAGCGATGTGCGACTCATCCGAAGGTGAGATCGTGTTGAAGCTGGGGCCAGAGCCGTCGACGAACTCGCCGTCGATGAACAGACCGTAGCTGTCGCGCAGGTTCAGGATCGCCTTGGATTCAGGCGCTGGGGCATATTCCAGGAATGACATGTTTCTGTTCCCTTTAGTCGATCGTGACGTAGTCGGGGCCGGAGTAGTGGCCGGTGGTCAGCTTCTGACGCTGCAGCAGAACATCGTTGAGCAGACTCGAAGCGCCGAAGCGGAACAGATGCGGCTGCAGCCATTCCTCGCCGACGGTTTCTGCGACGGTGACGATGTACTTGATTGCGTCCTTGGACGTGCGGATGCCGCCGGCGGGCTTAACACCGATCTTCTCGCCGGTGTCACGGTGCCAGTCGCGCACAGTCTCGAGCATGAGCAGCGTCGTCGGCAGTGTGGCGGCCGGCTGCACCTTGCCGGTAGAAGTCTTGATGAAGTCACCGCCGGCGAGGATGCCCAGCCAGGAGGCGCGCTTGATGTTGTCGTACGTGTTCAGCTCACCCGTCTCAAGGATCACCTTGAGGGAGGCGGAGCTGCCGTCGGCGCGACGGCAGGCTTCCTTCACCGCGGCGATCTGATCGAAGACCATGCCATAGCGACCGGAGAGGAACGCACCTCGGTCGATGACCATATCGATCTCGTCGGCGCCGGCGGCGACCGCCTCCGCCGTGTCAGCGAGTTTGATGGCGAGCGAGGCGCGACCGCTGGGGAATGCAGTCGCAACGGCGGCGACCGAGATCTTGCCGTCGTCTGGGTCACCATGAACGCTACCCAGCGCCTCAACGGCGTAACCGACCATGTCGCCGTACACGCAGACAGCCGCGACGAGCGGAGTGGACTGATCTGACGCATCCGGAGTCTTCGCCTTGGCAACGAGCGAGCGCACCTTGCCGGGAGTATCCGCACCCTCGAGCGTGGTGAGGTCGATCAGCGAGATGATCTTGTCGATCGCCCAGGCCTTCGATGTCGTCTTGATTGAGCGTGTGCCGAAGCTGGCAGCACGCTGCTCGAGGCCTGTGGCATCTACACCGGGAAGTCCGTGCAGGAAGCGACGCAGCGTGGCGTCATCGGGCTCTCCGCCCAGCACATCCACCGCAGAGCGGCGGGAGAGTTCTTGGGTTGTCATCGTTCCTCCAACAATGCTCGGGCTGTGGTCTCATCGGTCACCAGAACGCTGCACAGGCCGCTGTTGACGACTGTACGCGCGATGTCGTGTTTCGCGGCCCCAGCAGTGACGAAGATCGCCTGCGCAGCGCTGCGCAATCGTTCAAGGCTCACCCCGACGGTGCGTGCGTCGAGCTGCGGATCGACGATGTTGCCGTCGGCGTCGATGTAGCGGCCGAGTACGTCCCCGACGGCGCCTCGGCGCGCGAGTTCCTCGACGTCAGCAGGCTTCAAGTATCCGTTCTCGACGTGCGCCGAGGTCGCGTCGGCCGGGCCCGCCGAGTAAAGATAGGTCTGCGCATCCGCGGCCTGTTCCAAGACGGCGGAGACGGTTCGATCCGCCTCAATCGCCTGTTTCGTTTCCGCACGTTCCAAAATGGCGGGGCTGGGAAGAAGCGTCGCCTGCCCGCCAGCGCGCTGAGCGATGGTCATGGCCAGGCTCGCCGCTCCCCCTGAGCGACGGTTCAGGCTTACGCCCCCGTTGAGCTGCACAACAGTCACGCCACTGGCCCAGCCGTCCGGCAGAGCCTCTGCGACGGCGGTGAGGGTACGTCCCCAGCTCACAGCGAGCGTGCGCGGCACTGGGCGAAGCGCTGCGAGATGATCGGCCGCTGCCTGTGCGACGCGGTCGAGGGTGTTGCTCTCATCGTCTGGAACCGGAACGACGATGACGTCGGCAAGGCCGAATCGCTGGGCGAGTTCACGCTCAAGACCCAGTCGGCGAGCACGAGGATGCACGATCTCGATACGGACGATGCCGACATCGCGTGCATAGGTGAGCAGTCGCCCGACCTTCCATCGCGAAATCTTCAGAAGTGCACCGATCTCGTCCTGCGTCTTGCTCTCGTCGTAATAGAGCTCGGCAACACGGACCGCAAGCAGATCATCGTCCACGGCATCCTCCTCTCGTGCCCAGAATACGCGTGAACACGCACTCGCGCACGTTCTTGCGCATATGAGCACCGGATGCGCGTCACCCTGCGCATCCGCGGCTCCGCGGGCGGCTCGACGCGTCGTTTAGGCGAGCGCTTCGTGCGGAGATGTGCAGCAAGTTCGGACGTTTTCGCGGGATTCCTCCGAGCCAAGCGCACTTCTCCGAGCCAAGCGCACACCGCAACTAGGAACGACGAAGGGCGGCAGTCAGATGACTGCCGCCCTTCGAGGAGTGGATGCTAGACGCGCTTGCGCGAGGTCAACACCTGGTCGACGATGCCGTACTCAAGAGCCTCGGCCGCAGAGAGGATGTTGTCGCGATCGATGTCGCGGTTGACCTTCTCAACGGGCTGACCGGTGTGCTTGGCCATGGTCTCTTCGAGCCAGGTGCGCATACGGAGGATCTCCGCAGCCTGGATCTCGATGTCGGACGCCTGCCCCTGGCCAGCCTCGCCCATTGCGGGCTGGTGGATCAGGACTCGGGCGTTCGGCAGTGCGAGACGCTTGCCAGGAGCGCCGGCGGCGAGCAGCACGGAGGCCGCGGATGCAGCCTGTCCCAGCACGACGGTCTGGATCTGCGGCGCGACGTACTGCATCGTGTCGTAGATCGCCGTCATCGCGGTGAATGAACCACCGGGCGAGTTGATGTACATCGTGATGTCACGCTCGGCGTCCTGGCTCTCCAGAACCAGGAGCTGGGCCATGACGTCGTCGGCGGATGCGTCGTCAACCTGTACGCCGAGGAAGATCACGCGGTCTTCGAAGAGCTTGTTGTACGGGTCCTGGCGCTTGAAACCGTATGCGGTGCGCTCCTCGAACTGCGGGAGAATGTACCGGCTGGAGGGCAGGTTGCCTGCGGATTGGAAAGTAGGCGTGTACATATGAGTCCTTTCGAATCCGTTACTTGTTGTCCTGATCGGTTCCGCCGCCACCAATGACGTCGGAAGCCGATTCGCGGATGTGGTCGACAAAGCCGTACTCAAGCGCCTCATCAGCCGTGAACCATCGGTCGCGGTCGCCATCCTCGTTGATCTGCTCAACCGACTTGCCGGTCTGGCCTGCGGTGATCTCCGCAAGACGCTTCTTCATAGAGAGGATGAGCTGTGCCTGCGTCTGGATGTCGCTCGACGTTCCGCCGAAGCCACCGTGCGGCTGGTGCAGCAGCACGCGCGCGTTCGGTGTGATGTAGCGCTTGCCCTTGGTGCCGGCGGTCAGCAGAAGCTGGCCCATGGATGCTGCCATGCCGATGCCGACGGTGACGATGTCGTTCGGCACGAACTGCATCGTGTCGTAAATCGCCATACCCGCGGTGATCGAGCCACCGGGTGAGTTGATGTAGAGGAAGATGTCCTTTTCCGAGTCTTCTGCGGCGAGAAGAAGAATCTTCGCGCAGATCTCGTTAGCGTTTGCGTCGCGCACCTCTGATCCCAGCCAGATGATGCGGTCCTTCAGCAACCTGTCGAAGACGCTCGTCGCGACGAGTGGTTCTGCAGCCATTTCAGCTCCTGTTTCCGTGTTCGGTGATTCGAATCTACCGGCGCAGACGCGGCGCTCAGGCCGTGTTCGCCGTCGGCATATCAGCGCGCCGTGCGCAGTTCACGGGCGTACGCCGCCACGGAGCTCCGGTACTGCGGGAGGAACGGTGCCAGTGTCTCCAGCGCGACTGACGCAGCGGTCACGGCATCGCCCGCAGAGACGAGTGCCAACGCGTAGAACGCCGACGCCGCGTCAGCGAGCTCTCCACCGCGCTCGCGCTCCTCCTTCAGCATCTGCAGGCCCTCTTCGATACGCCCGAGATTGCGCAGCGTACTGGCGAGCTGGATAGTTGCCTGAGCGCGACGAGACTCGTCGAGACCGCCTGCCAACGCGCGCCTGTAGTAGGACACCGCCGCGTTCTCCAGCCCCGCCGAGTCGCGCGCTCCCGCGCGCTCGAACAGCGCTATTGGATCGTCGACAGCTCGTTCAGTAGCGAGTTCGTCGATGCGGCGTATCCGCGCATCATCGGCGACCGCATCATCCGCCCAGACGGCGTCGACTCGTTCCTGCCAGTCGCTCATTTTCCTCCTCATACGCGAAAAGGCGGATGCCGAAGCATCCGCCTTTTCGTCAGAATCGCGTCGCGATCACTCAGCCTTGTCGGCAGCCTTCTTGGCCGGAGCCTTCTTGGCGGCCGGCTTCTTGGCGGGAGCCTTCTTCTCAGCAGGTGCCTCAGCAGCAGCCTCAGCGTCGTCTGCCTTCTCAGCGTCGTCAGCCTTCTTGGCGGCGGGCTTCTTGGCCGGAGCCTTCTTCGCGGGAGCCTTCTTCGCAGGCTTCTCCTCGACGGCGGCCTCGGCTGCCTCATCCTCGTCGTCGACAGAGACCAGGCTCGACAGGTCAACGGGCTTGCCGTTGGTGTCGACAACCTTGACCTTGCCGAGGGTGATCGCGAGTGCCTTGTTGCGAGCAACCTCGCCGGCGAGTGCCGGGAGCTGGTTCGACGACTGCAGAGCCTCGACGAACTCCTGCGGTGCCATGCCGTACTGCGCAGCAGACTGGATCAGGTACTGGCTGAGCTCTTCCTGCGAGACCTGCACGTTGGCCTGTTCGGCGATCGTGTCAAGCAGCACCTGCGTGCGGAACTGCTTCTCGCTGGCAGTGGTGACCTCGGCGCGGTGCTCGTCGTCCTCCAGGCGGTTCTCGCCTTCAAGGTGGGTGTGCACTTCGTCTTCGATGAGCTGCGGCGGGACGGGAATGTCGATCATCTCGAGCAGCGCCTCGATGAGCTTGTCGCGAGCCGCAGAGCCCTGCGAGAAGACGGCCTGCTCGTTCACGCTCTCGGCGAGGCTGTCGCGCAGCTCTGCGATCGTGTCGAACTCGCTGGCGACCTGAGCGAAGTCATCATCGGCCTCGGGAAGCTCGCGCTCCTTGACTGCCTTGACGGTGACCGCAACTTCAGCCTCGGAACCGGCGTTGTCGCCGCCGACCAGCTTCGAGCGGAAAGTGGTGTCTTCACCGGCGGTGAGCGACTCAATAGCGTCATCGATGCCCTCGAGCAGCTCGCCGGAGCCGACCTCGTAGGAGACGCCATCGGCGCGGTCAATCTCGGCGCCATCGATCGTGGCAACCAGGTCGAGCTCAACGAAGTCACCCTTGGCTGCCGGACGGTCAACCAGGATCAGCGTGCCGAAACGAGCGCGCAGCTTGTCCAGCTCAGCGTCAAGTGCTGCCTCATCGGCTTCGACCGCGTCAACTGTCAGCGTGACCTCGTCGAACGAGGGAATCTCGATCTCGGGACGAACGTCAACCTCAACCTCGACGAGCAGGTCGCCGGAGAAGTCCTTCTCGTTGGGCCACACCTTGATGTCAGCCGAGGGACGACCGACGATACGCAGGTTGTGCTCACGAGCTGCCTCGCGGAAGAAGGTGTCGAGGCCCTCGTTGACGGCGTGCTCGATGACGGCGCCGCGACCGATGCGCTGATCGATGATCGGAGCAGGAACCTTGCCCTTACGGAAGCCGGGGATCTGGACGTCCTGTGCAATGTGCTCATACGCGTGAGCGATGCTGGGCTTGAGGTCGTCCGGGGTGACCGTGATGCTGAGCTTGACCCGGGTCGGGGTCAGCTTCTCGACGGTGCTATTCGCCATGCTTGGTGTTCTCCTTTGGATTTCCGCGCGACGGCGCGGCCGTGAGGTTTTAGGGGGCCGTTGTCGGGGCGACAGGATTTGAACCTGCGACTTCCCGCTCCCAAAGCGGGCGCTCTACCAAGCTGAGCTACGCCCCGGTCGGTCCCGCGTACGGGAACGGCCTCGACGAGTCTAACGGACGGGAGCCGTCTCAACGTCCGCTATGCTTGTGAAGTCCGTTATCGAACCTTTGGTTTCGTTTCGGGGCTGTAGCTTAGTGGTAAAGCCTCTGTCTTCCAAACAGATGATGCGAGTTCGATTCTCGTCAGCCCCTCCACCTCTTCTTCGGGAGGATGCGCCGTGACACAGTCACCAGCAATCCCGAGTTCCACCCGCCGTCGCGTGTTTTACGCGGCCATTGGCATCGTTGCGCTCGGCATCGCATGCACCGCCATTCAGCTGACAGCGAATCTCAGCTACGACGACGCGCTCCTCAATTTCGAATCTCTCGCAGAGGATGCCGAACACAGCCACTCAGCGCTTGTGAACGAGATCAGCACTTTTGATGCCGCCATCGATTCCGCTGACAGCATCACAGTGAGCGCCAGCACACATCTGATGGATGCCTCACTGAAAGAGGAACTCGTCGTGGTACTCCGTGACGCGGAGTCGACCACGGCGCAGCTCACCGCGGTCACAGAGCAGCAAATTCCCCAGGCTGTAGCCAAACAAGAGTGGGCATGGGAATTGTTCGGCGCCACGGCGCAGCTCAACGCCGATCGCGAGACAGCCACCCGACTCATCGCGAGTTTCGATTCGGCAAGCAACGATGCGGCCAGCGCCGTGAGCGCACTGGAAGATGCAGGATCCGCTGCACTGACGTCGGCGGCCACGGCGGCAGAAGCGTTCGAGTCTGAGCACGTCTCCGCCCGGAATCCTGACATCGTTGCGCTTCGAGTCGCGGCGCAGCAGGTCCTGGATGCCGCAGACACGCTGGACAGCACCGCATCCGCGGCGTACTCCGATCTGGAGAACGCCGCCGTCCAGATGCTGGCATCAGAGCATGCGGAACTCTTCGAGAAGGCAGGACCGCTCAACGACTCGCGCATCGAAGTTGAGGCGTTTGCCCGCAGCCTCGCCCCTGGCCTACTTCTCGATTTCGACTGGTCACCGCTGGTGAATGACTTCGGCCATGGCGACAGCATGGGCGGCTATGCGACCTGGTGGTTCGACGGCCCCGGCTACGCGAACATCGAACTGTCGAACTCCGTGGCCGAGTACTGGCCGAGCGATCGCAGCAAGGCCCTTGTCGCGCACGAAGTGGGTCACGCGATCAGTGTGAGGTGCGACGGCATGTACGACGACTCATCCCAGGAAAACATCGAGGACTGGGCAACCGCCTGGGCGATCAGCATGGGTTATCTCAGCGCTTCCAACGGGACAGCCTCGTACGGCGCTCCCCCGCAGGAGCTCATTGATGCAGCGGCGGGTTGTCGATGAGCTTTATGCACATGAATAGATATAGTACCTCTTAAGCTATCCTGATCAAAGGGGCCGCAGCTTACCGCGAGCGTGTCTGCAAAGGGCGTATGACCCACACGTCCGCAACGGAGGGGGATTCGACTATGGAAAGTTCACGCAGAAACAAGATTTACGCGGTTCTCGCAGGTGGCCTCGTTCTCGGAGTCGGCGCAGCTGTGACGCTTGCTGCTTGGAACGATTCGGAATTCGCGACCGTCGACTTCGCGGCCGGCTCCTTCGTGTTCCAGGGATCGACAGACGGTACGACCTTCACCGATCATGCGTCCGAAGCAGGGGCGGCAGATCTGACGTTCTCAGCCGACTTCACCAACCTGAGTCCGAATGACGTCGTCTACACGCCGTATGCTTTGAGCCTCGTCGCCTCAACCTCTGCAACCTTAACCGAGGTGGCGCCCGTCGTGACCGGTACGCTCGACGGAGACTTGACGTTCGCTTCGGTTTCGACCACCGCCTTCGGATGCGATGAAGCGGCATTCGCCGGCGGAACCGCCGTGCCGACGACCATCGCTGAGACCGACGTCATCTACCTCTGTCTCCAGGTCACCGCCGCCGACACAATCGGACAGGGCGAAACGGGCACTGCCCTCTGGCAGTGGGACGCCGTCTCCGAGTAGTTCCGATGGCTGTGAGCAGACGCACCGCACGGCGCGTCCGACACCACCGTGTGCGCTCTCTTCGAGTGCGCGCGGTGCTGGCCGGCGCGCTCGTGCTCGGCGTCGGCGGCTCAGCGACGCTGGCCGCGTGGACCGATCAGGAGTATGCGTCGACACAGATCACCGCCGGCACATTCTCCATCGTGTCGCGAACGGCGGATGCGACGACGTTCGCGCCCCATGACACCGCCGCGAGCGCGGTGACACTGCCGCTCAACGCGACGAACCTGTACCCGGGGCAGACTCGGGCGGCCTGGATTCAGATCACGACTGTAGGGACCGTTCCCGGCACCGTGCAGTTGACCGGCGTGAGTGCGCCGGTGAATGATTCGCGCGGGACGGAGCTCAGCAATGCACTGAGCGTGCGCATCGTTGCGACGACCACGACGAGCGGCGCAGTTCCGGTGTGCACGACCGGAACGACGGGTGGTGTCGTCTACACAGGCATCAGCAATGTGCCGGCTTTGACCGCGCAAGCGCTCCTGCCCAATGGGACCAACTTCGTGAATTATTGCGTGATCGTCACATTGCCAACGGCAGCCGCTACCGGAGCACAGGGCGGAGTCGTGACACCGACATGGACGTTCACCGGGACGACCGGGTGATGCAACGATGAATGCGACATCAACAGCGGCGAGAGTGGGGAAGATCCTCCGCGAGGTTCTTCTCACCCTCGCCGCCGTCGGGGGTGTGATCTGCATCCTGCTGACAGTCCTCGCGTTCACTGGTGGCTTCTCGTTGATCATGTTCAAGACTGGTTCCATGTCGCCGACGATCCCGGCGGGTTCCGTTGCGCTGGTTCAGAAGGTTCCGGCATCCGACATCGCAGTGGACGACATCGTCACCGTCGACCGACCAGCAGCCTTGCCCGTGACCCACCGGGTCACCTCCGTCAAAGCCGGCAGCACGCCCGATGCGCGCATCATCACGATGCGTGGCGATGCCAATGATGCCGAGGATCCCGCGCCGTACATCGTCAAGGATGTCCGCATGGTACGTGGATCTGTCCCATATCTTGCCCACGTGATCGTCTGGTTCGGGAACCCGATCGTACTCGGGGCGTTGACTATCGGCGCCGCTGTGCTGGTCACCTGGGCGTTCTGGCCGAAGGATTCGAAGCGCCGTGTCGAGCCAGACGACGTCGAAGACGACGACCAGCCGCAGGATGAAGCGCTCGACCGCCCCAGGACACGCAGAGAACTGCGCGGTGCGCGTGTTCTCAGTGCCGTGATTTTGCTGGCGTCCGGCGTGGGCTATGGCACGCTTAACGCTCCCCCAGCGCATGCCGTAGACGTACTGTCGATGAGTTCGGACCTCTCCGGCACGCAATACCTCAGCCCGGCGGATCCCCTGTATTGGCATATTGACGTCGACGCGGGTGCGGCGCCGGAAGACGGCACACTCATGATCGCGCTTTCCGGCACGAGCACGGCACCGGACGTGGAAATCGTCGCTGAGGTCAGGTCGTGTGCCGTGCCGTGGGTCGCGAACGATTGCTCCAGCGGTGAGACGCTGCTGCGCGAGACCGCACAGGTCGATCTGAACCGATCGTGGGAACAATTGCTGGAATCCGCCACCCCTGCGATCGCTCACCTCCGTGTAGCGCTGACCTCGCCGACGATGGGAGCTGCGCAGCACTCCGCTTCGCTCACGGTCCGCGCCAACGCAGCGGGCGAAACGGCGGAAGAAGACCTCAACGGTGAACCTGACCTGCCGCCGACCGGCGGAACCTCCTGGGCGATCTTCGCCGCTCCTGCTGCGATCGTCGTTGGCCTGGGCATCGCCCTGATGGTGCGCGCGGGAAGGAAGAAGTCATGAGGCAACGGCGCAGCGTGCGCATGGGCGTCGCAGCAATTGGCGTGCTGGCGCTGATCACCGTCGGTTCCGTACGCTCCGCGCCGACGGAAGCGGCGTGGACCGAGCCGGAGTACGCGAAGAGCAACTCCATAACCGCCGCGACGTTGCCCGCACCGAACATCACTTTTTGCCAAGCAGGAAGTGTGCTCGGCCTTCTAATTACAAGCATCTCGTTTCGCTGGACATCAACCGAACCGCTCGCAGCGCAACGGCACTTTCTCAACGATATTCCCGGAACTTTGACGCCGACCGTGTCCGGTCCTGTGAACGGTGTTTATACGTATTCGGTCACATACTCGCAGGCGCTTCTGGAAACCGTGCTGTCGCTGCTGGCCTCACAAGTCCGGATCAGCGTCGCGACAGTAGCCGGCACGAACTGGTCATCCTCACGGACGAACTGGGTTGCCCGCAAGATTCTTCTGGGCACGGAATGCGTCTCTTCCTAGCCCGGCCAAACGACGAAACCGCCACGACCAGTAGGTCGCGACGGTTTCGTCAGAATTCAGAAAGCGTGATTCAGGCCTGTCCGCGACGCTCGCGAACCTGAGTGAGAGCATCCTCAAGAAGCTGAACAGCTTCGCCGTCCGTACGACGTTCCTTCACATATGCGAGGTGCGTCTTGTACGGCTCGTTCTTCGAGAGCGCCGGCGGGTTCGCCTTGTCTCGACCGGCCGGGAGTCCCGACTGCGGGTGATCGATCGTCTCCGGGATCTCCTCTTCGGGGAGACCGGCGGCGAAATAGCGAACCGTCTCGTTGCCGAGTCCATCCCAGTAGGAAACCGCGATGCGGTCGGCGTGGTAGCCGTGGTCCTGCTCGCCCATCGGACCGGAACCGACACGGGTTCCGCGGATGGCGCTGCCTCCAGAAGCCATGGTCAGATCACCTCAAGTTTCGTGATGAGCCCCAGCGCGACGATGGAGATAAACCATACGAGCGCCAGGACGATGGTGAAACGGTTGAGGTTTCGCTCCGCGAGACCGGATGAACCGGCCGAAGTAGTCATGCCTCCCCCGAACATGTCGGAAAGACCGCCGCCGCGGCCCTTGTGGAGAAGGATGAGGAGAGTCAGCAGAATGCTGGTGATGCCCAGCACGACCTGCAGGACGAACTCAAGAATTGCCACGAGGGAGAGCCTTTCGATTGGGCAGATTGCCCGTAAACGTCAAGTATACGACGGTGGCGGGGTCGCAACCCCGCCACCACTCATACGCCGACGTGCTTTTCGAACCGGATGATCGCGGCGAAGTCGTTGACGACGAGGCTCGCGCCACCGACCAACGCGCCATCCACATCAGGCTCACGCATGAAGCTGGCGATGTTCGCCGCCTTCACCGATCCACCGTAGAGGATGCGGGTGCGTGCTGCGGCATCGTCATCCAGAGTCTTCGCCAGCACACCGCGCAGCGCAGCGCAGACATCCTGTGCCTGCTGAGGAGTAGCTGCCTGTCCAGAGCCGATCGCCCAGACCGGCTCGTAGGCGACGACGATGTCAGCGGATGCCGGAACATCCTTCAGCGCTGCCGCCAGCTGACCGGCGGGAACGGCGCTCGCGCCGAACTTCTCCAGGTCTTCTGCGGTCTCGCCGACACAGATCACGGGAACGAGCCCGTGCTTCAGCGCGGCCTGCACCTTGGCAGCCACGACATCGTCACCCTCGGCGTGGTATTCACGACGCTCTGAGTGACCGATGATGACGTACTTGGCATCCATCTTCGCCAGGAACGCACCGGAGACCTCACCGGTGTACGCGCCGGAGTCGTGGGCCGAGACATCCTGCGCACCGAGTGCGAACGGGATCTTGTCCGCATCGATCAACGTCTGCACGCTGCGGATGTCTGTGAAGGGCGGGAAGACCGCAACCTCGACCGAGCCGTCTTCGTGCTTCGCGTCCTTGAGCGCCCAGTGCAGCTTCTGCACGAACGCAACCGCCTGCAGGTGGTCAAGGTTCATCTTCCAGTTGCCCGCAATCAGCGGGGTACGCCTGTTCTGCGGAGCAGACGAATCTGCCGTATTTACGCCCATCCGAGCACCTCCAGGCCGGGTAGTTTCTTGCCCTCGAGGAACTCGAGGCTTGCGCCTCCGCCCGTCGAGATGTGACCGAACTGGTCATCCGAGAAGCCGAGCTGACGCACAGCTGCTGCGGAGTCACCGCCGCCGACGACTCCGAGGCCATCGACCTCGGTGAGCGCCTGAGCGACGGCCTTGGTTCCGGCAGCGAAGGCCGGGAACTCGAACACGCCCATCGGGCCGTTCCAGAACACCGTCTTCGAGCCGCGGATCGCCTCAGCGAACGCCGCTGCCGTTACCGGCCCGATGTCGAGTCCGATGCCGGAGGCACCGAACGACGTCTGCTCGATGGCATCCGCCGCAACGGTCTCGTGCGCAGCATCCGCCGCGAACGACGCCGCCACAACAACATCCGTCGGCACCACGATCTCGACGCCGCGCTCAGCGGCCTCAGCAATGTAGCCACGAACGGTGTCGAGCTGATCTTCCTCGAGGAGGCTCGCGCCGACGGCGTGCCCCTGTGCCTTCAGGAAGGTGAACAGCATGCCGCCGCCGACGAGAATACGATCGACGCGCGGAAGCAGGTGGGAGATCACACCGAGCTTGTCGCTGACCTTCGAACCACCGAGAACGACCGTGTAGGGACGCTCCGGGTTCTCGGTCAGACGGTCGAGCACGTCGAGCTCGGTCGCGATCAGGAGACCTGCCGACGAGGGCAGCAGCTCCGCAAGCTCGTAAACGCTCGCCTGCTTACGGTGCACAACACCGAATCCATCCGAGACGAGCGCGTCGCCGAGCTCCGCAAGCTCTGCAGCGAAGGCCTTGCGGGTCGCGTCGTCCTTCGAGGTCTCCCCTGCGTTGAAACGCAGGTTCTCGATGACGACGACGCCGCCATTCTCAACGGATGCCACGGCCTCACGAGCTGACTCGCCCACCGTATCGCGCGCGAACGCGACCGGCGTACCGAGCAGTTCGGCCAGGCGCTGAGCAACAGGCTCAAGGCTGTACTGCGGGTCTGGAGCGCCGTCGGGGCGTCCCAGGTGCGAGCACACGATCACGCGTGCGCCCGCATTGATGAGGGCATTCAAGGTCGGCAACGAGGCACGAACACGGCCATCGTCCGTTATGACGCCGTCCCGCAGAGGAACGTTAAGGTCACAACGGACGATGACGCGCTTGCCCTCGAGCGAACCCAGTGAATCCAGGGTGCGCAGGGTCATGATCTTTTTAGAGACGCTCTGCGACGTACTCGGTCAGGTCGACGAGACGGTTGGAGTAGCCCCACTCGTTGTCGTACCAGCTGGAGACCTTCACGAGGTTGCCACTGACGTTGGTCAGCGTCGAGTCGAAGACCGACGAGTGTGCGTTGTGCACGATGTCGCTCGAGACGATCTCGTCCTCGTTGTACTGCAGGTAGCCCACCAGGCGACCGTCAGCAGCTGCCTTCTTGTAGGCCGCGTTGACCTCGTCAACCGTGAGGTCCTCACGCTCGGTGATGATCGTCAGGTCGACGATCGAGCCGGTGGGAACCGGCACACGGTAGGAGGAACCGCTGAGCTTGCCGTTGAGCTCGGGGAGCACAACGCCGATCGCCTTTGCGGCGCCGGTGGATGCCGGGGTGATGTTGATCGCAGCACCACGTGCGCGGCGCAGGTCGCTGTGCGGGCCGTCCTGCAGGTTCTGGTCAGCCGTGTAGGCGTGCGCAGTCATCATGAAGCCGCGGACGATGCCGAACTCATCATTGAAGACCTGGGCAAGCGGAGCCAAGCAGTTGGTGGTGCAGGACGCGTTGGAGATGATGTTGTGCGCGGCCGCGTCGTAGGTGTCCTCGTTCACGCCCATGACGAACGTGGCGTCGACGTCGGTGCCGGGAGCGGAGATCAGAACCTTCTTGGCACCTGCATCGATGTGCTTCTGTGCGAGCGCACCCTTGGTGAAGAAGCCGGTCGACTCGATGACGATGTCGACACCCAGCTCGCCCCAGGGGAGGCTTGCGGGGTCGCGCTCTGCGAACGCCTTGATCTTCTTGCCGTTGACAGTGATGCTGTCGTCGTCGTAGCTGACCTCGGCATCCAGAACACCGCTGACAGAGTCGTACTTGAGCAGGTGCGCAAGGGTCTTGTTGTCGGTGAGGTCATTCACCGCGACGATTTCGAGGTCTGCTCCCTGCGCAAGTGCTGCGCGGAAGAAGTTACGTCCGATACGACCGAAGCCGTTGATGCCGATCTTGACAGACACTAATGTCTCTCCCTGTTTCTTGAGCGCTCTCGCGCATTTTCAATAGAGAATTCGTGGACAACGGCGTCCTGACGGGCTAGCTGCCCATCAGGACGCCCGTCTTTGTTACGACAGTACCAGCAGGCCGTTCGTCTGCTTACGGGCGACGTCAAAACGCTTTGCGACGTTTTCCCAGTTGGCGATGTTCCACGCGGCCTTGACATAGTCGGCCTTCACGTTGAGGTAGTCGAGGTAGAAGGCGTGCTCCCACATGTCGAGCTGGAACAACGGAATCGTGCCCTGCGCCGCGTTGGACTGCTGGTCAAACAGCTGCTGGATGATCAACCGCTGGCCAATCGAGTCCCAGCTGAGCACCGACCAACCGGAGCCCTGGATTCCCATGGCCGTGGCGGTGAAGTGCGCCTGGAACTTCTCGAAGGAGCCGAAGTACTCGTCGATGGCGGCCTTCAACTCGCCCTCAGGCTGACCGCCACCGTTCGGGGAGAGGTTGGTCCAGAAGATCGAGTGGTTGACGTGACCGCCGAGGTTGAACGCAAGGTCCTTCTCGAGCTTGTTCACGTTCGCCAGGTTGCCGCTGTCGCGAGCCTCTGCGAGGCCGTCGAGCGCAGCGTTCGCACCGCCGACGTATGCCGCGTGATGCTTGCCATGGTGCAATTCCATGATCTTGCCGCTGATGTGCGGTTCCAGTGCCGCGAAGTCGTAGGGGAGGTCAGGGAGCGTGTAGATCGCCATGTCGCTTTCATCCAATCCGCGCCGCGCCGCGGCACTTGTCGGTCCTCCGCGCCACCCAAATGCGGCGAGGAGCAGACTTTTTCATCCTACTGACGACAACGCCCCCACGGTGGGGATCCTTCCGTCGATGACAAGAAATGTCAGCGAGCGTGGGGATCAGACGTCGAGGCCGGCCGGAACCGCCGCTTCGGTTCCCGAGATGCCTTCCTGTTGCGCACGCTTGTCTGCCATTGCCAAGAGGCGACGGATGCGTCCTGCGACGGCGTCCTTCGTCAGCGGCGGCTCGGCGTGATGACCGAGCTCATCGAGGCTGGCATCCCGATGTGCGAGGCGCAGTTCACCAGCGAGGCGCAGATGGTCGGGAATATCCTCAGCGAGAATCTCCAGCGCACGCTCGACGCGAGCGCACGCGGCCACAGCCGCCTGTGCTGAGCGTCGCAGATTCGCATCGTCGAAGTTCACGAGCCTGTTGACACCAGCGCGCACCTCGCGACGCTGACGCATTTCTTCCCAGGCGGCCGCCGTCTTCTGTGCACCCATCTGGCTCAGAATCGAACGAATAGCCTCGCCCTCGCGTACGACCACACGCGGCGTACCACGCACCTCGCGAGCCTTCGCGGCCACACCGAGTCTGTGAGCGGCGCCGACGAGCGCCATGGCCGCCTCAGACGTCGGGCACGTGACTTCCAACATCGCCGAGCGACCAGGCTCGGAGAGGGATCCCGCAGCGAGGAACGCACCGCGCCAGAGACCGGCGATCTCTTCGCGAGACCCAGTGGTCAGCCGGTTGGGCAGCCCCCGCACCGGGCGTCGGCGCTGATCGAGCAGACCGGTCTGACGAGCGAGGGTCTCCCCTGCGGCGATGACACGGACGGCGTACCGCGGGCCATCGTGTGAGCTGGAGGATTGCACCTGTGCGATTTCGGGGCGCACTCCATAAATCTCGGCAAGATCGCGAGCGACGCGGCGTGCCAGCAGATCGGCATCAACCTCCGCCTCAACAGCGACCCGACCGGCGATCGAGTGGAGTCCACCGGCGAACCGGAGGATTGCGGTGACTTCCGCGACTCGCACCGTCGGGGGTGCATTGCGGATGCTGACGAGTTCAGCCTTGACGTCGGTGGTTAGTGCCACGGGACTCCTTGTAAAACTTGATGCGTCGGATCGCGACGCAAAGAACTAGTTTACCCGGCGCGGCGCCGTTCTATTCTCGGCCGAGGTCGCGATGACGCACGTTGATTGCAATCCCTGGAATCGAGGAGAGCCGTTTGGCAAGCGCTTCCGACATCGCGACCGAGCGGTGCTTGCCACCAGTGCATCCGATCGCGACCGTTGAATGACCCTTGTTCTCGCGTTGATAACCCGCAAGTACCGGCTCAAGTGCCTTGGCGTAGGCCTCGAGGAATTCAGCGGCTCCCTCGCGGGAAAGCACGTAGTCCCGCACCGACTCGTCCTGACCGGTCAGTCCACGCATCTCCTCTTGCCAGTAAGGATTCGGCAGGAATCGCATATCGGCGACCAGATCGACGTCGGTCGGTAGCCCATATTTGAACCCGAAACTCAGAATCGTCAGTCGGTGCCGCGCGGCACCCTCCTCGGAGAAAGTCTCGGAGACCTGCGTCGCGAGTTGGTGAATGTTCAACGAAGAGGTGTCGATGACGATGTCGGCAGCTTCCCGAACCAGCGTCAGTCGAGAACGCTCCAGACGGATGCCGTCGAGCAGCGTGCCGTCTTCTTGCAGCGGATGCGGCCTGCGCACCGATTCGAACCGGCGAACGAGCACATCATCAGAAGCATCGAGGAAGACCACCTTGACGCTGCCACGCGAGCGAAGAGCACGCGCAACCTCGGGGAAGTCGTTGAATAGATTGCGTCCACGCACATCGACGACCGCGGCAACCTTGGGAAGTGCTCCCCCACCGATGTCGGTGAGATCGAGTAGCGGGCGCAACATCTGCGGCGGGAGGTTGTCGACGACGTACCAGTCGAGATCCTCCAGCGCATTTGCCACCGTTGAACGTCCTGCACCGGACATGCCGGTGACGATGAGGAACTCGTTCTTCTCCTCGTCGACCATCGGTTCTCCTTCTCCTGTGAAGGCCAGCCTATCGAGTCGCGAGGTGAGTGTGGATGCTCTGCGCAAGGGCCGGGCCAATCCCCGGAACTTCCTGGATCTCGGGCGAGGTCGCGGCGCGCAGCGCAGTGACCGATCCGAAGTGTTTCAGCAGCACCTTGATGCGTGATGCGCCCAGGCCAGGCACCTCCTCGAGCACCGTGGAAATGTCACGTTTGCGGCGCTTACGCTGATGGATGATGGCGAACCGGTGCGCCTCATCGCGCAGCCGCTGCAGCAGGTAAAGCGCTTCGCTCGTGCGGGGCAAGATCACGGGGAAGTCCTCCCCCGGCAGCCATACTTCCTCCAGTCGTTTCGCGATGCCGCACAACCCGATCTCCGTATGCCCGGAGTCGCGCAGTGCCCGGGCCGCTGCCTCGACCTGCGGCTTTCCGCCATCGACGAGCAGCAACTGCGGAGGATACGAGAAGCGTGGCTTCTTGCGCGTAGTGACGACGTCATCGCCTTCGGCGAGCGGGTCAGCATCCACCGGGAGCACCTCGGCGTCCTCCGGCCGGTCCAGATATGCCAGGCGCCGCATGAGTACCTGATACATCGAGTCGGTGTCGTCTGTGGTCTCCGCAATATTGAACGACCGGTACTGGTCTTTGCGCGACAGCCCGTCTTCGAACACGACCATGGATGCAACGACATTCGTGCCGCCGAGATGCGAGATGTCGTAGCACTCGATCCGCAATGGTGCGGTGCCAAGGCCGAGCGCTTCCTGCAGGTCGGTGAGCGCTTGGGTGCGTGCCACGTAATCGGTGGTGCGACGCGTCTTGTGACGGATGAGTGCCTGCTGCGCGTTCAGCGTCGCGGTGCGCATCAGCTCGGCGCGCTGCCCGCGCTGCGCCACGGCGACCTCGACCTTGCGGCCACGGCGCTCGCGCAGCCAGATCTCCAGCTCGGGCGCGTCGTCTGGAAGGGAAGGAACGAGGACACGCCGCGGCACGTCAACACCCTCGCCGTAGGCGCGCTGCAGCACCTGGTCGACGAGCTCGGAGCCGGAGATGTCGATCTCCTTCTCGATGGTCGTGGCGCGCACGCCTCGCACGCGCCCGCCACGGATCACGAAGTGCTGCACGGTGGCGGCGAGTTCGTCCTCTGCGATGCCGAACAGGTCGGCATCTTCGTCCGCGGGCAGCACCAGCGAGCTCTTACCGAGCACTGCTTCGATCGAGGACAGCTGGTCGCGATACTTCGCGGCCGCCTCATAGTCCATGGCTGCGGAGGCTGCCAGCATCCGCTTGGTGAGGTCCTTGGCGAAGCGCTCGTCTCCACCGGCCATGAACGCGACGAAATCGTCGACCATCGCCCGGTGTTCCTCGATCGACACCTTCATCGAGCAGGGGCCACCGCACTTGCCGATCTGCCCGGGAAAGCACGGGCGGCCTGTCGCCATGGCGCGCTTGTAACTCGAATCGCTACAGGTGCGAATCGGAAACGCCTTGACCATCAGGTCAATCGTCTCGTGCACCGCCCACACTTTCGGGTACGGACCGAAGTACCGCGCTCGAGGGATCTTCCGGTTACGGGTGACCAGCACGCGCGGTGCTTCGTCGCCGAGGGTCACTGCCATGAACGGATAAGACTTGTCGTCCTTGTAGCGCACGTTGAACGGCGGATCAAACTCTTTGATCCACATGTACTCGAGCTGCAGCGAATCCACGTCGGTTGGGACGACTGTCCACTCCACAGAGGTCGCGGTCGTGACCATCCGTCTGGTGCGCTCATGCAGGGTGCGCAGGGGCGCGAAGTAGTTCGAGAGCCGCTGCCGCAAGTTCTTCGCCTTGCCGACGTAGAGCACGCGCCCCTCAGCATCTCGGAATCGATACACACCCGGGTCTGTCGGGATCTCGCCCTGTGCGGGCTTGTACGGCAGCACGTCGGCCATCAGCTGGCCTTCCGCGCCCCGCGTCCCGCGTTGAGGATCTCACCGAGGAACATGCCGGTGTGGCTCTCCTCGACGCGCGCGATCTGCTCTGGGGTGCCGGTGGCGAGAATCTGGCCGCCGCCGGAACCACCTTCAGGTCCGAGATCGATCACCCAGTCCGCGGATTTGATCACGTCGAGGTTGTGCTCGATGACGATCACGGTGTTGCCCTTATCGACGAGAGAATTCAGCACCTCAAGGAGCTTGCGGACGTCTTCGAAGTGCAGGCCGGTGGTCGGCTCGTCGAGAACGTAGATGCTGCGGCCGTTGCTGCGGCGCTGAAGCTCTGTGGCGAGCTTGACGCGCTGCGCTTCACCGCCCGACAGGGTCGTCGCGGACTGACCGAGGCGCACATACCCGAGCCCCACATCCACCAGCGTCTTCATGAAGCGATGGATCGCCTGGATGGGCTCGAAGAACTCGGCTGCCTCTGCGATCGGCATCTCCAGAACCTCGGCGATGTTCTTGCCCTTGTAATGCACAGTGAGCGTGTCACGGTTGTACCGCTTGCCGTGGCAGACTTCGCAGTCAACGTACACGTCGGGCAGGAAGTTCATCTCGATCTTGATCGTGCCGTCGCCGGAGCACGCATCGCATCGGCCGCCCTTGACGTTGAAGCTGAACCGGCCAGGCAGGTAGCCACGCACCTTTGCCTCTGGCGTCTCGCTGAACAGTGTGCGGATGCGGTCGAAGACACCGGTGTATGTCGCCGGGTTCGAGCGCGGAGTGCGACCGATGGGCGCCTGATCGACGTGCACCACCTTGTCGAGGTTGTCGAGCCCGGTCACGCGAGTGTGCTTACCTGCGAGCGTGCGTGCGCCGTTGAGCTTGGAGGCGAGCACCCGATAGAGGATGTCGTTGACCAGCGAGGACTTGCCTGAGCCGCTCACACCGGTGACGGCGGTGAGCACGCCGAGCGGGAAGTCGGCAGTGACGTTCTGCAAATTGTTCGCGCGAGCGCCGACGACGCTCAGTAGCCGCTTCTTATCGATCTTGCGGCGTTTCTTGGGCATCGGAATCTCGCGCCGTCCGGCCAGATAGTCGGCGGTCATCGATTCTGTTTCACCGAGCAGCGCCGAGTACGGCCCGGAGTGCACGACGGAGCCGCCGTTGACCCCAGCACCAGGTCCGATATCGACGACCCAATCAGCGGCCTCGATCGTCTCTTCATCGTGTTCGACGACGATCAGCGTATTTCCCAGGTCGCGCAGCTTCTGCAGGGTGTCGATCAGACGCCGGTTGTCGCGCTGGTGCAGACCGATCGATGGCTCGTCGAGAACGTAGAGCACACCAGTGAGCCCAGAACCGATCTGGGTGGCCAGACGGATGCGCTGCGCTTCACCGCCGGAGAGCGAGCCGGCCGCGCGACTGAGATTCAGGTACGCGAGGCCCACTTGCAACAGGAAGTCGAGACGGACACGGATCTCACGCAGCACCTGAGCCGCGATCTTCGCCTCACGATCGGTCAGAGTCAGCGTCGCCATGAACTCGTGTGCGTTGGCCAGGCTCAGGTGCGAGACCTCGGCGATCGAGTGCCCGTGCACCTTGACCGCAAGCACCTCGGGCCGGAGGCGATTGCCATCACATGCGGGGCACGGCACCTCGCGGAGGTACTCGCCCCAGCGCGCGCGCTGATTGTCGCTCTCGGCCTGCGCATACTGACGCTCGATGTAGGGCACAACGCCCTCGAAGCCGGAGGCGTAACGCATCTCACGGCCGTAGCGGTTCTTCCATTTGACCGTGACCTTGTAGTTCTCGCCACGGAGAATGGCATCCTGCACGTCGACACGCAGGTCTTTCCACGGCGTGTCGAGATCGAAGTTCAGGTCACGAGCAAGACCATCGAGGAGCCGCTCGTAGTACTGGAACAGCCCCTTGCCCTGCGTCGTCCACGGGATGATGGCGCCCTCGCGGATGGAGAGCTCTTCATCGCCCAGCATCAGGTCGACGTCGACGGACATGCGCGTGCCCAGACCGGAGCAAGTGGGGCAGGCACCGAACGGAGCGTTGAATGAGAAGGTGCGCGGCTCGATCTCGGTCAGCGTGATCGCATGCCCGTTGGGGCAGGCCAGATTCTCGGAATACGACTGCCAGGCGTCATCGCCCTCCGCCTCGACGAAGTTGACCTGCACGACACCGTCGGCGAGTCGCAGCGCGGTCTCAACGGAGTCGGTGACGCGACTCAGAATGTCATCGGATGCGACAAGCCGGTCAACGACCACGGCGATGTCGTGCTTGTAGCTCTTCTTCAGCGTCGGCGGCTCAGCCAGCTGGATGAGATCGCCGTCGACGATGGCACGCGAGTATCCCTTCGCGCCGAGCTCGCGGAACAGGTCAACGAACTCGCCCTTCTTCTGCGAGACGATCGGTGCCACGATCTGGTAGCGAGTGCGCTCCGGCAGCTCCATGAGCTGATCGGCGATCTGCTGCACCGTCTGGCGCTGGATCTTCTCCCCGCACTCCGGGCAGTGCGGGATACCAATGCGCGCCCAGAGCAGACGCATGTAGTCATAGATCTCGGTGATCGTGCCGACCGTCGAGCGCGGGTTACGGTTCGTCGACTTCTGATCGATCGAGACCGCAGGGCTGAGTCCCTCGATGAAGTCGACATCGGGGCGATCAACCTGACCAAGGAACTGCCGAGCATAGGCGCTCAGCGATTCGACGTAGCGTCGCTGACCTTCAGCAAAGATCGTGTCGAACGCGAGGCTGGACTTCCCAGATCCGGACAGGCCGGTGAACACGACGAGAGAGTCGCGTGGGATGTCGATGTCGACGTTCTTGAGGTTGTGGACGCGTGCACCGCGAACACTAAGTTTTCCGGCGCTGACTACAGGGACAATAGGCACCGCACAAGTCTACGAGGGGCCACAGACATTGGCTCCGTGAGCGCGCTCAGGAACGCTTCTCAGCGCGTTTCGTCCTCAGCAGGAACAGGATCACAAACGTTGCCAACGCTCCGGCCCCGATGATCGCCGCGCTCGCAACTGTCACTGTCTCGGAGAGGAAGGCCAGCATCACCAGGAGCGTCAGCGGTTGAGCGATGAGTTGTATGAGCAGCAGACGGCGCAGGCTCGGCCACAGGGCGGCAAGCACCACGCGGGAACGCCAAGGGATCACTAACAACAGCGACGCCACGACATGGATGACGTGCACAGCCAGCACAGCGGCCATTGCCCGCCACATGCTGGGATCGTTCATCAGCATCCCCACGACGACGCCTGCGATCGAGATCCATCCGCCGAAGCTCTGCGGCACGATCACACCCAGCACCGCTGCTACCACGACGACAACCTGCCAACCAGTGATCGGCACCAGCAGGAGTGCCACGACGGCGACGAACACGATGAAGGCAATGCGTAACACGATGGCAGGCATCGAGGCAGCAGTGCGAAGCCGGTCATTCCGACGACGGAGGTCAATCATCGTCTGGTCCTCACCATCGCGCGTAACGTCGCTGGGACATCGTCGCCCCACGCCGCCATGTCGACACCGGCATTACCCAGGTCATGCAGCACCTCTTCACGCTCGGCCAGAACAGTGCGCAGGGCCAAGTGCTGTTCTCTGCTCAGTCTGGTGCGATCAAGCACCGGCAAGACGTCGACCGCGACCACGCGATGACCGGCCGCCCGCCACATCAGCGCGATATCGGATGCCGCACCGTCGAAGAACGTCGACAGCACGAAGATCACCGAGCCGTGTGGCACGGGTGGCGTACGGCGAAATCGGGTGTCTTCGCCTGCCTGCCCTGTCGCAGAAATCGCGGCTTCAACGCGGGCGAGATGCCGCGCGCCGGCCCCGCTGCGAACCGAGCGCCCACCATGCATGAGCACATGCAGCGTCACCCTGTCGCCCGCAGCGATCGCCGCAGCGGCAATGGACCGCGCCGCCTGCCGCGAGAGATCGAGCGATGTCACCCCGCTACGTTCCAGATCGCCGCTCCCCCACGTCGCGACCGCAGTGCCCAGATCGTCGGCCGTGTCCATCGCGATGACGACAGTCGCATCGCTCAGAGTGTTCGTGCGCCGCACCATCATGTCCCCCGGCCGGCGCGACATACGAGCGGTAGCTCGCCAGTCCACCCGGCGCAGTTCGTCGCCAGGGACGAACTGATGGATATCCCGGAAGTCACCTCCCTGCCCCTGCCGACGCCCTTCATGGCTACCATGCATGCCCGTCAGGCGGGGCGAGAGCGGCAGCAACGGCAGTAACGTCTCGGCGGGAGCGACGTTGCGCACAAGCTGTGTGACCGGCGTTGCAACGCCGAGCACAGCCCCGTCCACGGAGAATCCTCGAGCGGATGCCTTCACGGCTGTGACCGGCCCTGAATGCAGAGACTTGCTGAGCGAGAATACTGGGGCTCCGCCGACGGGAACAAGCAGATGGCGTCGACGCCGCTCCGATTGCACCACAACGAGTTCGGCGAGCTCCGCATCACCGGTGACCGTGATCTCGGTGCTAAGAGTGCCGTCATCGTTCGCGCCGGGCAGCGCGCGCAGCACGACCGCGGTCGATTCTGCGCCGCTGCGGCGGGCCAGCGCGGCTCCGCTCAATAATGCCAACGGCAAGCCCATCGCGACGACGTCGGGCCGCGAGAAGATCAGCCCCATGGCCGCGATCGCAGCAGCGCCGGCGAACCCGATCACCAGGCCCGGACCCCAGCGGCTCCGCACAGAATCGACACTCACGCCGGCGCGCCGACTGTCGGCGGCACTGGCACTTGACTCACGATGCCCTGGATCACCTGCTCCGCGCTGACGCCCTGCGCCCATGCCTGCGGGGTCAACGTCAGGCGATGCGCGAGCACCGGCACAGCGATGCGCTTGATGTCATCGGGACGCACAAACTCGCGGCCGTCCAGCGCAGCGAGAGCGCGCCCGAGAAGGAGGAGACCCAGCGAACCGCGTGGCGACGCTCCCACCGCGACGTTCTGCGCGTGACGGGTGGCGCGGGCGATGTCCACGCAATACCGCGCGATATCCGGGTGCACATGGATTGCTTCGACGGCCTGCTGCACTTCGACGAGTCTGGCCGCGTCGATCACCGGCGCCACGCTGGTTGCTTCTTGCTGTCGAGCGATTCGATTCGTCAGAATCTGAGCCTCGCCTGCTACGTCTGGGTACCCCACAGCCAGTCGCACCATGAAGCGATCAAGCTGTGCCTCCGGCAGGGCATACGTGCCCTCGTACTCGATCGGGTTCGACGTCGCGATCACGTGGAAGGGCGCCGCGAGCGGAAAGCTGTTGCCTTCAACGGTCACCTGGCGCTCCGCCATCGCCTCCAACATGGCCGATTGTGTCTTCGGTGTGGTGCGGTTGATCTCGTCGGCGAGCAGTAGACCGGTGAAGATCGGCCCAGGGCGAAATACGAATTCCCCGGTATCCGGCGCATAGACGTACGATCCGGTCACATCTCCAGGGAGCATGTCCGGCGTGCACTGGAGGCGTCGGAAGTCGAGACCGAGAGCGGATGCCAGAGTTCTGGCCGCGAGCGTCTTGCCGAGCCCTGGCACATCTTCGAATAGCACATGGCCGCCGGCGAGAATCGTCGCCAGTGCAATCTCGACAGGGTTGTCCATGCCGACCACGACAGTGCGGACGGCCGCGAGGATCTGAGCACCGGTCTCTGCGATCGAAAGACTCTGGGCGATCGAGCTGGTCTGGGTCATCGAGCTGTCCTGGGTCATCGAGCTGTCCTGGGTCATTTCTTCTCCTTGGTCGGTGAAAGCCTGTCGATGCTGTCCAGTGCACGTTCGAGATCCTGGCGCTTCGTGCCAGGGGCGACGAGCCGATCCCAGACGGTGATCCCCACCAGCGCGTCGATCTGATCGCGGTGCTCGCGATTCTCCGTGTCGAGCCCGTGGCGCAGCAAACGGCGCCTGAGAGTGTGCCGCACCCGGCGCGTGATGAGCTCACCGGCTGCGCCACTGCTCGGATTCAGCGACCACGCCATCTGTGCAATCGCGGTGCCGCGGCGTTCCGGTCCGGCGGGGATCTCAGGCGCATCGGCTCTGGGATCGTCGGGAAGCACAAGCTGTGACAGCAGCGTCAGAATCCCGGCGAGCACGGCCCAGGCGATGGTGAACGCAAGTTCCACGCCCACGCCGAGGAACAGAACGAGTGCCACGCCGACGGTGACCGCGAGCGCAGCAATAATTCGAGGACGCGTCATCGCCACCCCTCCTCGATGCTCCGAAGCGCCGCGCGCGCTCTGTCCCGGTCACCCTCGTCGGCTGCGAGATCTCCGAAGCGCACGTTCTCGTACAGTCGCAGCAGCTCGCGCGCAGCATCCGAGATGCCCTCACGGCGGGTGATGATGCGCAATGCGAATTCTGATGGCGTTTCGCTCATACCGCGTGCCGTGCCGGCATCCGCTGCGCTCTCTTCGAGGCCCACCCACGCGGCGATGATGGCGTCCGTCGGAACAGCACGCTCGTCGATGAGCCGCAGTGCACCCTGGATCCCACGGCGGATCACAGGGGCCGCAACGTCTGGTTCGTCGGGCAGGGCCTGCTCCTGGAGGTCGAGCCCGACATCGCTGCCGTCACGGATGCGCATCGGACGATCGCGCCACGCGCGCATCAGTGCACGCACCACCAGCACAATGATGGCGATTGCCGCTGCGCTCGCGAGCACGAAGAAGATGACCCCGATGATCGCGCCGACAATGTCTGAGTTCGACTCCGGAAGCGGAGTCGGGATGCCGGTCGGCATCGGCTCGCTGCTCGCTTCGACAGGCAGGATCTCGCGCGACTCAAGCACCGGTGGGTTGATGTCGGGAATCCCCTGCACAGATGCCGCGATCATGACGATCAGAAACAGGCCGACAACAGAGCCGAACATCGCGAGCCGCTTCACGCCACGCACTGACCTTGGATCGAGGTGTTGCCGCGCATGTCTTCACCCTATGGGGTGGGTACGAGTCACTTCCCCATGCGGCCGGTAAATGGGGATAACCCATCACGGAGGGTCGCGATCTCTTCGACGTTCATGTGCACTGCGGCCATGACAAGGTGCGGCACATCCACGGCGCGGGCGCGAAGTTCTCTGCCAGCCTCAGTGAGTGTGATGTCGAGGCGACGCTCATCTTCGCTGCTGCGTTCGCGCGCAATGAGGCCTTCTTTCTCCAGCCGCTTGACCAGCGGAGATGCCGTCGCAGAGTCGAGGGCGAGGTCGGCAGCGAGATCGTTCAGTGCGCGAGGCGATCGCTCCCATAGCGCTAGCATCACCAGATACTGCGGATGAGTGAGCCCCAGCGGCTCGAGGATCGGCCGATAAATCGACACGACATTGCGGGCCGCGGTCACGAGCGCAAAGCAGAGCTGATTTTCCAGCTTGAGTAGCTCATCGGAATTCGTCACAGCTCGATTATACATATTGCACTAACAGTTAGTACACTAAGTGTCATGGAGAACAGTTCAGAACATGTGCCGCTTCGCACACGCATCCGCGAAGCGGGCGGGCTGTACAGGTGGTTTAACTCGCACCTGATCCGCCTCGCAGGCCCGGCCGCCGTCGGTCCGTATGAGTCGACGCCACCGCCCAGTGCTGCGGAGCGCGCCGAACGCGCCTGCCCGCTGTGCGGCCGCCCGATGACTGAGCATGAAATCGACCGCTCCGGATCGAAGCCGTTGATGCACTGCCCGCGGTCCTAACCACGGGGCCACGGGCACAGTGCCGCTCAGCGGCCTGAGTTGTCCTCGCGTGCGACATCCAGCCAGAACATCAGCTCGTCATCGTCAGCGAGCGCATCCGACGCTACATCCAGCCAACCCGACTTCATCGTGCGCGAGCCCATGACGGCGCGCGCCGCACCCGGTCGCAAGACCAGCACCGCCGCCTGCTCGTCCGAGACGTGCACGAGCAGCAGTCCGCCCTTGCGCGCGCCCACGAGGATGCGCCCATGGAGCAGGAAGGCACGGCTGCCGAACATGCTCTTCTCCTCGAGTCCTGGCTCTTCGCCCAGAAGAGCCCTGACTCGGTCAGCCAGCTCGGTCCCTCTCGCATCCACCATGGTGTCGCCCCGGTTTAGGCGTGGCCGGCGCGCTCCATCGCGCGCAGCTCTTTCTTGAGGTCTTGCGCTTCGTCTCGCAATCGTCCGGCGAGTTCGAACTTCAGTTCTCCGGCCGCAGCAAGCATCTGGTCGGACAGATCCTGGATCATCGCTTCCAGCTGCTCAGCACCCTCGGCTGCGATGCCCACTCGCCGCAACTGCGGTGTCGGACTCTTGCCCTTGCCAGACTTCATACCTTTGCCGCGCAGCAGCTCCTGAGTGTCGGATGCTTCACGGTTCAGCACGTCCGTGATGTCGGCGATCCGCTTGCGCAGCGGCTGCGGGTCGATCCCGTGCTCCAGGTTGTACGCGACTTGCTTCTCACGACGACGATCGGTCTCCTCAATGGCCTTCGCCATCGAATCGGTGATCCTGTCGGCGTACATGTGCACCTGGCCGGAGACGTTTCGAGCGGCACGGCCGATCGTCTGAATCAAAGACGTACCGGAGCGGAGGAACCCCTCCTTATCGGCATCCAGGATCGCCACCAGAGACACCTCAGGAAGGTCGAGGCCCTCGCGCAGCAGGTTGATTCCGACCAATACGTCGTAGACGCCAGCGCGCAGTTCGCTGAGCAGTTCGACGCGGCGAAGGGTGTCGACATCGGAGTGCAGGTAGCGCACTCGGACACCATGTTCGCTGAGGAAGTCGGTGAGCTCTTCAGACATTTTCTTCGTCAGCGTCGTCACGAGCACACGCTCATTGCGCTCGGCTCGAAGTCGAATCTCTTCCAGCAGATCGTCAATCTGCCCCTTGGACGGCTTCACGATGATCTCGGGGTCGATCAGCCCCGTGGGGCGGATGATCTGTTCAACGATGCCGTCGGCGATGCCCATTTCGTATTTGCCGGGGGTCGCCGAGAGGTACACCGTCTGGCCGATACGGTTCTTGAACTCGTCCCACCGCAGGGGTCGGTTGTCCATCGCACTCGGCAGACGGAAACCGTGATCCACGAGTGTGCGCTTGCGCGAGGCATCACCTTCGTACATCGCGCCGATCTGCGGCACCGCCACGTGAGACTCGTCGATCACCATCAGGAAGTCGTCGGGGAAGAAGTCGAGCAGTGTGTGCGGAGGCTCCCCCGGTTCTCTGCCGTCCATATGGCGCGAGTAGTTCTCGATCCCGGAGCAGAAGCCGAGCTGCTGCAACATCTCGAGGTCGAACGTCGTGCGCATGCGCAGACGTTGCGCTTCGAGCAGCTTTCCCTGACGTTCGAACTCGGCCAGGCGCTCTTCAAGTTCAGCTTCGATCGTTCGGATCGAGCGATGGATCACATCGGTTCCGGCAACGTAGTGCGAAGCGGGGAAGATCGGCACCGCATCAAGTTTCGCGATGATCTCGCCGGTGAGCGGATGCAGTGAATACAGGGCTTCGATCTCGTCGCCGAACAGCTCGATGCGGATCGCTGTCTCTTCATAGACCGGGATGATCTCGATCGTGTCGCCGCGTACGCGGAAGTTGCCGCGCGAGAAATCGACATCGTTGCGGTTGTACTGCATCGCGATGAATTGACGGATAAGGGCGTCGCGGTCGTAACGCTCCCCCACCTGAAGAGCAACCATCGCCCGCAGGTACTCTTCCGGGGCACCGAGTCCGTAGATGCACGACACCGTGGAGACGACGATGACATCGCGGCGGCTGAGCAGCGAATTCGTCGTGGAGTGACGTAGTCTCTCGACCTCCGCGTTGATGGAGGAGTCTTTCTCAATGAAGGTATCCGTCTGTGGAACGTATGCCTCGGGCTGGTAATAGTCGTAGTACGAGACGAAGTACTCCACCGCGTTGTTCGGCATGAGCTCACGGAACTCATTCGCCAGCTGCGCCGCGAGCGTCTTGTTGTGTGCGAGCACCAGGGTGGGCCGCTGAACCTGTTCGATCAGCCAGGCCGTCGTCGCCGACTTGCCAGTTCCTGTTGCGCCGAGCAACACGACATCAGTCTCACCGGCGTTGATACGCGCCGTGAGTTCAGCGATCGCCTGCGGCTGGTCACCGGCGGGCGTGTAATCGCTGATCACCTCGAACGGACGGACACTGCGCGTAGGTTGCATCCTTCCAGCGTAAGCGGAGCCTCAGACATCGGGGTCGCGCATCTAGAGTAGGGCTGTGATCGAGTTCCTCATCGGCTCCAGCCTCGCAGCATCCGCCGGCCTCAACGCGTGGATGCCGTTGTTCCTGCTGGGCCTCGCCGACCGGTTTCTTCCTGCGGTGGAGCTCCCCTCCGGATGGTCATGGATCTCCAGCGATATCTCGCTATGGGTGCTCGGTGTTCTGCTGCTGATTGAAGTTATCGCAGACAAGATCCCTGCGCTCGATTCGATCAATGACGTCATCCAGAGCGTGCTGCGCCCGGCATCCGGCGGCATCGTGTTCGGCGCGGGGGCGAGTGCACAGACTGTGGCGGTGACTGACCCTTCGTCGTTCTTCTCCGATAACACCTGGGTCCCGATCGTCACCGGCATCGTCATTGCGCTCATCGTCCACGTCGTCAAGGCGACCGCACGCGTGGCCGCGAACACCGTCACCGGCGGTCTCGCTGCCCCGGCGCTCAGCACTGCCGAGGACGGAGCATCCTTCCTGCTCGCGGCCCTCGCCATCGTCGTTCCGGTGCTCGCGGCGCTGCTCCTGGTCGGGCTGATCGTGGCGGTCGTCGTGTTCTTTCGCCGACGTCGTCGCACGCGCGAGCAGTCGATCCCCAGTGCCGGGTCGCTACAACCGCCGACACTTTAGGACTACTCAGGCGCCGTCGGCCACTCGGACATACGGCGTGGTCGTCGAGACCTTCACCAGGCCTGCACGCTCAAGGATCGGACGCGAGAACTCGGTGGAGTCCGAGTTCAGGTACTTCTTGCCTCGTTCCAGCGCTGAACGCGCCCGCTGAGCGGTCAATGCGCGATAAATGCCGCGTCCACGCCATTCTGGCACGGTCGCACCGCCCCAGAGCCCAGCGAAATCGGTGTCGGCCACGGGCTCCAGCCGCCCCGCACTGACGACACGACCGTCGACCAGCGCGATCCACAATTCGGTGTCGGCTCCGCCGGCGATGCTCGCCACGGTAGCCTCGGCACGCTCCTTCCACGCAGGATCGCCGAAGATCTCGCCCTGCATGCGCTCCATCGCGAAGATCTCGGCGTCGCTGCGGACCTGACGGATCTCGACGCAGTCCGGCACGGTCACATTCTTGGCGAGCAGCGCGGCCTCACCGATCATGATCGACTCGGGATCCTCCGGCACGAAATCACGCGCGATGAGCGTCTCGTGCAGCCCGGGCGCGACATCATGCGAGCGGGTCTTCCACTCGATTCTGGTGACGTCCTCACGTGCGGCAAAGTGGGCGATCGCCGCATCGACGTACCCGGTGACCAGTGCCACGTCGGCGCCGGCGAGATCTGCGTAGGTGACGAAGCCGTAGCCGCCAGCGAACACCGCGAACCACAGCGGTCCGTGTCGTCCGGTGCGATCAGCGTGCAGAAGTTCCGATTCAGCGCGGAGTTGGAGATCGTAAGCATCCAAAAGTCGGTGTGGCACGGACTGAGTCTAGGGATGCTTCGCACAAGGCGACCGCAGCAGCATCATCGCGATGAGCGCTGCGATACATCCCATGGCGATCACGGCGGTAAGGAACCATCCCCAGCCGGCGTGACCGAACACGAGGCCGAGCGCCCATCCGAACACGCTCGATCCGGCGTAATAGGCGAAGTAGTACAGTGACGGCGCCTGCGCACGACTCTCCGGATCGGCAAGGATGGGCGCCCAACTCGAGGCGATCGCGTGCGCACCGAAAAAGCCTGCGGTGAAGATCACGAGCCCCACGAGGATGACAACCGACACCGGAACGAGCATCAGCGCCGCACCCGAGACGAACAGCCCGATCGCCCCGAGTAGCACGATGCGTCGTCCGTGGCGCGCGGCCAGCACGCCTGCCCAGGGTGATGAGACGGTGCCCGCCAGATACGCGAGGAACAGCAAAGTGACCACCCAGACTGGCAAGAGGAACGGTGGTGCGATGAGGTGGAAGCCGAGGTAGTTGTACACCGCGACGAACGCGCCCATAAGCAGGAACCCCTGCGCGTAGAGCGCGAGCAGCCGCGGTGAACGCAGAGCAGCGACAAGCCGCGTGAGCAGGCCGGGTCCGGCATCCGCTCGCAAGCGCCCTGGAACGAATCTGCGCGCTCGTGGAACCAACCAGAGAAACAGCACGGCAGCGACAGTGCAGAGCAGCGTGACACTCCAGACGCCGACTCGCCAGTCGAACGCCTCTCCCAGCGGCCCGGCGATCAGACGCCCGGACAGGCCGCCGACCGTGGTGCCCGCGGTGTAGCTGCCTGCAGCGGTCGCAACGTGCCATGCGTGCACTTCCTCGCTGAGGTAAGCGAGCGCAACCGCAGGCACGGCACCGAGCGCGAGCCCCTCACCGAGGCGTAGGACCAGAAGCATCGTGATCTCGGTGCTGAGCGGTGCCGCGAGCCCGAAGAAGGTGGCGGCGATGATACCGATCGCCATCGCCGGGATGCGCCCGATGCGATCCGCGACAAGAGACCATGGGATGACAGCGGCGGCGATTCCGAGTGTTGCCGCCGAAATCGTCAGAGCCGCCGTTGCCGCGGAGACACCGAGGTCGGTGGAAATCTCCGGCAAGACCGCCTGCAGCGAGTACAACTGCGCGAATGTCGCGACACCGGCGAAGAACAGTCCGGCGATCAGATGCCGGTAGGAACGAGAGCCGGGAACGTGCCCGGAGAATCCGTCTGGATTCACTCGCTCGTGAGCTTCTTCCAGAGCGCATCCACCTGTTCGTGGGTGTGCTCCAGCGTGCCGGCGGTGTCGATGACGACGTCCGCGATGGCGAGCCGCTTCTCGTCGGACACCTGGGCGTTGATGCGGTCCTGGGCCGCCTGCCGCTCCATACTGCGCAGCTCAATGAGCCTCTGCAGTCGCACTTCCGCTGGCGCGTGCGCGACGACGATCAACTCCCATGGGTCATCCGCACGGGCTTCAACGAGCAGCGGAACGTCATAGAGGACCACCGGTTGCGGATCCTGGGCGAGAGCCTCGTTCATCCGCCGCTTCGACTCTGCTCGCACCGCTGGATGCACGATCGCGTTGAGTCGCTTCAGAGCATCGGCATCTCCGAACACTCGCGACCCCAGTGAGGCACGGTCAAGTGAGCCGTCGGGGAGCAGGATGTCGGCTCCGAAGGCGTCGGCCATCTGCTGGAGTACGGGCGAACCGGCGGCCTGCACATCGCGCACGATCTGATCGGCATCCACCACGACGGCTCCGTAACCGGAGAGGCGTGCGGCAATCGTGGACTTTCCGGATGCGATTCCGCCGGTCAGCGCAATGAGAGGCATGCGTCCATCCTGGCATGCGGCGATCGTAGGTCCGTCGTGCACAACTGCGGATCCGGCGTGCGACACGCCGCCTGCGGGCATCCGTTCACGGCGATTTACTCCCGCGATCCGCAGTTGTGCTCGGGACAAGCATCCGGAAACGCGGAACGGGCCGCCACCCGAAGGTGACGACCCGTTCCAGAAAAAGCGTGCTTACGCGTTGCCGCCCGAGAGCTTCTCGCGCAGAGCCGCGAGAGCCTCGTCGTCAGCAAGCGTGCCAGCGCCGGAGTCGCTCGTGAACGTCTGCGATGCGGCGAAGTCGTCGCCCGCAGCTGCCTCGGCCTCGGCTGCCTTGGCAACCGCAACCTTGTGAGCTTCCCAGCGAGTCTGGGCTGCAGCGTACTCCTGCTCCCAAGCTTCGCGCTGAGTGTCGAAGCCGTCCTTCCAAGCGCCGGTCTCGGGGTCGAAGCCCTCCGGGTACTTGTACTCGCCGTTGTCGTCGTACTCGGCAAGCATTCCGTACAGTGCCGGGTCGAACTCGGTGCCGTTGGGGTCAACCGACTCGTTGGCCTGCTTGAGCGACAGCGAAATGCGGCGACGCTCGAGGTCGATGTCGATGACCTTGACGAAGACCTCTTCACCGACAGAGACAACCTGCTCGGCCAGCTCGACGTGCTTGCTGGAGAGCTCGGAGATGTGAACGAGACCCTCGATGCCGTCTGCGACGCGAACGAACGCACCGAACGGAACGAGCTTGGTGACCTTGCCCGCAGCGATCTGACCGATCGCGTGGGTGCGGGCGAAGACCTGCCACGGGTCCTCCTGCGTCGCCTTCAGCGACAGGGAGACACGCTCACGGTCGAGGTCGACCTCAAGGATCTCGACGGTGACCTCCTGGCCAACCTCGACAACCTCAGAAGCGTGCTCGATGTGCTTCCAGGACAGCTCAGAGACGTGCACGAGGCCGTCCACGCCACCCAGGTCAACAAACGCACCGAAGTTGACGATCGACGAGACAACACCCTTGCGAACCTGACCCTTGTGCAGGTTGTTGAGGAAGGTCGTACGCGACTCGGACTGCGTCTGCTCGAGCAGCGCGCGGCGGCTCAGAACAACGTTGTTGCGGTTCTTGTCCAGCTCGAGGATCTTGGCCTCGATCTCCTGGCCCAAGTACGGGGTCAGGTCGCGGACGCGGCGCAGCTCGATGAGCGAGGCCGGCAGGAAGCCACGGAGACCGATGTCAACGATGAGGCCACCCTTGACGACCTCGATGACGGTTCCGGTGACAACACCGTCGTCTTCCTTGATCTTCTCGACGTCGCCCCAAGCGCGCTCGTACTGCGCACGCTTCTTGGACAGGATCAGACGGCCTTCCTTGTCCTCCTTCTGGAGAACAAGAGCCTCAACCACGTCGCCGACCTTGACAACATCGTTGGGGTCAACATCGTGCTTGATGGAAAGTTCGCGGGAGGGGATGACACCCTCGGTCTTGTACCCAACATCGAGCAGAACCTCATCGCGGTCGATCTTGACGATCGTGCCTTCGATGATGTCGCCGTCGTTGAAGAACTTCAGAGTCTTCTCGACCGCGGCCAGGAAGTCCTCAGCAGATCCGATGTCGTTGATGGCGACCTGCTTGGTGGCCGGGGCGGTCGTTGCGGTAGTCATTTAGTAGGTTGTCCTTGTGGGTGGAAACTCGGGCTTTTCGATGCTCACGCACGCGTGATTCATCATCGGAAAGCAAATGGATTTGGTGTAATCGACACTGGGCGCGCATGTCCACGCCACAAGTGACACTTCAGAATATCAGAGAAACCTCCATCCCGAAGCTGTGGATAACTTCGGCGGGAGACCGGGAGTTCGCGTTACCGTGTGCGAGTGACTTTCCTGCGATCGAGGGCGAACCGGATTCGGACGCTGGCGCTGCTGGCACTGGCCGCAGGAACGCTGTGCGCCTGTGCGCCTGAGCCAGTTCCGACCCCGACACCGACTGCCGCGTTCGCGACGGAAGAAGAGGCGTTCGCCGCCGCGGAGGAGGTATACCGGGCTTACATCACTACGTTCAACAAGATCGATCTGCAGGACCCCACGACGTTCGAGGGACTCTCCGAATTCACCACCGGGGACTATCTGAGCAGTGAACGAGAATCGCTAAGCCAGATGCACGCCAATGGACAGATTCGCGGCGGCGAGATCATAGTTGTCACGTTCCAAGGCACCGAGTACTCCGCTGCTGGCGCCGTCCTGACAACGACGTGCAACGACGTGAGTGGGACTACATTCACTGATGAGAACGGGAATAGCCTGGTTCCTGAGGATCGCCCCGACCGCTATGCCTTACTCCTGACATTCAACCTGGCCGACTCGTCGCTACGTCTCGAGAAGGCCGTATCAACCTCAGATGCGACATGCTGAGCGCAGGAATCCTAGCCATGGGATTGGCGTCCCTCAGCCTTGCTTCGCCGAACGAATTTGACGCGCGGTGCACTTCGATCGAACAGTCCACGACTGGCTGCATTGACGACGATGGCGTCACCATCGGCGGCACCGAGGTGATTCCAGGGTCGCCGGGGAATTCTGAACCTCCACGAAGCACACCCATCGGCAACGACGGCCAGGAATCCGATCCTCCGCCCAATCCGAACGACGCCGATTTCGCCGCGTGTCTACACGATTGGAACTCCTACCTCCGCTGTTTCGAAAACGCAGAGCAAGACCCAGACGAGGAAGTGGAAGACGTCGTCGAGATTCCCGCCGTCACGATCACTGATGTTGCTCGTTTCGCACCACAGGGGTCCATCGTCGCCGGCGAACCCGACAATGTCGGTGTCGTCGGCCTTCCGGCGAACTTCGTGGCGGCGGCATCCGAGCACAGTGTGGGCGGCGAGCTGTTCGGCTTCCCTATGACGGTGCGGTTCACCCCGTCGGGCTATGACTTCGATTACGGCGACGGCACCACAGTGAGCACTATGACGGGTGGCCAGAGCTGGGACGCACTCGGCCAGGCCCAGTTCACCCCCACCGACACGAGTCACACCTACGCAGATCGTGGCACCTACTTCGCTCACGTGAATGTTCGATACACAGCCGCGGTTGATTTTGGCATCGGCTGGTTCCCCATCACCGGAGAGGTAACTGCGACCGGCGCCGCGCAGGAGGTCCGCATCTTCGAAGCGCATACCGCACTGGTCGCCCACACCTGCCAGCAGAACGCCGCCTCCCCCGGCTGCTGACCACGGCGCGTCGGAGGCCTGTGCAATGCTGAACTCATGAGCGACAAGCTGATGCTGCTGGACACCGCGTCCCTCTACTTCCGGGCGTTCTACGGCGTGCCCGACAAGGTGAAAGCCCCCGACGGATCCTCGGTGAATGCGGTGCGCGGCCTGCTCGACATCGTCGCGAAGCTCGTCAAGCTCTACGAGCCGACACACATCGTCGCCTGCTGGGACGACGACTGGCGCCCGCAATGGCGAGTTGACCTCATCCCCAGCTACAAGGCACACCGGGTCGTCGAAGTTGTCGCCACCGGTCCCGACGTCGAGGAGGTTCCTGACCCACTCGAGGCGCAGCTTCCGCTCATCCGCGAGGCGCTGACTGCGCTCGGCATCCCCATCGTCGGCGTCAGCGAGCATGAGGCTGATGACGTCATCGGCGCTCTCGCGACCCGCGCCACCATGCCCGTTGACATCGTCACCGGTGATCGCGATCTTTTCCAACTCGTCGACGACGGTCGCAGCATCCGCGTCGTCTACACGGCACGGGGCATGAGCAACCTTGAGGTCGTCTCTGATGAGACAGTCGTGAAGAAGTACGGCGTACTCCCCTCGCAGTACGCCGACTTCGCAACGCTGCGCGGTGATGCGTCCGATGGACTCCCCGGTGTCGCTGGAGTCGGCGACAAGACGGCCGCCACACTGCTGCAGGCGCACGGTGACCTCGCCCAGATCCGGGCCGCCGCAGCTGCCGGTGATGGCATGAGTGCCGGAGTGCGCGCGAAGATCCTCGCTTCATCCGCTTACCTCGATGTCGCGCCAACCGTGGTCGAGGTCGCCAGAGCACTCGACATCACACCTCCGACCGATGCTGTGCGCGCGCTCGATCCGGCCGAGTCAGACGTCGCCGTCGCGCTCGCCCAGCGGTGGAATCTCGGCTCGTCGATGGATCGAGCCATCGCGGCGCTCGCAAGATAGCGAAGCGGCTCAGGCCCGGCGGAACGCGACGAGCATCGCCGCGATCAGCGCAGTCGTGTACACGATGGTCACGGCGAGAACGCCCAGGAGCGGCAGACGCCAGTCACCGCTGCTTTCGTGTAGCGCGCCCATCAGCGGTGCCCCGAAGGCCGCGAACAGATACCCGCCGCCCTGGACGAACGCAGACATCGTCGCAGCCTCACCATTCGTGCGCGATACGCGAACCAGCCCGGTGAAGATCAGCACGAACCCGCTCGAATGCGCGATGGCCCCGAACGAAGCCCAAACGCCCGCGAGTTCTGGGGCAAGCAGCATCCCGAGAACCATGGTGCCGAAACAGGCGCCCATGAGCACTGCAGCCGGCACCGCTCCGACATACTTCAGCAACGCCGGTGCGAGCATCGCGCCAGCGATGGCCACGCCCTGGAACAGCGACGCCAGCGCGCCGGCGGTCGCAGCATCCGTATCGGTCGTCTCGATCAAGATCGTCGGCAGCCATGTCGACATCGCGTAGTAGATCGCTGACTGCGAGGCGAACGCAGCGAGCAGCAGCCACACGATCGGGCGCCGAAGCGTTGCGGCGATACGACTGTCAATGACAACGGGCATGGGTCCGGTGATCGCCTCGGCAGATGCAGACTCGCCAGGTTCTGCGCGTGCTGGCTCGCCCGAAAGCCGCTCAGTAGTGCTTTCCGATCGAGACCGCACCATGTGCACGATCCAGAGCCCGATACCAACGACGGTGAACACGCCCCACAACAACAGCGCGAGCGACCAACCGGTGATCGCTGCCAGCGGCACGGTGCCCAGCGCCGTCGTGAGCGAACCGACATTCATCGTCGCCGTGTACGCAGCGGTGGCGATCGCGGTGCGCTCTGGCGGCAGATCACGTCGGATGATCACGGGGATCACGACGTTCCCGATCGTGATCGCCGCCCCCATGATCAGCATGCCGGTGAGCATCGCCCCGAAGCCCGGCAACGCACGCACGAACGTCCCGATCAGCACGCCGCTCAGGGAAAGCAGCAGGGCGAGTTCCGGTCCTGCTCGTCGAATAAGGAGTGCGGCGAATGGCGTCAACGCGGCGAACATGAGCACCGGCGCCGTCGTGAGTAGACCAGCGGATGCTGAGCTAATACCGAGATCGACGATGATGTCCGGCAGTACCGGCGTGAGCGCAATAATCGGACCGCGCAGACTGAGCGCGGCCACCAATATCCCGGCCAGCACGAGCCACGGGAACGCGCGTCGAGTCAGTCTGCCCACGCCCGCAGCCGGTCTACGCCCCACGTCGTCACGATTCGCTCAGCCGGAACGCCAGCCTTCTCGGCGCGCTCAGCACCATAGTCCAGCAGCGAGAGATGCCCTGGGGCGTGCGCGTCGGAATCCAAGGAGAACAGGCACCCGGCCTCCAACGCCATCGCGATCAGCTCGTCCGGTGGGTCCTGCCGTTCGGGGCGGGAATTGATCTCCACGGCCACGCCGTTCTCCGCACACGCGTCGAACACGGCACGCGCGTCGAACTGTGACGGAGGCCGCGTTCCACGCTCCCCCTGCACGAGCCGTCCGGTGCAGTGGCCGAGCACATTCACCTGCGGATGTGAGACGGCGGCGATCATGCGAGCCGTCATCGGCCGCGACTCCATTCGCAGGTGGGAATGCACGGATGCCACGACGATGTCGAGGTCGTTCAGCAGCGCCGGCTCCTGGTCGAGGCCGCCATCGTCAAAAATGTCGACCTCGATTCCCGCCAGCATCGTGAAGTCATTCGTGGACTCGGCGCGCACCAGCGGAACCTGCTCGCGAAGACGCTCAGCCGACAGCCCGCGAGCAACCTTAAGTCTGGGCGAATGGTCGGTGATCGCGAGGTACTCGTGACCGAGCGCCCGCGCAGACTCCGCCATGGTGCGGATGGGAGTCGTACCGTCGGACCACTCGGTGTGCGAGTGCAGGTCGCCGCGCAGCTTGCGGCGCAGTTCAGAAACACGTTCCGGCTCCACGTCACCGCGCAATTCGACTAGATACTCGGGAACCTCGCCAGCTTGTGCCTGTCGGATGACGGCAAATGTGGAATCGCCGATGCCTTTGGCCGCGCGCAGCCGGGTGGGGTCATCCCGCACCGTCACAGGAAGCCCCTGAAGCGTCGCCGCAGCCTGGCGAAACGCCTTGGCACGATAACGCGACGCCCGCTCACGCTCGAGCAACGTCGCGATCTCGAGCAGAGCAGCAACGGGATCCATGTTCGCTCACATCGAAGCGAGCTCGCGAGTGGCTTGCACCCACGCATCCAGCTTCGCAACTGCGCTGCCATCATCGATCGCGGCTTCAGCCAGGGCGAAGCCATCGCGCAGACGCTCAAGGATCGGCCGCTGCACCTGCGTCGCATCCTGTGAAAGCTCGAAGGCGACGATTCCCGCAGCCGCGTTCAGCAGAACGATGTCTCGCACCGCCCCCTTCTTGCCTTCCAGGGTGTCGCGCAGGACACCGGCGTTGTGCTCGGGTGAGCCACCGATGAGGTCGGCAATCTCCGCCGTGGGGATGCCGAGGTCGCGCGGATCAAGGTCGTGCTCATGGATGTCGCCACGAGTGACCTCCCAGATGCGGCTGTGACCGGTGGTGGTCAGCTCGTCGAGGCCGTCATCCCCGCGGAAGACCAGCGCGGTCGCACCACGGGTGCGGAACACGCCTGTGATCAGCGGCACCCGTTCGAGCTGAGCGACGCCGACAGCATTCGCCTCTGCGCGAGCCGGGTTGCAGAGCGGACCCAGCATGTTGAATACGGTCGGTACGCCGAGTTCAGCGCGTGCATTACCTGCGTGCTTAAAACCAGGGTGGAAGGCCGCAGCCCACGCAAACGTGATGCCTGTGCGCTCAAGAACCGTTGCGACGTCCGCTGGAGAGAGCGAGAGCTGAAGCCCCAGAGCCCCGAGCACATCTGAGGAACCCGATGCGGAACTCGCTGCACGATTGCCGTGCTTCACGACAGGAATCCCGGTCGCGCCGATGATGACCGCCGCGGTTGTCGACACGTTCACGGTGCCGATGAGATCGCCTCCGGTCCCGACGATGTCAAGAACGTCTGGCGAGACCGGGAGCGGGACGGCTGCTTCGAGAATCGCGTCACGGAAGCCAACAACTTCGTCGACCGTCTCACCCTTGGCACGCAGAGCAATGAGGAAACCGGCAAGTTTGGCATCCGACACGTCGCCCTGCATTACCTGGCGCATAGCCCAGGTCGACTCCCAGACGCTGAGGTCGCGCCGTTCCAGGAGAGTGGTGAGCACATGGGGCCAGGTCAGGGATTCAGCCATACCAGTGATCTTATCGGCGTGAATAAATTACTTGCGCACTGGCACCACAGCAGTGCATCCTTGATTTCCCTTGGATTCACCGAAGATTCGCAGGTGCTTCTTAGGCTCCCCTAAGCACCGGAACAGCGAAACGGATGCCATGGATGCAAGAATCACGCTCGGAGATCGGCCATAATGGAGGAGTGACCACCTCAGCGACCTATGCCCCGGCGGCAAGAACCATTAAGCGCCCGAACCCGGTAGCTGTCGGCACCATCGTGTGGCTCGGCAGCGAGGTGATGTTCTTCGCGGGACTATTCGCGATTTACTTCACCCTCCGAAGCACATCACCCGAACTCTGGGCCGACCGCACTGCTTTGCTGAACGTGACGTTCGCAGCAATCAACACCGCGATCCTTGTACTCTCCTCCGTCACGTGCCAGATGGGCGTGTTCGCGGCAGAAGACCTTCAGGCCTACCGCATCAAGAACGGTCAGGTGAACGGCGCAGGCCGTCGCCGCCTCTTCGGATGGGGAATGGTCGAGTGGTTCTGGCTCACCTTCGCGCTCGGCGCGATCTTCGTCTCCGGTCAGGTATGGGAGTACGCAACTCTGGTTGCGGAAGGCCTGCCGATCCAGGCTGATGCATACGCCTCGGCGTTCTATATCACCACGGGCTTCCACGCCCTCCACGTCACTGGCGGACTCATCGCGTTCCTGCTCATCATCGGTCGCGCGTTCGCAGTGAAGAACTTCACACACAAGGAGGCGACCTCCTCGATCGTGGTGTCCTACTACTGGCACTTCGTCGATGTCGTCTGGATCGTGCTGTTCTTCGTCATCTACTTCCTGAAATAAGAGCGGAGCTGACCTGCGAAATGGCACTTGAGAAGAAGCGTCGCTCAAACGGACGCCGTAGCCCCCTGGCCGCTGCCGCACTGATCGGAGCTGGCCTCCTGATCACCGGAGGCATCTACGCCGGAGCGTCTGCGGCAATCGCCTCAACAGACACACAGCCGACGGCGAGCACACAGCTCACCATCGACGACGGAGAGAAGCTGTTCCAGGCCAACTGCGCCACCTGCCACGGTCTTGACCTGCAGGGAACAGACAACGGCCCGAGCCTGTACGGCGTCGGCGAGCTCTCCGTCGAGTTCCAGCTGGCCACCGGCCGCATGCCCCTGCAGATGCAGGGCCCGCAGGCGCCGGAGAAGGAGCCACAGTTCACACAACCGCAGATCGAAGCCATGGCTTCCTTCGTGCAGGAACTGGCCCCCGGTCCCACCTACCCGTCTGACAAGACTCTTGACGGCGAAGGCGATGTATCGCACGGCGCCGAACTCTTCCGCGTCAACTGCGCGATGTGCCACAACGTGGCCGCCGCCGGTGGCGCGCTCACCGAGGGCAAGTACGCCCCTGGACTCGCCAACACGAGCGCCCTGCACATCTATGCGGCCATGGTCACCGGCCCGCAGAACATGCCGGTATTCTCCGACATGAACCTGTCGGACGAGGACAAGCGCGACATCATCTCGGCACTGCTGTACCAGCAGGATGCTGTGCAGATCGGCGGCTTCGCGCTTGGCTCGCTGGGCCCGGTCTCTGAGGGTCTGTTCATCTGGATCTTCGGAATCGGCGGCCTCGTTGCCATCTCCGTGTGGATCACGGCGAAGTCCAACTGACGCTTAATCATTCGAGAAGGAACGTACGAGGAGCACCATGGCAAACGACGACGACTCGCGGGCCCTTGACAGGGCCTACCAGCCCTCCCCGGGGCTGAGCGTCGCAGTCAGCGATCCTGCGCAGAACCCCGGGCTTCCGCCGCACCGCGAGCGGATGACCGACAAGGATCCGAAGGCGGAAAAGCGCGCGGCCCGCACTGTTTACACCCTGTTCTACCTGTCGCTCGCCGGCAGCATCTGGGCAGTCGCGGCATACATGCTGTTCCCTATCGAAGACCAGTCGTTGCTCGCGATCCGGTACAACAACCTCTTCATCGGTCTGGGAATCGGGTTCTCACTCCTATGCATCGGCATCGGGGCCATTCACTGGTCGAAGGCGCTGATGTCCGACAAGGAGCACATCGAGATGCGTCACCCCACCAGGGGTACGGACGCGACTCGTGAAGCCGCTGTCGAGGTCTTCGCGGCCGCCAATGAAGAATCCGGCTTTGGGCGTCGCACGATGATCCGCAACTCGCTGATCGCAGCGATCGTTGCATCCATCGTTCCCGGCATTGCGTTGTTCCGCGGTCTGGCTCCGCACAACAACGCCGGCGGCGACCCGATCGCGGGCGACCCGGTCGCCCTGCTGAACGAGACCATGTGGGAGAAGGGGCAGCGACTCGTACGCGACCCCGATGGCACCCCGATTCGCGCAGCGGACGTCACCCTCGGCTCGGCCTTCCATGTGATCCCGGAGGCTCTTGCCACAATGTCGCACCACGACGGCTACCTCGAGGAGAAGGCGAAGGCGATCGTACTGATGATGCGCCTGCGCCCGGAGCAGCTCATCGAGGCCGAGGACCGCAAGGACTGGTCGTACGACGGCATCGTCGCGTACTCCAAGGTCTGCACGCACGTCGGATGCCCTGTTGCACTGTATGAGCAGCAGACGCACCACCTGCTGTGCCCGTGCCACCAGTCGCAGTTCGACGTCACCGATCACGCAAAGGTCATCTTCGGCCCAGCCGCCCGGCCGCTGCCGCAGCTGCCTATTACCGTCGATGATGAGGGCTACCTCGTCGCACGCCACGGCTTCACCGAGCCTGTCGGCCCGAGCTTCTGGGAGCGCCATTGAGCACCGCAACGCTGTCCAAAGAGGACAAGGACAACACACCCCCTCTGGGAGGCCGATTTGTCGGTGCAGCATCGAACTACATCGATGAGCGCACCAGCATCTCCGGTTTCGTCAAGGAACTGGGTCGCAAGATCTTCCCCGACCACTGGTCGTTCATGCTCGGCGAGATCGCTCTGTGGAGCTTCGTCGTCGTTTTCATCTCCGGAACGTTCCTGACGTTCTTCTTCGACCCCTCGATGGTGCCCACGCACTACACGGGCGCCTTCGCCCCGATGCGTGGGCTGGAGATGTCAGCCGCATTCGAATCTGCACTGCGCCTTTCCTTCGATGTGCGCGGTGGTCTCCTGGTGCGCCAGATCCACCACTGGGCCGCACTCGTCTTTATCGCCGGCATCGGCGTGCACATGCTCCGCGTGTTCTTCACCGGTGCGTTCCGCAAGCCGCGTGAGATCAACTGGGTGATCGGCTTCGTGCTGTTCATCCTCGCTCTTGCAGAAGGCTTCACCGGTTACTCGCTTCCGGATGATCTGCTTTCGGGCAACGGTCTGCGCATCATCGACGGCATGATCAAGGGTCTTCCGCTGATCGGAACTTGGACCTCGTTCCTGCTCTTCGGTGGTGAGTTCCCCGGCAACGACATCGTCGGCCGCCTCTACTCGCTACACATCCTGCTGCTACCGCTTCTGGTCATCGGGCTGATCGTCGTGCACCTCATGCTCATGATCATCAACAAGCACACGCAGTTCGCCGGCCCCGGCCGCACGAACGACAATGTCGTGGGCTACCCGATGATGCCGGTGTACATGTCCAAGATGGGCGGCTACCTGTTCATCGTCTTCGGCACCATCGTGCTGATCGCGACGTTCTTCCAGATCCTGCCGTTCTGGGAGTACGGTCCTTACGACCCATCGCCAATTTCAGCTGGCACCCAGCCTGACTGGTACATCGGCTTCGCTGATGGTGCCCTGCGCCTGGCGCCTCCGAACCTGGATATCGTCTTGCTCGACCGCACTTGGTCGTTCGGAATCATCATCCCGGTGCTCGTGCTCGGACTGTTCATTGTCGCTGTCGCGATCTACCCCTTCCTCGAGGCGTGGGTCACGGGCGACAAGCGTGAGCACCACCTGGCTCAGCGCCCGCGCAACGCGGCAACGCGTACGGCGATCGGTGTTGCGGGTGTCCTCTTCTACGCGGTCCTGTGGGCGGCGGCATCCTCCGACCTCATCGCGACGCACTTCATGCTCACGATGGAAGGTGTGATCCACACTCTCCAGGCGCTACTGTTCCTCGGCCCGATACTCGGATACTTCGTCACGAAGCGCATCTGTATCGCGCTGCAGAAGAAGGACCGCGAGATCGTGCTGCACGGATATGAGTCCGGTCGCATCGTTCGCCTCCCTGGTGGCGAGTACATCGAAGTCCACCAGCCCGTCGACAAGTACGACCGCTGGAAGCTCATCGACATCGACAACTACGAGCCGCTCGTTGTGCGCCCGAACGCCAAGGGGCGCATCCCGTGGACCGAGAACGTGCGCTCGTCGATCTCTCGCTGGTTCTACGAGGATCGTCTCGCTCCGCTCACGCAGACCGAGGTTGCCGCTGCGGACGCTCACCAGCATCACGTGACGGCTCACACGGCCGAGGTTGAGGCCGAGGAGATCCAGGGCGCTCACGAGCGTGCTGGTGCCCCTGACGCCCCACTGACGCCTCCCACGGAGACTCACGTCGAAGAGACGCCGAACACTCCGAGTACCGTGATCGCCACAGATCCGGTCAAGAAGTCCAAGAAGAAGTCGGAGGAGGGCGAGTAACAACTCCCCTCCCCCTACTCAAGGGCCTCGTCCATCTGGACGGGGCCCTTCTTCGTATGGTCTGCAATGCACGCCGTCTGCCGTGCACGATGTGTCATGCACTCTCCTTGGCGTCGCCGCAGAATGGCGGGAATCCTGCGGTGCGCGACCGGAGCGAGCCTTCACCGTGCGGATCGGGCGGAATAGGCTGATGTCATGATCGATCGCGCTGACTTCTTCGCCGCAAAGCTCGCCTATGAGACGGACGCGAGCGATGTCTATGCCCGTCAGAAGGCCGGAGAAGATGTCGTGGTCATCGATGTCCGCTCTGACGAGGCATGGGCACAGGGGCGCGTTGCTGGCGCTGTGCACATGCACTACAGCGAGATCGCTTCACGTGCAGCACGGGAGATCCCGGCCGGCACCGACGTCGTCGTCTACTGCTGGAGTCCCGGATGTAACGCTGGAGCCAAGGGAGCGCTTGAGTTCGCGAGGCTTGGCTATCCGGTCCGTGAAATGATCGGAGGCTTCGAATATTGGGCCCGCGAGGGGTATCCGATCGCAGACCACGACGGTGTGCACCGCCGCCCAATCGACCCGCTCACCGGTGTCCCCCGCATCCGCACCCGCGCCTAGTTCCCCCTCCCCCAAAATTGCGAGTGGCCACTTGTGGCTCAGTTCCAGCAGGCGAAGTCATATGGTGGCAGCAACGTTCTTCTTGAAGGAGCGTTTCATGGTCAAGTTGTTCCCGCCGAATACTCGTAC